>NZ_CP038853.1:0-2400000 GCF_004792415.1 Pantoea vagans
GTGTCACTTACGCTTTGGCAACAGTGTCTTGCCCGTTTGCAGGATGAGCTTCCTGCCACCGAATTCAGCATGTGGATCCGTCCACTGCAGGCTGAGTTAAACGACAATACGCTTGCCTTGTATGCTCCAAATCGCTTCGTACTCGACTGGGTCCGGGACAAATACCTTAACAGTATCAATGCACTGCTGAATGAATTCTGTGGTCCGAACGTGCCTGCACTGCGTTTTGAAGTGGGTACGCGCCCGGTTCAGCAGCCGGCGGCAGCGGTCAGCCAGCCGGTGATGGCCAGCGTCAGCGCGCCCGTCATGCCCGTGCAGAGTCACATCCGTCCGGCCCCGACGCAGATCCTGCGTCCCAGCTGGGATAATGTTCCGGCGCCGGCCGACGTCACCTATCGCTCGAATGTGAATAACCGTCATAACTTCGATAACTTTGTCGAGGGTAAATCCAACCAGCTGGCGCGCGCGGCGGCACGTCAGGTGGCGGATAATCCAGGCGGCGCTTACAACCCGCTGTTTCTGTATGGCGGCACCGGTCTCGGTAAAACGCACCTGCTGCACGCCGTAGGCAACGGCATCATTGCCCGTAAACCTAATGCAAAAGTGGTTTACATGCACTCCGAGCGCTTTGTGCAGGATATGGTTAAAGCGCTGCAGAACAACGCGATTGAAGAGTTCAAACGCTATTACCGTTCTGTCGATGCGCTGCTGATCGATGATATTCAGTTCTTTGCGAATAAAGAGCGGTCGCAGGAAGAGTTCTTCCACACCTTTAATGCCTTATTAGAAGGCAATCAGCAGATCATCCTCACCTCGGATCGCTATCCAAAAGAGATCAATGGGGTGGAGGATCGTCTTAAGTCACGTTTCGGCTGGGGTTTAACGGTGGCGATCGAGCCGCCTGAGCTGGAAACGCGCGTCGCGATCCTGATGAAAAAAGCAGATGAGAACGACATTCGTCTGCCGGGTGAAGTCGCCTTCTTTATTGCCAAGCGTTTACGCTCTAACGTGCGTGAACTGGAAGGCGCGCTGAATCGCGTGATCGCCAATGCCAACTTTACCGGCCGGGCGATCACCATCGACTTCGTGCGTGAAGCGCTGCGCGATCTGCTGGCACTGCAGGAAAAGCTGGTCACCATCGATAATATTCAGAAGACCGTGGCTGAGTACTACAAGATTAAGGTGGCGGATCTGCTCTCCAAGCGTCGTTCGCGCTCGGTAGCGCGTCCGCGCCAGATGGCGATGGCGATGGCAAAAGAGTTGACGAACCACAGCCTGCCAGAAATTGGCGATGCTTTTGGGGGTCGCGACCACACAACGGTGCTTCATGCCTGCCGCAAGATTGAGCAGCTGCGTGAAGAGAGCCACGATATCAAAGAAGATTTCTCTAATCTCATCAGAACATTATCTTCCTGACGCTATGAAATTTATTGTTGAACGTGAGCAGCTGCTGAAGCCGCTGCAGCAAGTAAGTGGCCCGCTGGGCGGTCGTCCGACACTGCCGATCCTTGGAAACCTGCTGCTGCAGGTAACGGAAGGATCGCTGTTACTGACCGGTACCGATCTGGAAATGGAGATGGTCGCGCGCGTGGCGCTGACGCAGGCGCATGAGCCTGGCTCCACCACCGTGCCAGCGCGCAAATTCCTCGATATCTGTCGCGGATTGCCCGATGGCGCAGAAATTACGCTGGCGCTGGAAGGCGATCGCATGCTGGTTCGCTCTGGCCGCAGCCGTTTTTCGCTGTCGACCCTGCCCGCCAGTGACTTCCCGAATCTGGACGACTGGCAGAGTGAAGTTGAATTCACCCTGCCACAGGCAACGCTGAAACGGCTGATTGAAGCGACCCAGTTCTCGATGGCCCATCAGGATGTGCGTTACTACCTCAACGGCATGATGTTTGAAACCGAAGGGGAAGAGCTGCGCACCGTGGCCACTGATGGTCACCGTCTGGCCGTTTGCTCGATGCCGATTGGTCAGGCGCTGCCGAGTCACTCGGTGATTGTGCCGCGTAAAGGCGTGATTGAGCTGCTGCGTCTGCTTGATGGCGGCGAGAACCCGCTGCAGGTCCAGATTGGCGGCAGCAACATCCGGGCGCACGTCGGTGACTATATCTTCACCTCTAAGCTGGTTGATGGTCGTTTTCCCGATTATCGCCGCGTATTGCCGAAGAATCCCGACAAAGCGCTGGAAGCGGGCTGCGATCTGCTCAAACAGGCGTTTGCCCGTGCGGCGATCCTCTCGAATGAGAAGTTCCGCGGCGTTCGCCTCTACATCACTGAAAATCAGCTGAAGATCACCGCTAATAACCCTGAACAGGAAGAAGCGGAAGAGATGCTGGACGTCAGCTACAACGGCACCGAACTGGAGATTGGCTTCAACGTCAGTTACGTGCTGGATGTGCTGAACGCGCTGAAGTGCGAAAACGTCCGCCTGCTGCTGACGGATTCGGTGTCGAGCGTGCAGATTGAAGATGTAGCGAGTCCCGCAGCGGCCTATGTCGTCATGCCCATGCGTTTATAGGTGTTACATATCGGCCTGGCTTACTTGCTACGTTGCGCCCCGGCAGTGCTCGCCATCCTCACGTACTTCAGTACGCTCCGGTGGCTGTGCGCTGGCGGGACACAACGTAGCTGCGACGCCGACGGCCTGGTGACGGCGATATCGGGCAAACCTGCTTCGCCGTCAACGCACTTAATTGTGTTATAAGGCAAAACCCATTTCATCCCGACTATTGCCCTTCACGCTGGATTGATTCATGGCTTTAACCCGCCTTCTTATCAAAGATTTTCGTAATATCGAGCAGGCTGACCTGCAGCTGGCACCCGGCTTTAATTTCCTGGTGGGCGTCAACGGCAGCGGGAAAACCAGCGTTTTAGAGGCGATCCATACGCTGGGGCATGGCCGATCGTTTCGCAGTCTGCAGGCGGGCCGCGTGATCCGTCATGACGAGGCGGCGTTTGTGTTGCACGGACGTCTGGAAAGCAAAGAGCGGGAAATCTCCGTCGGGCTGACCAAAAACCGGGCCGGTGACAGCAAAGTGCGCATTGATGGCAGCGACGGTCACAAGGTCGCAGAGCTGGCGCAACTGTTGCCGATGCAGCTAATCACCCCGGAAGGCTTTAGCCTGCTGAATGGCGGCCCCAAATACCGCCGGGCCTATGTCGACTGGGGCTGTTTCCATAACACACCCGGCTTCTTTAACGCCTGGAACAATATGCGTCGCCTGCTTAAACAGCGGAATGCGGCGCTGCGCCAGGTTTCACGTTACAGCCAGATTCGTCCCTGGGACCAGGAGCTGGTCCCGCTGGCGGAACAGATCAGCCAGTGGCGGGCGGAATACAGTGCGGCGATTTCAGCGGAGATCACTGTCACCTGCGCCCAGTTTCTGCCGGAGTTTGAGCTGCGCTTCTCCTTCCAGCGTGGCTGGGACAAAGAGAGTGACTACGCCGAACTGCTGGAACGTAATTTTGAGCGCGATCGCGCACTGACCTATACCGCCAGCGGTCCCCATAAAGCCGATTTTCGTATTCGCGCTGAAGGGACGCCGGTCGAAGATTTACTCTCACGCGGGCAGTTAAAACTGCTGATGTGTGCATTGCGTCTGGCACAGGGCGAGTTCCTGACAAGCCAGAGCGGACGCCGCTGTATTTACCTCATTGATGACTTTGCTTCTGAGCTGGATGAGAGCCGCCGGCGCCTGCTGGCGGACCGGTTAAAAGCCACTCAGGCTCAGGTGTTTGTCAGCGCCATTTCTGCCGGACATGTAATCGACATGACCGACGAAAAGGGCAAGATGTTCCGCGTGGAACAGGGTAAAATAGCGGTTCAACCTGAAGATTAAAATGAGCGAGAAACGTTGATGTCGAATTCTTATGACTCCTCAAGTATTAAAGTCCTGAAAGGACTTGATGCGGTACGCAAACGCCCGGGCATGTATATCGGCGATACCGATGACGGTACCGGTCTGCATCACATGGTATTCGAGGTCGTGGATAACGCAATCGACGAAGCGCTCGCTGGTCACTGTAGTGACATCGTAGTCACTATCCATGCGGATAACTCCGTCTCGGTACAGGATGATGGACGCGGCATTCCTACCGGTATTCACGAAGAAGAGGGCGTTTCCGCCGCTGAAGTGATCATGACCGTGCTGCATGCGGGCGGTAAGTTCGACGATAACTCCTATAAAGTCTCCGGCGGCCTGCATGGCGTGGGCGTCTCTGTCGTTAACGCCCTGTCGCAGAAGCTGGAGCTGACCATTCGTCGCGAAGGCAAAGTGCATCAGCAGATTTACGTCCACGGCGTACCTGAGGCACCGCTGGCGGTCACTGGTGATACCGACATCACCGGTACCCGCGTGCGTTTCTGGCCAAGCTATGAAACCTTTACCAACGTGCGCGATTTCGAGTATGAGATTCTGGCAAAACGCCTGCGCGAACTGTCGTTCCTGAACTCGGGCGTGTCGATTCGCCTGGAAGACAAGCGTGATGGCAAAACCGATCACTTCCATTACGAAGGCGGCATCAAGGCGTTTGTTGAGTACCTCAACAAAAACAAAACTCCGATTCACCCTACCGTGTTCTATTTCTCTACCGAGAAAGATGGCATTGGCGTGGAAGTGGCGCTGCAGTGGAACGACGGCTTCCAGGAAAATATTTACTGCTTTACCAACAACATCCCGCAGCGCGATGGCGGTACGCACCTTGCCGGTTTCCGTGCGGCGATGACCCGTACCCTGAATGCCTATATGGATAAAGAGGGTTACAGCAAGAAAGCCAAAGTCAGCGCCACCGGTGATGATGCGCGTGAAGGCCTGATCGCCGTGGTTTCGGTGAAAGTGCCGGATCCAAAATTCTCCTCACAGACCAAAGACAAACTGGTCTCGTCAGAGGTGAAATCGGCGGTTGAGCAGCAGATGAACGAACTGCTGGCAGAATACCTGCTGGAAAACCCGTCAGACGCCAAAATCGTCGTGGGCAAAATTATCGATGCTGCCCGTGCCCGTGAAGCAGCACGTCGCGCCCGTGAAATGACCCGCCGTAAAGGCGCGCTGGATCTGGCTGGTCTGCCAGGCAAACTGGCGGATTGCCAGGAGCGCGACCCGGCGCTGTCTGAAATCTACCTGGTGGAGGGTGACTCCGCAGGCGGCTCGGCCAAACAGGGCCGTAACCGTAAAAACCAGGCGATTCTGCCGCTGAAAGGTAAGATCCTGAACGTTGAGAAAGCGCGTTTCGACAAGATGCTCGCCTCGCAGGAAGTGGCCACGCTGATCACCGCACTGGGTTGCGGTATTGGTCGCGATGAATACAATCCGGACAAACTGCGCTATCACAGCATCATCATCATGACCGATGCCGACGTCGATGGTTCACACATCCGTACCCTGCTGCTGACCTTCTTCTATCGTCAGATGCCTGAAATCATTGAGCGCGGCCACGTCTATATCGCTCAGCCGCCGCTCTACAAAGTGAAGAAAGGCAAGCAGGAGCAGTACATCAAAGATGACGAGGCGATGGACCAATACCAGATCGCTATCGCCCTTGATGGTGCAACGCTGCACACCAATGCCAGCGCGCCTGCGCTGGGCGGTGAGCCGCTGGAGACGCTGGTCTCTGACTTCAACAGCACCCAGAAGATGATCAAGCGTATGGAACGCCGTTATCCGATGGCCATGCTGCGTGCGATGATTTATCACGACACGCTGAGCGACCTGAGCAACGAAGCAGAGGTCACTACCTGGCTGAACGGCCTGGTGAGCTATCTGACGGAGCGTGAAGCGCACGGCAGTACTTATCTGGCACAGGTGCGTGAAAACCGCGAACTGAACCTGTTCGAGCCGGTGCTGCGCGTCCGTACCCACGGTGTGGATACCGACTATCCGCTGGAAGCTGAGTTTGTTCAGGGACCTGAGTACCGCAAAATCTGTGCTCTGGGCGGCAAACTGCGTGGTCTGCTGGAAGAAGATGCTTACATTGAACGTGGTGAGCGTCGTCAGCCGGTGGCAAGCTTCGAACAGGCGATTGAGTGGCTGGTGAAAGAGTCGCGTCGCGGCCTGTCGGTCCAGCGCTATAAAGGTCTGGGCGAAATGAACCCGGATCAGCTGTGGGAAACCACCATGGATCCAGACAGCCGTCGTATGCTGCGCGTCACCATTAAAGATGCGATTGGTGCTGACCAGCTGTTCACGACCCTGATGGGCGATGCGGTCGAACCGCGTCGCGCCTTCATCGAAGAGAATGCGCTGAAAGCGGCCAATATCGATATTTAACAGATAGCGGACATAACAGGCCATCCCTACGGTGATGGCCTTTTTTTTTGTGCCGTATGGGCGAAAACCCGGCGAGGCGGCTCCTGCTGCCCGCATGCTGCGACCCCGATCACGTTTTAACCCGCTCAGCTCCCTTACTCTTGCCTCTCTTTGCGCTATTCCGGCGCACTCATTTTTACAGGGAGTTACACCATGATTGTTTGCGATCGTCACGACTGGGACAGAGAACGTCACGCCTTTCATCCGGTCATCGATCAGGCGATAAGCTGGATTGCGGGAACCGACTTCAGCCAGCTGGACACCGGCAAATATGAGATTCTGCCTGACAACAAAATGTTCTGTCTGGTGCAGGAGATGATGACCGAACCCGCCAGCGCGCGTCGTGCAGAGTCCCACTTTAACTACATCGATATTCAGTATCTGCTGGCAGGCACCGAGAATATTGGTGTGGCCCGCGCCCATGCCGACCAGAAAATTACCGAAAATTTCGCCGAACAGCGCGACGTCGTGTTTTATCAGACGATTTCGAACGAGTCGGTGATTACGCTGCTGCCCGGCATGTTCGCGCTCTTTTTCCCGCACGATATCCATCGTCCCTGCTGCGCGCCCGGAGAGCCCGCAACAATCCGAAAAGCCGTGATTAAAATCCACCGCGATCTCTTTACAGCCTGACCCTGGCGGTTTCCTGGCCATTCCCGCCTGCCAGGAAACTGGTCAATGTGCGCTGAATCGCGCTAGCATTGAACAAAACCCAGACGCTACGAGGATTCTATGGCTATTAAATTGATCGCTATCGACATGGATGGCACCCTGCTCAATCCGCAACATGAGATCACGCCAGGGGTGAAATCCGCCCTGGATCGTGCCCGCAAGCAGGGCGTGTCGATTGTGCTGACCACAGGCCGGCCGTTTGTGGGTATCCAGCGCTATCTGATGGAACTGGATATGCAGGCGCCCGGCCAGTACGCGATCAGCAACAACGGTGCGCTGGTTCATCAGGCGGCAGATGGTGAGTGTGTGGCAGAAGTGACGCTGACCTTTGACGATTACCTCTACATTGAGAATCTGGCACGTGAGCTTGGCGTCCATTTCCAGGCGTTCGACAAATCTCATCTCTACACGCCGAACAAAGACATCAGCGAATACACCATCCATGAAGCGAGCCTGACCGGCATTCCGGTGCGCTATCGCGCAGTGGAAGAGATGGATCGCGCTATGCGCTTCCCGAAACTAATGATGATCGATCGGCCCGCCCTACTCGACGCGGCAATTGCCCGCCTGCCCGAGCATGCTAAGCAGACTTACACCATCCTGAAAAGTGCGCCTTATTACCTCGAAATCCTCGATCGCCGGGTGAACAAAGGCCAGGGCGTCAGAATGCTGGCGGAAAAGCTCGGCCTGAAGCAGGAAGAAGTGATGGCGATTGGCGACCAGGAGAATGACCTGGCGATGATTGAATATGCCGGCACGGGTGTCGCCATGGGTAATGCCATTGATTCTGTTAAGAAAATCGCCCAGTTTATCACTAAAACCAATATGGAAGATGGCGTCGCCCATGCCATTGAAGAGTTAGTGCTGTAACGGCCCTGTTCTCTGCCGGGCCGCTGCGGCCCGGCTCCCTTACCCCGCCAAAAAAGCTGCACCGCAAAACGGAATCGCGTAATTTGTCGGGCAACGCTTTCTCCGTGGGTTTCATCATGTCAGAAAAACAGATCACCTTTGCTGCCCGTCAGCATCAGCTCACCAATATCAATGTCTGGACGGCCGACAGCCAGTGGCTGGCGTTTGACGTCCGTCCATCAGGCGCGTCCTTTACCAGCCAGACCATTGAGCGGGTCAATGTGATGACCGGTGACGTTGAGGTGCTCTATCAGGCCCGGGACGGAGCCCACGTCGGCGTCGTGACGGTCAGCCCCGATCTGCCCCCACGCTACGTCTGCATTCATGGCCCGGAACATCCCGATGACAGCTGGCAGTATGACTTCCACCACCGGCGCGGTGTAATTGTTCAGAACGGCGCGGCGGTGAATCTGGATGCCTGCGATATCACGCCGCCCTTTACCCCTGGCGCGCTGCGCGGCGGCTCGCATGTGCATGTCTTCAGCCCCGACGGTTCACGCCTGAGCTTTACCTACAATGATCACGTGATGCATGAGCTGGATAGCCGTCTCGATCTGCGCAACGTCGGTATCGCGGTGCCGCTTCACGCGGTGACGCCGGTTAAACAGCATCCGCGCGAGTATGACGGCAGCTATTTCTGCCTGCTGGTGAGCCAGACGCATGCGGAACCGCAGCCAGGCAGTGACCAGATCAACCGTGCTTATGAGGAGTGCTGGGTCGGTGAACGTGGCTATCAGAAACCGGACGGCCGCTGGCAGCGCTGGGCTATCGCTTTTCTTGGCGACACGCTGACGGCGCAGGGCGAGAAGCGTCCCGAAGTCTTTATTGTTGATCTGCCAGACGAACTGGAAGATTACGCGCGCGCCGGAGAGAGGCCGCTGGAGGGCACCCGCGCGCAGTTACCTGCGCCACCGGCTGGCGTACAGCAGCGTCGCCTGACGCACAGTCGTGGCGTGGCGCTGCAACCGCGCCACTGGCTGCGTACTGCGCCCGATGGCAGCCAGATCGCGTTTCTGATGGCGGATGCCGGCGCGGTGATCCAACTCTGGACGGTCTCTCCCAACGGTGGCGAACCGCGTCAGATCACCGAACTCAGCCACAGCATTCAGTCCGCTTTTAGCTGGCATCCTGACGGCCAGTCAATTGCCTTTATCTGCGATAACAGCGTGATGCGATGTGAGGTTGAGAGCGGCGCGTGTCAGCGTCTGACGTGCAGAACGGAAGAAGCACCGTCAGGTGACGCGGTGGTCTGGTCACCTGATGGTACACAGATTGCTTTTATGCGTGAGGTGAATGGCTGGCGGCAGCTCTTTACGGTTGCGGCTGTGACCGCATAGGTGGCATAGGCTGCGCCTGCGCCAGGCTTTCCTGGGTATGCGCCAGCCTTTCGCTCTGCAGGATACGTTCACGTGGGGAGTCGAGAGATTTGTCTTTGTCGCTACGGTAGTAGTCCCACGGCAGCAGCAGCGTATCCAGCACGGCAGAGAAAGGAAGATCGATTAACGCCAGCGGCTTCAGCGCCCAGCTGGTATCACCATCAGTCAGCATGTCGGCGCTGGCACGGGTGCCGGGATAATAGCCCTGACTCGCACCGGTATGAGACATCACGCTGGAACAGCCTGTTGTTGCCATAGCGCAGCACACCATTCCAGCCAGAGGTAAGGTCTTCATCAATTTCATCATCATCATCCCTTCAGCCATGGCATAAGCCTGGCTGAGTTGGCTTGCCAGACAACGTCAACACTCTGGGGCGAAGTCCGTCTGCGTCTGGCAAAAGTAGTCCTGAGTGTATGTCATTTCCGCAATTTGGCGAAAAAAATTGCATTTCGCCCTCTTGAAAATCGTTTTGTGACACCCATTTTTAGTTTACGGACGCACTCACCGTCGCCGCAAGGGACAGTGAGGTGCCGTATCCAGCCTGTCCAGTTGTGGAAGGTTGCCAAAACTTGCTGAATTTCAGGAGTCTTAATATGCGTAACTTTGATCTCACCCCACTTTATCGCTCTGCTATCGGTTTTGATCGCCTGTTTAACCTGCTTGAATCTAATCAGAATCAGAGCAATGGCGGCTATCCTCCCTATAACGTTGAACTGGTCGATGAAAATCACTATCGCATTACTATTGCGGTGGCCGGTTTTTCTCAGAGCGAACTGGATATCACGGCGCACGATAACGTGCTGATCGTGCGGGGTGCCCATCCTGAAGAGCAGGCCGAGCGTAAGTACCTTTATCAGGGAATCGCCGAGCGTAACTTCGAGCGTAAATTCCAGCTCGCCGACCACATTGTGGTGCGCGATGCCCGTCTCGAAAATGGTCTGCTGAGCATCGATCTTGAACGACTGGTGCCGGAAGAGGCGAAACCACGCCGTATTGAGATTCTGAAGTAATCATGAAAAACGCCGCGTTAGCGGCGTTTCAGGCTGCTGAAAAACCCAAATTAGGGTGAGTCCGGCAGCAATGAATAAGCTCAATGCGCAGGGAACACGGTCAGAGGAGGAAAGCGTCCCGCGCCAGGGATGGCGTGGGCCGAGCGTGCCAGGGATGGCGGTTTTTGCGACTTTCCGATCTGACCGCGTTCCCTTCGCAGGCTCGGTCTTACCGCTACCGAGCTGGACTTTTTCAACAATCTCAACGCCGCTAATGCGGCGTTTTTCGTTTTTGATGTCAGTGGGTGCACAGGCTCAGGGAGTATACGCCTTTCGCAAAGACGCAAAAGCGCCATCCATGGCGGCTCAGCGCGGGCCATCCCTGGCCCGCGATGCTTTGCTACAGGCGTATACTCCCATCGCTTTGAATTTATGAGCTGCCTGAAAAAGAGAGCAGCACTAGCGCTGTTTTGCGCTCTGAGCTATAACGCTTACAAAGGCTGCGTCAGCGAAGATTTTTAACTTACGGCTGCGTTCGCATCGCCAGACGCTGACCCAGCACGCCACCAAACACATTCACCAGCAGCCCCAGAATAATCACCACCGCCCCCAGCATCTGCTGACCAGAGAGGTGCTCATCCAGCACCAGCGCGGCGGTAATGATCCCTACCACCGGTACCAGCAGCGACAGCGGCGCGACGCGCCAGGTTTCATAGCGACTCAGTAAATTCCCCCAGATAGCGTAACCGACAATGGTGGCGACAAACGCCAGATAGAACAGCGCCAGCACGGTCTGCAGGCCGATATGCAACAGGCTATTAGCGATGGCGGCCTGCCCCTCAAACAGCAGCGAACAGGCAAAGAAGGGAATGACCGGCACCAGCGCACTCCAGACCACCAGCGACATAATCGGCACACTGCGGTTCCGCATAATGATCTTATTGGTGATATTCCCCAGCCCCCATGACAGCGCCGCCGACAGGGTCAGCATCATAGTCGTCAGCGTAATCCCGGCGCTGGTCTGCCCTTCCATCCCCGCCGTCGCCAGCATAAACATTCCCAGCGTGGCGATAATAATCCCGACGATATGATTCCAGCGTAGCTTCTCTGCCAGCAGCAGCGCACCCAGCAACAGGGTAAAGAACGCCTGCGCCTGCAGCACCAGCGACGCCAGACCGGCTGGCATGCCGAGCTTGATCGCCAGAAACAAAAACGCAAACTGACCAAAACTGATGGTCATGCCGTAAACCACCAGCCAGCGCAGCGGGATCGGCGGGCGACGCACAAAGAAAATAGCGGGAAAGGCGACCAGAGCGAAACGCAGTCCGGCCAGCAAAAAAGGCGGCATGCCCTGCAACCCGAGCTTAATCACCACAAAATTCACGCCCCACGCTACCACCACGCACAGCGCTAACAGCATATCTTTTACCGACATCTGAAACTCCTTGAGCCGCCGTCAGGCGGTGATCGCAATCGGGGAGGCGATATCAGCACAACAGCCTTCACCCACGATGCGAAAATAGTCATCTGCAGCCAGCGCGATCGACTTCTCCAGCTCGCCCGCGTTAAACCATAATGTGCCGACCTGCTGCAGCCGGGTATCGACCCGCAGCGCCAGCCGGTCATCAAAACTAAACGGCGGCACCGCGCCCATGACACAGTCGGTCAGTGCCTGCGCCAGCTCTGGCGCGGCGAACGAGGACTTTTTGCCGCCAATGGCGCGCGCCGCGCTTTTGAAATTGATCCGACAGTCACCCGGCACAATCGCCAGCAGCTGACGCGATGGCGCACCGTCCGGCATAGTGACCTCCAGTACCATCGCTTTGGCCGCCTGGCCCAGCGCGTTGCCGCGGATCTGGCTGATCTGATCGGTCTGCCCGACCGCCTCATGCTCCACTACGCGGTAGCTGGCCTGATGCTGATCCAGCAGCGCAGTAATTTTTTCAAACGTCGTCATTCCCTTCTCCTCTTCTGGCAAAAATTCCTGCACAACCCGGCTTAGCTCCAGGCGATAGCGTGTTTCATCTTTTTATCGGTCAGCCCGAAAAAGAACCCCATGGTGATGCGGGTATCACCTTCAACCCGGTCGATCTCGTGATAAAAAGCAGGATTAAACAGATAGATATCACCACTGCGTGGTGAAAATTCGCAGATCTCGCTGTTTTCAATCACGCCACTGCGATAGCCCAGCTCACCGGCGGTTTTGAACTGCTCATCCTCCGGCATCCACTTTTTGTTGTAGATACGTAGCGCGCCACCCGCGTTGCACTCCTGCAGGCAGACCACGCAGCTGAGCTGATGCAGGATTTGCGTCACCACCAGTGAGGTCTTTGCGGCGTCGCGCACGATATTGTCGTTATGCAGCGGGTTCGCGACGCCATCGGCGTGAAAGCGCACGATAAAACCGGCGTAGTCGCCACGACCCGGTTCATGGGCGATGTTTAAACTTTCCAGCCGCAGCGCATGCTGCACCCAGCCGTAAATCAGTTCACGCAGCTGGTTCAGCGAGGGCGGCAACGCCGGCTGGATATCACGCAGCTCGGTAAAATAGTTATCGGGTGCCGCCGTATGGCGCGCCAGATAGGGACCAAGCGTGGTCAGCGCGCCATTGGGGTAGTGAGAGACACGGATCTTTTCCCGGCAACGCTGCAGGTCAGCCACTACCGCCTGCCGCACCTCTGGCGTCAGGAAATTACGCAGCACCAGCAGCGGCACCCGTGCAGTGACGATGTCATCCAGCCAGGTCGATTCCACAAACATGTTGGGATTAATCACGCGGAACTGATTGAAAATAGCCATGTTTATCACTCCCTAAACGGTATTTCATAGAGTTCATGATTGTTCATTCGCCGCCAGCTGCCGGCGCTGCCTGGTATTGTTACGGGTTCAGAGGCGATCAGCGTGCAACCGTCCTGTTGCCGAAAATGCATCGTAAAGTAGTCAGGGAAAGGCGTATCGTGCGGATGCCACTGCCATGCCCAGGCTTTGTCACGGGTAACAAAAATGGCATTGCCTGCGCTGCCGCCGGGTTCTATCTGCGCCATCTTTGCGCGCAGATAGTCGCGGGTGAAATCGGCGGGTGTGGTCTGATCCACCAGGTAGCGCAGATACTCTTCGGAATCGAAGCGGGATTCCGCCAGGCCAAGCTGGCGGTAAATTGTTGGCAGAAAGCCGTTATGCATCATGTACCACTGATGTCCGGCGCTGTTGCGCCACAGCGGATGCGAAAATTCGATCCCCTGATTTTTACTCAGCGTGGCGTGGCGCACATGCACCGCCAGAAAGCGGCTGCGCAGGCGATCCACATCAATGCCCGGCAGGGCGTCGGCGAACGGGCCGGTGCCGTGCAGGGTCCGAATCTCGCCCTCTTCCAGCCACAGGCAGCCCCAGCCGTTAGGATGCGATTTAATCGGGCCATCGTGTTCAGCGCCTTCACCGCAGCTCATGGCACGCGCCGCCTCTAAAATCTGTGCGCTGTCGAACTGACCATGCGCCAGAATCATCCTGCACATACTTTGTCTCTCCCGGCTGTAACGGATTGCGCGGCAATCACCTGCTGAAACGTGGTCATAATGGGTTCGCGCGTAGTGGCCGTCAGGCTGAACGTTGCCAGAATGCCCGCGTGTCGGGTCAGATCGGCATAGAGCGAAGATCGGGGTGAAACCTGTAATGCCGGCAATCTGAGTGGTGGCAAGAGCGCACCCTGCTGATGCTGATCGATCCAGCGTTCAGCCGCCTGAAGCTGCGCCGGTTGCCGTAACCGCAGCTGGCCGACCGCACCGGGTGGGGTGAAGGTAAAGGCAGGCAGTGCGCCGCCCGCTTCCAGCCGGAAGGTGACTTCCGCCCAGTTGATGCCCGTCGTCGCCTGCACCAGCGTCGCCACGCCCATGCCGGAGAGCCGGAATCCCATCTCCAGGAAATGCGGCACGCCATTCACCACGATGAAATCGATGTGAAACGCGCCCTGACGATAGCCAAAGGTTTCGCAGCAGAAGGTCATCAGACTGCTGAACGACGCTGGCAGGGCTGCTGCTGCCATCGCCACATGCCCCGACTCATAAAAGCTGACGCAGCCTTCGCTATCCCGGTGCTGCTCAATGACCTTCTGGCAACAGGTCAGCGCCAGGGGATGCCCCTGATGCACTACGCCCTGCAACGAAAACTCCTCGCCGATCAGCGCACTTTCCACAATAAAGCCGCTGAAGCCGCGCCCGCCGTAGTTCATGGTCTGTACCAGCTGTGTTACTACGCTGTGCAGCTGATCGGCGCGCTCAATCAGCCAGATGCCCAGCCCACCGCCGCCATCCACCGGCTTCACGACACAGGGATAGATCAGCGCCTGTTCCGCATCCAGAATGCTGAGCGGCGAGGCGAAAAAGCGGAACTCCGGCTGCGGAAAGCGCGGCCAGGCTTTTTTCAGCGCCATACGCTGCGCATATTTATCCAGCGGAATAAAGGCGGCGGGCGCGTCAGGCCCGGCCAGCATCTCGCGCAGCCGTCCGGCGCTGGCGTTGTAGGCTTCAAAACCCGCCAGCACCACCAGCGGATGCGCCAGTAAACCGGCGTGAAGATAGGCCTGCATGACCTCCCACGGATTCTCAGGACGGTCGAGGCGGATGATCAGATCAAACGGCAGCGCCAGGCTTAACGACTGGTAATCGACAAAATCGCCCATTTCCGCCAGCACGGTGAAATAGCCATCGCGCTTTGCCACCTCGCAGTAGGGGTTCTGGCCATCGCGGGTTGCGCCAATTTGCAGGAAAATCTTTTTCATCGCCTTGCCTTACCGGGTTAACGCCCGGAAATGATTTCTGTCACGATGTCGTTGAGCACACCGTTATTGACCTGAATCACCGCTTTATGGGGATCAAAACGCAGGACGCGCGACAGCGGATCGCGGCTTTTGCCCTCCAGCAGCGAACTGACCGGCTGACTCTGCCAGCAGTGCTGCATCTGCGTCAGCGTCAGGCCAGAGAGTTGTGTTAGCTGCTGTGCCAGCGCGAGATCCTCACTGCGCTGCTCAAGCAGGTCGCGAATGGCTGTTTCATCCAGCGCAATCTGCTGCTGTGACAGCCACTGTCCGAGCTGTTCTCCCTGTGTCAGAAAGGGTGAGTAGATCATGCAGATCAACTGGTCGTCGTTAAGGTCAAACGCCTGCAGGGCGAAGTCCGCCGCGCGCTGCCGCTGCTGGTAGATGGCGTCGTCATCCTGATAACGTGCCGCCATCTCATCAATCAGCTGTGGCGGAAAATCTTTCTTCACCATCAGCCCCAGCGCAAAGCGCACATATTCGCGGATCCCTTCGGCATAGTTACGCTGCAGCAGCGTTTCAGCCCGCAGTCCCCGCAGGTGCGCCATCAGTGTCGGATTACCGCAGTCGGACTCAGAAAAGCTGAACATCAGCTCATCAAAACGGAAACGCATAAATTCGCTGAGCAGCGCCCAGTGCGCGCCCGCTTCATAGGCGGTGTCCTGATAGATGTTGAAAAACAGCGGATCGCGCGCCAGCTGGTGGGTAATGCGGTGTGCGGGTGTCAGTTGATCGGCACCGTAAACGTCAGAGAAGTAGCGCTCAGCCACGCCGTCCAGCGTCTGGAGAAAGCCGCTGAAGCCCCGGCCTTTGTCCGCTACCGGCGCATCAAACAGCCGTGAAAGGTGCCGCGCCCAGGCAACATAGGCGGCCTGCTCCTGCGGCGAGTCGCCGGTAACAATCAGATCCACGCCGCCGTTGTAGTCTGCCGCCAGGCCAAAGGAGTTCACCATGCTGAGATTACAGGCATTGCAGAAGGTCGAGCGCCCATCGGCGCGAAAGCGGTGGCCATTCATCAGCACATCATGGCGGTTCTGCTGCCGTACGCTCTCCGGCATTGGCAGGTCGCGGGCAAACGGCCGGATCAGCAGGCCATCCACCACCAGACATTCCGCCCGTTCATCGTCATGCATCGCCAGCGCCTGATACACGCGATGGATATTCTCCATCACGCTCTGATTCATTGCCGCATGGCGGTTGGTGCTGACCCGAAGAGAGAAAGTGCTGCCCTGCTGCTGCCAGATCAGGCCCTGAATGTATCGCACATACGCCACCATGTAGCTGCTGTCTTTTCCGCCGCCATAGGCGAGCAGCACACGGTTGTTCTCCAGCTGCAGCTTATCCGGTAATACCGCCAGCAGGCGGGCGGAGCAGCGCTGAGCCGACTCCATGATCGCGGGCGACAGATACGCTTCAATCTCCTTCATCATGGCGGGCAGATTATTCATTTCTCGCATTTCCCTCAGGTGAACAGAATCGCTTTATGGCCTGAAGCCCGGTGGCTGGCGGGGTCGCCGTGCCGTTCAGCATCATGAATAATTAAGAGATGCAGCCTAAAGTACTTTGAATGTACTCTGTTGAATATGCACAGATCAGCGCGATATGGGGTGGAACAGATGGCCGATGTTATCGGGGAACAGGAGAGTCAGAGCAGTCGTTACCGCCAGATAGCAGAACAGATCAAGCAGGCCATTCATGCCGGTTCGCTGGCTCCCGACAGCCGTCTGCCGTCGGTACGCACGCTGGCGACGCAGTACAATGTCAGCCTCACCACCGCCCTGAAAACATTGCGCACGCTGGAAGATGAGCGCTACGCCGTCGCCCGGCCTAAATCGGGCTTTTTTGTCGCCCCGCAGCGGCCCTCTTCACGTCAGCTGCCCGCCATCAGCGAACAGCCACACGCCATCGCACCGCTGGATGAACAGACCGAACTGCATCTGGCGATGCTTGGCTCAGACTGCCGGGTGCGCCTCGATCTGGCTAACGGCGACAGCGCGCTCTATCCGGTCAAACGCATCGGCCTGCTGATGCGTCAGATGGGCTACAGCAAACCGGCCCTGCTCGGCAATACGGTCAAGGGCACCGGCTATGCGCCGCTGAAAACCGAGATTGCCCGTCGCGCGGTCGATTATGGCTGCAATATCAGCGCCGACGATATTCTGATCACCAACGGCTGCATCGAGGCGATCTCACTGTCGCTGCGCGCCACCACCCAGCCGGGCGATGTGGTCGCCGTAGAGTCACCCTGCTATTTCGTGCTGCTGCAGATGCTGCATAACCTGAACCTGCGGGTGATTGAAGTGGAAGCCGGGCCGGAAGGGTATGTGAATGTGGCAAAGCTCACCGGGCTGTTTCAGCGTAAAGCGGTGCGGGTCTTTCTCACCCTGTGCAACGTCAATAATCCGCTGGGCAAGAGTATTCCCAACGAGCATAAAGCCTATATCGCGCGGCAGGCGGATGAGAATGATGTAGTGATCATTGAGGATGATATTTTTGGCGATACCGCCTTTGGTGAGCGTCGCCCCTTCCCGATGCGTGCCTTCAGCCCCAACGCCATTCTCTGCAGCGGCTTCTCTAAAACTGTGGCACCGGGCATTCGTATTGGCTGGGTGCACAGCGTTAACTACATGCGCAAAATCGCCTCGCTGAAATATACCTCCACCATGGGCACCTCCGTGCTGTCACAGGCGGCGGTGGCGGAGCTGCTGCGCAGCGGCGGCTATGATGCGCACCTGCGCAAACTGCGGCGCGAGCTGGCGCGGCAAATCCGTGAAATGCGGCAGTCGGTATTGCGGGAATTTCCGGCGGGAACCCGGGTGTCCGATCCGGAAGGAGGCTATGTGCTGTGGGTGGAAATGCCACGGGGGGCACTGAACGTGCGCGAGCTGTTTCTGAAAGCGCGCAATGCGGGCATCGGGATTGCGCCGGGCCACATTTTTGCTACCGATCAGCGCTACGATCACTGTTTCCGGCTGAATGCCGGTTTCGGCTGGAATGCGGAAGTGGAACAGGCGATTCAGCAGCTGGCACAGTGGTGCCAGCTGTCGTTAACCGATTCACAGGAACAGCAGGATTAACTGTCGCGCCAGGCGATCTCAACCTCTTCCGCCAGAATCTGCACCGCCCGCTCGATGTTCTCTGCATCCGGCACGTAGTTCATCCGCATACATTGATGGGTATGCGGCCACGCCTGTTCCAGTCCCGGGAAGAAGAAGTGGCCCGGCACCATCAGTACACCGCGCGCTTTAAGCCGCTGATAAAGCAGTTCGGTGGTGATCGGCAGATCGCGGAACCAGAGCCAGAGGAAAATCGCCCCTTCCGGCTTGTGGATCAGGCAGCGATCTTCCGGCAGATAGCGCCGCAGGATCGCGATGGTCTGCTGCACCTTCTGCTGATAGAACGGCTTAATCACCTCTTCGGAGAGCCGCAGCAGATCGCCGCGACGGATCATCTCATTGGCGATGGCCGGACCGATACTGCCTGGCGCCAGGCTGATAATCCCGTTCATATTGCTCAGCGCAGTAATGGTCTTCTCATCCGCGATAATAATGCCGCAACGCGCACCCGGCAGGCCGAGCTTCGACAGGCTCATGCAGAGAATGATGTTGGGATTCCACAGCGGGCGCACCTCGCTGAAGATGATGCCGGGGAACGGCACGCCATAGGCATTGTCGATCAGCAGCGGTACGTCATGCTGCTGTGCCAGCGCATCGAGCTGCATCAGCTCATCATCGGTGATCACATTGCCGGTGGGGTTGGTCGGGCGCGATACGCAGATTAACCCGACATCATCGTTCATCGGCAGATGCTCGAAATCGACATGATATTTAAACTGGCCTTCCGGCAGCAGCTCAATGTTCGGCTTCGCCGAGACAAACAGATCGTCTTCCAGACCGGCATCCGCATAGCCAAGATACTCAGGCGCCAGCGGGAACAGCACCCGCTTTTTGCTGCCATCGGCCCGGCGACCGGCGTACAGGTTAAACAGATAGAAGAAGGCGCTCTGGCTGCCGTTGGTCAGCGCGATGTTCTCTGCGGTAATCGGCCAGCCAAGCTGTTCACTCAGCAGTCCGGCCAGCGATTCGAGCAGCGTCGCTTTGCCACGCGGACCGTCATAATTGCACAGTGCCTCGCTGAGTTTGCCCTCCTCATGCATCTGCTGCAGCAGCTGCTGAAAATAGTCGTTCATGGCCGGAATTTGCGCCGGATTGCCGCCACCCAGCATGATGGTGCCGGGCGTACGCAGGCCTGCGCCCATATCTTCCATCAGACGTGAGATGCCGGAATGTTGGGTAAATTTGTCGCCGAACTGAGAAAAGGACATAGCGGTTAAATATTTGTAATAGCGAATCGGGGGTCCACCATAACGCCCGCCATCGGCGGGCGCAATGGGAAGGCGTGGGGATTACTTCAGCGCCTGCGGGTTCACGCAATTTTTCTCAACGTTTCCGCCGAGCGCGGCGATGAGATTCTCTACGGCATCCTGCATCATGCCATAGCGGGTTTCATGCGTGGCGGAACCGATGTGCGGCAGCGTCACAACATTAGGCAGCGACAGCAGCGGAGAGTCAGCTGAGACCGGCTCCTGCTCAAACACATCCAGCCCGGCAGCGTGCAGTTTGCCCGCCTGCAACGCGGCGATCAGCGCCTGCTCATCCACCACCGGCCCGCGACCGGCGTTGATCAGCACCGCATCCGGCTTCATCAGTTCCAGTTCGGCAGCACCGATCAGATGGTGCGTCTCTTCCGTCAGCGGCAGGCTGATGCAGACGAAATCACTCTGCTTCAGCAGCGCCTCCAGTTCACAGCGCTGCGCGCCAAAGCGCGACTGCGCCTCTTCATGTTCGCGGCGGGCGTTGTAGAGGATTTTCATGCCGAAGCCAAAGTGGGCGCGCTGCGCCAGCGCCATCCCGATGCGTCCCATGCCGAGGATACCCAGCGTTTTATGGTGCACGTCGATGCCGAACTGCGCCGGACCAATGCTCTTCTGCCAGTTGCCCGCTTTCACCCAGGCATCCAGTTCCGGCACCCGGCGCGCCGTGCTCAGCACCAGCGCCATCATGGTGTCCGCCACGGTTTCGGTCAGCACGGTCGGAGTGTGCATCAGCACCACGTGACGCTGATTCAGTGCATCAACATCGAAATTGTCATAGCCCACAGAGACGCTGGAGCAGACGCGCAGATTGGGCATTTTCGCCAGCAGCTCGCCATTCACTTTACCGCCCGATCCCAGCAGCCCTTCTGCCTGCTGAAACACCGCAGCATGCTGCTGCTGGCTTTCCGGCGACAGATCGCTGATTTCCGTCACGTCACACTGTTCAGCCAGGCGTGCATAGAGATCGTCAGGCAGTTTTTTATAAAGAATTACAGCGGGTTTCATTCGGTGGCTCCCGTTCAATAAGTAGCGGGCGGCTTGCAGGCCGCCCGGAGAAACAGAGATTAACGATTACGCTTTTAATGTGCTGACTCAGCCTTAGGCGCTTATGAATCAGCACTCTCTAGCGTTTACGCTTTCAGGCCGGTTTCGCGCCCTGCAGCGGCGGGGCTTTATTCTGCGCCGGTTTCACAATCAGCGTCAGCCACACCGAAACCAGCAGGGCCGACCCCATAAAGATGTAAGACGCCGACGGGCTGCCGGTAGCACCATTAAGATAGCCGACAATCCATGAACCGATGAACGACCCCAGCGCACCCATGCTGTTGATCAGCGCCATCGCGCCACCGGCGACATTACGGGGCAGCATCTCAGGAATAATGGCGAAGAACGGTCCGTAAGGGGCATACATCGCGGCTCCGGCAATCACTAACAGGGTGTAGGACACCCAGAAATTGTTCGATCCCACCAGATACGAGCCGAGAAACGCCAGCGCACCAATCAGCAGCAGCGGCCAGACGAACAGCTTACGATTCTGGGTTTTGTCCGACGCCCAGGAGACCACCACCATCGCAATGGTCGCTGCCAGATAAGGGACGGCAGAGAGCCAGCCCGCTTCTACCATGCCCATCTGGGTGCCGTTGCGCAGAATCGACGGCAGCCACAGCACAAAGCCATACACGCCGATGCTCCAGGCAAAGTACTGCAGGCAGAGAAGGATGACGTTGCGGTTACGGAACGCTTCGCCGTAGTTACGCACTGCTTTGATGTTTTCCTGCTCTTTCTGCAGTTCAGCCTGTAATGCCGCTTTCTCGGCATCACTCATCCAGCGCGCCTGTGCCGGTTTATCCTGCACAAGGAACCACCAGGCAATCGCCCAGACCACCGCCGGAATCCCTTCGAAGATAAACATCTCACGCCAGCCAAAGGATTCAATCAGATAGCCTGACACCACAGACATCCACAGCACCGTGACCGGATTACCCAGAATCAGGAAGGTGTTGGCGCGCGAACGTTCCGATTTAGTGAACCAGTTGCTGATGTAGATCAGCATCGCGGGCATCACGGCGGCTTCCACGACGCCCAGAACAAAGCGAATCGCGGCCAGCATCGGAATGTTGCTGACCACGCCGGTCAGCGAGGCACAGCCGCCCCACAGGATCAGACAGACGAAAATCAGTTTCTTGACGCTGCGGCGTTCGGCGTAAATCGCACCCGGGATCTGAAAGAAGAAGTAACCCAGGAAGAACAGCGCACCCAGCAGCGAAGACATGCCTTTGGTGATGCCGAGATCGTCGTTAATCCCGGCAGCAGAAGCGAAGCTAAAATTTGCACGATCGAGATACGCCAGGCTGTAGGTGATAAACACGATGGGCATGATGAACCACCAGCGTTTTGGCGCGATTGTCTGCTTTTTCATCGGGAACTCCTGTGACTGTAGAGGGGCGCGAACTACACGTCGCCCAGTTGCTGACGCGTCGGCAGACCTTCGCTGTCACCAATGACCTGAATCGCCATCGAACCAATCTTGTTGCCGCGCCGAATCGCCTGCGGCAGCGACTGACCTTCCAGCAGCGCGCTGATGACGCCAACGGCAAAGCCGTCACCGGCACCCACGGTATCCACCACGTTATCGACCTTAATCGCCTCAACCTGGCCCTGTTCGCCCTGCGCGGTTTTATACCAGGCGCCGTCACAACCGGTTTTAATCACGACGGCTTTCACACCCCTGTCGAGATAGAAATCCGCGATCGCTTCCGGCTGGCGATAACCGGTCAGAATCAGCCCCTCTTTTTCGCCCGGCAGTACCCAGTCGGCATACTCCGCCAGCAGATTGAGCTGCTTACGCATCTCCTCTTCGCTGCGCCACAGCACCGGCCGCAGGTTCGGGTCAAACGAGATAGTTTTGCCACGTGCACGCATCTCTTTAGCGGTGTGCTTCAGCAGTTCTAATGAGCTTTCTGACAGCGCCGCCGCCACACCGCTGAGGTGCAGATGGCGCGCCGAGCCGAAATAGTCCGCGTCAAAATCATCGACCGAGAGATGGCTGGCCGCCGAGCCTTTACGGAAATATTCCACCAGCGGATCGGAACCGTCATCCACTTTGGACTTGAGCTGAAAACCGGTGGGATAGCACTTATCGACTGTCACCCGGGCGTGGTCGATCCCCTCGTTCTCCAGCTGCTGGCAGATAAACCGGCCAAAAGCGTCATCGCCGACACGGCTGACCCAGCCCACTTTCAGGCCAAGACGTGCCAGGCCGGTCGCTACATTGAGTTCCGCGCCCGCGGCACGTTTAACAAAGGTCTCTGCTGCGGCCAGGTCGCCGGTTTCACGGGCGATGAACATCGCCATCGCTTCACCGATGGTGACAACATCAAGCGGGCCGTTGTGATGCATAGTGTGATGCGTTGTCATCTTCACTCCTTACACGTTACGCAACAGCGACACATAGTGGCGTGTCACCGCAGTCAGATCGTCGCCTTCCAGCGGAAATTCAATACCGCGCGGCGCACGCGCAGGCAGCTGTTGCAGCAGCGTGCGCCAGTGGTCATCAGCCTCATCCAGCGCAATCGCCCGGAAGCTATCCTGATGCGGTATGGCGGCTTTGACATGCACATAGCCCACCTGCGCGGCCAGCTGCTCTGCTGCCTGATCGGCGTCTTCGCCGGTCCAGCACCAGTTACCCATATCAAAGGTCATGCTGATCGGCAGATCGGCTTCGCGCACCGCCGTGAAAAACGCGACGGACGGTGCCAGTCGGCCATGTTCGGTCTGGTCGTTTTCCACGGTCAGCTGGAATGGCAGATCTGCCAGCAGCGCCTGCAATGTTTCGCGAGGCAGCGCACCGGTAAAGTCTCCCAGCGCCACTTTCAGCCGCTGCGCGTTTAGCTGTCGTGCCTCTTCAACGTAGTGGGTTATGCGTGGATTGATTTCGCCGCCGTCACAAAACAGCGTATCCGGCACGGAATAGCTGGCATGCAGCTGATGCTCCGCTATCGCCCTGGCCAGCGCTGGCAGATCGGCCAGCGCCGCATCATCAAGCAGTTCACGGCGGATTTCGACCCCGTCAGCGCCCGCTTGCTGGATTACTGGCAGCAACGCAGCCTGACCGCCGAGTGCGGCGATCTGCGCGTGGCCATAAGCGGCGGTCACCACGATAATGTCAGGTTTCATGTTCTACTCCATGGCAGAGGTCTGCCCATAACGAATAGAAAAACCCTAAATGGAACCGGTTCCAAAGCAAAGCAGCAAACTGTGAAATTATGATCGTGCTCACGAAGCGAGCATGTAAACAGGCTCTGAAACACAAAAGGGCGGGATTATACGCTAAGTGCATTTTTCAGGAGGTTTGATGAGTGCAGGCGAAGGTTTTGGTTAATTTTAATATCGAAGTCAGTACCCATGAGAGTCTCGTCCTTAAAAAGTCGCACACCGAATTTTATAGTTGGCTCAAGGATGAAAAAAGGAATAACACCCGATGAAATTTATTTAAATTCCTTACTTTTTTTGCGGCGTTATGAGTCGCCTCAACGCAATCCAGCCAGAATATAGAAAAAGAGTTATCTGCCGTTAATTTTTTCAATTGGCTTCAATAGTTTGTGGCAGGGGAAATTTCGCAACAAATAATATATGAACAGGCATTAAGGGATCACAATTCCGTAGCCATATTTCACTAGGTGATGGGAAATGAATAGGCCACGCCAGAAGGAAAGACTTTTGCAGTTCGCGGTCTTTGGGAAAAGAAAGCGTCAGAAAAAATAATAATTAAAAAGAGTATAGAGATATGAGTGTGACTGTCTTAACTGGAGACACACTCAGAAAGAAACCATCAGGAAACTTCATGGCCAACATAATCTTACATGGATGCAGATAAGAGACATTTAACCCAACTCCCTGGTAAGGATTTTTCTCACCATGAATTAAAAATTAAAACTCTCTCTTAATAATTAAGTATCCATTGAATCTTACAATACACTCGCTGTCACTAATAAATGCTGACGTTAATAAGATATTATGCATATTGTTTTTATTCTCATAAGTATATCTGATAATCATATTCTTTGCATTATCCGACATAAATGCTTTTGCATATTCATCAGCAGTTGTTGGATCATCTCCCCCTTCACCGCTCAGTTTCTTCTCCTGTAAACCATACGTTTTTGCTAAGGCGAGCGTCACAGGCGACTGACTCATTATCTCAGCCTTTGTTTTGCTTATGATGATCTCAGATTTATCAATATTTAAATCTTCTTTCATCGTAAGCAGCATGGTTTTTCCCACATCACCTTCAGCTCCTATACATTTAGCGATGCTAATCTTCGCAAAACTGTTAACGCTGAAGACTGAAAGTAGCAGTAGTAAATATCTCATTGAACAATAACCTCCCAATCACCGGACTCATATATTTTATGCCTGAATCCAGGAGCAAGAACAATGCATCCGTTTGAGGCTTCGCCTGGTTTCTCCCGGCTATCACCATGGATCAGGAAACCGCTTCGCCCAAACATCGTGTTGCCAGGATATGGGGTTAACCTTAGGGTGTATGGACCGGAATGGGGATGCAGAAAAGGCTTACCTGTTATTTTGTATTTACCCCTTGGTAAAGGCCCTTTATTTTTGAGGCTTTCATACTGAGGATCGTTTTTATAACCGACTGCACCTGCATACATAGCAGCAAATTTATATTCACCATTATGTGTGAAGGTTCTTTTTCTTACGTCATAAACCCATGTCATTTTTTCGCATCCATGTCTGAATGGCGCAATACACGCCATGAGTCTCACTAACTACGCTCTCTCCACGAGTCGGAGTGTTGAATATTACCATCACAATATTTCCAGGTTATCTTTTCATACCGGACGGTAACAGACTCCAGATGATTCATATTTTCAATTGCTTTAATGTTATGCATTACAGGCGATATGGATACAACCTTCACGCCTTCTAAAAACATGTTAAAATACTCTTCTTCCTGACCTGCGTGGTTAATACGATACCATTTAATCTCTGCACTTTTTAATGTCTGTCCAGAAGATACTGCTTTGTAGATATAAGGGCTGGACGAATCAAACTCTTTTTCGAACTCAAGAGCACTGTGAATACGGGTTCCCGTTAACTTCCCGGTGTGGCTATCAGTAGGAATACTCAGACCATGCATAAAGCTCAGTATCTCAATACTTCCTTCTCTGTTGCTTACATCAACGGATCCCTTGATAGCCGCGCCACCATCATCTTTTAACCATAAATATGCTGGAATAGCCATTAGTAATATTATCCTTAATAATACGTTAGTATGCCAAATCAGCATAAGCCCAGCCATCTGGTTAAGTAAACATAAGTTAAATTATTAAAAGTCTATTTGTGATCTGATTACGCCTCTGGTCGATACTTACCATCATATTTAACAGTTATTACTCTACGTTCTTACCAGAAGCTAACTTTATTTTCGCATATACTCATACGGGACAATATGTGCTGAGAATGCAGCCTTATGTTGTCCCATATTTCCAGCACAGATTATTTTCTTAAGCAGTCTGAGTAATAATATCCGGAAACAAAATATAAAACTCAGCCCAGAGGCTGGCTGGAGCCACGAACGATCAGTTCACCCGAGAAGACCTGCTCGGCAACCGGCAATTCGCTGCCCTCGATGCGCGCAATCAATCGCTCCAGCGCGCTGTAGCCAATCTGCCAGGTCGGCTGTTTCAGCGTAGTGATGCCGACACCCGCCAGCGCCGCCCACTCCAGTTCGTCGAAACCAAGCAGGCCGATATCACGGCCCCAGTGCAGGTTAAGTCGTTGCAGCGATCGCGCCACCTGCAGGGTCAGTGCTCCGTTGGCCACCATCACCGCGCAGCGTTTACCGGTGTGACGCTGCTGGAAGGCCAGAAGCGCCTGGTCCAGTGCGGCGGGCTGGTGCAGCGGCACTTCCGCATTTTCATGCTCAACCTGCGGATGCGCCGCCAGCAACTGGCGGAAAGCCTGCAGACGCTCGCGTCGCGTATTCACGCTGCCCAATGGCTCGCTGAGAAACAGCAGCGCGTCATAGCCATTGTCGACCAGATGGCGTGTGGCCGTCTCGGCCGCTTCGGCATTGTTCAGGCCCACTACATCGCAGGGAAAGTCGGGGATTTTGCGGTCGATCAGCACCATCGGCAGCAGGGATTGTTGCAGATGGCTGAGCACCTCTTCACGCATGCCGACCGCGTTAACCACGATGCCCTCAACCTGATAACTGCTCAGCAGTTGCAGATAGTGCTGCTCCAGATCCACTTCGTTGTTGGTGTTACACATCAGCAGCGTGAAACCCTGCTCCCGGCAGGCAGCTTCAATGCCGCTCATCACATCGACGGAATAGGGATTAGTAATGTCGGCGATAATCAGCCCAATCAGGCGGGTACGTCCGCGCTTCAGGCCGCGCGCCATCTGACTCGGACGGTAGCTGAGATCCGCAATGGCCTGTTCAATCCGCGCTTTTAAGTCGGCAGAGAGCAGATGCAGCTCGCCATTAAGATAGCGTGAAACGCTGGTTTTACCGGTTCGTGCCGCGTGAGCAACATCGCTGATGGTGGCGCGAGGCGGCCTGATTTTCATGAGATATCCTGCGAAATAAGAAACCCGGCAGAGACTAGCACAAGCGAAGCCCGGCGCAAAAAGTGCTAAGCCGGTAATTGCAGCCAGGGTTGCCACAGGGTCTGTAACGTTTCCGGCGGTTCACCGTTGATCAGCCTGATAACCATGTCAGCCACCTGTTCGCCAGCCTGATGCGGCGTTGCCTGGCGAATCGCAGCCATAGGATGATCGATAATCGCATCACGCGGTAATCCTTCCCAGCCTGCGAGCAGAATGGCGTTTTCGCCCGCTGCCCGACCGGCCTGCTGCAGCGCCAGGGCTGCGCCCTCAGCCAGCGCAGCGCAGTCGGTGATAATCACTTCCGGCGCGGGTTCCTCTGCCAGCCACTCACGCGTCTGGTGATAGCCGGCACGGCGCGACGGTGCGACCGCCGCCATCGCATAAGGCGCAACGTCACCCAGCGCCGTCAGATAACCCTGACGCCGGTCACGTACCCGCGTGCTGTTTTCATTGCTGCCGAGCCAGGCTATCCGCTGCCGCCCCTGCGCCAGCGACCAGCCCACCGCCAGTTGTGAACCGGCAAGGTGATCAACATCAAACCAGGCGTAGGCGGCTGGCAGATCGCTGCGGCCCAGCGCCAGAAAACGAAAACTGGTCTGCATCAGCGCATTCAGTCGGCTGTCTTCTGGCGTGGTATGGCCGACGATCAGAGCATCGACGGCCCCACTGCGCAGCAGGCGCGTCAGGGTTGAATGGCTCTGCTGCTGTTTATCCGCCAGCAATAGCAGGTTAATTTCATGACGGGCAAGATGATGATCCAGCGCCAGCAGCATGTCGCTGAAGTCGCTACCACATAGAGGGGATGCACTGATTGGGCAGACAAATCCCACCGCGTTTGCACGGCCGGTTTTCAGCCGTCGGGCCGCCGCATTAGGCCGGTAGCCGCGCCGCTGCGCTTCCTCTTCGATGCGTTTACGCGTCTCCTGAGCGACATCCTGATAACCATTAAGGGCGCGGCTGACAGTCGTAACGGAAAGACCTAAAACTGCAGCGATGGCTTTAAGAGACATGGGGCAAGTCCACTGATCAATTTTTGATCAGACTACCATAAGGCCTCTGCTGGCTCTATCCGCAGAAACATTACTGGTGCTTTTAACGTGATGCTTTACAGAAAAGGTACGCCCCCGTTCAGGGGCGACCGCGATTATCCCAGCGGGGTGAGCGTAATTTCAACGCGACGGTTTTGTGCTTTGCCTGCTTCGGTGCTGTTGGTGGCAACCGGGTTATCCGGGCCTGCACCCTGTGTGCGCAGGCGATCGCTGGCAACACCCTGCACGATCAACGCACTGGCAACACTTTCAGCACGCTGCTGTGACAGACGCATATTCAGCGCACGGCTGCCGGTACTGTCGGTGTAACCCACGACGTTTACCGCGGTTTTCGGATACTCTTTCAGCACCATTGAAACACCGGTCAGGGTGTTGGCGCCGGCAGGTTTCAGATTGCTGCTGCTGGAGTCGAAGGTGACATTGTTTGGCATATTCAGGACGATGTTATCGCCGTTGCGGGTTACGCTGACGCCGGTCCCGCGCATCTTGTCACGCAGTTTCGCTTCCTGCACGTCCATGTAGTAACCCACGCCACCACCCAGCGCCGCGCCGCCTGCGGCCCCAATCAGCGCACCTTTACGACGATCTTTCTTCGATGAAGAGAGCACGCCGACACCGGCACCGACTAATGCGCCAAGGCCCGCACCCACGCCTGACTTACCCGCCTGAGATTCGCCGGTGTAAGGATTGGTGGTACAACCTGGCAGGGCCAGACTGCCGCTTAATAACAAGGTGATGGCGATTAATTTCTTCTGCATTTTTGTTCCCTTACATTCGACACACAGGGGAAAACCGTTCCCATAAGTGGCACGATTATGCCGTCTGGTGACCGGGAATGTAGTGCGGAAAAATCCTGATTTACCGGGAATCACGCCTTTTGATTGTCAGGATGGCAAAAACAGTTGCTCTGATGATCGTTTATCAGCCCACAGGCCTGCATAAAGGAGTAGCAAATTGTAGGGCCGATGAATTTGAAACCACGCAGCTTCAGCGCCTTCGACAGCGCAATAGCCTGCTCTGACGTGGTGGGTGCCTGGCTGTAATCAGGATAATGGTGCACAATTTGCACGTTATCGACAAACTGCCAGACGAAGTCGCTGAAATCCTCGCCTTTCGCTTCCATCTCAAGAAAAGCGCGGGCGTTAGCGATAATGGCGGCGATTTTGCCAGGGTGGCGGATAATGCCGCTGTTGAGCATAAGATCGTCAATGTCGGCAGCGTCCATCTGCGCAATAGCCTGAGGATCAAAGTGGTGAAACGCCGCCCGATAGTTTTCACGTTTTTTCAGCACGGTGATCCAGGATAATCCCGCCTGCTGTCCTTCCAGACAGAGCATCTCAAACAGTGCACGCGTCTCTCTTTGCGCCACACCCCATTCCCTGTCGTGATACGCCAGATAGAGCGGATCCTGCGTTACCCAGCCACATCGTTGCATCGTTTTTTTCCTTTATAACGAGAATATTTTAGCGGTCCGCTTGATCTTAGAATTAATCGGTTGATAGTTAAACGATCACCGGTTAAATAACAGAGACGGGCCGAAAAATTCATTAAGACGCCATAACTTCAGCCTTGCCCGGAGAAGCGATGTTGCCGAGAAGCGGTTGGAAAGGTCTGCGGACCTGCTGTGCTGTAGGGCTGTTAATGTTCATGCAACCGACTTTTGCCCGCGGTGGTATCTCTGCGCCTCAGCATCCTGACTTTCTGCCCGACTACGACACAATTCTGGCGGAGAAGATCGCCCTGACGCCACTTGCGTTCAGCGATGAGAGCCGCGCCCTGTTTGAAGCTGCAATTAATTCTCCCACTGCTTCCCCCATCGCCCTGCACAGTGAAACCGGTGGCGTAGGCACCACGCCGCTGGGTAAACGCTATCGGGCGGGCGTTGACATGCCCATTGCGCCGTCATTGACCACCGGACCCGTGGCGCAGTATGCGGTCGATCCCCAGCAGATGAACTGCCTGCAATGCGACTACAGCGATCAGCAGAGCCGTGAACAAAGCGCCAGCGTCGGATGGCGCATTGATTCGCAGCAGGGATGGATATCGCCCTGGGCGCAGCTGAGTTACCACTATCTGATGGCGGATACGCCGCAGAGTCCACGGCGCGAGGCAACGAATGGCTCGGATCAGTCCGACGGCATCGATTTAAGCATCGGCGCACAAATGCCACTGAACGATAATCTGGCGGCTTTCGCGTCATTTTCACAAAGCGAAGCGCTGAATAACGACGAGCAGCAACTTTATAGCTTTGGCTTCAGCGCCAGCTTCTAGCGGGGCATGAAAAGAGAAAGGGAATCGGGCGTTTAAAATATAATGAGTCCGCTAATCATTATACTGGTAACAAAATGCGCAACGATTTGACAATTATTGGCCGTGAAATCGCGGTCTTCCTGATGGCCGCCCTGGTTCTCGCCCTGACTATCGTCCCCGTCTACATTGATGTGGCCTGGATGAACGACGCACTGCACGAAACCTCTTTTACTGAAACCACCCAGGAAATCATGCTGGCGACGATCGCCGCGCTGTTTTTCATTGCGGCCCGCCGCCGTCCCGCCCAGCGTGGAGCGCTGACCTTAGTGGCAGGGTTTTACAGCTGCATGCTGATCCGCGAGCTCGACTTCGTGTTTGATGTCATTCAGCACGGCAGCTGGGTCTGGTTTGCCCTGGCGGTCACAGCGGGTTCGCTGGCCGTTGCACTGCGCACGCCAAAGAAAACCGTGCATGCGCTGGCGAACCTTGTTCAGCACCGTAGCTGGCCGGTGATGGCTTCCGGCTTTTTAGTGGTGCTGGTTTTTTCCCGTCTGTTTGGTGTTCATGCGCTCTGGCAGCATCTGATGCTGGGCGATTACAACCGCGTGGTGAAAAACATGGCCGAAGAGGGCACTGAGCTTCTGGGATACAGCCTCTGCTGGCTCGCCTCGGTGCGCTATTTATGGCAGACCCGCCCGGCCGCCGCTGCCGTCAGCGTGCGCGCTACTGAATCTGCATCGGCCCGCCACGCCTCTTCTCCGGTCACGTCGCACTGACTGCGCACTCTGGCTTTTTAAGCGGTTAGTTTGGAGAAAGGAGGCGTTAGCAATTCCTGGCTTTAACCTGTCTTGTATTGAGGCTTTTTAATAGGTGGGTATGCTCTAAAAGATATAGGAAGATCCTTTAGAGCTTAAAATTCTGGCTACCAGATTCCGTAAGGGTATTTTTTTCCTTTGATAAAATCTTTTATGTCCTGGTCATATCCATAATTAAAGTCACTTTTCGTTATTCCTTTACAGATATCCAGGTTATCTCCTGAGACAGTTTTCAGAATTGACGGTGTAATACGATAATTAGGCTCAGATCGAATCCCCTGCAACCAGACAGCTACCTTTCCCTCCGGAGCCAGACCTATCTGTACTCTATCGTAATATGCTGTTCTCCCCCAATAGTCTTTCTGCCCGGCCGGCCTGAGCATTTTCTCCAGATCGGCTTTAGGAATAGTCAGAGTGGTCTGATACACTTTTTTATCGATAATAGAGTCCCAGCAGAAAATAATATGCCTTGGCGGGCGCTCAACATGATTCCAGTAGCCACCAGAAGCACGATCTTTGTCATTCCACTGCCCGATAACGCCAGGCAGAACAGATGTACGGTTCAGAGTGTTAAACTCATAAACTTTATCATCGGCGTCCTGTACTACTGCGTACGTCACCAATGCGGGTAATGCTTCAGGCGTGAAAAAATCAAACGTCCATTCTGTTGGTTCACCATTCCGAGGAACATCAGTTGTATGTGATTCTCCCTGACAGCCAGTCAATACCAGAATGGTAAGAAGCCCTGCCATACGTTTTATTTCCATATTTTATTCCCGTCCATATCGTAAACCGTTTGCTGCCAGCGTTCGTCTGGCCGGTTGGTGAATGTCATCAGCTTAGCCGGTCTGACCGCACTGCTGATTTTTCTTTAACAGTTTCACTAACCACCCTTTTAAATTGGCTGAAATGAATATCCTTTCAGCCAATTATTAAATATATCGGAATCGTTACCATCGGCCGTAAGGGTATTTTTTTCCTTTGATAAAATCTTTTATGTCCTGGTCATACCCATAATTAAAGTCACTTTTCGTTATTCCTTTACAGATATCTAGTCTATCTCCTGAGAAAGTTTTCAGGACGGACGGCGTTATACGGTAACCAGGTTCGCCCCGGGCAACGCCACTTAACCAGACAGCTACCTTTCCCTCCGGAGCCAGACCAATTTGTATAGTGTTGTAATACTCTCCTTTCCCCGGATAGTCCTGATTTACCCCAGGCTGGAGCATTTTATCCACAATGGGTTCAGGAATGGTCAGAGTGGTCTGATATACCCTTTTATCGATAATTGAGTCCCAGCAAAAAATAATATGTCTGGGAGGCCGTTTAACGTGATTCCAGTGACCGTTAAGCGTTCGTGCATTATCGTTCCATTGACCGACTACACCATTAAGCGCTCTTGTACTATCCAGTGTATTGAACTCATAAACTTTACCTTCCGCATCCTGAACACCCGCGAAGGTCACTAATGCCGGTAGCGCTTCAGGCGTGAAAAAATTAAACCACCATTCAGTTGGCTTATCGTTCTGAGGAGCGTTAATGGAGTGTGTTTCTCCCTGACAGGCTGTCAACGCCAGCACTGCAAGAAGTCCTGCAACGCGTTTTATTTCCATATTTTATTTCCGTCCATATCGTAAACCGTACGCTGCCAGCGTTCGTCTGGTCTGTTAGTAAATGTCACAAGCTTTGCCGGTCTGACTGCACCACTGATCATTCCCTGGTCATCCCTCACCACACCGTTCCAGTTGGCTGAACAGTGAATGTATTTTTCGGCCAGCATCAGAATTTCCGATGTAGTAAAGCCAGTTCCAGGAATTCCACTTCTTGTGGCCCGTCCCATTATTATCGCTTTTTCACACAAGCTTTTGAGTTCTGAGCGAAGTCTTAACTCTTTATTAGTGTCCCTGATAGGATCGAAGATCACACCGGCATCCTGCGCCGCATCAAGCATCACCCGTAGCACCACCTTTGACCAGTCATTGCGGGTTAGTCTGTCAATAACCAGCGCCGCTCCGCTGCGCTTTTGTAGTGTTCCGTAACGATTGGCTGGCATTCTGTCGTCATGCCAGACATCGGCATTGACCTCCACCGCATTCAGCAGCGGCGCTATCGCCGGATAGCCATCCATCGTTTTAAGCTGCGCGCAGGTCTGCCGATAAATCCGCGTTTCTGTATCGGGAGTTGAGAGTGGTACGGTTTCAAACTCCGGCCGGGTAAGGAAACAGGCTTCGCGCTCCTCCGGATTGTATCCTCCGCCAATGTCGGAGTGCGCACCAGGCAGGACCAGCTCCGGCCATGCCGGTTTGACGCTGTTCAGTGCAAAGTTAAAGCGGCATTCGTGCTGCGCAGTGATATGAAATACCTTTTCCGCCACGCCCGGACGCAGCACCAGATTCACCTCACCTGTATCTGCGCTGTGCGGGTTCAGGCCGTTAACCGGCGTTCCGATGGCTGCCACCGTATCGAATATTCCCAGAAATCGGGTTTTACCGCCGGGCGTACCGGAGAACTCAACATCACCCAGCCCGATCTTAATTGCCGAGATAATGGTCCTGTCCTGGCTGAATACCCGATTGGCAAAATGCCGTGCCGCCGCTGCTCCACGGCTGAAGCCAAAAATATCAAACTGCAATTGTCTGACGATTCCGACATCAACTTCAGACGGTTTAGCTAAATAGTCTTTGATAGCTGCAGCAAGTGCAGCAATAGCTCTGTCCGTTTTTTTCACCACACCGGTATCACCGCGACCGGTGCCCATCCCGTAAGTGCTGTCACCTGCACCATCTTCCGTACCGATACCCTCGATATAAACCGCGTACTGTCCTTGTTCGATACTGGAGGGGAAATCAGTAGAGTACAGTGCATGGAGCCAATGCACGTTACTGTAGTAGCCGGTATAGCTTCCAGCTGCGGTACCGCTGACTCCTTGATTCAGTCTCAGGCACTGCTCTAATCCAGACGTAGCCTCCGCATTATTCATCTCAAAATGTTCACCGGAACAAGCGGCCTGCCGAGCGGCGCTGTTATTCGCATTGTTGCCCGTTCCATCGAAGAACACACCGATGGTGAGCGTGATTTCCCGTTTCTTCTTCGCTGCCTGTGCACGCTGTTCTGGCTCTGACTGCTGTGCTTTTCTCTCCGCAGCCTCAGCCCGTTCGGCTGCACGGCCAGCGTTGCAGTCGATCTCGTAAGTGTGCGTGCTGACGGAGGGAATAAAACGGGCACGACAGGGGCAGGAGCTGTAACTGTGAAGAGAACCCGCCCACTCTTTCAGGACACCATTCACCTCATAGGTATCCCCCATCCCCCCACAGACGCGAAACCGCCCTTCATGTTTTCCGCAGGTCACCGGATCGCCCTCCCGGACCTGCTGGCGCTCGATGCCGCCGATGGTGTACGTTTCATCAGACGCGCCGCTTAGGATCCGTCCGCCGCAGGTGGTTTTATCCAGGTGATATAAAAAAAATCCTTCAGTCATAATCCCTCATGAATGATGTGGTTATTAAGTGAGCGCATCATACCTTAATCGTGACTTAACCCAAAAAATCATATTTATAAATGGCACTAATAAATATTCAATGAGCGACATGACGAGGTGTTTTTCCGTCGTTTTCTGGTTATCCATGTTCCTGAACTGTTTGTGTTAATGATTATTTAATGTTTTAAAGAGAAGATTTTAACCCTGTAACCTCTCCTTTAAGATTTACCACTCATTACCTGTCTGTTCCCTGGCAGCGCTTTAGCCATTTTCTATACGAAAATGTGGTTACCTGGCTGTTAATCAGGTTAATGATGGTGCTAATCATTACATCGCTAGCCGGGTCCTCCCATGCGACCCTTTTTAAGCGATCCGCACCCTCAAAACAGGTACAATAAACACTTCTGCGTCGGCGACAGGTTCCCGGCGCAAGGTGTTCGTTAACCTCAGGTCTTTTCATGTCAGCTAAAATCTTAACTTCAACGCTCATTGGCCTGGATGCCTTCCGACAGGATCCGCTGACTGCCCTGCAGCAGGCGGAAAAGGGCACGCTGGCGGTGTTAGATAATTATGCGCCGGTGATGTACGCCATCACGCCGGCGCGTCTGGCTGAACTGCTGGCGCTGGAAGCCGCCGCCCGGCAGCCGAATGATGTCGCGCTGGATGACAGCCTCTATGACGATGCGCCCGCCGCGATCCACACGCCGGCAGGCAAATTCGTCATGTATCCGGGCTGGCAGCCGGATGCCGACTTTACGCGTCAGGCCGCCATCTGGGGCGTGGCGCTGAGTGAACCGGTCACGCCCGGCGAGCTGGCGGCCTTTGTGGCCTACTGGCAGGCGGAAGGCCGGATGTTCCATCATGTGCAGTGGCAACAGAAGCTGGCGCGCAGCATTCAGATGAACCGCGCCGCAAACGGCGGGCAACCGAAGCGTGATATCACGCAGTTGCCTGATCCTGACCGTACCATTCCCGATGGTTTCCGAGGTGAATGATGAAAACGCCAGATGATCTCTTTAACCGTCTGAAAAGAATGATGCCTGCGGGCACTCGTCCCAAATTTGCCAATGGCGAAGAGCTGCTGGCGTGGAATCAGGAGCAGGGCCGCCTGCGATCAGAGGCGATTGTGCGTGAGAACCGCGCAATGAAAATGCAGCGCGTGATGGGCCGTTCCGGCATTCGCGAGCTGCACATGAACTGCTCGTTTGATAATTACCGGGTAGAGAACGAGGGACAGCGCAAAGCGCTGGAGCTGGCGCGTCAGTACGCCGCTGAGTTTGATGGCAGCATCGCCAGCTTTGTCTTTTCCGGGCGTCCTGGCACCGGTAAAAACCATCTGGCCGCTGCGATTGGCAATGACCTGATCCTGCGCGGTAAAAGCGTGCTGATCGTGACGGTCGCCGATCTGATGTCGAGCATGAAGGGCACCTTCAGCGGCAGCAGCGGCATTACCGAAGAGCGACTGATTCAGGATCTCAGCAGTGTCGATCTGCTGGTAATTGATGAGATCGGTATGCAGAGCGAGTCACGCTACGAAAAAGTGATTATCAATCAGATTGTCGATCGCCGCTCTTCATCGAAACGCCCGACCGGCATGTTATCTAACCTCGATCATGCGGGCATGAATGCGCTACTGGGCGAGCGCGTCATGGACCGTATGCGCCTGGGCAACAGCCTGTGGGTACGTTTCGACTGGGAAAGCTATCGCAGTCGGGTGCGCGGCGACGAGTATTAACAATGACCCGGCTACGCCGGGTCATTGCGCTAATGAGGCCGCCGGTACAGCAGAAAAGCCAGCCTTAAGCTGGCGATCTGATCGCCGTCACGATCTTTGCCACAGGCGATCGGGTTGTGTGAAACAGCCCGCAAAAGTGTGGCATGAAGAATACGCCGGGGCTGATACACTCAATTCTTACTCCTCTGTTGGGTGAATCCGTGATGAAAACGAACGGCAAAGGCCCCGCACTACTGCGACTCAATAACCAGAAACGGGTGATGGCTCAGCTGCGTAAGCTGCGCGTGACGTCGCGTCAGGATCTGGCGGAGGCGCTGACCCTCAGCAAAAACACGGTCTCATTAATCATTGATGACCTGCTGGAGCAGGGTCTGATAGAGGAACTGGGGCCGGTCAGCGTCGCGGCTGCCGGACGGCCTAAAATCGGGATCACCCTGCGGCCGGAAAAGCTTAAGAGCGCAGGCGTCATGGTGGAACGCAACGTGATCCACTGGCGGGTCTGCGACTACTTTTCTCAGGTGCTGGCCGAAGCGACGCTGCGCACCGATACCAGTCACCCGACCCGCCTGCTGGCTGAACTGGCTATGCTGTGCCGGGAACTGTCAGAACGCTATCCCGATCTGCTCGGTATTGGCCTCGGTTTCCCCGGCATCGTCGATCCCCGGCGCGGCTGGATGCATATCTCATTGCCGCTGGAATGGCAGGATGTTGACCTGCTGACCACGCTGCGCAAGCACGTGCGTCTGCCTATCCGCATTATGAATAATGTCAAAGCCGCTGCGCTACTGGCTGTCGAGCAAAGTGGATTATCCCCGGAGAGCGGTCATTTTTATCTGCGTATTTCCGAGGGGATTGGCGGCGCACTGGTACAGCAGGGTCAGGTATTTACCGGGCATAGCTGGACGGCAGGCGAAGCAGGACATCTGGTTGTCCAGCCTGAAGGGCCACGTTGCAGCTGCGGCCGCCGGGGGTGTCTGGAAGCGCTGGTCAGCAAGCCAGCAGTGAATCAGCAGCTGGCGCAGCGTCAGCCTGGCCTGAGCTGGCAGAACCGCGACAGCGCCCCGCGCGTGGTGGATGAGGTGATGGCGCAGGCGGGCGGCTATCTTGGCGCGGCGCTGAGTCAGATTATGCTGCTGCTCAATCCCGCTACCATCATCATTGATTGTCCGTGGAACGCTAGTGAGCGCTTCTGCAAGGCGGTACGCGATACCGCACACGGCAACGCGCTGGCCTTTACCGCCGCGCACACTCAGCTGCACTTCCCGGAAAACCGGATTGACCCGGCTAACGGGCTGGCACTGGCGGTGCTGGAACAGAGTGAGCAGCGTGTGGGATGAGCGTACCCCCACAGACTGCCCTCTTCTTTACGATCGCGTCTCGCTGACCGGAGCATCTGTCCGTTCGCCCGCCTCACGCGGGTCAATATTAAACTTCTCCAGCACGCGCGCGTGAATTTTTTCCAGCGGCATCCCAGCCGTTTCCGGCAGATAGCGGAAAGTGAAGAAGTACATAGCCAGTGAAAAAATCGCAAACAGTAACAGCGGGAAGCCACCGTGGAAAATATCAAGCAGAAAAGCATTACTGTTCAGAATCGGGAATGTGGTGCTGATGACAAAATTGGCCATCGACATGGCGCAAATGGAGATGCCGACACAGATTGAGCGGATTTCTGTCGGAAACAGCTCGCCCAGTACGGTCCAGACAATCTGTCCCCAGGTCATGCCAAAGAAAACCATATAGGCAAACAGTCCCACCACCGCCAGCAAGCCGGGCAAACGGTAATAGAAAGCGATAAAGGTGTAGGCAAGGAAAACGGCAGAGGTAATCGCCCCCAGCAGTAACAGCTTACGACGTCCGACTTTATCAATCAGCGCCATACCCATCAGCACTCCCACAAACTGACATACAGACAACCAGAAGGTCTGGAGCAGCGCCGAATCCGTGCTGCCGGACACATTTTTCAGCAATGTTGGTCCGAAATACTGAATCACATTGATGCCGCTAATCTGGTTGCCGACAGCCAGGCCAATACCAATGATGAGCAACGGCACCGTGGTTTTGTTCAGGCGGAATCGGGATTTATGGCGGGTCGCCGCCTCATCAGAGAAAGAGTGTTTAATTTCATTGAAAACGGTGCGGGCATGGACCGGGTCAGAGATTTTGCTCAGCGTATCCAGCGCCTCTTTGTCTTTGCCTTTCAGAACGTTCCAGCGCGGTGATTCCGGTATAAAAGCAATGAAAAAGATAAACAGCGCACAGGGCACCAGCGCAGTTGCCAGGATATAGCGCCAGCCTGTATCGACCATCACCTCGGGCAGCATCGATTTATTAATGAAGTAGTTGGTGAGCAGTACCACCGATTGCCCACCGACGCAGCAGACCGCATAGAGCGCGCTGGTGCGGCCACGATACTTCGACGGTGAAAGCTCAGCCAGATAGATTGGCGAAATCACCGAGGCCAGCCCGATGGCTAATCCGCCAAGAATACGAAAGGCGACAAAGGTGAAAAAGTTATGGGCGATGGCAGTCCCCACCACCGAGGCAGTAAACAGTAGCGCCGTGATAGCGAGCGACTTTTTGCGGCCAAATTTATCGCTCAGCTTTGGCGCAATAAAGCAGCCCACCAGACTGCCAAGCAGGATGTTAGACACTGCCCAGCCGGTTTCTGCCGGGGTCAGCTGGAAATAGTCACTAAGCGGCTCGATAGCGCCAGAGATAATCGACGAGTCATAGCCCATCAGCAGGCCACCAAAAGCGGCGACGGTGCAACAGAGCATGACATATTTCATGTTGTAACGTTTTTGCCGTGTTTCCATTTTTCAGGCTCCTTTTCTCTACTGCCTGAACCGCATCGGTTCAGAAAGAGGAGGCGTGATTGTCAGAGGTTCAGGAATTGCAGCGATCAGACACCCGTGAAATATATTTTCTAAATGGTAAAATTTGGATTAATTCTTTCGGAAGTGTGAGGCAGGTTGGAAAAAATTATAAATTTGCTGAGTGATAATCCTGAGTAAGGCTCATATAAATCATTGATATAAGAGAAAAATCCGGGCAGTGATGTTTTCCCATCAAGGGTAAATACCTGATGACAGACGAAATATCGTCTGAAGCGTTCTATCTGGGGCTGATAAAACACTACGCCAGCATTCAGCCTTAAGTGCTGATTTTTAAGTTTTAAATGCAATGAAGCCGGGCCGTTCCGGCTGGCAGATTAAGCCTGCGAAGATGGCCCCTGGACTGACAGCGAGGCATCAGGATGAAATATAATTTTCATCCTGGTCATTATATGAAAACCCGAGCGTTCTTTACGCCGGTCTGTCGTTAAAGCAGGTTTTCGCCAAAGTGCTGGCGATACTCTTTCGGCGTGGTGTCGTAGCTTTTGCGAAACACTGAGTAGAAGTATTGCAGCGAAGGGTAGCCGCACATCTGTGAGATCTCGTTGATGTTGAGCGACGAGGAAGCCAGCAATTCGCGGGCTTTTTCAAGCTTTTCGCGGTGGATCATCGCATGGATAGTGTCGCCGGTCTCATCCCGGAAGCGCTTTTCCAGGTTAGAGCGCGACAGTCCTACCGCATCCAGCACCTGCTCCACTTTAATCCCTTTACAGGCGTTGAAGCGGATGTAGTGCATCGCCTGAATCACCGCCGGATCGCGCAGCGAGCGGAAGTCAGTTGAGCGCCGGGCGATCACTTTTACCGGCGGCACCAGAATGCGCTGAAGCGGCAGAGGCTGCTTATCCAGCAGCCGATGCAGCAGTTTGGCCGCCTGATAGCCCATCTGTCGCGAGCCCTGAGCTACGGACGAGAGCGCCACGCGTGACAGATAGCGGGTCAGCTCCTCATTATCAATCCCGATCACCGTAAGCTTCTCCGGCACCGGTATTTTCAGATGTTCGCACGCCTGCAGCAGGTGCCGTGCCCGTGAGTCGGTGACGGCGATAATGCCGGTTTGCGGCGGCAGCGTCTGCAGCCAGTCGGCGAGCCGGTTCTGGGCGTGCTGCCAGTTCTCCGGTGCGGTTTCCATTCCCTGATAAACCACGCCCTGATAGCGCTCGCGCCCCACCAGCTGGCGGAACGCCTGTTCCCGCTCCTGTGCCCAGCGCTTGCCGCTGGAGGCCGGTAAACCATAAAAGGCAAAGCGGTTGATGCCCTTCTCTTTCAGATGCAGAAAGGCTTTCTCCACCAGCGCGGCATTGTCCGTAGCGATGTAATGCACCGGGGGATAATCTTCCTGCCGATGGTAAGAGCCGCCAACGCCGACAATCGGCACAGAGACATTCGACAGCAGGGTTTCGATGGAGCGATCGTCGTAATCGGCGATCACCCCATCGCCCAGCCACTCACGGATGTTGTCGATGCGACAGCGGAAATCTTCCTCGATGAAGATATCCCAGTCAGTCTGCGACGCCTGCAGATACTCTCCGACGCCCTCAACAACCTGGCGGTCATACACTTTATTGGCGTTAAACAGCAGCGTAATGCGATAGCGTTTATCATGCATGGTGGCGCGTTCCCTTAAATCCTCAGCGCATTGCATAACACGGCTGAAAGGGGTGAAAAAATTGTTTGCGCCACAATGTGATCGCCCGCGCGATTACACCCGACGCCGCGTTGCGGTATCCATCCACACCGCCAGCAGCAGAATCGCGCCTTTGACGATGTACTGCCAGAAAGTCGGCACATCCATCATGCTCATGCCGTTATCCAGCGAGGCCATGATAAAGGCGCCCATGACCGCGCCCGCCACCGACCCCACACCGCCCGCCAGGCTGGTGCCGCCGATGACGCAGGCAGCAATCGCGTCGAGTTCTGCGATGTTACCCGCCGACGGCGAACCTGCGCCCAGCCTTGAACTCAGGATCAGCCCGGCAATCGCCACCATGACGCCGTTGATGGCAAATACCGCCAGCTTGGTGCGCGCCACGTTAATGCCAGACAGGCGGGCAGCATCAATGTTGCCGCCGATGGCATAGATACGACGGCCAAAAGCGGTGCGGGTGGCCATAAACATGCCCGCCAGCAACAGTACGGCAAGCAGTAACACAGGCGTCGGTACGCCGCGATAGTCGTTGAGTAACCAGATGGCACCGAGCACTAAGATGGCAGTAATCGCCTGACGCCCCACAGTGCTGCTGGCTGCGCCCTGCGGCAGTCCGAGCTGCTGACGACGCAGACGCAGACGCCACTGCCACAGCATAAACAGCGCCAGACCGGCAACGCCAAAGCCGAAACCGACGCCACCCGGCAGATAACTCTGTCCAATCTGCGACATGCCCGGCGTGATGGGCGCAACCGTAGTGCCATCAGTAATTCCGACCAGAATGCCGCGGAACGCCAGCATCCCCGCCAGCGTGACGATAAACGACGGCACTTTACGGTAGGCCACCCACCAGCCATTCCAGGTACCGAGCAACAGCCCCATCACCAGTGTCACCACGATGGTCAGCGGCAGTGGCCAGCCGAGCCAGACGTCGAATATCGCCGCCGCCCCGCCCAGCAGCCCCATCATGGAGCCGACTGACAGATCGATCTCCGCCGAGATAATCACGAACACCATGCCCACCGCCAGAATGCCGGTGATGGCGGTCTGACGCAGCAGGTTGGAGACGTTACGCGCACTGAGCCACGCGCCGTCGGTGGTCCAGGTAAAGAACAACGCAATCAGCACAATCGCGCCCAGCATCACCAGCACCTGCAGATTGGGCAGCGTGAACCTGCCCGGTGACGGTTTGCCCGGCGTGCCGGTGAGGCGGCTTTGGGTACTTTCACTTTTAAGCATAATGTTCACTCCGCAGGGCAGCTTCCATCACCTGCTCCTGAGTCAGGTTATCGTTAATCAGATCGGCTTTAATCTGCCCTTCATGCATCACCAGCACCCGATCGCTCAGGCCCAGCACCTCCGGCAGCTCAGATGAAATCACAATCACCGCGATACCCTGTTGAACCAGCGCATTAATCAGCAGGTAGATCTCCTGACGCGCGCCCACATCAATGCCGCGCGTCGGTTCATCCAGGATCAGGATTTTTGGATTGAGCAGCAGGCACTTCGCCAGAATCGCTTTCTGCTGGTTGCCGCCGCTCAGGCGGCCAATCGGCAGTTCCGATGAGGAGGTTTTTACCCGCAGGCGGGTGATCGCATCGTTGATCGCCTGCTGCTCCTGCGCTTCATCCAGCGTAGAGAGCCGGTGACTGAACTGATCCAGCGCCGCCAGGGTGATATTTTTGCCCACCGCCATCAGCGGCACGATGCCATCCTTTTTGCGATCTTCGGGCACCATCGCGATGCCGTGCGCAATCGCAGCGCGGCAATCGGTGATACTGACCTGCTGGCCATTGATCCAGATATCCCCCTGCCAGCGTCCCGGCCAGACGCCAAACAGACACTGCACGGTTTCGGTTCTGCCCGCACCCACCAGCCCGGCGATACCCGGGATTTCACCACGTCTGAGCGTGAACGAGACATTGTTGACGCGGCGGATATGGCGATTAATCGGATGCCAGGCGGTGAGATTCTCCACTTTTAGTATCACCTCACCTATCTGATGCGGCGCGTGGGGATAGAGCGCGGTCAGCTCACGTCCGACCATCATGGTGATGATGTCATCTTCGCTCAGGCCCGCCGCCGGACGGGTGGCGATATGCTGGCCGTCACGGATCACGCAGATGGTGTCGGAGATCGCCTTCACCTCATTCAGCTTGTGTGAGATGTAGATGCAGGCGATGCCGTGTTCGCGCAGATTACGGATGATGCCCAGCAGCACATCTGTTTCCTGCTCCGTCAGCGATGAGGTCGGCTCATCCAGAATCAGCAGACGGACCTGTTTGTTAAGCGCGCGGGCGATCTCCACCAGCTGCTGCTGGCCCAGGCCTAGCTCACCGACCCGGGTCGCAGGAGAGACGTTCAGCCCGACCCGCGCCAGTAACTGCTGGCAGCGCAGGGTCATGGTTTCATCATCCACCATGCCGAAACGACTCAGTTCGGCACCGAGGAAGATGTTCTCCATCACCGTCAGCTGTCGCACCAGCGCCAGTTCCTGATGAATAATCACAATGCCTTTACGCTCGGTATCGCGAATGGTCTGCGCCTGAATGTCGTCGCCAGAGAAGTGAATCTGCCCCTCAAAATCGCCGTGCGGATAGAGTCCGCACAGGATTTTCATCAGCGTCGATTTGCCCGATCCATTCTCACCGCACAGCGACATCACTTCGCCCGCCTCCAGTTGCAGACTGACATCATTAACCGCCTTCACGGCACCGAAACGCTTGGTGATGTTTTTCATTTCCAGCAGCATCGACTGTTCTCCCTCACGCTATGCGCGGTCAGAGTTCGCTCTGTTTATGGAAGCCGTCTTTCACCACGGTGCTTTCGATATTGTCTTTGTTGACCGGAATCGGCTTCAGCAGTCGCGATGGCACATCTTTCAGGCCATTGTTCAGCTTGCTGTTGCTGGCTGGTGTTTTGCCATCACCCAGTTCGACGGCAATTTTCGCCGCTTCGGTGGCCAGTTCGGTGATTGGTTTGTAAACCGTCATGGTCTGGGTGCCCGCTTTGATACGCTTAATCGCGGCCAGATCGGCATCCTGACCCGAGATGGCTACTTTTCCGGCCAGTCCCTGCGCACTCAGCGCCTGAATCGCACCGCCTGCGGTGGCATCGTTAGAGGCCACGACCGCATCGATGTGGTTGCCATTGGCGGTCAGGGCGTTTTCCATAATTTTCAGGGCGTTTTCCGGCAGCCAGGCATCGACCCACTGATCGCCGACAATTTTAATACTGCCGTTGTCGATATAAGGTTTTAATACTTTCATCTGTCCGGCGCGGAACAGACGGGCGTTATTATCCACCGGCGATCCGCCCATTAAAAAATAGTTGCCCTTAGGTACCTGTTTCACAATGCTTTCGGCCTGCAGCTCGCCCACTTTTTCATTATCGAACGAGATATAAAAATCGATATCGGCATTATTTATCATTCGATCATAGGCAAGCACTTTAATGTCTTCCCGTTTCGCTTCAGCGACAACGTTACTCAATACCTGACCGTTGTAGGGAATAATCACCAGCACATCGACACCGCGATTGATCATATTTTCAATCTGCGACATCTGTGTTTCTTCGTTGCCGTTGGCCGACTGAACAAACACCTTAGCGCCCAGCGTCTCCGCCTGTTTAACGAAAATATCGCGGTCTTTCTGCCAGCGCTCGAGGCGCAAATCGTCAATTGCCATGCCGATCTTCACTTCTTTTGCCACGCTGGTCTGGCTGAAGAGCGCCAGCGCCGCGCAGGCGGCTAACAGTGCATGTTTCATCTTCATTGTGATCATCCTGTAGGTGGAGGCTATTGTTATCGCAGGCCGATAAACCAGGCGGATGAATTGTTGCCCTTCTTTTCCTGTCACAGCAATTACTGATTTTTATCCGGCTATTACGTTTTTTGGTTTATTTCATTTTTTATGAGCGCGATCGAGGTTTCATCTTTTTCGGACAAAAGAGTGACAGAGATAAACCGCCCAGCAAATAACATTATTTTGCGAGCCAGCGCACAAATAATAATTATCTGACACCCGTAATGAAATATCGTAATTGAGCTGAGGTTACAGCCCATATTGAATATTGCTTCAACGCAGACCATCCGGGTACTGATGCTAAGGAGCAAACCATGCACGCTTATTTCGATCAGATCGATCGGGTTCGTTATGAAGGCACCCAGTCGACGCATCCTCTCGCTTTCCGCCACTACAATCCCGATGAGGTCATCCTCGGCAAGACCATGGCGGAGCATCTGCGCTTTGCTGCCTGTTACTGGCACACCTTCTGCTGGAATGGCGCGGATATGTTTGGCGTCGGTGCCTTTGATCGTCCGTGGCAGAAAAACGGGGATGCGCTGCAGCAGGCAAAACTGAAAGCGGATGTCGCCTTTGAGTTTTTCCATAAGCTGAATGTGCCGTGGTACTGCTTCCATGACGTTGATGTCTCACCGGAAGGTGATTCGCTGCACAGCTACAAAGAAAACTTTGCCGCTATGACCGATAAACTGCTGGAGAAACAGCAGGAAACCGGCGTGAAACTGCTGTGGGGCACGGCTAACTGCTTTACCCATCCGCGCTACGGTGCCGGTGCAGCCACTAATCCCGATCCTGAGGTTTTTGCCTGGGCGGCGACGCAGGTCTGCAGCGCCATGCAGGCCACCAAAACCCTGGGCGGCGAAAACTATGTATTGTGGGGCGGGCGTGAAGGCTATGAAACCCTGTTGAATACCGATCTGCGCCAGGAGCGCGAGCAGATTGGCCGCTTTATGCAGATGGTGGTCGAGCACAAACACAAAATTGGTTTCCAGGGAACGCTGCTAATCGAACCGAAACCGCAGGAACCGACCAAACATCAATATGACTACGATGTCGCGACGGTTTATGGCTTCCTGAAACAGTTCGGCCTTGAGAAAGAGATCAAGGTTAACGTTGAGGCGAACCACGCCACGCTGGCTGGCCACTCGTTCCATCATGAAATTGCGACCGCCATTGCGCTGGGCATTTTTGGTTCCGTGGACGCCAACCGTGGCGATCCGCAGTGCGGCTGGGATACCGATCAGTTCCCGGTCAGCGTGGAAGAAAACGCGCTGGTGATGTACGAAATCCTTAAGGCGGGCGGCTTTACCACTGGCGGCTTAAACTTTGATGCCAAAGTGCGTCGTCAGAGCACCGATAAATATGATCTCTTCTACGGCCATATCGGCGCGATGGACACCATGGCGCTGGCGCTGAAAGTGGCGGCCCGCATGATTAGCGACGGTGAACTCGATAAGCGTGTGGCGCAGCGCTACAGTGGCTGGAATGGTGAGTTCGGCCAGCAAATTCTGAAAGGTGAATTTTCACTGGAGGCGCTGGCGGCGCATGCTCATCAACAGCAGCTCAATCCGCAGCATCAGAGCGGACGTCAGGAGCAGCTGGAAAATCTGGTGAATCACTACCTGTTTGATTTCTGACCTTTCAGGAGCAGCGCATGTTTATCGGGATCGATTTAGGCACCTCTGGCATCAAAGTGGTGCTGATGGATGCACAGGGCAACGTGGTGGCGACAGAGACGTCGCCGCTGCAGGTTTCGCGTCCACAGCCCTTGTGGAGCGAGCAGGATCCTGAAAGCTGGTGGCAGGCGCTGGATTCAGCCATGCAGGCGCTGAGCGCGCAGCAGGACCTGCGCGCGGTGCAGGCCATCGGGCTGAGCGGACAGATGCATGGTGCCACGCTGCTCGACAGCGCGAACCAGGTATTGCGTCCGGTCATGCTCTGGAATGACGGGCGCAGCGAGGCGCAGTGCCGTGAGCTGGAGCAGAAGGTGCCGGATTCGCGTTTGATTACTGGCAACCTGATGATGCCCGGCTTCACGGCCCCCAAGCTGCTGTGGGTGCGGCAGCATGAACCAGCCATCTTCAGTCAGATTGCTCATGTGCTGCTGCCCAAGGATTATATGCGCTGGCGATTGAGTGGCGACTTCGCCACCGATATGTCCGATGCCGCAGGGACGATGTGGCTGGATGTAGCGCAGCGTGACTGGAGCGATGTGATGCTGCGCGCCTGCGATCTCAGCCGCGATCAGATGCCGCAACTCTGTGAAGGCAATGCCCTGACCGGCACGTTGCATGCCGATCTGGCGACGCGCTGGAAGATGAACACGGTGCCGCTGGCCGCTGGCGGTGGTGACAATGCCGCGGGCGCTGTTGGCGTCGGTATGACCGAACCGGGCCAGGGGATGCTGTCGCTGGGGACGTCGGGCGTCTACTTCGTGGTGAGCGACGGCTATCTCAGCAATCCGGAACGTGCGGTTCACAGCTTCTGTCATGCGTTACCGCAGCGCTGGCATCTGATGTCGGTGATGCTCAGTGCGGCTTCCTGTCTCGACTGGGCAGCCACACTGACCGGATGCAAAGATGTTCCGGAACTGCTGGCTGAAGCGGAGCGCGCGCGCGATGACGTGCCAGGACTATGGTTTCTGCCCTATCTTTCCGGAGAACGCACGCCGCATAACAACCCCAATGCCCGGGGCGCTTTCTTTGGCTTCACCCACCAGCATGGTCGTCCCGAGCTGGCACGATCGGTACTGGAAGGCGTCGGGTTTGCCCTGGCGCAGGGCATGGACGTGCTGCATGAGTGTGGCGTGCAGCCAGAGAGCATTATGCTGATCGGCGGTGGCGCACGCAGTGCCCTGTGGCGTCAGATGCTGGCAGATATCAGTGGTCAGACGCTGGATTACTGCCACGGCGGTGACGTTGGCCCGGCACTGGGAGCGGCAAGGCTGGCGCAGCAGGCACTGGATGCAGAGGCGGCCATTCCCATTCCGGCACTGGTGCAGCGGCATCAGCCCGATCCGGCCAGAGTGGCGCATTACCGGTCGCGTCGGGAAACTTTTGCGACGCTGTATCAGCAGCTTTTGCCGCTGATGAACTAAAGCAGGCAGGATGCCCGGTACGGCATCCTGCCTTTTACCGCTCTGCGTCAGCACATAAGTTTGCTGAACGCTCTCCTGTAAGCAGCATAATCATAAGATGCCTGCTTTATATCGATACTGGTGAAATCTATTAACTTAAAATAAAGCCAACCGTAGAAAAACCTGTTGGTGAATAATATATTGTCGATACTATTCTTTAAAAACCCTTTGACTTAAGTTAAAATAGCTGAGCAGGTTAAGTAATTTAATTATGGCCTTTTTACTATTGTTTTATTCATTATTAAGCCACGCGTGCTGAAAATATTAATCTGCATTTAAATTTTATTTACTTTAACTTTTGGTGGCTATAAATTAGCCCTCCCGATACGGGGCTTAATGTAAATAAGGATATAACAATGAAAGAATTAAACACCAATGAAATCGAAATGGTAAGCGGCGCTGGCCTGACTGAGTTTCTGGCCGGTCTGAATACAGCTATCACCCAGGTAAATACTGAATTAGCTGATACCACCACTGCGCTGGAAACCTCTACCAGCACGGGCAAAACCATCGGTCTGTCTTATAAGCAGTTTGGTCTGAGCGTTGCCTCTCATTTTATGACTGGCTTCTCTAACTTTCTGTCTGCTTTCGCTAAGTAATTCTTAATTTTAAAGCGAAAAGTCGGGGTTGTTATAGGTTAACTATAGCAACCTTTTTATTTCCTGTTTGAATAAGCCCGCAGCTTCATCTATACCCTCATCCTTCCTCTGATACTGCACGCATAATTATTCTGATAAGCATTTATTAAAAAATACGTTAATTTTATTTTAACCGACAGTTAAAACAGTTAATCATAATAGTAAAAATTGAATTAACTAACAGGGTAAGGTGCTGAAGATTATAAATTCGCTCTTATTTAATGCTCATTGCCGGGACGAAAATCATCCCGGCCACCTATCTCAGTACAATCATCTCAGCAGTATCAGCCAATTGCACCCAGCGTATCTTCCTGGCCCTGTTTCTTCGGCAGCAGGAACAGCGTCGCCGCAATATCCAGCAGATAGATCAGCGCCAGCAGGGTAATCGCCGCGGTGAACGAGAACTGGCTCGCCAGCAGACCAATCACCACCGGGCCGAAGCCGCCCACGCCACGCCCCAGGTTGAACAGGACATTTTGCGCGGTGGCACGCACCTGCGGCGGGAAGGTATCGGAAATCAGCGCGCCGTAGCCGCCAATCATGCCGTTAACAAACATTCCCATGATCGCACCGGTAAACAGCATGATGTTCGGGTCGCGCAGCTGAGCATAAACCACTACCATCACGACGGCACCAAACTGATAGAGCAGGAAGATTTTCCAGCGCGCAAAGCGGTCGGCCAGCACGCCAAACAGCCAGATACCAAAGGTCATCCCGACCACGGTTACCGCGGTCCAGAGGCCGGATTTCGTCAGGCTGAAGCCAAAGCTGGAAGAGAGGTAGCTCGGCATCCAGATCATCAGCCCGTAGTAACCAAAGTTCTGGACTGAACAGAGGATAAAAATACCGAGACTGGCTTTGGCGGTCGCGCGGTCACGCACCAGCAGCTTCAGGCGCGCCGGAAACGAGAGCGACGGCACATGTTTAACCTGCCGCTGAAACACCTCCGGTTCGCCCATGCCACGACGAATGGCAAACGAAACCAGCGCCGGTAATAATCCGACCAGGAACATGCCGCGCCAGCCAATAATATTCAGCAGCGGCGGCGTGATAAAGGCTGCCATCAGCACGCCGAGCTGCCAGCCGATACCGACCCACGCTGAGGCGCGGTTACGCTTCTCAGCAGGCCAGGCTTCGGCAATCAGCGCCATGCCGATACCGAATTCGCCACCGAGACCCACACCCGCCAGCGTTCGCCAGGCGAGCAGGTCCCAGTAACCCTGCGCCACCGCGCACAGGCCGGTAAAGATTGAGAAGACCAGAATCGTGACGGTCAGCATACGGATACGACCATAACGGTCGCTGAGATGACCGAAGACGATGCCTCCGATAACCGCGCCAATCAGCGTCCATGTCACCAGCGATCCCGCCTGTGATGGATTGAGCGCCAGCGAAACACTGATAGCCGGCAGCATAAAGCCGAGTATCAGCAGGTCAAATCCATCCATGGCATAACCGCTGACCGCAGCCAGCATCGCTTTGCCCGGCGTTACGCCCGGCTTAGATTGGGGAGAAGGGGACATCGTTGCGCACCTCTGAAAGAAAAGTGCCGCAATTATAAAGAGAGTTCAGGATGTGACCAATTGAAAAGGCTTATCCCTGCGCCACTCCGGCACAGGGATAAGATGGATCAGGAAGGGCGGTTGCTGCCATCGTCACCTGACAGTAATTCATCGAGCCGATCTCCACCCACATGACGGAAATCCTGACCTTTGACGAAGTAGAAGATAATTTCGCAGATGTTCTGACAGCGATCGCCGATGCGCTCAATCGCGCGGGCGCAGAACAACGCTGTCAGCACGCTGGGAATCGTGCGCGGATCTTCCATCATGTAGGTCATCAGCTGGCGCACAATGCCTTCGTACTCTTTATCCACCTTTTTGTCTTCACGGTAGATGGTGATCGCTTCATTGAGATCCATCCGCGCGAAAGCGTCCAGCACATCATGCAGCATCTGCACGGTGTGACGACCCAGCGACTCAAGGCTCACCAGCAGGGGAAGATGCTGCTGACCAAATTTCTCCAGTGCCGTGCGGCTGATTTTCTCCGCTACGTCACCAATGCGTTCCAGCTCGGAAATGGTTTTGATGATCGCCATCACCAGCCGCAAATCGATCGCGGTCGGCTGACGTTTGGCGATGATGCGCACGCAGGCTTCATCAATCTCCACTTCCATCATATTGACCTTCTGGTCGCCGTCGATCACCCGCTGCGCCAGCTCGCCATCCAGATTATGCATGGCGGTAATCGCATCGGTCAGCTGCTGCTCGACCATGCCGCCCATGATCATTACCTGAGTTCGGATATGCTCCAGTTCGGCATTGAACTGACCGGAGATGTGCTTATTCAGATTCAGATTATCCATGTCGATCTCCTGTCAGATCAGCCGTAGCGGCCAGTAATGTAGTCTTCGGTTTGCTTCTGCGCGGGCTTGGTGAACAGCGTGTCGGTGTCGCTGAACTCAATCAGTTCGCCCAGATACATGAAAGCCGTATGGTCAGAGCAGCGTGCCGCCTGCTGCATATTGTGCGTCACGATCACCACGGTATAGTCCTGCTTCAGCTCGGTGATCAGCTCCTCAATGCGGCCAGTGGAGATGGGGTCCAGCGCGGAGCAGGGCTCATCCAGCAGTAAGACTTCCGGCCGAATCGCGATGCCACGCGCAATGCACAGACGCTGCTGCTGGCCGCCGGAGAGACTGTAACCGCTCTGATGCAGCTTGTCTTTGGTTTCATTCCACAGCGCCGCTTTGGTCAGCGCCCACTGTACGCGCTCATCCATATCGGCACGCGACAGCTTTTCAAACAGGCGGACGCCAAAGGCGATGTTGTCATAGATCGACATCGGGAACGGCGTCGGCTTCTGGAATACCATGCCGACGCGGGCGCGCAGCAGCGCGATATCCTGCTGTGTCGCCAGAATGTTTTCGCCATCCAGCAGGATGTCACCTTCGGCCCGCTGCTCCGGGTAGAGCGAGTACATTTTATTGAAGGTACGCAGCAGGGTCGACTTACCACAGCCCGATGGGCCGATAAACGCGGTGACCTGATTCTTAGCGATATCCAGGTTAATGTTCTTCAGCGCATGAAACTTGCCGTAATAGAAGTTCAGATTACGGACCTGAATTTTATCGGCTGTTGCTGTCGCGATACTCATAATTCATCTCTCTTATTCGGCGCCGCGCAGGGCCACGCCGGAAGTTAACCGTGTTTACCTTTGGCGAAAATCACCCGCGCCACAATATTCAGCAGCAGCACGCAGAGGGTAATAATTAGCACGCCTGCCCAGGCCAGGCTCTGCCATTCGGCGAACGGGCTCATGGCGAACTTAAAGATGGTGACCGGCAGGTTTGCCAGCGGCTGCATCATGTCGGTGCTCCAGAACTGGTTCGACAGCGCCGTAAACAGCAGCGGAGCCGTTTCCCCTGCGATGCGGGCAATCGCCAGCAGCACGCCGGTGATGATGCCGGAGACCGACGCTTTCAGAGTGATGGCCGAAATCATCTTCCACTTGGGCGTCCCAAGCGCATAAGCCGCTTCACGCATGCTGTCTGGTACCAGCCGCAGCATATTTTCGGTGGTGCGAATCACAATCGGCACCTGCAGCAGCGCCAGCGCAATCACCCCGGCCCAGCCGGAGAAGTGCTGCATTTGCGACACCACCAGGGTGTAGACGAACAGGCCAACCACAATGGAGGGGGCTGAAAGCAGAATGTCGTTAATAAAGCGGATCACTTCTGACAGGGCCGATTTGCGCCCATACTCCGCCAGATAGATCCCGGCCATGATGCCCAGTGGTGTGCCAAAGAAAGTAGACCAGAAAATGAGTAATCCACTGCCGGCCAGGGCGTTCGCCAGCCCGCCACCCGCCGTATTCGGTGGTGGCGTTGATTCGGTGAACAGGGACCACGAGAGTCCATCTACGCCGCGCGATACGGTGGTGAAGAGGATCCACACCAGCCAGAACAGGCCAAACGCCATGGTCAGCAGCGACAGCGACAGCGCAATTTTATTTTTCGTGCTGCGCCAGGACTGCATTTTACGACGTGATGCGTCCAGTTCGGCGCGCGCCTGAATTTCAATCGTGGTCATGAGCGCGCTCCTTCACTTTTCGCCAGTCGCATAATCATCAGCTTTGAAATCGCCAGTACGATAAAGGTAATCACAAACAGGATCAGGCCCAGCTCCATCAGCGCGGCGACATGGACACCCGATTCCGCTTCCGCAAACTCGTTGGCCAGCGCCGAGGTGATGCTGTTACCCGGCATAAACAGCGACGGGCTGTCGAGCTGGTAGGTGTTGCCGATAATAAAGGTCACCGCCATGGTCTCACCCAGCGCACGACCCAGTCCCAGCATCACACCGCCAATCACACCGTTTTTGGTAAACGGCAGGACGATGCGCCAGATCACTTCCCAGGTGGTGCAGCCGATACCATAGGCTGACTCTTTCATCATTACCGGGGTCTGCTCAAAGACGTCGCGCATCACCGAGGCGATGTACGGGATGATCATGATCGCCAGAATCACTCCCGCCGCGAGGATACCGATACCGAAAGCGGGGCCGGAAAAGAGCTCGCCGACAATCGGAATACCCGACATCACGTCGTTAACCGGCGTCTGGAAATATTCGGCAAACAGCGGTGCGAAGACAAACAGGCCCCACATGCCGTAAACGATACTCGGAATTGCTGCCAGCAGCTCAATGGCGGTACCCAGCGGGCGACGCAGCCAGCCTGGCGCGAGTTCAGTCAGGAATAGCGCGATACCAAAACTCACCGGCACGGCAATAATCAGGGCGATAATGGAGGTCACAAGGGTGCCGTAGATCGGAACCAGTGCGCCAAATTGTTCGTTGGGCGCATCCCAGGTTTTGGTCCACAAAAAGGCGAAACCAAACTTCTGGATGCTGGGCCACGAGGAGATGATCAGGGAAACAATAATGCCGCCCATCAGTAACAGCACAATCAGCGCAGCCAGCCTGACCAGCGCGCCAAAAATTCTGTCACCTTGTTTGCCTGGGGCTTTGAATGCCGGCTTCGTTGCAGCCATAGAAGTCTCAGTCTTCAGAAGTTATCAGGGCGGCATGAGCCGCCCGTTGGGTCTGACCGGACAGCCGTCCGATCAGGGTCGGTCAATTACTGATAAAGCGCTTTACCAGAACTGTCTTTGATGTTGGCTTTCCAGGCGGCGCGAATCTGCTCGGTCACGCTCTCTGGCAGCGCAGCATAATCCAGCGCTGTAGCGGTTTTGCTGCCGCTTTTGTAAGCCCAGTCGAAGAACTTCAGTACTTCAGCGCCTTTAGCCGCATTCGCCTGATCTTTGTAGATCAGAATGAAGGTGGTTGAGGAGATTGGCCAGGCATCCGCGCCCTTCTGGAAGGTCAGATCCTGCGCGAACGATTTGCTCCAGTCTGCGCCTTTCGCGGCATTACTGAAGCTGGTTTCGCTTGGCGCGACCGCTTTACCATCGGCATCGATCAGTTTGGTGTAGGTCAGGTTGTTCTGTTTGGCGTAGGCGTATTCCACATAGCCGATTGAACCCGGCAGACGCTGAACAAATGCAGCGACGCCGTCGTTGCCTTTACCGCCCAGACCTACCGGCCAGTTAACGGTGTTGCCTTTACCGATTTTGCTGTTCCAGTCCTGGTTTACCTTCGCCAGATAGCTGGTGAAGACGAACGAGGTGCCTGAACCGTCAGCGCGACGCACCACGTTGATGTTGGTCTCTGGCAGTTTCACGCCCGGGTTAAGCTTGGCAATCGCCGGGTCGTTCCACTTTTTGATGGTGCCGAGATAGATATCACCGACGGTTTTGCCATCCAGCGTCAGCTGGCCTGACTTGATGCCCGGCAGGTTAACCGCCAGTACCACACCACCGATCACGGTAGGGAACTGGAACAGACCATTTTTCTGCAGTTCTTCATCTTTCATTGGCGCATCGGACGCACCGAAATCAACGGTTTTGGCGATGATCTGTTTCACGCCGCCAGATGAACCGATGCCCTGGTAGTTAATTTTGCTACCGGTGGCTTGCTGATATTCTGCTGCCCACTTGGCATAAACCGGCGCCGGGAACGTCCCGCCTGCACCAGTGAGATCGGTGGCCGCAAAAGCAGATACCGCGCTTACGGCGAAGGTGGTGGCGAGGATTCGGGCTACGGTGCTACGCATCAGTGTCATATTCCCTCCAGGGGAGAAAAGTCAGGCTAGGGGCCGTTTTAGTAAGAGTCTGTGATTGCTGCAGGAGGGAAAATAGGACAGTTTGATGACAGTGAAATGTACGAAATGTGACAGTTATATGACAGAGGGCCAGAATGAAGTGAGCCCGCGACGGGGCCCACCAGGTTATTCCACGGTAACCGATTTTGCCAGGTTGCGTGGCTGATCGACGTCGGTGCCTTTGATCAGGGCGACGTGATAAGAGAGCAACTGCAGTGGCACGGTGTAGAAGATCGGCGCAATCACCTCTTCAACGTGCGGCAGCGGGATAATCTTCATCCCGTCACTGTCGCTGAAGCCCGCATCCTGATCGGCGAACACATAGAGCAGGCCGCCGCGTGCGCGCACCTCTTCGATGTTGGATTTCAGCTTCTCCAGCAGTTCGTTGTTCGGTGCCACCACGATCACCGGCATGTCCGCATCAATCAGCGCCAGCGGGCCATGTTTCAGCTCGCCTGCGGCGTAGGCTTCCGCATGAATGTAGGAGATCTCCTTGAGCTTCAGCGCCCCTTCCATAGCAATCGGGTATTGATCGCCACGGCCCAGGAACAGCGCGTGATGCTTGTCAGAGAAGCCTTCGGCCAGATTCTCAATCAGCTTATCCTGCGCCAGCATCTGCTCAATCCGGTTCGGCAACGCCTGCAGGGCATGAACGATCTCATGCTCAGTCTCAGCAGACATCCCTTTCAGACGACCCAGTTTCGCCACCAGCATCAGCAGCACCGCTAACTGAGTGGTGAAAGCTTTGGTGGAGGCGACGCCGATTTCGGTGCCCGCTTTGGTCATCAGTGACAGGTCAGATTCCCGCACCAGTGACGAGCCGGCCACGTTGCAGACCGCCAGCGACCCCAGGTAGCCCAGCTCTTTCGAGAGACGCAGCGCTGCCAGGGTATCTGCCGTTTCACCCGATTGTGACAGGGTGATCAGCAGGCTGTTTTTGCGCACCGCTGACTTGCGATAGCGAAACTCTGAGGCGATCTCCACGTCACAGGGGATATTTGCCAGCGACTCAAACCAGTAGCGTGACACCATCCCGGAATTATAAGAGGTGCCGCAGGCGATAATCTGGATATGCTCCACCTGGCTCAGCAGCGCTTCAGCGCCCGCGCCCAGCTCGCTGAGGTCAACCTGACCCTGGCTGAAGCGACCACTCAGTGTGCTTTTCAGCGCCATCGGCTGTTCGTAGATCTCTTTCTGCATGTAGTGACGGTAAATGCCTTTGTCACCGGCATCATATTGCAGGTTCGACTCGATCTCGGCACGCGTCACGGTATTGCCTTCACGGTCAATAATCGTGACATCACGACGGCTGATCTCGGCGATATCACCCTCTTCCAGATAGATGAAGCGGCGGGTCACCGGCAGCAGAGCCAGCTGATCCGAGGCGATAAAGTTTTCGCCCATGCCACGGCCAATCACCAGCGGGCTGCCGGAACGTGCCGCCACCAGCAGCGACGGATCGCGGCTGTCCATGATCACCATGCCATAGGCACCGCGTAGCTGTGGGATCACGCGCAACACGACTTCGCGCAACGAACCGCCCTGCTTCTGCTCCCAGTGAACCAGATGCGCCACCACTTCGGTGTCGGTTTCAGAGGCAAAGACGTAGCCGCGTTCGATCAGCTCAGCACGCAGCGGCTCATGGTTTTCGATGATGCCGTTGTGCACGATGATGATGTGCTCTGAGACGTGCGGATGCGCATTTGCTTCCGACGGCTCGCCATGGGTTGCCCAGCGCGTGTGCGCGATGCCGGTACCACCGATCAGCGGCTGCTGTTCAGCGGCTTCCGCCAGTTTCTGCACTTTCCCTAACCGCCGCAGGCGCGTGACGTGCCCCTGACGATCGACCACGGCCAGACCGGCCGAATCATATCCGCGATATTCAAGACGACGCAGACCTTCCAGCAGAATCTCTGCGATATCGCGTTGTGCTACTGCACCAACAATTCCACACATAATGATATTTTCCTGACTACATGGCTTTTCGCCATTTCTGTTGTCATGCGACCTGATATCCGGCTTTGCCGGTTCCCCGAGCCTTGTAGAGAGTGGGGATTATAGTTTTGGCACTGTACTGCATCGGCCCGCATAAAGCGGGCCGTTAAAAATTTTATTTTTTCTTCACCGGACGCTGCCAGTCCGCTTTGTGATTCTGCTCTTTACGGTTATAGACCAGACCGGCTTCGGTCACATCTTTCATGATGGTGGTGCCTGCCGCAATGGTAGTGCCTGCCGCGACGCTGACCGGAGCCACCAGCTGCGTATCTGAGCCTACAAATACGTCATCGCCAATCACGGTTTTGAATTTGTTCGCGCCATCGTAGTTGCAGGTGATGGTGCCTGCACCGATGTTCACGTTGTCGCCAATCTCCGCATCGCCAAGATAGGAGAGGTGACCCGCTTTCGATCCCTTGCCCAGACGCGCTTTCTTCATTTCGACGAAGTTGCCCACGTGGGCAGCGTCGGCCAAATCGCTGCCAGGACGCAGACGGGCAAAGGGCCCGACGGTACAGGCGGTAGCGAGATGAGCATCCTCGATCACCGTATAGGGGCTGATTTTACAATCATCGCCGATCACGCTGTTTTTGATGATGCAGCCCGCGCCGATTTTGACGCGCGAGCCCAGCGTGACCTGGCCTTCAATAATAACGTTAGTGTCGATTTCGACATCCCGTCCATGCGCCAGCGTTCCGCGCAGATCAAACCGTGCCGGATCGCGCAGCATCACGCCGGCCAGCAGCAGTTTTTCAGCCTGTTCAGCCTGGTATGTGCGTTCTAATGTCGCCAGCTGCAGACGGTTATTCACGCCATCGGTCTCACTGATGCGTGCCGGATGAACCGCGTTGATCACCCGACCTTCCTGATGTGCCAGCGCGATAATATCGGTGATGTAATACTCACCCTGCGCATTGTTGTTGGTGAGCTGTGACAGCCAGCGTTTTAAATCGCCGCCGTTGGCAATCAGAATACCGGTGTTGATCTCTTTAATCGTGAGCTGCGCCGGGCTGGCATCTTTCTGTTCGATAATGCCGGTGATGGTGTCGTTCTCACGCACGATGCGGCCATAGCCGGTCGGGTCGTCCAGTACCACGGTAAGTAAGCCAATGCCGCCCTGTGGTTTTGCTTCGCGCAGACGCTGTAATGTCGCCTGAGAGATCAGCGGCACGTCGCCATAGAGCATCATGATATCTTCATCATCGGCGAAGGCGGGCGCGGCCTGCTGCATGGCGTGGCCGGTGCCGAGCTGCTCAGCCTGCAGCACCCAGTTCAGCGTGCTGTCGGTAAGTGTCGCTTTCAGGCGATCGCCGCCATGACCATAGACCAGATGCACCTGCTGTGCGCCCAGCCCTTTGGCAGCATCAATGACGTGCTGAACCATCGGTTTGCCTGCCAGCGTATGCAGAACTTTAGGCAGATCGGAATACATACGGGTGCCCTTGCCAGCAGCAAGGATCACCACACTCATCGCACTGTTAGACATAACTATCCTGAGTGAATTTTTACGGGTGAAAGTAAAACGGTTTGGGGTTGAGATTACTACATTTTTCTCAGGCCGAAATTAGGCGGACGGGCAGATCGGGCGCCGCAGACAAAAAAAATGCCAGCCCGAGGGCTGGCATTTCGTGACGCATAAAGCTGGATTACATCGCTTTTTTGGTCAGTTCGATCACGCGCAGTTTAGCAATGGCTTTCGCCAGCTCGGCAGAGGCCTGAGCATAGTCCACGTCGCCGTGGCTGCTGTTCATGTGCTCTTCTGCTTTGCGTTTTGCTTCCAGAGCACGCGCTTCGTCCAGATCGGTACCGCGAATCGCGGTATCGGCCAGAACGGTGCTGCTGCCCGGTTGCACTTCCAGCACGCCGCCAGAGAGGTAGATATACTCCTCTTCGCCGTGCTGTTTCACGATACGGATCATTCCAGGCTTAATGGCAGTCAGCAGCGGCGCATGGCCAGGGAAAATCCCCAGTTCACCTTCGCTACCTGACACCTGAATTTTCTGTACCAGACCAGAGAACAATTGCTCCTCTGCGCTGACCACATCCAGGTGATAAGTCATAGCCATAATCTTCCTCCCGGGAAACCGTTATTACAGTTTCTTCGCTTTTTCCACGGCTTCTTCGATGGCACCAACCATGTAGAAGGCCTGCTCTGGCAGGTGGTCAAACTCACCTTCCATGATGCCTTTAAAGCCACGGATAGTGTCTTTCAGCGTAACGTATTTACCCGGTGAACCGGTGAATACTTCCGCAACGAAGAACGGCTGAGACAGGAAGCGCTGAATTTTACGCGCACGTGCCACCAGCAGTTTGTCTTCTTCAGACAGCTCATCCATACCGAGGATGGCGATGATGTCTTTCAGTTCCTGATAACGCTGCAGCAGTGACTGAACGCCACGCGCAACATCATAGTGTTCCTGACCGACAACCAGCGGATCCAGCTGACGGCTGGTAGAGTCCAGCGGGTCAACGGCCGGGTAGATACCCAGAGAGGCGATCTGACGGCTCAGCGTTACCGTTGAGTCTAAGTGCGCAAAGGTGGTTGCTGGTGATGGGTCAGTCAGGTCATCCGCAGGGACGTAAACGGCCTGTACGGAGGTGATTGAACCAGTCTTGGTGGAGGTAATACGCTCCTGCAACACGCCCATCTCTTCTGCCAGCGTTGGCTGGTAACCTACCGCAGATGGCATACGACCCAGCAGTGCAGAAACTTCTGTACCGGCCAGGGTATAACGGTAGATGTTATCGATGAACAGCAGAACGTCGCGGCCTTCATCACGGAATTTTTCCGCCATGGTCAGACCGGTCAGTGCAACGCGCAGACGGTTACCCGGCGGCTCGTTCATCTGGCCATAGACCAGCGCAACTTTATCGATAACGTTTGAGTCAGTCATTTCGTGGTAGAAGTCGTTACCCTCACGAGTACGCTCACCCACACCGGCAAACACAGAGTAACCTGAGTGTTCAGCCGCGATGTTACGGATCAGTTCCATCATGTTGACGGTTTTACCGACACCCGCACCACCGAACAGACCCACTTTACCGCCTTTGGCAAACGGACACATCAGGTCGATAACCTTGATGCCGGTTTCCAGCAGTTCCTGCGAGTTAGACTGATCTTCATAAGAAGGCGCTGCGCGGTGAATAGAGGCGATCTCTACTGCACTGCCGTCTTCTTCTTTCAGCTCGCCTTTCATGTCGATTGGCTCGCCGAGAACGTTCATGATACGGCCCAGGGTCGCTTTACCGACCGGAACCTGAATAGGTTTCTGCAGGTCGTTGACGTTCAGACCACGCTTCAGGCCGTCAGACGTACCCATTGCGATGGTACGAACTACGCCGCCGCCGAGCTGCTGCTGTACTTCCAGCACCAGACGCGCATCACCATTCATCACCTCGAGAGCGCTGTACACTTGCGGTACCGCGTCCTGAGGGAATTCGACGTCAACAACGGCGCCGATAATCTGGACAATCTTTCCAGTTGCCATCTTGAATCCTCTACCTAATTCCAAACCTGGTTAAACCGCGGAGGCCCCCGAGACGATCTCGGTAAGTTCCTGGGTGATGCTGGCCTGACGAGCTTTGTTGTATACCAACTGCAGCTCTTTGATCAGATTTCCGCCGTTGTCGGTTGCGGCTTTCATCGCCACCATACGTGCAGCCTGCTCACTGGCCAGATTTTCCACCACACCCTGATAAACCTGCGATTCGACATAACGACGCAGCAGGGTATCCAGCAGCGCTTTCGGATCGGGTTCGTACAGGTAATCCCAGGTCTTCGCCTTCATCTCTTCTTCACCTTCCGCTGGCGCTAACGGCAGCAGTTGGGTGATGGTCGGAGTCTGAGACATGGTGTTATTGAACTTGTTACTGACGATCATCAGTTTGTCGATGCGGCCTTCATCATAAGCCTGCAACATCACTTTTACCGGGCCAATCAGATCAGACAGGGCAGGTTTATCGCCCATGCCGCTGACTTGCGCCACAATGTTGCCACCCACAGCACTGAAGAATGACGCCCCTTTTGAACCGATAATCGACAGATCGCTCTGCACGCCTTTATCGGACCAGGACTTCATATCCGCCAGTAATTTTTTGAACAGGTTAATGTTCAAACCACCACAAAGCCCGCGGTCTGTAGAAACGACCAGGTAGCCGACGCGCTTGACGTCGCGCTGTTCCAGGTAAGGGTGCTTGTATTCCAGATTACCCAACGCAAGGTGACCAATCACTTTGCGCATGGTGTCTGCATACGGACGGCTGGCCGCCATGCGTTCCTGCGTTTTACGCATCTTGGAGGCGGCGACCATTTCCATCGCTTTGGTGATCTTCTGCGTGTTTTTCACGCTTCCAATCTTGCTTCGTATCTCTTTTGCGCCGGCCATTAGCTTCTCCTCAAAGCCTTGCGGCCTGCCTTTTCAGACAAGCCGCCAGACATTACCAGGACTGGGTTGCTTTAAACGTATCGATCAGGCCTTTCAGCTTCGCTTCGATATCGTTGTTAAAGTTACCCGACTGGTTGATTTCAGCCATCAGCTCAGCGTGGTCGCGATCGGCGAAGGCCAGCAGTGCAGCTTCGAAGCTGCCAATTTTTGCCAGTTCAACGTCGTTCAGGTAGCCACGCTCTGCAGCGAACAGAACCAGACCCTGCTGCGCGACAGACATCGGCGCATACTGTTTCTGCTTCAGCAGCTCGGTCACTTTCTGACCATGGCTCAGCTGTTTGCGGGTGGCATCATCCAGATCAGATGCGAACTGCGAGAACGCCGCCAGTTCACGATACTGTGCCAGCGCGGTACGGATACCACCGGACAGTTTCTTGATGATCTTGGTCTGTGCAGCACCACCAACGCGGGATACCGAAATACCTGGGTTAACGGCCGGACGAATACCGGAGTTAAACAGGTTCGATTCCAGGAAGATCTGACCATCAGTAATCGAGATTACGTTGGTCGGAACGAACGCAGAAACGTCGCCCGCCTGGGTTTCGATGATCGGGAGCGCGGTCAGTGAACCGGTTTTACCTGTCACTGCGCCATTGGTGAAACGCTCAACATAATCAGCGCTTACGCGTGATGCACGTTCCAGCAGACGGGAGTGGAGATAGAACACGTCGCCAGGGAACGCTTCACGGCCTGGTGGACGGCGCAGCAGCAGAGAGATTTGACGGTAAGCGATAGCCTGCTTGGAGAGGTCATCGTATACGATCAGCGCGTCTTCACCACGGTCACGGAAGTATTCGCCCATCGCACAACCTGCGTACGGAGAGAGATACTGCAGTGCAGCTGATTCAGAAGCAGACGCCACAACAACGATGGTGTTCTGCAGTGCGCCATGCTCTTCCAGCTTACGAACCACGTTAGAGATGGTTGAGGCTTTCTGACCAATCGCAACGTAGACACACTTGATGCCTGAGTCGCGCTGGTTGATGATCGCATCGATCGCCATCGCGGTTTTACCGGTCTGACGGTCACCGATGATCAGCTCACGCTGGCCACGGCCGATTGGAATCATCGCATCGACCGACTTATAACCGGTCTGAACCGGCTGGTCGACTGACTGACGATCGATAACGCCAGGTGCAATCACTTCGACCGGTGAGAAACCGTCGTTGTCGATTGCGCCTTTACCGTCGATTGGCGCACCCAGGGTGTTCACCACGCGGCCCAGCAGGCCACGGCCTACCGGTACTTCAAGAATACGGCCAGTACACTTAACCTTCATGCCTTCGGCGAGGTCAGCGTAAGGACCCATCACCACTGCACCAACCGAGTCACGCTCGAGGTTCAGGGCGATAGCGTAACGGTTACCCGGCAGGGCAATCATCTCACCCTGCATCACATCGGCCAGGCCGTGTACGCGGATGATACCGTCACTTACAGAAACAATCGTACCTTCGTTGTGAGCTTCACTCACGACATTGAACTGAGCAATGCGCTGCTTGATCAGTTCGCTGATTTCGGTGGAATTCAGTTGCATATGCTCCAGTCCCCTTAAGACTGCAAGACGTCAGCCAGACGGTCAAGACGGCCGCGTACGCTGCCATCAATAACCAGATCACCCGAACGGATGATCACGCCTGCCATCACAGACTTATCAATTTTGCAATTCAGCTTAACTTTGCGTGACAGACGTTTTTCCATCGCGGCGCTGATTTTATTCAGCTGGTCGTCACTCAGCGTACTGGCGGAGATAACATCAACTTCAGCGGTGGCTTCATGAGCGTCACGCAGTTCGATGTATTGGGCCAGTACAGCCGGAAGCGCTGTCAAACGTCCGTTTTCCGCCATCACCTTAATCAGGTTCTGCGCGGGTTCATCCAGTTGATCACCACAGACTGCGTTAAACGACGCTGCCAGCGCTTCAGGTGCTAATGCACCGGAGAGAAGATCAGCCATCTGTTCATTGCGAGCCACTTCTGCGGCAAACGCCAGCATCTGTTGCCAGCGTTCTATACTTTGATGCTCAACAGCAAAGTCAAAAGCTGCTTTGGCGTAGGGGCGAGCTACAGTAATCAGATCAGACATCAGCCCCTCCCTCCTTACAGTTCAGCGACCAGTTTATCAACGATGTCGCTGTTAGCAGCTTCATCCACGGAGCGTTCGATGATCTTCTCGGCGCCAGCCATAGCCAGCAACGCAACCTGCTTACGCAGTTCTTCACGTGCACGTTTACGTTCGGCATCAATTTCAGCCTGCGCTTGTGTCACGATGCGATTACGTTCGTTTTCAGCTTCGGTTTTCGCTTCGTCCAGAATCTGCGCGCGACGCTTGTTCGCTTGCTCGATAATGACCTGAGCGTCTTCTTTGGCTTTTTTCAGCTGGTCGGTCGCATTAGCCTGCGCGAGATCCAAATCTTTCTTTGCACGTTCAGCAGAAGCAAGGCCTTCAGCAATTTCTTTCTGGCGCTTTTCGATAGCAGCCATGAGCGGCGGCCATACGTACTTCATGCAGAACGCGACAAACAGGATGAACGCGATAGCCTGGCCGAGGATTGTTGCATTAATGTTCACAGCACAATGCCTCTAGATTGAGTATTTAACTTTTCTGCCGTTATCGTTGTGATAAGCGGCAGAATCCGTTCACCCCTGCACATTGTGCGCTGAGTGAACACAGGGCTTTAGGCGACAGCAAACATCACGTACAGACCCAGACCAACAGCGATCATCGGGATTGCATCCACCAGACCCATTACAACAAAGAACTGCGTACGCAGCAGAGGAATCAGGTCAGGCTGACGAGCAGCGCCTTCCAGGAATTTTCCTCCGAGGATGCCGATACCGATCGCAGCACCGATTGCCGCCAGGCCCATCATCACAGCGGCAGCCATGTACAGCAGATCCATATTCAGGTTTTCCATGACAGTCTCCAGTTTGTTTCAGTTAAATGCTCCCTTCATCTTCCGGGCTTCAGCGGAGTACGCTGCAACCCGGAATCAAGAGGGAAAGTAGTGTTGAGAAAAAAATCAATGCTCTTCAGATGCCATCGACAGATAGACAATCGTGAGGACCATGAAAATGAAAGCCTGTAGCGAAATGATCAGGATGTGGAAAATGGCCCACGGCACATTCAGCACCCACTGCGACCACCACGGCAACAGACCGGCAATAAGGATAAAGATCAGTTCACCCGCATACATGTTACCGAACAGTCGTAAACCCAGTGACACAGGCTTAGACAGAAGGCTCACACCTTCCAGAATCAGGTTGATCGGGATGAAGATCGGGTGGTTAAAAGGCTGCAGCGTCAGCTCTTTCGTGAAGCCGCCAATGCCTTTCATTTTGATGCTGTAGAACAGAATCAAAATAAATACGCCCAACGCCATAGATAGCGTGATGTTCACGTCTGCAGACGGTACGACGCGCAGCGCCGGTAACCCCAATACGTGCTCACCAATATATGGCAGCAGGTCGATTGGCAGCAGATCCATGAAGTTCATCAGGAAGACCCAGACAAAAATTGTCAGAGCCAGCGGGGCGATAAGTTTGCTCTTACCGTGATACATGTCGCGCACGTTACTATCAACGAAACCGACAACCAGTTCGATAGCCGCCTGCATTTTCCCTGGTACACCGCTGGTAGCAGACTTCGCCACGCTACGGAACAACACCAGGAAGATGATTCCCAGCACCATAGAGAAAAACATGGAATCGATATTTAATACCCAGAACGTCGCGGGAGCGTCGTGCGGATTCACTAACTCGAAGGTACGCAGGTCCAACTGAAGATGAGTCAGGTGGTGACCAATGTACTCTTGCGGAGTAGAGATTTCTCCTGCAGCCATGATGCCTCTTACCCTTTGTTGTTAATTACCGCCGGTGCCAGCATTTGAACCACCAGCACCGATAACCAGGTTATTCCGACCGGCCAGAAGACCGCCCCGAACAGACCCAACGCCACAATGAGCAAAATGATGGTCGCAAACACTTTAGCAATTTCACCTAAAGCGAAGCTCCACGCGACTCGCCCCGAAGCGGGGGGTTGCCCCTGCAGGCGCCAGGCTAAAAACAAAAACAATACGTTTGGCAGCCAGGCTGCCGCTCCGCCAGCAAGAGCAGAGACACCCCAGGTGACATCTTTAACAGCAAAGAGTCCGCCGATGATGACTATCGTCACCAGCTGAATCATCAGCACCGTTCGGGCGAATTTTACACTGTAAAGAGACACTGACATGACGCTGATACTCTCCTGCCCCGTTAGGGGTATGTCGCGTGTCGTATAAGACTGCCTTTGCGCAGTTGAGTCAAGCAGCAAAAGCCGTGCAAATTATACGGGCCGCACCTGCGATTTCAATCGGTAAGTAGCGAAAAGGTGAACAATTATTTAAATTTCTTTCCGGAGGGCTATTTTTCCAAAGATTACCCTGCAGAGATTCACCCGAATCTGACTGAAAATTCACTCGCATCTTGCTTTTAAAGCGTGCTTTAGATCACATAATAAGCACTCACACGACATTGAGTTTTATCTGCGGTCTATTTAAGAACAATCTGCAAAACAGATTAATCCTTTAAAATCAGAATATTGAAATTACAAAAATGCGTCCGCAAGACTATTTTCACAGAAAACACGCTATTGACATCGAACTGTGCATGAGAATCGTGAAATTGATATTACGTACGCAAAGTTATTACCACGATATATTTTCCGGCGTGACTACTTTTATTCCGCGACCCGCCTATACAAGTGATATTTCTGATAACTGAATGTGAATTAAACGTTAAATGTAACAGAGCTTTTCGGATAATTTCCGTCTCCGTTTTTAACCTTCGCTCAGCCAGGGCTTAATCAAAATCTTTTATTGATAGCGCATCATCTGCACTTTTTTCATCCATACCCTGATAAAAACCCTGGCAGATAAGCATTAAATTTCTGGAAACTCAGGCCTGCTGGTGACGAATAATGACCAGATGACGGTCACCTTCCAGCTGAGGCACCTGCAGCTTTATCACTGCATCAGAGACATAGCCAGCGGGCAACTCAGCCATTTCATCGTCCGGACGGACACCTTTGAGCGCATAAAAGCGCCCTTCTCCGCCAGGCAGATGGTGACACCAGTTCACCATGTCGGTCAGCGAGGCGAATGCACGGCTGATGACGCCATCAAAAGGTGGCTCAGCCGGGAACGCCTCAACCCGGCTCTGTACCGGAGTAATGTTAGTGAGTCCTAACTCATGCTGAACCTGACGCAGGAACCGCACCCGCTTGCCCAGACTGTCGAGCAGCGTAAAGTGCGCATCGGGCATCACGATAGCCAGCGGAATGCCAGGCAGACCGGGACCGGTGCCGACATCAATGAAACGCGAACCTTTCAGATGCGGTGCCACCACAATGCTGTCGAGGATATGGCGAACCAGCATCTGCTGCGGATCGCGCACGGATGTCAGATTGTAGGCTTTGTTCCACTTATCCAGCAGGCCGACATAGGCAACCAGCTGCTGTTTTTGTTGATCGGAGAGGGAAATACCGGCTGCCTTTAGCAGCGACGTGAGTGTGTTAATCACAGCATAAGTCCATTCAGCGGGGGCGAGTCGCCTCGCCCCGTTTCAGATCAGGCGCTTTTGCGCAGCAGACCCTGTTTTTTCAGATAGATAAGCAGAATTGAGATGGCCGCCGGAGTAATACCGGAAATACGCGTTGCCTGACCAATCGACACGGGTTTGTGATCGTTCAGCTTGGCGATCACCTCGTTCGAGAGGCCATTCACCTGACGGTAGTCGAGTTCTACCGGCAGCAGCGTATTCTCATTACGCAGCTGGCGATCGATCTCTTCCTGCTGACGCGCGATATACCCTTCATATTTGACCTGAATCTCAACCTGCTCAGCAGCCTGCTCATCAGTCAGTGCCGGACCAAAGGCATCCAGCGTCATCAGCTTCAGATAGGTCAGCTCAGGACGGCGTAGCAAATCTTCACCGCTCGCTTCTTTAGTCAGCGGCGCGCTGAGTACCGTGTTCACTTCGGTCACGTGCTCTGACTTCGGATGAACCCAGATATCGCGCAGGCGCTGACGCTCCTGTTCAATCGCTTCCAGCTTCTGATTGAAACGCGCCCAGCGCGCATCATCCACCAGGCCCAGTTCACGGCCGGTTTCGGTCAGGCGCAGGTCAGCATTGTCTTCGCGCAGCATCAGGCGGTATTCCGCACGGGAGGTAAACATCCGGTACGGCTCTTTGGTGCCAAGTGTGCAGAGGTCATCCACCAGTACGCCGAGATAAGCCTGATCACGACGTGGTGCCCAGCCCTCTTTGTCGGCAGACTGACGGGCCGCATTCAGACCGGCCAGCATTCCCTGCGCAGCCGCTTCTTCGTAGCCGGTTGTGCCGTTGATCTGTCCGGCAAAGAACAGGCCGTGAATAAATTTACTTTCCAGCGTCGGTTTGAGATCGCGCGGATCGAAGAAGTCATACTCGATGGCATAGCCCGGACGCACGATCTTCGCATTCTCCATGCCCTGCATCGACCGGACGATCTGAATCTGCACATCAAAAGGCAGACTGGTCGAGATACCGTTCGGGTAGATCTCATTGCTGGTCAGCCCTTCCGGCTCCAGGAAGATCTGATGCGAGTTGCGATCGGCAAAACGCATCACTTTGTCTTCGATCGACGGGCAGTAGCGTGGGCCGATCCCTTCAATGATCCCGGCGTACATCGGGCTGCGATCCAGGTTATTGCGGATCACCTCATGGGTTTTCTCGTTGGTATGCGTGATCCAGCACGGCACCTGCTGCGGATGCTGAGAGGCATTGCCCATAAACGAGAAGACCGGCATCGGGTTATCGCCGTGCTGCGGGCTGAGCACTGAAAAATCGATGGTGCGCGCATCGATACGCGGTGGCGTACCGGTCTTGAGGCGGTTTACCCGCAGCGGCAGCGCACGCAGTCGTTTTGCCAGTGGAATGGACGGGGGATCGCCAGCGCGACCGCCGCTGTAATTGTCCAGACCGATATGAATTTTGCCGTCAAGGAATGTTCCGACGGTAAGAACGACAGTTTTCGCGCGGAACTTCAGTCCCATCTGAGTGACGGCACCCACGACACGATCGTTTTCCACGATAAGATCGTCGACCGCCTGCTGGAAGATCATCAGATTGGGCTGATTCTCCAGTGCCGTACGCACCGCCTGGCGATAAAGCACGCGATCGGCCTGAGCACGGGTCGCCCGTACTGCCGGGCCTTTGCTGGCGTTTAGTATCCTGAACTGAATACCCGCCTGGTCAATCGCACTGGCCATCAGACCACCCAGGGCATCCACTTCCTTTACCAAATGTCCTTTGCCAATACCACCAATCGCCGGGTTACAGGACATTTGTCCAAGCGTATCAATGTTATGGGTGAGTAACAGGGTTTGCTGACCCATTCGGGCTGCCGCCATTGCGGCTTCGGTGCCCGCATGACCACCACCAATTACGATGACGTCAAAAGGATCCTGATAAAACATGAAGTGGTACCTCGGTTGATGAACTTGCAGGATCGTCGTCCTGGGGCGTGGATTCTACTCAAATTCCGTCTGGGGTGAAAGCCGCGGGATCGTCCGGTTTTAAAAGAAAGGATCTTAGATCTGTATATGATCTTTCTGTTAGATCTCTTATTAGGATCCCTGTTTTCTGTGGATATGTGCCAGAAGCATTGCAGAAACAACAGGATGAAGAGGATCACTACCTGTGAGTGATCGGTGATCCTGATCCGTATAAGCTGGGATCAAAACGCCATGTTATCCACAGCTCAAAAATCATTCTACCGTTATTCTTTGGATAACTACCGGTTATACGCAGTAAAATAGGGTAGTTATCCACAAAATAAACGAGCGGGAAAGGATAAAATCAGCATCTTCCACTGGGGATCATGACTATTTCGCGATCCCCAGCCCCATTCAGATCGCCTTTTTCCAGCTTTCCAGCCAGGCTTCCGCCGGATCTTCAGGGATCTCATGCTCCAGCACGTCAATCTCAAGACGATCGCCGATCTGCCGGGCACCCTGAGCAATTAACAGCGCTTCTATCTGGCGGATCGCGCCACAAAAGAGATCATATTCATGATTACCGAGTCCAATCGCCCCAAAGCGAACCTGAGAGAGATCGGGCTGGCTGTCACGAATGGCTTCGAACAGCGGCAGCAGATTGTCGGGAATATCGCCTGCACCGTGGGTTGAGCAGACCACCAGCCAGATACCCTCCTGCGGCACCTCATCCAGCTCCGGGCCATGCAGCATCTGCGTTGAGAAGCCCGCTTCCTGTAATTTTTCTTCCAGATGTTCAGCCACATACTCTGCGCTACCCAGAGTACTGCCACTGATTAAGGTAATATCGGCCATCTTGCTCTCCCGGAGATTAAGGCGAGCATTGTACGCTGTGATCAAGCAGTGATCCACCTGTGGACAACAGGGTTAATAGATCAGGAGAAGCGAACGCAGCCGTTGTCAGCCGCCACATTCGTCAGGGATAAGATTATGCACAAGGCAGGGAGGATCAGGGCTTGATGGTGCGCATGATCGGGTTTTGCAGCGAGATCAGGGTTTCCGTCGACTGGATTTCATCAATAGTCTGGATCTTGTTGATCAGCACCTGTTGCAGGGCGTCGATTGACCGGCACATCACTTTAATAAAGATGCTGTAGTGCCCGGTGGTGTACCAGGCCTCAACCACTTCATCCAGCGCCTCCAGTTTGCTCAGTGCCGCCGGATAGTCTCGTGCGCTCTTGAGGATAATGCCGATAAAACAGCAGACATCAAATCCCAGCTGACGCGGATCGATATCAACCCGGGTGCCCAGGATAATGCCCGCCTGCTTCATCTTTTCCACACGCACATGAATGGTGCCGGGGCTGACATTAAACTGTTTTGCCAGCTCGGCGTAAGCGGTGCGCGCATTATCCAGCAGGGCATTCAGAATGCCGCGATCCAGGTTATCGAGCTGCAGATGTTCGGCCATGGCCATCCTCGTTATTGGTCTGCTTTAAGTAAACAAGGGTGAATGTGCAGCAAAATAGCGGTTCAGGCAACTACCGGCAGCGACGGGCGCCGCTGCCGGTTCACTTAGCGTTTGCGCCAGACGGTGACCTGCGCCAGCGTGTGCTGGAACTTGCGGGCCGTTTCGCGGATCACAAAGGGTTTATCCTGCGGTTCACCGACCAGTTCGAAGTCGGCTGCCAGCAGACGTTGCAGTGCCTGCAGCGTGGTCAGCGCCTCACCATTTTCCCGCACGCCGCCCAGCCAGTTCTCCTTCGGCGTGAAATCTTCCAGCCAGGTATAAGGCGATGAGAGCAGCAGAATACCGCCCTGACGCAGCATCGGCGTGACATCCCGCAGGAAACGAGCAGGCTGGCGCAGGCGGTCGATCAGGTTGGAGGCGAGCACCAGATCGTAACGACCCGGCTGCGGCTTCAGGTTACAGGCGTCGCCCTGAACAAACTGAATCCGCTGTGCCAGTTCGCTCTCCAGCGCAAAATCTTTCAGGCGAACCTGACGATACTCCACCAGATCGCCTTCCTGAGGCAGCAGATAGCGGAAGTCTTCGCCGCTGGCCAGCTGCAGCGCCACATCGATGAAGCGGGCCGAGTAGTCCATTCCGGTGACTCGTTCAAAGTGGCGAGCCAGTTCAAAACTGGCGCGTCCGGTGGCACAGCCGATATCCAGTGCATCGCCACGGGCTGAGGTGTAGTTAAGCGCCAGCTTCACCAGGCTCTCGGCATAGTTATCCACGCCGAAATAGCGCGGGCCATACTGGAAGTCGAGGTACTGCGACACCATCGCGTCGGATTCATACGGGTTCAGCGCCATGGTCTCCTGATGGCTGGACACCACGTAGCGGAAACCGGCGTGCTGGAAGAAGTGGCGGCGGAACGCATAGCGTGCCGATTTCAGCGCCTCATTGCCGGTCGAGATCCAGCTGCCGCCTTTGATCAGGGAATGTTTGCCATCGAAGGTCGGGGTAGAGAAATCATCGTAAAGCGGGTGGACTTTGAAGCCTTCAAAGCCATTGGTCGGCGTGGTCGTCCATTGCCAGACGTTACCTACGATATCGAAGAACGCGCCCTGGGCGAAGAGATCGACCGGCGAGGAGGACGCCCAGTACGCCAGGTTAATGTTGCCCGGCGTCGGTTCCCAGTCCGGCTGATCGCCCGCAACCTGCTCGCGCAGTTGAGCCCACTCCGCTTCACATGGGAGCTGAACGCTCATGCCGGTCTGTTCCGCTTTCCAGCGGCAGAAGGCGGCTGCTTCCAGCTGATTGACCTCAGCAGGCCAGTCCCACGGCATCGCCACTTCTTCACACATCAGACGCAGTTTAAGCTGATCGGGCATCGCAGGCGTGCCGACCCAGAAGGTGGGCATCTCTGCTTTGGCAAACTGACACCAGCCCCAGCCTTCATCATCCCACCAGCGGGCATCCTGATAACCGCCCGCCTCAACGAACGCCATGAATTCCGCATTGCTGACCAGCATTTTGCTCGCCTGGAAAGGCTGCAGCGCAACCTGCTGGCGGCCATATTCATTATCCCAGCCGTAGGTATCGTCGGTTTTACCCAGCGTGACGGTGCCGCCTGGCATCGGCAGCAGGGCATTGGCCGGAACAGCTTCACGCTGATGGCGCGCCATCGGACAGACCGGCCACGCGGCCTGCGGTCTGACCCACTCAACCGGTAACTGGCGGATCAGCACGCTGGACGTTTCCAGATGAATACGCTCATGCTCAATGCCCATCAGGATCACCCAGGCCGGGCTCTCCCAGCTGATCGGCAGCGTGATCGGTAGGGTCTGGATCAGATCGCTGACCAGCGCTTTAACGCGGTTACGGTATTCACGGACTTCATCAATGGTGGGCCAGTCATAGTGACTGTCGTTGAGATCGTCCCAGCTCATCTCATCCACACCAATCGCCATCATCGCTTCGATACGATCGTCCAGACGCGCATCAATGAGGCGTCCGGCCATCAGCTTATTAATGTAGAAGGTGGCGGTGTGACCAAAATAGAAGATTAATGGATGGCGCAGCGGAATGGCTTTGGTAAACCAGGCCTGTGAATCGGCCAGACAGGTGAACAGACTTTCATACTGTTCCCAGGTCTGATGAAAATAGGCCAGCAATTCGGCACGTTTTTGTTCTATGTTCTGGCCGGAGAGCAATAACGTCCGCGTCGGTGCAGGCAGATCGCGATGGGGTTGAGCAAGCGTCACAGGAAGCTCCAGATTGCTGAGTAAGTGAAACGGTAATTCACTATAGCAAATAAGCATTTCTGCAAGATGACTTAGAGCCTGCCCGTCAGGCTATTTTATTTGCCAGTCTGAACCTGGGCAGTGCTCACACAGGCTGCTTTAGCAACCTGAACGCCCGTCAGGGCGGCCCTGAAGGGGCGAGCACAGCGAGTAATCCTCACGTACTACGTGTACGCTCCGGTTGTTCCGCGCTGTCCGTGTCCAGACTGCCTGCAACAATTACGCCTGTCGGGACAGACTCTTAACGGCGCCAGTGGCGCAGCAGGCGGCTTTTCATGCCGGTGTCGAAGCGCCAGATATGGTCGAAGATGCGCAGAATACCGGGTTTCCCGTGGGCCGACATTGCCACGGCGTGAAAACGTTGCTGATTATGTCGCTGGCGCTTTTTGATCGCCCCGATGACCTCTTCCGGCAGACGCTGGGCAATAAAATCGGAAACGATCACCGCATCGGCTTCCTCCCACAGTGCGCCTTCCATTCGGGTGACAACCGAAGAGAGACAGGCGGCCAGATCGGTGCCGCCACGGAAACGCTGGCTCAGAAAGCGAATCGCCTGCTCCAGTCCGTCCTCACCGGTCAGCTCATAGCCAATTACCTCATGCGCAAACAGCATGATGTAGCAGCGACGGCGATCGGCCAGCGCGACCTTCAGCAGTGCCAGACAAAAGGCTTTAGCGCAACGCTCATTAAAGCCCCCCATCGACCCGGAGGTATCGACGCAGACGATAAACGGTCCGCGCGGCTGCTCTTCATGCTGCTGGTGGCTGGCCGGACGCATCGTCACCTTTTCATGCCAGGCATCGCCCTGCAGCTTATAGGTCAGCAGCCGTTTCTCGACCAGCCGCCGGTAAAATTCCAGCTCCAGTTCACTGATGCTCAGCGCGGCTAACTCCGGCGGTAACAGTCGCAGCACGTCATCGCTCTGATGAATGCCGCTGACCTCTTCCGGCACGGACGCAGGCTCCTGCACCAGATGATGAAAAGCTTCCATCGGGGCATCCTGTGACGGCACCGATTTTGCCTCGCGGCTGCGACCCAGTTGCTGGGCCAGCTTCAGCAGCTCCGGTTGCTGCGCCAGAAAGTCGCCATATTGCAGCATCAGCTGATAGTCGCCGGGCTGCAGTGACGCTTTGCTCATGTCCCACAGCCGGCCAGCGGCGGCTTCATCATCGTCACTGAGAATCGGAGCCAGCTGACCGCTCAGTGCCATGCGCTGCTGCAGTTCCGCCAGCAGGCGTTCGCGCTGCTGCTCCAGCAAATCCTGATTCAGCGTCAGAGTCTGTAAGGTCAGGCTCAGCCGCCAGCGCTGTAAAAAAAGCTGGTGCTGCGCGCTGCTGAGATGGCTGATATCGGTGTGCTGCAGCAGCCGGTTAGCTTCATCAAGAAAAGGAGACGGCAGGCTTTGAAGCGCCTCAAGTGTGGCAGTCAGTTGCTGGCTGAACTCACGATCGCTGAGGAGCTGGATGCGCTGGAACAGCTGAAATTCCTCGGCCAGCGTGGCCGGAACCGGCGTGGCTTTGAGTTCAGCACTAATCTCCGCTCGCCAGCGTGGCACATCGCGCAGCAGCGCTTTTTTCAGCCCGGGGAATTTTTCAAAAAACAGCGCCAGCTGCGGGGACGCCAGCAGGGCAATAATCAGCTCTTCAATCAGTTCGGTCTCACCCACTGAGAGCAGCGTGCTCAGCGTCTCGACTGAGATCATTTACGCGCCTGTTTCAGCTGTTCCGCTACATCCTGCAGGCTGGTTTCGACCCGCGCCAGCCAGTCATCACTGATAAACAGGCAGCGCTGATGCTGGCTGAACAGATGACGCTGCGACCGCAGCTCACTTTCCAGCGCATCCAGCGCATCGGTAATCTCACCGGGCAACGGTTCGCTGTTGCTGACGCCTGGCAGCATCAGACGTGACGATTGCAGGCTCACATCACGGATAGCCAGGCAGTGCTGCGCATCCACCTGTAAATCCAGGCTTTGTGCAAAGCCAATCCCATTGAGCTTGCCGCGAACCTCACCGCCTTTCTGCAGCCACTGATTCAGGGCATCACGCGCAATCACAATATGGCTTACCTGCATGTCGTGCAGCATTAGCGGCTTTTGCAGCATCAGCGTCAGTTGCTCATCGGTAAAGCTTTCCGGCAGATCGTAATGGGGCTTGCGGCTGAACATGCCGCTGTGTCTTTCCAGAGTGATCGCCTGCGCGATGCTCTGCTGCTGTTGCAGAGCCAGGCGACGCGCTTTGATCTGCTGCAGTTTCAGCAGCATTGGCTGCTGCTGCCAGGCATGCTGCGTCATCAGCTGATCGATTTCTCGCTCCAGCAACTGCATGGAGGCGACGTCGTGCCAGAGGCAATCTTTCAGCAGGATCAGGTCTATCGGGGCAATGGTATTGCGACCGCTGTAGAAGGCGCTGGCCTGCAGCAGATGGATGGCTTTTTTCCAGCGACGATCGGAAATGTAAGGTGCGGCAGGCTGGCTCTCCAGTTGCTGACGCAGCTGATAAATCAGCTCAAAGACGGCATCGGGCAGGCTGACCTGGCTGATGCCGAGCTGCCACTGCGCATACTCTTCATCACTGATGCGCAGGGATTCCGCGACCGGATTGGTGTGCTCATCCTGCTGGTGGGTCAGCATGCTGCGAAAGTTCTGCTTCTCATGCACGTTATCCAGCCACAGGCGGATCAGCATTCGATCATAGAGCGCCTCAAGACCGCTATCCGCTTCCGGCAGTTCGTTGGAGGCGGTGACCAGCAGCCGCATCGGGATGGTCTCTTCGCTGTCACCATTGCGGAAGCGGCGCTCATTGATAGCGGTCAGCAGGGTATTCAGAATCGCCGGGCCGGCTTTCCAGATCTCATCCAGAAAAACAATCTCGGCGTCGGGCAGATACCCTTTAGTGAGACGCTGGTAGCGCCCTTCGTCTTTCAGTGCCTGAATGGAGAGCGGGCCAAACACTTCTTCCGGCGTGGAGAAACGGGTCATCAGATATTCAAAGGCGCGGGCGTGCTGAAAGGCATATTTAAGGCGGCGGGCAATCAGGCTCTTGGCGATGCCCGGCGGTCCCAGCAGAAACACGCTTTCACCGCTCAGCGCGGCCAGCAGGCAAAGGCGAATGGCATGGTGCCGTTCATATAATCCTTTTTCTAACGCATTGCTAAGGCGAGAAATTCTTTCTGCCAAAAGATGGGGTTGAGCCATAATCACATCAATGTCCTTACGATCGTCGGGCCGCCGCGCTTAAGCAAGCGCCTTACTCTATAGATCATCATGCGTGAAAGCGTTGATAGCTGTCAGCTTTTTTGTTTCAGAAGGTTTGCCTGTTTTAAAGTGGTGCCGGATGACAATTTATCGTCTGAAATGACCCCGTTACCCTGACCGCGAGGCGAAGCGGGTATAGGAATTTTCGTTAAACCGTGCATACTGTGCGCTTTTTGATGGCCTGAGCGAGGGGTTTTTGCACCTCTTAGACTCCAACAAAAGATAACTCTATGAGCTCGGATAATAAGCAGTCACTTCGCGGATTAACGCTGGCCGCTATTGGTGTTGTTTACGGGGATATCGGCACCAGTCCGCTGTATACCTTGCGTGAATGTCTCTCCGGACAGTTTGGTTTCGGCGTTGAGCGGGAAGCCGTATTTGGCTTTCTGTCGCTGATTTTCTGGCTGCTGGTGCTGGTGGTCTCACTGAAGTACATCAGTTATGTGATGCGTGCCGACAACGCCGGGGAAGGCGGGATTCTGACCCTGATGTCGCTGGCAGGTCGCCATACCGGTGCACGCGCCACGGCGGTGCTGGTGATCATGGGCCTGATTGGTGGCAGCTTCTTCTATGGAGAGGTGGTGATCACGCCAGCCATTTCGGTGATGTCCGCCATCGAAGGCCTGGAGATTGCTGCGCCGTCGCTGGATCCCTTTATTGTGCCGATGTCGATTGCGGTGCTGACGCTGCTCTTTGCCATTCAGAAGCATGGCACCGGTATGGTGGGTAAACTCTTCGCTCCGGTAATGCTGGTCTGGTTTCTGGTGCTGGCGATCCTGGGTGTCATGGGCATCATGCGAAACCCGGACGTGCTGCATGCGCTGAATCCTGCCTATGCGGTGGAATTCTTCCTGCACTATAAGTCCGTTTCGTTCTTCGCCCTCGGTGCAGTTGTGCTGGCGATTACCGGGGTCGAGGCGCTTTATGCCGATATGGGTCACTTCGGTAAAGTGCCGATTCGGCTGGCCTGGTTTTCGGTGGTGCTGCCGTCGCTGGTGCTGAACTACTTTGGTCAGGGCGCGCTGTTACTCAGCGATCCTAAAGCAATTAAAAACCCCTTCTTCCTGCTGGCCCCGGACTGGGCGCTAATCCCGATGCTGATTCTGGCAACGCTGGCCACCGTTATCGCCTCACAGGCAGTCATCTCCGGCGTCTTCTCGCTGACGCGTCAGGCGGTGCGACTGGGTTATCTGCCAGGGATGCGTATCATCCACACTTCTGAGCGCGAATCGGGCCAGATTTATATTCCGGTGATCAACTGGGTGCTCTATTTCGCCGTGCTGATTGTCATTATCAGCTTTGAGCATTCAAGTAATCTGGCTGCAGCCTACGGTATTGCGGTGACCGGCACCATGGTGCTGACGGCAATGCTCTCCTGCACCGTGGCGGTTAAAAACTGGCACTGGAACAAGCTGGCGGTCGCTGTCATCCTGGTGCTGATGCTCTGCATCGACGTGCCGCTGTTTACCGCCAACCTGGTGAAAATTTTCTCTGGTGGCTGGCTGCCGCTCTGTCTCGGTCTGGTGATGTTTATCATTATGACGACGTGGAAAAGCGAACGTTTCCGTCTGCTGCGCCGCATGCACGAACATGGTAACTCCCTGGAGGCGATGATCGCGTCGCTGGAGAAATCGCCGCCGGTTCGCGTACCGGGCACAGCGGTCTATATGTCGCGTGCCCTGAATGTGATTCCGTTTGCCATGCTGCACAACCTCAAGCACAACAAAGTGTTGCATGAGCGGGTCGTGCTGCTGACGTTGCGCACTGAAGATGCGCCATACGTGCACAACGTGCGTCGTGTCACCATTGAGCAGCTGTCGCCGACCTTCTGGCGGGTGGTGGCAAGCTACGGCTGGCGTGAGACGCCAAACGTCGAGGAGATTTTCCACCGTTGCGGGCTGGAAGGACTCAACTGCCGCATGATGGAGACCTCGTTCTTCATGTCGCATGAGTCGCTGATCATCGGCAAACGGCCGTGGTATCTGCGCCTGCGCGGCAAACTCTTCCTGGCGCTGCAGCGCAATGCGCTCCGTGCGCCAGACCAGTTTGAGATCCCGCCAAACCGCGTGATTGAGCTGGGCACCCAGGTCGAGATTTGATTGGCAGCGCCCGCCTTACGGGGCGGGCGCTGACCAGCGTAGCGTGACGCACAAGCCGCCGCCGGGTCGCTGGCTGAACGTAACCTGCATACCATGCAACTGGGCAATATTACGCACTATCGATAATCCCAGCCCGCTCCCGCTCTTCTCCTGACCTGGCGGTCGCCAGAAACGCTCACCGAGCCGTTGCAGGTCGGCAGCACTCAGACCCTCACCGTTATCCTCCACCGACAGGCTGTTTGCCTGCAACCGCACATCGACTTCGCTGCCCGCAGGCGTATAGCGAATGGCGTTATCCAGCAGATTTCGCACCAGCAGTGACAGCAGCAGCGGATGTCCCTGAATCTGCGGATCGGCCTCAGCGTGCAGCCGCAGCGTGACGCCGGTTTTATCCGCCAGCGGCAATTGTGCGGCGATCGTCTCCTGCACCGTGCGTTTCAGCGCCACCGGTTCGAAGGCGCTGCGTGCATCATCGGCTTCAACCCGCGAGAGCGTCAGCAGCTGATCCACCAGCCGCGTAGCGCGGACAATGCCGGCATCCAGCTGTTGCAGCGCGTGGGTTCGCATCACTTCGTCATCCGCCGTCAGCTGGATCACTTCGCTTTGCACCTGCAGCGCGGCCAGTGGACTGCGCAGCTCATGTGCGGCATCGGAGGTAAAGCGTCGTTCACGCTGCATCATGGCGCTGATGCGGCTGAACAGGCCATTAAGCGCCATCATCAGCGGCTGTACCTCTTTCGGCACGCGGTCTGCCTGCAGCGGCGTATCGTCATCAGGCGCGCGCTGCGCCAGCTGCTGCGCCAGCGTCTTCAACGGTCGCAGTTCAGACCAGACCAGTCCGATGAGCAACAGCAGCATAAACGGCAGCGCGATCAGCCAGGGCAGCATACTGGCTTTCATCAGCTCCTGTGTTATGTCGTCGCGGTATTCCGACTCCTGACCGACGACTATCCGGAACTTCTGATCCGGCGTGGTCAGCCAGACAAACCGCCAGCGATCGTCATCATTGGTGAGCTGTCCTTCATGAAATCCCTGATAGTCCGCCTCAAACGGCAGATAGCGGCCATTATCGCCATCATTCATTACCTGCCTGCCGTCACGGGTAAAGACAGCAAAGGCCAGGGCATCGTCATCCTGATCGCCACGATGGTGCCGCAGCATCGCTTTGGTTCGGGGCAACGTGGTGTTGTCCAGCGAAGAGAAATCCAGCGTCAGCAGACGCTTGGCCAGCAGCATCTGCTGGGTATCAAACAGCTCATCAAGGGTTTCACGGGTCTGATGCCAGGCACTCAGGCTGGCACTGGCCCAGCAGATGCCGAGCAGCAGCACGAAACCGATGCCCAGCCGCAGAAACAGGCTCATTGATCGCATTCAGCGGCTCCCAGGGTATAACCGACGCCGTGCAGCGTGCGGATAAACGCGCTGCCCAGCTTTTTACGCAGATGATGGATATGCACTTCTACCGCGTTGCTGGAGACATCGGCATCCCAGCTGTAGAGCTTCTCTTCCAGCTGGCTGCGCGTCAGCACCCGGCCCGGGTTGCGCATAAAGAGTTCCAGCAGCGCCAGTTCACGGCTTTTCAGCTCAATCGCTTCGTCATCGCGCATGACGCTATGGCTGCCGGGGATCAGTACCACGTTACCGTGACGGAGTTCGGGCTGCAGCTGACCGTGACGGCGGCGTATTAGCGCCTGCAGGCGCGCGGCCACTTCGGTTAAGGCAAAGGGTTTGCACAGATAGTCATCGGCTCCCATCTGCAGGCCTTCAACCCGCTGATCGAGCGCATCGCGGGCAGTCAGTATCAGGACCGGCACATCATTTCCCTGCTGCCGCCACTGCCGCAGGATATCGAGTCCATCCCGCTCAGGCAGAGAAAGGTCCAGGATCACCGCATCCCAGGGCGCGGCCTCCAGCGCGTTACAGCCCGACTCACCAGACGTAAACCAGTCAACGCTGAAGCCCAGTTTACTCAGCCCCGCTTTGATACCGTCGCCAATCAAGCGATCGTCTTCAATCAGTAAAATACGCATCACGTCTCCCTGTTCCGATAGCGCTTTATACGAAGCAACTTCCTCACTGTACAGCTGATTTCGGCGAAAATGGCTTATTTTTCACGCTTAAGAAGCTGTTAAGAACTCTGTGGTCAACTGGGCCTATTCAAACCGAAAACACCACTGAGAAAGGGGTACACCATGAAAAAGCACGCTGCAATTCTGGCCGTCGTTATGCTGGCTTCCGCCCCGGTTTTCGCTGCACAGCAGGGCGGATTTGTTGATCCCAGTGCGCCAGCCGCACAGACGCCGTCAGCATCCGGTCAGGGCGGCTTCAGTGCCGATCACACCAGTGTGGTGACCGTGAAGCAGGCTGAAGAGATGAAAGATGACAGCTGGATCACCGTGCACGGCAAGCTGGAGAAACAGATCGGCAAGGAAGATTATCTGTTCCGCGACCAGACGGGCACCATGAAGGTCGAAATCGACCACAAGCACTGGAACGGCCAGACCATCACGCCCAAAGATAACGTTGAGCTGACGGGTGAACTGGATAAAGATTTCAATAGCATTGAGATGGACGTTAAGCAGGTTAAGAAACTGCCTTAATTCCCTTCTGCCGGGCCGCATTTGCGGCCCTGAGATTGTTGACAAAGTCCGGCCCGGTAGCGGTAAGTCCGAGCCAGCGTAGGGAACACGGTCAGATCGGAAAGACGCAAAAACCGCCATCCATGGCCCGCTCGGCCCGCGCCGTCCGTGGCGCGGGACGCTTTCCTCCTATGACCGTGTTCCCTACGCATTGAGCTTATTCATTGCTGCCAGACTCACCCTGATTTGGTTTTGTCAGCAGTCTTAGGGCCGCATTCGCGGCCCTTTTTTCGTTCCCTTCCCCGCCTTAATGCAAATTTCCCCCCGCGTGAGCGAAACGTTTCGATAGCGATCACAGATTTCTTCTTTGCCGGTTGAGTTGATGGCGGCTTTTCATACACTCCAGACAGCGAAACGTTTCGCTGTGGAGTGAAAAGATGAAAAAAGGTCGCCTGTTAAACGCTGAACTCTCACATGTGATTGCCCGCCTGGGACACACGGATACGCTGACGATTGCCGATGCTGGCTTGCCCATTCCGGCAGGACCGCAGCGCATCGACTTAGCGCTCACGCCGGGTACGCCCGATTTTATGCAGGTGGTGAATGCTGTCGCACTGGAGATGCAGGTAGAGAGCGTCCTGATCGCGGAGGAGATTAAGCAGCATAATCCGCACCTTCATAGCGCGCTTGTCGCCGTGCTCGAAGCCTTGCAACAGCACCAGGGGAATCGCATCACCATCAGCTACACCAGTCATGAACAATTCAAACAACAAACGCAGCGTAGTCAGGCGGTCATTCGCAGCGGAGAGTGCTCTCCGTTTGCGAATGTCATCCTCAGCGCCGGTGTGACCTTCTGAGGCCGCTATGCAACCTTTACTGCAACTCGACGGCATTGAAAAATCCTTTCCGGGCGTAAAAGCCCTGAAGGGGGCGTCGCTGAATGTCCGTGCAGGACGCGTGATGGCGCTGGTGGGCGAGAACGGCGCAGGCAAGTCCACCATGATGAAAGTGCTGACCGGGATCTATCAATATGATGCTGGTACGCTGCGCTGGCTCGGCAAAGAGACCCGTTTCAGTGGACCTAAAGCGTCACAGGAAGCGGGTATTGGCATCATCCATCAGGAGCTGAACCTGATCCCTCAGTTAACCGTGGCAGAGAATATATTTCTCGGTCGCGAATATGTGGGGCGTTTTGGCCGTATCCAGTGGCCGCGTATGTATGCCGAAGCCGATGCGCTGCTCAAACGGCTTAATCTGCGCTTCAACAGCCACAAGCTGGTGGGCGATTTGTCGATTGGCGATCAGCAGATGGTCGAAATTGCTAAAGTGCTGAGCTTTGAGTCGCAGGTCATCATCATGGATGAGCCGACCGATGCACTGACCGATACCGAAACGCTGTCGCTGTTCCGGGTGATCAATGAACTGAAAGCGCAGGGCTGCGGCATCGTCTATATCTCGCATCGCATGAAAGAGATTTTTGAGATCTGCGATGACGTCACCGTATTCCGCGACGGTCAGTTTATTGCTGAACGTCCGGTGAGCGAGCTGACCGAAGAGAGCCTGATCGAGATGATGGTCGGACGTAAGCTGGAAGATCAATATCCGCATCTTGATCAGGCGCCAGGCGACGTGCGACTCAAAGTAGAGAACGTCAGCGGGCCGGGCGTGGAGAACGTCAGCTTCAGTCTGCGCAAAGGTGAAATCCTTGGCATCTCGGGTCTGATGGGCGCGGGCCGCACCGAACTGATGAAGGTGCTCTACGGCGCGCTGCCGCGTCGTGAAGGTGCAATGTGGCTTAATGGACGGGAAGTGGTGACGCGTTCGCCGCAGGACGGGCTGGCTAACGGTATCGTCTACATCTCGGAAGATCGTAAGCGTGATGGTCTGGTGCTGGGCATGTCAGTGAAAGAGAACATGTCGCTGACGGCGTTAGGCTATTTCAGTCACGGCAGCGGCACGCTGAAACATGCGGCAGAGCAGCTGGCGGTAGGCGATTTTATCCGGCTGTTCAACGTGAAAACGCTTTCTATGGAGCAGCCGATTGGCCTGCTTTCAGGCGGTAACCAGCAGAAAGTGGCGATTGCCCGCGGTCTGATGACCCGGCCCAACGTGCTGATTCTGGACGAACCGACTCGCGGTGTGGATGTCGGTGCGAAGAAAGAGATCTACCAACTGATTAACCAGTTTAAAGCCGAAGGGCTGAGCATCATCCTGGTCTCCTCGGAAATGCCAGAGGTGCTGGGCATGAGCGATCGGATTCTGGTGATGCATGAAGGCCGTATCAGCGGCGAATTTACCCGTGAAGATGCCACTCAGGAAAGCCTGATGGCAGCCGCCGTAGGCAAGCAACACAGCGAGGATTTAGTGGTATGACGACCCAAACTTTACCGGCCAGCCGTCGCTGGTTTAGCAAAAGCTGGCTTCTGGAACAGAAGTCGCTGATTGCGCTGATGGTGCTGATCGCCGTGGTGGCCAGCCAGAGCCCGAACTTCTTTACCGTGGCGAACCTGTTCAACATTCTGCAGCAGACCTCGGTTAACGCCATTATGGCGGTCGGGATGACACTGGTAATTCTGACCTCCGGTATCGACCTCTCGGTGGGATCGCTGCTGGCCCTGACGGGCGCGGTGGGTGCATCGCTGGTGGGCATGGAGGTCAATGCCCTGGTCGCGGTGGCGGCTTCGCTGGCGCTGGGGGCGGCAATCGGTGCCCTTACCGGGACTATTGTGGCGCGCGGTAAGGTTCAGGCCTTTATCGCCACGCTGGTTATGATGCTGCTACTGCGCGGTGTGACCATGGTCTATACCGATGGCAGCCCGATTAACACCGGTTTCAGTGCCAATGCCGATCTGCTGGGCTGGTTTGGTATTGGTCGCCCGCTGGGTATCCCTGCGCCGGTCTGGCTGATGGCGCTGGTCTTTATCGCCGCCTGGTACATGCTGCAGCACACCCGTCTGGGTCGCTATATCTATGCGCTTGGCGGTAACGAAGCGGCAACGCGTCTCTCTGGCATCAATGTGAATCGCGTCAAAATCATCGTCTATTCACTGAGCGGCATGCTGGCGGCGCTGGCGGGCACCATTGAAGTGGCGCGTCTCTCATCAGCACAGCCGACAGCGGGTACCGGCTATGAGCTGGATGCAATTGCTGCGGTCGTGCTGGGCGGAACCAGCCTGGCTGGCGGTAAAGGCCGTATTTTCGGCACCCTGATTGGCGCGCTGATCCTCGGCTTTCTGAACAACGGCCTGAACCTGATGGGTGTCTCTTCGTACTACCAGATGATCGTTAAAGCGGTAGTCATCCTGCTGGCGGTGCTGGTGGATAATAAAAGCAGTAAATAACTCTGACCTTACACAGGATAATAAGATGAAAAAGTTAACCGCACTGGCCATGATCCTCGGCGCAACGCTCAGTACCAGCGCCATGGCAAAAGATACTATCGCGCTGGTGGTTTCAACCCTGAACAACCCGTTCTTTGTTTCTCTGAAAGAGGGTGCTCAGAAAGAAGCGGACAAACTGGGCTATAACCTGGTGGTGCTGGATTCACAGAACAACCCGGCAAAAGAGCTGGCGAACGTGCAGGATCTGACCGTTCGCGGCACCAAGCTGCTGCTGATCAACCCGACTGACTCTGATGCTGTGGGCAACGCCGTGAAGATGGCTAACCAGGCGAATATTCCTGTCATCACGCTGGACCGCGTTGCGGCACAGGGCACGGTGGTCAGCCACGTCGCTTCCGATAACCGTTTCGGCGGTAAAATGGCCGGTGACTTCATCGCCAAAAAAGTCGGCGAAAATGCCAAAATTATTGAGCTGCAGGGCATTGCCGGAACTTCTGCTGCCCGCGAACGTGGCGAAGGCTTCAAACAGGCCGCTGATGCGCATAAATTCCAGATCCTCGCCAGCCAGCCTGCTGATTTTGACCGTACTAAAGGTCTGAACGTCATGCAGAACCTGCTGCAGGCACACCCGGATGTTCAGGCGGTATTCGCTCAGAACGACGAAATGGCGCTGGGTGCACTGCGTGCGCTGCAGACCGCCGGAAAAACCGGTGTGATCGTGGTGGGTTTTGACGGCACTGCTGATGGCGTGAAAGCCGTGGAAGCTGGCAAACTGATTGCGACCGTGGCACAGATGCCAGAAAAAATTGGCATGATCGGCGTGGATACCGCTGATAAAGTGCTGAAGGGTGAAAAAGTGAAGGCGATCAATCCGGTCGACCTGAAGCTGGTCACTCAATAACTCAAAGAAAAGCAGGGCACCGCGCCACCCTCCCGGTGGCGCACTTATTCCGGACTCCCCTAATGAGCAAAAACGCAAAACTGGCCGTTCTTGGCAGCATTAATGCTGACCACATCCTTAATCTGGCGCACTTCCCTCGTCCCGGTGAAACGGTGATCGGGCAGAATTATCAGGTTGCGTTTGGCGGTAAAGGCGCGAATCAGGCGGTCGCCGCGGGTCGTGCGGGTGCCGATATCGCCTTTATTGGCTGTGTGGGCGCTGACGACATTGGCGAACGTATTCGTGAGCAGCTCGCACAGGACAATATTGATACCACGCCTGTAGAGGTGGTTGAGGGCGAGTCGACCGGAGTGGCGATGATCTTCGTCAACGGTGACGGTGAGAACAATATTGGTATCTACTCCGGGGCAAACGCGGCGCTAACGCCCGATTGCGTGGCGCGTCATCAGCAGGTTATTGCCAGTGCCGATGCACTCTTAATGCAGCTGGAATCGCCGCTGGAGAGCGTGCTGGCCGCCGCGACATTTGCCCGGCAGCATCAGACGCAGGTTATTCTCAATCCGGCACCCGCTACCCCTCTCTCCGATGAGCTGCTGGCGCTGATTGATATTATTACCCCGAATGAGACCGAAGCAGAGAGTCTGACCGGTATTGCGGTTAACAATGATGAAGATGCGGCCCGCGCGGCGGCGGCACTGCATGCGAAAGGCATCGGCACGGTACTGATTACGCTGGGTCGCCGCGGTGTCTGGCTGAGCGAGCAGGGAGACGGTCAGCGTATTGCAGGCTTCAGCGTTAAAGCTATTGATACCATTGCGGCGGGCGACACCTTTAACGGTGCCTTTATTACCGCACGACTGGAGCAGAAGCCGATGTATGACGCGGTGCGATTTGCCCATGCCGCCGCTGCGATTGCCGTTACCCGTTCAGGTGCACAGCCCTCCGTGCCGTGGCGCGCGGAGATCGATGAATTTTTGCAGCAGCAGGGTTAAGCGATTGAGTACCATGAAAGATGTCGCTCGCCTCGCGGGCGTCTCTACCTCCACTGTCTCGCACGTCATTAATAACAATCGCTTTGTCAGTGAAGGCGTGCGGGAAAAAGTTGAGCAGGCTATACGTCATCTTAACTATGCTCCTTCTGCACTGGCCCGCAGTCTGAAAATCAATCAGACGCACACTATCGGTATGCTGCTGACTACCAGCAGTAACCCTTTTTATGCCGAAGTGGTGCGGGGCGTGGAGGAGAGCTGCTATCAGCGTGGCTACAGCCTGATTCTCTGTAATACGGCGGGAGATGAGGAGCGGATGAACCGCAGCCTGGAAACGCTGATGCAGAAGCGTGTCGATGGTTTACTGATCATGTGCACTGAAAGTCACCTGCCGTCGGCAGACATCCTGAATCGTTATCCCTCTATACCTGCGGTGATGATGGACTGGGCACCGTTTGAAGGTCGCGGTGACATCATTCAGGATAACGCGTTGCTGGGCGGCGAGCTGGCCACTCAGCATCTTATCGACAGCGGCTATACCCGCATCGCCTGTATCGCCGGTCCCCAGGATAAAACCCCGGCCCGTATGCGCCTGGAAGGTTATCGCAACGCCATGACTAAGAGTGGCCTGGAGATTTTGCCTGGCTATATCGTGAATGGTGACTTTGAATTTCAGGGTGGCTACAACGGGATGGTCGAGTTGCTGGCGCTGGAAACGCTGCCTGAAGCGATATTTACCAGTAACGATGCGATGGCAGTGGGTGTTTATCACGCCCTCTATCAGGCCGGGATGCGGGTTCCGCAGCAGATGGCAGTCATGGGATATGACGATATTGAACTGGCGCGCTATCTCACTCCGCCACTGAGTACGATTCACCAGCCCAAAGATGCGCTGGGCGAACTGGCGATAGATACCTTAATTCATCGTCTCAGCGATCCCGACGCCAGCCAGCAAACGCTGGTGCTGACGCCGGAGCTGGTGGTACGTGGCTCAGTTTAGCGCTTTTTCTTCCTGTCGCGATTCGTGATCAGATTACGTCCATCGCCGTTTTTCAGCAGCAGAAAAGTCAGCGCTGAAAGCACGGTAACGACACCCATGGTCAGGAACGTGGCATGGAACTGTGAAATGGTGCTGGTTTCAAACTCCTGATAGAAGCGCAGTACCGCAGCACTGACGGCCACACCAAAACTGATCGCTAACTGCTGTGTCACGGCCAGTACGCTGTTACCCCCGCTGGCATTATCATCATCCAGGTCGGCCAGAGTAATGGTGTTCATGGCGGTGAACTGCGTAGACATGGCCATACCGAGAACAAACAGCGGAAGCAACAGCACAAAGATGCTTTCAGCAGGCGACTGCAGAGAGAAGCTGGCGATCAGGATGCCAATAATAGCGGTGATGCCGACCAGCAGGCGGCGGTAGCCCAGCCAGCGCAGCAGTTGTGTCACCGTCGACTTCGCCAGTATTGAACCAATGGCGGTAGGCGCCATCATGCAGCCTGCAATAATAGCTGAATAGCCAAAGCCAACCTGCAACATGAGCGGCATCAAAAAGGGCACACAGCCTGTGCCGAGACGAGAAGCAATATTGCCGCCGATGCCGACTGAGAAGGTCCGGGTTTTAAACATCGGCAGGTTGATGAGGGGCGACGGGTGATTTCGGGCATGTACTATATAGAGAAGTAAAAGCACGATGCCGCTGAGTAATATCCCGCCGGCCAGCCAGGCGGAAACAATCCGCTCACCGAACAGCTCAATCCCAATCGAGATCATCACCAGTCCAGCCCCGAACAGTATAAAGCCCAGAAAGTCGAAGCGGCGCTTTGGCGTGGTGAAGTCCGGCATATATTTGCGTGCGTAGATAATGCCGAGTATGCCTATCGGGATATTAATCAGGAAGATCCAGTGCCACGTCGCATAGGTTACCAGCACACCGCCCAGCATCGGGCCCAGTATCGGGCCAACTAATCCTGGCATGGTGACGAAATTGAGCACCGGCAGCAGTTCACTGCGCGGATAGGCGCGTAGCAGCGCCAGTCGTGCGACCGGCATCATCATTGCGCCACCCACGCCCTGTACGATTCGCGATATAACCAGCACCGAAAGCGTCGGTGAGAGCGCACAAGCCAGCGAGCCGAGGGTGAACAGCGAAACCGCAATGATAAATACCTTGCGCGTGCCGAAGCGATCGGCGAGCCAGCCGCTGACCGGAATCAGCATCGCGACAGTGAGGGTGTAACTGATGACGGCGGATTGCATGGCCAGGGGAGAACGGTCGAGGCTGGTGGCGATAGCGGGCAGGGCAGTATTCAGTATAGTGGCGTCGAGTGACTGCATGAAAAAGGCCATAGCCGCTATCCATGGCAAACCGGCCATGCTGCGCGAGGATTTTATCATTGAGTGTCCTTCCTGGGGTTATCCTGCGAGAAGAAGCAAAATAATAGCACCCGTAACCTGCAACGGCAGGTCTCTTTACAACGTTTGATCGCTGTTTTTGTGCGTTATTCGGCCATGAAACGTCTCTTTTTAAGCCGTTCGTTTAAAAAAGATGCGCTCAGTAAATTAATTCGAAGAAACACTTGTCAGCCTGAGGAAACTCCCTATAATGCGCCTCCATCGACACGGAACACCGGCAACGGGAAACGGGTTGAGAGGCACGGGAGACTGCGCCGCCGGAGAAAAACTTCTGAGAAAGAGGTTGACTCTGCAGGAGGAAAGCGTAATATACGCCACCTCGCGACAGGACGCTAACGCACTGTTCGCACTGCTCTTTAACAATTTATCAGACAATCTGTGTGGGCACTCGCAGGATTGATATCAGCGTCTCCGGACGTAAAAAAATATCAAGTCTCACGAGTGAACACATAATGAAATTCATTATGACGTTTTACAGATGAGCACCGCTTAACTTGTTTAAGCAAATCAAACTTAAATTGAAGAGTTTGATCATGGCTCAGATTGAACGCTGGCGGCAGGCCTAACACATGCAAGTCGGACGGTAGCACAGAGAGCTTGCTCTCGGGTGACGAGTGGCGGACGGGTGAGTAATGTCTGGGGATCTGCCCGATAGAGGGGGATAACCACTGGAAACGGTGGCTAATACCGCATAACGTCGCAAGACCAAAGAGGGGGACCTTCGGGCCTCTCACTATCGGATGAACCCAGATGGGATTAGCTAGTAGGCGGGGTAATGGCCCACCTAGGCGACGATCCCTAGCTGGTCTGAGAGGATGACCAGCCACACTGGAACTGAGACACGGTCCAGACTCCTACGGGAGGCAGCAGTGGGGAATATTGCACAATGGGCGCAAGCCTGATGCAGCCATGCCGCGTGTATGAAGAAGGCCTTCGGGTTGTAAAGTACTTTCAGCGGGGAGGAAGGCGATGCGGTTAATAACCGCGTCGATTGACGTTACCCGCAGAAGAAGCACCGGCTAACTCCGTGCCAGCAGCCGCGGTAATACGGAGGGTGCAAGCGTTAATCGGAATTACTGGGCGTAAAGCGCACGCAGGCGGTCTGTTAAGTCAGATGTGAAATCCCCGGGCTTAACCTGGGAACTGCATTTGAAACTGGCAGGCTTGAGTCTTGTAGAGGGGGGTAGAATTCCAGGTGTAGCGGTGAAATGCGTAGAGATCTGGAGGAATACCGGTGGCGAAGGCGGCCCCCTGGACAAAGACTGACGCTCAGGTGCGAAAGCGTGGGGAGCAAACAGGATTAGATACCACGGTAGTCCACGCCGTAAACGATGTCGACTTGGAGGTTGTTCCCCTGAGGAGTGGCTTCCGGAGCTAACGCGTTAAGTCGACCGCACGGGAGTACGGCCGCAAGGTTAAAACTCAAATGAATTGACGGGGGCCCGCACAAGCGGTGGAGCATGTGGTTTAATTCGATGCAACGCGAAGAACCTTACCTACTCTTGACATCCAGAGAACTTAGCAGAGATGCTTTGGTGCCTTCGGGAACTCTGAGACAGGTGCTGCATGGCTGTCGTCAGCTCGTGTTGTGAAATGTTGGGTTAAGTCCCGCAACGAGCGCAACCCTTATCCTTTGTTGCCAGCGATTCGGTCGGGAACTCAAAGGAGACTGCCGGTGATAAACCGGAGGAAGGTGGGGATGACGTCAAGTCATCATGGCCCTTACGAGTAGGGCTACACACGTGCTACAATGGCGCATACAAAGAGAAGCGACCTCGCGAGAGCAAGCGGACCTCACAAAGTGCGTCGTAGTCCGGATCGGAGTCTGCAACTCGACTCCGTGAAGTCGGAATCGCTAGTAATCGTGGATCAGAATGCCACGGTGAATACGTTCCCGGGCCTTGTACACACCGCCCGTCACACCATGGGAGTGGGTTGCAAAAGAAGTAGGTAGCTTAACCTTCGGGAGGGCGCTTACCACTTTGTGATTCATGACTGGGGTGAAGTCGTAACAAGGTAACCGTAGGGGAACCTGCGGTTGGATCACCTCCTTACCTGAAGATACCTTCCGGCGCAGTGCTCACACAGATTGTCTGATAAAAAAGTAATGAGCAGGACGGCTGCGAAGTCGTGACACTATCGTGTCCCCTTCGTCTAGCGGTTAGGACTCCGCCCTTTCACGGCGGCAACAGGGGTTCGAATCCCCTAGGGGACGCCACCTGCTTGGTGACAGGTGAAAGGTGTCTCCATACAGTATCTCAAAACCGTTCTGGTTGCGTAAGCAGCCGGGCCGCGTTTGAGATATTTGCTCTTTAACAATCCGGAACAAGCTGAAAATTGAAACGACGTGTCGTTTTCATTCTCCGTAATAAGAATGAAAAACGCGACATGTTCGAGTCTCTCAAATGCTTGCAGCTCGCAGCGTTGTAAAACGCCTGTGGGTTGTGAGGTTAAGCGACTAAGCGTACACGGTGGATGCCCAGGCAGTCAGAGGCGATGAAGGACGTGCTAATCTGCGTAAAGCGACGGTAAGGTGATATGAACCGCTACAGCCGTCGATGTCCGAATGGGGAAACCCGGTGCACTCTGTGCATCATTGCAGCATGAATACATAGTGCTGCAAGGCGAACCGGGGGGAACTGAAACATCTAAGTACCCCGAGGAAAAGAAATCAACCGAGATTCCCCCAGTAGCGGCGAGCGAACGGGGAGCAGCCCAGAGCCTGAATCAGCATGTGTGTTAGTGGAAGCGTCTGGAAAGTCGCAGGGTACAGGGTGATACTCCCGTACACAAAAGCGCATATGCTGTGAGCTCGATGAGTAAGGCGGGACACGTGGTATCCTGTCTGAATATGGGGGGACCATCCTCCAAGGCTAAATACTCCTGACTGACCGATAGTGAACCAGTACCGTGAGGGAAAGGCGAAAAGAACCCCGGCGAGGGGAGTGAAACAGAACCTGAAACCGTGTACGTACAAGCAGTGGGAGCCTTCTTTATGGGGGTGACTGCGTACCTTTTGTATAATGGGTCAGCGACTTATATTCTGTAGCAAGGTTAACCGTATAGGGGAGCCGCAGGGAAACCGAGTCTTAACTGGGCGTTAAGTTGCAGGGTATAGACCCGAAACCCGGTGATCTAGCCATGGGCAGGTTGAAGGTTGGGTAACACTAACTGGAGGACCGAACCGACTAATGTTGAAAAATTAGCGGATGACCTGTGGCTGGGGGTGAAAGGCCAATCAAACCGGGAGATAGCTGGTTCTCCCCGAAAGCTATTTAGGTAGCGCCTCGTGAACTCATCCTCGGGGGTAGAGCACTGTTTCGGCTAGGGGGGCCATCCCGGCTTACCAACCCGATGCAAACTGCGAATACCGAGGAATGTTATCACGGGAGACACACGGCGGGTGCTAACGTCCATCGTGAAGAGGGAAACAACCCAGACCGCCAGCTAAGGTCCCAAAGTCATGGTTAAGTGGGAAACGATGTGGGAAGGCACAGACAGCCAGGATGTTGGCTTAGAAGCAGCCATCATTTAAAGAAAGCGTAATAGCTCACTGGTCGAGTCGGCCTGCGCGGAAGATGTAACGGGGCTAAACCATGCACCGAAGCTGCGGCAGCGACGCTTATGCGTTGTTGGGTAGGGGAGCGTTCTGTAAGCCGTCGAAGGTGTGCTGTGAGGCATGCTGGAGGTATCAGAAGTGCGAATGCTGACATAAGTAACGATAAAGCGGGTGAAAAGCCCGCTCGCCGGAAGACCAAGGGTTCCTGTTCAACGTTAATCGGAGCAGGGTGAGTCGACCCCTAAGGCGAGGCCGAAAGGCGTAGTCGATGGGAAACAGGTTAATATTCCTGTACTCGGTGTTACTGCGAAGGGGGGACGGAGAAGGCTATATCAGCCGGGCGACGGTTGTCCCGGTTTAAGCGTGTAGGCGGAGGGTCCGGTAAATCCGGTCCCTTATCAACGCTGAGGCGTGACGACGAGGCACTACGGTGCTGAAGTGATAAATGCCCAGCTTCGGGGAAAAGCCTCTAAGCATCAGGTAACACAGAATCGTACCCCAAACCGACACAGGTGGTCAGGTAGAGAATACCAAGGCGCTTGAGAGAACTCGGGTGAAGGAACTAGGCAAAATGGTGCCGTAACTTCGGGAGAAGGCACGCTGGCGCGTAGGTGGAGGGACTTGCTCCCCGAGCCGAAGCCAGTCGAAGATACCAGCTGGCTGCAACTGTTTATTAAAACACAGCACTGTGCAAACACGAAAGTGGACGTATACGGTGTGACGCCTGCCCGGTGCCGGAAGGTTAATTGATGGGGTTATCCGCAAGGAGAAGCTCTTGATCGAAGCCCCGGTAAACGGCGGCCGTAACTATAACGGTCCTAAGGTAGCGAAATTCCTTGTCGGGTAAGTTCCGACCTGCACGAATGGCGTAATGATGGCGAGGCTGTCTCCACCCGAGACTCAGTGAAATTGAACTCGCTGTGAAGATGCAGTGTACCCGCGGCAAGACGGAAAGACCCCGTGAACCTTTACTACAGCTTGACACTGAACATTGAGCCTTGATGTGTAGGATAGGTGGGAGGCTTTGAAGCGCGGACGCCAGTCTGCGTGGAGCCAACCTTGAAATACCACCCTTTAATGTTTGATGTTCTAACGTAGGCCCGTAATCCGGGCTGCGGACAGTGTCTGGTGGGTAGTTTGACTGGGGCGGTCTCCTCCTAAAGAGTAACGGAGGAGCACGAAGGTCAGCTAATCACGGTCGGACATCGTGAGGTTAGTGCAATGGCATAAGCTGGCTTGACTGCGAGAGTGACGGCTCGAGCAGGTGCGAAAGCAGGTCATAGTGATCCGGTGGTTCTGAATGGAAGGGCCATCGCTCAACGGATAAAAGGTACTCCGGGGATAACAGGCTGATACCGCCCAAGAGTTCATATCGACGGCGGTGTTTGGCACCTCGATGTCGGCTCATCACATCACGGGGCTGAAGTAGGTCCCAAGGGTACGGCTGTTCGCCGTTTAAAGTGGTACGCGAGCTGGGTTTAGAACGTCGTGAGACAGTTCGGTCCCTATCTGCCGTGGGCGCTGGAGAATTGAGGGGGGTTGCTCCTAGTACGAGAGGACCGGAGTGAACGCACCACTGGTGTTCGGGTTGTCATGCCAATGGCATTGCCCGGTAGCTAAGTGCGGAAAAGATAAGTGCTGAAAGCATCTAAGCACGAAACTTGCCCCGAGATGAGTTCTCCCTGACCCCTTGAGGGTCCTGAAGGGACGTTGAAGACTACGACGTTGATAGGCCGGGTGTGTAAGCGCAGCGATGCGTTGAGCTAACCGGTACTAATGACCCGTGAGGCTTAACCTTACAACGCCAGAGGCGTTTTTGAGAGACACGATTTTCAGCTTATTCCGGATAAAATTAGCGGAAACGAAAGATTTTGCGGCGTGACAGGGCGCAGAGCGAAGACATCAGCGGGAGCATACTGAGGTATGTGACCGGTGTGGCTGAGCGATGGCAACACGGTCATGGCGTAAAAGGTTCGTTTCGTGCACCAAGATTTGCCTGGCGGCTGTAGCGCGGTGGTCCCACCTGACCCCATGCCGAACTCAGAAGTGAAACGCCGTAGCGCCGATGGTAGTGTGGGGCCTCCCCATGCGAGAGTAGGGAACTGCCAGGCATTAAATAAGTGAAGAAGCCCCGCACGAAAGTGCGGGGCTTTTTTACGTCTGCAGATCGTGAAAAACACGAAAACTTCCCCGTTTCAGCGCTTTTTCAGCCAGTCTGCAATGAAATCTGCCACGCTATCAGGACGATTTATATCCAGAACCGGCACATTCAGCGCTAATTTCTGATCGCTGGCGACAGCGATCACCTGCTCATCAAGCAGTTCCTCGATGCCACCTTTGATCCCGGCACGCCAGAGAACAATCTTAGGCACCGATTCCTCTTTAAAGCCCTCAACCAGCACTATCTCCAGCACAGAGTGATCCATACGGCTGAGCAGATAAGGCAGATCAATCGACTGCTTTTCCGGTGTCTCACACATCAATGCCCACCGCTCAGAACTGGCAACCATTACCTGACTGGCGCCCGCTTTTCTGAGCAAATAGCTATCTTTGCCTGGCGTATCTACATCCATCTCATGATGCGTGTGCTTAATCAGCCCGGCGCGGATCCCTTTACTAAGAAGAATTGGTATCACCTGCTGTAATAGCGTGGTTTTGCCGGTACCACTCCAGCCAACAATCGCGAGTAAGGGTAATGACATATCAGCCTCTTTCATTCAGGTCATCAGGCGTATTGATATTGCGGAAGGCAGATTCATCATCATCCAGATGAACAGCATGGCCGCCGTGGTCGCGCAGGAAATGCATCAGACGTCGTTCGCCGGCGTGAAGATAGGCATGAAGAGGCGCTGCCATCTTCCGATGAATCAGCGCCAGCGTGGGGTGGTCGCGTGATTGTGAGCGGACCCAGACTGCAGGGGCGTCTCCACGTTGTTCAGCCAGTTTTTCAACGAAGTTAAGAGGAACTGCAGGCGTATCACAGGAGCAAAAGGCAGCCCATTCACCGTCGATGGCCACTAATGCACTGTAGATACCAGCCAGCGGACCCGGATAGCCATCAAAAACATCCTGCACAACCCGACACTCGCTTAACTGATAGCGATCAATATTACGATTGGCATTAATCATGACAATGTCGACTTGTGGCCTGAGCCGTTCAAGGACATGCTGATAAAGCGGCCTGCCATCCAGTTGCACTAATCCTTTATCCTGACCACCCATACGGCGGCCCTGACCACCGGCCAGAATGATGCCGGTCAATATTGTCATGGCTTTGCCCTCGCTGATGACGCACTGTGAATAACGGAGAAACCTCAATGAAATGCCATCGTTTAAACGAGTTGATCGAACTGCTGCAACCCGCCTGGCAAAAAGAGCCTGACCTGAATCTGGTCACATTTTTGCAGAAACTGGCGCAGGAATCTGGTTTCAGTGGCCCGTTAAGTGAATTAACCGACGATGTATTAATTTACCATCTCAAAATGCGTGACTCGGCCAGCGATGATGCGATCCCAGGCCTGAAAAAAGACTATGAAGTTGATTTCAAAACCGCACTGCTCCGCGCACGGGGTGTCATTAAACAGGACGAGTAGTGTTATCCTTGGCAGCTAAATGCAAGGGCAACTACAGGTAATATGATGAGCGACGCTGCTTTCAACTTCCAGACATTGAATCCCGACGTATTGCTTGATGCGCTCTGGGATACAGGAATTCGCGTCGAATCAGGTCTGACAGCCCTGAACAGCTATGAGAACCGGGTTTACCAATTCAGCGATGATGAAAAACGTCGCTATGTCGCGAAGTTTTATCGCCCACAGCGCTGGCGTGCTGAACAGATCGCTGAAGAGCATCAGTATGCGCTCGATCTGCTGGCTGATGAGGTGCCCATCGCGGCACCATTGCGGTTAAAGGGCGAGACACTGCACAGCCACGCTGGCTTCTTCTTTGCCGTATTTCCCAGTCTGGGCGGACGGCAATATGAGACAGACAATGAAGATCAGATGGAATGGGTAGGCCGCTTCCTGGGCCGCATTCATCAGACCGGGCGCAAAGCGCTGTTCAGCCATCGTCCTGCCATCGGTCTTGATGAGTATCTGCATGAACCCCGGCAGGCGCTGGAGCACTCACAATTAGTGCCTGCTTCGCTTAAGACCGCGCTGCTACAGGCTATCGATAAGCTGGGTAACACCCTGCAGCAACAGTGGCATACCACGTGGCAGCCGCTACGATTACATGGCGACTGTCATCCGGGGAATATCCTGTGGCGCGATGGACCGCTATTTGTCGATCTGGATGATGCCCGTAATGGTCCGGCGGTACAGGATTTGTGGATGCTCATCAGCGGCGATCGACAGGAACAGCGTATACAGTGGGATATCCTGCTGGAGGCTTACAGTGAATTCAGTGACTTTGATATTAATGAATTGTCACTGATTGAACCTTTACGCGCTATGCGCATGGTTTATTATCTGGCCTGGGTTGTCCGACGCTGGCAGGATCCCGCTTTTCCGCGCGCTTTCCCCTGGATGACAGATGAAGATTTCTGGCGCAGGCAAATTTCACTCTTTACCGAGCAGGAGAAGCTGTTGCAGGAACCTCCTCTGCAGCTGACACCGCAATATTAACGACGTAGTCAGGAGAAGTTTTCACGATGAAAAAAATTTGGTTTGCACTGATGGGTTTAGTGCTGGCATTCAGCGCGTCTGCTGCCCAGTTCACTGAAGGTAAACAATATGTGAGTCTGCCAAAACCTGTGGCCAGTGAACCTCAGGTGATGGAGTTCTTCTCCTTCTTCTGCCCGCACTGCTATCAGTTTGAACGTATTTATCACGTTAATGACGCGGTGAAAAAGAATCTGCCTGCTGATACAAAGCTGGTGAAATACCACGTCGATTTCCTTGGTGGTGATCTGGGACCGGTTGTGACTCAGGCCTGGGCTGTCGCCATGGCGCTGGGCGTTGAAGATAAGGTGACTGCACCGATCTTTGATGGCATTCAGAAAACGCAGACCATTACCGATCCTGCCAGTCTGAAAGAGACTTTTGTTAAAGCGGCCGGTATCTCCGCTGCTGACTACGATGCTGCCTGGAACAGCTTTGCCGTAAAAGCGCTGGTTGCACAACAGCAGAAAGCGGCTGCGGATGTTGATCTGCGCGGTGTGCCAGCGATGTTCGTAAATGGCAAATATATGGTGAACAACGGCGGCCTCGATACCAGCTCTATGGACAATTTCGTTGCTGATTACGCGAACGTGGTTAAATTCCTCGTAAGCCAGAAGTAATCTGCCTTACCACCCCATCTGACGCCAGCTCTGCTGGCGTTTTTTTATGCCATTAAACAGAGACGTAAATTTTGTCCATCTCCAGGGCATAAATTTAATATCCACACAAGGGATCACGTAATTAAAAATGGCGATCGGGTCACGGAAATTAAATAAGACACTGAAAATTATTGTTTTTATCAGTGGTTAAATCATTCAGGATCCTGAATAACAGCGCGATATAATTTTTACGCACAAAGTTATCCACAGAATGATCGTTGCGATCTTTCCTCCAGAACCGTTAAAAACGCGACATATCCTGCGCCTTAGTTCACCATTTCCGCCAGCTTGTGGCATCCTTATAGACCAACCCATAGCAACGAAGACAACACAGACTTATGGCGCAAATAGCAGAAAATCCCCTCATTCTGGTCGATGGCTCATCCTATCTTTATCGCGCGTATCACGCATTTCCGCCGCTGACCAATAGTGCAGGTGAACCCACTGGCGCCATGTACGGCGTGCTCAACATGCTGAAAAGCCTGCTGGCGCAATATAATCCGAGTCACGTTGCTGTGGTGTTCGATGCCAAAGGCAAAACCTTCAGGGATGAGCTGTTCGAGCATTATAAATCTCATCGTCCGCCGATGCCTGACGAACTGCGGGCGCAAATCGAGCCGCTGCATGAGATGGTGCGGGCGATGGGTCTGCCGCTACTGGCTGTGAGCGGCGTTGAAGCCGATGATGTTATCGGTACGCTGGCGCTGGAAGCGGAGAAAAAAGGGCTTTCAGTGCTGATCAGCACCGGCGACAAGGATATGGCGCAGCTGGTCACGCCAGCCATCACGCTGATTAACACCATGAGCAACACCATCCTGGGGCCGGAAGAGGTCGAGCAGAAATATGGTGTGCCACCGGCCTTAATCATCGATTTTCTGGCCATGATGGGCGACAGCTCAGATAACATCCCTGGCGTTCCCGGCGTGGGCGAGAAAACGGCACAGGCTCTGCTGCAGGGTCTGGGCAGCATGCAGACCATCTATGACAATCTGGACAAGGTAGCCGATCTCGGGTTCCGTGGTGCCAAAACCATGGCGACCAAACTTGAGCAGAATCGGGATGTGGCCTTCCTCTCTTACCAGCTGGCGACCATTAAGACCGACGTTGAGCTGGCGCTGCCCTGTGAAGAGCTTACGGTCACGGAACCCGATGTCGAAGCATTGCAGGCCCTGTTCAGTCGGTACGAATTCAAACGCTGGCTGAGCGACCTGCAGGATGGGAAATGGCTGCAGGGCAAGAAGAGCAATACTCAGGCACAGAAAGCGCTCTCTGATGAGCCGGTTGCTGTGCCTGAAACCAGCAGCGTATTACCGACCGAGAATTATGTCACCATTCTGGATCAGGATCTTTTCGACAGCTGGCTGGAGAAACTGAAAAAAAGCGAGGTCTTTGCCTTTGATCTGGAGACCGACGCGCTGGATACCCTGAGCGCTAACATCGTGGGCATCAGCTTCGCGATTGCGCCCGGCGAAGCCGCCTACCTGCCGGTTGCCCACGACTATCTCGATGCGCCTGACCAACTGGATCGCGCGGCCGTTCTGGCACAGCTCAAGCCCCTGCTGGAAGATGACAGCGCCTGGAAAGTGGGCCAGAACCTGAAATACGATCGTGGCGTACTGAAAAACTACGATATTGAACTGGCCGGTATCAAATTCGACACCATGCTTGAGTCCTATATTCTCAACAGCGTGGTGGGTAAACATGACATGGATAGCCTGGCTGCTCGCTGGCTTAACCACAAAACGGTCACCTTTCAGGAGATCGCTGGTAAGGGCAAAAATCAGCTGACGTTCAATCAAATCGCATTGGAGCAGGCATCCCATTATGCTGCCGAAGATGCCGATGTGACCCTGCAGTTGCATCTGAAGATGTGGCCAGAGCTGGAGAAAGAGGCGGGCCCGAGAAAAGTCTTTGAGCAGATTGAGATGCCGTTACTGACGGTCATTTCCAGGATTGAGCGCAATGGCGTGTTAATCGATCAGGCTATTCTGGCGCAACACTCGAAAGAGCTGACTGCCCGACTGGCTGAGCTTGAATTAAAAGCACATGAGCTGGCGGGAGAACCCTTCAACCTCTCATCCACCAAGCAGCTGCAGGTGATCCTGTTTGAAAAACAGGGTATCAAACCGACGAAGAAAACACCGGGCGGTGCGCCGTCAACCAGCGAAGAGGTGTTAGCTGAGCTGGCACTCGACTATCCGCTGCCCAAAGTGATTCTGGAACATCGCGGCTTATCCAAGCTTAAGTCGACCTATACGGATAAATTACCCCTGATGATCAATCCGCTGAGCGGGAGGGTGCATACCTCTTATCATCAGGCCGTTACCGCAACCGGTCGCTTATCCTCTGCCGATCCGAATCTGCAAAACATCCCGGTGCGTAATGACGAAGGACGCCGAATCCGTCAGGCCTTTGTCGCGGCCAAAGGTTATCGCATTGTGGCGGCAGACTATTCGCAAATCGAACTGCGTATCATGGCGCATCTCTCTCAGGATAAAGGATTACTGGATGCTTTTGCCCAGGGCGAAGATATTCACCGTGCCACGGCATCCGAAGTATTTGGTGTACCACTGGACAAGGTCAGCGCCGAACAGCGCCGTAGTGCGAAAGCGATCAACTTTGGTCTGATCTATGGCATGAGTGCATTTGGTCTGTCGCGTCAGCTGAACATTGGCGCAGGCGAAGCGAAAAAGTATATGGACCTCTACTTTGAACGTTATCCGGGCGTACTGCGCTATATGGAGAACACCCGTCAGCTGGCGGCAAGTAAAGGCTATGTCGAAACGATTGAAGGCCGTCGACTGTGGTTACCGGATATTAAATCCAGCAATGCCATTCGCCGGAAAGCCGCTGAACGTGCCGCGATCAATGCGCCGATGCAGGGAACGGCAGCAGATATTATCAAGCGGGCGATGATTGCTGTTGATGCGTGGCTGGAACAGCAAAACGACAATAGTGTCAGAATGATCATGCAGGTTCACGATGAACTGGTGTTCGAAGTGAAAGCGGAGGCCGTTGAAGCAGCCAGCCAGAAAATCCGCGCGCTGATGGAGGGTAGCGTGCAGCTCGACGTGCCTTTACTGGTTGAAGTCGGGGTGGGTGACAACTGGGATGAAGCCCACTGATTCACGGCTTCAGGTCGGTTCCACAGAACGGAATCGACCCTTAATCAGGTATAAGTAAATCGTTTAATTGCCTGGTTTAACCCGGCCAGCGCTGGTACTGAGATTACGCGCTTTTCTAACTGCTTATCGGCTAAACACTTTTTTCGTTATTTAACTACATCACAACGCTATTTTTGTGATGTGTATGGTAAAAAAAGCCCTGTTTGATGTAAGTAAGCAACAAAAAAGCCTTTGTCACGCACAGAAAATCAGGTAAAGTTCTTCGCGTAGGGTACAGAGGTAAGATGTTCTATCTTTCAGACCTTTTACTTCACGTAATCGGATTTGGCTGAATTTAGCCGCCCCAGTCATTCTGTGACTGGGGCGTTTTTTATTGGGCTTTTTGCACCGCCAGCTTCAGCGGCACCGTGTTGCCAGTTACTCTTCCCCGTCCTGATCCTCAACCGCCGGTTCAAGCGTATTAAACCAGCTGTCCAGCTTCTGACGAACCTTATCCACGCCGATTTTCTTCAGCGAGGAGAAGAGTTCTACCTGCACGTCACCCACGAATTCGAGTGCGGCTTCACGCACGACATTGAGCTGCGCTTTACGGGCACCTGAGGCCAGTTTGTCTGCTTTGGTCAGAAGCAACAGCACCGGAATACCGCTTTCTACTGACCACTGAATCATCTGTCGATCAAGGTCTTTCAGAGGATGACGGATATCCATCAGCACGACCAGTCCTTTCAGGGCCTGACGTTTTTGCAGATATTCTCCTAACGCACGCTGCCACTTCAGCTTCATCTCTTCCGGTACTTCGGCATAACCGTAACCGGGCAGGTCGACCAGACGCTTACCTTCTTTCACTTCGAACAGGTTAATCAGCTGCGTACGTCCCGGCGTTTTACTGGTGCGTGCCAGACCTTTCTGATTGGTTAACGTATTCAGCGCACTCGATTTTCCCGCGTTCGAACGGCCAGCAAAAGCCACTTCAATTCCGGTATCGGCAGGCAGATGACGGATATCCGGCGCGCTCATGACAAAGTGGGTAACGTGATAATTCAATTCAGACAAGGTAACACTCCAGAAAACGCATTAAGGCAATGGCGGCGATTATACGCGTTATGGCGCGAAAGTGCTCAATCACATCTTGATAACAAAGTGTGTAAGAGATTTGCCATTCAGGCTGCAGGTTATTTCTCTTTTTACTTTAATTACTAAAAATAAAAAACATTAAAATTCATAATGTTGACAATAATCGTTCTTTTTTTGAACTAACTATTTTTGACACCGACTTGAGGCTTTTACCAGTTGGTCTACATTATTGTGCAGTGAACGGCAGCACACATCAGGATGATGCGCTCAGGGATGTCAGGAAGGCAACGAGCGGTGGAATGGAAACGGTCAGGGATACGGCCAGACAGGGATAAGGAAAAGCTCAGGAGTTGAGCAGGCGCGGGATTGACCGGGATGTTACGAGCCGAAAAGGACTTAAAACATGATTCCTTCTTATGAAGGTATGAAATAAGGCGACAGCTTGAGCTGTCGCCTTTTTTCTTTGTCTGGTTTCTGCTAGATTTCGCCGCAATTCTATACTGAATAAAAAAAGCCGGGACCGAATACTATGAAGCAACCTGCACGAGCTGCTAACGGCAAACCTGCCGTCAAAGCCAAACGCAAATCGCGTGACGATATCAACCATGAAGCACGCGATCGCAAACGTGATAAAAAGCATCGCGGACACGCATCTGGCAGCCGTGCTAATCCGGCTGCCTCCGAAAGCAACGGCGGACGTCAGGAGAGCAGCGTAAAAGATCCGCGTATCGGCAGTAAAAAACCGGTGGCCCTGATTGCTGAGGGGAAAACCGCAGCCGTTAAGCCAAAGAAAAGCGTGGCAAAACCGGCAGCTGAGAAGAAAGTGCGTCTGACGCCCGAAGAAGAGCTGGCGAAGCTGGAAAATGACGAGCGTCTGGATGCGCTGCTGGATCGTCTGGAAAATGGCGAAACGCTGTCGGCTGAAGATCAGGGCTGGCTGGATGCCTCGCTGGATCGTATCGACGAACTGATGGAGCAGTTAGGCATTGTGATGGATGATGCTGACGATGAGCAGGCTGAAGAAGATATGTACCGTCTGCTGAAGGGCAACTAAGCAGATTTGATTGGCATGCGGTTTCCGCATGCCGAACTTATCAGGTAAACAACAATGTTTTGGCCTGGATCAATTTTCGCGCTGCTGGCGACATGTTATCTGCTGTGGTTATTGTTTAAACTACGACGCCTGTCGCGGCTGAAGCAACGTTTACGTCGGGTCTCATCCCGCTCACCTTTCATCTCCTCTTCTTCGCGACCTTCTCTCAGACGACGTCACCGGAAGGAGTGAGCATGCCATCGCAGCAGATTGAGTGGGATCAGACGTTAATTGAAAAGTACAATTATGCCGGCCCGCGTTACACCTCTTATCCCACCGCGCTGGAGTTTAGCGAGCACTATGCGGAAGGCGATTTTCAGCGAGCCGTGGCGCGCTACCCTGACCGTCCGCTGTCACTCTACGTCCATATTCCCTTCTGCCATCGTCTCTGCTACTTCTGCGGCTGCAATAAGATTGTGACCCGTCAGCGCCACAAAGCGGACCGTTATCTGGATGTGCTTGAGCAGGAGATCATTCAGCGTGCGCCGCTGTTTCGTCAGCGTCAGGTCACGCAGCTTCACTGGGGCGGCGGCACGCCAACTTTTCTCGACAATGCGCAGATTTCACGGCTGGTGGGTTTGCTGAAGCAACACTTCACCGTGGCCAGCGATGTTGAAATGTCGATCGAGATTGATCCCCGTGAAATTGAGCTGGATATGATTGATCACCTGCGATCGCTGGGATTCAATCGTCTGAGCATGGGCGTGCAGGATTTCAATAAAGCGGTGCAGGAACGGGTTAACCGGGTGCAGGACGAAGAGGTGATTTTCGGCCTGATGGCACGCGCCCGTGAACAGGGCTTCAGCTCTGTCAGCATCGACCTGATCTATGGCTTGCCCCTGCAGACGCCAGCCAGCTTTGCCTGGACGCTGGAGCGGGTACTGGCACTCAATCCCGACCGCCTTAGCGTGTTTAACTATGCGCATCTGCCAGCGATGTTCGCGGCACAGCGTAAAGTCAAAGAGGACGAACTGCCCTCCGCTCAGCAAAAGCTGGATATCTTACAGCAGACCATCGCGACGCTGACTCAGCAGGGCTACCAGTTTATCGGGATGGATCACTTTGCGAAGCCGCAGGATGAGCTGGCCATCGCGCAGCGGAAAGGGCAGCTGCATCGCAATTTCCAGGGATACACGACGCAGGGCGACAGTGACTTACTGGGGCTTGGCGTCTCTGCCATCAGCATGATTGGCGACAGTTATGCGCAGAACCAGAAAGACCTGAATACCTGGTACAGTTGTGTAGAACAGCAGGGGAATGGCCTGTGGCGCGGCATCGCCTTAACCGACGATGACTGCCTGCGTCGTGACGTGATTAAAACGCTGATCTGTAACTTCTCGCTGGATTTTGCCGCGACAGAAGCGCAATGGGGAATTTGCTTCAGCGACTATTTTGCTGAGGATCTGGCGCTGCTGAAACCGTTAATTGCCGACGGGCTGGTGGTACAAACGGCTGGCGGGCTGGAGGTGACGGGGATTGGCCGGTTACTGATTCGTAATATCTGCATGTGCTTTGATCGCTATCTGCGTCAGAAAGCGCGTCAGCAGCAGTTCTCGCGCGTTATCTGAAGAAACGGGCTGGCGTCATCTGCCAGCCCGTACCGAACCGCTTACTCCATGCCAAGCTCTTTCAGCTTGCGCGTCAGCGTGTTTCGTCCCCAGCCCAGCAGACGTGCTGCTTCCTGCTTGTGGCCTTGCGTATGACGCAGCGCAGTGGTGAGCAGCGTACGCTCCATCTCTGGCTGGGCTTCTGACAGCAGATTCTGATGACCGGAACGCAGGGCGCGGTCGGCCCACTGTGCCAGCAGTGTTGCCCAGCTGTCAGGCAGCGACTGCACCGGATTTTCCGGGGTACTGGATTCAAACAGTTCTCCGGGCAGATCCTGAATCAGTACTTCCTGGCCCGCCGCCATCACGGTCAGCCAGCGACAGGTGTTCTCCAGCTGACGAACGTTACCGGACCAGTGAAGACGGGTTAAGGCTGTCTCGGTTTCCGGATGCAGAATCTTCGCTTCCACCCCCAGCTCACGGGCCGCCACCTGCAGGAAGTAACGTGCCAGACGCGGGATGTCCTCGCGACGCTCACGCAGCGGTGGCAGATGCACGCGAATCACATTCAGGCGGTGGAAAAGGTCCTCACGGAACTTGCCTTCCTGTACGCGTAACTCCAGATTCTGGTGGGTTGCGGCGATAATACGTACATCCACTTTTACCGGCGCATAGCCACCAACGCGATAGAACTGGCCATCGGCCAGCACGCGCAGCAGACGGGTCTGCACATCCAGCGGCATATCACCGATCTCATCCAGAAACAGCGTGCCGCCATCCGCCTGCTCAAAACGGCCCTGACGGATCTGGTTTGCGCCGGTAAAGGCACCTTTCTCGTGACCGAACAGTTCGGACTCAATCAAATCTTTGGGAATGGCCGCCATGTTCAGCGCGATGAAAGGCGCTTTGGTACGCGGACTATGGCGATGCAGCGCATGAGCTACCAGCTCTTTACCGGTACCGGACTCACCGTTGATCAGCACACTGATCGACGAGCGCGATAACCGGCCGATGATACGGAACACATCCTGCATCGCCGGCGCTTCACCAATGATATCGGTAGTAGGTCCGCTGACCGGCTGATTTCGCGGCTGCTGCTGTTCCTGATAGTGACTGATGGCTCGCTCGACCAGCGCCACCGCTTCGTCGATATCAAACGGTTTAGGCAGGTAATCAAAGGCACCCTGCTGATAGGCGCTGACGGCAGCGTCCAGATCCGAATGCGCCGTCATTATGATGACCGGAAGCATCGGATGACGCTGTTTAATCTGTTTCAGCAGCGCCAGGCCATCCATACCGGGCATGCGAATATCTGACAGTAAAACGTCCGGGGTCTTTGTTGAGAGGGCATCCAGCACCTCGCTTGCGCTGTCAAAGGTCGCACAGCTCAAACCGGCTCCAGTGAGCGCGCGTTCAAGCACCCAGCGGATGGAGCTATCGTCATCGACGATCCAGACTATCCCTCGTTGCATAGAAACCTCACTGGCGAATAGGCAGGTAAACCGAAAATTCGGTGTGTCCCGGCCAACTGTTAAATTCTATTTTTCCTGAATGTTGATCAATCAGGCTACGGGCGATGGAGAGGCCTAAACCGGTTCCGCCTTCACGTCCGCTGACCATCGGATAAAACAGCGTATCCTGCAGCTGGGCCGGAATGCCGGGGCCATCATCTTCAATATCAATACGTGCCACCAGGCGATAACGCGTGCCGTGCAGCGTCAACTGGAAAGCGGTGCGGGTGCGGATAACAATGGTGCCACCGTCGTCGCCCAGCGCCTGAAGTGCGTTGCGAACCACGTTAAGCAGCACCTGTTCAATCTGGTCGGGGTCATGCGGCAGTTCCGGCAGGCTGGGGTCGTAATCCCGTACCAGCGAAACATTCTCCGGCAGCTCCATCGACACCAGATTGACCACCCGTTCGGCCACCTGATGAATGCTCTGCGTGATGTGCATGCCTGGCTGCTGCGGTCCTAACAGACGATCCACCAGATTTCGCAACCGGTCGGCCTGTTCAATAATCACTTTGGTGTATTCATTCAGTGACGGATCGGGCAGGGCGCGGGATAGAAGCTGTGCCGCGCCGCGTAATCCGCCCAGCGGATTTTTAATCTCATGGGCCAGACCGCGAACCAGATCGCGAGCGGCGACCTGCTGCGCGTGCTGTAACTGCTCCTGACTGAGGCGACGCTGATTATCCATCGGCGCCATTTCCATCAGGATTAAGCCATCGGGTAACCGCTGGGCGGTCAGCGACATAATATGTGCGCGACCATCTACCACCAGCGTGACCTCACTGTCAGTAAATCCCTGGCCAGCCTCAAGACTCTCGCGCATCACCTCAATATTCAGCGAAAAGTAGCCGGTTAATTCCGGTAATGGTGTGCCGAACAATTTGCGTGAGCTTTGCGCCAGTAATTGCTGCGCCGCCGGATTGGCGTAATGAATAACCAGATCGTTATCCACTAACAAAATACTGTTGATTAACGCGTTGAGAATCTGCCCTGCATCGGGCAGAGAGCCAGTTGCCATACAACGTTCCTCTGCACCAGTCAGGTGCATTTTAGTCTTTAAGCCGAAAAGAGGGCGAATGAACGGTGAATTCGCGGAGAAAAAAGCCCATCCGAAGATGGGCTAAAAGTTTCCACGGCAACAAAAACGTCTGACCAGTTAAACGCTGTAGTAAAGCTCGAACTCAACCGGGTGTGGCGTCATGCGAACGCGATCCATCTCTGCTTTACGCAGTTCGATGTAAGCATCGATCGATTCGTCTGTGAATACACCGCCACGAGTCAGGAACTCGCGGTCTTCGTTCAGTGCATTCAGCGCTTCTTCCAGTGAGCCTGCAACTTTTGGAATCTCAGCTTCTTCTTCCGGTGGCAGGTCATACAGGTTCTTATCCATCGCGTCGCCAGGATGGATTTTGTTGATGATGCCATCCAGGCCAGCCATCAGCAGCGCGGTGAACGCCAGGTATGGGTTAGCGGCTGGATCCGGGAAGCGCGCTTCGATACGACGAGCTTTCGGGCTGGCAACAACCGGGATACGGATTGAGGCAGAACGGTTACGGGCAGAGTAAGCCAGCATAACCGGTGCTTCGTAACCCGGGACCAGACGCTTGTAAGAGTTGGTTGTCGGGTTCGCCAGGGCGTTAATCGCTTTCGCGTGCTTGATGATACCGCCGATGTAGAACAGCGCCATTTCAGACAGGCCGCCGTACTTATCGCCAGCAAACAGGTTCTGGCCACCTTTAGAGAGTGACATGTGGCAGTGCATGCCTGAACCGTTGTCGCCAAACATTGGCTTCGGCATAAAGGTCGCCGTTTTGCCGTAAGCGTGCGCAACGTTGTGAACGACATATTTGTAGATCTGAATTTCGTCCGCTTTTTTGGTCATGGTGTTGAAGCGGGTTGCCACTTCGTTCTGACCTGCGGTCGCCACTTCGTGGTGATGCGCTTCAACAACCAGGCCCATCTGCTCCATGGTCAGACACATGGCAGAACGGATGTCCTGCGATGAGTCAACCGGTGGAACCGGGAAGTAGCCGCCTTTCAGACCTGGACGGTGACCTTTGTTACCGCCTTCGTACTCTTTACCGGTGTTCCATGCCGCTTCGATATCGTCGATAGCCACATGTGAGCCGGACGTCGATGAACCGAAACGGATGTCATCGAACAGGAAGAATTCAGGTTCTGGTCCAAACAGCACGGTATCCGCGATGCCAGAAGAGCGCAGGTAATCTTCAGCGCGCTTAGCGATAGAACGTGGATCGCGGTCGTAGCCCTGCATAGTGCCTGGCTCAAGAATGTCACAACGGATGATCAGCGTAGAATCTTCGAAGAAAGGATCCATGACTGCCGTGGTGGCGTCAGGCATCAGCACCATGTCTGATTCGTTAATGCCTTTCCAGCCGCCAATAGACGAACCATCGAACATTTTGCCTTCTTCGAAGAAGTCAGCGTTAACCTGGTGAGCAGGGATCGTAACGTGCTGTTCTTTACCTTTGGTATCGGTAAAACGCAGGTCAACAAACTTAACTTCATGCTCGTTCATCATCGAGAGAACGTGTTCAGCGGACATACTCAACTCTCCTGGAAATGGTCTTTCATTATCTACATGGCGAGGAAACGTCGTTTCCGGAATCCATTGCGGGAAAACACCTCCCTGACCAACTTCACCCGGCACGCTCTTCAACCGACATCTGTCTGGCGTTTACGCTTGATTTAGATAAAGCGAATTCTGTGCCAACTTTTTTGATGTTGCTTAAATCGCCTTGTGATGCACCTTTTTGTCATAAAGCGCCTGCACCACGATGGTCTTATTGCACCAATGTGGTGCTTAATGGTGATTTATTAGCACTATTTTGGTGCGCAGGACCAACTTAGTGCATTTTCTGCACCGGGAACAGGGCAAATTTGCGCCGATGCAATAAACTTTCAGTGAAAAGTGTGATCCTGTTCAGTCTTCCGCTTAATCCGTGTACAATACCGCGCTATTTCTAATGCCTGAGGCAAAGCTGTGATCGAAAATTTGCGTAACATCGCCATCATCGCGCACGTTGACCATGGAAAGACCACCCTGGTTGACAAACTGCTGCAACAATCCGGTACTTTTGATGCCCGTACCGAAGCAACCGAGCGCGTGATGGACTCCAATGATTTGGAGAAAGAGCGTGGGATTACCATCCTCGCAAAAAACACCGCCATTAAGTGGAATGACTACCGTATCAACATCGTTGATACCCCAGGACACGCCGACTTCGGTGGTGAAGTTGAGCGCGTCATGTCCATGGTGGACTCGGTGCTGCTGGTTGTAGATGCGATGGATGGCCCTATGCCGCAAACCCGCTTCGTGACCAAAAAAGCGTTCGCGCATGGTCTGAAGCCGATTGTGGTTATCAACAAAGTAGACCGCCCGGGTGCGCGTCCGGATTGGGTTGTGGATCAGGTATTTGACCTGTTCGTAAATCTGGATGCCACTGACGAGCAGCTCGACTTCCCTATCATTTTCGCCTCTGCGCTGAATGGTATTGCGGGTCTTGAGCACACCGACATGGCTGACGATATGACCCCGCTGTATCAGGCTATCGTTGATCACGTTGCGCCTCCGCAGGTTGAGGCTGATGCCCCACTGCAGATGCAAATCTCTCAGCTGGACTACAACAACTACCTGGGTGTGATCGGCATCGGCCGTATCAAGCGCGGTAAAGTTAAGCCTAACCAGCAAGTCACTATCATCGATAGCGAAGGCAAAACCCGTAACGCTAAAGTCGGTAAAGTCCTGACTCATCTGGGTCTTGAGCGTATCGATAGCGATCTGGCAGAAGCGGGCGATATCATTGCTATCACCGGTCTGGGCGAGCTGAACATCTCCGACACTATCTGTGACACGCAGAATGTGGAAGCGCTGCCAGCACTGAGCGTCGATGAACCAACTGTAACCATGTTCTTTAACGTCAACACCTCACCGTTCTGCGGTAAAGAAGGTAAGTACGTGACTTCACGTCAGATCCTTGAGCGTCTGAACAAAGAACTGGTTCACAACGTCGCACTGCGTGTTGAAGAAACTGAAGATTCTGACGCCTTCCGCGTATCAGGTCGTGGTGAACTTCACCTGTCAGTCCTGATCGAAAACATGCGTCGTGAAGGTTTCGAGCTGGCGGTATCCCGTCCGAAAGTTATCTTCCGTGAAATCGATGGCCGTAAACAAGAGCCATTTGAGAACGTTACGCTGGATATCGAAGAGACGCATCAGGGTTCCGTTATGCAAGCCATGGGCGAGCGTAAAGGCGATCTGAAAAACATGGATCCGGATGGCAAAGGCCGCGTACGTCTCGACTACGTGATCCCAAGCCGTGGCCTGATTGGCTTCCGTAACGAATTCATGACTATGACGTCCGGTACCGGTCTGCTCTACTCTACCTTCAGCCACTACGACGATATCCGTCCAGGCGAAGTGGGCCAGCGTCAGAACGGCGTACTGATCTCTAATGGTCAGGGTAAAGCCGTCGCGTTCGCCCTGTTCGGTCTGCAGGATCGCGGTAAGCTGTTCCTGGGTCACGGTGCAGAAGTCTATGAAGGCCAGATCATCGGTATTCACAGCCGTTCTAACGACCTGACCGTAAACTGTCTGACCGGTAAGAAGCTGACCAACATGCGTGCTTCCGGTACTGATGAAGCAACGACGCTGGTTCCACCGCAGAAAATGACGCTGGAACAGGCTATCGAGTTCATCGATGATGACGAACTGGTAGAAGTAACACCACTGTCAGTGCGTATCCGTAAACGTCACCTGACTGAAAACGACCGTAAACGTGCTTCACGTGGTCCTAAAGACGCATAAGTGCGCCTTTAACTGATAAAAAGCCCCGCATGCGGGGCTTTTTTTTGCCTGAAATTCCGGCTTCTCCAGTCGGGCCAGTAAATATTTGGGTGCGTTCTATCCACCTTCTGGCGTTTACGCTTTTCTCTCCACGCGTGCCTGTTCAGCCTGCACTTTTGCCGCTAGAGTGAATACTCCAGGGAACAGAAGGAGACACACCATGCTGTATATCTTTGATTTGGGCAACGTGATTATTGATATCGACTTTAACCGCGTGCTGGGTGTCTGGAGTGACCTTAGCCGTGTGCCGCTGGCCTCGCTGCAAAGCCATTTCCAGATGGATGAAGCGTTTGAACAACACGAACGTGGAGAACTCAGCGATGAAGACTTCGCGCTGGCGCTGTGTGAAAAGCTGGAAATCGCGCTGAGTTATGAACAGTTTACTGCTGGCTGGCAGGCGGTCTTCGTAGACGTGCGTCCTGAAACCCTGGCGCTGATGAATCGGCTGCGGCTTGAAGGTCATCGGGTGGTGATCCTTTCTAACACCAATAAGCTGCATTGTGAATTCTGGCCGACGCAGTATCCCGACGTACAGCAGGCAGCTGACAAACTCTATCTCTCGCAGGAGCTGGGTATGCGTAAACCGGAAGCCCGGATTTATCAGCATGTGCTGGACGCGGAGGGTGTGACTGCCGATCAGGCGGTGTTTTTCGACGATAACCCGGATAACATTGAGGCGGCGCGCGCCCTGGGCATTGAAAGTGTACTGGTTACTGACAGTAAAACGGTACCTGACTGGTTTGCAGGTCAACCGTAACTCATGATGTCACGTAAATTTCGTCCCGGGCTGCATGCGTTCTGGTTGTGGCTCAAATTGTTGTGGAAACGCATAGATGAGGATGGCATGACGACGCAGGCTGGTAATCTGGCCTATGTCTCATTGCTGGCGCTGGTACCACTGATTGCGGTGGTGTTTGCGCTGTTTGCTGCGTTTCCGGTCTTCTCAGATATCAGCGTGCAGTTGAAGCAGTTTGTCTTTAACAACCTGATGCCCGCAGCCGGTAACACGCTGCAACGCTATCTTGAGCAGTTTGTGGCTAACGTCAACCGGATGACGGCGGTCGGGGCCATCGGCCTGATCGTGACCGCCTTACTGCTGATGCATTCGGTCGATACCGCGTTGAATACCATCTGGCGCAGCAACAAGAAGCGACCGATGGTTTACTCCTTTGCGGTCTACTGGATGATCCTGACGCTCGGCCCGCTTCTGGCCGGTGCCAGCCTGGCGATCAGCTCCTATCTGCTGTCACTGCGCTGGATTAATGCGACCGGCGTCACCAGCCTGGTCGACCAGATGCTGCGCATTTTCCCGCTTCTGCTGTCGTGGCTCGCCTTCTGGTTGCTCTACAGCATTGTACCCACCCAGCGGGTGCCGCCGCGCGATGCGCTGATTGGCGCGCTGGTGGCGGGTGCGCTATTTGAGCTGGGTAAAAAGGGCTTTGCGCTCTATGTTACTATGTTCCCCTCTTATCAGCTGATCTACGGCGTACTGGCCGTGATCCCCATTCTGTTTCTCTGGGTCTACTGGACCTGGTGTATTGTGTTGTTAGGCGCTGAAATTACCGTCGCGTTAGCCGACTATCGGCAGTTAAAACAGCAGCACAAAGAAGAACAACGCGAGGAAACATGATTGCATTGATTCAACGCGTGCAGCGCGCCAGCGTCAGCGTCGATCACAGCGTAATCGGCGAAATCGGTGCCGGTTTACTGGTTTTGCTGGGCGTGGAAAAGGGTGATGACAATGCGCGTGCGGAACGTCTCGCAGAACGCGTACTGGGCTATCGCATCTTTAGTGATGAACAGGGCAAAATGAACCTGAGTGTTTGTCAGGCGGGCGGAAGCGTGCTGGTGGTGTCGCAGTTTACGCTGGCCGCAGATACGCAAAAAGGAATGCGCCCCTCCTTTTCAGGTGGCGCGGAGCCTGCTGAGGCCGAACGCCTGTATGACTACTTCAGCGATTACTGTCGCCAGCAGGGCATGACCACGGCGAATGGCCGTTTTGCGGCGGATATGCAGGTCTCGCTGGTGAATGATGGTCCTGTGACGTTCTGGTTACAGGTGTGAGATCGCAAGCGGAGCGGCAGGGAACAGGCCATCTATCCGAGCGGGAGAAACATTACATGTATCACCTTCGCGTGCCACAGACGGCGGAAGAGCTGGATATCTATTATCAGTTCCGCTGGGAAATGTTGCGTAAACCATTGCGTCAGCCGCAGGGGTCGGAACGTGACGCCTGGGATGCCCTGGCGCATCATCAGATGGTGGTTGATGAGCAGGGGAATCCGGTCGCCATAGGCCGTCTCTACATCAACGCCGACAATGAGGCCGCTATCCGCTTCATGGCCGTTCATCCGTCGGTGCAGGGCAAAGGGCTGGGTACGCTGATGGCGATGACCCTGGAGTCGGTAGCGCGTCAGGAAGGGGCGAAGCGGGTAACCTGCAGCGCCCGCGAAGATGCGGTCGCCTTCTTCGCTAAGCTCGGCTATATCAATCAGGGTGAGATTACCGCGCCGCAGACGACGCCGTTACGCCACTTTCTGATGATCAAGCCGGTCGTTACGCTTGATGATATCCTGCATCGCGCCGACTGGTGCGGTCAGCTGCAACAGGCCTGGTATAATCATATTCCGCTCAGCGAGAAGATGGGTGTGCGTATCCTGCAGTTTACCGGGCAGAAATTTATCACCACCATGCCTGAAGCGGGCAACCAGAATCCACATCACACGCTGTTCGCCGGCAGCCTGTTCTCGCTTGCCACGCTGACCGGCTGGGGATTGATCTGGTTGCTGCTGCGCGAGCGCCATCTCGGCGGCACCATTATTCTGGCAGATGCGCACATTCGCTACAGCCGTCCGATTAGCGGACGGCCTGGCGCGATTGCCGATCTCGGCTCACTAAGCGGCGACCTTGACCGTCTGGCACGCGGACGTAAAGCACGCGTTCAGCTTGAAGTGGAGCTGTTTGGCGATGATGAATGTGGCGCGGTGTTTGAGAGCGTTTACATCGTTCTGCCAGCCGATCCGGATGGGCCGCTGGAAGAGGGCGGTTCCGGCGCCCGTATCAATTAATCATAAGGGCCGCATTTGCGGCCCTTATCTTATCAACGTACCTCGCCAGCCTGCATGGTCTGCTGCACCTGCTGACTGTCGGTTGTTACCGACAGCGTGCCATTAACAGTCGGGCGTAATGGCTGGCCTGCGGCTAAAGCGCCGCTCAGTTGCAGCTGCATATTGCTGTCACCAGTTAACGGTAATGCGGGCCATCCCCAGTTCTGCAACACATTCACCGGCACTGCACGCCCCGTCAGTTGCAGCGTAAGCGGACGGGCTGGCTGCTGGCCGACGGTAGCCGTCCCTTCAAGCAGGCCCTTGTTACTGAACGCACTCAGCTCGGTCACCTGAATCTGTTGCGGGTCGGCACTCAGCGCAATCGACGGGTGACGCAGATCGGTGCGGTTAAAGGTCGACTCTGCCGCGTTCAGGCTGAGCTTACCCGACCAGATCCCCCATTGATGCTGCTGTGCCAGCAGCAGGTTCTCGCCGGATCCATCCAGTGAGGTCAGCTGGAAGGGAAACGCCGGATTGATGTCGATAATCAGGTTACGATTAGAGGTGAAACGCGTCACCGCTACGCTATCCAGCCACGCGGGCAGTGCCGCCTGCCAGCGGTCGCGCCAGTCCTGCGGCAGGGTATATTCCAGTCCGGCAACAGCCAGATTTTTCAGCGTCAGGCGTTTATCGCTGCGTGACCAGTCACCGTCAGCACGAATCACCCCGTTCGCCCAGCGTGAACTGAACTGCGTCAGCGCCAGGCCCTGCGGCGAGAAATCCAGGTTAACGATAGGGTCATTAAGCTCGAATCCACCGTTGATAAAATTGCTGGCATTCAGCGCCAGCGAACCATCATTACTCTGCCAGTCATCGCCCTGCCAGTTAACGTTTCTCAGCGTCAGGTCAAGATCTGTCACCGCCCAGTCAGGCCCCTGCAGGCGGGCATCAGTCATATCGAGGCGCGTAATCGCAATTGAGGGAACCACCTGCAGGCTATGCAGGAAATCTTTCAGGCTGCTGGCGGTCTGCAGACGAATGTCATTCAGTCGCAGCTGATTAATTTTCCAGTTGCCCTGGGCATCGCGCTCACCGTTGCCGGTCATGGAGCCACGCGCCAGGTCGGCACCAATATTGTCAAAGCGCATCCGACCCTGGGAAACACTGCCCTGAATCAGGACGTTTTCAGCTGGCACCTTATTCAGCGTCATGCTGCCTGCGCTCATCTGGAAGCGGGCATCGCGGCCCAGCATATCAAGGGCTGTGGGTTTCCATGGCAGAATGCCGCCATTAACCTGCTGAGCAAACAGCGGTAACGTGCTGTTGGGGCTGTCGATACGCATGTTATTGAGCTGCAGGCGATCGGCCTGAATGGGCAGCGTACTGCCTGGCGTCAGATTGGCCAGATTCACTTCCCCGTCGCGCAGTTCAAGACTGCTGAAATGCAGCGGATCGCTGAACTGAATCAGCGCCAGACCGAGATCGACCCGTTTCGCTACCAGAACCGCAGGCTGCCCATCATGACCAAAACTGAAGTCATCCAGAATGATGTGAGAGGGAGAAGAGAAATTGTGTTCAATTTTACTCAGGGAGAGATGCCATTCGGTTTTGTCGCTCACCCAACGGCTAAACCAGCCTGCACCCCACTGTGTCTGCAGCAAGACATAGATCACCACAAGGATGAAAAGCAGCAGCAAAAGTAAGGTGAGGAAAAACTTTCCAAGAAATTTCATAGCATCCTTCCCGAGTTAAATCCGGTGAGAGGTTGTTATGCCTGAATTACCGTTACAGCTCAACAGCCTGGATGTAAATCCGAATAATTAGCAGGCAGGCCGAAGCCTGCCCGTGGACTTACTTCTCTTGCGGGAAAATCAGGTTGAGCACGATGGCGGTAATGCCGCCCGCCGCAATGCCGGAAGAGAGCAGGGTTTTCAGCCACTCGGGCGCAAACTGCAGGATTAAGGGTTGCTGAGAAACACCCAGCCCCACCGCCAGCGACAGCGCGATGATCATGATGGCGCGACGGTTAAGCGGCTCGCGTGACACGATGCGAACGCCCGAGGCGGCGATGGTGCCGAACATCACAATGGTTGCGCCGCCGAGTACCGGCTCAGGAATGAGCTGAACCAGACCGCTGACCGCCGGGAACAGCCCCAGCACAATCAGCATCAGTGCGACCACAAAGCCCACGTAGCGGCTGGCCACACCGGTCAACTGAATCACGCCATTGTTCTGACCGAAGCAGGAGTTAGGGAAGGTGTTAAACAGCGCGGAGACAAAGGAGTTAAGACCATTCGCCAGCACGCCACCTTTCAGGCGTTTCATATAGAGCGGTCCGCTCACCGGCTGCTCTGAAACATCCGAGGTGGCGGTGATATCGCCGATGGTCTCCAGAGAGGTGACCATAAATACCAGCATCAGCGGGATAAGCAGATTCCAGTCGAAGCCCAGTCCGTAGTAGAGCGGCGCTGGCACCATGATTAACGGCTGATCAGCAGGAATACCTGCTGCAGGCAGCATGCCCATCGCCCAGGCCAGCAGATAGCCCACCGCCATGGCAATCACCAGGGAGGCGACGCGCAGGTAGGGATTCTTCTGCCGGTTCAGCAGCACGATCACCAGCAGCACGGCTCCGGCCAGCATCAGGTTTTTCGGTGCGCCAAAGGTATGGTCGTTCATCGCACTAAAACCGCCGCCAATGGAAGTCAGGCCGACCTGAATCAGTGACAGGCCGATAATCATCACCACAATACCGGAAACCAGTGGGGTAATGATCCGGCGCGCCAGATGCAATACGCGCGACAGCACCATTTCGGTACAGGAGGCTACCATCAGCGTGCCAAACAGAGCCGCCATCATGGTGGGCACGTCAGCACCGCCATTTTTCAGCGCCATCCCGCCCATAATCAGAGGCGTCACGAAGTTGAAGCTGGTGCCCTGAATCGACAGCAGGCCCGAACCCACTGGTCCCCAGGTTTTGATTTGCAGCAGTGATGCCACGCCCGATGCAAACAGCGACATACTGATCACGTGCCGGGTATCTTCTGCAGGCAGGCCCAGCGCCTGACAAATCAGAATCGCAGGCGTAATAACCGCGACAAACATTGCCAGCAGGTGCTGACCGGCGGCAAACAGCGTTTGTGGCAGGGGTGGACGATCTTCAAGACGATAAATCAGTTCACTTTTCGTGGCGGAAGGCTGGTCTGGCTGAGGAGTGGTGGACATCTTCTGTTCTTCCCAAAAAATAGTGTGGCGATTGTAATCATCCGTCGGGCAAAAGCAATCGTTTGCCCGGCGAGGATAAAAAAGGCCGACTTAGATGGAGATCAATCAGACGTTGGTATAACGGGTGTTCTCTGGCAGCCAGCGTTCAATCAGGGCGCTGGCCTGCTCGGGATAGTGCTGGTGGATGTGGCGCGCCACACGCTGAACTTCCGGCACCATTGCGGCATCGCGTAGCAGGTCGGCTACTTTGAATTCCGCGTTGCCGGTCTGACGCGTGCCCAGCAGCTCACCCGGCCCGCGAATCTCCAGATCGAACTGAGCAATGACGAAGCCGTCATTGCTGTCACGCAGCACCTGAAGACGCTTCTGCGCCGTCTTGCTCAGTGGCGCTTTATAGAGCAGCACACAGTGCGATGCCACGGCACCACGACCTACACGGCCCCGCAGCTGATGCAGCTGCGCCAGCCCTAACCGCTCCGGGTTTTCGATAATCATCAGGCTGGCATTCGGCACGTCAACGCCGACCTCGATGACTGTCGTGGCCACCAGCAGCTGCAGTTCATTCGCTTTAAAGGCCTGCATCACCGCCTGTTTTTCCGCGGGCTTCATCCGGCCATGCACCAGTCCGATATTTAAGTCGGGCAGCGCGGTTTTCAGGGATTCCCAGCTGGCCTCTGCCGCCTGCGCTTCCAGCAGTTCGGACTCTTCAATCAGGGTGCAGACCCAGTAAGCCTGACGCCCTTCGCGGCAGGCATGCTCAACCCGCGCCATAATCTCATCGCGTCGGGTATCGGGGATCGCCACGGTGGTCACCGGAGTACGTCCCGGCGGCAGCTCATCGATGGTTGAGGTATCAAGGTCGGCATACGCGGTCATCGCCAGGGTGCGCGGGATCGGGGTAGCGGTCATGATCAGCTGATGCGGATGGAAACCCTGCTCCTCGCCTTTTTCCCACAAGGCCAGTCGCTGGTGGACGCCGAACCGGTGCTGCTCATCAATAATGACCAGCGCCAGACCGTTGAACTGCACCTGCTCCTGAAACAGCGCGTGTGTGCCCACGACCATTGCCACCTGACCGCTGGCTATGGCTTCCTGCTGTGCCTGGCGGGCTTTGCCTTTCTGTTTTCCGGCCAGCCAGCCCACTTCAATGCCCAGCGGCGCAAACCACTGACGGAAGTTACTGGCGTGCTGTTCCGCCAGCAGTTCGGTCGGCGCCATCAGCGCAACCTGCTTACCATGGGCGATAACATTTAGCGCAGAGAGCGCGGCTACCAGTGTCTTGCCCGAGCCGACATCGCCCTGCACCAGCCGCATCATCGGGAAATCATTAGCCAGGTCTTTCTCTATCTCCGCTACCACGCGTTTCTGCGCATTGGTCGGTGAGAAGTGCAGCGCGGCAAGCAGCTGATCGCTAAGGTTGTGCCGCGGCGGCATCGGTAACGCGTAATAGCGCTGAGCACCGGCGCGTACCGCCAGCATGCTGAGGTTGTGCGCCAGCAGCTCTTCCAGAATCAGTCTGCGTTGCGCCGGATGACGGCCACTTTCCAGCTCACTGAGTCGAAGATCGGGCGGTGGACGATGCAGCGTGCGCAGCGCATCGGGCAGGCTGATTAAACCGCCGCTCAGTTCCTGCGGCAGCAGCTCGGCAATCGGGCAGCTCTCCAGCAGCGTCAGCGCCTGGTCGGTAAGATTACGTAGCGTGGCCTGTCGGATGCCTTCGGTGGTGGGATAAACCGGCGTTAAGGTCTCCTCCAGCGCCACATTGCTCTGTTCGCCCTGGATGCGGTATTCAGGATGAATAATCTCGGCGCCGCGCTGACCGCGCTTAATCTCGCCATAGGCAGTGACGCGACGGCCTGGCGACAGGTTATTCTTCATGCCGGCATTGAAGTTGAAGAAGCGCATCGTCAGGACACCACTGCCATCGCTGATCTGGCACACCATCATCCGGCGGCGACCAAAGGTGATGTCAGTGTGCAGCACTTCGCCTTCTACGGTTGCCCAGATACCGGGCAGCAGATCATCAATGGCATAGAGCTGGGTGCGATCTTCGTAGCGTAGCGGGAGATGAAGCAGGAGATCCTGAATGGTATGCAGGTCAATTTTGGCCAGTTTTGCTGCCTGGCTGGCACCGACGCCGGTCAGGGTACTGAGCGGGATGGCATCCAGCAGACGGCCTTTCATCTTTTTTTACCGGTCGATTGCATGGTTGCCCACCAGCTGGGATCGGCGTCGACTTCGCCCTGCGCATCGATGCGCGGATAGGGTAAACCCTTCTGCTTTGCGACCCGCGCCAGCACCGGGAATCCGCCTTCAAACAGCAGACGTTGCTGCTCATCGTCGTCCAGCAGGCTGTAATCGCGCAGGTAAAGACCGGCATTTTGTCGCTGCCGCTGCGCTTCATAGAGGATCAGCGCACAGGCGACTGAGACATTCAGCGACTGCACCATGCCTACCATGGGAATCACGATCTTCCGGTCGGCCAGCGCCAGTGCTTCTTCGGTAATGCCGGTTTTTTCCTGTCCCATCAGGATGCAGGTGGGAAGGGTATAATCGATTTCACGGAAATCCACGGCATCGTCAGAAAGATGGGTCGCCAGAACCTGCATCTTCTGCTGTTTAAGCTGTTTTACAGCGTCGCCGATGGTGGGATGGGTAACCACTTTCACCCAGCTGTTGCTTCCGGCAGACGCGGAAGCCTGGGTGCGCATCCGCTGGCTGGGCCAGACAGCATGCACTTCTTGGATGCCGACTGCGTCGGCCGTGCGGATCACCGCAGACACATTGTGCGGCTTATGCACCTGCTCCATACAGACCGTAAGGTCGTGCTGGCGCAGTGCCAGCATCGCCTGAATCCGGGCAAAACGTTGATCGTTCATGCCTAATTACGGTTACGGTGGACTTTGATCACATCCGGCATCACGCGAATTTTACGCATGATATTCGCCAGATGGACACGGTCGCGTGCGGTCAGGCGGATAAAGGCGCTGTAGACGCGGCCATCACGCTCTTCGGTATTCAGGCTCTGAATATTGGAACCGGCCGTGTTGATTGCTGCCGTCAGGTTCGCCAGTGCGCCCTGATGGTTGAACATGTCGACTTTGATTTCTGCCACGAACTCCTGCTCGGTGACTTTATCCCACTCGACCGGCATGAATTTTTCCGGCTCTTTCTGGTAGCCGCGGATATTGCGACAGGATTCATGATGCACCACCAGTCCTTTGCCAGGGCTGACATGAGCAACAATCGGATCACCGGGAATCGGTCGGCAGCATTTAGCGAACGTAATCAACACGCCATCAGCGCCTTTGATCGGCAGCTTACCGCGCTTACTGTTACTGCTGATGGTCTTGCTGTCTGCCTGCAGCAGGTTCTTCGCCACGACCACGCTCATCGCATTGCCCAGACCAATTTCCGCCAGCAGATCGTCAAGCGAGGTCAGCTTCATACGGTCCAGCTCCTGCCGGATGTTCTCCGCCGGGATCTCCGCCAGTTTACGGCTGCCGCCCAGCGCATGGCTGAGCAGACGGCGACCCAGATTAACCGAGTCTTCACGCTTGAGGTTTTTCAGCAGCTGGCGAATTTTGGCGCGGGCTTTGGAGCTGACGACAAAGTTGAGCCAGGCGGCGTTGGGACGGGCGCCTGGCGCGGTGATGATCTCAATCGTCTGTCCGCTGGTCAGGGATTGCGACAGCGGATAAGGCTGACGGTCAACGCGTGCGCCGACGCAGGCATGGCCGATGTCGGTGTGAACCGCATAGGCGAAGTCCACCGGCGTCGCGCCGGTTGGCAGCTCAACAATGCGGCCTTCAGGCGTAAAGACGTAGATCTCATCCGGGAAGAGATCGGACTTCACGCTTTCGATAAATTCAAACGAACTGCCCGCACTCTGCTGCAGCTCCAGCAGGCTTTGCAGCCAGCGCTGAGCGCGAATCTGTGCGGTAGTGCCACTTTCGCCCGCCTGTTTATACGCCCAGTGCGCAGCGACCCCCATTTCCGCCATCTGATCCATATCCTCGGTGCGAATCTGCACTTCAACCGGCACGCCGTGCGGACCGATCATGGAGGTATGGAGCGATTGATAGCCGTTAGCTTTGGGGATGGCGATGTAATCTTTTACGCGGCCCGGACGCGGCTTATACAAGCTGTGCATCTGGCCCAGAACGCGATAGCAGGTATCCAGATCTTTCACGATGACGCGAAAGGCATAGATATCCATGATCGAGTGAAAACGCTGCTCTTTAAGCGTCATTTTGCGGTAGATCGAGTAAAGATGCTTTTCACGACCGCTGACGCGGCAGGGAATGCCCGCTTCCTGCAGACGGCCATCGATCTCAGAAAGAATCTTCTGGATCATCTCTTTACGATTACCGCGCGCGGCTTTCACCACCTCTTTAATCACCCGATAGCGGTTCGGGTAGAGAGCCTCAAAACCGAGCTCTTCCAGCTCCGTTTTAAGATGGTGAATACCCAGGCGATGCGCCAGCGGACTGTAAATCTCTAACGTTTCCAGTGCGATGCGGCGACGTTTGTCCGGACGTAATGACCCCAGGGTGCGCATATTGTGGGTGCGGTCAGCCAGCTTGATGAGAATGACGCGGATATCCTGCACCATCGCCATAATCATCTTGCGGAAGTTCTCTGCCTGCGCTTCTTTCTTGTCGCGGAATTTCAGCTTATCCAGCTTGGAAACGCCTTCGACCAGCTCCGCCACGCTTTTACCGAACAGCTGTTCCATGTCCTGATAAGTAGCTGGCGTATCTTCGATCACGTCATGCAGCAGCGCGGCCATGAGGGTTTCATGGTCGAGCTTCATTTCCGCCAGAATACAGGCCACAGCAACCGGATGGGTGATATAAGGCTCACCGCTGGAGCGTGTCTGTCCCTCGTGGGCATCACGTGCGACAAGGTAGGCTTGCTGGAGGCGCTTGATCTGCTCCTCTGGCAAGTATTTTTCAATCAGTTGATTGAGACTTTCAAACAGATACAAGGGCGACCTGCAGGTGGCTGTTAACGACGACCTTCAGCGATAGCGGTAACGGCCTGTAACTCAGCGGCTTCCTGCTCTTGCTGTTCCTGACGGTCACGCACATCTAAAATCTGATTGGTGACCAGACCTTCTTCGATTTCGCGCAGAGCGATAACGGTAGGCTTGTCGTTCTCTTCCGGAACCAGCGGATCTTTGCCGCCAACCTGCATCTGACGTGCACGACGTGCAGCGACCAACACCAGGTCAAAACGATTACCAACTTTTTCTACTGCGTCCTGAACGGTTACGCGTGCCATAGGTGTGCTACTCCACAGATGAAGAAATGACTGCGCATCATACTGAAACTGTATTCAGACTGCCAACAGTTTGCTGATTAAAGCATCGTGACGCGCCTTCTGGCGCGCCATACGCAGACGTTCGGCGCGAATAATGGTTTTCAGATCGGACAGCGCCAGATCGAAATCATCATTCACAATTAAATAGTCATACTCGGCGTAGTGGCTCATTTCCGCTACTGCCTGCGCCATACGACGCGTGATGACCTCTTCGCTGTCCTGACCACGACCGCGCAGACGGCGATCGAGCTCTTCTTTCGACGGCGGTAAAACGAAGATGCTGCGTGCGCCTGGCATTCTGGCGCGGATTTGCTGCGCGCCCTGCCAGTCGATGTCGAGAAACACATCAACGCCGGTTGCCAGCACCTGCTCAATAGCATGGCGCGACGTACCGTAATAGTTGTCGAAAACTTTAGCGTGTTCGAGGAAAGCATCTTCCGCGATCATCCGCTCAAATTCATGTTTCTCAACGAAAAAATAGTGTTCGCCATGGGCTTCACCCGGACGCATGCCGCGCGTCGTGTGCGAAACAGAGACCTGCGTATCATACAACGGCTGGGTCTTTAACAGTGCCTGAATCAGGCTGGATTTCCCTGCGCCGCTGGGTGCAGAAACAATATAGAGCGTGCCTTGAGCCATGGTTTTCTTGAATTGATTAAAAGCGGAGTCGATTTCCTGCACAGTATACACAGCTTCCCGCTGCCACGCAGCGTTTGCGCAGCGGCAACAGCCAACTTTTGCGTCTCTTCGCGCAAATGTCTGTCAGGCCGCTGCAACTAATCCTTTATTGCCACGATATCCCTTCCTGAACCGGACATCGTTTCTGGCTGACGCCAAAGCATTGATATTGAATACCGAAAAACGTCAGGGGAAAGAGTATGAAAGGATTCGGCTGGCCACTGTTTGCGGCTATTTTGTGGATCGTTATATGGCCTGTGCATAGCGCCGTTTGTCCGGTCTGGACACCGAACCGGGCGACGGAAGAGATCCGCCGCCTGCAACAGCAACTGCAACACTGGGATGACGCTTACTATCGCCAGGGGCAGAGTCCGGTGGCGGATGCGGATTATGATGCTCTTCAGCAGCGACTCATTCAGTGGCAGCACTGCTTTAGCCCTTATCAGCCAGCTTACGCCCCACAACTGCCGGGTAATGGCACGTCATTGCATCCGGTCGCCCATACTGGCGTAAAAAAGATGCGCGACAAACTGGCGCTGGCTTACTGGATGCAGGGGCGACGCGATCTCTGGGTGCAGCCAAAAGTCGATGGCATCGCCGTTTCACTGGTGTATCGCCAGGGCAGGCTGGTCTCGCTGCTGAGTCGTGGCGATGGATTGCGCGGTGAAGAGTGGCTGGCTAAAGCCGCCTGGATCCCGGCGATTCCGCTGAATATCGAGACCCGACTCAACGAGGTTGTGCTGCAGGGTGAGCTATTTCTGTCGATGACCGATCATCAACAGGCCGTTGATGGCGGTAAAAATGCTCGCGCACAGGTGGCCGGGGCCATGATGAGCAAGCAACGGGTTCCCTTGCTGAATTCGCTCGATGTTTTCATCTGGGCCTGGCCAGATGGCCCGGCAACCATGACGGAACGCCTTGAGCAACTCAGCCGCTGGGGACTGGGCGTTGCGGCAAAATGGAGTCACAGCGTTAAAGATGAAGAGGAGGTCGCCGCCTGGCGGGATCGCTGGTTCCATGCTGCGCTGCCCTTTGTCACTGACGGTGTGGTGGTTCATCAGAGTCTTCGTCCTGCGGGAAAAAACTGGCTGCCGGGAGAGGGAACCTGCGCTGTTGCCTGGAAGTATCAGCCTCCTGAAGTCAGCGCTGAAGTGCTCTCCGTTGATTTTCCGGTTGGCCGAACCGGGAAAATAGCTGCCGTCCTTAATCTGCAGCCGGTGCAGCTGGATGACAAGACCGTCAGGCGGGTCAATGTCGGATCCCTGCGTCGCTGGCAGGAAAGCGATATTGTGGCGGGTGATGTGATTACGCTGAGTCTGGCGGGTCAGGGGATTCCCCGGCTGGAGCGGGTGATATGGCGGGTGGCAGAGCGCGACTATCCTCAGCCTCCCGACGCGTCGCATTACACGCCGCTAAGCTGTTACACCTTTAGTGCGGAGTGCCAGAAGCAGTTACTGGCAAAATTACGCTGGCTCAGTCAGAAAACGGTGCTGAATATTCCGGGTGTTGAGCGCAGCACCTGGCTGCGCTTACTGGAAACCCGCAGTATGACGCATCTGTTCGGCTGGCTGACGTTAACACCGGAACAGATCGCTGACGCAACGGGCTTCTCTCCGGAACGGGCAGGTCAGCTCTGGCACCGTTTTAATCTCACCCGTCAGCAGCCGTTTCGTCGCTGGGTGGATGCCTTAGGTATTTCACTGCCGCGGAAAGCCCTGAGGGCGCTACCCGATCAGCAGTGGGAGAGCTTAATGCAGCGGGATGTGGCGGGCTGGCAGGCGCTACCGGGCGTTGGCGCTGCGCTGGCAAAGCGCCTGGTTACGCAGTTCCATGATGCCCGTGTGCAGGCGCTGATCGCGTTCCTGCAGCAGCAGGGCACACCTTCTTCCTCAATGCTCGGGATGGGGATAGTTGAAAATTGGCAATCCGAGGCGGAAGCGCAGCGCCAGCAAACGGGCAAAGAATCCAAATAGCAGGGTAATAATAATCACCGCTTCATGTGCCAGCGTAGTTTTCAGCAGCAGGATATAGATCCAGCCTGAGGCGAAGGCGATACCGGCGTAAAGCTCCTTCTGAAACACCAGCGGAATGCGATTACAGAACATGTCACGCAGTACGCCACCGAAGACGCCGGTAATGACCGCGCTTATTGCGGCAATAATCATGGCATGTCCGGAATCGAGCGCAACCTGCGCGCCGATAATGGAAAAAACCACCAGTCCCAGCGCATCAAGCACCAGGAACACTTTGCGCAGATGTGTCATCAGTGGTGCCAGGAAAGTGGTGATGACCGCTGCTGCTGCCACAATCATGATGTATTCGGGATTTTTAACCCAGCCCAGCGGGTAGTGACCCAGCAGGATGTCGCGCACCGAACCACCGCCGATGGCAGTCACTGACGCGATAATAATGACACCGAACAGATCCATTTTGCGGCGGCCTGCCGCCAGCGCACCGGTCATGGCTTCAGCAGTAATACCAATGATGTAGAGAACGGTCAGTAACATAGCAGACTCCGGTAAAACGGCGGCAAGGCGACGCCTTTGCCTGAAAGACGGCGACAGAGATTTTCAGGCGATCGGCGTCCGGGATAAGCGCAGTGTATACCAGCCAGTCCTGGCGTCCGTATAGAAAGACTTTTCTGCGCAGAGCCTGCGGTGAGTGCCTGTTTAAATCTGAGAAGAAACAGTCTGCAGAAGGTTTGTGCGTTGCGGCCCGCTGTTTTGCGGTTCCGGACGGGCGGATATTAACCGACCATGAACGCCAGACAACGGCTAGAGGTAAGTCAGTTTATAAATGAGGTAAAAAGGCTGGATACGGCAGATAAAGAAGGGAATCGATCAGAGAAATAAAGCAACAGGCTTAATAAAAAGAAAAGGCGTGCTGGTTAACAGCACGCCAACGCATCGTTTCGGATGCTCAGAGCCCACCATACAGACTTATTTTATTATTTGTTTCTTGCACGAATTTTAGAAAAGGCTTTCAGGCTAAAATGGTATTCCGGCTGGAACCATGAACGACCATAGTAGCAGTAAATCAGCATACGAATAGATGCCATCGCCAGGTAACCCCAGATCGCACACAATACTGAAGGTGTCAGCCAGACGGTAAATAAAGTGACGGCAAGACCGGCTAATACTGATGAGGTTTCAGCAAAAGCGATACGGGTATATTGTTTTTCGCGCTGTAATATCGCACGGTAATGCTGACCCTGCGGGATGATAATAAACACCACTGAGACCATCTGCAGCATTAACGCCAGTTCAGGTTGACCAAACAGACTATTCAGCAGATGACTGCCCGTAAATAACAGACCAAACACCGCGACACCCATCAACATATTACCCCAGTAGATCGTGGAGAGGTCGTTGATAGAGAGCATACAGCGGCGGATCAGCTTATTTGAGAAGCCGCGATCGGCCAGCGTATCGATAGCCAGTAAAGCTATCACGGCGATCGCCAGCAGGTTCAGTTCATTCGCCTGCAGAATCTGCGCCAGCAACGAAAGCTGCAGTACGCCGATGCCAATAATTTTGATTGAAGAGAGCAGAGACCACTTTGCGCTATTAAGACTGCTTTCACGTATTGCCATAATATACTCGTTAGAGTTCATTGACTCTGTGAGAATTAAATCGTTGTGTAACAGCAATGAGAGGTTGCTGTGACACCGTTGGTTAGTGCATTTTTTCCGGCCGGAGTCCTGAAAACCCTTTCCAAGCTTGCCATGTTATTATGGATTCAATCAAATAGTGCCCGGATAAAAAACAGATATCCCTGGTAAATTCTCTGTTTCGTGTCATGGCGGAATCCCCTGCAGCGAATAAGAATTCCGCCAGATCACGAATAAATCCTGTTGTAGTTTTATATTCTCCTGCCAGCATCCTTGCGGCAATCTCAACGAATTCTTTTTCTGATAACAAAGGATACGCAGAGCGGTCCATGACTTTTTTCCTGCTTTATCATTATGGGTATTGCTGTGTGTGGAATGATTTATACATTGTTTTATTTAATTTAACACCATAAGAAAAGTCTGATTACGCGACCGCAGAAATAAATGGTTTCACTTCATGCATGATAAATATTAAATCTCCAGTACGAGAGTAATAAACGATTGTTGATGATTAATGTATGTGTTTTAGCGAAATTGTTTACACAGCAGATGAAGATGCCTGAAATCAGCGGGGATAGCCTGCCTGTCAGGCACTTTTGCCAGGAATTTTCCTGGCAACAATGCTTAAGCAGGGTTGGTGATAAACGTGCAGAAGGGGCATGCAATCAGATAAACGCTTTATGCTTTATCATCGGAAGTTTTTCTGTTTTTTTTCATAAACAGCCAGTGATAAGTACAGAGAAAAAATCGAGCTAAGTCATTGATTTACTGTGTCAGAAGCTGGTTAAGCTTCTCAAGATCGTTGCTAACCCATTCAATATCCTGCTTAAATCTATCATCTGAAGTAAATGGCTGGCGGTAAACCGTTACCATTACCTCGGCACCCTGCTCGTTGGCTATCACGCGCATCGGTACATAGATTTCCTTTCCTGAACCACTGTCAATCCAGTGATCCATTACGCCAAACGGATTATGTGGCGAGAACCGGAGCTTTACGTTTCCCTGAGGGCCTTTAGCACGCCAGCGATTGCCATCAGGTTCTAATGCACTATTCGTCAGCCCGGACGCCCACTTTGGAAAAAATTCCGGCTTCCAGATGGTTTCATAAAGATCTAACCAGTGACGCGGAATCGTCAGGCTCAGCGTGCGCGAGGAGAGCATATAACCTCCAAAGGATAAGCTAAAAAAGCATTAAAGCATGGGGTAAGGCTCGTTAATACGTTGTAACAGCAGAAGTGTGGTGTTGAGAGGGTTTCGTACAAACGGCAGACAACGGATGAGGCTGTCTGCCACTGACTCAGATGAAATTGCCGCGTGCAGAAACTGCGTGCTCTTCGCTATGCCCACTGGCGCGACGCAGAACAAAGCCATCCGACTGCGCCATCACTGCGCAGCTGTGATTCGGGAAGATGCGAAGCAGCGTGCCGACTTCAGGACGGCGATCCTGATAAAGCAGAAAACCATGCTCCTCAGATAACTTTGTCACCTCATACGTGTGGCCCGCTTCGTCGGCTGCAACACCAAAGCCGCTGGCATTAGTGCCGTGTGGCCCTTTATCCGAACTCAGCATTTTCGATCCGGCATCCACAATTGCGAAATGATCGTTTACCGCTACCACACGGGTAATGACGCTCATTGCCAGTTGGTCGACGTGACTTAGCCCGAGGCGACAGGCGGTAAGGTCCAGCAGTGCATAGTTGCCAGGCCGGATTTCACTGATGCCGGGCGCAACCTCGGCTGCCAGGGCCGTAGGCGTTGAACCCACAGAGAGCGGGCAGTCTGTAAATCCCGCAGCCTGCAGTCTTGCCTGAAGCTGCTGCATCAATACGGTTTCCTGCCTGGCAACATCAACAATAGCCGCGGCATTACCGGCACCATAAGCGTGACCGGCATGCGACACTATTCCGGCAAAGCGTATGCCTCTGTCCCGCAGCGCCTGAGCAATCAGCACGGCTTCATCACTATCAGGATTAACACCAATCCGGTGTAATCCAACATCCACCTTAATCGCCACCGCCAGCGTGCAGTCTGGCTGTTGCTGCCACGCATCTGCAATCGCTGCCACACCCTGCAGCCTGTCCGCGATCAGGGTAAGTTTTGCCTGATGAAGCACGGCGAGACGCAGCAACTCAGCTACGCATTGTGGTTGCACAACCGGGTAGGCTAACAGCAGATCGCGAACGCCCCCCTGAATAAAGCTGATACCTTCGCTGGGTTTAGAGACCGTGACACCCTGAGCACCATATTCAAGCTGACGCTGAGCAATCCAGACGCTTTTATGTGTTTTGATATGCGGACGCAGCGCGACGCCTGCCGCACTGGCTTTGCGCTGCATATGCTGCAGGTTCTGCTCCAGCCGCTCTGCATCCACTTCAATATAGGGCGTAAGGCGGTCATCAATCAGCGGCCTCTGCCACTGCTGTGTATCGTTGATATCCATAAGCTTATCCGGCTTTAACGAGGTAAGAGGATTCATCATTCCTTAATTAACTTTCTGATACCAGCCTGGTGGCCGGGGAAGAGGCGCTGACCAGCAAAATTAAAGCGGGTGTTAACCCGGGATAGAGGATGCAGCACATGGATGAACTGGAGAGGATATTTAAGCAGACGGGATTAGCAGAATAAAAAAAGCAGGCGCGGTGCCTGCTTTATCTGTTTACTCAGACATAGAGTGATTGTTCACCCGGCGGACGGGTTTTGAATCGGCGATGCAGCCAAAGATATTGTTCTGGTGCGCGCAGAATCTGATTCTCGATCACTTTATTCATATAAGCTGCAGCAGCAGCCTCGTCCGTATGAGGATAATTTTCCAGCATCGGCTCAATGATCAGATGGTAGCCATCATTATCTGCATTACGAATCAGCATAATCGGCACCATCGCTGGCTTCGCCAGACGCGACAGCACAAAAGTGCCGTTGGTGGTGGCCGCTTTTTCTACCGCAAACAGTGGCGCAAAGGTGCTGCCTTTCGGGCCGTAATCCTGGTCCGGCGCAAACCAGACCGATTCACCCTGTTTCAGAGCATTAACCATGCCGCGCAGATCGCGGCGGTCGATCATCGCTTTGTTTGAGCGCATCCGGCCTTTAGTCTGCACATATTCCATTGCCTGATTGTTGTGCGGGCGATACATCGCCATCATCGGCTGACAGAGACCGCTGATGCGGCCGCCCAGCTCCAGTGACATGAAATGCACGCCAATCAGCATCACACCGCGCTTTTCATTCTGCGCAGCGTGGAGATTATCCATACCTGACACTTTAAACAGACGTTTTACCGCACGGTCAGACCAGAACCAGGCAATACCGGTTTCAGCCAGCGCCATGCCTAACGACGCAAAATTACCGGCAATCATATGTTCTGTTTTTTCTTCACTGATGCCAGGAAAGCAGAGCTCAATGTTACGACGGGTGATTCGCTCACGGCGCTGCAGGAAATGACGGGAAATTTTGCCGGCACCGGCACCGAGACGCATAAGAACAGGGTAGGGAAGCTGGACCAGAAGCCAGAGCACACCAAGACCAAACCAGGTAAACCAATAACGCGGATGCAGCAGCGAACTGCTAAATTTTCCGGTGTTTTTCATTAACAACCTTCATGAGATAGATGGATGTATCGCATAAAGAGCACTTCCATAAGTCTCCAGGCGGTACAGCTGTACTGATTTCGACCAACACTTTATCAAAAAGTGCCTTCAAAGAAAGGGAAACTGCGGAATCTACAGGATTGACCTGTTTCATGGAACCAGCGCTTCGGGTGCGAAGAAAGGGTTCACAACAGAAAAAAGATTTTAAATTCAGAAAATTAAAAAAGACAGACCTGAAAGTGAAAACGTGACAGACAGGCACTACAGAAGAGTCCGGAAATGATTATTTATCTATCTTTACGTAATAACGAGGCCAGCCACGCCCTCAGAACACCCTGCATGCTGATGTAGAAGAAAGGTCATTACTTAGAGAATGAACAAAGCGCCATCGCTGACGCTTCATCTCAGACCTGAGTTAAGATCTTACTCGATATTCTGAATCTAAATATTTAAATAAGTTTAAGGTTTTGTTTATAATGGGATTTATCTATATTATAAAATATTTGGTACACCCTATGGTACAAAAAAACCACGATGAATGGTGTAGTGTGTGCGAACTTCCGCCAACTAAGGGCAAAGATGGTCTTTCACCCTTAGTTGAAGCAGTATATGGGATCACCGCCGCCGGTCATGAGACCGTGAAGCCATTCATCGTGGCATCGAAAAAGTATCCTATCAGTAGACGCTTAGCAATTCCTTTTTCTCTAAAAACATACGTAAATCGAAGTTATCCCATTGTACAAACCAGTATTCGCGAGCTAGTTCTTTCCAATACGTATCAATTTCTTTGTTTGACGGTTTACGGCCCAGGTGCAGCTTAACGACTTCTGAAGCTAATCCTTTCCTCTTTTTTAGTTCAATAAATGGGCAGTTTATTATATCCAACATAAGATAGAATTTTAATGAATCTATTTTAATGTCGGTAACATTCTCAAGAATTGACTTTACATGCTTAAACATTTTATCCTTTAAGCTGTTGTAATGAGTGTCATTATCTGCATAATAAAAGAATGTTATTATCTCAAAATAACTGAAGTTTGTTCGTGTGTCTATGTTGTATATTGAGCTTAGAAAATCCCGTGTAAGCCTATAATCTTCCCCCAGCAATTTAAGAGCTATCAGTAGATTAAGGTTTTCAAATGCTATTTTTTTTATTCTATTACCTTTTTCAATTTCTATACATCTTTCAAAATAACTATGTATCAAGTTAAAAATTAACCCCTTCAGCATGCTTGCATCGTCAGAAATCATTTTAGTTGCATTTTTGCAAATTATGTCAACGAATATGCATATTTTAATAGAGGAGTTATGGCTTGGCGATATAAAAAACAGATGAAATATTATTTCAGTCGCCACATAGAAAAAGTCGCTTATGGTTTGCTCATTTAATTTTAAAAATTCAATATTAGCCTTGCATTTTCTGTCAATGGTAATAGCAATATTTGTTAAGCATGAAATAGTATAGCCGGCCGCTAAATTATAGTTTTCTCTTTCAAGAACAAACATAGATTTTATCTTGTTCAGATAAGAAATTACTGTGTTTCTTCTGCTATAAATTCTTTTTATCTTTTCAGGGTTCTCAGGATCGAGAAATTTACTTGTTAGCGAGTTTAGTATTTCATTTAATTGATTGATTGTCCCGGATTTTGCTGTTGAAAAAGGTCGGAAAGTAATGCTAATTTTTTGTTTATTGATTGTAAGCTTATATTTTTTAAGCGTATCTTCTACTATATCTCTGATGTCGTTGAGGATCTTTTCATTTAACGTGAAAACAAATATGTCGTCAACATATCTTCTGATTGTATAATCTCGACCGTTAGAGTAGCCAAGTTCTTTCAATTGGTTTTCAATATCACGGTCAATATCCTGAAAAATGATCTCTGAAAAAATTCTACTTACTTCGGGACCAATTATTATACCCGCTGTTTCATTATAATTAATAGATTGCATTAGCCTGTCAAATATTGTTCCAAACGAGTTTTTTATCTGACGGTTTTGCTTGGAGAATTCTTTGTTTTTTATTGCCCAAGTTATGCTATGAGTGTAAATGCTGTCAAAGCACTTTGCGACATCTAAGCTGCAAAATACGTCGAACTTTTTTTCTAAATTAAGGAATTCTTCTGAGTTAAAAAATTTATAAAGGCGAGTGTATCTATTATATGAAAAATAAGATGCTAAATGTTTGTATTTTTTTTCTTCTGTGTCAGATTGAATCTCGCCTCTTGAATATTCAAGATCATTCATTTCTGTATTTTTTATATAGTATTTTGATGATATTTTCGAAGGTGACCTTAGGCTGAAATCGCTTTTTTGGCATGTAGATATGATTAAATTAGAAAAATTCTCATAAAACTCTGCAATGCAAATCTGGCTACGCGGATGTATTAGTGATAATACTCGCGATGAATCAATGTCTTTTTTTATCTTATAGGTAAGCGGGACAGTATAATCTTCGTTAAGATTTTTTTCAAAAAGAAAAGAAAGTATGCTGTTTTCAACTTTGTTTTTATTGTGATAAGAAATGTTATTGTAAAATCCCAAGTTTGAAAAAATTGCGGGAACCTCATAAGGCGAAGTTTCTGTAAGAATCACCCTCAGAAAATCTTTCCTTTTAACTTGTTTAGAAGTTCTCTTCATTTCCAACATTCCTTAATTTGTTTCAGTCGAGTATAATTAAAAGTATGGAATCGCACTAAGTAGAATCCATTTTTAAAATTTAGCTTACATAATTCTCTTTTTTGTTTTATAGAAATGCATGTTGATAATCTTTTGTATAATTTGTTTTGTTTAGAAAATAATATACTTCGTAAGAAATTATCTAAATTTTCAAGGGCGCAATTTAATGACGAGTTTTTGTGCTGGTAATTATAAAATATACCAGAGTTTATTTTAATACCCGAACTCGGATCTTTGATCGGGTAGTTCCCTGTTATAAATTTTATCCGATCATTTAGTAAATCAAAGTCCGTCTGAGATTGATTGCTTCCAATATAGGACAAGAACGATTTTATTATTCTTTTCTTTATTTTGACTATCTTCGTGCTAGATAAGTCAACCTGCACTTTTCTGTTATTGTTTGAAAATGTAAAGTCGTTATTATCATATACATTATAGATTTTGAACTCGTAGCCTAGAAAGTCCATTTTAAAAGGCTGCTCTGATTGTAATTGAATTTTTTCCGAGCAGTCTCTGGCGCGCGAAACATTGAGAAATGCTAATTTATCTTTATCATGCAATTTAAGGTTTTTTGGTAATTTTTCAAAAAAATAGTCTATGATAATTTGCTTGGTTATTTTATCGCCATGATGCAAAATTAAAATGTCATCAACGAATCGTGAATAGAAGAAAACGTCTTTTCTTTTGAGGAAATAAGAATCTATATCCTGTAAGCAAAGCTCAGCAAGTGTGGCGCTTAAGCTTACTCCCCTTGGTAATCCTTGTATGTTTTTGCTGCTCAAGGATTCTTTGTATTTATAAAGAAGATTGAGGTTATATCTTGATATTCTGCCTTCTGATGTTATTTTCTCGAGAAGAAAATTAAAATCTATGCTTTCGTAGAAGCTTCTTATATCAAGGCGAGTTATATTGTAAGGGCTTCCATCTTTCAAATGCGTTATGAGGTTCTTTATAATTTCGTGCCTGTTGACCTTTCTGATTCTGTAGCCTTTTTTTATGTTTTTAACCAGCAGTTTTGATATAAGCTTATCTTCGATGTTGCTATATTTAACCCCTTTCTTTCCGGCTATGCTTATCTCTTTTATTCCATTGTCTAGGAAAAGCTTTGCTGCTGCCTTTGATTGAGCGCTTAATGATGCGGCGATCCTATTGGAGTAATCAATTAAAGTCTTATCTTCCATTAGGTCAGTGTATGTGATGCAGTCATAGAGGTTGCTATGCGTATAGGAAAGTTGCTCCATATATTTTCCTTTTTATTTTTTTGGAATTAACTATTTATCTTGTTAAGTCACATTTTGACCGATATCGAGGTTTGATTGATTTATAACTCAAAAAGTCCGTAGTGGTGACCGTTACACTACGAAAACCGATTTTAATGCAGATGTATGCTCATTCTAAAACTAAGGTAACTCAAACATTTATATTAATACTAAAGGAAACCACGTTCTTATAGCTTCAAAGCCTACCTATATACATTACCCTACAGAAAATCTTTATGGTTGTGAACAAACTTCGCGTCGAAAACGTAGGGCTTAGTAATTTTGCAATTCTGCCCATCTGCGCGCGCTCGTAGCCCCGCCACGCCTGCCCGCTTTATGCAGCGGTTTTCATGCACCTGCATGATTAGCTCTGAGCCGCGCCGCTGCTGGCCTTGCCTGCCGTTCCGGGATGCCCGAGACTCATGCATTTTCATGCAGCATAGACATGCACTCACGCAGCAGATGTAAAAAAGCCCGGCACGGGCCGGGCTTCGGTGAGTTCCTGAGTCTGCGGCTCAGAAAAGTTTACGCTTGCGGCGGTCGGTTCTGGCTCCCCGGAAAGGATGCGCACCGCTGACGCTCAGCACGTCATCACGGAACATCAGCGGCTGATTTACGCTCGTCCATCGCTTAATGAGGTTCTGGACATATACGCGGTACAGCGTATCGGCATCGTTCGCGCCTTCGATAACCCCCGGTGCATGCGTTGAGCCATTCCGTTCAAACTGGCTGTACTTCATCCTGAGCAGGCTGCTCAGCTCTGCGCCGTGAATGATAAAGAAGTCATCAATAAGCGTATCAATACGCTCATCCGTGATGCCCTCATGACAGAATACGTAAGCGTTAGCCTTGCGCCCGGTTACATCTGCCAACACCGGCAGCTGCTTTTCCTTTTCGGCAATCAGCCCGGCAAGGTCTGATGCCGTTTCCTGCTGCTCCAGATACTCCGCGCGCAGCGCCTTCATCTCCGGCGTGACGTTGCCGCCATTCTGTCCCAGCAGTTCACGGAAGTGTACCCGGTTGTCCCGGCTTACCTGCTCCATTTCGGCCTTACGCTGGCGCAGCTCACTGAGATTTTCAGTAGCGTCGTTTTCGGTCTGCCTTGCCTCCAGCCAGGCCAGCATCTTCGTGTTGAGGTCTTCGATACGCAGCCGCCATTCAGAGGACAGCCCCTTTACCAGCTCAGTGGTGTGCCTGATCACGTCGGCCTCGGGTAACCGCAGGAGCCATCCGGCTTCCTTGAGTGGCCGCTGTGATCTGGCCTGCGCCGTGCCTATACGGTTGCCAGCGGTCTGAATCTGTTCGTCGGTCATCTGCTGCTGTGTCATGCTGTTTTTCCTCTCTGTCAGGGCTGTGCGTGACGGTCTTTGCGGGCACTGGCTGAGCCATAGCGGCCCAGCGTCTGCGGCTGGCGAACCGGTACGTCGTTCTGCTGTTCTGGCTCTGCCGCCACGGATTTTTGCGGCTTCATAATGATTTTCTCGACGCTCTCCAGCGCGGTGAACGTGCAGGAACAGTCGAGGTTCTGGCACTGATACCAGGTGCGCTTTACGGACGGGGCTTCGTAGGCGCTGGTGCGGGTGTGGGCTACCTGACCGCATTCGGGACATTTCAGGGCCATTTCTTTTTCCTGTATGGTCGTTTTCAGTAAGTCAATTGTGCCGGGGCTGGCACAGGTGAGCCATGTGCGGGCGGTGTGCCGTGCCTGACACAACGCCTGCCAGAAAAGGGCTGCTGGCTGACTTACCTTCTGTAAGCGGTGTAACACGGGTGACAGGTGTTACAGCTGTGAATTAAAAGGATATTTTCTTATTCTTCCGGTGTAACACGACGGGTAACACGGTGTAACAGCGTTGACAGATGCGTTACACCTGTTACACCTCACCAGTTAGAGAGGTGTAACAGGCTGATGCCTTACTGAATGCGGCTGTTACACCCGTTACACCTGTTACCCTTTAAAAATAAGACTCACGCAAAGCTCTTAACGTCAGCCCGGCACCTCGCTGTTGAAGACGTAGAGCCTGCGCACGTTCATCTCTGGCGGGCGGATGCTGGTCTGAAGCTTGCCGTCGGCAGAGGCCAGCAGATAACCCCGGTCCGCACAGAGGCGCGCCACCTTGCGCGGGTCAAACCCCCTGCAGATTTCCTTCCAGCCGGACGGCATGACGTAGAACGTCGTGGCCGCCTCGGTGCCCTGCGCGGTACTGCCTTTCTCTACCCTGCGCCAGCCCACCATATTGCCGGGGCGGTTGCGCTCGTCGTGCCAGTCGGCAAAGCGGCTGTACTGGTTCGCGGTAAAGAAGCTGCGCACCTGCTCCAGCGCGGCAATGTCTTCCTGGTTGGCGGTGTGGCCGCGGTCTTTCAGCCAGGCGTTCAGGCACACGCGGGTTGCCCGCAGCGCTTCACCTTCCTGCCAGCCGGTAATGCCCAGCCGGGTTGCCAGCTCACCGGCCATTGCCACCAGGGCAAAGCGGTTGACTGCGCGGCCTACCTGATTGCCCGCGTCAGGCGGGGTCAGGGCGGCGGTGTACTCCTTCAGCAGCGTTTTCGCCTGCGCCGTCAGCCCGTTCAGGTCGGCGGTCAGCGCCTTCAGCCACTCGCGGAATGGCGCACCGTAGTAGCTGGCCGTGGCCCATTCCAGATGTTCGGCTAGCGCCTTCCCGCTCTCAAAGCCGTGCAGCTCCTCAAACACGCCAAACTTCCCGGAGTCGCTGGGTATCTGGATCATCCTGACCTCCATTCCGGCAAAGGTGCGCTCACCGGCCTTCGCGGCGTGCTCGGTCAGCGACAGTTCGCCGGTGGAGAAGAACAGCAGCCGCCACTGCTTGCGGGTGCGCAGCTCGCCGTCCGTACCGGCGCGGCCCTTGCCCTGGCCGTTTGCCAGCATGTAGGCGATGTTGCCCGCCTCGCGCCCGTCCACCTCGCGGATTTCGTCGAGCATCATGGCCGCGTCGTTGCGGCGGCTGGCGCAGCCTTCCAGCGCGTTGCCGGTAGCGCGCCACGTCTGCCAGTAGTCCGGCCCGCCGCACACGGAGGTAGCCGCCTTCATGGTGGTGGTCTTGCCGTCCGTGGATTCCCCCTTGAGGTGATAGCCGCCGCCGTCCATGCCGACCAGGCGCAGCAGCGGGGCGGCAAAGGCGAGGCTGACCGCAAACGCTACGCGGGAGTTGCCGGTGCAGAAGCGGGAAACGTGCTCGCGCCACTCCTGCGTGGTGCCGGACACGCGGAAGTCCCGCCCCTGCACGGAGGTGGTCTGGAGAATGACGCCGTCTGCGCCGTCGCCGCTCACCTCGTCCTGAAGGACGTAAACCTGACCGTGCCAGCCGGTGCGGCTCACGCAGGTCACGCGGCGCTCCGGCTTGCACAGCGAGATGTATTCCATCAGGCGCGCGCGGGCCTCGCCGGTGGTGCTGATGTATGACAGGCCGTTGACCAGCAGCACCCGGCGCAGCTCCTCGCCGCTGCCGCTCAGCATCTCCATCGGCATGGCCCACCGGCGGCGCTCGCCCCAGGTGTCCTCCCACTCCAGCAGGCGGCCAAAGTTGCCGCCGTCGGCATCGCAGGTGATGGCCGTGACGCGCAGCGGATTGCAGATTTTCACGTTCTGTATTTCGGTTTCGCCGTTGCGCTGCACCTGCTTCTCGTACCAGAGATATTCCTGCGTCAGCCGGAACCCGTGCGGCAGCTGCGTGCGGCCCTCACCGCACAGCATCAGACCGTTACGAAAGGCTTCGCGGGCGCGTGTCACGCCGTGCTCCCGGTGAAAGTCGTTCCAGTCGGCTTTGATTTCGCCCGGCGGCAGGCTCACCCAGCCACTGACGGCTTTTGCTGCCTTCTCTGCGAACGCTCTGCCGGGGTTCTCACCCGCATCCTGAAAATCGTTATCACCGGCGATGATGATTTTCACCTCCGGCCAGCGCGCCCGCATCGCCTGCGCCACGTTCGGCAGGTTACCCGCCGAAATCGCGGCCACCACGCAACCGGCGGTCAGCTGGCTTACCGTGAGCGCCGTGGCGTAGCCCTCGGTGATGACCACCTGCACCGGCGGCTCAGGCGGCAGCGGGCTGAACGCCACAAACGCAGCCTTCATGGTGCTGCCGGGCAGCAGGCTTTTATCCCCGGCGGGGGCAACCAGCTGCGCACCGGTCACCGCGCCGTCTGATGTGGTCAGCGGCAGCAGCAGGGAACCCGCAGGGAAGGCCGTGCCGCCTATGCGCTGTGCGCTGCCGGTCAGGCAGGCCGGATAACCGGCAAAGCCTTTATCTGCGAGGTAGGCACTTTCACCGCTGTGGCTGGCCTTCACCAGTGCACCGACGATGGCGGCCATGTCGCGCTTCGGGGATTTTTCTCTGGCAGGCTTAACCGGCAGGGCCTGCACGTCACGCACGTCCAGCACCTCTGCCACCGCCTGTGCGGCCAGCTTTACCCCTTTGCCCGTCACCAACTTCACCAGATCAAGGCCGTCACCGTGGCCGCAGTGGCTGCAAATCCACGTACCCCGGCCCTCAAGGTCATCCATGCGGAAACGGTCTTTGCCTTCACACTTAGGGCAGGGGCCGTGCCTGCCGCCGTCCGGCACGTCTACGCCCAGCATCTGAAGAATGACCGGCCAGCGGCCGCGTGCGGCGGCTGTGATGTGTGATACTGACTGTACTGTCATAACGCCTCCTTAATGCCGGTACAGCGACGCGCCGGTGTCGCAGAACGATTCAAATGCCGCCGGAAGCGTGGCGTAAAGCCCTTCCATTACCTCATACCCGCGCGCCGTCAGAGCGGGCGGTGCGGTCAGGAGCGTCGGCTCCACCATGTCGGTAAGCAGTGCCAGCGCCGCCGCAGCGCCGTGCGCTTCGCCATACTCGTTAACCATCGCGCTCTCAATATGCAGGGCGATGGCCATCTCGATTCGCTCCACCGTCATGTGGTGCGGGCCGCGCATTTCGCTGCCGGTGTCGGTCAGATGCTTAGCCCGCCATGCGGAAGCGATGGCGCGACGGTATAGTGCCGTGGTCAGCTCAGCCGGAAAAACGGATACCTGTGGCTTCTTCATACGCGGTCCTCCTCGAGCAGTGCGCAGCAGCGCGTGACGTCGGTCAGGTCGGCGCGCAGGTAGTCCATCAGTGCGGCCAGGCCGGGCACGCTGTGTGCGCTGAATGAACCCGGACAGGAGTGCTCGGAAAACAGGAGCTGGAGCAGGTCGCAGGCTTCCTTTGCACGGGTCAGCTTCTCAAAAGCGTCTTCCGGCAGGCCGTAGGTAAAGGCGGCAAAAGTACCGTTTTCAGGCAAGGGGATGCCCTGAGCACCGTTGTGCCCGATTGAAACTGTCATGTTTTCTCCGTTAAAGCTGGCTGTGTGTCAGAGGAATTTTGAATAGTGGCCGTCGTCAGGCTCCGCAGGCTGCTGTGCAGCCCGCTCCCGCCAGCGCTCATACTTCACCGTGGGATGCAGATTAAACGGGCTGAACCCGCCGCTGCCTCCGGTCGGAGCGGTGAGGCGATGCGGTGTACCGGCAAGCCGGATATAGTTTTCCTCAAACCACGCCAGCGGGGAGGAGGTCACCTGACCGTCGCTGTCGTAGCGATACAGAACCTCGTGACTGAACTCAGGGTTAACGGATGCGACTGACGCAGGTGCATCGGTAAATCGCAGTATTGTCACCGTCCAGCCCTGTGAATGCTGCCAGCGTTCGCCGCGCCGTGGAAATTCACGCATGACGGCCTCCGTGGAAGGGCAGGCGGCCCGCAAATAGCAGGATGTAATCAGCCGCCATCCGGCTGCGGGCGCTGCGCTCGTCAGTGGCAGTAATACGCAGCATGACGGGGCGGCAGGACAACTGAGAACGGTTGATTGCCGCGAAGATCCAGGTAGACTTTGATGCAGCCATAGGAGTACTCCCAAGTTCATTTATGGTCAGGCTTTGCGAGGTATTGCGAGTACCTTGCAGAGCCGCTTGTTTTCAAATGCTTTGTTATATAAGGTACGTACCTTACCGTTCTTATTAAAGTTAAAGGTACGTACAATGTCAAGAGTTAAAGATCGCACTCCTAAAACCGGTGGCAAATCGCCCACCTTCCAGATCCGCATCAATCCAGAGCTAAGAGAGCAACTCGATCTTGAAGCTGCCAAAGACCAAACCACACTCGGCAACTGGTTCAAGGAGGTTGCAAGAGAAGAACTTAGGCGTCGTGGCATTGAACCTAAAGGATGATTTTTGCGGTGACTCGTCGCCGCATATTTATCAATGTGCACGCTGCTGCCCTATCCATTCTTTTACTTCCTCAGCGCGCCAGGCAGTAATACGAGCGGAAATTTTTACTGGCTTCGGAAATGATCCAGATGCAACCCGTCGCCATAGCGTTGCTGACGAAAACGGCAGGCAATGCATCAACTGTTTTTGTCTGATAAATCCGGTTTCAGGGATGATTCCGTAAGGTGTGTGCTTCAAATTAGGATCTCCTATCTCAATGAGTACAAGTGGTGTGAGATGAGATTAATGGAGACACATTGATGTATTCCACTGAAAGTGGAATTCCATCAAGAATATGAAAATTCCATCAAAAAAAATGAATTCCATGGATTCATTACTGCTGGAGAGGGAGGGTGAGGGCTTTTAAATTTATGATTTATAAGTAACTTATTATAAAGAGATTTGTATTGCACTTCATTGCACCTCATTGCCCTTTATAAACACTTAGGTTCGACACTATTGGCCAATATTGGCAACTAAAGGGCAATCAAAGGTAATGCCTAGGCATTGTTTGGCACATTTCGATACCGGAAGAGATATCAATGCATCTTAAGAGCAAGCAACAAAACGTCACTCCTCATCATAAAGTGAGTTAAGAGATGCTCTCAGCTTGTCGTAAAAAGAAGATTTACCCATCCCTTTTTGGCTTATGCCATTAGATTTCGCATAATCGCTCAACAATCTGTGCAAAGGTTCGATGCTTGGGGAACCAGCATTGTTAATCCACTTTGTCGATCCACTGGCTGATTTTTCCATAGCGAGATTGATCGCGAGCAAACCTATAATTTTATGAAGAGATGCATTCTCCTCGTTTTTCTTGTGGGCACCACGCTTGTCCTGAGCATTTTCTTTAGCAATTAAAACTGCCTTTTCGCCGCCACACTGAAAAATGAGTGATTCACCATACTTTTTATATGTTTGACTCAAGGCTTGAGTGCATCTTTCAATCAAAAAATCGGGAGTTACATCTTTTTCAAGAAGAATGAAACAAGATGAGAAAAGGATGTTTGCCTCTATGGGGCTATTGGTCGCGATTGTTTTAGGATAAAGTATGTCCAGTTCATTTTGCTTTCCTTGTGATTTAAGGATAGCGTGTAAATTCCTGTTAACTCTAATGAGATATACACAATAATCACTGATAATACTGTTTTTATCTTTCGGTAACTCATCGTTTCTAAGGTTAGGATCAACATTGGCTAATGCTCTAGCTAATTCCTTTATTTCAACTTGAGGGTAGTGGACTAGCCTTTCAATGGAGCTACCTTTTGAGAAACTAAAATGCATTATAACTTCGCCTCTATTTCAGCCAGAAAATCAGCTAGTTTATTAAGCGCTAATTTTCTTTCATTAAAGTAATTATGTCTATTGTAGATACCTTCAACGCCTTTAATGCGATGGTTAAGACAACGCTCTGCCACCACTGGGTCAATACCTAAAAAGGCCAGATGTGTTCTGGCGGTTCGCCTGAAGTCGTGGATAGTAAAGCCTTCAACATCCTCCATAAGCGGTTTAAGCTTTGCCAGCGCTACGGGAAGAGTGCTTTCTGCAATGTGAGGTATCATCCTATTCTGCATCTTTCTTGCAGGCAGAACCCATTCACTGCCTAAAGAGAGTTGCTTTAGCTCATTCAGCCAAACCAAAGATAATTCAGGAAGAGGGATATCCAGGTTGTCGCCATTTTTAGTGTTTTTCAAATACCACACGCCCTCTTCAAGGTTAAAATCTTCCCATTTGGCCGAGCACAGTTCCATTTTCCTGCAGCAAAGAAGTAAAAGTAGTTTAAAAGTTATTTCATTCTGTCGGCTAAATCCTTTAGCTATTTTCATCGCGCGAAAAAGTAACGTAATTTCCTCTTCCGAAAGAAAACGATCTCTGGATTTTTCCTGTCCACCTGCATCATTGTTATCAAAGGCTGCCGCTGGGTTAACACTCAGATAGTGACGTTTTATACCATAGTTGAATATGCGCTTTATCCAACGTAATACATCATTAGCGATAGTTGGCGCGCCGCGTTGAACAATGCTTTGCAACATTTTATCAATATCACCAGGCTTAACGTCTTCAGCCTTTATGTTGCCTATGTGAGGATTAATATCTTTTTCAATGCGCCTGCGAAGAATATCGGGGTGTTTCCAGCGTCCAACAATTTGTTTCTCGTAGTACTCAATCGCAAGGTCAGAAACACGACGAGCATTCTTCTCTTTCTCGATTTTGGCAAGCGTAGAGGCTTTACGCTCCTGCTTCTCTCCGGCGACGTCATAGCCTAAAGCTACTCTTGCCGATAGCTCTCTGGCCCGTTCGCGCGCTTTTGCTAAGGATAGATCTCCGTATGAACCGATCCACATCGCACGAGCTTTGCCTCCGTAGCTGTAGCGAAAGCGCCATTTAGGTATTGAGAACTCTTTGCGGTAGCAAAGGTACAATCCGTTTCCGTCAGAACGTCCTTCAAACCGTTCCTGAGACTTGAGCCAGGCTTTTATCTGTATGTCTGTTAGCTTTCCCATTCTGCCTGCTTGTACCAAACCGATAACGGTAAAAGGATAATTGGTACATAAGATGGTACAGTAAAAGCGCGAGGTTTTGCGAGAAGTGATGATTCTTAATGAGACAATAAAACCCGTAACTCACGGGTTTTATTGTTGTTATGACATCATGTGAAAGTAAGTGAGAACTTACTCGATATTCTGAATCTGCTCGCGCATCTGTTCAATCAGCACTTTCAGTTCGATCGCTGACGTAGTGATTTCTGCGTTGATCGACTTCGATGCCAGCGTGTTCGACTCACGGTTGAACTCCTGCATCATGAAATCAAGACGACGGCCAACGGCCTCTTTCTTCTTCAGGATGTTGTAGGTCTCTTTGACGTGAGCATCCAGGCGATCCAGCTCTTCAGAGACGTCAACACGCTGCGCCATCATCACCAGTTCCTGCTCAAGGCGATTGTTTTCCAGCTGGACTTCAGCATCTTCCAGTTTGGCCACCAGACGCTCGCGCTGCCATTTGATGACTTCAGGCATCTGCGCACGCACTTTGCTGACTTCCTGTGAAACCCCTTCCAGACGCTGCTCAATCATCGCTTTCAGCGCGGTGCCTTCGCTTTCACGTGCCGCAATGAAATCATCCAGTGCACTATCCAGCGCCTTCAACAACTGCGTGTTAATGGCATCCAGATCCTGCTCCTGTGCAGACATCACACCGGGCCAGCGCAGGATATCCAGCGGATTAATCGCGCCTTCATCGCTCTGCATTTTCACCCAGTTGGCCGCCTGCACCAGCTGTTTCGCCAGCGTTTCATTAAGCATCAGCTCGCCCTGCGCGCTGGGGTCGGCATCAAAACGCAGGTTGCACTCAATTTTACCGCGCGTCAGACGCTGGCGAATGCGTTCGCGGATAACCGGCTCCAGCCCGCGAAACTGTTCCGGCAGACGGATGTAGGTTTCCAGATAACGCTGGTTAACAGAACGCAGCTCCCAGGCGGCGCTGCCCCATTCGCCTTTGGCTTCGCTGCGGGCATAAGCGGTCATACTGCGGATCATAAGCGGTACTCATTTGCGGAAAGATGGGTGAAGTATAGCGAGGCGAGCCACGGCATAACAGGCATAAGCGTCTCACCGGAAAATAACGAACCATTTCCGCTTTCCGCGAGAGCCACTTATGATGACCACTGACCCCTTGTGAGGATGATCGATCTATGTCACGCGTTATTGCCCTTCCTGTAGTGATGGCTCTGCTGCTGGCGGGTTGCCAGACGCGCCACGCGCCGCCCACGAAACCGCAACCCATCTGTGCGGGTGGCGACATGATGATGCAGACCACACTGTGGTTTGGACTGAGCAAACCAGATGGCGGCAGGGTGAGTTCACTCGACTGGATGAACTTTGTGGACAATGAGGTTACGCCACGCTTCAAAGCGGGACTGTCGGTTTATGACGCTAAAGGGCAATGGCTGGGCGAGAACGGCAGACTGGCACGTGAGAACAGTAAAGCGCTGATGCTGATCCACGGTATCGATCCTGCCACTAATCAGGACATTGAGGCGTTACGTACCCTCTATAAAAAACGCTTTGGTCAGGAATCGGTGATGCGGGTGGATGCACCCGTCTGTGTTGGATTCTAGGATGAACGCGGGCGGCAGCGAGGCCGCCCGCGGAATACTCAGATAAACAGACCGGCAAAAGCCGCAGAGAGCAGGCTCACCAGCGTGGAGCCATAGACCAGCTTCCAGCCAAACCGGGAAACCACATTTCCCTGTTTCTCGTTCAGGCCTTTAATTGCGCCCGCCACAATGCCGATAGAGGCAAAGTTAGCAAAGGAAACCAAGAACACCGACAGAATACCCAGACCACGCGTACTCATGCCCGCCGCGACTTTCTGTAACTCAATCATCGCCACAAACTCATTCGCGACCAGCTTGGTCGCCATGATGCTGGCCGCCTGCAGGGCATCCGCTTTGGGAATGCCGATCAGCCAGGCCAGAGGATAGAACAGGTAGCCGAGCAGCTGCTGGAAGCTGTAACCGAACACCGCCGCAAACAGCGCGTTGATGGCAGCAATCAGGGCAATAAAGCCAATCAGCATGGCCAGAATGATCATCGCCACTTTGAAACCAGCCAGGATGTACTCACCCAGCATCTCAAAGAAACTCTGCTCTTCATGCAGTTTTTCCAGCGCGATAGGCTGCTCATTCTGGCTCTCCATCGGGTTGATGATCGACAGAATGATGAAGGTACTGAACATGTTAAGCAGCAGGGCGGCAACCACATACTTCGGTTCAATCATCGACATATAAGCACCGACAATCGACAGCGAAACGGTAGACATCGCGGTCGCTGCCATGGTGTAGAGCCGGCGCGGCGGGATATCACCCAGAATCCCTTTATAGGCGATGAAGTTTTCCGACTGACCGAGAATCAGCGTGCTGACGGCGTTGAACGACTCCAGTTTGCCCATGCCGTTAATCTTCGACAGCAGCGTCCCGAAAATCCGGATCAACAGCGGCAGGATGCGCCAGTGCTGCAATATGCCGATGAGTGCTGAAATAAAGACAATCGGGCAGAGCACGCCAAGGAAGATAAATGCCAGCCCCTGTTTACTCATTCCGCCAAACACAAATTCTGTGCCCTGTGCGGCAAAGCCCAGCAGCGTCTCAAAGAATCCCGCGAATGAGCCGACCAGCGCCAGCCCTCCGGCAGAGTGAAGGAAGAACCAACCCAGCGCGGCTTCCACCACAATCAGTTGAACAATAAAGCGCAGACGAATCTGTTTACGGTCATGACTGACCAGCAGCGCAAGGGCAAAAATCACCACCAGCGCCAGCAGGAAATGAAGAATGGCGGCCATATGTCTTTTTTATCAGAGAGAAAGGAAAGCGCATTTAGCCACAGCTGGCCGGGAATTTCATCTGGTGCCTGCGTCAGACCGGCGCAAGAGACAGCGGGCAAGGAAGTCCGTATAATGCGCAGCCAATCATTAGCAAGCCGGAGAATACCCATGCGTCCAGCAGGCCGTAGCGCACAACAGGTGCGTCCAGTCACATTGACCCGCAATTACACCAAACACGCAGAGGGTTCCGTTCTGGTGGAATTCGGCGAAACGAAAGTGCTTTGCACTGCCTCCGTAGACGAAGGGGTTCCGCGTTTCCTTAAAGGCCAGGGCCAGGGCTGGGTCACGGCTGAATATGGCATGCTGCCGCGTTCAACCCACAGTCGTATGGCGCGTGAAGCCGCAAAAGGTAAGCAGGGTGGCCGTACGCTGGAGATTCAGCGTCTGATCGCCCGTTCACTGCGCGCCGCGGTTGATCTTAAAGCGCTGGGTGAATTTACCATTACGCTCGACTGTGACGTCATTCAGGCCGATGGCGGCACCCGCACCGCGTCAATTACCGGCGCCTGCGTGGCGCTGGCCGATGCGCTGAACAAGCTGGTGGCCAGCGGCAAGCTGAAAGCCAATCCAATGAAGGGCATGGTCGCGGCGATTTCAGTAGGTATCGTTAAAGGCGAAGCGCTGTGCGATCTGGAGTACGTTGAGGACTCCGCAGCAGAAACCGACATGAACGTCGTGATGATGGAAGATGGTCGCATGATCGAGGTGCAGGGCACCGCTGAGGGCGAACCGTTCAGCCATGAAGAGCTGCTGACGCTACTGGCGCTGGCACGTGGCGGCATTGAGGAATTGATTCAGGCGCAGAAAGCAGCGCTGGAAAATTGATGTAACAGGCGACCTCTGGGTCGCCTTTTCTTTATTTGAGGAGTGAGAAATGAAAGCCTGGCAGCGTCAGTTTATTGAATTTGCCCTGAACAAGCAGGTGCTGAAGTTCGGTGAGTTCACTTTAAAGTCAGGGCGTAAAAGCCCCTATTTCTTTAATGCTGGTCTGTTTAACAGCGGACGGGATTTAGCGCTGCTGGGACGCTTCTACGCGCAGGCGCTGGTGGATGGCGCTGTCGATTTCGATCTGCTGTTCGGCCCGGCCTATAAAGGCATTCCGATTGCGACTACCACGGCGGTGGCGCTGGCGGATCATCATGACCGCGATGTGCCTTACTGCTTCAATCGCAAAGAAGCCAAAGATCACGGTGAAGGCGGCCTGCTGGTGGGCAGCCCGCTGCAGGGCAAAGTGATGCTGGTGGACGATGTGATCACGGCAGGTACAGCGATTCGTGAGTCGATGGATATTATCGGTGCGCACAACGCTACCCTGGCAGGCGTTCTGGTGTCGCTTGACCGTCAGGAGCGTGGACGTGGAGAGATGTCGGCGATTCAGGAAGTGGAACGTGATTATGGCTGCAAAGTGACCGCCATTATCACACTGGCCGACCTGATTAGCTGGCTGGAAGAGAAGCCGGAGATGGCCGATCATCTGGCTCAGGTTCGTGCCTATCAGAAAGCGTACGGGATTTAACAGAGGCGGGCATGATGCCCGCCTTCTTTGACTCTTTACACCAGCTGGGCGGCCATCAGCGGCCAGCGAGCCTCAAAGTCTGCGGTGGGACTGAAGCGAAACTCAGAACGGACATAGCGCGACAGTAAACCTTCACAGAAAGCCAGCAGCTGGCTTGCCAGTAATGCCTCATCAGCCTGAAAAGCTTCGCCCTCACGCATTTTCCGTTCACGCATCACCTGTCGCAGTTGCACTTCAATCCGCTCAAACAGCTGATTAATACGTCCCTGCAGCCGGTCCTGCTCGAACATCAGCGCATGGCCGGTCAGGATGCGCGTCAGTCCCGGATTACGCTCACCAAATCCCAGAATCAGTTGCACGATCAGACGCAAGCGCGTCATGGTCTCTTTTTCATCTTTGAGGATCAGATTGATGCGGGTAATCAGACTGTCTTCGATAAACTCAATCAGGCTATCGAACATGCGTGTCTTACTGGGGAAGTGACGATACAGCGCCGCTTCGGAAACGCCTACCGTGGCTGCCAGCTTGGCGGTGGTAATGCGCTGACTGCCATCACCTGACTCCAGCATCTGTGCCAGCGCCTGCAAAATCTCTTCGCGACGGTTCCGCTTCGCGACTTTTTTTTCTGCCATGACCTTAAAAACCCCTGAAATTCACCTAAAAACAGGCAACACCTACGCATCTGCCACAGGAACGCGTCCCATGGCGATGAGGAAAAATAACGGGCGTAAGTGAAAGTCGGTAATGCGGGTTACTGGCGACCTGAGTGGCCGAAGCCGCCTTCGCCGCGCAGGCTGGCGTCGAAATCGTCGACCAGGTTAAATTCCGCCTGTACCACCGGTACAAAGACCAGTTGTGCCATGCGATCGCCGGGTTGCAGAGAGAAACTTTCCTGGCCGCGATTCCAGACCGACACCATCAGCTGTCCCTGATAGTCGGAGTCAATCAACCCGACCAGGTTACCCAGCACGATACCGTGTTTATGGCCAAGGCCGGAGCGCGGCAGGATCACAGCGGCCAGATCGGGGTCGGCGATATGAATCGCCAGGCCGGTCGGGACCAGCGTTGTTGTGCCTGGTGCGATGTCGAGGACCTTATCAATACAGGCGCGTAAATCTAACCCAGCGGAACCTGACGTGGCGTAGGTCGGCAGTGGAAACTCTTTGCCGACACGCGCATCCAGAATTTTAACGTCTATTTTTTTCATCATAACGGCTGACAATCTCGTCTATTAATTGTTGGCCAAGGAGAGACTTATCGCTGAGCGGTAAGCGTTTTTCTCCATCCTGCCAAAAAAGGTGAAGAGCATTGGTGTCGCTATTAAATCCCTGTCCGGCTTTAGCGACATCGTTAGCGCAGATCAGGTCCAGATTCTTGCGCACCCGTTTTTGCCGGGCATATTCTTCCACATTCTGTGTTTCAGCAGCAAATCCAACCACAAATGGCCGGTTTTCCTGAAGTGCGGCGACCCCGGCAACAATATCGGGATTCTTTACCAGGTTCAGCGTGACGTTATCATCGCCGCCCTGTTTCTTGATTTTATCGGCCGCAATATCGGCTGCCCGGTAGTCTGCCACGGCTGCGCTTGCAATGAAAATATGTTGTTTATCTATCTCGCTCATAACAGCGGCCTGCATCTCCAGCGCGCTGGTAACATCAATGCGCCGCACACCCGCTGGTGCCGCCAGGCTGACCGGACCACTGACCAGCGTTACCTGTGCGCCGCGCCTGGCAGCAGCGGCGGCAATCGCAAAGCCCATTTTGCCGGAGCTGTGATTCGAGATGTAGCGCACCGGGTCCAGGGCCTCGCGGGTTGGACCGGCGGTTATCATAATGTTAAGATGTTGCAGATCGTTGACGGGCGCAGCCCACTGCACCGCATGGTCAACAATCACCAGCGGGTCAAGCATCCGGCCCGGCCCGATATCACCGCAGGCCTGGCTGCCGCTGTCCGGCCCCCAGATCAGCACGCCACGCTCATGCAGCGTCTGCAGGTTGTACTGGGTTACCGCCGCACGATACATCTGCTGATTCATAGCGGGCACTACCGCCACGGGTGAGGCCGTCGCTAAGACGGCGGTAGTCACCAGATCGTTTGCCATACCGGCAGTGATTCGGGCAATCAGGTCGGCAGTGGCCGGTGCCAGCACAATCAGGTCGGCCCATTTTGCCAGTTCAATATGACCCATCGCCGCTTCCGCTGCCGGATCAAGCAGATCGTCAAACACCGGATAGCCTGAAACGGCCTGCAGGCTGAGCGGAGTAATAAAGGCCTTTGCCCCCTCCGTCATCATTACGCGGACATCAGCGCCGCGGTCGCGCAGGCGACGCACCAGCTCAGGTGCTTTATAAGCGGCGATACCGCCGCTCACGCCAAGAAGAATTTTTTTGCCGGCTAATCCCATCATGATGTTGGCCTCACTAAGCTCTCTGCCGCCCGCGGCGGCGAATGCACGGACTTTATCACAAAAGCGTGGACGCGCCTTTTCACCAACTGCGTTTGCGAGCCGCCTCGAAGATTGATGCGCCACTGATAGCGGTACGCTTCATGATGGGCCACTCTTAGGCGCATCTCAGGGAGAGCAAAGATGAAAATTAAGGGACCACGGGAAAAACTGCAAAAACTGGGTGCGCATTCGCTCAGCGATACCGAACTGCTGGCCATCTTTCTCCGCACCGGCTCGCCGGGGCAGAACGTCCTTGAGCTGGCCGGGCAGATGCTGGAGGGATTTGGCTCGCTTTATCAGCTCATGACGTCAGACAAAGCGGCAATTTGCAAAATTAAAGGTGTCGGTGATGCCAAGCTGGCGCAACTGCACGCGATTGCCGAACTGGCGAAGCGCTTTTTCGCCAGTAAGCTGGCGCGCGAAAGCGTGATGGAAAATCCACAGATTACACGCCAGTATCTGCAAAGTCTGTTAGCCCACCAGGAACGGGAGATCTTTATGGCCCTGTTTCTGGATAATCAGCATCGGGTGCTGCGGGCACAGAATATGTTCTCTGGCTCCATTAATAGCGTGGAAGTTCACCCCCGCGAGATCGTCCGGGAAGCGCTGAAGCTCAACGCAGCCGCCCTGATACTGGCGCATAATCATCCGTCGGGGATGGCGGAACCGAGCCGAGCTGACCGTGAAGTGACCCATAAAGTCAGCGAAGCCTGTCAGCTACTCGACATCCGTCTGCTCGATCATCTGGTGATTGGCCATGGCGAATATGTCTCCTTTGCTGAGCGGGGATGGCTCTGATTCAGGGAAAATTCGCGCCAGGTGGCGGCTTTTTGCCCGATCATTCGGGATCTTTATCTGTTCGGGACTTGAGCACTTGGGCTGAGCGGCGTATACTACGCCACCTTTGAGAATCTCGGGTTTGGCGGTTAGGCCAGCTTAGCGGGTTCCATGGAACTCGCCTGGCGGGCTGCAAGCCTGACGAGGCGGCCAAAACCTAATTTTTAAAGCTCGAGCTGATTTGATTTTTGGAGATATAGACATGTCACGAGTCTGCCAGGTAACTGGAAAGCGTCCGGTAACGGGTAACAACCGTTCCCACGCAATGAACGCGACGAAACGCCGTTTCCTTCCGAACCTGCACTCACACCGTTTTTGGGTTGAGAGCGAGAAGCGCTTCGTTACTCTGCGTGTATCTGTTAAAGGTATGCGCATTATTGATAAAAAGGGCATTGATACGGTTTTATCCGACATGCGTGCCCGTGGTGAGAAGTACTAAGGTACTAAGGAACTGAATCATGGCTAAAGGTATTCGTGAGAAGATCAAGCTGGTTTCCTCTGCTGGTACAGGTCACTTCTATACCACCACGAAGAACAAACGTACTAAACCAGAGAAGCTGGAACTGAAAAAGTTCGATCCGGTTGTACGTCAGCATGTGATCTACAAAGAAGCTAAAATTAAGTAATTTTAGTGTTCTGCTAAAAACCCGGCTCCGGCCGGGTTTTTTGTTTGTGTAAAACGCAGAGGAGAAGGTATGCCAGAGTTGCCAGAGGTTGAGACCAGCCGCCGCGGTATCGAGCCGCATTTGGTCGGTGAAACCATTCTTCACGCCGTGGTGCGTAATTCACGTCTGCGCTGGCCTGTTTCGCAGGAGATCCTGGCGCTAAGCGATCAGCCGGTGCTCAGCGTGCAGCGTCGGGCGAAATATCTGCTGCTGGAGTTGCCACATGGCTGGATTATTATCCACCTGGGCATGTCGGGCAGCCTGCGGGTGCTTTCCGAAGAGTTGCCCGCCGCGAAGCATGATCATGTTGATTTAGTGATGAGCAACGGCAAAGTACTTCGTTACACCGATCCGCGCCGCTTTGGTGCCTGGCTCTGGAGCAGCGATCTGGCGGGCAGTAGCGTGCTGGCACACCTTGGCCCTGAGCCGCTTAGCGAGCAGTTTGACGGGGCTTACCTGTTTGATAAGTCACGCGGCAAACGGACGCTCATCAAGCAGTGGCTGATGGATAACAAAGTGGTGGTAGGCGTGGGCAACATCTACGCCAGTGAGTCATTGTTTACCGCCGGGATCCTTCCCGATCGTGCTGCCGGTAGTCTGTCGCAGGCTGAAGCGGAGCTGCTGGTCAACACCATCAAAGCGGTATTGTTACGTTCGATTGAGCAGGGCGGTACTACGCTGCGTGACTTTTTACAGACCGACGGCAAGCCTGGCTATTTTGCCCAGCAGTTGCAGGTTTATGGCCGGGCCGGTGAACCCTGCCGGGCATGTGGTACGCCGATTATCAGCGGCAGGCACGGGCAGCGCAGCACCTACTGGTGCCCCAACTGCCAGCATTAAGCCAGTTTAGCCAGCAGTGCCTGATGCACGGGCGCGGGCAGAAAGGCGGAAACATCGCCGCTGTGACGCGCCACCTCTTTGACCAGTGAAGAGGAGATAAACGAGAAGCCTTCAGACGGCATCAGGAACACACTCTCCAGCGTTGGCAGCAGGTGACGATTCATCTGCGCCAGCTGCATTTCATATTCAAAGTCTGACACCGCACGCAAGCCACGGACCAGCACATTCGCCTGCTGGTCACGGGCGAAATTTGCCATCAGGTCGCTGAAGCCGATCACCTCAACGTTCGGCAGATGGGCCACCACCTGACCGGCCAGCGCCACGCGCTCATCCAGGCTGAACATCGGTTTTTTACTGGGGCTGGCAGCAATGGCCAGAATCACCTTATCAAACATCTGCGCTGCCCGCGTCACGATGTCGAGATGACCGAGCGTTACAGGATCAAACGTACCGGGATAGATGGCTTTAGTGGTCATACTCGCCCTTTTGCCGAAGCGTGATTCAGCGCCCAGAGGGCTGAATATTTATTGAAGGTATATTGCGCGTTGACCACCGCCAGAATCCAGCCCTGCTTACCGTCGAGAAAACCGGCACGCAGCAGCAACGTCTTAACAAACGCACCAAGCGTATGGCTGAACACAGAAAAGAGACCGCAACGCTTACCGCGCTGGTGACGTTCTGTGGCCCAGGCTTCGGCATAGGCCAGTTGTTTGCGCTGAAAGGCGATTAAATCGCGGCAGGTCAGATGTTCCAGATCGCCAGGCAACGCCACCACCGGCGCACCGTCACTCTGCAGTGATTCATGCACCAGATTGTCATTGTAATGGAAGGTGCGTGGATAGAGACGCATCACGCGGTCGGGATACCAGCCACTGTGGCGCATAAAGCGGCCGAGGAACAGATTACTGCGGCCCAGGCTGTAAACCGTGCGGCTGGGTGGGGCGACCAGCACCTGCTCAATCGCGGCGCGCAGTTCGGGTGAAACGCGCTCATCCGCATCGATCATCAGAATCATATCGCCGGTGGCATAGTGCTGCGCACGCTGGCGCTGGATGCCATAGCCCTGCCAGTCATCACTTTTATAGACCTGCGCCCCGGCCTGCGTGGCGATCTCAACACTGTCGTCACTACTACCAGAATCCAGCACAATAATTTCGTCGGCCCAGCTGACTGAGGCCAGACAATCCGGCAGCAGCTCCGCTTCATTTTTGGCGATCATCACCACAGAAAGACGCTGGCGTGCTGACATTAGTGGGCCCGTGGTGGCAGATGCGGTTCGAGTAACTGTAGCAGACGCTGAAGTGCACCCTGGTTCTGGTGCAGTACGTCTACCGCATGGCGTCCGTAATAACGGCGGTAATCATCATCCTGTAACAGGTTGGTGACCTCTTTTTCGAGCGAAATGACGTCGGTGACGGTGATCAGACCCTGGCCTTCCTGCAACTTGCTGCAGATATCTTTGAAGTTCCAGATGTAAGGCCCCATCAGCACCGGAAGGGCATGGGCAGCGGGTTCGAGCGGGTTGTGTCCGCCCCGCTCAACCAGGCTGCCGCCGACAAACGCCAGATCGGCGATGCCGTAAAGCAGCATCAGTTCACCCATTGAGTCGCCGATGACCACCTGCGTGGAACCCGAAGGGATCTCACCGCTGCTGCGCAGGATAAAGCTGAAGCCGCGTTCCTGCGTCAGTTCGCGCGCATCGTTAAAGCGTTCAGGATGGCGGGGAACCAGAATCAGCAGCAGATCCGGAAACGTCTGCAGCAGGCGACGATGGGTATCCAGCACGATGGCCTCTTCGCCTTCGTGCGTGCTGGTGGCAATCCACACCGGGCGACGCGGCGCCCACTGGCGACGCAGTGTTACCGCTCTGGCGGCCAGTTCTGGCGTCACGGAGATATCAAACTTCAGGCTGCCGGTAATCGCCAGCTGTGAACGTTTCAGGCCCAGACTCAGGAAGCGGTCGCCATCTTCCGTATTCTGTGCCGCAATCAGCGTGATGCTCTGCAACAGCTGGCGCATAAATTTACCCAGCTTGCGATAGCCTTTGGCGGAGCGGGCCGAGAGGCGGGCATTGGCGATCACCAGCGGAATGTTACGCTGGTGCAGAATGCGGATAATGTTCGGCCACAGCTCCGTTTCCATGATGATCACCAGCCGTGGATTAACCGTATCCAGAAAACGATTAATCGAACCTGGCAGATCATAAGGCAGATAGACGTGGTGCACATCTTTGCCAAAAGCAGATTGCGCCCGCTCAGAGCCGGTTGGCGTCATGGTGGTGACGGTAATCGGCAGGGTCGGGTAACGATGACGCAGTGCGCGCACCAGCGGAATCGCGGCCAGCGTTTCACCCACAGAGACCGAGTGCAGCACAATGCCGTCAGGCTTCACTTTGCCGACACAATAGCCATAGCGTTCTGCCCAGCGTTTGCGATAGGCAGGCGCTTTACGACCGCGCAGCCACAGGCGCAGCCAGATCAGTGGCTGAATGAAGTAGAGCAATGCGGTGTAAATGGTCGTCATAGTTACCGTTACAGCAGGTTCGCGTCTAAAAACAGATTAAAATGAGATGGCGGCATGGTATCAGAAACCCCGCATGCACTCATCCCACATTGTCAGTTGCTACTCACTACCTGCTGATAAAGCGAAGTCAGCGCCTGCGCCAGCCGTTGTGGACCATAAGGCTCAATTTTACGTCGCGCTGCGTCACCCATTCGTGAATCGACGGAAAGCGCCGGTATGGCGTTAATGGCCTGATTTAAGCCATTGATATCCAGGGCATCACAGACGAAGCCTTCCTGACCAGCGGTAATAAATTCTGCGCCACCGCAACCGGTGCTGGTAATTACCGGTAATCCGCAGGCCATCGCCTCCAGCACCACATTCGGAAAGGGATCATAGAGCGTGGGCAGCAACAGGCCATCCGCCGCGTGATAGAACGGCTGCACATCCTGCTGCACGCCGATAAAGCGCAGCCGGTCCAGGCAGTGAAGCTGGTTTGCCAGCTGCTGATAACGTTGTAATTGTTTATCCTGGCCCACCACAATCAGATAGCGATCGCTGGCGGCCAGCGCCTGAATTGCGGCTTTCAGTCCCTTGCGCTCAAAGCCGGAGCCGACATAAATCAGTACGGTCGCGGCATCGGGCAGTGATAGCTGCTGTCGGGAGGCGCGACGGGTTGCTTCTGTAGCGGGCTGGAAACGGCTGGCATCAATAGCGTTATGAATAACGTGGATTTTTCCGGCGTCGAGCGAAAAGCAGCGCAGGATATCGCGCTTTACCATCTCTGAATTACAGATCACTGCTTTCAGCGTCGGAGAGTTAAACATCTCCGCTTCCGCCTGCAGAACATAGCGATGGTAAGAACTAAGCGTCGCGCTCAGCCGTTGCCAGGATGAGACGATGCGGGCACGCTGTTCCAGCCACACGCGATGCACGCCATCACCCGCACGGAAAATGTCACAGCCGGCGATGCGCTCATGGCTTTGTACAATATCAAACTTTTCGCGCTCCCAGCAGGCGCGTGCTGCCCGGGCAAACCCGCGCTCACGCGATACCCGACCCAGCTTTGCCGGATTACAGATATGCAGATGCCAGTCAGGATTAGGCGTGCCCTGCCAGCTGCGGGTAATGATATTGAGATCGAGCTTTTCGCTGCCCAGCGCCTCCAGCGCGCGTGAGATAAAACGTTCAGCACCGCCATCCGGACGATATTTCTGCCGGACAATCGCCAGCCTTAACTTACTCATGCAGGTAGCTCCTCGCTGCCGCGACCACATCCTTTACCGGAATGGCCGAGAGATAACGCTGGTCAGTTTTGGTGTCGATGGAATCGGGTGAGGGCAGCGGGCCATAATCACCCGCCCAGATAACCTGATTGTTGTCGCCCCAGGGGCGCCAGTGCTGCAGCTTGGTCGGGCCAAATAGCGCAATACAGGGCGTTTCAAGCGCGGCCGCCATGTGCATTGGCGCAGAGTCGACGCCAATAAACAGACGGGCATGATCGATAAGCGCCGCCAGCTGCGGCAGCGTGAACTGACCCGCCAGCGAAACTACGTCAGGCGACGCACAGCGCGCGCGAATGCGGTTAATCATCGCCAGCTCCTGCTTGTCCGGCCCGGCGGTCAGCACCACTTTGCGGCCCGGCTGCGCCAGCTGATCAAGTGTGGCTGCAACGCTCTCCTCTTCCCAGCATTTAAAGCCCCAGCGTGAGGTCGGCTGCACCACAATATAGGGCGCGGTAATATGATGTTCCGCCAGTCGGGCCAGTACGATTTGCCGATCAGCGTCGCTGTAGTGCATTGAAACGCGTGCGCCATCGCTGCTGATGCCAAGGGGGGCCAGCGCCGACATGTTCTGTTCAACGGTATGCAGTTTGCTGTGATTGTGTGTGGGGACCAGACGGTTGTGACACCAGCGCCACAGGGCGTTATCGCGTTTTTTGAACGCAAAACCGATACGAACCGGTGCCCCGGACAATCGCGTAATCAGGGCCGCGCGCCACTGATCGGCCAGGTTAATCACCAGATCATAATGGGCGTCACGCACAGCGCGAATTAATGCACGCTCATGGCCCAGCTTGCGCCAGGTGCCCTCCTGCTTCCATTTGCGATCGATGACGTGCAAATGGCGGATGGCCGGATGCGCTTCCAGCATCGGACGCGTTTCCTGATAGAGCAATACGTCGATGCTGGCCTGCGGGTAACGCTCATGAAGCGCATTGATGGCGGGCGTTGTGAGCAGCATGTCACCATGGTGGCGCAGCTTAATCAGTAATATATTTTTTGGAGAGATGTTTGCTGGAATCAGGCTGGCCATAAACAAGAGTTCTCAGAATTCAGTGAACCGATTGTAGGGCAAACCCTTTTTAGGATAAAGCCAGCCTCAAAGGTTATTTATCACGCCACCGATAGAGCCGCGCCAGCCATAACAGCAACTGATACCACTGCTTAATTCCCCGCGCATTACGGAGCATGCGCAGGTGTGTACCTGTCGTGAACAGATCGGCAATGATCGCCTGGCGTGCGCGGGCATCAGGCTCACGCCTCACACTGTGACAAACGCTGAGCGCTTCATGCGTTACCTGATAGTGAAACGACGGGTAGATCTTCACGCGGTCACGATAACGGGTGTTTAGCTCTTCCAGCAGCCGCGCAATCTTCAGGTAGTGACGCTGATATTCCACGTTGCGCTCGCCGGTCCGTTTGCGGTTGCTGATGGAGGCGTCGTGCATATAGTAGCGATAGAGCACTGCGTCGGTGTATCGCACGCGTTTTGCCAGCAGCATAAACTCGGTGGTCCAGGGGATATCCTGATGATGCAGGCCCGGTTCAAACTGCAACTGATGCTGCTCAATCAGTTCCCGACGATAGATCCCAAGCCAGACCACATGCATATAACGATGCGTTTTCAGCGCGGTATTGAGCCAGTCGGCACCGCTCAGCACCGGCGTGCTGCGCAAACGGTCCAGCGGAATCAGCGGTTTTACCCGCTGGCTGTGTTTGAAAAACCACTCGGCATTGCACTGTGCCGCATCCAGATTGTCCGCTTCTGCCATCGTCACCAGCGTCTGATACATATCGGGCTGCATGGTGTCATCTGCATCCGGGAAGGTGACATATTTCCCACGGGCTATCGCCAGACCCGCGTTACGGGCGCGCGACACGCCGCCGTTTTCCTGATGAATCACACGAATATGAGCGTGCTGCTGTGCATACTGGTCAGCGCGCTCACCTGAGCCGTCGGTTGAACCGTCATCGACAATGATGATCTCCAGCGAGGCCAGCGACTGCGCCAGCAGAGACTGCATAAACTCATCAAACATGCTGCCCGCATTGAACATCGGCGTAATGATACTCAGCAGAGGAGAAGTACTCATCACACTATCTTCACCCGCGTTGAATTCACTGCGAAAAGGCGTTGCCTCGTCATAAATCATTTCCAAATCAGCAGAGTGGAATCAGGAAGTTCACGATTATAAGACGGTGTAGCTTTCCTGCTTTACTAAAAACCACGCCCGACAATAATAATGCGCTATATGCGCTTTTTTTACGCAAAGTCGCTTTACAGGTAAACAGATTATTATGCTGGTGTTCATTCAGCGTCTTTTTTATAAGAGATGGTGGTAAACAGCAGGCGGGATAAATGACGGGAAAGTCAGGCGCTGAAATAACCGCGCCCGTATCAATTATGATAAACCTGAGAGCGCTATTGCTCGCTCTGCTTAAAAAACTTGAGACTGACATACTTCATCATCCAGCTCATGCTTTCAGCATACTGTTTCTGATGCCACTTGATGCGGGAAAATCGCTTTATCTCTTTATAATGTCTCGGCGTATCAAGCGGCTGTGAAGCCCAGGGTGAGCGCTGGTAATAGCGATAGTAGAGCTGAGCAAGATCGCTACCGGCCCATGCATGCCAGGGTTTGCATTTACCGGTGTAGTGAATCATCACGGTGTCATCTGGCACGCCAGAGTGATCCCAGACTTTATTGGCGATGATGTCGTAAATATGGTTATAGCGGTCCGGCAGGATCAGAATCTCATTCTCCAGCACGATATTCAGCGCATCCTGATCCGGGAAACCAAACTCTGCGCCCTGCGTCACCAGCACGTCAGTAATGCGCGCCGTAGTCTGCCTTTCGAGCCAGCGCGGAATATTGATCAGCATAAAGCCAGAATTGAAATAGTGATGATGCTTCAGCCCCAGCCTTGCGCACTGGTTCTGCCGCGCACGTGGTGTGTCGTTACAGGCCGCCAGCGTGTAATCCGCGATATCCAGGGCGAACAGGGGCGAGTAGTCACCTACTACAAGCGTGTCAGCATCAATATAGATCACCCGATCGCTGTAGCTCGCTACAGTTTCAGGGATCAGGAAGCGGTAATGGATGCTTTTAGGATAGCGACCCACCGCAGGCAACTGATCAACCCAGGCACTGTTAAAAATATGCAACGTAATCGCCAGACGGTGGCCTGTGGCCAGCAAGCGCAGTTTTTCCACATCTTCATCACGCAGGGAATCGGAGAAAATATGGGCGTGGAACGCGGTATCAGGATGATGATGGAGAAGTGAAAACAGCGTAATGCCCAGGCCACGCGCGTAGGCGTGGTTGATGCCAAACGCAACGTGAACCGGGTTGTCATCCGTGTCAGCAAGCGTGTTGACCAGCAGCTGACTTTGCTGAACGGCATCAGCAAGAGGGGTAATTGCCATTACGCTTCACTATTCCAGATTATGAGTAATAAACGTTTGTATTCTAGTCAGTTTATCGTGATCCAGCCCGAATAATTTTTCAGCGGGCTGATCAAACTTAAAACGGGTGGCAAAAACGAACGTCGAGGCTGCAATATTATCGGGTCCGATAAACAACACGTTATTGACCGGACGCTGCTCCCTGACTTCACACGGCCCATAAAGCATGATCACCGGAATCTGCTGGGCATCAGCAATATACGCATTGCCAGAATCAGAGGCGATATAGAAATCCATCTGCGCAATGGCCCAGGGAACCTCTTCCAGTTTCAGCTCACCAATCAGGCTGACGATATTCTCTTTGGGGCCGGTCAGGCTCAGTAACTCATCCAGCCACGGCTGCTCAGCCGGTGGGCCAAAGACATAAAAGGTGCAGGGCAGGTCAGCCAGCGACGTCATCAGCTGCTGCCAGATGCTGGCAGGAATGGTTTTGGCCCGATTACCGGCAGAAATACTGATACCTATTTTAATGCCGCTGCGCGGATTACGCAGCGCGGCGGGCGGCTCAGCCGGCTGCAAGAGCGGCGAGGTCGCATGTTTAGGAAAATCGGTATAGCGGTAGTCACGGTTAATCAGCTTCAGATAACTGTCGAGCGTTAAATCCGTTTTGCTATGGTCGACAATGCCGCTGGCGCTGCGATAGAAAGTTGCATGATAGGACTTACGCACATAGGTGCGCAGAAATTGCTTGTTCGGTGCGTTACATAACGCGGCGAAAAACAGGTTCACGCTGTTGGGCTGCACCAGATAGACGTTGTCATAACGGTTCATCAGCGTGATCGCGAGCTTCAGTTTGGCAAAAAAGCTGCGTTTAGCATCTTCGATAAGAAAGTAGCGGCTGACCGTGTCATCGTGACGCACCAGCGGCTCGACCGCCTTGCTGATCAGCAGTTCAGACTGACCCAGGGCGCGCAGCATCGGGGTGATATTGATGAAATCACCTATCTTTGCCGTCTGGATGATTAAGCTGCGTCCGGTTGGACGGTAAAACAGCCGCATTACCGTCCGCAAAGGCACCAGCAGCAGATAGATCAGCACATAGTTCATGGCGTATTTTCCCTGATAACGGCCTGAAGTTTTTCTGCCACCGCGTCAGCAGTCAGCTCTGCCAGATTGTGATTCGGGGCGCTCAGTGCCTGTTGGTTCTGTCCGTACCCGCCAATCAACCCCGGATCGGTCGGGCCATACAGTGTGAGGTTGGGGCGGTCCAGTGCCGCCGTCAGGTGGCTCAATCCGGTATCGACCGAAACCACCGCCCGCGCGCCCGCCAGCTGCTGTGCTATCGCTTCCAGCGTCAGCTTAGGCAGCACCTCAACATGCTCAAAGCCTTCTGCAAGGCGCAAGGCACGTTGATGCTCGTGTTCAGCACCCCAGGGCAGTTTCACCTGCAGCCCGCTGGGCTGCACCAGCTCAATCAGCTGACGCCAGTGTGATTCCGGCCAGTGTTTGTTGTCACGCGTCGTGGCATGCAGAAAGACCAGATAATGATGTGCGTCAGCGGACAGATGATGCAGAAAGTGTCCGGCAATCGCGTAGTCACCCTGACTTTGCGGCTTTTCATAGCCCAGGCTTTTGGCGAACAGTTCGCGCGTCCGCTCAACAGCGTGTTGTCGCTTACTGACTTCATGGCGGACGTCATACCACCAGCTGGCAAACGGCTCACGCGCGCTGCGGCTGTCCTGCCCATGCTTTACCCCTTTCGATAAGCGGGTAACCAGCGCGGCACTTTTGATCAGTCCCTGCGCATCAATGACGACATCGTACTTACGCGACTGTAACGCGCGCTTAAACAGCACACGCTCTTCACGCTGCTGACTGCCAAACCAGTGTTTGCGCCAGCGACGGATTGCCACCGGTAACACCTTATCGACCGCAGGATGCCAGCCAGGGATCTGCGCGAAGTTCTCTTCCACCACCCAGTCGAAACGGATGCTGGGAATAGCATGCATCGCATCGGTCAGTGCCGGCAGTGAATGCAGCACATCGCCCATCGAAGAGGTTTTAACAATCAGGACGTGCATGGCACCTCCTGTGGTGCGAGCAGTTCGCTCAGCGTCTGATGTACGCGCTCAGGCTGAATATCGATCAGGCTCTGGTGATAGCCCTGGTCGGCATCGCCTTTACGCACTTTGTGATAGCCGGTAATCAGGCGAATAATACGCGCCTGTTTTGCAAGCGGCGGCGTAAAGTCAGGGCTGCTCGGCCCATAGAGCGCCACCAGCGGACGGTCCAGCGCCGCAGCGATATGCATCAGGCCGGAATCGTTACTGACCACGGCCCGGCATTGCGCCAGCAGAATCACTGCCTGCTCCAGCTGGGTTTCACCGGCCAGATTACGGCAGTGGCCGCGTGCATCTTCTGGCAGCGCAGCGATAATCTCGTCGCCGGTCGGGCGATCTTTGGCGGAGCCAAACAGCACAATCTGGAAGCCTTCAGCAATCAGCTGACGGGCCAGCGTGGCGTAGTGATAGTGCGGCCAGCGTTTGGCCGGACCAAATTCGGCACCCGGACAAAAACCGATGATCGGACGGGTTGCCGCCAGCTGAAACTGTGCGGCGGTTTCAATCTTTTCCTGCTCTTCAACCTGCAGCTTTGGCCACAACAGCGGCTGCGGCAGCTGCGCCGCCGAGGCAAGCGGTGTGTCGTAGCCCAGCGCAACGTAGCGCTCAACCATGAGTGGAAAAGCCGCTTTATCCAGCACCCGCAAATCGTTCAGCAGGCCATAGCGCATTTCACCGCGCCAGCCGACGCGGCGTTTTATTCCGGCAAAGAAAGGGACCAGCGCCGACTTAAAGGAGTTAGGCAGCACATAAGCACGGTCGTAGTGACTGGCGCGCAGCACTTTTCCCAGCCGGCGACGCTCACCAATCTCCAGTGCGCCATGCCCGAGCGGCATCGCCAGCGCCTGATTCACCTCCGGCATGCGTGACAGCAACGGACGGCACCACGCCGGAGCCATCACATCAATCACTGCATCCGGATGTTCGGCCTTGAGTGTGCGATAGAGACTTTGCGACATCATCATATCGCCGACCCACGACGGGCCGATTACCAGAATTTTCATCGCCGGAGCAGCTTCCTTTATGCGTTGCGGTTCAGCCAGACCATATATTCAGCGACGCCCTGCGCCACCGTTTTAAAGGGCTTGTCGTAGCCGGCAGCACGCAATTTAGTGAGATCGGCCTGGGTATAAGCCTGATAGCGCCCTTTGAGTTTTTCCGGGAACGGGATGTACTCGATCTGACCTTTCTGGTGGAACTTCAGTACCGCATCAGCCACTTCCTGGAAGGATTCGGCGCGGCCAGTACCACAGTTATAAATTCCGGAGACGCCATTTTCCCAGCACCACAGATTCACTTCTGCCACATCATCAACGTGGATGAAATCACGTTTAAAGCCATCGCTGCCTTCAAACAGTTTTGGATTTTCATCGTTGCTGATCTGTGTGTTCAGATGGAAGGCAACGCTGGCCATGCTGCCTTTATGGCCTTCGCGCGGACCGTAGACGTTGAAATAGCGGAAACCGCACACCGGCGAGTTCGCTTCCGGCAGCATCTGACGGACGTAATGGTCGAAAAGCATCTTGGAGTAGCCATAGACATTCAGCGGCTGCTCATACTGGCGCTCTTCGATGAAATTCTCGTTGCGTCCACCGTAAGTGGCTGCGGAAGAGGCGTAAAGGAACGGGATCTCGCGCTCAAGGCAGAAGTGCAGCAGCTCTTTGGAGTACTGATAGTTGTTCTCCATCATGTACTTGCCATCCCACTCGGTGGTGGAGGAGCAGGCGCCCTGATGGAAGACCGCTTCGATCGGGCCTAAATCATCGCCCGCGATCACGCTCATCAGGAACTCTTCTTTGTCCATGTAATCGACAATATCCAGGTCGACTAAATTGGCAAACTTGGTGCCATCCTTCAGATTATCCACCACCAGAATGTCGGTGTGACCGCGATCGTTCAGCGCTTTGACGATGTTGCTGCCAATCATTCCTGCGCCGCCAGTTACGATAATCATGTTGTTACCTTCAACGTTGTGGGGTGAAACAGGAGGTTTCACACACGAATACCTCACATCATAACATTTCATCAGGGTGCAGACAGCCAGATGACTCTGTAACGCGTTACGCGTACATCGTCGTGGCGTGAACTATGCTGCAAAAATGACATTCTGTTGGGCGATTTATCGTGAAGAAGCGGCCTGTTCAGTAAGATATGCCAGATTTTTGCCATCTGAGGAGAGCAATGATGCCTGCGCAATTTTATCAACAACTTCGTCAGCAACTTGATGATGCACGTCAGGAAGGACTGTTTAAACAGGAGCGGATCATCACCTCTGCCCAGCAGACGGAGATCGCGGTTGGCAGCGATCCGGCAGTGATTAACTTCTGCGCTAATAACTATTTAGGCCTGGCGAACCATCCGGCGCTGATTCAGGCGGCGAAAGAGGGGATGGATTCGCATGGTTTCGGCATGGCGTCGGTGCGCTTTATCTGCGGCACGCAGGACAGCCATAAGCAGCTGGAAAAGCGGCTGGCAGAGTTTCTCGGGATGGAGGATGCCATTCTCTACTCCTCCTGTTTCGACGCCAACGGCGGTCTGTTCGAAACCCTGCTTGATGCGCAGGATGCCGTTATCTCGGATGCGCTGAATCATGCCTCCATTATCGACGGCGTCCGGCTGTGCAAAGCGCAGCGTTATCGCTATGCCAATAATGACATGGCGGAGCTGCGGGCCTGTCTGCAGGAAGCACGCGGTAAAGGTGCCCGACATATTCTGATTGCCACCGATGGCGTCTTCTCAATGGATGGGGTGATTGCAAATCTGCCCGCCATCTGCGATCTGGCCGATGAATTCTCCGCGCTGGTGATGGTAGATGATTCCCATGCGGTGGGTTTTGTCGGGAACGCCGGACGCGGCACCCATGAATATTGCGACGTCATGGGCCGGGTCGACATCATTACCGGCACGCTCGGGAAAGCGCTCGGCGGCGCGTCCGGTGGCTACACGGCTGCAAAAGCCGAAGTGGTGGAGTGGCTGCGTCAGCGTTCCCGTCCCTATCTGTTCTCTAACTCGCTGGCGCCGGCCATTGTGGCCGCCTCGCTGCGGGTGCTGGATCTGCTCAGTGAAGGTGACGGACTGCGTCAGCGTCTGTGGGACAACGCCCGTTACTTTCGCGAGCAGATGACGGCGGCGGGCTTTACGCTGGCTGGGGCCGATCACGCCATTATCCCGGTGATGCTGGGTGAAGCCAGCGTTGCCCAGGAATTTGCCCGCCTGCTGCAACAGGAAGGTATCTACGTGACCGGTTTCTTCTATCCGGTGGTGCCAAAAGGTCAGGCACGCATCCGCACCCAGATCTCTGCGGCGCACACCCAGCAACAGCTGGAACGTGCGGTGGCGGCCTTTACCCGCATCGGTAAACAACTGGGCGTCATCGCCTGAGGAGTCCGTCATGAAAGCACTCGCCAAACTGAAGAAGGAAGCGGGCATCTGGATGGTGACCGATGCCCCGGTTCCTGAGCCGGGTCACAACGATCTGCTGATTAAGATCCGTAAAACCGCCATCTGCGGCACCGATGTTCATATCTACAACTGGGATGACTGGTCGCGCAAAACCATTCCGGTGCCGATGATTGTCGGTCATGAGTATGTGGGTGAAGTGGTCGCGATTGGACAGGAAGTGAAAGGCTTTAAAATTGGGGATCGGGTTTCGGGCGAGGGGCACATTACCTGTGGACACTGTCGCAACTGCCGCGCCGGACGCACCCATTTATGCCGTAACACGATGGGCGTGGGCGTTAACCGTCAGGGCTGCTTTGCGGAGTATCTGGTCATCCCCGCCTTTAATGCATTTAAAATTCCCGACAACATTTCCGATGAGCTGGCGGCAATCTTTGATCCGTTCGGCAACGCGGTGCACACCGCACTCTCGTTCGACCTGGTCGGTGAAGATGTGCTGATCTCGGGTGCAGGTCCAATCGGCATCATGGCCGCTGCAGTCTGTCGCCACGTCGGCGCACGCAATGTGGTGATCACGGACATCAATGAGTATCGCCTGGCACTGGCGCGGAAAATGGGCGTCACACGTGCGGTCAATGTGGCGAATGAAGATCTGCGCGACGTGATGCACTCGCTGGGGATGACGGAAGGATTTGATGTCGGACTGGAGATGTCCGGCGCACCTCCTGCCTTTCGCTCGCTACTGGAGGTGATGAATCACGGTGGGCGGATCGCACTGCTGGGTATTCCGCCGGGTGAAATGGCGATCGACTGGAATCAGGTGATTTTTAAGGGGCTTTTTATCAAAGGCATTTATGGCCGTGAGATGTTTGAAACCTGGTACAAAATGGCGGCGCTGATTCAGTCCGGTCTCGATTTAACGCCGATCATTACGCATCGCTATGGTATCGACGATTTCCAGCAGGGCTTTGATGAGATGCGTTCAGGACGCTCGGGGAAAGTGATACTAAGCTGGGATTAAAGCAACGGCCGCTGGCACGGCGGCCGCAGGATTAGCTTTTCTTCTTCTCTTCGTCGGTCAGGTAGCGCACTTTGCGCGTGTAGTCCTGGCCTTTGAAGTTCAGCGGCTGCTGCGGGTCAGCAAGGTATTTTTGCCATTCCGACAGCGGAAAGCCGCCATGCGCGCCCACCACTTCCGGCGGGATGACTGCTGACTGACCGCCGATTTTCTTGGAGACCGGCCAGTTAGCCCATTCGCCCAGATTGACGGTTTTGATATCCAGCATGTCCAGCAACACCGCGAGCGGCAGCTGATCGGTCGGCGGCTGGCTGTCGTTCATTAAATTCCACGTGTCATTAAACAGCGTCAGCCACAGCGGCGAAATGCGCTGCCAGACTTCACGGGTGGCAGCCAGGTAAGCGCCATTCACGTGGTCCACCAGATAAGGCCGGATACTGTGCGGATAGTAAGCGGGAATCGCCTCTTGCGGCGCACCGTCCAGCTTGGCAATCATTTTCCCCTGACGGAAGCTGGAATAGAGATGGCCCGGCTTCATCATGATCTGCGGCATCTTAAGCAGATTGAGGTCGGAATCGATCATCAGAATACCGTCGCCTTCTGCCTGCAAGGGCGCCTGCAATTTGATCAAACGACTGCGATAGATCTGCTTGTAGCGATAACTATCTTCCCGGTGCGGCACATCCAGCGTCGCCACGCGGATTTTAGCCGGCAGGCTGCCAAAGGCGTGCGCGGGCTGATCGCTGACAATCACGACCTCTTTTGCCTCCGTCGCGAAACGCGCTGCAAAATCGGCGCTGAGCAGGGCTTCTTCAATATAGTCCGCGCCGGTGCAGGGGATAACAACAGAGGTGACCGGCACAGTGCCCTGAACCTCTTTTTGCGAATAAGGCAGGTTATGGCGCGCTCTGATATGGCGGTAACGGGGATTTAAAAAATTAAGCATGAGGTTTCTTTTTGGCGACGCTTTGCAGAATATTCTCGACGCCGCTGATATAGGTTTCAATGGCGTACTGTTCACGTACGCGTTTCGCTGCCGCATTGATCAGGCGTTGACGCAAATCCGCATCCTGCCACAGCGCGGTCAGGTGCTGGGTCAGTTGTACCACGTTGCCATAATCAAACAGCAGCCCGGTTTCGTCATGACTGATCAATTCGGCAGTGCCGACCACACGGGATCCCACAACGGCGGTATTCACCAGCATCGCCTCCAGCACAACCCGGGGTAAGCCTTCACTGCGTGAGGCCAGAATAAACGCATCAAAAGCCGTGAGGTAATCGAGAGCATTGTTCTGAAAGCCCGTAAAAACCACGTGATGCTGGATGTTCTCTGCAGTCGCAAGTTGCAGCAGATGCTGAAGTTCCGGACCAGCGCCGACAATCACCATCCGCCAGTCTGCATCGGGATTGGCGCGTTTAAAACGGCCCAGCGCCTGCAGGATATGGTGATTAGATTTGCGCAATATCAGAGAGCCGATAGTGCCAAATACGAAGGTCGAAGGGGAGAGTTTGAAACGCTGGCGGACTTCAAGGCGGTCGGGCAGAGTCTGGTGAACGTCGATGGCATTACTGACGGTAAAACAGCGTTCCGCATCGATACCATGGCGACGCAGGGTGTTATTGACGCCCTGAGATACAGCAATCACAGCCTGGCAATCCTGATTCACCATGCTGACCAGCCGCGGTTCCAGAACCGGATCGATACGGCAGTGTTGAACCACCGCAACGTCAAGGCTGCGCGCGGCCAGATAACCTTCCACATTAGTACTGGGCTGGTTATTCATATAGAGCGTGTCGAAGTTACCCAGTTGCAGCAGTGAATTGATTTTGCTGGCATTAGGCATAATTCGCCAGCGCGTATCAATCTCGTCGATAACACGCTTCTTAAGCTTTTTGTTGAAAAACAGCAGCGCACGCACGGCTTCTTTAACAAATTTTGCCCAGCGTGGCTGTTTGATTTGCGGAATAAAAAAGACCGGAATGGCCAGCGCATTCAGCGTGGCCTCAATCGTTTCGTCGTTACCACGGCTGTAGTTGTGGTAGAAGCAGCAGGTGATATCAAATTTTTGACGATCGATACGTTTCAGCAGCTCCAGCATACTGTTGGTGCCGCCGCCCCACTCTCTGCCGTTATCCAGCAGCAGGATTTTTTGTTTATTTATCGTCATCCCTATCACTGTTTCCGCACAGCCCGTTATTGTCCGACCCTGGATTATAGTAATTTCTGCGTATAAATGAACGCTAAGCCTGAGACTTAGCATTCATAGCAAATCAGAACAGATTTTTTAGCGTGGTAAACAGTGGGCTGTGATTCACACTTTCAGCGATTACCGCTAAGGCTCGGGTCGCCGGAACCGGGGCCAGTGGCTGTTTTGCTTTACACAGGCTGGCAGGCTGGAAGCGCGGCGGTACCGGCTTTGCCGGTGCAACAGGCGTCCGTGATCCGCTGCGTAGCGATTCGTTCAGCAGCTGGCTGGGACGAACCAGCGTAATGTCGGCTGGCAGCGTGGGTAACATCTGCTGCAGCACCCGAACGGTAGTCGGATGGGGATGACCAATGGCAATCGCATAACCGTCGCGCTGCGCCAGCTTCACCGCCCGGCTGAACTGCTGGCGGATGGCGTTAATATCCTGGCTGTCATCAAGGAATACCCGACGTTTTAACACCTTGACCTGGGTACCCTGCGCGGCAGGTATCGCCTGACTGTTAGCGATGGTCATGCTATCCAGGAAGTAAAGATTGTAGTGGTTCAGCGCCTGCATCACTTTCTGCATGCCGGGCAGGCTTGAGGTCATCCTGCTGCCCATATGGTTGTTCAGACCGACGGCATAAGGCACGTTGTTAACCGCATTACGCATGATGCGGGTAACCTCTTCACTGCTCATCTCCGGCGTTAAGGTATCTTTTTCCAGCGGCTGTTTGCTCAGGGGTGCCATCGGCAGATGGATCAGCACTTCGTGACCACTCTGATGTGCTTTAGTCGCCATTTCACGGGCGTGGGGGGCATTGGGCAATACCGCGACTGAAATAGCCTGCGGCATCTGCAGGACTTTGTTCTCTTCGGCAGGGCGATAGCCGACGTCATCGATGACAATGGCCAGTTTGCCCGCCTGTGCAGCATAGCTGAACAGTAAGGCGCTCAACAGAACGGAGATTTTTCGACGTTGCAGCAAAACTTATTTTCCTAACCACGGGAGTGGATTGACGGCCTGTCCCTGACGTCGGATTTCAAAATAGAGCGACGGGGTACCGCGGCCACCACTGGTGCCCACCAGTGCGATAGGCTGTCCTGCCTTCACCTGCGTACCCACGCTCACCAGCGCACTTTGGTTGTAGCCATACAGGCTCATATCACCTTTGCCGTGCTCCAGCACCACCACCAGACCGTAGCCCTGTAACCAGTCGGCCATCAGCACACGACCATCGGCAATCGCTTTCACCTCGGTGCCTTCCCGCGCATCAATCACCAGTCCTTTCCAGCGCAGTTCACCCTGCAGCTGTTCACCAAAGCGATGTTCAATGCGTCCGCGCACCGGCCACAACGCCTGTCCGCCCGCGCGCCCCAGTCCACCCGTGCGGGCTACCAGTTCACGTTCGCTCTGAGTCGGCTGATAGCTGGAGCCTTTGGCTTTCGCCTGCGCCTGACGCTGACGCACTTTTTCCGCCTCACGCGCTTCACGGGCTGCGCGCTCGCGCGCCTCGCGTTCCGCACGGGCGATCTTATCCTGCAGACGGCTTTCGTTCTGGCGCATCTCGACCAGATCGGCCTGATCTTTTTCCAGCGCGCTCTCCAGTGATGTCAGGGTCTTTTTACGCGCGTCGCTCGCCTGTTGCAGCTTCTGCTGTTGGCCCTGCTGCTGTGCTAATAACTCTTTCTGCTGCTGCTGCTTCTGCTCCAGCGAGGCGCGTTGCTGGTCTAAATCCTGTCGCGTCTTTTGCAGCGATTCGATACTTTTCTGGCGGGCATCATTGAGATAGCCGAAATAGGCCAGAATACGCTCACTGCGCTGGCTCTCTTCACCGCCCATCAAAAGCTGCACGCCGCTGTGCTGACCCTGACGAAATGCCGCATCAAGTTGTTCAGAAAGCAGGTTTTCCTGGCGGGTTTGCTGTTTTTCAAGCCGGGCGATGGAGGTGGCGAGTTGTTTCATCTCATCATTCAGAGCAGTGAGGCTATTGCGGGTGTCACGCAGCTGACGGCTCGCCTGAGCGATGATCTTTTCCTGGCTCTGCAACTGATCCAGTAATTTGCTACGCTGCAGTTTCTGCGCTTTAACGCTTTTCTCTTTTGCAGCAATGTTTTGCTGAATGGATTGCAGCTGAGATTTACTGTCCTCTGCGCTGTGAACAGCGGCAGGCAACAACAGTGCTCCCGCACAAAGCAGACTAAGGGAGAGGCTGGACAGGTGTGTGAACAACGGCAGGTTATCGCCGTTGGGACGGGTCCTTGTGTGCGAAACGGTTGTTTTTCCCTTCATAGGCCAATGATTATTCCACGATGAACCGCCGCTTACCAGTGCTGCCAGCGGGCATTTGCTTTTCCAGTTATGTCCACTTTCACCATGACATGGATTAACCCTTACGCCATTTTTGCCTTTCAGCCACTTTTTTTGGAAAATGGAGCACAAATCGATACTCTGGCCGCATAGCATCTGTACATGCGAAGTGGCGCAGGTATACTCAGAACCCTTGTTTTAGCTTATTAGCCCGGTCTGGAGTCGTTACCCCTCATGCAAGAAATTATGCAGTTTGCAAGCAATCACCCCATCCTGAGTCTGGCATGGGTCGTTTTACTCGTTATGGTGATTGTGACTACCGTTAAAGGAATGTTCTCTAAGGTAAAAACGATCAGCCGCGGTGAAGCCACCCGCCTGATTAATAAAGAGGACGCGGTAGTAGTAGACGTGCGTTCGCGCGACGATTTCCGCAGGGGTCATATTTCAGGTGCGTTGAATGTGGCAGCCGCTGAGATTAAAAAAGGCAACCTCGACGAACTGGCAAAGCATAAAGCGCATCCCATAATTGTGGTGTGTGCAACCGGACAAAGCGCAGGCGATTCTGCTGCACACCTCAGTGCGGCAGGCTTTGAGCAGGTTTCAGTGCTGAAAGAGGGTATCAGTGGCTGGAGCGGCGAAAATCTGCCGTTAGTTCGCGGTAAATAATCTTACAGAGGTGCTGATCATGGCAAATGTTGAAATGTATACCAAGGCCACCTGTCCTTACTGCCATCGTGCGAAGGCGCTGTTAACGCAAAAAGGCGTCTCGTTTCAGGAAATCCCCATTGATGGCGATATGGCTAAGCGCGAAGAGATGATCAAGCGTAGCGGTCGTACCACCGTGCCTCAGATTTTTATTGATGCGCAGCACATTGGCGGCTGCGATGACTTATTCGCACTCGATAATCGCGAAGGTTTAGATCCCTTACTGCAGGCGTAATTTTACGCCGGACAACCTCATATATAGGATTTGGTCACATGTCAGAACACAACACCAACGAAATGCAGTTCCAGATTCAGCGCGTATTCACTAAAGATATCTCCTTTGAAGCGCCAAATGCCCCGCAGGTTTTCCAGAAAGAGTGGGAACCGGACGTTAAGCTGGACCTGGATACTGCATCTTCTCAGCTGGCTGACGAAGTTTACGAAGTGGTACTTCGTGTGACTGTAACCGCAACTGTGGGCGAAGAGACCGCTTTCCTGTGTGAAGTTCAGCAGGCCGGTATTTTCACCATCAGCGGTATCGAAGGAACGCAGATGGCACATTGCCTGGGTGCATACTGCCCGAACATTCTGTTCCCGTACGCACGCGAATGCATTACCAGCCTGGTATCACGTGGTACCTTCCCGCAGCTGAACCTGGCACCGGTTAACTTTGATGCGCTGTTCATGAACTACCTGCAGCAGCAGCAAGGTGAAGAAGGTGCTGAACCACATCAGGATGCCTGATGACAACTCACGCTTCGATTAGCGTCATCGGTGCCGGTTCCTACGGCACCGCTTTGGCGATTACCCTGGCCCGTAACGGCCATCCGGTGCTGTTGTGGGGACATAACCCGGCGCATCTGGCGCAACTTCAGACTGACCGCTGCAACACTGCTTTCCTGCCCGATGTCCCGTTCCCCGATAACCTCTCCCTTGAGCCTGATCTGACCAAAACCATTGCCGCCAGCCGCGATTTATTAATCGTGGTGCCGAGTCATGTGTTTGGCGATGTGCTGCAGCAGATTAAACCTCATCTGCGGCCAGACTCGCGTATTGTCTGGGCGACCAAAGGGCTGGAAAAAGAGACGGGCCGGCTGTTGCAGGACGTGGCACGTGACATCGTAGGCGATGCCATTCCGCTGGCCGTGATCTCCGGGCCGACCTTTGCGAAAGAGCTGGCGGCAGGATTACCGACGGCCATCGCGCTGGCCGCCACGGATGCGCAGTTTGCTGACGACCTGCAGCAGAAGCTGCACTGCGGTAAAAGCTTCCGCGTTTATAACAACCCTGATTTCATCGGCGTACAGCTGGGCGGCGCGGTAAAAAACGTGATTGCTATCGGTGCTGGTATGTCCGACGGGATTGGTTTTGGCGCAAACGCGCGAACTGCACTGATCACCCGTGGTCTGGCCGAAATGAGCCGGCTGGGCGCAGCGCTGGGTGCCGATCCCACCACCTTTATGGGGATGGCGGGTCTGGGCGATCTGGTGCTGACCTGTACCGATAATCAGTCGCGTAATCGTCGTTTTGGCATGATGCTGGGCCAGGGCGAAGATGTAGATAGCGCGCAACGCATTATCGGACAAGTTGTAGAAGGGTACAGAAACACTAAAGAAGTCAAAGCATTGGCTGCGCGTTTTGGTGTGGAAATGCCGATCACCGAGCAGATTTATCAGGTGTTGTATTGCGAAAAACCGGCGAGAGATGCAGCATTGAGCCTGCTGGGACGAACAAGGAAGGACGAAAACAGCATCAGCTAACGCAGGACGCGTAGCATCATCACCTGCAGCGCCATTCAGGCGCTTTTTTTATCGGGAGAAAGTAGCAATGTCGTCTGATGAGTTAGAACTGGTCTGGAATAATATTAAAGCAGAAGCGCGCGCCCTGGCTGATTGTGAGCCGATGCTGGCCAGTTTCTTCCACGCGACATTGCTCAAGCATGAAAATCTCGGTAGTGCACTGAGTTACATGCTGGCCAACAAGCTGGCAAACCCGATTATGCCTGCTATCGCCATTCGTGAAATCGTTGAAGAAGCCTACCGCGAAGATCCGTCCATGATACTGTCGGCGGCTTACGATATTCAGGCGGTACGTCAGCGTGACCCGGCGGTCGATAAATACTCCACGCCGCTGCTCTATCTCAAAGGATTTCATGCGCTTCAGGCCTACCGCATTGGTCACTGGCTATGGAATGAAGGCCGACGCGCGCTGGCGGTTTATCTGCAGAATGAAATTTCTGTCTCCTTTGCCGTCGATATTCATCCCGCCGCGAATATAGGCCACGGCATCATGCTCGACCATGCTACAGGCATTGTGATTGGTGAAACCGCCGTAGTTGAGAATGATGTCTCGATCCTGCAATCAGTGACGCTGGGCGGTACCGGCAAAACCAGCGGCGATCGCCATCCGAAAATTCGTGAAGGGGTGATGATTGGTGCCGGCGCGAAAGTGCTGGGCAATATTGAAGTCGGCAGGGGAGCAAAAATCGGCGCCGGTTCTGTGGTGTTACAGCCTGTGCCGCCACACACTACGGCAGCAGGCGTCCCCGCGCGTATCGTCGGCAAGCCAGGCAGTGAAAAGCCGTCAATGGATATGGATCAGCACTTCAATGGCAGCCTCGCCGGTTTTCAGTTTGGCGACGGCATCTAGTCTTTAATCAGTGCGCCCGCGTAATCGAGCTGGCGCCACGCTTCATAGACCACCACCGACACGGCATTCGATAAATTCATGCTGCGGCTCTCCGCTCTCATCGGGATGCGGATTTTCTGCTGCGCCGGTAATGCCGCCAGAATTTCCGCTGGCAGTCCACGGCTCTCAGGTCCAAACAGCAGATAATCGCCCGCCTGATACGCGACGGCACTGTGTGCGGGCGTTCCTTTGGTCGTCAGCGCAAACAGACGTTCAGGCGACTCAGCGGCGATAAACGCCTGATAGTCAGCATGGAATTTTATGGCCGTGAATTCGTGGTAATCCAGTCCGGCGCGGCGTAAACGCTTGTCATCCCAGGCGAAGCCGAGCGGCTGAATCAGATGAAGCTGGAAGCCCGTATTGGCGCACAGGCGAATGATATTGCCGGTATTTGGCGGAATTTCTGGTTCAAACAAGACAATGTTAAGCATAAGGCCCCCCGATGACAGGGGCCGAAGCATAGCAAATTATTGACGACCGGAGGAGTAGAGTGGCAACCAGAGGGTCAGACGCAGACCACCCAGTGGGCTGTCATCGGCTTTAACCCAGCCGCGATGCTGCTGCACTGCTGTTTCGACAATCGCCAGGCCAAGACCGGTGCCGCCTGATTCGCGATCGCGTGCTTCATCGGTACGGTAGAAGGGACGGAAAATCTGTTCGCGATCTTCCGGACTCACGCCAGGACCGTCATCATCAACGTGTACCGTGATACCGGAAATATCGACGGAGAAGCTGACGCTGATATGTGTGTGTGAATAGCGCAGCGCATTGCGAACGATATTTTCCAGCGCACTCTCCAGCGCATGAGGGTTGCCATAAAGCGGCCACGGGCCAGGCGGGTAGGGAATATCCATCTTCTTGCCCATCTGTTCCGCTTCGAAACGGGCATCTTCCAGCACCCCATTCCACAGCTGATTCGCCTTCATCGCTTCGCTGACCAATGCATTTTTATGCTGGGTGCGTGACAGCACCAGCAGGTCGTTAATCATGCCATCAAGACGCTGTGCTTCCATCTCAATCCGCTCCAGCTCTTTACCTTCGCCCTGACGCCGACGCAGCAGCGCGGTAGCCAGTTGCAGACGGGTAAGCGGGGTACGAAGCTCATGGCTGATATCCGATAGCAGACGTTGCTGACCGGTCATCATCCGCTCCAGCGCACTGACCATCTGGTTAAAGCTGGAACCCGCCGCCAGAAACTCCTGCGGACCTGATTCCAGTTCCGGATGCTGACGCAGATTTCCGCTTGCGACTTCATCGGCGGCATATTTCAGCTTACGCGCCGGACGCGCCAGGCTCCAGGCGAGCCACAGCAGCAGCGGTGAGCTTATGAGCATGGTGACAATAAGCAGCAGTAACGGACGGTCAAACAGCAGATTGACGAAATCGAGCTGGGAGCTGTTGGCGGGACGGATCATGTAAAGCTGGTAGTTATCTTCGCCATCCCGGACGGCAAAAGGCCCTACCAGCTCAACACGACCATATTTCTTCTTCTGCGGATGATCGGCGTTATCAGACTGGCCGATAAAATTGCGGATAACCTGCATTTCGTTATGTTGTGCGCCAATCACCCGACCTTCACTGGTCACTAACAGCAGCCGCTGACCCGGCGGTGCCCACTTCTCCACGGCGCGAAACAGACGACGCCACCACATCAGATCGTTAGGGGGATCCTGTGACAGCTCTGCTTCGACGTGTTGCTCAATCATGATGCCCTGCCGCTGTTCACTCTCCAGCAGCGAGGTCATCTGTCGTGAATCGAGCTTGGGCACCATTAGCACCAGCATCAACACCAGCGCCAGCGTTAACCAGAAGATGGCGAAGATACGGGTGGTCAGACTTCCAATCATGATGCCGAAACCATCAGATAGCCGCGGCCACGTAAGGTTTTAAACCAGGGATGACCGTCACGGCGTTCAGGCAGCTTGCGACGCAGATTCGAGATGTGCATATCGATGGCGCGGTCAAAAGGTGTCAGGCGTTTGCCCAGCACTTCCTGACTCAGATGTTCACGCGATACAACCTGGCCCAGGTGCTGCGCAAGCAGATAGAGCAGGGTGAACTCCGTGCCGGTGAGATCCAGCGTGACATCATCAAAACTCGCTTCCTGACGGCCAGGATTGAGCCGCAGGCAGTCCACTTCCAGTGTGGGCGAGCTATTGTCGTGTTGCTGCTGCTGTTCACTCCAGTTGGAGCGCCGCAGAATAGCGCGGATACGCGCCACCAGTTCGCGATCGTTAAACGGCTTGGGCAGATAGTCATCTGCACCCAGTTCAAGGCCCAGTACACGATCCAGCTCGCTGCCGCGCGCCGTTAGCATGATGACGGGGGTTTGATGTTGCTGTCGCAGTTCTTTCAGGGTGTCGATACCGTTTTTCTTCGGCATCATGACATCCAGTAAAAGCAAATCAATAGAGTTATCGAGCAGGTTCAGCGCCTGTTCACCATCGCTGGCTACCACCACTTCAAACCCTTCCATTTCTAACAGTTCTTTTAAAAGCGAAGTTAATTCGCGGTCGTCATCTACCAACAGGATTTTATTCATTTTTGTAGCCCTCCGCAGGCAAAATACCGTGTTCCTGGCGCACCTATCTATCGCTTTACGTAGTTTTACACCCCCTGACGGATGTTTGCAGCTGTCGCCGTACACTGGCTCTCGTTGAATCGCAAAACGGAACGAACTGGAGTACACGATGCGCAAATTAACCGCCGTCGTCCTTGCCTCAGCGATGGCTCTGAGTGTCGCCAGCGCAGGTGCTAAAGATGCGACGACGATTGACGAGATGCATCATGGCGGATTGCCGACAGGCAGTATGACGCAAAATCCGCAAAGCCACATGTTCGATGGTATCGAGCTGACTGAAGAGCAGCGTCAGCAGATGCGTGACCTGATGCAACAGGCCCGACATGAGCGCCCGGTCGTTCATATTGATGATATCGCAGCACTACACGACTTAGTGACTGCAGACCAGTTTAACGAAGCGGCCATCCGCGCAAAGGCGGAAGTCATCGCCAGAGTTCAGGTTGAACAGCAGGTTGAGATGGCGCGCGTACAGAATCAAATGTTTCAACTGCTAACGCCGGACCAGCAGGCCACGTTGCAGAAGAATTACCAGCGGCGACTTAATGAGCTGCGACAGTTTTCGAATCTGCATTCAGCGTCATCGCTGCAGGCAGTGAGTAGTACCAGCAGTAACCAGTAACATAGTATCCCTGTTTTCCTTGCCATAGACACATCCCTGTCTTCCCCCGCCATGATGGTGGGGGTTTTTTTTATCTTTTTTTCGCTTTTTTTAATTTGACTGGAATCATCACCACGCAACAAAACCTCCATTTTATTAGCGCTTGTTTAACGTTTGTTTGTCAGGCCCGATGATTATTGACTATTCAGGCCATAACGTAAATTTAAGCGTACCGGTAAGCATCTTAAGGTCCTTTAAATACTTTAAGCCACTGAAAATAATAGATTTATAACCTTATCATGTAAGCTTTTATCTTAACTTTCAACGCGTTGCTTTTCCCGCGTTACGCTTGCCGGTTCAGGCGCAACCTCTACACTTAATCCTGTCACTGAAGGGAAGTTAAGTGTCTTTGCGAAGTCTCAGGGAGCAGCAACCACATTATGTAGTCCTGAATGAATCTATTAACGGAGTAAGTTATGGCAGAGCATCGTGGTGGTTCAGGTAATTTCGCAGATAATCCGCAAAAAGCGTCTGAAGCAGGTAAGAAAGGCGGCCAGAGCAGCGGCGGCGGAAACTTCAAAAACGATCGTGAAAAAGCATCAGAAGCAGGGAAAAAGGGCGGCAAAAAGTAATCGCCGCGTATTTCTCAGCTCAGACCAGCCTATGACTGTGGTCTGACACTGATGTGTATGACACTTTGCCCCGTCCTCCCCGAGGTCGGGGCTTGTTTTTTATGCCTGCCAGGCTTTTGCAAAAGAGACTGAGCCATTGAATGACCCGCTAAGCACTGCCCGCCTCCTGGTGTTAAACTTTAGCCATTCTTTCATTTGAGTACGCATCGTCGCTGATGCTGCATAGGGAATCTGGCATGCAACCCTCTTATGGCCGACTGGTAAAGCGTGCTGCGCTGGCCGCCACCATTCTTGCATCTGTGCTGTTAATCGTGAAAATTTTTGCCTGGTGGTACACCGGTTCAGTGAGTTTGCTGGCCTCACTGGTGGACTCGCTGGTGGATATCGCTGCCTCGCTGACCAATCTGCTGGTGGTGCGTTATGCGCTGCAGCCTGCCGACGAAGATCACACGTTCGGGCACGGCAAAGCGGAGTCCCTGGCAGCACTGGCGCAAAGTATGTTTATCTCCGGCTCGGCGCTGTTTCTGTTTCTGACCAGCCTGCAGCATCTTGCCTCGCCCAGTGAGATGCGGGCACCCGGCGTCGGTATTGTGGTGACCGTTGTGGCACTGAGCTCAACGCTGGTGCTGGTCGCCTTTCAGCGCTGGGTGGTGCGTAAAACCCGCAGCCAGGCGATTCGGGCTGATATGCTGCACTATCAGTCGGACGTCATCATGAATGGTGCCATTCTGATCGCGCTGGTCCTGAGCAGCTATGGCTTTGCCCGGGCAGATGCCCTTTTTGCGCTGGGGATTGGCATTTTCATTCTCTACAGTGCGTTGCGTATGGGCTATGAGGCGGTGCAGTCATTGCTGGATCGCGCGCTACCGGAAGAGGAGCGACAGCAGATTCTGACGCTGGCGACAAACTGGCCACAGGTGCAGGGCGTCCACGATCTGCGAACCCGCCAGTCCGGCCCGACAAAATTTATTCAGCTACATCTGGAACTGGAAGACCAGTTGCCACTGGTGCAGGCACATCGGGTAGCCGATCAGGTTGAGAAGGCGTTACGCAAAGAATTTCCTGGGTCAGACGTAATTATCCATCAGGATCCCTGTTCTGTGGTACCGTTCGAGAGAGAAGATTCTTTAGGTTTTTAACGTAAATGAATCAAATCGATACGAAAGGAATGACGTAACGCTAACATTGCTGCAAAAAATAGTGAAAAGTTGTCTGACCTGAATCAATTCAGCAGCAAGCCTTTGATATACTATCTGCCATCACATGTCGCGCTAATCGTAAAATGACCTTCAGCAGCGATCGACAGGCAGGATTAACCCTTAGTTTTGAACAATCCAGAGGTTGTCATGATCAAAAAAATTGGTGTATTAACCAGCGGCGGTGACGCCCCAGGCATGAACGCAGCTATTCGTGGAGTGGTTCGTTCCGCGCTGAGTGAAGGACTGGAAGTTTTTGGGATCTATGACGGTTATCTGGGATTGTACGAAGATCGCATGATCAATCTTGATCGCTACAGCGTCTCCGACATGATTAATCGCGGCGGCACGTTCCTGGGCTCAGCGCGTTTCCCTGAGTTCCGTAATGAAGATGTGCGCCAGGTTGCCATTGAGAACATGAAAAAGCGCGGCATTGATGCGCTGGTTGTGATTGGTGGTGATGGTTCTTACATGGGTGCTAAGCGCCTGACTGAAATGGGCTTCCCCTGCATCGGTCTGCCAGGCACCATTGATAACGACGTGGCCGGAACGGATTACACCATCGGTTATTTCACTGCGCTGGAAACCGTGGTTGAAGCGATTGACCGCCTGCGTGATACCTCTTCTTCACATCAGCGTATTTCAATTGTTGAAGTGATGGGCCGCTATTGTGGTGATCTGACCCTGGCAGCGGCGATTGCCGGTGGCTGTGAGTTCATCGTCCTGCCAGAGTTCCCGTATACCCGCGAAGAGCTGGTGGCGGAAATCAAAGCGGGCATCGCCAAAGGTAAAAAGCACGCTATCGTGGCGATTACCGAACACATCTGCGATATCGACGATCTGGCGCGTTTCATTGAAACAGAAACCAAACGTGAAACCCGTTCGACCGTTCTGGGCCATATTCAGCGTGGCGGTGCACCTTGTGCGTATGACCGTATCCTGGCGTCACGCATGGGCGCTTACTCCATTGAACTGCTGATGCAGGGTTACGGCGGCCGTTGTGTGGGTATTCAGAACGAGAAGATGGTGCATCACGATATTGTCGACGCCATTGAAAACATGAAGCGTCCGTTCAAGCGCGACTGGCTGGACACCGCGAAAAAGCTCTATTAATTCCCCTGCGGGGGTGTGCTGCACAGCATGCCCCGGCATTCCCCTTCTATATTCCCCGCGGTTATAACAGCTTATTTTTAATTCTTTTAGCTCTGTAATGGTTTATGTCACGCTTAGCCCATAACGACATTGGGAGAGTGCGTAATGAACAAGTGGAGTATCGGCGTTACCCTGTTGCTGGCCTCAACCAGCGTGCTGGCGAAAGACATTCAGCTGTTAAACGTTTCCTACGATCCAACGCGTGAGCTGTACGAACAGTACAATAAAGCGTTCAGTGCGCACTACAAACAGGAAACCGGCGACAATGTCGTGGTCCGCCAGTCGCATGGTGGCTCTGGCAAGCAGGCGACCTCCGTGATTAACGGCATCCGCGCGGATGTGGTCACACTGGCGCTGCAATCCGATGTTGATGCCATTGCCGAACGTGGTCGCATTGATAAGAACTGGATCAAACGTCTGCCGGACAACTCTGCGCCTTACACCTCGACCATTGTCTTCCTGGTCCGTAAAGATAACCCTAAGGGTATCCATGACTGGAGTGACCTGACGAAGCCAGGCGTGTCCGTGATTACCCCTAACCCGAAAACGTCCGGCGGCGCACGCTGGAACTATCTGGCGGCCTGGGGCTGGGCACTGGATCATAACAACGGCGATCAGGCCAAAGCGCTGGCTTACGTCAGAGCGCTGTTTAAGAACGTTGAAGTACAGGATTCGGGTGCACGCGGCGCAACCAACACATTTGTTGAGCGCGGGATTGGTGATGTGCTGATCGCCTGGGAAAACGAAGCTTATCTGGCCGTTAACAAACTGGGCAAAGATAAGTTCGAGATTGTTACCCCGAGCGAATCGATTCTGGCTGAACCGACCGTGTCGGTGGTCGACAAAGTGGTGGATGAAAAGGGCACGCGTAAAGTCGCTGATGAGTATCTGAAATATCTCTACTCGCCAGAAGGCCAGACCATCGCTGCACAGAATTACTATCGTCCGCGTGATGCTGAAATCGCGAAGAAATTTGCCAGCACCTTTGCGCCAGTGAAGCTGTTTACCATTCAGGACAAGTTTGGTGGCTGGGCGCAGGCTCAGAAAGCCCACTTCGCCGATGGCGGCAGCTATGACGAGGTTATGAAACCATAATGTATTACGGTCAGCGCGTTCTGCGCTGACCGCTTATCCGCCTCTATCACGTCTTTTCTCTTCTCTGCCCAGCCGCCAGTTCATCAGCCCGAATTCCCCGTGACATTCTTTTTTCGCCAGGCGAGGATGCAGGCTGTTAAACCATTCAGGAAGCGTTGTTATGCCGACCAATCGTCGTGCAACCCGCCTGGTTGCCGTTCTGCTGGCGCTGGCTGTTGTGGGGATGCTGGCCGCCGCACTGCATTTCAAAAAGAACAGTGATGCACTCTGGCAGATCGTCAGCGAGAAATGCCTGCCTCATCAGCAAAGCAGCGGAGACCCTGCGCCCTGCCAGCGTGTCGACCAGCCGCATCGCTATGCCATGCTGAAAGATATGAACGGGCCGTTGCAGTATCTGCTGATCCCGCTCGACAAAATCACCGGCATCGAAAGCCCCCGGTTACTGCAACCCGCGACGCCCAACTATTTTGCCCTTGCGTGGCATGAACGAACTCTGCTTGCACAGCGACGCGGCTCACCCATTGCTGATCGGGTCCTGTCACTGGCGATCAATTCGCAATATGGCCGCACGCAGAATCAGCTCCATATTCATCTCTCCTGTCTGCGACCCGATGTGCGTCAGCAGCTGGATAAGCTGACGCCGCAGCTTAGCAGTCAATGGCAGGCGAGCACGCTGCGTAAGCACCGCTACTGGCTGCGAACCCTGACGGCAGATGAGCTGACTCAGCAGAGTGCCTTTATCCGTCTGGCCGATGAACGGCCTGAGGCACGGACAGAGATGGGGAAATATGGGCTGGCACTGGCTGAATTAAGCGATGGGAGACTGGTGTTAATGGCGATAGAGCGGAACTGGCTGCTGCTGAACAGTGGTTCGGCGGAGGAGTTGCAGGATCACGCCTGTGAGCTGATTGCGCCCATAAAAAAAGGCGGCTTAAGCGCCGCCTCTGACCGGAATGCTAATGCTTAAGCGCTTTTTGCAGCCGCCGCAGCTTTAACGATTACCGCGAAAGCATCTGCTTTCAGTGACGCACCGCCAACCAGCGCGCCATCGATGTCAGGCTGGGTGAACAGCTCAGCAGCGTTCTTGTCGTTCACTGAGCCGCCATACTGAATGATGACCTGTTCTGCGATAGCCGCATCTTTCTTCGCGATATGATCACGAATGAATTTGTGCACGGCCTGAGCCTGAGCAGGGGTCGCAGATTTGCCGGTACCAATGGCCCAGACGGGCTCATACGCGATAACCGCATCTTTGAACGCTTCAGCGCCCTGAGTTTCCAGAACGGCATCCAGCTGACGCGCGCAGACTTCTTCGGTTTTACCCGCTTCGTTTTCTGCTTCGGTTTCACCGATGCACAGCACCGGGACCAGGCCCACTGACTTCAGTACCGCGTATTTCTTCGCGATGAACTCGTCGCTCTCTTTGTGGTAAGTGCGGCGTTCTGAGTGACCGATAATGATATATTTCGCGCCGATATCTTTCAGCATTTCAGCGGAAACTTCACCGGTAAACGCGCCAGACAGGTTAACGTCCACGTTCTGCGCACCCAGTGCGATGTGGCTACCGGAGATGGCGTGTTTTGCCTGCTCGAGATAGAGCGCTGGCGGTGCAATGGCGACGCCACAACCCTCAACGCCAGAGAGTTCCTTGCGCAGACCGGCGATCAGTTCAGCTGTGATCTGCTTGCTGCCATTCAACTTCCAGTTACCCATAACCAGTGGATGTCGCATTCTATCCTCCGCATAACGCGATACATGAAAAATCGCTGCCAGCCGGCAGCGTTGTCTGCCAGACAGTATAGAGATCAAATGTAGTGATGGCTTTGCTTTTCGTCATTTTCAGCCACATCATCAGGGGCTCGCGAGCGCCAGTTTGACCGGTTCGGCCGCGAAGGTCAGCCCCTTGTCACCGTTGTCAGCGACCACAAAACGCAGTGCGCCGTCGACCTGCGCAAAGTAGGGTAAATCCTTACCTTCCTTCAGCAGACCCTCCAGCTTTTTGCGCCCCTCGTCAGCACTTAATCCCGGTACAAAGAAGCGCAGCATGGCGGTCATGTAGGCCAGTGCTTTTTGCTGTGAGGCGCTCTGGTCCGGGCCAGGCAGTGGCAGCCAGGTAATCTGCAGCGTCTTGATTTTGCCGGTGCCGGGCTCCAGCGCGGTAGAGGCATAGAGCGTTTCATTGATTTTGCTGGCGGCGCGCGTCAGGTTGCTTTTATCACCCCGATTATCAATAGCGCGATACTCCGGCAGCATCAGCGCTGCATTAGCCAGATTATATTTTTCGCGAAACTGGCCGATAGTCATATCAAAGGTGGGAGCGCCCGCCAGCAGATAAGGCGCGGTGGGCAACGCATCCGGCCGTTCCTGCGGTGGCGGATCGGCGGCAAAGACCGGAACCGTCAGCGCAAACGATAACAGCAGTGCGCCAGGCAAATTCTTCATTTTGTCGATCCTAACCCGTAAACTCAGGCGCAAATTAAAACGGTTTTTATCCGCGAGGTCAAAAGCGCGGCGGTTCTCTTCTCTCTGGATGATAATGCATGACGTTACAACAATGGTGTTTTTCCTGGCGCGGCCGGCTGGGACGACGTGATTTCTGGATCTGGCAGGCGGTCTGGTTGCTGACCACGACACTGTTATTCGTCTTAGCGGCAAACGACTGGATTGATACTCAGATGGCGGCCTTTGGCGTGGTCTGCCTGCTGTGGCCCGCCAGCGCGGTTATGGTTAAACGGCTGCACGATCGTAACCGACGCGGCTACTGGGGATTTCTGGTGATTCTGGTCTGGCTGCTGGTGGCGGGAAACTGGAGCATGCTGGGGGGGATTCTGCCCTGGCTGCTGGGCCGCGCCATTCCGTTTATGTTGATAGCTGGCCTGCTGCTCGATCTCGGCGTCTTCCGCGGTACCCCCGGCGCTAACCGGTTTGGTACCGCGACGCAGCCGGTGCGATACCGGCAAACGGCTCACCAGTAATGTTCACTGGTGATATGGCCTGGCTTACGCTTCAGGTGTTTGCGCATCTCGCGCGTCTCTTTCAGTAACTGCTGCGTATCACGCACCATCTGCGGGTTGCCGCACAGCATCACATGGCTGCTGTCGGCATCCAGCGTTAATCCGGTGGCACGCTCCAGCTCGCCATTTTCGATCAGCGCCGGAACCCGGCCCGTCAGCGAACCGGGGATCGCTTCACGACTCACTACCGTCTGGATGTGCAATTTACCGTGATAGCGCTGCTGCAGCTGCTGCATCATCGGCAAAAAGCTCAGGTCAGCCGCATAGCGCGCAGCATGCACCAGCACGATGTTTTCAAAGCGATCCAGCCCTTCGCCCTGCTGGAGTATCGACAGGTAGGGACCAATCGCGGTACCGGTTGCCAGCATCCATAAGGTTTTGCACTCCGGGACTTCATCCAGCACAAAGAATCCCGCGGCTTCTTTGGTAACCATCACCTGATCGCCCGGCTGAAGTGCCTGCAGATGCGGACTCAGCTTGCCGTCTGGCACTGTAACCAGATAAAACTCCAGCAGGTCATCTTTCGGCGCATTAACGTAGGAGTAAGCGCGCTGCACTCGCTCACCGTCGATTTCCAGCGCCAGCTTGGCAAATTGCCCGGCGATAAAGGGATCGATGGGCGCTTTTACCCGGAGACTGAACAGTGCATCCGTCCAGTTTTTGACTTCCTTTACTTCACCATTGACCCACTCAGCCATAATCACTCCCTGGTTGTTGATTATTCAGGCAGGTCACTATTTTCGCGACTCGCCGGTGAGATTGCCAGCCTGCGACCTGGCAAAGGCTCTAATCGACAAACTGTTGCTTTGTCTTTACAGGCTGGCGCATAAACTTGACAGGCGCAAGCCGGGACCTTTTCGCTTACCTCTCGCTTTGTCATCTAATCCTGATATTTTGCCCGCCATAACAAGATGACTGGCGGGTGAACCGCTGTTTTAACCTCCTTTCACAGAAAGAAATTTTGCATAATCATGATTAGTAAACTGGAAAATCGCCCACTGCTGGTGATGCTCATTGTGCTGGTGGCTGTCGGGCAGATGGCACAGACTATCTACGTCCCGGCGATGTCGGTGATGGCGGATGCCCTGAATGTGCGGGATGGCGCGCTGCAGCGTGTGATGGCGGCTTATCTTATGACCTATGGCGGATCCCAGCTGATCTACGGTCCGCTGTCAGACAGCGTGGGCCGTCGTCCGGTGATCCTGGCGGGCATGATGATCTTTATGATCGGCGCAATTACGGCTCTGATGGCGACATCACTCGATATGCTGGTGCTCGGCAGTGCTATTCAGGGACTGGGAACCGGCGTGGCAGGCGTAATGGCCCGTACCATGCCGCGCGATCTCTACGAGGGTCACGCGCTGCGCCGCGCTAACAGCCTGCTTAATATGGGCATTCTGGTCAGCCCGCTGCTGGCGCCGGTGATTGGCGCACTGCTGACCCAGCTCTTTGGCTGGCACGCCTGCTTTGCTTTTCTGCTGCTGCTCTGTCTGGCGGTGACCGGTTCCATGGCGCGCTGGCTGCCGGAGACCCGGCCGCAGAGTGCGGAAGTGACCCCTTTCTTTAAACGTTATGCCCGCCTGCTCAGCGACGCGAATTTCGTCCGCTACATCGTGCTGCTGATTGGCGCGCTGGCCGGGATTGCGGTCTTTGAGTCGAGCTGTGGCGTTCTGCTGGGCGGCGTGCTTGGCCTGCACAGCCTCACCGTCAGCATCCTGTTCATCCTGCCGATTCCGGCGGCGTTCTTCGGTGCCTGGTTTGCCGGGCGTGAGCAGGGTTCATGGCACAGCCTGATGTGGTGGGGAGTGAATAGCTGCCTGCTGGCGGGCATTCTGATGTGGATCCCGGCGTGGTTCGGCGTGATGAATATCTGGACGCTGCTGGTCCCCGCCGCGCTGTTCTTCTTTGGTGCCGGTATGCTGTTTCCGCTGGCGACCTCAGGCGCGATGGAGCCGTATGCGTGGCTGGCGGGTAGCGCGGGCGCACTGATTGGCGGCATGCAGAATCTGGGATCGGGGCTGGTGGCGTGGCTCTCAGCCATGATGCCGCAGCGCGATCAGTTCAGCCTTGGCATGCTGATGTTCTTTACCGCGCTGGTGATGCTGCTCTGCTGGTTGCCGCTCTCACGTCAGCCGGAGCGCGGCAACCAGCCGGTTACAGGATAAACGGATGGAGCGCCGGATCTTTACGGTCGAGATAGTGAATCGACTGGATGCGGCGAATGGTGCGTGATTTACCGCGAATCAGCAGCGTTTCGCTGGTGGCAATATTGCCCTGACGCGTAATGCCTTTCAGTAGTTCGCCACTGGTAATGCCGGTGGCGGCAAACACCACGTTGTCGTTGCGCGCCATCTCACCCAGCGTCAGCTTTTTACCTGCTTCAATTCCCATCTCTGCACAGCGCTGCAGCTCCTGCTCACCGAGCCGACGGTTTTCAGCGCTGTCGCCTTTCACATGATGACGTGCCAGCAACCGGCCCTGCATATCGCCGTCCAGTGCACGGATCACCGCCGCAGAGACCACGCCTTCCGGTGCGCCACCAATGCCATACATCACATCCACTTCGCTGTCCGGCATGCAGGTCAGAATCGAGGCTGCGACGTCGCCATCCGGGAAGGTAAATACCCGCACGCCCAGCTGCTGCAGCTGGCTAATCACCGCATCGTGACGCGGCTTTGCCAGAATCGATACGGTCAGCTGCGACAGCGGCTTGTTCATCGCTATTGCGATATTACGCAGGTTGGTTTCCAGCGGCAGGTCGAGGTCGATCGCACCATGCGCTGCCGGACCGACAATCAGCTTCTCCATGTACATGTCAGGGGCGTGCAGAAAGCTGCCTTTATCGCCGACGGCCATCACGGCCAGTGCGTTAGCCTGGCCAAGCGCCGTCATGCGGGTGCCTTCGATCGGATCGACAGCAATATCGACCGCATCGCCGCGACCGGTACCGACTTTTTCGCCAATATAGAGCATTGGCGCTTCGTCGATTTCGCCTTCACCGATCACAATCTGACCGTCAATTTCAATGGAGTTCAGGACATGACGCATGGCATGGACTGCCGCACCGTCAGCCGCATTTTTGTCGCCGCGTCCTAACCAGTGATAGCCTGCCAGGGCGGCAGCTTCGGTTACGCGGGAAAATTCAATGGCAAGTTCTCGTTTCATGGCATCTACCTGACAAAAAACCGGCAGGCAGTGTATCACAGCGGGGCAGAGGGGCGGGGAAAAGGCCCGCGACCGCCATCGTCGCGGGCACAGAGATTACTCCTGGTCTTCCCACGCCTGTGCGCGGGCAACCGCTTTTTTCCAGCCGGCATAGCGGAAGTTACGCTCGGTGGTTTCCAGGCTTGGACGGAACTCACGCTCAATAACCGCTTTAGCGCGCACTTCATCCAGATCCTGCCAGAAGCCGACAGCCAGACCCGCCAGATAGGCAGAACCCAGCGCGGTGACTTCACGCACTTCCGGACGCTCAACGCGGGTGCCGAGGATGTCAGCCTGGAACTGCATCAGGAAGTTGTTGGACACCGCACCACCGTCCACACGCAGCGCCTGCAGGCGAGTGTTGGCATCGTTCTGCATCGCTTCCAGCACGTCACGCGTCTGATAAGCGATCGACTCCAGCGTCGCGCGGATGATGTGGTTAGAGTTTGCGCCGCGCGTCAGACCGAAGATTGCGCCACGGGCATACGGGTCCCAGTAAGGTGCACCCAGGCCGGTGAAAGCAGGCACCATGTAAACGCCGTTGGTGTCTTTCACTTTCATTGCGAAGTATTCAGAGTCAGCCGCTTCACTGATCAGCTTCATTTCATCACGCAGCCACTGAATAGAAGCACCACCGATGAATACGGCACCTTCCAGCGCATAGTTCACTTCACCGCGCGGGCCACAGGCGATAGTGGTCAGCAGGCCATGGGTCGAGGTCACCGCTTCAGTACCGGTGTTCATCAGCATAAAGCAGCCGGTGCCGTAGGTATTTTTCGCCATGCCAGGCTGTACACACAGCTGGCCATACAGCGCGGCCTGCTGGTCGCCGGCAATACCGGCGATAGGAATACGTGTACCGCCTTTACCACCAATGTTGGTCTGACCGTAGACTTCAGAAGAAGACTTCACTTCCGGCAGCATTTCACGCGGGATATCCAGGATATCCAGCATGCGCTGATCCCACTCCAGCTTGTGAATGTTAAACATCATGGTACGTGAGGCGTTGGTATAGTCGGTGATGTGAACGCGGCCCTGAGTCATTTTCCAGACCAGCCAGGTATCAACGGTACCGAACAGCAGCTCGCCACGTTTTGCACGCTCACGTGAGCCTTCAACGTGATCCAGGATCCACTTCACTTTTGTCCCGGAGAAGTAAGGGTTAATCACCAGACCCGTCGTGTGCTGGATATACTCTTCCAGACCCTCCTTCTTCAGTTTGTTACAGTAGTCGGCGGTGCGGGGATCCTGCCAGACGATGGCGTTATAGATAGGTTTGCCGGTCTCTTTTTCCCAGACGATAGCGGTTTCGCGCTGGTTAGTGATACCGATAGCCGCAATCTCATCAGAGCGAATGTCGGCATGGGCCAGCACTTCAACCAGCGTAGAGCTTTGTGAAGCCCAGATATCCATTGGATCATGCTCAACCCAACCCGCTTTCGGGTAGATCTGAGTAAATTCGCGCTGCGATACCGCAATGATATTGGAATCGTGGTCGAGAACGACAGCGCGTGAGCTGGTTGTGCCCTGATCGAGCGCGACAATATATTTTTTATCTGTGGTAGTCATAAATTCAGTCCTGATGATAAAAGGTGAAACTTACGCTTTACGCTGCTGAGCGCGTGCAACCGGTTTGTCTGCTGGAATTTTTGCAGGTTCTTTAGCGGCACCTGGCAGGTAGCGGCCAATCAGGGTGCGATAACCGACTGCACCCAGGCAGGCACCGACCAGCGGGCCAAAAATAGGGACCAGGAAGTAAGGAATATCCTTACCACCTGTGAAGGCAACGTTACCCCAGCCAGCGAAGAAGGCGAACAGCTTAGGTCCGAAATCACGAGCCGGGTTAAGGGCGAAGCCGGTCAGAGGACCCATTGAACCACCAATGACCGCGACCAGCAGACCGATTAACAGCGGTGCCATCGGCCCACGCGGTACACCGTTGCCATCGTCGGTCAGTGCCATAATCACTGCCATCAGCACGGCAGTAATCACCATCTCGACCAGGAACGCCTGACCTACGCTGATGTGAGGGTTAGGATAGGTTGAGAAGATACCCGCCAGATCCAGACTCTGAACCGTACCGCGTACCATCTGATGACTTTGTTCGTAATCGAAAAAGAGGCTGTAGTAGAGGCCATAAACCAGCGCGGCCGCGCAGAATGCCCCGGCGATTTGCGCCAGAATAAACGGCACCACTTTACGGCCTTCGAAGTTGGCAAACAGGCAGAGCGCAACCGTAACGGCAGGGTTCAGATGCGCACCTGATACCCCAGCGGTAAGATAGACAGCCATTGAGACGGCTAAGCCCCAGATAATGCAGATTTCCCACTGACCGAAGGCGGCACCGGCGAGTTTCAGTGCAGCCACACAGCCTGCGCCGAAGAAAATAATCAAGCCTGTCCCCAGAAATTCGGCAATACACTGACCTTTGAGCGTGTTAGTTGTCTGACTCATAATAGTGGTTCCTGAAGCGAGGTTAAATTTTATCAGTTTTTGTTCTCAGTCCATGAGGCACCCAGCTTTTATGTAGGGCTGATGTGAATTTATCGTTAACGAACATAAACGAGAAATAGCGAAATCGTTTTTTGTGTACTGTGTCATAAAAATGCGCGTTTTCGCGTATTCTGGCTTTCTTAACCCATTATTCGCGCCTCATTACAGCGATAACGGGCCAGTGCCGGAACGCAGCTTCAGTAAGCGCAGCGTAAATTCAGGGATTGGCTGAAAAGTGTTACAGACTACGCCCGCAAAGGCCGCGTTGCTGGACTTGCGGGGTGAGGCTACATACAATCGGGACAACGTTGCTGGCTTAAGCTGGCATCATCAACGCCTTGCAGGAATTTAGGAGAGGTCAGAAAGATGTCATTTGAAGTGTTTGAGAAACTGGAAGCGAAAGTACAGCAGGCGATTGATACCATCACCCTGTTGCAGATGGAAATCGAAGAGCTGAAAGAGCAGAACAACTCACTGCGTAACGATGCGCAACAAGTCGCGGGCAACCACGATGCGCTGATGCGTGAAAATCAGCACCTGAAAGAAGAGCAGCACGTATGGCAGGAACGTCTGCGTGCCTTGCTGGGAAAAATGGAAGAGGTTTGAAGCCTCAGCTGATGTGAAAAACGGGTGCTCAGGCACCCGTTTTCATGTCTGGCCTATTCGAGGTCCAGCGCATCCTCTGACAGAATGATACCGGTGTTATCGGCATAGAGATGGTCGCCGGAGAAGAAGGTGACGCCGCCGAAATTGACGCGCACATCGCTTTCGCCAATCCCTTCACCCGCAGCGCCTGCCGGAATCGCGGCAATGGCCTGAATGCCAATCTCAAGCTCTTCCAGCTCATCAACCTGGCGTACCGAACCGTAAATCACCAGGCCTTCCCACTCGTTGGTTGCCGCCAGACGTGCCAGCTGCGCATCGACCAGCGCACGACGCACGGAGCCGCCGCCATCGATCACCAGGACGCGACCCCGGCCATTCTCTTCCAGCAGATCGTAGAGTAAGCCGTTGTCTTCAAAGCATTTCACTGTGGTAATCTGACCACCGAATGAAGTGCGCCCACCAAAGTTTGAAAAAAGCGGTTCAACAACATTCACTTCTTCATGGTAGATATCGCAGAGTTCAGATGTATCGTATTTCATAGGGGTTTCGTCTGTTTGCCACAGGAAGGGTAAGTATATCGCTATATGCAGATTGTTGGCAAAATCATCAGTATGAAAAAAGCATCGTTCGATCAAGAACATGCATAAAAAAGCCCAGCCGGATAGGCTGGGCTTCTGAAAAGCGCTGATTCAGTGAATCAGAGAATGAAGCGGCTAAGGTCTTCGTCAGCCACCAGTTCATCCAGATGTTTACCGACATAATCAGCATCGATGGTCACGGATTCACCGTGACGATCGCTGGCGTCATACGAGATATCTTCCATCAGACGTTCCAGCACGGTATGCAGACGACGCGCACCAATGTTTTCGGTGGTTTCGTTGACCTGCCATGCGGCTTCAGCGATCCGGCGGATACCCTCTTCGGTGAACTCAATGTTCACGCCCTCGGTATTCATCAGCGCTTTGTATTGTACGGTGATGGAGGCATTCGGCTCAGTCAGGATGCGCTGGAAATCATTTACGGTCAGCGCCTGCAGCTCTACACGGATTGGCAGACGACCCTGCAGTTCCGGAATCAGATCGGAAGGGCTGGCCACCTGGAACGCGCCTGAGGCGATAAACAGAATGTGGTCAGTTTTCACCATGCCATGCTTGGTCGAAACGGTACAGCCTTCAACCAGCGGCAGCAGGTCACGCTGAACACCTTCGCGAGAAACATCCGGGCCGCCGGCATTCTGGCCGCCGCGCTTACAGATTTTATCGATCTCATCGATAAACACGATACCGTGCTGTTCAACGGCATCAATCGCGTCCTGCTTAAGTTCTTCAGGGTTAACCAGTTTTGCCGCTTCTTCTTCGATCAGCAGCTTCATCGCTTCTTTGATCTTCAGCTTACGGGCTTTCTGCTTCTGACCGCCGAGGTTCTGGAACATCGACTGCAGCTGGCTGGTCATCTCTTCCATGCCAGGAGGCGCCATGATCTCAACACCAGGCGCGCTGGCGGCCAGATCGATCTCAATCTCTTTATCGTCCAGCTGGCCTTCGCGCAGCTTTTTGCGGAACGACTGGCGCGCCGCAGACGGCTCAGCGCTCTGCTCTGCCTGGCCCCAGTTGTTTTTCGCAGGCGGAATCAGCACATCGAGAATGCGCTCTTCGGCCATCTCTTCGGCACGGTATTTGTTCTTTTCAATCGCCTGACTGCGCACCATCTTAATGGCCGAATCGGTCAGATCACGAATGATAGAGTCCACTTCCTTACCGACATAACCCACTTCGGTAAATTTAGTCGCCTCAACTTTGATGAACGGTGCATTGGCCAGCTTAGCCAGACGACGCGCGATCTCGGTTTTACCGACACCGGTCGGACCGATCATCAGAATGTTTTTAGGGGTCACTTCATGACGCAGCTCTTCGTCGAGCTGCATGCGGCGCCAGCGGTTGCGCAGTGCAATCGCCACGGCGCGCTTGGCGCTGTCCTGGCCGATGATAAAGCGGTTCAGTTCGCTGACGATTTCGCGTGGAGTCATCTCAGACATATTTATACCCTTACGCCTTAGACGTTAATTCTTCGAAATTAACGTTGTGGTTAGTGTAGATGCAGATATCACCCGCGATATTCAGCGACTTTTCGACGATGTCGCGTGCGCCCATTTCGGTATTCTCCAGCAGCGCACGTGCTGCTGCCTGGGCGAAAGGCCCACCGGAGCCGATGGCGATTAGATCGTTTTCAGGCTGGATGACATCACCGTTACCGCTGATGATCAGAGAAGCTGACTCATCCGCGACGGCCAGCAAGGCTTCAAGGCGACGCAGCATACGGTCAGTACGCCAGTCTTTCGCCAGTTCCACCGCGGCTTTCACCAGATGGCCCTGATGCATTTCCAGTTTACGTTCGAAAAGTTCAAACAGGGTGAAGGCGTCTGCGGTGCCGCCAGCAAATCCGGCAATCACCTTATCGTTGTATAAACGACGCACTTTTTTAACGTTGCCTTTCATCACGGTATTGCCGAGCGTAGCCTGGCCATCACCGCCAATCACTACCTGGCCGTTGCGTCGTACACTTACTATTGTTGTCACGGGCAGACCCCTTGTTGCAGTCGGAAAAGGACTCCGCGCACGGGGCGCGGAGTATCATGCAACAGATATGGGGCGGGTTTGACGGGTTTCAACCCCCGACGGAGAGTGGAATACAGCTGGAGTGTCCGGAACTGCGCAGGCGTTTCAGGGTGCTGTCAGCGGATGCGCGGTCTTTATACGGACCGATAACCACACGATTCCAGCCGCCACCGGTCGTAATACGGCTTTCAAAGCCTTCAAAGGCTAAGCCTGCACGCACCGATTCCGCCTGGTCAGTGCCTTTGAACGAACCACACTGCACCATCCAGCGCTGCGAAGAAGCTTTCTCCGCTGGTTTCGCCTTTGCTGTCTCCTGCGGTTTAGACTGTACGTCCGGTTCCCGCGTAATGGGGGCAGGCTGCGACTGGCGCTGTACGTTTTGCTGCTGCTGCTGCTGCTGCTGCTGACGTTGCTGTTGCTGTAATTGCTGCTGTTGCTGTTGCTGTTGCTGACGCTGTTGTTGTTGCTGCAACTGCTGCTGGCGTTGCTGTTGCTGCTGGGCCTGCAACTGCTGACGCTGTTGCTGAACCTGTTGTTGTTGCTGATGTTGCAGTTGCTGCTGCTGTTGTTGCTGAACCTGCTGCTGCTGACGTTGCAGCTGTTGCAACTGCTGCTGATGCTGCAGCGTCTGCTGACGTTGCGCCGGCGTCTGTTCGTTCCACGGCACTTCGTTGAGCTGCGTCGGCTGCTGACGCATATCAGCCTGCATTTGCTCCAGCAACTGGCGCTGCTCGTCGGTCAGCTGTGTCTGCGACTTCACTTCGCCACCCGAAGAGGGTTCGATAGGCGTCGGCACGGTGACCTGACGGTTCTCCAGCTCTTTAATATATTTCCAGCGCTCTTCTGGCTTCGGCGGCAAGCCATTGCCGTTGGCTTTATGATCCGTAATGACTGGCACGTCTTCTTTCTTGTGATGCGCCAGGAACCATAAACCACCGGCAAAGGTCACCAACACTGCGACCGCCAGTACAATCATCAATTTAGATGTTCCCGAACCGCCTTTGCTCTTCTTGCCACGGCTGGGGCTTTTTTTGCGACGCGTCCCTGTTGAACGCCCGCGGCCTACGTAATCTTTTTGTGCCACTCTCGTTCTTATACCCTTCAAAAATAGTGCCAGTTGGGCGAAATGATGATTTTTACGCGCCCGGCAAGGAGTCCGCCATGTTACTCAAGGGTCGGAACTTTGACCAGCAGTGTTCGCTTTAAGAATCTACTGAAAAAACCAGACGAACAGGCTTATTTTTCACGCTTTTTTGCGCGCGCCGTACTGCCACGAATCGTTAAGCCGGCATCCAGCAACCGCGATCCGCTGATCACCCGTTTGCCATTTAACTCATCCAGCAGCAGCAGCATCGCTTCCCGACCAATCTGGTAGCGTGGCTGCGTCACCGTGGTCAGCGGCGGCTCGCAGTAACGTGACAGCTCAATGTCATCGAATCCCACTACAGAGAGATCCTCCGGTATCCGTAGTCCACAGCGTCTGGCCTGATTCATCGCCCCCAGCGCCATAATATCGCTGTGACAGAACAGGGCGCGTGGCGGTTGTGGCAGGGTCATCAGCTGATTCATGGCGGCAACGCCTGCTTCAAACGTGAAATCACCGCGCACAATATAGGTGGGATCGACCGTCAGCCCGCTGCGACGCATCGCCTGTACATAGCCCTGCAACCGATACTGACAGAGCGGCATCTCTTCCGGCCCGGCAATACAGGCGATCTGCGTGTGGCCTAACTGCAGTAAATGATTCACCGCTTCAAATGCGGCGGTCAGGTTATCGATGTGGACCGTGGGCAGCGACATTTCCGGCGCAAACTCATTCGCCATCACCATGGGCGGCAGGTTGCGTTGCTCATCAATGCTGGCATCAAAGGGCAACTGTGATCCGAGCAGCACCATGCCATCGATCTGTCGTGTGACCATCAGATTGAGAAAGGTTCGCTCCTGCTGATTCTGATGAGCGCAGTCACCAATCAGGACCAGATAGCCCTCTTCGGCTGCCGTGACTTCGACGCCACGAATGATTTCACTAAAGAAGGGATCGCAGATGTCAGGGACAATCACCAGGATGGTTCGCGTTTCGTTACGCCGCGCGTTGCGCGTTGGGCCGTGTGCTGCATAGCCGACGGCGGCAACGGCCTGCTCGACTTTCTGACGGGTCGCCGCAGAAACCTTCTCCGGATTCATCAGCGCACGCGATACGGTGGCGGTTGAGACGCCCGCGTGCTCCGCGACATCCTTCATCGTGGCGGCGGGCGGTTGTTGATTCTGCTCCAACACATGCTCCTGACGCGTTATGGCGCGTTCGATTCTGTTTTTGCCTGACCTGAAAGCAATCCGGGCAACATTGTTAACGATTGCCCGGCTGGTTGTTACTTAATTTGCATAAAAATTGTGACTTATGCGACGTTTTTCGATCTGGCTCGCAGTGTCAGCAAAAATCAGCTCTCGGTCGGGTCGATATCCAGCGTCCATTTCACTTTGCGCGCAGCGGGGAGCGTTGAAACCAGCGGCAACGAACTGCTCAGTAACTGTTGCAGACGTTGCCGGGAAGGATGCTGCAACAGCAGCTGCCAGCGCCAGCGTCCACTGCGTTTGGGCTGCAAAGCGGGCAACGGACCCATAAACCACATCGCCTTGTCGTTCAGCGGGCTCGCCTCCAGCAGGTTGCGAAGTTGTTGCAAAAATTCGGCTGCCTGCTGGTTATCCATATCTTCTGCGCGGAACAGCGCATGGCGGCTCCAGGGCGGCAGGTGAACCGCCTGTCGCTCCAGCAGTGCCTGCTGCGCGAAGGCCGAATAACCCTGATGCAGCAGTGTCTGTAGTAAGGGGTGTTCCGGATGGTGCGTCTGCAGCAATACTTCGCCCTGCTTTCCGGCACGGCCAGCACGGCCGGCGACCTGGGTGTAGAGCTGAGCAAAGCGCTCTGCCGCACGGAAATCGGCTGAGAACAGGGCACCATCAACATCCAGCAGCGAGACCAGTGTGACATCGGGGAAGTGGTGGCCCTTGGCCAGCATCTGGGTGCCGACCAGGATACGTGCGCCGCCACGATGAACATCAGCCAGATGCTGCTCCAGCGCCCCTTTGCGGCTGGTGGTATCACGATCGATGCGCGACACCGGCACGCCGGGGAAGAGTGTGCCGAGCTGCTGCTCCAGCTGCTCAGTGCCGACGCCCACCGGCAGCAGATGGGTTGAACCGCACTGCGGACACTGATTAGGCAGCGGACGCTGGCTGTCGCAATGATGGCAGCGTAGCTGGCGGTGGTGCTGATGCAGGGTGTAGTAGCGGTCACAGCGGGTACACTCGGCAATCCAGCCGCAGTCGTGACAAAGCAGGGCGGGCGAAAAGCCGCGGCGGTTAAGGAACAGTAACACCTGATTGTCGGCCTGCAGATGCTGGCGCATTTTACCAATCAGGCCGGGTGCCAGGCCGCCGATCAGCTGCACGCCTTTTAAATCGATAAGCTGTTGCAGCGCCGGTCGGGCGTTACCGGCGCGCTTTGTCAGGTCGAGCTGGCGATACTTGCCGCTGCGGACATTGTGCAGTGTCTCCAGAGCAGGTGTCGCCGATCCCATGACAATCGGGATGTCCTCTTCATGCGCACGGAACACAGCCAGATCGCGCGCCTGATAGCGCCAGCCTTCCTGCTGTTTATAGGAGCTGTCATGCTCTTCATCAATAATGATCACGCCCGGACGGGCCAGCGGCGTAAATAGCGCCGAACGGGTGCCAATCACAATCGCTGTTTCGCCGCGCCGCGCACGTAACCAGACCGCCAGCCGTTCACTGTCATTTAAGGCAGAGTGCAGCACATCAATGGGCGCATCAAAACGTTCGCGAAAGCGGGCAATCGTCTGCGGGGTTAAGCCAATCTCCGGCACCAGTACGAGCGCCTGTTTACCACGTGCCAGCACATTTTCCAGCACGCTGAGGTAAACCTCGGTTTTGCCGGAGCCGGTGATGCCCGCCAGCAGCCAGGCGGAATAATGTTCATCATCTGCCCGAATCGCACCCACGGCCATCGCCTGATCGGTATTCAGTCTAAGCCGTTCGCCTTTTACAGCATAAGTGGTGCGCCAGTCGTGCATCTGCGGCTGATGTTCATGCAGTTCGCATAAGCCTTTAGCCCGCAATGCCTGTAATGTCGCCTCGGTGAGATCGTGTTCACTGACCTGATGCCGATAGAGCGGTTGCTGACGCAGTGCTGCCAGCGCCTGCTGCTGTTTTGGTGCCCGCTTTAAACTTTCCGGCGCGGTTGCCCGGCCCTGTTCGGTGATTTCCCAGCGCCACAGGGGATTGTCCTGCGCCGCTTTGCCCTGGCGCAGCAGTACAGGAATCGCGTGGCTCAAAACTTCGCCCTGCGGCGAGTGATAGTAGCTGGCGGCCCAGTTCAGGATGCGCCACAGCGACGGCGGATAGAGAGACTCACTGTCCAGCACCTCAACTACGCGTTTGAGCTGTGCTTCCGGCAGATCGCTGCTGTCACGAAAGGCGACCACAATCCCGATCATTCTGCGATTGCCAAAGGGCACACTCACGCGCCCGCCAATGACCGGCTGCGCACCCTGAGGCGGCAGATAGTCAAACAGGCGGGGCAAGGGGACGGGCAGGGCAACCTGAACGACGGGCATAACTCTCTCTTTCCGGCTCAATCATCGGGGAAGCTAGTGTACACGCTGACCCCTATGGCGGGTATCTCAGCATATATTTGCAGCAATCGAAACTTGCCTGTATAATATGCGGCCTTCGGTGAGAAATATCTGGCCGGAGTACACCCTATAATGTTCAACCGCGTGTGGTGCTGTGCAGGTTAACGCCTGGCACGGAGAGCGACACGGCCTTCTATGAGGTTTCCCATGAAACAAGGTATTCACCCGAAATACGAAGCAGTTACTATCAAATGTACCTGCGGCAACGAGATCCACACCCGTTCAACACTGACTCACGAACTGAACCTGGACGTTTGTGGCAAATGCCACCCGTTCTATACCGGTAAGCAGCGTGAAGTGGCAACTGGTGGCCGTGTTGACCGCTTTAACAAGCGTTTCAGCGTGCCAGGCGCTAAAAAATAAGATTAAAAGGCACCTGAACCTGCGGGTTCGGCGGCAAGAAAAAACCCAGCTTCGGCTGGGTTTTTTTATGCTCTGACGAATCAATATTCCCAGGTGTCGGGATCGATGCCCATATCGCGCATGATCTTTTTCGCTTCTTCAGGAATTTCATCGCTGCGTTCTTTGCGCAGGTCCACGTCGTCCGGCAACGGTTGCCCGGTAAAGGCATGCAAAAAGGCTTCGCAAAGCAGCTCGCTGTTGGTGGCGTGACGCAGGTTGTTCACCTGACGACGGGTACGCTCATCCGTTAAAATCTTCAGCACGCTCAATGGGATAGAAACTGTAATCTTCTTGACCTGCTCGCTCTTTTTACCGTGCTCAGCGTACGGGCTGATATATTCGCCGTTCCATTCAGCCATGGGCTACCTTAATTAATAAACGTTAAATGTGAGGAAATCAGCGGATTATGCCTGATTTTTTCCTGCCTGACCCCTGATATGGCGGGTTTTCTTCGCTCGCAGCCTCTTCATCACAGAGGGGAACGCCAGGCGATGACGCATAATTTTAGCGGTTATTGCGTTTTTGCTCAATCTATACGCAAAGACATTTAGATGTCCAGATGTATTGACGTCTAATTAGAGGGTGATATTCTGTGGACTACATTTTCTTAACTCTTCAGGAACAATTCGCTCATGACGCGTAAACCGGCAACCATCGCAGTGCGCAGCGGTTTGAATGATGACGAGCAATATGGCTGCGTTGTCCCGCCCATCCATCTCTCAACGACCTATAACTTCCTGGATTTCAATGAGCCTCGTGCACATGACTACTCCCGTCGTGGCAACCCCACACGTGATGTCGTACAGCGTACGCTGGCAGAACTGGAAGGCGGAGCGGGTGCGGTATTAACCAATACCGGCATGTCGGCCATTCACCTGGTCACGACGGTGTTCCTGAAGCCTGGCGATCTGCTGGTTGCGCCACACGACTGTTATGGCGGCAGCTATCGGTTATTTGACAGCCTGAGCAAACGCGGCGCGTATCGGGTGAAATTTGTCGATCAGGGCGATCCGGTGGCGCTGCAGGCAGCACTGGATGAAAAACCGAAACTGGTGCTGATTGAAAGCCCCAGCAATCCGCTGCTGCGCGTCGTGGATATCAGCGCGATTTGCGCCGCCGCGCGCGCTGCGGGTGCCGTCAGCGTGGTAGACAACACCTTTATGAGTCCGGCGCTGCAGAATCCTCTGGCGCTGGGTGCGGACCTGGTGATCCACTCCTGTACCAAATACCTCAATGGCCACTCTGATGTGGTAGCGGGTGCAGTCATTGCCAAAGATCCACAACAGGCAACTGACCTGGCCTGGTGGGCAAATAACATTGGCGTGACCGGCGCAGCCTTTGACAGTTATCTGCTGCTGCGCGGCATTCGTACGCTTGCGCCGCGCATTGCAGCCGCACAACGCAACGCACTCGCGATTGTGGACTATCTGAAGCAGCAGAAGCGGGTGAAAAAGTTGTATCATCCTTCGCTGCCGGAAAACGCCGGACACGAACATGCGGTACGTCAGCAGCGCGGCTTTGGTGCCATGCTGAGTTTCGAGGTCGACGGGGATGAGGCGCTGCTGCGTCGCTTCCTCAAAGCGTTGAAGCTGTTTACGCTGGCGGAATCGCTGGGCGGCGTAGAGAGTCTGATCTCCCATACCGCCACCATGACGCACGCGGGGATGTCGGCAGAAGCACGCGCGGCAGCAGGCATTTCCGATTCGCTGCTACGGGTTTCTGTTGGTATTGAAGATCACGAAGATTTAATTGCCGATCTGGATAATGCATTCCGGATCGCAGCCGAGGGTTAAGCATGACGATTTCAGCAGGCGCGGGAACGCCGAATATCAGGCAGTTGCATAAGTTTGGCGGCAGCAGCCTGGCCGATGCGCGTTGCTACCAGCGCGTTGCCAGCATTATGGCGGACTACAGCCAGCCGGGCGATCTGATGGTGGTCTCCGCGGCAGGCTCAACCACCAACCAGCTGATTAGCTGGCTGAAGCTGAGCCAGAACGATCGGCTCTCTGCGCATCAGGTGCAACAGGCTTTACGGCGCTACCAGAGCGAGCTAATCGGTGCGCTGCTGCCTGCTGAGATCGCCGAACCCTTAATCACTGCATTTATCCGCGATCTGGAAAAGCTGGCCGTACTGCTGGATGCGCCGATCACCGATGCGGTCTATGCCGAAGTGGTCGGGCACGGTGAAATATGGTCGGCACGCCTGATGTCAGCGGTACTGAGCCAGCGTGACCTGCAGGCCTGCTGGCTGGATGCGCGTGAGTTTCTGCGTGCTGAACGTGCTGCTCAGCCGCAGGTGGATGAGGGTAAATCCTGGCCCCTGCTGCAGACTTTGCTGGCGCAGCATCCGCAAAAGCGCATCGTGGTGACCGGCTTTATCAGCCGCAACGATGCCGGTGAAACCGTCCTGCTTGGCCGCAACGGCTCCGACTATTCCGCCACGCAGATTGGCGCGCTGGCGGGTGTCGGACGCGTGACCATCTGGAGCGATGTCGCGGGCGTTTACAGCGCCGATCCCCGCAAAGTTTCTGATGCCTGTCTGCTGCCGCTGTTAAGGCTGGATGAAGCCAGTGAACTGGCGCGTCTGGCTGCTCCGGTGCTGCACACCCGCACACTGCAGCCGGTTTCCGGCAGCGATATCGACCTGCAACTGCGCTGCAGCTATCAGCCAGAACAGGGCTCGACCCGCATCGAGCGTGTGCTGGCCTCCGGAACCGGGGCGCGCATCGTCACCAGCCACGATGATGTGTGCCTGATTGAGATTCAGCTGCCCGAGCAGCATGACTTCGCCATCCTGCACAAAGAGATCGACCTGTTGCTGAAGCGCGCGCAGCTGCGTCCGCTGGCGTTTGGCGTTCATCCTGACCGTCAGCTGCTGCAACTCTGCTATACCTCTGAAGTGGTCAACAGCGCCTTTACACTGCTACAGGACGCCGGTTTACCGGGCCATCTGCAGCTGCGCGACGGCCTGGCGCTGGTGGCGCTGGTTGGCGCAGGCGTTACCCGTAACCCGCTGCATACCCATCGCTTCTGGCAGCAGCTAAAAGATCAGCCCGTTGAGTTCATCTGGCAGTCCGAAGATCACATCAGCGTGGTCGCGGTACTGCGCGTCGGACCGACCCAGCACCTGATTCAGGGACTGCATCAGTCGCTGTTCCGCGCAGAAAAGCGTATCGGTCTGATGCTGTTTGGCAAAGGCAATATCGGTTCACGCTGGCTTGAGCTGTTTGCCCGCGATCAGGAAACGCTGTCAGCGCGCACCGGCTTTGAATTTGTGCTGGCGGGCGTCGCGGACAGCCGCCGCAGCCTGCTGAGCTATGAAGGACTGGATGCCAGTCGTGCGCTCGCCTTCTTTGATGATGAAGCAGTGGAACGTGATGAAGAGTCGCTGTTCCTGTGGATGCGTGCTCATCCGTTCGATGATTTGGTGGTGCTGGATGTCACGGCCAGTACACCGCTGGCGCAGCAATATCTTGATTTTGCCAGCCACGGTTTTCATGTGATCAGCGCCAACAAGGTTGCGGGTGCGTCTGACAGTCAGACCTGGCGGCAGATTCGCGATGCCTTTACCAAAACCGGGCGTCACTGGCTCTATAACGCCACTGTTGGTGCTGGTCTGCCGATCAACTATACGGTGCGCGATCTGCGCGACAGCGGCGATACCATTCTGGCGATTAGCGGGATCTTCTCCGGGACGCTGTCGTGGCTGTTCCTGCAGTTTGATGGCACGGTGCCGTTTACCGAGCTGGTAGATCAGGCATGGCAGCAGGGCTTAACCGAGCCTGACCCGCGTGCCGATCTCTCGGGTCAGGATGTGATGCGCAAGCTGGTGATCCTGGCACGTGAGGCGGGCTACAACATCGAGCCGGATCAGGTGCGCGTTGAATCGCTGGTGCCGAATAACTGTCTTGAGGGATCGATTGATCACTTCTTTGAAAATGGCGAAGAGCTGAACGAACAGATGCTGCAGCGGCTGGAAGCCGCGCGGGAGATGGACCTGGTGCTGCGCTACGTTGCCCGTTTTGATGCTAACGGCAAGGCGCGGGTAGGTGTTGAAGCGGTGCGACCTGAGCATCCGCTGGCCGCGCTGCTGCCGTGCGACAACGTCTTTGCCATTGAGAGCCGCTGGTATCGCGATAATCCGCTGGTGATCCGCGGTCCGGGCGCAGGCCGGGATGTCACCGCCGGCGCTATTCAGTCAGATATTAATCGCCTCGCACAGCTGCTGTAATCCTTCCTCATCAGGCGCTTCGGCGCCTGTTTTCAAAGTGTTGCCTCCTCCCTGTTGAAATCCCTTCATGTTGATTGAAAATTGATCACGTCTGTTGACCATTTTTACGTTGACGGCTCACTGAGATTGCGTCATTTTGAACATCTGGACGTCTAAACGTGTAGATGTTTACGAGCCGATTATTAATCAGTGAGGGTGCAGGATGAGTTTCTTTCATGCCAATCAGCGCGAAGCGCTAAACCAGAGCCTGGCTGAACTGAACGGGCAAATTAACGTGTCGTTTGAGTTTTTTCCGCCGCGCACCAGCGAAATGGAAGAGACTCTGTGGACCTCAATTGACCGCCTGAGCAGTCTGAAACCGAAATTCGTTTCTGTCACTTACGGTGCGAACTCAGGTGAACGCGATCGCACCCACAGCATTATCAAAGGCATTAAAGATCGCACCGGCCTGGAAGCAGCACCCCATCTGACCTGTGTTGATGCGACGCGCGATGAACTGCGCACCATCGCTCAGGATTACTGGAACAACGGCATCCGTCATATTGTGGCGCTGCGTGGCGATCTGCCACCTGGCAGCGGCAAGCCAGAGATGTACGGCAGCGATCTGGTTTCGCTGCTGAAAGAGGTCGGCGATTTTGATATTTCCGTCGCCGCCTATCCGGAAGTCCATCCCGAAGCGAAAAGTGCCCAGGCCGACCTGATTAATCTCAAACGAAAAATTGATGCAGGCGCAAACCGGGCCATTACCCAGTTTTTCTTCGACGTCGAAAGCTATCTGCGTTTCCGCGACCGCTGTGTCTCGACCGGCATTGACGTGGAAATTGTGCCGGGCATCCTGCCGGTCTCTAACTTTAAGCAGCTGCAACGCTTTGCCACGCTGACCAATGTGCGTGTGCCCGGCTGGATGAGCGCAATGTTTGCCGGTCTGGATGACGATCCGGAAACGCGCAAAATGGTGGGAGCGAATATCGCGATGGATATGGTGAAAATCCTGTCACGCGAAGGGGTGAAAGATTTCCATTTTTACACGCTGAACCGTGCCGAAATGAGTTACGCCATCTGCCACACGTTAGGGGTTCGTCCGGTTGCGGCGGCGGCTTAACCGTTCTGCCTGAGCCAGTAAAAAAGTCGGGAATTTCCCGACTTTTTTATTGCTGCTCTCTGGCGGCGCGGAGTGTGGTCCGCGCCTGACCGGGATTAACCGGTATTGCGCATGCCTGCTGCGACACCTGCAATCGTCACCATCAGAGCCTGCTCAACGCGGGCATCCGGTTCTTCACCCCGCGCTTCCTGTGCACGGGAACGATGCAGCAGTTCTGCCTGGAGTACGTTGAGCGGATCGGTATAGACGTTACGCAGCGCAATCGACTCAGCAATCCACGGCTGATCAGCCATCAGATGCGAGTCGTTGGCAATGGTCAGTACCGCTTTGATATCGGCATCAAGCTGGTCGCGCAGCTGTTTGCCTAACGGCCAGAGTGATTTGTCGACCAGACGCTGATCGTAATATTCCGCCAGCCACAGGTCCGCTTTCGAGAACACCATCTCCAGCATGCCCAGGCGGGTAGAGAAGAACGGCCAGTCGCGGCACATCGCTTCCAGCTGATCCTGATGGCCGGCCGCCATCGCCTGCTGCAGGGCAGCACCGGCACCCAGCCAGGCAGGCAGCATCAGACGGTTCTGCGTCCAGGCAAAAATCCACGGAATCGCACGCAGCGACTCCACGCCACCGGTAGGACGGCGTTTGGCCGGACGTGAGCCGAGCGGTAATTTGCCCAGTTCCTGCTCCGGCGTCGCCGAACGGAAGTAGGGGACGAAGTCCGCATTTTCACGCACATACCCGCGATACATTGCGCAGGAGTCAGCAGAGAGCTGATCCATAATGTTGCGCCATTCGCGTTCTGGCTCCGGTGGTGGCATCAGGTTCGCTTCCAGAATCGCGCCGGTGTAGAGCGACAGGCTGGCGATCGTCACGGCCGGTAAGCCATATTTAAAGCGGATCATCTCGCCCTGTTCGGTCACACGCAGACCGCCGCGCAGGCTGCCTGGCGGTTGTGACAGCAGTGCGGCATGCGCGGGCGCGCCGCCACGACCAATGCTGCCGCCGCGTCCGTGGAACAGCGTCAGGGAAATCCCGGCTTTTTCGCAGGTTTTAATCAGCGCATCCTGTGCCTGATACTGCGCCCAGCTGGCGGCCATCACACCGGCATCTTTCGCCGAGTCAGAATAGCCAATCATCACCATCTGTTTGCCCTGAATAAAGCCGCGATACCAGTCGATGCTCAGCAGCTGGCTCATCACGTCGTTTGCGTTGTTCAGGTCATCCAGTGTTTCAAACAGCGGTGCAACCGGCATCGCATAACCGATACCTGCTTCTTTCAGCAGCAGATGCACGGCCAGCACGTCGGAAGGGGTTTTCGCCATCGAAATAACATAGGCGGCGATAGAGCCTTGTGGCGCTTCAGCCGCAACGCGACAGGTCTCCAGCACTTCACGCGTCTCATCGCTGGGTTCCCAGCTGCGTGGCAGCAATGGGCGTTTGGAGTTCAGTTCACGGATCAGGAAGGCCTGTTTGTCTGCTTCGGACCAGCTTTCATAATCGCCGAGGCCCAGGTAACGGGTCACTTCAGCAATCGCCTCTGTATGGCGGGTACTTTCCTGGCGCAGATCGATACGCACCAGCGGCACGCCGAAGCATTTCACGCGGCGCAGCGTATCGAGCAACTGACCGTTGGCAATAATGCCCATGCCGCACTGTTGCAGTGACTGATAGATGGCATACAACGGGTCCCACAGCTGATCGTTTGAGACCAGCAAATCGGCCGGACGCGGCAGACGCTCGCCTTTCAGGCGGCGTTCCAGGAATGACTGGGTGGACATTAACTGGCTGCGCAGGCGTTTCAGGATCACGCGGTAAGGTTCCAGCGCTTCCGGATCGCCGCTGAGCTCGCGGATCTCTTCGCTGCACTCGGACATCGACAGCTCGGAGATGAGCACGCCGATATCACGCAGGAACAGGTCTGTAGCTTTCCAGCGGCTTAGCTGCATCACATGGCGGGTAATGGAGGCTGTGACGTTCGGGTTACCGTCGCGGTCGCCACCCATCCATGAGGTGAACTGAACCGGCACGAAATCGACCGGCAGCTTAATGCCAAAGGCCTCTTCGACCTGCTCATTCAGCTCACGCAGGAAGGCGGGAACGCCTTCCCACAGGCTGTTTTCTACAACGGCAAAGCCCCATTTGGCTTCGTCGACGGGGGTCGGACGATATTTACGGATCTCATCGGTGTGCCACGCCTGTGCCACCAGCTGACGCAGACGGCGCATAATCTGGTTACGCTCGTAGTCGGAGACGTCGCTGTGGTCGAGCTGTTTCAGACAGCTGTTCACTTCAACCAGCTTGTGAATCAGCGTACGACGGGTGATTTCGGTCGGGTGCGCAGTCAGCACCAGCTCCAGCGACAGCGACTCAATGGCCGCCAGAATGTCGGTTTCGCTGATATCTTTCTGCTGCTTCAGGGTATCAAAGGTCTTTTTCAGCAGTTCAGGATGGTTTTCACCTTCGCCGCTCTGCGAGATGGTCTGATACTGCTCCGCTACGTTGGTGAGGTTCAGAAACTGACTGAATGCGCGTGCAACCGGCAGAAGCTCCTCGTTGGAGAGGTTCTGCAGCGTATTGAGCAGCTCTTTACGATGAGTATCATTGCCTGCACGAGATGACTTGGAGAGCTTACGGATGGTTTCCACCTGGTCGAGGATGTTCTCTCCCAGTGCATCCTTAATCGTATCCCCGAGCAGTTTGCCGAGCATACTGACATTACTTCGCATTGCGGAATATTGTTCGTTCATTGGACCCTGACACCCTTATCGTCTTTAAAAACTTCTACACCCGACCTTTCAGGCAGCAAAAAATCAGCAACATCGTGTTCCCGATAATCTACAGGGAACCGCCTCCGTTGCCGCCTGTCCGCATTCTGAAACGCTCTGGATAATCACCCGGTGGGCATAACATCGTCTTTTATCTAGCCACGTAATGTTGCGTTCGTCAAATGCGTTAAAGTGTGCTGAAGATGGCGCTAACTAACGGAAATTCACAGAATTTATCGGGAAGGAAGCGGGATAAGTTATTCTTATTGTTAAATCCCGCAGAATGAGGGGGCATTTTGCTGTTAATACAGTGAAATGCCCCATTTACTGTCAATCAGTGACAAAAATGCTGCACAACCTGACTGATAAGTGCCCGCGTCGGCTTAATAAATGCCGTATCGATAAATTCATCTGGCTGGTGTGCCTGATTAATCGAACCCGGACCCAGGACCAGCGTCGGGCAGAGCTGCTGAATAAACGGCGCTTCGGTGCAGTAGTTCACTATCTCCGTTGGCGTACCCAGCAATTTCTCTACCACGCTCACCAGCTCATGATTAGCCGGACACTCATAGCCCGGAATCGGCGGATGCAGCTCGGCTACCGTGACACGGCCTGGCCAGCGGGCGCTCACTGGTGCCAGCGCCTCGTTCAGTAATCCATCCAGATCGCTCAGCGACAGGCCCGGCAGTGGTCGGATATCCATATGCAGTTCACAACAGGCGCAGATACGGTTAGCGGCGTCGCCGCCATGAATATGACCGAAATTCATGGTGGGATAGGGGATGGCAAAGCCGTCATGGTGATAACGCTCCTGCAGCGTGTTGCGCAGTTGCATCAGGTGATTGATCGACTCATGCATGAGTTCAATGGCGTTGACGCCACGCGCCGGATCGCTGGAATGGCCCGATTTTCCTTCAATACGAATCACATTCGACAGATGGCCTTTATGTGCACGCACCGGTTTCAGCGAGGTCGGTTCACCGATGATGGCGCAGTCGGGACGCAGTTGCGTTGATTCCGAGAAATATTTGGCACCCGCCATGGTGGTTTCTTCATCGGCCGTGGCGAGGATATAGAGCGGCTTACTCAGCGTACTGACATCCACATCGCGCAGCGTATCGAGAATAAACGCGAAGAAGCCTTTCATGTCTGCCGTGCCCAGACCATAGAGTTTGTTGTCGTGCTCGGTCAGGGTAAAGGGATCGCGCGTCCAGCGGCCATCATCAAAGGGAACGGTATCCGTATGACCCGCTAACAGCAGGCCGCCCGCTCCGCTGCCGGTTCGTGCCAGCATGTTAAATTTATTGCGGGTGCCGGGCACCGGCTGCACTTCAACGCTGAAGCCAAGGTCGCGGAACCAGCCGGCCAGCAAATTGATTAAAGTTTCATTACTCTGATCCAGCGCGGCATCGGTTGCACTGATTGATGGTGTAGCGATTAACTGGCTGTACAGTTCAATAAAAGGCGGTAATTTTGTCTTCACTGTTGGCGGTCCTTGGGTTAGGATGTATCCATATTCATGCAGTAATAGTGAATAAAAATACATTAACGTCTTCTGCAAGGGAACCTTAAATCACTGCAGATGACAGGGTGGGTAACGGGGCAAGGCCGCGACCCGGAACGTGCGACTGTAAAAAGGGTTACAGCCTGATGTTGAATACGCTGATCGTTGGTGCCAGTGGTTACGCTGGTGTTGAGCTTGCCACCTTCCTGAATCGCCATCCACATATCAACATAACCGCTTTGGCGGTTTCGGCGCAAAGCCCTGATGCCGGCAAGCGCCTGTCCGATCTCCATCCGCAGCTGAAAGGCGTTGTGGATTTACCGCTGCAGCCGCTGAGCAGCGCGGCGGAGTGGGCAGACAAAGTGGATGTCGTGTTCCTGGCGACGGCCCACGAAGTCAGCCACGATCTGGCCCCGGAATTTCTCAAGGCTGGCTGTGTGGTATTCGACCTGTCGGGTGCGTTCCGCGTGAACGACGCTGATTTTTACACCCGTTTCTACGGTTTCACGCATCAGCATGGCGACTGGCTCGATAAAGCCGTTTACGGCCTGGCGGAATATCAGCATGAGAAAATTCAGCAGGCGCAGCTGGTGGCGGTACCCGGCTGCTACCCGACCGCTGCTCAGCTGGCTCTGAAACCTCTGGTGGATGCGGGACTGTTAAACGATGCGCAGTGGCCGGTTATCAACGCCACCAGCGGCGTGAGCGGTGCCGGACGTAAAGCCAATGTCGGCACCAGCTTCTGTGAAGTGAGCCTGCAGCCTTACGGGCTGTTCAATCATCGTCACCACCCGGAAATTGTCGCGCACCTCGGTACGCCAGTAATCTTCACTCCGCACCTGGGGAGTTTCCCGCGCGGTATCCTGGCCACCATCACCTGCCGTCTGAAAGCCGGTGTCAGCCGCGAAGATATCGCTGCCGTCTTCCATCGTGCCTATGACGACAAGCCGCTGGTGCGCCTCTACGATAAGGGCGTACCGGCGCTAAAAGCCGTTGTCGGCCTGCCATACTGCGATATCGGTTTTGAAGTGCAGGACGAGCATCTGATTGTTGTAGCAGCCGAAGATAATCTGCTGAAAGGGGCGGCATCGCAGGCAGTACAGTGCCTGAACATCCGGTTCGGCTTTCCTGAAACGCAGTCACTGATTTAACGGATAACTAAACCATGACCAATCCATTGATTATTAAGCTGGGCGGTGTGCTGTTAGACAGCGAAGAAGCGCTGGCGCGCTTGTTTGAGGCACTGCTTAACTATCGTAGCGCTCATCAGCGTCCGCTGATCATCGTCCACGGCGGCGGCTGCCTGGTGGATGAACTGATGAAAAAGCTGGCGCTGCCGGTGATGAAGAAAAATGGCCTGCGCGTCACCCCGGCCGATCAGATCGACATCATCACGGGTGCGCTGGCGGGAACCGCAAATAAAACGCTGCTGGCCTGGGCAAAAAAATCGGGTATCAACGCAGTAGGTCTCTGCCTGGGCGATGCAGGCATCGTCAATGTCGCCCCGTTTGATGAAGAACTCGGCCATGTTGGCCACGCAACGCCGGGCGATCCGGCGTTGCTGAACACCCTGCTGGCGGCCGGTTATATGCCAGTAGTCAGCTCGATTGGTATTACTGACAGCGGTGACCTGATGAACGTCAACGCGGATCAGGCAGCGACCGCACTGGCCTCGACGCTGGGCGCTGATCTGGTTCTGTTGTCAGACGTCAGTGGTATTCTCGACGGCAAAGGTCAGCGCATCGAAGAGATGACCGCCGATAAAGCCGAGCAGCTGATTACCCAGGGCATCATTACCGACGGCATGATTGTGAAAGTACACGCTGCGCTGGATGCGGCACGTACGCTGGGCCGCCCGGTGGATATTGCCAGCTGGCGTCACGCTGAGCGGCTGCCTGACCTGTTTAACGGCGTGTCGATTGGCACCCGGATTCTCGCTTAACGACTCTGATTCAAGGATTACGAAATGCAAACGCAAAACATCAAAAAAATCGTTCTGGCTTACTCCGGTGGTCTTGATACGTCAGCCATCATTCCATGGCTGAAAGAGAACTACGGCGGCTGTGAAGTGGTCGCTTTCGTGGCAGACATCGGTCAGGAGCGTGGCGATCTGGAAGGTGTGGAGAAGAAAGCGCTGCAGTCTGGCGCATCTGAATGTCACGTGGTTGACCTGCGTGAAGAGTTCATCAGCGACTACGTTTATCCGGTGCTGCAGACCGGTGCGCTGTATGAAGGCACCTATCTGCTGGGCACCTCAATGGCGCGTCCTATCATCGCTAAAGCCCAAGTTGAGCTGGCGCTGAAAGTGGGCGCAGATGCGCTGTGTCACGGCGCAACCGGTAAAGGTAATGACCAGGTGCGTTTCGAAACCACCTACACCGCGCTGGCACCGCAGCTGAAAGTGGTGGCACCGTGGCGTGAATGGAACCTGCGTTCACGTGAAGCGCTGCTGGACTACCTGAAAGAGCGCAATATCCCGACCACTGCGTCGCTGGAAAAAATCTACAGCCGCGACGAAAACGCCTGGCACATCTCCACCGAAGGCGGCGTGCTGGAAAGCCCGGCCAACGCACCGAACAAAGATTGCTGGGTCTGGACTGTCGATCCGCTGGAAGCACCTGATCAGCCGGAAGAGGTGACCGTGACCGTTGAGAAAGGTCGGGTTGTGGCGGTTAACGGTGAAAAACTGAGTCCGTTCCAGTGTCTGGAAAAACTCAACGTGCTGGGCGCAAAACATGGCGTTGGCCGTATCGATATCGTTGAAAACCGTCTGGTGGGCATTAAATCCCGTGGCTGCTACGAAACCCCGGGCGGCACCATCATGGTGAATGCACTGCGTGCGGTTGAACAGCTGGTACTGGATCGCGATAGCTTCAAATGGCGTGAGCAGCTGGGCCACGAGATGTCTTACGTGGTTTATGACGGCCGCTGGTTCGCCCCGCTGCGTAAGTCGATTCAGGCTGCTGCCGAATCGCTGGCGGAAGAGGTTAACGGTGAAGTGGTGCTGCAGCTTTACAAAGGTCAGGCGACAGCCACCCAGAAGCGTTCCGCGAACAGCCTTTACTCAGAAGAGTTTGCTACCTTCGGTGAAGATGAAGTCTACGATCACCGTCACGCGGGCGGCTTTATCCGTCTGTTCTCGCTCTCTTCACGCATTCGCGCCCTGAACGAGCAGAAGAAGTAATTTTCAGGCGGGGTACGCCTCGCCTCACCGTTTTAATTCAGAGGCGGCATTTATGCCGCCTCTTGTTTAACGATTCAGAGGAGTTTTCACATGGCACTTTGGGGTGGACGGTTTACTCAGGCAGCGGATCAGCGTTTTAAACAGTTCAATGACTCGCTGCGCTTCGATTACCGCCTGGCAGAGCAGGACATTATTGGCTCTGTTGCCTGGTCCAAAGCGCTGGTGACGGTCAACGTTCTGACTCAGGATGAGCAGCAGCAGCTGGAAGCCGCGCTGAATGCGTTACTGGATGACGTGCGTGAGAATCCTGAGCAGATCCTGCAGAGCGACGCCGAAGATATCCACAGCTGGGTTGAAGGCAAGCTGATCGACAAAGTCGGTGCGCTGGGCAAAAAACTGCACACCGGCCGTAGCCGTAACGATCAGGTCGCGACCGATCTGAAACTGTGGTGCAAAGTGCAGATTGAGGCGTTGCTGGGTGCGACCCGCGAACTGCAGCAGGCGCTGGTGGTGACGGCAGAAGCCAATCAGGATGCGGTGATGCCGGGCTACACCCACCTGCAACGCGCGCAGCCGGTGACGTTTGCGCACTGGTGTCTGGCCTACGTTGAAATGCTGGCGCGTGACGAGAGCCGTCTGCAGGATACCCTGAAACGGCTTGATGTCAGCCCGCTGGGCTGTGGCGCTCTGGCTGGTACCGCTTACGAGATCGATCGTCAGCAGCTGGCTGGCTGGCTGGGCTTTGCTTCTGCCACACGTAACAGCTTGGATACCGTATCAGACCGCGATCACGTGCTGGAGCTGCTCTCTGATGCGGCCATTGGCATGGTGCATCTGTCGCGCTTTGCCGAAGATATGATCTTCTTCAATACCGGCGAAGCGGGCTTTATTGAGCTGTCAGATAAAGTCACCTCTGGCTCCTCGCTGATGCCGCAGAAGAAAAACCCGGATGCGCTGGAGCTGATTCGCGGCAAGTGTGGTCGGGTGCAGGGCGCACTGACCGGCATGATGATGACGCTGAAAGGTCTGCCGCTGGCCTACAACAAAGATATGCAGGAAGACAAAGAGGGGCTGTTTGACGCGCTCGACACTTGGCTCGACTGTCTGCATATGTCCGTACTGGTGCTGGATGGCCTGCAGGTTAAACGTCCGCGCTGCCAGGAAGCCGCTGAACAGGGTTACGCAAACTCAACCGAACTGGCTGACTATCTGGTCGCTAAAGGTGTGCCGTTCCGTGAAGCACACCATATCGTCGGGGAAGTGGTGGTGGCTGCCATCGGGCAGGGCGTGGCGCTGGAAGCGCTGTCGCTGGCGCAGCTGCAGCAGTTCAGTGCGGTGATTGGCGAGGATGTTTATCCCATCCTGGCGCTGCAATCCTGTCTGGATAAGCGTAATGCGCAGGGTGGTGTTTCGCCGCAGCAGGTTGCGCGCGCCATTGGTGACGCAAAGCAACGTCTGGCGTAAATAGCAGGTAAAAAAAAGCGGGCATAGTATATGCCCGCCAACCTCTAGCTTCAGAATTACTACTTTTTTATAGGCACATCATCAAAGCGCCTGCTCTCCCGGCCGACGCTCAGATTCTTTACGCTGACAGCAGGTAATGTTGCAGCTCCTCACTGCCGCCAATATGACGACCGCCCATGAAGATCTGCGGCACCGTCGCCCGGCCTGAAACGGCACGCAGACTCACGGTTGTCGCATCCTGCCCCAGCACAATCTCTTCGTACTGAATACCATGATCCATCAGCATCTGTTTTGCCTGAGTGCAGAAGGTGCAGCCAGGTTTAGTAAAGATGGAGACCGACTCCTGGGCTTTACACTCCGGCGCCAGATAGCGCAGCATGGTGTCGGCATCGGAGACCTCAAACGGGTCGCCAGGTTTGTTCGGCTCAACGAACATTTTCTCGACCACGCCGTTACGCACCAGCATCGAGTAGCGCCATGATCGCGGACCAAAACCGAGATCGGCCTTCTCAACCAGCATCTCCATGCCACGCGTGAACTCGCCGTTGCCATCAGGAATAAAAGTAATGTTGTCTGCGCGCTGTTCGGCTTTCCAGGCGTTCATCACAAAGGTATCATTCACTGAGACGCACAGAATGCTGTCCACGCCCTGTTGGGCAAACAGACCCGCTAATTCGTTGTAACGCGGCAGATGGCTGGAGGAGCAGGTCGGTGTAAATGCACCCGGCAGTGAAAAAACGATTACCGTTTTGTCTTTAAACAGCGCTTCTGTAGTGACATCGACCCAGCGATCGCCCTTACGCGTGTGAAAAGTGACTGACGGAATCGCTTTACCTTCCTGACTTGCAAACATTTTTTGCTCCTGACCTGCCGTGTTCCATTTGTTGCGCGCATTATTCCTGACCACCCTTGATAGGGCCAATCGTTCATTGCTATTCTATCTATCGCCACGGGCTATCGTGGTTTGGAGGGTAATAATGAATATTCGTGATCTTGAATATCTGGTTTCGCTTGCTGAACACCGTCATTTCCGCCGTGCCGCGGATGCGTGTCATGTCAGTCAGCCAACATTAAGCGGGCAGATCCGTAAGCTGGAAGATGAGCTGGGTGTGATGCTGCTGGAGCGCACCAGCCGTAAAGTGCTGTTCACACAGGCAGGTCTGCTGCTGGTGGATCAGGCGCGAACGGTGCTGCGTGAAGTGAAAGTGCTGAAAGAGATGGCCAGTCAGCAAGGGGAAGCGATGTCAGGTCCGCTGCATATCGGCCTCATCCCGACCACTGCGCCTTACTTATTGCCACAGATTATCCCGACGCTGCACCAGACATTCCCGAAACTGGAGATGTACCTGCACGAAGCGCAGACGCAGCAGCTGCTGTCTCAGCTCGACAGCGGCAAGCTGGACTGCGCGATTATCGCGCTGGTCAAAGAGAGTCAGGCCTTTATCGAAGTGCCGCTGTTTGATGAGCCGATGAAGCTGGCTGTCTATGCCGATCATCCGTGGTGCGATCGCGATCGCGTACCGATGTCCGATCTGGCTGGCGAGAAGTTGCTGATGCTGGAAGACGGGCACTGTCTGCGTGACCAGGCGATGGGTTTCTGCTTTGAGGCGGGTGCGGATGAAGATACCCACTTCCGCGCGACCAGTCTTGAGACGCTGCGTAATATGGTGGCGGCTGGCAGCGGCATTACGCTGTTACCAGCGCTGGCAGTCCCGCCGGAACGCGTCCGCGATGGCGTCTGCTATCTTCCTTGCTACAAACCGGTGCCACAGCGTACGATTGCGCTGGTCTATCGTCCGGGGTCACCTCTGCGCAGCCGTTATGAACAGCTGGCAGAGGCGATTAAAACCCACATGGCGCACTATTTCGACGCTACGTTAAAACAGGCGGTTTAAGCCGTTTAACGCGGCAACGCGATAAGCTTCAGCCATGGTCGGATAGTTAAAGGTGGTATTCACGAAGTACTCAATCGTGTTGCCACCATTTTTCTGCTCCATGATCGCCTGACCGATGTGAATAATCTCGGCGGCACGCTCACCAAAGCAGTGGATCCCCAGAATCTCTTTCGTTTCGCGATGAAACAGAATCTTCAGGCTGCCCACGTTCATGCCGACGATCTGCGCGCGCGCCAGATGTTTGAACTGCGCGCGACCCACTTCGTAAGGCACCTTCATCGCCGTCAGCTGCTGCTCGGTTTTACCTACAGAGCTGATTTCCGGAATGGTGTAGATGCCGGTCGGAATATCTTCAATCAGGTGCGCTGTGGCTTCTCCTCTCATAATCGCCTGCGCGGCAATACGGCCCTGATCGTAAGCAGCAGAGGCCAGGCTTGGATAGCCAATCACGTCACCCACGGCATAGATGTGCGGCTGAGCCGTCTGATACATGCTGTTCACTTTCAGCAGGCCACGACCATCCGCTTCCAGACCGACATTTTCCAGCGACAGTGAATCGGTGTTACCGGTACGGCCGTTCGCGTAAAGCAGGCAGTCTGCTTTCACTTTCTTGCCGGACTTCAGATGCATGATCACGCCATCTTCCACGCCTTCGATCTTCTCAAACTCTTCGTTGTGACGAATGACTACGCCGCTGTTCCAGAAGTGATAAGAGAGGGAGTCAGACATCTCCTGATCGAGAAACGCCAGCAGGCGATCGCGGGTGTTAATCAGGTCAACTTTGACGTTCAGGCCACGGAAAATCGACGCATATTCACAGCCAATTACACCCGCACCATAAATAATGACGTGGCCCGGTTCGTGGTGCAGGTTGAGGATAGAGTCAGAGTCATAAACGCGGGGATGGGTAAAGTCGACATCGTCAGGATGATAAGGTCGTGAACCGCAGGCGATAACAAACTTCTCTGCCGTCAGCGTCTCACGCGTGCCATCGGGTTGCTCAATCTCAATGGTATTGGCATCAACAAAATGCGCATCACCCTGATAAAGTTCACAGCGGTTACGCTCGTAGAAGCCCTGACGCATGGCTGTCTGCTGGCTGATCACATTTTCAGTGTGATTGAGAATGTCGGCGAAAGAGGAGCGAAGCAGTCGGGTATGGTCGCTGTAGAGCGGGTTCTGGTTGAATTCAATAATGCGACTGACGGCGTGGCGAAGGGCTTTAGAAGGGATGGTGCCCCAGTGCGTACAACCGCCGCCGATGTTGTGGTAGCGTTCGATCACGGCGATGCGCGCTCCCTGTTTTACCAGCCCCATCGCCGCCCCTTCACCGCCGGGCCCTGAGCCAATCACAATGGCATCGTAATCGTAAGACTTTTGCATACCGATACGTCCTATTATTTATACATTTTTACAACGAGATTCTAACATCTCGTCGCGCACTTCTGAATTCTATCAGTGATTTTCACCACATTTTGACAAAGAGTGAGGTTCACAGGCGGTGACAAAGATTGCCAATCTGTACGCTGAAAATTTTGTTATAGTGCCCACTCAATACCGCTAAAGGCAGAGAGCATGGGCGTCAGAGCGCAACAAAAAGAACGTACACGACGTACACTGATTGAAGCAGCTTTCAGTCAGCTCAGCGCCGAACGCAGTTTTACCAGTCTGAGTTTGCGGGAAGTTGCCCGTGAAGCGGGAATAGCACCTACCTCTTTTTATCGTCATTTTAAGGATGTTGATGAGCTTGGTCTGACGATGGTGGATGAAAGCGGGCTGATGCTGCGACAGCTGATGCGTCAGGCGCGCCAGCGTATCGCCAAAGGTGGCAGCATCATTAAAACGTCGGTGGCGACCTTTATGGAGTTCATCGGCAATAACCCCAACGCTTTTCGCCTGTTACTGCGTGAACGTTCCGGTACCTCTGCCGCTTTTCGTGCCGCCGTGGCGCGTGAAATTCAGCACTTCATCGCTGAACTGGCCGATTATCTTGAGGTCGAAAATCGCATGCCGCGTAGTTTTACCGAAGCGCAGGCTGAAGCGATGGTGACCATTGTTTTCAGCGCCGGTGCAGAAGCACTGGATGTTGATGCTGAGCAGCGACGTAAGCTTGAGGATCGGCTGGTGCTGCAGCTGCGTATGATCGCCAAAGGCGCTTATTACTGGTATCGCCGTGAGCAGGAACGACTGGCGGTTACCCTGGAAAAACCCGAAGAGCAATGAGTAAGGATCCGTCCATGACCCACCCAGGTATCCGCGATAAAAGCACTCTGGCACTGGCTTTTATTACCGGTTTAGCGATTAACGGCTCGTTTTCTGTGCTGTTCAGCGCTTTTGTTCCCTTTTCGATTTTTCCGCTGATTGCGCTGGGTCTGGCGGCCTGGTGTCTGCATCAGCGTTATCTCAACACCAACATGCCGGACGGCATGCCAGGTCTGGCGGCAGCGTTTTTCCTGCTGGGGATTCTGGTGTATAGCGCGCTGGTGCGGGCGGAATACCCGGACATTGGCTCCAACTTTGTTCCTACCGTTCTGATGGTGGCGCTGGTGTTCTGGATTGCGACGCGATTTAAGCGCAAGCGTAATCAGTAGGGATATCATCAGGAATATATGAAAACGGGAACCTCAGGGTTCCCGTTTTTTATATTGTTGACCACGTCTGCCCTGATTAGCTGTAAGACCGAGCCGGCACATGAAACACGGTCAGATCGGAAAGACGCAAAACCCGCCATCCATGGCACGCTCGGCCCGCGCCGTCCATGGCGCGGGACGCTTTCCTCTTCTGCCCATGTTTCCTGCGCCCTGACCATATTTGTTGCGGCTGACTTCACCCCTGGCCAGTACGGTCTTAACAATTTCAATACGGGAACCTCAGGGTTCCCGTTTTTGTTTACGCTTTACGCGTCAGCAGAACGCCGCATTCCATATGGTGGGTATAGGGGAACTGATCAAACAGCGCCAGCCGCGTTACCTCATGCGTTTCTGACAGCGTCTGCAGATTGTCGCTCAGGGTTTGCGGGTTGCAGGAGATGTAAAGGATACGCGGATAGGCCTGCACCATTTTCACCGTCTCTTCATCCAGTCCGCTGCGCGGCGGATCGACAAAAATCGTCTCGCATTCGTAGCTGGTCAGGTCAATCCCTTCCAGACGATTAAAGCTGCGTACGCCATTCATCGCCTGCGTAAACTCTTCCGCTGCCATGCGAATGATCTGCACGTTATCAATCTGGTTCACGGCGATGTTGTATTGCGCCGAGGCAACAGAGGGTTTAGCGATTTCTGTCGCCAGCACGCGGCGGAAATTACGCGCCAGCGCCAGCGAGAAGTTACCATTGCCGCAATAAAGCTCCAGCAGATCACCCTGTGAATCCTGCGTCACATCCAGCGCCCACTCCAGCATCTGAATATTCATCGCCGCGTTAGGCTGGGTAAAACTGTTCTCGACCTGACGATAGATAATCTCACGACCCGCCACGGGCAGACATTCGTCTACATAGTCGCGATCCAGACAGATTTTGGTTTTGGTCGCACGGCCAATCAGCTGCACGTCCAGCCCTTCCGCGCGTAGCTGGTCACGCAGCGCTGCAGCTGCCTGCTGCCATTCATCATCCAGCTTGCGGTGATAGAGCAGTGAAATCACAATCTGATTGCTCATGGTCGACAGATAGTCGATCTGGAACAGTTTATGACGCAGGGTGCGGTTATCACGGATCGCGGCGATCATCTTTGGCATCAGCTGGTTGATCAACTGGCTGGCCGCCGGGAACTGATCAACACGGATCCGCTCGCGTGTCTGCTGATCAAAAATGATGTGATAGATATCATCGCCGTCGTGCCACAGGCGAAATTCAGCGCGCATCCGATAGTGGCTGACCGGCGAACGGAACACCTCCACGTCGGGCGCAGCAAACGGCGTCATCATCGTCTCTAAACGACTGACTTTTTCCGCCAGCTGTGCGTCATACTCTTCAATGGGGAGATGTTCGGGTGTCATGAGCAATCCTGATTAATAGCTTACCAGCGGGCGATTGTAGGCATTCACTTGCTGATGTCCAGTCCTGCAGCGAGAAGATATTTAGCAGTCTGGACTTCCGTATCTCCACTCCGTAGACTGCAAGCGCCGGCCTCAAGCCCGAGTTAATAGGGAATCCAGTGTGAATCTGGAGCTGACGCGCAGCGGTAAGGAATGTCGTGATGTGTGCAAGTGCAGACACTGTCCTGCGGGATGGGAAGTCATCATCACCTATGGTTCCCAGCCCGAAGACCTGCCGGTGTAACGTCGCTACTCGTTCAATCATCGCGTTCTATTGATTGTCGGCCCGCGGCATCCTGCTTCGTCTTATGGATGCGATTAAAAATGACTAAAAAAACCGCATCGCTGTTCGCGCTGAGCGCAACGGCGATTTCCCTCTGGGCGCAAAACGGTTTTGCGCAGGGCAATGATGATACGCAAATCGTCACTGCCAACCGTTTTGCTGAACCCGTTTCAGGTGTGCTGGCACCGACCACCGTCGTCACGCGTGATGAGATTGATCGCTGGCAGGCCAAAAGCCTGACGGATGTGATGCGGCGTCTGCCGGGTGTCGATGTCGCACAGAATGGCGGACTGGGGCAGCAGAGTTCACTGTTTATTCGGGGAACCGAGTCCCGACATGTGCTGATCCTGATTGATGGTATCCGGCTTAATCAGGCGGGTATCAGCGGTTCATCTGACCTCAGCCAGATCCCTCTGTCGCTGGTGCAGCGCATCGAATATGTTCGCGGCGCGCGGTCTGCGGTTTACGGTTCTGATGCGATTGGCGGCGTGGTGAATATCATTACAGGTCGATCGCAACCGGGTACCACGCTGACGGCGGGCATGGGGTCAAATGGTTATCAGACATACGATGGTTCCACCCAGCAGAAACTGAGTGATGCGACAAAGCTGACCCTGGCTGGCAACTACACCTATACCAAAGGGTATGACGTGGTGGCGGGCTATCCCAATGACTATGGTCCGGCGCAGCACGATCGCGACGGCTTCATGAGCAAAACGTTGTATGGCAACCTTGAGCATCAGTTCAGCGATGAACTCAGCGGTTTTGTGCGCGGCTATGGGTTTGATAACCGTACCGCCTACGACGGGTCATACACTTATGATGACAGCTTCACTAATATCATCGGTCTGGCCGATACCCGTCAGCTCTACAGTCAGACCTGGGACACCGGGTTACGCTTCAACCGTGACATTTACTCTACCCAGCTCATCGCCAGTTACGGCCATACCAAAGACATTAACTACGATCCGCGCAATGGCCGTTATGGCGCTGCATCCACCTTTGATGATGTCACCCAGTACAACCTGCAATGGGGCAACACCGTGCAGGTGGGGCAGGGCGCCGTCAGCGCCGGTGTTGACTGGCAGAAAGAGACGACCGAGCCTGGCACGAACTATCTGTCAGCGGGCTATGAGCAGCGTAACACCGGCCTTTACCTGACCGGCCAGCAGCAGTTTGGCAGCGTCACCCTTGAAGGTGCGGTACGCGGTGACGACAACAATCAATTCGGCTGGCATAACACCTGGCAGACGGCGGCGTCATGGGAGTTCATCTCTGGTTACCGCGCATTCGCCTCTTATGGCACTGCTTTTAAAGCACCAAATCTGTCGCAGGTTTACAGTCCGTTTTATGGTAATCGCGACCTCGATCCGGAAAAAAGTAAGCAGTGGGAAGGCGGTTTTGAAGGCCTGAGCGGGCCGGTGAACTGGCGCGTGTCGGGCTATCGCAATGACATTGATAACCTGATTGAAGGCGATCCGCAGACCTTCCGCTACTACAACATTGAGCAGGCGCGTATTAAAGGCGTTGAAGCCACCGCCGGATTTGATACCGGGCCGCTGGCGCATCAGCTCTCTTACGATTATGTCGATGCGCGGGATGGCAGCACCGATCAGCCACTCATCCGCCGGGCTAAGCAACAGGTGAAGTATCAGCTCGACTGGACGCTGTATGAGTTTGACTGGTCCGTCACCTACCATTATCTGGGCGACCGTTATGATACCGACTTTAACAGCACGCCCAGCCGACGCGTGAAGTTAGGGGGAGTGAGCCTGTGGGATCTCGCCGTCTCATATCCGGTCACTTCACAACTCACGGTTCGTGGTAGAATTGCCAACCTGTTCGATAAAGATTACGAGACAGTGTATGGCTATCAGACTCCAGGACGAGAGTATTACCTCAGCGGCAGCTACAACTTCTGATTTGCGCCCTACCGTGCTGGTGTTTGATTCCGGCGTCGGTGGGCTTTCTGTCTATGACGAGGTCCGTCAGCTACTGCCGGACCTGCATTATCTCTATGCCTTCGATAACGCGGGCTTCCCATACGGTGAGAAAAGCGAAACCTTCATCGTGGAGCGGGTGGTCGCTATCGTTGAGGCTATTACGCAGCACTATCCTCTCTCATTGGTCATCATCGCCTGTAATACGGCCAGCACGGTTTCATTACCCGCTTTACGTGAACGCTTTGCGTTTCCTGTGGTGGGGGTGGTGCCGGCAATTAAACCGGCCGCGCGCCTGACGCGTAATGGCGTGGTGGGATTACTGGCAACGCGGGCGACGGTACGCCGTCCTTATACCCATGAGCTGGTGTCGCAGTTTGCCGGCTCCTGCAACATTGAGATGCTGGGATCTGCCGAGCTGGTGGAGCTGGCAGAAGCGAAGCTGCACGGTGAGGAAGTTGCACTGGACGAGGTGCGCCGTATTGTCCAGCCGTGGCTGCGGATGGCTGAGCCACCGGATACGGTCGTCTTAGGCTGTACGCATTTTCCTTTACTGCGCGAAGAGCTGCAGCAGGTGTTGCCTGAAGGAACGCGTCTGATTGATTCCGGTGCGGCAATCGCCCGACGTACCGTCTGGCTGCTGGAGCATGAAGCGCCAGAAGTGCACTCCTCGCAGCAGAATGTCGCATTCTGTACGGCGCTGGATGGTGAAGCGGTACAATTATCACCCGTTTTGCAGCGTTATGGCTTCCCGTTGCTTGAAAAACTGGCGCTTTAGCGGTTTTTAGCTGAAAAAATCAGCACTCGGAATTTTATTTGAAATTAGCACTTGTCAGCCTCCGAGAACTCCCTATAATGCGCCTCCACTGACACGGCACAACGGCTTACGAAGCACCGGGTTGAGTAGGTTCGAAATCATACGAACCAGTGAGTTAAGCGAAAATAAATGCTTGACTGACAATGCGGAAAGCGTAATATACGCAGCCCGCGCCGCAGTAAATCGCGGTATGCTCTTTAACAATTTATCAGACAATCTGTGTGGGCACTCGCAGGATTGATATCAGCGTCTCAGGACGCAACAAAATATCAAAGCCTCACGAGTGAACACATAATGAAATTCATTATGACGTTTTACAGATGAGCACCGCTTAACTTGTTTAAGCAAATCAAACTTAAATTGAAGAGTTTGATCATGGCTCAGATTGAACGCTGGCGGCAGGCCTAACACATGCAAGTCGGACGGTAGCACAGAGAGCTTGCTCTCGGGTGACGAGTGGCGGACGGGTGAGTAATGTCTGGGGATCTGCCCGATAGAGGGGGATAACCACTGGAAACGGTGGCTAATACCGCATAACGTCGCAAGACCAAAGAGGGGGACCTTCGGGCCTCTCACTATCGGATGAACCCAGATGGGATTAGCTAGTAGGCGGGGTAATGGCCCACCTAGGCGACGATCCTAGCTGGTCTGAGAGGATGACCAGCCACACTGGAACTGAGACACGGTCCAGACTCCTACGGGAGGCAGCAGTGGGGAATATTGCACAATGGGCGCAAGCCTGATGCAGCCATGCCGCGTGTATGAAGAAGGCCTTCGGGTTGTAAAGTACTTTCAGCGGGGAGGAAGGCGATGCGGTTAATAACCGCGTCGATTGACGTTACCCGCAGAAGAAGCACCGGCTAACTCCGTGCCAGCAGCCGCGGTAATACGGAGGGTGCAAGCGTTAATCGGAATTACTGGGCGTAAAGCGCACGCAGGCGGTCTGTTAAGTCAGATGTGAAATCCCCGGGCTTAACCTGGGAACTGCATTTGAAACTGGCAGGCTTGAGTCTTGTAGAGGGGGGTAGAATTCCAGGTGTAGCGGTGAAATGCGTAGAGATCTGGAGGAATACCGGTGGCGAAGGCGGCCCCCTGGACAAAGACTGACGCTCAGGTGCGAAAGCGTGGGGAGCAAACAGGATTAGATACCCTGGTAGTCCACGCCGTAAACGATGTCGACTTGGAGGTTGTTCCCCTGAGGAGTGGCTTCCGGAGCTAACGCGTTAAGTCGACCGCCTGGGGAGTACGGCCGCAAGGTTAAAACTCAAATGAATTGACGGGGGCCCGCACAAGCGGTGGAGCATGTGGTTTAATTCGATGCAACGCGAAGAACCTTACCTACTCTTGACATCCAGAGAACTTAGCAGAGATGCTTTGGTGCCTTCGGGAACTCTGAGACAGGTGCTGCATGGCTGTCGTCAGCTCGTGTTGTGAAATGTTGGGTTAAGTCCCGCAACGAGCGCAACCCTTATCCTTTGTTGCCAGCGATTCGGTCGGGAACTCAAAGGAGACTGCCGGTGATAAACCGGAGGAAGGTGGGGATGACGTCAAGTCATCATGGCCCTTACGAGTAGGGCTACACACGTGCTACAATGGCGCATACAAAGAGAAGCGACCTCGCGAGAGCAAGCGGACCTCACAAAGTGCGTCGTAGTCCGGATCGGAGTCTGCAACTCGACTCCGTGAAGTCGGAATCGCTAGTAATCGTGGATCAGAATGCCACGGTGAATACGTTCCCGGGCCTTGTACACACCGCCCGTCACACCATGGGAGTGGGTTGCAAAAGAAGTAGGTAGCTTAACCTTCGGGAGGGCGCTTACCACTTTGTGATTCATGACTGGGGTGAAGTCGTAACAAGGTAACCGTAGGGGAACCTGCGGTTGGATCACCTCCTTACCTGAAGATACCTTCCGGCGCAGTGCTCACACAGATTGTCTGATAAAAAGTAACGAGCAGAAAAAACCTCTACAGGCTTGTAGCTCAGGTGGTTAGAGCGCACCCCTGATAAGGGTGAGGTCGGTGGTTCAAGTCCACTCAGGCCTACCAAATTCGCACTCACGCTGCGTTATGTCTCCGGCTCGCATAGTTCACTATGCTTCGCGAAGACATGCCTTGCCTGAGCACGAATTGCATTTCTCACGAAGTGTACTCGGTTGAGTGGTAGTAGTGGTCTCTGCAGTAACTGTATGGGGCTATAGCTCAGCTGGGAGAGCGCCTGCCTTGCACGCAGGAGGTCAGCGGTTCGATCCCGCTTAGCTCCACCATACCGTTTAACTGTTTTTTCTGAATACTTCAGAGCGTACCGGCAACGGTGTGCTGCGAAGTATTATGCTCTTTAACAATCCGGAACAAGCTGAAAATTGAAACGACGCACCGCGTCATTCCTCCGTAATAAGGAATGACAAAGCGATGCGTTCGAGTCTCTCAAATGCTTGCAGCTCGCAGCGTTGAAAAACGCCTGTGGGTTGTGAGGTTAAGCGACTAAGCGTACACGGTGGATGCCCAGGCAGTCAGAGGCGATGAAGGACGTGCTAATCTGCGTAAAGCGACGGTAAGGTGATATGAACCGCTACAGCCGTCGATGTCCGAATGGGGAAACCCGGTGCACTCTGTGCATCATTGCAGCATGAATACATAGTGCTGCAAGGCGAACCGGGGGAACTGAAACATCTAAGTACCCCGAGGAAAAGAAATCAACCGAGATTCCCCCAGTAGCGGCGAGCGAACGGGGAGCAGCCCAGAGCCTGAATCAGCATGTGTGTTAGTGGAAGCGTCTGGAAAGTCGCAGGGTACAGGGTGATACTCCCGTACACAAAAGCGCATGTGCTGTGAGCTCGATGAGTAAGGCGGGACACGTGGTATCCTGTCTGAATATGGGGACCATCCTCCAAGGCTAAATACTCCTGACTGACCGATAGTGAACCAGTACCGTGAGGGAAAGGCGAAAAGAACCCCGGCGAGGGGAGTGAAACAGAACCTGAAACCGTGTACGTACAAGCAGTGGGAGCCTTCTTTATGGGGGTGACTGCGTACCTTTTGTATAATGGGTCAGCGACTTATATTCTGTAGCAAGGTTAACCGTATAGGGGAGCCGCAGGGAAACCGAGTCTTAACTGGGCGTTAAGTTGCAGGGTATAGACCCGAAACCCGGTGATCTAGCCATGGGCAGGTTGAAGGTTGGGTAACACTAACTGGAGGACCGAACCGACTAATGTTGAAAAATTAGCGGATGACCTGTGGCTGGGGGTGAAAGGCCAATCAAACCGGGAGATAGCTGGTTCTCCCCGAAAGCTATTTAGGTAGCGCCTCGTGAACTCATCTTCGGGGGTAGAGCACTGTTTCGGCTAGGGGGCCATCCCGGCTTACCAACCCGATGCAAACTGCGAATACCGAGGAATGTTATCACGGGAGACACACGGCGGGTGCTAACGTCCGTCGTGAAGAGGGAAACAACCCAGACCGCCAGCTAAGGTCCCAAAGTCATGGTTAAGTGGGAAACGATGTGGGAAGGCACAGACAGCCAGGATGTTGGCTTAGAAGCAGCCATCATTTAAAGAAAGCGTAATAGCTCACTGGTCGAGTCGGCCTGCGCGGAAGATGTAACGGGGCTAAACCATGCACCGAAGCTGCGGCAGCGACACTATGTGTTGTTGGGTAGGGGAGCGTTCTGTAAGCCGTCGAAGGTGTGCTGTGAGGCATGCTGGAGGTATCAGAAGTGCGAATGCTGACATAAGTAACGATAAAGCGGGTGAAAAGCCCGCTCGCCGGAAGACCAAGGGTTCCTGTTCAACGTTAATCGGAGCAGGGTGAGTCGACCCCTAAGGCGAGGCCGAAAGGCGTAGTCGATGGGAAACAGGTTAATATTCCTGTACTCGGTGTTACTGCGAAGGGGGGACGGAGAAGGCTATATCAGCCGGGCGACGGTTGTCCCGGTTTAAGCGTGTAGGCGGAGGGTCCAGGTAAATCCGGTCCCTTATCAACGCTGAGGCGTGACGACGAGGCACTACGGTGCTGAAGTGATAAATGCCCAGCTTCCAGGAAAAGCCTCTAAGCATCAGGTAACACAGAATCGTACCCCAAACCGACACAGGTGGTCAGGTAGAGAATACCAAGGCGCTTGAGAGAACTCGGGTGAAGGAACTAGGCAAAATGGTGCCGTAACTTCGGGAGAAGGCACGCTGGCGCGTAGGTGGAGGGACTTGCTCCCCGAGCCGAAGCCAGTCGAAGATACCAGCTGGCTGCAACTGTTTATTAAAAACACAGCACTGTGCAAACACGAAAGTGGACGTATACGGTGTGACGCCTGCCCGGTGCCGGAAGGTTAATTGATGGGGTTATCCGCAAGGAGAAGCTCTTGATCGAAGCCCCGGTAAACGGCGGCCGTAACTATAACGGTCCTAAGGTAGCGAAATTCCTTGTCGGGTAAGTTCCGACCTGCACGAATGGCGTAATGATGGCGAGGCTGTCTCCACCCGAGACTCAGTGAAATTGAACTCGCTGTGAAGATGCAGTGTACCCGCGGCAAGACGGAAAGACCCCGTGAACCTTTACTACAGCTTGACACTGAACATTGAGCCTTGATGTGTAGGATAGGTGGGAGGCTTTGAAGCGCGGACGCCAGTCTGCGTGGAGCCAACCTTGAAATACCACCCTTTAATGTTTGATGTTCTAACGTAGGCCCGTAATCCGGGCTGCGGACAGTGTCTGGTGGGTAGTTTGACTGGGGCGGTCTCCTCCTAAAGAGTAACGGAGGAGCACGAAGGTCAGCTAATCACGGTCGGACATCGTGAGGTTAGTGCAATGGCATAAGCTGGCTTGACTGCGAGAGTGACGGCTCGAGCAGGTGCGAAAGCAGGTCATAGTGATCCGGTGGTTCTGAATGGAAGGGCCATCGCTCAACGGATAAAAGGTACTCCGGGGATAACAGGCTGATACCGCCCAAGAGTTCATATCGACGGCGGTGTTTGGCACCTCGATGTCGGCTCATCACATCCTGGGGCTGAAGTAGGTCCCAAGGGTACGGCTGTTCGCCGTTTAAAGTGGTACGCGAGCTGGGTTTAGAACGTCGTGAGACAGTTCGGTCCCTATCTGCCGTGGGCGCTGGAGAATTGAGGGGGGTTGCTCCTAGTACGAGAGGACCGGAGTGAACGCACCACTGGTGTTCGGGTTGTCATGCCAATGGCATTGCCCGGTAGCTAAGTGCGGAAAAGATAAGTGCTGAAAGCATCTAAGCACGAAACTTGCCCCGAGATGAGTTCTCCCTGACCCCTTGAGGGTCCTGAAGGGACGTTGAAGACTACGACGTTGATAGGCCGGGTGTGTAAGCGCAGCGATGCGTTGAGCTAACCGGTACTAATGACCCGTGAGGCTTAACCTTACAACGCCAGAGGCGTTTTTGAGAGACACGATTTTCAGCTTATTCCGGATAAAATTAGCGGAAACGAAAGATTTTGCGGCGTGACAGGGCGCAGAGCGAAGACATCAGCGGGAGCATACTGAGGTATGTGACCGGTGTGGCTGAGCGATGGCAACGCGGTCATGGCGTGAAAGGTTCGTTTCGTGCACCAAGATTTGCCTGGCGGCTGTAGCGCGGTGGTCCCACCTGACCCCATGCCGAACTCAGAAGTGAAACGCCGTAGCGCCGATGGTAGTGTGGGGCCTCCCCATGCGAGAGTAGGGAACTGCCAGGCATCAAATTTGTTCCTTTTCCTCTGACAGGGAAAATAACGGGAACAGACGCTTATCAGCCGGTTGCTGATAAGCGTGAAAGAATCGGTGGAGCGGTAGTTCAGTTGGTTAGAATACCTGCCTGTCACGCAGGGGGTCGCGGGTTCGAGCCCCGTCCGTTCCGCCACCCTATTAGGGGCGTAGTTCAATTGGTAGAGCACCGGTCTCCAAAACCGGGTGTTGGGGGTTCGAGTCCCTCCGCCCCTGCCAGAAAACGATCCTTTGCTTCGGCAAAGGATTTTTTTTTGCCTTCAGAAAGGCAAAAAAGAAGAACCAGCTAAATCTAACTGGTCTCATCTCTTCCCTGCTTGCTTCTTTACCTGCCAATCTTTAGCTGTTTTGCCTGACCAGAATCGGGAATTTAAGCAACTGCCGGATATGCGCCTGCTGATCGCTGTTCTGCAACCAGACAGCATAGAGCGGACGAACGGCGACGGGCGTATCCGGAATTACCATCAACTCACTGTAAACACCTTGCCAGAAGTCAGGCAGGAACGCGCACGCGCCGGTGGTATGCAGCAGTTCACGGGTAACATGCGCCGACGTGGTGGTCAGTACTGGCACATCATCCGCCCCGGAAAGGTAGCTCTGATGCTGATGAAAATCTGCTCCCCATTCCAGTTTAATGTAATCATATTTTTCGCGTTTCTCGCTCTGCCGGGCGCAGAACAGCGCCAGCGAGATATGACCAATCTGCTGACTGGTTAACTCATCCATTTTAGGCGCTTCAGTGGTGATCAACAGATCCAGCTGGCGTTCATGGAGCTGCTTAACCAGCAGGTGTCGTTGTGCCACGCGCGCTTCTAAATGCAGGCTTTCACGATTCTCATACAGCGTCTGTAGCCACGGCGTCAGATAAGCCTCCCATAGCGATGCACTGGCACCGATCGAAAGCTCATGGTGCTGCTGAGTGTGGGAAACCTCCTTCTTTGCCATCATCCAGGTGCTCATCAGGCTTTCAGCATAGGGAAGCAGGCGCTCTCCGGCCGCTGTCAGACGTATATTATTGCGATGCCGTGTAAAAAGGTTAACGCCAAGCTGATTCTCTAACTGGCGGATGCGAAAACTGACAGCAGATTGCGTAAGGTAAAGTGCTTCTGCAGCACGCCCGAAATGGCGTGTTCTGCTCACTTCCAGGAAAGTTTTCAGTAATTCCGTATCCACAGCGTTCTCCCAAAAAATGTTTGTCGTATAGATTTAAATGTTTTGTTTTACACTCTGTCAAGCCTATCTAATACTCCGCGCCATTAACAGCACGGCATTAGAAAATCAGGAGCGTGTAACATGGCGGAAAGCTTCTCAACAGAGAATCGTTTCTTTGATAACAAACATTACCCGCGTGGTTTCTCACGCCACGGTGACTTTACTATTAAAGAAGCTCAGCTTCTTGAACGCCACGGTTTCGCCTTTAATGAGCTGGATTTATCAAAGCGTGAGCCTGCAACAGAAGAAGAACGTCTGTTTATTGAAGTATGTCGTGGCGTGCGTGAGCCGCAAACGGAAGCCGAACGTGTATGGTCTAAATATATGACCCGCATTAAGCGTCCTAAACGTTTTCATACGCTGTCCGGCGGTAAACCGCAGATGGACACCGTCGAAGACTTTACCGACAGCGACGATTAACAGAGAAGGGGCGAAAGCCCCTTTTTTTATTGCAGGCTGTTATGCAGATGAATCATTAAACGATCAATCGTGCGATAACTGACAGCTTCCTGTAGATGATGCCGGCTGATCTCTGTATCTCCCGCCAGATCGGCCACGGTACGCGCCACCTTCAAAATCCGCTGCCATGCCCGTACAGATAAACCCAGTTTCTCCAGTACTGACTCCAGCCACTCCGCATCCTCCTTAGCTGGCTGACACCAGCGCATAATCTCCGCATTGTTTAAATGCGCATTAATTTTTCCTGCACGGGTCAGCTGAATCTCCCGCGCCGCGACCACCCGATGACGAACCCGTTCAGACGTTTCTGCTGCAGGGCGTTGACCGCTAAGCATTCCACCTGGAAGTAGCGGCACCTCCAGCGAAAGATCAAAACGATCGAGAAAAGGGCCGGACAGCTTGCTGAGATAACGCAGCACCTGCTGAGGTGAGGTGCGGTTATGCTGTCCCTGATAATGTCCGGTTGGACTTGGGTTCATAGCAGCAATCAGCTGAAATCGTGCCGGATAGGCGACTTTTGCGCGGGCACGCGAAATAGCGATGACACCCGACTCTAATGGCTCGCGCAGAGAGTCCAGCACCTTGCGATCAAATTCCGGCAACTCATCCAGAAATAGCACGCCGTTATGCGCCAGTGAGATCTCGCCGGGGCGTGGCAGCGATCCACCACCAATCAAAGCATAGAGAGAGGCGCTATGGTGAGGCGACCTGAAAGGCCGGGTACGCCATTGTCGGTGCAGAGTACTGCTATTGTTCACCAGGCTGGCGATTGCCGCGCATTCCAGTGCTTCCTGATCGGTTAAAGAAGGCATGATGCCGGGCAGTCGGGTGGCAAGCATGGTTTTACCGGTGCCAGGCGGGCCAATCAGCAACAGGTTATGCCCGCCAGCCGCCGTGATCTCCAGCGCTCTGCGTCCCTGTTCCTGACCAATAATATCTGCGAGGTCGTCAGCAGGTGGATTGCCCTGATGCTCAGGAGACTGGGCTGTCGGTAACGTGAGTTCATTGCGCAGAAAAGTGCATACGTCGCTGAGGTGAGAGGCGATCAGCGATGATCCCTGACGGATAAGTCCGGCATCTGCCTGATTCTCAGCAGAGAGAACCAGCTGTCGTCCAGCCTGAATTGCTACCATGGCTGCCGGAATCGCGCCCTGAACACCGCACAGCGCGCCGTCGAGTGCCAGTTCACCCAGAAACTCATAGTGCGTCAGCTTGTCGGCAGGAAGCTGCTCAGAGGCGACCAGAATGGCGATGGCCATAGGTAAGTCATACCGTCCGCCCTCTTTGGGTAAGTCCGCTGGAGCCAGATTGATGGTGACCCGCTTTGCCGGAAAGGTGAAACCGCTGTTGATAATGGCGCTGCGTACGCGCTCAGGCGCTTCTTTGACCGTGGTTTCCGGCAGACCCACCAGGGTCAAGGCAGGCAGGCCGTTACTGATATGTGCCTCAATGGTCACCAGCGGGGCTTCCACCCCCAGTGCTGCCCGGGTCAGAACTTTTGACAATGACATACTCGCTCCTTGTTGCCGTCAGTCTGGTGACTGCATCAAAGAAAAGCGAGCACAGCATCAGCACAATTCGGGCCATCGCACACCCCATCGAAAGTTGTTTCATGGCGTTTTAAAACGCTGCGCGACAGTACGCAAATTCATCGAAATATTATTACGTCCCTGAAGTGATGAATAATTATCATTATGTAATTATTTGTTGTATTACAGATTGATAGGCCTTGATTCAGCGCAACAAGCTAAAATAAATCTGTAAAAAAAGTTGTGTCATGCCCCCTGACTATGATAACTCTGTAGGCATTACTTCGAACACGAAAAAGAATTGAACAACACATGAAAGCCCTTCTACAAGTGATTAGCCTGGTCGTGATTAGCGTGGTGGTGGTTATTAACCTACCGTGCGGGGCAACGCTTGGAGAAAGAAAGGCTTAAAAATCAAGCCTCGAATCCGAAAAAACCCCCGCACCGAAAGGTCCGGGGGTTTTTTTTCGACCCGAGGAAATATCAGTAAATCCACAAGGAACAAACAATGAACAGTAGCATAAAATTCTGTTGTTCCGGTCAGGACACAGGAGAATAGCGATGACAGGTGCACAGTGGGTAGTTCAGGCTTTACGCGCGCAGGGTGTTGATACCGTATTTGGTTACCCTGGCGGCGCCATCATGCCGGTATACGACGCGCTTTATGATGGCGGCGTGGAACACCTACTGTGTCGTCACGAGCAGGGCGCTGTGATGGCGGCAATCGGCTATGCCCGTTCCACCGGCAAAACCGGCGTCTGTATCGCTACTTCCGGCCCCGGCGCGACAAACCTGATCACCGGTCTGGCGGATGCCATGATGGACTCAGTGCCGGTTGTGGCGGTAACGGGTCAGGTCACCTCGGCCTTCATCGGCACCGATGCCTTTCAGGAGATTGACGTACTGGGACTCTCTCTGGCCTGCACCAAGCACAGCTTCCTGGTGGAATCGCTGGATGAGCTGCCGGCCATCATGGCGGAAGCTTTTGCGCTGGCGCAGTCAGGCCGTCCTGGCCCGGTACTGGTTGATATCCCGAAAGACATTCAGATTGCACAAGGTGAACCCGCGCCGCATCTGGTTCCGGTTGAAGAAGGAAATGCGCTGCCGCATCAGGCGATTGACCAGGCACGTGCACTGATAGCGCAGGCCAGAAAGCCCATGCTCTACGTTGGCGGCGGTGTTGGTCTGGCGCAGGCGGTTCCGGCACTGCGTGCGCTGGCAGAAGAGACCGGCATTCCGGCGGTTGCTACCCTGAAGGGACTGGGCAGTGTGGACCCACACAGTGACGTCTATCTCGGTATGCTGGGAATGCACGGTACCAAAGCCGCTAACCTGGCCGTACAGGCGTGTGACCTGCTGATCGCAGTCGGTGCCCGTTTCGACGACCGCGTCACCGGCAAGCTGGATACCTTCGCACCGCACGCCAGCGTCATTCATCTCGATATCGACCCCGCTGAATTAAACAAATTACGTCGCGCGCATGTCTCTCTGCAGGGCGACCTTAACGAACTGCTGCCCGCCCTGAGTCAGCCTTTGCACATCAACGCCTGGCGCGATGAGGTGCAGGCACTGAAAGCCAGCCATACATGGCGCTACGACCATCCGGGCGACGCGATCTATGCGCCGCTGCTGCTGAAGCAGCTTTCCGATCGCAAACCGGCCAATGCCGTCGTCACCACTGATGTTGGTCAGCACCAGATGTGGACAGCGCAACATATGGATTTCAGCGCGCCGGAGAACTTCATCACCTCCAGCGGCTTAGGCACCATGGGCTTTGGTTTACCTGCTGCCATCGGTGCGCAGGTTGCACGTCCGGACGATACAGTGATCTGTGTCTCGGGCGATGGCTCCATCATGATGAACATCCAGGAGCTGGGCACCATCAAGCGCGGCAGGCTGCCGGTCAAAATCGTACTGATGGATAACCAGCGTCTGGGCATGGTGCGCCAGTGGCAGCAGCTCTTTTTCGATGGTCGCTACAGTGAAACTAACCTGTCCGACAATCCCGACTTCCTCACGCTGGCCAGCGCGTTCAACATTCCCGGCCAGCGCATTACCCGTAAAGATCAGGTCGACGACGCCCTTGATGCTCTGCTGAACAGCGAAGGTCCTTACTTCCTGCATGTTGCAATAGATGAGCATGAAAACGTCTGGCCACTGGTACCGCCGGGTGCCAGCAATGCAAACATGATGGAGAAAACCGTATGAACCAGCATCAATTGTCTATCGAAGCCCGTTTCCGCCCTGAAATTTTAGAGCGCATTTTACGCGTCGTGCGTCACCGCGGTTTTCAGGTCTGTTCTATGAACATGGCCTCAGTCGGCAACGCAGAAAACATTAATATTGAAATGACCGTTGCCAGCCAGCGCTCCGTCGATTTACTGTCTTCGCAGTTAAGTAAATTAATTGACGTTGCATGCGTTCAGATTCAACAACAGACAACACAACAAATCCGCGCGTAGCCGCGAGAGGGAATAACAATGAGCACGAAGAAAGCAGACTTTATTTGGTTCAATGGCGAGATGGTTAAGTGGGAAGATGCGAAGGTCAGCGTCATGTCCCACGCGTTGCACTACGGTACGTCGGTATTTGAAGGCGTGCGCTGCTACGACTCTCACAAAGGACCGGTTGTGTTCCGTCATCGTGAACACATGCAACGTCTGCACGACTCCGCCAAAATCTACCGCTTCCCGATTAAAAGCAGCGTTGATGAGCTGATGGAAGCGTGCCGCGAAGTCATCCGCGTGAACAAACTGAAAAGTGCTTATATCCGTCCGCTGGCCTTTGTCGGCGACGTGGGCCTGGGCGTGAACCCGCCAGATGGCTTCACTACCGACGTGATCATTGCCGCCTTCCCGTGGGGCGCTTACCTGGGCGCTGAAGCGCTGGAAAACGGCATCGATGCCATGGTCTCTTCATGGAACCGCGTAGCACCAAATACCCTGCCAACCGCCGCTAAAGCGGGTGGTAACTACCTCTCCTCGCTGCTGGTGGGCAGCGAAGCCCGTCGTCATGGCTATCAGGAAGGCATTGCGCTGGATACTAATGGCCTGATCTCAGAAGGCGCTGGCGAAAACCTGTTTGAAGTTAAAGATGGCGTGCTCTATACCCCGCCATTTACCTCTTCGGCACTGCCGGGCATTACCCGCGATGCGATTATCACGCTGGCGCGTGATATGGGCATTGAAGTGCGTGAGCAGACTCTGTCGCGTGAATCTCTCTATCTGGCTGACGAAGTCTTTATGTCTGGCACCGCGGCAGAAATCACACCGGTGCGCAGCGTTGACCGCATTCAGGTGGGCGAAGGCAAATGTGGTCCGGTCACCAAACGTGTCCAGCAGGCCTTCTTTGGTCTGTTCACTGGCGAAACAGAAGACAAATGGGGCTGGTTAGATCCGGTTAACCCATAATCAGATACAGCGCGGGCGTCATCTGACGTCCGCGAGCTAATTCTTACTGGAGTAAATAGAGCATGCCTAAGTACCGTTCCGCCACTACCACCCACGGCCGCAATATGGCGGGTGCCCGTGCCTTATGGCGCGCGACAGGAATGACCGACGACGATTTCGGCAAGCCGATTATCGCTGTGGTTAACTCATTCACCCAATTTGTCCCTGGCCACGTTCACCTCCGCGATCTGGGTAAACTCGTCGCTGAGCAGATCGAAGCAGCGGGCGGTGTGGCTAAAGAGTTCAACACCATCGCGGTGGATGACGGTATTGCCATGGGTCATGGCGGCATGCTGTATTCACTGCCTTCGCGTGAGCTGATTGCTGACTCGGTCGAGTACATGGTCAACGCGCACTGCGCCGACGCCATGGTCTGCATCTCCAACTGCGATAAAATCACCCCAGGCATGCTGATGGCGTCTCTGCGCCTCAATATTCCGGTGATCTTCGTTTCTGGCGGACCGATGGAAGCGGGTAAAACCAAGCTTTCTGACCAGATCATCAAGCTGGACCTGGTGGATGCGATGATTCAGGGTGCCAATCCGAATGTCAGCGATGCCGACAGCGATCAGATCGAACGCTCTGCCTGTCCGACCTGCGGCTCCTGTTCCGGTATGTTCACCGCCAACTCGATGAACTGCCTGACCGAAGCACTCGGCCTGTCGCAGCCTGGTAATGGTTCACTGCTGGCCACGCACGCCGATCGCAAAGAGCTGTTCATCAATGCCGGTAAGCGCATCGTCAGCCTGACCAAGCGCTACTATGAGCAGGATGACGTCAACATGCTGCCGCGTAACATCGCGAACAAGGCCGCTTTCGAGAACGCCATGATGCTGGATATCGCCATGGGCGGCTCCACCAACACTGTGCTGCACCTGCTGGCGGCGGCACAGGAAGGCGACATCGACTTCAACATCTCCGACATCGATCGCCTGTCACGTAAAGTGCCTCAGCTTTGTAAAGTCGCGCCAAGTACCCCGAAATACCACATGGAAGATGTGCATCGCGCAGGTGGCGTTTTCGCGATTCTGGGCGAGCTGGATCGCGCAGGTCTGTTCGACAGCAGCGCGCGCAACATCCTGCAGCAGACGATGCGTGAAACGCTGGATCAGTACGACATCATGCTGACCAAAGATCAGGCGGTAAAAGATATGTTCCGCGCGGGCCCGGCGGGCATCCGTACTACCCAGGCATTCTCGCAGAACTGCCGCTGGGACACGCTGGATGATGACCGTGCCGAAGGCTGTATCCGCACCCGCGAAAACGCTTACTCACAGGATGGCGGTCTGGCCGTGCTGTACGGCAATATTGCCGAAGATGGCTGTATCGTCAAAACCGCGGGCGTCGACAAAGAGATCCTGACCTTCACCGGTCCGGCCAAAGTCTATGAAAGCCAGGATGACGCGGTAGAAGCGATTCTGGGCGGCAAAGTAGTCGCAGGCGACGTGGTCGTCATCCGCTATGAAGGACCAAAAGGCGGGCCGGGCATGCAGGAAATGCTCTATCCGACCACCTATCTGAAATCGATGGGTCTGGGCAAAAGCTGCGCACTGATTACCGACGGTCGTTTCTCCGGCGGTACATCAGGCCTCTCTATCGGCCATGCTTCGCCTGAAGCGGCCAACGGCGGCACTATTGCGCTGGTCAAAGATGGCGACACCATTGAAATCGATATCCCTAACCGCGGCATCAAACTCGCTGTGCCGGATAACGAACTGCACGCCCGCCGTGAAGAGCAGCAGGCACGTGGCGATGCGGCGTATACGCCGGTCAATCGTCAGCGTGAAGTCTCCTTTGCGCTGCGTGCTTACGCATTACTCGCGACCAGTGCTGACAAAGGTGCCGTCCGCGATAAGAGCAAGCTGGGAGGCTAACCATGGCCGAGTCTCAACCGCTACCCGACGCGCCATGCGGCGCGGAGTATCTGCGCGCAGTGCTGCGTTCACCGGTGTATGAAGTGGCACAGGTGACGCCGCTGCAGGTTATGGAAAAAATTTCATCGCGTCTCGGCAACACCATTCTGGTGAAGCGGGAGGATCGCCAGCCGGTACACAGTTTCAAGCTACGCGGTGCCTACGCGATGATTGCCGGTCTGAACGAAGAGCAGAAAGCGCGCGGCGTGGTGACGGCATCAGCCGGTAACCATGCGCAGGGCGTGGCGCTCTCCGCGACGAAGCTCGGCATCAAGTCACTGATTGTGATGCCGCTGGCGACCGCAGACATCAAGGTTGATGCGGTGCGCGCATTTGGCGGTGAGGCTTTTCTGTTTGGGGCCAACTTTGACGAGGCGAAAGCTAAAGCGATAGAGCTCGCTGAACAGCGTGGCTACACCTTCGTGCCGCCGTTTGACCATCCGGCTGTGATTGCCGGACAGGGCACGCTGGCGATGGAGCTGCTGCAGCAGGATGCGCACCTCGACCGGGTCTTTGTCCCGGTAGGTGGCGGCGGTCTGGCCGCGGGCGTTGCGGTGCTGATCAAGCAGCTGATGCCGCAGATCAAAGTCATCGCGGTGGAGTCAGAAGATTCAGCCTGCCTGAAAGCGGCGCTGGACGCCGGTCATCCGGTCGATCTGCCACGCGTCGGGCTGTTTGCCGAAGGCGTCGCGGTCAAACGAATTGGCAGCGAAACCTTCCGGCTCTGTCAGGCCTACATTGATGACATCATCACCGTCGACAGCGATGCGATTTGCGCTGCGATGAAAGACCTGTTCGAAGATGTTCGTGCCGTGGCGGAGCCGTCTGGCGCGCTGGCGCTGGCGGGCATGAAGAAGTATATCCAGCAGCACGACATCAAAGGCGAGCGGCTGGCGCATGTCTTGTCCGGTGCCAACGTCAACTTCCACGGCCTGCGTTACGTCTCCGAGCGTTGCGAGCTGGGCGAACAGCGTGAAGCGCTGCTGGCCGTCACCATCCCGGAACAGCAGGGCAGCTTCCTGCGTTTCTGTCAGACGCTGGGCGGACGTTCAATCACCGAGTTCAACTATCGCTACGCGGACGCGGATAAAGCCTGCATTTTTGTTGGTGTACGTCTGACGCGTGGCGTGGAAGAGCGCAGCGAAATCATCAGCGAGCTCACCCGCGGCGGTTATCAGGTGGTCGATCTGTCAGATGATGAGATGGCAAAACTGCATGTGCGTTACATGGTGGGCGGACGTCCATCCAAGCCGCTGCGTGAACGGCTCTTCAGCTTTGAATTCCCGGAGGCGCCGGGCGCGTTGCTGAAGTTCCTGCAGACGCTGGGCACCCACTGGAATATCTCGCTGTTTCACTATCGCAGCCATGGCACCGATTACGGTCGTGTGCTGGCGGCTTTTGAACTCGGCTGCGATGAGCCACGTTTCGAGGAGCATCTCACCGACCTGGGTTACGACTTTCACGACGAAAGCCAGAACCCGGCGTTCCGCTTCTTCCTGTCAGGCCACTGATTACAGCTGGCTCCAGAAAGCACTAATCAGCGGCTCTCCGAGCCGCTTTTTCTGCACGCAGATGCCGAGTTCGAACGGCGCAACCGAGTCAATATTCTCCAGCAACAGCACGCGGTTCCGCACCGGATCCGGACTGTTCTCAAGCACCACATCCGGCAACAGTGCAATACCGCAACCCAGCGCCACCATCGAGACAATCGCTTCATGGCCCGATACCGTGGCGTAAATCACCGGATTCGGGATGCGCTGGCGGCGAAACCAGAGATCGATACGCCGCCGTGCCGGTCCCTGCACCGGCAGGATAAACGGAATTTTTGACCAGTCGGGCTGCGGCTGGGTGGCCTGGGTGCGAACAGCACAGGGCAGTGCGGGCGCAATCAGCACCAGCGGGATCAGCCCCAGTGGCATAAAATCAATGCTGGCGGGCAGGGTTTCAGGCCGTCCGGCAATCGCCAGATCGGCATCGCCGGAGTGGACTTTTTCCACCGCATCCGCAGCATCACCGGTATCCAGTTTGATTTCGACCTGCGGATGTTCCGCGCGAAAGCGATCGAGAATCGGCGGCAGATGACTGTAGGCCGCCGTCACAGAACAGAACAGTCGCAGTTCGCCGCTGAGTGACGGGCCGTTAAGATCCATCACATGGCGCAGTTGCTGATACTGCAACAGCGTCTGCTGGGCAAACTGGCGCAGGCGTTCTCCCGCTTCCGTCAGCGTCACGGTGCGGTTATCACGCAGAAAGAGCGCATGGCCGACATCGTCTTCAAGCCGCTGGATCTGGCGTGACAGTGTGGAAGGGCTGACGTGCATCGCACGCGCCGTGCGCCCGAAGTGGCAGCTTTCTGCCAGATGAAGAAACAGTTTCAGATCCCGTAAATCCATGCGCGCGTCGCCTCTGTTTAGTGTTGCATTTATTGCAATGTGACGTTGTTAATATATCAATTTAAGCAACAGAATTCCTGTCATATGATGGGGTCATTCGCGGCGTTGCATGACACGCCGTTCCTGAACAAAAAAAGCAAACACAACCTTACCGGAGTACCCATGGCTAACTATTTCAACACATTGAACCTGCGCAACCAGCTGGCGCAATTAGGCAAATGTCGTTTCATGGCGCGTGATGAATTCGCAGATGGTGCCAGTTTCCTGAAAGGCAAAAAAGTCGTTATCGTTGGCTGTGGCGCGCAGGGCCTGAACCAGGGTCTGAACATGCGTGATTCAGGTCTGGATGTCGCCTATGCACTGCGTGCCGAAGCGATTGCTGAGAAACGCCCTTCATGGCGCAAAGCGACCGATAACGGTTTCAAAGTGGGTACTTACGAAGATCTGATCCCGCAGGCGGACCTGGTGGTTAACCTGACGCCAGACAAGCAGCACTCTGCTGTCGTTCAGGCTGTTCAGCCGCTGATGAAAGATGGCGCTGCGCTGGGTTACTCGCACGGTTTCAACATCGTTGAAGTGGGCGAAAGCATCCGTAAAGACATCACCGTAGTCATGGTGGCACCGAAGTGCCCGGGTACTGAAGTCCGTGAAGAGTACAAGCGCGGCTTTGGTGTTCCGACGCTGATCGCGGTTCACCCGGAAAACGATCCAAAAGGCGAAGGCATGGCGATTGCTAAAGCCTGGGCAGCAGCGACCGGCGGCGATCGTGCTGGCGTGCTGGAATCCTCCTTCGTTGCAGAAGTGAAATCTGACCTGATGGGTGAGCAGACCATCCTGTGCGGCATGCTGCAGGCGGGTTCACTGCTCTGCTTCGACAAGCTGGTGGCTGAAGGTACGGACCCGGCTTACGCAGAAAAACTGATTCAGTTCGGCTGGGAAACCATCACCGAGTCACTGAAATTTGGTGGCATCACCCTGATGATGGACCGCCTCTCTAACCCGGCTAAACTGCGTGCTTATGCGCTGTCAGAGCAGCTGAAAACCATCATGGCGCCGCTGTTCCAGAAGCACATGGATGACATCATTTCCGGCGAATTCTCTTCTGGCATGATGGCTGACTGGGCTAACGATGATAAAAACCTGCTGACCTGGCGTGAAGAGACCGGCCAGACCGCATTCGAAACTGCCTCACAGTATGAAGGCAAAATCGAAGAGCAGGAGTACTACGATAAAGGTGTTGTGATGGTTGCGATGGTTAAAGCGGGCGTTGAGCTGGCGTTTGAAACCATGGTCGATGCCGGCATCATTGAAGAGTCCGCTTACTACGAATCCCTGCATGAGCTGCCGCTGATCGCGAACACCATCGCACGTAAGCGTCTGTATGAAATGAACGTAGTTATCTCTGATACCGCCGAATATGGTAACTACCTGTTCTCCTTCGCTGCGGTGCCGCTGCTGAAAGAGTTCATGACCACGCTGCAGCCAGGCGATCTGGGTAAAGCGGTTGAAGGCACGCAGGTCGACAACGCGCAGCTGCGTGACGTCAACGAAGCCGTTCGCCAGCATCCGATTGAAACTGTTGGCCGCAAACTGCGTGGCTATATGACCGATATGAAGCGTATCGCTGTCGCGGGCTAATAACCGGCAACACAGTTTTCAGCAAAACAAACCCCGGCTTGCCGGGGTTTTTTGTTTGTGAACACAGCCTGCATTGCTATAAGACCGTGCCTGCACAGGCAACACGGTCAGATCGGAAAGGCGCTTAAGCCAATCCCTGGCCGCTCGGCCCGCACGATTACGCACCTCATCCCTGAGGTGCGCCCGTAAACGGGCCAACGCTTTGCGTTGTTCAAAAACGCTCCCGGCGTTTTTGTCCCTGGCGCGGGACGCTTTCCTCTTCTGCCCGTGTTGCCTGTGTCCTTAAGCTTCTTCATTGCTGCCAATATCACTACGCCTTTAAACGCGATTCAGCTTTTTCGAACAGACAACTAATCCACTTCAAGCGATGGGAGCATACGCCTGTAGCAAAGCATCGCGGGCCAGGGATGGCGTCTTTTGCGTCTTTGCGAAAGGCATATGCTCCCTGAGCCTGTCACCTGACCATAAGGCGATGCTTTTTTAGCCCTTCAGAGCAGTTGTACTCTGTGAGCCCGCTCCATAAAAAAACCCGGCAGATGCCGGGTTTCACTGACCTTCATCCAACAGGATTAAACGTCATACAACGTCTGGTGACGCGTCTCTTTACAGGCCAGCAGCGCTATCAGCGTCAGCACTGCCATCGACGCCAGATACAGCCCCACTGCCTGCAGACCATAATTGGCATTCAGCCAGGTCGCGATGTACGGCGCAACAGAGGCTCCCAGAATCGAGGAAAGGTTATAGGAGAACGAGGCACCGGTATAACGCACTTCGGTCGGGAACAGCTCCGGCAGCAGCGCGCCCATCGGGCCAAACGTCAGCCCCATAATGCTCAGACCCAGCAGCAGAAACGCCATCACCAGCGCCTGTGAACCGGAACCCAGCATTGCCGGGAACAGGAACGAAAACGCGATAATCATCAGCGTAATGGTAATCATCGTCTTGCGACGACCAAAACGGTCGGCCAGCAAACCGGCAATCGGCACCATCACACCAAAACCAATCACCGCCAGCATCAGCATCCACAACATACTGTTACGCGGAATGCCCAGACCCGCTGGTGCTGGCGTGGTGCCGTAGCTCATCGAATAGACGGTCATGATATAGAACAGCGTATAGGTCGCCAGCATGATAAAGGTGCCGAGAATGGTGGCGGTCAGATGCTTGCCCAGCAGCGCCGCAATCGGCACCCGAACCTGCTTCTTCTCTTTCTGCACTTTGGCAAACACCGGACTCTCATGCAGCGACACGCGCACATACAGGCCAATCAGCACCAGTACAGCGGAGAGAATAAACGGCACACGCCAGCCCCACTGCATAAACTGCTCATCGGTCAGCAGCCAGGAGAGCAGCAGGAAAGTCCCGTTCGCGAAGAAAAAGCCAATCGGTGCACCCAACTGAGGGAATGAACCATAAAGCGCACGCTTCTTCGCCGGGGCGTTTTCCGTCGCCAGCAGCGCCGCGCCGCCCCATTCACCACCCAGTCCCAGCCCCTGACCAAAACGCGCCAGCGCCAGCAGCAGCGGCGCCAGCACACCGATAGTTTCATAGCTCGGCAACAGGCCGATCACCACGGTAGAGATCCCCATGGTTAGCAGCGAGGCAACCAGCGTGGCTTTACGCCCGACGCGATCGCCAAAGTGACCAAACACCGCAGAGCCAATCGGGCGCGCGATAAAGGCGATAGCAAAAGTGGCCAGCGACTGTAGCGTCGCGACCGTGGCATCACCCTGCGGGAAGAAAATGTGCGGGAAAACGATGACAGCAGCAGTGGCATAAATATAGAAGTCGAAGAACTCGATGGCCGTGCCGACCAGCGAGGCAATCACCACCTTACTGCGTGAGTTAACTGGTGTGGGATCCTGCTGTTTGTCGAGTGTGTCTGTGAGGGAGGCTTGCATAACTGTTTCTTATTTGTAAATACAGACAAAGAATCTTACGCATCTGCCAGAGCGCATTCAATGATGAAAACCCGCGCCGCGTCTGGCTTCAGAGGGCAAAAAGAGGATAATTTCTGTGGTGTGACGAATGCCGGGCGATACCGGGGTAAACCGGACGATATCTGGCGGGATACTCTAAGAAAGGGCTAAATAAAAGTGACCCCTCAGCTATTCATCCTGTTATCTGGTGAAAAAATAGCCGAGGGGTGACATTTTCCGCTGTTGTTAACGGATTACGATGCTTTGCGGCGGGATGCGCTGCCCGCTTCCGGCATCTGAGGGTCGTCTTTATATTTGGCCGTGGCGATCCACGCTGCACAGAACAGTGTCAGACGGGCGAAGAAATAGAAGAACGCCATCAGACCGAGTACAGAACCAAAGGCTGCACCGGAAGGTGAGGTCGCCAGCTTCGGCAGCGTCAGCGTCATCACAAACTTAATCACCTCAAAGCCGATTGCCGCCAGCAGGGTGCCGCGGAACAGTGCTTTTTTGCGCGGCTTATGACGCGGCAGGATCCAGAAAATCCAGAGGAACAACAGATAGTTCGCCAGAACGGAAATCGACGTGGCGATAATGGTCAGGGCAGGTCGTAACCACTCAATGCCATCCAGCCCCAGCGCACTCACAATGGTCGCCTGGGCAGAACCGGCCACCGAGGTCAGCGACAGCGTAATCACCAGCGCCAGCATCAGACCCGTCAGCGACAGGAAGTCGCGAATATAACGCTTCCAGATCTTCTCTTTGTCATCCGGTTTACGTTCCCACACGTCGCGCGACTGGGCGCGGATCGCTTCACGCAGATTACCCATCCAGTTAAGACCGGAGTAGAGCGCCAGCAGTAAACCGGTGATACCCACGGTGGCACGCTGCTGAATGGCGGTATTCACCGTATTCTTCAGCGTGGTCGCCAGCGTCGGGTCACTGATGCTGCTGACGATTTTGTTGATGATATCGGTCAGCAGATCCTGATTCGATGCCAGCACAAAACCCACGGCGGCAAACGACACCATCAGAATGGGGATCAGCGATAAAAATGAAAAATAAGTAATAGCTGCGCCAAACTGGCTGCCGAGTCGGTCATTAAAGCGGTCGAGAGCGCGAATAAAATGCGCCACCGCCGGAATAGACTGGAACCAGGTGGCGAAGCGCGACACGCGAACAATCGACTCATCCACGGTGTGATTGCCGGTTTTAATATCGATAAGCGGCTTTGCTGGCTGCATATCCTGCGGGTTTTCCTGCTTGTCTGTCATAGACCTTCACTGTCCTGTTTATCATTAAAATCAAAGTATAGCCGCTCAGGTGACGTACTCCTGTAACACCTGACTCAGCCACTCCATAAATACCCTTACGCGGCGTGCCACATTGCGCCGGTGCGGATAGAGCAGATGGATCGGCATCGGCCTGGCGGGAAAGCGATGGAGCACTTCCACCAGCTCGCCCCTTTCCAGTAATGTCTGAATCCCGGCAGCGGGCACCTGAATAATCCCCAGCCCTGCCAGACAGGCGGCGCGGTAGGTTTCTGTGCTGTTTACCGTCACCACGCCACCGGTATGAACGTAATGGCACTGCCTGCCATCAAAATATTCAAAACCGGGTGAGGCCTGTCCGAGCTGCTGGCTGTAATGCACCATCGCATGCTGCGACAGCTCTTCCAGCCGGATTGGCATGCCGAACCGCGAAAGGTAGCCAGGGCTGGCGCAGTTGATCAAGGTATGAGTACCAATTTTTCGCGCAATCAGCCCCGAATCCTTCAGCTCACCGACCCGGATGACGCAGTCAAATCCTTCCCGGATTACATCTACCTGTCGGTCGCTGCTGCTCAGCTCAATTTCCACGCCCGGGTAGTGCTGCAAAAATTCCGGCAGCCTTGGCAGGATAAAGCCGGTGGCCATCGCCACTGACATGTCGACCCGGAGTTTACCGCTGAGCGAAGCGGGCTCGTGCTGAAACAGGCTGTCCATATCGTCAATCATCGACAACAGATCCAGGCAGCGGTCGTAATAGACCAGGCCATCCTGGGTTAGTTGCACCCGGCGCGTGGTGCGATGCAGCAAACGTGTTGCCATTTGATTCTCCAGCGCCTGAATCTGTCGCGATACGCTGCCTTTGGGTATGCCTAAACTCTCTGCCGCGCGGGTAAAACTGCCCATTTCGGCCACCCGCACAAACACCTGCATTGCGTGAATTTTGTCCATGTTGTTCACCGATTGTTGTTTTTATTGAAACAGTGATGCGCGTTTAACCCTGTTTATAGATCAATAATTCGCGAATATCCTTAAACCGTGTTCAATTTTTCAACAGGTGTGTGAGATGAATCAGAAAGTGGCGTTAATTACCGGTGCAAACCGCGGTTTAGGCCGCAATGGAGCCTTAAAACTGGCTGCCAGAGGCACAGATATTATTCTGACTTACCGCAGCCATGCCGATGAGGCACAGTCGGTTGTAAAGGAAATTGAAGCGCTGGGACAGCGCGCCGTGGCGCTGGCGCTGGATGTCGGCGAAACCGGGCAGTTTGATCGCTTTGTCGGTGAGGTGAAAGAAGTACTGCAACAGCAGTGGCAGCGTGAGCGATTTGACTATTTAGTGAACAACGCCGGTCACGGACACTACAAGCCGTTTACCGACACCACCGAGGCGGAATTTGATGCACTGGTGAATGTGCATTTCAAAGGGCCTTACTTCCTGACCCAGAAGCTGCTGCCGCTGATTAACGACGGGGGTCGCATCCTGAATATCTCCAGCGGTCTGACCCGGCTGGTCTATCCTGGCTCCGCAACCTATGCGTCGATGAAAGGGGCGATGGAGGTCCTGACGCGTTATCAGGCGAAAGAGCTGGGTGAACGCCGCATTCGCGTCAACATTCTGGCTCCTGGCGCGATAGAGACAGACTTTGGCGGAGGACGTGTGCGTGATACCCGCGAGATTAACGACCAGATTGCCGGGCTGACGGCGCTGGGTCGGGTCGGACTGCCGGATGATATCGGCGACGCCAGCAGCGCGATCCTCAGTGACGAAACCGGCTGGATCACCGCGCAGCGCATTGAAGCGTCCGGCGGGCAGGGAATTTAACCCCGGGCGGCGTCGCGGAAAATACGACGCCGCCGCCTTTCACAGCGTAATAGTGCCGTCGATGACGGTCACGGTATTGCCACCAATCCAGATGGTCTCACCGGCAAAGGTCACGTTCACCCGCCCCGCGCGCTGCAGGGCAGTGCCCTGGCGAACACGATAGGGGGTGGTTTGTCCTGCCGCGGCAAAGTAACGCGCCAGACAGGCGTTGGCGCTGCCGGTAACCGGATCTTCGGTCAGGCTGCCATTCTCCACCAGCAGACCGCGCACTTCATACTGTTCAGGCTCGCCAGTGGGCAGGCGACCAAAGGGCATGATGCCCGAGACACCCGCATGCTGAATCAGACGCTGCAATTCACTGACATCGGGCTGCAGCTCCAGTACCGCTTCGGCGCTGATCATCGGTATGAGCAGCCAGCGAATTCCCATGTCCACTACCGTCGGACTTTGCGTCAGATCGAACGCATCGCTGTTTAAGGCGTTACTCATCCGCGCATCCTGCCAGGGCATCAGCGTGGCAGCCGGCGCGGCAAATGCCAGGCCCGCGTCACCTATCTTCACCGTCACGTTACCGACGCCGCACTCCTGCACGATTTCACCCGGCGTGCGGGTTGACCAGCCCGCCTCCAGCAGCGCATGGGCGGTGCCCAGCGTCGGATGACCGGCAAACGGCAGTTCCCCTTCAACGGTAAAAATCCGCACCCGATAGTCCGCCTCTTCATGCTGAGGCGGCAGGACAAAGGTGGTTTCCGACAGGTTTGTCCAGCGGGCAATCGCCGCCAGCTGGCTGTCGCTTAACCCCTGAGCATCCATGATCACCGCCAGCGGATTGCCGTTAAAGGCTGATGAGGTAAACACATCGACTTGCTTAAACGCGACCTTCATTGTGACTCCTTGCTCTGGGTTCAGTGTGGCCTTTTCTCTGCCGGATGATTGCTTATAACAGCTAACAGCGTTATCAATAAGTTAAAGATTTTATCGGAGACTGTGAATGCTGACGATCCTGGGACGCGCCTCCTCAATCAACGTGCGCAAAGTATTATGGCTGTGTGACGAGCTGGACCTTGATTACCAGCGCGAAGAGTGGGGCGACGGCTTCCGTTCAACGCACCTGCCCGAATTCATGGCACTCAACCCGAATGCGATGGTGCCCGTATTAAAAGATGATGACTTTGTGATGTGGGAATCTAACGCCATTCTGCGCTATCTGGCGAACACCTATGGCGGTGAATGGCTTTATCCTCTGCATCCGCAGACGCGTGCGCCTGTCGATCAGTGGATGGACTGGCAATCCACCGAACTCAACACCTCATGGCGCTACGCCTTTATGTCGCTGGTGCGAAACTCACCGGCCCATCAGGACCCGCGACTGCTGGCTGCGGCCAGCAAAGGCTGGGCGCACACCATGAGCATTCTCAATCAGCAGCTGGAAAAAACCGGCCGCTACGTCGCCGGACGCAATTTTACTCTGGCAGACATTCCGATTGGCCTGGCGGTAAACCGCTGGTTTGAAACCCCGCTCGATCATCCCGACTATCCGGCGGTGCGCACCTATTACGAGCGCCTGACTGAACGTCGCGGCTATACCGTCTGGGGCCGCAACGGTACACCCTGAGCTTCGCCGCACGGCACGCCCGCCAGTTCACAGGCGATTTCGCCCGCGCGCTGAATCGCCCGGGTGTAGCGGGCATCAAACGGATAGCAGCAGGAGAGACGCAGCGCATGGTTGTAGCGCTCACTCAGCGAATAGAGCGCGCCAGGCGTGACGCAAATCTGCTCCTGCAGCAGCCGATCAAACATCTCGGTGGTATTCACGCCGCCCGGTAACTCGACCCAGAAAACAAATCCACCGCGCGGCAGCGTCGCGCGGGTTCCCACCGGGAAGTAGCGTGCGATCAGACCGCGCGCCTCATCCAGATTGGCCGCGTAGCGACGACGCAGCGTGCGCAGATGGTGATCGTAACCGCCGGACGCAAGAAACTCCGCCAGCGTTTCGGAGAGCAGGGCGGATTCGGCCATCGACGATACTGCTTTCAGTCGGGCAATCGCGTCATGAAAACGGCCTGCGGCGGTCCAGCCAAGTCGGAAATCGGGTGCCACGGTTTTGGTAAAGCTGGTGCAGTAAATCACCCAGCCATCGCGATCAAAGGCTTTCACGGCGGGCGAGAGCGGCCAGTCGAACTGCAACTCGTCATACAGTCCGTCTTCTATCAGCGGAACGTGGTAAGTATTCACTAACTTCGCCAGCCGCTTCTTATTCTCCAGCGACATGCCGCAGCCCAGCGGATTCTGCACGCTGGGCATTGCAATCAGTGCCTTAATACGCTGCTCCTGCAGCAGCATCTCCAGCGCATCCAGCGACAGGCCATGTTGCGGATCGGTAGGGATTTCCAGCGCCTTCAGGCCCAGCGACGCCAGCAGCGGGAAGAGGAAGAAGTAAGTCGGTGACTCCAGCCCGACGCAGTCGCCGGGCTGCGTCACCGCCCGTAGCGCCAGCTGAAGCGCTTCCATGCAGCCGTGGGTCAGGGTGATCTCGTCGGCGGTGAGCGTTTGCCCGGCGTGCAGCGCCCGTCGCGCAATCTCCTCCCGTAAGCGCTCACTACCAGGCGGAAGTGCATAGCGCCCGATAATGTTGGGATGACGGCGCAGCAGCGAGGCGGTAATCCGGGCGATGCGCGCCGCCGGGAACAGCTCGCTGTCCTGCGGGCAGGCCAGCGAGATATTGGTGTAGTCGGGATGGTTCTGCGCTGCAAACACCTTATCGATCAGGTCGAGCTTGCCGCTGCTGGGGTCGCGTACCCGGGCTTTGTGCTGACCGTGACGGGTGACGGCGGGCAATACGCCGCGCACGTAGTACCCCGACTGCGGACGCGCCTCAATCAGCCCGCGATCTTCCAGCAGCTGCCAGGCATTCAGCACCGTATTGACGCTGACCTGGTGTGACTGAGCGACGCGGCGGATCGCCGGCAGGCGTTTACCGGGTTTCAGCGTGCCCTGATGGATGGCCTCAGCGAAGCTGTCTGCGAGCTGCTGATAGAGTGGCTGATCGGAAGTGGGAGCAAGGGACACAGAAGCCTCCGGCGTAGATGGGTACAATTGCTGTTAACGGGAACTGTAACCATAACAATAGTAATTTTGTGTCACTGTTACCATCTCTTTCTCCGCCGTAGCATAGAACTCTGTCCACTTTCAGGAGAGCCACTATGCTCGATCCCTCTTTCTTCAGTTATGTCACCGTGATGTCCATTACGCCAGGCCCGAACAATCTGTTGCTGGCGACCTCCGGCGTCAATTTTGGCATGCGGCGAACCCTGCCGATGGTGTTTGGCATTTTAGTGGGCTGTGCGCTACAGACGGTGATTGCCGGGATGGCGCTGGAGGTGTTGCTGCACTGGATGGCGGCGATTCGCCTGCCGCTGACGCTGGCAGGCTGTACCTATCTGATGTGGTTATCCTGGAAAATCTTTCGCGCCGAAGCACCGGAAGCGCGAACCCGTCCACAGCCGATGACGCTGGTGGGCGGTGCCTGCTTCCAGGCCATCAACCCCAAAGCCTGGCTGATGGCCACCAACGTCGCGCTGCTCTACACCGGCAGCAGCGGCGTGCTGACGGTGATGATCGGCTTTATGCTGCTCAATCTGCCCTGCATCCTCATCTGGGCTGCGCTGGGCGATCGCCTGCGCAGCCATCTGCAGATTGCCTGGAAGCGTCAGCTTTTTAACAGCCTGATGGCGCTGTCATTGGTGGCGACCACCGTCTGGATGCTGACCGACGCACTGCTGGCCGCTTAATCAGGGGCACCGGGTGCGGTGGCCGACGGCCATTTCCAGTTCTGCACCTCCGGCAAATCTTCGCCATGTTCACGGACATAGCGGTGATGTTCCGCCAGACGCTGCTGTAAATCCTCCAGCAGCTCGGGATGGGCGTCGGCCAGACCCGGCACCCGCAGAATCACCTCCTGCGCCAGATGATAGCGGTCAAGCTCGTTCAGCACCGTCATATCAAATGGTGTGGTGGTGGTTCCCTCTTCATTGAAGCCGCGCACATGGAAGTTGCGATGATTGGTACGCGCATAGGTCAGACGATGTATCAGCGCCGGATAGCCGTGGAAGGCAAAAATCACCGGCTTATCCTGGGTAAACAGCGCGTCGAATTCCGCATCAGACTTGCCATGCGGATGCTTATCCTGCGGCTGCAGTGCCAGTAAATCGACCACGTTCACCACCCGGATGCGCAGTTCGGGCAGCATCTCGCGCAGCAGATCCACCGCCGCCATTGTCTCCATGGTCGGCACATCACCGGCACAGGCCATCACCACATCCGGCTGTTCATTCTCCGGCGTCGTGCCTGCCCAGCGCCACTCGCCCATTCCCGCTTCGCAATGCGTCACGGCGCTGGCCATATCCAGCCACTGCGGCGCTGGCTGTTTGCCCGCGACAATCACATTGATCCGATTCCAGGTGCGCAGGCAGTGATCGCCAACCCACAGCAGCGTATTGGCATCGGGCGGCAGATAGATGCGCACGATATCCGCTTTCTTGTTGGCAACGTGATCCATAAAGCCCGGATCCTGATGGCTGTAGCCGTTGTGGTCCTGTCGCCAGACGTGGGAAGAGAGCAGGTAGTTAAGCGATGAAATCGGCTTACGCCAGCCCAGCTTACGCGATACTTTCAGCCACTTGGCGTGCTGGTTAAACATCGAATCGACGATGTGGATAAAGGCTTCATAGCAGTTGAACAGCCCGTGACGGCCGGTCAGCAGATAACCTTCCAGCCAGCCCTGACACTGATGCTCACTGAGGATTTCCATCACCCGGCCATCCCGCGCCAACTGCTCATCGTACGGCTCGGTTCGTTCCAGCCAGGTGCGGCTGGTCACGTCGAACACTGGCGTCAGGCGGTTAGAGGCGGTTTCATCCGGGCCAAACAGACGGAAATTATCGCGGTTGCGCTGGAACAGCACGCTGAGATAGCGGCCCAGATGCTCCGTGGCCTGCGCCATCTCTGTGCCTGGCTCGCTGACATCGCAGGCAAATTCCGCCAGCGCAGGCGTATCCAGCTCGCGGCGCAGCAGGCCGCCATTGGCATAGGGTGATGCGCCCATGCGTTTATCGCCTTCCGGTGCCAGCGCCTGCAGTTCCGGTTTTAAGCGACCCTGTTCATCAAACAGGTCATCGGGCTGGTAGCTGCGCATCCACGTCTCAAGGATCTGGCGATGACCGTCATCTTCACGACAGGCGGCGACCGGTACCTGATGCGCCCGCCAGAAATCTTCCACCTTCTTACCGTCGACCGTTTTGGGGCCGGTCCAGCCTTTGGGGCTGCGCAGAATGATCATCGGCCAGCGCGGCACATCGGCGCTGACGTTGTCGCTGCGGGCTTCACGCTGATAAGTGGCGATTTTAGTGAAGGCGCTATCCAGCGCCTCCGCCATCAGCGGATGCATTTTTTCCGGCTCATGTCCGCTGACAAATATTGGCTCATAGCCGTAGCCGCTGAACAGCTGGTGGAGATCGTCGTCGCTGCTGCGACCCAGCAGCGTAGGGTTGGCAATCTTGTAACCGTTAAGATGCAGAATCGGCAGCACCGCGCCGTCACGTTCAGGATTGAGGAATTTGATACCGTGCCAGCTGGAGGCCAGCGGGCCGGTCTCGGCTTCACCGTCGCCAATCACGCACGGCACCACCAGATCGGGGTTATCGAAAGCGGCACCAAAGGCATGGGAGAGCGAATAGCCCAGCTCACCGCCTTCATTAATCGAGCCGGGGGTTTCCGGTGCTGCGTGGCTGGGAATGCCGCCCGGAAACGAGAACTGCTTAAACAGGCGCTGCATGCCCGCTGCATCCTGGGAGATGTGCGGATAAATTTCGCTGTAGCTGCCCTCCAGCCAGGTATTTGCCACCATGCCGGGGCCGCCGTGTCCGGGCCCACAGATGTAGATCATATTCAGGTTCTGTTTGCGGATAACACGGTTGAGATGGGCATAGATAAAATTCAGCCCTGGCGTAGTGCCCCAGTGGCCCAGCAGACGCGGTTTGATGTGCTCCGGTTTGAGCGGTTCGCGTAACAGTGGGTTATCCATCAGGTAAATCTGTCCGACGGAGAGGTAATTTGCTGCCCGCCAGTAGCGGTCGATCAGCGTGAATTCCGGTGATGCAGGGGAGTAAGACATGCCGGTTCCTCTTGAGCGTTCAGCTAAAAGATGCCTTAACCCTAATAGAGAATACCCGGTACGACCAGGCAACCGGTCAATAAAAAAGGCCCCGCAGTGCGGAGCCTCTTTATCAATGGCGCTGAATTACTTGCCGACGACGAATGCGGTTTCCCGTCCCTCATCGTTGGCCGCCATCGGGGTGACCGGCGAGTAATCGAGATGCAGAATGCGGCTGGTTTCGGCTAACACTTTCTCTGTCAGCGCCACGTCGCCGTTCAGCTTACGACCCCAGGAAGGGATCACCGCACGGATTTTGTTCTGCCATTCCGGCGAAGCCATCTGCTCAGGACAGACCTTGTGCAGCAGCTCCAGCATGATCGGTGCTGCCGTAGAGGCGCCCGGCGAGGCACCCAGCAGCGCTGAAATCGTACCATCCTGTGAGGCAACCACTTCGGTGCCCAGACGCAATACCGCGCCTTCTTTCTCATCTTTCTTGATGATCTGCACACGCTGACCGGCAGTGACTAAACGCCAGTCCTCCTGCTTCGCCTGCGGCACATAGGCGCGCAGGGCGTCCATCCGGTCGCGATCGCTTTGCAGCACCTGATCCATCAGGTATTTCACCAGGTCAAAACTTTTCAGCCCCACTTTCACCATCGGCAGCATATTGCTGCTGTTCAGCGAGGTGAACATATCCATCAGAGAACCCTGCTTCAGGAACTTGGTTGAGAAGGTGGCGAACGGCCCAAACAGCAATACCTGCTTGCCATCCAGCACGCGGGTGTCGACGTGCGGCACAGACATCGGTGGCGCACCGACGCTGGCTTTACCGTAGACCTTCGCCATGTGCTGCGCGACGACCTGCGGATTTTCGGTGACCAGAAACGAACCGCCCACCGGGAAACCGGCGTAGCCGTTGGCTTCCGGGATACCGGCTTTCTGCAACAGCGGTAACGCTGCGCCGCCCGCACCGATAAAGATTTTACCTGCCGTCAGTGTACGACGCGTGCCGCTGTTCAGACACTGCAGGGTGACCTGCCAGCGACCATCGGCGAGCTGCTTCAGCTCACGCACTTCCTGGCGCAGACGCAGCTGGAAATTCGCTTTCTTCTCTAATGCGGCGATCAGCTGACGGGTGATTTCACCGAAGTTCACATCGGTGCCCATCTCTGTCCAGGTCGCGGCCACTTTCTGGCTGCGGTCACGGCCGTTCATCACCAGCGGGATCCAGCGGGAAATCTGCTGCGGATCTTCAGAGTAGGCCATGCCACGGAACAGGGTGCTCTTCTGCAATGCACTGAAGCGCTTGCGCAGGAATTTGACATTGTCGTCGCCCCAGACGAAGCTCATGTGTGGCGTGCTGTGAATAAAGCTTTCAGGGTTGCGCAGGTTGCCTTTCTGGACCTGATAAGCCCAGAACTGGCGAGAAATCTGGAACGATTCGTTAATCGTTACCGCTTTGGAGATGTCGATGCTGCCATCCGCCTGCTGGGGCGTATAGTTCAGCTCCGCCAGCGCCGCATGACCGGTGCCCGCGTTATTCCAGCCGTTGGACGACTCTTCGGCCACGCTGTCGAGCCGCTCCACCATTTCGATGGACCAGTCCGGCTCTAAGTCCTGTAGCCATGCACCGAGGGTAGCGCTCATCACACCTGCGCCAATCAGCAGCACGTCAACGTCTTTGCGCTCCTGCGCGGTAGTAGTGGTGTCCTTTGCCATGGCACTCATCGCGAGCGCAAGGTTTACAGCTGAATTGCACATGAGGCGACATCTCCTCTTCTGTTGACCTGAAGCCCAACAGTTTCGCAGGCGAAATAGTCACGCTTCTTTCGAGCGCGTTGCGCTATTTCTCAAAGGTTAAGTCTCAGGTATAGGGTTAAAGCGGTGATAACGCGTTAACTGCACGTTATGCTTTGTCATCCGAATATAACATTCTCGCATCTGAATTAAACATTTGTTTATTTTTTAAATGCAGAAATGATTCAGCATAAGAATTAATCATCACGGGCAGTGGCGGATTAGCGGTTTTTTAGAGTGAAGTCAGTAGGTTAACTGAAAAGAGTTGTTGCGTAAAAGCCCTATGCTGGTGCAACGCAGAAATGGGTGCAAACGGTGCGGAATTATTTAATTAGCTGAAATTTAGCGATTTATTATGCAATAAGGAATAACAGGAATCAGGTGAAGAGAGCCTGAATAGCTGCTTGTGTAAAAATAATGTTACATTTTTGTGAGTCTGAAAATGCGTGCACGCCGGTGCACGCATCGGATTCACTTATGACTGATTCGCACTGGCAGGCAGCTTTTTCAGACTTATCGCCATGCGGTTATAGGTGTTCATCAGGCCAATTGCGATGTTCAGATCGACAATCTCTTTCTCGCTAAACTGCGCTTTTAATGTGTCATAGCAGGCCTCCGGCGCGCCCTGCTGAGCAATCAGCGTCAGGCATTCAGCCCAGTGCAGGGCCGCCTTCTCTTTATCGCTGAACAGCGTGCCGGATTCTTGCCAGACCTGGGTCAGTACGATCTTATCCCAGCCCATACCTGATTTATTCAGCGCTTTAGTGTGCAAATCAATGCAGTAAGCGCAGCCGTTAATCTGCGATATGCGCAGGAACAGCAGTTCCAGTAAAGTGAGCGGCAGATCGGTTTGCGCCAGATAACTGTACACGCCGCCCAGCGCTTTCATGCCTGCTGGTGCCGCACTGTGAAAATCGATACGTTCGCTCATCTTATTGCCTCCTGGGGTTGATGAGGCGATTCTCGGCCTTTCAATGGAGCAGATAAAGTGCCAAAAAATGAGAGTCTGACTGGTCCATCGCCGCTTTCGACGCTGACGCTCCAGCGCGGCACGTCACGTGGCCTCAGCGAACAGCTACGCCAGCTGATTGAGCAGGCGATTGGGGAAGGGCGCTTGCCGCCCGGTGCGCGTCTGCCTTCCTGCCGCGATCTGGCGGCGCAGCTCGGCGTAGCGCGCGGCACCGTTCGCGCCAGCTATGACATGCTGGTCGATGGTCAGTTTCTGCAGGCCAGAGGCGCGGCGGGCACCTTCGTCAGCGCACTAGCGCCGTTAAAACCGGCTATCGCCAGTGCTGAACGCCAGCTGCTGGCGGGCACAGAAGATAAGGAAGCGCCACCGCTGACCTTTCAGATGGGGATTCCGGCCAGTGATGCGTTCCCGGTTAAAGTCTGGCTGCGCATTCTGCAGCGTCAGGCGCGTATGCAGGTCAGCAAACCGGCCTGTTATCCCGATCCTCGCGGCAGCTTAGCGTTGCGCCAGGCGCTGGTGGCCTATCTGGCGGTGGCACGCGGCCTGCGCTGTCAGGCGGACCAGATCATTATTACCAGCGGCTATGCGGGTGCGATGGGTCTGATTGGCCTGGCGATGGATTTTCAGGGCAAAACGGCCTGGCTGGAAGATCCCGGATTCTGGGTGGCGCGTCGTGCGGTTGACGCGCTGCGCGTTACGCCGGTTGCCGTGCCGGTGGATGCTGAAGGGTTACAGGTAGAGGCGGGGATGGCCCGCGCGCCGGATGCTGCTTTCGCGCTGGTCACGCCGGGACAGCAGGCGCCGCTTGGCATGACGATGAGCCTCGCGCGCCGCCATGCATTGCTGAGCTGGGCCAGCCGCGAACAGCACTGGATTATCGAAGATGACTATCTCGGCGAGCTTCAGCCCGGCAATCGCGCGGCACCGGCACTGGCTGCGCTCGACAGCGAAGGGCGGGTATTGCACATCGGCACCTTCAGTAAGACGCTGACGCCGCAACTGAGGCTCGGTTTTATCGTGGTTCCGCCGGCGCTGACGACCCGGTTCGGCGAAGTGTGTGCATTGCTTGCGCCAGCCTCTTCGGGATTGCTGCACAATGCGGTAGCGGAATTTCTGCGTGAAGGTCACTTTATGCGGCATCTGCGGCGCATGAAGCGCGTCTATCAGGAGCGGCTGGAGCAGATGATCGCGGCGCTCCATCCTTACTTTCCCGACCTGCAACGCGCCGGGCTGGCGGTGATTGTCCGCTTACCCGCCGGTACGCCGGATGAGGCGATTGCGCAGCAGGCTGCAGAGTGGGGCATGGCTCCGTCGCCGCTGTCGATCTGGTATCAGCAGCCCGATCAGCGTGGTGCGGGCCTGATACTGGGTGCGGCACATCTGCCGCGTGAGGGTTATGCGCGTAGCGCCGAACGGCTAAAAGCGCTGGTCGATGCGCAGGCGGTCAGCTCCTGAACCAGCGACGCCAGACAAAGCGGATAACAAAAAACTCCAGTGCGCCGAGCACTAAAAACCAGACGCAAAACACCACGGTGTAGAGCTGATTCAGATCCTGTAAATGGAACATCTGTAACAGATGCTGCGCCACCGTCACGCTAAAAGCGGGCGCGGGCAGCAGCAGCGCCGAGAGAAAGCCCAGCAGCAAAATGCCACCCGGCACGATCAACGTCTCAAAAGGGTTATTCATAACCGGTTTCCCATATTTATCAGCCTGGCATTTTCCGGTAATCGGCGACAGGGTTCAATGGTGGCGTGCGGCAAAGCGCCATCCTGCAGCCTGAACCGGTCAGGTCAGCCCGAAGAAAATGCTTTGCCACCATCGACTTAGCGCCATTCATAGCGAATGATAAGAGTTATAGCCTTTGCTATACTTAAATCCCTGATTTTACTGTCTTTTTATCTTTGGGTTTGCGTGGTAGACTGCGCCCACTTTTTCATAACTGAACACTTTGTGTGGTGAATTCAGCGTGAATTGCCGCTTTTTCGCCCCAGGTGAATAAATCATGACCTTTATTGCCACTTTAATTCTTGCACTGGGTATGTCGATGGACGCGTTTGCTGCTGCGCTGGGCAAAGGTGCCACGCTGCATCGTCCTGGTTTTAAAGAAGCGCTGCGTACCGGTCTGATCTTTGGCTCTATTGAAGCGCTGACTCCACTGATTGGCTGGGCGCTTGGCCTGGCCGCCAGCCGTTACATTATGGCGTGGGATCACTGGGTTGCCTTCAGCCTGCTGGCGTTTCTGGGTGGCCGTATGATGATGGAAGGTTTCCGTCAGACAGCCGTCGCAGAACCCTGCGAAGCGCCGCAAAGCCACGGCTTTATGGTGCTGGCAACCACCGCCGTCGCGACCAGCCTGGATGCGCTGGCGGTCGGTGTCGGTCTGGCTTTCCTGCAGGTGAATATCATCACCACCGCGCTGACCATTGGTGCCGCCACCACAGTGATGGCGACGACCGGCGTATTAGTCGGGCGCTTTATCGGTCCGGTACTCGGTAAATGGGCAGAAGTGCTGGGCGGCGTCGTGTTAATCGCCGTTGGCTCCACCATTCTGTTGCAGCATCTTGGCTACATGGGCTAGGGCTTTTGCCTGAAAAAGCTCCATTTTTGTGATCTGGTTCAAATTTATTTGCTGTTAAAACGCACAGAGGCTATACTTTTTCAGTATATCTTCAACTAAATTTGAAACAGGTAAACTATGAAACGCATCATTAAACACGTGTTCCGCGCTTACGTTGAGACGTTCAAACACGTACCGCCGGGTGCCATGTACTAAGCACCCCGCAGGAAACCCTCGATAATCGCGGTCAGGGATCGACCTGTGATTATCACCTCCTGCTTTTGCCCTCTGATTTAAAGCCGCGTTTTTGCACTTCCTGTGCGTCCGATCTGCTGTGCCACTCTTGTTTGAATTTCCTGATATAACCGCTTTTTGGTTATGAAAAGACGGCTGTTTTGCATCCGTCGGTTGAACTCACAGCTATAAGGAGACGTGAGCGGTGCAAATGTTGCTCTAAGATGACGTTGGTTCTGAATGCAATAATCCGGTAACAGAAGCCTGATTTTTCAAACTTACATAATCATTTATTCCGGCTTAATTTAGGTAATGGCATAATCACGCTGGCTAAATAGAGGGTAAAAATGGATAAAACATCTAAAAATCAGGTACTGGATAGCGACATCGCACATTTATTACTTAAACACAGAAAGGCCCGAAGCTGGACTGTAACCGAGCTTGCCCTTCGCTCAGGCGTTAGCCAGGCCATGATTAGCAAGGTCGAAAGAGGCGCCTCCAGCCCCAGCGCAACTATTCTGAGTCGTTTAGCCAGCGCCATGAATATTACGCTATCAAAACTTTTTGCAGAGCTTGAGCAACATCAGAACTCACTGGTTCGTTCTGCACAACAGCAGCAGCACTGGACAGATGAACAATCAGGCATTACCCGCTGGTCTCTGTCCCCTGCAGGCGCAAGCCCGGAACTTATTAAAGTGGAAATCCCTGCTATGGGGCAACTGACGATACCCGCCTCAGCTAATGAGCATCTTTCCGGACAAACACTCTGGATGCTGAGTGGCAGCCTTAATTTCAGCGTCAATCATCAGACCCATAATCTACAAGCGGGTGACTGTCTTGCTCTGACCTCTGCAAGCGAGTACCAAATGACAAACCCTGATAGCGAGCAGAGTTGTTCTTATCTCGTTGCTTTTAGCCAAAAAAACGCATGATGTAGCCCTTACCAGACGGTTAAACCCCGTTCCCTCTAATCAGGTGCAATAGTGGATACGGCCTTCCCTGACTATCACGCTCAGAACGCCCGGAAACCCGAAAGCCCATATGTTGATAAAACCCGACAGCCTGCTGGTTTTGCTCATTTACATCGACGCTTAAATCAGGATGGAGAGCCAGTGCATGTGATATCAACTGTTTACCGACGCCACGTCCGCGAGCAGAAGCATCCACAAAAAGTGCCTCCAGATGGCCATCATGCAAAAACATAAATCCGATTGGTTGGTCTTCCTGATTAGTTGCAACCCACACAGGGGTTTCTGAAAAAAAGCCGATAACTTCTTTTTCAATCTCTTGTCGGTCATGCATTGTCAGAAAATCGTGCGTAGCATCGACAGAATTTTTCCAGATTTTTATAATTTCCGGCGCTTCAGAAGGATGTGACATTCTGATGTTTAACATTTTTCCTGCCATACGGTGATAGTTGGTTTTTACATCCCTGTAAATCTACTATAGTGAAATTAAATTCACAATAATACTTTAAGAGTTATGTCATGCCATATACTCAGGAGAAACAGCATTTCTCTTATAAATTAATCCTCTTCATCGTTTACGCTAACGAACCCGGCCTGTTTCAATCCAGATGTCTGCTTCTCGCTCATAGCAAATGCTCGTTATTTAAGGTCCTTGTTACTTAAACCGACCTGCCCCTTACCAACCGTAGCTCCACCTCCAATCTCCCCAACCCACCATTAACCCGCCCCCAACCCACCATTAACCCGCCCCCAACCCGATCCCGTCCTACACTGAATTATTCCTCCCAAATCAGGAGCAGCGGATGATCCAGAAGCATCGACGAAAACAGGCAGCGATTGTGGCAGGCGTGGGATTAGGTGTGGCAGCTACGCTTTGGGGCATGAAACGCTGGCAGGCGCTGAAGCAGACACCGCCGGTGTCGCCGCGCAGTCATCACGCCGGGCTGGCGGGTTACTTTCAGCAGGTGGGCGACTGGCGCATGTTTACCCGCGTCACGCCTAATGAAGATCGGGGACTGCCGGTAGTGCTGGTTCACGGTCTGGTGATGTCGGGCCGGGCGATGGAGCCGCTGGCACTGGCGCTGGGTCGCGACTATCACGTACTGGTACCGGATCTGCCGGGGTTTGGTGCCAGTGCGCTGCCGGCTTCTGCGCCGATTATGTCCGTGGATGAGCACGCTGACGCACTCTGGCTCTGGCTGCAGCACAACGGGTTTCAGCGTGCCATCTGGGTCGGCAACTCGTTTGGCTGTCAGATTCTGGCGGCACTGGCGGTGAAATATCCGCACGCCGTGGCGGGGCTGGTGTTGCAGGGGCCGACGGTCGATCGTCATGCCCGCAGCCTGCCGCGTCAGCTGTGGCGCAGCTGGCGTAATGGCCGCCTGGAAACGCGTCGTCCGCCTGGGCCGCTGGCCCGCATCGATTACGCTAAAGCGGGGCTCTGGCGCGCCTTTGGCACGATGCGCGCCATGCTGCGTGACCGTATCGAACATCGTCTGACTTACATTACGGCACCGACGCTGCTGCTGCGCGGTTCGCGCGATCCGATCTGTCGGGCGCGCTGGCTGGATGAGCTGGCTGCCCTGATGCCGCACAGTGAACGCCTGACGCTGCGCGACGGTACTCACACGCTGCACTACGTCTATCCGTGGAGTTTCTGCAACGCCATTCGCCCGTTCCTGGCGCGCATTCAGCAGGAGAATCAGCATGAGTAAACCGCCCAAAGGCATCGCCCGTTTTGACTCTGCTGCCGCCATGCTGCTGGCGCTGGCCAATGCGCTCCACGATCGCCCCTTTGCCAGTCCGAGCCAGTCACCGACGCTCGACCGGCTGCTACCCTCACTGAACCGTCTGCCGACCGGGCTGCGCGAGTGGGGCTATGCGCTGGGCGGCATGGCAGAGGGTATCAGCCTGCGTCAGGCAGGCGAGCTGGATGTGGAAGGCATCGCAGAATGGATGGTCAGTGAGTACCCGCAGCAGGATTATCCGGCGGCGTTTATTGGCTCGTCGAACGGCGCGCTGGTGCATCTGGCGTCGGCGATGGGCGTGCCCTGGCTGCCGCAGACCTTTCTCTGTCCGGTGCGGGCGACCAATAGCGATCCTGATGATGCGATGGCGAGCTTTGAGCAGGGCAAAGAGATTGCGGCTGCACTGCTGGCCGCCTGGCCGAGGCTGGCGGTGCACCATATGCATGACCCGAATCAGGATCGGCTGATGCTCGACCAGATGCGCTATTTCCGGCTGAAACTGCGCGAACTGCCGCTGGCTTTCAATGAATTCCTGATGGGGAGCCTGCCCGCGGGTTCAACGCTGTTTATCAACCACTGCACCCGCCAGTGGCCGGTGACACGCACCAGCGATCGCTCATTCTTTCAGTTTGGCGCGCTCGGTGGCGCAACCGAAAAAGAGTATTTACAGGGTGGCCCGCGGGTAGCGGAATATCTGGCGCGTTACGGCATTGACCGCGAGCGCTGGACGCCGCCTGACATCACCGATCACGTGCCGGAAGCGGAGTGGGGCCTGGATGGCTATCTGATTTCCCCGTTGAAAAAACTGGCGGCGGCGCAGAACTGGAAGCTGATGGAGATTCGTTACGAAGACCCGGAAGCAATGAGTTATGTGGTGGCGGAGATTTATCGCGACTGGTATCTGGCGGCGGGTATTTTACCGACCCGGCTGACGGTGGACAGTTTCCTGCTGATGGATCCCTGGTGTACCCAGCAGCAGCAGGCGATTCCGTTCTGGCTGGTGTTCTGCACCGAACCGTCCGCAGCGGCGCTGCAACGCTTCCTGGAAAAACAGCCGCCGTTCCGCAACATCGACATGATGCTCTTTTCTCACGGCACCGACAGCATCGGGCTGGCGGAAATTGATCGCTGGCGGGCGTTGCTCTCCCATGCGCGTGACGAGGGGGCATTGATTGGGGTGGATGAAGAACGGTTCCCGCGTGATTTCGCGACGTTTGCCCGCTTCGACTCGGCGCTGCGTGAACGGGCACCGCTGTTGCCACCACCCCCTCCGCTCAGTACAGAGAAGGTGATGGCGGGCATTAAACGCTACGGTGCGAAATATGGCGTCACCCTGACGGCGCTGACGTAGCCGCCGTCAGCCGTGTTTATTCGCCGTCGGTGATCGGCTGGCGCACCAGCAGCAGGTAGGCGAGTGCGCCAACCAGCGTCACACAGGCACAAATCATCAGCGCCAGGCTAAACGATTTGGTGGTGTCGAGCACCCAGCCAGTGATGACGGGCGCGAACGAGGCGAAGATAAAGCTGGCGAAGTTCTGGATGCTGCCGACCGAGGCGGTCATGCGGGCGGTGACGTTGGCGTGGATCAGTCCCCAGCATGAGGTTCCGGCAAAGTGGATGCAGAACAGCGCCATCCCTATCAGCGTCACGGCGCTGGTAGTATCGGTCGCGCGGGTCACCACCGCGGTAAACCCGGCGGACAGCAGCATTCCGCTGACGATGCAGACTTTGCGGGTTTTCACCGCGTTAAAGCCGCGACGCACCAGCGAGTCAACCACATAGCCATTCAGCAGCATGCCCGCCGCACCAAACAGGAACGGAATCGCCGCCAGCAGGCCGGTACTTTTCAGGTCGAGATGATAGGTCGACTGCAGGTAGCCCGGCAGCCAGGCGATGTAGAGCCACGCAGTGTAGTTGATGCCGCTGAAGCCAATCATCATGCCCCACATGGTGCGCTGCTTAAACAGGCCGCGCCACTCTCTGAAGCTGATCGGCTCTTTACGCGATGCCACGCTGCCCGCCTGCAGATAGTGGATCTCTTCGGCGCTCAGGGTGTTGTTATCGCGGTCGCGGTAAATCATATACCAGCCGATCGCGAGGAACATGCCGAGGATACCGATGGTAACAAACATGCCGCGCCAGCCCATCACCATCATCATCGCCGCCAGAATCGGCGGGGCTACGGACAGCCCAATCATCGACGCCGCATTGAACATCCCCATCGGCATGCCACGATCTTTAATGTTGAACCAGTCGTTGATGACTTTCACGCCGCACGGGTTCATCGGCGCTTCGCCAATGCCGAGACCGATGCGCACCAGCACGAACTGGGTAAAGTTATGCACCAGACCAGAGGCCGCCTGGAACAGCGACCAGATGAACATGCCGATCCCGAGCATAATGCGCGGGCCTTTACGATCCAGCAGCGCACCGCACGGCAGCTGCGCCAGGCCATACGCCAGCGAAAAAGCAGAGAGCAGGAGGCCGATTTCGGTGGCGCTCAGCCCCATCTCGTCGCGGATGGTCATATTCGCCACCGACAGCGAGCTGCGATCCAGATAGTTGATGATGGCGGCGAACAGCAGCAGCAACATTGCCGTGATCTGCACTTTGCGGATGCGCGGTGAACGCACCACGTCGCTGCGCATCGGCACGAAATCCTGGCCTGGTGGCGTGTCGCCGGTCACGCTGTCGCGGCCGGTTACTGAAGTCTTTTCCATTGCACTCTCCCGAAACTGGGTACTTATCGTTATGGTGAGAAGGGGTCTGCGCGCAGCGGCAAAAGGCCGCCGTGACGTTGCAGTCGAGACTAAGAGCAAAGGGTAAAGGATGTTGCAAAGATGTTTCTGAATCGTGCGGGAGCTAATGCTTTGTGGTTTTTAATCGGTTTTTAATTGTACTGACCGATTGAGCGCACCATTGAGGTTTTGGCGGTCGCCAGATGGTTATGCAGGGCGCAGAGTGCGTCGATATCCTGACGGCCAATCAGCGCGGTGAGAATCGCCATATGCTCCTCCAGCGCTACAATATTGCGCTGCTTGAGATCGCTTTCATCCCACTGATAATGCGAATGAAAAATCACCGAGATAATCTCCAGCGACTGATTGAAAAACGGGTTGTTAGCGGCGGATAAAATCAGCGAATGCATCTGGCGGTCCAGCGCGGCAAAGTGGCGATAGTTGCTGGCAATGGTGTCGCGCATCGATCGGTGACGATCCAGCAGATCCCGCGCCTGGACCCAGCGTTCATCGCTGGCGGGCAGATTGAGGAAGCGGCTCAGGGCGTGGGTTTCCAGCATCTCGCGCAGCTCAAACAGCTTCTCGGCGTAATCCTGCGTGAACTTCTTCATCCGCCACTGACCACGTTTCACCGGCTCCAGCAGGTCATAGCGCATAAAGCGCAGCAGAAACTCGCGTACCACTACCGGACTGACCTTCACCTGCTGCGCCAGTTGCAGCTCGCTGAAGGTGTCGCCCGGCACCAGCTGCCGCTGATTAATCATATTAAAAAACATCTGCTCAAAGTGGCTGGCCTGCTGCTCAATCGGCGGCGTTAAGGCGCTAAAGCCGTCTTCTTCACGCGGATCGCGCACGATAACGTAAGTCTGATCGACTTTATCCAGCACGCCGCACTGATGCAGATAATGGAGGGTATGGCGCACCGTGGTGCGGCTGATATTGAACATCTCGGCCAGCGCGGCCTGTGGCGGCAACGGTGAACAGATGTGGCGCTGAGCAATGCTTTCCAGCATCTGGTTGATCACGTTCTGACGCAAATTCTGGCTGCGGCTCATCTCACTCTCCGGTTTTTTATGCATTAAAAACCATTCAAAGCCCAAAAAAATCGCCGTGCTTCACACTTCCCGCAAACGAACGCCGCGCGACGAGCAGGATTCGCCATAACTGCCAGCAGGACAACCGGAGAATCACCATGACAACAATGAAAGCACTGGTCATCGCTGAACCACGTAAGATGGTCTGGGCCACCCGCGACATTCCTGTGCCTGCCGCGGGCGAGGCACTGATAAAAATCCTGACTGCCGGGATCTGCGGCACTGATATCCACGCCTGGTCCGGCAATCAGCCGTTCTTCAGCTATCCACGGGTACTGGGCCATGAAATCTGTGCAGAAGTGGTGGCGCTGGGCAGTGGCGCGGAAGGCTTTCAGCCAGGTCAGCGGGTAGCGCTCATGCCCTACATCTCCTGCCTGCGCTGCGACGCTTGCCAGAGCGGAAAAACCAACTGCTGTGAGCGGATCTCGGTGATTGGCGTGCATCAGGATGGCGGTTTCTGCGACTACCTGAGCGTACCGGTCAGCACCCTGCTGACGGTGGATGAGGTCGCACCGGAAGCGGCTGCGCTGATTGAGCCGTTTGCCATCAGCGCCCATGCGGTGCGGCGTGCCGGAATTGGTGCGGATGAGCAGATGCTGGTGGTCGGAGCCGGACCGATTGGGCTGGGTGTCGCTGCCATTGCCGCCGCCAGCGGCGCACAGGTGGTGGTCGCGGATACCAGCGAATTTCGTCGCCAGCATGTCGCTGACCAGCTCGGTCTGGCGGCACTGAATCCGGCTGATGAGGCGTTCGATAGTGCGCTGCGCGAGCAGTTTGGTGGTCGTCTGGCGCTGAAAGTGATCGACGCCACTGGCAATCCGGCGGCGATGAACAATGCGGTCAACCTGATGCGGCACGGCGGCACCATCGTCTATGTCGGTCTGCACAAAGGCGATCTGGTCATCCCGGACAGTGAATTCCATAAAAAAGAGGCCACACTGATGGGCAGCCGCAACGCCACCCGCGAAGACTTTGACCGGGTGCGTGCGTTAATGGCCAGCGGCCAGCTGCGCGCCGACATGATGCTCAATCACCATCTGGCTTTCTCCACGCTGGATGAAACCTTTGAGGCGCAGGTTATTAACAATCGCGAGCTGATCAAAGGCGTCATTCACTTCGACAGGTAACGTGATTCAGGGCGCGGTGAGGGTCTCAAAGAAGTGCGCCCGCACCGCGTCGGCATCCACGCCGAGCGCGATGCGCTGGGCGGGCAGACCGGCAAACGGATCGGATCGTGATGCCAGCGCACTGAGTTTACGCACCGTCTGACCGCAGGCGATGCCCTCGGTAATCACCCGCAGCGGACTTTCGGTGAGCGTAAACGCCTGCGGCAGCGTCAGCCACGCCACCGCCAGAGTGTCGTGCAGCGCCATACCGTCGAATCCCTCTTTCTCCAGACTGTAAGCCAGGTAAGGGCGACAGATAGCGCTCAGCACCGGCTGGTTCAGACGCTGAACTTCTTCGCCGCTGATCAGCACCTTGTGCGTGACATCCAGCGGGATCACCACCACGTTCAGCGCCGAGGCGAGCACCTGATCGGCGGCGTGCGGATCTTTCCAGATATTAAATTCACTGAAAGGCGTCACATTGCCGCTGTGGCCGTCGGTGCCAAACGCGCCGCCCATGATCACCAGCTCTTTCACCAGCGGAATAATATCCGGCGCCTGATTAATGGCCGTGGCGATATTGGTCAGCGGACCAATCGCCACCAGGGTGATCTGATGCGGCTGCGCCCGCACGCTGTCGATAATAAACTGCACCGCGCCCGGCGCCTCATCGCTAAAAGCATTATCAAACGCATCGCCCAGCCCATCCTCGCCGTGCAGCCTAGCGGGCGCAGAGGGAGCCAGCGCCAGCGGCCGTGAACAGCCGCGCCAGACCGCCGCGTTAATCGCCATTTTGTCGCAAAACAGCCGGGCATTTTTCACCGCCTGGCCCACCGCCACGTTGCCAAAAACCGTGGTAATCCCCAGCAGATGCTGCGTCCGCGCCGCATAAGCCAGCGCAAAGGCGTCATCCACGCCGATATCAGTATCAAAAATCAGGGTACGCATAGGCTCTCCGCAACAGGCTGTAAACCTTCAGCATTACCCCGTCAGCGGGCAGGGCGTCAAGCGATTCAGCCGCTCTGCGCGCACTATTGCCAGCCTGGAATGGGCGTCGTATTATCACCGGCTCAAGGTGATGGCGTGCCACCTTTCCCAACCGCCGGTGGGCTTAACACCGGCTGATGACGCCTGACACTCAATCCTTTCGCGGGAGCTGAGGTGTCAGGCGCAGTTTATCTCTGCCTCTCCTCCTCAGCCCGGCATTACTCTGTAATCAGGAGCAAGACATGTTTAAACCCTTACTGGCTGTGGTGATCGGCGGTTCTGCCGGCTGCGTACTGCGCTGGCTGTTCGCAATGCGTTTTAATGCACTCTTTCCCAACCTGCCGCCCGGCACGCTGCTGGTGAATCTGATCGGCGGTCTGGTGATCGGCGGGGCGATGGCCTGGTTTGTCCGCCATCCCGACATCGACCCGATCTGGAAACTGCTAATCGTCACCGGACTCTGCGGCGGGCTGACGACTTTCTCCTCTTTCACGGCAGAATTAATGGGGTTGCTACAATCAGGGAAGTATTTCTGGGCGATGGCCAGCGCGCTGGTGCATGTGATTGGCTCGCTACTGATGGCGTTTGCCGGTTTCGCACTGGTCACGCTGCTGAGCTGATCCGGTACGCGCCATACCGCTCAAGCGATACTGATTTCGGGCGTGTCGCCGTGCATCGGATAATGCGCGGCGCTGACGCTGACCCTCACCGATTATTCCGGACGATTAAGGAGCCGAGCAATGCGAACCCATCCCACCTTCCTTAACCTGGTGTTGTTAAACGGTGAACCCGGCCAGAAGCTCCAGGCGGCGCGTGACGCCGGTTTTGATCAGGTCGAGATCTGGCGCGAGGATGTTGAAGCCTGTGAAGGCGGTGCAGCGGCACTGGCTGAGATCAGCGCACGACAGGGACCTGGCTTTACCAATCTGCAGGTGCTGCGTGATTTCACCGGCGCCCCCAGTGCGTTGCGATCTCAGAAGCGCGAAGAGCTGCGTCAGTTCATACAGATTGCCCAGGCGCTGGGCTGTGACACCATTCAGGCACCGGCCAGCACCCGTGAGGATTGCTGTGCCGACCAGATTGATGATGACCTGCGCTGGATGGCTTCTGAAGCCGCGCGCTACAACATGCGCATTATGTATGAGCCGATGGCCTGGTGCAGCGTGGACAACACGCTGCCGCTGGCGTGGCAGCGATTGCAGCGGCTCGATCAGCCCAATATCGGGCTGGTGGTCGATCTGTTCCACATCTGCGCGCTGGGTGGTGACGCTTCTCATCTGGACGGCATTCCCGCCGATCGCATCTATGAAGTACAGCTGTGTGATATGGCCGCCGTTCCTGCGCAGGATAAGCAGAGCCTGATGGCGATGGCGAAGCACCAGCGTCTGCTGCCCGGCGATGGGATTATCGACGTTGAGCGCTTTGTCGATAAGCTCAAAAGCGCGGGCTATCAGGGACCGGTGGGAATCGAAGTCTTTAATGATGCGCTGAAACGCCTGCCGCCCGAGGTGGCTGCCCGCCATGCCTGGCAGGCGTTAACGCGCTGCTGGGGTTAATCCTGTAAGCACTGCCCGATAAACGCGGCGGCGTGCATGGCACCCTGAGCGGAAATGGTGTGGCCGGTGGCGGGTTCAAAGCGCGCGTCGACCGGCACCGCCGCGGCTCGCAGCCGGGCCGCCGCAGATTCGCTCTCCTGCCACGGGATGACGTCATCGGCCTGACCGTGAATCAGCAGCGCGGGTACATGAGCCTGCGGGGTTAATTCACCGTCAACCGCCAGGCGACCGGAAAAGGCGACCACGCCCGCCAGCGGATAACGGCCAGACGCCAGCGCATCCAGCGCCATGATCGACCCCTGGGAGAAGCCCACCAGCACCACATCCTGCCAGCGGTCGGCAAAGCCATGCTGCGCGACAATTTCATTGAGTGTCGCATCAAAAGCGGCCCGTGCCGCCCGAACCCGACCTGGCCGGTTTTCTGGCGTTACGTCTGTCAGGCTGAACCACTGCCAGCCAAAACCGGCGGGAAAACGTTCAGGTGCATTGGGCGAGGCAAAAACCACATCCGGCAACAGCGTCGCCCAGTGACGGCCAATCGGTGCCAGATCGTCGCCGTTACTGCCCACGCCATGCAGAAAAATCACCAGTGCTTTTGCCATCATTGCTCCTTTTATAAACCGTATTCACTCAGATCAGGACCCGCCGGAACGATGCCGTTCGGGTTCAGCGCCTTGATCGAGTAGTAACCCTGTTTGATATGGTCAATGTTGACCGTTTCACGTACGCCAGAGACCGACAACATGCTCTTAAGATAGCGGTTCAGCAGCGTATAGTCGCGGATCCGGCGCAGGTTGCATTTGAACAGGCCATGATAGGCGACGTCAAAGCGAATCAGGGTCACAAACAGCCGGATGTCGGTTTCCGTCAGCCGTTCACCCAGCAGGAAGGTACGACCATCGCTGAGCAGCGCCTCCAGTTCATCGAGCTGGCTGAAAACGTCGTTAAACGCCTGCTGATAGCTGACGGAGGTAGTGGCAAAGCCCGCGCGATAAACACCGTTATTCAGACGCGGATAGAGGCTCTCATTCAGCGCATCAATCTCCGCACGCAGCGCGGCAGGATAAAGGTCGATGCGGTTATCGGCCAGATCGCCAAAGCCGCTGTTAAACATCCGCACAATGTCCGCAGACTCGTTGCTGACGATGGTGGCAGTTTTCCTGTCCCACAGCACCGGCACAGTGGCCCGCCCGCTGTAGTCGGGCGCGACGCGGGTGTAAATTTCATGCAGGTATTGCGCGTTATTCAGCGGATCCGGCTGCGCGCCGGGAAAGTTGCCGAAGCGCCAGCCCTGAGCGCCAAGCTGCGGCTCGACCACCGTCACGCCGATCAGCGATTCCAGCCCCTTGAGCTTGCGGGCGATCAGCGCACGTGACGCCCACGGACAGATCAGCGCCACATAAAGGTGGTAGCGATCGGGTTCGGCGGCGAATGCCGTGGAGCCATCGCTGCTGATAAAGTCCCTGAAGCCGGACGTCTGACGGACGAAGCCGCCCTGTTTATCGGTAGCCTGCACCGGATGCCAGTCACTACTCCATTTGCCTTCTACTAACATCGCGCGACTCCTCTCTGTTTTGAGAAGCAGCTTAACTGATGACTAAACGGCTGATAATCCGGTTATAAAGACAATCATTTCTTCCATTATGGACGGAATCAAGCGGGCGGAAAGCGGGTAAAGTGAGTGACCAGGAAGTCGATGAGCAGGCGCGCGCGATGCGCCAGATGACGGGCGGGCGGATAAACCGCAAACAGGCCCAGCGGCGGCGTGTCGAAGTTATCCAGCAGGCGGACAATATCACCCTGTTGCAGCGCGGGAGCAGCGATGAAACCGGGCAGACGCGCAATACCTAATCCGGCGACGGCCGCCTGCAGACAGGCTTCGGTGTTGGCAAAGCGCAGACGGCCACGGACCGGCACGGTGACGATCTCACCATCATCACCGGCAAACGGCCAGTGCCAGGGATCGCGGAAATTGGTGTCGATAATGCACTGGTGCTGCGCCATTTCCCGCCAGTGCTGTGGCGTACCAAACTGCTCAAGATAGATCGGTGACGCAGCAATGCGGACATGCACTTCGCCCAGCTTGCGCGCCACCAGACTGCTGTCGCTGAGGTTGCCGATGCGGATCGCCATATCAAATCCCTCGTCGACGATGTTCACGGCCCGGTCGGAAAAGCTGACATCCAGTTCAATCAGCGGATAGCGCCGGGCAAACGCCACCAGCACCTGAGAAAGCACCGCCGTGCCAAAGGAGCCGGGCGCGCTGATTTTCAGCCTGCCGGTGGGGGTGGTGGCGCTTTCACGCACGCTGGCATCCAGCGTCTCAAACGCATCGAGCAGGTTTTTTACCCGCTCATAATAACTACGGCCAACGTCGGTGGGCGAGAGGGCGCGCGTGCTACGCTTAAACAGCTGGACGCCGAGCTGCTGCTCCAGCTTTGAAACCAGTTTAGAAGCCTGACTGCTGCTGGTACCGAGACGCAACGCTGCCGCTGAAAAGCTGCCGGTTTCCAGCACCGTGACAAACATCCGGTCACAATCGAGTCGATCCATGGCGAAGTCCTGAAAGGGTAAAGTCGCAGTATAGAAGCTGCGGCCAGGCGTTGCAGCCTTCACTTTGCGTGCCTTAACCCTTTCGCTGCCGCGGAAAACCTGCTTGACTGACGCTCTGCCCGACGTTCTCTGGAGTAATTCATGTCGCTGATTCACCTGACGTCACTGGCGGCGATCCCGGCCGCCGAGTGGGATGCGCTGTTGCCTGATGACCAGCCGTTTTTGCGCCACGCTTTTCTGCTCACCTTAGAAGAGAGCGGCAGCGTGCGGCCTGAATCGGGCTGGCAGCCAAATCATCTGCTGTGGCGGGAAAAGGGCGTGACGCGCGCCGCGCTGCCGGGCTACCAGAAATATCATTCACAGGGCGAGTATGTCTTTGATCACGCCTGGGCGGATGCCAGCCAGCGCGCCGGGATCCGCTACTACCCGAAATGGCTGGGGGCGATTCCCTTCAGCCCGGTCAGCGGCGCGCGCCTGCTGGGTGACGCGTCTGCTTCTGCACAGCTGCTGTCGGCCCTGCCGGAGAGCCTGTTGCAGCACGGCTTAAGCGGCGCACACATCAACTTTACCGATGCGCAGGCGAACCGGCTGCTGACCGATCAGCCCGACTGGCTCTCCCGGCTCGGCTGTCAGTATCACTGGCACAACCGTGGCTACCGTGATTTTCAGGATTTCCTGGACACGCTGATGTCGCGCAAGCGCAAACAGCTGCGTAAAGAGCGTGAGCAGGTGGCGCAGAGCGGCTTTGAGTTTGACCGCTATCTGGGTTGTCAGCTGCGTGAAGATCAGTGGGATTTTGTCTACACCTGTTACGCCAATACCTACGCGGTGCGCGGCCAGCGGCCCTACCTGACGCGCAACTTCTTCAGCCTGCTGGCAGAGCGGATGCCGCAGAATATTGTGGTGGTGATCGCCCGCTTGCAGCAGCAACCGGCGGCGATGGCCTTTTATCTGCGCGACAGCAATACGCTCTATGGCCGCTACTGGGGCTGTCTGGCGGAGTTTGACCGGCTGCACTTCGAAACCTGTTTTTATCAGGGGATGGATTTAGCGATTGATGAAGGGCTGACGCGATTTGATGCGGGGGCGCAGGGCGAGCACAAGCTGGTGCGCGGCTTTGAGCCGCAGATTACCCACTCCTGGCACTATCTGCTGCATCCTGGCCTGCGCGAGGCCGTGGCAGATTTTCTGGTGCAGGAGCGGGAAGGCGTACGCGGCTGGGTGGAAGAAGCGCGCGACGCCTTACCCTATCGACGCGGCGATTAATCGACGCCGACAAATCCGCCGGTCTGATGCTGCCACAGTCGGGCATAAAGACCGTTCTGCGCCAGCAGCTCCTGATGGCTGCCCATCTCGGCAATGCCGCCTTTATCCAGCACCACCAGCCGATCCATCTTCGCAATGGTCGACAGGCGGTGCGCAATGGCGATAACGGTTTTGCCCTGCATTAAGGACTCCAGGCTCTCCTGAATGGCGGCTTCCACTTCAGAGTCGAGCGCTGAGGTCGCCTCATCCATGATCAGAACCGGCGCATCCTTCAGCAGCACGCGGGCAATCGCCACACGCTGACGCTGACCGCCCGACAGCTTCACGCCGCGCTCGCCCACGTGCGCGTCCAGCCCGGTGCGGCCCAGCGAGTCGGAGAGCAGCGGAATAAACTCATCGGCGCGGGCGCGGTGAATGGCCAGTTGCAGCTCCTCTTCAGTGGCGTCGGGACGGCCATAAAGCAGGTTTTCACGAATCGAGCGGTGCAGCAGCGAGGTATCCTGGGTAATCATGCCAATCTGGCTGCGCAGGCTCTCCTGGGTCACAGTGGCGATATCCTGATCGTCAATCACAATCCGCCCACCGTTCAGGTCATAGAGGCGCAGCAGCAGGTTCACCAGCGTCGATTTACCGGCACCCGAAGGCCCAATCAGACCAATCTTCTCACCAGGTCGGATGTCGAGGTTAAAACCGTTAATCACCTGACGGCCGCCGCCATAATCGAAGCGCACATCCTCAAAGCGGATATTGCCGCGCGTCACCTTCAGCTGCTTCGCCTGCGGCGCATCCTGCACGCTCAGCGGCTGCGCAATGGTGTTCAGGCCATCCTGCACCATGCCGATGTTTTCGAAGATGCCGTTGACCACCCACATGATCCAGCCGGACATATTCACCAGACGAATCACCAGCCCGGTCGCCAGCGCAATCGCCCCGACGCTGATCAGCGACTGGCTCCACAGCCACAATGCCAGGCCGGATGTTGAAACAATCAGCAGGCCGTTCAGTGCCGACAGCGTCAGATCCATGCTGGTGACCATGCGGCTGGCGTGCTGGGTTTTGTCTGTCTGCTCCTGAATCGCCTCACGCGCGTACTGACGTTCCAGGTCGCTGTGGGCGAACAGCTTGATGGTGGCGATGTTGGTGTAGCCGTCAACAATGGTGCCCATCAGCTTTGAGCGCGCTTCCGAGGAGACCACCGAACGGGCTTTGACCCGCGGTACAAAGAAACGCAGCGAGGCGCTGTAGGCCACCATCCAGATAATCAGCGGGATCATCAGCCGCCAGTCGGCACCGGCAAACAGTACCAGCGAGGTCACGGCGTAGATCAGCACGTGCCAGATGGCGTCCACCAGCTGCACCGCCGAGTCACGCAGTGAACTGCCGGTCTGCATAATGCGCTGGGCAATACGCCCGGCGAAATCGCTCTGGAAGAAGTTAAGGCTCTGACGCAGCACGTAGTTGTGATGCTGCCAGCGGATCATGCTGGTCATGCTCGGGCTGATGCTCTGATGCACCAGCATATCGTGCAGGGCGATAAAAACCGGCCGCAGAATCAGCGCCACCGCGCCCATCCACAGCAGTATCGGCCAGTTATCCCGGAACAGGGTGGCGGGCGTAGAGTGATTGACCATATCGATAATGCGGCTCAGATAGCTGAACAGCGACACTTCAATCAGGGCTGATGCCAGCCCGACCACCAGCAGCGCGGCAAAACTGGGCCAGACCTGGCGCAGGTAGTAGAGGTAAAACGACCAGACCGTTGAGGGGGGCGAATCGGTGGGTGCGTCCTGAAATATATTGATAAAACGCTCAAAACGACGATACAACATAGCGATACTCTTTCCGTCCGGTAAAGAGCTACAGCTTAGTGCATGAACCCCATTCGGCTAACAGGAGAAAATATGGAAATCACAATTCGGGCACGGGAACCGCAGGACGCTGCCGCTTATCAGCGGCTTTACAGTCACCCCGACGTCTATCCCTGGACGCTGCAACTGCCGTTTCCCAGCGTCGCCACTTGGGAGAAAAAAATCGCCAGAATGGATGCCGAGGGCTTTATCGCCTTTGTCGCCGAGATCGACGGCGTGCTGGCCGGCGAACTGACGCTGTTTGTGGATAACAAGCCGCGCACCCGCCACTGCATCAGCTTTGGGCTGGGAGTGCATCCCGATTTTGGTGGTCGCGGCGTCGGTGAGCGCCTGATCCGCACCGCGCTCGACTACTCCCGCAACTGGCTGGGCATTACCCGTATGGAGCTGGAGGTGTTTCACGACAACGATCGTGCGCTGCGGCTCTATGAACGACTGGGCTTTGAGTGGGAAGGGGTCAAACGCCAGGCCGCCCTGCGTGACGGTCAGCTGCGCGATGTGGTGATGATGGCGAAGCTGCTGAACGGGGAGTGATAACCGGCGCGGCAATGCTGCCGCGCCGTGTTGCGTTACGGATTTTTAGGGCTGTAGTGCTGCATGTTCTGCTGTGTGACCAGCTCAAACGGGATCCACTGGTGGGCGTCGACCTTCTGGCCTTTGATCATCTGCTGCGCCACCTCAACCGATTTTTTACCCTGACCCACGGCATCCTGAAACACCGTCACCGCCAGTCTGCCGCTCGCCAGCGCTTTCAGGCCATCCGGTGTGGCATCAATGCCGCCGACCAGAATGGTTTTCTTTGGCTTCGCCTGGGCAATCGCCATGGTTGCGCCAATCGCCATCTCATCATTGTTGGCAGCGACAATATCAATCGCTTCTCCGTTCGACAGCCAGTTGAGCATTAAATCCATGCCCTCATTACGCGCATAGTTGGCAGTCTGCTTCAGCACCACTTTCATGCCGGGATACTTTGCCACTACCTGCTCCACATCCCGGGTGCGCTGCAGTGCGCCCGCATCGCTGAGATTACCGATCATGATGGCGACATTGCCACGGTAACCGGCCTGCTTCGCCAGCGCCTCCATCTGCAACGTGCCCGATTCGCGTTCGTCAGAGCCGACAAACACCACGCCCGGTGGCAGGGTTTTATCGCCCGGCGTGCGGTTAACGTAGACCAGCGGAATGTGCGCCTGCTGCGCCAGTTTCGTCAGGGCTGGGGTGCTGGCGGAGTCGACCGGATCGACAATAATCGCATCCACCCCGGCGCTGATAAAGCTCTGCACCTGGTCGGTCTGACGGCCGACGTCGCCGCGTGCATCTTCGAACTGCGCATCCAGCTGACGCGCTTTCGCCTCTTTCTCAATCGACTGGCGAATAATAGTCAGGAAGTTCTGGTCGAAATAAGCCATCGAAACGCCAATCTTCTCTGCCAGCGCCGACGTGGAAAGAGAGAGCAGACAGAGTAAGGCCCATGCGCGTGTTTTCATTGCGGACTCCCGAGGTTAACCGGATGGAATGGATTTTTCATTTATTATAAAAATGGATAAATAGGATCATCTGCAGCTTAGAAATTGCCGTCAGGTTTGACAAGCCGCCCGTTTCACTCTTGCTGGCGTCGCCACACTTTGCTGCAAATTCGTCGCGTCATAGCTGCCCGGGCCGGTTAAAACCCCGATCGGGTGCACACTCTGCGGCAGAGAGCAGCAGCTTTTTGCGCTTTTGTGCAGCGCCGCACGGGCGGTTGTGGCGGTTGCCAGAAAATCGCTGAATCGGACCCGTCGATCTCTACATCCGCACAATGACCGATGGTTAGCCTCCTATCTATATTTCCAGAAGCGGGAAATCTCAGCGTTATTCCTGAAAAAAATCTCGTGGCGCAACCTGCCGCTTTTTAAGGAATTCAGCTCATGCCTAAAGATGCAACGCCTCAACGGACCACCCATGTCCGCATCGGGATCCTCTGCCTGATCCTGTTTTTGTCAGTCGTGGCTTACGCCGACCGTTCGATCCTCTCGATCTCCGGATCGGCGATCAAAGAGGAGTTCGGCCTGTCAGCGATCCAGCTCGGATTGATCCTCTCGGCTTTCAGCTGGGCCTACGTTATCGGACAGATCCCCGGTGGACTGTTTCTTGACCGCTTTGGGGCCAAAAAAGTGTATGGCATCACGCTGGCGCTCTGGTCTGTTTCAACACTGGCGATGGGCTTCGTTGGCGAGTTCTCCAGCGGTATGACCGGTGCGCTGATGCTGATGTTTGGTCTGCGCTTTATGCTGGGACTCATTGAGGCGCCCAGCTTTCCCGCCAATGCGCGCGTGGTGATTATGTGGTTCCCTGGCGCTGAGCGGGGACGGGCATCATCGCTGTTCAGTTCGGCGCAATATTTTGCTGTCGCCATCTTCTCGCCGCTGTCAGGCTGGCTGGTGTCGCGCTTTGGCTGGGAATGGCCATTCTTTGTGCTGGGCGGTATCGGCCTGCTGGCGGTGTTTGTCTGGACGGCCTGGATGCGCGAGCCGCGTAATCACCCCGGCGTGTCGGAAAGTGAACTGCGCCACATCATTGACGGCGGCGCGCTGGTGGATATCGATGCAGCGCAGACCCTTAAGGCCCGGCCACCGGTCAGCAAAGCGATGTTCAGAAAGCTGTTTACCAATCGCATGCTCTGGTGCGCCTATCTTGGTCAGTACTGCATCATCGCACTCAGCTACTTCTTTATTACCTGGTTCCCGATCTATCTGGTGCAGGCGCGCGGTATGAACATCATGGAAGCGGGATTCGCCACCATCGCCCCGGCGGTGTTTGGATTTCTCGGCGGGATCAGCGGCGGTTACCTGTCAGATAAGTTAATCGCCCGGGGCTGGAGCGTCTCCTGGGCGCGTAAAACCCCCTACATCGTCGGCATGCTGATGGCGTCGAGCCTGGTGCTGGCGGCGATCATTCCCGGTAATGGCGGCATCATCGCCATTATGTCCTTCGCCTTTTTCGGCAAAGGCATCGCGGCGGGCGCAGGCACCTGGACGGTAATCAGCGACACCGCGCCCAAAGAGGCGGTGGGTCTGGCGGGGTCCATTTTTAACGGCATCGGCAATATTGCCGGTTTCACCACGCCGCTGCTGTTCGGCATCATCGTCGGGCTGACCGGCAGCTATAGCATCGGGCTGGCGTTTGTGGCGGCACACTGCGTGGTCGCGGCGCTGCTGTTCCTGCTGGTGATGGGACCGATTGAACGCGTCGGCGAAGAGAGCGCTCACCCGGCAGTCTATAACAATCAGGAGAAAGAAGATGGCATTAAAGCAATGTAATGTGCTGATCAAAGGGAAATTTCTGCCACCAGAGCTGATTGAGAATATCGAAAATGCGTTCACCGCCTTCCGGCTGTGGGAGGCGGACGATGAGGCGGCTTTTCTGACTGAACAGGGTGCTGCCATCGACATACTGGTCACCAGCGGCAATGCGGTGATGGGCGCACCCGCCGCACTGATCGCGGCATTGCCCAACCTCAAAGCGATCTGCAGCAACGGCGTCGGGTATGACAGCATTGATACGGAAGCCGCCCGGTCACGCGGCATTGTCGTCACCAACACGCCCGAGGTGCTGAATGATTGCGTCGCCGACCTGGGTATGGCGCTGCTGCTGGATGTGGCGCGCCGCATCAGTGAGGCTGATCGCTTCACACGTGCCGGGCACTGGACGCAGGGTCGCTTTCCACTGAGCAGCAAAATTGGCGGCAAAGTGTGCGGCATCGTCGGGCTGGGCAATATCGGCCAGGCGGTGGCCAGGCGCGCACAGGCGTTTGATATGCAGATTCACTACTACAACCCGCGTTCACGTCCCGACGTGCCCTTTACCCGGCATGAGAGCCTGATAGCGCTGGCGCAGCAGGCCGATTTTCTGGTGCTCACGCTGCCGGGCGGGGCCGCAACGCGGCATATCATTAACGCAGACGTACTGCAGGCGCTGGGCCCGCAGGGCTATCTGATCAACATCGCGCGCGGCAGCGTGGTGGATCAGCAGGCGCTGGTGGCGGCGCTGGAAACCGGGCAGATCGCCGGTGCCGGACTGGATGTGTTTGAACAGGAGCCGCAGGTGCCTGATGAATTGCGTCAGCGCGACAATGTGGTGATTACGCCACATATCGCCAGCAGCACCCGCGAAACCATGGCGGCGATGGCCGACCTGGTGTTTGAGAACATGCTGGCGTTTGCTCGTGGAGAGCCGGTGCTGACCCGCGTAGTCTAACGGCAACAACGACTTAACCATGATGGACAGAGAGTGAGGCAGGAGGCCTCTCCTCTGACCACTCGCCCGCACGCCGCCTCCGCACAAAACAGCCTGAAGAATATTTGTCCAGCTGCCGATATCACCTTACCACCCGCTGATCGTAAGGAGTGATAGCGTGATAAAGCTGATTACCATTGATGAACTGCGCCCAGGGATGTTTATCCACAAGCTGGAGGTCTGGTGGATAAAGGACCAGCGCATTCATAATCAGATGCTGATCACCGATCCACGACAAATCGCCACGTTACGCAGTGAAGGGATCCGCCAGCTCTGGATCGACCTCGATCGATCCGTGCAGGCGCCGATCGCCACCTCGATCGCGAAAAGAACCATTGGCCGCACTCCGTTTTTTCAGGAGCTGGACCAGGCACAGCTGATCTTTCAGCAGGGCAAACCGAAAGTACTGGCGATGTTTAACGAAGCGCGGCTGGGCAATGGTCTGAAGCTCGATTATATGATGGACCTGGTGGATGACATCGCCGGTTCGATCACGCGTGAACCCTCAGCGATGCTCAGCGTGGCACGGCTGAAAAATCATGATGACTACACCTATCTGCACTCCATGGCGGTCTGCGGGCTGATGATTGCGCTGGGTAAAAAACTCGGGCTGGATGAGCAGCAGCTGCGTCGGGTAGGAATGGGCGGTTTACTGCATGATGTCGGCAAAGCCGCTGTGCCGCTGGCGATCCTGAACAAAGCGGGCAAGCTGACGGAAGAGGAGTTCAGGGTGATGCGCGAGCACCCGGTGGTGGGCACGCAGATGCTGATTGAAGCCGACGCCGATGACGATCTGCTCGATATCGCTCTGCATCATCATGAAAAATATGATGGCAGCGGCTACCCGCACCGTCTGAAAGGGGAGGCGATTTCGTTCTATGCCCGGATGGCAGCGGTGTGTGATGTCTATGATGCGGTCACCTCAACCCGCTCCTATCGCAACGGCTGGACACCGGCAGAGGCGATGCACCAGATGCTGAGCTGGCGCGGCCACTTCGATCCGGGCCTGCTGCACACCTTCGTGCGAACTATCGGCATCTATCCGGTAGGCTCGCTGGTGCGTCTGGCCTCCGGCCGGGTGGCGCTGGTGGTGAAAGCGGGGGAAAAATCGCTGATGCGTCCCTGTGTGCATGTCTTCTGGTCGCTGCACGCCCAGCGTGAAGTGAAACCGGAGGAGCTCGACCTCGGCGACAGTTTCTGCACCGACAGCATTGTGGGCGCAGAGGACAGTACGCTATGGGGTAACGTCGATCTCAATCGTATCTGGGCGCTGGAAGTCGCCTGATTTTTCGCCATTTTTACACTATTTTTACGCCCGCCCGCTGCATTTTAACCCCTTCTTTATACGCCTCCGCGCAAGCTAAGCCATAAATCCAATCCTCTGGAGGTTCCTGTGAGCGTGGGCGTAATAACCGGCATTGTGCTGGTGGTGTTGTTACTGGGCTATCTGATCTATGCCCTGTTAAATGCGGAGGCCTTCTGATGGCGGCCAATGCTTTTTTACTCATCGCATTTTATCTGGTGCTGCTGATGGTGCTGGCGCAGCCGCTTGGACGGGGCCTGGCCGCGTTAGTGGCTGATAAGCCGGTGTTTGCCCGTTTTGAAGCGCCGCTGTGGCGACTGCTGGGCGCGCAGCAATCGGAGATGCGCTGGCCGCACTACCTGCTGGCGATTCTGCTGTTTAACGCGCTGGGCTTCGTGGTGCTGCTGGCCATACTGCTATTGCAGGGTTCGCTGCCGCTGAATCCGCAACAGCTGCCTGGCCTGAGCTGGCATCTGGCGCTCAACACCGCCGTGAGCTTCGTCACCAACACCAACTGGCAGTCCTACAGCGGCGAAAGCACCCTGAGCTATTTCAGTCAGATGGTGGGCCTGACGGTGCAGAACTTCCTCTCTGCCGCAACCGGGATCGCGGTGGCCTTTGCGCTGATCCGGGGTTTCGCTAATCGCAGCTCTTCCTCTCTGGGTAACGCCTGGCGCGACCTGACACGCATCACGCTCTACGTCTTACTGCCGATCAGCCTGCTGATGGCGCTGTTCTTTGTCAGTCAGGGCAGCATTCAGAACTTCGCGCCTTACCACAGCTTCACCACACTGGAAGGCGTACAGCAGACGCTGTCGATGGGACCGGTGGCGTCGCAGGAAGCGATCAAAATGCTGGGCACCAACGGTGGCGGCTTCTTTAACGCCAACTCCGCCCATCCGTTTGAAAACCCGACGGTGCTGACTAACCTGGTGCAGATGCTGAGCATCTTCCTGATCCCGGCCGCGCTCTGCTTCGCATTTGGCGAAAGCGTGCGTGACCGTCGTCAGGGCCACATGCTGCTGTGGGCGATGACGCTGATGTTTGTCGCGGCGGTCGCCGTCGTGATGTGGGCCGAACTGCAGGGCAACCCGCATTTCCTCCAGCTGGGGGCCGACAGCGCCGTCAACATGGAAGGCAAAGAGACGCGCTTTGGCATTCTTAACAGCAGCCTGTTCGCGGTCATTACTACCGCGGCCTCCTGCGGGGCGGTCAATGCCATGCACGACTCCTTTACCGCGCTGGGCGGCATGGTGCCGATGTGGCTGATGCAGCTGGGTGAAGTGGTATTTGGCGGCGTCGGTGCCGGTCTCTACGGCATGCTGCTGTTTGTACTGCTGGCGGTGTTTATTGCCGGGCTGATGATTGGCCGTACCCCGGAGTTTCTGGGTAAAAAAGTCGACGTGTGGGAGATGAAAATGACCGCGCTGGCGATTCTGGTTACCCCGGCGCTGGTGCTGATCGGCACCGCGCTGGCGATGATGACGGACGCTGGTCGCAGCGCAATGGCGAACCCCGGCATTCATGGCTTCAGCGAAGTGCTCTACGCCGTCTCCTCGGCAGCTAACAACAACGGCAGCGCCTTTGCCGGACTGAGTGCTAACACGCCGTTCTGGAACCTGTTACTGGCGGTCTGCATGCTGCTGGGCCGTTTCGGCATCATCATTCCGGTGATGGCGATTGCCGGTGCGATGGCGGTGAAAAAAGTGCAGCCGGTGGGTAACGGCACGCTGCCCACCCACGGTCCGCTGTTTATTGCCCTGCTGATCGGCACGGTGCTGCTGGTGGGTGCACTGACCTTTATTCCTGCTCTGGCGCTGGGCCCGGTGGCTGAGCATCTGCAACTTGTTCAGGGACAATCCTCATGAGTCGTCAACAACAGGCGTTATTTGACGCAGCGCTGCTGCGCACCTCGGCCTGGGATGCGGTGAAAAAGCTCGACCCGCGGGTACAGTTCCGCAACCCGGTGATGTTTGTGGTCTGGCTCGGCAGCGTGCTGACCACGCTGCTGGCGCTGACCATGCTGTCTGGCCGCATCAGCGGCAGCGCCAGCTTTACCGGCGCGATTGCGCTCTGGCTCTGGTTCACCGTGCTGTTCGCCAACCTGGCGGAGGCGCTGGCCGAAGGGCGCAGCAAGGCCCAGGCCAGCAGCCTGAAAGGGGTCAAAAAGACCAGCTTCGCCAAAAAACTGTCAGCGGCGCGCTATGGCGCGGAGTGGCAGCAGGTCAGTGCCGATGCGCTGCGTAAAGGCGACGCGGTGCTGGTCGAAGCGGGCGACATCATTCCCTGCGACGGTGAAGTGATGGAGGGCGGTGCCTCAGTGGATGAGAGCGCCATTACCGGTGAATCTGCACCGGTCATCCGTGAGTCAGGCGGTGACTTCGCCTCAGTCACCGGCGGTACGCGTATTCTCTCTGACTGGCTGGTGATCACCTGTAGCGCCAACCCGGGCGAAACCTTCCTTGACCGGATGATCGCCATGGTGGAAGGGGCGAAGCGCCGTAAAACCCCGAATGAGATCGCCCTGACTATCCTGCTGGTGTCACTGACCATCGTGTTCCTGCTGGCGACCGTCACACTCTGGCCGTTCTCGGCATGGGGCGGCACGCCGGTCAGCATCACCGTGCTGGTGGCGCTGCTGGTCTGTCTGATCCCGACCACTATCGGCGGCCTGCTGTCGGCGATTGGTGTGGCGGGAATGAGCCGGATGCTGGGTGCGAATGTCATTGCGACCAGTGGACGTGCGGTGGAAGCCGCAGGCGATGTGGATGTGCTGATGCTCGACAAAACCGGCACCATCACGCTGGGTAACCGTCAGGCGACCCAGTTCCTGCCCGCGCCGGGCGTCAGCGAAGAGCAGCTGGCCGACGCCGCGCAGCTCGCCTCGCTGGCTGATGAAACGCCAGAGGGCCGCAGCATCGTGGTGCTGGCGAAGCAGCGCTTTAATCTGCGTGAGCGCGATCTCAGCAGCATGGGTGCCAGCTTTATTCCGTTCTCGGCGCAGACCCGCATGAGTGGCGTAAACGTGCAGGGCCGGCTGATCCGCAAGGGCGCGGTCGATGCGGTCCGTCGTCATATCGAAGCGAACCATGGCCGTTTCCCAGCCGAGGTCAATGCGCAGGTGGAAGAGGTGGCACGCAGTGGCGGCACGCCGCTGGTGGTGTCCGAGGGCGCGAACGTGCTGGGCGTGGTGGCGCTGAAAGATATCGTAAAAGGCGGCATCAAAGAGCGCTTTGCCGAACTGCGCAAAATGGGCATCAAAACGGTGATGATCACCGGCGATAACCCGCTGACCGCCGCGGCCATTGCGGCGGAAGCGGGCGTGGATGACTTCCTGTCAGAGGCGACACCGGAAGCCAAGCTGGCGCTGATCCGCCAGTATCAGGCAGAAGGACGGTTAGTGGCGATGACCGGCGACGGCACCAACGATGCGCCTGCCCTGGCGCAGGCGGATGTGGCGGTGGCGATGAACTCCGGTACGCAGGCGGCGAAAGAGGCGGGCAACATGGTCGATCTCGACTCGAACCCGACCAAGCTGCTGGAAGTGGTGCACATCGGTAAACAGATGCTGATGACGCGCGGTTCACTGACCACCTTCAGTATCGCCAACGACGTGGCGAAATATTTCGCCATTATTCCGGCGGCGTTTGCGGCGACCTATCCGCAGCTCAACATGCTCAACGTGATGCAGCTGCACTCGCCCGCCAGCGCAATTCTGTCGGCGGTGATCTTTAACGCCCTGGTGATTATCTTTCTGATCCCGCTGGCCCTGAAAGGCGTCAGCTACCGCCCGCTGAGTGCGGCTGCGCTGCTGCGCCGCAACCTGCTGATTTACGGTCTGGGTGGCCTGCTGGTGCCGTTTGTCGGCATCAAAGCGATTGATCTGCTGTTAGTGCTTTCAGGCATGGCCTGAGGAGAAAAAAATGAGTCAGTTACGTCCGGCAATTTTACTGTTGTTGCTGCTTACGCTTGTTACCGGCGTGGTTTATCCTTTCCTCACCACCGGACTGGCGCAGTGGCTGTTTCCGTCCCAGGCCAATGGCTCGCTGCTGGAAGAAGAGGGCGTGGCGCACGGATCCGCGCTGATTGGGCAGAACTTTACTCAGCCCGGCTATTTCTGGGGTCGTCCTTCAGCCACCAGTGATAAAGCCTATAACCCGCTGGCCTCTGGAGGCAGTAATCTGGCCGCCAGCAACCCGGCGCTGGATAAAGCGGTCGCCGACCGCGTCGCTGCACTGCGGGCCGCCAATCCGCAGGCACCTGCAGCCGTGCCGGTTGAGCTGGTGACGGCTTCCGCCAGCGGGCTGGACCCGGATATTTCGCCCCAGGCTGCCCTGTGGCAGGCTCCGCGTATCGCCGCCAGCCGCAACGTGCCGGTCGCGCAGGTCGAGGCGCTGATTGAAAAGATGACGCATCGTCCGCTGATGCCCTTCCTCGGCACGCCGACCCTCAACGTGCTGCAGCTGAATATGGCGCTCAACGAACTGTAATGGTGTTAAGAGCCTATCCCATCAGGCTATTTTATTTGTCAGTCTGAACCTGGGCAGTGCTCAAAATCCTCACGTACTACGTGTACGCTCCGGTTTTTCCGCGCTGTCCGTGTCCAGACTGTCTGCAACAATTACGCCTACTGGCATAGGCTCTAAGGAAGCGATGAACCACGAACCCCAGCGTCCCGATCCCGACGCGCTGCTGCAGGCTAACCGCGAGAGTCATCGCGGGCAGCTGAAGATTTACTTTGGTGCCTGTGCGGGCGTGGGCAAAACCTACGCCATGCTGCAGGAGGCACAGCGGCTGCGTGCGCAGGGTCTGGATGTGCTGATCGGCGTGGTAGAGACCCATGAACGGCCGGAAACCGCGCAGCTGCTGACAGGCTTAACCCTGCTGCCGCGTCGCGCAACCGGCCGTTCGCGTCATGCGGAGTTTGATCTTGATGCTGCGCTGGCCCGCCATCCGGCGGTGATCCTGATGGATGAGCTGGCGCACACCAACGTGCAGGGCTCGCGCCATCCCAAGCGCTGGCAGGATATCGAGGAGCTGCTGGAAGCGGGCATCGACGTGCTGACCACCGTCAACGTGCAGCACCTTGAGAGCCTCAACGATGTGGTCGGCGGCGTCACCGGCATTCAGGTGCGCGAAACCGTGCCCGATCCCTTTTTCGACAGCGCCGACGAAGTGGTGCTGGTCGATCTGCCGCCCGACGATCTGCGGCAGCGGCTGAAAGAGGGCAAAGTCTACATTGGCGACCGCGCGGAACGCGCCATCGAAAACTTTTTCCGCAAAGGTAACCTGTTCGCCCTGCGTGAGCTGGCCCTGCGTCGCACCGCCGATCGGGTGGACGACCAGATGCGCGCCTGGCGCGATCAGCAGGGACGGGATCGCGTCTGGCACACCCGCGACGCCATTCTGCTCTGCATTGGTGACGACAGCGGCAGTGAAAAGCTGGTGCGTACCGCCGCCCGGCTGGCGGCGCGACTTGGCAGTGAATGGCACGCGGTCTATGTCGAAACACCCCGGCTTAACCGGCTGCCCGAAGCGCGGCGACGGGCGATTCTGCGCACCTTACAGCTGGCGCAGGAGCTGGGTGCGGAAACGGCCACGCTGTCGGAACCGGATGAAGCGGAAGCGGTGCTGGGCTACGCCCGCGAGCACAACCTGGGCAAAATCGTCACCGGTCGTCGCCCGCTGCGGCGCTGGCGGCGTGACAGTTTTGCCGAACGTCTGGGCCAGCTTGGCCCCGATCTCGACCTGCTGGTGGTGGCGCTGGATGAGCCGCTGAAAGATGCGCCGCATCCGCTGCCGGATGGCCGCGTCACCAGTGAAAAATGGCGCATTCAGCTGCGCGGCGTGATGATGGCGCTGGTGCTCTGCATCGTCGTCACCGCAGCCGGACAGTCGGTGCTGATCAATTTCGATCCCGCCAACTGCGTGATGATCTACCTGCTGGCGGTGGTGATCGTGGCGCTGCGCTATGGCCGCTGGCCGTCGGTGATCGCCACGGTGATGAATATCGTCGCCTTCGACCTCTTCTTTGTTGCGCCCACCGGCACGGTGGCGGTCTCCGACCTGCAATATCTGGTGACCTTTGGCGTAATGCTGGCGGTGGGCGTCATTGTCGGCAACCTTACGGCAGGCGTGCGTTATCAGGCGCGGGTGGCGCGCTACCGCGAGCAGCGGGCGCGGCAGCTCTATGAGATGGCAAAATCGCTGGGCAGCGCGTTAACGCCGCAGGATATTGCCGCCACCAGCCAGCGGGTGCTCGACGCCACTTTGCAGGCGCGCTGCCTGCTGCTGCTGCCGGATGAGCAGGGTGAGCTGCAACCGGTGGGCGAAGCGTTACCGGCCAGCGAACCGGATCGCGCCATCGCGAAATGGAGTTACAGCAAAGGCCAGCCTGCGGGCGCGGGCACCGATACCTTACCGGCGGTGCCCTATCAGATCCTGCCGCTGAAAAGCGGCGCGCACTGCCGGGGTCTGCTGGTGGTGGAGCCGCAGAACCTGCGTCAGTTGATGATCCCCGAACAGCAGCGGCTGGTGGAAACCTTTACGGTACTGATTGCCAACGCCCTGGAGCGCATGGCGCTGTCGCACAGTGAGGCGGCGTCCCGGCTTTCGGCAGAGCGGGAACAGCTGCGCAATGCGCTGCTGTCGGCGCTGTCGCACGACCTGCGCACGCCGTTAACGGTGCTGTTTGGTCAGGCGGAAATGCTGATGCTCGACCTGGCCAGCGACAACTCAAAATATGTGCCGCAGGCCAGCCAGATCCGCGAGCAGACGCTGAGCACCATCCGGCTGGTGAGCAACATGCTGGATATGGCACGCATTCAGTCGGGCGGCCTCAACCTGCGTGAAGAGTGGCTGGCGCTGGAAGAGGTGATCGGCGGCGCGCTGAGCAGCATGGCACCGTCGCTGAAAGGGCATGAGGTTCAGCTCGATCTGCCGGATGACATCGTGCTGATTAAAGGCGACAGCACGCTGCTGGAACGCGTCTTCACCAACCTGATTGAGAACAGCCTGAAGTATGCCGGTAACAGCGCACCACGTGGCATCCGCGCCTGGTGTGCTGCGACACGGCTGGAGATTGCGGTGTGGGACAGCGGACCGGGCATTGCGGAAGACGATTTAACCCGGATATTCGATAAGTTCTGGCGCGGTGATAAAGAGTCGGCGGTGCCGGGCGTCGGGCTCGGTCTGGCAATCTGTAAAACCATTATTGAGAGCCACGGCGGCCAGATCTGGGCAGAGAACCGACCCGAAGGTGGCGCGGCATTTCGTCTCTCACTACCGCTGCCGCCGGCCCCTGAAATTTCTGACGAAGGGCTGAAATAACTTCACAGTGGATCGGTTATACTTCCGGACCTGTTTGATTATTCGTGGGATTGTATGGAACGTTTTACCGAAAACCTGATGTATGCATCGCGCTGGTTGCTGGCTCCGGTTTACATTGGACTTTCGCTGGGATTGCTGGCGCTGACCATTAAATTTTTCCAGGAAATTTTCCACCTGCTGCCCAACATTTTCAGCATTGCGGAAAACGATCTGATCCTGCTGCTGCTGTCGCTGGTGGATATGACGCTGGTGGGCGGCCTGCTGGTGATGGTGATGCTGTCGGGTTATGAGAACTTCATTTCCAAGCTTGATATCGACGAAGACAAAGAGAAGCTGAGCTGGCTGGGCAAAATGGACTCCGGCTCGCTGAAAAACAAAGTCGCGGCTTCAATCGTGGCCATCTCCTCCATTCACCTGCTGCGGGTGTTTATGGAAGCGCGCAACGTCGAAAACGACAAGCTGATGTGGTACGTGATTATCCACCTGACCTTTGTGCTCTCGGCCTTTGTGATGGGCTGGCTGGACAAGATGTCGCGCTACGATAAAAAGTAATTTATCACCTGGCGACCCGCTGACGCGGGCGCCTGCTTTATCCCTTCCGCTCTGCTCCCCCTGAACGACCTGCCGGCTGCGACGCCGGGCGTGTGCCCGCCAGCTGTGGCATCACCTCTTTGATCATGGCAAAAAAGTGTTGCAGCCTGGCCGGGTAGTAACTCGCCCAGGGATAGGTCAGCCATACCGGCAGCGGCGGGGCCTGCCAGGCGGGCATCAGCTGAACCAGACTGCCGTCCGCTAAATCCTCCTGCACCGCCCACGAGGAGACAATCGCCGCACCCATTCCGGCCAGCGCCGCTTTGCGCACCGCATATAAGCTGTCGCTGCTCAGCCGGGGCGTAATCGCAAGGTTCACCGGCTGGCCGTCGTCAATCTTCTGCAACGCCACTTCATTACGGTAAAAGCTGGTCAGCGCCAGCCACGGCAGATCGCGCAGCTGTGCCACACGTTCTATCGGCGGATGCTCCCCCAGCAGGTGCGGGGCCGCCACCACAATGCGCGGCACTTCGGCCAGCAGAATCGCCACGACCGAAGGATCGGTGGGCGCACCGACCTGAATGGCGCAGTCCACGTTCTCCGCCATGAAGTCGGGCGTGCGGTCATTCAGCATCCACTCGATATTGAGGCGGGGATAGCGGTGCAGATAGTCCACCAGCGGCGCGATCAGCTGATCCTGACCAAAGGCGTGCGGCGCACGAACCCGCAGCGTACCGACCGGGTCATCGCTGGCACCGGTCAGCTCATCTTCCAGCGCATGCCAGGTCGCCAGCAGCTGCCGTGCCTGGGCGTAGCAGCGTTCGCCATCATCGGTGAGTTTCAGCGCATGGGTGGTGCGCAGGATTAGCTTGAGGCCCAGCCGCTGCTCCAGGGTCTGCAATCGGCGGCTGACGGTGGGCTGTGTCGTGCCAAGCTGGGCTGCTGCTGCGGACAGGCTGCCGCTTTCGACGATACGGATAAACGTCTGCATCAGGTCGATGCGATCGCTGCTGTTAGGATTGTTCATACGCGCCACGCATAACGGTTTTGTCTGGTATCAGTCTACCGCGTATAACCACAATGCGCTTTAATGGTTGCACGAAATGATGAGGATTACAGCATGTCAGCCATACAGACTCAGACGCAAAATGAAGCGCTCTCCACGCCGCTGGTGTTTACCCTGGCCGCCGGAGCCGGGCTCAGCGTTGCATCGATTTACTACAGCCAGCCGATGCTGGATATCATCAGTAAGCAGTTTAATGCAGGCATCGGCGCAGTTGGCATGGTGCCGATGCTGACTCAGGCGGGCTATGCGCTGGGTATTCTGCTGCTGGCCCCGCTGGGCGATCGTCACGACCGCCGCACCATTATCTTTATCAAGGGTTTACTGCTGGTCGCGGCGCTGCTGCTGTGTGGCTTTTCCGGCGGACTCAGCGCGCTGCTGGTTGCGAGTTTTATCACCGGGCTAACCGCCACGGTGGCGCAGGATATTGTGCCCGCGTCGGCGGCGCTGGCCCCGGAACGCAGCCGGGGTAAAACGGTCGGTACGGTGATGACCGGGCTGCTGGTGGGGATTCTGCTGTCACGGGTGGTCAGCGGGGTGGTGGCGGAGTATTTCGGCTGGCGCACCATGTACATGATCGCCGCGCTGGCAGTGTTGCTGATTACGCTGACGCTGTGGCGGGTGTTGCCACGCTTCGCGCCGGGCACCTCCGTGAGCTATCCGCGCCTGTTGCTGTCGCTGGTGCATCTGTGGCGTCACCATCAGACGCTGCGCCGCGCTGCGCTGGCTCAGGGTCTGCTCTCTATAGCCTTCAGTGCCTTCTGGTCGACGCTGGCGTTAATGCTCAGCGACCGCTTTCATCTCGACAGTGCGGTGGCGGGGGCGTTTGGTTTAGCCGGTGCTGCGGGTGCCATGGCCGCGCCGCTGGCGGGCAGTTTTGCTGACCGCATCGGTCCGGCACGCGTCACGCAGGCCGGTGCCGCGCTGGTGACGATCTCTTTTGCGCTGATGTTTCTGCTGCCACTGTTGCCCATGCCCGCACAGCTGGCGCTGATTGTGGTCTGTACTATCGGCTTTGATTTAGGGGTGCAGGCCACGCTGGTGGCGCATCAGACGCTGGTCTACGGTCTGGCGCCGGAAGCACGCAGTCGCCTGAATGCACTGCTGTTTACCGTGGTGTTTATCGGTATGGCGACCGGTGCGGCGCTGGGCAGTCTGGCACTGGCTCACTGGGGCTGGAATGGGGTGGTTGCGCTCGCTACCTTAGCCGGCGCCGCGGCTCTCGCGGTCCGCTTCGCCAGTCGTCACCTGAAAAACTGACACCTCGCCCGTCAAAAAATGTGCCAGGCTTATTCATAAACCCGAAATATTGTGGAGTGTTATGAACTTTTTAGCCTGGACAGCAGCGACGGGCGGCCTTCTGCTGCTGATGTCGCTGGCTTCCGGTTGGATTCACCGGGGGCCAGTCACCTCATTTGGTCTGTTCCTGATCGCGGGCATGCTGTGCGGCCCGTGGGGATTTGATGTTATCCACCTCGATATCGTCGCCCATTCCGAAGCCGTGGCCCATATCACCGAAATCACCATGGCGGCCTCGCTGTTTATCACCGGTCTCAAGCTGCGTCAGCCGCTGCAGAACAACTGCTGGCAGACCGGGCTGAAACTGGCGTTTCCCGCCATGCTGCTTACCGTTGCCGCGATGACCCTGCTGGCACACTTCCTGGTGGGATTAGACTGGCCGATTGCGCTGGCGTTTGGCGCGATTGTCGCGCCGACCGATCCGGTGCTGGCGAGCTTAATCTCGGTCAACGATGCGCAGGATGATGACTCGCTGCGTGTGGCGATCTCCAGTGAAGCGGGCATGAACGATGGCTCCGCATTACCCCTGCTGATGCTGGCGCTGCTGCTGTTTAATGGCGAGAGCCTGAGTGGCGCGATGCTGGCGCACTGGGGCGCGGTCGAAGTGCTCTGGGCGATTGGCGGCGGTCTGATCATCGGCTTTGTTCTGGGGCAGCTAATCGGCATGCTGGCGACCCGACTGCGTAATGCCAATGGCGACGTTGCGCCCAATGATTTCCTGGCGCTGGCACTGATTGCGCTGAGTTATTCGCTGGTGGAGTATCTGGGTGCCTCCGGCTTCCTGGCTGCCTTCGCCGCCGGACTGGGGTTACGCCGTGCCGAACTGGGCGTGTTCCATCGTCATCAGCCGGAAGACCTCTCTGACGACGAACGCGTATTGCCCTCTGAGGCGCTGGTGAATCCTAACAAACGCCTGGCGCATCAGGGCGACAATAATATGGTGAAGTCGATTGGGTTTGTAGTAGGCGACGCACTCTCTTTTGGCGATACTATTGAACGTTTACTGGCGGCTGGCATGATGGTGGTGCTGGGCGTGACGCTGGCGCAGCACTGGAACATCTATGGCGTGCTGATTGGCCTGGTGCTGTTTGTGGTGGTACGACCGCTGGCCGTCTGGCTGGTGACAGTACGCGCCGGGCTGCCGCTGGGACAGCGTCTGATGATTGGCTGGCTGGGCATCCGGGGAATTGGCAGCCTGAACTACATCGCTTATGCCTGGACGCACGGCATGCAAGGCCCGCAGATGGAAATCATGACGAATATGGCGTTAACGCTGGTGGTCTGCAGCGTGGTGGTTCACGGCACCACGGTGACGCCGCTGCTGAACTGGCGTCAGAAGCGCCTCGAAGCCCTTCAGCGCAAGGTTTAACCTGAACGAACAGGAGTTAAAAATGAAAGTCACTCAGATAGTGCTGCTAAGCCTCCTTGCCTCCGGCAGCGCGCTGGCAGCGGACGACGCTGATACTGAGCAGAATGTTTACGCCAGTCAGTTGTGTCACATTGTCAGCGGTGAGAAAAAGGTCGCCACTGCAGATCATTACGTCGAGCAGATGAAATCGACCGTGGCGGGCGGCCAGTCACCGTCGGCGATGAATCAGCCGGAATTTGATGAAGAGTCCGCGCGTGAAGTGGCCAGTGCCTGGCTGCAACTGGGCGACGATGAGCGGGCCAAACTGCGCGTCAACGAACAGCAGTGTGAACAGGCCGTGATGGCCCAATTCCAGCAGGAAGATTAACCACGCAGAATTAAATAAAAACGCGCCTGCCGGGCGCGTTTTTTTATGGCTTTTCAGGGGCCATTGCGTACATAATCGCCACCCATGGCACCAGACTTGCATCTGTTACTTCTTTTGTAGCCTGCCGCAACGGCTTGCTCATTACTCTGGCATCACACAACAGGCAATATGATTACGCGTCGACGCTTTATTCTCGGCACGGGAGCGCTCGGGCTCTCCATGACCACCGGCAAATTATTTGCCCGTGATGACATCATTCCCCTCTGGCCGGACGATCCGCCCGGCGGTGGCGGCCCATCCGGCCAGTTGCATATTAACAGCAGCGGTTCCTGGTCAAATATCGTCAGCCCGGCGATTCAGCGTTTTAAACCGGAAAATCCGAATGGCGAAGCGGTATTAATCGCCGCTGGCGGCGGGTATCGCTGGATCGGCATGGGACGCGAAGCCTGGCCGGTGGCGCGCTGGCTCAATGCCAGTGGCTATACCGCCTATGTGCTCAGCTACCGGTTGCCGCATGAGAAGTGGCAGGCGGGTCGTCTGGCACCGCTGCAGGATGCGCAGCGTGCCATCCGGCTGGTGCGATCTTTCGAACGTAAGGTGCATGTGCTGGGCTTCTCGGCAGGCGGACATCTGCTGGGGCTGGCGGCGGCGCGGCCAGACTTTGAATCTTATCCGGCCATCGATCCGCTGGATGAAGTGGTGCCGAAAGTCGACAGCGTCGGCCTGATCTATCCGGTCATCACCCTGGAAGCGCCTTATCAGCACACCAATACGCATCTGATGATGGTCGGCAAAAATGCCACGCCGCAGGATGAGGCGAACTGGTCAGTACAGAACTACGTGACCCGGCAATATCCGCCGACGTTTCTGGCGCAGGCCGAGGACGATCACACCTCCAATCCGTTTAACACCGAGCTGATGCGCGACACCTGTCGCCGCAACCGCGTACCGGTTGAGCTGATTCAGATTAGCAAAGGCGGACACGGATTTGGCCTCGGCAAGGCGGGTACGCCCGCAGCGTTATGGGATCAGGCGTATGTCCGCTGGCTGGATCGCGTAAGCTGAAGTGCACTGGCGCGGTGCTATGCTGCACGGTCAGAAAGCGGAAGTGGATGCGGCATAAAAAAAACAGGCGACCTTAAGGTCGCCTGTTCTGTTTCTGAAGCCCGGTGCGGATTAACGCATCGTCACAAACTCTTCCGCTGCGGTTGGGTGGATCGCCACGGTGTTATCGAAGTCTTTCTTGGTCGCGCCCATCTTCAGCGCCACGGCGAAGCCCTGCAGCATCTCATCCATACCGAATCCGATGCCGTGAATGCCGACGATCTTCTCATCGGCACCCACACAGACCAGCTTCATGCGGCACGGCTGACGATGCTGGGTGACCGCGGTGTACATGGCGGTAAACGACGATTTATAGACCTTTACCTGATCGTCACCATATTGTTCGCGCGCCTGCGGCTCGGTCAGTCCCACAGTGCCAATCGGCGGATGGCTGAACACCACGGTTGGCACGTTGCTGTAATCCAGATGCTCGTCCGGCTTGTTGTTAAACAGACGCTCAGAGAGACGGCGTCCTGCGGCAACCGCTACCGGCGTCAGCTCAACCGCACCGGTGTTGTCGCCCACGGCGTAGACGCCTGAGACATTGGTGTTCTGGAATTTATCGACGCTGATATAGCCTTTATCGTTCAGCGCCACGCCCGCAGCCTGAATATTGAGATTGTCCGTTTCAGGCTCACGGCCAATCGCCCAGACCAGGCAATCCACGGTGTAGTCGCTGCCGTTTTCCAGCTGCAGCGTCAGGCTGCCATCGCTGTTTTTAACTACAGCTTTTGGAATGGCTTCGGTATGCAGCGCCGGGCCTTCGGTGTTCATTACTTCGACCAGCGTCTCGGTGAGCAGCGGGTCGAAGCTGCGCAGCGGCGCATGTTTACGCACGAACAGGTGGGTTTCTGACCCCAGCGCGTTTACGACGCCCGCCAGCTCAACCGCGATATAGCCCGCGCCGACAACCGCGGTGCGTTTTGGCAGCGCATCCAGCTCGAAGAAGCCGTCGGAATCAATGCCGTACTCCGCACCCGGAATAGAAGGGTGAACCGGACGACCGCCGGTGGCGATCAGAATGTGGTTAGCCGTAATAATCTCGCCGTTCACTTCAACGCTGTGCGCATCGACAAAGCGGGCAAAGCCTTTGATCACTTCAACTTTGTTTTTACCCAGCACGTTGTCATACGAGCTGTGGATGCGATCGATATAGGCGCTGCGGTTTTTGACCAGCGTGGCCCAGTCAAAGCGATTGACGGTGGTGTCGAAGCCATAATCCGGGCCATAAAGATGGATAGCTTCGGCGATTTGCGCGGCGTGCCACATGATTTTCTTCGGCACGCAACCCACGTTCACGCAGGTGCCACCCAGCTCTTTTGCTTCAATCAGGGCGCATTTCTGGCCATACATAGCCGCACGGTTAATCGAGGCGATGCCGCCGCTGCCGCCGCCAATGGCGAGATAGTCGAAATGTCGGGTCATTGAAGTATCCATCCGGTTGCATAAAAAATTGGGGTTGAGTGTAACGCTGCGGGTCGAAATGACGCAAAGTTTGCGCCTATGATTGTAATAGGGTTCTGTTTTTTCACTCGCTGACAGGGAAGCATACCATGCACCTTACTTTTCTTGGCACCGGCGGCGGTGCTCCCAGCCTGCAACGTAACGTGACCTCCATTGCTTTTACCCGCGCGCTGAGTAGTGAAACCTGGCTGTTCGACTGCGGGGAGGGCACGCAGTTACAGTTTATGCGCTCCAGCCTGAAACCGGGCAAGCTGGATAAGATTTTTATCACCCATCTGCATGGCGATCATATCTTCGGCCTGCCGGGCTTACTCACCAGCCGGTCGATGGCCGGACTGACCTCACCCATGACGGTTTATGGCCCCAGAGGATTAAAAACCTTTGTTGAGACGGCGCTATCGATCAGCGGTTCCTACACCGATTATCCGCTGAACATTGTTGAGATTGAGGCGGGCTGGACGCTGGATGACGGTGAGTTTCGTATCAGTGCCTGGCCGCTGAGCCATCCGGTGGAATGTTTTGGCTATCGCATTGAACAGCATGACAAACCCGGCCTGCTGGATGCCGAGCGGCTGAAAGCCGAAGGCGTGCCTCGCGGCCCGTGGTTTCAGCAGCTGAAGCAGGGGGAATGTGTGACGCTGGAAGATGGGCGGGTAATAAACGGCGCTGACTACCTTGGCCCGGCGACACCCGGCAAAAAGCTGGCCATCTTTGGCGATACGGCTCCCACGGAGGTTGCGCTGCAGCTGGCGGCAGATGTTGACCTGATGGTGCATGAAACCACGCTGGAGGCGGCGATGGTGGAGAAAGCCAACGGGCGCGGCCACTCCACAACTCTGCAGGCGGCGGAGGTGGCAAAGCGCGCCGGGGCAAAGCGGATGATCGCTACCCATTTCAGCTCCCGCTATCTGGCAAAGGACATGAGCCGCCTGCTGGCGGAGTGCCAGACCATTTTCCCCCGCACCGAGCTGGCCTCGGACCTGGCGGTGTTTACGGTTTAGTGATGCAGTGCCGGATAAGTAAACAGCAGCAGATGGGTGAGGTTAAGCGCGAAGTGCAGGGCGGTCGCCAGCCATAAGCGGCCGCTCCAGTGCCACGCCAGAGCGTAAAGCAGCCCGGCCAGCGTCGCGAAAACTACCAGCAGTACGCCGCCGGTTGCATGCGCCAGCCCGAACAGCAGCGTGCTAATCAGCAGCGCGGGCATCCCACCCAGCTTCTCTCTCAGCCGCTGTTGCAGATAGCCCCGGAACAGCGCCTCTTCGGCCAGCGAGACAAAGAACAGATTCGCCAGCATAAACGCGGGCAGCCAGGGCGGAAAGTGAGGCTCAACGGCCAGACCACCCAGCAGCACGGCACTACCCAGCAGCAGCGGCACTGCTGCGATTAACGCCAGCGCAGCGATCCACGGATATCGTGGTGGACAGGCCCGGGCGCGGAACAGCGTCGGCAGGCAGGCCAGCAGCACAAAGGGGATGAGCGCTTTATCGAAGTTGAAGGAGAAACTGAACGGCAGGCTCTGTGCGCCCACCTTTACCTCATCGACGACGAGAGGATTGTGAAAGCCGGGAAAGAGATGGAGGAACAATCCCAGCGAAATCAGCACCAGCAGCGCTTCGCTCAGGATGTGCTGCCGCGAACGGATTGGGTCAAAGCGGCGCAGCGCGACCAGTGCCGCGATCACGGCCAGCAGCGGCAGCACTGGCCATGTCAGGACGTCATAATAAAACCCCAGCAGCGCGGCGAGCGCTAACAGCATCAGCGCCAGCCGCCGGGCGGGTTGCAGCGCGCCGAGCGCGCCTGCCAGCAGAATCCACATAATCGGTTATTCAGGAACGATCTGATTCACCACGAAGTGACCGGTACCGGCCGGAACCAGTTTTTTGTGCAGCCACGGCAGCAGGGTATTCATCTGATCGGCCAGCTTCCACGGCGGGTTAATCACGATCATGCCGGAGGCGGTCATGCCGCGCTGATCGCTGTCCGGACGGGCAGCCAGTTCGATCTGCAGGATATTGCGGATGCCGGTCGCTTCCAGGTCGCGCAGCATGTGTTTGATCTGCTGACGTAACACCACCGGATACCACAGCGCAAAGACGCCGGTGCCAAAACGTTTATGGCCTTCCTGAATGCCTTTCACCACTGCCTGGTAGTCGCTTTTCATCTCATAAGGTGGGTCGATCAGCACCAGACCACGACGCGACGGCGGTGGCAGCTTCGATTTCAACTGCTGATAACCGTCGGCACGGTCAACGCGTGCGCGGTTATCTTTACTGAATTCGTTGCGCAGCAGCGGGTAGTCGCTGGAGTGCAGCTCGGTGAGTTGCAGCCGGTCATCTTCACGCAGCAGATGACGGGCAATCAGCGGTGAACCCGGATAGTAGCGCAGAGAAGGGCCACGATTCAGCGCACCGATCGCGTCAAAATAGGGTTGCAGCAGTTCCGGTGCATCGGGCTGTTGCCAGATACGCGAGATGCCTTCCAGATATTCACCGGTACGCTCGGCGTGCTCGCCGCTCAGCTGGTAGCGGCCTGCGCCTGCATGGGTATCCAGATAGAAAAACGGTTTCTCTTTCTCTTTCAGCGCCGTGATGATCAGGCTCAGAACGGTGTGCTTCAGCACGTCGGCATGGTTGCCCGCATGGAAGCTATGGCGATAACTCAGCATTGTTTATCCTGTTGAATGTATAAGGTTTTAATTGATGGAAAATCAATTTATACCAATTATTACCTCACGTATTACCCACAGAACGACGCACAGCAACCGACGCAGGAAAAGCATGAGAATCGGCGATTATATCAGGGATGGACTGGCGATGGGCCAGAAGCGTGATAACAAATCGGGATGACAGGGCGCGGCATCCTGTTGCAGGCATGCAGGTACGGAAAGCTGCCCGACGCGCCCACCGTAATCACAGTCATAGTTTAAAAGCAGCGGGCTTTCGGGTAGCCATTCGCGCGTTTCTTCCCCACCTCATCCTGCCCCCCATTGATTTTCACTACACTAAGCCGCATGTTACTTAGATTGCGTTGCGCGACCCGCTGCGCCCCATACATCGATAAAGGACTGCGCTATGACCAATCCGCTACTGACATCTTTTACGCTTCCCCCTTTTTCTGCCATCCAGCCTGAACATGTTGTTCCTGCCGTGACGGAAGTGCTGAGCCAATGCCGCGCAGAAGTCGAAAAAGTGGTGGCGCAGGGTGCGCCGTACACCTGGGATAACCTGGTTCAGCCGCTGGCGGAAACCGACGATCGCCTGAGCCGTATTTTCTCTCCGGTCAGCCATCTTAATTCGGTAAAAAACAGCCCGGAGCTGCGCGAAGCCTATGAGCAGACGCTGCCGCTGCTCTCTGAATACAGCACCTGGGTCGGTCAGCATGAAGGCCTCTATCAGGCGTATCGCAACCTGAAAGAGGGCGATCAGTACGCGGCTCTGGATCTGGCGCAGAAGAAAGCGGTCGATAACGCCCTGCGTGATTTCGAACTCTCTGGTATCGGTCTGCCAAAAGATAAACAGCAGCGCTATGGCGAAATCGCCGCGCGCCTCTCTGAGCTGGGTTCGGCTTACAGCAACAACGTGCTTGATGCCACCATGGGCTGGAGCAAGCTAATCACCGATGAAAGCGAACTGGCCGGTATGCCGGAAAGCGCGCTGGCGGCGGCGAAAGCCCTGGCTGAAGCCAAAGAGCAGGAAGGCTGGCTGCTGACGCTGGATATCCCAAGCTATCTGCCGGTCATGACTTACTGCGACAACGCGGCGCTGCGCGAAGAGATGTATCGCGCCTATGCGACGCGTGCCTCCGATCAGGGTCCGAACGCCGGTAAATGGGACAATGGTCCTATCATGGCGGAAGAGCTGGCGCTGCGTCACGAGCTGGCACAGCTGCTGGGCTTCGACTCCTACGCGGATAAATCGCTGGCGACCAAAATGGCGCAAAGCCCGTCTCAGGTGATCGACTTCCTGAATGACCTGGCTGAACGCGCCCGTCCGCAGGGTGAAAAAGAGCTGGAGCAGCTGCGCGCCTTTGCGCAGAAAGAGCATGGCGTTGAGCAGCTGAATCCATGGGATCTCACCTATTACGGCGAAAAGCAGAAGCAGCATCTCTACACCATCAGCGATGAGCAGCTGCGTCCTTACTTCCCGGAAGAGCGCGCGGTCGCCGGTCTGTTCGAAGTGGTGAAACGCATTTACGGTATCACTGCGAAGCAGCGTACCGACGTTGAGGTTTATCATCCTGACGTGAAGTTCTTCGATCTGTTCGATGAAACCGGTGAACTGCGCGGCAGCTTCTATCTCGACCTCTACGCCCGCGAGCACAAACGTGGCGGTGCGTGGATGGATGACTGCGTCGGCCAGATGCGTAAAGCCGATGGCAGCCTGCAGAAGCCCGTTGCTTACCTGACCTGTAACTTTAACCGTCCGGTGAAAGGCAAACCTGCGCTGTTCACCCATGACGAAGTGATTACCCTGTTCCATGAGTTTGGTCACGGCCTGCACCACATGCTGACCCGCATCGAAGCGCCTGGCGTTTCCGGTATCAGCGGTGTGCCATGGGATGCGGTCGAACTGCCAAGCCAGTTCATGGAAAACTGGTGCTGGGAGCCGGATGCGCTGGCCTTTATCTCCGGTCACTTTGAGACCGGCGAACCGCTGCCGAAAGAACTGCTGGATAAAATGCTGGCGGCGAAAAACTATCAGGCCGCGCTGTTTATCCTGCGTCAGCTGGAGTTCGGCCTGTTCGATTTCCGTCTGCACACCGAGTTTAATCCGGAGAAAGGCGCACAGATTCTGGAAACCCTGCGCGAAGTGAAAAGCCGCGTGGCGGTCGTTCCGAGCCCGGAGTGGGGCCGTTTCCCGCACGCCTTCAGCCACATCTTTGCCGGTGGCTATGCAGCAGGTTACTACAGCTATCTGTGGGCGGATGTGCTGGCGGCGGATGCGTACTCCCGCTTCGAGGAAGAGGGCATCTTTAACCGTGAAACCGGTCAGTCGTTCCTGGATAACATCCTGACGCGTGGCGGTTCTGAAGAGCCGATGGAGCTGTTCAAACGCTTCCGTGGCCGTGAGCCGCAGCTCGATGCGATGCTGGAACATTACGGCATTCAGGGATAAGTCGGTTCGTGAAAATCTGTTTGCTCGATGAATCAGGCGCCGGAGACGGCGCCTTATCACGTTTAGCGCAGCGCTGGCAGCTGGAGCACGACGAAGATGCGCTGCTGGCACTGGTGCAAACGCCGATGCACCTTGAGCTGCGCAAGCGTGATGAGCCAAAGCTGGGCGGTATCTTTGTTGATTTCGTCACTGGCGCGATGGCGCATCGCCGTCGCTTTGGTGGTGGACGCGGTGAAGCTGTCGCCAAAGCGGTGGGTATCAAAGGCGGTTATCTGCCGGATGTGGTTGATGCGACGGCCGGACTGGGACGTGATGCGTTTGTGCTGGCGGCGCTCGGCTGCCGGGTGCGGATGCTGGAACGCCATCCTGTCGTGGCTGCGCTGCTGGAAGATGGCCTGCAGCGTGGTTATCAGGATGCGGAAATTGGTCCCTGGCTGCGCGACCGCCTGACGCTGATTCATGCAGCCAGTGCGCAGGCGCTGGGCGAGATTACGCCGCAGCCGGATGTGGTCTATCTCGATCCGATGTATCCCCATCGCCAGAAAAGTGCGCTGGTGAAAAAGGAGATGCGGGTCTTTCAGTCACTGGTAGGGCCGGATGAAGATGCCGATGCGCTACTGGAACCGGCCCGGCGGCTGGCGAAGAAACGGATTGTGGTGAAGCGGCCAGACTATGCGCCGCCGCTGGCGGGTGTTTTGACGCAGGCGGCGGTCGTAACCAAAAGCCATCGCTTTGATATTTATCCTCCGCTTTAACTGCTTTAAACGCATAAAAAAGCCGGCTCCGTGCCGGCTTTATTCATTTAAGCGGCTGAATTACGCCTCGTCTTCATCGCGCAGCGGCACAATCAGCATGTCGATGTGCACGGTGTTGATCAGCTGGCGGGCTGAAGACATCAGCTTGCTCCAGAAATCCTGATGATGACCGCACACCACCAGGTCAACGTCATATTTTTTGATCGCATCAACCAGCACCTGGCCGAGGTCGCCACTGCCGCTCAGCGTCTCACTGATCGGATAGCCCGCGGCATCTGATAATCCTTTCAGCGCCGCATGCGTCTCTTCAGAGATGCGCTTCTGCATATCCCCTAAATTGACATCAATCAGGCCGGTGTAGAGGTCGGAGTAATTCACATCAACGTGAATCAGGGAAATTCTGGCATCGTACGGGCGAGCCAGTGAGACGGCCTTATCCACCAGTAACTGACTTTCGGGAGAAAGGTCTACTGCAATCAGGATGTGTTTATAAGCCATGATAAAACTCCTTTCACGAGATTAAGGATGGCATCCGGTGTTCCTGCCGCGTCACAGCTTAGCGAAATCCTTTGCGCGAGCGGGCGATGAGCGCCACCAAAGTGTCTACCTGCGTTGCAGGTGATGATGTTGTTATGTTCTGAGTATAGCCTTCTCTCACTGCAAATGCTGCCGTTGCCGCCTGGCTTATGAATAAGATCAAGGCTATGCCAGATTTACTCGCGCTGAACGAAAATCATCGTTGGAAAAAATGTAAAGAATTCTCCTACACTGAAAAAAGGCGGTCCGGTTCGCAGCCGCTCAGGGGGTCGAAAATTTTCGCAGTCCGGTGATTCAGTGGCTGGTTTTTTCTGCAGGCGGATACAGTGTCTGACGCTGGGTCTGTTACTGCGATGCCAGTCGGGAGGGGGAGAATATGATCAACACTATTGCGCTTTTTTGGGCTCTTTGTGTGGTGTGTATCGTGAATATGGCGCGCTATTTTTCATCGCTGCGTGCACTGCTGGCGGTATTACGGGGCTGTGATCCGCTGCTGTATCAGTATGTCGATGGGGCGGGATTCTTCACCTCTCACGGTCAGCCGAGCAAGCAGGTGCGGCTGGTCACCTATATCTGGGCAAAGCGCTATCTTGATCATCATGACGATGAGTTTATCCGGCGCTGCGAGCGGGTGCGGGGGCAGTTTCTTCTGACCAGTGCACTGTGCGGACTGGTAGTGATAAGTCTGGTGGCGCTGGCGATCTGGCATTAAAAAAGGGCGACTTACGTCGCCCTTTTGTCTGCTGGCATCACACCAGTTTTAAGGCAATCCAGTAGAGCGAACCTGACAGCAGAATACAGACCGGCAGGGTGAAGATCCACGCCATGGCGATGTTCTTGATGGTCCGGCTCTGCAGTCCGCCCCCGTCAACCAGCATCGTACCGGCTACCGATGAAGAGAGGATATGCGTAGTGGAGACGGGCATGCCGGTATAGCTGGCGACGCCAATCGACACCGCGGCGGTCACCTGCGCTGACATGCCCTGTGCATAGGTCATGCCTTTTTTACCAATCTTCTCACCAATGGTGGTGGCAACACGACGCCAGCCAATCATGGTGCCGATGCCCAGCGCCAGCGCCACGGCCACAATAATCCAGATCGGCGCATACTCGATAGTGCCAAGCAGGTCGCTTTTCAGCTTATTGAGGAAGCGTTTGTCATCGGGCGAGGTCTCTTCCAGACGGGCCGCTTTATCGGCGGTGTCTGAGATACATAGCAGCAGACGACGCATCTGACCGCGCTGATCAACCGTCAGCTGGTCATAGCTCTGCAGATTATTCAGCAACACCTGAGCACGCTGAACTGCCTGCAGTGCGCGCGCGCTGTCACAGTGAAACTCCTGCGGGCTGGTCGCTGGCACTTCTTCCGGCGTAGGCAGCTTAGGCGGTGCCATCTGGATGATGTGCGTCAGCGAGGCATTATGCTGCTGGTAATACTGCTCCAGGTGATTAACTGCATCGCGGGTACGCGTAATGTCATAACCGGAGGCATTCATATTCACCACGAAACCGGCCGGTGCCACGCCAATCAGGACCAGCATGATCAGGCCAATGCCTTTCTGACCGTCATTCGCGCCGTGCGAATAGCTCACGCCAATTGCCGAAACAATCAGGGCGATACGGGTCCAGAATGGCGGCTTTTTCTTGCCGTCGATCTTCTCGCGGTCAGCAGGCGTCATATGAATACGCGCACGCTTTTTGGTATTGCTCCAGTAGCGACGCAGAATGAAGATCAAGCCGCCCGCCATCACCAGGCCGACAATCGGCGACAGGATCAGAGAAAGGAAGATGTTCAGGACTTTCGGGATGTTGAGTGCATCAACTACCGAGGTTCCGGTCATCAGGGCGTTGGTCAGACCGATACCGATAATGGCGCCGATCAGGGTATGGGAGCTGGAGGCCGGCAGACCGAGATACCAGGTGCCGAGGTTCCAGATAATCGCCGCCAGCAGCATAGAAAACACCATGGCGAGACCGTGAGCCGATCCAACATTTAACAACAGATCGGTGGGAAGCATATGAACAATAGCGTAAGCGACACTCAATCCACCGAGCAGCACGCCAAGGAAGTTGAATACACCCGCCATCACCACAGCAAGCTGGGCACGCATGGCACGCGTATAGATGACCGTCGCAACTGCGTTGGCCGTGTCGTGGAAACCGTTGATCGCTTCGTAAAACAATACAAACAGCAGGGCAAGAACCAATAACAGGCTAGTACTGAGGTCTAGACCAGCAAACAGATGTAGCATAAACGTTACGCCATTTTTGGAGGACATGAACGCGGCGCATTATCCGCGACAACGTGCTGTATGGGAAAGGAAAATATAGCGTTAATTTGACCTTTCGTCGTAAGGCTGAAGAGTAACTCAGCTAAAAAGGGTTAGATATTAAGCAGATACAATATGACACATTTACGGCAATTTTTTGACGCTGGCGTCTCAGTGAGCAGATCACTACAATCTGCGCCTTTCCAGTTAAGTGAGTGAACCGCAGTGGAACAGTTTGACGTTATCATCATTGGTGCCGGCGCCGCCGGGCTGTTCTGTGCCGCCCAGGCCGGACAGCGGGGTCGCCGCGTGTTACTGCTGGATAACGGCAAAAAGCCGGGACGCAAGATTCTGATGTCGGGCGGTGGCCGCTGCAACTTCACCAATCTCTATACCGAACCGGCGGCCTATCTGTCGCACAATCCCCACTTCTGTAAATCGGCGCTGGCGCGTTATACCCAGTGGGATTTTATCGATCTGGTCAATCGTCACGGGATTGCCTGGCATGAGAAAACGCTGGGCCAGCTCTTCTGTGATGACTCGGCTCAGCAGATTGTCGATCTGCTGCTGGCCGAATGTGACAAGGGCAATGTCACCCTGCGGCTGCGCAGTGAAGTGCTCAGCGTGGCGCGCGATGAAAGCGGCTATACCCTGCAACTCAACGGCAGTACGGTTCAGGCGGAGAAGCTGGTCATCGCCAGCGGCGGCCTGTCGATGCCAGGTCTGGGGGCTTCGCCATTTGGCTATAAAATTGCGGAGCAGTTCGGCCTGAGCGTCTTTCCGACGCGGGCGGCGCTGGTGCCTTTTACTCTGCACAAGCCGCTGCTGGAGCAGCTGCAGACGCTGTCAGGCGTTGCGCTGGAGACCACGATTGATGCGCAGGATGGCACCCGCTTCAAAGAGGCGATGCTCTTCACCCATCGCGGCCTGTCCGGTCCGGCGGTATTGCAGATTTCCAGCTACTGGCAGCCGGGTGAATTCGTCACTATCGATCTGTCGCCCGCCACACCGCTTGAGGCGTTTCTGACGGCACAGCGTGCAGCACATCCGAATCTCAGCCTGAAAAACAGCCTGGCGAAAATTCTGCCGAAGCGTCTGGTGGAAGTCCTGCAGGCGCTGAAGGTGGTGCCGGACATCACGCTGAAGCAGCTCAACAGCAAACAGCAAACGGAGCTGGCGCAGACGCTGCACGCCTGGCGCATCCAGCCAAACGGCACAGAGGGCTATCGTACGGCAGAAGTAACGCTGGGCGGCGTGGATACGACGCAGCTCTCCTCGAAAACTATGGAGGCGCGTGCGGTGCCGGGGCTTTACTTTATTGGCGAAGTGGCCGATGTCACCGGCTGGCTGGGCGGCTATAACTTCCAATGGGCGTGGAGTTCTGCCTGGGCCTGTGCCCAGGCGTTGTAACGCGCGTTTACCAGCGCTGATGGACGTGAGGCGCGATCTTCTCCTGATAGATCTGCTTCAGCGCCGCCATCGTCTCCTCAGAGAGCGCATCGACGTCGCTGGCGCGGGCATTGGCTTCAGCCTGTTCACGGTTTTTCGCGCCAGGGATTACCACGCTGACATCTTCGTTCATCAGGATCCAGCGCAGCGCAAACATCGCCATGGTGGTATCACCCGTCACGAAGCGGCGAATCTCCTCAACTGCTTCCAGCGCCACCTCATACGGCACGCCAGAGAAGGTCTCGCCCTTATCGAACGCTTCGCCATTGCGGTTAAAGGTGCGATGGTCGTCAGCGGCAAACACGCTGTCGGCATTCATTTTACCGGTCAGCAGACCTGAAGCCAGCGGCACACGGGCGATGATCGCCACATCACGGCGTTTCGCCTCACTCAGCAGCAGTTCTGCCGGACGCTGGCGGAAAATGTTGTAGATCAGCTGAATCGACGAGACGTTGGGAAATTCCAGCGCCTTCAGCCCTTCCTCGACTTTCTCAACAGAAACACCGTAGTGACGGATTTTTCCGGCGGCCACCATCTCATCCATCACCGCGAAGACGTCCGGGTTGTAGTAGACCTCGGTCGGCGGGCAGTGCAGCTGTACCAGATCCAGCGTTTCGGTCTGCAGATTTTCACGTGAGCGATCGATAAAGGCGTTGAGATTTTCGGCGTTGTAGCCCTCAGCCACGTGCGGTGAAAGCCGACGCCCCAGCTTGGTGGCGACAAACGGGCGTTCCCCGCCGTGCTGGTTCAGCACCTCTGCGATAATCTTTTCTGAGCGGCCATCGCCATAGACATCGGCGGTATCAATAAAGGTGATGCCCGCATCCAGCGCGGCGTTCAGCGCGGCTTTGGCATCCTCCATGCTCACTTCTCCCCAGGTTCCGCCAATGGCCCATGCGCCAAAGCCAATTTCAGAGACGCGCTGACCGGTACGGCCCAGTGTTCGTAATTTCATGCAAACCTTCCTCGATGCGTTTCAGACAGGGTGACAGAAAAGGGCTAACCATTGAGCTTAGCGCTTTCCGGCGGTGAGGCGATCCGGCGTTGTTGCATACCAGACCGGTATAAACAGGAGGCTTTTTGCGGCAGGCTGCTGGTTACGTTGAAGATTTCTGCAAAAAACAGGCCGGATCGTGTGGATACCGCTTCGCTAATTAATTGATTTTAAGAAATTTCACCTGAAATTAAACAGGCGAGAGTGTGGATTCGGTCACATACTTCAATTTTCAGGCCAACAAGTGGATCGCTATGTTTAAATTTGTTAAGTCGGTCTTTGCCAGTCCCGAGAAGTTTCTGCAGATCATGACCCGTCAGGATATCAACGACTCCATCGCCGAAGGTGAGCGCATCATTATTGATGAGAACGGCAATATCTCGGTCAATACGCTGAGTGAGGAAGTCCACGAAGATTTTGCCCGCCATGTGAATACGTTAAAGGGAGTGTAAGGTGGGTACCGCAATATTTATGGTGCTGATGGTCAGTGGTTACTGGTACACCAGCCGTGATTTAAACAGCCGCTTTAAAATCCGCCGCTCGTCGGGCTGGGATGTCTATTTTCTGGTCGCGCTCTACGGCTGTATTTTTGTTCTGCAGGGCGTGTTCGCCACTGGCATCGTCTGGCTGCTGCTGCTCTGTATGTCCGGTATCGCCAATGCCCTGCAGATGATCCCCGGCGTGCATCTGAAGTGGCAGGTGGAGTTCATGAACTGGAGTTTCCTGGGCATCCAGGCACCGGTTGTCATTATGCTCGCCTTCGCCATTCTGCTCTGCCTCTATCGCTCAAACTGGGCGGGCAGCGCACGCCTGAATGTATCAGGGCGTAAAGACCTCTATCAGCGGCTGTCACGCTCCAATGGCGTAGAGCAACTGCTGTTTCAGTGCATGGAAGAGGGCGAGCTGGCGTGGATTACGCTGAAGTCGCGCCGTATTTACATCGGCATGGTGCATGCCTCAACCTTTGAATATGAGAGCACTAAAAACATTGTGCTGATCCCGATGCTGAGCGGCTATCGCGACAGCAAGACGCTGAAGCTGGCGGTGGAGCATAACTACAGTAAGTGGTACGCCGAGCATGAGATCACGCTTGACTCGAAGCCCAAAGATGCGATGTCGTTCCGAAAAGTGATCATGGTGGACCAGATTGAAAGTCTGTCACTGTTCGATCCGGCCAGCGCCACGGCACTTTCGATGGGACATCCGCAGGAAGTGGAGAAGAGTCAGGGTAATGATGACGACAGTCCGGATAGCAATGAAAGCCGTGACGAGTCGGATTAAAAATGCTCACCGGGTTTTCCCTGATTAAACAGCCTCATCAGGGAAAACCGGGTTCATCTCACACCATATTTTCCGCCGTAAACAGCCGGAATGCGACTTTACCCGCCTGATAGACATCCGGCTGATAACCGGTTTCCAGATGACTCAGCATCAGATCGATCGCTAACCGGGCATGATGCCGGGCATGTTGATCCAGCGTAAACGCCACTTCATCGTTCAGCAGTAGCTGGCGAGTCACATCATAAAGCTCATGGGTGATGTAGGTGCATTTACCCAGCAGCTGATGGGCGCGCAGGGTGTCGCTGACGTCCGTGTTGCCCATACCGGTGTTGTAGACCCCGGCAATCGCCTGTGACGAACGCAGATTGCGGGCCAGTTCGCTGCGGATGGTTTCCCGCTGATCCTGACCCGACAGCACTTCACGCAGATAACGCTGCGGCGCACGCTGCTCCATGGCTTCACGGAAACCGGCGATACGCTGACGGTGGGCGCGATAATCAAAGCGGCCGCTGACCATCAGAATGTCGCCGGGCTGGTTCAGGGTTTTACTCATCAGCAGGCCCGCGGTGCGGCCTGCCTGATACTGGTCGATGCCAACATGACACAGGCGATCAGCGTCGGGCAGATCGGTGACGATGGTGATCACCGGCACATTGCGGCTGCGGCACAGCGCCAGTGCCCGATAGACAGGCGGTGAGTCATGTGCAAACACAATAATGCCGTCGCGGGTGCTGCTGCGGGCGACCATGCTCTGTGCCAGCTGCTCGGGCTGCGCTTCGGCCACCAGCGTTTTATGCAGCTTCAGGCGGCGATAGCCAAGCTGACTGGCGATCTCGCTGAAACAGGAGGTGAGCTGCTGAAAAAAGGATGAGCCGTTGTTACTGAGGAAGACTTCGATTTGCCACGGATGCTGATACTCCTCTGGCAGCAGACGCCGGAGTCCCGCTTCACGCGCGGCCTTCAGAACTTTGCGGCTGGTCTCCAGCGAGACGCCGCCACGCTCATTCAGCACCCGGTCGACCGTCGCAATCCCGACGCCCGCCATTTTTGCCACCACCTCTAAGGTGAGCTTTTTCATTCAGACTCCACGGGTAAATGGCGATTAGCTGCTGCCTGTCAGACTGTTTATCTCTTCTAACCGGTTAAAAGTAAAAGATAAAGTAATTTGATGATGGAAAACCATCAACAGCGTTGCGCCATGCGCTTTTACCCTCAGTGCGGTTGTCAGGCTAAAAAGCACAGCGGGCCGCTGTCCGGGCGGAAATACCGTTAAGCTTGTAGCGAGACAATTAACGAGGAGTGAATATGGCGCAGCAAAAAGAAGTTCTGATTATTGGTGCTTCACGCGGTATCGGTCTGGCGGTCGTGCAGGCGTTTGCCGGTGAGGGCTGGCAGGTCACGGCCACCCATCGCAGCGGTGTTCCGGAACAGGGCAACAGGCCAGGTATCGACTGGCAGGCGCTGGATATGACCGACGCATCGGCAGTTAAGCAGCTTGCCGTCCAGCTCAGTGGCAACGCGTTCGACGCGATTCTGATCAATGCCGGAATTTCCGGGCCTTCGCACCAGAAGGTGTCGCAGAGTGACGATCAGGAACTGGCACAGCTGTTCCTGACCAATGCGATAGCCCCGGTTCGCAGTGCAGAGATTCTGCTGCCGCTGCTGAAGCCGGAGGGCGTACTGGCGCTGACCTCATCCCAGCTCGGCAGCCTGAATGAAAACCCGGAGGCACAGATGCCGATTTACTCGGCCAGTAAAGCCGCACTGAATATGCTGAGCCGCACGCTGACCCCGGCGGTTGAAGCACAGAACGGGACGCTGCTGACGCTGCATCCCGGCTGGGTGAAAACGGACATGGGCGGCGAGAGTGCGCCCCTGACGGCAGAAGAGAGCGCCGCCGGTATCGTTCAGCAGCTGACCCAATGGCGCGGACGTGGGGGGCATCACTACGTCGATTACGCCGGCCAGCAGCTGCAGTGGTAAGTGGATACGGGGCGGTTACGCCCCGATGTCCCGCAGTGCCTTACCCTTCATCAGGTTGCGTTCAATGTGCTCCAGCGTCACATGTGTGGTCTCGGGTACCAGCATCATCGTCAGCACGATAAACACCAGATTGAGCGCGCCGTAGAACCAGAAGGTGTTGGCATTCCCCAGCTGATCCAGCATCGTCAGGAAAGTGGCTCCCACTATCATGTTGCCGACCCAGTTGGTGGTGGTGGAAGCCGTAATGCCGAAGTCACGCCCTTTCAGCGGCTGAATTTCTGAACAGAGCAGCCAGATGACCGGTCCGGCCGCCATTGCAAAGCCAACGATAAACATCAGCAGCATCGCGACCGCAAAGTATTTGCGGAAATCTGTTTCGACGCCGATATGCAGCAGCGTTCCCAGTACGCCCATGCCCACCGCCATCACCAGAAAACTGGTGGTCAGCATCGGCTTGCGACCCCAGCGATCGACAAAAAAGATGGCAATCAGCGTGGCCAGCATGTTGACCAGCCCGACAATCACCGTGCCCCACATCTGCTCACTGGTGCTGGAGAAACCGGCAATATTGAAGATTTTAGGGGCGTAATACATCACCACGTTCATGCCGGTAAACTGCTGCATTACCTGTAGCAGCATCCCCAGCCAGACCGCGCGGCGGAAATTGCCATTAGAGCGGAACAGCGACCAGCCGCGCTGTTTCACCTGGAGGCTTTCCCGGATCTCTTCCAGCTCCTCCCGCGCCTGTTCGCTGCTGTTACGCAGCCGATCCAGCACGCGCTGCGCCTCGTTGAAGCGTCCGTGCGCCGCCAGCCAGCGCGGACTGTTGGGCAAAAACAGCACGCCGATAAACAGGATCACCGCCGGAATAGCGATAACGCCGAGCATCCCGCGCCAGTTGCCGCTGTAGCTGAAGGCGGTGTCGGAGAGATAAGCGACCACGATGCCGGTGGTCAGCATCAGCTGGTACATCGAAATCATTGAGCCACGAATACGTTCCGGCGCAATCTCCGCCAGATAGAGCGGCGCGGTGTAAGAGGCGATCCCTACCGCCAGCCCCAGCATCACGCGGGCACAGACCAGCGACTCCACATCGGGAGAAAAGGCGGACCACAGCGAGCCAATCACAAACAGCGTCGCGCCCGCCAGCATGCTTTTCTTACGTCCCAGCTTTGAGGACATCCAGCCCGCCGCCAGCGCACCCAGCGCCGCACCAAACATCATCGAACTCACCACCCACTCCTGCTGATGGTTGGTAATCTGCAAATCTTTCGCCAGGAACGGCAAGGCCCCTGCGATGACGCCGATATCCAGACCGAACAGCAGGCCGGACAGCGCCGCCATAAAACAGACGAACCAGGTAAAACGGTTCTGATGACTTCCCGATTTTTTAGTCGCGACCATGCGAGTCTCCTTGCGGTGATTCAGTGTCAATATTGTTAATGTTATGTAAACATAGTCGATATCAATGTGGGTCCGATCACACTTCCGGCTATCGCCGGGGTCGCACAACATGACTGTGAAAAGAAAGCATCAGAGATCAGCAGGTTGATGCAGAAACGGCAAAGCGCAGCCGGGGCACGAATACGCAAAGCAGCCTGCATCAGGTCAGATTTTGCAACTGACCGCCTGCGGCATTACACTTCCGCCTTTCTGCTATTGATTGAAGGTGCTTATGTCTGAACCTTTCCAGCGTCAGCCGCTGCCCTTGCCGGGCGGCCATAAAAAAGTTTTACTGCACTCCTGCTGCGCACCCTGTTCGGGGGAAGTGATGGAAGCGATGCTGGCTTCCGGCATTGAATACACCATCTATTTCTACAACCCGAATATTCATCCGCTCAAAGAGTATGAGCTGCGCAAAGAGGAGAATATTCGCTTTGCCGAGAAATTTGGTGTGCCGTTTGTCGATGCTGACTACGACCGGGATAACTGGTTTGAGCGGGCGCGCGGGCTGGAGTGGTCGCCGGAACGGGGTGAACGCTGCACCATGTGCTTTGATATGCGCTTTGAGCGCACGGCACTCTATGCCCATGAGAACGGATTCCCGGTAATGACCAGTTGTCTGGGTATTTCACGCTGGAAAGATATGAAGCAGATTAATAGCTGTGGTGTCCGCGCAGCGGCGGCGTATCCGGATCTGCTCTACTGGGATTTTAACTGGCGTAAAGGTGGCGGATCGGCGCGCATGATTGAAATCAGCAAGCGCGAGAGCTTCTATCAGCAGGAATATTGCGGCTGCGTCTATTCACTGCGCGACACCAATCGTCATCGCGTCACCCAGGGACGTGAGCGTATTAAGATTGGTGTGCAATATTATCAGCCGGATGAATCCTGATTAACTGATATCGCAGAAAGCATCTGCCTGCGCATAGCCGCGCGCTGAGCGCGTACAGGCCGGACTGTTACGCCACAGCTTTGCTTTATACTGCTTGGCCGGACGTAGCTGCACAGCGCGCAGGGGTCGTCAACGTCGGCCATCTGCTGCTTCGCTTCTTCACTCATCAGTCGTTTACGGCAGGCGCTTGGCGTGCAGCCCATAATCTGCTTAAACGAGCGGGTAAAAGATTGCTGGCTTTCAAAATGGTATTTCAGCGCCAGGCTGATGATTGGCGTGCGGCTGTTTTTTAAATCATTCACACTGGCGTTAAGTTTTTTCTTACGAATATAGCGCGCCAGCGTTTCATTATGATAACGGGCAAAGAGTTTCTGTAAATACCATTTCGAATACCCGGCTTTTTCTGCAATATCATCCACGCTTAAACGCTGGTCGAGATTATTATTAATCCACTCAGTGACAGAGACGATCACGCTTTCGTTATATCTGTTTTCTTTCATGGCTGTTCTCCCCTGTTTAATTCAGCGGAATTATGAATTATTTATCTTAATGTGCTTATTCTTTGCGTAAAGTTCTTTCAGTATTTGAATCGTTATCTCTGAAGATATTCATATGAACAGCAGTTATTAATAAAAAAGATGAATTGTAATTAGTCTGTTGTTAATTATAAGGGAAATAATTGATCCAGGGCGGATAACGATAAACGCGAGCAGAGTATTTCGCTTGCCGCTTCGCGGTTAAGGCGGCCAGCGTCTGTGAAATCAACGCCATAGCACGGACCATCAATAGATTTTCTGCCGCGACATGCCAGGCTTACGACTCACCTTTAACCTGGAGAACCCCGGATGAGCCCGACATACGCGTTGAAAAAACCGCTTGCCGCTTTGCTCACCTCGCTGGCTTTATTTGCGCATGCGCCCGCCAGTGCCGCGCCTGTTTATGGCGAACAGCTGGAAGGATTTCATTACCCCTATCCTCTGCAGCATTTCGATTTTCAGTCCCAGCAGCAAACGCTGAGTATGGGCTATATGGATGTGAAGCCGGTGCAACAGGCCAACGGCAAAACGGTGGTGCTGATGCACGGTAAAAACTTCTGTGGTGCAACGTGGGAAGAGACCATTCGTGCGCTGAGCCAGCAGGGCTATCGCGTTATCGCGCCTGACCAGATTGGCTTCTGCAGCTCGACCAAGCCCGCCAGCTATCAATACAGCTTTCAGCAGCTGGCTGAAAACACCCATCAGCTGCTCGCCCGGCTGGGTGTGGAGAAGGCGGTAATTATCGGTCACTCTACGGGCGGAATGCTGGCCACGCGTTATGCGCTGATGTACCCGGAACAGACGCAGAAGCTGGTGCTGGTCAACCCGATTGGGCTGGAGGACTGGAAGGCCAAAGGCGCGCCGTGGCGTTCGGTAGATCAGTGGTATCAGCGTGAACTCAAACTCAGCGCAGAGGGCATTAAGAAGTATGAACAGCAGACTTACTATGTCGGGCGCTGGAAACCGGAATATGACAAGTGGGTCGATATGCTGGCCGGACTCAACAGCGGGCCGGGACATCAGAAAGTGGCGTGGAACTCCGCCCTCATCTACGACATGATTTTCACGCAGCCGGTATTTTATGAATTTGGCGATCTGAAAGTCCCGACCACTCTGATGATCGGCACCTCAGACACCACGGCCATCGGCAGTGATATCGCTTCTGCAGATGTGAAAGCCCGGCTGGGCGATTACGCGGTGCTGGGTAAAGAGGCCGCAAAACGCATTCCGGGCGCGCGTTTAATTGAATTTCCCGGGATGGGGCACGCGCCACAAATGGAAGAACCGGCAACGTTTAATCAGACGCTGCTCGACGATCTGGCGCGGCCCTGAATGGTCAGGCGCTGCGGCGCCTGATCTCAAACCGCTACGCGTTTCTGCTTTTTCCTGAGGTACATCTGCTCATCGCTGTCGTGCAGCAACTGTTCCAGCGACTGCGGATGCGCTGCGTCAAACTCCACCACGCCGGACGAAAATTGCAGGCGGTAACGACGATTCAGACTGACGGACTGCTGTTGCAGATAATGGTCGAACCGGGCGAGTAACGCTTCGCTCTGCTGCTGCTGCAGGCCGTTAAACAGCACCACGAACTCATCGCCGCCCAGACGGGCAAACAGATCGGAGTGCTTAAACACCACCTTCATCGCATCGGCAAAGTCCATCAGCGCGCGGTCGCCTTCACGGTGGCCCAGCGTGTCGTTAATCTGCTTAAACTTGTCGAGATCGAGAAAGGTCAGGCAGGCGGGCCGGTTTTTCATCAGGCACTCATTCAGTACCATCTGCCCCAGCGTCATAAAGCCGCGGCGGTTGGTAATCTGGGTCAGCTCATCGCAGGTGGCGGTCTGAAAGGCGACCAGTTCCGCTTCGGCCATCGCGGCCAGGTCGCGCATCGTGGCCTGATCCTCTTCGTTGAACTGACGCGGTTCGCGGCCAATAATGCAGAGCGTACCCATTTTCGCGCCGCCGGGCGCACGCAGCGGACAGCCTGCATAAAAGCGAATATGCGGTTCGCCGGTCACCAGCGGATTGTCATGAAAACGCGCATCTTTTTGCGCATCTTCAACGATCATGATCTCATCCTGCAGGATGGCATGGCCGCAAAAGGAGATGTTGCGGGGTGATCCTTTAGGTTCATAGCCCTGAGCAGATTTAAACCACTGATGGTCATTTTCCAGCAGGCTGACTAACGCGATAGGGACGTCATACAGGCGGCGCGCCAGGCGGGTTAAACGATCAAACCGCTCTTCCGCTGGCGTGTTCATGATGTTCAGCGCACGCAACTGCGATAAACGTTGTGCCTCGTCGGCAGGGATTTCAGGTGCTTTCATCACAGAGACCTTTATTGTTTTAGCGGAAGCCAGGTTCTGGTGTTTGCCTTACGGCGAAGAAGAAGAGCGTGACATAGCAACCACGCTCTTTATGAGGAGGGGATCAGAGCACTTTTTGTTCTGCGAGATCAAGGGCGAAATAGCTGAAAATCAGGTCCGCACCGGCGCGTTTAATCGCACCGAGACTTTCCAGCACCACATTACGCTCATCAATGGCACCGGCCTGTGCGGCAAATTTGATCATTGCATATTCGCCACTCACCTGATACGCCGCCAGCGGCAGTTCGGTGCGTTCACGAATGTCGCGCAGAATATCCAGATAGGCACCTGCCGGCTTCACCATCAGTGAATCCGCGCCCTGAGCCGCATCAAGCAGCGATTCACGGACCGCTTCACGGCGGTTCATCGGGTTCATCTGGTAGGTTTTACGGTCGCCTTTCAGCGCCGTTCCGGCGGCTTCACGGAACGGGCCGTAAAACGATGAAGCGAATTTGGTGGAGTAGGACATGATGGCGGTCTGGGTAAAGCCCGCCGCGTCCAGTGCCCGGCGAATCGCCTCAACCTGACCATCCATTGCCGCTGACGGCGCAATGAAATCCGCACCGGCTGCGGCGGCAACCACGGCCTGCTTACCCAGATTGGCCAGGGTTGCATCGTTATCGACGCCGTGATCGCAGAGCACGCCACAGTGACCGTGGCTGGTGTATTCGCAGAAGCAGGTGTCAGACATCACGATCATTTCCGGCACGGTGTCTTTGCAGATGCGGGACATGCGTGCCACCAGACCGTTTTCGTTCCAGGCATCGCTGCCGGTCGCATCGGTATGGTGCGAAATACCAAAGGTCATCACCGAGCGAATGCCCGCTTTGGCGATGCGCTCAATCTCATAAGCGAGACGTTTTTCCGGAATACGCATTACGCCAGGCATCGCCTGAATCGCTTTGTAATCGTCGACTTCTTCTTCAACAAAGATAGGCAGAGCCAGATCGTTCAGGCTCAGAGAAGACTCCTGGAACATTTCACGCATTGAAGCGCTGGCGCGCAATCTTCTTGGGCGCTGGATAAGGGAATAATCAGACATTTTCATTCTTACGCAGGTGAAAAAAGTGACGACAGTTTACTCTCTTTGCCCGCGAGGCATGAAGGTTTGTGTGCGGTAATAAGAGGGGAAAAGGACTCTCCCGCCGGGCGGCGGGAGAGCAGAACGATTACTCGTTGATATCCGGATGCTGCTGCACCAGGTTTTTACGTTTCGCTTCCAGGCGGGCAATTTCTTCGTCGATATCTTCGATTTTGTGCTCGATGTTATCGTGATGCTCCTGCAGGATTTCGCGCGCTTCTTCCATGTCTGAGGCCGCTGGCGTTGCACCTTTCAGTGGCTTGTTCGCCGTCTCTTTCATGAACAGACCGGTAATCAGACCAATCACCGCCACCACCATCAGATAGTAGGCTGGCATGTAGAGGTTGCTGGTGGTTTCTACCAGCCAGGCCGCCAGCGTTGGCGTCAGACCGGCAACCAGTACCGAGATGTTAAACGCACTCGCCAGCGCACTGTAGCGGATATGCGTCGGGAACATCGCAGGCAGTGACGAAGCCATTACGCCGGTAAAGGCGTTGAGGATCACTGCCATCAGCAGCAGACCGGCAAAAATCAGGCCCAGCACGCCACTGTTGATCATCATAAAGGCGGGAATTGCGAAGACCAGCAGGGCAATACTGCCGATGATGACAAACGGACGACGGCCAAAACGGTCACTCATCATGCCGATCATCGGCTGAACAAACAGCATACCGATCATAATGGCGATGATAATCATCACGCCGTGATCTTCGCTGTAGTGCAGGTTGTGCGACAGGTAGCTCGGCATGTACGTCAGCAACATGTAGTAGGTAACGTTCGTCGCGATAACCAGACCGATACAGGAGAGCAGGCTGCGCCAGTGTTTGGTCGCAATCTCTTTAAACGAAACCTGCGGACCATCCTGCAGGCCTTCGCGGTCGCCCTGTTCCAGTTTGTCCACGTGCTGCTGGAATGCCGGGGTCTCTTCCAGCGCATGACGCAGGTAAAGACCGATGATGCCCAGCGGCAGCGCGACGAAGAACGGCAGACGCCAGCCCCACTCAAGGAATCTCTCTTCCCCGATAATGGAGGAGATCAGCACCACCAGGCCCGCACCGAGCACGAAGCCCGCAATCGAACCGAAGTCGAGCCAGCTTCCCATAAAGCCACGTTTACGGTCAGGCGAATATTCGGCGACAAAGATTGAAGCACCGGTATATTCACCGCCTACCGAGAAGCCCTGTGCCATCTTAGCTAACAGCAGCAAAATCGGCGCCCAGATGCCGATGGAGGCATAGGAGGGTATCAGGCCGATACAGAACGTACTGACCGACATGATGATGATGGTGATGGAAAGGATTTTCTGACGACCATATTTGTCGCCCAGCATACCAAAGAACAGACCACCCAGCGGACGGATCAGGAAGGGTACAGAGAAGGTACCCAGCGCGGCGATCATCTGCACGCCTGGTGATGCATCCGGAAAGAAGACTTTACCCAGTGCATAGGCCACAAAGCCATAAACACCGAAGTCGAACCACTCCATCGCGTTACCCAGAGAGGCCGCGGTGATGGCTTTACGTAAACGGGCATCATCGATGATGGTTACATCATCGATCCCAATTGGTTTTACACGCTTCCTACGCAATTTCATAGAATTACCCTGTAATGGAACACGAAAGTCCTCAACGGCGCGAGCCGGGGTGAAGCAGTCAGACCGCTGCGTTGAGAAATTTAAGCATAGCTTCAAATAAGCACGGTTTACGCGCCCGCTGACACAATAATTACTGTTGTTATTATTGCGAACAGCGACAGAGTATACCGTTTTTGTGTGATATCTGTCATGTTTGGGCTACATACAGGCTATTTCTGCTCCTGATACGGCTGTTTAGCTGCGCAAAAAAATTATCACGCTGCGTGACGACCGCCGTTTTTTTCAGCAAATTGGGGGCGGGAAGGGGTAATGAGCGGCGATACCGACGCCGCAGGTGGCTATTCGCTATACAGAGCAGGATGGCAGTAAGCCATGCGACATAACGAAAGACGCGCAGACGCCGATATTACGCGGCAAGCCTGTTCAGTTCAGGGTCGGTTCAGATGCTGGCTGTCTGATGAGTCTCAGGGGCGTGATTCGCTTTAACCGACTGTTCGCCCTGTCTGGCGAGCCAGGCAATCAACGCCGCGTTGTCCATCGGGCGGGCATAATAAAAGCCCTGGATAAAGACCACGCCGCGCCGTTGCAGATAGCTGAACTGCAATGCGTTCTCGACGCCTTCCCCCAGCACTTCCAGCTCAAGCTCATGACTGAGCTGAATGATTGCATCCAGCACCGGGGTTCTGCCCTCCAGGGATTCAATCGCGTTGATAAAGCCGCGATCGATCTTCAGATAATCCATAGTGAAGGTCTGTAAGTAACTCAGCGAACAGTGACCGGTACCAAAATCATCAATCGCCACTTTCATTCCGCAACCGCGCAGCTGCTCCAGTTTGCGTGCCACCTCAACGCCATCTTTGATCAGGCTGCGTTCGGTCAGCTCCAGGGTAATCAGGAACCGCTTATCTTTAACCCGGTCAGCAAAGTGCAGCATATCGTCTACAAAGTCCGGGTGCTGCAGATGATCGGCCGCCACATTAATGGCCAGATGGAAGCCTGGCTCAACCTGCCATGCCTGCACATCCTCTGCAATTAAATCGAGCAGATGACGGGTCAGCGGCACAATCATGCCTTCCGCTTCAGCGGCACCGATAAAAATATCGGGCCGGATGCCGTTACCGTCGGGCGTTGTCCAGCGCAGCAGTGCCTCTGCGCCGCTACAGCGCTGCAGCCGGTTGTCATAGACCGGCTGATAGTGCGCCCTGAACTGACCGCTGGCGATGGCCCGCCGAATCTCATCGCGCCAGGAAATACGCCGTTGCAGCCAGTTCGCCATCAGCATCATCAGCAGAATCGAGAAAATTACCGCCATCGGCATGATGATCAACATCACCTGACGCCAGGCCAGGATCAGCTCAGAGGGTGAGGCAATAAGGGTGACAGAGAGCGGATAGCGGCTGGAGCTGGCCTGATAGATCAGCGGTTCAAACCAGCCGGACAGGGCAATTTGCGGATCGCCAAACGAGATCGGCGCGCCGTCGTTGAATTCCATGCTGAAATGATAGAGATGGGTACTGCTGATGGCGCGCATAAAATCGATCAGATACTGGCCATCAACGACTGCCCAGAACCCCTCACCATCGGGCAGATCGCGCATAAAAATCACTGCGGGACGGTCCGGCACACCCGCCGTTCCGGCAATCGACAGGCTCCACCAGGCTTTTCCGGTGACCGGCGCATCACGCATGATCATATCGCTCAGAAAAGCAGGCTTCGTACCATAGACTGAAGAGCAGGCAATTCTGTTTTCTTCCATTTTACCAATGGCGCGAAAATAGGGATTCAGCGCACCGATGCGCTGTAACTGGCTTTCAATCTGGCTGCAGGGCTGATGCTGAAACTGGCGCAGCTCAGTAATCATATTCCAGGCGCTGTCGCTCATTCTCTCAGCCTGAGATAACAGCGTCTTTGCCGCGCTCATCTGCTGCTGCCGCACGGTGTGGCGCGCATCAAGGGCCGTGAAAAAAATGCCAATAATCAGAGGCAGCACGCCGGAGATAATAATCACCAGCCTGGCGTAGTCGCGTTTTCGTTTCAGTAGCGGCACCGCTAAATCCTCTGGATATTATTGGTATTATACGAAGGGGCTAATCAGTGGCGCAGCATAGCATTTCTCCGGGCGGTGCAGATTAGCGTTTTTGCCATTAGCTGAACTGACTCAGGTCAATTATCGACCAGACTTTACATTTTATTGACAGGTTGTTTTGCCTTTATTGGTATTCAGCAAAAAAACAGGCGAGAACGGAGGCAGGGCAGAAGGAGGAATTGCCGCCGCCGCCTGGGGTAACCCTGGCCCGCCTGAGAGCGGGCGCAGGGTAAAGGTGATTCTTAATCAGCAAAATAGATCTGTTTCAGCGCCACTTCAACGCCGCGCAGCTCAGCCAGTCCTTTCAGCCGGCCAATGGCAGAATAGCCGGGATTGGTACGTTTATGCAGGTCGTCCAGCATCTGATGGCCGTGATCGGGGCGCATCGGAATCGCTCGCTGATTGCCCGCCCGCCGCCGCCGCTGCTCTTCCGCCAGAATGACCCTGATGACGCCGACCATATCGACGTCGCCCGCCAGGTGCGCGGCTTCATGGAAGCTGCTGGGGTTTGCCTCGCGCTTTGTGGCGCGCAGGTGGACAAAGTTGATGCGGTCGGCATAGGTTTCCGCCATCTCAACCAGCGCATTGTCGGCACGCACGCCATAGGAACCGGTACAGAAGCAGAAACCGTTGTGCAGACTGTCCACGGTTTCCTTCAGCCACTGCATATCTTCCTGGGTAGAGATAATGCGCGGCAGGCCCAGAATGGGGCGCGGCGGATCGTCCGGATGCACCGCCAGTTTAATCCCCACTTCCTCCGCAACCGGCACAATAGCGCGCAGGAAGGTTGCCATATGCTCGCGCAGTTTCGCTTTGTCGATGCCGTCATACTGCGCCAGCTGCGCCTGGAACTGCTCCAGGGTGTAACCCTCTTCGGCACCGGGCAGACCGGCGATAATATTGCGTACCAGCGTGCTTTTATCCTCAGCGCTCATGGTGGCAAAGCGCTGAGCGGCGGCCTGCTGTTCAGCCGGGCTATAATCCTGCTCCGCGCCCGGACGCTGCAGCAGATAAAGTTCGAAGGCGGCGAAAGCGTCGGCGTCGAAGCGTAGCGCTTTTGCGCCATCCGGCAGCGTCCAGGCGAGGTCGGTGCGTGTCCAGTCCAGCACCGGCATAAAGTTGTAGCAGACGGTATCAATGCCGCAGGCGGCCAGATTGCGTATCGACTGCTGATAGCTGGCGATATAGCGAAGGTAGTCACCGCGCTGGGTTTTTATCGACTCATGAACCGGGATGCTCTCCACCACCGACCAGACCAGACCCTTTTCCGCCAGCAGTGCCTGACGCGCTTTAATCTCCTCAACCGGCCACACTTCACCGTTAGGGATATGGTGCAGCGCCGTCACAATACCGGTTGCGCCCGCCTGACGCGCATCATCCAGGGAGACCGGATCGTTCGGGCCGTACCATCGCCATGTATGTTCCATTTTTACTCCTCAACTGTGATGTGGCCCAGTGGTCAGGCCGCTGGGCCAAGAGTATGATAGTGGACACATCAGGGCCGTGATCCGGATCGCAGCATGACAAACTGCATCCGGCAAGTGAGCGGTTTATGCGGAATAAAAGGAGAGGATAATGAGCCTGCCAGTCATCAAGACGGAGCGCCTGTATCGTCAGATCGCCAACGCCATTATGGCCGGCATCACGCGCGGTGATTTTGTGGCGGGCGGCCTGCTGCCACCCGAACGCGAGCTGGCAAAACAGCTGGGTGTCAGCCGTTCGTCAGTGCGTGAAGCATTGATTGCGCTGGAGATGACCGGCTGGGTCGATATCCGCACCGGCAACGGTGTCTACGTCGCTCAGCCGCTGCCCCAGGCCGCCATCCCGCAGGAGAGTGAAACCTGCAGCCTGCAGGATCTTTTGCAGGCGCGTGAAGCCTTTGAAGGCATGCTGGCAGGATTTGCCGCCCGTAACGGTACCTCCGGGCAGCGGGAGGCACTGCTGGCGCTGACCGCTGAACTGCAGCACTACAATGAAAACGATGCGGCGTTTCTGGAGCAGGATAAACGCTTCCATCTGCTGATCGGCGAGATGAGCGGTAATGACGTGTTACGCGACCTGCTGGAGCAGCTCTGGAACCGGCGTCACAGCCCGCATGTGCAGCGGCTGGAACGCCATTATGCCGATAACAGCTTTGCGCAGGCGATGAACGCTGACCATCAGCAGATTACCAACGCGATTGTGGCAGGCGACGAAGCAGCGGCCCGCCAGGCGATGGAGAGCCATCTGCAGCACGTGCAGCAGCAGCTACTTGGTTAATCCCCGGACGCGTTTAGGTCGTCCGGTGCCGAGCATAATCGCCAGACGGCTGCCGCCCGGCGTGGTCTCCATCAGGATTTTGGTAATGCTGGTCAGCGGCACCGAGAGCAGCATACCGACCGGACCGAGCAGCCAGCCCCAGAAGACCAGTGACAGGAACACCACCAGCGTTGATAAGCCCAGGCCGCGACCCATCAGGCGCGGTTCAAGCATGTTGCCGAATACCATATGAATCGCGGTAAACAGCGCAGCCACCATCGCGGCATCAAACAGGCTGTTCAGTAACAGCGCCTGCAGAAAGGGCGGAATGCCGGCAATAATCGGGCCGATATTAGGAATATAGTTGAGGATAAAGGCCACGACGCCCCACAGCAGCGCGAACTTCACATCCAGCAGATAGAGACTCAGCCAGACGGCGATGCCGGTGATGAGACTCACCAGGGTTTTCAGCGCCAGATAGTGTGTTACGCCTTTCAGCGCCTTATGCAGCCCGGCGATACGGATTTTCGGGTTCACCAGCGCGTTACGCATTTTGTAAGGCAGATGATGAACTTCAAACAGCATAAAGACCACGGTCAGCACCAGCAGCACAGTATTGGTCATCGCGCCGGAAAAGCCGCTGAGCGCCGCGCTCGCCAGGTTCACCATAGTATTCGGGTCGAAACGCTGCACCAGCGCGTCGGTAGAAATATTGAGATGAAAGCCCGCCGCCAGATGTTGCAGCACCGTCATTTTCTGTTCCATGGTGGCGCGCAGTTGCGGGTAAAGGTCAGAAAACTCGCTCATTGAGCTGGCAATGATGGCACCCAGCAGCAGGATGCCGCAGAAGATCACGGTAATGACCAGCCCAATCGCCAGTCCACGACGGAAGCCACGACGCATCAGCATTGTCACCAGCGGGTTGAGCACAATGGCAAAGAACGCCGCCAGCAGAAGCGGGACCAGAATATCGGACGCGGCCCGAACCCCGGCAAGAATGATGACCAGCATCGCTAGTTTTATCAGAATATTTTGTCCAATCTTTTCCCGTTGCAGCTCGCTCATTGCCTCTCCCGTGACGTAATCTGGCTGTTGGAAGTGTAGCTGAAAGAAAATTAACAAACTGATTTATCAGAGAAACGGTAAAGCGCGGCGGCATAATAGCGAGATAATCAGTGCCACCGCACTCAGCTATGACGGCAGGACCGCGACCTCCTGCTGTTGCTGTTTTTGCGCCGCGTTCTGCTTCCCGATAACCGTACCAGTGTGATGCGCCGGTGGCGAAAGCGGGTATAGTTAAAGGATAAACCTTATCATTCAGCCAACTACGTGCGAGAACCTATGCCTGAACAGCCTGCAGCGGAACAGAATGCTCCATCCGGAAGCCTGAACATCTCGCTGCTGATCCTCTCTATCGTCGCCTACAACTTTGCCAGCTATCTCACCATTGGTCTGCCGCTGGCGGTCCTGCCTGGCTGGGTGCATGACCAACTGGGCTTCAGCGCATTCTGGGCGGGCGTGGTGATCAGCCTGCAATATGTGGCGACGCTGCTGAGCCGGCCACATGCCGGGCGCTATGCCGATCTCTGGGGACCAAAGAAAGTGGTGGTGACGGGCCTGGTAGGCTGTCTGATCAGCGGCTTGTGCATTCTGCTGGCGGCGCTGATCGCATCCCCGCTGTGGAGCCTGATACTGCTCTGTGTGGGCCGGTTGATTCTGGGTGTGGGCCAGAGCTTTACCGGCACCGGCACTTCGTTGTGGGGGGTAGCGCGGGTCGGTTCACTGCACATTGGCCGCGTAATTTCCTGGAACGGCATCGTCACCTATGGCGCGATGGCGATAGGTGCGCCGCTGGGCGTGGTGATCTTCCGGGCCGGCGGGCTGCTGTGGCTATCGCTGGTGATTGTGGCCATCTGCGTGGTGGGCATCGTCTGCGCGGTCCCGCGTCCGGCGGTAAAAGCCAGCCGTGCCAGACCGCTGCCGTTTCGGGCGGTGCTGGGGAAAATCGCTGGCTTTGGCGCGATTCTGGCGATGGGGTCAGCGGGTTTCGGCGTGATTGCCACCTTTATCACGCTGTTCTATCAGGATAAAGGCTGGGAGGGAGCCGCCTTTGCGCTTTCCCTGTTCAGCAGCGCTTTTGTCGGGGCGCGCCTGCTGTTCCCGAATGCGATTAACCGTCACGGTGGCCTGCGGGTCGCCAGCGTTTGTCTGGCGGTTGAGGCTGCCGGGCTCTTTCTGGTCGCCGCCGCAGGCGATCCGTGGATGGCAAAAGCGGGCGCGTTTCTGACCGGCGCCGGGTTTTCACTGGTGTTTCCGGCACTGGGCGTGGTGGCAGTAAAAGTGGTGCCGCAGCAGAATCAGGGCAGCGCCCTGGCGACCTATACCGCTTTTATGGATCTGTCGCTGGGAATAACCGGGCCACTGGCCGGATTCATCATGAACTATGCTGGTGTCTCCCGCGTCTACTTGCTCACGGCGCTGCTGGTCTGCGTCGCTTTCTTCTGCACGCTGCGCCTGCAGCGGCGTCAGGCTTCAGAGCCCGTAAGCGGGGATTCGTCAGGATAAAAAAATGGCCCAGCAGCGGGCCATAACGTCTTTTCAGACACAGATAAACCAATAAATTTCGGGCGCGAACAGGTTTCAGGCCTGCAGCAGTTCAATACTGTGGCGGATCTGGCGTTCAATCTCCGCCGGTGTCCAGCTGTTGAGCTGACCGGAGAACGGCTCAAAAGCGTAGACGCCCTTGTAGCCGAGCATCTCCAGCCGTTTAACCTGCACCACGCTCTTCAGCACATCGTTGTCACTCAGCATGATGCGTTCGTCATCGGTCAGTTCGGCAGTCGGGCGCCGATCTTCCACACCCGAAAGATGCACCAGCCCAATCTGGTCAATATCGATACCCGCCGGAAATTCCTGTTCAGCCTGTTCATAGAGATGATGGTGAAAGGTATCCAGCAGCAGCCTGAAGGGCACATCCGCCGCGGCGATCAACTGCTGCGCCTGTACGATCGAACGCAGTGAGCTGACCGGAAACCCCAGCGGTTCCACCAGCCCCTGAATGCCATAGTGTGCAAAGCGCGGCGCCAGCTGCTGCATTGCCGCCTGCGTCTGCTGAGGCGACACGGTAATCCCCTCATTTAGCGGACACATCACCAGTGCCTTTGCGCCGATCTGTTGTGCTGTCTGTAACAGCGACTCGGCCCGCGTCAGCAGCGCGTCATCGATCCGGTTAAAGGGATAGAGCGCATTAATCGTGACGATATCGATGTGATATTTATCCGCCAGGGCGCGCAGCTGATCGGTGCTGAGGTCATCGGTGACGCTGCCGCCCGGCATGTCATTACGCAGTTCGACCTTGCTTAGCCCCAGACGCTGAACCAGCTGAAAGAAGGCCTCCAGCGAGAGCCGGGGCGCAATTTTGCGGTTGATACAGAAACGGGTGGGATCGATGGCCATGCGCTGACTCCGGGACAGGAGAAGGATGGGCTAAAGAAAACATTTATTTCATTAATAGTGAATTATGAAATGCAGATTATTAGATCGGTCTCGCATTAATTTCATATTCCGTTTCAGTCCGATGCATAAACGCTGGATCAACTTCGCAGGAATACCCGCTCTATCCGCCTCTGCTATTTGCCTGTCAGGCTAAGGCTGAGCGCTGGTAAACGCCTCCCGCCATCGGAACATCGTCATTGGCTTGAGGGCGGCAAAAATGCGATCCGTGCCGCTAAAAGCAAATTTTCCAAAAAGAACTATTTGAAAAATTTATTCCACTGTAATAGCTTCATAGCACGCTTTCAGGTTTGCCTGGTCAGGCAGTGTGGCAGGCCACAGGGCCCGTCTGCAGGGAACTTAACCATCTTAAGAGGCAACATCATGACAATCATAGGTAACTTTATTGGCGGTAAAACGACTTTCAGCGCCAGCAACGAAACCATTCCTGTTTACGATCCGGCAACCGGCAAAGTGGTACGTGAACTGACGCAAAGTACCGCTGATGAAGTGGCCCAGGCGATTGGTGTCGCGCATGACGCATTTGCTGCCTGGTCAAAAACCTCGCCGCTGCGTCGCGCCCGCGTTCTGTTTAACTTTAAAGCCCTGATGGAGCAGCATCGTGAAGAGATGGCGGCGCTGATTGTCTCTGAGCATGGCAAAGTCTGGTCTGATGCGTTAGGTGAACTGACGCGCGGCATTGAAGTGATTGAGTTTGCCTGCGGAATCCCCCATCTGCTTAAAGGTGAATATTCCCCGAACGTCGGCGGCGGCGTTGACAGCTTTTCGCTGATGCAGCCGGTGGGTGTTGTAGCGGGTATTACGCCGTTTAACTTCCCCGCGATGGTGCCGCTGTGGATGTTCCCGATCGCGCTGGCCTGCGGTAATACCTTTGTTCTGAAGCCCCCGGCGCTGGATCCCTCTGCGGCCGTGCGTATGGCTGAGCTGCTGACCGAAGCGGGCCTGCCGGATGGCGTATTCAACGTCGTACACAGCTCTAACGAAGATGCTGAACAGCTCTATAAAGATCCGCGCATCGCTGCGGTGAGCTTCGTCGGCTCGTCCGGCGTGGCTGAGCATATCTATAAAACCGCCAGCGCCCACGGTAAGCGGGTGCAGGCATTTGGCGCGGCGAAAAACCACGCTATCGTTATGCCGGATGCCGATCTGGATGCCACCGTTAACGCGATTATGGGCGGTGCGTTTGGCTCGGCCGGTGAACGCTGCATGGCGCTGCCGGTTGTGGTCGCGGTGGGCGATGACACTGCTGACAAGCTGATTGCCCGTCTGACGCCACTGGTGAAAGCGCTGCGGATCGGTCCTGGGATCAATCAGGGTGCCGATGAAAATGAGATGGGACCGGTTGTCTCAGCCGCGCACCAGAAGAAGGTGCTGGGTTATATCGATAAAGGTGAGCAGGAAGGCGCGAAGCTGGTGGTCGATGGCCGTAACGTGCAGGTTGCAGGTCACGCCGAAGGTTACTACGTGGGCGGCACGCTGTTTGATAACGTCACCTCTGAGATGGTGATCTGGCGTGAAGAGATTTTCGGGCCGGTGCTGAGCATCATGCGCGTACCGGACTACGACAGCGCGCTGCAGCTGGTCAACAGCCATGAATTTGGTAACGGCAGCGCAATTTTCACCAGCAACGGTCACACCGCGCGTGAGTTTGTGCAGAACGTTGAAGCAGGCATGGTTGGGGTTAACGTGCCGGTTCCGGTGCCGATGGCATTCCACAGCTTCGGTGGCTGGAAGCGTTCCGTGTTTGGCGCGCTCAATGTTCACGGGCCGGATGGCGTGCGCTTCTATACCCGCATGAAAACCGCCACCGTGCGCTGGCCGTCCGGTCAGCAGACCGTGTCTGAATTCAGTATGCCAACCTTAGGCTGATCTATTTCAACGCTGATTGCGACCGGCAGGAGACTCTGCCGGTCGTTTTGTTCGCGGGCACCTCGCCCGTGAACCTACCGCAGCGTCAATCGTGACAGAGAGGAGGATCAGGATGTCTTTACTGTCGAAAGCACAGGCCCCTGACGCACAGGGTCGTATTCAGCATGTGACGCCTGAGCGCGCTGGCTGGCGTTACGTTGGCTTTGATGCTTATCTGCTGAAAAAAGGGGAAACCCTGCGCCTGACCAGCGGTGATAAAGAGCTGTGTCTGGTGCTGGTGGCCGGGCTGGCCTCGGTGAAAACCCGCCATGCTGAGTTTCCCGGAATCGGTAAGCGCATGTCGCCTTTCGAACGCGTGCCGCCGTATTCCGTGTATGTGCCGCATGACGATGAAGTGGAAGTCTATGCTGACAGCGATCTTGAACTGGCCGTCTGTAACGCGCCCGGTCAGGGCAATCTGCCTGCAAGACTGATTGCGCCAGCCGATGTTGGCGTTGAGCATCGCGGTAAAGGGCGCAACCAGCGTCTGGTGCATAATATCCTGCCTGATACTGAACCCGCTGACAGTCTGCTGGTGGTGGAGGTTTATACCAACGAAGGCGATACCAGCTCCTATCCCAGCCACAAGCATGATCAGGAGGAGAGTGAAAACGAAACCTACCTGGAAGAGACCTACTATCACCGTTTCGATCCGGAACCTGGCTTTGCCATGCAGCGCGTTTACACCGACGATCGCTCACTGGATGCCTGTATGGCACCCTATAACCGCGACGTCGTGATGGTGCCGCGTGGCTATCATCCGGTGGCGACGCTGGCCGGCTACAACAATTACTACCTGAACGTGATGGCAGGGCCGGTACGGCTGTGGAAATTCAGCTGGGAGAAAGATCATGCCTGGGTGAACAGCGACAGCTATCCACGATCAGAGTAAGGCTCAGCGGTTTTATCCGTGTGTGCATAGTGCGGAAAAAGCATCAAAAAGGGCAGCCGATTGGGCTGCCCTTTTTACTGTGCGAAACGCAGGTTACTGAGCGGAGCTATCGGCGTTGTTCAGCGCCAGTGACACCGCCAGCGTCTGTGCCAGGCAGAGTGAGGCGACCTGCGAACGGAAGCCATCGACCTGCGCTTCACGCACCACGAAGCAGACATCGCTGAAGGCAGCCAGCGGGCTGACCTGGCTGTCGGTAATGGCGATCTGATGCGCGCCACGCTTGGCCCCCATTTCGACGACCTCGACCGCTTCACGCGCATAGGGCGAGTAGCTGATCGCAATCACCACATCTTTCGGATTTACCAGGCTGAGCTGCTCGGTAAACATCCCGCCCAGACCATCAATCAGAAACGCACGACGCTCCAGATGACGCAGCGCGTAGACCAGATAGGAGGCGACGCTGAATGAGCGACGCAGGCCAATTACATAGATGTTCTCAGCCTCATTCAGCAGTTTTACTGCTTTGTTCAGCTGCTCAGGATTCACCTGCATCGCCAGCTGCTGCAGCGCCTGGCTGTTCACCATGGTAAAGACGTTGAGGATCTCCGCCGGACTCTCAGGCGCACTGGCGCTGTCGTCCGTTGAGGTCTGACGAAACAGACGCGCGCGCTCGGTATAGTTGACCGTCTCTTCCATCAGGTGCTGACGAAAAACCTGTTTCATTTCGTTGAAGCCGCTGAAGCCAAACGCATTCGCAAAACGGATCAGCGTCGATGGCGGTACATCGGCCTGCTGAGCAATCGAGGCGACGGTATCGAAAGCAATACTGTTACTGTTATCAAGGATGTAGCGTGCAACCTGTTTAAGACGCTTGCTCAGCGTTTCGTAGCGGCGACGAATATCGTCCTGCAAGAGAGAAAGTTGGGTGGGATTATTGTTCATCACTTCTGCCCGTATCATTAGAATAATGGCTGCATAATGAGCGCTATAGTATCAGATGGATGGAAAATTTCATTTGTTTGCGTCAACGAAGCGGTTTATTTCATGGCTTTATGAAATGGTTCACAGATTGGCTTTAGCACCCGAGGCGCGCCTCTGCACAGGTCATAACAGGATGAAAACCGACGTGGAAAGTCAGTGAGGGGAAGAGGGATGCGAGTAAAAGCGCCATCCTGGCTGGGATGGCGGCAGAATGCTGAAAAATCGGGTCTGACAGCAACGCATTAGCCAAATGAGCAGGGAACACGGTCAGAGGAGGAAAGCGTCCCGCGTCAGGGACAAAAACGCCGGGAGCGTTTTTGAACAACGCAAAGCGTTGGCCCGGCTACGGGCGCACCTCAGGGATGAGGTGCGTAATTGCGCGGGCCGAGCATGCCATGGATGGCGGCTTTTGCGTCTTTCCGATCTGACCGTGTTCCCTGTGACTGCACGGTCTAAGAGCGGCTTTTTGGCAGAGCAGCAAATCACGCGCGGGCAGCGCGCCAGTACGCAATCAGCCGCAGATAGTTGCCTTTTACGGTCTCAATCAGTGCCTGATCGTCCAGTTCACCCTGCAACCATTGACGCGAAGGCTGACCAAAGATGGTGCGACCCACCGCAAAACCTTTTACCCATGGCGCGTTGGCCGCCGCAGCGAAGCCCGCTTTAAGCTTCTCTTCGGGTGCATCCAGACCCAGCAACAGAATGCCGCGACAGTGAGGATCCTGCTCCTCAATCAGACGACTGATCGCCTGCCAGCTCTCTGCGGATAGCGGAGGCAGTTTCCACCAGTCCGGCTGTATACCCAGACTGTAGAAATGGCTCAGCATATCAAGGTAATAGGCTTCATTCTTATCCGGGTTGCTCTCGGGAAGAATCACTTCCAGCAGCAGCTCATGGCCACTTTTGTTACAGCCTTTCCAGACGTCGAGCACCAGATCATCCTGCTCTTTACGCAGTTCGGCACTGTCATGCGGATGATAGAAGACCAGACATTTCACGACATGCTCGGCCGGCCAGTCGATCAGCTGCGAGCCGATGTTGCCATGCTCCAGACGCAGTGGACGTGAGCTGGGCAGCTCGATCGGGCGGCCAATCCACCACTTCTTACCTGTGATGGCATTCAGGGCTTTCTGACCATACGTGGTATCCGCCAGAATGCCGCTTTTGTTCTCTAATCCCGCCTCACTGGCCGCCTGCTGAGCGGCTTCCAGCAGCAGCAGTTTCAGCTGTGGAATACGGCTCTCATCAACACCCGCTTCCTGCGCCATATCCGCCAGCTGTTTGCGATGGTCAAAAGCGAACACGTTCAGCTCCGGCCATTGCTGCTTACGGGTGGTCACACGGTGCAGATGGTTCAGACGACTGTCGAGATCGGGACGTTTCACCTCTGTGTCGCGGCTCAGAAAATCATCCAGCTCCGCTTTGGTTGGCATGGCAGGGGCACAGCCGTGGCGTGACACCACCAGCGCGCCACAGGCGTTGGCATAACGGCACGCCTGCTCCCAGCCTTCATCATTCAGCCAGCCGCGCAGCAGGCCAGACATAAAGGCATCGCCTGCACCCAGCACGTTGAGCACGTCGACGCGCACGCCGGTGTGCAGCTGAGTCTGTTCCCAGCTATCCGGAATTTCACCTTCAAACACCACACAACCCAGCGGACCGCGTTTGCAGACCAGCGTCGCCTGGCTCGCCTGACGCACGTTCTTCAGCGCAGTCAGGGTATCAGTGCTGCCTCCGGCAATATGAAACTCCTCTTCGGTGCCGACGATCAAATCGAAATAGTGCACCACTTCCTGCAACTGCTGAGTGACCTGAGACGACTCAATGAAACGTGTTTCACCGTCACCCAGAGAGGTCAGTCCCCATAACACCGGGCGGTAATCGATATCCAGCGCCGTGCGCAGGCCATTGCGGCGGGCGATATCCAGCGCTTTCAGCACCGCTTCACGGGTCTGCGGATGAGATAAGTGCGTGCCGGTGACCGCCACCGCGCGGGACGAAGTAATAAAGGCTTCGTCGATATCGTCCGGTACCAGACCCATATCAGCGCAGTTATCACGGTAGAAAATCAGCGGAAAAGTCTCTTCATCTTTAATCCCCAGAATCACCATGCCGGTCAGGCGTTTTGCATCGGTGATCAGGGCATCGGTGTTACAGCCCACGCGCTGCAATTCCTCACGCAGAAAGCGACCATTGTGCTCATCTCCCACCCGCGCCAGCATCGCCGATTTCAGCCCCTGAATCGCGGTGCCATAAGCGACGTTGCCCGATGATCCGCCCAGATATTTAGCAAAGGAGGTGACATCTTCCAGCCGTGCCCCAATCTGCTGGCCATAAAAATCAACGGCGATGCGCCCGATACAAATCACATCAAGCGGCTTCTGTTGTGTACTCATACCTGTGGTTTCCTTCTGTGATTCGCAGAGCTGGCGGGCGAAAAGACCGATCCAGGCAGGCTCTGCTTCCGGGTCTGTGGGTATCTGACTGGCTATGAGGGAAGTATGAGGAATAAAAATTCCATATTCAATATGAAATGAAATATCCATCGCAATTTTGTGAACCAGGTAAAACTCCTGATTGCCACCCGCCTGTGCGGTCTCTGCTGTCACGATGTGCGGTATGTCAGGGTTGTGAAGGCGATCGCAGGAATCCGTACGCCAGTCAGGCAAGCTGCCCCATTGAAATGAATTTTTTCATCATGAACCACTCTCTGCTAAACGTTCCAGATTTTCCCGTCGTGATCGCTCGCCAGACCTGTTGCCATCGTTAAATTTGATCTCACTCGCAAAATGAAATGTTTCTTCTGTAATCGTGTTTTATGAAAAATATATTTGTTTATAATCGCCTCACGTTTCAGTTATTCCGGCCGCTTTTCCGCCAATGACAACGCCTTGCGCGCTGTCGCGGAAGTCGGGGTCCACCAGCATGTAAGGAAGAAACATGGGCACAATCAGACTGACCACGGCACAGGCGCTGGTTAAATTTCTTGATAATCAATTCATCGATGTTGATGGCACTGAGACGAAATTCGTCAAAGGCATCTTCGCGATTTTCGGCCATGGCAACGTGCTGGGGCTGGGCCAGGCGCTGGAACAGGATAGCGGCGATCTGGTGGTCTGGCAGGGTCGTAACGAGCAGGGCATGGCCCATGCTGCCACCGGCTTTGCCCGTCAGTCGCTGCGCCGTCAGATTATCGCCTGCAGTTCGTCTGTGGGACCGGGTGCGGCTAACATGATTACTGCCGCCGCCACTGCGACCGCTAACCGCATTCCTCTGCTGCTGCTGCCTGGCGACGTCTTCGCCACCCGTCAGCCCGATCCGGTGCTGCAACAGATTGAGCAGAGCTACGATCTCAGCATCAGCACCAACGACGCCTTCCGCGCCGTCAGCAAATACTGGGATCGCGTCAGCCGCCCTGAGCAGCTGATGTCCGCCTGTATCAATGCCATGCGCGTACTGACCGATCCGGCTGAAACCGGCGCGGTCACGCTGTCGCTGCCGCAGGATGTGCAGGGTGAGGCCTGGGATTACCCGGACTACTTCTTCCAGAAACGCGTGCACCGTCTGGATCGCCGCCTGCCGGTGGCGGCCCAGCTGGCGGATGCCCTGACGCTGATTAACCGTAAGCGCAAGCCGATGATTATCTGCGGCGGCGGCGTGAAGTACTCCGAAGCGGGCGAGGCGCTGCGCCAGTTTGCCGAGCGCTATCAGATCCCCTTTGCCGAGACGCAGGCGGGCAAAGGCACGCTGGTCTCTGACCATCCGCTGAATGTCGGCGGCGTAGGCGAAACCGGCTGCCTGGCCGCGAACCTGCTGGCGAAAGAGGCCGATTTAGTCATCGGCATCGGCACCCGCTACACCGACTTTACCACCGCATCGAAATGGATTTTCCAGCATCCCGATGTCAGCTTCCTGAACATCAACGTCAGCAACTTCGACAGCTACAAGCTCGATGGCGTACAGCTGCTGGCCGATGCCCGTGAAGGGCTGACCGCGCTCACCGCTGCACTGGCCTCACAGCACTACAGCAATGACTGGGGCAACCAGATTGAGCAGGCGCAGAGCCAGCTGCTGAAAGAGACGCAGCGCGTCTATCAGGTGGAATATCACGATGGCGACTTTGTGCCGGAGATTGCTGACCATCTCGACCGCGAAGCGGTGTTCGCAGAATTTAACCGCCTGACTCAGTCACTGCTGACGCAAAGCAGCGTGCTCGGCACCTTAAACGAGCAGCTGCCGAAAGATGCGGTGGTTGTTGCCGCTGCGGGCAGCCTGCCGGGCGACCTGCAGCGCGTCTGGCGCACCAAAGATTACAACGCCTACCACGTTGAATATGGCTACTCCTGCATGGGCTATGAAGTCAATGCCGCGCTGGGTGCGAAGCTGGCGCAGCCGCAGCGCGAGGTCTATGCGCTGGTCGGCGATGGCTCCTTTATGATGCTGCACTCTGAGCTGGTCACCTCGATTCAGGAAGGGGCGAAGATCAACGTCGTGCTGCTGGATAACATGACTAACGGCTGTATCAACAACCTGCAGATGGAACACGGTATGGACAGCTTCACCACCGAGTTCCGTTTCCGTAACGCGGAAAGCGGCAGGCTGGACGGCGGCTTTATCCCGGTCGATTTCGCGGCCATTGCTGCCGGTTATGGCTGCAAAACTTATCGCGTCACCAGCCTGGAACAGCTTAAAGCGGCGCTGGAAGATGCGCGCGCCCAGACCGTCTCCACCCTTATCGACATCAAAGTGCTGCCAAAAACCATGATCCACAAATATTTCAGCTGGTGGCACGTCGGCGTGGCGCAGGCGTCGAAAACCGAACGCGCTCAGGCGGTGGCGGACAAGCTCAACAGCCATCTGGATCAGGCGCGCAAATATTGATTTCCGGGCCGTGCTGCGGCCCGTTTTCCTCTTCTCCGTACGAACCCTACACAGGTGTAATTATGACTTTGAAACTTGGCGTCATCGGTACAGGTGCAATTGGTCAGGAACATATTCGCCGCTGCAGCCATGTGCTGCAGGGGGCTCAGGTAGTTGCCGTCTCTGATATCAATGTCGACGGCGCGCGTGCTGCACTGCAACGCCTGAATATTGAGGCGGAGGTGTTTGAAAATGGTCACGACGTGATTCAGTCACCCAACGTCGATGCGGTGCTGGTCACCTCATGGGATCCGACCCATGAAGAGTTCACCCTGGCGGCGATTGCCGCCGGTAAACCGGTTTTCTGTGAAAAACCGCTGGCGATGAGTGCCGAAGGCTGCCGCCGGGTGGTGGATGCAGAGATTCAGGCGGGCAAACGCCTGGTGCAGGTTGGTTTTATGCGTCCTTACGATGCGGGCTACCGTGCCCTGAAAAAAGTGATCACCGATGGCGATATCGGTGAGCCACTGATGCTGCACTGCGCACACCGTAACCCGACCGTGCCAGAGAACTACACCACCCCGATGGCGATCACCAACACCCTGATCCACGAGCTGGATGTGCTGCGCTGGCTGACAAACGACGACTATAAAACGGTGCAGGTGATCTTCCCGCGCGTGACGTCGAAGACCCATGGTCAGCTGAAAGACCCGCAGATCGTCCTGTTCGAAACCCACAAAGGGGTGCGCATCGACGTCGAGATCTTCGTTAACTGCGCTTACGGCTATGACATTCAGTGTGAAGTGGTGGGTGAAGAGGGCATTGCCCGCCTGCCAGAGCCTTCTTCGGTGCAGCTGCGCAAAGATGCCCGCCTGTCGAATACCATTCTGGTGGACTGGAAAGATCGCTTTATCGAGGCGTATGACGTTGAGCTGCAGGCGTTTATTAACGACATCAAAGCGGGTCAGCTTACCGGTCCTTCTGCCTGGGATGGCTTCGCCGCTTCAGTCGCCGCCGATGCCTGCATCAAAGCGCAGAACAGTGGTGCGATTGAGCCGGTAGAGATGCCGCCGCGTCCTGCTTTCTATAACTGATTTAGCTTTCTCTGCGGCCTGGCCGCTCTCCGCCTGGGAATAAGAAGATGAACAAAGAGAATGTAAAACTGGCGATCGCGCCGATCGGCTGGACCAACGATGATATGCCGGATCTCGGCAGTGAGAATACCTTCCAGCAGACCGTCAGTGAGATGGCGCTGGCGGGCTTTACCGGCAGTGAAGTGGGCAGCAAATACCCGCGCGATCCGGCGATTCTGAAACCGATGCTCGATATTCGCGGCATCGAAATCTGCAACGCCTGGTTCAGCACCTTTTTTGCCAACGGCGACAAAGAGAAGACCATCGAACAGTTCATCGAGCACATGAACTTCCTGCATGCGATGGGCGCGCGGGTGATTGGCTGTTCTGAGCAGAGTAAAAGTATTCAGGGCACCACGCTGGCGGTGTTTGAAGAAAAAGCGATTTTCAGCGATGAAGAGTGGCGGTTAACCGCAGAAGGCTACAACGAACTTGCCCGCATCGCAGCAGAGAAGGGAATGCGCGTGACGTTGCATCACCACATGGGCACCGGCATTCAGACCACAGAAGAGATCGACCAGTTTATGGCGATGACCGACGAGCAGGTCGGTTTGCTCTATGACACCGGCCACGTCTACTACTCCGAAGGCTCCCAGCAGAAGATGCTGGCGGTACTGGAAAAATATCTGCCGCGCATCTTCCATGTGCATCTCAAGGATGTGCGTGATGAGGTGGTGGCTGAAGTGCGTGAGAACCATCTCTCGTTCCTGGAAGGGGTGAAAAAGGGCACCTTTACCGTGCCGGGCGATGGCGTGATCGACTTTAAGCCAGTGTTTAAAATCCTGGACGATTTCGGCTACAAAGGCTGGATGGTGGTGGAAGCGGAGCAGGATCCGGCGCTGGCCAATCCGTTTGAGTATGCGGTGAAAGCGCGGAAATATATTCGGGAAAATACAGGGTTATAACGTGCTCTGAATAAAGGCGGGCTTCCCTGTGGGAAGCCCGCCTTTTGTTTTACTTCAGCGTAATGCTTTTCACAATGCTGTCAGCATCGCTCTGGGCCTGCTGCTGATTATCGCCTGGCAGCGTAATCTGCAGCGTCACCAGTTTGCCATCCACTTTTGCCAGAACCACGGAAGACCATGAGGTCTGGTTGTTGGCAGAAATCACGGTATCCAGCTGCTGAGCGGGCTGATCTTTCAGCGTCACAGATTTGTTCGACACCACCTGCAGCTGCGGATCGCGGTTGCGCTGCTGCTGTTCCATGCGCTTCGACAGCACATCCAGCCCGTCACTGGTCGGGTCACCGGCAATCACAATAATGGCGCGGGCACCGGTTTCATCCGCATAAACGTGCATGTTCGTGGTCTGCGAACCCAGTTTACCGCTTTTATCTGACATGCCTGGTGGCAGTGAGAAGCTCAGTTTGCCATCCATCAGCGTGACAGTCTGCGCCGACTGACTGGCACTGACGCCGTTGTCGTTCGCCGCTTCATCTTTCTTCTGGTCACAGGCCGCCAGGCCAAGTACCAGTAAACCCATTCCTACATATTTCACCAGGTTGCGCATCAGAATCCCTTTTTTAAGTTTCCAGTCAGGCATTAATACAACAGGAATCAGGTTGCAAACGCAACCTGATGATTGTCAGAAGATCTTAGCGGGTAATGGCGGAAATTATATAAGTTCTTTGAGCCTGGCCAATCAGACTATTTTATTTGTCATTCTGAACCTGGGCAGTGCTCACAATCCTCACGTACTACGTGTACGCTCCGGTTGTTCCGCGCTGTCCGTGTCCAGACTGCCTGCAACAATGACGCCTGATGGGCCAGGCTCAGCCGAAATTGACCTGGCGGGCGGTCTGGCGTTCAGCCAGACGTTTTAGCGCGGCATTGAGCAGTACGCCGTAGGCGGGCAGGAAGAAGACCATGCAGATCAGCACTTTGAAGCTGTAATCCACCAGGGCGATCTCGACCCAGTGCTGCGCCATAAACGCATCGGGACTTTTATAGAAGGCGATAAAGAAGAAGGCCAGCGTATCGCTGATATTCCCCAGGAACATGGCGCAGCCGGGTGCTATCCACCACTGAGGCAGACGACGCAGACGGTTGAAGACATGAACGTCGAGGATCTGACCCAGTGCATAAGCCATAAAGCTGGCGCAGGCGATACGGGCAACAAACAGGTTCATCACTTCCAGCGCCTGCCAGCCCTGCCATTCACCCTGATAGAACAGCGCCGAAACACCGTAAGAGATAAACAGCGCCGGGATCATCACGGCCAGAATAATGCGTCGGGCCAGCGGTGCGCCAAAAATACGCACGGTGAGATCGGTCGCCAGGAAGATAAACGGGAAGCTGAACGCACCCCATGTGGTGTGGAAGCCAAAGACGGAGATCGGCAACTGAACCAGGTAGTTACTGGAGGTGATCACCAGCAGGTGAAACAGCGATAACCAGAAAAGCGCATGCATGCGCTGACGTGAAGAAAATGCGAGCATATTCAACCTTTTTAATGTTGGGGTGAGGGAACCCATTGCGGGACGCCGTTCGGGCAGCGCCTGGCAGTTTTATGAGCAAAAAGCGGCGGCATATTACCGCGTTGTGCTTTTTATGCAATGGTTAATTTTAACGCAATCGTTATCGCCTTGCTTCACCGCCAGCACGCGCTAGAATGAGCGCCCCTTACCTGAACCGAGTTGATTATGAGCGATGCTTTTTCCTCTGCCGACCATCAGCTGGATGCCCGTGGCCTGCGTTGTCCGGAGCCGGTGATGATGGTGCGCAAAACCGTACGCAGCCTGCAGGATGGCGAGACGTTACTGATTATCGCCGATGATCCGGCGACGACCCGCGATATTCCCGGCTTCTGCCGCTTCATGGAACATGGCCTGCTGGCACAGCAGACCGACACGCTGCCCTATCAGTTTCTGATCCGCAAAGGTATGGCGGGTTAACAGCAGCCGTTCAGGCCGCCGTTAACCGCTCTCTTCAGACAGAGCCTTTTACTCAGGCGCGACGCCGCAGTAACCGCAGCGCGTTGGCGGTAACCAGTGCGGTCGCACCGGAATCTGCCAGCACCGCCAGCCAGAGTCCGGTCAGACCCAGCAGGGTGGTGACCAGGAAAATCGCCTTCAGCCCCAGCGCAATGCCGATATTCTGGCGGATGATGCGCCGCGTACGACGCGCCAGCGCAATCATCGGGGCCAGGTTGCTGAGCTGATTCCGTGTCAGGGCCGCATCAGCCGCTTCCAGCGCGACATCGGTGCCGCTGCCCATCGCAATGCCCAGCGTCGCTGCTTTCATCGCCGGGGCGTCGTTAATGCCATCTCCGATCATCGCCAGCGGCTGCTGCTGACTCAGTTCACGGATAGCTGCGACTTTATCGGCGGGCAGCAGGCTGGCGCGATAATCAATATCGAGCTGGCGGGCAATGGTTGCTGCCGCGCGCGGGTTATCGCCGGTCAGCATCAGGCTCTCGATGCCCAGCTTTTTCAGCGCTTTTAACGCCTCCACGGCATCGTCGCGCAGCTGATCGCGCAGGGCCAGCGCACCGAGCGCCTCGCCATCGCGCATCAGTACCACCAAGGTTTCACCTTCGGCTTCCTGCTGCGCAATCTGCGCGCTTTGCTGCGGCGTCAGGCCGGGCGTATGACCGGGCGTCAGCAGCTGAATCTGCTGGCCTGAGACCCGCGCACTGATGCCGCGTCCCGCCTGCACCTGCTGATCCTGCGCGTCAGGAATGACCAGACCACGCGCCTGCGCGGCCGCCACGATAGCGCTGGCCAGTGGATGGGTCGCACCCTGTTCCGCCGCCGCGCTTAACGCCAGCATCTCTGGCTCGCTGGCTGTGCCAAACCGCAGGATCTGCGTCAGCTGGGGCTTGCCCAGCGTCAGGGTGCCGGTTTTATCAAAGGCCATCCTGCGCAGCGAACTCAGGCGTTCCAGCGCCGCACCACCTTTAATCAGTGCACCCTGACGCGCCGCCGCAGCCAGCCCGGAGGTAATCGCGGCTGGCACAGAGATCACCAGCGCACAGGGGCAGCCAATCAGCAGCAGGGTCAGCCCTTTGTAGATCCACGGCTGCCAGTTGCCTGCGAAGAGCAGGGGCGGCACGACCATCACCAGCAGCGACAGCAGCATGACCAGCGGCGTATAAATGCGGCTGAACTGATCGATAAAGCGTTCAACCGGCGCACGGTGCGTTTCTGCTTCCTCAATCAGCAGCAGGATACGGTCAATTGCGCTTTCACCGGGTTTCGACACCACTTCCAGCGTCACCAGCCGGTCGATGCTGGTGGCCCCGGCCAGGATCTTTTCGCCGCTGGCGCGGGTGACCGGCAGTGACTCACCGGTCAGCGCGCTCTCATCGAAACTGGCGAGCGGGCTGATTAAACAGCCATCGACCGGCAAACGGCTGCCCGCTGCGACTTCAATCACATCACCCGGTTGCAGCGCCGCCAGCGGCACCTCACTGCGTTTGCCCTGTTCCAGTCGAATCGCTGATTCAGGACGCAACGCCATCAGGCTGGTGACGCCGCTGCGTGCCCTGGAGGCAGCATAGCTTTCCAGCTGTTCGCCCAGCTGAAACAGCACCAGCACCATGGCGGCTTCTGCATGCGCGCCAATGATCAACGCGCCTGCCGACGCCAGCGTCATTAATGTCTCAATGGTAAAAGGCGATCCGCTGCGCAGACGCTGCCAGGCACCGCGCGCGACCGGGACCAGGCCGACCAGGGTGGTCAGCACAAACAGCCGATCGCCCCAGACGGGCGCGAACTGGCTGAGAACGCTGCTGGCGAGCACCAGCAGCGCCAGTAAAATCAGTAACCGGTTCTGCTGCCAGCGCGAGCTTGCGGACGGCGTCTCCGAAGGTGTAGCAAGCTGGAAACCGGCTTTTTTTACCGCCTGTTCAACGGCGCTTTGTACATCGTTGTCAGCGTTAACCACCAGCTTCTCGCTGCTGAACAGCACGCGGGCGTCGGTTACGCCGCTTATCTGGCGCACGGCGGTTTCAATGGTGCGGGCGCAGCCCGGACAGTCCATGCCGCTGACCTGCCAGCTAAAGGGCCAGGCGCCTCGCCGGTCGCTTTCCTCAGCGGAGTCGGCCTCATTGCCAGGGCTGCTGTTGCAGTCACAGCAGCAGCCTGCCGTATCCGCCGTCACGGGCGTAGCAGCATGAATAGAAAGGGAGAGTGGACGGGCCTGACGAACCTGGCACAGCGGTTTTGCTGCGGCGTGGCTGGCACGCGGTTTGCCGCAGCCACAGGCGTTATGTTGATGCATATGACCTCCGGAGTGTAAGAGTCGCGGGATGAGCAACGTTGCCCATCCCTTATCCTACACTCTGGAGTGAACTCCAGAGTCAAGACTAATTTCTCAGACGACCCACAGTGAACGCACGATCATAAAGTGACCGGCAAAGTAGCAGGCGGCCACAATCGCGCTGTCAGCGCTGAAGCGACGACGATAGTGCGAGATAAACCAGACCGCGTTGGCGAGCAGCAGCAGACCGGCACCGACCATGATCGAGAAGCTGTAATCGGTCGGACGGAAGAAGTACTGCTCGGTCGCTATCCAGGTCATCACTACCGTCATGCCAATAAAGGTGCAGACAGGCCAGCGCAGATCCTCCAGTCGGCTCCAGATGATGCCAATGAGGGCAGCACCGATGATGAGCAGCGTCAGCGGAATCGGCCAGAAGAAGGTCATGGTCATACTGGCGGCGAAGCAGAGCGTATAGAGCAGGTGTGACAGGAAAAACGCCCCGACGGCATAGAGCATCTGCTGACGCGGCAGCAGTGTTAACGCATCTCCGACCAGCGTCGCAACCAGACCGGCCAGAATCAGATAGTCCGTGGTTTGCAGCACCGGTGCCTGCCAGGCGAGCCCGACCAGCAGCAGCAGCGTGACGGGCTTAAACAGCCAGCGTTGCCATTGTGGGCCGCGATAGGTGGCATCGACATAGAGCCAGCCGGAGAAAAGTACAGCGAGGAAAGACCAGAGCATTGTTTCTCCCTTTTTTACTCAAAATGGTGAAAGATCCCAAAATATCACTTCCAGTTTAGGTTAAGCCTCTGAGATGTGACAATCAGGCAACTCTGGTTGTATGCTTTGCCGCCTGATTTAACAGGCATGAGAGCGCTATGAGCAAACCACCGTTAATCTTTATCATCGTTCTGGCGATTATCGCTGTGCTGGCGAGTCGTCAGTTTATTAAGCAACGCCGTGAGGCTGCGGTGAATGATGCCTCCCCCACGCGTGCTCTGCAGGCTGAAGTCAAAACTAAACGTGAATTCCCTTCTCCCAATCGTCGTTCACGGCAGCGTGAAGTCATCGCCGGGGAAGAGATGCGGTATGAGGTGCTGTTTCATCCGCTGAACGGTGACAGCGACATCAAAGTGCAGCTTAAAGAGGGGGAGTATCACCAGCTGGATAAAGGCGCGAAAGGTGAGCTGAAGATGCAGGGCACGCGCTTTATCAGCTTCACGCCCGTGCAGTAAGGCGGGCATTGCGCCCGCCCGACACTACTTTTTGCGTGGGAAATTTTTCTTCTGCCAGGCGACCAGTTCAAACACGCCAAACAGAAACACTTTCGCCTGGGTGACGCGGTCAATCGGCGGTGCATCTTTAGTCTGCGTCGTGCGCAGTAATACCAATTGCAGACCATGCATCAGGATCATGAAGATCAGTGCCACGTTGATAAAATAAGTCAGTGGCTTCGGGTAGGGATGGACCAGATTAGCCAGTAAAAATCCCCACACGCATAGCATCAACAGACGCCCCAAATTAAGTAACATCCTGCGTCTCCTGTTGACGTTGATACAAACGATAAGCCACTTGTCCGGCTATTTTCTCGCGATAAAGATCCCACTCTGGCGGCACCGGCGGTGCGCCATTTTCCACTTCACTTTCGACGTAAATCAGCGCCTGATCGGCCAGCCAGTTATTCTGCTCCAGCAGCTGTAGCGTCTGCTCCAGCAATCCCTGACGAAACGGCGGATCGATAAACACCACGTCAAAGGGTGTACCCGCCTGTGCCAGCCAGTTTAGCGCATTGGTCTGAACCACGGTGCCATTCGTAGCGCGCAGCGTCTGCAGATTTTTTGTTAACTGCTGTGCCACCGGACGTTCCAGCTCCAGCAGCGTCGCCGATCCCGCGTAACGCGACAGCGCTTCCAGTCCTAATGCGCCGCTACCGGCGAAGCAGTCGAGGCAGCGCGCCTCTGGCAGAACCGGGGCCAGCCAGTTAAACAGCGTCTCGCGAACCCGATCGGTCGTGGGGCGCAGTCCGGCGCTGTCCGGCACCGGCAATTTGCGTCCGCGCCACTGACCACCAATGATGCGAATCTGCCCGGCACCGCCTGTACTGCGGGGGTTTTTATTCATCTTGCTCACAACTCGTCATAATTTGTTGCGTAGTTTAACGGGCGAATCGGTGAGAAGAAACGTTAAAAAAGGGTGCTGTGGTGAGCTGGCTGGAAAGTGTTAGACTACTGAGTTGCTGAAGTCATGCATTATTCTGCGGTTTACGCCGGTCTGGCGCTGACCAATTTCATTGATTTACCCCTGGAAACCACGCGCGACCGGGACAAAGCCATCGAGGAGTGTCGTCACACAATGGCAAAAGAGAAAAAACGTGGCTTTTTTTCCTGGCTGGGATTTGGCAAAGAGGAAGAGAAACAACCTGCAGCGGAGGAGCAGACACCAGAGGTCGCTCAGCCCGAACAGCAGCAGACAGAACAGGAAGCCCCGGCATTAAGCCAGGCTGAAGCACAAGCGGAAGAGACTGTCGTCATCACCGAAACGGTGGCCGGACAGCAGCGTGAGGCGGAAGTCACTGCGGCAGCGCCGCATGAATCAGCACCTGCGGTGCTGGATGAGGCTGAGCCGATTGAGGCCGACCCTGAAGCGCTACTGGAAGTTGCTGCACCTGAACATGACGCGACGCCGGTTATCGACGCCGACGATGTGGTGACGCCGATCGCTGATGCGGAACCCGCAGACGCGCCGTTAAGCGAAGAGGAGCTGACGGCACTGGCGCTCGGCGACGCAGAGATCGTTGACATCCCGCACAGCGAAACCGACGCACCGTTAAGCGAAGAAGAGTTGACGGCGCTGGCGCTGGGCGATGCAGAGATCGTCGAACCCCCGCACAGCGAAGCACCGTTAAACAACGACGTGCTCACGCCACAGGTGCTGGATGACGCAGCGATCGCTGAAACTCAGGATAGCGAAGCAGACGCGCCGCTGACCGAGGAAGAGCTGACCGCATTGGCACTGGGTGACGCCGACGTCACTGACCAGGAACCGACTGAGTCGTTATCCGATACCGTCAGCGATCTGCCGCTGGCCGCCGCGCCGCTCATCGTGCAGGAGCAGGAGCGTCCCAGCAAAGAGGGCTTCTTCTCCCGCCTGAAGCGCAGCCTGGTCAAAACCCGTCAGAACCTCGGTTCCGGTTTTATCAGCCTGTTCCGTGGCAAAAAGATTGATGATGACCTGTTTGACGAGCTGGAAGAGCAGTTGCTGATTGCGGATGTGGGCGTGGATACCACGCGCCGCATCATCACCAACCTGACCCAGCAGGCAAACCGCAAGCAGTTGCGTGACGCGGAAGCGCTCTACGGTCTGCTGAAAGCAGAGATGGCCTCGATTCTGGCGAAAGTGGATGCGCCACTGGACGTGTCAGGCAAAACGCCGTTTGTCATCCTGATGGTGGGCGTCAATGGCGTGGGTAAAACCACCACCATCGGTAAGCTGGCGCGCCAGTATCAGGCCGAGGGCAAGTCCGTGATGTTAGCGGCCGGTGATACCTTCCGCGCTGCGGCGGTTGAGCAGCTGCAGGTGTGGGGCCAGCGTAATAACATTCCGGTCATTGCGCAGCATACCGGCGCAGATTCCGCTTCGGTGATCTTCGATGCCATTCAGGCCGCGAAATCACGCGGCGTTGACGTGCTGATTGCCGATACGGCGGGTCGTCTGCAGAACAAATCGCACCTGATGGAAGAGCTGAAAAAAATCACCCGCGTGATGAAAAAGCTGGATGATTCCGCGCCTCACGAAGTGATGCTGACGCTGGATGCCAGCACCGGACAGAATGCGGTCAGCCAGGCCCGACTGTTTAATGAAGCCGTCGGCCTGACCGGGATTGCGCTCACTAAGCTGGATGGCACCGCCAAAGGCGGCGTGATCTTCTCGGTGGCCGATCAGTTCGGTATTCCGATTCGCTACATCGGCGTCGGTGAAGGCATTGAAGATTTACGGCCGTTTAAGGCGGAAGATTTTATTGAGGCACTGTTTGCCCGAGAGGACTAATTAGGATGATTCGCTTTGAAGAGGTCAGTAAGGCATATCTCGGCGGACGTCAGGCGCTGCAGGGGGTAGATTTCCATCTGCGTCCCGGCGAAATGGCGTTTCTGACCGGCCACTCCGGTGCCGGTAAAAGTACCTTGCTGAAGCTGATTTGTGGCATTGAGCGCCCGAGTGCCGGAAAAATCTGGTTCAGCGGCCATGACATTTCCCGCCTGCGTAACAGTGAGGTGCCTTTCCTGCGTCGTCAGATTGGCATGATCTTCCAGGATCACCACCTGCTGATGGATCGGTCGGTTTATGACAATGTGGCGATCCCGCTGATTATCTCTGGTGCCAGCGGCGAGGATATCCGTCGTCGCGTTTCGGCGGCGCTGGATAAAGTGGGCCTGCTCGACAAAGCGAAAAGTTATCCGATTCAGCTTTCGGGCGGTGAACAGCAGCGTGTGGGCATCGCCCGTGCGGTGGTGAACAAGCCGGCCGTGCTGCTGGCCGATGAACCGACCGGTAACCTGGACGACGCGCTGTCAGAAGACATTCTGCGCCTGTTTGAAGAGTTTAACCGCGTCGGTGTCACCGTCCTGATGGCGACGCATGACAGCGGCCTGATCGCCCGACGCAACTACCGGATGATGACGCTGAATCAGGGACGTCTGCACGGAGGCCACGATGGTCAATAAACGTATTAAACGTCCGGCTGCACCGAAAGCGAAGCAGCCGTCGAAGTCGAAGAGTAAAGCGCTGAAGGGCGGCTGGCAGGAGCAGTGGCGCTATGCGCTGCGCGGCACGCTTTCGGACATGTGGCGTCAGCCGCTGGCGACGCTGCTGACGGTGATGGTCATCGCCATTTCGCTGACGCTGCCCAGCGTCTGCTACATGGTGTGGAAAAACGTCAGTCAGGCGGCCACGCAGTGGTATCCGGCGCCGCAGTTGACCGTTTATCTCTCCAAAACGCTGGATGATACGGCGGCAGAAAATGTGGTGGCACAGCTCAAGCAGGTTGAAGGCGTGGATAACGTCAACTACCTGACGCGGGAAGAGGCGCTGAACGAATTCCGTAACTGGTCAGGCTTTGGTGGCGCAATGGATATGCTGGAGCAGAATCCGCTGCCTGCGGTGGCCATCATCACGCCTAAGCTCAACTTCCAGAACTCAGACACCATGCAGAGCCTGCGCGATCGGGTGAGCAAAGTGCAGGGCGTGGATGAAGTGCGAATGGATGACAGCTGGTTTGCGCGGCTGGCGGCGCTGACCGGGCTGGTGGGGCAGATTGCCTCCATGATTGGCGTGCTGATGATTGTGGCGGTCTTCCTGGTGATCGGTAACAGCGTCCGTCTTAGCATCTTTGCCCGGCGCGACACCATCAACGTGCAGAAGCTGATTGGTGCCACTGACGGCTTTATCCTGCGTCCGTTCCTCTACGGCGGAGCGCTGCTGGGCTTCAGTGGGGCAGTGCTGTCGCTGCTGCTGTCTGAAGTGCTGGTGCTGCGTCTGCAGTCGGTCGTCGCCAGTGTGGCAACCGTATTTGGTACCACTTTCTCGCTGGAAGGCTTTTCCTGGGATGAAGCGCTACTGCTGCTGCTGATTGCGGCCATCATCGGCTGGGTCGCAGCCTGGCTGGCGACGGTACAACATTTACGTCGATTTACGCCGCAGTAAACGCCTGCAACATTTTTTTGTTATAATGGTCCTCTGCTACCGATGGTGGGTACAGAGGATTTTCCCCTCTTCCCTTCCTGTCATCTGTGTGTAAAATATTCACTGCTATAATTGAACTTGTGGATAACTTTATCACTCTAAGTAGCACAGATTGCTTTCGGATCTCGCGTGACGTTGACGTAATGTATCGTCTGCGCAGGGAAATGTGCGGCAATTCCACTGAATTTGTGAGGGTTTGAATGACCAAAGAAATGCAAACTTTAGCTATTGCTCCTCTTGGCAACCTGGAGTCTTACGTCCGGGCGGCGAATACCTGGCCGATGCTCTCGGCAGAAGAGGAAAAAGCGCTGGCTGAACGGCTGCATTACCAGGGCGATCTGGAAGCAGCTAAGACGCTGATCCTGTCACACCTACGCTTTGTAGTTCATATCGCTCGTAATTACTCCGGTTATGGTCTGCCACAGGCTGACCTGGTCCAGGAAGGTAACATCGGCCTGATGAAAGCGGTGCGTCGCTTCAACCCTGAAGTGGGCGTGCGTCTGGTTTCGTTCGCCGTGCACTGGATTAAAGCGGAGATTCACGAATACGTGCTGCGTAACTGGCGTATCGTGAAAGTCGCGACCACCAAAGCACAGCGTAAGCTGTTCTTTAACCTGCGTAAAACCAAGCAGCGTCTGGGCTGGTTCAATCAGGACGAAGTCGAGATGGTTGCGCGCGAGCTGGGCGTAAGCAGCAAAGACGTGCGCGAAATGGAATCGCGTATGGCCGCGCAGGATATGACCTTTGACATGTCTGCCGACGACGAGAGCAGCGAAGGCCGTTCTATGGCACCGGTGCTGTATCTGCAGGATAAAACCTCTGACTTTGCCGACGGCATCGAAGAGGATAACTGGGATGCGCACGCGGCTGACAAGCTGAGCTATGCGATGGAAGGTCTGGATGAGCGCAGTCAGCACATCATTCGTGCCCGCTGGCTGGACGAAGACAATAAAACCACGCTGCAGGAGCTGGCCGATCAGTACGGCGTATCAGCCGAACGTGTCCGGCAGCTGGAAAAGAACGCCATGAAGAAACTGCGTATGGCGATTGAAGCGTAACGCACTTCAACACCTTAAGGGGCGACAGATGATGTCGCCCTTTTTGTTTTCTGCGTCTGGCTAGTCTGCCGCCCGTATCCAGCCGTCACTCTGCGCCCTGAAGCCACACGCCTGCATAAACGCCGCGCGTACCTGCTGATCGTCACTGCCATCATCGGCAATCCACCAGTCCGCGATTGAACCATTCTGCCTGATCGTCTCCTCCAGCAAATACTGGCCTACCCCGCGTCGCCGGGTGACATCGCGCACCGCCAGCCGGTGAACCTTGCCGTGGATGCCGGAAATTTCCAGCTGCAAACCCGCCAGCAGGCGGTCGTTAAATCGCGCCGCGTAAAGACGATGAGACTCACTCAAACCCTGTTCCAGTTTTTCCATCTCCAGATCAGGCCAGACTTTGCCAAGATCGATGCGGTCCTGCGGCGTCAGCGCGGTCAGGCGCTGGATAGTGAGCTTCATAACAAAAACCTCTAAAAAAGGGGAAAGTGTAGCGAAAGTATACAACCAGAGTGCCACCACATTTTCATCAATAAAACAGGTCAAAAGATGGCCTGGATGCCAGGATAACAGGAGTAAACCTGGATGGCGGGCGATCAATCCAGCATAACGCGCTGGCAAAGTGGTTATAAACCGGCCGTTGCATCCAGTGTATTATGCTGTTTAACCCGGTCAATTCTGAATGTGTCAGTTGATTTACAGAAGAAACTTCCTGTTTAATAACCTGAAAAATAAAGCCTTATTACTAATAAATGTCAGAAAAGTACGCTAACTCATTCATCATTAATCAGTTTTCGACTTTATCTGGCAACGCAAGCACTCAACATACACGACAAAACAAATGGGGTAGTCAGGATGAAAATGAAAGGGCGCGCATTACTGGCGGGATGTGTAGCACTGGCGATGAGCCATGCGGCGCTGGCTGAAGATATCAAAGTGGCCATTGTCGGCGCAATGTCGGGTCCGGTGGCGCAGTACGGCGACATGCAGTTCGCCGGTGCAACGCAGGCGATTGAAGATATCAATGCCAAAGGCGGGGTTAACGGCAACAAGCTGGTGGCGGTGAAATATGACGACGCCTGTGACCCGAAACAGGCGGTTGCGGTCGCGAACAAGGTGATTAACGACGGCATCCGCTACGTCATCGGCCACCTTTGCTCTTCCTCTACCCAGCCGGCGTCTGACATCTATGAAGATGAAGGCGTGCTGATGATCACTCCGGCCGCGACCGCACCTGACCTGACTTCCCGTGGCTATAAACTGATTATGCGCACCACCGGCCTCGACTCCGATCAGGGGCCGACCGCCGCGAAATATGTAATGACCGAGCTGAAACCGCAGCGTATCGCTGTGGTGCATGACAAACAGCAGTATGGCGAAGGCCTGGCGCGCTCCGTGCAGGAGAGCCTGAAAAAGCAGGGCGCCAATATCGTAATGTTTGAAGGGATCACCGCAGGCGATAAAGATTTTTCTACGCTGGTAGCCCGCTTCAAGAAAGAGAACGTCGATTTCGTCTATTTCGGCGGTTACTACCCGGAAATGGGGCAGATCGTGCGTCAGGCGCGCGCTGCGGGTCTGAAAACCCAGTTTATGGGACCAGAAGGCGTGGGTAACGCCTCGCTGTCGAACATCGCCAGTGCAGCCTCTGAAGGCATGCTGGTGACCCTGCCGAAACGCTACGACCAGGTTGAAACCAACAAACCAATCGTGGACGCGCTGAAAGCGAAGAAACTGGATCCGACCGGCCCGTTCGTCTGGACCACCTATGCAGCACTGCAGTCGCTGGCAACCGGTATGGAGCGCAGCAAGAGCGCAGAGCCGGACGCTATCGTGAAAAACCTCAAGGAAGGCGCTGCAGTCCCAACCGTGATGGGCAACCTGAACTGGGATGAGAAGGGCGATCTTAAGGGCTTTGAATTCGGCGTCTTCAAATGGCATGCCGATGGCACCTCGACCGCTGTGAAATAAACCAGGCTGTTTTGTGGTGAGCGGGAAGCCGGATAACCGGTTTCCCCTGACCAGCGACACGAACGCCTGGTGCCCGTCTGCCAGGCGTTTTTTGTACCCCGATCGCCTGCGATCGGTTAAGTAAGGGTCAAGGTATGTCCGAGCAGTTCCTCTATTTTATTCAGCAGATGTTTAATGGTGTGACCCTGGGAAGCACCTACGCGCTGATCGCCATCGGTTACACCATGGTTTACGGCATTATCGGCATGATTAACTTCGCCCACGGCGAGGTTTACATGATCGGTAGCTATGTCTCCTTTATCGTGATTGCCGCCCTGATGATGATGGGCATCGACACCACCTGGCTGATGATTGCAGCTGGCTTTGTGATGGCAGTCATTATCTCCAGCGCTTACGGCTGGAGCATTGAGCGCGTCGCCTACCGGCCTGTGCGTTCATCCAAGCGCCTGATTGCGCTGATCTCCGCCATCGGGATGTCGATATTCCTGCAAAACTACGTCAGCCTGACCCAGGGTTCACGCGACCTGGCGCTGCCGAGCCTGATCACCGGACAGTGGACGGTAGGCGAGAGCAACGGTTTTGCCGCGACCATCTCTACCATGCAGATTGTGATCTGGGTGGTGACCTTCCTGGCGATGCTGGCGCTGACCACCTTTATCCGTTACTCACGCATGGGCCGCGCCTGTCGCGCCTGCGCGGAAGACCTGAAAATGGCCAGCCTGCTGGGGATTAACACCGACCGCGTGATCTCGCTGACTTTTGTGATCGGTGCCGCGATGGCGGCAGTCGCAGGCGTATTGCTGGGCCAGTTCTACGGTTCGATCAACCCCTTCATCGGCTTTATGGCGGGCATGAAAGCCTTTACCGCCGCGGTGCTGGGTGGGATTGGCAGTATTCCGGGTGCCATGATTGGCGGCCTGGTGCTGGGGATTGCTGAAGCGCTGACTTCTGCGTATCTCAGCACGGAATATAAAGATGTGGTTTCGTTTGCCCTGCTGATTGTGGTGCTGCTGGTGATGCCGACCGGGATTCTGGGTCGTCCGGAGGTCGAAAAAGTATGAAGACCTCTTTTATCAACGCCCTGATCTCCTCCCTGATGCTGCTGGTGCTGGCCACCTTCTTTATGGGACTGCGCCTGAATCTGGACGGTACGAATCTGGTGGTGCAGAACGCCGGTAGCGTGCGCTGGAACTGGATCGCCGCAGGCTGTGCGGTGGTGTTTCTGTTCCAGCTGCTGCGTCCGATCTGGCAAAGCGGCCTGAAGAAAATTTCCGGTCCGGCGCTGGTATTACCCGGTCTGGATGGCTCGACGCCGAAGCAGAAGCTGGTGATGGTGGTGCTGATTATCGCCGCGATTGCCTGGCCTTTCCTGGTGTCACGCGGCACTGTCGATATCGCCACCATGACGCTGATCTACGTGATGCTCGGTCTGGGCCTGAACGTGGTGGTCGGACTCTCTGGCCTGCTGGTGCTGGGTTATGGCGGCTTCTACGCCATCGGCGCTTATACCTTTGCGCTGCTGAACCACTATTACGGTCTTGGCTTCTGGCAGTGCCTGCCGCTCTCCGGCATGGTCGCTGCGCTGTTTGGCCTGCTGCTGGGCTTTCCGGTGCTGCGACTGCGCGGCGACTATCTGGCGATTGTGACGCTGGGCTTCGGTGAAATCGTGCGTATTCTGCTGCTGAACAATACCGCCCTGACCGGCGGTCCAAACGGCATCAGCCAGATCCCGAAACCGACGCTGTTTGGTCTGGAGTTTGGCCGTACGCCACGTGAAGGCGGCTGGGATACTTTCCACAACTTCTTTGGGCTGAAGTACGATCCCAGCGACCGCATCATCTTCCTTTACCTGGTGGCGCTGCTGCTGGTGGTACTGACGCTGTTCGTGATCAACCGGCTGCTGCGGATGCCGCTGGGCCGCGCCTGGGAAGCACTGCGCGAGGATGAGATTGCCTGCCGTTCACTGGGCCTGAGTCCGACCCGCATCAAGCTTACCGCCTTTACCATCAGTGCCGCATTTGCGGGCTTTGCCGGCAGTCTGTTTGCCGCGCGTCAGGGATTTGTCAGTCCGGAATCCTTTACCTTTGTCGAGTCCGCCTTTGTGCTGGCGATTGTGGTACTGGGCGGGATGGGCTCGCAGTTTGCGGTGATTCTGGCCGCCATTCTGCTGGTGGTGTCACGCGAGCTGATGCGCGATCTGAATGAATACAGCATGCTGGTGCTGGGTGGACTGATGGTGCTGATGATGATCTGGCGTCCGCAGGGATTATTACCGATGAAGCGTCCGCATCTGAAGCTCAGAGCCGCTAAAAAAGGAGAGCAGGCATGATTCAGCCTTTATTAGCCGTTGAAGGCCTGATGATGCGCTTCGGCGGTCTGTTAGCCGTGAACAATGTGGCACTGGAGCTGCGTCCGCAGGAGATCGTTTCACTGATTGGCCCCAACGGTGCCGGTAAAACCACCGTGTTCAACTGCCTGACCGGCTTTTACAAGCCCACCGGCGGCACGATCACATTGCGTGAGCAGCATCTGGAAGGGCTGCCGGGCCAGAAGATTGCGCGGATGGGCATTGTGCGCACATTCCAGCACGTCCGCCTGTTCCGTGAGATGACGGTGATTGAGAACCTGCTGGTCGCGCAGCATCAGCATCTGAAAAGCGGCGTGTTTTCCGGCCTGCTGAAAACCCCGGCGTTTCGCCGCAGTGAGAGCGAGGCGCTGGATCGTGCGGCGACCTGGCTGGAGCGGGTGGGTCTGCTGGATCTGGCAAACCGTCAGGCGGGTAATCTGGCCTATGGTCAGCAGCGTCGGCTGGAGATTGCGCGCTGCATGGTGACGCGCCCGGAGATCCTGATGCTGGATGAACCGGCGGCGGGTCTTAACCCCAAAGAGACCCACGAGCTGGACGCGCTGATTGCGGAGCTGCGTGGCGAACACAAGGTGTCGGTGCTGCTGATTGAACATGATATGAAGCTGGTGATGGGCATTTCTGACCGTATTTATGTGGTTAATCAGGGAACGCCGCTGGCTAACGGAACGCCGGAGGAGATTCGTAATAATCCGGATGTCATTCGTGCCTATTTAGGAGAGGCCTGAGATGGCAAATGCGATGTTAACCATTGAGAACGTCAGCGCTCACTACGGCAAAATTCAGGCGCTGCACAATGTCAGCCTCTATATCAATCAGGGCGAAATTGTCACCCTGATTGGCGCTAACGGAGCCGGAAAAACCACGCTGCTGGGCACGCTGTGCGGCGAGCCGCGCGCGACCCAGGGCACCATCACTTTTGATGGCAAAGCCATTACCGACTGGCAAACGGCGCGCATTATGCGTGAAGCAATCGCCATCGTGCCAGAGGGACGGCGGGTGTTTTCGCGCATGACGGTGGAAGAGAACCTGGCGATGGGTGGCTTTTTTGCCAGTCGCCCGGAGTATCTGACGCGGATTAAGCGCGTGTATGAACTCTTTCCGCGGCTGGAGGAGCGTAAAATCCAGCGCGCCGGAACGATGTCAGGCGGCGAACAGCAGATGCTGGCGATTGGCCGTGCGCTGATGAGCCAGCCGCGCCTGCTGCTGCTGGATGAGCCGTCGCTGGGACTGGCACCGATCATTATTCAGCAGATCTTCGACACCATTGAGCAGTTGCGCAGCGAAGGGATGACGATTTTCCTGGTGGAGCAGAATGCGAATCAGGCGCTGAAGCTGGCGGATCGGGGCTATGTGCTGGAGAACGGGCATGTGGTGCTCGAAGATACCGGTGCAGCGCTCCTATCAAACGAAGCCGTCCGCAGCGCTTACTTAGGTGCCTGATGGGGCACGGCCTGGCTTACTTGCCAGGTTCCGGTTGGGCAGTGCTCGCCATCCTCACGTACTACGTGTACGCTCCGGTGGCTGCGCGCTGTCCGCCCGCAACCTGGCTGCGCCGCCGACGGCCTTGAGCATCGATTTGGGGGAGCTGAGGATGGCCTTGTGGGCATGGTTTAAAACCTCAGTCATGCATTTTCAGCTTCCAGTCGCTCTGCAATTTATGTAACTAAAAACTGGCAGCGTGGGCGTTTTGCCGCCGCGCTGCCAGCGTCCTCTTTTCCTCTCTTTAGTCTGTCACCTGCCTGTCATCTGCCTGTTATTAATCCGTCATTTCCCCGTGTCATGTTACTTCGCGAAACAGAAATCCGTGATTTCACGCGTATTTACCTGCACAGGAAAATTCTATGTCCGTCGTTACCTTTCGTCGTAGCCTGATGAGCGTGCTGCTCGGTCTGACGCTCAGCAGCCATGCCATGGCCGCCACTGAGATCCCCTTCTGGCACTCCATGGAAGGCGAGTTAGGCAAAGAAGTGGATTCGCTGGCACAGCGTTTTAACGAGACGCATCCCGATTACAAAATTGTTCCGACCTACAAAGGTAACTACGAGCAGAGTCTGGCAGCAGGAATTGCGGCCGTGCGCAGCGGCAAAGCGCCTGCGGTGCTGCAGGTCTATGAAGTCGGCACGGCGACCATGATGGCCTCTAAGGCGATTGTGCCGGTACATCAGGTCTTCAAAGATGCCGGCATCCTCTTTGATGAAAAACAGTTCGTACCCACGGTGGCGGGCTACTACAGCGACAGCAAAGGTCAGCTGATCTCTCAGCCGTTCAACAGCTCGACGCCGGTGCTCTACTACAACAAGGACGCCTTCAAAAAAGCGGGCCTGAACCCGGATCAGCCACCGAAAACCTGGCAGGAGCTGGCGACCGATGCCGCGGCACTGCGCAAAGCAGGCCTGAGCTGTGGCTACGCCAGCGGCTGGCAGGGCTGGATCCAGATCGAAAACTTCAGCGCCTGGCATGCATTGCCGGTGGCGACGGAGAACAACGGATTTGACGGCCTCGACGCGGTGCTGGAGTTCAACAAGCCGGTGCAGATTCGTCATATCGACCTGCTGGAAGCGATAAATAAGAAAGGCGACTTCACCTACTTTGGCCGCAAAGATGAGTCCACTGCCAAGTTCTACAACGGCGACTGCGGTATCACCACCGCTTCATCCGGTTCGCTGGCCGATATCCGTCATTACGCTAAATTCAACTTCGGTGTCGGCATGATGCCGTATGACGACACCGTACCGAATGCGCCGCAGAACGCCCTGATCGGCGGCGCCAGCCTGTGGGTGATGAAAGGTAAAGATGCGGCAACCTACAAAGGCGTGGCCGAGTTCATGCAGTTCCTCGCTAAACCGGAAATCGCTGCGGAATGGCATCAGAAAACCGGCTATCTGCCGATTACCACCGCCGCCTATGAGCTGACGAAACAGCAGGGCTTCTACGACAAAAATCCGGGTGCAGATATCGCGACCCGCCAGATGATGAACAAGCCGCCACTGCCGTTCACCAAAGGGATGCGTCTGGGCAACATGCCGCAGATTCGTACCGTGATCGACGAGGAGCTGGAAAGCGTCTGGACCGGTAAACAGTCACCGCAAAGCGCGCTGGATAACGCAGTGAAACGCGGCAACGAGCTGCTGCGCCGCTTCCAGCAGCAAATGAAATAATCTCTCCCCTGGCCAGCCCAGGCTGGCCTCTCTTTTCTGACGTCAGGTACGCCATGTCTTCATCCCGTCCGGTCTTTCGCACCAGCCTGTTGCCTTATCTTCTGGTGCTGCCGCAACTGCTGATTACCGCCATCTTCTTTCTCTGGCCTGCCGGTGAAGCGCTGTGGTACTCGCTGCAAAGTCTCGATCCCTTTGGCATCTCCAGCAGCTTTGTCGGGCTGGAAAACTTCAGACGCCTGTTTGCCGATCCTTATTATCTCGATTCATTCTGGACCACCATAAAGTTCAGCGGCATGGTCACGGTCTTCGGCATGGTGCTTTCGCTGCTGCTGGCGGCGCTGGTGGATTATGTGGTGCGACTGCGCCGCCTCTATCAGACCCTGCTGCTGCTGCCCTACGCCATTGCCCCGGTGGTGGCCGCGGTGCTCTGGATGTTTCTGTTTAATCCCGGTCTGGGCCTGTTCAGCTATCTGCTGAACCACATCGGCTACAACTGGAACTATGCGCAGAACAGCGGTCAGGCGATGTTCCTGATTGTGCTGGCGTCGATCTGGCAGCAGATGAGCTACAACTTCCTGTTCTTCTTCGCCGCACTGCAATCAATCCCTAAATCGCTGGTGGAAGCCGCCGCCATCGACGGTGCCGGGCCGGTGCGTCGCTTCTTCAACCTTTCTCTGCCGCTGATTACGCCGGTCAGCTTCTTTCTGCTGGTGGTGAACCTGATCTACGCCTTCTTCGATACTTTCCCGGTGATCGATGCCGCAACCGGCGGCGGGCCGGTGCAGGCGACCACCACGCTGATCTACAAAATCTATCGCGAAGGATTTACCGGTCTGGATCTCTCCTCATCCGCGGCGCAGTCGGTGGTGCTGATGCTGCTGGTCATCGGGCTGACGGTGCTCCAGTTCCGCTTTGTTGAACGTAAGGTGCAATACCAATGATTGAGAATCGACGCGGGCTGGATCTCTTCAGCCACATCGTGCTGGTGCTGGGCGTGCTCACCATCCTGTTCCCGCTCTATGTCGCCTTTGTGGCGGCGACGCTGGATAACGAGGCGGTCTATCAGGTGCCGATGACGCTGGTGCCGGGTACGCATCTGTGGGCGAACATCTCGCGCATCTGGACGCACGGCGTTAACGGCAGCGGACCGGCGTTTGGCCTGATGCTGCTCAACAGCATGATCATGGCGCTGGGCATCACCTTCGGCAAAATCACCGTGTCGATGCTGTCGGCGTTTGCGCTGGTCTGGTTTCGCTTTCCGCTGCGCACGCTCTTTTTCTGGCTGATCTTCATCACGCTGATGCTGCCGGTTGAGGTACGTATCTTCCCCACGGTACAGGTGATTGCCGACCTTAATCTGCTCGACAGCTACAGCGGCTTAACCCTGCCGCTGATGGCCTCAGCGACCGCCACTTTTCTGTTCCGTCAGTTCTTTATGTCACTGCCGGATGAACTGGTGGAAGCGGCGCGCATCGACGGTGCCAGTGCGATGCGCTTCTTCATCGACATTGTTCTGCCGCTGTCGAAAACCAATCTGGCGGCGCTGTTCGTGATCACCTTTATCTACGGCTGGAACCAGTATCTCTGGCCGCTGCTGATCATCAATGATGCAAGCCTCGGCACGGCGGTGGCAGGGATCAAAAGCATGATCTCCTCCAGCGGATCTCCGACCCAGTGGAACGAAGTGATGGCGGCAATGTTATTAACCCTGATCCCACCGCTGGCGGTGGTGTTAGTCATGCAGCGTGCCTTTGTGCGCGGTCTGGTTGAGAGTGAGAAATAAGATGGCAGGCGTAACCCTTCAGGCAGTAACCAAGTCCTACGATGGCAAAAATCAGATCATTCAGCCGCTGAACGTCACCATCAATGACGGCGAGTTTATGGTGATGGTCGGGCCATCCGGCTGCGGTAAATCGACCCTGCTGCGCATGGTGGCCGGACTGGAGCGCGTTACCTCCGGCGATATCTATATCGACAACCGGCGCGTCACCCAGGAAGAGCCGAAAGATCGCGGCATTGCGATGGTGTTCCAGAACTACGCGCTCTATCCCCACATGTCGGTGGAGGAGAACATGGCCTATGGCCTGAAAATCCGTGGGATGGGCAAAGAGCAGATCCGCCAGCGGGTGCTCGACGCGGCGCGCAGTCTGGAGCTGGATCACCTGCTGATGCGTCGGCCTCGCGAGCTTTCGGGCGGACAGCGCCAGCGCGTCGCGATGGGGCGCGCCATCGTGCGTGAACCGGCGGTGTTTCTGTTCGATGAGCCGCTGTCTAATCTCGACGCCCGCCTGCGGGTGCAGATGCGGCTTGAGCTGCAGCAGCTGCATCGCCGCTTACAGACCACCAGCCTCTATGTGACCCACGATCAGGTCGAAGCGATGACGCTGGCGCAGCGGGTGATGGTGATGAATAAAGGCGTGGTCGAACAGATCGGCACGCCGGTCGACGTGTATGAGCGTCCCGCCAGCCAGTTTGTCGCCTCGTTTATCGGCGCGCCCGCGATGAATCTGCTGAAAGGGCAGATCAGCAGCGATGGTTCGCGCTTTAATCTTGATGCCTCGCATGCACTTCCGCTCAGTGACAGTAAACCGAAATGGGCTAACCAGCCGGTGGTGCTGGGTATCCGGCCAGAGCATATCCAGCTCAGCAGCCGTGAGCAGGGCGGCGTACCGCTACGCGTCGATACGCTGGAGATGCTGGGCGCCGATAATCTGGCACACGGTCGCATTGGGGACACGCCGCTGGTGGTACGCTTAGCCCACAGCGAACGGCCGCAGCCAGGCAGTACGCTGTGGCTGCATCTGCCGTCAGATGCGTTACACTTCTTCGATTCAACCCATGGAAAGCGTCTGGAATGAGCACACAACACTGGCCCTATCCCCGCATCGTTGCCCATCGCGGCGGCGGTAAACTGGCACCGGAAAACACCCTGGCAGCAATTGATGTCGGCGCAAAGTATGGTCATCAGATGATTGAGTTTGATGCCAAGTTATCAATGGATGCGCAGATCTTCCTGCTGCATGACGACACGCTGGACCGCACCAGCAACGGCTGGGGCGTGGCGGGTCAGCTGCCGTGGGAGAAGCTGTCGCAGCTCGATGCGGGCAGCTGGTTTGGTAACGCGTTTACCGGCGAAAAGTTGGCGCGGCTGGATGAGGTGGCGGCACACTGTCGTCAGCATCAGATGATGGCGAACATCGAAATCAAGCCGACCACCGGCAGCGACGCCGAAACCGGACGCGCCGTGGCACAGGCTGCCGCGATTCTGTGGCAGGATCAGACCGCACCGTTACTCTCGTCGTTCTCTTTTGAGGCGCTGGAAGCGGCGATGCAGGTCGAGCCGCAGCTGCCGCGTGGCCTGCTGTCACACAGCTGGGATCCCGAGTGGCAGGAAAAAACGAGCGCGCTGGCGTGCGTGTCCATTCATCTTAATCACAAGGTCCTGACCGCTGAGCGGGTCGCCGAACTGAAAGCAGGCGGACTGAAGATTCTGGTGTATACCGTGAACAGCCCGGATCGGGCGCGGGAATTGCTGAAGTGGGGCGTCGATGCCATCTGTACTGACAGCATCGACATCATTGGCCCCGATTTTCATTAGTTCTGATTCGGATTCTGGTTCTGCTGGCCCGGCTGCGTGGTAATCACCCGCTGCTGGGCGCTGTTGCGCTGCTCCTGCATTTTACGCTGCATGTCCTGCGTCTGACGCTGCTGATCCTGGCGCAGCTTCAGCTGTTGCTGCTGTTGCTGGCTCTGCATCTGCGACTGCATCCGCTGCTGACTCGGGTTATAACCCGGTTTATTCGGATCGTTGGTGCTGTTCAGCGTGTTCGCCTGACTGGCGAAAGGCAGCAGGGCGGCTAAAACAATCATCCACTTTTTCATCTTTCCTCCTTCCTTTATCGCGACAGGTTTTTTGGGTGCACAACGGCGCACACCGATATCAGGGTCGCACCCTAAGTTTACGCGATATCACAGACCTTACTTTCAGATGTATTCCTGATTTGACTTAACCCCGTTTATTTTGCTGTATTTGTAGGCACTTGCAGAAATGATAAAAAAATGTAAATAACAACATGGGATGGTGGCAGGATGAAAATGCAGCAGACAGTGCGTCAGCTTAGCTGGTCGCTGGTGATGAGTTTTACCGTGGTGGCAGGCGCGAACGCCGCGCCTGTTCAGGCTCCGCCGGTCTCCTACGGTGTGGACAGTGATACTTTTCACCCGGTAAAAGCGCAGCACGGCATGGTGGCGTCGGTGGATGCGCTGGCAACCCAGGTGGGCGTGGAAATTCTGCGTCAGGGCGGAAATGCGGTGGATGCCGCGGTCGCCGTGGGCTTTGCGCTGGCCGTGACCCATCCGCAGGCGGGCAACCTGGGCGGAGGCGGTTTTATGCTGCTGCGCACCGCGTCTGGCCGCGCCACCGCTATCGATTTCCGTGAAATGGCACCGGGCCACGCGTCGCGCGACATGTTCCTGGATAAGCAGGGCAACGCCGACAGTAAGCTGTCGCTGACCTCACATCTCGCCTCCGGCACGCCGGGCACCGTCGCCGGACTGGCGCTGGCGGCGCAGAAATATGGCACCCTGCCGCTGAGCACTCTGCTGGCACCGGCGATTAAACTGGCGCGTGACGGTATTCCGGTCAACGATGCGCTGGCAGACGATCTGAAGACCTACGGCAAAGAAGTGCTGATTACCCATCCCAACAGCAAAGCGATTTTCTACAAAGCGGACGGCACGCCGTGGCAGAAGGGCGATCGGCTGGTGCAGAAGAATCTCGCGCACAGTCTGCAACTGATTGCCCGCCAGGGGCCGGATGCCTTTTACAAAGGTGAAATCGCGGATGAGATCGCCGGAGAGATGGCGCAGCACGGCGGGCTGATCAGCAAAGCTGACCTGGCGGCCTATCGTGCGGTCGAGCGTCAGCCCATCAGTGGCACCTATCGTGGCTATGAAGTCTTCTCAATGCCGCCGCCCTCATCCGGTGGCATCCATATCGTGCAGATCCTGAATATCCTGGAGAACTTCGATCTGGCGAAGATGGGCTTTGGCAGCGCTGACGCCATGCAGGTGATGGCGGAGGCGGAAAAATATGCCTACGCGGACCGCTCGGAATATCTCGGCGACCCCGATTTCGTGAAGGTGCCGTGGCAGGCGCTGACCAGTAAAGCCTATGCCAAAACGCTGGCGCAGCAGATCGACGTGGCAAAGGCGCGGCCTTCCAGTGAGATCAAACCCGGCAAGCTCGAACCTTACGAAAGCAACCAGACCACCCATTTCTCGGTGGTGGATAAGCAGGGCAATGCCGTTGCGGTGACCTACACGCTGAACACCTATTTCGGCAGCGGAATTGTGGCGGGCAACAGCGGCATCCTGATGAATAACGAGATGGATGACTTCTCCGCCAAGCCGGGCACACCCAATGTCTACGGGCTGGTGGGCGGGGAAGCGAATGCGGTGCAGCCGGCGAAACGTCCGTTGTCATCGATGTCGCCGACTATCGTCGCTAAAGGTGGCAAAACCTGGCTGGTGACCGGCAGTCCTGGCGGCAGCCGCATTATTACCACGGTGTTGCAGATGGTGGTGAACAGCATTGATTTCGGGATGAACGTGGCGGAAGCCACCAACGCGCCACGCTTCCATCATCAGTGGCTGCCGGATCAGCTGCGGGTGGAGAAGGGCTTCAGCCCTGATACATTGCGTCTGCTGGAAGCTAAAGGCCAGCATGTGAAGGTGCTGCCGTCGATGGGCAGTACGCAGAGCATCATGATTGGGCCGGATGGCATGCTGTATGGTGCTTCGGATCCGCGCAGCATTGATGATTTGAGTGCGGGTTACTGATAGCTGAGAGCCACGTCAGACCTGACTGGCTGTGAGATCGAGCTTGCTCAGGGAGCACGGTCAGATCGGAAAGACGCAAAAGCCGTCATCCCTGACATGCTCGGCCCGCGCCATCCCTGGCGCTGGACGCTTTCCTCTTCTGACCGTGCTCCCTGCGCGTTAAGCTAATAAGTGGCTGCCCGATTCACCGGACTTTAAATTTGTCATCAATCTGAAGGGCACCTCTGGTGCCCTTTCTGCTTTGCCTCGTCAGGCTTTAATCCGCGCCATATAATGCGCGTCGATGAGTTCACCGTGCCGTATGGCGAAACCTCTGGCCGTTCCCTCAATCTCAAAACCGAAACGCTGATAAAGGGCGATGGCTGGGGCATTATCGACGAAGACCGTCAGCTCCATCCGGCTCACCTGTAGCCAGTTGTCGCACAACGAGACCATTTCACGCATGAGTGCAGTGCCGACGCCTCGCTGCCGGTAACGCTCATCCACGCCCATCCCCAGCGAGGCGACGTGACGGCGTCTGGGGCGCGCTACTGCGTCCAGCGCGCACTGGCCAACAACCTCTTCGCCGATGCAGGCCACCAGCAGATGTGAATGGGGCTGTGGCGAAGCGAGTCGGGTCTGCCACATCTGTAGCGATGAGTGAGGCAGATGCAGCGTGCTGGCCTGGGTATCTGGCTGACTGTAAATCCTGTGCAGCGCTGCGGCATCTTCTGGCATGACGTGGCGGACAACTATTTCACTCATGATCGCTCCTTTAGCCCATAAAAACCTTTTAAACATCAAGGTATTCAGATCATTAATCAAGCTAAAAAGTGAAAATGACTTTACAGACGCGAATGATAATGATTATTATTGCCATGCGTTTCCGGGAGGTCGCCCGACAGCCTGGAAAAGCACGACATTGCTCACATTGCTTCCAGTATTATTTCGCCAGCTTAGATGCTGGCTTTTTTTTGCCTACTCTCCTTCAATGCTTTTCAGCCACTCCTGAACGATCATTCAATGAATTTGAACAGAGGAGTGAAGTTTTTCAGCTATCAATCAAACCGCCTCAGGGACACACTATAAAAAACATTGAGGAGATTTGAACATGATCTATGTACGCAAAGCTGAAGAACGCGGTCACGCAAACCATGGCTGGCTGGATAGCTGGCATACCTTCTCTTTCGCCAGCTATCACGATGCGAACTTCATGGGTTTCTCCGCGCTGCGGGTCATTAATGAAGATGTGATCGATGGCGGTCAGGGATTTGGCACCCATCCGCATAAAGATATGGAAATTCTGACCTACGTGCTTTCCGGTACGGTTGAGCATCAGGACAGCATGGGCAACAAAGAGCAGATCCCGGCTGGTGAGTTCCAGATCATGAGCGCCGGCACCGGCGTGCGTCACTCTGAGTACAACGCCAGCGAAAGCGAGCCGTTGCACCTTTATCAGATCTGGATCATTCCTGAGCGTACCGGCATTGAGCCACGCTACGATCAGCGCCGCTTCCCGGATGTGCAGGGACGTCAGCTGGTGTTAAGCCCGGATGCCCGTGAAGGGTCGCTGAAAGTTTATCAGGACATGACCTTATCGCGCTGGGTACTGGCTGCCGGTGAGCAGGATAACGTCGCGATTGATGCGGGACGTCGTATCTGGATTCAGGTCGTGAAAGGTGATGTCACCGTTAACGGCAACGCGGTTACCACCAGCGATGCTCTGGCGATCTGGGACGAAAGCGCGCTGACGATTGAAGCCAGCTCGGCGGCCGAAGTCCTGCTGTTTGATCTGCCACCTGTCTAAGCAGATAACGGGCGCGCCTCGTCGCGCCCGGTTAGGAATTTTGTGACAGAAAAGTGATAGACTCATCGTACTTTAGCTTTCAGGGTGATCCCAGGCGCTACGATGAAGAAGAAAAGACCGGTATTACAGGACGTTGCCGATCGCGTCGGCATTACTAAAATGACCGTCAGCCGTTACCTGCGTAATCCTGAGCAGGTCTCTGTTGCCCTGCGGGACAAGATTGCAGTGGCACTGGATGAGCTGGGTTATATCCCCAATCGCGCCCCCGATATGCTTTCTAACGCTACCAGCCGTGCCATCGGTGTGCTGCTGCCGTCGCTCACCAACCAGGTTTTTGCTGACGTATTGCGCGGCATTGAAGCCGTCACTGACGAAGCCAACTATCAGACGCTGGTCGCCCACTTTGGTTACAACCCGCAAAAAGAGGAGCTGCAACTGCGCTCGCTGCTGGGCTGGAACATCGATGGCGTCATCCTCACCGAACGCACCCACACGCCAGGCACGCTGCGTATGCTGGAAGTGGCCGGTATTCCGGTGATTGAGGTGATGGACAGCGTTACACCCTGCCTGGACATGGCGGTCGGCTTTGATAACGTCGAAGCGGCCCGGCAGATGACGCAGGCGATCCTCAGCAAAGGCCATCGTCACACCGTCTATCTTGGCGCACGCCTTGATGAACGTACGCTGCAAAAGCAGCGCGGTTATGAAATCGCCATGCGCGAAGCGGGTCTGACGCCGCACAGCGTGATGATGGAGGATGCCTCATCATTCAGCGCCGGTGGCGATCTGCTGCGCGAAGCACAACGTCTCTATCCTGAAACGGATAGCCTGTTCTGTACCAATGATGACCTGGCGGTCGGCGCGATGTTTGAGTGTCAGCGCCAGGGATTGCAGGTACCCACTCAGATGGCGATAGCGGGTTTTCACGGCCATGATATCAGTCAGGTCGTCACACCACAGCTGGCGACAGTGCTGACGCCGCGCGACCGCATGGGCCGTGAAGCGGCGGCGATGTTGCTGGCGCGCATTGCCGGTGAGAGCAGTGATGATCCGCTGCGGGATATCGGTTTTGAGATCAGTGAAGGTGGCAGCATCTGATTGTGATGTTTTTATGAGTCAGCTCACACTTTCATGCTTTTCCTGGTAAAAAGGTTGCCAGGCTGTTAACCGGCCAGGAGAATGAGAAACGACATTGTTATCGGTAACATTGGCAAATTCTCACCTGCCGGAGCAGAAAAATGACAACGCAATCCCCGTCGCATCACGTTTTTATCCTGATGGGCGTTTCAGGCAGCGGAAAATCTGCTGTCGCCAACCAGGTCTCTCACCAGCTGAATACCGCTTTTCTTGACGGTGATTTTCTCCACCCGCGCGCCAACATCCTGAAGATGGCCGATGGTCATCCGCTGGATGACAGCGATCGCCAGCCGTGGTTACAGGCGCTGAACGATGCCGCGTTTGCCATGCAGCGTACCCAGGCGATCTCCATCATTGTCTGCTCAGCCCTGAAAAAAAGTTATCGCGACATTCTGCGTCAGGGCAATGACAACCTGCGTTTCGTCTACCTGAAAGGCGATTTCGACACCATCGAAGCCCGCCTGAAGGCGCGTAAAGGCCACTTCTTCAAGCCGCAGATGCTGGTCACCCAGTTTGCCACGCTGGAAGAGCCGGGCAGTGATGAGCCGGATGTCCTGGTCGTGGATATCGCGCATTCACTGGACGAGGTGGTGGCGGCTACGGTTGCGACTATCCAGGACGCTATCAGCCAGGATTAGAGATGAATACCGCAACACTCGTTTTGACCGCAGCAGGCTCCGTCCTGCTGCTGCTTTTTCTGGTGATGAAGGCCCGTATGCACGCCTTTGTCGCGCTGATGTTAGTCTCCATCGGTGCCGGGCTCTTTTCCGGCATGCCACTGAATAAAATCGCGGAAACCATGCAGAAGGGGATGGGCGGCACGCTCGGCTTCCTTGCCATTGTGGTCGCGCTGGGCGCGATGTTCGGCAAAATCCTGCATGAAACCGGCGCCGTGGATCAAATCGCCATCCGGATGCTGAAAACCTTTGGTCAGAGCCGCGCCCATTATGCAATGGGGATTGCCGGTCTGATCTGCGCGCTGCCGCTTTTCTTTGAGGTGGCGGTGGTGCTGTTAATCAGCATCGCGTTTGCGGTGGCGCGGCGAACCGGTGGCAATCTGGTGAAGCTGGTGATCCCGCTGTTTGCCGGTGTGGCCGCGTCGGCGGCGTTCCTGCTGCCCGGACCGGCTCCGATGCTGCTGGCTTCACAGATGCACGCGGACTTTGGCTGGATGATCCTGCTGGGCCTCTGTGCGGCGATCCCGGGCATGCTGATTGCCGGGCCGCTGTTTGGCAACTTCATCGGCAATCACGTTACCTTCAGCGCACCGCCGGAAGATCATCAGCCGGATGTCGATGAGAGCAAGCTGCCGTCGTTTGGCTTCAGCCTCTCACTGATCCTGTTCCCGCTGGTGCTGGTCGGCCTGAAAACCATCGGCGCACGCTTCACGACCGAAGGCACCACGCTGTACGAGTGGCTGGAATTTATCGGCCATCCTTTCACCGCCATTCTGCTGGCGCTGCTGGTGGCGATTTATGGCCTGGCTTACCGTCAGGGTATGGATAAAGAGCGGGTGATGCAGGTGTGCGGCAGCGCGCTGCAACCGGCCGGGATTATCCTGCTGGTGATTGGTGCGGGTGGCGTGTTCAAGCAGGTGCTGGTGGATTCAGGCGTAGGGCCGGTGCTGGGCAATGCGCTGACCGGTGCAGGTCTGCCGATTGCGCTGGCCTGCTTTATCCTGTCGGGCGCGGTGCGGGTGATTCAGGGGTCGGCGACGGTCGCCTGTCTGACCACCGTCGGGCTAATCATGCCGGTGATTGAACCGCTGCATTACAGCGGTGCGCAACTGGCAGCGCTGTCGATCTGCATCGGCGGTGGCTCGATTATTATCAGCCATGTGAACGATGCCGGGTTCTGGCTGTTTGGCCGCTTCACCGGGGCCAGCGAAGCGGAAACGCTGAAGACCTGGACGCTGATGGAGACCATTCTCGGCACTGTGGGCGCAGTTGTTGGAATGATTGCTTTCGAACTGCTTTCCTGACCAACCCGACGGGCTATCTGCCCGTCAGTTTTTTTTCCGCGAGCCGGGGAAGAGTAAAAAAGGGAACAGCAGATAAGGTGCTACTACCAAAAGGACAATGACGCCGCGTGAATAACCAGCGTCATTTATTCTTCTCACCCCGCAGGAAAATAGAGGCAAAATAAACAGCAGCAGCGTGATTAAGCCTATTTCATGCTCTGGCCCGGTAAACCATTGCAGATAACTGCAGAACCAGACCAGCTGAAACAGCAGGAAAATAAAATAGCTCGTCCTTTCTTCACGCCCTTCATAGTTAAACGTGCGCAGCAGACAGCTTTTGATAATCTGCAGCAGCCTGTTCATGCCCATTTTCTTCTTATCAGAGCAAAAACAACCAGCGTGATGGCGGCGGCAAGCAAGTAAACCCAGGCAAAATCAGTGACGTGAACTTGCATCAGTTGTACGTCATTTAACGCCGCTTTCTGGCCCGGGACGGATAATACGGTCAGGCCAGCTAAACAGAGTATATTTGCCAGAAAGAATAGCGCCTGAAAAACTGTTTCTTTAGCCACGGACAGGGTGGCAATTTTTCTGAAACCCCACCAGGCTACCAGATAAACCAGTAGCCAGAGTAACGCGCAGAGTAGCGGGGCAACCAGATAACTGCGCATATCTGTGATCACCCCTGAATGGCCGCTGCTGGCATACTCCAGGACTTCCTGAAGGGAGAAGTAACCTGTTATCAGATAGAGCGCGCCGAATAAAAAGGGTAATAACAACCTCATTGCATTTCCCTCCGGGTTTTCAGACGCTGCATCAGCTGCGGCAGCTCTTTTCCGGGGTCCACCATCACCAGCTGTTTACTTTTTGCATCGTATTTCGCGGCGGCGGTCGGGTCACCTTTACCGCCCTCCGCCATCACAAAGCGTGCATCTGCACGGCCATAAAGGCCGACATGCGGGAAGGGATCGCTGCCAAAGGCCAGCACGTTTCGGCCAGGCAGGGTATATTCTCTGGTCAAAAAATCCGGGATTTTTTTTGAGTCGACGCCTGAGAAAGGCGTAGTGACAAAGCGGGAACCTGCATAATCGAGGGAAAAGCAGGTACTGCTATCGGCTGCATTTTTCTGTACCAAATCCGCGCCAAACAGGATTTTTAAACGCTGCCAGACCGTCGCGCTGTCGGGTTCGATCTTTGTGCCTTCCAGATAAACATCTTGTTTATGATAAAGTTGGTAAACCATTTTGTGAATCTGCATCATGGAGGCGCCAACACCGTGCCAGTTCGGTGCATCCCTGCTGTAAAGCCGCTCAACGATAATAAAGACGCCTGTCCCGGCATAATTTTCGATACTACCCGCCATAGAAATCTCCTTTTTTACAACATTATATTAATATTATTGTTCATTTCAATGTCGTAACTTTGTGATAAACAGGCTGAATTGATGCGGCTGCATGCTTGTCAGTTCAAAAGGACAAAGGCGCGCTTATAACTTCAGATAAGCCCGGATGCCGTCCAGGAACATCTGAGTCGCCAGCATAATCAGTATCAATCCCATCAGGCGTTCCAGCGCATTCACACCCTTATCGCCCAGCAGACGCAGGAACAGACCTGACATCAACAGAATAGCGACCGTTACACCCCAGGCGATCAGCAGCGCACCCACCAGATGCGACATCTGATTCGGATACTGATGCGACAGCAGCATCAAAGTGGCCAGTAGCGATGGCCCGGCCACCAATGGAATCGCCAGCGGCACTAGGAACGGCTCTTCGCCCGCCGGTAAGCCAGAACTGCTGCTTTCGGCCGACGGGAAAATCATCTTGATAGCGATCAGAAACAGGATGATCCCGCCGGAAATCGACACGGTTTCGGTGCGCAGATTTAAAAACGCCAGGATGCGTTCACCGGTAAACAGGAACAGCAGCATGATGATCAGCGCGATCAGCATTTCGCGGATTAGCACCACCCGCCGCCGTTTCGGCTCCAGATGCTTTAAAACCGACATAAAAATCGGCAGATTGCCCAGTGGATCCATAATTAACAACAATAATATTGTTGCCGAAATCATTTCAGTCATCGGTTTTGCGCCATGTTGTTCGCGAAAAAGCGGAGTTATTAGTTACGCTGCTGAAAAAGTTAGCGTAATCGAATTAATTCACTTGCTACCCGGCCTGCATTTTGTAGAGTGAGAGGACACAGGTAAATCCTATTATTACGCAGAGCGGCGTGAAAATAGCACGCGGCTCTCTCCTCTGAAATGAAAAGCAGGTGTAACTGCCTTAGACGGACACGACATGAAGAATGTAGGTTTTGTTGGTTGGCGCGGCATGGTCGGCTCAGTGCTGATGTCCCGCATGAGTGAAGAGCGTGATTTTGATGCAATCAATCCGGTCTTCTTCTCGACGTCGCAGCATGGTCAGGCGGCACCCGCGTTTGCGGGCAAACAGCAGGGCACCCTGCAGGATGCGTTTGATATTGAGGCGCTGCGCGCGCTGGATATCATTATCACCTGCCAGGGCGGCGACTACACCAGTGACGTCTATCCAAAGCTGCGCGCCAGCGGCTGGCAGGGATACTGGATTGATGCGGCCTCCACGCTGCGCATGAAGGATGATGCCATTATCATTCTCGATCCGGTCAACCATGCTGTGATTCGCCAGGGCATTGACCGTGGCATCAAAACCTTCGTCGGCGGAAACTGTACCGTCAGCCTGATGCTGATGTCGCTGGGCGGCCTGTTTGCGCAGGATCTGGTTGAGTGGGCGTCGGTTGCCACCTATCAGGCAGCCTCTGGCGGCGGCGCGCGCCACATGCGCGAACTGCTGACCCAGATGGGCATGCTGCACGATCACGTTGCGCCTGCGCTGCAGAACCCGGCTTCCGCTATCCTCGACATTGAGCGTAGCGTGACCGATTTCACCCGTTCCGGCACCTTACCGACCGATAACTTCGGCGTACCGCTGGCGGGCAGCCTGATTCCTTGGATCGACAAGCAGCTGGAAAACGGTCAGAGCCGCGAAGAGTGGAAAGGCCAGGCGGAGACCAACAAGATCCTCGCCACCTCTAAGGTCATCCCGGTTGATGGGTTATGCGTGCGCGTCGGTGCGCTGCGTTGCCACAGCCAGGCGTTTACGCTGAAGCTGAAACGCGACCTGCCACTGGCTGAAATTGAACAGCTGCTGGCCTCGCACAATGAGTGGGTCAAAGTAGTGCCGAATGATCGCGAGCTGACGATGCGTGAACTGACGCCTGCCGCCGTGACCGGCACCCTGACCACACCGGTTGGCCGTCTGCGTAAGCTGAACATGGGGCCGGAGTACCTTTCCGCCTTCACGGTAGGCGACCAGCTGTTATGGGGCGCTGCCGAACCACTGCGTCGCATGCTGCGGTTGCTGACCAACTAATCAGCAAACATCGCCACAGGGCGGATTGATGATCAATGCCGACCAGGTGGGGAAAATATGATCGGTTAAACGCCTGGTCACTATGTGAAAGCCCGTAATCATTACTCATGATTGCGGGCTTTTTTTAATGTGCGTGCGTGTTATAGATGTATGAGTTTTTACGCGCCCGGCTTGACTGATTTTTGCTATCATCAGGTTGCTGAATTCACCTGCCTGTCTTCGTAAATGCCCGTTTCCGAAGAGGAGATATTAAGGATGCATTTGATTGATGCTGTCATTAATTACTGCTCCCGGAATTGACCGTGTTTATCTGTTAGCTTCCTGTTACGCTCACGGAGGATTTCATATGTATATTCATTGCTTTCCGCCCATTAAATAGCTTCTTGTTGAAGTGAACACTCGAATAAAAGCTTCCCCGTTCCTTCCTCTTCCACCGCATGATGCGACCCTGGAGTCCATCCTTCAGGGCTTTTAACTTTAACTATATGAACTGTAGACATTGTTTTTCCTTTTATATGTTAAAATTAAAACTCCCACCCAGACTATATTCTTATTTTCAAGCTTTCAATTTAGTCAGGGTTATTTTTACTGCTTCGTTTCTAAAGTGTGATGATGTTCAAAATGGAATGGTTTACTGCTTTTTATTATGTTAGCAATCTGTTTTTACAGCGTGAATAAAGTTAAAGAAAGGTTTTGCTGTTACTGGGATAATTGTTTTTCAATTAATAAGGTTTCTAAAATATTTTTTGTATTATAATGGTTGCCCACTGATACTGGCGTACCACTTTACGGTTGCGCCAGTAAGTAAAAAGTCTCAGCGTAATCGTTTTTTGCATTAATCCTTTTCAGCCATGCCTTTCTTTCCGATGCTCTATGCACGAACATTCCAGTCATCGGTATACTGTACATTGCCATCAATATAACGCCATGTAATTTTGTCATACATCATGGATATCGATTCCATATGATTAATTTGCGCATTACCAGAAATTTTAGCGTTTGGCATGCCGGGATTTACACCCGTAACCTTCACTCCCTCAATAGTCATGACAAAGTAACACTCTTCCTGCCCGGCATGGTTGATTCTGTACCAGCGGGTTTCCGCACTTTGCAGTGTCTGACCCGTCGCAACCGCCTTGTACAGATAAGGACTGGAGCTATCAAACTCCTTTTCGATCATCATCGGTGAGTGTGAACGCTTGCCGGTAATCCTGCCGTTAGCGCTGTCGACAGGAATATTAAGCCCATGGCTGAAACCCACAATCTCAATACTGCCTTCGCGATCCCGTACATCAACAGAACCTTTAATATGAGCGCCACCATCATCTTTGAGCCACATGTAAGCAGGAATTGGCATGCTAATATCTCCTTATTTTTCTGATCAACTCCATTGTCATGAAAAAAAACACCATGCTGATAAATATGTTAGCGAGAAAGCTAATATAGAAATACGTATCATCTATTGCCTCTGCGCCAATTTCACCAGGTCCATAAAGCAGATTTCCTATCTTTAAAACGAAATCATAGTTAATCCAGTTATAGGGTTCACCCATAGCCCGACCCACGCAAACTAAAAGCAGAAGGAAGTAGCCTGCCTTCCCTGATTTACGGGCAAGTGTCGCCATATGTGATTACCTCAATAGTGCCATAAGCTTTTAAATCTGTACCCGGAACCGGGATTCTTGTCGTTCTTAACAGCGCATTTCTCAGCATATTGAAGTCTGATTGCGAGGCAAGAGTAATACAGCCCTCTGAGACCTGACCAGGATGGAGTCTGAAACCGCCCCGGGTAACGCCTCGAAAAAATGTGCTATCGTCTATTGTGTTATCAACACGATAAAGGGCAAACCATTCTGAATGGTCAACATGATACTTAAATGCACTTTTTATTTCGTCAATAGCCCAGGCTCTGACGCTATTCACCCAATTTCCAGAAGGTCTGTCAACGATGTAGTAATGCCCGGCAGGTAATGGCCCTTTATTAATTATCATTCCGCAGCCACCTTTATTACGGTAGATGTCATTACCAGAAAACGCTAAAAAAGTTCCTAATCCCGGGAAACTCAGTGGTGAATAATCAGCGTTATTGATTACAAACTTTCCGCATAAAGCCATAGCAATTCCTTTGCCTCTGTTATTTCTATTCGCATGCTAATGCAAAGAAAAAAACAGACGAATGACTATGTAGGGAAAAATTTAAGATCGTGAAGCAGATTCACTTCTTGATTAGTAGATGAACCAATCTCTGTCAAATCAAGAAACATGCTGTTAACCATCGCTTTACAACAAGTTATCAGGTAGCTTTTCTCCATCGCCGTCTGCGCTCATCACGCCGGGTGTCTGACATGATCCAGCGGCAGAGTCCCTGTTCCAGTCCGGTGAAAAACGCAGCGTCTTTCATCCGGACATGCCGGGCAGCATAAATGACACTAATCTGCGGATTTATCCGGCCTTTTTTGTCCCTTTCGTACACGAAACAATCTGCCGTTTCGCTTACTAAGTGATCAGCTTCCCTTTTTTGCCGATCGCTAAAGAATATTTTGCTTAAGTCCATGGCAACTGCCGCGACCAAGCTATGATTTAACCATGATGTGCCACAGGTAACTCTTGTGCTTTCCGGACTAAATGGTTGTGGTACACGGCAAAAAAATTTTCCCATGGAATGGCCTGACTTCTTTGTCGTTGTACGTATGGCTCAATGAAGAGCAGCGCAGGTGAAGCGCGACAGGCTATGTTGCGTTCATTTCGGCTGCCAATTATCACAGGAAGAAAGTCATGTCAGAGCTTCCCGATCGCGATGCGATCAATGCCCTGTTTGCGGGTAATTATGCCGACCCTTTTTCGTTACTAGGGATGCACCGAACTCAGCAAGGCCTGGAAGTCAGGGCATTGCTCCCCGAAGCGCTCGAAGTGTGGGTCATTGAAACCTCCACCGGACGTAAACTGGCTCAGCTGGTGTGCGAGGATGCACGCGGCTTCTTCAGTGGCGTCATTCCACGCCGTAAAAATCATTTCCGCTACCAACTGGCGGTGAACTGGCACGGCCAGCAAAATCTGGTCGATGATGCCTACCGCTTTGGCCCGCTGCTGCAGGAGATGGATCTGTGGCTGCTGGCGGAAGGAACACACCTGCGTCCTTACGAGACACTGGGCGCGCATGGCGATGTCATCGATGGCGTCTTCGGTACCCGCTTCTGCGTCTGGGCACCCAACGCCCGTCGCGTCTCAGTGGTTGGTGACTTCAACTTCTGGGATGGCCGCCGTCATCCGATGCGCCTGCGTCAGGAGCTGGGCATCTGGGAGCTGTTTGTACCGGGCGCGGTCAACGGTCAGCTCTACAAATATGAAATTATCGATGCCAATGGTGAACTGCGCATCAAAGCGGATCCTTACGCCTTTGAAGCGCAGATGCGCCCCCAAACTGCGTCGATGATCTGTGGCCTGCCAGAGCCGGTTGAGATGAAAGAGGAGCGTAAAGCCGCCAACGGTTTTGACGCGCCTATCTCCATCTATGAAGTGCATCTGGGCTCCTGGCGTCGTCACACCGACAACAACTTCTGGCTGAGCTACAAAGAGCTGGCTGAACAGCTGGTGCCTTACGTTAAAGAGATGGGCTTTACCCATATCGAACTGCTGCCGATCAACGAGCATCCGTTTGATGGTAGCTGGGGCTATCAGCCACTGGGCATGTATGCGCCGACCCGCCGTTTTGGAACCCGTGATGAGTTCCGCGCCTTTATTGACGCCGCCCATGAAGCTGGCCTAAACGTTCTGCTCGACTGGGTGCCAGGTCATTTCCCCAGCGATGATTTCGGTCTGGCGCGCTTTGACGGCACGCAGCTCTATGAGCACAGCGACCCGCGTGAAGGCTTCCATCAGGACTGGAACACCCTGATTTACAACTTTGGCCGCCGCGAAGTAAGCAACTACCTGTCGGGCAATGCGCTCTACTGGACCGAACGCTTTGGCATCGATGGCCTGCGCGTGGATGCGGTGGCGTCGATGATCTACCGCGATTACAGCCGCAACGAAGGGGAGTGGGTGCCGAATCAGTTCGGTGGCCGTGAGAACCTGGAAGCGATCGAATTCCTGCGCTATACCAACCGCACGCTCGGCACCGTCGCGTCCGGGTCGGTAACCATGGCTGAAGAGTCCACCGACTATCCTGGCGTGACGCGTCCGACCGAAGGCGGCGGGCTGGGCTTCTGGTTCAAATGGAATCTGGGCTGGATGCACGACACGCTCGACTACATGCAGGTCGATCCCATCTACCGCAAGCACCATCACAACCTGATGAGCTTCGGCATGATGTACAACTACACCGAAAACTTTGTGCTGCCGCTGTCGCATGACGAAGTGGTGCACGGCAAGCGCTCGATTCTCGATCGTATGCCGGGCGACGCCTGGCAGAAGTTCGCCAACCTGCGTGCCTATTACGGCTGGATGTGGGGCTTCCCGGGCAAGAAACTGCTGTTCATGGGCAACGAATTTGCTCAGGGCCGCGAGTGGAACCACGACGTCAGCCTGGACTGGCATCTGCTGGAAGGGGATGACAACTGGCATCACGGTGTTCAGCGTCTGGTGCGCGACCTCAACCATACCTATCAGCACTACACGCCGCTGCATCAGCTGGACTTTGATCCGGCAGGCTTTGAGTGGCTGGTGGTGAACGATGCGGAACACTCCGTCTTCGCCTTTGTCCGCCGCGATCGTGAAGGCAATGAAGTGATCGTCATCAGTAACTTTACTCCGGTACCGCGTCCGGGCTATCGCTTTGGCGTTAATCAGCCTGGCTACTGGCGTGAAGTGCTGAACACAGATCAGCATGAGTATCACGGCAGCGACGTGCGCATTCATCGGGTGCATACCGATGAGCAGGAGAGCCACGGACGACCGCAGTCGCTGAGTCTTGATCTGCCGCCGCTGGCAACAGTCTGGCTGGTGCGGGAGGCTGAATGACTATTACTGCCGGCGATCCCGAACCGCTGGGTGCCAGTTACGATGGCAAAGGCGTTAACTTCACTCTGTTCTCACAGCATGCGGAGCGCGTAGAGCTCTGCCTGTTTGATGAACAGGGCGCAGAACAGCGTCTTGACCTGCCTGGCCGCAGTGGGGATATCTGGCACGGTTATGTTCCGGCGTTAAAACCGGGACAGCGCTACGGCTACCGGGTTTATGGCCCCTGGTCGCCGCAGCGGGGACATCGCTTTAATCCGGCAAAGCTGCTGGTTGACCCCTGCGCCCGCGCGGTGGAGGGCGATGTTCCGGATGACCCGCTGTTTCAGGGCGGCGAAGCGCAGCCCGATCCGCATGACAACGCCGCGATTGCGCCTAAATGTGTGGTGGTGGCCGAAGATTTTGACTGGCAGGGCGATGTCGCGCCACGTACGGCCTGGGGCAACACGGTAATTTATGAAGCCCACGTGCGCGGCATGACGCAGCAGCATCCGGAAATTCCGGAAACGCTGCGCGGGACTTACGCGGCGCTGGGTCATCCTGTTATGGTGGATTACCTGCGCAAGCTGGGAATTACCACTCTTGAGCTGCTGCCGGTGGCCCACTTCGCCAGCGAACCGCGACTGCTGCAGCTCGGCCTGAGCAACTACTGGGGCTATAACCCTTTTGCGCTCTGGGCGGTGGATCCCCGTTACGGCTCCGGTCAGCCGGGCGTGACGCCATTGCAGGAGTTTCAGCAGGCGGTTAAAAGCCTGCACGCCGCGGGTATCGAAGTGCTGCTGGATGTGGTGTTCAACCATACCGCTGAACTGGACGAGATTGGCCCGACGATCTCGATGCGCGGTATCGACAATGCCAGCTACTACTGGCTTGATGAGCAGGGCGGTTATCAGAACTGGACCGGCTGCGGCAACACGCTGAATATCCACCATCCGCAGGTGATGGCGTGGACCTTAGAGGCGCTGCGCTACTGGGTGCGCGTCTGCCATGTCGACGGCTTCCGCTTTGACCTTGCGCCGGTTCTGGGCCGCACACCCGATTATCAGCGTGATGCGCCTTTTTTTGAGGCGATACGTGCCTGTCCGCTGCTCTCTCAGGTCAAGCTGATTGCTGAACCCTGGGATATCGGCCCTGACGGCTATCAGGTTGGCCGTTTTCCGCCACCGTTTGCCGAATGGAACGATAAGTTTCGCGACACCGCGCGTCGTTACTGGCTGCATGGCGGCCTGAGCAATGGCGAATTCGTCCGCCGCTTTGCCGCCTCCAGCGACCTCTATCAGCATGATGATCGGCCGCCACACGCCACGGTTAACCTGATCACCGCTCATGACGGCTTTACGCTGTGGGATGTGGTGAGCTTCGAACGTAAACACAACGAAGCGAACGGGGAAGATAACCGTGATGGCCACGGTGATAACTACAGCCACAACCACGGCAAAGAGGGGCTGAACGTCAGCTTTGACGTGATCGAACGCCGCCGTCGCAGCGTGCGGGCACTGCTGACGACGCTGCTGTTGTCACAGGGCACGCCAATGCTGCTGGCTGGCGATGAGCGCGGCCATACGCAGCGTGGCAACAACAACGCCTACTGTCAGGATAACGCCCTGAGCTGGCTTGACTGGCAGGCGGATGAGAAGGGATTAGTCGGATTCACCGCAGCACTGATTGCTCTGCGCCAGCGCATTCCGGCGCTGACCGCAGATCGCTGGTGGCAGGACGGTGACGGCAATGTGCAGTGGCTCAATGCCGGTGGCCAGCCACTGCAACACGATGAATGGGCACAGGGGATGCACAGATTGCAGATCCTGCTGTCCGGCCGCTGGTTAATAACAATAAACGCCACGGATACGGTGAATGACATCGTGTTACCAGACGGAGAATGGCGTGCCCTTCCTCCTTTCGCCGGGGACGATAACCCCATCCTGCTAACTGTCTGGCATGGTCCCGCACACGGTGTGTGCGTGTTCCAAAAGCAATCATAAGGAGTCAGACATGGTTAAGTTAGACAGAACAGATCACCTGATGCTGGCCCGCCAGCTCCCTACACAGACGGTTGCTCTGATCCTTGCCGGCGGACGCGGCACGCGCCTGGTCGATTTAACGGCCAAACGTGCTAAACCGGCGGTGCACTTCGGCGGCAAGTTCCGCATTATCGACTTTGCCCTCTCCAACTGCGTCAACTCCGGTATCCGACGGATTGGCGTGATTACCCAGTATCAGTCTCATACCCTGACTCAGCATATCCAGCGTGGCTGGTCGATCTTCAATGAAGAGATGAATGAGTTTGTCGATTTGCTGCCAGCGCAGCAGCGCTTTTCGACCGAACAGTGGTATCGCGGAACGGCCGATGCCGTGACGCAAAACCTTGATGTGATTCGCCGCTATCAGGCGCAGTACATCGTGATCCTTGCCGGGGACCACATTTATAAGATGGATTATTCACGCATGCTGCTGGATCACGTGGTGAACGAGGCGAAATGTACCATCGCCTGTTTACCGGTGCCGGTGCATGAGGCCACCGCCTTTGGTGTCATGGCGGTGGACGAAGAGAATAAGGTGATCGACTTCGTGGAGAAACCCGCGAAACCGCCCACCATGCCGGGTGATGACACGCAGTCGCTCGCCAGCATGGGGATTTACGTGTTCAACGCGGACTATCTCTATGCGCTGCTGGAGGAAGATCTGCAGACGCCAGGCTCTAACCATGATTTCGGCAAAGATATCCTGCCGAAAATCGTGGCCAGCGGCGAAGGCTATGCGCACTCCTTTGCGCTCTCCTGCGTCCAGAATGATGACAGCGCGCCGCCTTACTGGCGCGACGTCGGAACGCTGGAAGCCTACTGGCGCGCCAATCTCGACCTGGCCTCGGTGATGCCTGAGCTGGATATGTATGACGTCACCTGGCCGATTCGTACTCACATGGAGCCGCTGCCGCCGGCCAAATTTGTTCAGGATCGTTCCGGCAGTCACGGGATGACCATGAACTCGCTGGTGTCGGGCGGCTGCATCATCTCCGGTTCGGTGGTGGTCAATTCCGTGCTGTTCCCACGCGTTCGCGTTAACTCGTTTTGCAATATTGATTCAACCGTACTGCTGCCTGATGTGGTAGTGGGTCGATCGTGTCGCCTGCGTCGCTGTGTGATTGATCGCGCCTGCGAACTGCCGGAAGGCATGGTTATTGGCGAAAACCCCGATGAAGACAGTCGCCGGTTTCACCGTTCGGATGAAGGGATCGTACTGGTCACCCGCGCCATGCTGGCAAAGCTGGCCAAAGCGGGGCTGTAAGCGATAAGCGGAACTTACGCAATCGGCACGCGGAGCGTGCCGGATAACTTAATGAGGTCGAGGATGCAGGTTTTACATGTCTGTTCAGAACTTTTCCCGCTGCTGAAAACGGGCGGACTGGCTGATGTTGTCGGGGCATTACCTCAGGCGCAGATTGCGGGCGGCACGGATACACGGGTACTGTTGCCCGCTTTTCCCGCATTGCGCAAAGGCATACCCGATCTCCAGGTAGTGACGGAGCGAGAGACATTTGCTGGTCATATACGTCTGCTATTTGGTGAATTTAATGGTGTGGGCATCTACTTAATTGATGCGCCTGGCCTCTACGATCGTCCCGGCAGTCCCTACCATGACGAGTCGCAGTTTGCGTATGTTGACAACTATCTGCGCTTTGCGCTGCTGGGCTGGGTCGGCTGTGAACTGGCGTGCGGCATGGACTCTATGTGGCGTCCTGAGATCGTGCATGCGCATGACTGGCATGCTGGCCTGACCTGCGCCTATCTGGAAGCGCGTGGGCGTCCGGCTAAATCCGTCTTCACCGTACATAACCTGGCGTACCAGGGGCTGTTTATGGCGCATCACATGGATGAGATTGGCCTGCCGTGGTCGTTCTTTAACATGCATGGGCTGGAGTTCTTCGGTCAGATTTCCTTCCTGAAAGCAGGACTCTTTTACGCTGACCACATCACGGCGGTGAGCCCGACTTACGCTCATGAAATTACCTCTGCCGAATATGCGTATGGCATGGAAAGCCTGCTGGCGCAGCGGATGCGGGAAGGCCGTCTTAGCGGGATCCTTAATGGCGTCGATCCCTCTATCTGGGACCCGGCGCACGACCTGCTGCTGAGTGCGCGCTATAACCGCGACACGCTGGAAGCGAAAGCGGAAAACAAACGGCAGCTGCAGGTGGCGATGGGGCTGAAGGTGGATGATAAAGCGCCGGTATTCTGCGTGATCAGCCGTCTGACTAAACAGAAGGGCCTGGACCTGGTGCTGGAAGCGCTGCCTGGCCTGCTGGCGCAGGGCGGACAGCTGGTGCTGCTGGGACAGGGTGATGCCGAGCTGCAACAGGGATTCCTGGCGGCAGCGGCGGAGCATCCGGGCAGCGTGGGTGTGCAGATTGGCTATCACGAAGCGTTCTCCCACCGCATTGTCGGTGGCGCAGATGTAATCGTGGTGCCGAGTCGCTTTGAGCCCTGCGGCCTGACTCAACTTTATGGCCTGAAGTATGGTACGTTGCCGTTAGTGCGCCGCACCGGCGGGCTGGCAGATACCGTTAATGACAGCTCTCTGGAGAACCTGGCCGACGGTATCGCCAGCGGCTTCAGCTTTGAAGATGCCAACGCCTGGTCGCTGTTGCGGGCCATCCGGCGCGCGTTTGTGTTGTGGTCCCGTCCTTCACTGTGGCGTTACGTTCAGCGTCAGGCGATGGGCATGGACTTTAGCTGGCAGGTGGCCGCACAAGCCTACCGTGATCTCTACCAACGTTTGATGTAACGGATTGGGAAAACTGGATATGAATGCACCTTTCACTTACGCCTCACCAACGTTGACGGTTGATGCCTTAAAGCATTCGATTGCCTACAAACTGATGTTCACCATCGGCAAAGATCCCTCGATCGCCAACAAGCACGAGTGGCTCAACGCCTCGCTGCTGGCAGTGCGCGACCGGATGGTGGAGCGCTGGTTGCGTTCCAGCCGTGCCCAGCTCTCTCAGGATGTTCGTCAGGTCTATTACCTGTCGATGGAGTTCCTGATGGGCCGCACGTTAGGGAATGCGCTGCTGGCGATGGGGATCTATGACGATCTCAACCAGGCACTGGATGAGATGGGTCTGGATCTGGCCGAGCTGATGGAGGAGGAGAACGATCCGGGGCTGGGCAACGGTGGTCTGGGTCGCCTGGCGGCCTGTTTCCTCGATTCACTGGCGACGCTGGGCATGCCGGGGCGCGGTTATGGCATTCGCTATGATTACGGCATGTTCAAACAGAACATTGTGGAAGGTGAGCAGAAAGAGTCGCCGGATTACTGGCTCGAATATGGTAATCCGTGGGAATTCCAGCGTTTCAATACCCGTTACAAAGTCCGTTTTGGCGGTCGCGTCCAGCACGAAGGCACGAAGGTGCGCTGGCTGGAGACCGAAGAGATTCTGGCGATGGCCTATGACCAGATCATTCCGGGCTTCGACACCGACGCGACCAATACCCTGCGACTGTGGGGTGCCCAGGCCAGCAACGAGATCAACCTCGGCAAGTTCAACCAGGGCGACTACTTCGCGGCAGTGGAAGATAAAAACCACTCTGAAAACGTGTCGCGCGTGCTCTACCCGGATGACTCAACCTATTCGGGCCGTGAACTGCGTCTGCGTCAGGAATATTTCCTGGTCTCCGCCACCGTGCAGGACATCCTGAATCGTCACTGGCGGATGCACCAGACCTGGGACAACCTGGCGGACAAAATCGCCATTCACCTGAATGATACCCATCCGGTACTGGCGATCCCCGAACTGATGCGCCTGCTGATTGATGAACATAAATTCAGCTGGGACAGCGCCTTCGACGTCTGCTGTCAGGTCTTCTCGTATACCAACCATACGCTGATGACCGAAGCGCTCGAGACCTGGCCGGTCGATATGATCGGTAAGATCCTGCCGCGCCACCTCAGCATCATTTTCGAGATCAACGACTTCTTCCTCAAGACGATTCAGGATCACTATCCTGATGACCTGGATCTGCTGTCGCGCATTTCGATCATTGACGAGAACGATGGACGCCGGGTACGCATGGGCTGGCTGGCCGTCGTCGTCAGTCATAAAGTGAATGGCGTGTCAGAGCTGCACTCTAATCTGATGGTCCAGTCGCTGTTTGCTGATTTCTCCCGTCTGTTCCCCGGCCGCTTCTGCAATAAAACCAACGGCGTTACCCCACGTCGCTGGCTGGCGCTGGCGAACCCGGCGCTGTCAGAGGTGCTGGATGAGGAGATTGGTCGCAACTGGCGTACCGATCTCAGCCAGCTGGATGAGCTGAAAGCACAGATCGATTATCCGGCGTTTATCGAAAAAGTCGCGGTTGCCAAGCATCAGAACAAGCGTCGGCTGGCCGACTGGGTGGCGAAGAATCTGGATGTGGTGCTCGACCCGAACGCGCTGTTTGATGTACAGATCAAGCGTATTCACGAGTACAAACGTCAACTGCTCAACGTGCTGCATGTGATCACCCGTTATAACCGTATCAAGGCTGATCCGCAGGCGGATTGGGTGCCGCGCGTAAATATCTTTGCCGGTAAAGCCGCATCAGCCTATTACGTTGCCAAGCACATTATTCATCTGATCAACGATGTCGCGAATGTGATCAACAACGATCCGCAGGTGAAGAACAAACTGAAGGTGGTCTTCATCCCGAACTACAGCGTGAGTCTGGCGCAGATCATTATTCCGGCGGCCGATCTCTCTGAGCAGATCTCGACCGCAGGCACCGAAGCGTCCGGCACCAGTAACATGAAGTTTGCGCTGAACGGCGCGCTGACGATCGGTACGCTGGATGGTGCCAACGTTGAGATGCTGGATCACGTCGGGGAAGAGAACATCTTTATCTTTGGTAATACCACGCCGCAGGTCGAAGCGCTGCGTAAGGGCGGCTATAACCCGCGCGACTATTACGAAGGCGACGAAGAGCTGCATCAGGTGCTGACACAGATTGCCTCTGGCGTGTTCAGCCCGCAGGATCCGGGTCGCTACCGCAATCTGTTCGATTCTCTGGTTAACTTCGGCGATCACTACCAGTTACTGGCGGATTATCGCAGTTATGTGGATACCCAGGATAAGGTGGATGCGCTCTACCGTAAACCGGACGAGTGGCAGCGCCGCGCGGCGAAAAATATCGCCGGCATGGGCTACTTCTCGTCGGACCGTACCATTCAGGAGTACGCCGATGAGATCTGGAACATTACACCAATAAGGCTGTAGGGTCGGATAGCAGGCCTTTCTGACGTTCTGTGCGGCCGGGTAACCGGCCGCCGCATTGCCATCTTATCTTCTGACTCTCCCGCCATCCCGCCCGCTTTTTCACACGGCTCCGCGTTTTCTGGCCTCAGTGCCTGTATCTGCGCGCAGTGCGAACCAGATCATTACACTCCTGCTGAGAATCGCTACTATGCGGGAAAGCAAAGTGACCATACAGGCAACCGCAGCCCATGAGTGACAACATCAATCAGGAAATTACCTTCCGCAAGCTCAGCGTCTTTATGATGTTTATGAGCAAAGGGAATATCGCCCGCACGGCGGAAGCGCTGGCGCTCAGCAGCGTCAGCGTACACCGCGCACTGCACACGCTGGAAGAGGGCATCGACTGCCCGCTGTTTATCCACAAGGGCCGTAACCTGGTGCCGTTGCCTGCCGCCTGGACGCTGCTGGACTACTGTCGCGACGTAACTACCCTGATGGGCAAAGGTATTGAAGAGGCGCGCAAGGTGGCGGGTATCGGCGTAGGTCGTCTGCGGCTTGGTACGCTCTACTCGCTGACGCTTGAAACCATTCCCCGACTGATCATGGGCATGAAACTGCGCCGTCCCACGCTGGAGCTTGATCTGACAATGGGCTCCAATCAGATGCTGCTGAACATGCTGGAAGATGACGCGCTGGATGCCATTCTGATCGCCACCGATGATGGCGAACTCAGCGATGCGCATTTTGATGTGATTCCGCTGTTTGAAGACCGTATCTTTCTGGCTGCGCCAGCCGGGGAGACGCGGGAGGGAACCGGCCCGGTGGATCTGCGTGATTTTGCCGACCGTGATTTTGTCTCGCTGGCTGAAGGATTTGCCACCTATACCGGTTCGCAGGAGGCGTTTCAGATAGCCGGATTTGAACCGCGCATGGTCACGCAGGTAAATGACATCTTCTCAATGATAAGCCTGGTGCAGGCGGGCATTGGCCTGGCGCTGATCCCGGGACGGATGAAGAAGGTGTATGAAAACAACATTCAGTTACTGCCGCTCGCTGAGCCTTATCAGATGCGTCAGCAGATCTCGATTGTCTACTCACATCGTCGCGAACGCGATAATGACCTGCTTGCCCTGGCGGCAGAAGGGCGGATGTACGCCCGCAGCCTTACTGACTCAGCCGTTTAGCCAGATGCAGCGCCACCCCGACGCTGTTGCGCTCCATACAGATCGCTTCACCCTGCCAGCCCGCCTGCAGCGTCAGGCCGGTCAGCACATTGCCAGGCGGCATCTCAATCGCCAGTCGGGCATCGCGCTGATTAGCGGAAACCATCGCATCATTCCACTGCACCGTACGCGCCATATTAAAGGCGAGATCGTCAGCAATCTTCTCTGGTTCCCAAATCACCCGTCCGGTTGAGCCGCTGAGGTAAGCGCAATCGGGCCGCGAGAGGCTGACGGACTCAAACGCGCGCGCCAGTTCGGCGGCGGGCTTGTCCAGCAGCGCGCAGTGCGACGGCACGCTCACCGCGAGTTTAACGGCTTTGCTGGCACCGGCATCCAGCGCTTTCTGCGCCACCACCGCCATATCCTCGTCACGACCGGCAATCACAATCTGCGTTTCCGCATTCAGGTTGGCGATGTAGGTATTGCTGCCAGCCAGTAGCTTCTCCAGACGATTCAGCGTCAGGCCGGTGATGGCGGTCAGGCCATATCCCTGCGGATAAGCCTGTTCCATCAGATCGCCACGCAGCGCAACCAGCCGCAGGGCGTCGCTGAAATCGAGCGCACCGGCAATCACCGCAGCGGGAAATGCACCAATCGACAGACCACTGACGATGTCCGGTTTCACCCCACGGCGGATCAGCTCACGCGCCCAGGCGACACCGGCAATCAGCAGGCTGAGCTGCACGGCGCGGGTGTGGCGCAGCGCCTCAGTGCTGTCGAGCCGGTCGGTTTCGTCGCCCAGTACCGCTCGCACGCTATTTAACACCGCGTCGCCGTCGGGCAGATGCTGCAGCATCCCGGCACGCTGGGTGCCCTGGCCGGGAAAGGTAAAGAGTATTTTCATGGATTCTCCCTGCTCCAGGGTGAAGCGGTCAGTATCGGTCCGGTATCGGTTTTTAACAGCACGCGACCCTCACGCAGCCACTCGTTCAGCGCAAACGCGCCAGACGGCGTTTCCACCTGGGTATCCACACGGCAGTCCAGTGCGTCGGTCTGCGTCAGCCACTGTTGCAGCGCATCGCGTGGCAGCGGCTGCGGCGCGCGGATCACTAAATCAAGATCGCTGGCAGCGTGCAGCACAGGGCGCTGCGTCGCCAGCGCATAACCGGTGCTGCCGGTAATGCCCCAGTGCCAGGGCCAGAGAGTCTCGCTGAGCGCAACCGCCGCGCGAACCGGCGCATAAGCGGTAAAGGGTGAATCCAGCAGCCATGTCCGTTCTGCCAGCCTCTCTGGCGTCACCATCCGGACAATATCGGCTGGACTAATCCAGCCGGCGGCGCGCTGCTCACGTCGTTCACCGCGCACACCCACCGGAATCAGACCGGATTCACGGTGGTCGCGCCGTACCACCACCGGCAGATCGGGATGCCAGAACTGGATGACCCAGCTCTCTTTAACCGCGGCTAACGCGTCACTGTGACGCAGCCAGAGCAGATCGTGGGGGCGCGGCGCACTCATATTACATTCCTGATGTCAGCGTGATGAACAGCGGTAACGATAAAATACACAGAATTGAGCTTAACAGCAGCACGGCTTCAGCATCGGGTGACTGCACGCCAAAGCGGTTGCCGAACACCACGCCGAAGAAACCGGCCGACAGCGCAATCATCAGGATAGCGGTGATGGCGACTGAACCGTTAAGTCCCAGCGCCAGTACCAGACCCCAGGCGATAAAGGGCTGAATCAGCAGCTTAGCCACAGTACCGACGCCGACGACGGCGTTGAGTTTCAGCTGACGTGCAGAGAGGATGACACCCGTCAGGAACAGCGCAGCCGCGGTGGCCGCCAGGCCCAGCGGTTTGATCGCGGCCAGCACCAGATCCGGCATTTTAACGCCCAGCGCTGACAGCACCACCCCAATCAACGGTCCCATCACGATAGGTTTTTTTACTGAACGCCACATCAGGATCGGCAGCATTTTCAGCGTTGAACCGTGTTCGGTACCTGCGGCAAACGCCTTTTCACGTTCCAGGATCAGCAGGCACAGCGGGGTGAGCAGCACTGAACCACAGGCAATCGACACCGCCACGGAGAGGGAGGTGGCCGCATTTTCACCCAGCACGCTGGCCAGAATGGGCAGTCCCAGTGCGGCGTAGTTAGGCAGCGCCACGGTCAGCGTCAGAACGGCCGCATCCTGCGGTGACTTTTTGAACACTTTGGTCGCAAGGAAATAGACGGTGCCATAGGTTATCCACATTGCACCGGTGATCACCACAATCAGCGGCCACTGCGCCACAATGCCTGGCCACGGTGTCTGAACCGTGGCGCTGAACAGCGCGGCGGGCAGTGCAAAATCCATCACGAAGATATTAAGCAGAGAGACATCTTTGTTGTTGACCATTCCGGCCTTACCGGCCCAGAAACCCAGCAGCATAATGACAAAGATCGGAGCGAGGGCATGAACAATTATATAAATCATAAATCACCTGTATTTAAGAAGAATTCTTTAAAAAACAGCGATGTTTATAATTCTGAACACGGCCACTGCTCCGGGGCGCAATTAGCGATGCGCCCCTAAGACCGGTTTCGGCAGGTTTATTTTTTTAGTTAATTACCAGGCCGCGCGCATACGTTCGCGAACCAGGGAGGAGCTGTGACGATTGGAGGCACCGAGGCGGCTTTTCAGGCTCGGATCCTGACGTGCGTCGCTGATCGCCTTGTGCAGCGCAATCTCAACCATCGCCACATCGGCGTCAGACGGCGCATCAGGATTGCCCACGTTCAGCAGATCGGAGAGCAGGCCCAGCGTGGCGAAGTTATTTACGTCGTAAGCCATCGGTGGAATGGTCGCAGCCAGTTTTTCCAGCGCTTCCACGGAACGCAGCGTAATACGCGCCGCCGATGCTTTGCCCATGGCATGCACCAGCACACCCTGATCGTTAAGCGCAATCAGTCGGTTAGCCTGATAGCCGTGTGCCAGGAACGCACCGGACATCGCTTTGCCGACAATCAGGCCAATCACCGGATGACCATCAAGGCGTGCGTTGGCATACGCCCCCGCCGCACCCGCCAGCGCCTGATGAATACCAAATGCCTCTTCGCGGCGGCCATAGGCCTGACTTGGCACATCAATCACCGCCACAATCGGACGTTTTACGGCACTGTTTTTGTCTGCTTCGCGCGTTTCATTCACCACTTTCGCCAGCGTCCAGCCCTCCAGCAGACCGACTTCACCCTGCGCGGCGCGCGGATAGTGGTTTTGTGGATCGGGCACGACGGCAATAAAGCGGACATTTTCGCCATTGAGCTGGCCGTCAGCCACCTGAACAGAGGCACACAGGCCGCTAAGACGCTGTGCATTGGGTGCGAGTTTTTCCAGCCAGGTTGCACCGCGGCTGCTTGTCTGAGTCATTATTTCTCCTCCCGGGCGAAAAGCTGTTTAATCTGCGCGGTATCCGCCTGCTGGCGGGTATCAAACTGCGACAGACGTGACAGGAAATCGGCATAGTTATCGCTGCGGTTCTGAGCCGGAACGCCTTTGGCAATAAAGTCATTCATAGCGGTTTTCACCGCGTTGATGCCGTCACTCACCAGTGCATCGACCAGGCCGCTGGCGTAGCGGATTTCGCCGCCGGTCATGCTCCAGATAAACGGGCGATCGCGCGAGTCATACTCTTCAATGCCTGCTTCCTGCTCAATAACCTGCGGACCGTTCAGCCCCAGACGGGCTTCGCGCGTGACAATCAGGTAGCTGCAGAGTGCGGCAGCGATAGACATCCCGCCGAAGCAGCCAACGGTGCCGCTGACGATGCCGATAACCGGGGTGTAGCGACGCAGATCAACAATCGCTGCGTGAATATCCGCAATCGCCGCCAGGCCAAGATTCGCTTCCTGCAAGCGTACGCCACCGGTTTCCAGGCAGAGCACCGCCTGAGTCGGAATGCCGTTGCGGTTGTCTTCCGCCGCCAGCTCCAGCGCCGCCGCCATTTTTGCCCCGGAGACTTCGCCCATGCTGCCGCCCTGGAAGGTGCCTTCGATGGCAACCACCACGGCAGGCTGACCGTTCAGGGTGCCGCGCGCGACCACCATGCCGTCGTCTGACTGAGGCACCACGCCCTGCGGGGCCAGCCATGGCGACATAATGCCTTCAAACGGATCAAGCAGTTCGCGGTAGCTGCCTGCATCCAGCAGCGCATGGGCGCGTTCTCGGGCCCGTAATTCAATAAAACTGGCATCGTTACGCATGGCTCACCTCTTCAAAAACCTGTTCAATACGGATACGCGCTACGCCGGGTGTCGCGCCGAAATCGTGAATAATCAGCTTTCCGGCGGGCAGGCCGTTGATTAAGTTCAGGCGGTCAAACAGTGCCTTCCAGCGAGCGTCGCTGTTATCCAGGGAGGTGGTGATATCGATGTTCAGTGTCTGGCCTTCAGTTGCGGTGTACAGCACTTCCATATCACCGGAACCAACGACCCCGGCCAGCGCTCTGCCATTGAGCAGGCGGTTAGCAGGTAAAGATAATGTGATGTGTTCCATAATGGCCTCTAAAAATAAGAATGTTCAGGCGAGCAGACCCGATCAATAAACAGCGTCGCGGCCAGCAAATCGGCGGCCCCGCCAGGCGAAGCATTGAGTGCCAGCATGCGCCGGTCGAGCTGCGACAACGCAACCTGACCTGCGGCTGTGCGGCAGCCTCCCGCCAGCAGTACGGCGCGTGCGCCCTGCTGCATGGCGTCCAGTCCGGTCATACCCGCACGTGACAGCACGCAGGTATCGCTGAGCGAGGTCATGATCGCCATCAGCGCATCAAGACGGGCTTCACTTTCACTGGCACCCACCGCCCTGCTGGTCAGCAGCTGCGGCAGCGCCAGCTTCATCACGTGAGGAAACGCCTGTTGCGCCTCTTCGCGTGCGCCGGGCACCTGATAGCGGTGCGTCGCTTTTAACCCTTTGCTGAACAGCTTTGGCGCAGCATGGTCGGGCAGGCTGGCCAGTACAGCGGCGGTGCGGGTCAGCTGGTCGGCACTGGCAGCGCCGCCGTGCATGGCCGCGGCACTCACCAGCAATCCCAGCGCCCAGATCGCGCCACGATGGGTGTTAACGCCGCCGGTTGCCGCCATCATCTGCTGCTCACCGTCGCGGCCCAGGCGGCCTACCGTTTCGCGCAGGGCGATATCAGCGGGACGCAGCCAGCTGTGACGGGCCAGCGCCAGAAAGGCTGGCATCAGGCTGTGAGCGGAGCGCTCCATCAGCACCAGCGTCAGATCCTGATGCGCGCCGTTTCCCCGACTGTCGACCAGACCCGGCTTAGGGCTCAGGCGTGCTTCATCGATCAGACAATCGCGCGCCATCGTCGCCAGCTGGCTGGACTGCGCCTCGGCTTGAGTCTGTGACAGGAGTTTCATTTACCAGCTCCGGAATTTAGCAGGTGGGTTGTACAGGCCATCTGACCATTCAACCAGGTCAGCGACGCTGCCCGCTGCCAGCAGTGAACGCGTGGCGTCAGAGCGGCGGATACCCATATCTTCCGGGTAGACCACTTTGCCGCTTTTACGCAGGGCTGCGACGCGTGCCGCATCCACACCCAGGCCGATGTCGGTAATGCCCGCAACAGCAGCGACCATAGCGCGACGCTCTTCAAGACTTTCTGCGCGATAGAGATAGGCAATGCCTTCCTCAGTCAGCACATGGGTCACGTCATCGCCGTAAATCATGACCGGTGCCAGCGGCATACCGGAGGTTTTGGCGACCTCAACCGCATCCAGGGTTTCAACGAAGGTTGGTTTCGCGCCTGCCTGGAAGGTTTCGACCATCTGCACCACCAGTTTTTTACCGCGCTGCATCGGGTCTGGCTCGGTGATCATGTTCAGCCAGGCGGGCGTTGCGTGACGACGGCCATGGGGATCGTGACCCATGTTAGGTGCGCCGCCGAAACCGGAAAGACGACCACGCGTCACGGTAGAGGAGTTGGCCAGACCATCAACCTGCAGGGTGGCACCGATAAACATATCAACCGCGTACTGACCGGCCAGCTGACAGAAGGCGCGGTTAGAGCGCATTGAGCCGTCGCTGCCGGTAAAGAAGATGTCGGGACGGGCGCGGATATACTCTTCCATTCCCAGCTCGCCGCCGAAGCAGTGCACACTCTCGACCCAGCCGCTCTCAATCGCCGGGATCAGCGTCGGATGCGGGTTCAGCGTCCAGTGCTTACAGATTTTGCCTTTCAGACCGAGCTGCTCGCCGTAGGTTGGCAGCAGCAGTTCAATCGCGGCGGTATTAAAACCGATACCGTGGTTCAGCGACTGCACCTGGTGTTCGGCGTAGATGCCTTTAATCGCCATCATCGCCATCAGGATATGTTCCTGTTTAATCAGGCGCGGATCGCGGGTAAACAGCGGTTCGATAAAGAACGGTTTGTCTGCGACGACGACGTAGTCGATCCAGGAGCCGGGGATATCGACGCGAGGCAGGTCGGTTTCGTCATCGACCAGTTCATTGACCTGGGCTATCACGATACCGTCACGAAACGCGGCGGCTTCCACCAGTGCCGGGGTATCTTCGGTACTCGGGCCGGTATAGAGGTTGCCTTTGCGATCAGCTTTGTAACCGGCAATCAGCGCCACATTCGGGCTGAGATCAACATAGAGGCGGGAATAGAGTTCGATGTAGGTATGGATAGCACCGATTTCCAGCTGGCCATCCTGTAACAGCTGAGACATGCGCAGACTTTGCGGACCGGAAAAAGAGAAGTCGAGTTTGCGGGCGATGCCTTTTTCAAAAATATCGAGATGCTCACTGCGGCCGACGCTGGGCATAATTATATGCAGGTCGTGAATCTTTGCCGGATTCACCGCTGCCAGCATGCGGGATAAGAAGTCAGCCTGTTTCTGGTTATTCCCTTCAAGCACCACTCGGTCGCCTGGTGCAATGAGTGTTTCCAGTGCTTCGGTAGCTCTTTCTGAAGGAATGACTTTGCCATCAAGGGGAAAGGAAGCTATACGGCGCGCTTTTTCACTGCGGCGTGTGTTCCACTCCCGGGCAGGCGTTTGGCCTGTGTTCATTTCAACCTCCTGATTAGAATCGCTGTTGCTTCGTTTATGCTGAGGGAAGTCTGAGCTTTCTTAATGCATCGTTCAATTAAGCAAAAAAACTGAACGTTAGATTTAAGGTAACGATAGAGAAAGGGGGGAGAGATAAGCGAAGGGTTAAGTGTAGACTGAGAAAGATGAAGTAAAAGTTACAGTGGTGAATATTGCTGGTCGTAATTAATTATCAATATAAATATTCAGCTAGCGTTAATCCTGGAGCGTGAGGATTCTGAACGTTTATCCGGTGAACATGCCATAAAAAAAGCAGGCCGAAGCCTGCTTTCTGTATTTTAACTCTCTGCTCAGGAGGCCAGTGACAGAACGGGTTTCGCTTTCGCTGCCAGCCATTCGGCAACGCGAGCCTGCTGCTCTTTGGTCAGCCACATACCCTGTTTGGTACGACGCCAGATAGCATCATCCAGTTCACGCACCCACTCATGCTGCACCAGGTAGCGCAGTTCCGCTTCGTAGAATTCGTGTCCGAAGTTCTCACCCAGGTCATCCAGACTCTTCGCGCCAGCCAGCAGGGTTTCCGTGCTGCTGCCATAAGTGCGGGAGAAGTGACGCGCCATATTTTCGCTGATGAACGGATAACGACGACGCAGACTGGCTGCATAATCCTCACGGGTGCCGGAGATATTGCCGCCCGGCAACACGCAGTTTTTGGTCCAGGCCGGACCGGCGTTCGGATAGTACTTCACCAGTTTTTCCAGCGCATGTTCCGCCAGCTTACGATAAGTGGTCAGCTTGCCGCCGAATACGGAGAGCAGCGGTGCCTGACCATTATCGTCGCGCACGTCCAGCGTGTAATCACGGGTGATCGCCTGCGGTGAATCGGATTCATCATCACACAGCGGACGCACACCAGAGTAAGACCAGACGATATCGTCAGCGGTCAGCTGCTTTTTAAAGTGTCCGTTGAACACTTTCAGCAGGTATTCGGTCTCATTGTCGTCGATATTGACGTTTTTCGGATCGCCTTTGTACTCCACATCGGTGGTGCCGATGATGGAGAACTCATCCATCCACGGGATGACAAACACGATACGGTTATCTTCGTTCTGCAGAATATAAGCCTGCTTCTCGGTATGAACGCGCGGCACCACGATGTGACTGCCTTTGATCAGGCGAATGCCGTAAGGTGATTTCAGCTTCAGGCTGTCATCAAACAGCTGCTTAACCCACGGGCCAGCGGCGTTGACCAGGCCTTTCGCCTGCCAGGTAAAGGTTTTGCCGGTATCGACATCTTCCGCTTCAACCTTCCACAGGCCACCTTCGCGCCAGGCACGGGTTACACGGGTGCGGGTACGGACTTCACCGCCACGCTTCACCACTTCCTGCGCATTCAGTACTACCATGCGGGCATCATCGACCCAGCAGTCAGAATATTCGAATCCGCGCGTAATCTCCGGCTTCAGGGCCGAATCCGCGCCAAACCGCAGACTTTTACTGCCTGGCAGGCTGGTACGCTTGCCGAGATGGTCATACATGAACAGGCCGGTGCGGATCATCCACGCCGGACGCAGGTGCGGACGGTGCGGCAGACGGAAGCGCATCGGGAACGCCAGATGCGGGGCCATTTTCAGCAGGACTTCGCGCTCGGCCAGTGCTTCACTGACCAGACGGAATTCGTAATGTTCAAGGTAGCGCAGGCCGCCGTGAATCAGTTTTGAACTGGCAGAGGAGGTCGCGCAAGCCAGATCCCGCGCCTCCAGCATTAACACCGACAGTCCGCGTCCTGCAGCGTCTGCTGCAATGCCGGCACCGTTGATGCCGCCGCCGATCACGATCAGGTCTTTGGTTTCCACGTCATCTCCTCCGATGTTCGGAATAGTTCATTAATGTTCGTTTTCGAGCATAATCATAATCGCAAACCAACATTGACGCCAGCTTTTAACCGGGTAAAAACATTTTTGCGTGATATAGCTAACATTCTGCCCACCAAAAAAACAGATAGCCGCAACGATTGTCAGGTTATCGGCGTGGATTCTCGGGTTACACTACGCACCATTACGACGACGCTGTTATGAGAGATTCCATGGAAATGTTCGAATGTATTAACGTGCAGCAGGCGCAGGCGCATCTGGCTGAGGGTGCACTGCTGGTGGATATCCGCGATCCGCAAAGTTATGCCCTGGGTCATGCGGCAGGCGCGCTGCATCTGACCAACACCAACCTCAGCGACTTTGTCAGTGGCGCAGACCACAGCCTGCCGGTACTGGTAATGTGCTATCACGGCAACAGCAGCAAAAGCGCGGCGCAATATCTGCTGGGACAGGGTTTCAGCGCGGCCTACAGCATTGATGGCGGCTTTGATGCCTGGCGTGCCGCCTTTCCTCAGCAGGTTGCCCTCGGCAGTGAATAAATTGCCGCCCGTCACATGGAGAGTTACTGATGCGCATTACCCAGTTTAATCAGCCACGCATGGCGCAGGCGTTTGTGGACTACATGGCGACGCAGGGCATCACGCTGCGCATCGAGCATGAAAATCACTACGTCATCATGCTGGATGATGAGAGCAAGATCTCAGTGGTCGAAAACGAACTTCAGCAGTTTTTGCACGACCCTAACCATCCGCGCTATCAGGCTGCCAGCTGGCACAGCGGCAAGACCGACAGCGGTCTGCGCTATGAGCGCAGTAACATCTGGGCGAACATCCGCGAGCGGGCCGGTCCGCTGACCATGTCCCTGATGGTGCTCTGTATCGCCGTGTTTATTCTGATGCAGGTGATGGGCGATCAGACCGTGATGGCCTGGCTCTCCTGGCCGGATGCCGACCAGCATCTGCAGGTCTGGCGCTGGTTCAGCCATGCGCTGCTGCACTTTTCACTGCTGCACATCCTGTTTAATCTGATGTGGTGGTGGTATCTCGGCGGCGCGGTCGAAAAGCGCCTTGGCAGCGGCAAACTGTTCGTGATTATGCTGATTTCGGCGCTGCTCAGCGGCTGGCTGCAGGCGAAGTTCAGCGGCATCTGGTTTGGCGGTCTGTCTGGCGTGGTGTATGCGCTTATGGGTTACTGCTGGCTGCGCGGTGAGCGCGATCCTGACAGCGGCGTCTATCTTGAAAGGGGATTGATCGGATTTGCGCTGGTCTGGCTGGTGATTGGCTGGTTCGGCGTCTTTGGTCTGGCGATTGCTAACGCGGCGCACGTCGCCGGTCTGGTCGTCGGGCTGGCGATGGCGCTGGTGGATACGCGTCACGTCACGCGTCGTTAGACAGGATATAAGCGGGTTAACAGGAGAGGAACGTGAAGCAGACGCAACGTCATGATGCGATTATCGATTTAGTCCGTCGTCAGGGATATGTCAGTACTGAGGAGCTGGTGGATCACTTTGAGGTCAGCCCGCAAACTATTCGTCGCGATCTCAACGATCTGGCCGATCAGAATAAAATTCAGCGTCACCACGGCGGCGCGGCGCTTCCTTCCAGCTCTGAGAATACCGCCTGGCACGATCGTAAAATGATGTGGTCAGCGGAAAAAGCGCGCATTGCGCAGCGTGTTGCCAGCCAGATCCCGGATGGCGCCACGCTGTTTATCGACATCGGCACCACGCCGGAAGCGGTGGCGCACGCGCTGCTCAACCACAGCGATTTACGTGTGGTGACCAACAATCTTAACGTGGCGATGCTGTTAATGGGCAAACCCGACTTCCGGGTGATCATCGCAGGCGGTGAAGTACGGACCCGCGATGGCGCGGTGATGGGTGAAGCGACGCTCGACTTTATTTCTCAGTTCCGGCTCGATTACGGCATCCTGGGGATCAGCGGCATCGATATGGATGGATCGCTGCTGGAGTTCGACTATCACGAAGTCCGCACCAAGCGCGCCATCATTGAAAATTCACGCTGCGTGATGCTGGTGGTGGATCACTCGAAGTTTGGCCGTAACGCCATGGTTAACCTGGGCAACATGAGCCTGCTGGACTATCTCTACACCGACAAAATGCCACCCGCCAGCGTTATGAAAGTGATTGAGCAGCATGAGGTCCACCTCGAACTCTGCTGATTCCTGCCACGCCAGCCGCCCGGCTGGCGTTTTTCTTTGATTGCTGTCGCTTTTTTCCTCACTCACGTCTTTACTTAACGGTTGCTGGCACCCGGTTGCCAGCCCGTGCGCTTTCTATTTTTGCTTCACCTCATTGCGTAACAGAAGGGAGTGATATGCCGCAGCAAAAATTTAATAAAGCCCGTTTTAACGCCGCATTGACCCGCCAGTGGCAGCAGTTAAGTCTCCTCTCCGCACAGCAGATGACCCCGCACCAGGCGTGGCAGGCGGTGAGTGCGGCGCTGGCAGAACTGCTGGCCGCGCAACCGGCACCGCGTCCGGCGGTGCAGCAGCGCCACGTTAATTATCTGTCGATGGAGTTTCTGATTGGCCGTCTGACCGGCAACAACCTGCTGAATCTCGGCTGGTATGACGAGGTTAAAGCGGCGCTGGCTGAGCAGCAGCTCGATTTAACCGAACTGCTGGAGCAGGAGGTCGATCCGGCGCTCGGCAACGGCGGGCTGGGACGGCTGGCCGCCTGCTACATGGATTCAATGGCCACAGTAGGGCAGTCCGCCACCGGCCATGGACTGAATTACCAGTACGGCCTGTTCCGCCAGTCTTTTGACGAGGGTAAGCAGATTGAAGCGCCCGATGACTGGCAGCGCGAGCGCTATCCCTGGTTCCGTCACAACGCGGCGCTGGATGTTGACGTGGCGATGGGCGGCCGGGTAGAAAAGCTGGAAAACGGCGGTGTACGCTGGCATCCCGATTTTACGCTGCGCGGCGAGGCCTGGGATTTGCCGGTCACCGGCTACCGCAACGGCGTGACGCTGCCGCTGCGCCTGTGGCAGGCAGTAAGTGCGCATCCGTTTGATCTCACCGCCTTTAACGATGGCCACTTCCTGCAGGCGGAGCAGCCCGGCATCGAAGCGGCAAAGCTCACCAAAGTACTCTATCCCAATGACAACCATCAGGCTGGCAAGCGGCTGCGCCTGATGCAGCAATATTTCCAGTGCGCCTGTGCGGTGGCGGATATCCTGCGGCGTCACCATCTGGCGGGGCGCAGCATTCACAGCCTGCCGGACTTCGAAGTGATCCAGCTCAATGATACCCATCCGACCATTGCCATTCCGGAGATGCTGCGCGTGCTGCTGGATGAGCATCAGCTGAGCTGGGATAAGGCATGGCAGATCACCAGCCGGTTGTTTGCTTACACCAACCATACGCTGATGCCGGAGGCGCTGGAGCGCTGGGATGAGAAGCTGATGCGCAGTCTGCTGCCGCGCCACATGCTGATTATCAAAGAGATTAATCAGCGACTGAAAAAGCAGGTGAAGCAGCGCTGGCCGGATGACAAAGCGATGTGGCACAAGCTGGCGGTGGTGGCTGACGGTCAGGTGCGGATGGCCAATCTCTGCGTCGTCAGCGGCTTTGCGGTCAACGGCGTGGCGGCGCTGCACTCCCGTCTGGTGGTCAGCGATCTCTTCCCGGAATATCACCAGCTCTGGCCGCAAAAATTCCACAACGTCACTAACGGCATTACGCCGCGCCGCTGGCTGAAGCAGTGTAATCCGGCGCTGGCCGGGCTGATTGATGAGACGCTGAAAACCGAGTGGGCCAATAACCTTGATGCGTTGATCGGTCTGGAGGCTTATGCCGACGATCAGGCGTTTCGTCAGCGCTATCGCAGCATCAAACAGCAGAACAAAGCGCAGCTTACAGAGTATATCGCGCGGCACACCGGCATCATCGTGAATCCGGCTGCGCTGTTCGATGTGCAGATCAAGCGACTGCATGAGTACAAGCGCCAGCATCTCAGCCTGCTGCATATCCTCTACTGCTATCAGACGCTCTGTAATAACCCGGAAGATGTCACCTTTACGCCACGGGTATTCCTGTTCGGGGCCAAGGCCGCACCAGGTTATTACCTCGCTAAAAATATCATCTACGCCATTAACAAAGTGGCGGAGGTGGTGAACAACGATCCGCGGGTTGGCGACAGACTCAAAGTGGTGTTTATCCCCGACTACCGTATCACCGTGGCCGAGCAGATGATCCCGGCAGCGGATCTCTCTGAGCAGATCTCCACCGCCGGTTATGAAGCCTCTGGCACCGGCAACATGAAGCTGGCGCTGAACGGTGCGCTGACGATTGGCACGCTGGATGGAGCTAATGTCGAAATTGCCGAACAGGTGGGCGAGGAGAACATCTTTATCTTCGGTCACACCGTGGATGAGGTGAAGGCGCTCAAGGCGAAAGGCTACAACCCGAAAAAGGTACGTAAGCAGAACAAGCCGCTGGACGATTTACTGAAATCGCTGGAGAAGGGCAAATTCAGCGACGGGGATAAGCACGCCTTTGACCTGATGCTGGAAAGCCTGACCAGACACGGCGATCCCTGGCTGGTGCTGGCCGATTTCCAGGCCTATATCGAGGCGCAGCAACGGGTGGAAGCGCTATGGCGTGACCCCGAAGGCTGGACCCGCGCCGCCATCCTCAATACGGCACGAACCGGCATGTTCAGTTCGGATCGTTCCATTCGTGACTATCAGCAACGTATCTGGCAGGCACCGCGCTAAGGAGCAGCAATGAAGCAAAATTCACTCGATCAGGCCGCCCGTGCCGCAGGCATTTCACTGGATTACATCGACGTTAACGGCAGGAAAGAGGCCGTCAGCGATGAGACCAAACGCGCGCTGCTGGCGGTGATGGCAGAACCGCAGAAGGCCAGTAAATCCCCGCTGCCGCCGGTCGCGGTGTTCAGCGGCAGCAGTAAGCGACAGCTGACGCCTCAGGGCAGTGGCACTTACAGCTGGCAATTGCAGACTGAAAAGGGCAAACAGCACAGCGGTGAGTTAACCGCCGGGGAGCCTTTTACGCTGCCGGGACCGCTGACCCAGGGTTATCACCAGCTGACGCTCACTAAAGGAAAGAAAAGCTGGCAGACGCAGATTATTGTCGCGCCGCGGCGCTGCTACCTGCCTCCGGCGCTGGAGGCCGGGGAAAAACGCTGGGGTGCACTGGTGCAGCTCTACACGGTGCGATCTGAACAGAACTGGGGCATCGGCGACTTCGGCGATCTCGATCAACTGCTGGTGCAGCTGGCTGAGCGCGGCGGCGATTTCGTCGGGCTGAATCCGCTGCATGCGCTCTATCCTGCCAGCGCCGGTTTTGCCAGCCCGTATAGTCCGTCATCGCGCCGCTGGCTGAACGTAATTTATATCGACGTCAGTCAGGTGGACGATTTTCAGCAAAGCGCGGCGGCGCAGAAGTGGTGGAAAAGCGCCAAAACACAGAAGGCGCTGACCAAAGCACGTGAGGCGGAGCAGGTTGACTACGAAGCCGTGATGGCACTGAAGCTGGCGGCGCTGCGCCACGCCTGGACACACTTTCAGGCGCGTGACAGCCAGAGCGAAGAGCCTCTCTCCTTTGCAGCCTTTGTGCGTGAAGGTGGTGACAGCCTGCGTTATCAGGCTGCCTACGATGGCATACAGCTGGAGCGGCAGGCAGACAAGTCGCAGCAGGGCGGCTGGCCTGCCTGGCCAGAGGCGTGGCGCAACAGTCAGTCGCCGGAAGTGCAGCAGTGGTGTGAACAGCATGAAGAGGAGATCGCCTTCTGGCAGTGGCTGCAATGGCTGGCGCAGCAGCAGTTCTCTGGCTGCTGGGCGCACAGTCAGGCGCTGGGCATGAGCGTCGGTCTCTACCGTGACCTGGCGGTGGGCGTGGCGGAAGGCAGCGCGGAGACCTGGCACGACCCGGAGCTTTATCGCCTCAAGGCCTCGGTGGGCGCACCGCCTGACCGTCTGGGACCGCTGGGACAAAACTGGGGCTTACCGCCGATGGATCCGCATGTGATGCAGGCGCGCGCCTATCAGCCGTTTATCGACATGCTGCGCGCCAATATGCGTGACTGTGGCGCGCTGCGTATCGACCATGTGATGTCGCTGCTGCGTCTGTGGTGGGTGCCAGCCGGAGAGACGGCGGATAAAGGTGCTTATGTGGCCTATCCGGTCAACGATCTGCTGGCTATCCTGGCGCTGGAGAGCCACCGGCTGCGCTGTATGGTGATTGGCGAAGACCTCGGCACCGTGCCTCAGGAGATCGTCAGCCTGCTGCGCAAAAGCGGCGTCTTTTCATGGAAGGTGCTCTGGTTTGAGCAGGAGAAAGATGAACGCTATCGCGCGCCAGAAGACTACCCGCGTCAGTCTATTGCCAGCGCCAGTACCCATGATCTGCCGACGCTGACCGGCTTCTGGGAGCAGGGCGATCTGGAACTGGGCGAGAAGCTGGGTCTTTATCCGGGCGATGCGGTAAAAGCGCTACATGAGCAGCGTGCTGCACAGAAGCAGGCGCTGCTGGATGCGCTGCATCAGGCGGGTGCCTTACCGGCTCGCAGCCAGAAGAAGGCGGAGAAGCTGGCTATGACGCCTGCGCTGAACCGGGCGATCCATCGCTTCCTGGCGGATACCGACAGTGCGCTGCTGGGCCTGCAGCCTGAGGACTGGCTTGGGATGACCACGCCGGTCAACGTGCCGGGCACCGTGGATCAGTATCCGAACTGGCGACGCAAGCTGAGCAAAACGCTGGAGGAGATCTTTGCGGACAAGGAAGTGAATGCGTTACTGAAGGTAGTGAGTCAGCAGCGTCAGTCAGGAAAGAAAGGGAAGTAAGAAGGGCGCGGCAGCCGGGCTGCCGCGCTTTATCATCAGTAGAACGAGTGTTCGCCGCGCTGATGCTCGGTAATATCGCGCACGCCTTTCAGTTCCGGGAAGGCGGCCAGCAGCTCTTTCTCAATACCATCTTTCAGAGTCACGTCGATCATCGAACAGCCGTTACAGCCGCCGCCAAACTGCAGGATGGCGTAACCTTCATCGGTGATCTCCATCAGCGACACGCGACCGCCGTGGCCAGCCAGCTGTGGATTGATCTGCGCCTGCAGCAGATACTCAACGCGCTCAACCATGGGCGCATCATCAGAGACTTTACGCATTTTGGCATTTGGCGCTTTTAACGTCAGCTGTGAGCCGAGATTATCCGTTACGAAGTCGATTTCCGCATCTTCCAGATATGGCTTGCTCAGCTCATCAACGTAGGCAGAGAGCTTTTCGAACTTCAGTTCGGTGTCAGTAGCTTCAACTGCATCGGGCGGACAGTAAGAGACGCCACACTCGGCTGTTGGCGTACCCGGGTTAATCACGAATACGCGAATCTGGGTGCCATCTTCTTGTTTGGATAGCAGTTTAGAAAAATGTTCCTGGGCAGAGTCAGTAATTCGGATCATGTCGATTGCTCAATAGTTGACTAATTTAGTTGGTTATAATACGCCCATCAATGACGCTCTACAAGGTACGGCACAGGCACCAGACCTGCACGCTGGCGGCACCCTGCGCCAGTAACAGACGACTGATTTCATCTACGGTACTGCCGGTCGTAATGACGTCATCCAGCAGGGCGATATGGCGTCCCTGCACCGCCATTTCAAGGCGGAAGGCACCGCGTAAGTTGGTGCGGCGCTGCCGGGCGCTGAGCTGATGCTGTAGTGCGCCCCTTCGCCTGCGGGAAACACCTTCACGCCATTCACATCCCAGCCAGTGTGCCAGCGGAGCGGCCAGCAGTACCGTCTGATTGAAGCCGCGCTGCCAGCGCCGTCGCCGGTGCAGCGGAACCGGCAGCAGCAGATCGGGACGCGGCACCGTGCCACGCCGGTAAACATTCAGCCAGCTTAGCAAAAGCAGCCGCGCCAGCATCACCCTGAGTGCGGTTATGTGAGAAAACTTCAGCTGATTAACCCACTGGCTGAACGGCGGACAGTAGTCATTGACGCAGACCAGCGCCTGCCAGGCGGGCGGTTTAAGCTGGCAGCGGCCACAGGCGACCTTTGCAGAGCCTGCCGGTAATCCGCAGCGCGGGCAGAGTAATGGCAACGGCGGTAATCCGCGCAGGCATAAACTGCAGATGCCGTGCCGGGCTATCCGTAACGGCATCCGGCATAGCCAACACAGGGCGGGCATTGCTAGCATAGCGACCTCCTTATCAATTTCGGGATAGTAACTGATGACGTCGCTCTACTGGCACACCTGCGGGGAAGGAAAACGCGATCTTGTGCTACTGCACGGATGGGGACTGAATGCCGAAGTCTGGCAAAGCATTATTCCGCGACTCAGCCCGCACTATCGCCTGCATCTGGTCGATCTGCCGGGTTATGGCCGGAGCGGTGATTTTGGCGCGCTGACACTGGCGCAGATGGCAGAAGAGTTACTGCCTGCGCTGCCACCGCAGGCGATTGTCGTGGGCTGGTCGCTGGGCGGACTGGTGGCCACGCAGCTGGCGCTGACCGTGCCAGAAAAGCTGGCTGCACTGATTACCGTGGCGTCGTCGCCCTGTTTCACCGCCACAGAGCGCTGGCCCGGCATTAAACCGGAGACGCTGCAGAACTTTCAGCAGATGCTCAGCAACGATTTCCAGCGCACGGTGGAACGCTTTCTGGCGCTGCAGACGCTGGGCACCGAAACCGCGCGTGCCGATGCGCGACAGCTGAAAGAGGTGGTGCTGTCACAACCGATGCCGGAGGTGGCGGTACTGGATGGCGGGCTGGAGATTCTGCGCCAGGTCGATCTGCGTGACGCGCTACCGCAAATCAGGCTGCCGTTCCTGCGACTCTACGGGGCGCTGGATGGACTGGTACCGCGCAGGATAGCCGCTGAGATAGATGAAATGTTGCCAGATTCGCCTTCGGCAGTTATCGAAAAAGCGGCGCATGCACCTTTTATTTCCCATTCTGACAACTTCTGTCAGCATATTGTTAAATTTATCAGTAATTTACCAGGATAGTACTGCTTTATATTGGCAAAATCGCTGACAGCAGCAATACTTCTCTCTGTGAGCAAGGCCGCTGCAATTTTATGTGATTAGTCACGGAAATGACTATGCCGTTCCATACTGCCTTACGCGTTTAGCGGCTGCTTACATCTCACAATGGATCATGAATGAGGGTAAACATAATGAAGGTTTTTAAATGGGTTGTGGCTTCAATGATGATGGGCGCGATTTCATTTTCTGCGATGGCAGCGAAAGAAGTCACCAAAGAAGAAGTTAAGACAATGAACCTGCAGAAGATTGGCACCGTTAACACCACGGCGGAAACCACCTCGCCAATGGATGCTAAAAAAGTGCTGTCTAAGCTCGCTGACGAAAAAGGCGGTAAATATTACCTGGTGATCGCCGGTCGCGAACACGGTAAATTCAGCGCCACCGCTGAAGTCTACAAGTAATTAACGTAGCCACATGAACTGCCAGGCATCCAGCTTAACCGGCTGGGTGCCATCAATTTTCTCTCCGCTCACCACATCCTGTAACGTATGCGCCACCGGCAGCTGCGTCATCACTGAACGTCCACTGAGATTAAACACGCACAGCAGTCCGTCGCCGCTCTCTGGCTGATGACGGCTGAGCACCAGCACGGCATTTTCGCTGTCATAGATCGTCATCGGATTATCAGGATGAAACGCAGGCTGGCGACGTCGTAACTGAATCAGCTGGCCAAGACGGGTGTAAACCTGCTGACGCAGCCAGTCACCGCCCGCCAGCGCCGCCTCAATCTGCTGCAAATCATACTTCTGACGGTTAATCGCCCGGTTGTGTCCTGCTGCGCGTACGCCATCATAATGGTTACGACCGCCCAGAATGCTCTGGATATAGATAGCCGGCACGCCAGGAAAGACCAGCAGAATCGCATGGGCCAGCAAAAAGCGTTTCAGCCGCGTGGCGTCATCGTCAGCTTCGCTATTTAACGCATCCAGATAGGTAACGTTGATTTCATAGGGGCTGGTGGTGCCATCGGGGTTGTTTTTATAGGAGACCAGCGCGCCTTCCAGCGCCAGATCGCGCACCAGCGCCACAATCTCCACCTCCGACAAAATGCCGCGTGCCGGATTCAGCCCGATACCATCGTGGGATGCCAGAAAGTTGAAGAAGGTGGTGTCGTTGCTGCTGAGATCCAGCGAACTGGCCCACTGCCGCAGCGCGCGCGCCGATCCGGTATGAATGGCGTGCAGGACCAGTGGCGGCAGGGAAAACTGATAAACCATCTGCGCCTCATCGTGCCCGTTGCCCAGATAACTGATGTTGTCCTGATGCGGCACGTTGGTCTCGGTGATAATCACCGTGCCGGGCGCGACATGGTCGGCAATGGCGCGAAACAGCTTCACCAGCTGATGGGTTTTTTCCAGATGAATACAGCGCGTGCCGGGCGTTTTCCACATATAGCCGACCGCATCGAGACGTACATAGTCAGCGCCACGGATCAGGTAGTCGAGCAGCACGTTAACCATGCGCAGCAACACCTCAGGATTGGCAAAGTTAAGGTCGATCTGGTCGGCGCTGAAAGTGGTCCAGATAAAGCGGGTGTCGCCATCGGCCATCTTAAACGGCGTCAGCAGCGGCGAAGTGCGCGGTCGCGTGACGGCACTGAGATCGGTGGCGGGCGGCATGCTGATAAAAAAGTCGTCCCAGCCGGGATCCTGCGCCAGAAAGTGGCTGAACCAGGCGCTCTGCGACGACATGTGGTTGCAGACGAAGTCAAACATCAGCCGGGTTTCCTGATGCAGGCGCGCAATGTCCTGCCAGTCGCCGCACTGCGGATCGACCTGATGGTAATCAATCACCGAAAAGCCGTCATCGGACGACCAGGGGAAAAAGGGCAGCAGGTGAACCAGCGGAAACGTGGATTGCAGATGCTGCTGATAGAAACGGGAGAAGGTGCTGAGTGTGGGTTTACCGGCTTCACGAAACTGATCGGCGTAGGTGATCAGCACCACATCCTGTTCATCCCAGTGAGCCTTACGGGGCAGCTTAATGGCTTCGCGGGCAGTAGCGATGTCAGCCTGCAGACGCGCAAAGGTCGCCTCCGGGAATGTGCCAGCATAAATCTTCTCAATCAGATCGGTGATCGTTTCCATCGTGAGTTGGGTGCCACAGCAGGTGTTGTTTTTATGACAGGCATCTTTTTAGCGTAGCGCGATGGCGGGGATTTTCAACCGGGGAGAAGGGTGTGAAAAGGGGGCCAGTTGATGGCCCCCTGAAAAGCTTAGCGTTTTTTACCGAACGCCGCAGCCAGCGCATCACCCATTGCGCTGTTACCCGCGGACGTGCTGACCGGACGTGGACGGCCTTTACCGGCGGCCGGACGTTTCTCTTCACGTGGGGCGGCATTCTTCGCGCCGCCACGTGCATTGCCTTCGCCTGGCTGCTCATCAAGACGCATGGTCAGGGCAATACGTTTACGCTGGAGATCGACTTCCATCACCTTCACTTTGACGATGTCACCCGCTTTCACCACCTGATGTGGATCTTCCACGAAGCGGTCAGAAAGCGACGAGATATGGACCAGACCATCCTGATGCACGCCGATATCCACAAAAGCACCGAAGTTGGTGACGTTGGTGACGGCACCTTCGAGGATCATGCCCGGCGTCAGATCGTTCAGCGTTTCTACGCCTTCCGCGAACTGCGCGGTTTTGAACTCAGGACGGGGATCGCGGCCCGGCTTCTCCAGCTCTTTCATGATGTCGGTAACGGTCGGCAGACCAAAACGTTCATCAATGAAATCGCGGGCGCTGAGGTTACGCAGGCTGCCCGCGTTGCCCATCAGATCGCTCAGTGCCTGCTCGGTGGCGGCCAGAATACGCTCCACGACCGGGTAAGCTTCCGGGTGGACGGTCGAAGCATCCAGCGGGTTGTCGCCGTGGTTAATGCGCAGGAAGCCCGCACACTGCTCAAAGGCTTTTGGCCCAAGACGGCTGACTTTCAGCAGCTGCTGGCGATTCTGGAAGCGGCCATTCTCATCACGCCAGCCGACAATGTTCTGCGCCATCATGCGCGTCAGGCCCGCGACGCGAGTCAGCAGCGGCACCGAGGCGGTATTCAGGTCCACGCCGACGGCGTTCACGCAATCCTCGACGACGGCGTCGAGTTTCTTCGCCAGCTGGCTCTGGCTGACATCATGCTGATACTGGCCGACACCGATTGATTTCGGATCGATTTTCACCAGCTCGGCCAGCGGATCCTGCAGACGGCGGGCAATCGACACCGCGCCGCGCAGCGAAACATCGAGATCCGGGAATTCCAGCGCCGCCAGTTCAGAGGCTGAGTAGACCGATGCGCCAGCTTCGCTGACAATCACTTTCTGTGCCGTGACCTGCGGGAACTGCTGCTGCAGATCCAGGAAGAAACGCTCGGTTTCACGGGAAGCGGTGCCGTTGCCAATCGCCACCAGCTCGACCTGATGCTTAATGCAGAGCGCGGCAACAGCGGCAGCGGCTTTGGCGGTCTGGCCGGTGTGCGGATAAACGGTATCGGTCGCCACGACTTTGCCAGTGGCATCGACCACAGCGACTTTAACGCCGGTACGCAGGCCGGGATCCAGTCCCATGGTGGCACGCATGCCAGCCGGGGCTGCCATCAGCAGGTCGTGCAGGTTGCGGGCAAAGACGTTGATCGCTTCATCTTCTGCGCGTTCGCGCACCGTGCCCATCAGTTCGGTTTCCAGATGCAGCATCACCTTGATGCGCCACGTCCAGCTCACGACGGCTTTACGCCAGCTGTCGGCAGGGGCGTTATTCAGGCGCAGATTCAGGTGTTCAGCAATCAGGGTTTCGCCGTGGCTTTCACGCGGTGCTTCATCAAACTGCGGATCGGCATTCAGCGAGAGTTGCAGCACGCCTTCGTTGCGGCCACGCAGCATCGCCAGCGCACGATGCGACGGTACGGTGCTCAGCGCTTCATGATGATCAAAGTAGTCACGGAACTTCGCGCCCGCTTCCTCTTTGCCTTCCACTACGCGTGAGACCAGGTGGGCATTTTTCCACAGGTAGTTACGCACTTTGGCCAGCAGCGCGGCATCCTCGGCGAAACGCTCCATCAGAATGTAGCGGGCACCATCCAGCGCGGCACGGACGTCGGCGACGCCTTTGTCGGCATCGACATACTGCTCCGCCAGCTGCTCAGGGATGTGCGACGGATCCTGCCACAGTGTGTCCGCCAGCGGTTCCAGACCGGCTTCAATCGCGATCTGTCCACGCGTGCGGCGTTTCTGTTTGTAGGGCAGGTAGAGGTCTTCAAGCTCGGTTTTGCTGAGGGTGGTATTGATGGCGCGGGCGAGGTCGTCAGTCAGTTTTCCCTGATCGTCAATCGACTTCAGAATCGACTGGCGTCGCTCTTCAAGTTCACGCAGATAGCTGAGGCGGGTTTCCAGCTGGCGGAGTTGGGTATCATCCAGGCCGCCGGTGACCTCTTTACGATAGCGTGCGATAAACGGCACGGTATTCCCTTCATCTAACAGGCGAACGGCAGCGTCAACCTGCTCTGGTCGCGCCTGTAGCTCACTGGCAATTATCTGGCTCAGAACTTTCATCATCAGGACTGTCTTGCTTTCCGGGTTGAGAAATAGCCGACAGTTATACGGATTGATGGTCAAAATTGCCAGAGACGCGGGCGGCTTTCAGCGATAATCTGAATCGTTATTGCGGGTAGTCAATCGCGTTGACATACCACAGTGCCGGACCCAGTGGCGTCTCAACGGTGGCGGCATCGCCGACCTCTTTTTTCAGCAGCGCCCGCGCCATCGGCGAGTCGATAGAGATGTAATCTTTGCGGCCAAAAATCTCATCGTAGCCCACAATGCGGAAGCGTTTGAGGTCGCCCTCATCGTTTTCAATTTCCACCCAGGCACCAAAGAAGACTTTGCCATCCTGCTGGGGGGAATAGTCAACAATACGCAGCTGTTCAAGACTTTTGGTCAGATAGCGAACGCGGCGGTCAATTTCACGCAGCCGTTTTTTGTTGTACTGATAATCGGCATTTTCACTGCGATCGCCAAGACTGGCAGCCCAGGTGACTTTTTTCGTCACTTCCGGTCGCTCTTCACGCCATAAATAGTCGAGTTCCGCTTTCAGCTTATCGAAGCCTTCGCGGGTAATAAGTCGGGTTTTCATGCTATACCGGCCACAGTGATCTCAGGAGCGACAGTGTAAGGCAAAGAGGGCGGGGCAAAAAAGAGTCGGGGAAAGGGTTTTTAAAGGCTAAAAACCCACGTTGATTTCCCCGGCGGCGAAAGGGTTGGTGCTGTGATTCAAAATCAAACCAGTAATCTGAAGCCAGTAGATGCTTAAACTTATTTTCCGGCGTGAGTCGCCGTGGTGGTCGAGGTACCGGTGCTGTGACCGTCACCGCCGCCGCCACCCATGGTGGCCAGCGCAACGCCCAGCAGGGCTGCGACTGCACCCACACCGATGGCGTCAGAGTTACCTTTTGCAGTCGTTGTCGCTGCTGCACCGGCGGCTTCACCGGTTGCTGTGGCAGCATAACCTGGGCTGACGCTGCCTAATGCCAGCGCGCTCAGCAGTAAAATTGTTTTTTTCATTGTGTATTCCCCGTTGAGACATCGAATGTTGCCAGAGCAGTCTGGTTCAAAACGAGAGGGGCGAAAAGTTGGCTTTACTGATTGATTTAAAGGGCTTTAATTTAAACTGGCCTTGCTGAGAGGGCCGCTGAAACTAATCCGAGAGGAGCGTGGGGCGTTACGCAGGTTTACTGGAATATTATGCTGCCGCTTCGCTGTTGAGGTAGATTATCTGGAGCTTATCTACAATGATGGCTGATCATTAAGTCAAATTATCTGCTAACCCACTGAATTGATTCATTGATTAAAAACTGGCTCGCTTCTGACGCCAGCGATACAGAGAAACAGGGCCTTTTTTTCAGATTTGCCGTATCAGGGGCCGGGCAGGGGCAAATGGGTTAAAACAGGCCCGAAATCACCTTAATTCAAATATAAGCTCCTGTTTAATATGCTTTGTAACAATTTTGGCTAGAATATAAACCATTAATGACTGTCACTATAAGGCATCTTTTTTTAACAATGTTGGCTCAGGCAATAGCGCCTTTGGGAGTTGAAAATGCAAGAGAACTACAAAATTCTGGTCGTCGATGATGATATGCGTCTGCGTGCACTGCTTGAACGCTATCTCACCGAGCAGGGCTTTCAGGTGCGCAGTGTCGCTAATGCCGAGCAGATGGATCGTCTGTTAACCCGTGAATCCTTTCATCTGATGGTGCTCGACCTGATGTTGCCGGGCGAAGATGGCCTCTCTATCTGCCGTCGTCTGCGCAGTCAGAGCAACCCGATGCCCATTATCATGGTGACCGCCAAGGGCGAAGAGGTGGACCGTATCGTGGGGCTGGAGATCGGCGCTGACGACTACATTCCTAAACCGTTCAACCCGCGTGAGCTGCTGGCGCGTATCCGCGCGGTGCTGCGTCGTCAGGCCAATGAACTGCCAGGCGCACCGTCGCAGGAAGAGGCGATTATCGCCTTCGGTAAATTCAAACTTAACCTCGGCACCCGCGAGATGTTCCGTGAAGATGAGCCGATGCCGCTGACCAGCGGTGAGTTTGCCGTGCTGAAAGCGCTGGTAAGCCACCCGCGTGAGCCGCTGTCCCGTGACAAGCTGATGAACCTGGCGCGTGGCCGTGAATACAGTGCCATGGAACGTTCGATCGACGTCCAGATCTCCCGCCTGCGTCGCATGGTGGAAGAGGATCCTGCGCATCCGCGTTATATTCAGACCGTCTGGGGTCTGGGCTACGTCTTTGTCCCGGACGGCAGTAAAGCATGAAGCGACTGCGCTTCTCGCCACGGAGTTCGTTTGCCCGCACCCTGCTGCTGATCGTTACCCTGCTGTTTGTCAGCCTGGTCACGACCTATCTGGTGGTGCTGAACTTCGCCATTCTTCCCAGCCTGCAACAGTTCAATAAGGTGCTCGCTTACGAAGTTCGTATGCTGATGACCGACCGGTTGCAGCTGGAAGATGGCACGCAGCTGGAAGTGCCCCCGGCATTTCGCCGGGAAATCTACCGCGAACTGGGGATCTCGCTCTACACCAATGCAGCAGCAGAGGAGAGCGGATTGCGCTGGGCGCAGCACTATGAATTCCTGAGCGAGCAGATGGGGCAGCAGCTCGGCGGTCCGACCGATGTCCGGGTTGAGGTGAACAAAAACTCTCCGGTGGTCTGGCTGAAAACCTGGCTGTCGCCCGACATCTGGGTGCGGGTGCCGCTGACGGAGATTCATCAGGGCGACTTCTCGCCGCTGTTCCGTTATACCCTGGCGATTATGCTGCTGGCGATTGGCGGTGCCTGGCTGTTTATCCGCATTCAGAACCGACCCCTGGTGGATCTGGAGCACGCCGCTCTGCAGGTGGGACGCGGGATTATTCCGCCGCCGCTGCGTGAGTATGGCGCGTCAGAAGTGCGATCGGTAACGCGTGCCTTTAATCAGATGGCGGCCGGGGTGAAGCAGCTGGCGGATGACCGCACGCTGTTAATGGCGGGCGTCAGCCACGATTTGCGTACGCCGCTGACCCGTATTCGTCTCGCCACCGAGATGATGAGCGAGCAGGATGGCTATCTGGCCGAATCGATTAACAAAGATATCGAAGAGTGCAACGCCATCATCGAACAGTTCATCGACTACCTGCGCACCGGTCAGGAGATGCAGACCGAGCGCGCCGACCTGAACAGCGTGCTGGGCGAAGTGGTGGCGGCGGAAAGTGGCTACGAGCGTGAAATCGAAAATGCGGTGATGCCGGAAGAGTTAATGCTGGATATCAACCCGCTGTCGATTAAGCGCGCGCTGGCTAACCTGGTGGTCAACGCCGCACGCTACGGCAATGGCTGGATCAAGGTCAGCAGCGGACGGGAACTGCATCGCGCCTGGTTCCAGGTGGAAGATGATGGACCTGGCATCAAGCCGGATCAGCTGGCGCATCTGTTCCAGCCGTTTGTGCGGGGCGACAGCGCCCGCAGCACCAGCGGAACCGGTCTCGGCCTGGCGATTGTGCAGCGGATTATCGATGCCCATCAGGGCTCGCTGGAGATTGGTGAGAGCGAGCGCGGGGGCTTGCGTATTCGTGCCTGGTTGCCGTTAGTGGAAACGATGGCGCTGAGCCACAACAATGGCAGCAACAGCATCTCAAACTGATAAACGCGGCGCGGCAGTATCACTGCCGCGCCGGTTCTTTTAGCGTTGCGGGCCGGCTTTCACCAGCGCAGCACCTGCGGCGTTATCTGTATACTTGTCGAAGTTATCAATAAAGCGCTGTGCCAGACCTTCGGCGGCAGCGGTCCACTTCTCTTCACTTTCCCAGCTACGACGCGGATCGAGCGTGTTACTGTCCAGCTCGCCCAGCGCAACCGGCATCTGCAGGTTAAAGATTGGCAGCGTTTCTGTCGGTGCATCATCCAGCTCACCCGCCAGGATTGCATTGATAATGGCGCGGGTATTCTTCAGTGAGATGCGTTTGCCACTGCCGTTCCAGCCGGTATTGACCAGGTAAGCCTGGGCACCGGATGCCTCCATCCGCTTCACCAGCACTTCAGCGTACTGCGTCGGATGCAGCGTCAGGAATGCCGCGCCGAAACAGGCGGAGAAGGTTGGGGTCGGTGCTGTCACGCCACGCTCGGTGCCGGCCAGTTTGGCGGTGAAGCCTGACAGGAAATGATACTGCGTCTGCTCCGGCGTCAGACGTGAAACCGGTGGCAGCACGCCAAACGCATCGGCGGTCAGGAAAATCACCTTCTTCGCGTGGCCCGCTTTTGAGACCGGCTGCACGATATTGTCGATGTGATTAATCGGATAGGAGACGCGGGTATTCTCTGTTTTGCTGCCGTCGGCGTAATCAACACTGCCATCTTCGCGCACTACCACGTTTTCCAGCAGCGCATTGCGGCGAATGGCGCGGTAGATCTCCGGCTCAGCCTGCTCAGAAAGGTTGATGGTTTTGGCGTAGCAACCGCCCTCGAAGTTAAACACGCCATCATCGTCCCAGCCGTGCTCATCATCGCCAATCAACTGGCGGTCAGGATCGGTGGAGAGTGTGGTTTTGCCGGTGCCGGAGAGGCCGAAGAAGACCGCCACATCACCTGCTTTACCGACGTTAGCTGAACAGTGCATTGAGGCGATGCCTTTCAGCGGCAGCAGGTAGTTCATGATAGCGAACAGACCTTTCTTCATCTCGCCACCGTACCAGGTGCCGCCAATCAGCTGCATGCGTTCCGTCAGATTGAAGGCAACAAAGTTCTCCGAGTGCAGACCCTGCGCCTGCCAGTCCGGATTGGTGCATTTGGCCCCGTTCATCACCACAAAGTCAGGCGTGAAGTCGGCCAGCTCAGCGTCTGTAGGCTGAATAAACATGTTTTTCACGAAGTGCGCCTGCCAGGCTACCTCGGTGACAAAACGAACGCTCAGACGTGAATCGGCATTGGCACCGCAGAAGGCATCCACCACAAACAGACGCTTGCCGGAAAGCTGGCGGGTCACGCAGCTTTTCAGTGCGTTCCAGGTCTCCTGTGACAGAGGCTGGTTGTCGTTTTTGCCGGTGCCCTGGTCGTTCCACCACAGGGTATCGCGCGTGGTGTCATCACGCACAATGTACTTATCCTTTGGCGATCGCCCGGTGAAAATCCCGGTGTCTACTGCAATCGCGCCGCTCTGCGTCAGGGTGCCACGAGCAAAACCTTCGAGGTCCGGGCGCGTCTCTTCCTGAAATAGCGTGTCGTAATCAGGGTTGTAAACCACTTCCGTGGTATCCACGATGCCCAAAGCGGCAAGGTCTTGCGAGGTCAGGCCGTTAACGCGCATTTTACTGCTCCTTAAATCGGTGTCTGTTCTGCAAAGCAGAGATAGGTTGGGATCGTGCCACCGGCTGTTGTATCGGGTGCGGTGAATCACTGACGGTTTACTGCGCGTCGTTACGACAGCCTGCAAAGATAACCGGGCTATTCAGGGCATCTGCCCCTGGCTTCCGGGCGTTTGCACGATCGCGCGCAGTTTACTCTTCTGCGTTAAGGGAAAAAGGGCAGTGATCTAAAAATGCGACTCAGGGCGCGTTAAGGCCATGTTTCGAACGTTTAAAAGATGTTATGAAAGTAAAAAAAGATAATTTGTCTGAAAAATTATGGGGATAGACTGGGGGAATGGAGAAGGGGCGGCAGACGCCGCCCGATTAATCAGTGCAGTTGGTCGTTATTCTCATGGGAGTGGCTGCGGATGGCGGCAATGTCTACTGCGTCAAACACGTAGTTTGAGCCGCAATAGTCGCAGTGCATGTCAATTTTGCCATCTTCCGCGATGATCTCATCCACTTCTTCCTGCGGCAGCGTAGTCAGCACTTCGCCACAGCGTTCACGCGAGCAGGTGCACTTGTAGATCACCGGCTGCGGTTCGTAGAGGGTAACCTCTTCCTGATGATAAAGACGCCACAGCGCCTCATTGGCAGGGAGATCGATCAGCTCTTCCGTTTTAATGGTTTCGGTCAGGGTCGCCAGGTGCTCGAAGACCTCTTTCTCCGTGTCCTGCGCGGGCAGCACCTGCAGCAGAATACCGGCAGCGCCTTTGTCGCTGGTGCGGATAAACAGGCGCGTGGGCAGTTGCTCGGAGCGCATGAAGTAATCTTCCAGGCACGCCGCGAGGGTGTCACCTTCCAGCCCGACCACGCCCTGATAACGCTCACCCTTTTCAGGGGAGATGGTGATCACCAGATAGCCATTGCCGACCATGCTTTTCAGGGTGCTGTCGTCCGCGATGTCGCCTTTGATACGTGCGACGCCGCGCAGCTCCTGATTGTTGTTACCGTTGATCACCGCCAGCGACAGCGGACCGTCACCCTGCAGCTGCACGGTGATTTCGCCATCGAACTTCAGCGTAGCGGTCAGCAGGCTGGTGGCGACCAGCATCTCACCCAGCAGCGTTTTAACCGGTGCCGGATAGTCGTGGTTCTTCACGGTTTCACGCCAGGTGTCAGAGACGTTCACCAGCTCGCCGCGCACGGCGGCATTTTCAAACAGATAACGGTGCAGTTGATCCTGGACTGACATATTTTTTCTCTCACTGGAACGGGGCGATGGTGCGTCAGCGAAGACGGCGTTATTCATCGCCCGATAATTTAAACTTCATCAAATCGCGACGCTCTTTTTTGTCAGGTCGCCGATCGGGATGGGGCATAGTCAGCGCATTCATCTTGCGCGCCTGCGCCATTTTTTCGCGTTTTTCAATGCTGGCATCGGTTTCGCGATAGAGCTGCTGGGCCTCGCTGGCGGGACGGCGCTGCGCGGTGATACCCGCTACCACCACGGTGCGTTCATCATTGCCCTGACGCAGTGTCAGTTCCGCATTCAGCTCTACCACTTTGCCGGGTTTGCTGCGCTGGCCGTTGTAATGCACCTTGCCGCCTTCAATCATTTCCCGCGCCATCGCCCGGGTTTTGTAGAAGCGCGCGGCCCACAGCCACTTGTCGAGGCGGACCTCTTCGCTGCTTTTCTCTTTCATTGCTGCTCCTGACTCAGATCAGCGTCCGGTAATCGTCCGTGGCGCGGTGACGCTGAAAGATTTGTTCAGGACGACCCGAATCGGGATTCTTAACGCCTAAACACCAGCCGATGCCCCATAACGTTGCAGCATCCAGAATCACTTCGCTATCGTCGATAAACAGCGTGCGCGGCGCAGAAAAGCCGGTGTGCTGTTGTACCGCGTGCCATAAACGCGGGTCTTCTTTCGGATACCCAAAGGTATGGGTGGAAAGTAATAAATCAAGGTGCGGCGCTAAACCTGTCTGCGCCAGTTTGACGTCCAGATTGTAAGGATGCGCGTTGGTCAGCAGAATCGTGGACTTTCCGGCGCGACGCAGGGCCTGCAAAAAAGGCAGCGTATCGTCACGCAGTGCGATCCGGCTGCGCATCGCCCAGGTCATGGCACGGATGTCCAGCGACAGCGCCTCTGCCCAGTAATCCAGACAATACCAGTTTAGCGTATGGGCGACGGCCTGATACTTTTCCGTGATGATCGCGTCGGCTTCTGCACGGGTGATGTCGCGTTGCCGGCTGAGCTGTTCAGGGACGTGCTCCAGCCAGAAGTGGCGATCGAATGCCAGATCCAGCAGCGTGCCATCCATGTCGAGCAGCACGGTATCAATCTCAGACCAGTTGAGCATCGTAGTGTCAGACCCTGTAAAAAACCGGGCGACAGGGTAGCACAGAAGGGCAGGGCTCAGAATATCGAGCGCACGCTCTGCAAAGTGCCGAGGTTATGGTTGAAACACTTGTCGTAGTATTGCTGGATATCGATCATGCGCTGGCGATTACGGTGCATGCGGCGCAGCGCCAACAGTCCGTTGATCACGCCGCAGGCCAGCAGCACCAGCAGCAGCAATACGGTGCCGAGATAGCGCCACTGCGCCATGGCGTCCGGTTCATTGTGCAGCATGATGTGGCGTGTGCCGTTGGCATCGGTAGAAATGCCAGTAATGATGCCGCTGGCGCTGAACGGCGTGTGCAGCAGCATGGCAGAGATACGTTGCAGCTCGCGCCACTGAGAGGGTGGATCAAGGTCAAACAGTGACACGGTAGGCTGTGGCTGATTCACCAGCTGTCGGCCTTCATCGCTGACGATCAGGAATCCCCCTGGCGGCGGGCTGTTGAGATTTTCTGCCGCACGACGGGTTTCGCGGAAAAAGAAGGTTGAGGTGGCGGTATTGACCAGATTTTCCAGCGCTTCCGCGCTTACCGGCCGCAGCAGCACATTCATGCCGTTAAGTTGGCCGGAATCTGCCCGGCGCATCAGCGCTTCCCAGTCTTTGGCATTGCCCAGGTTCACCAGCGCATTTTTCAGGCGCATACAGTCCTGCGGCTGATTGCAGAGATCCTGCGTTTTCATCACCAGATCGGAGAAATCATCCAGCAGGATCATGCCGGACTTCTGAATCGCGGACGCCAGCTGTGGATTGAGTTTGGGATCGGTATTGGTTTCCGGATGCAGCTGCTTTGTCGTGGTATCCAGCAGCGCCGCGGCTTTATCAATGATGTCCGATTGTGGCTGCGGCAATGGCGTGGCGTTATTCCAGTAGACCGCCGAGCAGTCAAACGGCATATAGGCGTAACTGCGGTTGCTCTGATAGTTGTCCGGCACGGAACACATGCCGGTGCCACTCACTTTGAGGTTATCGCCAATATTCAGCGGCACGCTGCTGAGTTTATCGACGCTGTTGACCTCCAGACTGTCGGTGCCTCTGGCCCAGGCCAGGCTGAGCTTAATCGGCATACCCAGCGGGATCCAGGTGACCAGCATGGTCAGCACTATCAGCGAACCACAGGCCAGCACCACGTTTTTCCGCCAGCGCTGGATAGGGAAATTTTTGACTTCATCCTGCAGCGACAGGAAACGTCCCTGACGCACCACCTGGCGGTTGAGGTAGATTTCGACATCCGTCACCTGACCGAGATCGTGTGCCACATAGGGCTGCCAGTGCGGAGGATAGGCCAGGTCAATAATCCCCAGCGTAATGTTGCTCTGCTCCTGATTCGATTCGCTGAACAGGCCCCAGCGCTTTGGCGCGCCGCGCAGGCAGTGGATATCACGCAGTCCGCGCTCACCGGGAATGCGATAGAGCAGCCACAGACTGGCCGCGATCGTGACTGCGCCCGTCAGTACCAGCCAGATCATCAGTGTGGTGGGCACTAACAGGCTGAAGAAAAAGAGTAAGAAGGCAAGGGAGATCATCACCGCTTCACGCGTGCCGTCTGGCCGTGACAGCCGATACTCTTCCGCTGTCTCTTTGCGCACCTGCAGCAGTTCGACGTTTTCCGTTTCTGCTTTGCGGATAGAGGCGTTGGTCGACACCGGGCGCATCAGTGTTGGCAGCGATTGCTGATCGACGGCGTAATCCACCAGCGAGTGGCCATTCAGTGAGATTACCAGCGGAATGGACTGGGTGCGGATTAACTCAACGTAGTTTTCGTCGGTGATGTACTGTTCCCACAGCGGCGGCAGATGAACTTCAACTTCATCCAGATAGTAACGCCATTTATGGGGATCGTCAGTCGAAAGGCCATAGCGGGTAATGGCGCGGGTAACCGGATAGACATGGTTGCTCTGCGCCGTGAGTGTCAGACGTTCAGGCGCGCTGCGCTTATCGGTAGTCAGCGTGGTGCGGGGCTGCTTTTCCAGCGCGGCGACATATTTATCGACCGCCTCACGCTCCTGGGCAGAAAGTTTACGGCAGGGCGGACTGATGAATGGCAGCGGTTTCGCCAACGGCGGGCGATGCCGCATAGCGTACCAGAACCCAATACCTGCCAGGATTGAACAGGTCAGCACTATGGCCAGGATCATAAAGATTGTGCTCATGCTCTGCTCAATTCAGCCAAAATGCTGCCTTCACTTTAAACTTTCGCCTCCGGTTATGCTCACTATAAAAGAGGCATTCCGGAAGATTATATAACCCTGAGGAGTCAGACACCCGATGAAATAGTGCCAGCGTATATCTTATTGGCATTTGTTAAACCCTGCCTTGTCCGAATGGTAACTGGCACAGACTGGATTAAATATCGGTATTATCTGAAACTTATCGCAGCATATTGACTAATGCAAATTTAGTCTTAACTGATAACCAAAGGCTGTTATTCAATCGCTGTAATCTATGCAACGATAACGGCACTGTCTGACTGTCGCACAATTGCCTGTGGTTAGGTATGCTAATTCGCTCCAGATAGCCGGCGCAGAATAATTTGAGGCTGATATGAAAATTCCAAAAAAACCCGACATCCTCAATATCACCGCCGTGGCACGTTCACGGTTATTCACTATTGAGTCGGTCGATCTGGCTTTCAGCAATGGGGCGCATCGCGTTTATGAGCGGATGAAGCCCTCCGAGCGTGAAGCGGTGATGATTGTGCCGATTATTGATGACCATCTGATCCTGATTCAGGAATACGCCGTCGGACTGGAAACCTACGAGCTGGGTTTTCCGAAAGGGCTGATTGATGCAGGTGAAACCGTCAATGAAGCGGCGGTGCGCGAACTGAAAGAAGAGGTAGGTTTTGGTGCCGAACAGCTGACCACGCTGGGCAAGCTCACCATGGCCCCCTCCTACTTTTCCAGCAAGATGAATATTGTGATAGCGGAAGGTCTCTACGCCGAAAAGCTGGAAGGCGATGAGCCGGAGCCGCTGATTATCCACCGCTGGCCGCTGAGCGATATGCTGTCGCTGCTGGACGAACCTGACTTCCGCGAAGCACGTAATGTCAGTGCGCTGTTTATGGCGCGCGAATGGCTGGTGAAACAGGGGCGGCTGAATTACTGAAGCCTGACGGCTGAGAAAAGAAACGCGCCTGCCACAGGCGCGTTTTTGCTTTATTCAGCAGTAACCTTTTCCTGTAAGGACGATGATCGCTTTAAGAGTGGCGCGGTCATCAGGTAAATAACGCACGCGACAAGCATTGAATTAAGCACCGGTACGCCGCGCTCAACCAGCAGACCCGTGGCCGCACCTGCGACGCTGGCGATCAGCGCGGGCCAGCCAATAAGCTGGGATGTTGCCGGTAAGGCATCGCTGGTACGACTGAGCGCCAGCGTCTGTCGGTCAGTTTTCAGTACATAGTAGTCAACGATCATTACGCCCAGTATCGGCGGGAAGATGACGCCCAGCAGTTCCAGAAAATCGACAAAACGATCAAGAATCCCGAACACTGAACAGAGTGTGCCGAGCAGCCCCAGCAGCAGCGTAATCACCTGATAACGCGGTTTATAGCCGGTCACGCCTTCAATCGCGTTAGCGATGCCCAGCGTGGATGAATAGAGATTCAGGTCATTGATGCGCAGGGTAGAAAAAACGACAGCCAGCAAACCCAGTGAACTGGTGGTTTGCGTAATAATCGCGATGATATCTGAGGTCTGCAATTCTCTGGCGATAAGAATCGCTACGCCATTGACCCCATATTCGCCCGCCAGAATGGTCAGTAGCGTAATGGCAAACACATCTTTGCCGTCACGTGAAAAACGCGTCAGGTCAGGCGTCATCAGGCTGGCAAGAATTGCGCCGCCAATCACCATGGTCATCGCGGCGCTTATGGTAATGGCCTGGCTGGCGATAACCGGCGGTATATTCTGGCCAGACTGGCCGTGAAATGCGTGCCAGAAAATCCAGCCGACCAGCGCGATGAAAAGCGGAACCGCAATGCGTGCGGTAAAGCGCAGCGCCTTAAAGCCAAAGGTAACCAGTAACGTCAACACGGTACCTGAAAGTGCTGCCGACTCTGCAAAGCTGAGTTTGCCATTCAGGGCATAGCTCAGCGATCGGGCAAACACCGCGTTCTGAATGCCGAACCATCCCAGCAGGCTGACCGCGACCAGCAGGCCAATCAGCACAGAGCCGTGGCGACCAAAACCACACCAGCGCGCCAGCAAGCTCCCCGGCAGTCCCTCGCGCATTCCTGCATAGCCGAGCGCAAAGGTCAGCACGCCAAACAGCAGGCTGGCCAGCGTTATTGCGGTAAACGCCTCTGCCAGCGTCATGCTGTTGCCCAGAACCGCGCCGAGCATAAACTGATCCAGCGCAGTCAGCATACCCATATGCACAATAGCGACGCTCAGCAGTGAGAGCCGTTTGTTCTCAGGCACACGGCTTAAAGGATAATCATCAAATTTACTCACAATGTGGTGTCCTTACCGATTTATATATAAATAAGACCTGTGCTGAGAAACCGCTCTGGCAGATAATTCTCCAGTGCCTCCGCACGGCAATAGCTTTCGAATTGTTGTAGCGAATGCACCTCCGCTTTTTGATAAAGCGTAGTGATACGATTACTGACAGTTTTTACGCTGAGGTTATAGATGCGGGCGATCTCTTTTGCGCTGAAGCGCCGTAGCAGCAGAAAAATGACATCCAGCTCGGCGGGGGTGAACAGGGCATGTTCCAGACGCGTCGTCAGTACAGAGGATTTTCTGGGGTCGATAAAGCTCATTGCCGTAAGGTTATCAACCGGACGAGCATTCCAGATGCAGCCCAGCCACTGATTTCGATTGTCGAAAACAGGGTATTTTTCACTGATAAACGGGGTGAGATAATTGTTGCCATACCAGTAATGGGTTTCAATCACGGCTACGCAACGGTTATTCAATTTTACCTGTTGATCGTGATCGCAGAATTCATCGGCGCAATCACTCCAGCGCGTGGGAAACTCACAGTCTCTTTTTCCCTCTAATAAATAACTTTTAGGCGTAGCAGTATACAATTTTGCAGCTTCATTCATATAAAGATGCTGCGATGCAGCATTCTTAAAACCCCAGGGTGTTGGTAATAAATCCATGATGGTGGCGAATGCAGAAATGAATTCATCGATACTACGGTATGGGCTGTCCATGGCGCCTCGCTGAAAGCGTTCAGATTATAATCTTTTTGCCAGATAATAACGTGCGTAGCGCTGCGCATAGCCATCCTGTTCGCCATAAACGCGATAACCCAGCTTTTCGTAAAAACCACGCGCCTGAAAACTTAGCGTATCAACGACGGACATATGGCAGCCTCGATTACGCGCTTCCTCTTCTGCAGCCTGCATCAATTGGCGACCTGTGCCAAGCAACCGCCAGGCATCATCTATCCAGAGGTAGTGAATATCCAATGTGCCGCACCAGGTATGGGCTAACAGGCCACCCTGGATATTTTGCTGATCGTCATACAGGATAACATTCAGCGTTTTCATGTTGATCTCGGCAAAGCGTTCATTATGCTGCCAGAGTCGCTGAATAATATATTCTTCGGTTTTGGGGTCTTGCGTATGGCCCACTGTAATTTCCATATACAAAAATATCCTTAGGTGATTAAATCAAATTAGAGGTTTTTTGAGCTTTCTATTCTTATCATGATGATAAGCGATGCGCAAGAGTTACTATCCCTCCTGTTATTGATCGTAATTAACAGTACGCTGGTAACCGTTGTTTATTTGATATGCCAATAATTATATTTGCTGGCACCAGGGAAGACTACGCTAATCATAGCGATATAATAACTCTATTATTTTTTTCGGTTCACTTACTGAATCGCTTAATACACATTGCTTTATATTGTCAGACTCAATTAATGCCGATCGCTCAGAGTGATCGGCATTTTTCTCAGCAACAGATGATGCTCTTTTCGGTTTTTACCTTTCTTTTTTTCCCGCCCGACTGACTGAGCCGCCCAGGTACGAAAAGCATCACCTGTTTCGTCAGGATAAACGGACCGATAAAAAAGGCTGGTCACCTTACAGTGACCAGCCTCAGACATTTCAATTGATGGATATCACATCAGAACAGCTCGTGACTCTCGCCGTTATCCATAATCGTCGTACCCACATCATGCACCGAATATTCGGTTGGCTGGGTGCCATTGATGAAGTACTCCTGACGGGTGTTGCCTCCGCCATTGGCCAGCTTGCCAGTGCTGCGGTCGATAGTCACTGTGACCACGCCATCCGGCGGGGTTAACGGCTGTACCGGCACACCCTCCAGCGCGCTCTTCATGTACTCATCCCATGCCGGTTGTGCACTCTTCGCACCACCTTCATAGCCCGAAATCTGATCGGGAATCGCACCGGAGAGCGTGCTGCGGCCCAGATTGCGGCGCGCATCATCAAAACCGATCCAGACTGACGTCACCACGCCAGGGCCGTAACCCGAGAACCAGGCGTCTTTCGAGCTGTTGGTGGTACCGGTTTTGCCGCCGATATCATTACGCTTGAGGTCACGCCCGGCACGCCAGCCGGTTCCCATCCAGCCCGGTTCGCCAAAGATATTACTGTTCAGCGCGCTCTTAATCAGGAAGGTGAGTGGGGTATTGATCACGTGCGGCGCATATTGCTGCTCACCCTGCTGTGCCTGCGCAGGAACCTGCTCCAGTTCAGGCTGAGGAACCGCCTGATTCTGGTTGTTATTTGAAGCGGCGACGTTCTCGACGCTCTCTTCATTCAACGCCAGCGCTTTTTTGGTCTCACCGTAGATGACCGGCAGATTACACTGTGGACAGGCGATCTTCGGTTTCTCTTCAAATACGGTGCCGCCCTGTTCATTCTCAATTTTGGTAATGAAGTAAGGATCGACCAGGAAGCCGCCATTCGCCATCACGGAGTAGCCACGTACCACCTGTAACGGTGTGAATGAGGCCGCACCCAATGCCAGCGACTCGGTGTGCACAATGTTCTGAGCCGGGAAACCAAAGCGCTGCAGATACTCTGCGGCGTAGTCTACGCCCATCGCACGCATCGCACGTACCATGACGACGTTTTTCGACTGGCCGAGTCCCTGACGCAGACGAATCGGACCATCATACGTTGGCGGTGAGTTCTTCGGACGCCAGTCTGCACCGGCACCCGCATCCCAGCGGGAAATCGGCACATCGTTCAGGATGGAGGCGAGCGTCAGCCCGCGATCCATGGCGGCGGTATAGAGGAAAGGCTTGATGTTAGAACCGACCTGGCGCAGCGCCTGGGTCGCACGGTTAAACATGCTCTGGTTAAAGGCGAAACCGCCCACCAGCGCGCGCACCGCACCATCATTGGGATCCAGCGAGACCAGCGCCGAGTTCACATCCGGCACCTGGCCCAGCCACCAGTCGTCACCCACTTTACGCACCCAGATCTGCTGGCCAGCCTGCAGGACCTGCGTCACGCTTTTCGGCGTCGGGCCCTGCACGGTGTCAGATTTATAAGGACGCGCCCAGCGCACACCCGCCAGTGCCAGCGACACATTGCTGCCATCTTTCAGCATCACGGTCGCTTCATCGCTGCGTGCTTCTGTGACCACGGCCGGATGCAACGGTCCATAGACCGGCAGCGGCTTCAGCGCCTTCTCAATCTTCGTCTGATCCCAGGCGGGTTCACCCACTTTCCACAGCACGCTGGTCGGGCCGCGATAGCCATGACGCATATCGTAAGCCATGACGTTATTGCGCACTGAGGTCTGAGCGGCTTCCTGCAGGCGGCGGGTGACAGTGGTGTAAACCTTGTAGCCGTCGGTATAGGCATTGTCGCCGTAGCGTTTCACCATCTCCTGACGCACCATCTCGCTGAGATAGGGGGCAGAGAAGGCGATTTCCGGACCGTGATACTTCGCCACCAGCGGCGTATTACGTGCCTCGTCATACTGCTGCTGCGTGATGTAATGCTGATCCAGCATACGCGCCAGTACCACGTTGCGGCGCGACAGGGCGCGGCTCGGTGAATAAAGCGGGTTAAAGGTGGACGGCGCTTTTGGCAGACCGGCAATCATCGCCATCTCACTCAGCGACAGCTGGTCAACCGGCTTACCAAAATAGACCTGCGAAGCTGCACCGACGCCATAAGCACGGTAGCCGAGGTAGATCTTATTCAGATAGAGCTCAAGAATTTCATCTTTGTTGAGCAACTGCTCAATGCGGATCGCCAGGAACGCTTCCTTTATTTTACGCATCAGGGTGCGTTCCGGACTCAGGAAGAAGTTACGCGCCAGCTGCTGAGTGATGGTACTAGCACCCTGCGAAGCATGACCGGAAACCAGCGCAATGCTGGCCGCACGGAAAATACCCACCGGGTCAACACCATGGTGCTCATAGAAACGGCTGTCTTCGGTCGCAATAAACGCTTTCACCATCACAGGTGGCACTTGCTGCAGAGTCAAAGGGATACGGCGCATTTCGCCATACTGGGCGATTAAATCGCCATCGGCGCTGTAAACCTGCATCGGGGTTTGCAGACGCACATCTTTCAGCGTGTTTACGTCGGGCAGCTGTGGCTCTATGTATTTGTATAAACCATAAATCGAGCCAGCTCCCAACAGGATGCAACACACTGCAAGGATCAATAAATACTTTACGAACTTCACCTGGAATTTCCCATCTCTTGTCGTTTGAGCAGTTTATAAACAACCGCGCGGTAGTATAAAGGCAAGCCAGACGCTTTGATATGTCCATCTTTCCCGGACGATAAGGAGATCGCGCGCATGGCTTTTCATACCTGGCAAATTGGGCTGGATATTCAGAATAGGCAGATTTGTGCCCTGGCCCTCCAGCCTCGTCGTGATGGCTGGCAGCTACGCCACTGGTGGCAGCAGCGGCTGCCGCAAGATACGTTAAGAAACGGCGTGCTGCAATCTTCGCCTGAATTACTGGCAGCCTTGACGGCCTGGCGTCAGCGGTTGCCGCGTCGTTACTCGCTGCGTGTCGCGCTGCCCGCCCGGCTGGTACTGCAGCGCCAGCTCCCGCTGCCTGCACAGTCGCTCAATGAGCCTGCGCTGGGGCACTACGTGCAGGCGGCCGCGCGCCGTCTCTTTCCGCTGGAGCCTGCTGCGCTGGCACTGGATTACCGGGCCGACACACAGAGCGGCCAGCTCTGCGTCACGGCGGCCCGGCTGGAGATTATAGACCAGTGGGCAGCGCCACTGCTGCAGGCGGGATTAAAGCCGCAGGTGTTTGAACTGACTACCGAAGCGCTCAGGCGGCTGGCCCGACAGGCCGCGCTGCAGGAGGGTGCGGTACTGGTGCTGCAGCAGGATAACCGCTGGCTCTGGAGCGATGTGCATACCGCGGCTGACAACGGCGAAGCTACCACGCTTGCGGCACTGCAGCAGCAGGCCTTCCCCGACGCTCGTTCTGTCACCTGGTGCTCAGCCGATAATTCTGCGCTGCCCGCTGACGCCCGCGCGTTTTCCCCTTTTGATCTGTTCCATTATAAACAGCCGCCGTTTCCGGAAAATCCAGGTGCCTTTGCGCTGGCGGCCGGGCTGGCGCTGCGCGACGGAGATCAATGATGGTCGCAGTGAATCTGCTGCCGTGGCGACAGCGTCGTCAGCAACAGCAGCGGCGACAGAGCCTTGTCGTGCTGTCACTGATGCTGAGTGCTGTTCTGGTGGGAGTCATGCAGCAAAGCTGGCGCATCTTTCATGCTCGTGAGCAGGTGGCGCAGACGGTCAGGGAGCAGCAGCAGGCGCTGGAAAACCTGGACGCGCAGCTGGCGCAGCAAAAGACGTTACTGGCCCAGCTCACGGTAGTGCAAAAACAGCAGGCGAAGCAGCGCCAGCAGGCAGTGCAACTGACCGCATGGCATCAGTTCTGGCTCGATTTACCCGCGTTACTGCCTGACACCGCCTGGCTGACCCGGCTGGAGAAGCGCGACAATCGTCTCACGCTGGAGGGGCTGGCGCAGGATATGGCGGCGGTCCGGCAGTTCCGTGAGCAGTTAACCACCGTCGCGCTGTTTGGTCAGGTGAGGCAGGGCAGCGTTAAGCGTCAGGCTGATAGTCATTATCGCTTTTCACTGCGGGCAGAGGTGAAGGAGGTTGCTGATGAATGAGTGGTGGGATCGCTGGTGGCAGATGGCTGCACTTCCGCGTTACGGCATGCTCGCCGCCCTCTCAGCTGGCCTGTTACTGATCTCATGGGTTTTCTGGTTGCGGCCACAGCAGCAGGCGCTGATCGCTGAACAGCAGGAGCTGCTCAGGCTGAGCCTAACCCTGGAACAGCGCCGGCAGCAGTGGGGTCAGAACCCGGATATAGCGCAGTTGCAGACGCAACTGCAGTCGATGCAGACCGCCAGACCTGCACCGGGCGCATCAGGCCGGGCAGTGGAAGCGATGCTGGCGGCACGGCGTCATCAACTGGAAGAGTGGCAGCCGGATTCTCCTTCACGCATGCTGACCCTGCATCTGCAGTGGCCGGCGTTTCAGTCACTTTTTGCCGAGCTTGCCGATGCTTCTCTGACGTTTCCGGTGCATTTCCAGCTGCTGGCGCAGCCGCAGTATCTGGTGGCTCAACTCTGGCTGGAGCCCGACGATGCGCAATAGCCTGCTGATTTTACTGCTGTGCTGTGGCGGTGTGCTGGCACGTGATCCGTTCCGGCCTGTTGCCGGTTCGATTTGTGAGGCGCTCGTGGAGCCGCTTACTGGCTGGCATCTGCAGGGGGTCATTGGCCGTGAGATGCATTTTCATGCCTGGCTGGTGAACCCGCAGGGTGAGAGCGTCGCAGTCCGCACAGGCAAGCCATTTCCCCTGTCGCCCTGGCAACTCGCTGATATGACCCGCCGCAGCCTCTCCTTAGCGGTACCGAATAGCTGCACTGCACAACAGACTTCGTTTTACTTAAAAGGACGTTCGCATGAAAAGGATAGCTACTCTGCTGCTGCTCATAAGCTGCCTGCTGCCGGTTTACGCCGCTGATGAGGAGCCTCTCAGCCTGACATTTGATAACGCGCCGGTAGGGCGCATTTTGCAGGCGCTGGCTGACTATCAGCAGATCAACCTGATGATTGCGCCAGAGGTGGAAGGGTCGTTATCGCTGCGGCTCGATAACCTGCCGTGGCATCAGGCGCTGGACCTGGTAGCGCGCATGGCAAAGCTGACGCTGATAGAACAGGATAATGTGCTGCTGGTCTATCCGGAGAGCTGGCAGCAGGCTCAGCAGCAGGAAAAGTTGCAGCAGACGCCTTTGCAGCAGCGCGCCGTGATATTGCGCTATGCCAGCGCCAGCGAGGTGCATGCCAGCCTGCTGACTGAACGGCAGTCGCTGATGACACCGCGCGGCAGCGTGACGGTCGACAAACGCACCAACGCCCTGTTACTGCGCGATACGGCGGCAGCGTTGAAAGAGACGGAACGCTGGATACGGGCGCTGGACCTGCCACTGGAGCAAATCGAGCTATCGGCGCATATCGTCACTATCAGCGAAGAGCATCTGCAGGAGCTGGGCGTGAAGTGGGGATTGCAGGCGGGTGACGCCGCCGTGACTGACATCCTGCATCATCCCCGGCTGGATATTCCGCTGGCGGTGACTTCACCCGGCATCAGCGTGGGTATGGCGCTGGCGCGCATCGGCGGTCAGCTGCTGGATCTGGAATTAAGTGCGCTGGAGCAGGAGAACCAGATTGAAATCATCGCCAGTCCGCGCCTTTTTACCTCACATCAGCAGACCGCGTCGATTAAGCAGGGCACGGAAATACCTTATGAAGTGTCGGCGGGAAACAGCGGTGCCACCAGTATTGAGTTCAAAGAAGCGGTGCTGGGCATGGAGGTAACACCGACGATTTCCGGGAATGGCCGCATCCAGCTGAAGATCCATATCAGTCAGAACATGCCGGGTCGCAGCATCAGAACCGGCGACAGCGACATATTATCCATTGATAAACAGGAAATTGAGACGCAGGTCACGGTCAGTGACGGGCAAACACTGGCGTTAGGGGGTATCTTTCAGCAGCAGCGCAGTCACGGAGAGAATAAAGTGCCGCTGCTTGGAAATGTGCCGCTGATTGGCGGGTTGTTTCGTCAGCAATCGGAGCAGCGCCAAAAAAGAGAGCTGGTGATCTTCATAACGCCGCGATTGGTCAGGGAAGCAGCGCTTACGGCTGGATAAAACGGAAAATGCGTCCCTTAAGGCCATCTGCGTTGACGCAGGAGAGGAATTAGCTTACAAGGTTTAGCGATTTTCAATACGGTGTAACCGTCTATGCAGGGTAAATCCCGGCAAACAGATCAGAAAACTCCTCTGTAAGCAGCGTTGTAAAGACGCAGCGCTGGCGCGTTACAGTTTCGCGAACACAGGCCAATTCAGAAATGGATGTGCTGAAGGCAATATAATCGGTTGCCAAACAGCCTTGAGTGTTGAGATAATTTTTCATCTGACTCTTGCTAACGCTCATGAGGTCTCAGTTCCTGTCCCGCCAGCAAATGCTGAACGCGGGGTATCATTAACGAATTCTTAGTAATACCGACAAAATGGCAGAGAAACGCAATATCTTTCTGGTTGGGCCGATGGGTGCCGGCAAAAGCACTATTGGCCGTCAGTTGGCTCAGCAACTCAACATGGAGTTCTTCGATTCCGATCAGGAAATTGAGCGACGCACCGGAGCGGATGTGGGCTGGGTTTTTGATGTCGAAGGCGAAGCTGGCTTTCGCGATCGCGAAGAAAAAATCATTAACGAACTGACCGAGAAGCAAGGCATCGTCCTGGCGACAGGCGGTGGTTCCGTCAAATCCCGGGAAACGCGTAATCGTCTCTCCGCCCGCGGCGTTGTGGTTTATCTTGAAACCACCATCGAGAAGCAACTGGCGCGCACCCAACGTGACAAAAAACGTCCGTTGCTGCAGGTGGATTCACCGCCGCGCGAAGTGCTTGAAGCGCTGGCTGGCGAACGCAACCCGCTCTACGAAGAGATCGCCGATGTCACCATTCGCACAGATGATCAGAGTGCAAAAGTGGTGGCGAATCAGATTATCCACATGTTGGAAAAAAGTTGATCCAACGTTCGAAGGCTTTTTAACAGGTATCGGGCATCATGGAGAAGATCACCGTCTCACTGGGGGAACGCAGTTACCCCATCACTATCGCCGCCGGACTGTTTAACGATCCGGCTTCTTTTTGGCCGCTGACCGCGGGCGAAAACGCCATGGTGGTGACAAACCAGACGCTGGCTCCGCTCTATCTTGACCAGCTGACAGCGCGGCTGACAGCGGCAGGTGTAAAAGTGGATCAGGTGATCTTACCCGACGGCGAGCAATATAAGACGCTGGCCGTGATGGATCAGGTCTTTACCGCGCTCCTGCAAAAGCCGCACGGTCGTGATACGACGCTTGTCGCCTTAGGCGGCGGCGTCATTGGCGATCTTACCGGTTTTGCTGCGGCCAGTTATCAGCGTGGCGTACGCTTTATCCAGGTACCGACCACCTTACTGTCGCAGGTTGATTCTTCGGTTGGCGGCAAAACGGCCGTTAACCATCCGCTGGGCAAAAACATGATCGGCGCGTTTTATCAACCCGCGTCAGTGGTGATTGATACGGCCTGTCTGAAGACGCTGCCTGCGCGTGAGCTGGCGTCTGGCTTAGCGGAAGTCATTAAGTACGGCATTATCCTCGACGGTGCTTTTTTCCAGTGGCTGGAGCAGAATCTCGATGCTCTGCTGGCGCTGGATGAACAGGCGCTGGCGTACTGCATTCGTCGCTGTTGTGAACTGAAGGCTGAAGTCGTGGCGGCCGATGAGCGTGAAAACGGTCAGCGGGCGTTGCTTAATCTGGGCCATACTTTTGGTCATGCGATTGAAGCACATATGGGCTACGGCAACTGGCTGCACGGTGAAGCGATTGCGGCGGGCATGGTAATGGCAGCACGCACGGCTGAACGTCTGGGACAGTTCGGGGCGGAAGAGACCGACCGCATTATTGCCCTGTTCCAGCGTGCCGGTTTACCGGTGCATGGGCCGCAGGCGATGAGTGCACAGATGTATCTGCCGCACATGATGCGCGATAAAAAAGTTCTGGCGGGCGAACTGCGGCTGATACTCCCGCTGTCGATTGGCCGCTCTGAAGTGCGTGGTGGCGTGGCACATGATATGGTGCTGGCTGCAATTAACGATTGTCAGCAACCCTGAGATTAAGCAGTTGAGTGGTGACGCGGCGCGCAGGGTGCGCAGTGCGGAATGCCGCTTTACGGAGGAGCCAAAATGGATGAGTTTAAACCGGAAGACGAGTTAAAGCCTGACGCCAGCGACCGCCGTCCCTCGCGCCCTCGTAAGTCCTCTACTGCGGCCAAAACACCGGTTTCGCGCCAGCGTATCATGATGGGCGTCGGGATCCTGGTTCTGCTGTTACTGGTACTGGGGATTGGTTCGGCGCTGAATGGCCCGGATGAGAAAAAACCGGCCACGGCGGGCACAACCCCTGCCACCAATGGCGGTTCCGGCAGCGAGAAGAACATTGACCTGGGCGGCTCCTCTTCCATGTCCGGTGGTCAGACGCCTCCGTCAGATGCGCAGACTACCCCCGCAACCAGCGAAAATAACGCGGCGACCAGCGGTGATGCTGCCTCTAATCCGCAGCGCGACATCTCGATGCCGCCTGTGGCTTCAACGCCTACCCAGGCCGCACCGGTTGATGCGCCCGCGAATCAGCAGCGTGTCACGCTGCCGGGCGACCTGAACAGCGCGCTGACTAATCAGCAGCAGCAGGTTGACAGTGCCGCGATGGGCACGCAGGGCGGCAGTTCACTGCCAACGGCGCCAGCAACGGTCAGCGGCAATGCCGGAACGGCTGCTAATCCTGTTACGGCACCTTCAGTCCGTCAGACACCGAACAAATCCAATACAGCAACTCGTCCGGCGCACGATTCGTCGCATAAAACAGCATCGAAGCCTGTAACCCGTGACAGCAAAACGCACACTACGCCAGCGCGTACGCCAGTGAGTTCTGCGCCAGCTACCACGGCCGCGGGCAGCAGTTCAGCCAGCAAATCACTGCCAGGTGGCAGCTACACTCTGCAACTGAGCGGTGCATCGAAGCCGGAAAGCCTGAATGCCTGGGCTAAGCAACAAAATCTGAGTGGATATCACGTCTACAAAACCACCCGTAACGGTCAGTCGTGGTACGTGCTGGTGAGTGGCTCCTATGCCACACCGGCCGATGCCAAACGCGCTGTAGCATCGCTGCCTGCAGACGTGCGTGCGAAGAACCCGTGGGTAAAACCAGTCAGCCAGGTGAAGAAAGAAGCCAGCCAATAGCGGATGTGGGGCCAGGCTCTGGCCCCGTTTTAAGCGCAGATCTGCTGTCGGTCCAGCCACAGCCTCACAATAAGATGTAATAACCACGACAGCATGAAAAAAAATCGCGCTTTCCTGAAATGGGCAGGGGGAAAATTTCCCTTAGTAGAAGAGATCCATCGTCATCTGCCGCAAGGCGACTGTCTGGTCGAGCCATTTGTTGGCGCGGGCTCGGTGTTTCTGAACACTGAATTTGATCGCTACCATCTGGCTGATATCAACAGTGACCTGATTAATCTCTACAACATTGTCAAAACGCGCACGGCGGATTTCATCCGTGACGCGCAGCTGCTGTTTACGCCGGAAGGTAACAACGAAATCTGTTATTACCAGCGGCGCACCGAATTTAATACCAGTACCGACGCCTACCAGCGTGCGCTGCTGTTCCTCTATCTGAACCGTCACTGTTACAACGGCCTCTGCCGCTATAACCTGCGTGGTGAGTTCAACGTGCCGTTTGGCCGCTATCGCAAACCCTACTTTCCGGAAGCCGAACTGTTATGGTTTGCCGAACGCGCGCAAAAAGCGACGTTTGTCTGTGAATCGTACGATGTTACCCTGACCAGTGCCGGTAAAGGCTCGGTGGTCTATTGCGATCCGCCTTATGCACCGCTGTCGGCCACGGCCAATTTTACGGCTTATCACACCAACAGCTTCAGCCTGCGTGAGCAGGAGAATCTGGCGGCGTTAGCCGCACAGCTGGCTGCGTCGGAGCACCGGATTCCGGTACTGATTTCTAACCACGACACTGCACTGACGCGTTTATGGTATCAGGATGCAGTGTTACATGTGGTCAAAGCCCGGCGTTCTATCAGCCGGAGCATAGCCGGTCGCACCAAGGTCGACGAACTACTGGCACTTTATCGCTAGTCTGTTTCGTCCGCGACCAACGCATTACGCCAGCCTAGGTGCTGGCGCACAACAGTGGGAGAATCGGATGAAACAATATTTGCTGGCCCCTTCAATCCTGTCGGCGGATTTTGCCCGCCTGGGCGAAGACACAGCCAAAGCGCTGGCGGCCGGAGGTGACGTGGTTCACTTTGACGTAATGGACAACCACTACGTCCCTAATCTGACCATGGGTCCGATGGTGCTGAAAGCACTGCGCGACTATGGCATCACCGCCCCCATCGATGTGCATCTGATGGTGAAGCCGGTGGATGCGCTGATCCCGGAGTTTGCCAAAGCCGGTGCCACCTATATTACCTTTCATCCCGAAGCCAGCGAACACGTTGACCGCACCCTGCAACTGATCAAAGAGCACGGCTGTAAAGCGGGTATGGTGTTTAATCCGGCGACCCCGCTGAGCTACCTCGATTACGTCATGGATAAGCTGGATATCATTCTGCTGATGTCCGTGAACCCTGGTTTTGGCGGTCAGTCATTTATTCCCGGCACCCTGGATAAACTGCGTGAAGCGCGCAGACGTATCGATCAGAGCGGCTACAACATTCGTCTTGAAGTGGATGGCGGCGTGAAGATCGACAATATCCGCGAGATTGCGGCTGCCGGTGCAGATATGTTTGTCGCGGGTTCTGCCATCTTCGGTCATCCTGACTACAAAAAAGTGATCGACGATATGCGCAACGAACTGGAGAAAGCCAATGGCTCATTTCACTGATATTCGTGCGCTGGCGTTTGATCTCGATGGCACGCTGGTGGATAGCGCGCCAGGCCTTGCCGATGCGATCGACCGCACGCTTAACGATCTCCGCCTGCCGCAGGCGGGCCTTGAGCGTGTCTCAACCTGGATTGGCAACGGTGCCGATATCATGATGGCCCGTGCGCTGACCTTCGCGCTGGGCCGTGAGCCGCAGCCGGAAGAGCAGCGCGATGCACGCGCGCTGTTTGACCGCCACTACGCCGACACCGTGGATGCGGGCAGCACGCTGTTCCCACAGGTGAAGCAGACGCTGGATGCCTTAAAAGCTTCCGGGCTGCCGATGGCGATTGTGACCAACAAGCCGACGCCGTTTGTGGCACCGCTGCTTGAATCGCTTGGCATTGCCGATGCGTTTTCGCTGATTATCGGTGGCGACGATGTGCCGGTTAAAAAACCGCACCCTGCAGCGATCTTTATGGTGCTGGGCACCTTCGGCGTACTGCCGAACGAGTTGCTGTTTGTTGGCGACTCTCGCAATGATATCCAGGCGGCGCAGGCGGCAGGCGTACCTAATGTCGGTATGACCTTTGGCTATAACTATGGCGAGCCGATTGCCACCAGCCAGCCCGATTTAACCCTCGACTCTTTCGACGAACTTTTGCCCACACTGGGGCTGTAAATATCAGGACTTAAGTATGAAACCCATCGTTTTCAGCGGCGCACAGCCGTCCGGCGAACTGACCATTGGCAACTATATGGGAGCGCTGCGTCAGTGGGTGCAGATGCAGGATGATTTCCACTGCATTTACTGCATTGTTGATCTGCACGCGATCACCGTGCGTCAGGATCCTGCTGCACTGCGTAAAGCGACGCTGGATACGCTGGCGCTCTATCTGGCCTGTGGTATCGACCCGCAAAAAAGCACCATCTTTGTTCAGTCGCATGTGCCAGAGCACACGCAACTGAGCTGGATCCTGAACTGCTACGCCTATTTCGGTGAACTGAGCCGTATGACGCAGTTCAAGGACAAATCAGCGCGTTACGAAGAGAACATCAACGCCGGGCTGTTCGACTACCCGGTGCTGATGGCGGCAGACATTCTGCTCTATCAGACCAACCAGGTGCCGGTCGGTGAAGATCAGAAGCAGCATCTGGAGCTGAGCCGCGATATCGCGCATCGCTTCAATGCGATCTATGGCGATATCTTCCGGGTGCCAGAGCCGTTCATTCCGAAGTCTGGCGCGCGCGTGATGTCGCTGCTGGAACCGACCAAAAAGATGTCCAAGTCTGACGATAACCGTAACAACGTCATCGGCCTGCTGGAAGATCCGAAAGCGGTTGTGAAGAAAATCAAACGCGCCGTTACCGATTCTGAAGAGCCGCCAGTGGTGCGCTACGACATCAAAGAGAAAGCGGGCGTCTCTAACCTGCTGGATATTCTGTCGGGCGTGACCGGTAAAACCATCGCAGAGCTGGAGCAGGAGTTCGAAGGCAAGATGTATGGCCACCTGAAAGGCGCAGTAGCCGATGCGGTGTCGGGCATGCTCTCTGAGCTGCAGGAGCGTTATCACAGCTTCCGCAACGATGAAGCGCTGCTGGAGCAGGTGATGCGTGATGGCGCGGCGAAAGCACGCGCACAGGCGCAGGAAACGCTGAAGAAGGTTTACGAAGCGGTAGGCTTTGTCGCGATGCCGTAATGGCTGAGCGGATAAAAAACGGCGGGCATTGTGCCCGCCGTTTTTATTTGCCCATTCAGAACCAGCGCAGGCTGTCGCGCAGACTCACCACGCTGCCGATGATCATCAGGCTGGGGCTGCTCACCTGACCGGCTAACGCTTCCAGCTCGTTCAGTGTCCCGGTGACCACGCGCTGACGCGTGCTGGTGCCGTTTTCCACCAGCGCCACCGGCATATCGCTGCGCATCCCATGTTTTATCAGCTGCAGCTGAATTTCTCCGGCCTGGCCCAGCCCCATATAAAACACCAGCGTCTGCTGTTCTGCCGCCAGCGTCTGCCAGGCGAGCGTACCGGATTTCTGTAGATGCCCGGTTACCAGCCTGACGCTCTGCGCATGATCGCGATGGGTCAGGGGAATGCCACTGTAGGCCGCACAGCCTGATGCCGCGGTGATGCCCGGTACCACGCTGAACGGAATCTTCAGCTGTGCCAGCGCTTCCAGCTCTTCACCGCCGCGACCAAAGATAAAGGGATCGCCGCCTTTCAGCCGTACCACGCGTTTGCCGCGCTGCGCCTGTTCGCAGAGCAACTGGTTGATCGCATCCTGCGGCACGCAGTGATGTCCGGCGCGTTTACCGACAAAGATGCGTTCGGCATCGCGGCGCACCAGATTCAAAATCTCATCGGAAACCAGCCGGTCATAGACGATGACGTCCGCCTGCTGGATCAGCTGCAGGCCTTTGAGTGTGAGCAATCCGGCATCGCCCGGACCGGCACCGACCAGCGCCACTTCACCCTGCTGAGGAAGGTCTGCGCTAAAAAGCGCATCGGTAATCTGATCCGCGCGTTCACCGTCGCCGTTAGCCAGCGTCTGGGCCAGCCGCTCGCTGTGAAAGAAGCGCTCCCAGAAGTGGCGGCGGGCATTGAGGGAGCCGAACTGCTTTTTCACCCTATCGCGCAGGCCGCCCGCCCGCTGCGCCAGCTGACCCAGATGCTGCGGCAGCATCGCCTCCAGCTTCTCCCGCAGCAGCCGCGCCAGCACCGGCGCGCGTCCACCGGAAGAGACGGCGACCATCAGCGGTGAGCGGTCAATGATCGACGGCATAATGGCGCTGGCCTGCTGCGGCGCATCCACCAGATTGCAGAAGATCTGCTGTTTTTCAGCTGCGTCTGCCACCTGCTGATTGACCGCATCGTAGTTGGTGGCGGCGATCACCAGCCAGCAGCCGGTCAGCCACGCGGGATCGAAATGCCCCGGCAGCAGCGTAACAGCTTTCTGCTGCGCCCATTGCAGGAAGGCAGGGGAGAAATCGGGGGCACCGACCCACAGATCGGCACCGGCCTCCAGCAGCAGGCGCGCTTTTCGCTCCGCCACGTCACCCGCGCCGACCAGCAGACAGCGTCGGCCCTGCAGGCGGCAGAATAAGGGGAAGTAGTCCATCAGAGGTCCTTAAAAAAGCCCGCTAAGGCGGGCTGTTGACAGGCGTTACAGGCAGACTTCAACCTGTCCGGCATTGACCCGCACCGGCCAGGCCGCCACGGAGCGCGTTTCATCCTCCATGCAGTAGCCATCGCTAAGGCAAAAATGCTGCTTTTTCAGCGGGCTGGCTACCCAGAGCGCATCCTGATGTTCGGCGATAATGCCGCGAGACAGTACGCTGGCTTCGGCAAACGGATCGATATTGCTGATGGCATAGAGCTGTTCATCGTCGCGTGGGCGGAAGATAGCCACCTGCTGACCTTTGACCAGCGCGCAGACGCCCGTGGCGGGCAGGATCTGCGTCAGCGGGCACACCGGATTCCACTGGCTCATGATTCGGTCTCCTCAATCAGGGTCACGGCAATACGTTCTTCGGGGCGCGCCGGGCGATGCTGGTCGCGCTCCGCCACCCGCTGCACTGCAGGGTCGCGCTGCGGCGAATTGATAAAGTGGGCAAAGCGCGTCAGCTGGCTCTCATCTTCCAGCGTCGCCTGCCATTCACAGCGAACGCTGGCGCGCAGTGCGGCGAGCTGCTGTTCCATCTGGCTGTTAAGGCCGAGTTTGTCATCCACGATCACGCTACGCAGATAGTCGATGCCACCTTCCAGGCTCTCCAGCCACAGCGAGGTGCGCTGCAGGCGATCGGCGGTGCGGATATAGAACATCATGAAGCGGTCGAGATAGGTGACCAGCGTCTGCTGATCGAGATCCGCCGCCAGCAGGTCGCCATGACGCGGTTTCATGCCGCCGTTGCCGCAGACGTAGAGGTTCCAGCCTTTTTCAGTGGCGATAATGCCGACATCTTTGCCCTGGGCCTCTGCGCATTCACGGGTGCAGCCGGAGACACCAAACTTCATCTTGTGCGGCGTACGGATGCCTTTATAGCGGTTCTCGAGCATGACACCAAAGCCGAGGCTGTCGCCCACGCCGTAACGGCACCAGGCGCTGCCGACGCAGGTTTTCGCCATACGCAGCGCTTTAGCATAGGCCTGACCGGTTTCAAATCCGGCCTCGATCAGCTGTGACCAGATAGCGGGCAGATCGTCTTTCTGCGCGCCAAACAAGCCGATGCGCTGCGAGCCGGTGATTTTGGTGTAGAGCTGGTAGCGTTCGGCGATCTCGCCAATCACTTTCAGTCCCTGTGGTGTGATTTCACCGCCGGGCGAGCGCGGGATGACCGAATAGGTGCCATCTTTCTGGATATTGCCCAGATAGAGGTCGTTGCTGTCCTGTAACGGCGCGTGCTGCGGCTTGAGCACATACTCATTCCAGCAGGAGGCGAGCAGAGAGCCCACCGCAGGCTTGCATATTTCACAGCCGTAACCCTGCCCATAGCGGGCCAGCAGTTCATCAAAGGTCTTGATCTCTTCCACCTGAATCAGGTGATACAGCTCCTGACGTGACCAGGCGAAGTGGGCACAAAGGTGGTTATTGACCTCGATACCCTGACGACTGAGTTCACTGTTCAGTACCTGGGTAATCAGGGGGATACAGCCGCCGCAGCCGGTACCGGCTCGGGTGCTGCTTTTCAGGGCGGCCACGGTGTGACAGCCACCCTGAACCGCTTTGATGATGTCGCCTTTGCTGACGTCGAAGCAGGAGCAGATTTGCGCGCTGTCTGGCAGGGAATCGACGCCGATGGCCGGTTTGTCTCCGCTGCCCGCAGGCAGAATCAGCGCTTCCGGGTTATCCGGCAGCGGAATACCATTCAGCACCAGCTGCAGCAGGTTGCCATAATCACTGGTGTCGCCCACCAGCACCGCACCCAGCAGGGTTTTCTGATCTTCACTGATAATCAGGCGTTTGTAGACCGATTTGCCTTCATCCAGCCAGACCACGCTGCGTGCGCCTGGCGTGGTGCCGCGCGTATCGCCAATGCCACCGACATCGACACCCAGCAGCTTGAGTCTGGCGCTCATGTCCGCGCCGGTAAACGCATTGTCGCGGCCCAGCAGATGATCGCTGGCGACCTGCGCCATTTTATAACCCGGCGCCACCAGGCCATAGACGCGATTCTGCCAGGCGGCGCACTCACCGATGGCGTAAATGGCGGGATCGCTGGTCCGGCACTGATTATCAATGGCGATACCGCCGCGCGGACCCAGGGTTAATCCGCACTGCTTCGCCAGTTTGTCCTGCGGGCGGATGCCAGTGGAGAAGACAATGAAATCGACCTCCAGCGCACTGCCGTCGGCGAACTGCAGCGTTTTGCCACCGTGCTCGTGATGCACAATCTGCTGGGTGTTTTTGCCGGTGTGGACCCGCACGCCCATCTGCTCAATCTTGCGACGCAGCTGTTCCCCGCCTTGCTGATCGAGCTGTTCTGCCATCAGCACTGGCGCAAATTCAATGACATGAGTTTCAACACCCAGATTTTTCAGCGCGCCCGCCGCTTCCAGTCCCAGCAGACCGCCACCAATCACCACACCGCGTTTGGTGCGGCGCGAGCAGGCTTCAATGGCGTTGAGATCTTCGATAGTGCGGTAGACAAAGCAGTCGCTGCCTTCAGCACCGCTAATCGGCGGGATCCACGGATAAGAGCCGGTGGCAAAAATCAGCGTGTCGTAGTGAACCGCGCGACCGGTGCTGGAGTGGATGAGCTTCTCATCACGGTTAATGGTGATGGCGCGCTCGCCCAGCAGCAGATTGACCTGATGTTTATCGTAATAGCCTTCACGAACCAGCGACAGCTCTTCGGCCGTGTGATGGGAGAAGTAAGCGGACAGGTGGACACGGTCGTAGGCGACGCGGGGTTCTTCACAAAAGACGGTCAGCGAAAACTGGTCGGGTTCCGCTTTCTCAAGTAACTCTTCTATGAAGCGGTGGCCGACCATGCCGTTACCGATAACGACGACATTGTGCTTGCTCATTTTTGCCTCAAATTTGCGATATCTGCGGCTACAATAGCGCGCCCTTTCTGACACTTATTGATATGTATCAACCACAACGCCATATACCCATTAAGAGTTATATAATTGATTTTAATTGGGTTTATCTGACGCAGCTAACCTGCTGAATATCCTGCATTGCCGGTGAGGGCAGGAATCGTGCTAGTTTTAACCACACGGGTTTTTCGGATAAGGAATCAGCCATGCTGTCACCTAAGTGGATCAATAACGTGCGTTTACCCTGGCGGGAAGGATTGTGGCAAATCGAAATCGCCGACGGAAAAATCGCCCGAATTTCAGCCCAGCCGCAGCAGCCTTCTCCGGTGGAGCAATCGCTGGACGGCGAGGGCGGCTTAGCCTGCGCGCCCTTTATTGAGCCGCATATTCATCTGGATACCACCCAGACGGCAGGTGAACCGGCATGGAATCAGTCCGGCACGCTGTTTGAAGGGATTGAGCGCTGGGCCGAGCGTAAGGCGCTGCTCAGCCACGAAGATGTGAAACAGCGGGCATTACAGACGCTGAAGTGGCAGATCGCCAACGGCATTCAGTTTGTCCGCACCCACGTTGACGTGTCTGACCCCTCACTGACGGCGCTGAAAGCGATGCTGGAAGTGAAAGCGGAGATGGCACCCTGGATCACCATCCAGATTGTGGCGTTTCCCCAGGAGGGCATTCTCTCTTATCCCAACGGCGAAGCGTTGCTGGAGGAGGCGCTACGGCTGGGCGCGGATGTCGTTGGCGCGATTCCGCACTATGAATTCACCCGCGAATATGGCGTCGAGTCGCTGCATAAAACCTTTGCGCTGGCTGACCGCTATGACCGGCTGATCGATGTTCACTGCGATGAGATCGATGATGAACAGTCGCGCTTTGTGGAAACCGTGGCGGCGCTGGCCCATCGCGACGGCAACGGCGCACGCGTGACGGCCAGTCATACCACCGCGATGCACTCTTACAATGGCGCGTACGCCTCACGGCTGTTCCGGCTGCTTAAGCTGTCGGGCATTAACTTTGTCGCCAATCCGCTGGTCAATATTCACCTGCAGGGCCGCTTCGACACCTATCCTAAGCGGCGCGGCATTACGCGGGTAAAAGAGATGCTGGAGGCAGAGATCAACGTCTGCTTTGGCCACGACGATGTGTTTGATCCCTGGTATCCGCTGGGCATCGCCAACATGCTGCAGGTGCTGCATATGGGATTACATGTCTGTCAGCTGATGGGCTATGAGCAGATTGATGCGGGTCTGGATCTGATTACGCATAACAGCGCGAAAACGATGCAGCTTGCAGGCTATGGCATTCAGAGCGGCAACGAGGCCAGTCTGATTATATTGCCAGCAGAGAGCGGTTTTGATGCGGTAAGAAGGCAGGTCCCGGTGCGCTATTCAGTGCGTCGTGGCGTGGTGGTGGCGGAGACGAAGCCTGCAGAAAGTGAGATTTACTGGCGGGAACGGGAGCGCGTAGATTTCCGACGTTAACGAGCAGGGCGGCGATCGCTCGCCGCCCTGAAGGATTAATGCGTGACGTGACCGTGAGTACGATGACGGCTGACAAAGCCGAGCAGGGCACACATCACAAATACCACGGCGTAAAGCGCATTCGCCGTCGCCAGTGCGGTATGCACACCACTTTTCTCAACGATAGGCGCCGTGACCACAAAGGTCAGCATGGTGCCGACGGTGCCGCAGGTCAGAATGAAGTTCACCAGCTTCGGTGACGCCACTTTGGTCTGGAGCGAGCCGAGAGTGATGATGGTGGTATAGATAGCACTTGAGCTGAAGCCCAGAATCATGATGATCCATTTCAGCATGCCGGCATCGCTGCTGCTGACGAACCAGTACATCAGTACCGTAGCCAGACCCGCCAGCACCATCAGAATGCGTTGCAGATCGAAGAAGCGCAGCAGGAAGCTGAAGGCCCACATACCGACCATATACGCCGTCCAGAAGCTGCCTACCAGTTGTCCGGCGTCATTGATGTTCATGCCCATGACTTTGGTGGCATATTCCGGCACCCAGGAGATAAAGCCGAGCTGGCCCAGGATGTAGCAGAGTGCCGCGACAGCCAGCAGCAGCACACCCACACCCCATTTCTCTTTCTCAACAGTCGGGCTGTTCTCAGGCTTGCGCAGCACCGGGAACTCCACAAACAGCGTCATGACGAAGATAGCGACGTAGATAACGCCGATGCAGACGTAGACCCAGTACCACGGCAGCTGACGCGCCAGCAGAATGCCTGCCAGCACCGGAAACAGCGTGCCCGCCATGCTGAAGAAGGAGTCGGTAAACAGCAGACGTGAACCCCGCTGACGGCCTTCATACATGTGAGTGATCAGGAAGGTGCCGATCGACATGGTGATGCCGCTGACCACGCCCAGCACAAACATACAGAGCGAGAAGATGGTCAGATCGCGGCTGGTCATCAGCCCGATTATCGCCAGCACCATCAGGACGAAGCCGAAAATCAGCTGGCGCTTCAGTGGCACAATCACCATCAGCCAGGCGTTGAGGAAGACCGCCGCCAGGATGCCACTGTTGAGGAAGGTGAAGGTGTTACTCATGCTGGAAATGGGGATCTGGAAATCTTTTGCGATATCGCCCATTACCATGCCGGTAACGATCACCAGTGCGCCGGTCAGCGCGTAGGAGAAGAAGCTTATCCAGGTAAGGCCAATACGATTACGGTTTGTCATGTTCTGAACCTGTTGAGAACCGGGTGCCAAAAAGTGTCAGAAAGTGTAAACGGAACTGTGATCTTAATAAACAAGCAGTGAAACTACAGATCCATATTTCATGTGTTGTGTGATTTTAATCACGCAATTACGGTTGTTTAACGTTTGCTCAGCGCTTTTGCCGCAACAGCGTAAATATAGGTAAAACGCTGGCTCATGGAATAGAGTCTCTTTACAATCAATCACGTTTTTGTGCCCGCTCTCCCAGGTAAGGAATCTTTCATGTTTAAACGTACTTTAACAGCGGCCATCACCCTGTTAGCGCTCTCTTCCGTTTCCGCCCAGGCGCTGGCCGCAAAAGGTGACACCCACGTTCTGCTCACCACCTCCGCCGGCAATATCGAACTCGAACTGAATAACCAGAAAGCGCCGGTTTCTGTGAAAAACTTCGTTGATTACGTCAACAACAGTTTTTACAACAACACCATTTTTCATCGCGTGATCCCGGGCTTCATGGTGCAGGGTGGTGGCTTCACCACGGATATGCAGCAGAAGCAGACCAACGCGCCAATTAAAAACGAAGCGGACAATGGACTGCGTAACCTGCGCGGTACCATCTCTATGGCGCGTACTGCCGATAAAGACAGTGCCACCAGCCAGTTCTTCCTCAACGTTGCGGATAATGCCTTCCTCGACCACGGCCAGCGCGATTTCGGCTATGCCGTATTTGGTAAGATTGTGAAAGGTCAGGATGTGGTTGAAAAAATTTCTCAGGTTCCGACCAAAGATGTGGGTCCGTACCAGAATGTGCCGTCCAAACCGGTAGTTATCCTCTCCGCCAAAGTCCTGCCTTAACGCTTTTTGTCGCCATCTGCGGATGGCGACCGCCTGCCGCTTCCGGCAAAGCCAGAATTTGCTCTTATACTTAGGGCAAAAACCTGAGCAGGAGGCGGTATGGCGAACAAACTCACCGAAAAACAGAAGGTCACTCTGTGGCAACAGCGGCGTAGCGCCAGCTATCAGGCCAGCTGTAAGCTGGAAGGCTTTGCGCCGAATGAAACCAGCCTGAACAGTGAAGATGCGGCTGCACGCCTGGCGTCACTGAGGAGGCAATATGGACTCTAATACCGCTGTGACCCAGGATCCTTACCTGTGGCAGCATGACACGGTGCTGAAAAATCTGGCCGACATTCATGACGCCGCGCAACTGCGCAAGGCGGAGCTGAGCTTCAGTGCAGCGCGTGCCGCCACGCTGGAACTGGGGCCGCGTAATCCCGGATTGCCTTACCTGCGCCAGATCCACCGCACGCTGTTCCAGGACATTTACAGCTGGGCCGGCGAACTGCGCACCATCGATATCTGGCGTGATGAGACGCCGTTCTGCCATTTTGAATATATCGAAAAGGAAGGTAACGCGCTGATGGCCGCGCTGGAGGAGGAGAAAGGCCTGGCTGAGTTGCCGCGTGACGAATTTATTCAGCGCATCGCTCATTACTACTGCGAAATCAATATGCTGCATCCTTTCCGTCATGGAAATGGCCGGGCGCAGCGGATTTTCTTTGAACAGCTGGCGCTGCATGCCGGTTATCTGCTTTCATGGGAAGAGACGGACGCGGAGAGCTGGAAAGCCGCTAATCAGGCCGGTGTAGCCGGAGACCTGGCCCCGCTGGAGCAGGTGTTTGCGAAAGTGGTGAGTGAGGCGGCTTAACCGCGTAGAATAGCGGCGCGGTTTATCATTCTGGACGCGTCATGCTGCTGCTTATCGACAATTACGACTCCTTTACCTGGAATCTTTATCAATACTTCTGCGAGCTGGGCGCGCAGGTTCAGGTGGTGCGCAATGATGCCATCACCCTGGAGCAGATGGCAGCGTTACCGCTGACCCATCTGGTCATCTCCCCTGGTCCCTGCACGCCGTCAGAGTCGGGCATCTCGCTGGCGGCGATTCGGCATTTCGCCGGTAATGTGCCGGTGCTGGGTGTTTGCCTGGGCCATCAGGCGATTGCGCAGGCCTATGGCGCGAAGGTGGTGCGGGCGCGTCAGGTGATGCACGGCAAAACCTCCGCGATTCAGCACACCGGCCAGGGCGTGTTCCGAAATCTCAATAATCCCCTTACCGTGACCCGCTACCACTCGCTGATTGTGCAGCGCGATTCCCTGCCCGATGCGTTCGAGGTGACGGCCTGGACGGTGCGTGACGGCGAGCCTGACGAAATTATGGGATTCCGCCATAAAACCCTGGCGCTGGAAGGCGTGCAGTTCCATCCCGAGAGCATTCTCAGCGAGCAGGGACATCAGCTGCTGCGCAATTTCCTTGCGCAATAAGTTGCCTTTGAGTGATTTTTTATGCATATTTTGTGATTATTATTTCAATGTTGCACAACAATCATTCAAATGGGGTCACTAATGGCAGCGGAAAAAATTGCGGTCACGCGGGAGACGTTCGATAACGTTATTTTGCCTGTTTATGCACCTGCGCAGTTTGTGCCGGTAAAAGGCAAAGGCAGTCGCGTATGGGATCAGCAGGGCAAAGAGTATATCGACTTCTCGGGTGGTATTGCCGTTACCGCACTTGGACACTGCCATCCTGCGCTGGTGGAAACACTGAAAAGCCAGGGCGAAACGCTGTGGCACACCAGCAATGTCTTTACCAACGAACCGGCGCTACGTCTTGCCAGTAAGCTCATTCAGGCGACCTTTGCCGATCGCGTCTTCTTCGCCAACTCCGGTGCCGAAGCCAATGAAGCGGCGTTTAAGCTGGCGCGTTACTACGCCTGCAAACGTCACAGCCCGTTCAAAAGTAAGATCATCGCGTTTCATAACGCTTTTCATGGCCGGACGCTGTTTACCGTTACGGTCGGCGGCCAGCCAAAATATTCTGACGGATTCGGCCCTAAACCAGCAGATATCGTTCATGTGCCGTTCAATGACCTGGACGCCGTGAAAGCGGTCATTGACGATCACACCTGTGCCATTGTGGTTGAACCGATTCAGGGTGAGGGCGGCGTCATGCCCGCGACGCAGGAATTTATGCAGGGACTGCGCGAGCTTTGCGATCAGCATCAGGCGCTGCTGGTGCTGGACGAAGTACAGAGCGGTATGGGACGCAGCGGCAAGCTGTTCGCCTATGAGCATTATGGCGTCCAGCCCGATATTCTGACCTCAGCCAAAGCGCTGGGCGGCGGTTTCCCGGTGAGCGCCATGCTGACCACCAACGAGATCGCTTCGACCATGGCACCAGGCGTGCATGGCACCACCTATGGCGGTAATCCGCTGGCCTGCGCCATTGCTGAAACCGCGCTGGATATTATTAATACGCCGGAGGTGCTGGCGGGCGTCGAGATGCGTCGTCAGCACTTTGTCACGGCGCTGCAGGCCATCGACGCGAAGTATGACCTGTTCAGTGACATTCGCGGCAAAGGTCTGCTGATTGGCGCGGCGCTGAAACCTCAGCATGCCGGCAGGTCGCGCGACATTCTGAATGCAGCTGCCGCTGAAGGGGTGATGGTGCTGGTGGCGGGCACCGACGTGATGCGCTTTGCCCCGTCGCTGATCATCGAGCCTGCTGACATTGAAGAGGGCATGAGCCGCTTCGCCACCGCCGTCGGCAAAGTGCTCAACGGCTAGCTTAGTTTTTGCGTAAGCGTCTGATTAGCCAGCGGCCATGTTGCGGTCGCTGGTTCCACGCCAGCGATGAAATGGTGTACATCACGCTCAGGTGATCGAGAATGCGCCGCACATGCTGTTCCACCACCGTGATCGGTCCTTCACTGATGTTCTCAAGGTCATCCAGCAGATTCACCTGTGAGCTTTCACCATCATATTCCAGCCGCTGCTGACACCGCTGCAGCGCAATTTCGCAGGATTGCAGATAGCGTTGAGCCAGCGAGGCGGTCAGCATCGTGTGCTCGCGCGCCAGAATCGTTATCGCATTGATATGCTCGACGATAAACTGACTGTGGGTGACCCAGAGCCGCATATCACTGAGATAGCGGGAGTTGAATGCCGGTTCCTGCATCGCCTGATTCAGTGAGTTAAACAGCGCATTGTGTGCCTGATTCACTTTCACGCGCTGATAAGCCAGTTTCTCTGGCGACTGTTCGTCACCCAGCAAGAGCCGCAGCGCATCCTGATAGGTTTCCAGCGCATCGTGGGCGTTCTGCCGCAGTAAGCCGCTCTGCCACTGCGGCCACAGCCACAGCATCCCGCCAAAGGCGATCAAACAGCCCATCAGCGTATCCATCAGTCGCGGCAGCAGAAACTGTGCGCCATTCAGTGACAGCAGTTGCAGCGAGTAAACCGCCGTGACCGTAAAGCCAATCATCGACCAGCCATAGAACTGGCGGGTAAAGCGATAGCTGATAAAGGTGATCGCCAGCATGATCAGCAGCACCAGTGACTCCGGCACCGCCAGCCGCAGCGTGGCGGCCGCAATCACCAGTCCTGCAAAGGTGCCCAATGCCCGGTGCTGGATACGGACGCGGGTGGCGCTGTAGCCGTTCTGGCTGACGAACATAATGGTCATCAGGATCCAGTAGGGTTTGGGGATATTGAAGAACAGCGCCAGCGCGCTGCCCAGCATCAGCATCACCGCAAAGCGACCCGCCGTGCGCAGCGCCGACGAGCGAAACGAGAGATAACTGCGCAGCGCCGGTAACAGCGGCAGGCGGCGCTGGCGGTCTGCCATCAGATCGCGCTGGTAAAGCGGCTTCTGGGTGCGCAGCACGCGCGCAATGCGGTTGAAGTGATAAAGGCAGAAGTTACCCACCGGATTATCGGGGTGCTGATGAGCAATTTTCTCCAGCGCGCCGAGTTGTTTATCCATCGCAAAGCGGTCGGGTAACTGGTGATAAAGGATGTTATCCGCCAGTACCCGCAGCCGGGCCGAGATGGTTTTAGCATTCCAGCGGATCACCGCTTCAGCATGGCTCTGCTCCACCAGCTTTTGCACCTCTTCCGGGCGGTGCAGGCTGACCGAGATATGCTCCTGCAGATCGAGCGCCACCTGAAAAGCGCGCGTCAGCCGCTTATGGCTGTGATCGCGGCTTGCCGACAGCATGTGCATCTGCTGATAACAGGTGTTGATCAGATCGACCACTTTCTGCTGGTGAGCCAGCAGCGGCGGCAGCGCTTTTTCGGGATCGGTCAGCTGCGTCAGCAGGGTATATTTGGCGTCGCAGTAGTTGGCCAGTTCGCGGTAGATCAGGCTCAGGCTCTCACGCATCGGCTGCTCTTTCCACAGCCAGAACCAGAACCAGTTAAATACCCCATACCAGAGCGTGCCGCCGATATAGAGCAGCGGAGTGACATAGATGGGCATGCGGCCAATCAGGCTGAGGGTAAAGATGGCGGCAATAAGGGTGCCGGGTAGCAGACGGCCATGCAGCGGACTAATCTCACCGGTGACGCCAAGCAGCAAAGGCATAGCGAAGAGGATCAGCGGCAGTGGAATCGCATGCAGAGTGAGCCATTGGATCAGGAAGCTGCCGAGGGCAAACAGGCTGCCGCCCACAATCAGACGTTTGAAGAAGCGTTTATGCGGAGTATCGAGACCGGCGATATTGCAGCAGGCGGGCACTAACGAGAACAGCAGACCTTTTTGCAGGTCGCCAGCCAGCCAGCCCAGTGCGACCGGCAGACAGAGCACCAGCGTTTGCCGCAAGGCGTAGTTAACTTCAGGATGGTAAATGATTCGACGCCACATCGGCCCAACACAAACAATAACGGCGTGATGTTGCCATCACGCCGTGGATGACAGGAATTAGCGGGTGCCGTAAACGACGATGGTTTTGCCGTGTGCGGAGATCAGGTTCTGATCTTCCAGCATCTTCAGAATTCGGCCCACGGTTTCACGTGAACAACCCACAATCTGGCCAATTTCCTGACGAGTGATTTTAATTTGCATGCCGTCGGGATGCGTCATGGCATCTGGCTGCTTCGCCAGGTTAAGCAGAGTCTGTGCAATGCGTCCGGTGACGTCGAGGAAAGCGAGGTTACCCACTTTTTCAGACGTGACCTGCAGGCGACGCGCCATCTGCGAGGAGAGTCGCATCAGGATGTCGGGGTTAACCTGGATCAGCTGACGGAATTTCTTGTAAGAAATCTCCGCTACTTCGCACGCGCTTTTCGCACGTACCCAGGCGCTGCGCTCCTGACCTTCTTCGAACAGGCCAAGCTCACCAATGAAATCGCCCTGATTCAGGTAGGAAAGAATCATCTCTTTGCCTTCTTCATCTTTAATCAGAACCGCGACGGAACCTTTCACGATGTAGTAAAGCGTTTCTGCTTTTTCACCTTGGTGAATCAGCGTACTTTTGGATGGATACTTGTGAATATGGCAATGGGACAGGAACCATTCGAGTGTAGGGTCTGTTTGCGGTTTGCCGAGAACCATTCGCTATTATCCTCTGTTGTAATCGTGCCCAAAATACAGGGGGCAGTTTTCCCTGTCAGGCGGTGAAAGCTTCAAGCGTTTCCTTTTCAGGAAATTATTCGGGCCGCATCAGGCGCAGTGCGCATCATTCTTCCCGGCTTCGCCATCGGGTGACGAAAAATATTTTCAGCACTGTTTGTAGCACAGCTTTTGCCGACTGTCTTCTGTTGTCTCGCTTCAGCTACGGGCGGATTTCTCTGGATTGCTGTTTACCAGGTGAAAGCGTACTCTGGCGACAAAACAGCGTATTCCGGAGCAAAAATCATGCAGGCAAGAGTGAAATGGGTAGAAGGGCTGACATTCCTCGGAGAATCCTCATCCGGCCATCAGATACTGATGGATGGTAATTCGGGTGATAAAGCGCCCAGCCCAATGGAGATGGTGCTGATGGCGGCGGGCGGATGCAGCGCGATTGACGTGGTATCAATTCTGCAAAAAGGCCGCAACGATGTGGCTGATTGTGAAGTAAAACTGACCTCAGAACGTCGTGAAGAGGCGCCGCGAATCTTTACGCACATCAACCTGCATTTTATCGTGAGTGGCAAAGCGCTCCAGGATAAAGCGGTCTCACGCGCCGTCGATCTTTCGGCGGAAAAATATTGCTCGGTAGCCATCATGCTGGGTAAAGGTGTGACGATTACGCATAGCTATGAGGTGGTTGAGCTGTAGTCATTGCAGACCTGCTAACTTCACTTCCCGTGTCTGATGCAGGTTGCTTTAAGACTGTGCCTGCGCAGGGAACCGGGTCAGATCGGAAAGACGCAAAAACCGCCATCCATGGCATGCTTGGCCCGCGCAATTACGCACCTCATCCCTGAGGTGCGCCCGTAGCCGGGCCAACGCGTTGCGTTGTTCAAAAACGCTCCAGGCGTTTTTGTCCCTGGCGCGGGACGCTTTCCTCTTCTGACCCGGTTCCCTGCGTGTTGAGCTTATCTATTGCTGTCAGATTCTTTGTGCCCATGGTTTGTCTGAAGCGGTCTTACTGAAACCGGATGCGGTTGCCGGACGTGAAGCGAAGGGAGCATATGCCTGTAGCAAAGCGTCCCGCCCCAGGGATGGGGCGGGCCGAGCGTGCCAGGGATGGCGGTTTTGCGTCTTTGCGAAAGGCGTATGCTCCCTGAAGCCTGCTCAGCAGTCATTCTTTACCGCACGAAAGGCATCTGCTCTCTTACTCAATCCGTTTACCTTCCATCAGCCGCTTCACCAGCGGGCCCATGATCAACTCCATCGCCAGCCCCATTTTGCCGCCAGGCACCACCAGCGTATTAATGTGCGAGATAAACGAACCCTGCAGCATTGCCAGCAGGTAGGGGAAGTCAATGTCCTCCAGCCCCTGAAAGTGAATCACGACAAAGCTCTCATCCAGTGACGGAATGGCGCGGGCTGCGAACGGGTTGGAAGTATCGATGGTTGGAACGCGCTGAAAGTTGATATGGGTGCGTGAAAACTGGGGCGTGATGTAGTTGATGTAATCTTCCATTGAGCGCACCACGGAATCCATCACTGCTTCACGTGAATGACCGCGCTCGCCGGTGTCGCGCACCAGCTTCTGAATCCACTCCAGGTTAACAATTGGTACCACGCCCACCAGCAGATCCACCTGTTCCGCCACGTTGTGCTGCGCCGTCACCACACCGCCATGTAATCCTTCATAAAAAAGAATATCGGTATTCTGCGGTAGCGGCTGCCAGGGCGTGAAAGTACCGGGTACCTGATTCCACGGCACGGCTTCATCGTAGGTGTGCAGATATTTACGCGACTGCCCCTGCCCGCTGTGACCATACTCTTTAAAGCTCTGCTCCAGCAGGCCAAAGTCATTGGCTTCCGGGCCGAAATAGCTGACATGACGTCCCAGATCGCGCGCCTTACGAATCGCCATATCCATTTCCGGGCGGGTAAAGCGGTGAAAGCTGTCACCTTCAAGCTCCGCCGCGTGCAGGTCAAGCTGCTGAAAGATTTTGCGGAATGCCAGGCTGGTGGTAGTGGTTCCTGCGCCGCTGGAACCGGTCACCGCGATAATGGGATGACGTGCAGACATAGAAAAGCTCCCTGTGAGGTCGGACGATGAGCATTGTTATCATGAAAGGGTGCCGGGTGCATCAGCCACGAAATTCTTTGCGCGGCATGATATTGACCGATTCATGCAGTTCCGACCACACCAGCACCACTTCACCGGTTTCCAGCTGGCGTCGCACATCAGCCACCTTGTCCAGCAGGCTGCGTTCATGCTCGCCATAGTCAGTGCCTTCACGCAGCACAAAGGTTTCAATCAGATTTTCAAGGGTCTCAGGAGAGACCTGTTGCCAGGGAATAATCACGAGATCAGTTATCCAGAAAAGGGGCGATCCACTGCGGGATGCGCTGTTCCAGCCACATTTCGGGCTGGCGTAATGTCCCGCCGACAAAACCGACGTGGCCGCCGTGTGGTGTCAGTTGATAAGTAATAGTGGCAGATAATTGGCTGCTGTGCGGGATCACCTCATCACTCATGAAGGGATCGTCTTTGGCGTGGATGATTAGCAGCGGTTTCTCTGCGTGCTTCAGCCAGGGCATGGCGCTGGCACGATGATAGTAATCGGCTGCATCGACAAAACCGTGGGCACGGGCGGTAATCGCATCATCAAAATCGCGCAGTCGCCGCAGTGCTTTTAGCTGCGCCAGATTAACCGGCAGCGTGTCCGGCCAGGCGTGCAGTTTACGGCGGGCATTTTTCTTCAGCTGCGCCAGCAAATAGTATTGATAGAAGCGTGAGAAGCCGCGTTCCAGTTTTACGCTACACGGCTCCAGCAGCAGCGGGGCGGATACAATGACGCCTGCATCCACTTCGGCAGCTGCGCCCTGCTGGCCCAGCAGGCAGCCCAGCATATTGCCGCCCAGCGAAAAACCGATGGCAACGGTCGGCACCTGGCCCCAGCGCGTACGCAGCCAGTGCAGGAAAAAGCGGGCATCTTCCGTTTCGCCGGAGTGATAGATGCGATTGAGCCGGTTAGGTTCGCCGCTGCAGCCGCGAAAATGCATCACCACTGCCAGCCAGCCGCGCGCACGGCAGATGTTCATCAGGCCATGAATATAGGGGCTGTGAAAGCTGCCCTCCAGCCCATGAAACAGCACGACGCGCGGTTTATGCTGCGCCTGTTGTGGATCTTCGCTCCAGGCGAGATCGACGAAGTCGCCATCCGGCAGATCGAGTCGCTGCCAGTGAGGCGCGAACGTGACACGGCGACGCAGCAGGCGCGGCAGCATTGTCTGCAGGTGGGCGTTACGCAGGCTGTCAGGCGGCGTGAATTGCTCGTTTTCCGGTCCGGTAAATTTCATGTGGTAAAAGCTTGTCTGTTCCATATCACACTGTTAGCTTCGATAAGTTTTTTCTTGCAAGGGTAAGGAGTACCCGATTGCCATGGAACTGAGTCTTTTCTTATCAATGTTGGGCTTTCTTTGGGTCGCGGCGATTACGCCCGGGCCTAATAATATGTTACTCACCGCCTCAGGCGCTAATTTTGGCTTTCTGCGCACCATTCCGCTGATGATCGGCATCATGATCGGTATGCAGGTGATGCTGCTGATGGTGGCCTTTGGCGTTGGCGGTCTGATCCTGCTCTATCCGTCGCTGCACCTGGTGCTGAAGATCGCCGGTAGCCTCTATCTGCTCTGGCTGGCGTGGAAGATAGCGACGTCCAGCTATGAAAAGCTGGAAACCGATCAGGCACCGGATGCGCCGATGCCGTTCTGGCAGGGTGGGTTGCTGCAGCTTATCAATCCTAAGGCCTGGCTGATGGCGCTGGGCGCGGTCGCCAGCTTCAGTCTGGCGGGTGATGCATATCGTCATTCAGTGATGGCGATAAGCGTCGGCATGTTTCTGGTCAATCTGGTGTCAGGCGCGATCTGGATGGCATTTGGCGCGATGATCGGCCGCATTCTGCGCAGCCGTCGCGCCTGGAAAATCTTTAACCTGGCTATGGGGCTGCTGACTGCGGCCTGCGTGCTGTTAATCTGGCACTGAGTCAACTGGATGCGCGTTCAACGCGCGTCCAGGGCAGTACCTCACGGATGACCGGCGCGTTCGGATTGCGGATCTTCTGCAGCAGCAGCTGCACGCTGCGCGCGCCGAGCTGGTTCATCGGCTGCTCAATGGTGGTCAGCGGTGGATTCAGGCTGCGGGTAAACGGCACGCCATCAAAACCGACGACCGCCAGATCTTCCGGCACGCGCAGACCTGCTTCCAGCGCCGCATGAACCACGCCTACCGCCAGTACATCTGACACCGCAAACACCGCATCCGGCGGTTCCGGCAGCGCCATCAACTCCCTCAGTCCCTGACTGCCTGCTTCAGGGGAGATCTCACAGGTATAAGAGACGCCGGACCACTCATACCCCAGCTCCTCAATCGCCTGCCGGTAGCCTTTTTCACGATGATGCGAGTAGAGGTAGCGCATGTCGCCATTGACCAGCCCGATGCGTTTACGCCCTTTACCGGCTAGGTAATGGACGGTGTCACGCGCCGCTTCAAGGTGATCAATGCTGACCGAGGAGGCGGGGATGTCAGGGTTAAATTCACAGCACTGCACCCAGGGGGCTCCGGCGATCAGCGCCTGCAAATCCTGTAAGCCGGAGGCCGCATCCATGGTAATCACGCCATCCACCACTTTGCCGGTCAGCAGGCTCAGATAGGCGGCTTCACGCTGAAGCTGCGAGGCGGAGTTACAGAGCAGGATATGATAGCCATGCAGTTCCGCTTCGGCCTCGATGCCCTGAACCACGCGTGAACAGAAGGGATTCGTGATATCCGAGATCAGCACCAGCAGCATGTTGCTTTGCGCCGTACGCAGCTGACGCGCCAGCAGATTGGGCTGATAGTCGCAGGCAGAGATTGCCGCCAGAACTTTCTCACGCGTATCGGACTTTACACCGGGATGCGCGTTGAGAACGCGCGATACCGTGGCTTTGGAGACGCCAGCCAGCTGAGCGACTTTCTCGATCGACATCGGATACAGAGACCTTAACAGGCAAAAATTGGGAACGCATATCAATAGCACAGGGATAATGTGAGCGCCTGACATTTTTGCTTACTTTAGCTATTTTCAGCATTTGCGATTTTTAACTTAGTTTTGCAGATAGTGATCTAAGAACTTATTTCTATTAGGGATAATTTTTAATTCCTTTATGAAACTATAGCGGCCGCAGACACTACCTCCACTATAAAAACGGCGGGGTAATGATCATGGCAGCAACACGTTTAACTTTTTTAGCCGCAGCGCTGGCACTGCTGGCGTTTCGGGCAGATGCGGTCAATGTCACCGTGGCGTACCAGACCTCAGCCGAACCTGCGAAAGTGGCGCAGGCTGACAACAGTTTTGCGAAAGAGAGCGGGGCCAGCGTTGACTGGCGAAAGTTTGACAGCGGTGCAGGCGTCTTACGCGCACTGGCGTCCGGCGACGTGCAGATTGGCAACATCGGTTCCAGTCCGTTAGCGGTCGCAGCAGCGCAGAAACTGCCAATTGAAGCCTTTTTACTCGCCTCTCAGCTGGGCAACTCTGAAGCGCTGGTGGTAAAAAAGACCATTACCTCTCCTAAAGATCTCATCGGCAAACGCATCGCGGTGCCGTTCATCTCTACTACTCACTACAGCCTGCTGGCTGCACTGAAACACTGGGGCATCAAGCCGTCGCAGGTTCAGCTGGTAAACCTGCAGCCGCCAGCGATTATCGCGGCCTGGCAGCGTGGCGACATTGATGGTGCCTATGTCTGGGCGCCCGCAGTCAATGAGCTGGAGAAAGAAGGCAAGGTGTTAACCGACTCTGCGGAAGTGGGGAGCTGGGGTTCACCGACGCTGGATGTCTGGGTTGTCCGCAAAGATTTTGCCGAACAGCACCCGGAGATCGTGACCGCCTTTGCCCGCAGCGCGATCGATGCGCAGCAGGCCTACCTTAACAGTCCCGACAGCTGGCTGAAGCAGCCTGATAACCTCAGCAAACTCTCACGCCTGAGCGGCGTGCCGGAAGCGCAGGTGCCAGGTCTGGTGAAGGGCAATACCTACCTGACGGCGCAGCAGCAGGTTGAGCAGCTGGGCAAGCCGGTCAATAAGGCGATCGTCGATACCGCGCAGTTCCTGAAAGCGCAGGGCCGGGTGCCGCAGGCAGATAACGACTACAGCAGTTATGTGACCTCCCGCTTCGTCGAGCCATTAGTTAAACCGTAAGGAGGCACTATGCTGCGCATCGCTCACCTTAATGCCCGTTATGCCGGACAGCCAGTATTGCAGGATATCAATCTGCAACTGGATAGCCAGGAACTGCTGGTCGTGCTCGGCCCCTCCGGCTGCGGCAAAACCACGCTGCTTAATCTGGTGGCCGGATTCCTGCCGGTGGAGTCGGGCAGCATCACGCTGGATAACCAGCCGGTGACCGGGCCAGGCGCGGAGCGCGGCGTGGTGTTTCAGAATGAAGGGTTACTGCCGTGGCGCAACGTGCTGGATAACGTCGCCTTTGGCCTGCAGCTGGCGGGGATGCCGCGCCAGGCACGTGAGGCCATAGCGCGGAAACTCATCAGGCAGGTCGGGCTGGAAGGGGCGGAAAAGCGCGCCATCTGGCAGTTGTCCGGCGGTCAGCGTCAACGGGTAGGTATTGCCCGTGCGCTGGCCACCGATCCGCAACTGCTGCTGCTGGATGAGCCGTTTGGCGCACTGGATGCTTTTACCCGTGAGCAGATGCAGACACTGCTGCTGACGCTGTGGCGCGACAGCGGTAAACAGATCCTGCTGATTACACACGATATAGAAGAGGCGATTTTCCTCGCCAGCGAACTGATTCTGCTGTCGCCAGGACCGGGCCGTATCGTGGAGCGGCTACGACCCGAATTTGGCCGCCGTTTTGCTGCGGGAGAGTCGTGCCGCAGCATCAAATCCGATCCGCAGTTTATCGCCCAGCGCGAATATGTGCTGAGCCGGGTATTTGATCAGCGGGAGGCGTTTGCATGAGCGCATTAATCCACGATAAGTCTCTGCCGGTGCGCCGTCGGCTGCGCTGGCCGTTTTCAACCGCCTTTACGCTGAGCGTGCTTAGCCTCTCTCTGCTGTTACTGCTCTGGTGGGGTGTCACCGCGCTGGGCCTGATTGCCCCGTTGTTCCTGCCGTCGCCGCAGCAGGTGTTCAGCAAGCTGCTGGTGATTGCCAGCGCGCAGGGCTTTATGGATGCCACGCTGTGGCAGCATCTGGCCGCCAGCCTGACGCGGATGCTGATTGCGCTGACGGCTGCTGCCGCTATCGGTATTCCGGTGGGGATTCTGATGGGCCTCAGCCCGGTCGCACGCGGGCTGCTCGATCCGCTGATTGAAATTTATCGCCCGATTCCGCCACTCGCCTATCTGCCGCTGATGGTGATCTGGTTCGGTATTGGTGAGACCTCGAAAATCCTGCTGATCTATCTGGCGATCTTCGCGCCCGTGACGCTCTCTACCCTGGCCGGGGTGCGTAACACGCAGCAGGTACGTATTCGCGCCGCTCGCTCGCTGGGGGCTAACCGCTGGCAGCTGCTGCGCTGGGTGATCCTGCCGGGCGCGCTGCCGGAGATTCTGACCGGTCTGCGCATTGGTCTGGGAGTGGGCTGGTCAACGCTGGTGGCAGCGGAGCTGATTGCCGCCACGCGGGGTCTCGGTTTTATGGTGCAGTCAGCGGGAGAGTTTCTCGCCACCGATGTGGTGCTGGCGGGTATCGCAGTGATTGCCTTTATCGCTTTTAGCTTAGAACTCGGGCTCCGCGCGTTGCAGCGCCGTCTGACGCCCTGGAGTGGAGAACAGTCATGAATGAACGTATCAGTTTTACCCCGCTTGGCCCCTATATCGGCGCGCAGGTCTCAAACCTGGATGTCTCTCGCCCATTAAGTGATGCGCAGTTTGAACAGCTTTACCATGGCCTGCTGCGCCACCAGGTGCTGTTTCTGCGTGACCAGAAAATTACGCCGGAACAGCATCGTGCCCTGGCGATCCGCTTTGGCGACCTGCATATCCATCCGGTCTATCCCCACGCAGAAGGCGTTGAGGAGATTATCGTGCTGGATACGCATCAGGATAATCCGCCGGATAACGACAACTGGCACACCGACGTCACCTTTATCGATACGCCACCGGCCATCGCTTTACTGGCCTCAAAAGTGTTGCCGGAAGCAGGCGGTGATACGCTCTGGACCAGCGGCATTGCGGCTTACGAGGCACTTTCTGAGCCGTTTAAGCAGCTGCTGGCAGGCCTGAGTGCCGAGCATGATTTCAAAAAGTCATTCCAGGAGTACAAGTACCGCAAAACCGAAGAGGAGCATCAGCGCTGGCAGCAGGCGGTGGCGAAGCATCCGCCGGTGCAGCATCCGGTGATCCGCACCCATCCGGTCAGCGGCAAAAAAGCGCTGTTTGTGAATGAGGGTTTTACCACGCGGATTGTGGATTTAAGCGAGAAGGAGAGTGATGCGCTGCTGGGCTTCCTGTTTGCGCATGCTACCAAACCGGAGTTTCAGGTGCGCTGGCGCTGGCAGCCAGACGATCTGGCTATCTGGGATAATCGGGTGACGCAGCATTATGCCAATGCTGACTACTATCCCGCCCGGCGCATCATGCAGCGGGCAACGGTGCTGGGCGATAAACCGCGTTAAAAAAATCTCCCCGCGAGCGGGGAGAATCTTTTTATGAAGCCATCATCTGTTCGAGCTGTTCCTGGGCTTCCAGCCAGGCCATCTCAACCTCTTCCAGCGCAGATTTACTCTCCGCCTGACGCTGCAGCGCGGTGGTCAGGTCCGCTTTACGGCTCGGATCATAAATCGCACTGTCTGAGAGCTGGGCTTCGGCATCGGCCAGTTGGCTCTGCCATTTGCTCATCTGCTTTTCCAGCTTCTCGATCTCTTTGCGCAGTGGTTGCGTCTGGGTGCGCAGTTCGGCATCGCGGCGCTTTTGATCTTTACGCGCCTGGGCACTGTTGCCGTTATCCTGCTTCGGTGCGGCATCCTGTTGCGCCTGCTGTTTCTGCAGATCGCTCAGCCACTGCTGATAATCTTCGAGGTCGCCCTCAAACACATCCACTTTGCCATCGTGCACCAGATAGAGATCGTCGGTAGTGGCGCGCAGCAGGTGACGGTCGTGCGACACCACCACCAGCGCCCCTTCGAAGTCGATCAACGCTTCGGTCAGCGCCTGACGCATATCGAGATCCAGGTGGTTGGTAGGTTCATCGAGCAGCAGCAGGTTAGGGCGCTGCCAGACAATCAGGGCCAGCACCAGTCGCGCTTTCTCACCGCCGGAGAAGCGTTCGGTTTTTTCAGTGACTTTATCGCCACGGAAATCGAAGCCGCCCAGATAGTCGCGCAACTGCTGTTCAAGCACCTGAGGCGCAATGCGCGACAGATGCTGCAGCGGCGACTCGTCAGCCCGCAGGTAATCCAGCTGATGCTGGGCGAAGTAACCAAGCTTGATCCCTTTCGCCAGCCCCATCTTGCCGTCCATCGCTTCCAGCTCACCCGCCAGCAACTTAATCAGGGTCGATTTACCGGCGCCGTTACGTCCCAGCAGGCCGATACGCGATCCCGGAACCAGGTTGAGCTTGATGGCGTCGAGAATGATACGGTCGCCATAGCCCGCAGTGACCTTCTCCATCTTCATCAGCGGATTAGGCAGGTTCTCCGGCTTGCGGAAGGTGAAGCTGAACGGGTTGTCGACATGGGCCGGCGCGATCATCTCCATGCGCTCCAGCATCTTGATGCGGCTCTGCGCCTGCTTCGCCTTGGTAGCCTGGGCGCGGAAACGATCAATGTAGCTGTGTAAATGCGCCACTTTCTCCTGCTGGCTTTCATACAGCGCCTGCTGCTGAGCAAGCTTGGCGACGCGCTGCCGCTCAAAGGAGCTGTAGTTGCCGGTGTATTCGAACATCGACTCCTGTTCGATATGGATAATTTTGTCGATGACCGGATCGAGGAAGTCACGATCGTGCGAGATCAGGATCAGCGTGCCTTCATAACTCTTCAGCCAGCGCTCGAGCCAGATCACTGCATCGAGATCGAGGTGGTTGGTCGGTTCATCCAGCAGCAGCAGATCGGAACGGCAAATCAGCGCCTGGGCCAGATTAAGGCGCATACGCCAGCCACCGGAGAAGTCGCTGACCGGACGCTGCAATTGTTCCTGACTGAAGCCCAGACCATGCAGCAGGCTTGAGGCGCGCGCATGGATGCTCCACGCCTGCACCGCATCCAGCTTGCCATGCAGCAGCGCGATGGCATTGCCATCGTCGCGCAGATTGGCGTCTGCCAGTTCTGCCTCAAGCTGGCGGAACTGGCGATCGCCATCAATCACGTACTCCAGCGCAGCTTTATCCAGCGCGGGAGTTTCCTGATTCACCCAGGCCAGCGCCCAGTGAGAGGGGAACGTGACGGTACCGGCATCGCTGGTGATTTCACCTTTTAACAGCGACAGCAGCGTGGATTTCCCACAGCCGTTTTTACCCACCAGCCCGACCTTCTGACCGGGATTGATGGTGGCGGTGGCATTGTCGAGCAGGACGCGGATGCCGCGGCGAATTTGTAAGGCTGAGAAGACAATCATGTAAGCGCCGTATCGTCAGAATATGTTAATTTACTGGCAACATAATGAGATTTTGCTGCGTCGTGCATGGTAGCGGAAAACCGCACCAATGACGACGCTTTGGAGGGAAAGGATGTCGCAGCCACCCAGGGTTTTGCTGCTTTATGCTCATCCGGAATCACAGGATTCGGTCGCAAATCGGATTCTGCTACAGCCGGCTCAGGCACTGGAACACGTCACCGTGCACGATCTGTACGCGACCTATCCGGATTTTTTTATCGATATTCACTATGAACAACAGCTGCTGCGCGAACACGACGTCATCATTTTCCAGCATCCGCTCTATACCTATAGCTGTCCGGCGCTGCTGAAAGAGTGGCTGGATCGCGTTCTGTCACGCGGTTTCGCCAATGGTGTGGATGGCAATGCGCTCGAAGGCAAGTACTGGCGCAGCGTGGTGACGACCGGAGAACCGGAAAGTGCTTTTAAACAGCAGGGTCTGAACCGCTATTCGCTCAATGACATTATGCGTCCTTTTGAGCTGACCGCGCAGATGTGCCGAATGCACTGGATGCCGCCGATGATCGTCTACTGGGCGCGTCGGCAGAGTCCGGAGTTAATGAAAAATTATGCCCGCGCCTATGGCGACTGGCTGGCAGCACCGCTGCCGAATGGAGGGGTATAGATGGAAGGGCAAACGCTGCTGACCGCCGGGGTGATTTATCTGGTCGCGGCGGTATTGATTGTGCCGGTGGCGGCTCGCCTCGGTATTGGTGCTGTTCTGGGCTATCTGGTGGCGGGTATCGCCATCGGCCCGTGGGGATTAGGCTTTATCAGCGATGTCGATGAGATTCTTCACTTCTCTGAGCTTGGCGTGGTTTTCCTGATGTTTATTATCGGGCTGGAGCTAAATCCGGCAAAGCTGTGGGCGCTGCGCCGCTCCATTTTTGGCGTCGGCGCGGCGCAGGTGATCTTCTCAGCGGCTATTCTGGGCGGCTTATTATGGCTGACCGACTTTAGCTGGCAGGCGGCAATTATCGGCGGGATTGGTCTGGCGATGTCTTCGACCGCCATGGCGCTGCAGTTGATGATGGATAAAGGCATGAACCGCAGCGAAGCGGGGCAGCTGGGCTTTTCGGTGCTGCTGTTTCAGGATATCGCGGTCATCCCGGCGCTGGCGCTGATCCCGCTGCTGGCCGGCACCGACAGCGGTCACATCGACTGGATGAAGGTCGGTATGAAAGTGCTGGCGTTTGCCGGCATGCTGGTGGGCGGACGCTATCTGCTGCGGCCGATCTTCCGTTATATCGCGGCATCGGGCGTGCGTGAAGTTTTTACCGCAGCGTCGCTGCTGCTGGTGCTGGGTTCCGCGCTGTTTATGGATGCGCTCGGGCTGTCGATGGCGCTGGGCACCTTTATTGCCGGGATCCTGCTGGCAGAAAGTGAATACCGGCATGAGCTGGAAGTCGCTATCGACCCGTTTAAGGGGCTGCTGCTGGGCCTGTTCTTTATTTCGGTGGGCATGGCGCTCAACCTCGGAGTGCTCTATACCCATATTGTGACCATCCTGCTGGGCGTGGTAACGCTGGTGGCGGTGAAAACGCTGGTGCTCTATCTGCTGGCGCGCATTTATGGCCTGCGCAGTTCCGAGCGCCAGCAGTTTGCTGGCGTACTGAGTCAGGGCGGCGAGTTTGCCTTTGTGCTCTTTTCAGCGGCCTCGTCGGCAAAGCTTTTCTCAGGCGATCAACTGCCGATGTTGCTGGTGACGGTGACGCTGTCGATGATGACCACGCCGCTGCTGATGAAGGGTATCGACCGACTGCTGGCACGCCGCTTTAATGAGCCAGACGAAAATGCAGAGAAACACTTTGTCGAAGATGACCAGCCGCAGGTAATTGTGGTGGGCTTTGGTCGCTTCGGACAGGTGATAGGTCGCCTGCTGATGGCGAACAACAAACGTATTACCGTGCTGGAACGCGACATCAGTGTGGTCAGTCTGATGCGCAAATATGGCTACAAGGTCTATTACGGTGATGCCACCGAGCTGGAGTTACTGCGTGCCGCTGGTGCAGCCAGCGCCCAGTCGATTGTGATCACCTGTAATGAGCCGGAAGATGTGATGACTATCGTGCATCTGTGCCAGCAGCATTTTCCGCAGCTGCAGATTCAGGCGCGCGCCCGGGGCCGCGTGGAAGCGCATGAGCTGCTGCAGGCAGGCGTCACGCAGTTCTCGCGTGAGACCTTCTCCAGTGCGCTGGAGCTGGGCCGTAAAACATTGATGTCACTGGGGATGCATCCCCATCAGGCGCACCGCGCTCAGCAGCATTTCCGCCGGCTTGATATGCGGATGCTTCGCGAGCTGGTGCCGACGCTCTCTGAAAGCGCTGCACAGGCTTCACGCGTCCGTGAAGCGCGGCGTGAACTGGAAGATATCTTCCAGCGTGAAATGCAGCGTGAAAAGCGGCAGATCGACGGCTGGGACGATGATCAATAACCTTTTTAAACAGGCAGAAGCTAATGCGTAAACGTTTTATTGCTGGTGCGACATGCCCGCACTGCCAGGAGAAGGACACGCTGGCGATGTGGCGTGAAAACAATGTTGATGTGGTGGAGTGTGTGAAGTGTGGTCACCAGATGCGTGAGGCAGATAAGCAGGCGCGCGATCAGGTTCGGACCAATGAGCAGGTTATCGGCATTTTCCATCCTGAATAGCGAAATCGGGCAGCTTTTTTCACGCTTAAACTTACAGCGGGATTGAATTCCGTTACAATTGACGCCATTAAGGCTGAAGTCGCAAGAGAAAGTGAAACCCCTCTTGCACTCAACCCCGAACCTTTCTGGTTGGTGTTATTGCACGCAAGAATAGACCAATGAGACGGGATCTCAGCTCTCAACGGTTAGGAGATATCATGAAAGTAGCAAAAGACCTGGTGGTAAGCCTGGCCTATCAGGTACGTACAGAAGACGGCGTGTTAGTTGACGAGTCACCGGTGAGTGCACCGTTAGACTACCTGCACGGTCATGGTTCCCTGATTTCTGGTCTGGAAAATGCGCTGGAAAACCACGTTGCCGGCGACAAATTTGACGTGCATATCCCGGCAAATGATGCTTACGGTCAGTATGACGACAACCTGGTGCAGCGCGTACCTAAAGACGTCTTCATGGGCGTTGACGAACTGCAGGTTGGCATGCGCTTCCTGGCAGAGACCGATCAGGGTCCGGTACCGGTAGAAATCACCGAAGTGGAAGACGATCACGTCGTGGTTGATGGTAACCACATGCTGGCGGGTCAGAACCTGAACTTCAACGTTGAAGTGGTTGCTATCCGTGAAGCCACACCGGAAGAGCTGGCTCATGGCCACGTTCACGGTGCAGATGGCCATCATCATGACCACGATCACGGCCATGATCACGACCACGACCACGGTAAAGGCGGTTGTGGTACTGGCGGTTGCGGCTGCAGCCACTAAGTCTCAACAGACCTTTCAAGGCCACCTCCGGGTGGCCTTTCTTTTGGCTGATACTCTGGTTCGGCCCGGCTGAGCCAGGGCCAGACACCGCCCACCATCAGTAGTGTGGCGGTGGCGTCTCTTCAGACTGCGAGGCGACCATTGAGGGCGCATTCGCTTTGAGCTTGTCGGTTAAAATGCGCATCTGCTCACGCATCTTGTTCATCTCCAGCTCGTGCTGAACCACCGCGCTGTTCAGCTGCTCAATGGTCATCTCCTGAAAGGCCAGTTTGCTTTCTAACGTCTCCAGACGCTGTTCCCACTCAGATTGTTGCATGACCTGTTCCTCTGTTAAGGTGCGACTCAGGGCGTGATTCTACGACCTGAATGCCAGGAATCACCTGTTTTTTTCACGCCCGGAGGCGTTGCGCTTGAAAAAAGGCAGCGCGGCATCATCTCTGATGAAACTTCCCGATGTTATAAAGGTCGGAGGTAGACCGGGTAATTACATTGTGGGAGTGTTCGACACTGCCACGTAAAGTTATAGTGTGGGCCCTGAAGTCCGCAATGTTTCCCGAGGTTAGACGCTTCGGTTTTGGAGAATGGATGAAATCACTGTTTAAAGTCACATTGTTAGCTACCACCATGGCTGTTGCACTGAATGCATCAATGGCAATGGCAGCAGACACCGCTGCGGCGCCACAGGCTGCACCAGCCGCCGCGCCACAGTCCGCGCCTCAGGCACCTAAGAATGCGGCTTTCAAAGATGAAGACCAGCAGTCTGCCTACGCACTGGGTGCTTCACTGGGTCGCTACATGGACAACTCCCTGAAGGAGCAGGAAAAACTGGGCATCAAACTGGATAAGCAGCAGCTGATTGCTGGTGTTCAGGATGCGTTTGGTGGCAAGAGCAAACTGTCTGACGAAGAGATTGAGCAGACGCTGCAATCCTTTGAAGGCCGCGTGAAAGGCGCAGCCTCAGCGAAAATGGAAAAAGATGCGAAAGAGAACGCTGAAAAGGGCGACGCTTTCGCAACCAAATTTGCTAAAGAGAGCGGCGTGAAGAAAACCGAAAGCGGCCTGCTGTATAAAGTTGAGAAAGAAGGTACTGGCGACGCACCTAAAGACAGCGACACTGTCGTGGTGAACTACAAAGGTACGCTGATCGACGGTACTGAATTCGACAACTCTTATACCCGTGGCGAGCCGCTCTCATTCCGTCTGGATGGCGTTATCCCAGGCTGGACTGAAGGTCTGAAGCACGTGAAGAAAGGTGGCAAGATCAAGCTGGTGATCCCACCGAATCTGGCTTACGGCAAAAACGGCGTTCCGGGTATCCCGGCTAATTCCACCCTGGTCTTTGATGTTGAACTGCTTGATATCAAACCCGCGCCTAAAGCAGATGAAAAAGCACAGGCCCCTGCGCCTGCTGCTGCAGAAAAAGCGCAGTAATCTGCTGACCGCCGCCTCCGGGCGGCGGTTTCATTTTAGCTTCACGACAAACCTCTGGCATAAGCCGACGACATTTGCCAGACTAATGCCTGCCTAATTATCCCAATATTGAGTCTGCCCATAAGCCGCTGTGACAGGCTCCAGCCATTCAGGGTGATACTCTTCAATGTCTAATCCATTCAATCCGGGTGAACTGAGCGACTTCGATCTTCTGGAGCAGCGCCCGTTCGAAGAAACTGATTACGATATTCTGAAATCGTACGAGGCTGTCGTGGATGGCCTGGCGATGTTGATCGGCTCGCATTGTGAAATCGTCCTGCATTCGCTGGAAGATCTGAAGTGTTCGGCCGTGCGTATTGCCAATGGGGAACACACCGGCCGTAAAGTCGGTTCCCCTATCACTGATTTAGCCCTGCGTATGCTGCACGATATGCACAGCGCGGACAGCAATGTCTCCCGTGCCTATTTCACGCGTGCCAAAAGCGGCGTGCTGATGAAGTCGGTCACCATCGCGATCCGTAACCGTCAGCAACGGGTTATTGGCCTGCTCTGCATCAACATGAACCTGGATGTGCCGTTCTCACAGATCATGTCGACTTTCATGCCGCCAGAAATGCAGCAGGTTGACTCTAACGTCAACTTCGCCAGTTCGGTCGACGATCTGGTGATGCAGACGCTGGAGTTCACCATTGAAGAGGTGAGTGCCGATCGCAACGTGTCGAACAACGCCAAGAATCGTCAGATTGTGCTGAACCTGTATGAGAAGGGGATCTTCGACATTAAGGATGCCATCAACCAGGTGGCGGACCGGCTGAACATCTCGAAGCATACTGTCTATCTCTACATCCGCCAGTTTAAAAATGGCGACTTTCAGGATCAGGATCGGTAATGCGTTATACCCTGCTGGTCACCGGCCCGGCTTACGGGACGCAACAGGCGACCAGTGCATATCTGTTCGCCCGCGCGCTACTGACGGCGGGCCATCAGCTTGACAGCGTATTCTTCTATCGCGAAGGGGTGCTGAACGCTAACCAGCTGACGGCGCCCGCCAGCGATGAGTTTGATCTGGTGCGCGCGTGGCAGACATTACATCAGGAGCAGGGTGTGGCACTGAACATCTGTGTCGCGGCTGCGCTGCGGCGTGGTGTCAGCGATCAGCAGGAAGCGGCCCGACTCCAGCTGGCAGGCAGTAACCTGCAGCCGGGTTTTACCCTGAGCGGGCTGGGTGCGCTGGCAGAAGCGGCGCTGAGCTGTGAACGTATGGTGCAGTTCTGATGAATCGTGTCGCATTTGTCTTTACCCGGGCACCGCACGGTAGCAGTGCAGGGCGTGAGGGGCTGGATGCCGCGCTGGCTACGGGCGCACTCAGTGAAGATATCGGCCTGTTTTTTATTGGTGATGGCGTACTGCAGCTCAATCTGCACCAGCAGCCTGAGGCGATTAAGAGCCGTCACTATGCCGCGACCTTTGGCGTACTGGCGCTGTATGACATTGAACAGTGTTATCTCTGCCGGACATCGCTGATAACGCGTGGATTAGCGGTTGACGCTGACCGGTTGCTGGATGTTACGCTACTGGACGCGCCGGAGCTGCGGCAGACGCTGGCCAGCTACGATCGCATTCTGACTTTTTAAGAGATGTTAATGCTGCACACCTTAATGCACTCACCGGCACACTGTGACCTCGAAACCCTGCTTTTAATCGCGTGTGAGGGCGATGACCTGCTGCTGCTGCAGGATGGCGTGCTGGCTGCCTTAGCAGGCAGTCGCGCATTGGCGCAGCTGTCAGCGTGTAAAGCAACGCTATGGGTGCTTGCTGAGGATGTCCAGGCGCGGGGACTCACTGAACAAATTTCAACCAGCATGCAGTCAGTAGACTATACTGGCTTTGTCACGCTAACGATCAGGCATCCGCAACAAATGGTCTGGTAATCGGCTAAAACCTGGTTATTTCTTGACACCCCTTTGACTCAGCCCTAAAATTCTGCCTCCTCGTAATTCTACGAGGCGATTTATTACGTGTTTACGAAGCAAAAGCAAATCCAGGAGCTATTTAATGGCAACAGTTAACCAGCTGGTTCGCAAACCACGCGTCCGCAAAGTTGCAAAGAGCAACGTGCCGGCGCTGGAAGCTTGCCCGCAAAAACGTGGCGTTTGTACTCGTGTGTACACCACCACTCCTAAGAAACCAAACTCCGCACTGCGTAAAGTCTGCCGTGTGCGTTTGACCAACGGTTTTGAAGTTACCTCCTACATCGGCGGTGAAGGTCATAACCTGCAGGAACACTCCGTGATCCTGATCCGTGGCGGTCGTGTAAAAGACCTGCCAGGTGTGCGTTACCACACCGTTCGTGGCGCGCTGGACTGCTCAGGTGTTAAAGACCGTAAGCAGGCTCGCTCCAAGTACGGCGTGAAGAAGCCAAAGGCTTAATGGTTCTCCGTTAAGTAAGGCCAAACGTTTTAAATTAAATGTCATAATAAACTCATAGAGTTTTGGACAATCCTGAATTAACAACGGAGTATTTCCATGCCACGTCGTCGCGTCATTGGTCAGCGTAAAATTCTGCCAGATCCTAAGTTCGGATCAGAGCTGCTGGCCAAATTTGTAAATATCCTGATGGTAGATGGTAAAAAATCTACTGCAGAATCAATCGTTTATACCGCGCTTGAGACCCTGGCTCAGCGTTCAGGTAAAAACTCCCTGGAAGCCTTTGAAGTAGCGCTGGAAAACGTGCGTCCGACTGTCGAAGTTAAGTCACGTCGCGTTGGTGGTTCTACTTATCAGGTACCAGTTGAAGTCCGTCCGGTTCGTCGTAATGCCCTGGCAATGCGCTGGATCGTAGATGCTGCTCGTAAACGCGGTGATAAATCAATGGCTCTTCGCCTGGCGAACGAACTTTCTGATGCTGCAGAGAACAAAGGTACTGCAGTGAAGAAACGTGAAGACGTTCACCGTATGGCTGAAGCCAACAAGGCGTTCGCTCACTACCGCTGGTAACAGTCGCGTAGTTGTTAAACCAGCGGGCGCCCAAAGGGCCAACCCGCTGGGGTTGACTAATTTTGAACGTCCGAAAAACCGAGGAATCAAATGGCTCGTAAAACACCCATTGCTCGCTACCGTAACATCGGTATCAGTGCGCACATCGACGCCGGTAAGACTACCACTACCGAACGCGTTCTGTTCTACACCGGTGTAAACCACAAAATCGGTGAAGTACATGACGGCGCAGCAACCATGGACTGGATGGAGCAGGAACAGGAACGTGGTATTACCATCACTTCCGCTGCGACCACCTGTTACTGGTCTGGTATGGCTAAGCAGTTCGAACCACACCACATCAACATCATCGACACCCCAGGACACGTTGACTTCACCATCGAAGTAGAACGTTCTATGCGTGTGCTTGATGGCGCGGTAATGGTTTACTGTGCAGTTGGTGGCGTTCAGCCACAGTCTGAGACCGTATGGCGTCAGGCTAACAAATACAAAGTTCCACGCATTGCGTTCGTTAACAAAATGGACCGCATGGGTGCTAACTTCCTGAAAGTTGTTAACCAGATGGAAGTTCGTCTGGGCGCAACTCCAGTTCCTCTGCAGCTGGCTATCGGCGCAGAAGAGAAATTCACCGGTGTTGTTGACCTGGTGAAAATGAAAGCAATCAACTGGAACGACGAAGATCAGGGTGTGACCTTCGTTTACGAAGATATCCCAGCTGATATGCAGGAACTGGCTGAAGAATGGCGTGCGAAGCTGGTTGAAGCCGCTGCTGAAGGCTCTGATGAGCTGATGGAGAAATTCTTCGGTGGTGAAGAACTGACTGAAGAAGAGATCAAAACATCTCTGCGTAAGCGTGTTCTGAACAACGAAATCATCCTGGTAACCTGTGGTTCTGCCTTTAAGAACAAAGGTGTTCAGGCGATGCTGGATGCCGTTGTTGAATATCTGCCAGCACCGACTGACGTTACCGCGATCAACGGTATGCTGGACGACGGTAAAGACACGCCGGCTGTTCGTCACTCAGACGACAACGAGCCGTTTGCTGCACTGGCGTTCAAAATCGCTACTGACCCGTTTGTCGGTAACCTGACCTTCTTCCGCGTTTACTCTGGTGTTGTTAACACTGGCGACACCGTATTCAACCCGGTTAAGTCAAACCGTGAGCGTCTGGGCCGTATCGTTCAGATGCACGCTAACAAGCGTGAAGAGATCAAAGAAGTCCGTGCGGGTGATATCGCAGCTGCGATCGGCCTGAAAGATGTGACCACTGGTGACACCCTGTGTGACCCAGAGAACGTCATCATCCTTGAGCGCATGGAGTTCCCGGAGCCGGTAATCTCTATCGCCGTTGAACCAAAAACCAAAGCTGACCAGGAAAAAATGGGTCTGGCTCTGGGCCGTCTGGCGAAAGAAGACCCATCATTCCGCGTATGGACTGATGAAGAATCTAACCAGACCATCATCGCGGGTATGGGTGAGTTGCACCTCGACATCATCGTTGACCGCATGAAGCGTGAGTTCAACGTTGAAGCAAACGTGGGTAAACCACAGGTTGCTTACCGTGAAGCGATTCGCAACAAAGTTACCGATGTTGAAGGTAAACACGCCAAGCAGTCTGGTGGTCGTGGTCAGTACGGTCATGTTGTTATCGACATGTACCCACTGGAGCCAGGTTCGAACCCGAAAGGTTACGAATTTGTCAACGACATCAAAGGTGGTGTGATTCCTGGTGAATACATCCCTGCGGTTGACAAAGGTATCCAGGAACAGCTGAAATCAGGCCCTCTGGCTGGTTATCCGGTTGTGGATCTGGGCGTGCGTCTGCACTTCGGTTCTTACCATGATGTCGACTCCTCAGAACTGGCGTTTAAACTGGCCGCGTCTATTGCCTTCAAACAAGGCTTTAAACAAGCGACACCTGTTCTGCTTGAGCCTATCATGAAGGTTGAAGTTGAAACGCCAGAAGAGAACACGGGTGATGTCATCGGTGACCTTAGCCGTCGTCGTGGTATGCTCAAAGGGCAGGAATCTAACGCTACTGGCGTTCAGATTCACGCTGAAGTTCCGTTGTCTGAGATGTTCGGATACGCAACTCAGCTGCGTTCTCTGACCAAAGGTCGTGCTTCTTACTCCATGGAGTTCCTGAAGTATGACGATGCGCCGAACAACGTAGCGCAGGCCGTTATTGAAGCTCGTAGCAAATAAGCTACGGTTTAAATTTGAACTGATGCCTTCACCCAGATGGTGAAGGCACAACGTAAGGAATTATCGCCATGGCGAAAGAGCAATTTCAGCGTAACAAACTGCACGTAAACGTGGGCACCATCGGTCACGTCGACCACGGTAAAACCACCCTGACTGCAGCTATCACCACCGTACTGTCTAAAACTTACGGCGGCCAGGCTCGTGCATTCGATCAGATCGATAACGCACCAGAAGAGAAAGCTCGTGGTATCACCATCAACACTTCACACGTTGAGTATGAAACCCCGACTCGTCACTACGCACACGTTGACTGCCCAGGCCACGCCGACTATGTGAAAAACATGATCACCGGTGCTGCGCAGATGGACGGCGCGATCCTGGTTGTTGCTGCGACTGATGGCCCGATGCCACAGACCCGTGAGCACATCCTGCTGGGTCGTCAGGTTGGCGTTCCTTACATCATCGTGTTCCTGAACAAATGTGACATGGTTGATGATGAAGAGCTGCTGGAACTGGTAGAGATGGAAGTTCGTGACCTGCTGTCAGCCTATGACTTCCCAGGCGACGACACTCCAATCGTTCGTGGTTCTGCTCTGAAAGCGCTGGAAGGCGAAGCTGAGTGGGAAGCGAAAATCATCGAACTGGCTGAGCATCTGGATACCTATATCCCAGAACCACAGCGTGCGATCGACATGCCGTTCCTGCTGCCAATCGAAGACGTATTCTCAATCTCTGGCCGTGGTACCGTTGTTACCGGTCGTGTTGAGCGCGGCATCGTTAAAGTCGGCGACGAAGTTGAAATCGTTGGTATCAAAGATACTGCGAAATCAACCTGTACCGGTGTTGAGATGTTCCGTAAGCTGCTGGACCAGGGTCAGGCAGGCGAAAACTGTGGTGTTCTGCTGCGCGGTATCAAGCGTGAAGACATCCAGCGTGGCCAGGTTCTGGCTAAGCCAGGCTCTATCAAGCCACACACCCAGTTCGAGTCAGAAGTTTACGTTCTGTCTAAAGACGAAGGTGGCCGCCATACTCCGTTCTTCAAGGGCTATCGTCCACAGTTCTACTTCCGTACCACTGACGTGACCGGTTCAGTAGAGCTGCCAGAAGGCGTTGAAATGGTAATGCCAGGCGACAACATCAAAATGGTTGTTACCCTGATCCACCCAATCGCAATGGACGAAGGTCTGCGCTTCGCAATCCGCGAAGGCGGCCGTACCGTTGGCGCGGGTGTTGTTGCTAAAGTTATCGCTTAATTGTGATATCTGCTGTGGTCGTGCAAACGACCACTGCAACACAGTGAAAAAGAGCACTCCGGTGCTCTTTTTTTTTGCTCTGAAAATGGCCATAACCCTGTAAAGGGTAGGTTTGAAATAAAAACGATTCGCATTTACACTATGTACAGAAAATGTACCCGAGTGATGAATCAATGTACGTCTGCCTGTGTAATGCCATCAGTGATAAAACCCTTCGTGAAGTTGTGCGTCGATATCAGCCCAAATCTATTCAGCAACTGCGCCAGTTTGTACCGGTAGGCAAACAGTGTGGCAAATGCGTTCGTGCTGCGCGTGAGATTATGGATGAAGAAATGCAGCATGCTCCGCTCTATAAAGAGATAGCCTGACTGCCACTGGATGTATGAATACCCACAATATCTGTCGCGTTTTTTTGACTTCTTTTTAACCACATCTACGCTCTAATAAACCAGACGCGGAGGGTTAACAATGAAGGGCGATATCAAAGTTATCAGTCATCTTAATAAACTGCTTGGAAATGAACTGGTTGCCATCAATCAGTATTTTCTGCATGCGCGCATGTTTAAAAACTGGGGGCTGACGCGCCTCAACGATGTGGAGTATCACGAATCGATCGACGAGATGAAGCATGCGGACAAATACATTGAACGCATTCTCTTTCTTGAGGGCATTCCAAATCTTCAGGATCTGGGACGTCTGCGTATTGGTGAAGACGTCGAGGAGATGCTGAGTTCAGACCTGAATCTGGAGCTGGAAGGTGCTAAAGATCTGCGTGAGGCCATCTCCTATGCTGACAAGGTACATGACTATGTCAGCCGTGACATGATGATTGAAATCCTGGCTGATGAAGAGCATCACATCGACTGGATTGAAACGGAACTTGAGTTAATCCAGAAGATGGGCATCCAGAACTATCTGCAGGCTCAAATCAAAGAAGAGTGAATCGGGTCTGCAGCACGATCGTTACCCAGCCCGCAATGGCCAGGAAAGGGCCAAACGGCAGCGGGCTTTTCCCCTGAATTATCCCCCGACGCTGCAGCATTACGATTGTCGCCAGTGCCAGAAAAGTGCTTCCCAGTGCAATCCAGGGTAGTGCCTGCCATCCACAGCACGCGCCTAACGCCGCGAAAAGCTTCATATCACCATAACCTAATCCTTCGTGGCCCCGAACCTGCCGATAGCTCCAGGCAAGTAGCCACAATGTACAGTAGCCCGACAGGGCGCCCCATATCGCTGCTGTTTCATTTCCGGTTACGGTGGCGTGAAGTAATACCAGCCAGAGCAGCAGATAGCTGAGCGGGTCAGGTATACAGAAGTGGTGGTGATCAATGGCAGCCACCAGAAGCAGCAGGCTGGAGGCAGTAATGATGAAGATAGCGTCGGCAGGATCGGTGAAGCTTTGCAGCACCAGCAGGCAAAGTATTGCGACCAGCCATTCAGTGATGAAGCTTTTCGCGCCGAACGGATGATGACAGAAGCGGCATCGGCCTCTTAACCATGGCCAGCTAATCAATGGCAGCGTATCGCGCCTTAGCAGGCGCTGCTGACAACAATCACACCGTGAACCGGGAAAGCAGAGTGCGACAAACCACTGAGTGGGTGAGAGGGCGGGGGAGAAGCGCACACAGGCCAGCGAAAGAAAGCTTCCCAGTGCGCCTCCGCCAGCGAGTGCTATGAATTGAGTGAACAGTGACATGATGCTGCTCCGGATGAGAGGTTAAGAGCACTTTCATCGGCTTCTTATTCTGTGTCACCCATGGATAAATAACGGCGGAAAAGTGCTCGCAACAAAATTTGTGGTTTAACCGCTTTGCAGTACGGCATTGCGATGCGTGCCGCACGAACCGGCCACTATTTAACAGGGAAAACCGCAACACGGGTTGCTTCCTGAACAGATTTACGTATAATGCGCGGGCCTGCAGATATTGCAGGCGCGATTCGAGCAGAATCGCAGACGGCTGAAATATAGGCCGCCTGACAATACTCCCAATTGGGGAGTTATATGCTGAACGATTACACTCTCCCATCAATCGTAATGGGCTCGAGTAGTAATTTTTTTCGTCTATAAAAAGTTTGGAGCTCTGGTCTCATGCAGAACCAAAGAATCCGTATCCGTCTTAAAGCGTTTGATCATCGTCTGATCGATCAATCAACCGCGGAAATCGTTGAGACCGCCAAGCGCACTGGTGCGCAGGTTCGTGGTCCAATCCCGCTGCCAACCCGCAAAGAGCGTTTTACTGTTCTGATCTCTCCGCACGTTAACAAAGATGCGCGTGATCAGTACGAAATCCGCACTCACAAGCGTCTGGTAGACATCGTTGAGCCAACTGAAAAAACGGTTGATGCTCTGATGCGTCTGGATCTGGCTGCCGGTGTTGACGTGCAGATCAGCCTGGGTTAATCAGGTCATCGAGCGATTGAGAGGTTGAAACAATGATTGGTTTAGTCGGTAAAAAAGTGGGCATGACCCGCATCTTCACTGAAGATGGCGTTTCTATCCCCGTCACCGTAATCGAAGTTGAAGCGAACCGCGTTACTCAGGTCAAAGGCCTGGAAAACGATGGTTACCAGGCAATTCAGGTTACCACCGGTGCTAAAAAAGCAAACCGTGTGACCAAACCTGAAGCTGGTCATTTTGCTAAAGCTGGCGTTGAAGCTGGCCGTGGCCTGTGGGAATTCCGCACCGCTGAAGGTGAAGAGTACTCTGTAGGTCAGAGCATCAGCGTTGAGATTTTCGCTGAAGTTAAGAAAGTTGACGTAACCGGTACCTCTAAAGGTAAAGGTTTCGCCGGTACCGTTAAGCGCTGGAACTTCCGTACCCAGGACGCTACTCACGGTAACTCCTTGTCTCACCGCGTTCCGGGTTCTATCGGTCAGAACCAGACTCCGGGCAAAGTGTTCAAAGGCAAGAAAATGGCAGGTCAGCTGGGTAATGAGCGCGTAACCGTTCAGAGTCTGGACGTAGTACGTGTTGACGCTGAGCGCAACCTGCTGCTGGTTAAAGGTGCAGTTCCCGGTGCTACCGGTAGCGACCTGATCGTTAAACCAGCTGTGAAGGCGTAAGGGGATAGCAATGGAATTAGTATTGAAAGACGCGCAGAGCGCGCTGACTGTTTCCGAAACTACCTTCGGTCGTGATTTCAACGAAGCGCTGGTTCACCAGGTTGTTGTTGCTTACGCATCTGGCGCCCGCCAGGGTACTCGCGCGCAGAAAACTCGCGCCGAAGTAACCGGTTCAGGCAAAAAGCCATGGCGTCAAAAAGGCACCGGCCGTGCGCGTGCAGGTTCTGTAAAGAGCCCAATCTGGCGTTCAGGTGGCGTGACCTTTGCTGCGAAGCCGCAGGACCACAGTCAAAAAGTTAACAAAAAGATGTACCGCGGCGCGCTGAAAAGCATCCTGTCCGAACTGGTACGTCAAGATCGTCTGATCGTTGTCGAATCATTTGCTGTAGAAGCACCGAAAACCAAGCTGCTGGTACAGAAACTGAAAGACATGGCTCTGGAAGACGTGCTGATCATCACCGGTGAACTGGATGAGAATCTGTTCCTGGCTGCGCGTAACCTGTACAAGGTTGACGTGCGTGATGCATCCGGTATCGACCCAGTTAGCCTGATCGCCTTCGACAAAGTCGTTATGACTGCTGATGCAGTTAAGCAAGTTGAGGAGATGCTGGCATGATCCGTGAAGAACGTCTGCTGAAAGTACTGCGCGCGCCGCACGTATCTGAAAAAGCATCTAGCGCGATGGAAAAAACTAATACCATCGTTCTCAAAGTTGCTAATGACGCGACCAAAGCAGAGATCGTTGCTGCTGTTGAGAAACTGTTCGAAGTAGAAGTTAAAGACGTAAACACCCTGGTAGTTAAGGGCAAAGTTAAGCGTCAAGGACAGCGTATCGGTCGTCGTAGCGACTGGAAAAAAGCTTACGTCACCCTGAAAGAAGGCCAGAATCTGGACTTCGCTGGCGGCGCTGAGTAAGTCGGAGGAGAAAGACAATGGCAGTTGTTAAATGTAAACCGACATCTCCGGGTCGTCGCCATGTAGTTAAAGTGGTAAACGCGGAGCTGCACAAGGGCAAACCATTTGCCCCGCTGGTAGAAAAAAACAGCAAATCCGGTGGCCGTAACAACAATGGTCGTATCACTACCCGTCATATCGGTGGTGGTCACAAGCAGGCTTACCGTATTGTTGACTTCAAACGCAACAAAGATGGTATCCCGGCAACCGTTGAACGTCTTGAGTACGATCCGAACCGCTCTGCGAACATCGCACTGGTTCTGTACAAAGACGGCGAGCGCCGTTACATCCTGGCCCCTAAAGGCCTGAAAGCCGGCGACCAGATCCAATCTGGCGTTGATGCTGCGATCAAAGCAGGTAACACTCTGCCGATGCGTAACATCCCGGTGGGTTCAACCGTGCATAACGTAGAAATGAAACCAGGCAAAGGCGGTCAGATTGCTCGCTCAGCTGGTGCTTACGTGCAGATCGTTGCGCGTGAAGGTTCTTACGTTACCCTGCGTCTGCGTTCAGGTGAAATGCGTAAAGTCGAGTCTGACTGCCGCGCAACACTGGGCGAAGTCGGCAACGCTGAGCATATGCTGCGCGTTCTGGGTAAAGCTGGTGCAGCCCGTTGGCGTGGTGTTCGTCCGACCGTTCGTGGTACCGCGATGAACCCAGTTGATCACCCGCACGGTGGTGGTGAAGGTCGTAACTTTGGTAAGCACCCGGTAACTCCGTGGGGCGTTCAGACCAAAGGTAAGAAGACCCGTAGCAACAAGCGTACTGATAAATTTATCGTACGTCGCCGTAGCAAATAATATTAGAGGATAAGCCATGCCACGTTCTCTCAAGAAAGGTCCTTTTATTGACCTGCACTTGCTGAAGAAGGTAGAGAAAGCGGTGGAAAGCGGTGACAAGAAGCCTTTGCGCACTTGGTCCCGTCGTTCAACGATCTTTCCTAACATGATCGGTTTGACCATCGCTGTCCATAATGGTCGTCAGCACGTTCCTGTTTTTGTTTCCGACGAAATGGTTGGTCACAAACTGGGTGAATTCGCGCCGACACGTACTTATCGCGGTCACGCGGCTGATAAAAAAGCCAAGAAGAAATAAGTAGGAGGAAGAGATGGAAACTTTAGCTCAACATCGCCACGCTCGTTCTTCTGCTCAGAAGGTTCGCCTTGTTGCTGACCTGATTCGCGGTAAGAAAGTGTCGCAGGCACTGGACATTTTGACCTACACCAATAAGAAAGCGGCTGTACTGGTCAAAAAAGTTCTGGAATCTGCCATTGCTAACGCCGAACACAACGATGGCGCTGATATCGACGATCTGAAAATCACGAAAATTTTCGTTGATGAAGGTCCGACCATGAAACGCATTATGCCGCGTGCCAAAGGTCGTGCAGATCGCATCCTGAAGCGCACCAGCCACATTACTGTGGTTGTGTCCGATCGCTGAGACTCTGGAGACTAGCAATGGGTCAGAAAGTACATCCTAATGGTATTCGCCTGGGTATTGTAAAACCATGGAACTCTACCTGGTTTGCGAACACCAACGAATTCGCTGACAACCTGGACAGCGATTTTAAAGTACGTCAGTTCCTGACTAAAGAACTGGCTAAAGCATCTGTCTCTCGTATCGTTATCGAGCGTCCAGCGAAGAGCATCCGTGTGACTATTCACACCGCTCGTCCGGGCATCGTGATCGGTAAGAAAGGCGAAGATGTAGAAAAACTGCGCACGGTCGTCGCGAAAATCGCTGGCGTTCCTGCACAGATTAATATCGCCGAAGTCCGCAAGCCGGAACTGGACGCGAAACTGGTAGCTGACAGCATCACTTCACAGCTGGAGCGTCGTGTGATGTTCCGTCGTGCTATGAAGCGTGCAGTTCAGAACGCCATGCGTCTTGGCGCGAAGGGTATTAAAGTTGAAGTTAGCGGCCGTCTGGGTGGCGCTGAGATCGCACGTACCGAATGGTATCGTGAAGGTCGCGTGCCATTGCACACACTGCGTGCTGACATTGACTACAACACCTCTGAAGCGCACACCACTTATGGTGTAATCGGCGTTAAGGTATGGATCTTCAAAGGTGAGATCCTGGGTGGTATGGCTGCTGTTGAACAACCGGAACCGGCTGCTCAACCTAAAAAGCAGCAGCGTAAAGGCCGTAAGTAAGGAGAGTCGCTGATGTTACAACCAAAGCGTACGAAATTCCGTAAGGTGCACAAAGGCCGTAACCGCGGTCTGGCTGCGGGTACGGATGTCAGCTTCGGTACTTTCGGTCTGAAAGCTGTTGGCCGTGGTCGTCTGACTGCTCGTCAGATCGAAGCAGCACGTCGTGCTATGACCCGTGCAGTTAAGCGTCAAGGTAAGATCTGGATCCGAGTATTCCCGGACAAACCGATCACCGAGAAGCCGCTGGAAGTGCGTATGGGTAAAGGTAAGGGTAACGTAGAGTATTGGGTTGCCCTGATCCAGCCTGGTAAAGTCCTGTATGAAATGGACGGCGTACCAGAAGAGCTGGCCCGTGAAGCATTCAAGCTGGCAGCAGCAAAACTGCCTATCAAAACCACCTTTGTAACTAAGACGGTGATGTAATGAAAGCAACTGAGCTGCGTGAAAAAAGCGTTGAAGAGCTGAACACTGAGCTGCTTAATCTGCTGCGTGAGCAATTTAACCTGCGCATGCAGGCAGCATCTGGCCAACTGCAGCAGACTCATCTGCTGAAACAGGTTCGCCGTGATGTTGCACGCGTTAAGACTTTACTGACTGAGAAGGCGGGTTCGTAATGACCGATAAAATCCGTACTCTGCAGGGTCGTGTAGTAAGTGACAAAATGCAGAAATCTGCAGTTGTTGCTATCGAACGTTTTGTGAAACACCCGATCTACGGCAAATTCATCAAACGTACGACCAAGCTGCACATCCATGACGAGAACAATGAATGTGGAATTGGTGACGTGGTAGAAATTCGCGAATGCCGTCCACTGTCCAAGACTAAATCCTGGACCCTGGTTCGCGTAATCGAGAAAGCGGTTCTGTAATAAGAATTGTATTCTCTGAGGAAACCCTCTGCTTCGGCAGGGGGTTTTTTTTTGCCTGTAATCGGGGGTTGATCCATTTGTGCCTGTGACAGAGCAGATTTGATGGCGCTCAAAAATTTAGCAGATTGTCAGGTCTAAGCTGAGACGGTTCAGGCAATGAGGCCTGAAAGCTGCGGGCCATAAAGGTCCGGGTTATCATAACTGTACAAGGAAATGTGCTGTGAAAATGGAGAGTCCTGACCGCTTACGCCGGTCACTGATAAAGCTGCCACTGTTAGCTGCGTTACCTGCGATTAGCTCTGCCAAAAGCTTGCCGCTATTATCGGGTAGCACACAATCACAACCCACAGGCAATAGCATGGAACGAACTCTGTTACTGAAGAATGCTGAATGCGTGGTCTGCATGGATGCCGACCGGCGGGAAATACGGAACGCCAGTATTCTGATTAAAGGAAATCAGATCGTTGCGGTCGGGGAAGCAGGCTCGTTACCCGGTAGCGCAGATGAGATTATCGATCTGCGGGGACACATCGTTATACCTGGCCTGATCAATACGCATCATCACATGTATCAGAGTCTGACCCGGGCTATTCCTGCGGTACAAAACGGCGAACTGTTCAACTGGCTTACCCACCTCTACCCACTATGGCAGAATCTGACACCTGAGATGATTCATATCTCAACGCAGATTTCGATGGCCGAGTTAATGCTCTCCGGTTGCACCACCACCAGTGACCATCTCTATGTCTACCCTAACGGCTGTAAGCTTGACGACAGCATTGAGGCTGCAGCGTTAATGGGCATGCGTTTCCATGCCAGCCGGGGCAGCATGAGCGTCGGTAAATCACTGGGTGGCCTGCCGCCTGATTCGCTGGTTGAGAATGAAGCCGCCATCCTCAGGGACACGCAGCGTGTGATTGAGCGCTATCACGATGACAGCCACGGCTCGATGTTACGCATCGTGGTGGCACCATGTTCACCGTTCTCGGTCAGTCGTGAGCTGATGAAGCAGTCCGCTGCACTGGCACGCAGCTTCAAAGTCTCGATGCATACGCATCTGGCGGAGAACGACAGCGATATCCGCTATAGCCGCGAGAAATTCAACATGACGCCAGCGCAGTACGTTGAGGACCTTGGCTGGGTAGGGCCGGATGTCTGGCATGCACACTGCGTTAAACTGGATCAGCATGGTATGGAGCTCTTTGCCCGCACCGGAACCGGCGTCGCACACTGTCCCTGTTCAAACATGCGTCTCGGTTCGGGTATTGCACCAATACGCCACATGTGTGATGCCGGTGTCCATGTCGGTATGGGCGTGGATGGGTCAGCCTCCAATGACAGCTCAGACATGATGGCAGAGGTACGTCAGGCGATGCTGTTGCAACGCGTGGGTTTCGGCCCGGATGCGATGACGGCACGTCAGGCTCTGGAGCTGGCGACGCTGGGTGGAGCAAAAGTGCTGAATCGCGACGACGTGGGCGCCATTGCACCGGGCATGATGGCTGACCTGGCGATCTTTGACCTGAATCGCATTGGTCTTGCCGGGGCAGGGCACGATCCTGTCGCCGCCCTGGTGTTCTGTAATCCGGGGCAGGTCGCTTACAGCATCATCAACGGAAAAGTCAGGGTGCGTGACGGACAACTGGCCGGAATTGAACTGCCAGCCGTGCTGCATCAGCATAACCAACTGGCCAGAAAACTGGTTAGTTGAGTCAGAAGGGCACTTTATTAGGGAGGCGACGAAAAATAAGGCAGATTACATTTGCTACTGTTCGCACTATTCCCTAGAATACGCCCTCCCTGTCATCAGGGAAAATCAGCGGCTCGATTGAGAGCCGTTTATTTTTTCTACCCATCTGTGAGAACCGGTGTTACAATGCCGCGCCCTCAATTATGGGGCTTTCTAACGACCTGAGGTTTAGGTCCCGAAGTAGTAGTTGACATTAGCGGAGCACTAAAATGATCCAAGAACAGACTATGCTGAACGTCGCCGACAACTCCGGTGCACGTCGCGTAATGTGTATCAAGGTTCTGGGTGGCTCGCACCGTCGCTACGCAGGCGTCGGTGACATCATCAAAGTTACCATCAAGGAAGCAATTCCTCGTGGTAAAGTCAAAAAAGGTGATGTCCTGAAGGCGGTAGTGGTGCGCACCAGGAAGGGTGTTCGTCGCCCGGACGGTTCTGTCATTCGCTTCGATGGTAATGCATGCGTTATTCTGAACAATAACAGTGAGCAGCCTATCGGTACGCGTATTTTTGGGCCGGTAACTCGTGAACTTCGTACTGAAAAGTTCATGAAAATTATCTCTCTGGCACCAGAAGTACTCTAAGGAGCGAACAATGGCAGCTAAAATCCGTCGTAACGACGAAGTTATCGTGTTAACCGGTAAAGATAAAGGTAAGCGCGGTAAAGTTAAGAATGTCCTGTCTTCTGGTAAGGTCATCGTTGAAGGTATCAACCTGGTTAAAAAACATCAGAAGCCGGTTCCGGCCCTGAACCAACCAGGTGGCATCGTTGAAAAAGAAGCTGCTATTCAGGTTTCTAACGTTGCACTGTTCAACGCGGCAACTGGTAAGGCTGACCGTGTAGGCTTTAGATTCGAAGACGGCAAAAAAGTCCGTTTCTTCAAGTCTAACAGCGAAACTATCAAGTAATTTGGAGTAGTACGATGGCGAAACTGCATGATTACTACAAAGACGAAGTAGTCCAGAAACTCATGACAGAGTTTGGCTACAATTCTGTCATGCAAGTCCCTCGGGTCGAGAAGATCACCCTGAACATGGGTGTTGGTGAAGCGATCGCTGACAAGAAACTGCTGGATAACGCAGCAGCTGACCTGGCAGCAATCTCCGGTCAAAAACCGCTGGTCACCAAAGCACGCAAATCAGTTGCAGGCTTCAAAATCCGTCAGGGCTATCCGATCGGCTGTAAAGTAACTCTGCGTGGCGAGCGCATGTGGGAGTTCTTTGAGCGTCTGGTCACCATTGCAGTTCCACGTATCCGTGACTTCCGTGGCTTGTCCGCTAAGTCATTCGATGGTCGTGGCAACTACAGCATGGGTGTACGTGAGCAGATCATCTTCCCAGAAATCGACTACGACAAAGTCGATCGCGTTCGTGGTTTGGATATCACCATTACCACTACTGCGAAATCTGATGATGAAGGCCGTGCTCTGCTGGCTGCCTTTGACTTCCCGTTCCGTAAGTAAGGTAGGGTTACTTAATGGCTAAGCAATCTATGAAAGCGCGCGAAGTTAAGCGTGCAAAATTAGCAGACAAATTCTTCGCTAAACGCGCTGAACTGAAAGCGATCATCTCTGATGTGAACGCTTCCGACGAAGACCGTTGGGATGCTGTTCTGAAGCTGCAGAGTCTGCCGCGTGATTCCAGCCCTTCACGTCAGCGTAACCGCTGCCGTCAAACAGGTCGTCCGCACGGTTTCCTGCGGAAGTTTGGGTTGAGCCGTATCAAGGTCCGCGAAGCCGCCATGCGCGGTGAAATTCCGGGTCTGAAAAAGGCTAGCTGGTAATTGTCACCAATTGAATCACGGGAGTAACACAGATGAGCATGCAAGATCCGATCGCGGATATGCTGACCCGTATCCGTAACGGTCAGGCCGCGAACAAAGTTGCGGTCACCATGCCTTCCTCCAAGCTGAAATTGGCAATTGCCAACGTTCTGAAGGAAGAAGGATATATTGAAGATTTCAAAATCGAAGGCGACATCAAGCTGGAACTGGAACTTACTCTCAAGTATTTCCAGGGCAAAGCTGTTGTAGAAAGCATTCAGCGAGTAAGCCGTCCCGGCCTGCGCATCTATAAGAAAAAAGATGAGCTGCCAAAGGTAATGGCTGGTATGGGCATCGCTGTAGTTTCTACATCTAAAGGTGTCATGACTGATCGTGCAGCGCGCCAGGCAGGTCTTGGTGGCGAAATTATCTGCTACGTAGCGTAATCGGAGGATACATATGTCTCGTGTTGCTAAAGCACCTGTCGTTGTTCCTGCCGGCGTAGAGGTAAAACTCGACGGTCAGGTAATTTCGATTAAAGGTAAAAACGGCGAGCTGACTCGTACTATCAATGATGCTGTTGAAGTTAAGCATGCTGACAACGCTCTGACTTTCGCTCCGCGCGAAGGTTTCGTTGACGGCTGGGCGCAGGCGGGTACTTCTCGCGCGCTGCTGAACGCAATGGTTATCGGTGTTACCGAAGGCTTCACTAAGAAGCTGCAGCTGGTTGGTGTAGGTTATCGTGCAGCCGTTAAAGGCGACGTGGTAAACCTGTCTCTGGGCTTTTCTCATCCAGTCGATCACCAGCTGCCCGCGGGTATCACTGCAGAATGTCCAACTCAGACTGAGATCGTGCTGAAAGGCGCTGATAAACAGCTGATTGGTCAGGTTGCTGCGGACCTGCGCGCCTACCGTCGTCCTGAGCCTTATAAAGGCAAGGGTGTCCGTTACGCCGACGAAGTCGTGCGTACCAAAGAGGCTAAGAAGAAGTAAGGTAACACTATGGATAAGAAATCTGCTCGTATCCGTCGTGCGACCCGTGCACGTCGCAAGCTCAAAGAGCTGGGTGCTACTCGCCTGGTGGTACATCGTACCCCGCGTCATATTTACGCACAGGTAATCGCCCCGAACGGTTCCGAAGTTCTGGTCGCTGCTTCTACTGTAGAAAAAGCTATCACTGAACAACTGAAGTATACCGGTAATAAAGAAGCCGCAGCTGCAGTAGGTAAAGCTATCGCAGAACGCGCAATCGAAAAAGGCATCACTGGTGTTTCTTTCGACCGTTCCGGTTTCCAATATCATGGTCGCGTCCAGGCACTGGCAGATGCTGCCCGTGAAGCTGGCCTTCAGTTCTAAGGTAGAGGTCTAAGATGGCACACATCGAGAAACAAGCTGGCGAACTGCAGGAAAAACTGATCGCGGTAAACCGTGTTTCTAAAACTGTTAAAGGTGGTCGTATCTTCTCCTTCACAGCACTGACTGTGGTAGGTGACGGTAATGGTCGCGTAGGTTTTGGTTACGGTAAAGCGCGTGAAGTTCCAGCAGCGATCCAGAAAGCGATGGAGAAAGCCCGTCGCAACATGGTTAACGTCGCGCTGACCAACGGCACCCTGCAGCACCCTGTTAAAGGTGCACACACGGGTTCCCGCGTGTTCATGCAGCCGGCTTCAGAAGGTACCGGTATCATCGCCGGTGGTGCAATGCGCGCCGTTCTGGAAGTCGCTGGAGTTCATAACGTACTGGCAAAAGCCTATGGTTCTACTAACCCGATTAACGTGGTTCGTGCAACTATCGACGGCCTGGGCAATATGAAATCTCCGGAAATGGTCGCTGCTAAGCGTGGTAAATCCGTTGAAGAAATTCTGGGGTAATCACGATGGCTAAGACTATTAAAATCACTCAAACCCGTAGTTCAATCGGCCGCTTGCCTAAGCATAAAGCCACTCTGGTTGGCCTGGGTCTGCGTCGTATTGGCCACACCGTTGAGCGTGAAGACACGCCTGCAGTACGCGGTATGGTTAACGCGGTTTCCTATATGGTTAAAGTGGAGGAGTAAGAGATGCGTTTAAATACTCTGTCTCCGGCCGAAGGGTCTAAGCACGCTACCAAGCGTCTGGGTCGTGGTATCGGTTCTGGCCTCGGAAAAACCGGTGGTCGTGGTCACAAAGGTCAGAACTCACGTTCTGGCGGTGGCGTACGTCGCGGTTTCGAAGGTGGTCAGATGCCTCTGTACCGTCGTCTGCCGAAGTTCGGTTTCACCTCTCGCAAAGCAATGATCACCACAGAGATTCGTCTGTCTGATCTGGCGAAAGTTGAAGGCGGTATCGTCGACCTGAACGCGCTGAAAGCAGCCAACATTGTCGGTGTTCAGATTGAATTCGTTAAAGTAATTCTGTCTGGTGAAGTATCTACACCGGTAACGGTTCGCGGCCTGCGTGTCACCAAAGGTGCTCGTGCTGCAATCGAAGCTGCTGGCGGTAAAATCGAGGAATAAGTAGCAGATGGCTAAACAACCGGGATTAGATTTTCAAAGTGCCAAAGGCGGCTTTGGTGAGCTGAAACGCAGACTGCTGTTTGTAATCGGCGCACTCATTGTCTTCCGTATTGGCTCTTTTATTCCAATCCCTGGTATTGATGCCACTGTACTTGCCAAACTGCTTGAGCAACAGCGTGGCACCATCATTGAAATGTTTAACATGTTCTCTGGTGGTGCTCTCAGCCGTGCTTCTATTTTCGCACTGGGTATCATGCCGTATATTTCGGCATCGATTATCATCCAGTTATTAACGGTGGTTCATCCAGCGTTAGCGGAAATTAAGAAAGAAGGGGAGGCTGGCCGTCGTAAGATTAGCCAGTACACCCGATACGGTACGTTGGTATTGGCCATATTTCAGTCGATCGGTATTGCTACCGGTCTGCCGAATATGCCAGGGATGCAAGGCCTGGTCATGAATCCAGGCTTTGCTTTCTACTTTACCGCTGTTGTGAGTCTGGTCTCAGGAACGATGTTCCTGATGTGGCTGGGCGAACAGATTACTGAGCGTGGTATCGGTAACGGTATTTCGATCATTATCTTCGCAGGTATTGTTGCGGGTCTTCCGCCGGCCATTGGCCATACCATCGAGCAAGCGCGGCAAGGCGACCTGCACTTCCTTCTGTTGCTGTTGGTTGCAGTACTCGTATTCGCAGTGACCTTCTTTGTTATCTTCGTTGAACGTGGTCAGCGCCGCATTGTGGTGAACTACGCAAAACGTCAGCAGGGTCGTCGCGTTTACGCTGCACAGAGCACACATTTACCGTTGAAAGTGAATATGGCGGGTGTTATTCCAGCCATCTTTGCTTCCAGCATTATTCTGTTCCCGGCAACGATTGCATCGTGGTTTGGGGGCGGTACCGGTTGGAACTGGCTGACAACAATTTCGCTGTATTTGCAGCCAGGACAGCCGCTTTATGTGCTACTCTATGCGACTGCAATCATCTTCTTCTGTTTCTTCTATACGGCGTTGGTTTTCAACCCACGTGAAACAGCAGATAACCTGAAGAAGTCTGGTGCATTCGTACCGGGAATTCGTCCGGGAGAGCAAACGGCGAAGTATATTGATAAAGTAATGACGCGACTGACCTTAATCGGCGCGCTGTATATTACTTTTATCTGCCTTATCCCGGAGTTCATGCGTGATGCGATGAAGGTTCCCTTCTACTTTGGCGGTACTTCACTGCTCATCGTAGTTGTCGTCATCATGGACTTTATGGCTCAAGTGCAAACTCTGATGATGTCCAGTCAGTATGAGTCGGCACTGAAGAAAGCTAACCTGAAAGGCTACGGCCGTTAATTCAGTTGGTTGAGAAGTTACGGAGAGTAAAAATGAAAGTTCGTGCTTCCGTCAAGAGATTATGTCGTAACTGCAAAATCATTCGTCGCGACGGTGTCGTACGTGTGATCTGCAGCGCCGAGCCAAAGCATAAACAGCGCCAAGGCTGATTTTGTCACATATTTTTCTTGCAAAGTCGGGTTGAGCTGGCTAGATTAGCCAGCCAATCTTTTGTATGTCAGTACGTTTCCATTTGAGTATCCTGAAAACGGGCTTTTCAGCATGGGACGTGCTTGTTTAATTATAGGAGTGCATAGTGGCCCGTATAGCAGGCATTAACATTCCTGATCAAAAACATACCGTTATCGCATTAACTTCGATCTTCGGTATCGGTAAAACCCGTTCAAAAGCCATCTGCGCTTCAACGGGTATTGCTGAAAATGTTAAGATCAGTGAGCTGTCTGAAGAACAAATTGATCAGCTGCGTGATGCAGTTGCGAAATTCGTTGTAGAAGGTGATCTGCGCCGTGAAATCACCCTGAGCATCAAGCGTCTTATGGACCTTGGTTGCTACCGTGGTTTGCGCCATCGTCGTGGTCTTCCGGTTCGCGGTCAGCGTACTAAGACCAACGCACGTACCCGTAAGGGTCCGCGTAAACCGATCAAGAAATAATCGGGGTGAGTAAATAATGGCAAAGGCACCAGTTCGTGCACGCAAGCGTGTAAGAAAACAAGTCTCAGATGGCGTGGCTCATGTCCATGCTTCTTTTAACAACACCATCGTTACCATTACTGATCGTCAGGGTAACGCACTGGGTTGGGCAACCGCCGGTGGTTCCGGTTTCCGCGGTTCACGTAAATCCACTCCGTTTGCTGCTCAGGTCGCTGCAGAGCGCTGTGCAGAAGCGGTAAAAGATTACGGAATTAAGAACCTGGAAGTTATGGTAAAGGGTCCGGGTCCAGGTCGCGAATCTACGATTCGTGCTTTGAACGCCGCTGGTTTCCGCATCACTAATATTACTGATGTGACTCCGATCCCTCATAACGGTTGTCGTCCGCCGAAAAAACGTCGCGTATAACGCCCGTTTTTTTAGGATAGTTGGAGAAAGAAAATGGCAAGATATTTGGGTCCTAAGCTCAAGCTGAGCCGTCGTGAGGGCACTGACTTATTCCTTAAGTCTGGCGTTCGCGCGATTGATTCCAAGTGTAAGATTGAACAAGCCCCTGGTCAGCATGGTGCGCGTAAACCGCGTCTGTCTGATTACGGCGGTCAGTTACGTGAAAAGCAGAAAGTTCGTCGTATCTACGGCGTGCTGGAGCGTCAGTTCCGTAACTATTACAAAGAAGCAGCTCGTCTGAAAGGCAACACCGGTGAAAACCTGTTGGCTCTGCTGGAAGGTCGTCTGGACAACGTAGTTTATCGTATGGGCTTTGGTGCCACTCGTGCAGAAGCACGTCAGCTGGTGAGCCATAAGTCTGTTCTGGTAAATGGCCGCGTTGTTAACATCGCTTCTTATCAGGTATCTCCGAATGATGTCGTTAGCATCCGTGAGAAAGCCAAAAAGCAATCTCGCGTGAAGGCCGCTCTGGAGCTGGCTGAGCAGCGTGAAAAGCCAACCTGGCTGGAAGTTGATGCGACTAAGATGGAAGGTGTGTTCAAGCGTATTCCTGAACGTACTGATCTGTCTGCGGACATTAACGAACACCTGATCGTCGAGCTTTACTCCAAGTAAGGCTTAGTACCAAAGAGAGGACACAATGCAGGGTTCTGTGACAGAGTTTCTAAAACCGCGCCTGGTAGATATCGAGCAAGTGAGTTCGACGCACGCCAAGGTGACCCTTGAGCCTTTAGAGCGTGGCTTTGGCCATACTCTTGGTAACGCACTGCGCCGTATTCTGCTTTCATCCATGCCGGGTTGCGCGGTGACCGAGGTTGAAATTGATGGTGTACTTCATGAGTACAGCACCAAAGAGGGCGTACAGGAAGATATCCTGGAAATCCTGCTCAACCTGAAAGGGCTGGCGGTAAGAGTTCAGGGTAAAGATGAAGTTATTCTGACCCTGAATAAATCTGGCATTGGCCCTGTGACTGCAGCCGACATTACCCATGATGGTGATGTCGAAATCGTCAAGCCTCAGCATGTCATTTGCCATCTGACCGATGAGAACGCTGCTATCAGCATGCGTATCAAAGTTCAGCGTGGACGTGGCTATGTGCCGGCTTCTGCCCGAATTCATTCGGAAGAAGATGAGCGCCCAATCGGCCGCCTGCTAGTTGACGCTTGCTACAGCCCTGTAGACCGTATCGCCTACAATGTTGAAGCAGCGCGTGTAGAGCAGCGCACCGACCTGGACAAGCTGGTCATCGAAATGGAAACCAACGGCACAATCGATCCTGAAGAGGCGATTCGTCGTGCGGCAACCATTCTGGCAGAACAACTTGAAGCTTTCGTTGACTTACGTGATGTACGTCAGCCGGAAGTTAAAGAAGAGAAACCAGAATTCGATCCGATCCTGCTGCGCCCTGTTGACGATCTGGAATTGACTGTCCGCTCTGCTAACTGCCTTAAGGCAGAAGCTATCCACTACATCGGTGATCTGGTACAGCGTACCGAGGTTGAGCTGCTTAAAACGCCTAACCTTGGTAAAAAATCTCTTACTGAGATTAAAGATGTGCTGGCTTCGCGTGGTCTTTCTCTGGGCATGCGCCTCGAGAACTGGCCGCCAGCAAGCATTGCTGATGAATAATCAGATCACAGGTTAAGGTTTCACTGAGAAGGATAAGGTCATGCGCCATCGTAAGAGTGGTCGTCAACTGAACCGCAACAGCAGCCATCGTCAGGCTATGTTCCGCAACATGGCCGGTTCTCTGGTTCGTCATGAGATCATCAAAACGACTCTGCCGAAAGCCAAAGAACTGCGTCGCGTAGTTGAGCCGCTGATTACTCTTGCCAAGACCGACAGCGTAGCTAATCGTCGTCTGGCATTCGCCCGTACTCGTGATAACGAGATCGTGGCAAAACTGTTTAATGAGCTGGGCCCGCGTTTCGCGAGCCGTGCCGGTGGTTACACTCGTATTCTGAAGTGTGGCTTCCGTGCTGGTGACAACGCTCCGATGGCTTACATCGAGCTGGTTGATCGTCCAGAAGCTCAAGCAGAAGCAGCCGCAGAGTAATCTGTAGCAACGTAAAAAACCCGCTTCGGCGGGTTTTTTATTGCCTGAAATTTACTACCTTAGAAAGATGTCTTTCATGTTCAAAGGAGCCGATTATGTGGCTGGTTGATGAACTTGCGGAACAGCATATTAAGGCAGCGCTGGAAAAGGGTGAGCTTAGCAATCTTCCGGGCTCTGGAAAGCCATTACAGCTGGATGATGACAGCTATGTTCCTCCTGAATTAAGAGCGGGCTACCGGCTACTGAAAAACGCGGGCTTTCTGCCGCCGGAGCTGGAGTTAAGACGGGAGGCGATGGAAGTGAACGATCTTATTCGCCAGCTCGATCCCGAGGATCATCGCTATCAGGATCATTGTCATCGGCTTCAGTTGCTGGCGCTTCGATTACGCCAGGCGGGTATGAGCACGGATTTTCTGCATGGCGATTATTCGACAGCTCTTCAGAATCACTTCAGTGAGGAGGAGTAGATGTTTCGCATCGGACAGTTAGCTAAGCTTGCTGACGTCACGCCAGATACCATCCGTTTTTATGAAAAACAGCAGATGATGGATCATGACGGTCGTACGGAAGGAGGATTTCGCCTTTATACCGAGGCCGATCTTCAGCGTCTGAAATTTATCCGCTACGGTCGGAAACTTGGGTTTAGCCTTGAAGCCATCAGAGAGCTACTTTCTATCCGGGTCGATCCTGCGCATCATACCTGTCAGGAATCGAAAGCGATCGTTGAAAAGCGATTAAGTGAAGTGGCTCAGATGATCGCAGAATTGGAAACGATGCAGCGCTCTTTGCGACACCTCTCGGATGCGTGTTGTGGTGACAGTCACAGTAGCATTTCGTGCTCAATTCTTGAGGCACTGGAGCGGGGAGAGGCGCTGAGTAAATAAGCATCTTGTTATTTTGCTGCAAAGGAATAGAGTATCTGACCATCTCAACAGGAGGCGTTATGAGTAAATATCAGCATACTAAAGGGCAAATTCGCGATAACGCGATTCAGGCTTTGCTGCACGACCCGTTATTTCGACAACGTATCGAGCAGAAGCAAAAGGGTAAGGGCAGTTTTAAGCGGAAAGAGAAACATGGCAAGGGGACTGGATGGGAGGGCAGTGATAAGAAAGCGTCTTATCACTGCCCTTCTGCTTTTACAGTAAAAAAAACCGCCCTGGAGGCGGCTTATTCACTATACCCGGGTGTTCTGCTGTTTCAGCAGATCGCGGATTTCGGTCAGTAAGACTTCTTCATTTGACGGTTTAGCAACCGGCTTCTCAACTTCCTTTTTCTTATACAGACGATTCATCAACTTAATCGCCATAAAGATCGCGAAAGCGATAATGACGAAATCAAAGATGGTCTGAAGGAAGATACCGTACTGCATAACAACAGCTGGCGCATCGCCTGTTGCGGGCTTAAGAACCCATGCGAATGATTTGAAATCGACTCCGCCGATCAGCAAGCCTAATGGTGGCATGATGATATTAGCGACTAATGATGAAACGATTTTACCGAATGCTGCACCAATGATGACACCTACGGCTAAATCCATTACGTTGCCGCGCATTGCGAAATCACGAAACTCTTTGATTAAACTCATACTTATCTCCTTGCCCAAGCCAACGCCATAAAGTCTAACAAACCTCACTGTTTTTGCCATCAACACAGCCAATTAAGCGGCAGTTTTGCATGCAGCATGCTGAGTTAGCCTGTAAAAGCGGCATTTACAGGAAAAATGGACTCGGCTGGAAGAGGCGCTCCACATCTGACACGAATTTCTTGTCGGTCAGGAACATGATGACATGATCGCCTTGTTCAATACGCAGGTTATCATTGGCAATCATCACATCATCACCACGAACGACTGCGCCAATAATGGTCCCTGGCGGCAATTTGATGTCATCAATCGAACGCCCCACAACGCGTGACGTCGACTCGTCACCATGCGCTATCGCTTCGATCGCCTCAGCTATACCGCGTCGTAACGATGAAACGCCCACGATATCCGCTTTGCGCACATGACCCAGCAGAGCCGAGATCGTGGCTTGCTGAGGGGAAATAGCGATATCGATGACGCTGCCCTGGACCAGATCGACGTAAGCGCGGCGCTGAATCAGTACCATCACTTTTTTCGCACCCATCTTTTTCGCCAGCATGGCTGACATGATGTTGGCTTCATCATCGTTGGTGACGGCGATAAACAGATCGACCTGCTCAACGTGTTCTTCAGCGAGCAGCTCCTGATCGGACGCATCGCCATAAAACACCACGGTGTCATGCAGATGTTCTGCGAGTTCCGCTGCGCGCTGGGGATTCCGTTCAATCAGCTTAACGCTGTAGTGCTTCTCAAGCCGCTGCGCCAGACCGAAACCGATGTTGCCGCCACCGACCAGCATAATCCGTTTATAAGGTTTCTCGAGCCGCTGCATTTCACTCATCACCGCACGAATATTCTGGCTGGCAGCGATGAAGAACACTTCATCACCTGCTTCTACGATGGTTGAACCCTGCGGACGAATAGGACGATCCTGCCGGAATATAGCGGCTACGCGCGTATCAATGTGTGGCATGTGCTCACGCATGATCGAGAGCGGATTTCCTACCAGCGGCCCGCCATAATAGGCTTTTACCACTGCCAGACTGACTTTTCCCTCAGCAAAGTTAACCACCTGCAATGCACCAGGATACTGAATCAGCCGGTAGATATTGTCGATTACCAGCTGCTCAGGTGAGATCAGATGATCGATAGGCACCGCTTCAGGTATAAACAACTTGTCTGCATCACGCAGATAGTCGGCCGCGCGGATACGGGCGATGCGATTCGGCGTATTGAAAAGCGAATAAGCAATCTGGCAGGCGATCATGTTGGTTTCATCCGAGTTGGTTACGGCAACCAGCATGTCGGCATCTTCCGCACCCGCCTCACGCAGAATTCGCGGATGAGAACCATGGCCCTGAACAACGCGCAAATCAAACTTATCCTGCAGATGACGCAGGCGCGAAGAGTCAGTATCGACCACCGTAATGTCGTTGTTTTCACCCACCAGATTTTCTGCCAGAGTTCCGCCAACCTGTCCTGCGCCCAGAATGATTATTTTCATCGCTTATCAATACTCATCTCAGTTTGTACCCGATTTCTTTATCAGCTTAGCGTAGAAGAAACCATCTCCGCCTTCGGCCTGCGGGAATACCTGCAAGCCGTTCGCCGGTGCACCCCTGAGGGATTCTGCCTGAGCATCGTGCTGGCGTTGCAGGAAAGCCTCAATCTGCTGATGATTCTCTTCAGGCAGGATAGAGCAGGTGGCATAAATCAGCGTACCGCCTGGTTTCAGGTGCGGCCAGATGGCGTCAAGAATTTCACTCTGAAGCTTTGCCAGCTCGGCGATATCGCGATCGCGACGCAGCCATTTAATATCAGGATGGCGTCGGATTACACCGGTCGCAGAGCAGGGCGCATCCAGCAGAATACGGTCAAACTGACGATCACCGCACCACTGTTGCGGCGTTCGTCCATCACCCTGTTTAACGTGTGCTTTCATGCCTAGTCGTTGCAGATTTTCCTCAACACGTTTAAGGCGCTGCGCATCTACGTCGACGGCCATCACTTCTGCTTCCGGCGCAATTTCAAGGATGTGGGTCGTTTTACCGCCAGGCGCCGCGCATAAATCCAGAATCTGTTCGCCATTTTGCGGTTCAAGCAGCAAAGCACAGCGCTGAGCGGATAAATCCTGCACGGTCACCCAACCCTGATCAAAGCCGGGTAGCTGGCTGACCGGGGCAGGCGCGTCAAGCCTCAGCGCATCCGGTACGTCGTCAGCGGGTTGTGCATTTCTGTCGCTTTCAACCAGCATGGCCAGCCATGCGTCACGATTGTGGTGCTGGCGGTTAACCCGCAGCCACATCGGCGGACGCTGATTATTGGCTTCCACAATCTGCTGCCACTGTTTCGGCCAGGCATGCTGCAATCGCTTTAGCAGCCATCCCGGATGCAGATAACGCTGTGGGCCATCCTGAATGCTGGCGAGCAGCTCTTCCCGCTGGCGCTGAAACTGGCGTAATACACCATTTAACAACCCTTTCAGGCTGGTACGCTTCAGAACTTCAGCGCCCGCGACGGTTTCTGCCAGTGCGGCATGGGCAGGCACGCGGGTATATTCCAGCTGATAAAGCCCGACCATGATCAGATAGTGCAGAACCCGCTGTTTGCCGGTCAGTGGACGCTCCATCAGTTTGCCGATCAGCGCTTCCAGCTGCGGCAATGTGCGCAATACGCCAAAACAGATTTCCTGCACTAACGCGCTATCTTTGTCAGAGAGTTTTTTCTGGGCGGCCGGCAGTGCGGTATTCAGGGATTCGCCTTTGTCGACCACACGCTCAATAAGTTGAGCGGAAAGGCTTCGCAGGTTGATAGATTTAGTCATAGGGTTTTGTCATCAAACAAAAGGCCCGGTGAGTGACCGGGCCTGGGAGTCAGTCGAGAAGGGTTCCAGGTTCAAACCATTCCCGGCGCGAGTTGAGAAGATCCTGAGCCGACATCGGTTTTTTACCGGCAGGCTGCAACTGCAGCAGATTCAGTACACCCTGAGCCGTCGCGACCTGTATGCCATGCTTATCCGCACTGATAATTTCACCCGGCGAACGATCGCTGTGCGGCAGAACGCTTGCCTGCCAGACTTTTACGGGTTGATCATCAATGGTGAAAAAGCTCATTGGCCACGGGTTAAACGCGCGAATACAACGTTCAAGCTGGTCTGCAGAGAGGGTCCAGTCGAGACGTGCCTCCTCTTTGCTAAGTTTCTCAGCATAGTTGGCCAGTGTTTCATCCTGCTTTTCAGGTGAAGCCTGTCCAGTGCTCAGTAACGTCAGCGTATCCAGCAGCCCCTGTGGACCAAGCTGCGCGAGCTTGTCATAGAGCGTTGCACTGGTATCTTCAGCGGTAATCGGGCAAGCCAGCTTATGCAGCATATCGCCAGTATCCAGGCCTACGTCCATCTGCATGATGGTCACGCCGGTTTCGCTGTCGCCAGCCCACAGTGCGCGCTGAATAGGCGCGGCTCCACGCCAGCGCGGCAGTAGCGAACCATGAACGTTGATGCAGCCGAGACGTGGCATATCCAGTACGGCCTTTGGCAGAATCAATCCGTAGGCCACAACGACCATCACGTCTGCCTTCAGATCAGCGACCAGTTGCTGATTTTCATCAGGTCGCAGTGACTTAGGCTGATAAACCGGAATGTCATGTGCCAGCGCCAGCGTTTTGACCGGGCCCGGCGTGAGTTTGTTACCGCGACCCGCAGGACGGTCGGGTTGGGTAAATACGCCGATAACCTGATGTTCAGAAGCAAGCAGCGCGTCAAGATGACGCGCTGCGAAGTCAGGTGTGCCGGCAAAGATGATTTTTAGCGGGGCAGACACGTTTATCCCTTCTTAAGATCTCAGGAAGCCTGCGCGTTTTGACGCGCCAGTTTCTCTAACTTAGTTTTGATTCGTTGCCGCTTCAGAGGCGACAGATAATCAATAAACAGTTTGCCTTCCAGATGATCAATCTCATGCTGGATGCAGATGGCCAGTAACTCGCTGGCTTCCAGCTCGAAACTTTTACCATCACGATCAAGTGCGCGAACCTTTACCCGCTCGGCACGCGGAACAAATGCGCGCTGTTCCGGAATAGAGAGGCAGCCCTCTTCAATACCGGTTTCGCCGCTTTTTTCCAGCAGCTCAGGGTTAATCAGGACTAAACGCTCTTCACGACTTTCAGAGACATCAATCACGATAATGCGCTGATGAATATCGACCTGCGTAGCCGCAAGACCGATACCTTCTTCGGCATACATCGTCTCGAACATATCATCAACGATACGCTGAATGTCTGCGTTAACTTCTTTAACGGGCGCAGCGACTTTGCGAAGACGCTCGTCAGGGAAATGTAATACCTGCAAAACTGACATAAATATCCAGATCTGTATTCGGTTAAGAAAAGATTACTGCCTCATATTGTAGACTTTTCGAGGCCTGATTGACAGCATTGTGCGGCAGGAAGCAAGGGCGATCAGGGAGCAGGAGATGGACAAAACAGGGCAGTATGTGCGGCTGGCGGCCGTCACCGGAATGACAGGAAAACGCTGGGTTGAGGTGGCGCAGCAGACAGGTGCCGGACTGGCAGACGATGAGGAGCTTATCCGGCTTGGGTTAGATGCCAGCCAGCGGCAGCAATATTATGAATTTAATGAAAAAAATATTGAGGAAGTCTGTTCCTGGCTGGCGCAGAGTCCGGCTCATCATCTGATTACCGCTCTGGATGCAGCTTATCCAGCCCGTCTTAAAGAAACTAATCGCTTTCCGCCGCTGCTTTATATTGATGGCGATCCTGCTGTTATCAGTACACCACAGTTAGCAATTGTAGGAAGCCGGAACAGCTCTCATTATGGCCGTTACTGGTGTGACTGGTTTACCCAGCATTTAAGCCTGGGCGGATTGACCATCACCAGCGGACTGGCGCGGGGTATTGATGGCGTTGCGCATCAGGCCGCACTTAACGTGGGCGGTAAAACGGTGGCGGTGTTAGGAAGCGGGTTGCAGCATCTTTATCCCAAAAACCATACCCGTCTTGCCGCAGAGATTGTCGGGCAGGGCGGTGCTATCGTTTCTGAGTTTCCACTGACGACCATACCGCACCCCCTTAATTTTCCACGCCGTAATCGTATCATTAGCGGCCTGAGCCACGGTGTGCTGGTGGTAGAAGCCTCGCTGAAAAGTGGCTCACTGGTGACGGCCCGCTATGCGCTGGAGCAAAATCGCAATGTCTATGCCTTACCTGGCGCGCTCGGCAACCCGTTAAGCGAAGGCGTAAACTGGCTGATTCAGCAGGGCGCGCTGCTGGTGGCTCATCCCAATAACATCACAGAAGATCTGGCAAATGCACTTAACTGGCTACCCGTAGCTCAGGCGGATGAAATTTATTCTGAGGTGAGGGACGATGCTCCATTGCCATTTGCTGATGTGTTGGCTAACGTAGGAGATGATGTTACACCTGTTGACGTTGTCGCTGAACGTGCCGGCCAATCTGTGCCAGTTATCTCAGCTCAGTTGCTGGAACTGGAGTTAGCAGGATGGATCGCAGCTGTACCCGGCGGCTATGTCCGATTGAGGAGGGCATGCCATGTTCGACGTACTGATGTACTTGTTTGAGACATATATCCACAACGAAGCAGAAATGGGTGTTGATCAGGACAGATTGACAGATGACCTGACGGATGCCGGGTTCCATCGTGAAGATGTTTACAGTGCGCTGAACTGGTTAGAAAGACTGGCTGACTATCAGGAAGGACTGGTAGAACCGATTTTACTGACAAATGATCCGCTCTCCATGCGTATTTATACCGATGAAGAGAGCAAACGTTTAGATGCTGACAGCCGTGGTTTCCTGCTGTTCCTGGAGCAGATTCAGGTGCTGAACCTGGAAACCCGTGAAATGGTCATCGAACGTATCATGGCGCTGGATACCTCTGAGTTTGATCTGGAGGATCTCAAATGGGTGGTGCTGATGGTGTTGTTCAACATCCCGGGATGTGAAAATGCCTATCAGCAGATGGAAGAACTGCTATTCGACGCCAATGAAGGTATGCTGCATTAAATTTCCTTTCATGCATTGATCGCTATGAGTAAAGCTGCACTCTTCACCGTGCGTAAACAGGATCCCTGCCCCGCTTGCGGGGCAGAACTGGTTATCCGCTCCGGTAAACACGGTCCTTTTCTGGGCTGTGCGAACTACCCGGCTTGTGACTACATTCGACCTTTAAAAGGTCAGGCCGATGGCCATGTGGTCAAAGTGCTGGAAGGACACGCCTGTCCTGAATGTGGTGCGGATAAAGTGTTGCGGCAGGGACGTTTTGGTATGTTTATCGGCTGCAGCCTCTATCCGGAATGCGGATACACAGAAACCATCGATAAACCGGATGAAACCTCGCTGGCCTGTCCACAGTGCCATGAAGGCCGGTTAGTTCAGCGGCGTTCCCGTTATGGCAAAACGTTTCACTCCTGCGATCGTTATCCGGCCTGCCAGTTTGTCGTCAATCTGACACCCGTTGCCGGAATCTGTCCTTATTGTGAGTATCCGCTGTTAGTTGAGAAAAAGACGGCGCAGGGCGTTAAGCGCTTCTGCGCCAGTAAGAGTTGTGGCAAAGCCATCGCTGAAGAGAATTCATAGACCATGGAAAATCAACACCTCGCCGATTCACTTGAGACCTGTTTAGAGCATCTGAATCGTCAGGCGGTCATCGCCTATCCTACGGAAGCCGTATTTGGTCTGGGCTGTGACCCTGACAGTGAATCTGCCGTTATGGCGTTGCTGGCGCTGAAACAGCGCCCGGTAGAGAAGGGGCTCATCCTGATTGCGGCTGATTACAGTCAGCTAGAACCTTACATCTCGGCGCGCGAACTTTCTGTAGTCCAGCGAGAGCGGATGTTTGCCTGCTGGCCCGGCCCGGTGACTTTTGTCGTGCCCGTGCCGCCACAGACGCCTCGCTGGCTTACCGGACAGTTTGATTCACTGGCCATTCGCGTCAGTGACCATCCGGATGTTCAGGCGCTATGTCGGGCGTTTGGCAAACCGCTGGTCTCGACCAGCGCAAACCTGTCAGGTCAGCCTCCCTGCCGTACGGCTGAAGAAGTGAAGCAGCAGTTTGGTGAGACGTTCCCGGTTCTGTCGGGTAAAACGGGTGGACGGCTCAATCCTTCTGAAATCCGCGATGTCATTAGCGGCGAACTCATACGTCAGGGTTAATTCATGGATCAATTCGCCGTTTTCGGTAATCCGATCAGCCACAGTAAATCGCCGCTGATCCATCAGGCCTTCGCTGAGCAGACGGGCATTGAACATCGCTATGGTCGCATCTGTGCCCCGGTTGATGGTTTTCCTCAATCGCTTTCTGCCTTTTTCGGGCAGGGAGGTCGTGGTGCCAACGTGACGTTACCTTTCAAACAGCAGGCATGGGAATTTGCCGATCAGCTTAGCGAACGTGCAGCTCTGTCAGGTGCGGTAAACACCGTTAAAAAGCTCAGTGATGGGCAGATCCTGGGAGACAACACGGATGGCATCGGCCTGTTAAGCGATCTTGAACGGCTGAATATGATCAACGCTGGCGACAATGTCTTGCTGGTGGGAGCGGGCGGGGCCGCACGCGGTGTTATTCTGCCGCTGCTTTCAGCAGGCGTGACACTGACCGTCGTCAATCGTACCGCCGCACGCGCTGAAGAGCTGGCGAACCTGTTTGGCGCGAGCGGGACTATCCGGGCATCTGGTTTTGAGCAACTGGCGGATCAGCGCTTTGATCTGATCATCAACGCCACTTCAAGTGGTGTGAATGGAGAAACGCCTCCTTTACCTGCAGAGGTCATCCATTCTGAGGTGCGCTGCTACGACATGTTTTACCAAAGCGGGCTGACGCCTTTTTTACGCTGGTGTCAGGCGCAAGGGAGTGATCATCTGGCCGATGGACTGGGGATGCTGGTGGGTCAGGCTGCGCATGCTTTCTACATATGGCACGGTGTGATGCCGGAAATCACGCCCGTGATTGCTCAGCTTAAGCAGGCCATGCAGCCATGAATCAGGCGATACAGTTCCCGGATGAGGAATCCTATGACGCTGAACTGAACGCGGTCTGTTTTCCAGTACTGGTCAACGGCATGCGGCTGAATTGTGCAATCAGCCGCGATTCGCTGAATTCACGTTTTGGTGAAGGAAAGGCGATGGCGCTGTTTCAGCACCATCGCTGGGATCTGGAAGATGAGGCCGAAGCGGCCATTCGTCAGGATGATATAGATAATCAGGGCTGGATCTGGTTATCTCCCGCCAGATAATCATCTTTCCAGCCAACATAGTTATTAGCGGAATAGCGTAAACCTTCCTTTTCACTGTCATTCAGCGGCCTGACCTGCTTTACCGGGCTACCCAGGTAGAGATAGCCGCTCTCCAGCCTTTTACCGGGCGGCACCAGACTTCCGGCACCAATCATTACCTCTTCTTCTACTATTACGCCATCCAGCAGAATCGATCCCATTCCGACCAGCACGCGATCGCCAATGGTACAGCCGTGTAGCATCGCTTTATGCCCGACGGTGACGTCCTCGCCAATAATAAGAGGGAAGCCCTGGGGGTTGGCGGCTGATTTATGCGTGACGTGCAGAACACTGCCGTCCTGCACATTAGTACGGGCACCAATGCGGACCTGATTCACATCACCTCTTATCGCAACCAGCGGCCAGATGCTCACGTCATCCTCCATAATCACATCACCGACGACAACACTGCTTGGATCGACCATAACGCGCTGACCCGTTTGCGGGAAAAGATCTTTATAGGGACGTAGGGCGGAAGTCATCTTGTTCTCCTTTGTTCTGTTTTCACTGCAGCCTGATGCCATTTTAGCCAGCTGACAAGCCAATTCTGAAGCGGATCGCTGGCGATCTCACCAATCTGGATCATTTATAACCGTTCAGATAAAAGATCCTAAAAAAGGGTTGTGCTCTCAAACGGGATCCCTATAATGCGCCTCCATCGACACGGAACACCGGCAACGGGAAACGGGTTGAGAGGCACAGGAGACTGCGCCGCCGGAGAAAAACTTCTGAGAAAGAAGTTGACTCTGCAGGAGGAAAGCGTAATATACGCCACCTCGCGACAGGACGCTAACGCACTGTTCGCACTGCTCTTTAACAATTTATCAGACAATCTGTGTGGGCACTCGCAGGATTGATATCAGCGTCTCAGGACGCAACAAAATATCAAAGCCTCACGAGTGAACACATAATGAAATTCATTATGACGTTTTACAGATGAGCACCGCTTAACTTGTTTAAGCAAATCAAACTTAAATTGAAGAGTTTGATCATGGCTCAGATTGAACGCTGGCGGCAGGCCTAACACATGCAAGTCGGACGGTAGCACAGAGAGCTTGCTCTCGGGTGACGAGTGGCGGACGGGTGAGTAATGTCTGGGGATCTGCCCGATAGAGGGGGATAACCACTGGAAACGGTGGCTAATACCGCATAACGTCGCAAGACCAAAGAGGGGGACCTTCGGGCCTCTCACTATCGGATGAACCCAGATGGGATTAGCTAGTAGGCGGGGTAATGGCCCACCTAGGCGACGATCCCTAGCTGGTCTGAGAGGATGACCAGCCACACTGGAACTGAGACACGGTCCAGACTCCTACGGGAGGCAGCAGTGGGGAATATTGCACAATGGGCGCAAGCCTGATGCAGCCATGCCGCGTGTATGAAGAAGGCCTTCGGGTTGTAAAGTACTTTCAGCGGGGAGGAAGGCGATGCGGTTAATAACCGCGTCGATTGACGTTACCCGCAGAAGAAGCACCGGCTAACTCCGTGCCAGCAGCCGCGGTAATACGGAGGGTGCAAGCGTTAATCGGAATTACTGGGCGTAAAGCGCACGCAGGCGGTCTGTTAAGTCAGATGTGAAATCCCCGGGCTTAACCTGGGAACTGCATTTGAAACTGGCAGGCTTGAGTCTTGTAGAGGGGGGTAGAATTCCAGGTGTAGCGGTGAAATGCGTAGAGATCTGGAGGAATACCGGTGGCGAAGGCGGCCCCCTGGACAAAGACTGACGCTCAGGTGCGAAAGCGTGGGGAGCAAACAGGATTAGATACCCTGGTAGTCCACGCCGTAAACGATGTCGACTTGGAGGTTGTTCCCCTGAGGAGTGGCTTCCGGAGCTAACGCGTTAAGTCGACCGCCTGGGGAGTACGGCCGCAAGGTTAAAACTCAAATGAATTGACGGGGGCCCGCACAAGCGGTGGAGCATGTGGTTTAATTCGATGCAACGCGAAGAACCTTACCTACTCTTGACATCCAGAGAACTTAGCAGAGATGCTTTGGTGCCTTCGGGAACTCTGAGACAGGTGCTGCATGGCTGTCGTCAGCTCGTGTTGTGAAATGTTGGGTTAAGTCCCGCAACGAGCGCAACCCTTATCCTTTGTTGCCAGCGATTCGGTCGGGAACTCAAAGGAGACTGCCGGTGATAAACCGGAGGAAGGTGGGGATGACGTCAAGTCATCATGGCCCTTACGAGTAGGGCTACACACGTGCTACAATGGCGCATACAAAGAGAAGCGACCTCGCGAGAGCAAGCGGACCTCACAAAGTGCGTCGTAGTCCGGATCGGAGTCTGCAACTCGACTCCGTGAAGTCGGAATCGCTAGTAATCGTGGATCAGAATGCCACGGTGAATACGTTCCCGGGCCTTGTACACACCGCCCGTCACACCATGGGAGTGGGTTGCAAAAGAAGTAGGTAGCTTAACCTTCGGGAGGGCGCTTACCACTTTGTGATTCATGACTGGGGTGAAGTCGTAACAAGGTAACCGTAGGGGAACCTGCGGTTGGATCACCTCCTTACCTGAAGATACCTTCCCGCGCAGTGCTCACACAGATTGTCTGATAAAAAGTAATGAGCAGGACGGCTGCGAAGTCGTGACACTATCGTGTCCCCTTCGTCTAGCGGTTAGGACTCCGCCCTTTCACGGCGGCAACAGGGGTTCGAATCCCCTAGGGGACGCCACCTGCTTGGTGACAGGTGAAAGGTGTCTCCATACAGTATCTCAAAACCGTTCTGGTTGCGTAAGCAGCCGGGCCGCGTTTGAGATATTTGCTCTTTAACAATCCGGAACAAGCTGAAAATTGAAACGACGTGTCGTTTTCATTCTCCGTAATAAGAATGAAAAATACGACATGTTCGAGTCTCTCAAATGCTTGCAGTCTGCAGCGTTGAAAAACGCCTGTGGGTTGTGAGGTTAAGCGACTAAGCGTACACGGTGGATGCCCAGGCAGTCAGAGGCGATGAAGGACGTGCTAATCTGCGTAAAGCGACGGTAAGGTGATATGAACCGCTACAGCCGTCGATGTCCGAATGGGGAAACCCGGTGCACTCTGTGCATCATTGCAGCATGAATACATAGTGCTGCAAGGCGAACCGGGGGAACTGAAACATCTAAGTACCCCGAGGAAAAGAAATCAACCGAGATTCCCCCAGTAGCGGCGAGCGAACGGGGAGCAGCCCAGAGCCTGAATCAGCATGTGTGTTAGTGGAAGCGTCTGGAAAGTCGCAGGGTACAGGGTGATACTCCCGTACACAAAAGCGCATGTGCTGTGAGCTCGATGAGTAAGGCGGGACACGTGGTATCCTGTCTGAATATGGGGGGACCATCCTCCAAGGCTAAATACTCCTGACTGACCGATAGTGAACCAGTACCGTGAGGGAAAGGCGAAAAGAACCCCGGCGAGGGGAGTGAAACAGAACCTGAAACCGTGTACGTACAAGCAGTGGGAGCCTTCTTTATGGGGGTGACTGCGTACCTTTTGTATAATGGGTCAGCGACTTATATTCTGTAGCAAGGTTAACCGTATAGGGGAGCCGCAGGGAAACCGAGTCTTAACTGGGCGTTAAGTTGCAGGGTATAGACCCGAAACCCGGTGATCTAGCCATGGGCAGGTTGAAGGTTGGGTAACACTAACTGGAGGACCGAACCGACTAATGTTGAAAAATTAGCGGATGACCTGTGGCTGGGGGTGAAAGGCCAATCAAACCGGGAGATAGCTGGTTCTCCCCGAAAGCTATTTAGGTAGCGCCTCGTGAACTCATCCTCGGGGGTAGAGCACTGTTTCGGCTAGGGGGCCATCCCGGCTTACCAACCCGATGCAAACTGCGAATACCGAGGAATGTTATCACGGGAGACACACGGCGGGTGCTAACGTCCGTCGTGAAGAGGGAAACAACCCAGACCGCCAGCTAAGGTCCCAAAGTCATGGTTAAGTGGGAAACGATGTGGGAAGGCACAGACAGCCGTGATGTTGGCTTAGAAGCAGCCATCATTTAAAGAAAGCGTAATAGCTCACTGGTCGAGTCGGCCTGCGCGGAAGATGTAACGGGGCTAAACCATGCACCGAAGCTGCGGCAGCGACGCTTATGCGTTGTTGGGTAGGGGAGCGTTCTGTAAGCCGTCGAAGGTGTGCTGTGAGGCATGCTGGAGGTATCAGAAGTGCGAATGCTGACATAAGTAACGATAAAGCGGGTGAAAAGCCCGCTCGCCGGAAGACCAAGGGTTCCTGTTCAACGTTAATCGGAGCAGGGTGAGTCGACCCCTAAGGCGAGGCCGAAAGGCGTAGTCGATGGGAAACAGGTTAATATTCCTGTACTCGGTGTTACTGCGAAGGGGGGGACGGAGAAGGCTATATCAGCCGGGCGACGGTTGTCCCGGTTTAAGCGTGTAGGCGGAGGGTCCAGGTAAATCCGGTCCCTTATCAACGCTGAGGCGTGACGACGAGGCACTACGGTGCTGAAGTGATAAATGCCCAGCTTCCAGGAAAAGCCTCTAAGCATCAGGTAACACAGAATCGTACCCCAAACCGACACAGGTGGTCAGGTAGAGAATACCAAGGCGCTTGAGAGAACTCGGGTGAAGGAACTAGGCAAAATGGTGCCGTAACTTCGGGAGAAGGCACGCTGGCGCGTAGGTGGAGGGACTTGCTCCCCGAGCCGAAGCCAGTCGAAGATACCAGCTGGCTGCAACTGTTTATTAAAAACACAGCACTGTGCAAACACGAAAGTGGACGTATACGGTGTGACGCCTGCCCGGTGCCGGAAGGTTAATTGATGGGGTTATCCGCAAGGAGAAGCTCTTGATCGAAGCCCCGGTAAACGGCGGCCGTAACTATAACGGTCCTAAGGTAGCGAAATTCCTTGTCGGGTAAGTTCCGACCTGCACGAATGGCGTAATGATGGCGAGGCTGTCTCCACCCGAGACTCAGTGAAATTGAACTCGCTGTGAAGATGCAGTGTACCCGCGGCAAGACGGAAAGACCCCGTGAACCTTTACTACAGCTTGACACTGAACATTGAGCCTTGATGTGTAGGATAGGTGGGAGGCTTTGAAGCGCGGACGCCAGTCTGCGTGGAGCCAACCTTGAAATACCACCCTTTAATGTTTGATGTTCTAACGTAGGCCCGTAATCCGGGCTGCGGACAGTGTCTGGTGGGTAGTTTGACTGGGGCGGTCTCCTCCTAAAGAGTAACGGAGGAGCACGAAGGTCAGCTAATCACGGTCGGACATCGTGAGGTTAGTGCAATGGCATAAGCTGGCTTGACTGCGAGAGTGACGGCTCGAGCAGGTGCGAAAGCAGGTCATAGTGATCCGGTGGTTCTGAATGGAAGGGCCATCGCTCAACGGATAAAAGGTACTCCGGGGATAACAGGCTGATACCGCCCAAGAGTTCATATCGACGGCGGTGTTTGGCACCTCGATGTCGGCTCATCACATCCGGGGCTGAAGTAGGTCCCAAGGGTACGGCTGTTCGCCGTTTAAAGTGGTACGCGAGCTGGGTTTAGAACGTCGTGAGACAGTTCGGTCCCTATCTGCCGTGGGCGCTGGAGAATTGAGGGGGGTTGCTCCTAGTACGAGAGGACCGGAGTGAACGCACCACTGGTGTTCGGGTTGTCATGCCAATGGCATTGCCCGGTAGCTAAGTGCGGAAAAGATAAGTGCTGAAAGCATCTAAGCACGAAACTTGCCCCGAGATGAGTTCTCCCTGACCCCTTGAGGGTCCTGAAGGGACGTTGAAGACTACGACGTTGATAGGCCGGGTGTGTAAGCGCAGCGATGCGTTGAGCTAACCGGTACTAATGACCCGTGAGGCTTAACCTTACAACGCCAGAGGCGTTTTTGAGAGACACGATTTTCAGCTTATTCCGGATAAAATTAGCGGAAACGAAAGATTTTGCGGCGTGACAGGGCGCAGAGCGAAGACATCAGCGGGAGCATACTGAGGTATGTGACCGGTGTGGCTGAGCGATGGCAACACGGTCATGGCGTAAAAGGTTCGTTTCGTGCACCAAGATTTGCCTGGCGGCTGTAGCGCGGTGGTCCCACCTGACCCCATGCCGAACTCAGAAGTGAAACGCCGTAGCGCCGATGGTAGTGTGGGGCCTCCCCATGCGAGAGTAGGGAACTGCCAGGCATCAAATTTAGTGTGCTGATATGGCTCAGTTGGTAGAGCGCACCCTTGGTAAGGGTGAGGTCCCCAGTTCGACTCTGGGTATCAGCACCAGTTAAGACACGAGTTCGGTAAATAAAAGAATTTGCCTGGCGGCTGTAGCGCGGTGGTCCCACCTGACCCCATGCCGAACTCAGAAGTGAAACGCCGTAGCGCCGATGGTAGTGTGGGGTCTCCCCATGCGAGAGTAGGGAACTGCCAGGCATCAAATAAGAGAGAGCCCTTCGCGTATGCGAAGGGCTTTTTTCGTTGTGGCAAGCCGATAATGTGCAATAAAACCACCTCTTATCAGCCTTCTGTCCCTTACCTTTATCATCGCATCCTGTTAGTCAGCTCAATGCACCTGCTGGTCAGGCCATAAAAAACCCGGCACCAGGCCGGGTAGTAAGATGAACGGAGTCGGTAATCAGTGAATAACCTGCGATAAAAACGCCCGGGTACGCTCCGATTTAGGATTCGCAAAAAACTCCTGCGGTGGCGCAACTTCGACGATCTCACCCCGATCCATGAAGATCACCCGGTCAGCCACCGTTCGGGCAAAGCCCATCTCGTGGGTGACGCACAGCATGGTCATCCCATCCTCAGCCAGACCAATCATTGTATCCAGCACCTCTTTAACCATCTCCGGATCCAGCGCTGAGGTTGGCTCATCAAATAGCATAATTTTGGGTTTCATACAGAGTGAGCGGGCGATAGCGACACGTTGCTGCTGTCCGCCGGAAAGTTGACCCGGAAACTTATGCGCATGCTCAGCAATACGCACGCGTTGCAGATAGTGCATAGCCAGTTCATCCGCTTCCTTCTTTGGAATCTTTCTCACCCAGGAAGGTGCCAGCGTGCAGTTCTGCAATACGGTCAGATGCGGGAAAAGATTGAAGTGCTGGAATACCATCCCCACTTCTGTGCGTACGCGCTCAATGTTACGTACGTCGTCATTAAGGTGGATACCGTCAACAACAATACGCCCTTGCTGATGCTCTTCCAGATGGTTGATACAGCGGATCGTGGTCGATTTGCCGGAGCCGGAAGGGCCGCACAGCACGATGCGCTCTCGGGGTTTAACCTGCAGGTTGATGTCTTTCAGTACGTGAAACTGCCCGTACCATTTATTCACGTTCTCAAGCGAAATCATCAACGCGTCGGAAGAGTGTGTCATAGAGTCAGTCATGTAAAACCTCAGTGCGATGTACGCCCGGTGTGAAAGCGCTTTTCCAGATACTGGCTGTAGCGCGACATGCTAAAACAGAAAATCCAATAGACCAGTGCAGCAAAGACATAACCTTCAGTCGACATGCCCAGCCAGGTCGGATCGACCGTTGCCTGCTGGACGCTGCTGAACAGATCGAAAAGACCAATGATGATGACCAGGCTGGTATCTTTAAACAGTGCGATGATGGTGTTAACCAGGCCAGGGATGGTGAGCTTCAGTGCCTGGGGAAGAATGACCAGCATCTGCGTTTTCCAGTAGCCCAGCGCCAGCGATTCTGCAGCCTCATACTGACCTTTCGGCAATGCCTGCAGGCCACCGCGCACCACCTCCGCCACATAGGCGGACTGGAACAGGATTACACCGACCAGGGCACGCACCAGCTTATCAATGGTGGTGCCTTCAGACATAAACAGCGGCAGCATCACCGATGACATAAACAGTACGGTAATCAGCGGAACGCCACGCCAGAACTCAATAAAGATAATCGACAGCGTGCGTACCACCGGCATCCGTGAGCGGCGGCCAAGCGCCAGCAGGATGCCCAGCGGCAATGCACCGGCAATACCGACCGACGCGATAATCAGCGTCAGCGTTAACCCGCCCCACTGACGAGTTTCCACACGTTCCAGTCCCAGATAGCCGCCATACAGCAGGAACCAGACAATCACCGGATAGATGACGGCCCAAGCCGCAATGTAGCGTCCACGATAGGGCAGGCTTTTGAGAAACATCGGCACAATCGACAGCAGACCAATCACCAGCGCCAGGTTAATACGCCAGCGCAGCTCATGTGGATAAAGCCCATACATGAACTGACCGAAACGCGCATGGATAAAGACCCAACAGGCACCTTCTTTGGTGCAATCGGCGCGCGTGGTGCCAATCCAGTTTGCCTGAAAGACCAGCCAGTTCAGCGCGGGCGGAATGACGTGCCAGATAACCCAGATGCAAAACAGCGTCAGTAACGTGTTAAACCAGCTGGAAAACAGGTTTTTACGAGCCCAAAGCCAGGTGCGACTGACAGGCGTCGTCGGCACGGGGGGCGTTTCATGCGTAGTCACAGACATAGTTATCCCGTTCTCTTAACGCTCAACCAGCGCAATTTTGCGGTTGTAGAAGTTCATAAGCAGCGATATCAGCAGACTGATAATCAGGTAAACGCCCATTGTGATAGCAATCGTCTCGATGGCCTGACCGGTCTGATTCAGCACCGATCCCGCGAACAGCGACACCATATCGGGATATCCGATAGCAGCGGCCAGTGAGGAGTTCTTCACGATGTTCAGATACTGGCTGGTCAGCGGCGGAATAATGACGCGCATGGCCTGCGGAATAATCACCTGACGCAGCGTCACCGGATTCGGCAGACCCAGCGAGCGTGCAGCTTCATGCTGACCATGCGGCACCGACTGAATCCCGGAGCGGATGACTTCAGCGATAAACGACGAGGTATAGATCGACAGTGCCAGCGTTAGCGCCGCCAGCTCCGGAATCATCACCGAGCCGCCACGGAAATTGAACCCGCGCAGTTGCGGCACATCCCAGTGCGTTGCTGCACCAAACCCAAGGTGCGCAAGCAAAGGAAAGAGAATCAGCATTGCAACGGCGGCGGGCCATGTACGACGTAACTCACCGGTTTTCAGCTGATGCTGACGATTAAAGCGGTACAGGCCATAGCTGACAGCCACGGCCAGCAGCAGTGCGATAACAAACGGCCAGCTGCCTGGTGCATAGGTCGGCCACGGGACGTAGAGTCCGCGATTGCTGACATAGGCCAGGTCGAACGCATTCAGCGCCTGACGTGGGCCTGGCAGATTGCGTAAGACCGCGAAGTACCAGAAGAAGATTTGCAGCAGAGGCGGGATATTACGGAAGGTTTCGATATAGATATTCGAGAGCTTCCGCAGCAGCCAGTTATCAGAAAGGCGGGCAAGACCGACCGCGAATCCGAGAATCGACGCGAAAACAATACAGAGTGCAGAGACCAGCAGCGTGTTGGTTAATCCGACCAGAAACACGCGCGCGTAGGTATCTCCCTCCGTGTACTCAATCAGATGCTGAACGATGCCGAAACCGGCAGTGCGCTCAAGAAATCCAAACCCTGATGTAATGCCGCGATTGGCAAGGTTGATAATGGTGTTATGCACCAGATAACCCACCACACCAAGCACCGCGACGACGGCGATGAACTGATAAATCCAGGCGCGAACCGTGGGATTACCAAATGAAAAATCCCTTTTCACGGTTGGGCGTTGTGACATGTTGAAACCTCAGTAACGAAAGCTGGGGTAGGGCACCGCAGAATACGGTGCCCGATTGGTGAGGTCTGTTAACGTACCGGTGGTGCGTACTGAATCCCGCCCTGGTTCCACAACGCATTCTGACCGCGCGCGATCTTCAGTGCGCTGTCTTTACCGACGTTACGGTCAAAGCTTTCCTGATAGTTGCCGACCTGTTTGATGATGTTATAGGCCCACTTGTTATCCAGCTTCAGATCTTTACCAAAGTCACCCTCAGCACCCAGCAGATGTGCCATATCTGGCGTGGTCGGCTTAGCTGTCATCTGATCAACGTTCTTCGAGTTGATGCCCATCTCTTCGGCATTCAGCATGGCGTAGAGCGACCATTTGACGATGGTGAACCAGTCATCATCACCACGACGCACCAGGGGTCCCAGCGGCTCTTTGGAGATCACTTCTGGCAGGACAATAAACTCATCAGGTTTGCCGAGCTTGATGCGCAGGGCATAAAGCTGAGACTGATCAGATGCCAGCGTATCGCAGCGACCGCTGTCCAGCGCCTTAGCTGACTCGTCGGAGCGGTCGAAAGTCACCGGCGTATATTGCATTTTGTTGGCTTTGAAGAAGTCTGCCACGTTCAGCTCGGTGTCTGTTCCCGCCTGAATACAGACGGTGGCACCGTCCAGCTCTTTCGCACTTTTCAGACCGGCTTTCTGGTGAGTCAGGAAGCCGATGCCGTCGTAATAGTTCACGCCCGCAAACAGGAAGCCCATGCCGCCATCACGCGATGAGGTCCAGGTGGTGTTACGTGAAAGTACATCCACTTCGCCTGACTGCAGCGCGGTAAAACGCTCTTTCGCGGTCAGAGGGGTATACTTCACTTTGGTCGCATCGCCGAATACCGCGGCGGCCGCAGCACGACACACATCCACATCGATACCGGTAAACTTGCCGCCAGCATCTGCATAGGAGAAGCCCGGCAGGCCGTCACTGATACCACATTGAACAAAACCTTTTTTCTTTATCGCATCCAGTGTGGTGCCTGCGTGTGCCTGCTGAGCAATGGCAACCAGCGAGGCGGCAGCGATTAGCGTAGAGAGCATCATCTTTTTCATAAAGCATCCTGTGTGGCGGGATCATGTTGTTATGTTTGCGCACTTTGGTGTGCGTTTTTCCTGTCTGTGGCGGTCAGCCATCCACGACTCTGCAAAGCTGATGCCAGGTTTGCAGGATCCTGAATTCGTATGAAAGAACGGTTAATAATCAGAAGCACCTGGAAAGTTTCGCTAATATGGCGCACCAAAAGGAAGCAATGCGAGACGACCCGATCACATTTAGTGCAAATAGTTTCACTATATGAGAGCAATGTGAGCGCTCGCTCAGGCAGAAATGTATGAAGAGAAGGTGTTGCTTTTTTATGCGCAGGAAGTCACATGCCCAGCAGTGACGGGCATAGGCAGTAAGGCTGGAGACAGAACATTACTTAAATCAAATCAGATCGGACGAAAGCGAGGGGATGAAATATCACGCCAGCGATTGCAACTATAGTTACCATACGAAAGGCAACTGTTTCACTCTCCCTGCCGTTACTTTGTGCGATGACGCACAAATAAAAACGCCAGCCCGAAGGCTGGCGTGATTAACAGACAGAACTAAAAATCAGTTCATGCCGTATTTTTTCAATTTCTTACGCAGCGTACCGCGGTTGATACCCATCATCAGGGCAGCACGGGTCTGGTTGCCACGGGTATACTGCATCACCATGTCCAACAGAGGCTGCTCGACTTCAGCCAAAACCAGCTCATACAGGTCGCTCACATCCTGACCATTCAGTTGAGCAAAATAGTTCTTCAGTGCCTGTTTAACCGAATCACGCAAAGGTTTTTGAGTTACCTGATCCTGTGAGTTAACGGTAGAAACGGTCAGTACGTCAGAATTTACGCGTTGTTCGAACATAGTTCTTTCAGCTCTTTATTTCGTTACGCAAGATTTTCGAAGTATGCCTCCAACGCCTCCAGCTGTTCGCTGGCATCCTCTATGGCGTTGAATGTGCGCCGAAACTGGTCATTCGGGGCGTGCTCCTGCAGGTACCAGGAGACGTGCTTTCGCGCTATACGGTATCCCTTGCCTGAACCGTAAAAGTCGTGCAGCTCACGTATATGCGAAACAAGCAAGCGCTTGACCTCTGCCATCGGCAGCGGGGCAAGCAACTCCCCAGTGTCCAGATAATGCTGGATTTCCCGGAAGATCCACGGTCTTCCCTGAGCAGCGCGTCCTATCATCAGAGCATCGGCCCCTGTATAGTCGAGCACCGCTCTGGCTTTATGCGGGTCAGTTATGTCTCCATTCGCGATAATCGGAATGGAGACACTCTGCTTAACTGTCCGAATGCTGTCATATTCAGCTTCTCCGTTGAACAGGCAGGCACGAGTGCGACCATGTATCGTCAGAGCCTGTATACCGCAGCGTTCAGCCAATTGGGCAATCGCGACACAGTTCCTGTTTTCAGGATCCCAGCCAGTACGAATTTTCAGCGTAACCGGCACATTCACTGCATTAACCACTGCGGAGAGAATAGACTCCACCACGGCAGGATATTGCAGCAAGGCTGAACCCGCCATTTTGCGGTTAACCTTCTTGGCAGGGCATCCCATATTAATGTCGATGACCTGTGCACCAGCCTCAACATTAATGCGTGCAGCTTGCGCCATTTCACTGGGATCGCAACCGGCAATTTGCACGGCGCGAATGCCTGGCTCATCACTGTGAACCATACGTAATCGAGATTTGTCGCTAGCCCACACTTCCGGGTTAGAAGACAGCATCTCAGAAACTGCCATGCCTGCACCCATTTCGTGACACAGCGTCCTGAACGGCCTGTCGGTAATACCGGCCATCGGTGCTGCAATCAGTCGATTTCTCAGCTGGAGGTTTCCAATACGCATGAAGTCAGAATGGCCATACTGTGTCTGCAAGGCGGCGTATATTACGCATTTTTGCAGGAAGATGAAAGGCCAAACTTTGAACAATCAGCAAGAAAGATCAATGAAATCCGGATGATGATCGGTGTTATTCATTAATAATGTTAAATAACAATCATTTAGCTGTTTATGCTGAAATTGTGAGCAAAAGTTTTTCCAGAAAAGTACGTCAATTCGCCAGATAAAAAACGTCACATGCCGTGATTAACGATACAAGCATCCATTTCAAATCGGGAAAGCCCGCAACTTACGCTACGGGCTGGCTGAATATTCTGTTAAGCCGCTTTGTTACGGCGACGGCGATATCAGCGTAAACGGACTAACGTTAAAATCAGGATTTAATCCCGGTAATCCGGCACCACTCTTCTTTGACCGCAACCGGGTCGAGTGTGAACTCGCTGGTATAGGCCTCGCAGACGCTCTCCGCCTGGCTCTCTAACACGCCCGAAAGACCCAGGTGACCGCCAGACTTCGGCAGTACCCCGATCAGAGGTGCCAGCTCACGCAGCGGGCCGGCCAGGATATTGGCTACCACCACATCAGCCTGCAGATTGTCCGGTTGCTGGTGGGGCAGGTAGAGCGACAGGCGATCGGAGACACCATTGCGCTCAGCATTATCCCGGCTGGCCTGAATGGCCTGCGGATCGATATCAATGCCGATCGCCTGAGCCGCGCCCAGCTTCAGGGCGGCGATCGCCAGGATCCCGGATCCACAGCCGAAATCGATCACCGTTTTGCCTTCCAGATCCAGCCCATCAAGCCACGTCAGACAGAGCGAGGTGGTGGGATGCGTACCGGTGCCAAATGCCAGACCGGGATCGAGCATGACGTTGACGGCATCAGGATCCGGCACATCACGCCAGCTCGGACAGATCCAGAGACGCTCGCCGAAGCGCATCGGGTGGAAGTTTTCCATCCATTCGCGCTCCCAGTCTTTATCTTCGATCTGTTCGATCCGGTGACGAAAACCGTCACCCAGCAGCGGATGCTGCGCCAGTTCGGCAGTAATCAGGGCCATATCTGTTTCTGCATCGAACAGGCCGATAACGTCGGTGTCGCCCCACAGGCGCGTTTCGCCTGGCAGCGGCTCATACACCGGCGTGTCGTTGGTATCCTGAAAGGTGACTGAAACCGCACCGATCTCCATCAGCGCATCGCTCAGCGTTTCCGCATGTTCACCTGAGCTGTTAATTTTGATTTGAATCCACGGCATAACGTCTCTCTTTCCGTCAATGTTGCGGCGCGTCGGCCACGTGCGGCGCGCGTCCAAACAGGTTGCCCACCAGAAATGCCAGCAGGCTTAAAAGCAGGGAGGGCACGATAGGGTGAAAACCCAGAATCTGCAGGTTAAGGCTTGCCATAAAAGCGTAGCAGCCTCCACCTGTTACCATGCCGGTGATGGCGCCTGCGGCATTGGCACGTTCCCAGTAGAGGCCCAGAACCAGCGGCCAGAGGAAAACCGCCTCCAGGCCGCCAAATGCCAGCAGGTTGAGCCAGATAATCATATCGGGCGGATTCCATGCCGCAATCAGCAGCAGGATACCCAGTGCGAAGGTAATGGTGCCAGATAGCAGTCGCAGCCGTGACTCATTTTCCAGCTGCTGCGGGGCGACACGCAGGTAGAGATCTTTAATCAGCGTGGCTGAAGCCTGTAACAGCTGGGCATTGATGGTCGACATAATTGCGGCCATCGGGGCTGCCAGAAACAGTCCGGCCGCTAACGGTGGCAGAACAGTGATCATCAGCGTCGGAATGACGCTATCCGGCACGGTCAGATTCGGCAGTACCGCGCGGCCCAGCGCACCGGCCAGATGCATGCCCAGCATCAACACCACCACGACAATGGTGCCCAGAATAATGGCCCGATGGACGGCCTTACTGTCTTTATAAGAGATACAACGCACCGCCGTATGCGGCAGGCCAATCACCCCAAAGCAGACCAGCACAACGAACGAACTGAGGAAGGTTGGCGTAATAATCTCGCCCGGCCCCTGTGGCGACAGCAGAGCCGGATCGATGTCATGCAGTTTCTGCACCGCCGTGCTCAGGCCACCTGCCTGATGAATCACTGCGAACAGCAGCAGAAAAGTGCCAATCAGCATCACAATGCCCTGCATGGCGTCATTGAGCACGCTGGCACGGAATCCACCGAAAGCGGTATAGAGCGCGATGGTGCCACCAAAAATCAGCAGGCCGGTGTCATACGGGATGCCAGCGGCGGTTTCGAGCAGCCGTGCACCACCGATAAACTGCACCGTCATGGCACCGATAAAGGCAATCAGCAGACTCAGACTCGCCAGCCAGATCAGCAGCGGGCTCTGATAGCGGGCATAGAGCATATCATTCAGCGTTACCGCATTATGCTTGCGTGCCAGAATGGCAAACTTTTTCCCCAGCACACCCAGCGACAGCCAGACGGCGGGCACCTGCACCATCGCCAGCAATACCCAGCCCAGCCCATATTTGTAGGCGGCACCGGGACCCCCAATAAATGAGCTGGCGCTGATATAGGTGGTAGTGAGCGTCATCGCCAGTACGAATCCGCCCATGGAGCGGCTGCCAAGGAAATATTCAGTCAGGAAGCTGCCTTCACGCTTTTTACGGACGGCAAACACCGACAGCGCGGCAATCAGCACCAGATAAATCAGTAACGGCAGGATAATTTCACTGTTCACTTTGGTCCTCCAGCGGCATGTCGCGGAAAATCACCCGCACCATCATCCAGCACAGAAAAATGAACAACAGGGGAGCAAACAGGCAGGAGAGTTCAAACCAGCGCGGCAGGCCGGTAACACCGATTTCACTGCCACCCAGCCAGGCAGAGAGCCCCCAGGCAGCGAGCCAGAGCAGTGTGAGGTAAAGCGACCAGCGCGCCTCTTTATGTGCCTGTATAAAACGAGCATCCATGATTCAACCTTAACGCCAGCGGCAAAAGAAAAAGGCCGGATTAACCGGCCTCAGACTGACTCAGCGTTGCGATTATTTCTCGTGCAAGCCGAGTTTTTTCTCCAGATAGTGGATATTGGTTCCACCGTGCTGGAAGTTTTCGTCGGACATGATTTTCATCTGCAGTTCAACGTTGGTTTTGATACCGTCGATGATCAGTTCCGCCAGCGCATTTTTCATGCGAGCGATAGCCACGTCACGCGTTTCGCCATAGGTGATCAGCTTGCCGATCATGGAGTCGTAATAAGGCGGTACGGTGTAGCCTGAGTAAATATGCGACTCCCAGCGCACGCCAAAACCGCCTGGCGCATGGAAGCGGGTGATTTTACCCGGGCTTGGCAGGAAGGTGACTGGATCTTCAGCGTTGATACGGCACTCGACCGCATGTCCGCGAATGATCACATCTTCCTGTTTAATTGACAGTGGCTGACCGGCAGCAATACGCAGCTGCTCTTTGATCAGGTCCACACCGGTGATCATCTCGGTTACCGGATGTTCTACCTGAATACGGGTGTTCATCTCAATGAAGTAGAACTCACCGTTTTCGTACAGGAACTCAAAGGTACCTGCGCCGCGATAGCCAATCTCAATACAGGCCTGAGAACAGCGGTTACCGATAAAGCGACGCTGTTCTTCTGTGATGCCTGGGCCTGGCGCTTCTTCAACAACTTTCTGGTGACGACGCTGCATGGAACAGTCACGTTCGCCCAGATAGATCGCGTTGCCCTGACCGTCAGCCAGTACCTGAATCTCGATGTGGCGCGGATTCTCCAGATACTTCTCCATGTAAACCATGTCGTTGTTGAAAGCCGCTTTGGCTTCCGCTTTCGTCATGTTGATGGATTCTTCCAGATCTTTATCGCCGCGCACTACGCGCATACCACGACCGCCGCCGCCGCCAGACGCTTTGATGATGACCGGATAACCGATGCGTTTGGCAAAGGCACGGTTTTTTTCCATATCATCCGTCAGCGAACCGTCAGAACCGGGTACGGTTGGGACGCCTGCTTTCTTCATCGCATTGATTGCAGAAACTTTGTCACCCATCAGGCGAATGGTGTCCGCTTTCGGGCCGATAAAGATAAAGCCGGAGCGCTCAACCTGCTCAGCAAAATCGGCATTCTCAGAGAGGAAGCCGTAGCCAGGGTGAATCGCCACCGCGCCGGTGATCTCTGCTGCAGAGATCAGCGCCGGGATGTTGAGGTAACTTTTGACTGACTGCGCCGGGCCGATGCAGACGGTTTCGTCTGCCAGCAGCACGTGCTTCAGGTCACGATCCGCGCTTGAGTGTACCGCAACAGTCTTGATGCCCAGTTCTTTACAGGCACGCAGAATGCGCAGCGCGATCTCACCACGGTTAGCAATAACAATTTTATCCAGCATGATCTGCCCCGTTACTCGATGATAACCAGTGGCTCGTCAAATTCGACCGGCTGACCGCTTTCAACCAGGATAGCTTTCACCACGCCTGATTTGTCAGCTTCGATCTGGTTCATCATTTTCATAGCTTCGACGATGCACAGGGTATCGCCGGCATTCACTTTCTGGCCAACTTCCACAAAGGCTTTCGCATCCGGGCTCGGCGTACGGTAGAAGGTACCTACCATTGGTGAACGCACGATGTGACCGCTGATTTCAGCTGGTGCCGCTTCGGCAACGGCTGCAACAGGGGCAACGGCTGTCGCCAGAGCAGGCTGTTGAACCGGCGCAGCGTAAGCCTGCTGCATTATCGGGTAACCCACGTTTGCAGGTGCACGACTGATGCGAACGGACTCTTCACCTTCAGAGATTTCCAGCTCAGAAATGCCAGACTCTTCAACCAGTTCGATCAGTTTTTTAATTTTACGAATATCCATGAGTGGGGTTCCGTACTCAGTTTGATTAATTAGTTTGAGACAGGCGTTTTACTGCCGTTTGTAAAGCCCATGTGTAGCCGTCAGCGCCAAGCCCACAGATCACGCCAGCAGAAACATCAGAAAGATAGGAGTGATGACGGAAGGGCTCGCGGGCATGCACATTGGAGAGATGAACCTCGATAAACGGTATTTCTACCGCCAGCAGGGCATCACGCAGTGCGACACTGGTATGGGTAAACGCGGCAGGATTAATGATGATGTAATCCACATTGCCTTTGGCCTCATGAATGCGATCAATCAGCTGAAATTCAGCATTGGTTTGCAGGTGGCTCAACTCCACATTCAACTGGTCTGCCTGACGCGTCAAATCATCAACGATCTGACTCAGCGTGGTATGACCATACTTCTCAGGTTCACGTGTTCCCAACAGATTCAGGTTGGGCCCGTTTAAAAGCAGAATATGTAATTTATGCGCCATCGTGCTGCCATCTCCCGCAATCATTGAGGCATCGCGTAAAATACCTTGCGAATCTTCATTTGTCACCTTTCAGGCTGAAAAAGAAGACCCGACGAGCAATAAAGCCGGGCATTATATCCGTTTCGTGTCATTTCGCAGCAAAATACTGGTCTTATCTGCGAAGATGATCGGATGTGGCCTGCGGGCCACATCTTTTATCAGAAAACAGCAGAGGAAAACAACGGGTGAAGTGCTAGCGGGGCCACCATTTGAGAAATTTTTTGTAACGCCAGGCTAACAACAATGCAGCAAGGAGGGCATAGATAAGTGGCTGCGGGGACACGGTTTTTACCGACCAGATATAGTGAATTGGCACCAGAATCGCCACAAGATAGACCGCGTTGTGTAGGGTTTGCCAGCGTTTACCGAGCCTGCGCTGAGCGCGCTGAAACGACGTTACCGCCAGGGCCAGTAATATCAGCCAGCTGATAATTCCCAGTGTCAGATAGGGCCGGGAGATGAGTTCGCTGCCCAGCAGACGCAGATTATCCACGCCCAATTCCAGCAGGTAGTAGCTCAGCAGGTGGAGAGAGGCCCAGACAAACGTCCAGACGCCGAGCAGGCGCCGGGTGCGGATTAACAACGGCTGCCTGCCGTAGCGTGCCAGTGGTGAAACCAGCAGCGTACCCAGCAGCAGCTTCAGCGCCATGCGGCCGGTAAAATGTTGAATATCTTTTGCCGGGTCCGCACTCAGGCCACCCTGAATCGCGGCAAGCACCAGATAGACCAGCGGCAACAGGGCTGCCAGGTGCAGGATCACCTTGAGCCACATGATCTGTTTTATCGACAGGCGCACCACCTAATAATTCTCCCGTAAATCCATGCCGCGGTAGAGCGACGCCACCTGTTCGGCATAGCCGTTAAACAGCAGCGTTGGCTGACGTTCGACCTTCAGACTGCCGCCTGGGCCAATAAACCGCTCTGTCGCCTGTGACCAGCGTGGATGATTAACGTGGGGATTCACATTGGCATAAAAACCATACTCGTCGGCGGCAATCTGGTTCCAGGTGGTCGGCGGCTGTTTGTCGGTCAGCGTGATTTTGACGATCGACTTAATGCCTTTAAAGCCATATTTCCACGGCACCGTCAGACGAATCGGCGCGCCATTCTGCGGCGGCAGCGCTTTGCCATAGACACCGGTGGTCAGTATCGTCAGCGGATGCATTGCTTCATCCAGACGCAAACCTTCGACATAGGGATAATTGAGGCCACCGCCGATAAAGCGATCCTTCTGGCCCGGCATCTGCTCAGGGTCGTAGAGCGTCTGAAAGGCAACAAAGCGCGCTTTGCTGGTGGGTTCTGCCAGCGAGAGAAGTTTATTCAGCTCAAAGCCTACCCAGGGCACCACCATCGACCAGGCCTCTACGCAGCGCATGCGATAGATTCGCTGCTCCATAGCAAAGCGTTTGAAGATGTCATCCATATCCAGGGTTACGGGCTTCGCCACTTCGCCATCAATGGTCAGTTTCCAGGGCTCTGTTTTCAGTGTTCCGGCATTGGCAGCCGGATCGGCCTTATCCAGCCCGAACTCGTAGAAATTGTTGTAGCCAGAAACTTTATCCGCAGGCGTCAGCGTCAGATCGGCTTGATATTGCGCCGGTTTGGTGAAGTCGAGCGGCCGGCCTGCTGGGGCAGGTGGGCGATCGTTGCCTTTGAACCAGCTGAGGATATCGGCATTTGCCACGCCCGGCATACCCATCGCCGCAGCGCTCAGTCCCAGCGTTTTCAGCACCTGGCGGCGCTTCATATTAAATATGCTTTCCGGCGTTACGTCGGCTTCGGTCAGACAGGGTATGCGTTTCATGGGGCTTCTCCAGACAGGATGTCATCAACCAGCATGATGACTATCGCTGATATCAGCCAGTTTCGCCCTGAAAATGTGAAATTTCCTGGCTGGCCTGCGCGATGAGAATGCGCTGAAAAGTGTTGGGATCAACATCAGCAGTCCTGTCCCGACGATATACTTCGGCTTCATGCGACTCGGCGCTGTCGGCAGCGGCAAATTATGCTATTTTGCTCGCGTTCTCGTCAGGCTGACGGTACAAGGTGGGGTGATCCGGTTATCACCGCAGCAATACAGGCACAGGGATGCGATTAACCACAAAATTATCTGCGTTTATTACCTTTTTAAGCCTGCTGGCGATGTCATTGATGCTGGCAGGCTGCGCATTCAGTGTTTTCTGGTTCAGTCATCAGCGGGTTGAACATCGGGCACAGGTGCTGGCGACTGAGGTCGATCAGGCGATGTTCTCCGAGACGCCAGAACAGCTTCATAACTGGCTTACGCGCATGATGCCCATAATGAATGCCGAGCAGATTTCCCTTCATAACGGCAGGCAGACTTTCCTCACACTCTCCCGACACGAAAACCAGATGCTGGAAGACGAACCCAATCGTTTTATCCAGGTAGATGTGCCTTTGATGCATCAGACCGGCTTACAGCTGCGTGTTGTGACCCTTGATCCTGCCAAAACCTGGCTGCGCTCCATCACCGGCACCTCTACGCTAGGCATTCTGTTTACGGTCATGCTGGTGATGAGTCTGCTGTTGTTGATGATGCACCGCTGGCTAAGTCGTCAGTGGCGTGGCATGGAGCATCTTGAAGTACGGGCAGAGGCGATTATCAACGGCGAACGCGGGGTCGTGCCGAAACGGGGTGTGGATGAGTGGCCACCCAGGGCGAGTCGCGCGATGGATGTACTGCTGGCGGATCTTCAGGAAGCGGGCGAACAGCGTCTGCGTATCGACACGCTGATCCGCACCTTTGCCGCGCAGGATGGACGCACTGGCCTTAACAACCGGCTGTTCTTTGATAATCAGCTCGCGACCCTGCTGGAAGATCAGGAAGCGGTCGGCACCCACGGTGTGGTGATGATGGTGCGCCTGCCCGATCTTGACGCGCTGAAAGATTCACTGGAGCCGGCGCTGGTTGAGGAGTACCTGTTTAATTTCGTCAACATGCTCTCTACCTTTGTGCTGCGCTATCCCGGCGCTTTGCTGGCACGCTATTTTCGCAGTGATTTTGCTGTATTACTGCCGCATCGCAGTCTTAAAGAGGCAAACAGTATCGCCGATCAGCTAATCAATGCTGTTGATTCTCTGCCGCCGATGCGCCTGGTCAATCGCGATGATCTGATCCACATCGGCATCACCGCCTGGCACAGCGGCCAGACCGTCCTGCAGGTAATAGAAAATGCCGAAATGGCCACGCGACGTGCAGCACTGCTGGGGGGGAATAACTGGACTAATGGCGAAGGAAATCCTCAGGACGCCGGGCGGGGTAGCGTGCGCTGGCGAACCCTGCTGGAGAACACGCTCAGTCGCGGCGGTCCGCGGCTGTACCATAAACCCACCGTGAATACCGAAGGCAAGGTACAGCATCGGGTCATGCTGACCCGCATCTTCGATGGTGATAAAGAGGTGCTGGCCGCAGAATATATGCCCCTGGTGCAGCAGCTTGGTATGGCTGATGGCTGGGATCGTCAGCTGGTGACGCGTATCGCGGCACTTTCTGAACTCTGGCCGGAAGAGACGCTGGTGATGCCGGTGACGATAACCTCGCTCCTGCAACGTTCATTTGTCCTCTGGCTGCAGAATATGCTGCTGCAGTGCCCCAAATCGCAAAGAAAACGATTTTTATTTGAACTTGCCGAGGCAGATGTCTGTCAACACATCGACCATTTAACGCCAGTATTCCGTGCACTTAAGGCTTTTGGCTGTCGGGTAGCGGTAAATCAGGCGGGTTTAACCGTCGTCAGCAGCGCCTATATACGACAGCTGCCGCTGGAACTGATCAAGCTTGATGCGGGTCTGGTGCGCAACATTGAACGGCGGACCGCCAATCAGCTGTTTGTACAGAGTCTGCTGGAGGTCTGTAAGTCCACGGGTATTCAGGTGTTTGCTACCGGTGTCCGCACCAAAGCGGAGTGGCAGACATTAGTGGCGCTGGGTGTGGCAGGCGGGCAGGGCGACTTTTTTGCCCCTTCGCTTCCGGTTAACAGTAACGTGAAGAAGTATTCCCAACGTTACCGTATTTAATGATTTGCTGTCGTAATGACAGAAATTGACGGTTTTTTTTAATGTTAAGCCGCATCTGAACCCATAACCATCGTGCCGGAAATGTTAAATTTTATGTCGGGCATGGCGAGGGGAAATCACGGCAAATGCAGCACTGATGGCGTCTGGTCGCCATTCTGCTGCTACGGATCGCGGGTTCAGATGACTTAAACGCAATCAGGCGTCTTTTTTCACCGAAGCAGAACGTTTTTGCGCCTTGTGGCAGCTTCGTGTGGTTGGTAAAGTAAGCGGATTTTATTTTCCGCCCCCAGCTTGCAGGATTATCCCTTAGTATGTTTAAAAAATTTCGTGGCATGTTTTCCAACGACTTGTCCATTGACCTGGGTACCGCGAATACCCTGATTTACGTAAAAGGACAGGGCATCGTGCTGAACGAGCCTTCCGTGGTTGCTATTCGTCAGGACCGTGCCGGTTCACCGAAAAGCGTCGCGGCCGTGGGTCATGACGCCAAACAGATGCTCGGCCGTACGCCAGGCAATATTGCCGCTATCCGTCCGATGAAAGATGGCGTCATCGCTGACTTCTTCGTGACCGAAAAGATGCTGCAACACTTCATCAAGCAGGTTCACAGCAACAGCTTTATGCGTCCCAGCCCACGTGTGCTGGTCTGCGTACCCGTCGGGGCTACGCAGGTAGAACGTCGTGCGATTCGTGAATCCGCTCAGGGTGCCGGCGCGCGTGAAGTCTTTCTGATTGAAGAGCCGATGGCTGCAGCAATCGGTGCAGGTCTGCCCGTTTCTGAAGCGACCGGTTCAATGGTCGTTGATATCGGTGGTGGTACTACCGAAGTGGCGGTGATCTCCCTGAACGGTGTGGTCTACTCCTCATCCGTACGTATTGGTGGCGATCGTTTCGATGAAGCTATTATTAATTATGTGCGTCGTAACTACGGTTCACTGATCGGTGAAGCGACCGCAGAACGTATTAAGCATGAGATCGGTTCAGCCTATCCGGGTGATGAAGTCCGTGAAATTGAAGTGCGTGGCCGTAACCTGGCAGAAGGTGTACCGCGCGGCTTCACGCTGAACTCCAACGAAATTCTGGAAGCGCTGCAGGAGCCGTTAACCGGCATCGTCAGCGCGGTGATGGTTGCTCTTGAGCAGTGTCCGCCTGAGCTGGCCTCCGATATCTCAGAGCGCGGTATGGTGCTGACCGGTGGTGGTGCATTACTGCGCAACCTGGATCGCCTGCTGATGGAAGAGACGGGTATTCCGGTTGTTGTTGCTGAAGATCCGCTGACCTGTGTGGCGCGCGGTGGCGGCAAGGCGCTGGAAATGATCGACATGCATGGCGGCGATTTGTTCAGCGAAGAATAATTGCCTCAACCGGCTGAGAACGCAATGATCATGCGAGGGAGTGGCATGTGAACCGGCGAAATCTGTGCCGGTACAGTGCGTTCAGCCCAGGGAAGCACGGTATTTTGCCGTCGCTTCCTCTCCTGTTGTCGAGGATCACGCAGATTATATGAAGCCGATTTTTAGCAGGGGTCCTTCCCTGCAGTTGCGTCTTTTCCTGGCGGTCATTGTGGCAATTGCCATTATCATTGCCGACAGCCGTGTGAGCTCTTTCACCCAAATACGCAACTATCTGGATACGTCGGTCAGTCCGTTTTACTTCCTGGCTAATGGGCCACGTCAGCTGCTGGATGGCGTGTCGGAGTCGCTGGCGTCGCGTCAGCAGCTGGAGCAGGAAAATAAAGCGTTACGTCGTGAGCTCTTCCTGAAAAACAGTAACCTGCTAATGCTGGGGCAATATAAGCAGGAAAACGCACGCCTGCGTGAACTGCTGGGTTCACCGCTGCGTCAGGATGAGCAAAAGATGGTGACGCAGGTGATCTCCACCGGCACCGATCCTTACACCGACCAGGTGGTGATCGACAAAGGCAGCGTTAACGGTGTCTATGAAGGTCAGCCGGTCATCAGTGATAAAGGCGTGGTCGGTCAGGTTATCGCCGTCGGACAGCTCACCAGCCGTGTTCTGCTGATCTGCGATGCGTCACATGCGCTGCCTATTCAGGTGCTGCGTAATGACATTCGTGTGATTGCCGCGGGTAACGGCTGTACTGAAGATCTCCAGCTTGAGCATCTGCCGGGTAATACGGACATTCGGGTCGGCGATGTGCTGGTGACGTCAGGTATCGGGGGGCGTTTCCCTGAGGGTTATCCGGTGGGCGTGGTCTCCTCTGTAAAAGTGGATACTCAGCGCGCTTACACGGTGATTCAGGCGCATCCGACCGCGGGTCTGCAGCGTCTGCGTTATCTGCTGCTGCTGTGGGGCGCAGATCGTAATGGCGATATGCCGCTGCCGCAGGATGAGGTTCATCGCGTTGCGAATGAGCGTCTGATGCAGATGATGCCGCAGGTTTTACCGCCTGCGGGTGAAATGGGTCCGCCTGCACCCACCGCACAGATGGGGCCGCCTGCTCCATCAACAGGCAGCAGTAGCAGTAGCGGACAGAGCAACTCCTCGCGTTCACGCGGGGGGCAGCCTTGAGTCGATATCGCAGCCAGGGACGTTGGGTCATCTGGCTCTCTTTCCTGGTCGCGTTAGTCCTGCAGATCATGCCATGGCCGGATGAAATTTATATGTTCCGGCCTTCATGGCTGCTCCTCATCCTTATCTACTGGGTTCTCGCACTGCCGCATCGGGTCAACGTCGGCAGCGGATTTATGCTGGGTGCTATCATGGATCTGATTGCCGGATCCACGCTGGGCGTACGTGCGCTGGCACTCAGTATCATCGCCTACCTGATAGCCTTTAAGTTCCAGTTATTCCGCAACTTAGCGTTGTGGCAGCAAGCGTTAATGGTTATGGTGCTGTCACTGGCGATGGATGTGATTGTCTTCTGGGCTGAATTCCTGGTAATCAACGTTTCATTCCGACCTGAAATTTTCTGGAGCAGTGTCGTCGACGGTATTCTCTGGCCCTGGCTATTCTTACTTATGAGAAAAATTCGTCGTCAGTTCGCTGTTCAATAAGGAAATTTATGGTAACCCTCTATCTTGCTTCCGGTTCACCGCGTCGTCGTGAGCTGTTAACTCAACTTGGCCTGACATTTGAGCGCATCGTGACTGACGTTGAAGAACAGCGTCAGCCGAATGAAGCGGCGGAGAGCTATGTCCGCCGGCTGGCTAATGACAAAGCGCAGGCGGGCGTAAAACTGGCCGCGCAGGATCTGCCGGTGCTGGGCGCAGATACGATTGTCGTGCTGAATGGTGATGTGCTGGAAAAACCGCGCGATGCCGCCGATGCCCACGCGATGCTGCGTAAACTCTCTGGCCATACGCATCAGGTCATGACGGCAGTGGCGCTGGCCGACAGCCAGCAGGCGCTGGATTGCATCGTGACGACTGATGTGACATTCCGCACCTTAACGGAGAGCGACATCGACGACTATATCGCGACCGGTGAGCCAATGGATAAAGCGGGTGCATACGGCATTCAGGGCAGGGGAGGAAACTTTGTCCGCAAAATTAATGGAAGTTACCATGCAGTGGTCGGATTACCGTTGGTTGAGACAGCGGAGCTGCTCAGCCATTTCCAGTCACTGCGTGCCGTAAGGGGTCATCATGACGGCTGAATTACTGGTTAACGTCACGCCTTCTGAAACACGCGTTGCCTACATTGATGGCGGCATCCTTCAGGAAATCCATATTGAGCGTGAAGCGCGTCGTGGCATTGTTGGCAATATTTATAAAGGACGGGTAAGCCGTGTTCTGCCCGGCATGCAGGCCGCTTTTGTTGATATCGGCCTAGAAAAAGCCGCCTTTCTGCACGCGTCTGACATCATGCCGCATACGGAATGTGTGGCGGGCGACGAAAAGAAAAATTTCATCGTGCGCGATATCGCCGAGCTGGTGCGTCAGGGACAGGATCTGGTGGTTCAGGTAGTTAAAGACCCGCTTGGCACCAAAGGCGCCCGGCTTACCACGGACATTACCCTGCCTTCGCGTTACCTGGTCTTTATGCCTGGCGCATCGCACGTCGGTGTCTCTCAGCGCATCGAGAGTGAGAAAGAGCGCGATCGGCTTAAGGCGGTGGTGGCGGATTACTGCGATGACCTCGGTGGCTTTATCATTCGCACCGCCGCAGAGGGGATCGGCGAAGAGGAGCTGGCGCAGGACGCGGCTTTTCTCAAACGTCTCTGGACCAAAGTCAGCGAGCGTAAAAAGCGCAACCAGACCCGCTGTCTGCTCTATGGCGAGCTGGCCCTGGCGCAGCGTATCCTGCGTGATTTTGCGGGCGCGGCGCTGGATCGCATTCGGGTCGACTCGCGTCTGACCTGCGACATGCTGGTGGAATTTACCGGCGAATATATCCCGGAGATGGCCGGTAAACTGGAGCTCTACAACGGTAAACAGCCTATTTTTGACCTGTTTGACGTTGAAAATGAGATTCAGCGCTCGCTGGATCGCAAAGTTGAACTAAAGTCAGGCGGATATCTGATCATCGATCAGACCGAGGCGATGACGACTATCGATATTAATACCGGTGCATTTGTTGGGCATCGCAATCTCGATGAGACGATATTCAACACCAATGTTGAAGCCACTCAGGCGATCGCGCGTCAGCTGCGGCTGCGTAATCTGGGCGGTATCATCATTATCGACTTCATCGACATGAGCAATGAAGACCATCGACGCCGGGTACTGCATTCACTGGAAAGCGCGCTCAGTAAAGATCGGGTCAAAACCGGGATTAATGGTTTCTCGGCGCTGGGTCTGGTGGAGATGACGCGTAAGCGTACCCGTGAAAGCATTGAGCATGTCCTGTGCCAGGATTGCCCGGTCTGCAAAGGGCGCGGCACGCTGAAAACGGTTGAAACGGTCTGCTATGAAATCATGCGTGAGATTGTGCGGGTTCACCACGCTTATGATTCTGACCGTTTCCTGGTCTATGTTTCACCGACAGTCGGTGAGGCCCTAAAAACCGACGAGTCTCATGCGCTGGCTGAAGTTGAAATCTTTGTGGGTAAGCAGGTGAAAGTTCATGTTGAAGCGCTCTACACTCAGGAGCAGTTCGACGTGGTAATGATGTAACGTCAGCCCGTAATCGGTCTGAATAAACGCCCTTGTTTGGGATAAAATGCGCATCTTTAACGCTTTTATCCGAAGACGGTCGGGTATGAGAACCAACTATCCGTCGTTTACGGAACACAAGGAGAGGCGTGAGTGAGGCAGTTGCCGAGGATTTTGTTACTGCTGGTCGCGACAATCATCGTGATTGTCGCGCTGCTGGTCAGCGGATTGCGTCTGGTGATGCCGCATCTCGACAGCTATCGCAACAACCTTCTGCAATTCATCTCCGACAAAACGGATGTGCCGGTTAACGCCAGCCAGTTACAGGGTAAATGGGAGAATTTCGGCCCAACCCTGCAGGTTCGTGACCTCAGCGTCGATCTGCATGAAAACGGCAAACTCACGATTAAACGTATCAATCTGGCGCTCGACGTCTGGCAGTCTCTGCTGCACTGGCGCTGGCAGTTCCGCGATCTGACCTTCTGGCAGCTGCACCTCGACACGAATCGCCCCTTACTCGACAACGACAAAGAGAAAAACAGCTTCCGTCCGGCGCAGATTAACGAGCTCTTCCTGCGTCAGTTTGACCACTTTGACCTGCGCGACAGCACCATTCGTTTCCGTACGCCGTCCGGCCAGCATGCTGAGCTGGCGATCCCCCGACTCACCTGGGTCAACGAAGATAACCGCCATCGCGCCGAAGGCGAAGTCAGTCTGTCGAGCTTTACCGGTCAGCACGGCGTGGTTCAGGTGCGGCTCGATCTTAACGACAGTAACGGTTTACTTAATGATGGCCGTATCTGGATGCAGGCCGATGACGTCGACATGCGTCCATGGCTGGGCCGCTGGGTGCGCGATAATACCCGGCTGGACAGCGCCCGCTTCAGCCTGGCGGCCTGGGTTAACCTGCGTGATGGCGACATCTATGCTGGCGATCTGCTGCTGCACAAGGGCGGCGCCAGCTGGCAGGGCGAAACCGGACGACACCGCATAGAAGTCGATGGGCTGACCGCGCATCTGTCACGCTTCCAGAATGGCTGGGTGGTCAATGTGCCGCAGACCCGGCTCAGCACCGACGGCGAGGCCTGGCCCGCAGGTCACTTCTCGCTGCTATGGCGTCCTGAAGACAAGCAGTTGCTGGGGCCGGATGGTCAGCAGGAGGTGCGGGTGCGCGCCACACAGCTGGTGCTGAGTCATATTGCGCCGATCGTACCGTTATTTGCGCCGCTCTCTCCGACGCTGTTTGAAAACTGGCAGACGCTGCAGCCACAGGGCACCATTGATGGCCTGGCGCTGGATATTCCATTACAGCAGCCTGAAAAAACCCGCTTACAGGTGAAGTGGCGTGATTTCAGCTGGCAGCACTGGAAACTGTTGCCGGGCATCAGTCACCTGAGTGGAGAAGCACGCGGCAGCCTGAGCCATGGTCAGGTCAGTGTGGATATGGGCGCGGCAACCGTCCCCTATGGCGACATGTTCCAGGCACCCTTAGAAATTAAGCGGGTGACCGGGGCACTGCGCTGGCTTAAAGATGAACATGGCCTGACGCTGGCGGGTGAAAACCTTGACCTCGACGCGCGCTCACTCCGGGCGCGCGGCGACTTCAGCTACCAGCAGAATAGCGGCGGCGAGCCTCGTCTGGATATTCTGGCGGGTATCCGGCTTACCGATGCGGGCGATGCCTGGCGCTACTTCCCGGTGCCGCTGATGGGTAACAGCCTGACGCACTATCTGAGTGGGGCGGTGAAGGGTGGCAGGGTGGACAACGCCACGCTGCTGTTTGCCGGTAACCCGGCGCTGTTCCCGTTCAAGCACAATGATGGCATGTTCCAGGTCTGGGTGCCGCTTCGCCAGGCGACCTATGCATTTCAGCCCAAATGGCCGGCGCTGAGCAATCTTGATGTCGACCTCAATTTCCTGAACGACGGTCTGTGGATGAAAGCGCCAGTGGCCAGACTGGGCGAAGTAGACGCTCGCAACGTCACGGCGGTGATCCCTGACTACCTGAAAGAAAAACTGATCATCGACGGGGATATCAGTGGTGAAGGCCAGCAGATCGCTGACTATTTCGATCAGACGCCGCTTAAGCCGTCACTGGGTGCCGCGCTGGAGCAGCTGGAAATTAAAGGCCGTGTCGGTGGCCATCTGAATCTGGACATTCCACTGGATGGAGAGCAGGTCCACGCCCGCGGCAATATCGATCTCAATAACAATTCGCTGTTTATCAAACCGTTAAAAACTACCATCGACAATCTTTCTGGCCGCTTCCGTTATGACAACGGCAATCTGGCCAGTGAGGATCTGCGGGCGAACTGGTTTGGGCAGCCGATGGGCGTCCGTTTCAGCACCCGGGAGAACCCGGATGACTTTGGCGTTAACGTCAAACTTCAGGGCGACTGGCAACCCGCGAAAATCAGCCAGGTTCCGGCAGCTGTCAGCAGGCAGCTCGGCGGGCATCTGCCGTGGCAGGGGGACGTCAATATTACGCTGCCGCATCATGGCGGGGCACGTTATGACGTGACGCTGAACGGTAATGCCAAAGAAGTAAGCAGTCACTTACCTGCACCACTCGATAAAAAAGCCGGTGAGGCGATGCCAGTTGCCATTCAGGCCAGCGGCGACCTGAACCATTTCGATCTCAGCGGCAGCGTCGATGCAAACCATCGGTTTAACAGCCGCTGGTTGCTGGAGCCGACGTTGCGCGTTGATCGTGGCATCTGGCTGAACGATGCACAGAAAACGCCTGCGCTACCCGACCATGAGGGCATGGTACTGAATCTGCCCGCGCTGGATGGTGAGGCCTGGGTAGCGATGATGGCTGCAGGCGGCTCTGCGGGAGCGGGTGTGTCGGGCGGCGGGAGCGACTTCCAGACCGGTGGCGTTACACTGCCGGGTAACATCACGCTGCGCAGTCCTGCGGTTACGCTGGCTGGACAGCAATGGCATGAGGTTGAGGCGACGCTGGCACAAAGTTCAGGTGGCCGAGGTCAGGTCAGCGTCAATGCGAAAGAGCTGCGCGGTGAACTGGCGATGGCCCCCAAAGCGCCATGGCAGGTGAACCTGGATTACCTCTACTACAATCCGCAATGGGAAAACGAGGCAGGCAAGGGCGGCAAAGCACCTTCTCAGCAAACCACAAACATTAACTTCAGTCAGTGGCCCGCCTTACAGCTGCGCTGTAACGAGTGCTGGGTACTGGGCCAGAAATATGGCCAGGTCTCCGCGATGCTGCAGCCTGAAGGAGATACGTTAGCGCTTACTAACGGAAAAGTGGATACCGGCAGCTCGCAGCTTAAAATTAACGGTGAGTGGGTTAATCGCCCGGACGATCAGCGCACCTCGCTGAAGGGCACGCTTAAGGGGCCGAATATTAATAATGCGACCAACTGGTTTGGCGTGAATACCCCGCTGCGCGATGCGCCTTTTGATATTGCTTACGACCTGCACTGGCGCTCTGCACCGTGGCAGCCCTCGGCAGAGACGCTGAGCGGTACCCTGAAGACCCACTTTGGCAAAGGCCAGATCGCGGATGTGAACACCGGCACGGCGGGAAAAATTCTGCGGCTGGTGAGCTTCGATGCGCTGCTGCGCAAGCTGCGCTTCGACTTCAGCGACACCTTTACCAACTCGTTCTATTTCGATTCGATTAACGGCACGGCCTGGATCGAAAACGGCGTCATGCGCACCGATAACCTGCTGGTGGATGGACTGGAAGCAGACATCGCCATGCAGGGTAATCTCGACCTGGTGAAACGTCAGATCGATATGGAAGCGGTGGTTGCGCCTGAGATCTCTGCCTCTGTCGGCGTAGCGACCGCCTTTGCCATTAATCCGGTGATTGGCGCGGCGGTATTTGCCGCCAGCAAAGTTCTGGGACCGCTGTGGAACAAGATATCGCTGCTGCGTTATCACATCAGTGGCCCGCTGGATAAACCGGAAATCAATGAAGTGCTGCGTAAACCGCGTGAAACAGACAACAAGTGAATTTGACGCCGTACCGGAATTACCGCAGGCTATGATTATCTGAGCACATAATGAGTGAGAAACGATGACTCTGAACCTGGTAAGTGAGCAGTTACTGACTGCTAACGGCATTAATCAGCAGGACCTATTTTCCCTGTTAGGGCAGCTTTCAGAACGTCGTCTGGATTATGCCGATCTCTATTTTCAGTCCAGCTTTCACGAATCCTGGGTGCTGGAAGACAAAATTATTAAAGATGGCTCATACCATATCGATCAGGGCGTCGGCGTGCGCGCGGTCAGCGGTGAGAAAACCGGCTTCGCCTATGCCGACCAGATTACGCTGAATGCGTTGCGTCTCTCCTCGGAAGCGGCTCGTAGCATTGTACGCGAACAGGGAAACGGCAAGGCCCATACGCTTTCTGCCGTGATGAACCGTTCGCTCTATTCGGCGGTCGATCCGCTGAGCAGCCTGACGCGTGAAGACAAAATTGCCCTGCTGCATCGCGTCGATAAAGTCGCCCGTGCGGCTGATCCGCGCGTGCAGGAAGTCAATGCCAGCCTGACCGGTGTTTACGAGCAGGTGCTGGTGGCGGCCACTGATGGCACGCTGGCGGCAGACGTTCGTCCGCTGGTTCGCCTCTCTATCAGCGTCCAGGTTGAAGATCAGGGCAAGCGTGAGCGCGGCGCAAGCGGCGGCGGGGCACGTACCGGCTATGCGTTCTTCCTTGAAGATGAAAATGGCGACGTGCGTGCTGATGCATGGGCGCGTGAAGCGGTGCGTATGGCGCTGGTTAACCTCTCCGCCGTGGCGGCACCTGCTGGCGCGTTGCCGGTAGTGCTGGGTGCAGGCTGGCCGGGTGTGCTGCTGCATGAGGCAGTCGGTCATGGTCTGGAAGGCGACTTCAACCGCCGTGGCACCTCGGTGTTCAGCGGTAAAATCGGTCAGCAGGTTGCCTCTGAACTCTGTACCGTGGTGGATGACGGCACCCTCGAAGGTCTGCGCGGCTCACTGGCGGTCGATGATGAAGGCGTTCCCGGTCAGTACAACATGCTGATTGAGAACGGTGTGCTGAAAGGCTACATGCAGGACAAGCTGAATGCGCGACTGATGGGCGTCAGCCCGACCGGTAACGGACGCCGTGAATCCTACGCGCATCTGCCAATGCCACGCATGACCAACACCTATATGCTGGCAGGCAAGTCATCGCCACAGGATATTATTGAGAGCGTTGAGTACGGCATCTATGCGCCGAACTTTGGTGGGGGTCAGGTGGATATCACCTCCGGCAAATTTGTCTTCTCCACCTCAGAGGCTTATCTGATTGAGAAAGGCAAAATCACCAAACCGGTCAAAGGCGCGACGCTGATTGGCTCCGGTATTGAAGCGATGCAGCAGATCTCGATGGTGGGTAATGACCTGGCGCTGGACAAAGGCGTCGGCGTTTGCGGTAAAGAGGGCCAGAGCCTGCCGGTCGGTGTCGGTCAGCCTACCCTGAAGCTGGATAAACTGACCATCGGCGGCACCGCCTGATGTGACCTCAACAACCCGCCGCCCGGCGGGTTGTTAGCTTTTACGGTGCTGCTGATACTGTTCAGCTACCTGTTCAAAATAGCCGGTCAGATAATCGATGCAGACCTGCACCTTCAGCGGCAGTTTATCCTTCTCGGTATAGAGCGCATACACCGGACGCGGATCGGACTGATAGTGCGGAAAAAGAATATCGATCTCGCCTGCGGTGATCTCATCAATCACCCACATCATCGGCACATAGGCGATGCCATTGCCCGACTTCAGCCAGCGAATCAGCGTCAGCGAATCGTTGGTCACGAAACGCCCCTGTGGCGCGAGGCGGGTGACTAAGCCTTCTGGCGCAATCAGCTCAAAATTGTTGTCGGGCCGTACGCTATATTCCAGCCAGGAAAAATTATCGATATCGCCCGGCTTCTCCGGCGTGCCATGCTGGGCCAGATAGCTTTTTGCGGCGCACACCACCATCGGCATCGCGCCAAGGCGACGCGAAAAGAGGCTGGAATCTTTTAATGCGCCTACCCGAATCACCAGATCCAGACCATCCGCAATCAAATCCGGGGCCGGAACGCCAGTAACCAGATTCACACTCAGCCCCGGATACTCCCGCAGCATATCGCTGGTCATACCGGCTAACACGTTCTGCGCCATGGTCGAGGAGCTGCCAATGCGCAACACGCCAATCGGCGTATTGTTAAACGCGTAGAGCTGTTCATGCACCTGCGTCGCTTCCGCCAGCATACGGCGGCAGCCCTGATAATAGATTTTACCCGCTTCGGTCAGCCCGATACTGCGGGTACTGCGATTCAGCAGCTTAACCTGCAATGCATCTTCCAGTTTCGCGACGATCTGGCTGATGGATGAGACGCTCAGATGGAGCTGACGCGCCGCCGCGGTAAACGAACCGAGTTCGACCACCCTGGCGAAGACAGACATACCTTTCAGTCGTTCCATTATTTACTCTGGCTTAAAAGTGATTTAGATCACATTCTGTAGAAAACTTATAGTCAGGCGCGTTATTATAAGCGCGCCGGGGTATTTCCCGGTGATTCTTCATTGCCTGATACCCTTCGATGATACGCTATTATTAAGCCAGCTGCGGTTCGGATAGCGCTGCCAGAGGGTTTTCCTGCGACATCTGAAAAGGCAACGAAGTATCCCGGCAAGGTCGAACTAAGGATTTGTGATGAGTGTGCTTCCGGTATTTGTCATGTTTGGGCTCTCTTTTCCGCCCGTTTTCATCGAATTGATTATTTCACTGATGCTGTTCTGGTTAGTGAAACGCGTGCTGACGCCGAGCGGTATCTACGATCTTGTCTGGCATCCGGCACTTTTTAATACAGCGCTTTACTGCTGTGTGTTTTACCTTGTCTCCCGTTTATTAGTCTGAGGTTGAAGTGAAAGCACTCATAAGAAAAATCGCGCGCTACGCGATCACGATTCTGCTGGTCATCATCGCAGTGATTATCATCTTCCGCGCCTGGGTGTTCTATACCGAATCACCCTGGACTCGTGATGCACGTTTTGCAGCTGACGTGGTGGCGATCTCGCCTGACGTCACTGGCCTGATTACTGAGGTTCCGGTACACGACAACCAGCTGGTGAAGAAGGGCGATACGCTGTTTGTGGTTGACCGCCCTCGCTATCAAAAGGCGCTCGATCAGGCACAGGCGGATGTTGAATATTACCAGGCCCTGGTGAGTGAGAAACGTCGCGAAGCCGGCCGCCGTAATCAGCTTGGTACCTCTGCAATGTCGCGCGAGGCGATTGAGCAATCTAACAACGATCTGCAAACCAGCGAGCATCAGCTGGCAAAATCGGTGGCGACGCGCGATCTGGCGAAGATCGATCTTGAGCGCACCACCGTGAAAGCGCCATCCGATGGCTGGGTCACCAACCTCAACGTCTATCAGGGCGAATTTATTACCCGTGGTTCTGTGGCGGTGGCGCTGGTTCAGCAGCACTCTTTCTATGTGCTGGCTTACCTTGAAGAGACAAAACTGCACGGCGTTGAGAAGGGCTTCCGCGCGGAAGTGACGCCACTTGGCAGCAACATTGTGCTGCGTGGCACCGTCGACAGCGTCGCGGCGGGCGTCACCAACAGCAGCAGCTCGGTCGATAGTAAAGGCATGGCAACGGTAGACTCCAATCTGGAGTGGGTCCGTCTGGCACAGCGTGTGCCGGTGCGCATCCGGCTTGATCAGCAGCCCGGCAATCGCTTCCCGGCGGGAACCACCGCGACCGTGGTGATTACCGGTCAGGCCGATCGTCAGCCTGAACAGGTTTCACCCATGATCCGACTGTTCAATCGCCTGCGTGAGTTTGGTTAAGAGGGCGATATGATCGAGTTCCTGCGTTTCCCGGTCAAGCTGACCTTCGCGCTGGTGTTAGCGTTGATGGTAGGGTTTCACTTTAACCTTGAAACACCACGCTGGGCAGTCATGACCGCCGGGATCGTGGCGGGCGGCACCGCGTTTGCAGCGGGTGGCGATCCCTATTCCGGCGCACTGCGCTATCGCGGCGTTTTACGTATTATCGGGACATTCATCGGCTGTATCGCTGCACTCACCATCATGATCGCCACCGTGCGTGCGCCGGTTGTGATGCTGCTGCTGTGCTGCATCTGGGCAGGGCTTTGCGTCTGGCTCTCTTCGCTGATTAAGGTAGAAAACTCCTATGCGCTGGGACTGGCGGGTTACACCGCGCTGATTATTGTGGTGACGGCTAACGCCAGCGGCGGTCTGACGCTGGTGCCGCAATATGCGGTTGAGCGCTGCAGTGAAATCGTACTCGGTATTCTGTGCGCCATTCTGGCCGACATGATCTTCTCGCCACGTTCGATTAAAAAAGTGATCGACGCAGAAGTTGATTCGCTGCTGGTGGCTCACTATCACCTGCTGCAACTCTGCGTCGCCCATGGTGATAAAGAAGAGGTCGATAAAGCCTGGAGCGCGCTGGTGCGGCGCACCACGGCGCTGAACAGCATGCGCAGCCAGCTGATGATGGAGTCGTCACGCTGGAAGAACAGCAACCGCCGTTTGCAGATGCTTAATACCCTGTCACTGACGCTGATAACGCAGGCTGCCGAAACCTTCCTCATTCAGAATTCCCGCCCGGACTATATTCCGCCCCAGTACCGGTTGATGGTTGAAAAACCGGCCTCGACGGTTGAAGAGGTGCATAAGCGGATGAAAGTAATGCGGCGGGTGATTGGCGCTACGGGCAAAACAACGCCGGTCACGCTGGCCAGTTGGGTAGGCAGCGCCACCGAATATCTGCTGCTGCTTAAAGGCATCAAAAGCAACAGCCGGATAACCTCGCTGGAAGAGGAGATTCTGCAGCGCGAAGTGGTGATTCAGGCGCGTTCGGCTGAAACACATCATGCGATGATTAACGGCATCCGCACCTTCGTTGCAACCGCGCTGGGTTCGCTGTTCTGGCTCTATACGGGCTGGACGTCGGGCAGTGGCTGTATGGTCATGCTGGCCGTTATTACCGCGCTGGCGATGCGTATGCCTAACCCTCTGATGATGGCCAAGGATTTTCTCTACGGCATGACGGTCGCGGTTCCACTCGGGGCGCTCTATTTTATGTATGTTCTGCCCGCGACGCAGCAGAGCGCACTACTGCTCTGCATCGCCATCGGCATACTGGGTTTTATCGGCGGCATCTTTATTCAGCGGCGTCAGCTCGGCACGCTGGGTGCGTTGATTGGTACGCTCAACGTGCTGGTTCTCGATAATCCGATGGAATTTCACATTAACGTTTTCCTCGATAATGTGCTCGGTCAGGTTATCGGCTGCTTTGTCGCGATGATGGTCATTCTGCTGATTCGGGATAAATCGAAGGCGCGCACCGGCCGCAAACTGCTGAACCGCTTTATGTATGCAGCGGTCTCGGCCATGACCACCAATCAGGCGCGTCGGCGCGAAAATCATCTGCCAGCGCTCTATCAGCAACTGTTTCTGCTGCTAAACCTGTTTCCAGGCGACATCAATAAATATCGCATCGCCCTGACGCTGATCATCGGTCATCAGCGGTTACGCGACGCGGAAGTGCCGGTCAACGCCGATCTCTCTGCGTATCACCGACAACTGCGTTACACCGCCGATCGGGTGATATCCGCCAGCAGCGACGACAAGCGCCGTTACTACTTTGAACGTCTGCTCAAAGAGCTGGATGTCTATCAGGAAAAACTGGTCCATTACGAGGCACCCGTCAGCGTAACGGAACCGGTCAAACGACTGGCGACGATGCTGGATAAATACCAGAACACGCTCATCCAAATCTGAATCTGGCCGCTGCGACCTGCAGCGGTCTGTGCAATCCCCATCCATCACAAAATCTGTCGCTTTTGCCAACTATACTCTCCAGACGGAAGAGCAAAACTGACAGGAGCGAATCAATGAAATCACTGCAAGAGAGCGAACTGTTCCGCACCGGCTATTTAGCCGACGGCCAATGGCATCAGGCGGCGTCCACCTTTGACGTGACCAATCCGGCAACCGGTGAGGTGATTGCGCAGGTAGCAAAAGCCGGTAAGGCGGAAACGGAACAGGCTATCGCCGCAGCGGAACGCGCCTTTCCCGCCTGGCGGGCGCAGACCGCAAAAGCACGTGCTGAAATTCTCACTCGCTGGTACCAGCTGATCATTGAGAACAAGCGCTGGCTGGGCGAGCTGATGACGACCGAACAGGGCAAACCCCTGAAGGAGGCGGAGGGAGAGGTTGAATACGCCGCCAGCTTTATTCAGTGGTTCGCCGAGCAGGCGAAAAGGGTGAACGGCGAGATCATTCCGCCGGCAAAAACCGGCTCCCGCATTCTGGCGACCCGCGAACCGATTGGCGTAGTGGCTGCCATTACGCCGTGGAATTTCCCGATGGCGATGCTGACCCGCAAACTGGGTCCGGCTCTGGCGGCAGGCTGCACCGGCATTATCAAACCCGCTAATAACACGCCACTCTCCGCCTTTGCCCTGCTGGCGCTGGCGAAGCAGGCGGGCGTGCCGGATGGTGTGCTGAACGCGGTGGCGGGTGATACCCATGCCATCAGCGATGCGATCATGGCCAGCAAAGCGGTGCGTAAAATCTCGTTCACCGGCTCCACCCAGGTAGGCAAGCTGCTGATGCGTAACGCTGCCGAAACCATGAAAAAAGTGTCGATGGAATTAGGCGGAAATGCCCCATATATCGTGTTCGACGATGCCGACATTAATGCCGCCGTACAGGGTGCCATTGCCAACAAATTCCGTAATGCGGGCCAAGTGTGCGTCAGTGTTAACCGCTTCTATATTCATAACGCTGTCTATGATGCGTTTACTCAGCAACTGGCTGCCGAAGTGAACAAGCTGAAGGTGGGCAACGGCATGGACGAAGGCGTGATTGTCGGACCATTGATTGAAGCGTCGGCGGTGGAAAAAGTTGAGCAGCACGTGAAAGACGCGGTAGCCAAAGGCGGCAAACTACTGGCAGGTGGTGAGCGCCATGCGCTGGGTGGCAACTTCTGGCAGCCTACGGTCATTACCGAGGCGCATGAAGGCATGCAGCTCGCGCAGGAGGAGACCTTTGGTCCGGTAGCCGCCTGTTTCCGCTTTGATGATGAAGATGATGTTATTCGCCGCGCCAATGATACGCCATTCGGCCTTGCCGCTTACTTTTATACCCAGAATCTGCAACGGGTGTTTCGCGTTTCAGCGGCGCTGGAGAGCGGCATGATCGGCATTAACGAATGTGCCGTTTCCACCGAGCTGGCGCCGTTTGGTGGAGTGAAAGAGTCGGGTCTGGGCCGCGAGGGTTCGGTACTCGGTATGGAAGAGTATCTGGAGGTCAAAGCGCTGCACCTGGGCGGTTTGAGCTAACGGTCACGAACGGGCGGCAGAGGTCGCCCGCAGACGGAGCATGGGAGCCGTCAGCATGAAAATCGAGCGTTTTGATTTTAATGAAATAGTCGACCAGTCCCATTTCTTTCGCCAGTTCAGCGAGCGATTTGCACTGGAGGAGCGCCGCATCTGTGATCTGGATGGATTGTGGGATGTCGTGACGGGCGATCTTTTACCGATGCCGCTGGAGATTGAGTTTGTCAATCTTGGCAGGGGCCAGCGACGGCGCTATGGCGCGCTGATTCTGTTATTTGATGAAGCGGAAGAGGAGCTGGAAGGCCGGTTGCACTTTAATGTCAGATAAAACGTCAGATGAAAAAAGGCCCCGGCGAGCGGGGCCAAAGGGTTCGTCATAGATCTGACGAGGAATTACTTATAAAGCTGTGCAGTGATGTGATAGCTATCACCGGTGCGCGCTTCAATGACTTTATAGGCGCTGGCACCCTGTTCATCCGCTTTCTGTGAAAGCTCAGCGCGGTAATCCATTGGGGATCCCCCGGTTCCACTGATGCTTACGGTGCCCGCAGGCTGCAGGTTCTGCGTCTGTTCGCTGGTGACCAGCTGTGCGGCTGATGCGCCGAACGCCATAACGGAAAGCAGACTGACTGTAGCGATGGTTGTTTTGATATTCATGATTATCTCCTCAATACATTCAACAACCTGCGGTTACTCGTAAGGGCCGGTCGTCGATATTTGTTATGCGCCTTCAGGCGTCATCACGGTTAATTATTTATAAAGCTCAGCGGTGACATGCCAGGTGTTGTCCTGGTTGTTTTCGATGATGCGATAATGGCTTGCGCCCTGTGCATCCGCTTTCTCTGACAGCACCTGACGGATATGCGTCTGGTCGCCGTTACGTCCACCAATGCTGATGGTCTGATTCATGGGCTGCAGACCCTGCGCCTGTTCATTCGATACCAGGCTGGCGGCGCTGGCACCCACTGAGAACAGGGACGCCAGACTAAGAGCAGCAATCGCTAATTTCATTTTCATTGTCAACTCTCCTGAAGATTTTGCTTCAGCTCTCCGGAGCGCAAAAAGGCGCGTCAGACAGAGAGCTGCTGGCATTATTGGGTTTAGTTATACAGCGCGGCGGTAGCGTGATAATTGCCGTTGTTGTAAGCCTCGATCACGCGATAGGCTTTTGCGCCCTGCTGATCCGCTTTGTCACTGAGCTTCTGTTTGATATCCATCGGTGAACCCGCGACGCCGCTGACACTGATGGTGCCGACAGCCTGCAGATCCTGTGCCTGTGCGGCATCGATAGATTCTGCTGCTACTGCACCAAATGACAGGGCAGAGAGAATGCTCAGGGTAGCGATGGTAGTTTTTACGTTCATAGATATTTCCTCGTCGTCTATTTTTATCTTTCTGGTTTGTGTGATTTGCATCACGAAAAGAAGTATAGAACTAATAACGAGAGAAATTAATACCCGGCTAATAATGTTTTTTTGTGATTCTTTATCCTTATGCCTACTTTTAATAACTTAACGTTATAAAAACAGCATAAAAAATAGCCTTTACGATGATTTTAATCAGAAAAACAGTGAGATAGATCACTTTAACGTTTAGTGCGAAACTATGAGGCGTATTGGACTGGAGTTTGATCTGGATCCGGGCAATGGTGCCGGATCAGTGATGTAAAGCAGTGTAAAATAGCGCAAAAGGTTAAGCAGAGTAAGCGATCTGACCAGGAGTCAGGCGTATTAAAACTGGCTTATTAGTATTAAACAGCGGGGCAGTGTGCCGCAAAACGATGGGCAGAGAAAACAAACTGACGACCCGGGGCGGGATAGCAGGCCGTCAGTCAGCGATCAGAGTTCCTGTTCAAACAGGTTAAGGATCGCGCTGTGCAGCTGCTTAACCGTAAAGTCGCGCGCACGGGTAATAAAGATTGTGTCATCGCCAGCGATCGTGCCAAGAATCCCATGCGCTTTGCCCAGTGAATCCAGCATACGTGCAATCAGCTGTGCTGCGCCCGGACTGGTATGAATCACCACCAGCGCATCGTTGTAGTCGATATCCAGTACCAGGTTTTTTAACGGGCTGGTAGTGGTCGGCACGCCCAGTTCAGCGGGCAGGCAATAGACCATTTCCATCCTGGCATTACGGGTGCGCACTGCGCCAAACTTGGTCAGCATTCGCGAGACTTTGGACTGATTGATATTTTCAAAGCCCTCATCCTGAAGCGCCTGAACAATTTCGCCCTGGGAACTGAATTTTTCTTCTTTTAATAAGGCTTTGAAAGCCTTGATCAGATCGTCTTGTTTCGATGGGTTTCGCATAGGTTACCAATAAATAGAGAGAATAACCGCGCATCCGCCCGCGGCAGAGTGGTGATTATGCATTTAAATGCATTTTTATGCAATCGGTCGATTGATGAGCAGAGTTCGGGCGGCTAGCGGGCGGCGATAATAGCAAATAAATCCGCTCAGACCAAAACCCCCGTCACAGCCCCGAAAGGCGAAGGTTGCAAAGTTGTTATATTATTGGTGGTGTAGTATCAGAAGTAGTAACAGAAAACGCACATAGCCGTTCTCTGTCTGACGACGGCAAAGTTGTCGGTCATTCAGGCGCAATGATAAGTAACTTTTGAATCCGGCGAGCAGGTGTGAAAACACGTAGAATTAACAGCGGATATTTATCATCGCCTGAGCAGTTGATTAAGGTCTGACACAGATAGAATTTCGGCCCATCTCTGCCCCACCTTAATAAGGAGTTAAGAATGAAAGTTGCCGTTCTCGGTGCCGCTGGCGGCATAGGCCAGGCGCTCGCACTTCTGCTCAAAACCCAGCTTCCCGCAGGTTCAGAACTCTCACTGTATGACATTGCGCCGGTTACGCCTGGCGTTGCCGTTGATCTCAGCCATATTCCTACTGCTGTCGCTATTGAAGGTTTTAGTGGAGAAGACGCCACGCCTGCCTTACAGGGTGCTGATGTGGTACTGATTTCTGCGGGCGTCGCACGTAAACCTGGTATGGATCGCGCTGACCTGTTTAATGTGAACGCAGGTATTGTTCGTAACCTGATTGAACAGGTTGCCACAACGGCCCCTAAAGCCTTGATTGGCGTTATTACCAATCCGGTCAATACCACCGTTGCCATTGCGGCAGAAGTGCTGAAAAAGCACGGCGTCTACGACAAAAATCGTCTGTTTGGCGTGACCACGCTGGACATTATTCGTGCTAACACCTTTGTGGCCGCGCTGAAAGGCAAGCAGCCTGACCAGGTTGAAGTCCCGGTGATTGGTGGCCACTCTGGCGTAACCATTCTGCCGCTGCTGTCACAGGTCAAAGGCGTCAGCTTCAGCGATCAGGAAGTGGCTGATTTAACTAAACGCATTCAGAACGCTGGCACAGAAGTAGTGGAAGCTAAAGCGGGTGGCGGATCGGCTACGTTGTCGATGGGCCAGGCGGCCGCGCGTTTTGGTTTGTCGCTGGTACGCGCGCTGAAGGGTGAGGCGAATGTTGTAGAGTGTGCTTACGTGGAAGGCGAGGGCGAATATGTCCGCTTCTTCTCTCAGCCGCTGCTGCTCGGTAAAAATGGCATTGCTGAACGCAGGCCAATTGGCACACTCAGCGCTTACGAACAGCAGGCGCTGTCAGGCATGCTCGATACGCTGAAGAAAGATATCGCTCAGGGTGAAGAGTTCGTTAAGCAGTAACAGACGGCTCAGACCTGAAATAACGCCCGGCTTTGCCGGGCGTTTTGCATTACAGGCCGCCAGATTTATAGGCGCGGGCTGCGGGCGCACCGTTGCTGGCAGGCAGCTTCTTGCCCAGCGTTTCCATGCGCATCTGAAACGGTGGGAACGGCATCTCGATACCGTGTTGCTCAAATCCGAGCAGAATCAGCTGGTGCAGCTCATGACGCAGCGGCATACGGTGTCCCATCTCTGCAGCATGTACCCTGATCTCAAACAACTGAATCCCCTGCTGCAGATCGACGAGGAACGCTTCCGGCGGTGGCGTATCAAGCACATAACTGCAGCGTTCGGCCGCCTGCACCAGAATGGTGGTTACCTGTTCACTGCTGACTTTGGCCGGGGCCGGAATGGTGAGCACCACCCGCGTCACGGAATCGGACAGCGACCAGTTAATGAACTGCTCGGTGATAAAGGCCTTGTTTGGTACGATGATCTCTTTGCGGTCCCAGTCGGTAATTGTGGTCGCACGCGTGTTGATCCGGGTAATACTGCCAGTCAGGTCGCGGATCGTCACGGTATCACCAATACGAATCGGCTTTTCGAACAGGATAATCAGGCCAGAGATAAAGTTGGCAAAAATCTCCTGCAAGCCAAACCCCAGTCCCACACCCAGCGCAGCAACCAGCCACTGCAGTTTCGACCATTCAATACCAATCATCGAGAAACCAATCAGCCCGCCAATCAGCAGCAGCAGATATTTGGTCAGTGTAGTAATGGCGTAACCGGTACCCGGCGTCAGATTAAGATGCTGCAACAGTGCCAGCTCAAGCAGCGCGGGCATATTGCGCACCAGCTGAGTGGTAATGATAAACACCAGAATAGCAATCAGCACTGAACCCAGGGTGATTGGCTGAATTGACTCCACGCCCTGTACGGACGTACTGACATCCCACAGCTGAATATTCTCCAGGAAGCCAAAGGCCGAGTGAATTTCTGACCACAGCACGATCACCGAGACGAGGGCAATCAGCGTCAGGATAGAACGCACCAGCCGCAGCGACTGCGCACTGATTGCATCCAGATCAATCACCGGCTCTTCGATTTCAATCGCGTCGGTATTCAGCGCGCTTTGCTCTTTCTCTTCTTCACTGCGCGCCCGGTTAGCCAGCATATCGGCACGGCGCTGACGGGCGCGGTCAAAACCAAGACGGCGACGCTGAATCAGCATCCAGCGCCGGATAATGTGGTAGATAACCAGCAGCAGGAACCAGATGGCGACGGAGGTTTCCAGTCGCGCCAGCAGCGCCTGCGCGGTCGCCAGATACCCCACGGCGGAGGCGAAGGCAGCCATCAGCGGCATGGCGATCATCAGGTTCCACAGCATCCGGTTCACGATGTTCTCGCCATTTCCCTCTTTATCGAGATAGAGCGGAATACCGGACCGCTTCAGGCTGACGGTAACAATGCTGATTGCTCCGCAGATCAGGATGAAACAGAGGCGACCCAGCGAGGAGGAGAACTGCCGATCTTCCAGATTGCCAAAGGCGATCAGCAGCATAATCAGCGGCACAATCAGCCCAATGCTCAGCGAGTAGTAGCGCATGGCGCGCGCTACCCGGTTCTGCGGCCAGCGGAAATGCACAATGAACAGGCCATTCGGACGGGCAAAAGCGGCGCTGATCATAAATGCCCACAGCAGCGGCAGCGTGGCGGTAATGCCATCGCCAATCGCCACGGCGATAGGGTAGGGCCAGGCGTTCTGCAGCCCATAACCCAGTGCACCCCACAATACCGGCAGCGGCAGCGCCACCAGAATCGACCAGAACACGGTGCGGATGGTCAGACGGAAACGATCCTGGGTGACCTTGCCGACTTTACTGGCAGAACGTTCAAGAAAGGCATTGAAGTGGCGGCGCGAGCTGATGCTGAAACCGACCAGCAGCAGGGCGCCAATAATTGGCAGCACCGAGTTGCGGCTGGTAAACATCATCGCCATCGCTTTGCCGAGCTGACCCAGCGTATCCAGCGACAGCAGGCGGGAAAGGTCTTTAGCCAGATCCAGCGGATAACTCAGACCGATTGGACTGACGTCAGCGGTCCAGAACAGATAGCGGTGCGTCGCGTCTTTGACTTCCGTCAGCGCATCCTGCAGCTGGGTATTGCCGACCTTGAGCTTGGTGATCTCCAGAATCAGGGTGTCACAGCCGGAGATCAGGGAGTTGAGCAGTTCACGCTGGGTGCGTAGCTGCGCATCAAGAATACGCTTCTGTTCTGCGGTGAAGGGCTGACCATCGGCCTGCCGTCCTTTGCGCAGCGTCTCCTGACGCTCCAGCAGATCTTCATAATAGAGACGCTGCACGCGAAGCTGTGCCATCTCATTATCAATCTGCTGGGACTTAGGCATCTCTGGCAGACGTGCGACCTGCGCCCGAAGCGCTTCGCCCAGCAGATTAGAGGCGCCCAGCCACTGTGACTGTTCTCTCAACGTAGAGAGCGCCTGACGGACCTGAATAATCTGGTTGGTGGCCAGCCGCTGCTGCGACGCCACCAGATCCATACGCTGCGCCTGCTGATTCAGCGCAACCGAGAGTTCGCGGTTAACCCGAAACTGATCGCTGATTGCTGGTGGCAGATCGCCGCTGTTTTCCGCCAGTTGCTCGGTGCGGGCGAGAGCGACTTCCGCTTCACGTTGCCGCTGATCGTTGAGCTGGTTGCGCAGCGCCTGCAGATAGTTATCGAGCTGCGTCGCCTTACGCTGATGGGCTTCCGCCCGCATACGCGCCAGCTCCTGACGGTTGTTGGCGGAGAGCTGGGCCAGCTCAAGTTCATCGACCAGCGCTTTATTAGCGGCGCTTTCCGCCTGACGCGCCGCCAGTTGCAGCTGGCCCTGCGGTGAACTGGTACTGACGCCCTGCAGCCGGCGTTCACTCTCCGTCATCGCCCGGCGTGCTTCGGTCTGTTGCTGCGGGAGTTGCGACAACGAATCGCTGATTTCCCGCGCCCGATCCTGCTCCTGGCGAGCCTGACGACCCTCTTCCAGCAGCTGGCTGCTGACCTGCAGAATCTCCTGATCCAGCTCGGCGCTACTCATGTTGCTGCGTACGGTTTTTCCGCTGTCGCTCAGCGCGGCGATCTGCTGACGCAGTTCGCGCGCCAGACGCGGAAAGTCATCAATCACCTGCTGATATTGCGTCGCGCGCTCCAGCGAGTCATCGCGTTCAGAGAGGAAGTTTAAGGCAGCTTCAATCGTCTGGATCTGTTCCGCCTGGGATGGAGAACTTTTGGCCGATTTTATCTCTTCCAGCTGCTGTTTGAGCTGGCTGGCGTCAGGAAGGCTGGCCGCGAAGGCCGGGCTGCTGAGCCACAGGCTCAGCAGCAGGAGGAGAATCGAACGCACAGAGGACACTCAATTTAGTCGACGATGACGTCGGAAATGTCTGTCGCCACAGGCAGCGCGATCGCCAGCGGTTGGCCCAGACGGGTTTTGCTTTCTGCTTCCAGACTTTCAGCCAGTTTGACGCGGCCAGGTGCGAACAGGTTGATGACGGTAGAGCCAAGTTTAAAGCGGCCCATTTCCTGTCCTTTCAGCAGTACTACCGCGCCTTCATCATCCGCTGCCGGATAGTGCCAGCGTTTGATCACACCTTCACGCGGTGGCGTGATGGTGCCCGCCCAGACCGTTTCAATGCTGCCGACAATCGTCGCACCCACCAGAATCTGCACCATCGGTCCGATATCCGTTTCGAAATAGCAGATGACGCGCTCGTTACGGGCAAACAGGTTGGGAATATTACGTGCGGTCAGCGGGTTGACTGAATAGAGATCGCCAGGCACATAAATCATCTCACGCAGGATACCGTTGCACGGCATGTGGACGCGGTGATAATCGCGTGGAGCCAGATAGGTGGTGACGAACTCACCCTCCACAAACTGAGCGGCCATCCGCTCATCACCCGCCAGCAGAGCATCGATGGTGTAGTGATGACCTTTAGCCTGGAAAATCTGATCGCCATGAATATGTCCAAGCTGGCTGATAGCACCATCTGCGGGCAGGGCGATCAGGCTGGCGTCTGCATCCACCGGACGCGCATCGTCTTTCAGCGGACGAACGAAAAAGTCATTAAACGTGCGATAGCTGGCGGTATCGGGCTTGCGCGCCTCCGCCATGTCGACTTTGTAAAACCAGACAAAGATGTCAATGACCAGTTTGGTCAACCAACCACCGCGGCGACTGGCGCCCCAACCGGCAAGTTCAGTCAGCCATTTCTTCGGGAGAATATGATTCAAGCCGAGTTTTAAACGATCAAACACCTTAGCCTCCTGGCTATTTCAGGACATGGTAAAAAAGGGGGCGGATTGTAGCAGTGCCCCGTTCAGATGGCGACTATACCTGATTTCTGGCACGCTGCACGGTCCGGACGCCTGATCGGAATCCACCTCGCAAAATGCAGCGGCTTATTTGCTCAGACGCGGTTATACCGATTAACTTTCACCATCAGGGAAATTTTTACGCGTTTTTACCTGCGCCATGCTCTCCAGAATACGGTGGTAGTTATCGAAACGGGACCGGTTGATTTTTCCCTGTTCGACCGCTTCACGAATCGCACAGCCGGGATCGCTGCCATGTTTGCAGTCACGGAATTTGCAATAGCCCAGGAAGGGGCGGAATTCGACAAAGCCACGCGTAACCTGTTCCGGCTCCAGATGCCACAAACCAAACTCACGCACGCCGGGAGAATCGATCACATCGCCGCCATGCGGGAAGTGATACAGGCGGGATGCGGTGGTGGTGTGCTGGCCCAGGCCTGAGCCATCTGATACTTCGTTGGTCAGAATCGCGACCTGCTCATCTTTGTCGAAGCCGAGCAGGGCATTCAGCAGGCTCGACTTACCGACGCCAGACTGACCGGCAAAGATACTCACGCGGTCGGTTAAGGCCGCTTCCAGATCGTCCAGACCGTTTTTCGCCCGGCTGGAGACCATCACCACGCGATAGCCAATATCGCGATAGATATCCATCTGCTGATCAACAAAGGCGCGCGCCTCGTCATCCAGCAGATCGGTTTTGTTCAGGACCAGTAAGGGTTCGATGTCCAGCGTTTCACTGGCCACCAGATAGCGATCGATGATGTTCAGCGACAGTTCCGGCAGGATCGCAGAGACGATGATGATCTGATCGATATTCGCCGCCATCGGCTTCACGCCGTCGTAAAAATCGGGGCGGGTTAATACGCTGGTGCGTTCATGCACCGCTTCAACAATGCCTTTGCCGCCGCTGGTGGCCGGACGCCACAGCACCCGGTCGCCCGTAACCAGTGAACGGATAGTACGGCGGATATTGCAGCGGTGGGCGACGCCTGCGCTATCCTCAACATCAGCATGCATGCCAAAACGGCTCACAACGACCCCATCTGCAGCTTCACCAAACAGGTTGTCATCCGCTTCCGGACGCTCTCTGCGCTGGTTGAGACGGCGATCGTGGTTAGCGCTTACGCGACGTTGTTGGCCCTTCGACAGTTTATTTTTACTCACTCACCCTCACAGCGTTAGCCAGATTTCGCCCGGCTGGGCAAAACGTCTATGATACACCTTATTCATCGTGAATGACGACTACAGCAACCGCAGGAAACAGCATGGCTACTGGAAATGAACAGAATCTGATCTGGATTGATCTTGAGATGACCGGACTTGATCCGACGCACGATCGTATTATTGAAATTGCGACCCTGGTGACTGACGCCAACCTGAACATTCTGGCGGAAGGGCCGGTCATGGCCGTCCATCAGTCCGATGCGCAGCTGGCGCTGATGGATGAGTGGAATGTCCGCACCCACACCAGCAGCGGCCTGGTTGCGCGGGTGAAGGAAAGCCAGATTGACGATCGCGCAGCCGAACTGGCGACTATTGAATTCCTGAAACAGTGGGTGCCGGCTAACACGTCGCCAATCTGTGGCAACAGTATCGGGCAGGATCGCCGCTTCCTGTTTAAGTACATGCCTGAGCTGGAAGCGTATTTCCACTATCGCTATCTGGATGTCAGTACCCTGAAAGAGCTGGCTCGTCGCTGGAAACCGGAAATCCTGCCTGGCTTCAAAAAAGGCGGTACGCACCAGGCGCTGGATGATATCCGCGAGTCGGTGGCGGAGCTGGCTTACTACCGCGAACACTTTTTGCAGCTTTAATCGACGACGGGTGCGCATGAAATCACCAGGTTGCTGATTTAATCAGCAAACGCGCGGAAAGCGAAAAATTTTGCTTTCAGACGCTTGCAGCAGCAACGATTTCTCGTATAATGCGCACCCCGTACCGGTGAAGAATTTAGTATCGGTACAAGGCGCGGGAATAGCTCAGTTGGTAGAGCACGACCTTGCCAAGGTCGGGGTCGCGAGTTCGAGTCTCGTTTCCCGCTCCAGATTTAAAATGCAAGCAGTAACCTCTTTGCGGGAATAGCTCAGTTGGTAGAGCACGACCTTGCCAAGGTCGGGGTCGCGAGTTCGAGTCTCGTTTCCCGCTCCAGTTTTATAAAGCAGTACCCTTCTATGCGGGAATAGCTCAGTTGGTAGAGCACGACCTTGCCAAGGTCGGGGTCGCGAGTTCGAGTCTCGTTTCCCGCTCCAGATTTTACATCACCCCCTGTTTCAGTTCGTTATACGACTGTTTTTGGTCGCGTGATTTTAGTTGTCTCCTGAAGGTTATCCACAGCACCACCTCCCATCTTTCGTGCCTGTCAGGGCGATCTGTAAATGTGTTCTGAACAGACTTATCCACAGCTTTGTGATTTAACCGCAGCGGTAGTGTCATTATTAAATAAACACAACTTTTTCATAAGTTGTTGATATTTATGTTTATGAAGATATTTCAATTTGTTATTTCGCAGTGAAATCAGCGTTGTTGCAGTTGAATGACAACAGCTTTTTATTTTTATTCACAGCATGTGGAAAACGATATCCAGCGGCTCGCTGTTCAATCATGCATCACGCGGTAAACCCTTCTCAACTGCACGAACCAGCCGTTTCTGCTGGGCGGGCTGCACTTCAACTACCAGCTGCTCGCGTTTCTGCTGCTGTTGCATCACTGCCCACTGAATATGTTCATCCAGCAGTTCACTCTCACCGAGTCGTTGTTCCAGCACCTGAATAATCTGGGGCGACCAGGGTGCATTACCCAGCGCCACGGCAATATTGCGCAGCCAGCGCAAATGGCCAATACGGCGAATCGCTGAGCCTTCCGTGATGCGTAAAAATTTCGCTTCATCCCACTGAAACAGATCGAGCAGCTCCGATGCATGTAACGCCGCGCGCGGTGAAAAGTCGCTTTCGTCACTGAGTTGCCCATAGCGATTCCACGGACAGATCAGCTGGCAGTCATCGCAGCCATAAATCCGGTTGCCCATCAGCGGGCGAAATTCTTCCGGGATTGCCCCTTCCAGCTCAATGGTGAGATAGGAGATACAGCGCCGGGCATCGACGACGTAAGGCTCAACGATAGCGCTGGTAGGGCAGATGGTCATGCAGGCAACGCAGCGGCCACACTGCTCCTGCTGCGGGGAGTCGACCGGCAGCGGAATGTCGATCAGCAGCTCGCCGAGGAAAAACCACGAGCCGGCTTCCCGATTCAGTATCAGCGAATGTTTGCCGGTCCAGCCGAGTCCGGCTTTGGCCGCCAGCGGGCGCTCAAGCAGCGGTGCCGAATCCACAAACGGCCGGAAATTCAGCTCGCCACAGTGCTGCTGGATCATTTCTCCGAGCTTTTTCAGTCGATTGCGCAATACTTTGTGGTAATCACGTCCGAGTGCATAACGGCTGACATAGCCCAGTCGGGGATTTTTCAGCGTGCTGGCAAAGGCAGCTTTGGCCGGAAGGTAGTTCATACGAACGCTGATGACGCGCAGCGTGCCGGGCAGCAACTCATGAGGACGCGCCCGCATCATGCCGTGTCGCGCCATCCATGCCATCTCACCATGATACTGCTTATCCAGCCATTCCTGCAGGCGCGGCTCTTCTGCACTGAGATCGGTATCGGTGATGCCGACCTGCTGAAAGCCGAGGTCTAATCCCCACTGTTTAATCTGTTGTGCGAGTTCATGAAGATCGAGAGGGTATGACATGAGTGACCAGGATTCGAAGAAAAACAGCCGCAGTTTACCATATTCTGTCTGGCCTGCGCAGGCTGTGGCGCAGCTTGAACAAGAGGGAGCCGATGTGCTCGGGATTACTCTGTATGAGCTGATGCAGCGTGCCGGGCAGGCCGCTTACGAGCATCTGACAGCCCACTGGCCCGAAGCCAGCCACTGGCTAATCCTGTGCGGTCACGGCAATAACGGCGGTGATGGCTATGTGCTGGCACGACTGGGCCAGGCGGCGGGAAAAACCATAACGGTGCTGGCATGCGAAAGTGAAAAAGCGCTGCCGGAAGAGGCGCAGCGCGCGCGGGACGCATGGCTGGACGCGGGCGGTGAAATCCATGCGGCCGATGCGGCCTGGCCAGAGCAGATTGATGTGATTGTCGATGCCCTGCTGGGAACCGGCAGCAATCGCGCGCCCGAAGAGCCCTATGCCACGCTGATCCAGCGGGCAAACGCCGATGCAGCACCGACAGTCGCCATTGATATGCCCTCCGGCTTATCCGCGCGCAACGGCACCGCGCCCGGCGAGGTGATTAATGCCAGTCACACGCTGAGTATGGTCGCCCTGAAACCGGGCCAGATCACCGGCAAGGCGCGAGACTACATCGGAAAGCTCTGGTATGCCGATCTTGGTCTGGCTGCTTTTCTGGCTGGAGAAGAGGCGCCTATCGCCCGTTATGATGCCAGCACATTAACCCGCTGGCTTAAGCCACGCAGACCGACCTCGCACAAGGGCAGTCATGGCCGGCTGCTGATTGTGGGAGGCGATGCAGGTACCGCTGGCGCAGTACGCATGACGGCAGAAGCCGCGTTACGCACCGGCAGTGGATTGGTGCGAGTACTTACTCACAAAGATAATATTATTCCGATTCTGACCGCACGGCCTGAAATTATGGTCGATGAGCTGACGGATGAACGCCTGACGGAGGCGCTGGAGTGGGCTGATGTCATTGCGATTGGACCCGGTCTGGGTCAGCGTGAGTGGGGAAAGCAGGCACTGAAGCGGGTAGCAGGCAGTGAAAAGCCGATGCTTTGGGACGCGGATGCGCTTAACCTGCTGGCAATCAGTGCTGAGAAACGTCAGAATCGCATTATTACGCCGCATCCCGGCGAAGCGGCGCGTTTGCTGAATATCGAGACCAGTGAAATTGAGAGTGACCGCTTACATGCAGCGCAGACATTGGCGCAGCGTTATGGTGGCGTAGTGGTACTGAAAGGTGCCGGCACGCTGATTGCCAGCGAGCAGGGCGAAATGGCCGTTGCGGATGTGGGCAATGCCGGTATGGCTTCCGGCGGTATGGGCGATCTCCTGAGTGGAATTATCGCCTCGCTGGTGGGTCAGAAACTGACGCTGTTCGATGCGGCCTGCGCGGGTTGCGTTGCACATGGTGCAGCGGCCGATGCGGTTGCGGCAGAACGCGGTACTCGCGGTATGTTGGCCACTGATTTACTGGATCTGCTGTGGCAGTTTGTTAATCCTGAGATGAATAAAGAAGCATGAAGACCTGTGTTATCTCTTTGCCCGATGAGGCGGCTACGCTCAGTTTGGGCGCTCAGCTGGCGCGCGCCTGTGGCAGCGCGGCAGTGATTTATCTCTATGGCGATCTGGGGGCGGGTAAAACCACCTTCAGCCGCGGCTTTCTGCAGGCGCTGGGCCATCAGGGCAATGTCAAAAGTCCTACTTACACCCTCGTTGAACCTTACTCGCTGGATGACCGTACGCTCTATCACTTCGACCTCTATCGCCTTGCGGATCCCGAAGAGCTTGAGTTTATGGGCATCCGCGACTACTTCAGCGGTGAAGCCATCTGTCTGGTGGAATGGCCGCAGCAGGGTGCCGGTTTTCTGCCGCAGCCCGATCTTACCTTAACGCTGCGTTATGTGGGTGAGGCGCGTGAAGCGGAACTGACGGCACAATCCGCGTCTGGCCAGCAATGGCTTGAACGCGTTGGTCAGGGCAGGGATCAGGCATGATGTCACGGATGAAAATAGCACTGGTATCACTGATGCTGCTGGTCTATACGCCCCTGTTTGCCGCCACGCTGTCTGATATCAAAGTGGCCAATGGCGATAGTCAGGCTACCGTTACGCTGAATTTTGCCGGACAGCCGGTCTATGCCTTCTTCTCTCTGCACAACCCGAATCGTGTGGTGCTGGATGTGCGCCAGAGCGGCGTAGTTCAGGGACTGCCGCTGAATTTCAGTGGCGAAAACATCGTAAAGCGAATTCGTACCAGCACCCCAAAAGACAAACAGAGCGTGCGGCTGGTGTTTGAACTGACGCAGGCGGGTAAAACCCGGGCAGTCACCCAGCGCAACGGCAACAGCTACAGCGTGGTCTTCACGATTACCGGCAAGCCGCCCGCTGTCACGCGCAGTGTGCCTGCGCCCGTCACAGCACCGACGCGCGTACCTGTGCAGAGTGCCGCAGCGGCTAACCCGTTCAATTCGAATCCGGTGACGTCCGTGACCAGCACCGCGAGTTCCGTACGTCCCGGCACTGCCGTCAGCCAGAATGACACTGTGATTGTGGCAATCGATGCCGGACATGGCGGTCAGGATCCCGGCGCTATCGGGCAGCGCGGACTGAAAGAGAAAAACGTCACTATCGCCATTGCCCGCAAACTGCGGGTGTTGCTCAATAACGATCCGATGTTCAAAGGCGTCCTGACGCGCGATGGCGACTATTTTATCTCGGTCATGGGACGTTCCGACGTGGCGCGTAAAGCCAATGCTAACGTGCTGGTCTCTATTCACGCTGACGCCGCGCCAAGCCATGCGGCGACCGGCGCCTCGGTCTGGGTCCTGTCCAACCGTCGCGCCAACAACGAGATGGCAAACTGGCTGGAGCAGAAAGAGAAACAGTCTGAGCTGCTGGGCGGCGCGGGTGATCTGCTGGCTAACAGTCAGGCCGATCCCTACCTCAGCCAGGCAGTACTGGATTTGCAGTTCGGCCACTCGCAGCGTGTTGGTTATGACATCGCGCAGAAAGTCTTGCAGCAGATGCGCAGCGTCACCTCGCTGCACAAACGTCTGCCTGAGCATGCCAGCCTGGGCGTGCTGCGTTCGCCCGATATTCCTTCTTTGCTGGTGGAAACCGGCTTTATCAGTAATTCCTCGGAGGAGCGACTGCTAGGCAGTAGCGCACACCAGGATAAGATTGCGCAGTCGATCTACAAAGGTCTGCGCACTTATTTCCTGGCGCACCCGCTACAATCCATCCCAAAGGAGGAAAACCGGCCGCTGGGCTCGTCGCCAGCGGTTAGCGTCGCCAGCAACCCGGCGACCGGAGTGACGCAATATACCGGCGCAACGCAGCGCCATACGGTAACGCGCGGTGAGACACTTTCCGGGATTGCCGCGAAGTATGGCGTCAGCATGGACACCCTGCGTGAGATGAATACCCTGAAGCGGGATGTGGTGTGGGTCGGACAGCGGCTGAAAGTGCCGGCTAGTGCAGTCGCCAGTCGCACCGCGCCCGCTAAGTCACGCGGCGTTGTGCGCCACAAAGTTGTGGTGGGTGATTCATTAACCGGCATTGCCGCACACTACGGCGTCAGTCCGAAAGCGATAATGCAGACTAATAATCTGAAGTCGACCAACGTCATGTTGGGGCAGAACCTGAAAATTCCTGCATCCTGATTGTTTGCCCGGCCACTGCACCGGGCTGCCAGCTAAAAGGAAAATCATGCCGATTCAAATTTTACCACCCCAGCTGGCTAACCAGATTGCGGCGGGTGAAGTGGTTGAGCGTCCTGCCTCCGTGGTTAAAGAGCTGGTGGAGAATAGCCTGGATGCCGGCGCGACGCGCATTGACGTTGATATTGAAAAGGGCGGCGCAAAGCTGATTCGTATTCGTGACAACGGCTGCGGCATCGTGAAAAGCGAGCTGTCGATGGCACTCGCCCGACACGCCACCAGTAAAATAGCCTCACTGGATGACCTGGAAGCGATCATGAGCCTGGGTTTTCGCGGTGAAGCGTTGGCCAGTATCAGTTCTGTCTCCCGCCTGACACTCACCTCACGCACCGCCGATCAAACTGAAGCCTGGCAGGCCTATGCAGAAGGGCGTGATATGGCGGTAACGGTTAAACCGGCGGCGCATCCCTGCGGTACCACGCTGGAAGTACTGGACCTGTTTTATAACACGCCGGCACGCCGCAAATTTATGCGCACCGAGAAAACGGAGTTCGGTCATATCGACGAGGTCATTCGCCGTATTGCCCTGGCACGTTTTGACGTGGCACTGTCGCTGAGCCACAACGGTAAAATGATGCGTCAGTATCGGGCCGTCAGCGAGGAGAGCCAGCGCGAACGGCGACTGGCTTCTATCTGCGGCACCACGTTTATGCAGCATGCGCTGCGCATCGACTGGCAGCATGACGACCTCTCGCTGCGCGGCTGGGTTGCCGACCCTGCCGGTTCGCGCCAGGTCACCGATCTGCAGTATTGCTATGTGAATGGCCGGATGATGCGCGATAAGCTGATTAACCACGCTATCCGCCAGGCGTTCCAGACCCAGCTTCAGGATGACCAGCAGCCCGCTTATGTGCTCTATCTGGAGATTGACCCGCATCAGGTTGATGTCAACGTCCATCCGGCCAAGCACGAAGTACGGTTTCATCAGTCACGCCTGGTGCATGATTTTATCTATCAGGGTGTGGTCAGCGCATTGCAGGCGATGGCGGCACCGACCTTACCTGCACTCCAGGCAGAAGAGCCCGCACCGCGCTGGCAGCCGGAAAACCGTCAGGCAGCAGGCGGTAATCATTTTGCGCAGCCTGCGGCGTCCGCCGGCGAGAAGAAGCCTTCAGCATCGGGGCGTGAAGCACAGCCTGCACCGGCCTGGCAGAACAAAGAGAATGTGTATCGTCAGCGTGAAGGGGCGGTTTATCAGCAGTTACTGAAAACCCCTGTCAGCACGTCATCACCACCAAAAGCCCGCGAGCCGATAGCGCGTCAGGCCGAAAGACCTTCGCCACTGGCCGCGCATGCTCAAAGTTTTGGCCGTGTACTGACCGTGTTGCACAATCATTTTGCACTGCTGGAGCAGGATCAGACATTAATGCTGATGGCGTTGCCGGTGGCGGCGCGCTGGCTGAAACAGGCGCAGCTTGAACCAGGCGAAGAGGGACTTAAACCGCAGCCATTGCTGATCCCGGTGCGCCTGAAAATCGCCCAGGAAGAACGACAGGCGGCAAAAGAAAATAGCAGCCTGCTCAATCAGATGGGTATTGAACTTCAGCCCGAAGGAGACCACGTGACGTTGCGCGCGGTGCCTTTACCATTACGAACACAAAATTTACAAATCTTGATTCCTGAGCTGTTAGGCTATCTCGCCCGGCAGCAGGAGAACTCTGCGACGCAACTGGCCCAGTGGCTGGCGCGGCGTCAGGAAACAGAGTCCTCTGACTGGAATCACTCACAGGCGATCAACCTGCTGGCAGAGCTTGAACGGCTTTGCCCTCAGCTGCTGAAATCGCCGCCTTCAGGCTTATTACAGCCCATAGAGATTGAGAGCGCGGTCAACGCGTTGAAGCATGAGTGAACTAAACCAGGCTGGCCGGCCAAAGGCTATTTTTTTGATGGGACCCACGGCGTCTGGCAAAACGGCTTTAGCAATTGAATTGCGTAAGCAGTTACCAGTGGAACTAATCAGCGTAGATTCTGCCTTAATCTATCGTCAGATGGATATTGGCACGGCGAAACCGTCGGCTGAGGAGTTAGCAGTGGCGCCCCATCGTCTGCTCGACATCCGCGACCCCGCAGAAGCTTATTCGGCAGCGGAGTTCCGGCGGGATGCTTTAGCAGAAATGGCGGATATCGTTGAAGCCGGACGAATACCGTTGCTTGTTGGTGGAACCATGCTCTACTTCAAGGCGTTACTTGAAGGATTGTCGCCGTTGCCCTCGGCCGATCCCGACGTTCGTCAGCGGATAGAGCAAACGGCGCGTGAAAAAGGCTGGGAAGCTTTACACCGCCAGCTGTGTGAAATCGACCCGGTTGCCGGCAGTCGTATTCATCCGAATGATCCGCAGAGACTTTCGCGAGCACTGGAAGTTTTTTTTATTTCGGGTAAAACTTTAACGGAACTGACAAAAACATCCGGTGAAGCGTTACCCTACGACGTGCAACAGTTTGCCATCGCCCCCGCGAGCCGCGAATTGCTGCACCAGCGCATCGCGTTGCGTTTTGAGCAGATGTTGGCGTCAGGATTTGAAGCGGAGTCTCGGGCCCTGTTTGCACGAGGTGATTTGCATACGGACATGCCTTCCATTCGTTGTGTTGGTTATCGTCAGATGTGGTCTTATTTGTCGGGCGAAATCGATTACAGCGAGATGGTTTATCGGGGAATTTGCGCAACCCGGCAGCTTGCTAAGCGACAGATGACCTGGTTACGCGGTTGGGAAAATGTTCACTGGCTTGACAGTGACGAGCCCCGGCTGGCGCGTGATACAGTGTTACAGGTTCTTAGTGCGAAGCATGGGTGATTGTGTACAATTGATGGGTTATCGTGCGCAAATTTTTACGCAGTTTTTTTCAGAACCATAGGTTCTACTAGCAACAAACAACAAGCATATAAGGAAAAGATAGAATGGCTAAGGGGCAATCATTACAAGACCCGTTTTTGAACGCACTGCGTCGTGAACGTGTTCCGGTTTCGATTTATCTGGTTAACGGTATTAAGCTGCAGGGTCAGATTGAGTCATTTGATCAGTTCGTCATTTTGTTGAAAAACACGGTAAGCCAGATGGTTTATAAGCACGCCATTTCTACCGTTGTTCCTTCGCGCCCGGTTTCTCACCATAGCAATAATACCGGTGGCGGCAGCAACAATTACCATCATGGTGGCAGCAACACATCTGCGCAGCCACAGCCACAACAAGACGGTGATAACGCAGAATAACGCGTCGCCGTACAGCCAGGAACGGAGAACAGCGGTTTTCCGTCCTGGTCTTTTATTTAGCGAGGTTATAGCTTGTTTGACCGTTATGATGCCGGTGAGCAGGCCGTACTGGTACACATCTGGTTCTCCCAAGACAAAGAAGTAGAAGATTTACAGGAGTTTGAAACCCTGGTCTCTTCTGCTGGCGTTGAGGCGCTGCAAGTGGTTACTGGCAGCCGTAAAGCGCCACACCCCAAGTATTTTGTCGGTGAAGGAAAAGCCGTTGAAATTGCCGATGCGGTAAAAACAACTGGAGCATCGGTCGTATTATTCGATCATGCCCTTACGCCCGCTCAGGAAAGAAACCTCGAGCGCCTGTGCGAATGCCGTGTCATTGATCGCACTGGTCTTATTCTGGATATTTTTGCCCAACGCGCGCGTACCCACGAAGGTAAATTGCAGGTTGAGCTGGCGCAGCTGCGTCATCTTGCGACACGTCTGGTACGTGGCTGGACGCACCTTGAACGTCAGAAAGGCGGGATCGGCTTGCGTGGCCCGGGTGAAACACAGTTAGAAACCGACCGCCGTCTTCTGCGCGGACGTATCAGTCAGATCCTGTCTCGTCTTGAGCGGGTTGAAAAACAGCGTGAGCAGGGACGACAGTCTCGTGCTAAAGCGGATGTGCCAACTGTTTCGCTGGTGGGTTATACCAACGCCGGCAAGTCGACCCTCTTTAACGCCATGACCTCTGCCAACGTCTTTGCCGCAGACCAGCTGTTTGCGACACTTGACCCCACACTGCGTCGTCTGAATGTTGCCGATGTCGGAGACGTGGTTCTGGCGGACACGGTCGGCTTTATTCGCCATCTTCCTCACGATCTGGTTGCCGCATTTAAAGCCACGCTGCAGGAGACACGTCAGGCGACGCTGTTACTGCACGTGATTGATGGTGCCGATCTTCGCGTTACGGAAAATATCGCCGCCGTCGATGCCGTACTGGAAGAGATTGAAGCGGACGAAATTCCGACCTTACTGGTCATGAATAAAATCGATATGCTCGACGGATTCGAACCGCGTATCGATCGCAACGAAGAGAACCTGCCCATCCGCGTCTGGCTTTCCGCCCAGACCGGTGCAGGCATTCCGTTGCTGTGGCAGGCTCTGTCCGAGCGCCTGTCAGGGGAAATTGCCCAGCACGCGTTACGTCTGCCACCGGAGGCGGGGCGGCTTCGCAGCCGTTTCTATCAGTTGCAGGCGATTGAGAAAGAGTGGAATGAAGAGGACGGCAGTGTAGGATTGCAGATACGTATGCCCATCATTGAGTGGATGCGTTTATGTAAACAGGAACCGTCGCTGACCAGTTACATTGTTTGATATTGCCCAAACGCATTTACCTTAAAAATTGAAGATTGTCGCACTTTCGTTGCAGGCCTGAATACGCAGGATTTACCCGGGTATTTCGGATTTCAGCAAGGCGGCAACTGAGTGAATCCCCGGGCGCTTACGCAGGTAAGTGAACGGGGTGAGCGAAGGCAGCCAGTACCGCTGCAATCCGAAAGATGAAGGGTAAAAACCGTAATTACAATAAATGGAGTAGAGACATGGCGTGGAATCAGCCCGGAAATAACGGACAGGACCGCGACCCGTGGGGAAGCAGCAATAATCAAGGCGGCAACTCTGGGGGAAATAAGGGAGGACGGGAATCCGGACCTCCTGATCTGGATGATATCTTCCGGAAGCTGAGCAAAAAGCTTGGTGGACTGGGCGGTGGCAAACAGAGCGACAACGGTCAGCGCGGCTCCGGCAGCGGTGGCAAAATCGTTGGCATCGTGGCTGTTGCTGCTGTAGTCATCTGGGCTGCAAGCGGTTTCTACACCATCAAAGAAGCGGAACGTGGCGTGGTAACGCGCTTCGGTAAGTTCAGTCACCTGGTTGAGCCCGGCCTGAACTGGAAACCGACATTTGTTGATCAGGTACGCGCGGTTAACGTTGAAGCAGTGCGTGAACTGGCGGCTTCTGGCGTGATGCTGACCTCAGATGAAAACGTCGTGCGCGTGGAAATGAACGTGCAGTATCGCGTGACCGATCCGGAACGTTATCTTTATGCCGTGACCAGCGCGGATGACAGCCTGCGTCAGGCGACTGACAGTGCGCTGCGCGGCGTGATTGGTCGTTCTACCATGGACCGCATTCTGACCGAAGGCCGTACCGTGGTGCGTAGCGACACCCAGCGTGAAATCGATGAAACAATTCGCCCTTACAACATGGGGATCGCGGTGCTGGACGTCAACTTCCAGGCTGCCCGTCCGCCGGAAGAGGTGAAGTCTGCGTTTGATGATGCGATTGCCGCACGTGAAAACCGCGAACAGTATGTCCGTGAAGCAGAAGCTTACGCCAACGAAGTTCAGCCTCGTGCTAATGGCCAGGCACAGCGTATTCTGGAAGAAGCGCGCGCTTACAAAGAGCGTACCGTTCTGGAAGCGCAGGGTGAAGTGGCGCGTTTCGCCAAGATTCTGCCGGAGTATAAAGCCGCGCCTGAAATCACTAAAGAGCGTCTCTATATCGAGACCATGGAACGCGTGCTGAGCCATACCCGCAAAGTACTGGTTAACGATCGGGGTAACAACCTGATGATGCTGCCGCTGGATCAGCTGATGCGTGGCGGTCAGGCGACATCGGGTCAGAATGGTCAGAAAGGCGGTAACAGTTCTTCGCTGCCAGCCACCTCCGATCGCAACGCCAGCCGCAATGACACGTCGTCATACAGTCCGGACAATATCATGGATCAGCGTCGGGCGAATGCTCAGCGCAGCGACAGCCAGCGCGAAGGGAGAGAGTAATCGATGCGTAAGCCAATAGTATTTTTAATCATTGTCGTGCTGGTGGCGCTCTATGCGTCGCTGTTTGTGGTGCAGGAAGGGCAGCGAGGCATTGTTCTGCGCTTCGGTAAAGTCCTGCGCGACGGCGAAAACAAACCCCAGGTGTTTGAGCCGGGTCTGCATTTTAAGATCCCATTCCTGGAAACGGTTAAAACGCTGGATGCACGCATTCAGACTATGGATAACCAGGCCGATCGCTTCGTCACCAAAGAGAAGAAAGATCTGATCGTGGACTCCTACATCAAGTGGCGTATCAGCGATTTCAGTCGCTACTACCTGGCTACCGGTGGCGGTGATGTTTCTCAGGCAGAAGTGCTGCTGAAACGTAAGTTCAGTGACCGTTTGCGTTCTGAAATGGGTCGTCTGGATGTGAAGGATATCGTCACAGATTCCCGTGGTCGCCTGACCACCGATGTGCGCGACGCGCTGAATACCGGTTCTGCGGGCAGCGATGATGAAATCGCCACGCCTGCAGCTGATGATGCGATTGCCAGCGCAGCAGCCCGTGTAGAGCGTGAAACCAACAGCAGCGAGCCGGCACCGAATCCGAACAGCATGGCAGCGCTGGGTATTCAGGTTGTGGATGTGCGCATCAAGCAGATCAACCTGCCGACCGAAGTTTCAGATGCAATCTTCAACCGTATGCGTGCTGAGCGTGAAGCCGTAGCGCGTAGTCAGCGTTCACAGGGTCAGGAAGAGGCAGAAAAACTGCGTGCCCAGGCCGATTATCAGGTGACGCGTACGCTGGCTGAAGCCCAGCGTGAAGCCCTGATCACGCGCGGTGACGGTGATGCAGAAACGGCGCGGTTGTTTGCAGATTCGTTCAGCAAAGATCCTGACTTCTACGCCTTTATTCGTAGCCTGCGTGCCTACGAAAACAGCTTTAATGAAAATCAGGATGTGATGGTGTTAAGCCCGGATAGCGACTTCTTCCGATATATGAAGGCGCCCTCTAACGCGACACGTTAAGAACTGATATAACCTGTGGGCCGACAATGTTGTCGGCCTTTTTTTTTGGGTAGCAAGATGAAAACAAGCATCTGGATGGCACTGGCGCTGGTATTAGTGCTGGAAGGGTTGGGACCGATGTTTATGCCACGCGCCTGGCGACGCATGATCCTGACGATGACCCGCTTACCCGACCGTCTGCTGCATCGCTTTGGCGGCGGACTGGTGGTCGCGGGCATGGTGATTTACTGCATGCTCAGCCTGCACGGCAACCTGTAAATCGGGTTTCAGACCGGCTAAATTGTGCCTCTTCGCGCCATTATCCCCAACATGTTGTAGTGATCAAAACTCAGGCAAAAAAGCGCGCAATCGTATGCTAAAAGTGCTGAAAACCATGGGATCAGATGGTAGAATCCTTTTTTAAGCAATCGGTGATTTTGAGAAATGGGTAAGAACGTCGTCGTACTGGGCACCCAATGGGGTGACGAAGGTAAAGGTAAGATTGTAGACCTTCTGACTGAGCGCGCGAATTACGTTGTGCGTTATCAAGGCGGCCACAATGCGGGCCACACGCTTGTCATCAACGGTGAAAAAACCGTCCTCCACCTGATCCCTTCTGGCATTCTGCGCGATAACGTCACCAGCATTATCGGTAACGGCGTAGTGCTTTCTCCTGAAGCCTTAATGAAAGAGATGAAAGGCCTGGAAGCGCGCGGGATCCCGGTACGTGAACGTCTGCTGATTTCTGAAGCCTGTCCGCTGATCCTGCAATATCACGTTGCGATGGATATGGCGCGCGAACGTGCCCGTGGTGCCAAAGCGATTGGTACTACCGGTCGTGGCATCGGTCCTGCTTATGAAGACAAAGTCGCCCGTCGTGCACTGCGCGTCAGCGACCTGTTCAACAAAGAAACCTTTGCTGCCAAGCTGAAAGAAGTGGTCGATTTCTACAACTTCCAGCTGGTTGAGTACTACAAAGAGCCGGCAGTGGACTTCGACAAAGTGCTGAGCGATGTGATGGAAGTCGCTGACATCCTCACTGGCATGGTGGTTGACGTTTCAGAACTGCTGGACAGCGCGCGTAAGCGTGGCGATCTGATTATGTTTGAAGGCGCGCAGGGTACGCTGCTGGATATCGATCACGGAACTTATCCGTACGTGACGTCGTCCAATACGACCGCAGGTGGCGTGGCAACCGGCTCAGGCATTGGTCCGCGCTATGTCGACTACGTGCTGGGTATTGTGAAAGCGTACTCAACCCGCGTGGGCGCAGGTCCGTTCCCGACTGAGCTGTTCGATGAAACCGGCGAATTCCTCTGTGCGCAGGGTAATGAGTTTGGTGCGACCACCGGACGTCGTCGTCGTACCGGCTGGCTGGATGCGGTCGCGGTTCGCCGTGCGGTTCAGATCAACTCCCTGTCAGGTTTCTGCATGACCAAACTGGACGTGCTGGATGGCCTGAAAGAGGTGAAAATCTGTGTTGCTTACCGTATGCCTGATGGCCGTGAAGTGACCACTACGCCACTGGCGGCAGAGAACTGGGAAGGCATTGAGCCGATCTACGAAACCCTGCCAGGCTGGAGCGAGACTACGTTTGGCGTGAAAACGCTGGAAGGTTTGCCTCAGGCTGCACGCGACTACATTAAGCGTGTAGAAGAGGTTACGGGTGTGCCGATTGATATTATCTCAACCGGTCCAGACCGCAGTGAAACGATGATTCTGCGCGATCCATTCGACGCATAATCATTCAGGCCGGACGCTGTCCGGCCCTTGTTTTTCCACTCTTTGATGCCACTTTACCTCCCTTCGCTTGTCAAACCTTGTGCTGGCTTAAAAAAACGCACGGCAAATCAGACTCTGGTTTATCATCGTAGCTAATCGAATGACGATCCGATTTAATTCTGACATCAATCACAGGGCGAATAATGCAATGCCACGCCTGAAGGTTCACTGAGGTTACTGTGCAGCTCACGAGTTTTACTGATTATGGCTTACGGGCGCTGATTTATCTGGCAGCGTTGCCTGAAGGTCAGCAGACCAATATTACGGAAGTGACAAATACTTATGGTTTGTCCCGTAATCATATGGTCAAAATCATCAATCAGCTGAGCCGTGCGGGCTACGTTGCCGCAACACGTGGAAAAAATGGGGGCATTCGCCTGGGTATGCCGCCTCGTCAGATTGTTATTGGCGACGTGGTACGCAAGATGGAACCGCTACAATTAGTGGACTGCGCCTCCTGTTCCATCACACCAGCCTGCCGTCTGAAGCAGGCACTGCACGATGCAGTGCAGCGCTTTTTGCAGGAGCTGGATAGCTATACGCTGGCAGATTTGGTCGAAGGAAATACACCACTTTATGAAATCATCCTGTCCAAATCGCCGGCGGAAATAAATATTAAATGACATCGGAGGAACCGCTATGTCAAAAGATCCTTTTCAGGATAGAGAAGCTGAAAAATACGAAAACCCTATTCCAAGCCGTGAATTTATTCTGGCTCTGTTAGAAAAACGTGAAAAACCAGCCAGCCGTGAAGAGCTGGCTGAAGAGATGAATCTGCACGAAGAAGAGCACCTTGAGGCGCTGCGTCGCCGCCTTCGCGCCATGGAGCGTGATGGTCAGCTGGTGTTCACCCGCCGTCAATGCTATGCGCTGCCAGAACGTCTTGATCTCCTGCGCGGTAAAGTCATTGGCCACCGTGATGGCTACGGCTTCCTACGGGCAGAAGGTCAGAAAGATGACCTCTACCTCTCTGCAGAGCAGATGAAATTCTGTATGCATGGTGACGTAATCCTGGCGCAGCCGCTGGGTGCCGATCGTAAAGGCCGCCGCGAAGCGCGCGTGGTCCGCGTGCAGGAACCACGTAACAATCAGATCGTTGGCCGCTACTTTACCGATGCCGGTGCCGGCTTCGTGGTACCGGACGACAGTCGCCTGAGTTTTGATATCCTCATCCCGCCTGAAGAGACGATGAATGCCCGCATGGGTTCCGTGGTGGTGGTTGAGCTGGTCCAGCGTCCGAACCGCCGCACCAAAGCGATCGGTAAAGTGGCTGAGATTCTGGGCGATGATATGGGCACCAGCCTGGCCGTTGATATGGCGCTGCGTACCCATGAAATTCCGCACACCTGGCCGCCAGAAGTGGAAGCTCAGGTCAGCAAGCTGAAAGAAGAAGTCCCGGAAGAGGCCAAAAAAGGCCGCGTCGATCTGCGCAAACTGCCGCTGGTCACCATTGATGGTGAAGATGCCCGTGACTTTGATGATGCGGTCTACTGCGAGAAAAAACGCGGTGGCGGATGGCGTCTGTGGGTGGCTATCGCCGATGTGAGCTATTACGTCCGTCCGGGTACGCCACTGGATGACGAAGCGCATCAGCGCGGCACCTCAGTCTATTTCCCGTCGCAGGTTGTGCCGATGCTGCCGGAAGTGCTGTCGAATGGCTTATGCTCGCTTAACCCGCAGGTCGATCGACTCTGTATGGTGTGCGAGATGACCATTTCGACCAAAGGTAAGCTCACCGGCTTTAAGCATTACGAAGCGGTGATGAACTCCCATGCGCGTCTGACTTACAACAAAGTCTGGAACATCCTGCAGGGCGACAAAGAGCTGCGTCAGCAGTATGCACCGCTGGTTAAAGATCTTGAAGAGCTGCACAACCTCTACCAGGTACTGGACGCTGCACGTGAAGAGCGCGGCGGTATCTCGTTTGAAACGGAAGAGGCGAAGTTCATCTTTAACGCCGAGCGCCGTATCGAACGGGTTGAGCGCGCGTCACGTAATGACGCTCACAAGCTGATCGAAGAGTGCATGATCCTGGCGAACATCGCCTCAGCACGCTTCGTTGAGAAAAATCAGGAACCGGCACTGTTCCGCGATCACGATCGTCCGACCGATGAGAGCATCAAGAGCTTCCGTACCGTGCTCAACGAGCTGGGACTGACTCTGCCAGGCGGTAACAAACCGCAGCCTGTGGATTATGCGGCGCTGCTGAAGCAGGTTGCCGATCGTCCTGATGCAGAAATGCTGCAAACCATGCTGCTGCGTTCAATGAAGCAGGCGGTTTACGATCCGGAAAACCGCGGTCACTTTGGTCTGGCACTCTCATCGTATGCGCACTTTACTTCGCCAATTCGCCGCTACCCGGATCTGACGCTGCATCGCGCCATTAAATATCTGCTGGCAAAAGAGCAGGATGAAGGTAAAGGCCTGGTACAACGCGCCATCAAATATCTGATGCCGAAGGAGCGCAATGTCGCCAAAGATATGACGACAGCAACCGGCGGCTATCACTACGAGATGCCGGAGATGCTGCAGCTGGGTCTGCACTGTTCCCTGACAGAGCGTCGCGCCGATGAAGCAACCCGCGACGTCGCGGACTGGCTCAAGTGTGACTTCATGCAGGATCAGGTCGGCAACGTCTTCAACGGCGTCATCTCCAGCGTGACCGGATTTGGCTTCTTTGTCCGCCTGAGCGATCTGTTCATCGATGGTCTGGTGCACGTTTCAACCCTCGACAACGATTACTACCGTTTTGACCCGGTAGGTCAGCGTCTGATCGGTGAATCGGGCGGCCGTACCTATCGTCTGGGTGACACCGTTGAAGTGCGTGTCGAGGCGGTCCATATGGACGAGCGTAAAATCGACTTTGCTCTTATCTCCAGCCAGCGTCAGGTGCGTGGTGAAGGTAAAACCGCGCGTGATCGGGCGAAGCGTGAAGACAACGCGCCAGCGAAGCGTCGTCGTAACGTGAACAAAAAGTCCAACTTCGAGCCGGATGCTGCATTCCGGGGTGACAAGGGGAAACCTGCCGCGGCCAATACCGAGAAAAAAAGTAAAAACGTCTCGGAAAAAACCCGTAAAATCGCCGCCGCCACCCGGGCGAAGCGCGCCAGAAAAAAAGCTGAGCCTGAAGGCTGAGCTTAACATGGTGCGCGTACCCGCCCTTTCTCTCCGCAGAAAGGGCGGTCATTTATTCATTTCCAACCACTGAGCAGATCGATGAGCGAAATTATTTTTGGTATCCATGCCGTGCAGGCGCTGCTGGAACGTGATCCACAACGTTTCCAGGAAGTCTTTATCCTCAAAGGCCGCGACGATCGTCGCCTGCAACCCGTGGTCGCCGCGCTGGAAGCTCAGGGGATCGTGATTCAGCTGGCCGAGCGTAAGTGGCTCGACAGCCAGGTTGAAGGCGGTGTGCATCAGGGCATCGTGGCGCGGGTAAAACCGGGTCGTCAGTATCAGGAAGGCGACCTGCCGGATCTGCTGCAGAGCCTGGAGAAGCCTTTCCTGCTGGTGCTGGATGGGGTTACCGATCCGCACAACCTGGGTGCCTGCCTGCGCAGCGCCGATGCGGCCGGTGTTCATGCGATTATCGTGCCGAAAGATCGCTCTGCTCCCCTGAATGCCACGGCCAAAAAAGTGGCCAGCGGTGCGGCAGAGAACGTGCCGCTGATTCGCGTCACTAACCTTGCGCGTACACTGCGCCTGCTGCAGGAGTACAACATTTGGGTGGTCGGCACCGCAGGAGAAGCGGATCATACCGTCTTCCAGAGCAAAATGACCGGTCCGATGGCGCTGGTGATGGGTGCGGAAGGCGAAGGCATGCGTCGTCTGACCCGCGAGCATTGTGATGAGCTGATCAGCATTCCGATGGCGGGCAGTGTTTCTTCACTCAACGTCTCGGTCGCAACCGGTGTCTGCCTGTTTGAAGCAGTGCGTCAGCGCAACGCCTGATCCCCGATGTGATCCTCGCCACAAATTAGTTTCTGTACCAGGCATAACTGCGCGTCATTCATATATACCCAAAGAATTTCGGGTTGCATTGAGGCGGCAAGAGAACGAATCCCGATGAGCTTACATGAGTAAGTGATTCGGGTGAGTGAACGCAGCCAACAAAAATGCAGCTTGAAAGACGACGGGTATACTTAGTGAGTGACATCCGCGAGGAGTGGTTATGACCTGGACAACACACACCGTTTTTAATCAGCCCCATCCTCTGAGCAACAGTAACCTGTTCCTGTCCGACACGCCGCTTGGCGAGGCACTGTCACGCGAAGGCGCCGGATGGGATGGGGAATGGCTGGCGTCAGTCGGCCGCCAGCTGGGCAGCGCCGAGTCGCTGGAGCTGGGGCGGCTCGCCAACGCTGAACCGCCTGAACTGCTGCGCTACGATGCCCGTGGCGTGCGCCTGGATGAGGTTCGTTTTCATCCTGCCTGGCACCTGCTGATGCAGGGCGTCTGCGCCAGTCGTCTGCACAATCTCAGATGGCAACCGACGGTGCGTGAACAGGCCAGCGTAGCGCGCGCTGCACGCTTTATTCTGCACGCACAGGTAGATGCGGGTACGCTCTGCCCGGTGACCATGACGCACGCCGCCATTCCGCTGCTGCAGGCTTATCTGCCCGCCGCGTTTGAAAGCTGGCTCGATCCGCTGCTCAGCGATCGCTACGACACGCACGCACAGCCCGGCGACCAGAAACGCGGATTGCTGATCGGGATGGGCATGACAGAAAAGCAGGGCGGCAGCGATCTGCTTACCAGCACTACCCGTGCCGAGCCGCTGGGCGCACGAGGCCCGGGTGAAGCCTGGCGGCTGACCGGCCACAAGTGGTTCTTCTCAGTGCCGCAGAGTGATGCGCATCTGGTCCTGGCCCAGACGCCCGAGGGATTAAGCTGCTTTTTCCTGCCGCGCCTGTTGCCCGACGGGTCACGTAACGCCATCCAGCTTGAGCAGCTCAAAGATAAGCTGGGCAATCGCTCAAATGCCAGCTGCGAAGTGGAGTTTCGCGACGCGACCGGCTGGCTGCTGGGGGAGGAGGGCGAAGGCGTACGGCTGATCCTGAAAATGGCCGGTATGACGCGCTTTGACTGCGCGCTCGGCAGTCATGGTCAGATGCGGCGCGCCTTCTCGGTGGCACTCTGGCATGCTCATCAGCGTCAGGTCATGGGGAAAAACCTGGTGGATCAGCCGCTGATGCGGCAGGTTCTGGCACAGCAGGCGCTGCAGCTTGAGGGGCAAACCGCCCTGCTGATGCGGCTGGCTCGTGCCTGGTCACAACCGGCCAAACCGCATGAGGTCGCCTTTGCCCGCTTGTTTACGCCAGCGGCAAAATATGTAATTTGCAAAGCGGGAGCGCCGTTTGTGGCGGAATCGATGGAAGTGCTGGGGGGCATCGGCTATTGCGAAGCGAGTGAGCTGCCGCGCCTCTATCGTGACATGCCGGTCAACAGCATCTGGGAAGGATCGGGCAACGTAATGTGTCTTGACGTGCTGCGCGTACTTAGCCGTCACGCAGAGGTGACAGAGATGCTGAGTCAGGAGTTTGAGGCGGTAAAAGGGAGTAATCGGCATTTCGATACGCGCTGGCGTCAGCTGCGACTGAGGCTTAAGAAGGTTCCTGAAGAGCAGGCGCGCGACGTCACCCACACGCTGCTGCAGCTGGCGACAGGCGCTCAGCTACTGAAATACAGTGAGCCACCCCTGGCCGATGCGTGGTGCCAGCAGTGGCTCGACCAGCGGGGTTCACACCCGTCTGAGGCTGCAGTGACTGACCGGTTACTGGCCCGCGCCTGTGGCCGGTGATGCACCGTACAGAATCGCGCTGGCGTACCATAAACCGGGCATTACCGTTTCGCTCAGCATCACAATCTGATAGTAAGCCGCGCCAGCCTGATTAGCCTGAGCGGCGATGGCTCGCTGGGCATCATCCGGTGAGCCATGCACGTTAACGGTAATGTTACCCAGCTTCGGCAAACCGCCACTCTGTGCCCGTGAAATCTCCTGCGCCTGTTGGGTTGGCGCAGGCGGGGCTTTTGGCGTGGTTTCAAGCGCAGAACAGCCTGCCAGCAACAGACTTATTATCAGTAAGTAAGCGGAACGCATAGCAAAACCCCTGTTCAGGACGAAACAGTAAGTGTATGTCATCGTCCTGAATGACGTCAGGATTTAAGGCTGAAAACGCTGACCAGCTGGGTCAGGTGATGCCCTTTATCACTCAGGTTCTGTGCGCTGTTTTCTGCCTGTGCCACCAGTTCGCTGTTCTGATGGGTCGCCTGACTGATCTGGTTCATCGCCAGATTCACCTGGCCGATACCCGCCGCCTGCTCCTGCGCTGCTACGTTGATCTCGCCCATCAGCGCCTGCACCTGTTCGATGTGGGTCACAATGTCGGTCATCGCATCGCGCGTCTGCTCAGAGAGCTGGTGTCCCTCCGCCACGTTGCTGATGGAGGTGGCAATCAGTCCATCAATCTCTTTGGCGGCCTGCGCGGAACGCTGTGCCAGCGCACGCACTTCTGCGGCCACCACGGCAAAGCCACGTCCCTGTTCACCGGCTCGTGCCGCTTCAACGGCCGCATTCAGTGCCAGAATATTGGTCTGGAAGGCGATTGACTCAATCACATGGGTGATATCCGCAATGCTTTGTGATGACACCTTAATGGCTGACATGGTATTAACCGAGCGCACCACCGTCTGGCTGCCATGACTGACGATATCGCTGGCTTCGGCCACCAGTGACATCGCCTGACGCAGGCTGTCAGCAGTGTGTTCGACCGTGGCACCAAACTGCTCCATGCTGGCTGAGGTCTGCTCCACGCTGCTGGCCTGACGTCCGATCTGCTCGCTGATGTTATGGCTGCTGGCCGCGATGGTGTCCGTGCCGTCGCTGATCTCCTGCGCTGCGCTGCGCACCTGGCCGACGATTTTTTCCAGCCCATCGCCAATGCCGTTAATCGCAATAATCAACTGACCGACTTCATCACGACGGCGGGTATCCATATGGACCTGCAGATTTCCGGCGGCATACTGCTCCGCCAGATGGATCACCTGCTGCAGCGGACGGGTAATTGCCCGACTGCTGTACCAGACAAACCCCAGCGCGAAGATCACCACCAGAATCAGTCCGGTAATCAGGAACAGGTTACGGCTGTGGGTAATCGGGGCGAGCAGGCTGGCACGGTTAACTTCACCGGTAATCACCCAGTTCCAGCCCGGCAACTGCTGCCATGCCAGCATCTGCTGCTCGCCGTTGATCTCCACCTGCTGCATGCCCTGCGGCTGCGTCAGCAGCGGCTGCAGTGTCGCGTCATCCCAGTCTGGCCGTTTCCCTTCGTTGTGCTGATCGAACAGATACTCGCCCTGATTCTTGCCGGGCGTGCCGTTGAGCACATAGAAATGGCCGCTGTCGCCCAGCCGGCGCGCCAGAATCTTTTCGCGCATCAGGGCATACTGCTTATCAATGCCTACGCCGACAAACAGGATGGCGACGACCTTGCCACTCTCATCTTTTACCGGCTGATACTGGGTGATGTAGCGGTGGCCGAACAGTGTCGCCAGCCCCTGATAGACTTCGCCCTGATGAACGCTTTTCCAGGCGGCACCAGTGCGGTCAAGCTGCGTACCAATCGCGCGGCTGCCATCCTGCTTTTTCAGTGAGGTGGAAATACGGATAAAATCGTCGCCGTCGCGCACAAAAATGGTCGCCACGGCGGCGGTACGTTCGGTGAAATCGTCAACCGCGGTCTGATCGAGGTTCAGCGTTTTTAACCCGGCGCGCAGCACGGGCGTCGAAAAGGCACCGACCTGCACCCGCGAGCTTTCATCCAGGCTAAAGCGCTTAGGCAGAAAGCTGGTAAAGAGGCTGGTGTAATGAGACACCTCTTCGGTGAGGGTGGCATTGAACATCGTGGTCATTTCACTGATGCCCTGCACCTGATTGTGCATGTCATCAATGGCGAGATTTTCCAGCTGGCGCGAGGCGTTGTGGCTTTGAGTCAGTGTCAGTACCAGCAACAGCAGCGTTACGCTGAGAGACGTCAGTACAGACAGCTTAACTCCGAGACTCAGTCCGCTGAGAGAGAGACGCTTCATAAATTACCTTTGATCAAGTTAGGGGAATACACGATCAACGGCACGCTGCGGAAAAAGTTTAGCGTGGAAAAGCATAACTAAGCGCAGCGGGGAATTTCGCAAATTAACCCGCAGAACGTACACTTGAACGGCACGCCTTGCCCCTGCTCAGGAGAGACCATGATTGAACTCACCACAGAAACGCTGGCCGGTATTGAATGCCTGCACGCTACGCCTGCCGGACAGCGGCATCAGCCACTGCCGACCGTACTGTTTTATCACGGTTTCACCTCATCAAAAGAGGTCTACGCCTACTTCGCCGTTGCGCTGGCGCAGGCGGGCTTTCGGGCAGTTATGCCGGATGCCGAACTGCACGGCGCGCGTTATCACGGTGACGCCGAAGCACGGCTGGGCCGCTTCTGGGAGATTCTGAAGCAGAATATTGATGAGCTGCCGATGCTGGAGACTGCGCTGCGTAATGAGAATCTGATCGCTGACAGGCATTTCGCGGTGGCAGGTGCATCGATGGGTGGCATGACGGCGCTGGGTGCGATGGCACGTTATCCGCAGATTCAGAGCGTCGCCTGCATGATGGGATCGGGCTATTTTATGCAGCTCAGCGAGTCGCTGTTTCCGCCGCTGGTGGCTGACACGCCGGAGCAGAAGGCGCAGTTTGCGGCCCGCATGGCCCCGCTGGCGGACTATGATCCCTGCAACCATCTGGAGGCACTGGCAAACCGACCCTTGCTGTTGTGGCATGGCGAGGCGGATGAGGTGGTGCCCTGGGCGGAGAGCGTACGACTGGAGCGCGCACTGCGTGAAAACGGGCTGGCGCAGCATCTGACCACGCTGTCGGAAAAACAGATTGGACATAAGATTACGCCATCCGCCTTAACGGCGCTGGTCAGCTTTTTTAAAAATCAGCTTTAAACGATGAACGGGCGGAGAAGGACTCTGCCGCCCGTAAACTTACCGGCCCTTACCAGTGTGCAGACGATTTTTCTGCTGTTCTGGCAGGCGCATTAACCGGGTTTCTTTCCGGCGTATCCAGCCGGTTAACGTAGACATAACCCGATGCCGCTTCGCTGCTGTGACTTCTCATCTGCTGCGCACAGTCAGCATAGCTGGCAAGAGCGGGTGGAGACAGGAAGAGACCCAGTAAAGTGGCGATGACGAACGTTTTCATGCCCGACTCCTCACTTCAGGGAACACACTCTGAATGACGCCACTAAGCGAACCGTCGCGTCTTTATTCAGTTTAGCGACTGAGCATATTATCGCCAGATCGTTCCTCTGAACCTCTCTGTCAGCGTTTTTGAACAAAGCGGTATTAACCCGCTGTATTCACATCATTAGCACAAAAAGCCACGGTATCTGGCACGCTGCCGGCAATTTGTTTAAATGTGCGCTTGAGTTCAGGGGCCGTCGCCAGTATGATTACGCGTCAATTTTTCAGCCGCATTCTCAGGCTGTGTCCCACAAGCGCTCGTCACAGCGAACCTTTGTGGGACACAGCCTATAACGTTCCTTGCTTCCATGGGCCGCGGTTGACCCCGACAGGAGGCTGAATAATCCGTAAGGAGCAATTTCGATGCGTCATTACGAAATCGTATTTATGGTTCATCCTGACCAGAGCGAACAGGTTCCTGGCATGATCGAGCGTTACACTGGTGCTATCACTGGTGCAGAAGGCACGATTCACCGTCTGGAAGACTGGGGCCGCCGTCAACTGGCTTACCCGATCAACAAACTGCACAAAGCGCATTACGTTCTGATGAACGTTGAAGCGCCGCAGGAAGCGATCGATGAGCTGGAAACGAACTTCCGCTTCAACGACGCCGTTATCCGTAGCATGGTTATGCGCGTTAAAAACGCGGTAACTGAAGCATCGCCGATGGTTAAAGCGAAAGATGAGCGTCGTGATCGTCGCGAAGATTTTGCTAACGAATCCGCTGATGAGTCAGATGCTGGGGATTCTGAAGAGTAATCCATCGTGACGGTCAATCGGCTTCGCCTGTCTGGCACTGTGTGCAGGACACCGGTTCGAAGAGTTAGCCCGTCAGGAATTCCTCACTGTCAGTTCGTGCTTGAGCACCGCTCAGTGCAGGAGGAGGCCGGGTTTCACCGGCAAGCCTGGTGTCGTATGCCTGTTATTATTAGCGGCAGCGCCCATCAGGTGATTACTCAACATATAACGGTCGGCACGCAACTCACACTCGACGGTTTCATTAGTTGCCATCAGGCACGAAATGGCCAGAGCAAAGTGGTGTTCCATGCCGAGCAGATTGAATTGATAGATTCTGGAGACTAGCCTAATGGCACGTTATTTCCGTCGTCGCAAGTTCTGCCGTTTCACCGCGGAAGGCGTTGTTGAGATCGATTACAAAGACATCGCAACGTTGAAAAACTACATTACCGAAAGCGGTAAAATTGTCCCGAGCCGTATCACCGGTACTCGTGCAAAATACCAGCGTCAGTTGGCTCGCTGCATCAAGCGTGCGCGTTACCTGTCTCTGCTGCCGTACACTGATCGTCATCAGTAATCGGCAACTGTCCATTAACGACTTTAAGAGGATAAGGTAATGCAAGTTATTCTGCTTGATAAAGTAGCAAACCTTGGCACCCTGGGTGATCAGGTTAACGTTAAAGCGGGCTACGCTCGTAACTTCTTAGTACCACAGGGCAAAGCTGTTCCTGCTACTAAGAAAAACGTTGAGTTCTTCGAAGCACGCCGTGCTGAACTGGAAGCCAAACTGGCTGACGTTCAGTCTGCAGCAACTGCACGCGCTGAGAAAATCAATGCACTGGGCACGGTAACCATCACGTCTAAAGCAGGCGATGAAGGTAAACTGTTCGGTTCAATCGGTACCCGCGACATCGCTGATGCAGTGACTGCAGCAGGCGTTGAAGTGGCTAAGAGCGAAGTTCGTCTGCCGAACGGCGTTCTGCGCACTACCGGTGAGCATGAAGTAGACTTCCAGGTTCACAGCGAAGTATTCGCTAAACTGAACGTGAAAGTTGTTGCTGGTTAATCCTGATTAACTGAGCACGACATTAACGCCGGCCCTGTGCCGGCGTTTTTGTTTTTATGACTTTCTGCTGGCCGCGTTACTGCGCGCGAATAAAGCTGCCATCGGGCTGACGGGTAAACAGCACCGGGCCGTTAGCGCCATCTACTGTCAGTCCTGTAACCACGCCCTGCGCATCCTGACGGATTTTAACCTGCTGGCCACTTTTCAGTGTGCTGAGCGGCTGATCGCTGCCTTCCACCCGCGCCATCGCAAACACATCATTGACCGGCAGACTGTTGTCACGAAACAGTTGCGCCAGCGTCTGACCGGACGCAATGGTCAGGTTACGCCATTCACCCTGAGAATCGGCTTTTGGCGTCTGCTGAGATTGCGAAGATGAAGGCTGACGGGTACCGTTGTTTTCATAAATATCCGCCTGCATCGGCACCTCTTTCTCCGCCTGGGGTGCGACAGGCTGCTCAACCGGATAGCGCAATGTACTGGCGGGCCAGAGAAACGCTACCAGCATCACCAGCAGAGCGGCTACGATGCCCCGACGGTGCGGCGCAGGCAGCGGGTCCATCCAGCGAATGTGGTCGGTAAAATGCCAGATACGCTGAAGCCATGTCGGCAGGCGGGATGACGCGTCTGAAGCCATTCGGGGTTTCTCCTCTCCGGCAGGCTGCTGTGGCCTGCGTGCGGCCAGCCAGCTCTGCAGCCGGGATACAATATGTTGTGCACGCATCCTGCGGCGTCGTGGGGCAATCTGGCCCATGTTTGCTCTCTTATTCAGGTGCTACAGACGGGGTGATCCCCATCGATAGTTATAGTATGGGCAATACCGGCGCGAAGTGCCTGCCAGCATTGATAAATTTGACGGCTCTATTGTTTCTCTTTCCCCCGCAAAAGTCATCTGCGACGCAGGGCATTTTACGCCAGCGGCCTGCGCTGCTATGCTGCCGGTTCGAATTTATCCGAGAGTGAAAGGAACGAAGATGACTACCCCTTCTTTCGACAGCGTCGAAGCACAAGCAAGTTACGGTATTGGTTTACAGGTTGGCCAGCAGTTGCTGGAATCTGGTCTGCAGGGTCTGCAACCAGAAGCACTGCTCGCGGGTCTGCGCGACGCGCTGGAAGGGAACTCACCGGCCGTACCGGTTGACGTGGTTCATCGCGCACTGCGTGAAGTACACGAACGTGCGGAAGGCGTACGTCGTGAGCGTACCGAAGCCATGGCAGCAGAAGGTCAGGCGTTCCTGCAGGAACATGCGCAGCGTGAAGGCGTGAGCAGCACCGAATCAGGCCTGCAGTTCAGCGTGATTACTCAGGGCGAAGGTCCAATCCCATCACGTCAGGATCGCGTACGCGTTCACTACACCGGCAAACTGATCGACGGCAGCGTATTCGACAGCTCGGTTGCCCGTGGCGAACCGGCAGAATTCCCGGTAAGCGGTGTTATCCCTGGCTGGATCGAAGCACTGACCCTGATGCCGGTTGGCTCAAAATGGGAACTGGTCATCCCACAGAACCTCGCGTATGGCGAGCGCGGTGCGGGTGCCTCTATCCCACCATTCAGCACCCTGATCTTCGAAGTTGAGCTGCTGGAAATTCTGTAATACCCGGACGCTGCAACCAATCCGGTTGCAGCGTTTTCTCCCGCCTTATTTCTGCTGTAAATTCACCTGCCACAGCGCAAAGCCAATCGCATCTGTGCCTTTGGACTGAAGCGGATATTGCGCATGCTGCTGAATAAAGCCGGTCGCCTTATCACCCGGTGCCGTTTCAAACTGAATATCGAGCGGGGTGGATGAGGTAATCGGTGCCAGACGCCAGTTATTGTCTGCCTTCGGCTGCACTTCTCCGTACGCTTTGGTTTCCGCGCTGATATAAGCCGCGACTACTGCCCGGTTCTCGTCCGGCGAAGCAAAGGCAATGTATTTATCCCCGGTACCGGCAAACTTGCCGCCGTAAGCGCGATAGTTATTGGTCGCGACCAGGAAAATGGCCTGCGGATCGACGGGCTTACCCTGCCAGCTAAGCTGGCGGATACGTGAAGCATCCGGGTGGATCAGCTGACACTCCGCGTCGTAGCGCGCAGGCTGAGTCACATCAATCTGGTAATTCACCCCGTCAATCACATCGAAGTTATAGGTGCGGAAATCCCAGTTGATTAGCGACTGCGTTTTGCTGCTGTGCGGATCGATCTGGTTAAACTGGCCCGCCGAACACTCCAGCCACTCTTTGACCTGTGCGCCCGTGACTTTCATCACCACCAGCGTATTGGGGTAGAGATAAAGGTCGGCGGCGTTACGGAAGGTCAGCGCGCCTTTCTCCACTTCGGTGTAGCTCGATGGGTCGTTTTTACGTCCGCCCGCTTTAAACGGCGCAGCAGCAGAGAGTACCGGCAGTTGGCCCAGATCCGGATCGCCCTGAATAAAGTGCTCCACGTAGGCGCGCTGCGCATTATTGACGATCTGCACTGTCGGGTCGTCTTGCACCAGCGACAGATAGCTGTACATCACATCGGCGGACTTGCCGATGGGTTTCGCCACAAACTCCCGCGTCGCGCGGTGATCGTCAGCGAGGACTTTCACCAGTGCCGGATCTTCCGCCGCCAGCGATTTTTTCGCGGCGATGTCATAAATCGGCCGCGCCTGCGCTTTGCCGCTGCTTACCTGCCAGTGTCCATCTTCATTGCTCAGCACCAGATCGACCACGCCCAGGTGATCGCCCCACATGCCTGGCATCACCGCCGGAATGCCGTTCAGCGTGCCGTTAGCGATGTCCGCACCCTTAATGGCGGCGAACTCCTCACTGGGGAAGACCGCATGTGCATGACCAAACAGGATGGCGTTGATGCCTTCCACCTGGCTGAGATAGTAAACCGAGTTCTCCGCCATCGTGTGATACGGCTCGCTGCTCAGGCCGGAGTGGGGGATAGCGATAATCAGATCGGCACCCTGTGCGCGCATCTCAGGCACATAACGGCGTGCCGTTTCGGTGATGTCATCGACCCGCACCTTGCCCTGCAGGTTGGCTTTGTCCCACACCATGATCTGCGGCGGCACAAAGCCGATATAGCCAATCTTCAGGGTCTGCTTTTTGCCGTCACGATCAACCATCGTGGTGGATTTGATGATGTAAGGAGTAAACAGCGGCTTGCCGCTCTTCACGTCAATCACGTTGGCATTTACATAAGGAAAGCGGGCGCCTGCCAGCGCTTTTTTCAGGTAGGGCAGGCCATAATTGAATTCATGATTACCGAGGTTGCCGACGCTGTAATCCAGCGTATTGAGCGCCTTATAGACCGGATGGATCTCGCCCTCACGTAATCCTTTGGCTGCCATATAGTCACCCAGCGGGCTGCCCTGGATGATGTCACCGTTATCGACCAGCAGACTGTTCTTCACCTCCTGGCGCGCGGCGTGAATCAGCGTGGCGGTTCGCACCAGACCAAACTTCTCGGTTGGCGTGTCTTTGTAGTAGTCGAAATCCATCATGTTGCTGTGCAGATCGGTGGTTTCCAGTATCCGCAAATCTACCGTTGCGGCCTGGGTGGCGACGGAAACGCTCAGGGCCAGTAACATCATTCCGGGCTTAAACATGCTTGCTCCTGCTGCAAATTAAATTAAGGCTCTCAAAATAATGTAAAAGCATGACAGATAGTCATTTTAAATCGTGATGGATATAACGTTTTGACGCATCAGCCAGCGGCGGATTCTTATACGACGGAGGCGCAGCAGCGCAGGCGTGGCGATTGTCGGATAACTATGATATTGATATATCTATGAATTGATGGGTCAGCCTGCCTGCACATGAGCACCGCAGGCTGAACTGCTAAAATGTCACTAGCTGGGGTGAATCTATCCCGCAGCAGACAGACACAACGAGGTGAAAAATGTTAGAGCAAATCTGCCAACTGGCACGCGAAGCGGGCGACGCGATTATGCAGGTCTATAACGGTGCCGCGCCGCTTGACGTTTCTCACAAATCGGACGATTCACCGGTGACCGCTGCGGATATCGCGGCGCACAACGTTATCATGAAGGGCCTGAAGCAGTTATCGCCTGAGATCCCGGTGCTGTCAGAAGAAGATCCCCCAGCCTGGGAGGTGCGTCAGCACTGGCAGCGTTACTGGCTGGTCGATCCGCTGGATGGCACCAAAGAGTTCATCAAACGCAACGGCGAATTTACCGTCAATATTGCACTAATCGAAGCGGGCAAGCCGGTGATGGGCGTGGTTTATGCACCGGTGCTGGGCGTCATGTACGCCGCTGCAGACGGCAAAGCGTGGAAAGAAGAGGGCGGTCAGCGTGAACAGATTCATGCCCGTGACGCGCGTCCTCCGCTGGTCGTGGTGAGCCGCTCCCATGGCGATGACGCCGAGATGAAAGAGTACCTGAAACAGCTGGGTGAACATCAGACCGTCGCCACCGGCTCTTCTCTGAAATTCTGCCTGGTGGCGGAAGGTAAAGCCCAGCTCTATCCCCGTTTCGGGCCCACCAACATCTGGGATACCGGCGCGGGTCATGCCGTGGCGATGGCCGCTGGCGCCCATGTGCATGACTGGCAGGGTAAAACCCTGGACTACGCGCCGCGCGAATCCTTCCTTAATCCTGGCTTCCGCGTCTCCCTGTTTTAATGCTGTCTGAATTTGCAGGCTGATGAAATCCCGGCGGTTGCGCTGTGACCGCCGGGATTTCAGCAATTACTCTTTCAGCAGTGAGGCCAGCAGCGCCATCACCTTTGTCACTTCATCCTGCGTCAGCGATCCATCCTTCACAAATCTCACCTTGCCCTGTTTATCCAGCACCATAATGGCGGAACCGCCCGGCTGTAACTGCCAGGCATGCTGCACATTGCCCTTGCTGTCGATGACAAACTGCGACCATGGATATTGCTGCTTGTTGGTCTCAACGCTGCTACGCACAAACATGCCGGTGCCGGGAATGGCGTCATCGGTATTCACGATAGTGGTAGTCTGATAGCGATCGTGCGGCAGCTTCGCAGCTTTGATTGCCTCTATCAGTGCCGCATTCATCTCTTTAGCGGAGGAGCGGCCAGCAATATGCTGGACCACGCGAACTTTTCCACTGAGCTGCGCGCTATTCCAGTTTTTGTAGCTAAACTTCTCCTGCTTTAATAACAGTTCGCCTTTGTCATTAACCCCCACCGGGGGAACCCGCATATCCTTTCTGAGGTCATGGGCCATCACGCTTGCTGGTATCAGCAAAGACAACGCCGCCGCGGTCAGAATGTTTCGCATTGCTATTTCCTTAAGTGATCGGACCAGTCAGTCATTTTACTGCAATAGTAAGCAGGGATGATGCGCCTGTCATGGAAAGGTGTCAGGTTTGTTATGGACACCACAATTCCTTAACCAATGAAGGTTTATACTGTCTTGTATGACCCTGATAACAGAGTGTTCTGTAATGATGTGTCAATTCAGTAAAAAAATTCACTTTTCGGAACACCAGTCGATTTTAGTGTTCTATAGTTATCGCGAATTCGCGCTTCATGGGCTGGAACCAAATTTGGAAACGGCGAAGCGTGCTTTAAAAATGTACAGGAGTTAGTCAGTATGAAGATCTTCCAGCGCTATAATCCGCTACAAATAGCGAAATATGTAAAAACGCTGTTCAAAGGAAGGTTGTATATCAAGGACGTTGGCGCGTTCGAGTTCGATAAAGGGAAAGTCTTGATCCCGCGCGTCAAAGACAAACAGCATCTGAGCGTGATGTCAGAAATTAACCGCCAGGTCGTTCGTCTCAAGCTTGAGTTCAACTAATATCAAGGGCGCCGATGGCGCCCTTAGTGTCTGGCCCGTCAGACTATTTATTTCACAGTCTGAATCTGGCCCTCAGTCATTCTACTCTTCTTCGCTTTTCGTCATGCTCAGCACCGGCGGTCGTTCGTCGATGCGGGTAACCAGCAGCTGGTCGATGCGATAGCTATCAATATCCACCACCTCGAATTTGTAGCCAGCAAACTTCACAAAATCAGTACGCTTTGGAATCTTACGCAGCATATACATCATAAAGCCGCCGATGGTTTCGTAGTTGCCTGACTGCGGGAAATCATCAATGTCCAGCACGCGCATCACGTCATCAATCGGTGTACCGCCCTCAACCAGCCATGAATTTTCATCGCGCGCCACAATCTGCTCTTCCATGCCCTGGCCTACCAGGTCACCCATCAGCGTGGTCATCACGTCATTCAGAGTAATAATGCCCACGACCAGCGCATACTCGTTCATAATCACCGCGAAATCTTCGCCAGCGGTTTTAAAACTTTCCAGCGCTTCGGAGAGGGTCAGCGTGTCCGGCACAATCAGCGCAGAGCGAATCTGCAGGCCACTGTTCAGCGCCATACTCTGATTGCCCAGCACACGCAGCAGCAGCTCTTTAGAGTCGACATAACCGACGATATGATCGATATCACCGCTGCAGACCAGAAACTTAGAATGCGGATGTTCAGCGATTTTGGTCTTGAGGCTGGTCTCATCTTCATGCAGATCAAACCAGACGATATTCTCACGTGAGGTCATTGAAGAGGGAACGGTACGCGATTCCAGCTCAAACACGTTTTCAATCAGCTCATGCTCCTGCTTACGCAGCACGCCCGCCAGCGCACCCGCTTCAACAACGGCATAGATGTCGTCAGAGGTGATGTCATCTTTACGCACCATCGGCAGTTTGAAAATACGGAAGAAGACGTTGGCCAGGCCGTTAAACAGAAAGACCAGCGGACGCATCACCAGCAGGCAGAAACGCATTGGGTTGATGATGCGCAGCGCGATGGTCTCCGGTGCGACCATGCCAACCCGCTTCGGGGTTAAGTCAGCGAACAGGATAAAGAGGCTGGTGACGATGGTGAAGGAGCAGATAAAGCTGAGCTGCTCTGCCAGTTCCGGCGAGACAAAACGGTTAAACAGGCCGCTGAAAACCGGTGAAAAAGCCGCGTCGCCGACAATACCGCCCAGGATGGCGACGGCGTTAAGGCCAATCTGCACCACGGTGAAGAACATGCCCGGCGTTTCCTGCATTTTAAGGACACGCTGCGCATTAACATTGCCTTCATCGGCGAGCAGTTTCAGTTTGATCTTACGGGCGGCCGCCAGCGATATCTCTGACAGAGAAAAAAAGGCACTGATTACGATCAGCAACAGAATGACAAGCAAGCTATCTAACATATGAGATCCAAAGGGTTATCCACTTGTCATTTTTGGCCTGGGCAGCGTGGGTAAGCGCAAACAGAGTTGGTTTATCCGTGAATCACAGCTATCCGTGCCAAAAATGTCTGCGCCTGTTCGACAGGAAAAAGATGTCGGGGCAGAAATGAAAACAGGCGGAATGCCTGTGGTGGCAGATTATAGCAGGAGCGCTCATTGTGCCGCCAGAGGGCAAACCGCCGCATCACACCGCATCTGCGTCCTGAGCGGCCGGTTATTGACTCGGATTTATCTGAGTGAGTCATCCGGAATTGATCATTCCACCCCTCAGGAGTTGTATCGCGATACCCATTTACCGACAATACCCTGTTATTTGACTTAGATGTCAGCGTTGCGCCGCCGTTTACCATAAAGTGCGGCTATGATGAGGGTGTTGCCGTTGCGGTAGTGCGGGCAAAGATGATTAATAAGTGCCCCGCGGAAAAGGGGCCGGCATGATTAACAGGAGTACAGGTGCCACGATTTTATGTTTATTGCATGGCTGGCCTGCTGCTTGCCGCGCCCGCCCTTGAGGCGGCGACAGTGCGATTACAGGTAGACGGCTTAACCGGGGATCTTCAGAGAAATGTCAGGGCGCGCCTGTCGACCATCGGCAGCGATGAGGTCTCTAACGATGGTCGTTTTCGCGCGCGTGTCTCTGTTGCGATAAAAGAGGGGCTGCGCGCACTCGGTTATTATGAACCTACTATCGATTTTGAATCCCGCCCCGCGCCTGCGCAGGGTGGACGTCCGGTTTTAGTGGCCCATGTCACCCCAGGCGAACCGGTAAAAATCGGCGGCAGCACTATCGTGGTCGAAGGCGATGCGCGGAACGACGCCGATTATAAAGCCTGGGTGAAGCAGGGACGGCCCAAAGTGGGCACGCAGCTTAACCACGGCCAGTATGACCGATTCAAAAGCGGCTTCTCAAATCTTGCGCTGCGTAACGGCTATTTCGACGGCACCTTTAAAAAAAGCCAGCTCGGCGTCTCGGTGGAACGGCGTGAAGCCTTCTGGGATATTGATTACGACAGCGGCGAGCGCTATCGCTTTGGCGACGTCACGTTCCAGGGTTCGCAGATTCGCGAAGAGTACCTGCAGAACCTGGTACCGTTCAAAGAGGGGGATTACTACAGCTCCCGCGATTTAGCCGAGCTGAATCGGCGTCTCTCCGCCACCGGCTGGTTTAATTCGGTGGTGGTTGCGCCGGAGTTCAGCAAGGGACGCCAGACCAAAGTCCTGCCGCTGAATGCCGTGATGTCGCCCCGCACCGAAAACACTATTGAAACCGGTGTCGGCTACTCCACTGATGTCGGTCCGCGCCTGAAAGGCACCTGGAAAAAACCGTGGATCAATGACAGCGGCCACAGTCTGGCGGCCAGCGCCTACGTTTCTGCGCCGGAACAGCAGGTCGATCTCAGCTACAAAGTGCCGCTGCTGAAAAGCCCGCTGGAGCAGTACTACACCTTCTCTGGCGGCCTGAAGCGCACTGACCTCAACGACACTAAAGCCGACACCACGACGCTGGCGATGTCGCGCAACTGGGACAGCAGCAGCGGCTGGCAGAAGGCAGTTAACCTGCGCTGGAGCCTGGACCACTTTACGCAGGGCAGCGTGACCAACACTACGATGCTGCTCTATCCCGGCGTCAGCGTAAACCGCACCCGTTCGCGGGGCGGTCTGATGCCGACCTGGGGCGATTCACAGCGCTACTCGGTGGACGTCTCGGATACGACCTGGGGTTCAGACGTTGACTTCCTGATCCTGCAGGCGCAGAACGTCTGGATCCGCACGCTGGGCGACAGCCATCGTTTTGTGGCGCGCGGCAATCTTGGCTGGATCGAAACCAACGACTTTGACAAAGTGCCGCCGGATCTGCGCTTCTTTGCCGGGGGCGACCGCAGTATTCGCGGCTACAAATACAAAAACATTTCGCCGCGTGATGACGACGGCAAACTCACCGGTGCATCCAAACTCGCCACCGGATCGCTGGAATATCAGTACAACGTCACCGGAAAATGGTGGGGCGCGGTGTTCGTTGACTCGGGTGAAGCCGTTAACGACATCAAACAGAGCAATATCAAAACCGGTGCGGGCGTCGGCGTGCGCTGGTCTTCGCCGGTTGGCCCCATCAAATTTGATATCGCCAGACCCATCGGGGATGACGAGGCACATGGATTACAATTCTACGTAGGGCTGGGGCCAGAACTATGAAGCTGTGGAAAAAGGTCCTGATCGGTATTCTGATCTTTCTGGTACTGCTGTTGGGCGGCGTGGCATTTTTAATTGGTACCACGCCGGGGCTGCATTTAGTGCTGAAGGGGGCATCGCGCTGGGTGCCCGGCCTGTCCATCAGGCAGGTCGAGGGCGGCTGGCGTAACCTGACGCTCAACGGTCTGCGTTTTGAGATGCCAGGCGTCAGCGTCGATGCCGGGCAAATCCATCTGGCGGTGGATCTCAACTGCCTGCTGCACTCCTCCGTCTGCGTTAACGATGTTTCCCTGCGTGATATCAGCGTGGTCGTCGACAGCAAGAAGATGACACCTGCTGCGCCAGCGCCGGAAGAGGAGAGTGGCAACACCAACCTCAGTACGCCGTACCCGATTACGCTGCGTCACCTTGGCCTGCACAACATCAATGTCAAAGTGGATGACACGGCGATCTCGCTGCTCGACTTCACTACTGGCCTGCAATGGCAGGATCGCGCGCTCACGCTGAATCCGACCCGTATTCAAAGCCTGCTGATTGCGCTGCCGAAAGCGGCGAAAGTCGTGAATGAAGAGGTGGTGGAGCCGAAGGTTCAGCAGCCTCACCCTGCGGAGAAACCGCTGGGTGAAACGCTGCAGGCGATGTTTGCCCAACCGCTGCTGCCTGCGCTGCCCGATTTCCGTCTGCCGCTGGATATTGAGGTGCAGCAGATTCTGGGTGAGCAGCTGCGCATTACCGGCGACACCGATATCTCCGTCAGCCGGTTACTGCTGAAAGCTAAAACCGCCGATCGTCAGATGCAACTGACGACGCTGGAAGTCGACTCGAATCTTGGCAACCTCAACGGCAGCGGACAGGCGACGCTGGCGGATAACTGGCCGGTCGATTTCACCCTGAACGGCACGGTTAACACCGACCCGATCAAAGGCGAAAAGCTGGCGCTGAAACTGAATGGTGCAATGCGCGACGAGCTGAAGCTGGGACTGAATCTTTCCGGTCCGGTGAAAGCACAGCTGGATGCGACCACTCAACTGGCCGTGGCGGGACTGCCGCTGTCGCTGCAGCTGACCAGTCCGCAGCTGCGCTGGCCGTTAACCGGCCCGGTACAGTATCAGGCGGATAACCTGGACTATCAGTTCAAAGGCAAAGCCACCGACTATGTGATGTCACTGCAGACCGCCGTGAAGGGCGAGTCGGTACCACCAGCCAATATCTCGCTGACGGGTAAAGGCAATGTTGAGCAGTTCAGCCTGGATCGCCTGCGCGTGGCTGCATTGCAGGGCAATATTGACCTCACCGCGCTGGTGGACTGGAGCAAGGCGATCAGCTGGCGCAGTGAGCTGACGCTGGCCGGGATCAACACCGCAAAACAGTATCCTGACTGGCCAGCGCGGCTGGATGGAAAAATCACCACCCGCGGCAGTCTCTATGGCGGCAGCTGGCAGCTGAGTGTGCCGCAGCTTCAGCTGAAAGGAAATGTGAAGCAGAACGCCGTGACCGCTGACGGCTCACTGACCGGTAACAGCTACAACCAGTGGACGGTGCCGGGCATTAAGCTGGCGCTGGGACGCAACCATCTGGATGTCAAAGGGGCGCTGGGCGACAGTCTGGATCTTGATGCCAGCATCGACGCGCCACAGCTCGACAATGCGCTGCCCGGTCTGGGCGGTGTCGTCAACGGCACTATCAAAGCGCGTGGCACCCTGAAAGCTCCGCAGCTGCTGGCCGATCTCAATGCCCGTGGTCTGCGCTGGCAGCAGATGCAGATTAATCGCGTTACGCTGAATGGCGATGTACGCTCCGGCGAACAGGTGGCGGGCAAACTGCAACTGCGCGTCGAGCAACTGAAGCAGGATGCGCTGAACATCAGCCTGCTGACGCTGAATGCGGACGGCAACGAGCGTCAGCATCAGCTGAAGCTGAATGTGCAGGGCAAACCGGTCTCTGGCCAGCTGGCGCTGAATGGCAGCTTCGATCGCCAGACCGAACGCTGGAGAGGCTCGCTGAACGATACCCATTTTGATACGCCTGTCGGCGAGTGGCGTCTGACCCGCGCGATGGCCATCGACTATCTCAACAGCCGCCAGACGGCGACCATCGGGCCGCACTGCTGGCAGAATCCGAATGCACAGATTTGTGTACCAGAGCCGGTAGAAGCCGGGCCGGCAGGCAAGGCGCATGTCGTGCTGAATCGCTTTGACCTGGCGATGGTGAAGCCGTTTATGCCGGATGCGACCCAGCTCAGCGGCCTGTTCAGCGGTGATGTGCGCGTCAACTGGACGGCCGACGGCGCGCTGCCGACCGGCACCGTGGCGCTGAAAGGCAACGGCGTGAAAGTGGTGCAGGATGTGCAGGGCAATAACCTGCCGATCGCCTTTGATACGCTGAACCTCAATGCCGCGCTGCAAAACGGACGCGCTAAGCTCGACTGGCTGATCCGCATCGCCAATAACGGGCAGCTGGATGGCAATGTGCAGATCGACGATCCGCAAAACCGCCGCACGCTGGGCGGTAACGTTAACATCCGCAATATCTCGCTGGCGATGATCAATCCGGCGCTGATGCAGGGCGAGAAGATCAAAGGCAGCCTGAACAGCAGCCTGCGTCTGGGTGGCAGCATCCAGCAGCCGCAGGTGTTTGGTCAGCTTGGTCTGACGGGTGTCGATGTGGATGGCAACTTTATGCCGGTCGATCTCACAGCCGCTAACCTGAATCTGGTGTTCAACGGCATGAGCTCCACCCTGAACGGGCTGGTGCAGACCGCGCAGGGCAACATTAACCTCAGCGGTAATGCCGACTGGAGCCAGCTCGATAACTGGCGTGCGCGCATTGCGGCGCAGGGCAGCCGGGTTCGCGTGACCGTGCCACCGATGGTGCGCATGGATGTCTCGCCGGATCTGGTGTTTGAAGCGACGCCAGCCGCCTTTAACCTTGATGGCCGGGTCGACATTCCGTGGGCGCGCATCACGGTGCAGGAAGTGCCGGAAAGCGCCACCGGCGTTTCGTCGGATGAGGTGATGCTGGATAAACAGCTGAAGCCAATTGCACCGCAAACCACCGCGATCCCGATTAACAGTAATCTGGTGATCCACGTCGGTAACGATGTGCGGCTCTCGGCATTTGGCCTGAAAGCGAAACTGAATGGCGATCTTAAACTGGTACAGGATAGGACAGGGCTTGGTCTGAATGGCCAGATCAACATTCCGTCCGGTCGCTTCCACGCTTATGGTCAGGATCTGATCGTCCGTAAAGGCGAGCTGCAGTTTGCCGGTCCGCCGGATCAGCCTTACGTCAATCTGGAAGCTATCCGTAACCCGGATGCGACTGAAGATGGCGTCACCGCCGGTCTGCGCGTCACCGGCCTTGCCGATGAGCCGAAAGCGGAAGTCTTCTCCGATCCGGCGATGTCGCAGCAGGAAGCGCTTTCCTATCTGCTGCGCGGTCAGGGATTAGGCAGTGACGGTGACAGTAACGCCCTTACTTCGGCCCTTGTTGGCTTAGGGGTTGCACAAAGTGGGCAGGTTGTGGGTAAAATCGGGGAGACATTCGGTGTCAGTAATCTGGCCGTTGATACTGCGGGTGTTGGCGACAGCCAGCAGGTGCAGGTCAGTGGCTATGTACTACCGGGTCTGCAGGTAAAATACGGTGTTGGCATATTTGATTCACTGGCGACGTTAACCTTGCGTTACCGCCTGATGCCTAAGCTCTATCTGGAAGCCGTATCCGGTGTGGATCAGGCTCTCGATTTGCTCTATCAGTTTGAGTTTTAGCAATGCGAATAATTGTCTACGGCAGTTTACGGCGCAAACAGGGAAACAGTCACTGGATGACGAATGCGCAGTGGCTGGGTGATCACCAGATTGAAGGCTTTGAGCTTTACAGTCTGGGGCATTATCCCGGCGTCATAGAGGGCAATGGAGCGGTACAGTGTGAAGTGTACCGCATTGATGCCTCAACCCTTGCGGAGCTGGATGCGCTTCGCACCAAAGGGGGAGAGTACAAACGTTATCTGACTCAGACGCCGTTTGGCAGTGCATGGCTTTATGTCTATCAACGCTCAGTGGCAGGACGCCAGCGCATTATGAGTGGTGACTGGCTGAAGCGCGATGAGGAGCCAGAGGCCTGAACAAAAACACCGTCCAGTTGGACGGTGTTTTTTTTTCAACTCACAAACCGGCAGCAGAATTACTTCTTCTGTGCGCGCTCGTAAGAGGAGATGATTTCGGCTTTAGCGGCTTCGGCGTTATCCCAGCCATCCACTTTCACCCATTTGCCTTTTTCCAGATCTTTGTAGTGCTCAAAGAAGTGGGTGATCTGTGCACGCAGCAGTTCTGGCAGGTCGTTCACATCTTTAATGTGATCGTACTCTTTAGACAGTTTGGTGTGCGGAACGGCAACCAGTTTGGCATCTTCGCCAGACTCGTCGGTCATTTTCAGCACGCCAACCGGACGGCAGCGGATCACTGAGCCCGGGACCAGTGGATACGGGGTCGGAACCAGTACGTCAACCGGATCACCATCCAGAGAAAGGGTATGGTTGATGTAGCCGTAGTTGCACGGATAGAACATGGCGGTAGACATGAAACGGTCTACAAACAGGGCACCAGACTCTTTATCAACTTCATATTTGATCGGATCAGCATTCGCTGGGATCTCAATGACAACGTAGATATCTTCTGGCAGGTCTTTACCTGCTGGCACCTGGTTCAAACTCATCTGGCATTCCTTCAGTAGTCGTATGTTGAGTGTCGGCTATTATAGCCAACTGACTCTGAAAGTATGCCCTCTTTTTGGCGTTTCGGAATGCGCCCAAACGCTACTTCGCCGCCACAAACAGCGAAACAATGCCTGCGGCAATCAGTGGTCCTACCGGCACGCCGCGGAAGAACGCTACGCCAATCACCGTACCAATCAGCAGCCCCCCGATGACCGACGGCTGCATGCTCATAAAATTCACGCCGCGACCGCCCAGCCAGGCGACAAAAATCCCCACCACAATCGCCACAATCGACTTCCAGTTGGCAAACGATTTAAGCAACTCAGAGGCGGGCAGTGAGCCGCTGGCCAGCGGCGCCATCACTGCGACGGTCAGAATAATGATCCCTAAGGTAATACCCTGTTTTTCTACATAGGGGAAAAATTGCGCCAGCGGGGTAATTTTAATCGCCAGCAGCACCAGAATAGAGATAGTGACCGCGTTGTTGTGAACGAAATAGCTCAGTACGGCAAGGGCAATCAGAATCAATGTCGAGGCGTAAGCAGCCATGGTTTCTCCCTGAAGGTTAACAGCGCACTGACGTCAGCCAGCGCAAAAAGCGGGTTATGGGTCAGCAGTCATCGGGATTGGCACAACTGCCTTTACCGAGGGACTGCAACATCAATGCCTGATTGCGTACCAGGCTCAGGCCCTGGGCACTCAGCGCTACGCTGCCCAGCGTTCCCTGCGTCGCCAGCTGACTGCGGCTCGCCTCAAGCCAGCTGTCGCGGTACCTCAGCCAGGCGCGCTGTGCAATACGCAGTCTGTTTTTAGCGTCGCCGTTCAGAGTCTTCATCAGTGTGTTGTACTGCTGATTCATCTGCTGATCCCAGATCGTTGTGGCCGCAGCATAGCACTGGTTCATCTCAAGGGTCGCAGAGGCGTCATTGAGGCAGCGATCCAGTGCGGCGTCTGAAGGCAAATCCTTCGCTATCGTTGCCGTACTGGCGAACAGCAGCATCAGAAGTAATCCCGATTTCATTCTTTTCTCCGGATAGCGGGCAGGCGGCGATCAGATTGAGCGATGTTTCCGTGATGATCAAGTTGTTAACTCTAATCAGGGTTAAAGTTTCGCCCCGTTACTGCCGATACCTCTTCCGTTTTAGGGCCGCTGGAAATTTCGCCTTTTCTCTTACACGGAAATCATCAGGATGAAACAGATATCACTTCGCACGGGGTTGCTGGCATTGCTGGCATTTATGACACTGCTGCTGTTGGCGGTGAGTTTTATGGGTATCGTGGCAATTAATAAAGGGAATCGCTCGCTGGATGTAATCAATCGCATTCAGGGGATCGAGCTGAACAGTCTTTACCAGAGTAATTCAGATCTGATGCGGGCCCGCGCGAATGCGGCGCTGGCGGTACGTAAAATTGAAATTGGTATGCTGGAAGAGGGCGCGGCAGTCACAAAACTGTCGCAGGCAGATGTGGTGTCATCACAGCAAAACCTGAAACGCTTTGTGGATGCCGGAACGGTGACGGCGCACGGGAAAATGCTGGCGGATGCGATTTCAGCCAGTTACAAAGCCTATCTCGACCAGGGCATCAAACCGATGATGGACGCGCTGGACAAGCAATACACTGACGAATATTACCAGCTGCTGGAAGGCAACCTGGCGACGCTGGCGGCAAGCTACAACAAAGCTGTCACAGACTTCAGCCAGTTCGCCGGACAGGTCACCGAAGCCCAGCTCGCACAGGCGGCCTACAACGAAACCAAAATGAAAATCCTGATCGCTGTGGCAGGCGTATTAACGCTGCTGCTGCTGGTGCTCGCCTGGCAACTGCTGCGCCGGATGCTCCTGCAGCCGCTTAATCTGGCAATTGTCCATCTTGAGCAGATCGCGGCAGGCGACCTGTCGCAGGCGCTGCCACCGTCCAGCAACAACGAGCTGGGGCGGCTCAATCATGCACTGAGCGGGATGCAGCAGTCACTTCGCACCTCGGTGAGTCAGGTGCGTGAAGCGAGTATGCAGATCGACATCGGCAGCCGTGAACTGGCGGCGGGTAACGTCAATCTGTCGCAGCGCACCGAAGAGTCTGCCGCTTCGCTGGAGCAGACGGCGGCCAGCATGGAGCAGCTCACGGCAACCGTGCGCCTTAACGCCAGCAATGCTCAACAGGCGCATCAGCTGGCTAACGCGGTCTCTGATACCGCCGATCGCGGCGCTGAAGTGGTCTGCTACGTAATGGAAAAAATGCATGAGATCACCGATAGCGCCAATCGTATCGGCGACATTCTCAGCGTAATTGACGGCATCGCCTTCCAGACCAACATTCTGGCGCTTAACGCCGCCGTCGAAGCGGCGCGAGCAGGCGAGCAGGGGCGTGGCTTTGCAGTTGTCGCAAATGAAGTGCGCACGCTGGCGCAGCGCAGCGCTAACGCAGCCAAAGAGATCCGCACCCTAATCAGTGATTCACAGTCGCGGGTCAAAGAGGGTACGGAGATGGCGACGCGCGCCGGGGAAACCATGGATGAGATTTCTGGCGAAGTGATGCGCGTAACGGCATTGATGAAAGAGATCTCGATGGCCTCCGACGAGCAGAGCCGTGGCATTGAGCAGGTCAATCTGGCGGTCACGCAGATGGATGCAACAGCGCAGCAGAACGCAGCGCTGGTAGAGCAGGCTACCGCCGCGACCCAGTCGCTGGAAGCGCAGTCCAGTCAGCTTCAGGCAACGATGGCGCAGTTCAGGTTGCAGACGGCGTAAAAGCAAAAAGGGCGCGAAATCGCGCCCTTTTAATTTATACCACGACCAGATTAACCCTGACGGCAATCCGGGAACTCGGCCAGGAAACGCTCAACGTCGTTTACCATCGCCTCATTACCGCAGTAGAACGGGCAGCGCTGATGCAGCGTGACCGGTGGAATATCCAGAATACGCTTCTGACCGTCGCTGGCTTTACCGCCCGCCTGCTCGGCCAGGAAGGCCATCGGGTTGCACTCATAAAGCAGACGCAGCTTGCCCTGAGGATGGCTGGCGGTGCTTGGGTAGAGGTAGATCCCGCCTTTCAGCAGGTTACGATGGAAATCCGCGACCAGCGATCCGATGTAACGTGAGGTGTAAGGACGGTGCGTTGGCAGATCCTCTTCCTGACAAAACTTCAGATATTTCTTCACACCCTGCGGGAAACGAATGTAGTTACCTTCGTTAATCGAGTAGGTGTAACCGGTTGGTGGATAGGTCATACGTTCGTGGCTGAGGCAGAACACACCCAGTGACGGATCGTAAGTAAACGCATGCACGCCTGCACCGGTGGTGTAAACCATCATTGTGGATGAGCCGTAGACCACGTAACCGGCAGCAACCTGTTTGTTGCCTGGCTGCATGAAGTCCGCTTCAACCACTGGCGTACCCGGCTCGCTGACGCGATGATAAATAGAGAAAATGGTGCCGACGGAAACGTTAACGTCGATGTTAGAAGAACCATCCAGTGGATCCATTAACACCACGTACTTACCGTTTTCCTCACCTTCAAAGATAACGAACTCGTCTTCTTCCTCAGAAGCGATACCGGCGACGATGCCACGTGCTTTCAGTGCTGCCTTCAGTTTTTCGTTGGCAAACAGATCCAGTTTCATCTGCTGTTCACCCTGAACATTTTCCACACCACTGGCACCGAGAATATCCACTAAACCGGCTTTATTGATGTCGCGGTGGATAATTTTGGCACCCAGCTTGATAGCTGAAATCAGCGCCGTCAGTTCACCTGTGGCGTGCGGAAAGTCGTGCTGCTTCTCGACGATAAATTCGCCCAACGTTTTCATAACACATTCCCTGAATCTTCGATGGAGTGGCAGCACGCGTAACAGTCTGCCAACGGATGCGTACGCAGTTTAGCCGATTGAACTTCAAAAACCATAGTCCTAATCCGTTTCTTCCGTCTGCGAGCGGCGTTACACTGTGCGCCGAACTTTTGAGTAATGGATCATGTTATGCGCATTCACATCCTCGGGATTTGTGGCACTTTTATGGGTGGTCTGGCGGTGCTGGCTCGTTCACTGGGTCATCAGGTGACCGGTTCAGACGCCAACGTTTACCCGCCAATGAGTACACTGCTCGAACAGCAAGGCATTGAATTAACGGAAGGTTATGACGCCAGTCAGCTTGATCCGGTGCCTGACTTAGTCATTATCGGCAATGCGATGACGCGAGGTAATCCTTGTGTGGAAGCGGTGCTGGAACGCAACATTCCCTACCTCTCTGGCCCTCAGTGGCTGCACGATTTCGTGCTGCGCGATCGCTGGGTGCTGGCCGTGGCCGGAACCCACGGTAAAACCACCACAGCCGGCATGGCAGCGTGGATTCTTGAGGCCTGCGGCCTTGAACCCGGCTTCATTATTGGTGGTGTGCCTGGAAACTTCGATGTCTCGGCAAAATTAGGAAAAAGTCCATTCTTCGTGATTGAAGCGGATGAGTACGACTGCGCGTTTTTTGATAAGCGTTCCAAGTTTGTCCATTACTCTCCACGAACCCTGATCCTCAACAACCTTGAGTTTGATCACGCCGATATCTTTGACGATCTGCGGGCGATCCAGAAACAGTTCCACCATCTGGTGCGGATCGTGCCGGGCCAGGGCAAGATCCTGCTGCCGGAACATGATCCTAACCTCAAACAGGTGATGGCGATGGGCTGCTGGAGCGAGCAGGAGAGCGTTGGTGAGCACGGGCGCTGGCAGGCGAAGAAGCTGACCAACGATGCGTCTCACTGGGAAATCTGGCTCGACGGCGAGAAAGTCGGGGAAGTGAACTGGGCGCTGGTGGGCGAACACAACATGCATAACGGCCTGATGGCGATTGCTGCCGCGCGGCATGTAGGTGTGAAGCCGGAAGATGCCGGCCTGGCGCTGAACACCTTTATCAATGCACGTCGCCGGCTGGAGCTGCGTGGCGAAGTGAATAACATCAAAGTCTATGATGACTTCGCTCACCATCCGACGGCCATTCTGGCGACACTGGCTGCCCTGCGCAGCAAAGTGGGTGGCAGAGCACGCATCCTTGCCGTGCTGGAGCCTCGCTCCAATACGATGAAGATGGGCGTCAGCAAAAACGACCTGGCACCGTCGCTGGCGCGTGCGGATGAGGTCTTCCTGTTCCAGCCGCACCATATTCCGTGGCAGGTTTCAGATGTAGCAGAAGCGTGCATTCCGCCTGCGCACTGGAGCGCGGATATCGATACCCTGGTAGAAATGGTGGCCAAAGCCGCTCAGCCGGGCGACACGATTCTGGTGATGAGCAACGGCGGATTTGGCGGCATTCATCAGAAGCTGCTGGACAGGCTGGCCTGAAAATCAGGCGCCCGTTTCGGGCGCTTTTTTTTAAAGCGTTATTGCCATTAATATTATTTCCTGAATAAATCCCGCATAGTTTGAATCCGATCTGCTCACTCTTCCTTCAGTTGCCATATTTTCTATATTAGTGTCTGAAACAGAAAGGCCACACCTGCCGGTTATTTTTAGCATCGTCTCTGCTGTAGCTGAGAAATAAATAATAATCAGAGGGATTCAGGTTAAAGAAACAATTAACAGGTTTTCTTCATGTGGCATCTTATATTAATACAGGTTTTAAATATAAGTTAAATTTGGGTTAAATGAATTTGGATAATTCATTGCCCTTATTACTGAGAATAAGGACATTTTTATGGGAAAAAGTACAACACGATCATTAGCTCTGGGCGTCACACTGTTATGCACTTCCGCGGCAGCGCTGGCAACGGCTACGGTGGATTACCGGCACGAGTACCGTCTTCGCGACCGCACGCACTATGACAAGCTGGGGCTGAGTACCACACTGCCGGATAATATGTTTCTTGGCGTTGAAACCAAATTTAAAACCGGTGGCGCAGATCCAAAAGATAAATATTATAACGACACCGTGTTAAATGTGGTGGAAGTCACCTTTCTGAAGTCCTATTACTGGGGGAACTGGACGCTGTCGCCTTTTATTCAGCCGGAATTTAACTCCTCGCGCACCGAATGGAAGTTTGGTGTGGCACCCTGGTATAAAATTAATGACCGCTGGTCTGTTGGCGGATTATATCGCCTTGAACTGACCGATTATGCCCATGACGATCAATGCCGCACCGGGGGTATTGATTATTGCGATACTGACCGGCATCGCACGGCTAACCGTTTTGATCTCTATCTGCGGAATAAAACCGATCGCCTCACCACCACTTATAAGCTGGTGTATAAGCACGCGGATGCGAAACTGTTTGCTAATAAGCATGATGACTATGAACAGGAGTTACAGTTCGATTATGCGCTTGGCAACGATCGCGTCTGGGTGCCTTACGTCACCTTTGGCGATATCGGACGTTCTGCTACATCGAGCGAACGCCAGTTGCGGCTGCGCACCGGTATTCTCTATATCTATCGGTAAGTGCTGCCGGGAGGCGGGCGAGACTGCCCGCCATGGCATTACTGCGCTTCGGCCAGCTCGCGCAGATACTGGAAAATCTGACGGGCAGACTTCGGCGGCTTGTTGCCCGCTTTCTCTTTCTGCGCATTACGGATCATACTGCGTAACTGCTGACGATCGGCATCGGGATAAAGCGCAATCACGTCGCTCATCGCCTCATCACCTTGCTCAATCAGACGATCGCGCAGCATTTCCAGTTTATGGAACAGCGCAACCTGCTGGTTGTGGCGATTCTTGAGCTTATCCAGCGCAATGCGGATAGGCTCCACATCAATGCTGCGCAGCAGTTTACCGATCAGCTGCAGCTGACGGCGGCGACCCTCTTTCTTGATGCGCTGTGCCAGTTCGATCTCGGTGCGCAGGCGCTCATCCAGCGGGATTTTATCCAGCGAGTTTTTACCCAGATCAACCAGTTCGGCTCCCAGGCGCTTTAACTCTTCTGCATCGCGTTTAATTTCACTCTTACTGACCCAGATAATCTCTTCATCTTCTTCTTCGTCATTATCTGGCACATCGTCGAGCCACTCATCGGGCTGTCTGGTCATTTCCGGGCTCCCAAAAAAAAGAGGCTAATCCTACCAGTATATCGGGTGACTGCGAAATTGTTCTCTGACTCTGATAGACTCAAATCATTCACACATAAGATTAGACGGCAGGTCGATGAACGTATCTACTCAGGTTGCAGAACAGCGAAAAGTACTGGAGCAGGCCATTGCGCAGGCACTTGAACTGGCTAAAGCAAGCACTGACAGCGCGGAAGTGGCTGTCAGTAAGACCACCGGCATCGGGGTCAGCACCCGTTATGGCGAAGTGGAAAACGTTGAATTTAACAGCGACGGTGCGCTGGGCATCACCGTTTATCATCAGAATCGTAAAGGCAGTGCCTCATCGACCGACCTCAGCCCGGATGCGATCAAACGTACCGTGCAGGCCGCGATTGATATTGCCCGCTATACCTCGCCCGATCCGTTTGCCGGTCTGGCCGACGCAGAGCTGCTGGCCTATGATGCGCCGGATCTGGATCTTTACCATCCGTGGGAAATTGACGCTGACCGCGCCATTGAACTGGCCGCGCAGGCGGAGCAGGCGTCGCTGCGTGCCGACAAGCGAATTACCAACACCGAAGGCGGCAGTTTCAACAGCCACGTCGGCATTAAAGTCTTTGGCAACAGCCACGGAATGTTGCAGAGCTACTGCTCAAGCCGCCATTCGCTCTCCAGCTGCGTCATCGCTGAGCAGGATGGCAACATGGAGCGCGACTACGCCTATACCATTGGCCGTGCATTTGAAGATTTGAAAAGCCCGGAGTGGGTAGGAGCCGAGTGCGCGCGCCGTACGCTATCCCGTCTGGCCCCGCGTAAACTGCCGACCATGAAAGCCCCGGTAATTTTTGCCGCTGAAGTGGCGACCGGCTTGTTTGGTCATCTGGTTGGTGCGATCAGCGGCAGCAGCGTTTACCGTAAATCGACCTTCCTGCTGGATTCAATGGGTCAGCAGATTCTGCCGGAGTGGCTCACCATCAGTGAACAGCCACACCTGCTGAAAGGGCTCGCCTCTACGCCGTTCGACAGCGAAGGGGTGCGGACTCAGGCGCGCGACATCATTAAAGATGGCGTATTGCAGACCTGGCTGCTGACCAGCTATTCCGCCCGTAAACTGGGTCTGACCAGCACCGGTCATGCTGGTGGTATTCATAACTGGCGCATTGCGGGTCAGGGCCACAGCTTTGACGACCTGCTGAAGCAGATGGGAACCGGATTAGTTGTGACCGAGCTGATGGGCCAGGGCGTCAGCGCCATTACCGGTGACTACTCACGCGGTGCAGCCGGTTTCTGGGTTGAGAATGGCGTCATTCAGTACCCGGTCAGCGAAGTCACCATTGCCGGCAATCTTAAAGAGATGTGGCACAACATGGTGACCATCGGTGACGATATTGAAACCCGCAGTAATATCCAGTGCGGTTCCGTGTTACTGCCTGAGATGAAAATAGCGGGACAATAAAGATGAATTCCTGAAGCAGCCGGTTGGCTGCTTTTTTTTCATCACAATAAAAAGGAAGTAATGATGCGTAAGCATGTGATTGCAATGTTGTCGGCTTCTCTGTTGTTCTCCAGCGTCAGCCTCTATGCGGCAGATCTGGAGCAGGATATGGACACGCTCAATGCGAATCTGAAAATCGTTAAGAAAACGGACAGTGCGCAGGAGATGCAGCAGGCGTTAACCAAAATGCGAACTGCGGCGCAGGATGCCAAAAAGTCGACGCCCGATAAGCTGGAAGGTCAGCCTGCTGACAGTGCGCAGATCAAAGACTACCACGCGGGCCTCGACTCACTTATCGCACAGATTGACGTGGTCAGCGCGCTGGCGAAAGCCAACAACGTGGACGGCGCAAAGCGCGAAGCCGCTAAATTTGATGACATCCGTAATACCAACCATAAGAAATTCCGCTAATCCGACCGCCGGTCAGCCTGACCGGCGGTTTTTACCATCACTTCTGCTTATCACCGCACCGTAAACCACCGCCCGGCAGTCTGATCGCCGCACAACATCACCGCTTTGCGAGGCTAACGCCATCACTTGGCGCATTTTGCGACGCATATCGCACTAAGCGTGCAGCCTGCGATCTGACGCACAACCTTCACTTCAATTTCCACTTACTGCTGGAAATGTTGCCTCTCCACAGCCGGGGTGATGACCGTTAATTTATTTCTAACGCGAATTATCCGGTTTAACAGGAGTAGCAAGGTGAGCAATAACGGCGTCCCGGTGTATGAAGCGCCACCGGAGAAAGTGCAACAGCTGGCTGACAGCGTGATGACGCAGATTGCGGCGATCTATCAGCAGCATGGCATTCAGCCCAATGCGGTCCAGCAGCAGATGCTGCAATCGCATGTCGGGGCCATGGCGTCACGCTCGCTGAGCGGGGAGCCGCTGCCGGAAGTGGAAGCGGAGCTGTTTGAGGATATTCCGCCTGAAACGGTCGCGCTGGCGCAGCAGGTCGTCGACCTGTTCGGCAATCTCCCCCGCGAAGAGGCCTGGCTGCTGTCAGTGCATATTGAAGTCGCGCGATCAAATAACTGAAGAGGAACACACCATGGTAACAGTAGTGATTGGCGATCGTTTAGGTAAGGGCCAGAAAGTGGCGGCGGGCATCGAGAAAGCGGGTGGCCGTGCTGTCGTGGTGCCAGGCGTGGCCGCTGACATGAAGCTGGGTGACGTGATGAAGGCAGAAAACGCCGATTTCGGCATCTCGTTCTGCGGCAGCGGCGGCGCGGGTGCTATCACCGCGCAGAACAAATATGGCTACAAAGCCAAACATGGCATGCGTTCTGTTGACGAAGGCGTCACCGCCATCAACGAAGGCGCCACCGTGCTGGGCTTCGGCTTTATGGATAAAGAAGAGTTAGGCGAGCGGCTGGTGCAGGCCTGGAACAAGAAGCACGGCAGCTGATTATGAAAGAACACTACGTTACCCAGGTGACGGTTGAGGGCAAAGGCGACACCAAAGCGAAAGCCTTTGCCGATGCCCTGAGTCGTGTGCAGAACCAGGTTCTGCGCGCGACGCAAAAAATTCTGCTGCGCATCGAACCTCAGGATGTCCGGGTGCTGCGCGCGCAGGAGAGCGTCAGAACCGAGAAGTTTCTCTTTTTCTTTCTGGCGCGCCAACGGCGGAGCTTCAGCGTGACGCTGGAGATCACCGTCAGCGTCACCGTTTTCGACACCGAGCAGGTGACGTTCACGGCGGCATCATAAAACAGAACCTGTTTACATCAGCCCGCCGTTTGCCCATTCCACTGCTGTAGCGATAGCGCGGCGGTCAGGCCGGGGCGATGCGGCGGCGCAGATAGGGCGGGTAAAAACGACAACAAGGTACAACAACATGTTTTTAATCATTTTGTTTAAGTCGTTGATCATTGGGGGCCTGGTAGGCGTCGGCGTTGGCGCGGGGGCTGCACGTATGTTCCACGCGCCCACCACCCAGGGCATGGGGGCGTTTCGTACGCTGGGCGAGCTGAACTCGTGTGAAGGCGATCCGGCCTCCCACTTCTCCTTTGGTCTTGGCTTCTTTTTCAATGCCTGGGCATCGTCTGTCGCAGCCGGTTCATTCACGCAGGATGTGGACCATCGCATCATTCCAAACTGGGGTGCGGCTGCCCTGATGGTGAAGAATCGTAATGTGGCGGAGACGCTGCACGATCCGAAAAAAATGGCTATCGCCTGCGGCATCATCGGCATGATCGTGGTCGCCTTCCTCAACTCTACCGCCTCTGCTGTGCCGGCTGCGCTGCAGGTGACGGCGGTCAAAGTGCTGGTGCCCGCCGCTAACCTGCTGGTGAATACCGTCATGCCGGTCATCTTCTGGCTGGCGGCGATCGATGCAGGCAAAAAATCAGGCTTCTGGGCCACCATTTTTGGCGGTCTGGCGCAGCTGATCATGGGCAACGCCGTACCAGGTCTGGTGCTGGGGATCCTGATCGGTAAAGGCGTGGAAGAGAGCGGCTGGAACCGGGTCACCAAAGTAATGATGACCGCCATTGTGCTGCTGTTTGTGCTGAGCGGCTTCTTCCGCGGTTTCGACATGAAACTGCTGCAGTCCTTCCAGCTCGGCATTCCAGGCTGGCTCGACATGATCCACAACTCAGTCAGCGGCAAATAAGAGGCGATGCGATGAACGAAAATAAAGGCTTCTGGTACGCCGACTGGTCTTTCCCGATCTTTGTTGGCCTGCTCTCGTCGGGCGTTTTCGCCGGGACGCACATGTATTACCTCTATGGCATTGGCGCGTTTAACGAAGTGGCGTTTGTCTCGATGCTGCGCGCAGGGATGGAGACCGGCGTCTACGGCGCGGTCGCCGCCTTTGGTGCCAGCTTCCTGTTTGCCCGCATTATCGAAGGCTCGCTGGTGGGCATTCTCGATATCGGCGGCGCGATCCAGACCGGGGTCGGGCTGGGTGTGCCGGCACTGCTGCTGGGGGCGGGCATCGTCTTCCCCGTGGCGAACTTCGCAGCTTCGCTGGCTACGGGCCTGGTGATTGGTGTGGCGATTGGCTACCTGATTATTCTGGCGCGTAAATTCACCATCAATCAGAGCGACTCCACCTACGGCGCAGACGTGATGATGGGTGCAGGTAATGCTTCAGGCCGCTTTCTGGGGCCGCTGATCATCCTGTCCGCTATGGCGGCCTCCATTCCGATTGGTCTGGGCTCGCTGCTGGGTGCGCTGCTGTTCTATCTCTGGAACAAGCCGATTACCGGCGGTGCCATCCTCGGCGCGATGATCCTGGGTGCGCTGTTCCCGATTGCTCTCTGATCTCACCGGCGGCCCGGCAGCGGGCTGCCGTTAAGGAGAAAACATGTACGACTTGATTATCCGCAATGCGCGCCTCAGCGATGAGCAGGTGGTCGATATTGCGTTGCAGGATGGCCGCATTGCTGCCATCGGCAAGGTGCAGGGCAGCGCACCGCGTGAGCGCGATCTGGCGGGCCGCTACTACCTCAGCGCGGGCTGGATCGACTCCCACGTTCACTGCTATCCCAAATCACCCATTTATCATGATGAAGCGGACGCGATCGGTGTGGCGCATGGCGTCACCACAGTGGTTGATGCGGGCAGCACCGGCGCAGAACACATTGATGACTTCTACCAGCTAACGCGCGCGGCGCAGACCCAGGTCTATGCGCTGATCAATATCGCCCGTACCGGCATCGTCACTCAGAATGAGCTGGCCGATATGACGCAGATCGATGGCGAGGCGGTGCAGCAGGCCGTGGTGCGACTGCCCGATTTTATTGTCGGCCTCAAGGCGCGTATCAGCAGCAGCGTGGTCGGTCAGAACGGCGTCCAGCCGCTGATAAAAGCTAAGGCAATTCAGCAGGAGAGCGGTGGTCTGCCGCTGATGGTTCACATTGGCAATAATCCACCCAATCTCGACCAGATTGCGGATCTGCTCACCACGGGCGATATCATCACGCACTGCTTTAATGGCAAACCCAACCGCATCCTGACGCCGCAGGGTGAACTCAAAGCGGCGGTCAGACATGCTATCGCGCGCGGCGTAAAACTCGATGTCGGCCACGGCAGCGCCAGCTTCAGCTTCGAGGTCGCCCGCGTGGCGATTGCGCAGGGCATTCTGCCCGACACCATCAGCTCTGACATCTACTGCCGTAATCGCCTGGCCGGGCCGGTTCACAGCCTGGCGCACGTGATGTCGAAATTCTTCAGCGTCGGCATGACGCTGCCGCAGGTGATCGACTGTGTGACGGTCAATGCGGCCGCAGGACTGCGCCTGCTGCGCAAGGGCCAGCTGAAAGTCGGCTACGACGCCGACCTGACTGTTTTTAGCGTCAAAGAGGAAACCCGGCCCTTTATCGATTCAGAAGGTGAACAGGTAACCGGTGAGAAGCATCTGGTTCCGCTGGCGGCCGTGGTCGCTGGTACGTGGATCGCGACAGAAGAAGGAATAGCGCATGACCTCGGTATATGAAAAGTATGGCCTGAAGCCGGTAATTAACGCCTCTGGCCGTATGACGATCCTCGGCGTCTCTACACCGTCGAGTGACGTGATCGATACGGTGAAGTACGGCCTCGACCACTACTTCGAAATGAAAGATCTGGTGGATAAGACCGGTGCTTATATCGCCGGACTGCTGAAGGTGGAGAACGCGCTGGTGGTCTCCTGCGCCTCCGCAGGCATCGCCCAGTGCGTGGCGGCGGTGATAGTGAAAGACAATGACTGGCTGGTGGATAACCTGCACGCCGCACCACTGACCATCCCGCACCAGATTGTGGTGCCGAAAGGGCACAACGTGAACTATGGCGCCCCGGTCGGCAGCATGGTGGCGCTGGGTGGCGGGCAACTGGTGGAAGCGGGTTACAGCAACGAGTGTTCACCCGCTCAGCTGGCGGCGGCGATCACGCCGCAGACCGCAGCAATCCTCTATGTGAAATCGCATCACTGCGTGCAGAAGAGCCATCTCGATGTAGCGCAGGCCGCGGCGGTTGCGCGTGAGCATGGTGTGCCGCTAATCGTTGATGCGGCAGCGGAAGAGGATCTGCAGTGTTACTACCAGGCGGGCGCCGATCTGGTGATCTACAGCGGCGCAAAAGCGATTGAAGGGCCGACCAGCGGGCTGGTCATTGGCAGGCATCAATACGTTGAGTGGGTCAAACGCCAGACCAACGGCATTGGCCGCGCGATGAAGGTAGGCAAAGAGGGGATTCTGGGGCTGACTCAGGCTATCGAAAATTATCTGACGCAGCCAAAAATCAGCGGCGCGCAGATGGTGGAAAAAATGACGCCGTTTATTGAGCAGCTCAATGGCCTGCATGGCGTGACGGCTCGCATCGTATGGGATGCCGCCGGACGTGATATCGCCCGGGCTGAGATCGCTTTTGACGAAGCTGCGATCCAGCAGCGCACCGGCGATCTGGTGCAGGCGCTGAAAAAGGGCGACGTCGCGATCTACTTCCGTGGCTACAAAGCTAACGAGGGGATCATTGAAGCAGACGTGCGCAGCGTCAGCGCCGATCAACTGAACACTATTTTCACCCGCATTCAGGTACTGTTAAACGGAGAGAAACACGCATGACGCTGACCCCCAACTTTTATCAGGATCGCATCTGTCTTAACGTCCTGGCGGGATCAAAAGAGAACGCCCGCGCCATCTGGCAGGCAGCAGAAGGGCACGTACTGGTCGGCGTGCTGTCAAAAAACTACGCCAGCAATGACGCCGCTATCGCTGATATGCGCGAGTATGCTGCGCTGATCGATAATGCGCTGTCGGTGGGGCTGGGTGCGGGCGATCCTGAACAGTCACAGATGGTGAGTGAGATCTCCGCGGTGCTGCAACCGCAGCATGTGAACCAGGTGTTTACCGGCGTCGCCACCAGTCGTGCGCTGCTGGGCCAGTCACAGACGATAGTGAACGGTCTGATCTCGCCCACCGGCACGCCGGGTCAGGTAAAAATCTCAACCGGACCGCGCAGCTCAACGCAGCGCGACGGGATCGTGCCTATCGAAACGGCGATTGCGATGCTGCAGGATATGGGCGGCAGCTCGGTGAAATATTTCCCGATGGGCGGTCTGCAGGCGGTGGATGAGTACCGCGCTGTGGCGGAAGCCTGTGCAAAACTCGATTTCTGGCTGGAGCCTACGGGCGGTATCGATCTGGAGAATTTCGGCGAGATCGTGCGCATTGCGCTGGAGTCCGGCGTCAGCAAAGTGATCCCGCACGTCTACAGTTCGATCATCGACAAAGCCAGCGGAGAGACCCGCATTGACGATGTGAAGCAGCTACTGGCCATCTGTAAAACGCTGCTGGCGTAGAGATCGATACGATCAGCCTGCAGCAGGCCGATCGCGCAACATGGACGTTGTGTGACGATCGCCGTAGGCTGATGTTCCCACTTTCTGTCTGCAAACAGGTAACGCTTGTGAGATTTCCCAATCAGCGCCTTGCGCAACTGTTCGATGCCCTGCAAAACGAAACGCTGCCTCAGGATGAGCTGGCGCGGCGTTTTGCCGTCTCGACCCGCACCGTGCGCACCGATATCACGGCGCTGAATGCGCTGCTGGCAGAGCATGGCGCGCAGTTTATCCTGAGCCGTGGCGCGGGCTATCAGCTGAAGATTGAGGATGCTCAGCGCTTTCAGCATCTGCAGCAGCACACCGCGTCGCCACTGCGGGTGCCACGCACCTCGCCAGACCGGGTTCGCTACCTGCTGACCCGCTTTCTCACTGCGGCCTATTCGCTGAAACTTGAAGAGCTGGCCGAAGAGTGGTTTGTCAGCCGCGCCACCCTGCAGAATGATATGGCAGAAGTCCGCGAATGGCTGGGGCGCTATCACCTCACTATTGAGAGCAAGCCACACTACGGCATGAAGCTGTTCGGCAGCGAAGTGGCGATTCGGACCTGCCTGACCGATCTGTTATGGCAAATCGATCAGGCGCAGCCGGAGAGTCCGCTGCTGACGATTGAAGCGCTGAACAGCGGCATGCTGGAGACGCTGCGCCCGCTGCTGCAAAACTGCTTTGCCCAGCACAATATTCGCCTCAGCGATGAGGGCGAGCGCTATCTGCGGCTTTACTGTGCCGTGGCGGTGCGTCGCATCAGTGAAGGCTATCCGCTAAACGATCCGGGAGCCGAGGAGATTGGTGATGAGGTGCGTGAAGCGGCACATCAGCTGATTAATCTGATGCGCCCGCTGGTCAGCAAACCGATTTCACCGGCGGAAGAGAACTGGCTGCGGGTCAATATCGCGGCGCGGCGCATTCAGGCGATCGCCCCCAGCGCTATTAATGCCGATGACGCCGACGCGCTGGTGGATTACCTGCTCAGCTTTATTAACACCCACTACAACTTCAATCTGCAAAACGATCAGCAGCTGCGTGCCGATCTGCTCACCCACATCAAAACCATGATTACCCGGGTGCGCTATCAGATCCACATTCCCAACCCGCTGCTCAGCAACATCAAGCAGCACTATCCGATGGCCTACGATGTCACCTTAGCGGCGGTAACCAGCTGGGGGAAATATACCCCGTATGTTATCTCCGAGAATGAGATCGGCTTTCTGGTGCTGCATATTGGCGTCGGGCTGGAGCGCCACTATGACGTCGGCTATCAGCGCCATCCGCAGGTGCTGCTGGTGTGCGACAGCGGTAACTCTACGCTGCGCATGATTGAGGCAATGCTGCTGCGTAAATACCCGCAGTTACAGGTCACGGCGCGCCTGTCACAGCGCGAATATGAGGCGCGCAGCCGTATCGACGAAGATTTTGTTATCTCGACCATCCGGCTCAGTGAAAAAGAGAAACCGGTGGTGGTGATGTCACCGTTTCCCACCGGTTTTCAGCTGGAGCAGATTGGCAAGCTGGTGCTGGTTGACCGGACCCGGCCTTACATGTTGGCGAAATTTTTTGATGCCCAGCACTTCCATATTGTCGACAAGCCGATGACCCAGTCTGAACTGTTTCGTCAGCTGTGCGATCAGCTGCAGGAGGAGGGCTTTGTGGATGCGGCGTTCTGTCCGTCGGTTGAAGAGCGTGAAGCGATTGTCAGCACCATGCTTGGCGAAGGGATCGCACTGCCGCACTCGCTGGGACTGCTGGCAAAGAAAACCGTGGTCTATACCGTGCTGGCACCGCACGGCATTCCCTGGGGCGACGATACCGCCTATGTCATCTTCCTGCTGGCCATCAGCAAAAGTGAGTATGAAGAGGCAATGGCGATATACGATCTGTTTGTGACGTTCCTGCGTGAACGGGCGATGACCCGCCTGCGGGACAGCAGCGATTTCAACAGCTTCAGGGCGGTGGCGATGGATTGCCTGAGCCGGTCTTAGCTTCGCCCTGAAACCATGATACTTAGTTTTTCTTCGCCAGCAGGCGCGGGATCTCGCGCAGACACCAGGATTTGGCTTCGCCCATGCTGTCACGTCGCCACGCCATAATAATATCGACCTCGCGGGTATACTCCGGACTCACTACCCGCAGGCGGCCTTCGGCAATATCCTGCTCGACTAATGAATAGGGCATGGTTGCCACGCCCAGGCCCGCCAGCAGCGCACGGCGCTTGTCGTCCATGCTGCTCACGGTCAGGCGCTGCTGCTTATCCAGCAACTGCACGGTCAGCACCGGACGCTCGCGCGCAGTATCCGCGACCGCAATGCCACGGTATTTCACCCGCGTCACTTCAGACTGCGGTTCCGGCTCGTTATGAATCGGATGATCCGCACTGGCGACGTAGACGCTCATCATGGTGTAGAGCTTGCGGGTATTGATCTCGGTGGAGGCGCGGAAATGCATATCGGGGGCAATCACGATATCGGCGCGGCCCTGTTCCAGTCGTTCCCATGCGCCCGCCAGCACTTCCGTCACCAGCGAAAACTGCGTGTTGGCTTTGTCGGCCAGACGGGTCACCAGCGGAAAGAGTGCATCAATGGGCACCAGCGCTTCGGTAACAATGGTCAGATGGGTTTCCCAGCCACGCGCCAGCGCTTCCGCATCGGTGGTGAGCTTGTCGGCCGCTTCCAGCAGTACCCGGCCACGCTCCAGCAGCATGCGTCCCACGTTGGTAAATTTGGTACGGTGACCGGAGCGGTCAAACAGCACCACATCCAGCTCCTCTTCCAGCTTCTGCATGGTGTAGCTGAGGGCGGAAGGCACGCGCCCCAGCTCATCTGCTGCTGCTGCAAAACTGCCACGCCGATCAATCGCATCCATAACGCGTAACGATTCAAGGGTTAACGCACGCTCTTTAGCCATCCCGGTTCTCTGTCAGGAAATTTGAACATGCCGGGCAGATTAACTGGCTAACAATCCGGCGTCCAGACTTTTACCATGGGTGCATAAAGTCCGTGGCCGATCCTCGTCACCGGATGCCGGAGGTAAATAATGATAACGACACGCAGTGCGTCCGCCTGTGGTCAGGCCGATTTCGGCTGGTTACAGGGCCGCTACAGTTTCTCTTTTGGCCACTATTTTGATCCCAAACTGATGGGTTACGCGTCGCTGCGCGTACTGAACCAGGAAGTGCTGGCGCCGGGTGCCGCTTTTCAGCCGCGCACTTATCCTCAGGTCGATGTGCTGAACATCGTGCTGCAGGGTGAAGCCGAATATCGCGACAGTGAAGGCAACACCATCAGCGTGCGGGAAGGGGAAGCGCTGCTGCTCTCTGCTCAGCCCGGAGTGAGTTACACCGAAATTAACCTGAGCAAAGATCGCCCGCTGACGCGCATGCAGCTCTGGCTGGCGGCCTGTCCGGAGCGCGAAAATCCGCGGATGCAGAAAATAGCCCTGACGGAAGGCCGCGTGTCTCAGTTGATTGCTTCGCCGGATGGCGTGGACGACAGCCTGCAACTGCGTCAGCAGGTGTGGATCCATCAGGTCGAGCTGGCACCGGGCGAACATTACTCGCTGCCGATACAGGGGCCACGAGCCTACCTGCAGTCGATTCACGGTTCGCTGGAGGCGATGTCCGGCACGGACCATCAGGAGAAGCTGGGCTGTGGTGATGGTGCCTTTTTGCAGGAAGAGAAGCAGTTGCAGCTGACTGCAAAAACCGCGACCCGCGCGCTGGTTATCGATATTCCGGTCTGAAAATCGGGCAATAAAAAAGGCGGCCAGGGCCGCCTTTTTGCGTTTTAGTGTGTTACTTCAGCATGGTAAAGGCGGTGGTGACGTGCTTCACGCCACTGACGCGGCTGGCAACATCGGCCGCGGCCTGCGCTTCCTGTTGCGTCACCAGACCCAGCAGGAACACTTCGCCATTCTCGGTCGTCACCTTCACGTTGGAGGATTTCACCTGATCGCTGCCCAGCAGCTGCGAGCGGATTTTGGTGGTGATCCAGGTGTCGGAGGACGTGGTGCCCAGCGTCACTTTCTGGCCGATGCGGATCTCGTTGTAGACCTCGGTTGCGCCATCAACGCCCATGGTGATCTGTTTGGCACGATTGGCGATCTCCTGCGAAGGTGCCTGGCCTGTCAGCAGCACTTTGCCCTGATAAGCCGTGGCGATGACGCGGGCATCGGTTTTAATCTGCTGATCTTTTGCCAGCGCGTTAGTGACGCGCAGCTCCAGGGTGCCGTCATCAACCTGCGTCCCTACCGAGCGAGGATCGGTCGCCGTTTTGGTGGCAACCGCTGCGCCGCCAGCCACAACCGCAACACAGCCCTGCAGCAACATGGCGGTTAACAGAATAGCTATAGCATTCAATGCTTTCATTCGTGCTCCTTCGGTCATTCCTGATGGGGAAAGAGAGTGTTATCGATCAGATCGCATAAGCAATTAACGGTGAGCATATGCATCTCCTGAATACGCGCGCTGCGGTGCGACGGAATGCGGATTTCCACATCCTGCGGACCCAGCAGTCCGGCGAGCTCTCCGCCATCATACCCGGTAAGCGCAACGATAGTCATATCGCGTGTTACCGCCGCTTCTACCGCCTTAACGATGTCGCGGGTGTTGCCCCGGGTTGAGATAGCCAGTAACACATCGCCTGCGTGTCCCAGTGCGCGTACCTGCTTGGCATAGATTTCATCATGCAGACGGTCGTTACCAATCGCGGTCAGCATCACGTTGTCTGCACTTAAGGCCAGCGCCGGTAAGCTGGGGCGTTCGGTCTCAAAACGGTTGATCATGCTGGCGGCGAAGTGCTGGGCATTGGCGGATGAAGCACCGTTACCACAGCTCAGGATTTTATTGCCATTCAGTAGCGACTGCACCAGCGTCATGGCCGCGCGCGAGATAGCATCGGGCAACGCCTCGGCTGCGGCAATCTGGGTTTGAATACTTTCGGTAAAACACGCTTTAATTCTTTCCTGCACACGACCACCTGGTTCTAAACGTCTGCATTAAAGGCATTCGGCAGCCACTCGAGCGCCGTGCCGGTAATGGCGATGATGTCGAAACGGCAATTCACTGTTTCAAAACTGCCGCCGCGTTGCGCCAGCCAGAGAGCGGCAGCGCGCAGCAGCTTTTGTTGTTTATTCCGGGTAACGCTGGCAAGTGCGCCACCATAACGCGCATCGCGCCGGTAGCGGACTTCAACAAACACCCAACAGTGCCCGTCACGCATAATCAGGTCAAGTTCACCATTGCGAAAGTGAACATTGCTGGCGACCCATATCAGGCCTGCCTGCTCCAGATAGCGCCGGGCATCTTCTTCATGCCCGGCACCAATCTGACGGCGATTTAATTGGCCGGTGCGATTTCGCCCCGACGATACTGGTTCCATGTCAACTTCCTGTTGATCACACAATCCGTGTCGGCGCTGAGCTTGCCGGTGTTGCCATCCAGCGTGAAGCCTGGTGACTGACGCATCTGGTTAAAGTGATTCGCCAGCGTCCAGGCATCCATACCCATGGCATAGAGGCGCACCAGCGAGTAGTCATTATTGAATGACTTCGAGGTCTGCTGCATCAGGCCAGGGTTGCTGCCGGAGAGCAGCGGAATATCGCTGAACTGCAGGCCATCCATTTCCAGACGGAAGTCCGGGCCGGCACCCGCCTGCGCGCTGCGCGAGCTGGCGTAGAGCGAGATGTTGCTGCGGCTGCCGGTGCGCATGGCAATCATAGGCTTGATCAGCTGCAGTTCATCCTGCGTGGAGACGATGTAGACCGCATCGACGCCGCCACCGCTGCTGGTGCTGACCACATCTGGCGTGCTCTGTTGCGGTGCCGGAATGGTCAGGCCCGCAATCGAAACGCCCTGCGGCTCGGCAGGTGCAGCATTCACCGGCGTACCTGATAAGCTGATACCTGCACCGCTGTTGATGCCCTGTTTCAGCTCAGAGGTCGAGCCAAAGCGCTGCTGCATGACCGTGCTGCCACCCAGCGTCTGCCACTCCTGAGCAAAGGCGTTGGTCACACGATCGCCCAGTCCGCTGCGCGGCACCAGCAACAGCGGCTGGCGTTTGCCCTGATCCCAGATATGGTGCGCGGCATCGCGCGCTTCGTCTTCAGGAGAAAGCGCAAAGTAACAGATATTCGGATGGTTCTGGATCTTCTCAGGCTCATTGAGCGCCAGCACGTTCAGTGGCGTCTGGCTGTTGGCGACCTTCTCAACGTTGCTCTTCAGCAGCGGGCCGACCACGATAGTCGCGCCATCCTGCTGTGCCTGCTGCATCACCTGCTCAATCGGCTGGCTGCTGGTGTCATAGACCTTAATCTGGGCGTTGCTGGCCGGTGCGGCTGCAGCAGGCTGAGACTGGGGCTGTGACTGAGGTTGGGTTGTGGTGTCAGCAGACTGCTGCGGCGCGCTGATGGGATCGGCAGCCGATCCCGCGGCAGCGGCAGGTTGCGTGCTGGCCGTCGCATCTGCAGCGGCAGGCTGGGCAGCAGCTGGCTGCGCGACCGGTACGGAGACGCCGTTCTTCGCGTCGTTAAAGCCTTTCTGAATCGCATTCGCGAACACCTGCGCCTGGCCGTTCAGCGGCAGCAGCAGCGCGATAATGCTGGTAGAGGCTTTGGTGTAGTTCTGCATCTGGCTCAGCTGCGTCGGCAGCGTTTTGGCCGCCGGGTTCTGTGGATAGCGGGTCTGCCAGTCTTTGATGCCTGACTTCAGCATCTCCGCATCCTGCGCGTTGGCGCGCCAGACCGCGAGCAGATCGAGCCAGCCCTGCAGCACATTTTCGTCGGCATTAATCACCAGGTTGCTGGCCTCCTGCGGCGACATCTGCGTCAGTGTCTGCCAGGTGGCGTCAATGTTGGCCTGATGATCGGTGCCTTTCAGCAGCGGCTCCTGCGCAATATAGGTGCGCAGCAGTGAGAGTGAAGGGCGACCCTGTGCGCTGGCGATCTGCAGGCTGTAATAACGCGCCAGCTGATCCTGCGACAGCGAACCGGTTTTCACCTGTGCTAACAGGGGTTCAGCCTCTTTGGTTTTCTGCTGTGAAATCAGTAATTGCGCTTTCAGCAGCAGCGATTCCTGTTGCTGCGTCTCAGAGAGCTGCTGCGGCAACTGGCTCAGTTGCTGGGTCGCCTCAGGATACTTTCCTTCCTTCAACAGGGCGCGGATTGCGAGTAATTGCCAGTCGGTCTTGCTATCATCGCTGCTTTGCTGCGCTTGCTGCAGATAGTAAGCGGAGCTGGCGGTGACTGGCCCCTGAATATTGACGGTTGAGGTTTGCGGCCCCTGACCGCTACATGCGGCTAAAATCAGCCCAGCAAGAATGACAGGCAGAAAGCGTCCTGCTTTATGACGAACGACTTTTGAAGGAAGCATACTGTATCCAGTGATGTTTTTTTCAAGATGCTCAATATTAAATCGGCAATTCGGATGAAACAATGAAACAACTCGATCGGGCAGAGATTTCTGCCAGCACGCTCTACATCGTTCCAACCCCGATTGGTAATTTGGGTGATATCACCCAGCGGGCGCTGACGGTGCTTTCGAGCGTCGATCTGGTCGCTGCGGAAGATACACGTCATACCGGGCTGTTGCTACAACATTTCGCCATCAATGCGCGACTCTTCTCACTTCATGACCACAACGAGCAGCACAAGGCTGAACTGCTGTTAACGAAGCTGCAGGAGGGTCAAAGCATAGCCTTAGTTTCCGATGCTGGCACGCCGCTGATCAACGATCCGGGCTACCATCTGGTGCGTCGCTGCCGTGAAGCGGGTATTCGTGTGGTGCCGCTGCCCGGTGCCTGTGCTGCCATTGCCGCGTTAAGTGCGGCAGGACTGCCATCCGATCGTTTCTGTTACGAAGGGTTTCTGCCCGCCAAAACCAAAGGCCGCTGCGATGCGCTGCGGGCACTGGTGCAGGAGCCACGCACGCTGATTTTTTATGAATCGACCCATCGTCTGATCGACAGTCTTCAGGATATGGTGAGTGAGCTGGGGGCTGAACGCTACGTCGTGCTGGCGCGCGAGCTGACCAAGACCTGGGAGTCAATTTACGGTGCACCGGTTGGCGAACTGCTGGCCTGGGTGAAAGAAGATGAGAATCGTCGCAAAGGCGAAATGGTGCTGATTGTTGAAGGGCACAAGGTCGATGACGAAGACGCGTTACCGGCCGATGCGCTGCGTACGCTGGCGCTGCTGCAAAAAGAGCTGCCGCTAAAACGCGCGGCTGCGCTGACCGCTGAGATCCACAGCGTGAAGAAAAATGCCCTTTATAAGTATGCGCTGGAGCAGCAAGAGGCGTGACAAACGCCGGCGAATGTCCTATTATCCCGCGCCGAAGCTGACCAGACAGTCGCCGCTTTGTCGTCGTCCTCACTTGTGGGGAGACGGGCAGAGGGGAGGAAAGTCCGGGCTCCATAGGGCAGGGTGCCAGGTAACGCCTGGGAGGCGCAAGCCTACGACCAGTGCAACAGAGAGCAAACCGCCGATGGCCCAGAAATGGGATCAGGTAAGGGTGAAAGGGTGCGGTAAGAGCGCACCGCGCGACTGGCAACAGTTCGTGGCACGGTAAACTCCACCCGGAGCAAGGCCAAATAGGGGTTCACAAGGTACGGCCCGTACTGAACCCGGGTAGGCTGCTTGAGCCAGTGAGCGATTGCTGGCCTAGATGAATGACTGTCCACGACAGAACCCGGCTTAACGGTCAGCTTCGACTTTTTACCAGAAACCCCGCTTCGGCGGGGTTTTTGCTTTATAAGCTCTGTGCAAACAGCGATGAATGACTGTCCACGACGCTCTCTATGAAAAGAACGCGGCTTAACGGTCAGCGTCGATTTTTTACTGAAAACCCCGCTTTGGCGGGGTTTTTGCTTTTGTGGGCTTGATGCGGACAGCGATGAATGACTGTCCACGACGCTCTCTATGAAAAGAATGCGGCTTAATGGTCAGCGTCGACTTTTTACCAGAAACCCCGCTTAGGCGGGGTTTTTGCTTTATAAGTTCTGTGCGGACAGCGATGAATGACTGTCCACGACGCTCTCTATGAAAAGAATGCGGCTTAATGGTCAGCTTCGACTTTTTACCAAAACCCCGCTTCGGCGGGGTTTTTGCTTTATAAGTTCTGTGCGGACAGCGATGAATGACTGTCCACGACGCTCTCTATGAAAAGAATGCGGCTCAATGGTCAGCTTCGACTTTTTACCAAAACCCCGCTTCGGCGGGGTTTTTGCTTTGTGGCGCTAACAACATTTAACCGCGGCCGTGCGGCTCATCCCAGTCAAACGCCGGGCCCAGCGAAATGACACCGCTCGGGTTGATGGTCTTGTGGCTGCAGTAGTAGTGATGACGGATATGCGGCAGATTGACCGTCTCCGCAATGCCCGGCATCTGATAGATATCACGCAGGAAACCGCTGAGGTTTCTGTAGTCACCGATCCGGTGACGATCGCATTTGAAGTGGGTCACATAGACCGGATCAAAGCGCACCAGCGTGGTCCACAACCGCAGATCCGCTTCGGTCAGCTGATCGCCGGTGAGATAGCGATGCTGGCCCAGGATCTGCTCCAGGCGCGACAGCGAATGAAACAGCGCAGTGACGGCCTCATCGTACGCGGATTGCGACGTGGCGAAGCCCGACTTATAGACGCCATTATTCACGGTGTCGTAGATCCAGCCATTCAGCTCATCAATCTTTTCACGCAGCGCAACGGGATAGTAGTCACCGGCACGGGCGCCCACCGCATCAAACGCACTGTTGAACATGCGGATGATATCTGCCGACTCATTGCTGACGATGGTGTTCTGCTGCTTGTCCCACAATACCGGCACGGTGACACGCCCGCTGTATTGCGGATCGGCGTGCAGATAGAGCTGATAAAGGAACTCGTTCTGGTAGAGCTTATCGCCGGTCGCATCCTGAAAGGTGTCATCGAACGTCCAGCCATTCTCCAGCATCAGTGGATGCACTACGGAGACATCGATCATGCTGTCCAGACCTTTCAGCTGGCGCATCAGCAGCGTGCGGTGCGCCCAGGGGCAGGCCAGCGAGACATAAAGATGATAGCGATCGCGCTCAGCGGCAAATCCTGCTTTACCTGACGGACCGGCGCTGCCATCCGGCGTTACCCAGTTGCGAAAAGCCGACTCTGAACGCTTGAAACGTCCACCGGTAGATTTGGTGTCGTACCAGGTGTCATGCCAGACACCGTCAATTAACTGTCCCATAATGGCTCCAATGCAAACAGGGCGGAGAAATGTCCCCGCCCTGTTAAGTATATGTGGCAATACGCTTTATGTGAGATTAGCGCGTAATCGCCTGTGGTTTTCTTTTGCTGATCAGGCGATCAAGGCTGTATGCACCCGGGCCGACCAGACCCAACACCAGGAAACCACCTGCGATAGAGAGGTTCTTCATGAACATCAGCTGGTTTACGCCTTCGGCGAAGTTACTGTGAAACAGAAACGCGGTCAGGATGGTAAAGCCGGCAGTGAACAGGGCAGTAAAACGGGTCAGGAAACCAAACAGGATGGCCAGACCGCCGCCAAACTCCAGCAGGATAACCAGCGGCAGCATAAAGCCAGGGACGCCCATCGCTTCCATATATTGCTGAGTACCTGCATAACCGGTGATTTTGCCCCAGCCGGCCGTAATGAACAGGATTGGCATCAGGATACGAGCCACTAACAAACCAACGTCTTCGAATTTTTTCATCATTTACTCCAGCGCTATCAGGGATGCAGGGCAGACTGCCCGCAGGGTTTATGCCCGCTGAAAGCAGTTCTGCATTCATTGGGTTGATAGCTGGAGATGATAATCGCGGCGTGGAAAGGTTGTAAGCGAGATATACTGTCAGTGTTCTTCAGAAATTCTGAAGAAGAAAAGCCGGCCTTTTCAGGACCGGCTTTAAGCAGGATTAACGCGGGGGCATAGCAGACTTGATCATGCGCCAGGTGCTCCAGGCACCGAATCCCCGCTTCGCCCAGCGCAGCAGCTTGCTCGGACTGCGAATGGAGTAAACGGCCAGCGCGCTGCTGCCAATGGCCAGGTAACGACGTAAGCTGAGGAAAGTAAACCAGCCGCGATCGTAGTGGGCGGTGCCTTCCAGCCAGTCACGCCGCGCAGCGCTTAAATCCAGCCGCTGCTGCTGCACATGCTTAAGCAGTTCATGGATGCGTTCTTCACGCTCGCGGCGGCTCATCAGCGCTGGTCCTCAAGCAAATTACGGTCTGTTTCCAGCTCTTTGCGCGTGTGGCGCAACAGCGTGGACTGACGTGATTTGTGAAGCGTCCAGAGCCCGAAAATAACCGCCAGCAAAAACAGCGTACCGGTCGTGATGCCAATCGCCATCAGACGATATTGTGCATCGACTGCCCAGATGATCAGGACCATCAGGCTCATCAGACCAAATGCAGTGAACAGCATTGTCAGGCCAATCATCAACAGCATCTGTATCAGATTCGCTTTCTCATGCTCCAGTTCCACTACTGCCAGACGAACGCGTGTCTCAACCATGCCAACCAGCGTGGTAACGATACGCTGGCCGATGTTAATGACCCCTTTAGCCGGGCCGTGGTTCTGCTGTGTGCCGGCCATGGTTAGCGACGCGAAATGAGCATGCCGAGTGCGACGCCAATCGCTGCACCGATACCCACACCATGCCATGGATTCTCACGCACGTAGCCTTCGGCTTTCTGCGCCGCTTCGCGCGTAGTCGCTGCGATGCGCTCGCCTGATTCGCCCAGACGCTCGCGTGAGCTGTCCAGCGCATCACGCGCTTTACTGCGAAGTTTATCCAGCTCGCCTTTGGATTTTTCGGTGCTGCTGCTCAGCACTTCTTCCAGGGTGTCGGCAAGGTTTTTCAGTTCAGCACGCAAATGTTCCGATGATGTGTCTTTAGACATAAAATACTCCTTTAACATCAGTTGGTTAATTCCGATTAATAGGGCTCCGCCTGTAACTTTTTCAGCTCCCGGCGCGCTTCATCCAGTTTTTGTTGTCGTTTGGCAATCTTCTCCCTGTCATGGCCCTTTTCACGCTCTTCCCTGAGTGCGTGCTCACGCTCAGCTACTTTCTGCTTCTGAGCATTAATTCTTTCAAGATGGGCGGCTTCCAGCTTTTTATCGCTGCAGTCCGCCCGGACTTCGGTCAGCGCGCGCTCCAGGCCGTTAACCCGGCGCTGGTTGTTATGCTTCTGCGCCATCCCGATTTCACGCTGAATATCCTGTTCTTTCTGTTCACAAAGCGATTCTGCTGCCAACAGCGAACCCGACAGCGAAAGCAGCGCGACGCCCAGTAATACTTGATATTTCATCGGTCCTGAACCTTCCATTGCGACCTGATTCGTCATCACGCGTCAGGCCTTATGCCTGCAGGTGCTGAAAATCGACTCTCGGTTAAGCATAGACACCGATAGTAAAAAGTTCAAAGAAGACCGGGAGATAGAGAGCCTTTCAGACCACCACATCCTGCCGCGGCGGTCTGAAAGCAAAGAGAGGGTCAGATTACGCCAGAGAGAGGTGCTGAGCGTGATCGTGCTGGGCGACGATAAAGCCCTGTGGCAGCAGGCGGCGTAATACTTTTTGCGCCGCCAGGCTCTGCTCTTCGCTGTCAAAATGGATGATTAGTGCGTCACCCGCAGGCGTGATGCTTTTGATACGGATCCCCTGCGCGCTTAATTGCTGATAGAGATAAAAGCCATCAGGCAGCGTTGCGCCAGCATGAGAAACCCGAATCTGCACCACTGTCTCGTGCTGCATCAGAGGAGGAACCACACAAAGCGCGGTCAGCGCAAGCGCGCCAGCAATCAACCACGGTATCCACCGTTTAGGAATAGCCTGCAGCAGTTTCATTACTCGGCTTTCCCGTTCTGATTCGCCTGACGCTTACGCCATAACACGACCAGCGACCCCACCAGGCCAAAGACCAGCAGCGCCAGCGGCAGCATCATCAGGAAGAACATCATCTCATCTTCATAACGACGGAAAATGGGGGTTTTACCCAGCGCAAAGCCGATAACGGTCAGAATGACTACCCAGAGGAAAGCACTTACCCAGTTAAAGAACTGAAAGCGGGCATTGCTGAGGCCTGATAACCCGGCGATGGTCGGCAGCAGCGTTCGCACAAAGGCGATAAAGCGGCCAATCAACAGGGCAGATAAGCCGTGACGGTGGAACATACTGTGCGCCCGCAGATGATACTGGGCGGGAAGGTGAGAAAGCCATTTCTGTACCGTAGGCGTATTGCCCAGCCAGCGTCCCTGAATGTAGCTCACCCAGCAGCCAAGGCTGGCTCCGGTGGTTAAAACCAGAATCGTTAACGGGAAGCTCATGGTGCCTTTGGCAATCAGAACGCCGACCAGAATCAGCAGACTGTCACCCGGCAGAAATGCGGCAGGAAGCAGGCCATTTTCTAAAAACAAAATCATGAACAGCACGCCGTAAATGGCCCATACCAGCGTGGGGTCGGAGAGGGTTTCGTAGTCCTGTTGCCACAGGGCATGCAGCAACGCTTGCAAAATATCCATCAATCATTCCTGAACATCATTGTTAAACATGTCCCACAGGGACTTAAACGCAGACCGGCATTTCGTTATAAATTTTAGGAGCGCAGCCTGGGCGGGGTTTTCCGGATCCTTCCAGAATTGATTGTTAAATCAGCGACTTTATAAAACCCTGTCGCAAAGGGTAATAAAAGGGCGATAACTGTAACAAAAATCGCCTGTCTGAGACAGGAAAACTCTCTGGCGAACAGGAGTTTTACCTTGTGAAACGGCGTGTAAAAAGGAGCTTTACATGACCTGACACTATTGCAGATTAACTGACCATCTCAGGGTGTTTTCAGGCACGTTTAGCGGGCGTTATTGGACCCATCAGGCAGGATGACCGGATTTTCACCAAACATGTAACGATCCACGTTAAATTCAAAATCATCCGCCGTCGCGTTAAACAGCATCTGTTTAGTATTTTCCAGATGTTGCCACATCGCCAGTTTGCTGGCGGCGGGATCTTTACGCATCAGGGCTTTAAGAATCTGATCGTGGTCGTCGCACCAGCTGAGAATGCTGCGCTGGTCGATGTGTTCGTGAAGTTTAAGCCAGTAGGGATTGTGCAGACGATGCAGCCACATTTTTTCAACGATGGCGGCTAAGGCGCTGTTCTGGGTGGATTGCGCAATACGCACATGAAACTGCATGTCCCACTCGGAGTCGCGGAAATGATCCTCCTGGCGGGCTTTTTCCTGTATCGCCATCAGATCGATAATGTCCTGACGCGTTACCTGGGTGGCAGCGAATTCCGCCACGTTACTCTCAATCAGCTGGCGCGCCTGAAGTAATTCAAACGGACCAAAGGTGGCAAACTCCAGCTGGCTGCTGGTGGGTGAGATACGATTCTGCTGCTGGCTGGCAATCACGTGAATGCCTGAACCTTTACGGACCTCAACATAGCCTTCCACTTCCAGCATGATGATCGCTTCGCGGACGACGGTGCGGCTCACTTCCATCTCTTCGGCAATCAGGCGCTCAGCAGGCAGTTTGTCACCTACCGGATAGATTCCGGTTTCGATGCGGCTTTTCAGCTCGCTGGCCAGCTGTTGATAGAGTCGACGGGATTCAGTGATGTCCATAGCACAATCCTGGTAGCAGACAGATAAGTTGTTATACCACTTCAGGGCGTGCGAGGAAATGGGCTGACATCAGCCAGCCCGGCAGTTTAACTGCTAACAACGCTGGCCTGAGGAATAACCGCTTCAGTATTCAGCTCTGAAATCGGTTTATTTTTCAGGACCGTCCAGATAACTACGGCACCCAGCAGATCAAACACCGCCAGTGCGGCAAACAGCGGGCTGAAGCCCAGCGTATCGGCCAGGGCGCCGACAACCAGCGCAAACATAGTGCTGGCGGTCCAGGCGGCCATGCCGGTTAAACCATTAGCTGTCGCAACTTCGTTGCGGCCGAAAACGTCTGACGACAGGGTGATCAGTGCGCCAGAGAGGGCCTGATGCGCAAAGCCGCCGACGCACAGTAGACCAATGGCGATATAGGGACTGGTAAACAGGCCGATGGTGCCCGGCGCAATCATTAACACCGCACCCATCGTCACCACCATCTTGCGGGAGACAATCAGGTTAACGCCAAACCAGCGCTGAAACAGCGGCGACAGATAGCCACCCAGAATGCAGCCGAAGTCTGCGAACAGCATCGGCATCCAGGCGAACATCGCAATCTCTTTCAGGTTGAAGCCGTACACCTTAAACATGAACAGTGGGATCCAGGCGTTAAAGGTTCCCCATGCCGGTTCTGCCAGAAAACGCGGCAGGGCAATGCCCCAGAACTGGCGGTTACGGATAATCTGCAGGGCCGACATTTTGCGGGTGTTGCCGGTCTGATGCTGCGCTTCCTGACCGGAGAGAATATAGTCGCGCTCTTCATCGCTCAGCTTCGTCTGCTGTTTCGGGTGCTTGTAAAACACCAGCCAGCAGAGCGCCCAGGCCATGCTCAGCACGCCGGTCATGATAAAGGCCATCTGCCAGCTGTGCGCCACGATCGCCCAGACCACCAGCGGCGGAGCCAGCATCGCCCCGATAGACGAACCGACATTAAAATAACCCACTGCGACGGAACGCTCTTTGGCCGGGAACCACTCACTGCTTGCCTTCAGTCCAGCCGGAATCATCGCGGCTTCAGCCGCACCGACGGCGCCACGTGCCAGAGCCAGGCCGCCCCAGCTGCCTGCCATCGCGGTTGCGGCACAGAATATTGCCCATAACACGGCAAACATGGCATAGCCGACTTTGGTGCCGAGAAGATCCAGCACATAACCTGCCACCGGTTGCATCAGCGTGTAGCAGGCTGAATAGGCCGCAATGATGTAGGAGTATTGCTGCGTGGTGATATGCAGCTCTGACATTAATGTCGGAGCCGCCACGGCAATGGTGTTACGGGTCAGATACCCCAACACTGTGCCGATCGTCACCAGTCCAATCATGTACCAGCGTAACCCTTTGATCTTACGCATCCTCTACCTCTTCCAGTTCTGTATGCGGTCTTGCCGCTGTTGTTATCTGGAGCGGGACAGCACGTGATGCAGCTCTGCTCACGCCCGCAGGTTCTGTGTGAGCAACCCTGTTATGACCTTGCCGTTATCTGAGTCACTAACGACCTCATGATGGAGCGAGAGCCTAACTTGTTATACAACTTTAAAAGTTGAGAGCCATCACAAAAACCCTTTCTGCACTGTGGGATACTGGAAACCTGCGTAATGACAGCCATTTAGCGCGCTGCGGGCGACAGAAACGTCCATAACGGCAGTCAGGGACCGCCGTTTATGTGAGCAGGATCGCAAATAAATCCGTAACGGACTAAAATTGGTATGATAACTTTGAGCCATCAGTGGTTCAGTCGATGAGGAAGCTTGTATGTCACGTTTCATGACCGAGGATTTTTTACTGGATAGCGAATTCGCCCGTCGTCTCTATCACGACTACGCGAAGGATCAGCCGATTTTCGACTATCACTGCCACTTACCGCCGCAGCAGATTGCCGAAAATTATCGTTTCGCTAACCTTTATGACATCTGGCTGAAGGGCGATCACTACAAATGGCGGGCAATGCGCGCCAATGGTGTGGCTGAAGCGTTCTGTACCGGCAACGCCAGCGATCGTGAAAAATTTGATGCCTGGGCACGCACCGTGCCGCACACCATCGGCAACCCGCTCTATCACTGGACTCACCTGGAATTACGCCGGCCTTTCGGTATTACCGACACGCTGCTTTCTGAGAAAACTGCCGACAGCATCTGGCATCGCTGCAATGAGCTGCTGGCGCAGGATAGCTTTACCACACGCGGCATCATGCAGCAGATGAAGGTGAAGATGGTCGGCACCACCGACGATCCGCTGGATGACCTGCGCCATCACCGCGCACTGGCAGACGATGCCAGCTTCAGCGTCAAGGTGCTGCCGAGCTGGCGTCCGGACAAAGCCTTTAATATCGAAGCCGACACCTTCCTGCCGTGGATCGCGACGCTGGAGCAGCTGACTGACATCAGCGTGCAGCGTTTTGACGATCTGCGCCGCGCACTGTATCAGCGGCTGGATCACTTTGCGGCTCACGGCTGTAAAGTCTCCGATCACGCGCTGGATGTGGTCTGTTATGCCGAGGCGGATGACGCCACGCTGGATGCAATCCTGGCGCGTCGTCGCAGCGGTGCCGTGCCGAACCCGCAGGAAACGGCCCAGTTCAAAACGGCGGTACTGGTCTGGCTGGGCAGCGAATATGCCCGCCGTGGCTGGGTGCAGCAGTATCACATTGGCGCACTGCGCAACACCAATCCGCGCCAGTATCAGCTGCTGGGGCCGGATGTGGGCTTTGACTCCATCAACGATCAGCCGCTGGCGGAACCGCTGGCATGCCTGCTGGGTGCGCAGAATCTCATTAATGCGCTGCCGAAAACCATTCTTTACTGCCTGAATCCGCGCGACAACGAAGTGCTGGCCACCATGGCGGGCAATTTCCAGGGAGAAGGTCAGGCGGGCAAAATGCAGTTCGGTTCAGCCTGGTGGTTCAACGATCAGCTGGACGGTATGCAGCGTCAGATGACGCAGCTGGCGCAGATTGGCCTGCTGAGCCGCTTCGTCGGGATGCTCACCGACAGCCGCAGCTTCCTCTCCTATACCCGCCACGAATATTTCCGCCGCTTGCTGTGCCAGATGATTGGCCGCTGGGTAGAGCAGGGTGAAGCACCCGCCGATGAAGCACTATTGGGTCAGATGGTACAGAACATCTGCTTTAACAACGCCCGCGATTACTTCGGTATCGAGCTGGGAGCCTGATAATGAAAAGGCTAAACCGCCACGACTTTCCCGGTGCAGTCTATCGCGACCGGGTGATCCAGTTTGGCGAAGGCAATTTCCTGCGCGCCTTTATCGACTGGCAAATTGACTGGCTGAATGAACATCAGGGCACCGATGCCGGGATCGTGGTGGTGCGGCCGCGCAACCGTGAAGTCAGCGACAGCCTGAATCAGCAGGATGGTCTCTACACCACGCTGATTCGCGGGCTGAACGATCAGGGCGAGCAGGTCAGCGAAACCCGGCTGATCCGCAGCCTCAATCGCGAAATCCAGCCCTGGCAGCAGTTCGGCGAATTTATGGCGCTGGCCCGGAATCCTGACCTGCGTATGGTCTTTTCCAACACCACTGAGGCGGGCATCGCTTTTGTCGGCACGGACCAGCTCACCGATCAGCCTGCCAGTAGCTTCCCGGGCAAACTGACGCAGCTGCTATGGGCGCGCTATTCACACTTCAATGGGGCCAGCGATCGGGGCTGGCTGGTGGTGCCGTGCGAGCTGATTGACCATAACGGCGACGCGTTGCGCGATCTGGTTCTGCGCTACGCCGATCACTGGCATCTGCCATCCGAATTTAAAACCTGGGTTCATCAGCACTGTGCCTTCTACAACACGCTAGTGGACCGCATCGTTACCGGCTTCCCGGCGGAAAGCGAGCAGCTGCAACGTGAGCTGGGTTATGAAGATCGCTATCTGGTGGCGGGCGAAGTTTACTATCAGTTTGTGATTCAGGGGCCGTCGGCGCTGTTCAGCGAACTGAAGCTGGCGGCGCTGTCGCCGCAGGTCCGGCATGTGGATGACATTGCACCCTATAAAGCGCAGAAAGTGGCGATCCTCAATGGCGCGCATACCGCGATGGTGCCGGTGGCGTTTCTGGCCGGTATTGAGAGCGTGGGTGAGGCGATGGCCGATCCAGCGATTGCCGGATTTGTCGATAACCTGCTGCGTCACGAAGTGATCCCGACGCTGGATCTGCCGGCAAACGAACTGCACGCCTTTGCCGATGCGGTTCAGCGGCGCTTCCGCAATCCGTTCATTCGCCACGCGCTGCTGTCGATTGCCCTGAATGGCATGACCAAATTCCGCACTCGTCTGCTGACGCCACTGCTTGCCGCACATCAGCAAACCGGTGAATGGCCGACACACATCACCTTTGCCCTGGCGGCGCTGATTGCTTTCTACCGCGGTGAATCAGCCAGCAAAAGCTGGCCGTTACAGGATGAGCCGCAGTGGCTACAGCGCTACGCCGACGCCTGGAAAGCGGTTGATGCGGACCAGATGTCACCGCAGCAGCTGGTGCATGCTGTGCTCAGCGACGCGCAACACTGGGGCGAAGATTTAACCCGTCAGCCCGGACTGGCTGCGGTTGTTACCCGACACCTGCAAAATATCATCGCTCACGGAATGCGTGAGGCGCTGAGCCAACTGAGATAACGCTATGCAAGATGCAATCAAAATTGATCCCCGCGACAATGTCGCCGTGGCGTTACGTGACCTGGATGCGGGCGCCACGATAGCGCTGCCGCCACTGAGCGTGGCGCTGCAACAGGCCGTGGGACGCGGGCATAAATTTGCCCTGCAGCCTATCGCGCAGGATGAGCTGGTAATCAAATATGGGCTGCCGATTGCCCATGCCACACAACCTGTGGCCGCCGGTGAGGTCATCCATTCGCAGAACGCCCGCACTAATCTCAGCGATCTGGATCAGTACGCGTATCAGCCCGATTTTGTGACGTTGCCACCGCAGCCGGGTGACCGTGAGGTGCAGATCTACCGTCGCGCTAACGGCGAAGTCGGCATCCGCAATGAGCTGTGGATCCTGCCGACCGTTGGCTGCGTCAACGGGATAGCACGTCAGATCCTGCAGCGTTTCCTGAAAGAGACACAGGAGGCAGAAGGCATTGACGGTGCGTTCCTGTTCAGCCACACCTTCGGCTGCTCGCAGCTGGGGCAGGACCACGAAAACACCCGCACCATGCTGCAGAATATGGTGCGCCATCCCAACGCGGGCGCGGTGCTGGTGATTGGTCTGGGTTGTGAGAACAATCAGGTCGATGCCTTCCGCGATACGCTTGGCGCGTTTGAAAGTGACCGGGTCGAATTTATGGTGTGCCAGCAGCATGATGACGAAGTGGAAGCCGGACTGGAGCGTCTGCATGCGTTGTATGAAAAAATGCGCCACGACCGACGTGAGCCGGGCAAGCTCAGCGAGCTGAAGTTTGGTCTGGAGTGCGGCGGCTCAGACGGTTTTTCAGGTATCACCGCCAACCCGCTGCTGGGGCGTTTCTCAGACCAGATGATCGCCAATGGCGGCACGACCGTGCTGACCGAAGTGCCGGAGATGTTTGGCGCAGAGCGGATTCTGATGAGCCGCTGCCGCGACGAAGCGACCTTCGGCAAAACGGTGGCGATGATCAACGACTTCAAACAGTACTTTATCGATCACCAGCAGCCGATCTACGAGAACCCGTCACCGGGCAACAAAGCGGGCGGCATCACCACGCTGGAAGAGAAGTCACTGGGCTGTACCCAGAAAGCGGGGCAGAGCCAGGTGGTCGATGTGCTGAAATATGGCGAGCGGTTAAAAACGCCGGGGCTGAATCTGTTGAGCGCACCGGGTAATGATGCGGTTGCCACCAGTGCGCTGGCCGGAGCTGGTTGCCACATGGTGCTGTTCAGTACCGGACGCGGCACACCGTATGGGGGGTTTGTGCCGACGGTGAAGCTGGCGACCAACACGCCGCTGGCGGAGAAAAAACCGCACTGGATCGACTTTAATGCCGGACGTTTGATCGAAGGGATGAGCATGGAAGCGATGCTGGAAGATTTTGTCGACAGCATTGTGGCGATTGCCAGCGGTCAGCAGACCAACAACGAGAAGAACGATTTCCGCGAGCTGGCGATTTTTAAAAGCGGTGTAACGCTCTAAAACTTGAACGTTCAGATAGCTCAAAAGCTCAGAGAGCGGGTGGCTTAGTCCGAAGAGCAAAGCGTCCCGCGCCAGGGAAGGCGCGGGCCGAGCGAGCAGGGATGCGTAAAGCGACTTTGCGATCGGACTAAGCCATCTGCGAAGCGCACAGGATTAACAGACGGTAATAACGATCTTATGCCCGGCTGGTTTCGCGCTCCGCTTCTGCCTGACAGACAGCGGCGGTAAACAGAATATCCGTTGAGGAGTTCAGCGCGGTTTCCGCCGAATCCTGCAGGACGCCGATAATAAAGCCGACCGCCACCACCTGCATCGCCAGATCATTCGGAATGCCGAACATATTGCAGGCCACCGGGATCAGCAGCAGCGAACCGCCCGCCACGCCCGATGCACCACAGGCACAGAGTGACGCCACCAGACTCAGCAGAATCGCCGTCGGCACATCAATGCTGATCCCCAGCGTATGCACCGCCGCCAGCGTCAGCACGGTAATGGTGATCGACGCCCCCGCCATACTGATGGTCGCACCCAGCGGAATCGACACCGAATAGGTATCCTCATCCAGATCCAGACGTTTCGCCAGCGCCATATTCACCGGAATATTGGCGGCAGAACTGCGGGTAAAGAAGGCGGTCACGCCGCTCTCACGCAGGCAGGTGAAGACCAGCGGATAGGGGTTACGACGGATTTTCCAGAACACCAGCAGCGGGTTTACCACCAGCGCCATCAACACCATGCAGCCCAGCAGTAGCGCCAGCAGATGGGCATATTGCCACAGCGCGCCAAAGCCGGTTGAGGCCAGAATCGACGCCACCAGACCGAAAATACCAACCGGGGCGCAACGGATGACGCAGCGCACCAGCCAGGTCACCGCCTCAGAGGCATCGTTGAGAAAGGCACGGGTGGTGTCACTGCTGTGACGGAACGCCAGCCCCAGGCCAATCGCCCATACCAGAATGCCGATGTAGTTCGCCTGCATCAGAGCCGTGATCGGATTCGACACCATGCTCATCAGCAGTCCACGCAACACTTCGGTAATGCCGGAAGGGGGAACGATTTCCGTGCTGCCCACCGCCAGCGTCAGCGTCTGCGGGATCAGATGGCTGAAGACCACCGCGACGACCGCCGCGAAAAAGGTGCTCAGCAGATAGAGCATGATGATTGGCCGGATATTGGTTTTCTGGCCCTGCTGGTGGTTGGCAATCGAAGCGATGACCAGTACCAGAACCAGCAATGGCGCGACCGCTTTCAGCGCACTGACAAACAGTTCACCCAGCAGACCGACCGCCAGCGCGGCATCGTGTGAAATCCAGGCGAGCGCCACACCGGCGATCAGCCCAATCATGATTTGCTTCACCAGGCTTCCGGCGAGCAGCGTGCCCAGACGTGCGGAGAGAGTTTTCTGCATAATATTTTCTATATTTTGTCGCGGATGTAGTTTCAGACGCGATGTTTTACATCGGCTAAAACGGTTTGCCCGGCGGAGTATAAGGAAATGACAGGCTGAGAAAAGAGAAAGTTCTGTCGCTTTGGCACAGGTCAGGTTTTTATTATGCTGGATAGTGGAAGTGTGACAGAGAGATGAAATGGCGTGACAGGCTGCCACAAAATAAAACAGGGGCATCCGCTGCCCCTGCAGGTAATTATGGTGCGAGCTTTTTCTGGTCTCTTTTGCGGTTAACCCAGGCGTTGATCAGCAGGGTAGACGCCAGAATGGCACCGACTACACCCAGGGAGATACCCACCGGGATATGATAAAGGTCGACAATCAGCATTTTGAAGCCGATGAACACCAGCACAATCGCCAGGCCATACTTCAGCATCGAGAAACGTTCCGCCACGTTCGCCAGCAGGAAGTACATGGCACGCAGGCCCAGGATAGCGAACAGGTTTGAGGTCAGCACGATAAACGGGTCGGTAGTAACGGCAAAGATTGCCGGGATACTGTCGACGGCAAAGATCACGTCGCTGAGTTCCACCATAATCAGCACCAGCAGCAGTGGGGTCGCAAACAGCACGCCGTTTTTGCGGGTGAAGAACTTCTCACCGTCGAGATCGTCGGTCATGCGTAAATGCTTACGCAGCCAGCGCACCACGGGCTTGTCGCCAACCGCACCGTCATCCTCTTTCGCCAGCGCCATTTTCACGCCGGTAAACAGCAGGAAGGCACCGAACACATAGAGGATCCAGCTGAACTGCGTGACCAGCCAGCTCCCTGCGAAGATCATGATGGTACGCAGCACGATAGCGCCTAATACCCCGTAGATCAGCACACGGCGCTGCAGATTGGCCGGAATAGAGAAGTAGCTGAACAGCATCAGCCAGACGAAGACGTTATCCACCGCCAGCGCTTTTTCCAGCACGTAACCGGTCAGGAAGGCGAGGGTCTGCGTATTAGCCACTTCACGTCCTGCGCTACCCTCCAGATACCACCAGAAGGCGGCGCTGAACAGCAGTGAGACAGAAACCCAGATCAGCGACCAGACAGCCGCCTGTTTGAAAGACATGGTCTGTGCGCCGCGGCGTCCCTGCAACAGCAGGTCGATAGCCAGCATGATCAGCACCACAACCGCAAAGCTGCCCCACAGTAAAGGCGTACCCACAGTTTGCATATTCGTATCCTGTCTTAAAAATAAAAAAACGGCTGAAGTCAGAAGACGTCAGCCGCTTATTTTTGTGTAAGCAAACCTCGCCTTCCGGCAAGGTCTCACTTACAACACAGAAATGGATTCCGGGTTGCCTGATGACCGGATGCTTGCGCAACGTAATGACGATCAATCAGCTTACAAGTTACTCCCCTTTGCAGGAGGGTAAGTTACGGTTTAGCCGCACAGGAAGCAACTCTTCACAGACATATTTAGAAATATTTACACAGCCGCCCGATCGGCCGGGAAAATCACGCCGGTCTGACGGCGGATTTCGGTCAGCAGCGCGGCGGTAATGCGCGAAACCTCCAGTCCCGGATGGTCCACCTGGCGCTGCTCAACCAGCCGGGCAAACGCGGCTGCTTCATACAGCATGGTGTTGATATGCTGCGGCTGGCTCAGCGCCTGCTTTTCCGCACCGCGAGGGATAAAGGTCAGCTGCTGGCACTCCGATAGCTTTTCAATCACCAGCGCGCCCGCCTCACCCTGAATCTCGCTGGGCAGGCTGGAGTCACTCACTTTTGAATGCAGTATCGTCACGTCGAAATCGCCGTAGCTCAGCACGACGACGCCATGCGCATCCACGCCGCTCGCCAGCAAGGTCGCGGTGGCCTGGACACTATCTGGCTCGCCCCACAGCGCCACCGCCGAGGCCAGGCAGTAATAACCGATATCCATCACCGAACCGTTCGACCAGCGCGGATCAAAGGTATTCGGGTTCTCGCCGTTAAGGTAGCGCGGATAACGTGAGGAGTACTGACAGTAATTCAGCAGCGCTTTTCGCAGTTTACCCACGTCAGGCAGCGCCTGCTGCAGCCGCAGGAAATTCGGCAGGCTGGCGGTTTTAAACGCCTCAAACAGTATCACCTGATGCTCACGGGCGCAGGCGATCATCTTCTCTGCTTCCGCCAGATTCGAGGCCAGCGGTTTTTCGCAAATGACATGCTTGCCGTGCGACATAAACAGCAGCGCCTGCTCGCAGTGCAGGGCGTTAGGACTGGCAAGATAGACCGCATCGATCGCCGGACTGGCGGCCAGGGCGTCCAGTGAAGTGAAGGTCTGTTTGCAGGGATAATCGGCGATAAAGGCGTCAGCCTGCTGCTGACTGCGTGAATAGACCGCGCAGAGCTTCATCGCTCCGGTTTCATGAGCGGCATCAATAAACTGGCGTGTAATCCAGTTTGTTCCCACAATGGCAAAACGAATCACGTCATCTCTCCGGCAGCGGTAAAGCGGCAGAGTAACATCTCACCGACGCGGTGCAAGCGCGCCGGGCAGGCAGGGATTGATCCTGCGATCCGCATTCCAATACTATGCGGAAGCGATAATAAACAGGCATCAACCAGGGAGCACAGGTGAAAGCAAGTAAGCACGCATTAAACTGGACCACATTGCTGATTGCCATTCCGGTCGGGTGTGCGGCGTCGCTGGTGACGCTGGCTTTTCGCGGCGTCATTGAGCTGATCAACCATCTGCTGTTTGCCCGCAGTGGCGACATTACTGAATCACTGCATCTCTGGCCGTGGATCTTCTGGCCGCTGCTGGTGGGCGCTGGCGGGGTGCTGGCGGGCTTTTTCCTGCGTTATGCGGTTGCCATCGAGCAGCAGCAGACGGTGAAAACGGATTACCTTGAAGTGATCAACGCCCGGCTCGATGCGGTGCCGACCAGAACCTCACTGTTCCGCGCCTTGTCGTCGATTGCCAGTATCGGCAGCGGTGCGTCGATTGGTAAAGAGGGACCGATGGTGCAGCTCTCGGCACTGTGCGGCAGTGCGATTGGCCGCCTGCTACCGTCTTCGCTTAACCTGAAAAACAGTGATGTGGTGGCGATGGCGGCGGCGGCGGGCCTCGCGTCGGTCTACCATGCGCCGCTGGCTTCGGCGATTTTCGTCGCGGAGATCGCCTTCGGCATTTCCGCGTTGCAGCGACTGATCCCCCTGATTATCGCCTCGGCGACGGCGGTGATGACCATGTGGACGCTGGGCTTCCGCAGCGCGCTCTATCCGCTGGCGGAGGCGAGCTTCGCTATGGATCTCAGCAGCCTGCTGATGACGGTAGTGATTGGGCTGAGCGCCGGAATGGCAGGCTGGATGCTGATTAAGTGCATCGCCCGCAGCAAAGTGCTGTTCAGCCGGGTTGCCTCGCTGCCCGTGCGTCTGGGCGTGGGCGGCTTTGCGGTAGGCTTACTGGCGCTGATCTCCACCGATATCCTCGGCAACGGCTACGAAGTCATCGTCAAAGTGATGGCGGGCGACTATCTGCTGCCGGGGCTGCTGCTGTTGCTGGTGCTGAAAACCCTCGCCACCAGCCTGTCGGTAGGGTCGAACGCCGTCGGTGGACTCTTTACGCCTTCGCTGCTGATAGGCGCACTGCTTGGCGTCATCATTGCCACGGTGGGGGCAGCGCTGCATCTGCCGCTGGGTAATGTGCTGCTTTATGCCGCGATTGGCATGGCGGCGGTGCTGGCGGCGGTCAGTCAGGCGCCGTTGATGGCGATGCTGATGGTGCTGGAGATGACACTCAACAGCAGCCTGCTTTTCCCGCTGATGATCGCCACCGTGCTGGCGTCGATGGTGGTCTATCGCCTGCAATCGGCCAGTACCTATCCGGTGGTGAGTCATCATTTCAGCCGTTCAGAGGCGAAATATGATTTCGATAATATGCGCATTGCCGAGTTAATCATTCCCGGTGCGGCGCTGCAGCCGGAAGAGTCAGTGGGGCAGGCGCTGGCGGTCAGCTCGCTGAAGCGTGAACGCTACGTCTATGTCATTAATGCCGCAGGCGCCTTCCTCGGCGTGGTGTCGATTCATGAGATTTCGCGCCGGGTGCTGGCGCAGGAGATCACCCTCGATTCACCGGTGCAGTGCGTGATGGATCAGGATTTTCCGGTGGTGTTTGAGAATCAGAGTATGCGTGAAGGCTGGGAGGCTTTTGCGGCGGTCACGCTGGAGCGACTGCCGGTGCTGAATAATCCCCGGGAGCGACGCTTTCTGGGCGCGCTGACTAAAACCAGCCTGATTCAGAAAGCGCAGGAGTTTCTTTAAGCCGCGTTGCCACGCATCGCCTGGTCTGTCATCCAGAGTCGAGCATCAAATTCGAGCTGGTGGTAATCCGGCTCCATATGGCAGCAGAGCTGATAGAACGCCTTGTCGTGATCTTTCTCTTTCAGGTGTGCCAGCTCATGCACCACGATCATCCGCAGAAACGGCTCAGGCGCGAGGCGGAAAAAGGTCGAGATGCGAATTTCCGCTTTCGCCTTGAGTTTGCCGCCCTGAATCCGTGAGATGGCCGTATGCAGGCCGAGTGCATGCTTCATCACCTTAATCTTGTTATCCCACATCACTTTGCTGATCGGTGGTGCGTTGCGCATATAGCGGTTTTTCAGCGCCTGGGTGTAGTCATACAGCGCTTTATCACTCATCACGTCGTGGGTGTCGGGATAACGTTCCTGCAGAAACGCACCTAAGCGCTGGTGGGTAATCAGCGTCTGAACCTGCTCAAGCAGAGGGGCAGGATAGCCCTGAAGGTAGATCAGTGAGGACATTAGGGATTCCAGGCGAAAGACAGTATACTGCGCCCCCGTTTTTGGGGCGAAAATCAACCAAAGTGTACCACGCCGGAGAATTCATGAGCCAACTTGAACTGAACGATCGCACACTGATCCTGCATCGCTTCCCGCAGATGCGTGACGAAAGTCCATTACAAGCCTGGGATGCGGCTGATGAATATCTGTTACAGCAGGCGCTGCCGGAAGGAGCCGTGCTGGTCTTCAACGACAGTTTCGGGGCATTAACCTGCGCCCTGAATTCACGCACCGTCTGGCATGTCAGCGACTCCTGGCTCAGCCAGCAGGCCGCCCGTCAGAACCTTTCCTTTAATGGGCTGGATGATAGCGACGTACACTTTGTTGATAGCCTGGCTGAACTGCCGGCGGCTCCGGCGGCAGTGCTGATTAAGGTGCCGAAAACGCTGGCGCTGCTGGAGCATCAGCTGCGTGCCATTCGCGAAGTCGTCACACCGGATACGGTGATTCTGGCGGCGGCGCGCGCCAAAGAGATCCATAACTCGACTCTGCAGCTGTTCGAACAGATCATCGGTGAAACCAAAACCTCACTGGCGTGGAAAAAAGCGCGTCTGATTTTCAGCCAGTTCAGCAAGCCTGCACTGCGTGAGGCGACGCCGACGCTGGTCTGGCCGCTGGATGGCACCCCTTACCAGATTCACAACTACGCCAACGTCTTCTCACGTTCGTCGCTGGATATCGGCGCACGGCTGTTTGTGCAGCATCTGCCGGAAAACATTGAGGGTGAGATTGTCGATCTGGGCTGTGGCAACGGCGTGGTAGGACTGGTGGCACTGGAGCAGAATCCGCAGGCCGAAGTGCATTTCCTTGATGAGTCTTATATGGCGGTCGCCTCCAGCCAGCTTAATGTGGAAGTGAACCGTCCTGACGATCTGTCGCGCTGCCAGTTCCTGGTGAACAACGTGCTGAGCGGCTATCCGTCGGATCGGCTGCATGCGGTGCTGTGCAATCCGCCGTTCCATCAGCAGCACGCGGTCACCGATCACCTTGCGTGGCAGATGTTCCGCGATGCGAAACGCTGCCTTCAGTATGGCGGCGAGTTGCGTATTATCGGCAACCGCCACCTCGATTATCACCACAAGCTGAAGAAGCTGTTCGGCAACTGCACGCTGATCGCCTCTAACCAGAAGTTTGTGGTGCTGCGCGCGGTGAAAATGCGCTAGTCAGACCGTTAACGCCAGCTGCGTCGCCTGCGCAATCGCGCGGCGCGCATCCAGTTCCTGCGCTACGTCTGCGCCACCTATTACCGTCACCACCTGTCCCTGTGCACGCAGCGCGGCTTCCAGTTCGCGCTGCGGCTCCTGCCCGGCACAGATAATCACGTTATCGACTGCCAGCAGCAGCGTTTCGCCGTTGCGCCGCAGATGCAGGCCGCTGTCATCAATCGCCAGATACTCCATGCTGCCCCACATCTCCACGCCGCGGGCCTGCAGACTGGCGCGATGGATCCACCCGGTGGTTTTTGCCAGGCCGGCACCGGGTTTCCCCGTCCGGCGCTGCAGCAGCCAGATTTGCCGTAACGCGGCAGGCGGCTCAGGTTTCACGATGCCGCCGCGCTGCGTCAGGCTGTGGTCGATGCCCCATTCGGCGTAAAATGCCGCCCGATCCTCGTCATGGGAAGGCTGTGACAGATACTCCGCCACATCAAAGCCAATCCCGCCGGCACCGATAATTGCCACCCGTTTACCCACCGGGCGCTTATCGCGCAGCACCTCAAGATAGCTGAGCACGCTGGGGTGATCGATGCCCGGAATATCGGGCGTGCGCGGCTGGATGCCGGTTGCCAGCACCACTTCATCGGCGTCACACAGCTGATCCGCCGTGACCCGACAGCCGGTTTTAACCGTCACGCCCGCAGCCGCCAGCTGATTGCGGAAATAGCGCAGGGTTTCGCTGAACTCAGATTTGCCAGGAATCTGCCGGGCAATATTGAACTGGCCGCCAATGTCGGGCGCGGCTTCATACAGCGTCACCTGATGGCCGCGCTGCGCTGCCTGCAACGCAAACGCCATTCCGGCGGGACCGGCACCCACCACCGCCAGCCTGCGCGGTGCGATGGTGGCGATGACCGGCATCAGCGACTCATGGCAGGCGCGCGGATTGACCAGACAGGAGGTGATCTTTCCGGCAAACACCTGGTCGAGGCAGGCCTGGTTACAGGCAATGCAGGTGTTGATGCTGTCCGGTTCGCCGCGCTGTGCTTTGCTGACAAAAGCAGGATCGGCGAGGAAAGGGCGCGCCATCGAGACCATATCGGCGCAGCCCGACTGCAACAGCTCTTCGGCAACGGCGGGGTGGTTAATGCGGTTGGTGGCGATCACCGGCACAGACACGTGGGCGCGCAGGCGCTGCGTTACCCAGGCAAAGGCCGCGCGCGGCACGCAGGTGGCGATGGTCGGGATGCGCGCTTCGTGCCAGCCAATGCCGGTATTGAACAGCGTGACGCCGCACTGCTCCAGCTCGCCCGCCAGCAGCAGCGTCTCTTCCAACGTGCTGCCCTCTTCGATCAGGTCGAGCATCGACAGCCGGAAGATGATGATAAAGGCGTCGCCGGTTGCGGCACGCACCGCGCGGGTAATCGCCAGCGCGAACTGCATCCGCTGGCGGAAGTCGCCACCCCAGCGATCGGTGCGCTGATTGGTGTGCTTCACCAGAAACTGATTAATCAGGTAGCCTTCAGAACCCATAATCTCCACGCCATCGTAGCCCGCCTGCTGCGCCAGACGGGCGCAGCGGGCAAAGTCCTCAATGGTCTGTTCAATTGCCGCCTCACTCATCGCCTGTGGTGTGAACGGGTTAATCGGTGCCTGACGTGCCGAAGGCGCAACCAGATCGGGCTGATAGCTGTAACGGCCGGTATGCAGGATCTGCAGGGCGATTTTGCCCTGATGCTGATGCACGGCTTGCGTGATCTGCCGATGCCAGCTGCACTGCGCCTCGTCGGTGAGCATCGCGCCATGCGCGGTGGTGACACCCTGCGCATTAGGCGCAATGCCGCCGGTGACGATCAGCGCGACGCCTTCACGCGCCCGCTCGCCGTAGAACGCCGCCAGCCGGGCTGCGCCATCCGGATGCTCTTCCAGACCGGTGTGCATCGACCCCATCAGAAAGCGGTTTTTCAATTGGGTAAAGCCAAGATCCAGCGGCGTAAACAGCGCAGGATAATCAGGATTGACGGACATTGTAGTCACTCACAGTTAAGTGGTCGGATGAGTTCACTCTAGTCACTTCTGCGTTAAAAAAAAGTGAAAGAATGTCAGGGTGTGAGTGAAATCATAAACATCGGCGGGGAAAGGCGAATGAGTGGGAGCAGGGAGGTTGTGCGTTACATAGCACCGCCATCTCCTGCATCGCTTTTGATGTTCAGTTCGGTTAACCGGCTCTGAAACCGCTAACGCCGCCGGATCCATGAATAGCGTGAGCGATAGCCGCTGCCATGGTGAGTATTAAAGCGGTAGCTTGATCCGCTCTCAGCCATGCAGTAGGTGCAGACATTCACGTTATCAATCTGCGCGGCCGGGACGCCCGCGTTCACCAGCAACTGCGTCGCCAGCGCAGGCAAATCGAACCAGACGCCCTGCTGGTGAGCAGAGGCCTGAGTACGCTGCGCCAGCGGGTTGACCGGCTGGTTCAGGTGCCAGCACAGCCCGCGGGCAAACGCCGGGTTCTGTGCTATCTCCGCCAGCTGCGGTTCGGCCAGTTCATAGCAGCAGGGCCCCATTGCCGGGCCGATGGCCACCACCAGATCCTGCGGCTCACAGCCCTGCTCGCCCAGTTTTTCCACGGCGCGGGTCAGCACGCCCGCCAGTGTTCCCTTAAGTCCGGCATGCACCGCCGCCACGATTCGCCTATTGCGATCGGCGAACAGCACCGGCAGGCAGTCAGCGGTATAAACCGCCACCGGGCGCGTCCCGCTGCCGATTACACCATCTGACTCGCAGCTTTTCGGCGGGATGTTCTCAATGTCGGTGACCACGGTCGCGCTGTGGCGCTGATGGCCCCAGGCGGCATCGGCGGGAGGCGGCTCACCGGCGGGCTGAAACGCATAATCGAGCCACTTCAGCGAATCGAGCAACGGCGAGCGCGGGATCACGGCCATAAGAATCTCCTGTTATAACTGCGTGCGTTGGGCTGCCCACAGCTTACGTTAACTGCTACATTTTTGAAGCTTCTCCTCAGACCTTTCTCACCTTAAGGATGAAATGATGAAAACCTCCGCAAAACTCGCTGCATCCGGACTGGTCGCGCTGCTGCTGACCGGCTGCGCCTCGTCGACACATCAGACCGCGCAACAGCAGCTCGGTCAGCAATCGGTGCTGGCGCTGAACTGGTTCCAGCAGTCTGGTGAATATCAGGCGCTGACCTGGCAGGCGTTTAACACCGCGCGCATGGCGTTTGATCAGGCACCGTCGCTGACCGGCAAACCTAAAGCGGTCATTGTCGATCTGGATGAAACCATGCTGGATAACAGCGCCTACAGTGCATGGCAGGCGAAGAATGGCCAGCCGTTCAGCAGCAAAACCTGGTCAGCCTGGACGCAGGCGCGTCAGGCGAAAGCGGTGCCGGGTGCAGTCGAGTTCGCACGTCATGTGACAGAGAATGGCGGTACGCTGTTCTATGTGTCGAACCGCGATCAGAAAGATTACGCCGCCACGGTCGCCAATATGCAGCAGCTCGGCTTCCCGAACGTCAGTGATAAAACGGTACGTCTGAATACCGACAGCTCTAACAAGCAGGCGCGTTTCGATGCCATCAAAAACGCGGGCTACAACGTGGTGCTCTATGTCGGCGATAACCTCAACGATTTCGGTGGCTCGACCTGGCATAAAGGGAATCAGACGCGTCGCGACTTTGTGAATCTTAACCACCAGCAGTTTGGTACGCAGTTCATCGTGCTGCCGAATCCGCTCTACGGCGACTGGGAGAGTGGAATGGCGGAAAACTACAATAAACTGACACCGGAACAGCAGCTGTCTGTGCGGGAATCACGGCTGCAAAGCTGGAACGGTAAATAATTCGTCAAGAAAAAGAGCCTGCCCGTTCAGGCTCTGTTCAGAAATGGCCCTGATTTACTTACTGCCGTCACTATTTTGCTGCAAATCAAATTAATCATCTCTTGCTTCATTCTTCTCTTATTACAGGCATATTTAACTGGCTGTCAGCAATTAAGCCGGTGGATTCTGCTAATGGTTAATTTTTTAATTAAGAGTATTCCTGGTAAAAAGCACACCGGTTGGTATGGCAGTGAATATCCCCTTATTTATTAATTGTATTTATTTGTCAGTGGTAACTTTAGTTTATTTTTACTGCTTTTTTAGCTAATTGATTTTAATGGCTTAATAAGGTGATTGGTTTATCTGGCCTCATTTATGCTGCTGAATTAAATTTACTTAACCCTGACCTTTACTGACCGTTGACTGACAAAAACCGCGTTGTTAAATCGCTGTGAAATATTGCGCGTGCATTGAAATTGGTTAGCGTCTATAACCTTTTTCTGTGACTCAGTTCTTATTAACCTGGCGGCTCACGCTTTATTTGTGAGCCGATACACTTTGTGGTTAGCCAGGATGCGACATCCCGGTAGTAGAGAGAAGATGATTGTGACGACACTTAAACCCTTATTAGCGAAAAATCGCAGTTGGGCATTACAGCGCCGCCAGCGTAATCCGGATTATTTTAATAAATTCCTTCATCAGCAAAAGCCGCACTCACTCTGGATTGGCTGTTCTGACAGTCGCGTTCCGGCAGAAGTCTTAACCGGCTCCCATCCTGGCGAACTCTTTGTGCATCGCAATATCGCCAACATGGTGATCGAGGACGATGACAATTTACTGAGCGTGCTGCAATACGCACTCTTCTTTCTCGGCGTTAAACGCATTGTATTAAGCGGTCACTATGGCTGTGGCGGTGTAGAAGCCGCGCAGAATCTGCCAGGCAGCGTGCTGGAAGGGCAGGAGAGCGCGCTGGCGAGACGCATCCAGACCCTGCGTGATGATATTCAGCATGGCCTGGCAGAAATTCCCCTCTCAGACGCGCCGCCGGGCGAACAGCTCGATCGGCTGGTTGAGGCCAATGTTAAGGCGCAATTCGCCAGGCTGGTGAAATCTGAACCGGTCCGGCAAATCTGGCAATCGGGCCAGGAACTGGAGGTGTTTGGTTGTGTTTACGACCTGCGCTCCGGCCATCTCAAAGAGCTGATTCATCAATCTGCAGAGGAGCCTTCATTATGAACCTCGATACCCTGCGTCGCGATATTCCTGCGGGTCTGGTGGTTTTCCTGGTCGCCTTACCGCTCTGCCTTGGCATCGCACAGGCCAGCGGATTACCCCCGTTTGCCGGTCTGCTGACCGGTGTGATTGGCGGTCTGGTGGTGACGTCGCTGAGCCCATCCCGGTTTGCCGTGAGTGGCCCGGCGGCGGGTCTGGTCACCATCGTCGTCGCCTCAATGGCCTCACTGGGCAGCTTCTCCGCCTTTCTCACCGCGCTGATTATTGCCGGGGCACTGCAATGCGTATTTGGTCTGCTGCGCGCCGGGCGGTTTATTTCGCTGGTGCCAGGTAGCGTCATCAAAGGGATGCTGGCGGCGATTGGCCTGCTGCTGATTATGCAGCAGATCCCGGTAGCGCTGGGTGCCGCTGGTGATGCAGAACTGGTGTCATTGGTGACCGGCCAGATGACCTTCTCGCTGCCCGCAATCCTGGTAGCGGGTGTCGGTCTGGCCATTTTATGTCTCTGGACGACCGCGCCGGTGAAACGGATCAAAGCGCTGGCCTGGATCCCCGGCCCGCTGATTGCGGTGCTCATCGGCTGTCTGGCAACGGTAGCAGGAGGGCGACTCTTCCCTGAAATGACCCAGGGACTGGCGCGCATTTCGCTGCCCGCTTTTGACAGCGTCTCTGCGCTGGTGGCTGAACTGGAAACGCCCGACTGGATGGCCTGGCAGAATCCGCAGGTCTGGGTAGTGGCGGTGACGCTGGCACTGGTAGCCAGTCTGGAAACGCTGCTGAGTCAGGAGGCGCTGAAAAAACTGCGTCCTCAGACGCCCGCGCCATCGCCCAACAAAGAGATGTTCGCGCAGGGTATCGGTAATCTGGCGGCCGGTTTTCTGGGTGCGATGCCGATAACGGCAGTGATTGTGCGCAGCTCGGTCAACGTCAGTGCGGGCGCGCAGACGAAGCTCTCGATCTTCATTCACGGCGTGCTGCTGCTGATATGTGGAATGTGGTTCAGCGAGATGCTGAATGCTATCCCGCTTGCCAGCCTGGCTGCCGTACTGCTTTATACCGGTTATAAGCTGGCGACACCCAAACTGTTTGTTGAGCAGTTCCGGATGGGCGCACAGCAGTACGTGCCGTTTCTGGCCACCATCGTCGGCATTATCACGCTGGGTATGCTGGTCGGTATTGGCATCGGTATCGCCACGCAAATTCTTTACAGCATCTATAAGAGCCATCGCAACGCGCTGCAGCTTACCCGCTATGACGACCACTATGTACTGCGTTTCCAGCAGAACCTGACCTTTATGCATAATCCAAAACTGCAGGGATTGCTGGATGAGATCCCGGAGAACAGCGTCGTCATTGTTGATAACGACAATGCGGAATATATCGATCCCGACGTAAAAGCGGTGCTGAAAGATTTTGGTGATAACGCCGACAAACGCGGTATACGCCTGAGTCAGTGGCCGGTTGCGGTAAAATAGCGCAACGGTTAAGTCGTTTAAGAAGCAAAAATCGGATATCTCGGATATCCGATTTTTTTGTTTGCGAGGCATAATAAGTTCCCAATTTCTGCTGTCATCTGTTGGGTTTAGCCTCTGCAGGATAACGTTCCTGAATCAGCCCGTGAAATGAGGTTTTATCGCCGGATGACATTGAGGGTATTCAGGATTTAATCATTCTGACACCACGCGCCTGTTCAGGCTGGCGTGGACAGCCAGCCTCTCTGCGACAAGGTCCGGATGTATGCGCATACAGCTGTTTGAAGAGCACAACGCTAAGAAGAACGCATTTTTGCTGTTTTTGATCACGCTGCTGTTTTGCTTTATCGGCGGACACCTGCGTTTCCCCCAGGAGCTGTCTCTGTTCTGGCCGGTCAACGCAATCGTCACTGGCGTTATCGTCCGTAATCCTTTTCTGCATCAGACCCGCTCTTACCTGGCCATTTTTGCCGCGATGGTATTTAACGACACCGTATTTTCCGGCTGGGCGCTCTCTGCTTTTACCCTCAATCTGGCGAATCTTCTGTTTGTGCTGGTGGCCGCCACGCTGCTGGTAAAGCATCTTCAGCACGACTCCGGCAGTGAGCGTATAACCAGTGTGCTGCGCATTTTTCCGGCCTGTCTGCTGGCTGCGCTGGCCTGTGCCAGCTGGGGAGCGCTGGCACAGCAGGCTGATTTTAATGCCGGACTGGCGGTGGCATGGGGTGACTGGTTCAGCGAGCAGTTCTCAACCGGGCTGATGCTGCTGCCCTTTTTGCTGACGCGCGACTGGTCGTCGCTGTCGCCCCGCCAGTTTCTGCAGATCCGCAAGCTGGCACCGGTCATCGCTGTGATGGTTTCGCTGATGATCGGCGCAATGATGGGCGGCGCGGGCAGCCTGACGCTGCCGGTTCCGGCGCTGGTCTGGTGCGCCATTGTGTTGCCGATGCCGCTGACCAGCCTGGTGATCCTGCTGACCGGCATTACTGAAATCATTCTGGTCTCTCATGGTGTGATGAACATTCAGGGCGACGATAATCTGTTGCCGATTAGCCATCTGACCTCTGCGCGTCTGGGTGTGGCAACCATCGCGATCAGTCCGCTGATCGTGGCTGCAAGCATGGATGCAATCCGCCAGCTTAATCAGCGTCTGGCGCTGCGCGCGAATTACGATTTCCTGACCCGCCTGCTGTCACGTTCCGGTTTATATGAAAGCCTGCGTGCGGAGCCGATTTTCCCGGATCGTAAAGTGGGCGTGATCCTGCTGGATGTCGATTACTTCAAAGCTATTAATGACAATTTTGGTCACGATGCAGGCGACAGCGTGCTGGAAGAGATCGCCCGCCGGATGCAGCGGGTAGTGGGTAAAGCGGGGCGCATCTGTCGCTTTGGCGGAGAGGAGTTTGTGGTGGTGCTGTTCGACCAGAACGCGGAAAAGCTCTATTTTCTGGCGGAGGCAATCCGGCAGAAGATGGCGAAAGAGAAGTTCTGGCTGCAGGGCAGTACGGCCACGGTGACCGTCAGCCTGGGTCTGGCCCATGGCAGTGCCGATGAGGCGACGGAGTGGCATCGCGTGATCAACCGGCTGATCTCCGCGGCGGATAAAAATCTCTATCTGTCGAAGCGCAATGGCCGTAATCAGACTTCGCCGGTTAACTACCGCACGATTACCAGCGACGTGGCATAGCGTCACGTCGCCGTGTCCGGTCAGCTGACGCTGCTTTTCAGGGTGCTGGCCTGCTGGTGGCGTTCAATCGCCAGGTCGATCAGACAACTGATCAAATCCTGATAGCTGAGTCCGGCCGCCTGCCACAGTTTCGGGTACATGCTGATATTGGTGAAGCCGGGCAGGGTATTCACTTCATTGACGATAATTTCGCCGTCATCGGTCAGGAACACATCGACGCGCGCCATGCCAAAGCACTCCAGCGCGGAGAAGGCTTTGATGGCGACGTCACGGATTGCATCGCTGGTTTCCGCTGCAATGGCTGCCGGAACCACCGTCTGCGCACCGCTTTCAGAGATATATTTGGTGTCATAAGAGTAGAAGGCGTCATGCACCACCACCTCGCCGCACGGGCTGGCTTCCGGCGCATCGTTGCCCAGCACCGCGCACTCAATCTCCCGGCCTTTGATACCCTGCTCAATCAGCACTTTGCGGTCAAAGGAGAAGGCCAGCGCCAGCGCAGCATCAAATTCTTCAATGCTATCCACTTTGCTGACGCCAACTGATGACCCCTGGTTGGCAGGTTTGATAAACAGCGGCAGGCCAAAGCGGGCTATCACGGCTTCGGCGTCCAGTTGCGCGCGCTGCGCCTGGGTGACGCTCAGCCATGGCGCGACGTTGAGGCCAGCATCGCGTAGCAGACGTTTGGTGAAATCCTTATCCATGCTGACAGCAGAACCCAGCACGTCAGAGCCGACAAACGGTAATGATGCCATGCGCAGCAGGCCCTGCAGGGAGCCATCTTCACCCAGCGTACCGTGCACGATAGGGAAGATAACGTCGATCTGCGACAGCGGATGGGCGTTGTGGCGGGTGATGATTTGCTGCTGCGTGTTACCCGGCACCAGCGCCACATCTTCAGCGGCGTGATTTAGCGCAATCAGCGCCGGATTTTCAGCGTTCAGTAAGAAGTTCGACGCATCATTCAGACGCCAGTGTCCCTGTTTGTCGATGCCCAGCAACACTACGTCAAACCTGGTTTTGTCGATCGCCTCAAGAATATTTTTGGCCGACTGCAACGACACCTCATGCTCAGCCGATTTGCCGCCAAACACGATCCCTACCCGCAACTTTGTCATCAATTTTGCCTACTGAAAAAATCAAAACCACAAGATAGCATGGGGTTTGCGCGGGAGAACAGGGTGGGGGAGGGAATTGTGGGCTGGGGGAATAGCTTTGCGATTCTGTCGGCGTCAGAGGGTTTAGATGGCATTTCGGCACCTGGTGAGAGTGCTGAAGTGGTGGAGCAGGAGTGTGAACCTGACTGGCGGTCTGGAAACGCTGGTAAGACTGCTATTTTCGCAGCGCTTCAGAAAATGGCTTAGTGAGGTTGAACGCATTTACCCTATTCGAGCGATACGCAATCTGGCATCGTCCAGATGGCGGCGTAATGTCTCAAGGCAAGGCGCGAAACTGGCAGAAAAGCGATCGCAACTGCAGGCTAAAGCATAGAATTTCTCCGCAAGTTCCAGCGCTTCCAGCCAGATATCTCCACTGATTACATCCGACAGTGATGCTGGCCTGAGCTCATTCACGATTGCGCCACCTGCTCTGGGAGCGAACCCCATAGGCAGAACGTCGTAGGCTGGCGCAAGGGAATAGGGGCGGCCGTGACTACTGATGAACGACAGATTTCCGTGGTGCATGTCGGTGTTACCAATTAGCATCCCGAATGCCCAGAGCCGGGCAGTACTGGCAGCAGCCTCAGGATGAACATGCCCCTGCCCGACAAGTTTATTAACCAGAACCGGCCAGATGGCACTGGCATTACCCACAAATTCAGCATCAAGTGCCCTAAGCGAGAAAATGCCGATACGACCCAACAGTCCAGTGCGATCGAATCGGGGGATTTCGAGGAAGCGTTGACCGTTGAAATCAAATATCTCTGTCTTCACACCCAACACCTCTAGTGCAAGATGTTCGGCCAGCAGAAGGTCGCGCCAGCGTTCGCTGACCGGGTTATTGTCCGTGGCCGAGAATTTAACCAGTACATGCCCTTGATCCGTAAAGGTACAGAATTTTGGCTGTTCACCACCTGCAGACGATCCAGGCGCTTCACCGGCACCCGCCGCCAGGGCCAGTGCCGGAAATGTTGTAGCGCGCTCAACCGGAACGGGCTCTGACATCTGTAGGAACCGATCCCGTGCCTGCTCACCTATCAGCAGGTTTCCGATAGCATCATGGCCTTGTGCCAGCAGTGCCCTGACCACTTCAGAGTCGGTCCATTGCTCTGGATTCGCTGGTAAGCCTAATCCAGCGGCATACGTCGATGCATAGGCTCGTCCGAGATACCCCTGTGGGCGCATGTCGAACAGCCACCACGGCAGTCCGTCACTGTGGAGACTTACTTTGTCGTTCTGCTGCATGACAAATCCGTCCGGGCGGACCGGAATCAATTCACCAAGTGGTTTAACGCGGCCCTCATCGCTGATGCGATAGATAGGTGCAGAATTGAATCCACGCCAGGCATCACGTAAAGCATATTGAATAGATGGACCCGCACCGATTCGGATAATCTCATCGCCAAGGCTATTCACTGCACGAGACAGCGTAGGTTGGCTAATGCCTAATTTTTCAATAAGCTGCCTTGCGGTCATGGGACCGTGGTTGAGTAACTGGCGTATCGTTTCGAAGCGATCAGGCATGGTTTGAATGGCTTTATGAATAGATTTATGAATAGGTATTTTAGCAAGGAAAGGGGGGATGATCACTCTTTGTTGGGTATGGATAATCGTCCATATCGCAGAGGGGTCTCAGACAGTTTTCTGCTATTCAGGAAGCATGACTCAAGGCCTTGATTCAACTGGCCTCATCTTTATCTGGGATTCTGTCTGTGTTTTTATCATTCGTTATTTTAAATACAGGTTTGTAGTGAAGACCTGAGATCTTCTTTTTATCTTTTCCTGGTCTTCTATCTCGCTTCCCTGATGTTACTGGCCAGTAGGTAAGTAAATCTGAAAGTACTTCAAGAAAATGATGCATTTGTATTTTCCTGTATTCCAGCCTGCACCTGATTAACTATCTTTGACGTTGCGCATAACCAGAAAGTGAACCACCGACATGGCGATGGTTCGCCTGTGATCACCACGTTAGTTTTTGCTTATCAGCTTTAACATTTTGCTGATACATCATTTCGATAGTAGTGTAATTGCACATATCAATACCCCCTTCGCAATAATCTTTGATGACTCTATCCATGACTTCCCGATCGTCAGCTTTAGTGAGTTTTTTAAAAGCGTTGAGGTTTTGCTGTTCCATCATGCGTAATGTTGTGGGTTGGCACATATCCAGTTGTCCATCGCAATAATCAGCTCTTACCGTACTTTGAATGAAACTTATTACTTCCTGTTTTTGTGCTTCGGATCCATCAAACTCTAACGGATGGATGAAACCAGCATCCGCCGTGAAGGATGACAAAAGTAAAGCTGTCCCGATAAGTATTTTCATTTTGGATTCCTTTTCAAAAAATAAGGGCCAAGACTAATCCGGAATAGTACCGATGGGAACTGAAAATGAACAGAGGGATAGGGTGAGTTAAAAAACACCGCCATTTTATCGCCATTCAGAAAAGCAGACACAAAAAAAGCCACGCTAAAGGTGGCTCTAATCTGCTGATCTCGCAGCTAAAATTTGGTGGCCCCTGCTGGGTTTGAACCAGCGACCAAGCGATTATGAGTCGCCTGCTCTAACCACTGAGCTAAGGGGCCAGCGGAGCGGGGATTATAAAGTATCTCTTCAGGGCAATCCAGCGCTCCGCCACCGGTTGCTGAAATAAGCAGCAGCAATTTAACTGCTGATTTCTATAACAAATCTGGCAACGCGTGAAGCTGAAGTCGGAAAACGGCACGGATAATGCTTCTCCGTACCGTTAACGAAACCGGACTTCAGCCGCGATAAGTTAACGCTGACTCAGTTCTGACGATAGCGAGATGCGGATTTATCTCGTGAAAGGTGAGGAACCATTGCACCACGCGCCCGATCGTAATCGTGCCACATCTGCAGATCCTCCAGCGGCGGAATAGTTACCGCCTCTTTGCTGTCCAGGCCGGCAAGTGCGGCATCCACCATCTCATCAACGTCCATCAGCATCTCAGCCGGGATTTCATTAATCGACTGACCTGCACGGTCGAAAATTTCAGTGCGGGTTGCGCCGGGTAATACGGCCTGTACCTGCACGCCGCTCTCTGCAAGTTCTCGCTGCATGGCGCGCGTTAGAGTCAGCACGTAAGATTTAGTGGCGTTATAGGCGCCATTGAACATCTCGTGCATTAGCGATAGTACCGAGGCGATATTGATAATAATGCCGTGACCGCGTGCTTTGAATGCCCGGCCCGCCGTCTGTGCCAGTCGGGTTGGGGCCAGAATATTTAACGCCAGCATGCTGTTAATGCGTGTGATGTCCGCCGCCAGAAACTCGCCTTCCACGCTCATGCCAGCGTTGTTCAGCAGCAGCGTAATCTCTGGATTGTTCGCCAGCTCTGACTCCACGCGCTTCAGGTCCTGCTCCTCCGTTAAGTCAGCCTTCATCACAGTCACCTTAACAGCGTGCTGCTGCGCCAGTGCATCCGCCAGGGTGGTGAGTCGTACCTGATCCCGGGCGACCAGGATCAGATCATAACCGCGTGCTGCCAGTCGTTTTGCATAAGTCGCGCCGATACCGCTGGATGCGCCGGTGATTAATGCTGTGCCTGATTGTGACATCTTTTCTTCCTCGTATGATGGTCGTCATAATGGCTATAAATATGACGATCATCATATCGGCCGTCAAGCTGGAATATGATGACCGTAATAATTACTATAATAGTCAGAAGCTACCGGGCAGAAACCGAAGGAAATAAGATGGAGAAGCAGAGCAGCAAAGCACAAACGCGGCAGCGTATCCTTGATGAGGCGGCGCGAGTGATGCGTGAAACCGGTACCGAAGGGATCGGTGTGGCGGCGCTGATGAAGCGGGTCGGGCTGACACACGGCGGTTTTTATGCACATTTTGCGTCACGTGAGGAGCTGGTTGAGGAGGTGCTGAAGCATATGTTCGCTGAAGCCGATACCTTTAAGCCCGCTCAGTCCGTGACTCAGCCAGCACAGCAGCTGGCAGACTTTATCGATAGCTATCTATCCGAAGCGCATCGTAATGCACCGGCGCAGGGCTGTCCGCTGGCAGCGCTGGTAAGCGAAGTGGCGCATCTTCCCCAACCGACGCGGCAGATCTTCGCCCAGGGCTTCAGTACGATGCATGCCAGTCTGACGCAGTTGCTGAGTGAGCTGGGGTGGACGGAAGCGGATGCGCTGGCTTCAAGCATGATGGCAGAGATGATTGGTGCGCTGGCACTGGCGCGAGCCTGTCCGGATGCGGAGCAGGCCAGCCTGATGCTGCAACGCAGTCGTGCTGCACTGAAGCAACGTACGCTGGAGGTCGCAGCATGAGTGAACACGCTATCCGCGACATCATCAGTTCCGGGCTTGATGTACTGTTCTGCGGCATTAACCCAGGCCAGTCAACGGCCCATCAGGGGTTCCACTTTGCACATCCTGGCAATCGCTTCTGGAAGGTAATCCATCTGGCGGGATTCACCCGGGAACAGCTGAAACCCGAAGAGGAGCAGCGCCTGACAGAAACTGGCTGCGGGATTACGATGCTGGTTGAGCGGCCCACGGTGCAGGCGAATGAGTTAGCACCTGATGAGCTGCGGGACGGCGGCAAGCGCCTGATGGAAAAGGTGCTGAATTACCAGCCCGCTGCGCTGGCGATTCTGGGTAAAGATGCGTTTCGTCGCGCCTTTAAGCAGAGCAAAGTCGAATGGGGGAAACAGCCGATCTGTATGGGAAAGACGCAGGTGTGGGTGTTGCCGAATCCCAGCGGACTGAATCGCGCATCACTGGACGAAATGGTTGAGGCGTATCGTCAGCTCTGGCTGGAACTGCATCCGGAGAGCAACTGAATCTGCGAAGGGCAGGGGAGAGGTGCTAACAGGCAGGCATAAAAAACCCCGGCGAACCGGGGTTTTTGTCGGACTTAATCGTCGAGGAAGCTACGCAGCACTTCCGAACGGCTCGGATGGCGCAGTTTACGCAGGGCTTTCGCTTCAATCTGACGAATACGCTCACGCGTAACGTCAAACTGTTTGCCCACTTCTTCCAGCGTATGGTCCGTGTTCATATCGATACCGAAACGCATGCGCAGTACTTTCGCTTCACGCGCGGTCAGGCCAGCCAGCACGTCGTGGGTAGCAGAACGCAGGCTCTCTGAGGTAGCAGAATCCAGCGGCAGCTCCAGCGTGGTGTCTTCGATAAAATCGCCCAGATGTGAATCTTCGTCATCACCAATCGGCGTCTCCATCGAGATCGGCTCTTTAGCGATTTTCAGCACTTTGCGGATTTTATCTTCCGGCATCAGCATACGCTCAGCCAGCTCTTCCGGCGTCGGTTCACGGCCCATCTCCTGCAGCATCTGGCGCGAAATACGGTTGAGCTTGTTGATGGTCTCAATCATATGCACCGGAATACGGATGGTACGTGCCTGGTCAGCGATAGAGCGGGTGATAGCCTGACGGATCCACCAGGTAGCATAGGTCGAGAACTTGTAACCACGGCGATATTCAAACTTATCTACCGCTTTCATCAGGCCGATATTACCTTCCTGAATCAGGTCGAGGAACTGCAGACCGCGGTTGGTATATTTCTTGGCAATCGAAATAACAAGACGCAGGTTCGCTTCCACCATCTCTTTCTTGGCGCGACGGGCCTTAGCTTCACCGATCGACATGCGACGGTTAATGTCTTTAACCTGCTCAATGGTCAGGCCGGTCTCTTCTTCAACCTGTGCCAGTTTCTGCAGGGAACGCATTACGTCATCCTGCACTTCCAGCAGCTTCTCAGACCACGGCTTGTTCATGGCCAGTGCGGCTTTGAACCAGCTTTCGTTGGTTTCGTTACCGGTAAACAGCGTGATAAAGTTTTTCTTTGGCATTTTGCACAGCTCAATACAGAGCTTCATGATCAGACGTTCCTGGGTACGGACACGTTCCATCATGGTGCGCATGCTGCCTACCAGGTAGTCGAACTGCTTCGGTACCAGGCGGAACTGCTTGAAGACGTCGGAGAGGTTCTGGATTTCGGCAACAGCAGCAGCATGACTGCGACCTTTGCTTTTAATCACGTCGCGGGTGGTTTCATACTGCTTACGCAGGTCAGAAAACTTCTCGCGCGCCAGTTCCGGGTCGATAGAGTTATCGTCGTCGGAGCTGTCATCATCCTCTTCATCTTCTTCATCGTCGTCGTTACGATCGGCTTCAGAAAGTTCAGAACCCACGTGCGTTGCCGTCGGGGCCAGATCTTCTTCTGCATTAGGATCGACGAAACCCGTGATCAGATCGGAGAGGCGTGATTCACCTGCTTCAACTTTGTCGTATTGATCCAGAAGATAAGTAATCGCTTCAGGGTATTCGGCTACAGAACACTGAACCTGGTTGATACCGTCTTCAATACGCTTGGCGATGTCGATTTCGCCTTCGCGCGTCAGCAGTTCAACGGTACCCATTTCACGCATATACATGCGAACCGGGTCAGTGGTGCGCCCGATTTCAGATTCAACGCTGGATAACACCTGAGCGGCAGCTTCCGCGGCATCTTCGTCAGTATCGGAGCTGTTTTCATTCAGCATCAGATCGTCGGCATCCGGGGCTTCTTCAACCACCTGAATACCCATGTCGTTAATCATCTGGATGATGTCTTCGATCTGATCTGAGTCGACGATATCTTCCGGCAGATGGTCATTGACCTCAGCATAGGTCAGATAGCCTTGCTCCTTACCACGGGTGACAAGAAGCTTGAGCTGTGACTGCGGGTTTTGCTCCATAAGACGGTATCCACACTTCTGTTAAATTAGATTGGTGTCGGTCGGCAGCGCGCCAACAATAGCAGTGAAGGCGTTTAATTCTTGCCGCTGCCTTCGTCGCGGCGTGGGCTTTGCCCAACAGTAATCGGCACTTAAGCCGCTTGTATAAATTTTTGGTGGTGCAGGCCTGGCTTACTCGCCATTCTGCTTCCCGGCAGTGCTCGCTCTCCTCACGTACTTCAGTACGCTCTGGGAGCTGTGCGCTGGCGGTAGACAGACTGGCTTCGACGCCTTGCCTTAAAACAGCCACGCCGCCCTTGGTCAGAACGGGCAGCGTGCAAAATTATTTCCTGGCAAACGCCTGACTGAGTGTCCAGAGTTCACGGCGCTCATCGGCGCTCAGTCCCTGGGTGCGCTCACGCGCAATCAAAAATTCCAGGCGCTCTTCAAGAGCAGAATCGTAGATGCTGGCCAGCGAGTCCTGAAACACCGCTTCGACTTCTTCATCTACTATCATGTGGTTCCAGATCGCCAGCGTTTCAAGCGTCTGACTAAAATTTGTTCCGCGATATAACTCTAGTAGCTGTCCGGTGGTCAATCCAGGATTCTCAGTACAACGACCCACTAACTCAATAAATAGCGGTAAACCCGGCATTTTTGACTCAGACAGCCCATCAAGCGAAGGTACCAGGGTCGCCAGCTGCGGGTTCTGAATCAGCAATGCTACCAGCACACGCATGGTGGTCCGTTTCAGCGGTGGCGCAACCGGCGCCGTTCCGCTTGCGGCCAGCTTTGGCATCAGCTTTTCAAGCTGATTGTCGTCAAGAATACCGAGCTTGTTCCCCAGTTCCTGACGCATATAAATACGTAACGTCTCACCGGGGATCTGCGTTATCAGCGGTAAAGCCAGCGTGCTCAGACGCGCTTTTCCGTCGCGTGAGCTCAAATCAACCTGCGGCAGCAGGCTATCAAACAAAAACGAAGAGAGCGGCATCGCCTGCTCCATCCTCGCTTCGAAGGCGGCTTTACCCTCTTTGCGTACCAGCGTATCCGGGTCTTCACCATCGGGTAAAAACATAAAGCGTAGCTGACGACCATCATTCATGTAAGGCAATGCGGTCTCAAGCGCACGCCATGCTGCTTCACGACCCGCCCTGTCGCCGTCGTAACAGCAGATCACGGTGTCGGTACTGCGAAACAGCAACTGAATGTGTTCAGCCGTGGTGGAGGTGCCTAACGACGCAACAGCATAATCAATGCCGTACTGCGCCAGCGCAACCACGTCCATGTATCCCTCGACCACTAACAGGCGGGCGGGTTCAGGATGGTTCTTAACTGCTTCATACAGGCCATAAAGCTGGCGGCCTTTATGGAAAATAGGGGTTTCCGGTGAGTTCAGATACTTCGGCGTATCGTTACCCAGTACGCGGCCACCAAAACCGATGACGCGTCCGCGTTTATCGCGGATCGGAAACATGACGCGGTCGCGAAACCGGTCATAGGTACGGCCTTTGTCATTGCTGACCAGCATGCCCGCTTCCATCAACGATTCGCGGTCTTCCGATTGCTTACCAAAACGCTTGAGAACATTATCCCAGCCGGCTGGCGCGTAACCTATGGCGAAATGATTGATGATGTCGGCGCTCAGACCACGACGATCAAGATAGTCGCGTGCTGGCTGCGCACTGGATTGCTGCAGACCCTGCTGATAAAAACCGTTCAGGTTCTCCATCAGCTGATACAGGCTCTGGCGCTGATGGCGTTCCATCTGGCTGGGCCCGCTGCCTGCTTCGTAAGGCACGTCTAAACCGTGGGATGTGGCTAACTCTTCAATACTTTCAACAAACTCCAGACGATCAAAGTTCATTAAAAAGTCGATAGCGTTGCCGTGTGCACCACAGCCGAAACAGTGATAGAACTGCTTTTCGCCGTTTACGGTGAAAGAGGGCGTTTTTTCATTATGGAAAGGACAGCACGCATGGAAATTCTTACCCTGCTTTTTCAGCTTAACGCGGGCATCGATAAGATCCACGATATCCGTGCGGGCAAGTAAATCATTGATAAATACGCGTGGAATTCGTCCAGCCATACGCCCCAGATTTTCAGCTCATAAACGGCAACAAGCCGCGCTTCCTTTCGGAAAGCACGGCCTTTTACTTGACTCTGTCTGCGTGAATCACGCGGTGGAGGCGAACCTCCGGAACGACTTAGTACAGACGAGTGCGGCGTGCGTTTTCGCGAGCCAGTTTCTTGGCGTGACGCTTAACTGCTGACGCTTTAGCGCGCTTACGTTCGGTAGTCGGTTTTTCATAGAACTCACGACGACGAACTTCAGCCAGAACGCCTGCTTTCTCGCATGAACGCTTGAAGCGACGCAGTGCTACGTCAAATGGCTCGTTTTCACGTACTTTAATTACCGGCATGTAACTCTCACCTCGATAAAATTCGGTTTTGCTGCTGACTGCGGCGCCAGCACATTTCAAAATGGTGCAGCATTTTACTCCAACTCATGTTGGTTTGTAAAGCACCATGGATAATTTGAAACCAACAGGAGCGTTTGCCTGTGCGGCTGCCGGTTTTTCCAGGGGCGGGAGTATAGCGCACTCTTTAGCCGACAGAAAATGACTTTTTACGCGGGATGCCCGCGCTGCACATCCCATTGCTGTGATAAACTGCGCGCCGCAAGAATGAGGTGATGCAATGCGAATTCTGGGTATTGAAACGTCGTGCGATGAAACCGGCATCGCAATCTATGATGACGAGGCTGGATTACTGGCTAACCAGCTCTACAGCCAGGTAAAACTGCACGCCGATTATGGTGGTGTGGTGCCGGAACTGGCCTCACGCGATCACGTGCGTAAAACCGTGCCACTGATTCAGGCGGCGCTGAAAGAGGCGGGGCTTGAACCGCAACAGATTGATGCCGTGGCTTACACAGCCGGTCCCGGACTGGTGGGTGCGCTGCTGGTCGGTGCCACCATTGGCCGCGCGCTGGCGTTTGCGTGGAAAGTGCCTGCCGTGCCGGTTCATCATATGGAAGGCCACCTGCTGGCACCGATGCTGGAAGAGAATCCACCGGAATTTCCGTTTGTCGCACTGCTGGTCTCCGGCGGACATACCCAGCTGATTAGCGTCACCGGTGTCGGTGAATATGAATTGCTGGGTGAATCGATCGATGATGCAGCGGGCGAAGCCTTTGATAAGACGGCGAAGCTGCTGGGTCTGGATTATCCGGGCGGGCCGATGCTGTCGAAGATGGCGCAGCAGGGCACGGCAGGGCGTTTCACCTTCCCGCGTCCGATGACCGATCGTCCGGGCCTGGACTTCAGCTTCTCCGGCCTGAAAACCTTTGCCGCGAATACGATTCGCGGCAATCCTGATGATGCACAGACCCGTGCTGACATCGCCCGCGCCTTTGAAGATGCGGTGGTGGATACGCTGTCGATCAAATGTAAGCGCGCGCTGGATCAGACCGGCTTTAAGCGTCTGGTCATTGCCGGTGGCGTCAGCGCTAACCGCACACTGCGCGAGCAGATGGCGGTCATGATGCAAAAGCGCGGCGGCGAAGTGTTTTACGCCCGCCCGGAGTTCTGTACCGACAACGGTGCGATGATCGCGTATGCGGGCATGGTGCGGTTAAAAGGCGGAACGCGGGGCGGGTTAAGCGTCAGCGTGCGACCGCGCTGGCCGCTGGCGGAGTTGCCTGCCATCTGACGTAAAAAAAGCCGGCTCAACAGCCTGAATGAGAGTGCATCTGGCCGCAACGGATAAGCTCAACACGCAGGGAACTGGGTCAGAAGAGGAAAGCGTCACGCGCCATGGATGGCGCGGGCCGAGCGGTCAGGGATGACGGCTTTTGTATCTTTCCGATCTGACCCTGTTTCCTGAGCAGTGCCGGTCGCACAGCCACAGTTTTTGGACACCCTATTGCCGGCTTTTTTTATGGCTGAGATTTCTTTTTGCGCTTCCAGATTTTGCCTTCCTGACCGCGCCACAGCCGCTGAATATTATCGTGATGACGCAGCAGGATCAGACAGGAGAGCATGGACACCGGAAAGGTAAACTGCGGTTTGAACCACCAGACATAGAATGGCGCGATCAGTGCACTGACAATCGCTCCCAGCGAGGAATAGCCACTGAGTAAAACCGTGAGCAGCCAGGTGCCGGTGACCAGCCCGGTTAAGTCCCAGCCAATCGGCGCAATCGCGCCAAATGCCGTTGCCACACCTTTGCCACCGCGGAAGTGAAAGAACACCGGGTAGATATGTCCGAGACAGGCGGCAATGGCGGTCAGGCCAAGATAGAGCGGCGTCACGTGCATCAGATAAGCCAGCCAGACCGGCACCATCCCCTTCAGCACATCAAACACTAATACGCTGGCTGCTGCGGCTTTACCGCCCAGACGCAGTACGTTGGTGGCACCGGGATTACCGGAACCGTGTGTGCGGGGATCGGGCAGGCCAGCGAGTTTGCAAACCAGAATTGCACTGGAAATCGAACCGCAAAGATACGCGAAAATAATCATACCAAGCGCGAAAGCACTCATAACACCGTACCGTTCCCTTTAGGGTCGTTTTGATCTCATCAACCGTGGATAATACGCATAATCCGCCGGAAGTGGTATCCGGCTTAGCCAAAAACAGAGACCCTCATCATGGATATCGTATTTATAGAACAACTCACGGTGTTCACCACCATTGGCGTTTACGACTGGGAACAGGGTATACAGCAGAAGCTGGTGCTCGATGTCGAAATGGCCTGGGATAACCGTCTGGCGGCCAGCAGCGACGATGTGAAAGATTGTCTCAGCTATGCCGATGTCTCCTCGGCGATTCTGACCCATCTGAACGGGGGGCGTTTTGCCCTGGTCGAGCGGGTGGCTGAAGAAATCGCGGATCTGTTGATGAACCGTTTCAATTCGCCTGGCGTACGCATAAAGGTAAGCAAACCGGGCGCTGTAGCCCAGGCGGCGCAGGTTGGCGTGCGAATTGAGCGCGGGACTATTCCTAAATAAATACGATGTGATTGCCATCACAATGAAACCAAACCAAATTACTGTCTGTCATAGCGTGGACCGTTTCGTTACAGCAGGCGAAACGGAGCGGACCTTAAGGTTTAATTCAGGCTAATTGCGGCATGATTTCAGGCGATAGCAACGCGCTACCGCCTTTTTAATGGTTTTGAAACGGATAGAGGGAACATTTGATGGCAGATATTCATCAGCTTTGGGTAGCTGCAATCCTGGGCGTTGTGGAAGGGCTGACCGAATTTTTACCGGTCTCTTCCACGGGGCACATGATTATAGTGGGTCACCTGCTGGGCTTTGAAGGTGAAAAAGCCGAGACCTTTGAAGTTGTGATCCAGTTAGGATCGATTCTGGCTGTAGTAGTGATGTTCTGGCGCCGTCTGTTTGGCCTGATCGGCATTCATTTTGGCGAAGTCAAACATGAAGGTGTCGGCACCGGGCGTCTGTCGCTGATCCATATCCTGCTGGGTATGGTACCGGCGGTAGTTGTGGGTCTGGTGCTGCACGATCAGATCAAAACGCTGTTCAATCCGATCAACGTGATGTACGCGCTGGTGGTGGGTGGTGTGCTGCTGCTGGCCGCAGAGTATCTCAAGCCAAAACAGCCGAAAGCTGTCGGCGTCGATGATATTACCTATCGTCAGGCCTTCATGATTGGCTGTTTCCAGTGCTTAGCGCTGTGGCCGGGCTTCTCACGTTCTGGTGCAACCATCTCCGGCGGGATGCTGATGGGTGTGAGCCGCTATGCCGCGTCAGAGTTCTCCTTCATCCTGGCGGTGCCAATGATGATGGGTGCGACCGTACTGGACATGTACAAGAGCATCGGCTTCCTGACCATGGCAGACTTTCCGATGTTCGCCGTGGGCTTCGTAACGGCATTTATCGTGGCGCTGATTGCGATTAAAGCCTTCCTTGAGCTGATCAAACGCATCTCGTTTGTCTCGTTCGCCATTTACCGCTTTATCGTGGCGGCAGCGGTTTACATGATCTTCATGTAAACCCGTGGCAGCCTGCTAGTCAGGCTGCCCGATCGCCAGACCCTGAGCGACGGCGGCAATACGTCGTCGCGTCATCTCTTCCCGCACTTCCATCCCTTTGAATCCCGCTTCGACAACCGCTTTGGTCGGCACCGCCTGCGCCAGCGCAAAAGCACGACGCAGATAGTCGCCCTGCGGATAAGGCATACTCTCCAGCCCGGCACGTCCGCGCGCATCCGCTTCGCTGGTCAGCGCCATCTGCTCAACGCGCTGCGGCTTACGCCAGGCATCGATGCGGTCAAACAGCGCTACCAGTGACGCCGCAGATTGCCGCTCAATGGTGTGCACAATGTCGTGAAACTCGGTCACGATCAGCGCCAGATCGCGAATTGCATTGGGCACCCGCAGTCGCTGGCACAGCGCCTCGACCAGCGGAACGCCTGCCAGACCATGACCGTGGTGGCTCGGCCACAGCTCAGGGGGTGTCAGCGCTTTACCGACGTCATGAAACAGTGTGGCGAAGCGCACATCGATCTCACTGGAGAGCGCGGCGGCCATCGCCAGCGTCATCAGCGTATGTACACCGGTGTCGATCTCCGGGTGCCACTTAATCGGTGCAGGAATACCAAACAGATTATCCAGCTCGGGAAACAGCACCTGCAGCGCACCGCAGTCGCGCAGCACCTGAAAATAGACCTGCGGATTGCGTGAACTCAGCGCTTTTTCCGTCTCTTTCCACACCCGTTCGGCAGTGAGATTCGATAGCTCACCGCTTTCGGCCATCAGCTGCATCAGCTGCTGGGTTTCGGGGGCAATACGGAAGTTGAGATGGGCAAAACGCGCAGCAAAGCGCGCGACGCGCAACACACGCAGCGGGTCTTCACTGAAGGCTTCCGAGACGTGACGCAGCAGGCGCTGGGCAATATCACGCTGGCCGTTGTAGGGATCAACCAGCTCGCCGTTTTCATCCTGTGCGATGGCATTGATGGTCAGATCGCGGCGCTGTAAGTCCTGCTCCAGCGTCACGTCGGGCGCAGACCAGGTGACAAAGCCGGTGTAGCCTTTCCCGTTTTTCCGCTCGGTCCGGGCCAGCGCATACTCTTCGCGACTGACGGGATGCAGGAAAACGGGAAAATCGCGACCGACCTGTTGATAGCCCTGCTCAAGCATGGCTTCGGGCGTGGAGCCCGTTACCACCCAATCTTTGTCTGTAACCGGCAGATTCAGCAGCGCATCACGCACCGCTCCGCCAACAAGAAACGTCTTCACGCAAAACTCCAGAGAAAAAGAAATGACCTGCACGCCGGGCGTATCCCGCGCCTGAAATCAGCGGTGCATCTCATTTTATTGTTGCACAGATTCCCCGGATTGCAGACATGCCAAAAGGGGGATCCTGCGATCCCCTGCTTAAACCCGACAGAAGGGGGTCAGTTCATCCAGCGATCGCTTTTCTTACGGCGCGGCAGCATGTGCGGCAGTAAGAGTCCCAGCAGCAGGCCAACACCCAGCACACCGCCGCCATACATAAACCACTGCATGATTATGGTGCGCTGCTTGTCATCCAGCTGAACGTTGGCGGCGCTGACTTTCTTCTGGGCGACGATCAGCTCATTTTTCAGCTTCTGATTCTCGCCTTTCAGCCCGTTGATCACGCCGTCGCTGCTGGCGACTTTGTTCTGCATCTCAGCAGTCCGCTGGTTCCAGCTGTTGTCAATGTTATCCAGCTTGGCCGTCAGATCTTTCACCTGCTGCTCAAGCTGCGGCACCCGGGTGCGCAGGCTCGGATTGGCGCTGAGCTGCGACAGGGGGATCCAGGTGGTGCGGCCTTCCGAATCACGGATCTGGCCATAATGGGTGTCATTGTTAGTCTGTAGCAGCTGCACCTCTTCCCCGGCGTTCAGCTTACCGAGCAGGCGGAACTGATCGCCCGGCCCGCTGCGGACCCAGGTTGAGAGTTCATCAGAAACATAGCGTTTTTCGTCGGCATGGGCAGGTGCAAGGGTGCTGAGGGCCAGCAAAGTGAGTCCAGCGAGTGTGATTTTTTTCATTCGATTTCGTTTGGCTTAGTCTGACTTAAAATTTACCGGCACAGTCTGGAGAGGCCTCGCATAAATCTGAATGAGAACTATCCTGGTCTCATGAGAGTGCGAAAAGGTCTGCGAAAGAGCAAAGAAAGCAGAGACAGCGCGGCTTCTGTGCATTAATCTTCGCCTGATAACCCCTTGCCCTCCAGGCGGCAGCGTGAGTAACCTGCTGATAATCGCCTGAAATATGCAGGAAAAACCCTCTTAAGTGCCAGCGGCGTAGTGAATAAAAAATTATGACCATCGAAATCGAACTAAAGTTCATTGCAACTCCACAGGCAGCCGGGAAACTGGCTGAACTGCTCTCCACTCTGCCGCATCAGCATCAGGCTGCTCGCGAGCTGACCAACATCTACTTCGAAACGGACGACAACCAGCTTCGGCGCTGGGACACGGGATTACGTATCCGTGGCGTCGACCAGCGTTATGAAATGACGCTGAAAGCGGCGGGGCAGACGCTCGGCGGCCTGCATCAGCGTCCGGAATATAACGTTGAGCTCAGCGAGCCGGTGCTGGATATTGCGCGCCTGCCCGCAGAGATCTGGCCTAAGGGCACCGATGTCGCGGCGTTGCAACAGCGGTTACAGCCGCTATTCACCACCCATTTCCAGCGCGAAATCTGGCTGATCACCACAGGCAACAGTGAAATTGAAGTCGCATTTGATCAGGGCGCGGTCACGGCGGGTGAGCTTAGCGAACCGCTGTGCGAGATCGAACTGGAGCTTAAAAGTGGCGAACGCCAGGATCTGCTGGCCTTTGCGCAGCAGCTGGTGGCGCTGGGCGGTCTGCGTATGGGCAGCCTGAGCAAAGCCGCCCGCGGTTATCAGCTGGCGCAGGGTAATCCGCCGCGCCAGATTGAGGCTTTCCCGCTGCTGAAAGCAGGTGCTAAAGCGACCGTTGAGCAGGGCATGATCGCTGCAATGTCGGCGGGGCTGCGTCACTGGCAATACCATGAAGAAGTCTGGCTGCGCGGCAACGCGGCGGCGCAGGATGCGGTGCGCGAAGCGCTGGATCTGCTGCGTCAGGCGTTCAGCCTGTTTGGTGCGCTGGTGCCACGCAAAGCCAGCAGTGCTCTGCGTCAGCAACTGACCACGCTGGAAGAGACGCTGGTAAACGAAGAGCAGGAGGCGGCGACGTTTTGCTTATCTTCTCTCTCGGTTGAAACGCAGCTGGCGCTGACCCACTGGCTGGCGGAGTCTCAGTGGCGTCAGTGGATCGATGCCAAAGGAGAAGCCAAGCTGCAGGGTTCGTTTAAGCGTTTCAGCGACATCATGCTGAGTCGCGTCAATGCTGACCTGAGAGAGACGTTCGTCACGGTCAAACAGCCCAATGAGTATCAGGACAAAGCCACGCGTCTGGCGCGCCAGCTGCTGACGGTGCATCTGCTGGCCGGATCTTACCCTGCAGAAACGGTGATGAGCTGGCTGGAACCCTGGCAGCAACTGCTGTCGGCGATTCATGAAAAGCAGTCATCCGGATTAGCCTGGCTGACGTCGCAGGCACTGAAACAGCAGCCATTCTGGCTCACCAGCGGCGCTGGCCGCTAACGGGTAATTCGTACCGCCATCAAGGAGGACGTTATGTTGGCAGCACTTCCCGCGTTGCTACGCGACCAGGCCGACCAGGCCGCCCGACAGCTTGGGGTTCCGCTGACTTCGCTTAGCCCGGAGCAATCCGCCGGGCTGGCTTTCAGCGATTTCGTGCTGGAAAACCTGCAACAACATCCCGACTGGTGGCAGACGATACTCGACCAGCCGCCGCAGCCTGATGAGTGGCAGCACTACGCTGTATGGCTAAATGAGGTACTCAGCGGCATCGACAGTGAAGCGAGCCTGATGCGCGAACTGCGACTGTTTCGCCGCCGTATGCTGGTGCGTATTGCCTGGATGCAGGCTCTGCAACACGCCACGACTGAACAGAGCCTGCAACAGCTTAGTGTCTTAGCTGAGGTGCTGATCAGCAGGGCGCGCGACTGGGTATATCAGGATTGCTGCCGTGATTTTGGTACGCCCTGTAATGCCGACGGCGACGCGCAGCCGCTGCTGATTCTGGGCATGGGCAAGCTGGGTGGCGGCGAACTCAACTTCTCCTCTGACATTGACCTTATTTTCGCCTGGCCGGAAAACGGCACCACGCGCGGCGGACGGCGTGAGCTCGATAATGCTCAGTTCTTTACCCGTATGGGCCAGCGTCTGATCAAAGTCCTGGATCAACCCACCATGGATGGCTTTGTCTATCGTGTGGATATGCGGCTGCGGCCGTTTGGCGACAGCGGTCCGCTGGTCATGAGCTTTGCCGCACTGGAAGATTACTACCAGGAGCAGGGACGTGACTGGGAGCGTTACGCCATGGTCAAGGCGCGCCTGATGGGCGATGACCACGACCGCTGGAGCCTGGAGCTGCAGCAGATGCTGCGACCTTTCGTATACCGGCGCTACATCGACTTCAGCGTGATCCAGTCGCTGCGTAACATGAAAGGGATGATCAGCCGCGAGGTACGGCGACGCGGGCTGAAAAACAATATCAAACTCGGCGCGGGCGGCATCCGTGAAACCGAGTTTATCGTGCAGGTGTTCCAGCTGATTCGCGGCGGACGTGAGCGTTCGCTTCAGTTGCGTTCGCTGCTGCCGACGCTTGAGGCGATCAAAACGCTGGCTCTGCTGCCTGCTGAACAGGTCGATGCGCTGCGTGACGCCTATCTGTTCCTGCGGCGGCTGGAGAATCTGCTGCAAAGCCTGGGCGACGAGCAGACCCAGACGCTGCCCGAGGATGAGCTGCATCGCGCCCGGCTGGCGTGGGCGATGGATTGTGCCGACTGGCCTGCGCTGATGACCCAACTTGATGCTCAGATGGCAGCGGTACGGACAATCTTTGATGAGCTGATTGGCGAAGATACGCCTGAGATTGGCGATCAGCGTGAGCTGGCGGAGTTTCAGGTGCTGTGGCAGGACCAGCTGGAGGATAACGAGCTGGCACCGCTGGTGCCGCAGCTCAGTGACGATCAGCGGCTTACGCTGCATCAGACGCTGGAGGCGTTTCGTCAGGACATCAGCCGGCGCACCATCGGCCCGCGTGGCCGTCAGGCGCTGGATCAGCTGATGCCGCGTCTGCTGAGCGAAGTCTGCCCGCGTGAAGACGCGGCGGTCACGCTGAGCCGTCTGACGCCACTGCTGCTCGGCGTGCTGACCCGCAGCACCTATCTGGAGCTGCTGACCGAATATCACGGTGCCCTGCGTCACCTGATTCGCTTGTGCGCGGCCTCACCGATGGTGGCCAGCCAGCTGGCGCGTCACCCCCTGTTGCTGGATGAACTGCTCGATCCCGCCACGCTCTATCAGCCGACTGCCACCGATGCCTATCGTGACGAGCTGCGACAGTATCTGCTGCGCATCCCCACTGAAGATGAGGAGCAGCAGCTGGAAGCGGTGCGGCAGTTTAAGCAGGCGCAGCATCTGCGTATCGCTGCTGCTGACATCGCGGGCACGCTGCCGGTGATGAAAGTCAGCGATCATCTCACCTGGCTGGCTGAAGCAATCATCGACTCTGTGGTGCGTCAGGCGTGGAACATGATGGTGCAGCGCTACGGTCGTCCTTCCCACCTGAGCAATGAACATGAACGCGGTTTTGCGGTGCTGGGTTACGGCAAGCTGGGTGGCTGGGAGCTGGGTTACAGTTCCGATCTCGATTTAGTCTTCCTGCATGACTGTCCGGCAGACGCCGTGACCGAAGGAGATCGCAGCATCGATGGTCGTCAGTTCTATCTGCGTCTTGCCCAGCGCATTATGCATCTCTTCAGTACCCGCACCGCCTCCGGCATTCTCTACGAAGTGGACGCGCGTCTGCGTCCTTCCGGCGCGGCGGGGATGCTGGTCAGTACCTTTGAGGCGTTTGAAGAGTATCAGCGCAGTGAAGCCTGGACATGGGAACATCAGGCGCTGGTCCGGGCGCGCGTGGTGTTTGGCGAAGCAGCGCTGGGTGATCGTTTCAACGCGATTCGTCAGACGATTCTGTCGCTGCCACGTCCTGCAGACGCGCTGCAAACCGAAGTGCGTGAGATGCGTGAAAAGATGCGCGCTCACCTCAGCAACAAACATAAAGGTCGCTGGGATATCAAAGCCGATGCGGGTGGCATCACCGATATTGAATTCATCGCCCAATATCTTGTCTTACGCTACGCCGCTGAGCAGCCTGAACTGACGCTCTGGTCTGACAATGTGCGCATTTTCGAACTGATGGCGAAGTACCATAAAATGCCCGCCGATGAAGCGCAGGCGCTGACGCAGGCTTATGTCACGCTGCGCGACGCCCTGCACCATCGCGCCCTGCAGGAGCTGCCGGGCCACGTTGAGCCAGAGGCTTACGCAGCGGAGCGGCAGACGGTTCTGAACAGCTGGCAGCGCTGGCTGATAACGCCTGCGTCTATCCTGGCGTGATGCTGATAGCACAAATCGCAACTGTGCTATCATCCGCGCACTATTTTTAATGCAGTCTGGAGTGTCTGGAATGAAAGTGACTCTGCCCGCGTTCGGCCAAGCCTCAGTGCTGGTTGTTGGCGATGTAATGTTGGATCGTTACTGGTATGGCCCAACCAGCCGAATCTCCCCTGAAGCCCCGGTTCCGGTGGTGAAAGTGGACACGGTTGAAGAGCGCCCTGGCGGCGCGGCAAACGTAGCGATGAACATTGCAGCACTCGGTGCCGCGTCCCGGCTAATCGGCCTGACCGGTGAAGATGATGCGGCGCGCGTGTTGAGCAACACGCTGAAAGACGTCAACGTTCATTGTGACTTCGTGGCGGTCAAAAGCCATCCGACCATTACCAAACTGCGCGTGCTTTCCCGCAATCAGCAGCTTATCCGCCTCGACTTTGAAGAGGGCTTTGAACAGGTCGATCCGGAGCCAATTCATCAGAAAATGCGTGATTCACTGGCCGCAGCGGGTGCGCTGGTGCTGTCCGATTATGCCAAAGGCGCGCTCTCCAGCGTGCAGACCATGATTACCCTGGCGCGCGAAGCGGGTGTGCCGGTATTAATCGATCCGAAAGGCACTGATTTTGCGCGCTACCGTGGCGCGACGCTGCTGACGCCGAACCTTTCCGAATTTGAAGCCGTGGTCGGCAAATGCAAAAACGAAGAGGAGATCGTGGCGCGTGGCACGCAGCTGATCGCTGATTTTGATCTCTCCGCGCTGCTGGTGACCCGTTCTGAAAACGGTATGACGCTGCTGCAGCCGGGCAAAGCGCCTCTGCATCTGCCGACTCAGGCGCAGGAAGTCTATGACGTGACCGGTGCCGGCGATACGGTGATTGGTGTGCTGGCGGCAGCGCTGGCAGCGGGCGACTCGCTTGAAGAAGCCTGTTTCCTGGCCAACGCGGCGGCGGGCGTGGTTGTGGGTAAACTCGGTACCTCGACCGTCAGTACGGTTGAGCTGGAAAATGCGATTCATGCCCGCCCGGAACAGGGTTTTGGCATCATGACGGAAGCGCAGTTAAAAGCCGCCGTTGAGATGGCCCGCCGTCGTGGCGAAAAAGTGGTGATGACTAATGGCGTGTTCGACATTCTGCATGCGGGACATGTCTCTTATCTGGCCAACGCCCGCAAGCTCGGTGATCGACTGATCGTTGCGGTGAACAGCGATGCGTCTACTAAGCGTCTGAAAGGTGAAAGCCGTCCGGTCAATCCGCAGGAAAACCGGATGATCGTGCTCGGCGCGCTGGAAGCGGTCGACTGGGTGGTTGTCTTTGAAGAGGATACGCCGCAGCGGCTCATTGCGGGCATTCTGCCTGACCTGCTGGTCAAAGGCGGTGATTACAAGCCGGAAGATATCGCGGGCAGTAAAGAAGTCTGGGCAAATGGCGGCGACGTACAGGTGCTGAACTTCGAAGATGGTATCTCGACTACCAACATCATCAAAACCATTCGCGGCAGCTAACGCAGAGGGTAAGCGGGAGCCTGGCTCCCGCTTCACGCTTATTCTGACTTGTTGTCCGGAACAGGTTTCACGACATCGGCAACCGGTGGCGGTGAAACAGCGGGTGAGGTGGCTACTGAAGCAGATGGTGTAGCCGCTGCAACAGGTGTTGCCGGTGCGGTTGCCGTCGGAGGCGTACCCGCTGATGAACCCTGACTTTCCAGCTGGGCCAGACGCTGCTCCAGCGCCGCCAGTTTCTCCCGCGTACGCAGTAATACCTGCGTCTGCACATCAAATTCTTCACGGTTGACCAGATCCATCCGGGTCAGCTGCGCCTGAAGAACCTGACGAATTTTCTTTTCGACATCATCACCAAACTCACGAACACCTTTAGGCATCGCTTCGTGAACCTGACGGGCAAGTTGTTCAATTTTTTTCGTGTCGATCATGATGATTTCCTGGTTACGGGGAGCTGTGTCAGCGTGTTTACCAACGTAATAAGTGTTAAGTGTAATGCCAGAAATGAAAAGGATAAACCTCAAATCGGTAACGCAGGAAATGCAAAAGCAATTGCGCTATTGATGATTGCCGCCTCAAACGATCGGCGTTATAGTTGAAAGGCTTATTCTCAGGGCGGGGCGCAATTCCCCACCGGCGGTAAATCAGCTTCGGCTGAAAGCCCGCGAGCGCTTTATCTTGATGAAAAGAGAGGTAAAGGTCAGCAGATCCGGTGTAATTCCGGGGCCGACGGTTACAGTCCGGATGGGAGAGGGTAACGACATCTGTCGGACAATTGTGTCTGCATCACGTTATTGCCACGTCTTTTTGACGTCACTCCTAAGCACGCCCTGATTCTGGTAACCCATACATTTTAAGGTTTTTATTACCATGAATCAGACGCTACTTTCTGAATTTGGCACGCCTGAACAGCGTGTAGAACGTGCTATCGCCGCCCTGCGTGAGGGACGCGGTGTGATGGTACTCGACGATGAAAATCGTGAAAACGAAGGCGATATGATCTTCGCCGCAGAAACCATGACCGTTGAACAGATGGCGCTGACTATTCGTCACGGCAGCGGCATTGTCTGCCTCTGCCTGACCGAAGCGCGTCGCCAGCAGCTTGACCTGCCCATGATGGTGGAAAACAACACCAGCTCCTTTGGCACCGGCTTCACCGTGACCATTGAAGCGGCTGAAGGCGTCACCACCGGCGTCTCCGCGCAGGATCGCATCACTACTATCCGCGCGGCCATTGCCGATGATGCTAAACCTGCCGATCTGCATCGCCCTGGTCATGTCTTCCCGTTGCGTGCCAGCGAAGGCGGCGTATTAACCCGTGGCGGACATACTGAAGCGACTATCGATTTAGTCACTCTGGCCGGCTTTAAGCCTGCGGGTGTGCTGTGTGAACTGACCAACGACGACGGCACCATGGCTCATGCGCCTGAAGCGATTACGTTTGCGCGTCAGCACAATATGCCGGTAGTGACTATTGAAGATCTGATCGCCTGGCGTCGCGGACACGAAACGCGCCACGCCAGCTAATCTTTCTGCTGCGATAAACAGGCCCCGCTCAGGGCCTGTTTCATTTATGTCGTACCGCCATGATGCGGACTGTACTCTCGCTTTTCCTCACTTCTTTCTGCTGAATACCTGTGCCATCTGTCACGTCAGATTTCATTCAAATTTCCTGGTGATCATCATCATGCTTATCCGCGTGATAACCTGGCGAATGCGCGTATCGTAGTGGCTATTGAACCACCGGATGCCGGAGAGTACGAATGAGTCAGTTACGCATGCCAGCCCTGTTTTTAGGCCATGGCAGCCCGATGAATGCCCTTGAAGAGAACCGCTATACCGCCGCATGGCGTCACGCAGGCGACACGCTGCCACGTCCACGCGCCATTATTGCGGTTTCGGCGCACTGGTATACGCGTGGCACCGCCGTGACGGCAATGGCACAGCCGAAGACCATTCATGATTTTGGTGGCTTCCCACAGGCGCTGTTTGATACGCGCTATCCGGCACCCGGTTCGCCTGAACTGGCTCAGCAGCTGGTGGAGCAGTTAGCGCCCGTCGAGGTGAAGCTGGATCAGGATTGGGGACTGGACCATGGCTCCTGGGGCGTCCTGATTAAGATGTACCCGGATGCCGATATTCCGGTGGTACAGCTCAGCATTGATGGCACTAAACCTGCGGCATGGCACTTTGAGATGGGCCAGAAACTGGCAGCACTGCGCGATCAGGGCGTAATGATTGTCGCCAGCGGCAACGTGGTGCACAACCTGCGTAAAGTGCGCTGGGATGGCAACAGCGAAGTCTATCCGTGGGCCAGCAGTTTTGAACAGTTCGTCCGTGATAACCTGGCGGTACAGAGCGATGCGGCTTCTCATCCGCTGGTTAACTTTATGGATCACCCTGGCGCGGCGCTCTCTAACCCGACGCCTGAGCACTATCTGCCGCTGCTTTATGTGCTGGGCGCACGTCAGCCGGATGACGCCATCAGTATCCCGGTTGATGGCATGGAGATGGGTGCCATCAGCATGCTGTCGGTTCAGGTGGGTTAGGCGAAGTTGAGAGAAAACAGGCCAGAAGCTGGCCTGTTATTATCGCGGTGCGTTAACCGATAAAGGCGTGCGGATAGAAACGGGAAAGATCCTGAGTGATCAGGTCGCGATCTTCACGCAGACCGATTCCGGCTGGTTGATCGTCGATCAGCCAGCTACCAATCAGCGTATAACTGTCGCCAAATTTTGGTAGCGGATGGAACTGCTGGACGATCATTCCCTCTTCGCCGTACGGCCCATCAACGCGGGCAATCTCCTGGCCATTCTCTACGATGCGGATGTTAGCCCCTTCACGTGAAAACAGCGGCTTCACCACATATTTTTCCATGTGTGGCACGTCATCTTCCGCGAACCAGGCGGGCAGCAGGTTAGGGTGATTCGGGAACATCTCCCACAGCAGCGGCAGCAGAGCTTTGTTCGAAATGATGCTTTTCCATGCCGGTTCCAGCCAGCGCACGCCAGCATCGCCCAGCTTGGTGGAGAACATTTCACGCAGCATGAATTCCCACGGATAAAGCTTAAACAGGTTACTAATCACCTGATCGTGAGCGTCGGTGAATTCACCTTTTTCGCCCAGGCCAATCTCATCAATATAGAGAAACTCACTCGGCAGACCCGCTTCGGTAGCGCAATCCTGAAGGTACTGCACGGTGCCACGATCTTCGTCGGTGTCGCGGCAGCAGGCGAAGTGCAGCCAGTTAAAGCCGTGCTGCTGATGTAACGCGGCAAAGCGTTCAATCAGCTTTTCCTGCAGGCTATTAAACTGATCGCTGCCGGCGGGGAGCTGACCGGCATTAAGCTGGTCTTCCAGCCAGAGCCACTGGAAAAACGCTGCTTCATACAGCGAGGTCGGCGTATCAGCATTGTTCTCCAGCAGCTTCACATCACCCTTGCCATCCCAGGCGAGATCCAGACGAGAGTACAGCGATGGCTGACGCTGATGCCATGAATCGCGCACGAAATCCCAGGTGTGCTTAGGGATGCGGAATTTAGTCAGCAGCGCTTCGCTGTTGACCACTTTTTCCACCACCTGCAGACACATCTGATGCAACTCAGCGGTGACTTCTTCCAGATGCTCAATTTGCGCCAGCGTAAACTGGTAATAAGCATCTTCACACCAGTAGGGTTCGCCATGCATGGTGTGAAAACGAAAGCCGAACTCGGTGGCTTTTTCGCGCCAGCCCGGGCGCTCTGAAATGGCAATGCGTTCCATCGGGGCGTTAGCCTCCCATTGAGCGGCTGGAGGTGCCGGTTGCGCTGCTGCGCTGCATGCTGTTCTGCTTAGCAACGGTTTCACCGAAGCCACCACGGGTAATGGTCGACGTGGTCGCCGGTTTCGGTGCCAGCGCCGTTTTCGGCACGGTCATGGTTTTGCCGGAGGTGGCAGCACCATAGTTACGGCCCGATGCATCAACAAACTGACCATTAGCCGGGCTGCGGGCATTTTTCGGCGAGAACAGCGGTTGCTGCGCAAAGCCCGAACCACCGCCCATCATGCGGCCCATCATGTAACCCGCCATCAGTGGCATCCAGAAGCTGCCGCCGCTCTGCTGTGATTCCGCATTGGTGGTGCCCACGCCTGCCTGAGCCGGTGTCTGCTGACACTGATTTTCGCCAAATTCAGCAACACAATCTTCACGGGTGGCATATTTTGGCGCGGTGCGTTCCGCCTCTTTTTTGGCCTCATTGAATGCGGTGGTACATTGCGCACTCTGGCCCGGATTGGCTTTCGAACAGTCATCGGCGTTCTGGTACATCGAAACCGTTTCATCGTTCTGTTCACAGCCAGCCAGCATAAATACCGCCGAAACGGCGATAGCAACGGGCGTTAAATGGCGTGCCTGCCAGCTCTTACGAAAAGCGGCATAGCGAATAGATTTTGTGCGTTTCATTATGATTATCCTGTGCCCAAAGGTAGCGCATAGAATAGGGGATGGGGGGGTAAAATTGAAGCTGGAGGCCTGATACAACAGGGATCTTTACTTAGTTATACGTTCAACAGAGAGGCGGGCCGCAAAGCAGCCCGCCCGCTGATTAATTACCGAAAGGATTACCGCTGCTGTGGCGAGCTGCAGGACGCGCTGCCTCAGAAGAGCCGGTTGCCGCCGGACCGCTATCGACACGTGCGGTCTGCTGGGCATTTTCCGGCGCCACGGTTTCCGGTGACGTCGGGATCTCTTTACCTAACTGACTGTTCAGTTTCTGCAGGCTCTGCTCATTGAGCGTACCCAGCGCATAGCTGATATTCAGCTGGTTAATCAGGTAGCTATAGCGCGCATCGGAAAGCTGCTGCTTCGCGTTATAGAGCACGGTAGTCGCATCGAGCACATCGACGATAGTACGTGTACCCACCTGATAGCCTGCTTCTGACGCATCCAGAGAGCTTTGCGCAGAAACGACGGCCTGTTTGTAGGCGTTGATGCTGCTGATAGACGCATTCACGTTGTTAAACGATGAACGTACGGTCTGAACCGCTGTGCGATGTGCACTTTCCAGCTGTTCGCTGGCGCTGACGAAGCTGTACTGCGCCTGCTTCACCTGAGAGGTGACGCTGCCGCCGCTGTAAAGTGGCAGTGAGAAGCTCAGGCCAACCTGATTTGAACCGGTAATCGAGTCAGTAGACCCCTGACTCTGATTGGCACGGCTGCCGCCATATTTGCTGTTCGACATGCCAGTAGAGGCCGTCAGGCCCAGCGTCGGCATATGCCCGGATTCAGCGGAGCGGATCTGCTCACGGGCTAAATCCTGGTTCAGACGGGCAGAGAGCAGTGACAGGTTACGGCTTTCCGCCTGCTTAAGCAGTGCGCTGACCGCTTCGGGCTTATCGGTTCTGAAGCGATCGATGCTCAGCGAAGCCAGCGACATATAGTCCATACCGGTGATCTGACGCAGCGTTTCTACGTTGTTATCGAGGTTGTTACGCGCGGTCACTTCGTTAGCCAGCACGCTGTCATATTGCGCACGGGCGTTCTGCACGTCTGTGATGGCAACCAGGCCAACGTTAAAGCGCTGAGTGGTCTGATCCAGCTCGCGGTAAATCGACTGTTTCTGCGCTTCGGTGTAAGAAAGCGTATCAATCGCTTTCAGCACGTTGAAGTAGGCAGTCGCGGTGTTCAGAATCAGATCCTGCTGTGCGACCTGATAGGTCACATCCTGAATACCGGCCGCTTTTTCCTGCAGGGTCAGCGCGCGCCATTTCGACATGTCGAAAATAGTCTGGGTTAATTGCAGTGTGCCGCTGGTCGTGTTGGAATGAAGACCGCTGCTGTCGCGATAGCCGTTGTTATAGGTGTAGTCTGCACCCAGGCCGAGCTGGGGTAATAATGGGCTACGCGCTTCGTTGATTTTCTCAAAAGCAGAATCGCGATCGGCAGCGGCACTGCGCAGATCCGGGTTGCTCAGACGCGCTTGTTGATAAACCTGAAGCAGGTCTTCTGCCTGGCTGGCGAAGCTGAAACCGCCCAGGCTCAGCCCAATAAAAAATGGGAGCAGTTTTTTCATTTGCATTCCTTTTGTTGCAGCAAATTGCAGTGGGTGCGCTGCCGGGTAAGCCAAAAAATTATCGCCGATTCTAGCAGAGGGCAACTGTGAGATAAGTTGGCTGAACGTGCCTTCTCCCCCTAATTTACGTAAATAATTCAGAAAGAACTACTTACATGGAGCACAGTTACAGGCTTTTTTCGCTCCACTCCAATCTGCACAAGGAACCTGATGATGCCGGAAGAAAAAAAATCCCCTGTGACTTTCACAAAAAACGATGTAGAAATTATTGCACGCGAAACCGTCTATGATGGTTTTTTTTCCGTCGAACGTTACCGCTTCCGCCACCGCCAGTTTAATGGCGAAATGAGTGGGGAAGTGCAGCGTGAAGTTTTTGAGCGCGGACATGCCGCCGTGCTGCTACCTTATGATCCCTTACGCGATGAAGTGGTGCTGATTGAACAGATCCGCATCCCGGCTTATGACAGCAGTGCTTCACCCTGGCTGCTGGAGATGGTCGCCGGCATTATTGAACCCGGCGAATCGGTTGAGCAGGTTGCGCGCCGTGAAGCCGTTGAAGAAGCAGGTTTAGACGTTGGCCGGGTTAAGCCTGTGCTTAGCTATCTGGCCAGCCCTGGTGGCACCAGCGAACGTCTGTCGGTGCTGATTGGGGAAGTGGATGCCAGCCAGGCAGAGGGATGCCACGGTCTGGAGGAAGAGAATGAGGATATTCTTGTGCATGTGGTGAGCCGCGAACAGGCTTATCGCTGGGTGGAAGAGGGGATAATCGACAATGCGGCGTCTGTCATCGCCCTGCAATGGCTGGCGTTGCACCATGAAAAACTACGCGAAGAGTGGATACAAAAATGAAACAGCGTTATACCCCTGACTTTCCCGAAATGATGCGGCTCTGCGAAACCAACTTCGCCCAGTTACGCCGCCTGCTGCCGCGCAACGATGAGGCGGGCGAATCGGTGATTTATCAGGTGAGTGGCGCCCGTTATCAGCTGACGATTCAGGAGTCGACGCGCTACACCACGCTGGTGGAGATCCGCCAGGTCGCGCCTGCCGTGAGTTACTGGAGCCTGCCCTCAATGTCGGTCCGGCTCTATCACGATGCGATGGTCGCCGAAGTGTGTTCAACTCAACAGATCTATCGCTTCAAAGCGCGCTATGATTATCCTAATAAAAAATTGCATCAGCGCGATGAAAAGCATCAGATAAACCAGTTTCTTGCAGACTGGCTGCGCTACTGCCTGGCGCATGGCGCAATGGCAGTTCCGGTCTGCTGATGCGTATAATGCAGTAAATGGCGTGGAGACGAAGGAAACGCTTTGGATAGCCTGCTAACTCTTCCTGCAGCGAACGGTTCCGAAATCAGGATTTTGCAAATCACGGATACTCACCTGTTCGCGGGAAAACATGAATCGCTGCTTGGCGTGAACACCTGGTCGAGTTATGACGCGGTGCTGGATGCGATTATTTCGCAACAGCGCGACTATGATCTGATCATCGCCACCGGCGATCTCGCCCAGGATCACTCTGTCGAAGCCTATCAGCATTTTGCTGAGGGTATCTCACGTTTACCGCGCCCCTGTGTCTGGCTGCCCGGTAATCACGACTTTCAGCCCGCGATGGTCGACACGCTGGCGGCAGCGCACATCAATGCCCACAAGCAGGTGCTGGTGGGTGAGCAGTGGCAGATTGTGTTGCTCGACAGCCAGGTTTACGGTGTCCCGCATGGAATGCTGAGCGACTATCAGTTGGAGTGGCTCGACAACGCGCTGTCCCGCTTTCCGCAACGTTATACGCTGGTCCTGCTGCATCACCATCCGCTGGCCTCGGGCTGTACCTGGCTCGATCAGCACAGCCTGCGTAATTCCCATCAGCTCGATGCGGTGTTACAGCGCTACCCGTTAGCCCGGACGCTGGTCTGTGGTCATATTCATCAGGAGCTGGATCTGGAGTGGCACGGCCGCCGCGTGCTGGCCACACCCTCAACCTGCGTCCAGTTCAAACCGCACTGCACCAGTTTTACGATTGACACCGTGGCACCGGGCTGGCGCTGGTTTACCCTGCATCCGGATGGCGGCCTTGAGACCGAGGTCAACCGGCTCGACACCGACGCTTTTCGTCCCGATTTAGACTCAGAAGGATACTGACGCGTGGCGGCATTGCTTTATCTGCACGGTTTTAACAGCTCGCCGCAGTCGGCGAAGGCAACGCAGTTCCGGCAATGGTTAGAGGCGCAGCATCCCGGGATCGAGATGATCGTGCCTCAGCTGCCGACTTTTCCGGCCGATGCCGCGGCCATGCTGGAAGATCTGGTGCTGAGCCGCAGTGGCGAAACGCTGGGGCTGGTGGGCTCTTCGCTGGGCGGTTATTACGCCACCTGGCTGTCGCAATGCTTTATGCTGCCTGCCGTGGTCGTTAATCCTGCGGTTCGACCTTTTGAGCTGCTGGCGGATTTCCTGGGCGAAAATCAGAATCCCTACACCGGCCAGCAATATGTGTTAGAGTCACGCCACATTTACGATCTCAAAGTAATGCAGATTGAACCGCTGGAAGCGCCCGATTTACTCTGGCTGCTGCAACAGACCGGCGATGAAGTTCTCGATTACCGCCAGGCGCTCGACTATTACAGCGCGTGCCGTCATACGGTAGAAGAGGGCGGTAATCATGCATTTACTGGATTCGAGCGCCATTTCCCGCAGATTCTGGACTTTCTCGGTCTGAATCATCCCTGAGTAATGCGGAAATCGCACCCCATTTAACCCTTCTAATCAGACATTTACGATGAGTCAATCTAACTATAACGCGGATGCCATTGAGGTCCTGACTGGCCTTGAGCCTGTTCGCCGTCGTCCGGGCATGTACACCGATACGACGCGTCCCAACCATTTGGGTCAGGAAGTGATTGATAACAGCGTCGATGAGGCGCTGGGCGGCCATGCGAAGCGGGTTGAAGTGATTCTGCACGCTGATCAGTCGCTGGAAGTGATTGATGATGGTCGCGGCATGCCGGTAGACATCCACCCGGAAGAGGGCGTGCCCGCCGTCGAGCTGATCCTGTGTCGTCTGCATGCGGGCGGCAAGTTCTCCAACAAAAACTATCAGTTCTCGGGCGGCCTGCACGGCGTCGGCATTTCTGTGGTTAATGCCCTGTCAAAACGTGTCGAAGTTACGGTGCGCCGTAATGGCGAAATCTATGACATGGCGTTTGAAAATGGCGACAAAGTGCAGGATCTCACCGTCACCGGCACGGTGGCGAAACGCAACACCGGCACGCGCGTCCATTTCTGGCCTGATGAAAGCTTCTTCGACAGCCCGCGCTTCTCGGTATCGCGTCTTTCCCATTTGCTGAAAGCCAAAGCGGTGCTCTGCCCTGGCGTTGAGATTGTCTTCAAAGACAAGCTGAACAATACCGAGCAGCGCTGGTGCTACGAAGATGGCCTGACCGACTATCTGTGTGAAGCGGTGAATGGCCTGCCGACGCTGCCGGAAAAACCCTTTGTCGGCAGCTTTGCCGGTGATGTGGAAGCAGTGGACTGGGCGCTGTTGTGGCTGCCGGAAGGCGGCGAGCTGTTAACGGAAAGCTACGTTAACCTGATCCCGACCATGCAGGGCGGGACGCACGTCAACGGCCTGCGTCAGGGACTGCTGGATGCGATGCGTGAATTCTGCGAATACCGCAACATCCTGCCGCGTGGCGTGAAGCTCTCAGCGGAAGATATCTGGGATCGCTGCGCCTATGTGCTGTCGGTGAAGATGCAGGATCCGCAGTTCGCCGGACAGACCAAAGAGCGTCTCTCTTCCCGTCAGTGTGCTGCCTTTGTCTCTGGCGTCGTAAAAGATGCCTTCAGCCTGTGGCTGAACCAGAATATTCAGACGGCGGAAATGCTGGCTGAGCTGGCGATCTCCAGCGCCCAGCGGCGTATGCGGGCAGCCAAAAAAGTGGTGCGTAAAAAGCTCACCAGCGGACCGGCGCTGCCGGGCAAGCTGGCGGACTGCACCGCGCAGGATCTGAATAAAACAGAACTGTTCCTGGTCGAAGGAGACTCGGCAGGTGGCTCGGCCAAGCAGGCGCGCGATCGTGAATATCAGGCGATCATGCCGCTGAAAGGCAAGATCCTGAACACATGGGAAGTCTCTTCCGATGAGGTGCTGGCGTCGCAGGAAGTGCACGATATTTCCGTGGCGATCGGCATCGATCCTGACAGCGAAGATCTGTCGCAGTTGCGCTACGGCAAGATCTGCATTCTGGCGGATGCGGACTCCGATGGTCTGCACATTGCTACGCTGCTCTGTGCGCTGTTCGTGAAACATTTCCGCTCACTGGTCAGAAATGGTCACGTCTACGTTGCGATGCCGCCGCTCTACCGCATCGATCTCGGCAAAGAGGTCTATTACGCGCTGGATGAAGATGAGAAAGAGGGCGTGCTGGAGCAGCTGAAACGCAAAAAGGGTAAACCGAACGTTCAGCGCTTTAAAGGGCTGGGCGAAATGAACCCGCTGCAGCTGCGCGAAACGACGCTGGATCCGAATACCCGCCGACTGGTACAGCTGACGATCAGCGAAGAGGATGTGGATCAGACGCTGCGCATGATGGATATGCTGCTCGCGAAAAAACGTTCCGAAGACCGGCGTAACTGGTTGCAGGAAAAAGGCGATATGGCCGATATTGAAGTATAAAAACAGGACGCGAAAGCGTCCTGTTCTCTTTGTGCTTCAGCCCGCACATCCTAAGAGAACCCGGCAGATTCAGAGCAGAGACAGTAACCCTTGTGAAAATTACCCTGGAAGAGCTACGCGCCTGGGTGGCGGTGGTAGACAGCGGTTCCATTACGGCGGCGGCAACCCAGCTGGTGCAGACCAGTTCGGGCATCAGCCGGGCGCTGTCGCGGCTGGAGAGCAAGCTGCAGACCACGCTGTTGCATCGGACTACCCGACGGCTGGCGCTGACCGAAGAGGGACAGGTGTTTCTGGAGCATGCGCGCCAGATCCTGGCCTCGGTTGAGCAGGCGGAAGAGCAGATTGCGCTGAGGCGCGAGATGCCGTCAGGACGACTGCGGGTGAACGCTGCGACGCCCTTTATGCTGCATGTGATTGTGCCGCTGGTGGATGATTTTCGCGCCCGCTATCCGCTGATCCAGCTTGAACTGAATACCGACGATATCATGATCGATCTGCTCGAGCAGCAGACCGACATTGCCATTCGCATCGGGGAACTGCGCGACTCCACGCTACGCGCCCGGCTGCTTGGCAGTAGTGCAATCCGGCTGATGGCCAGTCCGGCCTATCTGGCGAAAGCGGGCACGCCACAGAGCGTTGCCGATCTTGCGCAGCATCAGACCATCGGCTTCAGTTATCCTGACACCCTCAACGTCTGGCCGATCTGGCAGCCTGATGGTGATTTTATGCGCGTCAAGCCAACACTCGCAGCCTCCAGCGGTGAAACCATCCGGCAGCTGGCGCTGGCGGGACAGGGGATTGCCCGCCTCTCAGACTTTGTCAGCCGGGAAGATTGCGCCGCTGGCCGGCTGGTGCCTGTCCTCCCCGCGGAAACCCGCGATTTGCGGTTGCCAGTGCATGCGGTTTATTACCGTAACACCACGCTCTCTTCGCGTATCGGCTGCTTTCTCGATTTTCTCCGCACCGAGATTGATCGGCGTCAGATGCTTTAAACCGGCCTGTCAGAAAGAAAAAATCGCTGTTGCAGAGCGTAGGTTTGAGGAGGGTGACAAAGTCTGGCCGGCTTTGCTTTCTGATTGTGCCCGCTCAGGGAATATGGACAGATCGGAAAGACGCTCAAGCCAGTCCCTGGTCGCTCTACCCGCGCGATTACGCACCTCATCCCTGAGGTGCGCCCTTGTCGGACCAACGCTTTGCGTTGTTCAAAAACGCTCCCGGCGTTTTTATCCAGGCGCGGGACGCTTTCCTCTTCTGCCCATATTCCCTTCGGGTTGAGCTAATGCGTTGCTGCCAGAGCCACTCAGCTTTGAGTTTGCCAGCAGCCTCCGGCACGAATACAGGAACATTAGCAATCAGCTTATTAGTCAGGCACTCGGTTCCAGCACCAGAATCTTCATATCCACCACATCATCTTTAATGATGGCGCGATGCGCATCCATGTGCGGCATCTGCTGATGCTGCTCCAGATGACGCAGCGTTTCCCACTGCTCCAGCATGAAAATAGAGTCTGGCGAGTTCTGCTTCCATGGCACCTGCGCCTGATGATCCAGCAGCGCGTCATACTGATGGCAGCCATCTTCTTCTAAGACCTGCGGGATCAGCTTTTTCACTGCATCCAGCACAGCCTGACGGCGACCGGGTTTAACACAAATTTCAGCTACGACTGTTAACATTCTCGAATTCCTCTTTCGTGAGAAAATAGGGGGTATCCCCTGACTATCTTACGCAAAAACGCGGCTAAGATGGGTCCGATAAGCGGCAATATCGCGTGGCACGTCCGGTGCTTTAATCACGTCATTGCAGATAAAGGTCGGCAGTGCTTCCATTCCCAGGAACTGGTTGGCTTTGTGGAAGTGCAGATAAAGACCATCGACGCCGACGCCTTCAAAGAACTGCTCCGGGTCGGTAAAGGCCTGCAGCGGCGCATTCCAGGTGAGCGACAGCATATATTTTTTGCCCTGCAGCAGACCGCCGGAACCATATTTTTTTGCTGCATCGGAACGGGTACGACCATCGCTGGCATAGAGCGAACCGTGGCCTTCAGTAAAGACTTCATCGATGTAACGCTTCACCGTCCAGGGCTCGCCCATCCACCAGCCCGGCATCTGATAAATCACCACATCGCTGTCGACATATTTCTGCACTTCATCGGCGATCACGTAATCGCTGTCAGCTACGGTGACTGACACCTCATGTCCCATGTCACGCAGCTGGCTGGCCGCAACATCGGTCAGGGTGTGGTTCAGTTCGCCTTTAGAGTGGGCAAAAGTTTTGCCGCCATCGATAATTAAAATCCTGCTCATGAATAGGTTGCCTCGTTTCCTGAATATGGTGCTCAGCTTACGCGCGCCGCAGCCGCAGAAAAATGCGATGTTGATCACAACACTTTTGCTGTAGCAGCAACAATACGCCGGTTTATGGCACCATCGGTAGGCAAACTCACCATAAAAAATCATAGAAAATAATCAGAATGAAAAAATTAATCCTCGCTTTGCTGCTGGCCAGCGGTGCTGTCCAGGCACAATCTCATCTCGACACCGTTCTCAGTTCTAAGACGCTCAAAGTCTGCACCACCGGCGATTACAAACCCTACAGCTATCTGCGACCCGATGGTCAGTATGAAGGGCTGGATATCAGCATGGCGAACGCGCTGGCTACCTCGCTCGGTGCGAAGGTGGAGTGGGTACAGACCAGCTGGAAAACCCTGATGCCTGACTTTCTGGCAAAGCAGTGTGATATCGCCGTTGGCGGCGTCTCCGTCACGCTGAAGCGCCAGCAGACCGCCTGGTTCGCGCAGCCGCTGGACGTGGATGGCAAAATCCCGCTGGTGCGCTGCAGCGATAAAGAGCGCTTCCAGACCATTGAACAGCTCAACCGGCCTGACGTGCGGCTGATCGAACCGGCTGGCGGCACCAACGAAGCCTTTGTGCACAGCCATCTGCCAGAAGCCTCGCTGACGCTGTTCCACGATAACGTCACCATCTTCCAGCAGCTGGTCGACAACAAGGCAGATGTGATGATCACCGATGCCTCTGAAGCGCGTTTTCAGCAGCAGCATTACCCGACGCTGTGCGCGATCAATCCTGATAAACCGCTGCAGTATGGCGAGAAGGCTTACATGATCCCGCGTGACGACATCAGCTGGAAGCTCTATGTCGATCAGTGGGTGCATCTCAGCACCGCCACCGGTGAATATCGTGATATTGCCCGTCAGTGGATAGGGGCAAAGCCCTGATTCACTTCCGCAGAGAGGTCAGGCACTTGCCGGTCTGAATCCGGCGTGCCTCCGGCACATGAAATTGCGCGGCGGGACGCCTCTTGTCCCGCGCTTCCCCTGTGACTAACACCAGGGAATAAGGTACTATCCTCGCCAAACCACCGCCGGGTGTCCCGCCGTTGTGGGCCACGATGTGAGGATGAGAAATTAATGAGTGAACTGACTCAGGATGGTGCAGAGCGTCTTGCCCTGCACACATTCACCGAGAATGCGTACTTAAACTATTCGATGTACGTCATCATGGACCGCGCACTGCCTTACATTGGCGACGGATTAAAGCCGGTTCAGCGACGTATCGTTTACGCCATGTCCGAGCTGGGCCTGAGCGCCAGCGCAAAATTCAAAAAATCGGCACGTACCGTGGGTGACGTGCTGGGTAAATACCATCCGCACGGCGACAGCGCCTGCTATGAAGCGATGGTGCTGATGGCGCAGCCGTTCTCCTACCGTTATCCGCTGGTCGACGGCCAGGGTAACTGGGGCGCGCCGGATGATCCCAAGTCGTTCGCGGCGATGCGTTACACCGAATCCCGTCTGTCAAAATATGCCGAGCTGCTGCTGGGCGAGCTGGGTCAGGGCACGGTCGACTATCAGCCGAACTTTGATGGCACGCTGCAGGAGCCGAAGATGTTACCGGCGCGCCTGCCCAATATTCTGCTGAACGGCACCACCGGTATCGCCGTGGGCATGGCGACCGATATTCCGCCACACAACCTGCGCGAAGTAGCTCAGGCGGCGATCGCACTGATCGACGCGCCGAAAACCACGCTGGACCAGCTGCTGGATATTGTTCAGGGACCTGATTATCCGACCGAGGCGGAAATCATTACGCCGCGTGACGAAATCCGTAAAATTTATCAGACCGGGCGCGGCTCCATCCGCCAGCGTGCGGTATGGAAGAAAGAAGAGGGCGAGGTGGTTATCACCGCGCTGCCGCATCAGGTATCAGGCGCGCGCGTACTGGAGCAGATTGCTAACCAGATGCGCAATAAAAAGCTGCCGATGGTGGAGGATCTGCGTGATGAATCAGATCACGAGAACCCGACCCGTCTGGTGATCGTGCCGCGCTCTAACCGCGTCGATCTCGATCAGGTGATGAACCATCTGTTCGCCACCACCGATCTGGAGAAGAGTTACCGCGTTAACCTCAATATGATCGGTCTGGATAACCGCCCTGCGGTGAAAAACCTGCACGAGATCCTGACAGAATGGCTGGTGTTCCGCCGCGACACGGTCAAACGTCGTCTGAACTACCGACTGGATCGCGTGCTGCGCCGCCTGCATATTCTGGAAGGTTTGCTGGTCGCATTCCTGAACATTGATGAAGTGATCGAGATCATCCGTACTGAGGATGAGCCGAAGCCGGTCCTGATGTCGCGTTTTGGCATCAGTGAAACGCAGGCCGAATCGATCCTCGAACTGAAGTTGCGCCACCTGGCAAAACTGGAAGAGATGAAGATCCGTGGCGAGCAGGCGGATCTGGAAAAAGAGCGCGATCAGCTGCAGGCGACGCTGGCGTCTGAACGCAAGATGAACACCCTGCTGAAAAAAGAGTTACAGGCTGACAGCGCCAGCTACGGCGACGATCGTCGTTCGCCGCTGTGTGAGCGTGAAGAAGCCAAAGCCCTGAGCGAAACCGAGCTGGTGCCGTCTGAACCGGTCACCATTGTGCTGTCGCAGATGGGCTGGGTGCGCAGCGCCAAAGGCCACGATATCGATCCCGCCGGACTGAGCTATAAAGCGGGCGACAGCTATCTGGCTGCCGCACGCGGCAAGAGCAATCAGCCGGTGGCCTTTATCGACTCCACCGGCCGCAGCTATACGCTGGATCCGACATCGCTGCCTTCCGCGCGCGGACAGGGCGAGCCGCTGACCGGCAAGCTGACGCCACCGCCGGGTGCGGTGGTTGAACAGGTGCTGATGGAGCCGGATGACCAGCGTCTGCTGATGGCGTCTGATGCGGGCTACGGCTTTATCTGTACCTTCAGCGACCTGATATCGCGCAACCGCGCCGGTAAAGCGCTGCTGACGCTGCCGGACAATGCCCGCGTGATGACGCCAATGGCGGTGCATCATGAAGATGACATGCTGCTGGCGATTACCCAGGCGGGACGCATGCTGATGTTCCCGGTTGGCGAACTGCCGCAGATGTCGAAAGGCAAGGGCAACAAAATCATCTCCATTCCGTCAGCAGAAGCCGCTGCGGGTCAGGACAAACTGGCCTGGCTGATGATCCTGCCGCCGGGCAGCGCGATCACACTGCACGTGGGCAAGCGTAAAATGCTGCTGCGCAGTGAAGAGCTGCAGAAATTCCGCGCCGATCGCGGACGTCGCGGCACGCTGTTACCGCGCGGCCTGCAAAAAATTGATCGTGTTGAACTGGATACGCCTGCGCGTCCGGCGAGCCCGGATAGCGAAGCGTAAACTACCCGGCTGACCCTGCGTCAGCCGTGGCTCAATGAGGGAACTATGTTACTGATTCTGCGTGCCATTATCGTCGTCATTTATTCGATCCTGATCTGTATCTTTGGCTGTATCTGGTGTCTTTTTTCACCACGCGATCCGCGCCACGTCGCCACTTTTGGCCATCTGTTCGGCAAATTGTCGACGGTATTTGGTCTTAAAGTTGATCTGCGCAGACCGGAAGGCGCGGAGAATTATGGCAATGCGATCTATATCGCCAACCATCAGAACAACTACGACATGGTCACCGCGGCCAAAATGGTGCAGCCCTATACGGTCACCGTGGGCAAGAAGAGCCTGCTGTGGGTGCCGTTTTTTGGCCTGCTCTACTGGCTGACCGGCAACCTGCTGATTGACCGCGATGACCGGGCGAAAGCGCGCGGCACCATCGGTGAGCTGGTGGATCAGTTTAACCGCAAGCGCATCTCTATCTGGATGTTCCCGGAAGGAACGCGCAGCCGTGGCCGTGGCCTGCTGCCGTTTAAAACCGGTGCCTTCCACGCTGCCGTGGCGGCGGGCGTGCCGATCATTCCGATTGTGGTCTCCAATACCCATGGCAAGATCGATCTCAATCGCTGGAACAACGGTCTGGTCATTGTTGAGATGCTGCCGCCGGTTGATGTAAAAGCATTCGAGTCTTCGTCGGTGCGTAAGCTGGCGACTCACTGTCGCGAACTGATGGCGGCGAAGCTGGAAGAGCTCAATGCCGAAGTCGCAGAACGCGAAAAAAACGGAAAAATCTGACCGGCGATTCATTCGCCGAACTATCCTGCATGGATGCCGCGCGGCGAGCCTTTTCCGGCTCGTCGTGAACGCAGCACAGCAAAAACAGATCAATAAAAACAGGGCCGGCGCTTAGCGCCACGCGTAAAGGGTCAGAAGTTTTATGTCTTTCAGCAGACGTCAGTTCATCCAGCTTTCTGCCGGAGCGGCGCTTAGCGCCAGTTTACTCCCTCATGCGGCACATGCCGCTTCTTCAGCCAATGGCGATACGCCACTTCCGGTTCCGCCGTTGCTGGAATCCCGTCGCGGCCAGCCGCTGTTTCTGACGATGCAGCGCAGCCACTGGTCATTTAATGGCGACAATAACAAAGTGCCGGTGTGGGGCATTAATGGCCTCTACCTCGGCCCGACCGTCCGGGTTTACAGCGGTGACGACGTTAAGCTGATCTACAGCAACCGGCTGAATGAGTCCGTCTCCATGACCGTCAGCGGTTTGCAGCTGCCGGGTGCGTTAATGGGTGGCGCGCCACGTATGATGTCGGCCGGTGTCGACTGGGCGCCGGTGCTGCCGATTCGTCAGGCGGCCTCAACCTGCTGGTATCACGCCAATACCCCAAACCGCATGGCGCCGCATATCTATAACGGTCTGGCGGGCATGTGGCTGGTGGAAGATGACATCGGCAAACAGCTGCCGCTGCCGAAGCATTACGGCGTCGATGACTTCCCCATCATCATTCAGGACAAGCGGCTCGATAACTTTGCCACGCCGGTCTATGACCCGCCGCAGGATGGTGGTTTCCTGGGTGATACGCTGCTGGTGAATGGGGTACGCAATCCTTATGTTGAGGTGTCACGCGGCTGGGTGCGCCTGCGTCTGCTGAACGCCTCGAATGCGCGACGCTATGAGATGGTGCTCAGCGACAATCGTCCGTTTATGGTGATTGCCAGCGATCAGGGCTATCTGCCTGCGCCGGTGGCGGTGCAGCGTCTGTCACTGGCGCCGGGCGAACGTCGTGAAGTGCTGGTGGATATGTCGCAGGGTGACGAAGTGTCGATTACGGCGGGAACAGCGGCAGGCATTATGGATCGGCTGCGCGGTTTCTTTGAGCCATCTTCTATTCTGACCTCCACCCTGATCCTGACGCTGCGCCCAACCGGCTTACTGCCGCTGGTGACGGATAATCTGCCGATGCGGCTGCTGGCCGACCAGATTCTGGATGGCGTGGCGGTGCGCACCCGCGAATTCCGCATCGGTGACAGTATGCCGGGCATCAACGGCGCGCTCTGGGATATGAACCGCATTGACACCACTGCGCAGCAGGGCACCTTTGAGCGCTGGATCCTGCACGCCGATCGGCCGCAGTCGCTGCATATTCAGGGCGTGATGTTCCTGATTAAAAGTGTGAATGGCGCTCAGCCGATGGGCGAAGATCGTGGCTGGAAAGATACGGTGTGGGTTGATGGCAGCGTGGAACTGATGGTTACCTTCCCGCAGAGTTCGTCCGATCACTTTCCGTTCGTCTATTACAGTCAGACGCTGGAACTGGCCGATCGCGGTACGGCCGGTCAGCTAGTGGTGCAGCCCACGGCATAACAACGTGGTCAGGCGGGAAGAACCCGCCTGACCACGTTAAGCCTTCTCTGTCCGTCAACAGCAGGGCAGAGTGGTTAAGGTCACCTTCACGTCAGTTAAAGGTTTCCGGGTCCGGTCCCAGACGATTGCCGCTGTCCAGTTTCGCAATATCACTCACTTCATGCTTATCCAGACGGAAGTCGAACACCTTGAAGTTCTCTTCGATACGCGCTGGCGTCACCGACTTCGGAATCACCACCAGACCGCTATCCAGATGCCAGCGGATCACAATCTGCGCCGGTGTCTTGCCATATTTCTTCGCCAGCGACTTGATGATCTCCTGATCGAAGACCCCTTTACCGCCCTGCGCCAGCGGACTCCAGGATTCGGTCTGGATCTGGTGCAGCGCGTTCCACGCATGCAGCGTGCGCTGTTGTAGCATCGGGTGCAGTTCAATCTGGTTCACGACCGGCGTCACACCGGTTTCATCCAGCAGACGCTTCAGGTGCGCTTCATGGAAGTTACAGACGCCGATGCTTTTGGTCAGCCCCTGCTGCTGCAGTTCGATCATCTTCTTCCAGGCATCAACGTAATGGTCTTTTTCCGGGCACGGCCAGTGCATCAGATAGAGATCGACCTGATCCAGTTTGAGTTTTTCCAGGCTGGTTTCCATCGCCTGCTGAACGTTCTGCTGATCGTCGTTCCACAGTTTGGTGGTCACGAAAATTTCTTCGCGCGGTACGTCGGTTTCCTGCAGAGCCTGGCCAATCGCCTCTTCATTCTTATAGGCGGCGGCGGTATCGATTGAGCGATAGCCGACCTCAAGCGCTTTCAGCACCGCATGACGCGCATCTTCGATGCTGGCCTGCCACACACCGAGTCCGAGTTGCGGCATCATATTGCCATCGCGCAGTTTGATAATGGGTTGGTCTGCCATAGTTGCTCCTTTCCGTTGCGGTTAACCCGTGAGAATTCACTGTGCTTAAGTCTAGCCAACAATTTTCAGCCTGCTCAGCGCCAGCAACAACAGCGGGTCTGCTCTTCTGCCCGATCCGGTAAATTTCTTGCCTGATTCTCCAGGCTGCTGGCGGTTCAGGCATTAGCACGGCACACTGGCTTTTTGCCCGAAAAGGAGTTGCTATGGCGCACGATGCACTGTGTCACCGGCTGGCACAGCAGGTAGTCACCTTAATGACCCATGGTCGCGACCGTCTTTGCCCGGTCGAAAATGTGTCGCTGATTTATGCCAGTCAATATCGTCCCCGTACGCCGATGATGTATCAGCCCGGCATTGTCATCCTGTTTCAGGGCAGCAAAACCGGCTATCTCGGCAGCACCGTGTTTCAGTATGACGCCAGCAAATACCTGATGCTGACCGTGCCGCTGCCGGTGGAGTGCGAAACCTGGGCCTCGCCGGAGATCCCGATTGCCGGGCTGTGTCTCAGGGTTGATACCGCCAGCCTGCAGGATCTGCTGATTGAAATTGGCGACGACGATCAGTTTCAGCCGCAGCCGCAGACTTCGGGTATTCACTCGGCCTGGCTGACGGAACCGATGCTGTGCGCCGCGGAGCGACTGCTGGATGTGATGACCCAGCCGCGCGATGCGCGCGTGCTGGGGCCGCATATCGTGCGGGAGATTATCTACTATGTGCTGACTGGCCCGATTGGCGGCGCGCTGCTTTCGCTGATGAGCCGACAGACGCAGTTCAGCCTCATCGCGCGCGCCCTGCGACGGATTGAGAATCACTATGCGGAAAACCTCAGCGTCGATGCGCTGGCCGCGGAAGTGAACATGAGCGTCTCAGCCTTTCACCATAACTTCAAAACGGTGACGCAGACCTCGCCGTTACAGTATCTCAAGCGCTATCGCCTGCATCAGGCGCGGCTGCTGATGCTGCACGATGGACTCAAGGCGAGTGCGGCGGCGGTGCGGGTGGGCTATGAAAGCCCTTCGCAATTTTCGCGGGAGTTTAAACGCTATTTCGGCGTGACGCCGGGGGAAGAGGTGAGTCGTGTCAGGCAGACGGTAGCGGATCCGTCCGTCTGAGGGGCGGCGGATCCGAAAGCCAGACGCGCGTCAGGCGCGTTTCTGGCGACGCTTTTTCCAGATCACCACAATGCTGCCGGACAGGCCGAGCACCAGCAGCACCATCGGCAGTATCATCAGAATCGCCATCACCTGATCTTCATGACGCTTGATAAACGGCACCTGGCTGATGCCATAGCCAAAGGCAACCACAATGCCGACCCACAGCACGCCGCTGAGCCAGTTAAACAGCTGAAAGCGGCCATTCTGCAGGCCTGCAATGCCCGCCATGGTCGGCAGGATAGTGCGGATAAAGGCAAGAAAACGGCCGACCAGCAGCGCCATCAGGCCGTGACGGTTAAACATATTCCAGGCGCGCTGGTGATACTGTGCCGGCAGATGCATCAGCCAGCTCTTCACAAGCCGGGTATTCCCCAGCCAGCGGCCCTGCAGATAGCTCAGCCAGCAGCCGAGGCTGGCGGCCGTCGTGAGGATCACCATCGTCGGCACAAAATCCATCACCCCTTTAGCCACCATCGCGCCTGCCAGCAGCAGCAGACTGTCGCCCGGCAGGAAAGAGGCGGGCAGCAGACCATTTTCCAGAAACAGCGTCAGAAACATCACGCCGTACACCACCCACACCACATCCGGATTTGCCAGCGCGGCAAAATCCTGATGCCAGAGCGCCTGGACAATCTCGTGTAAAACACCCATTAGCGATTCCATCACGTCACAAGGAACAATCCGTCTGCGTTCAGGCAGCACGGCAATCTCACCGGTAAGCTGAACGATGCGGGATAAATTTTAACAACAAATGAGCCGGGGCCCGGCAAACTCTCCGGGCCGCCGCTACGTGGTTTATCTTCTGTTTACTTTCTGTTTATCTGACTTAGCGCGTCAGGCGCGCAAAACCGGCCTCCAGGTCAGTCAGCAGATCATCAACGTGCTCCAGACCAATGTGCAGCCGCACCAGCGTGCCGGTGAAATCCACACCGCCCGCCGGACGAATCTCAGCCAGCTCTTCCGGCTGATTCGCCAGGATTAGCGATTCATAGCCGCCCCAGGAGTAAGCCATGCTGAAATGATGGAAGTGATCGAGATATTCCGCCAGTTGGGGCGCGTCTAATTTTTCCTGCAGGATGAACGAGAACAGGCCGCTGCTGCCGTTAAAATCGCGCTGCCAGAATGCATGACCTTTGCTTTGCGCCAGTGCCGGATGATTGACCCGTGCCACTTCCGGGCGCGCCGCCAGCCACTCAGCCACCTGAATCGCGCTCTCTTCATGCTGACGCAGACGGGTGCCCAGCGTGCGCAGACCGCGGCTCGCCATGTAGGCGGTATCGGCATCCACCATCTGGCCCATCAGATAAGAGTTCTCACGCAGCTGGTCGATACAGCATGCATTGGCGACTGCCGTGCCGATCATTGCATCGCTGTGACCAATCAGATATTTGGTACCAGCCTGAATCGAGATGTCGATGCCGTGCGCCAGCGCGTTAAACAGAATACCGGCCGCCCAGGTGTTGTCGATCATGATGATCGCCTCGGGCGCTTTAGCGCGTACCGCTGCCACAATCGCCGGAATATCCTGAACTTCCATCGTGATTGAAGCGGGCGACTCCAGGAAGACAACACGGGTGTTGGGTTGCACCAGCTCACCGATTTCACTGCCGATGCAGTGATCGAACCAGCCGGTGGAAACCTGCAGCTTAGCGAGAATTTTAGTACAGAAATCCTGCGTCGGTTCATAGACCGCACCGCTCATCAGTACGTGGTCGCCCGCCTCGACAAACGCCAGAATCGCGTTCGCCACGGCAGCCGCGCCGCAGGGGTAGAGCACACAGCCCGCACCGCCTTCCAGCTCGGTCATCGCATCCTGCAACGCGAAGTGCGTCAGGGTGCCACGACGGCCATAAAAGAGTTCGCCTTTTGCCCGACCGGCGGTGGCGCGTTTCTTCTCTGCAACCGTATCAAAAACCAGCGAAGAGGCGCGCTGAATGACGCTGTTCACCGAGCCCTGGGTATAACGCTTGCTGCGTCCTGCACTGACGAGCGTGGTATCAATTTTTCTGGTGGTCATGAGTCGCCTTTACCGCTTCAGACTAAGCCTTCACGTTATCACGAAACGGCCAGCAGGGTTGAGACTCAATGGTGATTATCAGAGTGCGTCGCAGGAAAAAAACCGGCCCGCGAGCGGGCCTGAAATTGATGACAAAGTGTGGCCCGGTTAGCTGTGAGACCGAGCCAGTACAGGAAACCCGGTCAGAACGGAAAGGCGCTTACGCCAATCCCTGGCTCGCTCGGCCCGCGCCGTCCATGGCGCGGGACGCTTTCCTCCTCTGACCGGGTTCCCTGCATGTTGAGCTAATCCATCGCTGCCAGTTGCACCCTGATTCGAGTTTGTCAGCAGTCTGGGACCCGCAAGCAAGCCGGTTTCCATTGCCTTACATCACGCCCATCAGGCGCGGTAACCAGAGTGAAATAGCGGGAATATAGGTAATCAGCATCAGCACCAGGAACAGCATGCCGTAGAACGGCAGCATCGCCCCGACGACCTGCTCAATCTTCTGCTTACTCACCGCGCTGGCCACAAACAGCACGGTGCCGACCGGCGGCGTAATCAGCCCGATGCCCAGGTTCGTCAGCATGATCATGCCAAAGTGAACCGGATCGACCCCCAGCGCGGTGGCTACCGGCAGCAGCACCGGCGTCAGGATCAGAATCAGCGGCGCCATATCCATCAGCGTGCCCACCACCAGCAGCAGGATGTTGATACACATCAGGATCACATATTTGTTATCGGAGAGGCTGGTGAACGCTTCGGTAATAATGGTTGGCAGCTGCATAAAGGTCATTACCGCGCCAAACCCGGCCGCGAAAGCGATCAGCACCATCACGATGGTGACGGTTTTAATGGTGCGGAACAGCAGGATATGCAGCTGACTCCATTTAAAGTCGCGATAGATAAACATGGTGACGAAGAACGCCCAGATACAGGCAATCGCAGCGGACTCCGAGGCGGTAAAGATGCCGGAGAGGATCCCCCCCATGATGATCACGACGGTAAACAGCCCCCAGAACGCGTCGAAGAAAATCTTCAGCGCCTGACGAAACGGAATACGCTCGCCTTTGGGGTAGCCGCGTTTACGGGCAAAGCCCAGACACATCACCATCAGGCAGGCCCCCAGCAGCAGGCCAGGAAAAATCCCGGCGACAAACAGCGAGGAGATAGTCACCATGCCGCCGGTCGCCAGCGAGTAAATCACCGAGTTGTGGCTGGGGGGCGTCAGCACCGCCTGAACGGAGCCGCTGGCGGTTACGGCAGCCGCAAAGTCACGCGGATAGCCTTTCTCCTCCATCTGCGGAATCATCACCGAACCAATCGAGGCGGTATCGGCTACCGACGACCCGGAGATAGCGCCAAAAAAGGTTGAAGCGACGATATTAACCAGCGACAGCCCGCCGCGAATAAAGCCGACAAAGATATAGGCGAAGTTGACCAGGCGACGGGCAATGCCGCCCTCCGCCATAATCGCGCCAGCGAGGATAAAGAACGGAATGGTCAGCAGTGAAAATTTGTTAATCCCGTTGGTGACCTGAATCACCACCGCTTCCAGCGGCAGATCGATCCACCAGGCGCCGATAAAGGCGCTCAGTCCCACCGCAAAGGCGACCGGAAAACCTACCATCAGCAACACCAGCAAACTGCCTATCAAGATCAATGCATCCATTTTTCTGCTCCGCGTTAGTGGGTGCCGCCCAGCGTGACAATCGGTCGCTGGCTCTGATCGCCGCTCAGCAGGCGCTCAATAACAAACAGCAGGGTGAAAATTGCGCCAATCGGGATCGGCAGATACATCTCGCCGTAGGTCACCGCCGGAAGTGAGGCGAGGGTCTGCACCCACATCGCTTCGCACAGGCTGTAACTGGCCTGGAAGATCACCAGACAGGTGACGACCATCAGCAGATCGCTGACGCGCAGCATCAGGCGCTGCCGGGCAGGCGACAGGCGGTCAGTGACCATCGACACGCAGATATGGGTTCCGGCGCGCAGACCCACCGGTGCGCCAATAAAGGTAAAAATAATCATGCAGATAATGGCAACCGGCTCCGGCCACGAGAGCGCGCCGTTCATCACGTAACGGGCGAAGATCCCAATCGGGATCACCGTCACCATGATCAACAGCGCCATGGCGGCCACCAGCATGCAGAGCAGATAAAGCCCATCCATCAGACGCGTATAAGCAGACATAATTGATACCTGATTAAATACGCCACACGGCAGCGTGGCGCGGGAAGGGTTATTTCACCTCAGCGATCCGGGTCATCAGATCCTGATATTTGCCGCCAAACTGATCGCGCACCGGCTGAGTCGCTTTGACGAAATAGTCACGGTCGGTCTGCTGGAAGGTGACGCCGCCCGCCTTCATTTTGGCGATCGACTCTTCGGTATAGGTCGCCCAGAGATGGCGCTCCTCATCCTGTGCCTCTTTGCCAAGCTTTTTCAGCAGGGCCTGATCGTCGGGTTTCAGGCGATCCCAGGCGCGTTTTGAAAACAGGATCATCTCTGGCTGGATAAAGTGGCCGCTGAGGGTGTAATACTTCGCGACCGGCATATAGTTATGGGCGACAAAGGTTGGTGGGTTGTTTTCGGTGCCATCAACCACGCCGGTCTGCATCGCACTGAACACTTCACTGACGCCCATTGCCACCGGATTGGCGCCCATCGCTTTCAGCGTCGCCAGCGAGATGGCGCTGTTCTGCACCCGGATTTTCATGCCCCTGAGATCGTCCGGCTTCGCCAGCGGCTTTTTGGTGATCATGTTGCGCTCACCGGCATCGGTCCAGCCCAGGAACACCATGCGGGCGTTGGGATCGTTATCGAATTTGTCGGCAATCTCGCGGCCTATCTCGCCATCCAGCACGTTGTGCATGTGATTAACGTCGCGGAAAATGTAGGGCAGGGTCAGCACGCTGGTTTCCGGGGCAATCGAGGTGACCGGGGCCAGCGAGACGCGGATCATATCAATAGCCCCCAGTTGCACCTGTTGCAGCGTCTGATCTTCATCACCCAGCACGCCACCGGCGTAGAGCTTCATCTCCAGCCGCCCATCGGTGGCCTGTTTCAGTTTGTCGCCCATGTGTTGCAGAGCGACCACAGTGGGATAACCGGCAGGCTGCACTTCAGCCACCTTAATCACCTGTGCCGTGGCGGTGGCGCTCGCTATCATCGCCGCCAGGGCACTGGCCACGCATGTTTTCATCATTCTCATTATATTGTCTCCCGCAGAGGTAAGACGGCCTGCGGTCAGGGCTAACCGCAGAGGGCCGTAAGGAGCCAGCATAGTGAAAACGTGTCTGAGTAAAATGCAGCAATGCTGATTGAATGAATTCCGTCACATTTTGAAACGTTGTTTTAATAAATTTTCATACAGCTTCACATTTTCGAAACATCCTCACAAACCGTGCCTGAACCCGCTCAACAACAGGTCAATAGCGCTGAGCAGCTTTGTAAATAGTAATGAGAACGACTATCAATTCGCCGGCGTTTTGCTATTATTTGCGCTTGTTTCGCATCCCTGAATCAGAAGTTGGAGAAGCAGCGTGGTAGCCAGTGATTTGATGCAAACGGACCTCTCCGTTTGGGGCATGTATCAACATGCCGATATCGTGGTAAAGGTGGTCATGATTGGCCTGTTATTGGCCTCAGTGGTGACCTGGGCGATCTTCTTCGGCAAATATGCCGAACTCAGCGCGGCTAAGCGTCGCCTGAAGCGTGAGCAACTGGCACTGGGCGAAGCCCGCAATCTGAATGACGCCGCCCGCATTGCCAAAGCCTTTACCGGGCACAGCCACTCTGTGATGCTGTTGAACGATGCGCAGAATGAACTTGAACTGTCGGCTGGCGTGGAAGATACCAACGGCATTAAAGATCGCACCAGTTTCCGCCTCGAGCGCCGTGTAGCCGCCTTCAGCCGTCATGCGGGTCGTGGCAACGGTTTCCTGGCGACCATCGGTTCTGTCGCTCCGTTTATCGGCCTGTTCGGCACCGTCTGGGGCATCATGAACAGCTTTATCGGCATCGCGAAAACCCAGACCACCAACCTTGCGGTGGTGGCACCGGGTATTGCCGAAGCGCTGCTGGCGACCGCGATTGGTCTGGTTGCTGCGATCCCGGCCGTCGTCATCTATAACGTTTTTGCCCGCATGATTGCCAACTACAAAGCCTCGCTGGGTGATGTCGCCGCGCAGGTGATGCTGCTGCAGAGTCGTGATATCGATCTGGGCACCGTCGCCACAGAGGTTCCGCGTCCTGCGACCGCCCAGAAACTGCGCTTAGGGTAAGTTGTTATGGCCATGCGATTAAACGACGATCTGGAAACCGATGGTGAAATGCATGAGATCAACGTGACGCCGTTTATCGACGTCATGCTGGTGCTGCTGATCATCTTTATGGTGGCCGCGCCACTGGCTACGGTCGATGTGCGCGTTAATCTGCCTGCTTCCACCAGCGCGCCGCAACCGCGTCCGGAAAAGCCGGTCTATCTGTCGATTAAAGCAGATAAGCAGCTTTACGTGGGTAACGATCAGGTCACCCCGGACTCGCTGGTTAACGTGCTGACCAGCCAGACGCAGGGCAACAAAGAGACCACCATTTTCTTCCAGGCAGACAAGTCGGTAGATTATGAAACGCTGATGAGCGTGATGGATAAGCTGCGCACGGCGGGCTACCTGAAAATCGGTCTGATGGGCATGGAAACCGTGAAGAAATAGCGGGTTATCCGGCAACATGAAAAGGCGACTGTTAAGGTCGCCTTTTTTTATGGCGGCTCTTCAGCCAGATAAAATCAGGCAGATCAGCACCAGAGCTGATCACTTATGCTGGCTGATCTGAATTGTTAATTGCTTGTTACTTATGTACACAGAATTGTAAAGTGCAATGGTGAGCCAGGTCACATTAATCTCGCCTCAGGCAGGCTAAAACGGCTAAAAAACAACAGGAAGCCGTTATGAGTCACACCCCGTCTTTACAAAAGCCGCCGAAAAGTGCTGCCCGAACCATCTTTAACGTCACCAGTGGTAACTTTCTGGAGATGTACGATTTTATGGTGTTTGGCTATTACGCCACCGCCATTGCCAAAACCTTCTTTCCCGGTGATGACCCGTTTGCTTCCCTGATGCTCACCCTGATGACCTTTGGTGCCGGCTTCCTGATGCGCCCGCTGGGGGCGATCATTCTGGGTGCCTACATCGACCATCATGGTCGTCGTAAAGGCTTATTACTGACGCTGGGCTTAATGGCGATTGGTACCCTGACCATTGCGCTGGTACCAGGCTACGCCACGCTGGGCGCGGCGGCACCGATTCTGATTCTGCTGGGACGCCTGTTGCAGGGCTTCTCGGCAGGCGTCGAGCTGGGTGGCGTATCGGTCTATCTGGCGGAAGTCGCGCCAAAAGGTCGCAAAGGCTTTTTCGTCAGCTGGCAGTCCGGCAGTCAGCAGATTGCGGTGATTTTTGCCGCCCTGCTGGGCCTGATGCTGAATCATCTGCTGGCGAAAGAGGCGGTGACGGAGTGGGGCTGGCGTATCCCGTTTGTGGTCGGCTGCCTGATTGTGCCGTTCCTGTTCTACATTCGCCGGATGCTGGAAGAGACCGAAGCGTTCAGCAAACGTAAACATCATCCGAGCATGACGGAAATTATGCGGTCAGTTGCCAGCAACTGGGCGCTGGTGCTGGCGGGCATGCTGATGGTGGTCACCACCACGGTGATGTTCTACATGATCACTGCCTTTACCCCGACCTTTGGTAAAACCGTGCTGATGATGAGCGATAAGCAGGCGTTTCTGGTCACCCTCTGCGTGGGTGTCTCAAACCTCTTCTGGCTGCCGCTGATGGGCGCGCTGTCGGACCGCGTCGGACGCCGTCCGCTGCTGATCATCTTTACCCTGCTGATGATTGTGACGACCTGGCCGGTGCTGCACTGGCTGGTGGGCTCGGCCAGCTTCGCCCATCTGCTGGAAGCGGAACTGTGGCTGTCGTTTCTTTATGCCAGTTACAACGGGGCGATGGTGGTGTATCTGGCGGAGATTATGCCTGCTGAGGTGCGCGCCGCCGGTTTCTCTATGGCCTACAGTCTGGCGACGGCGCTGTTTGGCGGCTTCACGCCGGCTATCTCCAGCTATCTGATCCACGCCACCGGTGATAAGGCGATGCCGGGCGTCTGGCTGACCTTTGCTGCCGTCTGCGGGCTGATCGGTACGCTGTTGATTGGCCGGATGGTGAAACAGTATCAGTTGCGCCACAGCGCGACGCCGGCCAGCGCTTCCCTCTAAAAAGACAAATCGACCACCACGCTGTCGCTGTAGTTACCGGCAGGCGGCGTGTTCTGCGTGGTCAGGATGCGCGCGGTGTAGTTAAAGCCGCGCGTCAGTCCATCCGTGGATACCGCCGTCGAGGTGGTACTGCTCCAGCGCTCCGTACCTGCCGGGCCCCAGCGATTGCTGGTGGTACTCTTATAAATCTCATAGCTCAGCCGATTCGTCCCGCTCGCCATATTCCTGACGCTGCTCACCGCATAGCTGCCATTGCTCAGTCCGACGGTATAGGTGCTGCCTTTACTGCACAATACGTTGATGGTCTGCGAGACGGTGGAAAAGCTGCCCACCAGCGGCGCGCTGCCAAAGCTGATATTGGGTGAGGTAATCGTCGTGCAGTCATTGGTCAGGATAGCGGTGATGTTAATCGGGATCACGCCGCTGCCGGTCTGCTCACTTAAGCAGAGATTTCCCACGCCGACGCTGGTGCAGATGCGATAGGTCACCGCCATGTTCAGCGTCACCTGATAGGTGCCGGCGGCGACGACCTGACCGGGAACGGTGCGCAGATAGACCGGAATGGCAAAGTTGAGGCTGCCCAGCAAACCCGCCAGGTTAATCAGAGTCTGCGATCCATAGACAAATGGCGTGCCACCGATGGTCAGTTCGGTGGCGCAGGCACTGTCAGTGCAGAGTTGCACCGGCACATTATCGCTGCCGGTGTCACCGCTACGCTTGAGGATGCCGCGCGTGCCGCTGACAGTGGTTGCGCCGGTCAGCTGAAAGGTTATCTGGTTATTGCCGAGCAGCGACAGCGACGAGCCGGAGCCACAGTTGACGTTGGCGTTGGTGGTGACCGAACTGACGGTGGTATTCGCCACAAAGGTGGTGACCGAACCAAAGCTTGCTGTGGAGGCGGGCAGGGTACAGGCGGCGTAGCTCAGTGACGGCAGTAGCAGCAACAGGCCAGCCAGTAACAGCGATCTCATCATAGTGGATTTCCGGACGTAAAAGGTTCAGCAGGCGCGGCGGCGCTGCCTGCAACAGGAGCCGGTAGCGCGCAGGTCAGAGGGCCATAGGTTTTCAGCGCCTGCGGCTGACCGCTGGCGATATGCAATTCGGTTTCGCAGCGGCGACCATCTGGCGTCACTACCTCGATCGGATTGCTGGCGGTAAGATCTTCCATCCAGACGATGCCATCCCAGCCGACATATCCGGTGGGATGGTCAGGCCGCTGCACCAGGCTTGAGACCGGCAGCGGCTGGCCCTGCGCATCAACCAGGATCACGCTGGCGGCGCGCAGTTTTTCCACCGGGAAGTTGAGCAGGTAGCCGCTCTGGCGTTTCACCGCGAAGCGCTGCTCAACCCGCGGCGTGGTCATATCGGCGGGCAGGTCGAGGGTGTCGATATCATATTTGGCCGGATAGTAGCTGCTGATGGCGGGCACCAGCAGATAGCCCTGTTGATTGGTGCGTCCCATCGACTGATTTTCGTAGCGCACGTTCACGTCGGGATAGCTTGTTTTCACCAGCACAAAGGCGTCGTTGATGGCGTTAGCGGCAAAAACGCTGTTATCCATTAATACCAGCGCACCGGAGAGATCGGCCCATTGCGTGAGGTTGTCATCATCGCCATAAAAACCGCCGGAGGTATCAATCTGGTTATTGCGATAGCGCAGACTGCCCTGACGATAATCGCCGCTGTCACCGCTCTGATTCGCCCAGGAGGCATCCCAGGCGAACCCGCCGTCGCTGGGCATGGCGCTGGAGGCGTAGATACGCTGGCTGTCGCGACCGCGCTGATCGCGTTCGGTGCTGATGGCCGCGCTGCCCTGTTCACCAAACGGGATCACTAGCGAGATGGCACCGGTCCAGCTCTTCTCCTGCTGATCGCGGCTGGCAGAGACATAGAGGCTGCTGTTACCCCACAGGTTTTTACTCCATGAGAGGTTCCACAGGCGGGTGCGGTCGCCCTGGCCGTCGGTGATATCGATGAAAGCGGCACCGACGCTGCCAAACTGGTTCAGCGAGACGCTGGCGCTGTACTGCGCACTGCGGCGCGACAGCGCGTAACGGCTATCCGCCTGGCTCCCGGCTCGGCTGCCAACCAGCGCCAGATTGCCGAAGTCGCTGCTGCGCTGGGTCTGCTGCGTGCCGATGTTGAACCAGCTATTATTGTACTGATAACCCCAGCTGTATTGCCTGCCGCTCTCGCCCTCAAGCTGACTCTGCGCCACCGCGCCGTTGACCACGCCCCAGCTGCCGACGCGTAACTGACCGCCCAGCCCGCCCATCGCCAGGCTTTCGCTGCCTTCAGCGTGACTCTCCAGCGTCAGCCAGTCGGTCATGCCGTATCGGTAAGAACCGCTGGCGGCGGCCTGCCCATAATCGAAGTTTTTTATGCCGTAGTTCTCGCGGATCGCGCCAGCGGAAAAGGCATAATCCGACAGGCCCGACTTCAGCAGATTACTGGAGACGTAAAACGGCATGGTGGTAGTGACGCGACGGCCCACCGCATCGGTGGTGGTGATCACCGCGTCACCCGCGCCATTAACAAACGGCACATTGGTCATCGACCAGGGGCCTGGCTGCACGTTTTCCTGGCTGGAACGATAGCCGTTGATAAAGAGATCGACGGTGGAGGGAACGGCTGCCTGGCCGGAAAAAGCGGGCAGCGGATAGGTTACCAGATCGGGACGGACGCTGAAGTCGCGGCCGACGCGGATGCCGCCAAGCCGCACGCTGCTGCTCCACGCCAGCGAGTCGGTGACCAGATCCCCAACCCGCCAGCTTACCGCCGTGTTCTCATCTTCATTGCTCCACCAGCTATCGTAGCGGATATAGCCATCGTTCTGATAAGTCTTGCTGCCCTCCAGCTGTTGCTGCCAGACACCGTTAGTGGAGACGTGTCCGGTATCACCAAACATCCGTAGTTCATATCCGGCGGCAAGGCGGGTGCCGCTGTTATCGGTGCGGCTGGCATAAAGATCGTAGTTAATCAGCGCACCGCTGCTGGTGCGGCCTGGATAACGCGGTCCGTTCTTTGCCTCCCCAATGACCTGACCGGGCAGCCAGTCAGGCGGCACGGTCAGCAGCAGGCGCTGCCGCGCAGCGTCATACTCCACGCTGATGGATGGCAGGCTGCTGACATCAACCTCTGGCTGCTGGCCCAGCTTAGCCGGTGGCAGACCGGCACGCTGCAGATCGCCGCTGCGCAGCCAGAAATGACCGTCGCGCTGCTCCACCGCCACAATGTTGCCGTTCGCCTGCTGGTTAATCACCAGCTCCAGCATATAACGCTGACCGCTGCCGGTGCTCTGCAGGCTGGGCGGCGGGGGCAGGGATGAGTAAGTCTCCGCCAGCACAGGATCCGGCGTAAGCGCGTAAATCACGCTGGCCACCGCCAGCGCGCAGGGATGCAGGGAAAAGGGTCTCATTCAGCGCTTACTTCTGAGCAGCGCTGCGCCACTGGCTTTTGTTCACGTCAGCGGTAAGTTCGCCGCTGACCTGCGAGGTGAGCGGCCAGCGATGCGTGCTGTCTGCCAGCACATAGCCGTATAAGCCTTCGCCCAGTTTGCGACCACCAATCGCCACATTGCTGAGCCGGGCGTGGCCGTTACCGCTGTTGGTCAGCTGAAGCCAGCGCTTGCCGCCCTCGCTGATCTGTTGCCAGCGCAGAGCAGGGCGGGCGCTGTCGGTGGAGAGCCCGGTACCATACACAAACAGCGGCACCGAATAGCGCATCTGAAAGGTCAGCCCGGCCTGATTCTCGCCAGGATTGTTCGGCGTCGGGATCTCATCCAGCACCACCCGATAGGCCAGCTCTTTACCGGCCGCCGGGGGCGTCTGTTTAATCAGCCTGACCAGCTGTTTCTGGCCCGGCTCCATCCGCACCATCGGCGGGCTGGCGACCACCTGCTGCTGGGTCTGATACTGCTCCTGACTGTTAATCTGCTGCCAGCTGAAAACCCGGATCTGCATCATGGTCGTGCTGTTACCGCGATTCTCCAGCCAGAGTTCGCTGGCTTTCTCTTCAGGATTAATGGCGGGGTCGATAGGCCAGATCATCACCGAGTTAGCGGCGAAGGCCGGAGAGAGCAGGGTGGGACTCAGCAGCAGCAGGGCGCGCAGTGGCTTCATGATCATATCCTTGTTTTCTATCGCCTCACCAGCTCAGGGTGACGGTCAGCGTGTCGGTATAGACGCCGGCGCGCGCAGTGCCGGGCAGTTGTAGCTGGCCATAGATCGGCAGCGTAATGTTATTGGCATTGCTATAGCTCAGCGACACCGCCTGGTTTACCGGGATGACCGTGGTGCGGCTGGCGTTGCTAAAGAGCGTATAGGGAACGGTATTGGTGAAGTTGGGCAGCTTCAGATTACGGGTCGTCGTGAAGTTACTGCCCTGATTAATACTCATGCTCAGCGTGGTGCCTGGCGTACAGGCAAGGTTAATGGAGGTGCTCTGCACGAAGCTGGCGTTGACGGTGCTGGTCGCCACACCAGACTGCGTGCCGAAATCAAGAGTGCCGAAAACGCCGGTATTGGTACCGGATATCACGCAGCCTGCCACAATCGACGCCGTAACCTGGAAAGTGCTGCCAGGCAGACTCCAGGCGTTAACGCTCCCTATCAGCAGAGGCAGACCGCGTGCGATCGTCAGGCAGGTTCGCCAGAGAACCACCTTTCTTTACCTGCGAGAGCAGTTAATAGTTCACGGCAACGTTGATCGTATCGGTATAGGTTCCGGCAGGGATCAGGGGGTTAAAGCCGCCGCCGACCACCCGGCCATAAATGGCGTAGTTGGTTCCCCGCGTCGGATCGGTCGTACCGCTGGAGGCGATCGGCGTATTGTTGGCGATCGCCGTGGTGAAGGAGGCGTCACTGTAGAGGGTATAGGCGATCCCCTGCGCATTATTCGATCCCAGAATCAGATAACGCGGCGATGTAGAGGCGGTGCCATAGATAGTAGCGGGCGCAGCATTGCTGCTGGTCACCACCACGTTGTAATCCTGACCGGTGGTGCAGCGCACAAAAATACCGTTACCGGCTGCACCGACCAGGGTGGCGTTCAGGGTATCAAAGGTGGCGGCGCTGCTACCAAAGTTCAGGGTACCGAAGTTAACGCCCGCCGTGGCTGACTGTCCGTTTACCAGGCAACCGGTGGTCAGCGTTAACGTGGCATTGATGGTTCCCGAGGTCGTAGCCGCCTGGGTTAATGATGGAACAGCAACAGTTAATCCTGCAGCGGCAAACAGAAAAAGCTTGAGTTTCATAATATTTCCTTACGAATTATCGAGAGTCAGTGCTTTTTCACCCGGTGTTTATTAACGATTCAACCCAAAGTAAGGAAATAAAAATAACAAGTCCGGCAGCGCCGCAGTCTTAAGAAAAATCTTAGACTTAAGAATGATGATTTATATCAGTTTTACTTACTATAGATCAGTTAAAGCGTTACGCGAAGTGCGGCTGTTTATTTTTCGTTAATCAAATGGTCTCTCTGGCCGATAACCCAGTTACAGCAAGGCATAAAAGCGAGATGGCAAAACAAAACCCCTTGTTTTTTCGGCCTCTGGTATGCTTTCTGCTTCGGTGATATGTTCCTGTACCAATCAGACATAATAACGATTTACCGCCAGAGACAGCAGGCGGTTAATAAGATGCAGGTCACAAATGGCCCTGCATTTATGGGCCTGTTTTGCCCGGCTTTCAGGGCCAGTAAATACTGAAGTTTATTAACTTTCACCCATTGGGTGTTATTAAAATTATTTTTCTGACTTTATACAGCACCTGATTTTCTGCGGGTGGTGAGGAGTTGTACATGTTGCTTGTCACCTGGGATAGCGTGCTGATCTGTGTTTCGCTGCTCGTGGCGTTTATTGCCTCTTTTACAGCGCTGGACACTGCCGGACGGGTGGCGGTCTCCCGTGGCTGGAGCGCGCGGTTCTGGCTGCTGGTGGGCGGCACGGCAATGGGGATTGGCATCTGGGCCATGCATTTTATCGGGATGCTGGCAATGATGGTGCCGATGACGATGCGCTATGACACGCGGCTGACGATCCTTTCGCTGCTGGTGGCGATCCTGGCGTCAATATTCGCCTTCGGCCAGACGGTGGGCGGCCTGCATCTCACCCGTCAGCGGCTGCTGCGCGGCACGCTGATCCTGGGCGCGGGCGTGGTGGTGATGCACTATCTTGGTATGTCGGCCCTGCTGATTGATCCGCAACCTGAGTGGAATATGCTGCTGGTGGCGCTCTCGGTGCTGATTGCGTTCGTCGCCTCGGGCGTGGCGCTGTGGCTGGCGTTTCATCTGCGGCAGGGTGACCATCATCTGCTGCTGATGCGTGGACTGGCCTCAATAGTGATGGGGATCGCGATTGCAGGCATGCACTATGTGGGCATGGCGGCGGCGGTGTTCAGCCAGAACAGCACCATGCAGCCGCACGGCGTCAGTAATCCGGGACTGGCGGTATGGGTCTCGCTGATTACGCTGAGTATTCTGGGGATCACCCTGCTGAGTTCGATGCTGGACGCTCAGGTGCGCGCCGCGCGGCTGGCAACCCGGCTCAATCGCGCTAATCAGGAGCTGCGTCAGCTGGCGATGCATGACAACCTGACGGCGCTGCCCAATCGGGTGATGCTGGAGCAGCAGCTTGATCTCGCCATCAAACAGGCGACGCTGAATGAAGATCGCTTTGCCGTGATCTATATGGATCTGGACGGCTTCAAGGCGGTCAATGACACCTGGGGACATCACGTCGGTGACCGGCTACTGGTGGCAGTGGCGGAACGGCTGCGCAGTCAGCTCAGTAACACCATGCTGCTGGTGCGGCTGGGCGGGGATGAGTTTGTGCTGATGGCGGAGTGTGATATCAGCCCGGCCCGGCAGCTGGCGCAAAAACTGGTGAAAGTAATCGGTACGCCGTTTGAACTTGACCGCTATGTACTGCACGTTTCACTCAGTGCCGGTATTGCGATCTTTCCACTGCATGGCCGCAGCCGGCAGGAGCTGTTGTTTAATGCCGACGCGGCGATGTACCACACCAAACACAGTGGGCGAAACGGCTGGTGCCTGTTTGAGCCCGCCATGAGCGCGGCAACGCAGCATCAGCTTGAGCTGGCCAACGATCTGTGGGAAGCGATCGATCGCCAGCAGATGCGGCTGTTCTATCAGCCCAAATTCCGTTCCGGCGGCACACGATTAATGGGATTTGAAGCGCTGCTGCGCTGGCAGCATCCGCAGCGCGGTCTGCTGACGCCTGAGCTGTTTTTGCCGCGCGCCGAAAAAACCGGTCAGATTGTGGCGCTGGGCAACTGGGTGATTGAGGAGGCGTGCCGTCAGTTAAGGATCTGGCACAGCCAGGGACACAGCGACTGGACGGTCTCGGTGAATCTCTCGGCATTGCAGTTTCACCAGCGTGATCTCCTCAGCACGCTGACCGGGACGCTGGCGCGTTACCAGCTGTCAGGGAGCGCGCTGATGCTGGAGATCACCGAAACGATTGCTATGCGCGACCCTGTTTTCAGCCAGCAGCGGATTCGGGAGTTGCAGCAGGCAGGCGTCAGCGTCGCCATTGATAACTTCGGCATCGGCTACGCCAACCTGTTGCATCTTAAGCATCTGGATGCCAGTGAACTTAAGATTGATCGCAGCTTTATCAACTGCCTGCGACCTGGCAGTGAAGATGCGACCGTGGTCAGCGCCATGCTGACGCTGGCGCAGAGCCTCAACCTGCGCATGGTAGCGGAAGGCGTTGAGACGGAAGAGCAGCAGCATCTGCTCACCAGCTTAGGCTTTGATGCATTGCAGGGATATCTGCTGGGCAAGCCAACGCCTCCGGATCGGGTTGACGCGTTCAGCTTTCCCGCACTGCGGTAGCCGGTGTCGTCGGTTTCTGGCTGAAGCTGACGATAGATTTCATCACTCAGAATGAGTGGAAAGGATGCAGGGTTCGCGGCTCATTAACCGCCGGGCTATGCCGATAACTCATACAAATTTAAAAAAACCTCTGCCCAACCACCAGCACGGCTTTCGCGGGAATGCACTATGTTAGCGACCTCATACGACTCTTTTATCGTCATCGTCTCAGTTCTTGTCGCGATGCTGGCTTCGTTTACCGCCTTAGATATGGCGGGACGGGTGGTACATTCTACCGGCAAAGTGGCGCTGGTCTGGCTGTTCGGCGGCGGTTTCTCCATGGGCATCGGCATCTGGGCGATGCACTTTATCGGCATGCTGTCGATGAGCATGGAGATGGTCATGAGCTACAACGCCGGACTTACCGCCTTCTCCGCCGCCATTGCTGTCTGCGCGTCGATATTTGCACTGTGGCTGGTCTGCAGCAGTGGCGATCTGCCTTTGCCGCGTCTGGCGGGCGGCGCGCTGATCCTCGGCAGTGGTGTCGCGGCGATGCACTACACCGGCATGGCGGCGCTGATGTTCTCGCCTGGTATCGTCTGGCAATGGGGCTGGGTAGCGCTGTCGGTGGCGATTGCTCTGGCCGCTTCGGGGGCGGCGCTGTGGCTGGCGTTTAATCTGCGTGAGGGTCAGACCGGCCGGGTCACACTGCTGCGCATTGGCGCCTCGGTGGTGATGGGCTGTGCGATTGCAGGCATGCACTATACCGGCATGATGGCGGCAGAGTTTCCCACCCACAGTCATCCGGTCGGGCAGGGCGTTAACAGCAACTGGCTGGCGATTCTGGTCACGGTGGTCACCATTTCGATTCTGGGCATTACCCTGCTGGTCTCGATGCTGGATGCGCGGATGCAGGCGCGTACCTCGATTCTCGCCAGTTCGCTGGCTGAAGCGAATCGCGAGCTGGCTCAGCTGGCGCTGCACGATAACCTGACCCGGCTGCCGAACCGTATCCTGCTGGAGGATCGACTGGAGCAGGCGATCAACAAAGCGAACCGTGAGCAGACGCAGTTTGCCCTGATGTTTATGGATCTCGATGGGTTTAAGGCGGTTAACGACGCCTTCGGACATCACATTGGCGACAGTCTGCTGGTTGGTGTGACCGAGCGGATGAGTCAGCAGATGACCGGCTACTACACGCTGGCGCGGCTCGGTGGTGATGAGTTTGTGCTGCTGGTTGAGATAGACGATCCCAATGATGCTGCGGCCATCGCCGATAAGCTGGTTAAAGCGGTGGATCGCCCGTTTGATATCTCACGCTATGAACTGGTGGTCTCACTGAGTCTGGGTATCGCCGTCTATCCCGGTGATGGCGTGGATGAGCGGGAACTGATGTTCAACGCCGATGCGGCGATGTACCACACCAAAAATAATGGCCGCAACGGCTACACCTTCTTCCAGCCCTCAATGAACATTCAGGCGCAGAGCCAGCTTCAGCTGAATAACGATCTCTGGCATGCGCTGGAGAACGACGAACTGCGCCTGTTCTATCAGCCAAAATATTGTGCGCCGCGCGGCCCGATCCTCGGTTTTGAGGCGTTGCTGCGCTGGCAGCACCCGAAGCGTGGCCTGCTGTCGCCCGATAAATTCCTGCCGATGGCGGAAAAGACCGGCATGATTGTCAGCATCGGTAACTGGGTGATCCATGAAGCCTGTCGTCAGCTGCGTCAGTGGCATCTGCAGGGCCATCCGGACTGGTCGGTGGCGGTGAACCTGTCGGCGCTGCAGTTTGAACAATCGAATCTGGTAGAGACGGTGGTGGATGCGCTGGCAAAACATCAGATTCCGGCCGAACTGCTGACGCTGGAAGTGACGGAGACCACTGCGATGCGCGATCCCGATGAGAGCGTGCGTATTCTCACCGAGCTGACCCAGCTCGGCGTGAAAGCCTCGATTGATGACTTTGGCACCGGCTACTCCAGCCTGCTCTATCTGAAACGGCTGCCGGCCAGCGAGCTTAAGATCGACCGGGCCTTTGTGAATGAGCTGCAGCATCAGAAAGAAGATGCCACCATCGTGTCGGCGATTGTGGCGCTGGCGCAGTCGCTGCAGCTGAAAGTGGTGGCTGAAGGCGTTGAAACCGCTGAGCAGCAGGCCTTTCTGACCAGCCTCGGCTGCAATACGCTGCAGGGCTATCTGCTGGGCAAGCCGGTTCCTCCTGAGCGAGTGCCGGATCTGGCTAATTTTGTGGTGCCGGAAGCGGAAGCGGCAATGGCAAACCTGAGCCCGATGACTGAGGCCGATCAGCCCCTGACGCCGCAGGTGGCGGTGATCTGACGCGCCTGTGCAGCGCCGAATCAGCGTAATCAGAGACGATAAGCGATGCGCGCCGCCTGTTATTGGCCGCCGTGCGTGGTAAAGTCTCGCGGTCAGACTACTCGCGGTAAACAAGGAGAGGCGACCCGTGGCGAAATACCAGCGCTTGATGGATGAGATTCAGCAGCAGATAGAGGCCGGCATCTGGCTGCCGGGCACCCGATTACCGTCGCTGCGTCAGCAGGTCGCGCAGCAGGGTGTCAGCCTGATGACGGTGCTGCATGCCTATGAGCTGCTGGAGAGTCAGGGCTGGATCGTCTCGCGTCCACAGTCAGGTTACTACGTGGCACCGCGCGCCTTAGCGCCCGCACCGCTGAGTGTGGCGATCAGCGAGCAGGTCGATATCAACGACTTTGTGTTTGATGTACTGCAGGCCACGCGCGATCCCGCCATCGTGCCGTTTGGCTCTGCATTCCCCGATCCGGCACTCTTTCCGCAGCGTCAGCTGATGCGCTCGCTGGCGAACGTCTCTCATCATCTGACCCCAACCGATGCGCTGCACAATCTGCCACCCGGCAACGCTACGCTGCGACAGCTGCTGGCGCAGCGCTATGCGCGTCAGGGCATCACCCTGTCGCCGGATGAAATTGTCATCACCAGTGGGGCGCTGGAGGCGCTGAACCTCAGCCTGCAATCCCTGACCGAGCCGGGCGACTATGTGGTGATTGAGCAACCGAGTTTTTATGGCGCGCTGCAGGCGATCGAGCGGCTCAAGCTCAAGGCGCTGGCGATTCCGGTCGATGCAAAGCAGGGCATCGATCTCGTCCAGCTGGAGGAGGCGCTGCAACGCTGGCCGGTAAAAGCCTGCTGGCTGATGACGACGCTGCAGAATCCGCTCAGCGTGACGTTAACGCCGGAGCGCAAACAGCAACTGGTGACGCTGCTGGCGCGTTATCAGGTGCCGATGATTGAAGATGATGTCTATGCCGAACTCTGGGCGGGTGAGGCTGCGCCGCTGCCCGCGAAGGCCTGGGATCGCCAGGGAAACGTGCTGCACTGTGGCTCGTTTTCCAAGTCGCTGGTGGCGGGTTTCCGCGTCGGCTGGGTGGCAGCGGGACAGCATGCGCAGCGCATTCAGCGCCTGCAGCTGATGAGCACGCTCTCGACCAGCGCACCGATGCAGCTGGCGCTGGCCGACTTTCTTGCCACGCGGCGTTACGACACCCATCTGAAGCGGCTGCGACAGATACTGGCGAAGCGACAGCAGATGGTGCGTCAGGCGCTGCTGAAGGTGCTGCCGCCGCAGGCGACGGTCAGCGAAGCGCGCGGCGGCTATTTTCTCTGGGTGACGTTGCCGGACAGCATCGATACTACCCGGCTCTACCAGCAGGCGCTGGCGCAGGGGATCAGTATTGCACCGGGGCAGTTGTTTTCGGCAGGAGAGCAGTTCAGTCACTGCTTCAGACTGAATACCGCCTGGCCGTGGGATAGTCGGGCCGAGGCGGCAATAGCAACGCTGGGTCAGTTAATGGCGCAACCGCAGGCGGATTAGACGCGCGCCGCTTCCTGGTGGCCCCAGGTCAGGTAGTAGACATCATAAAAGTCCACTTCCCCTTTTTGCGTCAGCAGACGCTGGATACCACTTTTCACCCGCTCCGGCGTTTCAGGTAGCGACAGAATGCGTGAGATAGCCTGCTCGCGCACCGGCTGAACGTAATACCACTCACCGTTGTAGCAGACACGCAGATCGAGCGCATCGATATCTTCAAAGCGATATTTCGGGTTGATATCGAGCAGCATCAGCACGCTCATCACCAGCACAAATGCGGTGGCAAACCAGAAGGCGGGCCAGCCGAGCATCTCGGTGGTGAAGATCAGCGCCACGCACAGGCCATAGCAGAGATACATAACGGCCCAGAGGCCGGGATGGTTCTTCAGAAACGAGAGGCTAAAGCGCGGCAAATTGTCGCGACGTTCTTCGCGGTTAAGCGTGGCGATCTCGTCAATCAGGATTTGTTTAATAGCGTCCATTTGTTACCTCACTGTCATCTGTTAGCTATTACAACAGATAACAGTCAAGCATATCAGAAACAGATCTGTGCGATTTTTGTATAACAGTTTATCAAAAGAGTGTCCGGACATCGGGCTGCCGTATCTGCGTGCCGGGCCGCCTGACATTTTGCAACACTTTGCCGCAGTAAGAACCGCTATCCGCAGGCGTACAGGCACTATCTGGCCCTATTGTTAACGACACATTTGGCTTTAGTCAGCAATATCAGTCAATTATCTCAATTGTGTCGTCCGGCGCACATTGCATTGTGCTGCGGGTTTGCCACACTTAGAAAAAAACCGGAGAACCTGTATGCGTGCCTCATCCTCCAGTCTGTTATTAATGATGTCCTTCGCCGCGGGTACTTTTTCGGCCGGGGCCTCTGATAATCCTCAGCATCTGATGCTCGCCATCCCGTCGGGCGGCGTACCTAATAACCCGTTACCTCTGATTATCTGGCCGCGCGTGGTGCCGGAAGAGGAGGAGATCGCAGCGTGGTTTGAAAAAACTTTCGACGAAAACGGCTGGCCACCCGCCTGGCGCTATCCGATTTTCCCCTATACCCATTTCCATCCCAACACCCATGAACTGCTCGGGGTTGCGGAAGGCTGGGCGGAAGTGCTGTTTGGCGGCGACAGTGGCCGGATGGTCACCCTGCGCGCAGGCGATGCGGTGCTGATCCCGGCAGGTGTCGGTCATCGCCAGGTCAGCGCCAGCGAAGATTTTATGGTGATTGGTGCCTATCCGCGCGGCATGTCGCCTGAGAAGCTGCGCGACGAACCCGCGAAGCTGAAAATGGCGCAGGAGCAGGTGAAAAAAGTGCCGTTGCCGACACAGGATCCGTTCACCGGTAAAGAGGGCGCGTTAACCGAGATCTGGCAGCCGATTGCCGCGATGCATTTACAGCAACAGATGGACCTGTAAACGCCGTTTCTGCCGCGAAATGATTAAGCGCGAGCCAGCCTCGCGCTCTGACTTGGCTGGCTGTAAAACCTGCCTTAACGCCTGACCTCAGGCGCTTATCCCGATCATCACATCATTGAACATTTGCTCGCCGCTGCCGATAACTCCCCTGTTAAGATTAGTTATTCTTCTTAATACGCTTGTCTTCGCAGACCTTTTCCGCTGTAGTCTCGGCTCGCGATTAAGAACATTCCTAAGCCTTTACCGGGCTACCGAGCAGCAGGCAAATAACAATGGATAATAACTCTGATGTCATGTATCGCATGCTGGTACAAAGCGTGATCGACTACGCGATCACCATGCTTAAACCGGACGGGACTGTCGCCAGCTGGAATGGCGGGGGTCTGCACGTCCTTGGTTACAGGCCAGACGAAATTATTGGACAGCACGCCGCCCTGTTTTACAACGAAGAGGATCGCCGTCGCGGTCAGCCGCAGCGCGAACTTGATATCGCCGTCACCACCGGACGTTACGAAAACGAAGGCTGGCGCTGCCGCAAAGATGGCAGTAGCTTCTGGGCACACGTGGTCATCTATCCGATCCGCGACGAGACCGCTCAGCTGATTGGATTTGCTGCTGTCTGCCGTGATTGCACCCGGCAGCAGGAGCAGCAGCGCAAAGAGCGGGAGCAGGAGATGCGCTTTCGCCTGCTGGTGGAGGGCGTCACCGATTACGCCATCTACATGCTCGATCAGGACGGAAACGTAGTGAACTGGAACGCCGGCGCACAGCGGGCCAAAGGCTATGTGGCGGAAGAGATTGTCGGCCAGCATTTTTCCCGTTTCTACAGCGCGCAGGATCGACTCAATCATATCCCCAGCCAGAACCTGCAAACTGCGTATCGCACCGGCCGTTTTGAAGATGAGGGCTGGCGCTACCGCAAAGATGGCAGCGCGTTCTGGGCCCATGTGGTGATCGACACGATCCGCGACGATCAGGGTAAATTGCTGGGTTACGCCAAAATCACTCGTGACTGCACCGAACAGCAGCGTGTCCGCAGCGAGCAACGGGAACAGGAGCAGCGTTTTCGCCTGCTGGTAGAGGGCGTCACCGATTACGCCATCTACATGCTCGATGTCGACGGCGTGGTGGTGAACTGGAACGCCGGTGCCCAGCGCGCCAAAGGGTATAAAGCGGAAGAAGTGGTGGGACAGCACTTCTCGCTGTTTTACAGCGCTCAGGAGCGACTGAACCGCACGCCCGAAGCCAACCTCGGTATCGCGCTGAAAACCGGCCGTTTTGAGGATGAAGGCTGGCGCTACCGTAAAGACGGCAGCGCGTTCTGGGCGCATGTGGTCATCGACGCGATCTATGATGATGACGGTAAGCTGATCGGTTTCGCCAAGATCACCCGCGACCGCACGGAAGGCCGTGAGCAGGAGCAGCAGATCCTGCGCGCCCGGGATCTGGCCGAAGCCCAGAGCACGCAGAAAACCGCCTTGTCTAAATTCCTGGACAATATCATTGCTAATATTCCCTCCTGCGTGATTGTTGAAGATGCGATCACCCGCGAGATCCTGCTGGTGAATGACCGTACTCAGCAGCTGTTTGGCCTGTCGAAAGCACTGATCGTCAACAAGCGTCCGCACGAGTGCATGTCGCCTGAACTCAGTGACTATTTTAACAATCTGGCGGACGTTGCACTGCGCAGTGAGGGCATGCATGAGCGTGAGCAGTTGCTGATGACCGCCAGCGGCGAACGCATTCTGCATACCCGCGCCACCGCGATTAATGGCCAGGATGCACGCCGCAACTACCTGATGCTGCTGGTGGAAGATGTTACCGACCAGCGTGCCGCCGATGCCCGTATTCACCATATGGCGCACCATGACAACCTGACCAGCCTGCCGAACCGCATTCTGTTCCGCCAGCGTCTGAGTGAGGCGTTGCGCACCGCGAATCAGACGCAGCGCCAGACCGCCGCGCTGTGCCTTGATCTGGATAACTTCAAAAATGTGAACGATGCGCTGGGCCATCAGATTGGCGATGAGCTACTGCGCAGCGTGGCTAAACGTCTGCGTAACACGCTGCGCGATCAGGATACGCTGGCGCGCATCGGTGGCGATGAGTTCGCTATCGTGCTGCCTTCGGTCGCGAACAGTGAGGAGGCGAGCATTGTGGCGCAGCGTCTGATCGAGGCGATTCGTCCGCCGGTCAACGTTGAGGGTCATAATCTGTCGGTCGGGCTCAGCGTAGGCATTGCGCTCAGCACCACCATCACCAATACGCCGGAGCAGCTGCTGCGCTGTGCGGATATGGCGCTGTATGAAGCCAAGCGTAATGGCCGCAACCGCTATGAGCACTTTACGCTGGAGATGGATGATGTGGCGCGCAGCCGCCGCCTGATTGAAAACGATCTGCGCGATGCAATCAGCGGCGGGCACCTGCGGCTTTACTATCAGCCCATCACCAATGGCGATCATCGCACGATTATTGGCTATGAGGCGCTGATGCGCTGGCATCATCCGATCCGCGGGCTGATCATGCCCAACGACTTCATCCCGATTGCAGAAGAGACCGGCCTGATTCATATGCTGGGCGCCTTTGCGCTCTATGAAGCCTGTCGTGAAGCGGCGAGCTGGGAAGGGGAGCAGTCGGTCTCGGTCAACCTCTCACCGCTGCAGTTTAAAAACAGCTCGCTGGTGCCGGTGGTCGAAGGCGCGCTGAAAGAGTCGGGTCTCGATCCGGCGCGCCTGGAAGTCGAGATCACCGAATCGGTGCTGCTGGATGACTCACTGGGGAATATCCGTACCCTGCAGAATCTCAAGGCGCTGGGCGTACAGATTGCGCTGGATGATTTCGGCACCGGCTATTCGTCGCTGAGCTATCTGCGATCCTTCCCGTTCGACAAAATCAAAATCGACAAATCGTTTATTAACGATATGGGCGACAGCCGCGAGGCGCTGGCGATCATCCGCGCGATTACCGGCATGAGCCGCAGTCTGGATATCCAGATTACCGCTGAAGGCGTGGAAAGCGATGAGCAGTTCGCGAAACTGCGCGATGAGGGCTGTACGCTGTTCCAGGGCTTCCTGTTCGGACGGCCTCAGCCGTCGGAACTGCGGCTGAAAACGCTGGGTTAATCAGCACCGGGTTAATCATAAAGGCCATGCTGCTGAACCGGCGCATGGCTGAGATTATCGCGGATGCGGCGCACCGACTCGCGCACCACCAGCCTGCCATTCAGCAGCAGGCTGCCGGTGGGTGTGCCGGGATTCAGCCGCATCTCCTGCAGCATTCTGACTGCTGCGGCGCCCAGCTCATCACGTGGCACCTGCACCGAGGTCAGCGGAATGTCGTGGATAGCGGCCAGGTTAAACCCGTCCATGCTCATTACTGAGATATCCTGCGGCACCCGCAATCCGGCCTGCTCCAGCGCAGTGACGGCGCCAGCCGCAATATAATCTCCGCTGGCGAGAATCGCCGTCGGGCGCAGCGCATCAGGGCAGTGGCGCAGATATTCCCCCAGCCGTTCCGCCGCCTCATTGCTGCTGAAGCTGTTCAGGGTCAGCAGATGCTGGCGGCTGTCAAAGCGCAGATTCATGGCGTGCCAGGCGTCACGTACCCCCTGTAAGCGCTGCTCCATGGTGTAGCGGCGCAGGCAGTGCAGCGACAGGATCTGCCGGTGTCCCTGCTCAAACAGATAGCGCGCGGAGAATTCCCCAATCAGCTGATGATGCGGCGAAACCGACGGCAGGCGCATCCGGCGATCGCGGGCGTTGATCAGCACGCAGGGTTTGTTCATCTCCGCCGCCAGCTGATGAATATGCTCATCATCAATGCCGATCAGCAGGGCGGCTTCGGTCTGCTGCATCTTATCGATAAACAGCGCGGCATTACTCTCCAACTCTTCCAGCGGACAGTAGCGCAGCCGCACTTCATGTGGCTCTACCGCCTGGCTGATCCCCTGAATCACCTTGTAGTAGAAAATGTCGCTGCGTACGTCAAAGGCGCGCGGCGGGGCAAAGACCATCAGGTTATTAAGCAGCAGGCGACCGCTGTGCAGGTTATCCAGCACGCCCTGCTGCTGCGCCACGGCCAGCACTTTGTCCCGTGTCGCGGGCCGGGTATTCGCTTTTCCCGCCAGCACCCGCGATACCGTACTGATCGAGACCCCGCTCAGCGCCGCAATCTCACCGATTTTCAGCCTTTGTTTCATTCTGTGATCGCCTTCAAATCTGCTGATGAAAAATTTTTCATAGCCTGCTGAATCGCGTCAGATAAGCGTTTCAGTGCCATTTTCTGTCGGGATTCAGCCTGCCATGAAAAGCGTTGCAAAAAAGTGGCTGTACCCACGTTTCACACTTTTTTAACGTCGCTTACAGGACACGCGGTACGCCAGCAGGCGGTGTGCGTCATCAATGGCAATCAGGAGTGGCACAATGAGCCTCGAATCAACAACCAAACCCATCAGTGCATCACGCACGGTGCGCGTGATTAAAAATTTACGCTGGTGGATGCTGGGAATGTTCCTGCTGGGTGTGACCGTCAACTACATCACCCGTAACTCCCTCGGCATTCTGGCACCGGAACTGAAAACCAGTCTGAACATGACCACCGAACAGTATTCGTGGGTCGTAGCCGCATTTCAGCTCGCCTATACCCTGTTTCAGCCGATTTGCGGCTGGCTGATCGATGTGATCGGACTGAAGATGGGCTTCCTGATCTGCGCGCTGATCTGGTCGCTCACCTGTCTGCTGCACGCCGGTGCGGGAAGCTGGCTGCATCTGGCGCTGCTGCGTTTTGTCATGGGCGCGTCGGAAGCGGCGGCGACGCCCGCTAACGCCAAAGCGATAGGTGACTGGTTTCCGAAAAAGGAGCGTCCGGTTGCGGCGGGCTGGGCGGGCGTCGGCTTTTCGGTTGGTGCGATGCTGGCGCCACCGATTATCTATGTTGCCCACATTACCTTTGGCTGGCAGGGCGCATTTCTGCTGACCGGCGGCCTGGGCCTGCTGTGGGTGGGACTCTGGTGGTGGGGCTATCACTCGCCGGAGAGCCATCCCCGTCTTTCCGATGATGAACGCGCCTTTATTAATCAGGACAACGAGGCGATGGGTGAAAAGCTGGCGTTCTTCACCGCGCTGAAAGTGATTGGTAAAGAGAAGAAATTCTACGGCATCGCCATTCCGGCCTTTCTGGCTGAACCCGCCTGGGCGGTGCTGAGCTTCTGGGTGCCGCTCTATCTTGCCAACGAGCGCGGCATGGATCTTAAGCAGATCGTCATGTTCGCCTGGCTGCCGTTTCTGGCCGCCGACCTCGGCAGCGTCGCCAGCGGCTATCTCACCAGAATCTATGTGCGCTGGTTTGGCATGACCCGCGTGAATTCCATTGTCGCCAGTTCCGTCACCGGGGCACTGCTGATGGTGTCGCTGGCGCTGATGACGCTGGTGAAAGATCCCTGGCTGGCGATCGCCCTGATCTCCGTTGGTGGCTTCGGTCATCAGGTGATCTCCTGCATGCTGAGTGCGCTGGTGGTGGAGCGCTTTGATCGCCGCCAGATGGCCACCGTCAACGGCATGCGTGGCTCCTGTGCCTGGATCGCCAGCTTTATCTTCTCGCTGATTATCGGTGTTACCGCCGATACCATCGGCTTTAATCCGCTGTTTGTGGCGATGGGCTTCTTTGACCTGATTGGTGCCGTTTTCCTGGTGATGCTGATCGCCGAACGCCGCCAGCGCCCTGCTAACCCATAAGGATATCGCGATGAAAACCCTGAAGAACTGGACGCTGCATCAGCAGGCCGATCACTTTGTTGAACTCAAGGTCGACGCTCGACATTTCCTGCGGCTTTACGTGCTTGAAGAGAAGCTGATGCGCGTGCTGCTGAAGCGCGACGGTGAGCTGGCGCTGAACCGCACCTGGAGCATTGCGCCAGAGCACGATGTGCCCTGGCAGGGACGTGACCGTGAGGCGCTGGATGGCTTTACGCTGCCCGCGTTTCAGGTGGAGCATGATGCGCAGCAACTGCGCATCAGCACCCGACAGCTGCGGGTGACGGTGCATCAGCCGCTCTGCCTGAGCTGGGAGCAGTTTGATGGTGCCAGCTGGCAACCGCTGACCGCCGATCGTCACACCGGTGCTTATCTGCTCAATGCCCACGGCGACGGCGTCGAGCACTATCAGCGTCGTCAGCCGCAGGATCGGGTGTATGGTCTGGGCGAGAAGAGCGGCGACCTGAACCGCGTTAACCGCCGTTTTGAGATGCGTAATCTCGATGCCATGGGCTACAACGCCGCCAGCACCGATCCGCTCTACAAACATATTCCGTTTACCCTGACGCAGCGCGATGGCGTCAGCTTCGGCCTGTTCTATGACAACCTCAGCAGCAGCTGGCTCGATCTGGGGAATGAGCTGGATAACTACCATCTGCCTTATCGCCGTTATCGCGCCGAGGCGGGCGATCTCGATTACTACATGATGCTCGGCCCGACGCTGCTCGACGTCACTAAAGCTTTTGTGCGTCTGACCGGACGCACGCTGTTTCAGCCGAAGTGGAGCCTGGGCTACAGCGGTTCGACCATGCATTACACCGACGCGCCCGACGCACAGCAGCAGCTGCAATCCTTTATCCGCCTGTGTCGCGAGCATGAAATCCCCTGTGATTCGTTCCAGCTCTCTTCCGGTTATACCTCGATTAATAACAAGCGCTATGTCTTCAACTGGAACTACGACAAAGTCCCGAACCCCAACGCGATGAGCGACGCATTTCACACTGCCGGAATGAAGCTGGCGGCCAACATCAAGCCCTGTCTGCTGCAGGATCATCCGCGCTACCAGGAAGTGGCGGCGCAGGGGCTGTTTATTCGTGACTCTGAGTTTGATCGTCCCGAGCGTTCGGTGTTCTGGGATGATGAGGGATCGCACCTTGATTTCACCCATCCGCAGGCGGTGCGCTGGTGGCAGGAGAATGTTACGCAGCAGCTGCTGGAGAAAGGCATCGATTCTACCTGGAATGACAATAACGAATATGAAGTTTGGGATGGTGAGGCGCGCTGTCACGGTTTTGGTCAGCCAATCGCCATCAAGCATATCCGGCCGGTGATGCCACTGCTGATGATGCGTGCCTCAATGGAAGCGCAGCAGCAGTTTGCGCCAGACAAACGTCCCTATCTGATCTCCCGTTCCGGCTGTGCCGGGATGCAGCGCTATGTGCAGACCTGGAGCGGCGATAACCGCACCAGCTGGCAGACTCTGCGCTATAACATCCGCATGGGGCTGGGGATGAGCCTTTCCGGGCTGTTTAACGTCGGACACGATGTCGGCGGCTTCTCGGGCGATAAGCCGGATGCTGAATTGTTTGTGCGCTGGGTTCAGAATGGCGTGATGCATCCGCGCTTTACCATCCACTCGTGGAATGACGATCACACGGTGAACGAGCCGTGGATGTACCCGGAAGTGACACCGATGATCCGCGAAGCGATCCGCCTGCGTTATCGTCTGATGCCTTATCTCTACAACCTGGCGTGGCAGGCGAGCGTGGAAGATGAGCCAATGCTGCGCCCGACCTTCCTCGACCATGAGCAGGATCCGCTGACGTATGAGGAGTGTGATGATTTTATGCTGGGCCGCGATCTGCTGGTCGCCAGCGTCGTGGAGCAGGGCGCGCGCAGTCGTGAAGTCTATCTGCCACGCAACCAGGGCGGCTGGTATGACTGGCACAGCGGCAAAGCGTATGCAGGTGGTGAAACGATTACGCTGGATGCGCCACTGGATCGGCTGCCACTGCTGGTGCGGGCGGGGGCGATCATTCCGCTGGGCGAGTGCGAAACCACCACCGATGCGCGGCGCGACACGGTGCGGCAGTGGCAGCTGTGGCCGGCACCGGAAGGCGTAACCACCCAGGGCGAAATGTTTGACGACGATGGCGAGAGCCATGGCTGGCAGCAGGGCAATGCGCTGTGGCTGAGCTGGACGTTGTGCAGCAGCGCCAGCCGAATCGACCTGACGGTAGAAAAACGCGGCGATTATCAGCCCGCCTGGCGGGAGATTGCGCTGTTACTGCCTGCGGGTGAACGTCGTGAGCTGTGGGTAAATGGCGAGAAAGCGGCGAGTTACCGGCTGGGATAGCGGTGGCGTGGTGGCAAAGCCTAATCAATCAGGTTTTGGGCAGCAACGCTTAAGTTCATTGAGCAGGGAACAGGGGCAGAGGAGGAAAGCGTCCCGCCGCCCGGATAAAAACGCCGGGAGCGTTTTTGAACAACGCAAAGCGTTGGCCCGTTTACGGGCGCACCTCAGGGATGAGGTGCGTAATCGCGCGGGCCGAGCATGCCAGGGATGGCGGCTTTTGCGTCTTTCCGATCTGACCCTGTTCCCTGTGAAGGCACGATCTCACAGCGACCAGGTCTTATACCTCATTGGTCGCAAAAGATATTATTCTGCGTGGTTCTCGGTGCTCATGCGGCCCAGGTCTTTATCGACCAGGAACAGACCGTTGCCGCTGTTGCTGACCAGCGCCAGTTTATCCAGCACGGTTTTGAACAGCTTCTCTTCTTCGTGCTGCTCGGCAACGTACCACTGCAGGAAGTTAAACGTTGAGTAATCCTGTGACGTCATAGCGGCGTGTGCCAGCTCGTTGATTTTGCTGGTGATCAGCTGCTCATGCTCCAGCGCCTGCTGCAGGATTTCATTCAGCGAGGTGAACGAAACCGGTGGCGCAGCGATGGTGCCCAGCACCGGCATCGCGCCGGTATCGCTCAGGTAGTCAAACAGACGCTGCATGTGCTGCATCTCTTCGCGTGAATGCATCTTCAGGAAGGAAGCGGCACCCTCAAAGCCTTTGTCGCTGCACCAGGCGCTCATTTGCAGATAAAGATTGGCAGAGAAAAATTCCAGGTTCAGCTGGTCGTTTAAACGCCCAGTCATTTCAGCAGTCAGCATGGCCGAGTCCTTTTAAGAAGATGTTAAATAAACAGGTGGATGCGGTGAATTATGCATCATACATGTTAGTAAAGTGAAGCCTTTTCCGCAAAATAAGACAATTTATCTGATTGATTTAAATAGAATTATTTCGGAAATTGAATGCGACCAATTCTCATTCTGCATCGCGCAATATCAGGCAACAACGTCAGGAGAATCAGCACCATGATAGTGCGGGCGATAGCTATTCTGCTGGTGCAATGGTCGCTGCGGCAGACGAAATACCCACCCTCTGATGCCGTCCCGGAAATATAACGTTGTGTTCTGAAAATCATTTTCAGAGCGCGATAAGAGGTATGGCGTGGATTAAACGTCCTGTGTCGGCAAATAAGGCGTTAACAATCGTTCTCCTGGCGGCTCTGGCATAAATCCTGCTTAGAACTGAGTTCCATATATTGAAACTTGCCACGGCAGGGAACGAGCGGCAGGCCATGTTATCAGGAGAAAATAATGTCAGATGAGAGTGTGGTTAATCCGGTAAAAATGACGGCGACCAAAGGCAGTTATATCGCTTTAATTTTTGCCATTCTGTTTTTCTCAGGGCTGTTTTATAACGTCGAGGGCCTTAAATGGCTGGGTGCGTTTGACTTCACCACGCTGGGCGGCAGCTTCGGCACCATGAAAGATCCCGTCAGCAACACCTTTCTCGGCGCAGGCGGACTCAGTGCCAAAGCGGGTTTTCTGTTTGCTCTGTCGCTGACGCCGACGGTAATGCTGGCGCTGGGCGTGCTGGAAATCTTTACCCACTATGGCGCGATTCGCGCGGCACATCGCTTACTGACGCCGCTGCTTAAACCGCTGATGGGGCTGCCGGGTCGTTGCGGTCTGGCGTTAATCACTGACCTGCAAAGCACCGACGCGGGCGCGGCATTAACCAAAGAGATGGCTGACCAGAAACAGATTGGCAAAAAAGAGCTGGTGGTGATGAGTGCCTGGCAATATTCCGGTGCCGGATTAATCAATAATTACTTCGCCATCGGTTCGGCTCTGTTCGCCTCAATGACGCTGCCGATCATTATTCCGCTGTTATTAATGTTCGTGCTGAAATTTGTCGGTGCGGCGATAACGCGCGCTGTGTTAAACAGTGTTTATAAGAAGGATTTCGCCGATGGAAAATAAAATTGCGACAAGCAGTAATCCGTTCGATGTGTTTGTGACCGGTGCGCGTAAAGGCTTTCATATCGCCATTCACAATCTGATGCCGAATGTGGTGATGGCCTATGTGCTGGCAGAAGTGCTGAACCTGCTCGGCATTATGCAGTTTCTCGGGCATGTGTTTGCGCCGGTGATGGGGCTGTTCGGCCTGCCGGGCGAGGCAATAACTGTGTTGCTCACCGCCTGGCTCTCCTCGTCGGCGGGCACCGGCGTCGCAGTAAGCCTGCTGACCAAAGGGCTGCTGACCGGTGCAGATATCACCATTCTGGCACCGGCGATTTTCCTGATGGGATCGCAGCTGCAATATATGGGGCGGCTGCTGGGCGTGGCCGATGTGCCCAAAAAATACTGGCCGCTGCTGATGCTGGTGAGCATCATCAACGCGCTGATCGCAATGTCTGTTATGCGTCTGTTTATTCAGGAGTAACGCTGTGTCTAAGGTATTAGAGCATTACCACTTTCTGCATGAAATTCCGGAGCTGGGTTTTCAGGAGGTGAAAACCTCGGCCTACATCGCCGATCAGCTCGAGAAAGCGGGCCTGAAGGTGACGCGCAACATCAATAACACCACCGGCATTGTGGCGGAGATCGACAGCGGTGTGCCGGGACCGGTGCTGGCGCTGCGTGCAGATATGGATGCGCTGGGCCACATCATTGATGGCGTGCCCTGTGCGCGTCACACCTGTGGTCACGACGGTCACTCTTCGGTAGTGCTGACGGCAGCATCGGCACTGCTGCAGGAGGGCACGGTGAAACGTGGCCGGCTGAAGATTCTGTTCCAGCCCGCCGAGGAGCTGGGTGCGGGTGCGCTCTCGATGATTGAAGGTGGCGCACTGGATGATGTGGAGATGATTCTGGGCTTCCATCTGCGTCCGCTGGAGGAGTGCGTGGTCGGTCAGGCGGTGCCTGCGGTGCTCTACTCCGCCTGCAGCACGCTGGAAGCGACCATCAAAGGTCAGCCCGCCCATGCGGCGCGACCGCATCTGGGCGTGAACGCGCTGGATGCCGCCGTGCAGGCGGTTCAGGCGGTTAACGCCCTCCATCTGTCTCCCGGTCTGACCTGGAGCGTCAAGGCGACCCGCTTCCTGTGCGATGCCGGTGTCACCAACTCGGTACCGGATGAAGCCCGCGTGGTGTGGGATCTGCGTTCGCAGGAGAACGGGCCGATGACGCAGCTGAAAGAGCAGGTCACGCGCGCCATTACTCACAGCGTGGCGGCACTGGGCGCCACCGCCGAGGTCCGCGTGCTGAAAGAGATGCCCGCCGCCGAGATTGATGATGAGGCGACCGCGGTTATCCGCGCGGCCATCGTTGAAGTGCTGGGTGAAGAGGGCGCACTGCCGACCCGAACCACGCCGGGCAGCGAGGACTTTTTCTACTATCCGGTCAAGCGTCCGGGTGTGAAGGCGGGCTTCTGGGGGCTGGGCACCAACCTGACGCCAGGACTGCATCATCCCGACATGCGTTTCGATCTCAGCTCGCTGGAGATTGGTGTGCAGATTTTTAAAGCCTGCGTCAGAAAGGTACTGGGATAACAGAGTGGGGGCGGGTGCAGACCTGCCCGACTCTGTTGCCGCATCCGCTGTTCTCCGATTCTCCCTCTGCGAAATCCCGCCCCCTTCCCTGTAGGCCGCGCGCGCAAAATATTGTATGCTATGCCGCCTTAAAGCTGACCAGGTAACCGGACTTCACGCCAATGTAACTTCGCGCTGACCCGCCAACGATGAAACATCGTTTTTGGCACCGTTTACCCGCCGGTAAGGTTCTGCCGGCCACCGTGATTTATCAGCAGCGCCAGTACGTTGCGCTGCCTATTGAGAAGAATTCCATGTCTAATCCCTTTTTAGAAGAGGTGGCACGCCGCCGCACCTTCGCGATCATTTCGCACCCGGATGCCGGTAAAACCACCATTACCGAAAAAGTGTTGCTGTTCGGACAGGCTATCCAGACCGCCGGTACGGTAAAAGGCCGTGGCTCTAACCAGCACGCCAAGTCGGACTGGATGGAGATGGAGAAACAGCGTGGTATCTCCATTACCACCTCGGTGATGCAGTTCCCTTACCGCGATAGCCTGGTGAACCTGCTGGATACCCCAGGTCACGAAGACTTCTCGGAAGATACCTACCGTACGCTGACTGCGGTTGACTGCTGTCTGATGGTGATCGATGCCGCGAAAGGCGTCGAGGATCGTACCCGCAAGCTGATGGAAGTGACCCGTCTGCGCGATACGCCCATCCTGACCTTTATGAACAAACTTGACCGTGACATCCGCGATCCGATGGAGCTGCTGGATGAGGTGGAAAGCGAGCTGAAAATCGCCTGCGCACCGATCACCTGGCCTATCGGCTGCGGCAAGCTGTTCAAAGGGGTTTACCACCTCTACAAAGATGAGACCTATCTCTACCAGACCGGTAAAGGCCACACCATTCAGGATGTGCGCATCGTGAAGGGGCTGAACAACCCGGATCTCGACACTGCAGTGGGTGAAGACCTGGCGGCACAGCTGCGTGAAGAGCTGGAGCTGGTGCAGGGCGCCTCGCACGAGTTCGAGCAGGAGGCCTTCCTGAGTGGCGAACTGTCGCCGGTCTTCTTCGGCACCGCGCTGGGTAACTTCGGCGTTGACCACATGCTGGATGGCCTGGTTGCCTGGGCGCCACGTCCGATGCCACGCGATACCGACACCCGTACGGTAGAAGCGAAAGAAGAGAAGTTCACCGGCTTCGTGTTTAAGATCCAGGCCAACATGGACCCGAAACACCGTGACCGGGTGGCCTTTATGCGTGTGGTCTCCGGTAAATATGAAAAAGGGATGAAGCTGCGTCAGGTGCGCACCGGCAAAGATGTGGTGATCTCCGACGCCCTGACCTTTATGGCGGGCGACCGTTCACACGTTGAAGAAGCGTATCCTGGCGACATCATCGGTCTGCATAACCACGGCACCATTCAGATTGGCGACACCTTTACCCAGGGTGAGAATATGAAGTTCACCGGTATTCCGAACTTTGCGCCAGAGCTGTTCCGCCGTATTCGCCTGCGCGATCCGCTGAAGCAGAAACAGCTGCTGAAAGGGCTGGTTCAGCTGTCGGAAGAGGGTGCCGTGCAGGTATTCCGCCCGGTGCATAACAACGATCTTATCGTTGGCGCGGTCGGGGTACTGCAGTTCGATGTGGTCGTGGCACGTCTGAAAAGCGAATATAACGTCGAAGCGATCTACGAAGCGATTAACGTCTCTACGGCGCGCTGGGTTGAATGCGGCGACGCGAAAAAGTTTGAGGACTTCCAGCGTAAAAACGAAGTTAACCTGGCGCTCGATGGCGGTAATAATTTGACTTATATCGCGCCGACCATGGTCAATCTTAATATTACGCAGGAACGTTATCCCGACGTCACTTTCCGTAAAACGCGCGAGCACTAATCGCCTGTTTCCGGGCCATTCCAGCAGGGAATGGCCCTGATTTCCCCACTCCAGACTCCTCCTAAAAACCCCGTTTTTTTTCTGTTTTGACGTGTGATCAACCAGTTAGCCAGGCAAATCGCAAAATGCCGTCTATGATTATTTTATCGGACGGCGGAAGAGACTTCTCTTGTCCTTACGTCCTGTAACGCAGCGGCACCTGTGCCTCTGTTTCGCCCACAGTTTTGGGTGAGTTAACTGATAGAAGGAAGATATCGATGAACAAGACTAAGATTGCTAAAACCCTGATGGCCGCCATGATTGGCTCAGCACTGATCAGCGGCAGCGCACTGGCCGACGAATCGCTTTCTCAGAAAGCGTCACAGACAGCCGACAGCGCGGGTTCGAAAATCGATAGTTCTATGAAAAAAGTCGATGGTTATATGGATGACAGCGGCATCACCGCCAAAGCCAAAGCGGCACTGGTGGATGACGACGCAATTAAAAGCACGGATATCTCGGTAAAAACGCATAGCGGCGTCGTGACCTTAAGCGGTTTCGTCACCTCACAGGATCAGGCTGAAAAGGCTGTGGCAGTGGTGCAGAAAATCGAAGGTGTTAAATCCGTCAGCGACAAACTACACGTCCGAGACAGCAAATCATCTTCAGTGAAAGGTTATGCCGGCGATGCCGCTACGACCAGCGAAATTAAAGCTAAGCTATTAGCAGACGACATTGTTCCGTCGCGCAACGTAAAAGTTGAGACCACCGACGGTGTTGTTCAGCTTTCAGGGCATGTTGCTACTCAGGCACAGTCAGATCGTGCAGAAAGCATCGCTAAAGCCATTGAAGGCGTGAAAAGCGTTAAGAATGACCTGACGGTTAAATCTTAAGCTTGCATGCGGTCACTCCGGTGACCGCATGGATAAAAGATACCCATCCGGGGATTAAATAAGCAGTTCGATTTTAAATAGGGTAAGGAGAGGCTTATGTTTCGTTGGGGCATTATTTTTCTGGTGATCGCACTGATCGCTGCAGCGTTAGGTTTTGGCGGTTTAGCGGGCACAGCAGCATGGGCAGCTAAAGTTGTCTTCGTCGTTGGTATTATCCTGTTCCTCATCAGCCTGTTTACCGGCCGTAAAAAGCTTTAGCCGATGAGTCCTGCAGCGTAATAAAACGCAAAGCATAGAGCGGAGACCAGTCATCGGCAGCGACTGACGTGAAGAGAAGGACACCTTCACATCGCTGCGATGGCAAGCCAGTTCAGCTGGCCTGCCGGTTAAAGGAATAGATGACTGGTTCTCCGGAATGCTGCTGTCTTTGATGGATCCCTCCTCCAGCATACCCGGAACCCTTTTTTGAGGTTCGCACAGTGGGTATACGCATTCCCGTCACACTCGGCGCCATTGAACCTCTGGCCCTGACACCCTTTAAAGCTCAGAAAATTGCCCTGGTTTGTGAAGGCGGCGGTCAGCGCGGCATTTTCACCGCAGGGGTACTGGACGAATTTCAGCGCGCCCGATTCAATCCTTTTCAGCTGATGCTTGGCACCTCTGCCGGTGCACAAAATCTCTCTGCCTTTGTCTGTGGTCAGCCCGGCTACGCCCGTCGCGTGATTACTCGCTATACCACCAGTAAACTCTTTTTTGATCCGCTGCGCTTTGTGCGTGGCGGCAACCTGATTGACCTCGACTGGCTGATCGATATCACCCGCAGTGAATTTCCGCTGGCGATGAGCAGTGCGGAACAGCTGTTCTCCAGCGGTCGCGAGTTTTATATGTGCGCCTGCCGCAGCGACGACTATTCGCCCGGCTACTTTACGCCCACCGCCGACAACTGGCTGGATCTGATCAAAGCCTCCAGTGCCATTCCCGGTTTTTACCGGCTGGGCGTCAATCTGGAAGGGATCAGCTATCTCGATGGTGGCATTAGCGATGCGATTCCGGTGCGTGAAGCCGCCCGACGCGGGGCTGATACCATTGTGGTGATCCGCACGGTGCCATCGCAGATGTTCTACACCCCAAAATGGTTTAAACGGATGGAGCGCTGGCTCAGTACTGGCGCGCTGCAGCCGATGATCAACGTGCTGAACAAGCATGAGCAGAGCTATCGGGAAATTCAGCAGTTTATCGAGAATCCGCCCGACGATTTGCGCATTATCGAAATTTTTCCGCCGCACGTGCTGGCCAGCAGTGCCCTGGGCAGCCGGGTTGCCGCGCTGAATCAGGATTACCATCTGGGACGCCGCTGTGGTCGCTATTTCCTCGCCACGCTGGGCCAGTGGCTGAGCGATGCTGAACCGATGATCTCAGCGCGCATCGTCACCCCGCCTGCGCCGGTTGCCAATGCACCGGATACCCGATTGATTATCACGCCGCCGCTGGCGGACAATGATGCGGATTACGACAAAGGATCGCTGGCATGACGTTTATCGATACGCACTGTCATTTCGACTTTCCGCCTTTTGAAGGAAATGTTGCCGCCAGCCTGGCGCGCGCCGCGGAAGCGGGTGTAGAGAAGATTATCATCCCGGCGATCGATGCCAGCCGGTTTGAGCGCGTCTGCGCACTGGCTGCTGAACACCCGCCGCTTTACGCGGCGCTGGGCCTACACCCTATCGTCATTGAAAATCACCTTGAGGCGCATCTTGGACAGCTGGAAACCTTACTGCAACAGCGGCCACGTAAGCTGGTGGCGATCGGCGAGATCGGGCTGGATCTCTATCGCGACAATCCACAGTTTGATAAGCAGCAACGCTTTCTTGAAGCACAGCTGAAGCTGGCGAAACAGTATCAGCTGCCGGTGATCCTGCATTCGCGGCGCACCCATGACAAGCTGGCGCAGATTCTGCGTCGTCTCGATCTGCCGCGCCGTGGCGTGGTGCACGGTTTTGCGGGCAGCCTGCAGCAGGCGCAGGCCTTTATTAAGCTGGGTTATGCGATTGGCATTGGCGGGACCATTACCTATGAACGCGCCAGCAAAACCCGTCAGACCGTAGCACAGCTGCCGCTCTCTTCACTGCTGCTGGAAACCGATGCACCCGATATGCCACTGCAGGGCTTTCAGGGCCAGCCAAACCGCCCGGAACGGGCGCGTCAGGTGTGGGAGGTACTCTGCAGCCTGCGAGAAGAGTCACCCGAAGAGATTGCCGATGCGCTGTGGCACAACAGTCAGAAGCTGTTCCAGCTCGATCCCGCTTTCCCGGCGCTGCGTAACTGACCAGATCTGCCTCATCTGCACTTAAATGTGATAATAGTAACATTGGGCCGGCTGGCGTATAATGGCCATTAAACGCTGTTATCTGCGATTTAAGTCACAGTGATTGTGACGTAATTGCACCAATTTCTTATCCCTATGTGACTACTGGCACATATCAGGCCGCTTCTGAGTGTTATTATTATAACATTCCGCCGGCAAGCCGGTGGGTTGCACCCCGATCCTTTGGAGAGCCTCATGACCGATATTAAACCTCTTGCCCTGCGCGCCCTGAAACTGATGGATTTAACCACCCTGAATGACGACGACACCGACGCAAAAGTGATCGCCCTGTGTCATCAGGCTAAATCTCCGGCAGGCAACACCGCCGCCATCTGTATCTATCCGCGCTTTATTCCGATTGCGCGTAAAACGCTGCGCGAGCAGGGTACGCCGGAGATCCGCATCGCCACGGTGACCAACTTCCCGCACGGCAATGACGACATCGATATTGCACTGGCAGAGACCCGCGCCGCTATCGCCTACGGTGCGGATGAAGTGGATGTGGTCTTCCCGTACCGCGCGCTGATCGCCGGTAACAGCCAGGTTGGTTTCGATCTGGTGAAAGCCTGTAAAACCGCCTGTGCTGAAGCGGAGGTGCTCCTGAAAGTCATCATCGAAACCGGTGAGCTGAAAGAGGAAGCGCTGATCCGTCAGGCTTCTGAGATTGCTATCGACGCGGGTGCCGACTTCATTAAAACCTCTACCGGTAAAGTGCCGGTCAACGCCACGCCAGAAGTGGCGCAGATCATGATGAATGTGATCCGTGATAAAGGCGTCAGCAAGGACGTTGGCTTTAAACCGGCGGGCGGCGTGCGCACTGCTGAAGATGCCGCGATCTATCTGCAAATGGCAGAAGAGACGCTGGGTGCCGACTGGGCCGATGCGCGCCATTTCCGCTTTGGTGCATCTAGCCTGCTGGCGAGCCTGCTCAACACCCTGGGTCATGACAGCGACACCAGCAAAGCGGGTTACTGATCTTTCAGGCGGTCGCTGACCGCCTGTTCTCCATCCTGATTTCCCTGAACCAGGGGGCTACTTTGTTTCTGCCACAAGAAATTATTCGCAAAAAACGTGACGGCCAGGCGCTGACTGAAGAGGAGATTCGCTTCTTCATCAATGGCGTGCGCGATAACACCGTCTCGGAAGGTCAGATCGCCGCGCTGGCGATGACCATTTATTTCCACGACATGACGCTGCCGGAGCGGGTCGCGCTGACGATGGCGATGCGTGATTCCGGTACGGTGCTTAACTGGAAATCACTCAACCTTAACGGGCCGGTGGTGGATAAGCACTCGACTGGCGGTGTTGGCGATGTGACGTCGCTGATGTTAGGGCCGATGGTCGCCGCCTGCGGCGGATATGTGCCGATGATCTCCGGTCGTGGTCTGGGTCATACCGGCGGTACGCTGGATAAACTGGAAGCGATTCCGGGCTTCGATATCTTCCCCAGTGATGACCGTTTCCGCGACATCATTAAGCAGGTCGGTGTGGCGATTATCGGCCAGACCAGCTCGCTGGCCCCGGCAGATAAACGCTTCTACGCGACGCGTGACATCACCGCCACCGTCGATTCTATTCCGCTGATCACCGCCTCGATTCTGGCCAAGAAACTGGCAGAAGGGCTGGATGCGCTGGTGATGGATGTCAAAGTGGGTTCCGGCGCATTTATGCCAACCTATGAAGCCTCAGAAAGTCTGGCGCAGTCGATTGTTGGCGTTGCCAACGGCGCAGGCTGCCAGACCACCGCGCTGCTGACGGACATGAACCAGGTACTTGCCTCGTCAGCCGGTAACGCGCTGGAAGTGCGCGAAGCGGTGCGCTTCCTGACCGGTGAACAGCGGAATCCGCGCCTGCTGGAAGTGACGCTGGCGCTCTGTAGCGAAATGCTGATCTCCGGTAAACTCTCCGCCAGCGACGCCGACGCGCGTCAGAAGCTGATGACGGTGCTGGATAACGGTAAGGCGGCTGAGGTGTTTGGCCGCATGGTCGCTGCCCAGCAGGGACCGGCTGATTTCGTCGAACGCTACGACGCTTATCTGCCCGCGCCAATGCTGAGCAAACCGGTCTATGCCGACCAGCCAGGCATCGTCAGCAGCATGGATACCCGTGCGCTGGGTATGGCGGTCGTCGCGATGGGCGGCGGACGTCAGCGCGCCAGCGACAGCATCGATTACAGCGTCGGCTTCAGCGAAATGATCACCCTGGGCGAACGTGCCGATGCGCAGCGTCCGCTGGCGATGATTCACGCCAGCAGCGAAGACAAATGGCAGCAGGCCGCCGCAGCGGTTAAAGCGGCGCTGGTGCTCGGGGATTCCGCCCCGGCTGAGACGCCGGTCGTCTATCGCCGTGTGAGCGATCTCAGCTAACTGACCAGTAACCGGTGCCAGCCGCGATGCATTCGGGTATACTGATCTGATCGCTTTTTTTTGACTTGTCACGCGCCAATGCGCAGGAGACTTGCATGAAACGTGCTTTTATTATGGTTCTCGATTCCTTTGGAATTGGCTCCAGTAAAGATGCCGATAAATTCGGCGACGCAGGTTCAGATACCCTGGGTCATATCGCCGAAGCCTGTTTTAAAGGTGAAGCAGACAAGGGACGTAAAGGTCCACTGCATCTGCCTAATCTCACCGCGCTGGGGCTGGGTAAAGCCGCCGAGCTGTCGACCGGCCGCTTCCCGGCGGGTCTGGATCCTGAAGCGAAGATCACCGGCGCGTACGCTTACGCCAGTGAGCTTTCGTCAGGTAAAGATACGCCGTCAGGCCACTGGGAGATCGCCGGTGTGCCGGTGCTGTTTGACTGGGGCTACTTCAGCGACAAAGAGAACAGCTTCCCGCAGGAACTGCTGGACAAGCTGGTAGCGCGCGCAGACCTGCCGGGCTATCTCGGTAACTGCCACTCTTCAGGTACGGTGATCCTCGACCAGCTGGGCGAAGAGCATATGAAAACCGGCAAGCCGATTTTCTACACCTCTGCGGACTCCGTATTCCAGATCGCCTGTCATGAAGAGACCTTTGGTCTTGAGCGGCTCTATGCGCTGTGCGAAATTGCCCGTGAAGAGCTGACCGAAGGGGGTTACAACATTGGCCGCGTGATCGCCCGTCCGTTTGTGGGTGACAAAGCGGGTCAGTTTGAGCGTACCGGTAACCGTCACGATCTGGCGGTCGAGCCGCCATCCGCCACCATGCTGAAAAAGCTGGTGGATGAGAAGGGCGGTCATGTGATCTCCGTGGGTAAAATCGCCGATATCTATGCTGAGCAGGGCATTACCAAAAAGGTCAAAGCGACCGGTCTGGATGCGCTGTTTGACGCGACGATTCAGGAGATGAAAACCGCGCCGGATCAGGCGATTGTGTTCACCAACTTCGTTGATTTCGACTCCACCTGGGGACATCGCCGTGATGTCGCCGGTTATGCGGGCGGGCTGGAGCTGTTTGACCGTCGTCTGCCTGAGCTGATGGAACTGGTTGGCGAAGATGACATCCTGATCCTGACCGCTGACCACGGCTGTGATCCGACCTGGGAAGGCACCGAACATACGCGTGAGCACATTCCGATTCTGATCTACGGACCGAAAGTGGAGCCGGGTTCACTGGGATACCGCGAGACTTTCGCTGATATTGGTCAGACAATTGCACACTATTTTGGCCTGTCCGAGATGGACTATGGCAAGAACATGCTGTAAATCAGCAATTTAATAAGGATTAAACAATGGCAACCCCTCATATTAATGCTGAAATGGGTGATTTCGCAGACGTCGTACTGATGCCTGGCGATCCGCTGCGCGCAAAACACATCGCAGAGACCTTCCTGGAAAATGCGGTCGAAGTGAACAACGTGCGCGGCATGCTGGGCTACACCGGCACCTACAAAGGCCGTAAAGTCTCTGTAATGGGTCACGGAATGGGTATCCCTTCCTGCTCCATCTACACCAAAGAGCTGATCACGGACTTCGGCGTTAAGAAGATCATCCGTGTCGGCTCCTGCGGTGCCGTACGCCCTGATGTAAAACTGCGTGATATCGTGATCGGTATGGGTGCCTGCACCGATTCCAAAGTGAACCGTATGCGTTTCAAAGATCACGACTTCGCAGCGATTGCTGACTTCGACATGGTGCGTAACGCGGTTGATGCGGCGAAAAACCTGGGTGTTGAAGCGCGCGTGGGTAACATCTTCTCTGCCGATCTCTTCTACACGCCGGATCCGCAGATGTTCGACGTAATGGAAAAATATGGCATCCTCGGCGTTGAAATGGAAGCCGCAGGTATCTACGGTGTGGCTGCTGAGTTCGGTGCGAAAGCGCTGACCATCTGTACCGTATCAGACCATATCCGTACGCACGAGCAGACCACTGCTGCTGAGCGTCAGACAACCTTCAACGACATGATCAAGATTGCGCTGGAGTCTGTCCTGCTGGGTGATTAATCCGTGCGGCGGGTGACGATTCCCGCCTGCTGCCCGATCGCCTGTTCAGATCCTCCTTAACCGGAGGATCTGAGTTTCCCGCCTCGCTTTCCCGGTAACATTCACATCAAATGACACACTTTTGCCGAGGCTTGTGCATCTTCGCGCTGGCACGCCTGCGATCGCGCTTTATCATAGTGTGCAATAACAGATAATAATTAGTCGCCTGATAATGCCCCCTGATGAACTTTCGTAACTTCGATGCTGAAGAGAAGCTGTTTGCCCGTCGCGCCGCAATCGCCTTTGCTCTGGTCTGTCTCTGTTTCACTATTCTTGGCGTAAACCTTTTCCGCTTACAGGTGCGCGACCATGCCTACTACCAGACGCGCTCCAACCAGAACGACATCAAGATGATCCCCATCGCCCCGACGCGCGGGCTGATTTATGACCGCAACGGTATTCCGCTGGTGCGGAACGTCAGCTGGTACGCCATCACGCTGACGCCTTATAAAATTGACGATATGAACGCCACGCTGCGGGCGCTGACGCCGATCGTAAATCTGACACCCGATGAGATTGACACCTTCCGCCGTGCGCTGAAGCAGACCAGTCGTTACAAGCCGGTCGTGCTGAAAGAGGAGCTGACCGAAGAGCAGGTTGCCCGCTTTGCGGTCAATCAGTTCCGCTTCACCGGTGCCAGCATTGAGACCTACCAGGATCGTGAATATCCCTATGGGGCCGATCTGGCCCATGTGATTGGTTATGTCTCGAAAATCAACGATAACGACTACAAACGGCTGAATGCGGAAGGTATCGCCGAAAACTATGCGGCTGACCACAACATCGGCAAGCAGGGGATTGAGGGCTATTACGAGGCGCTGTTGCATGGCAAGCCGGGCTATCAGGAAGTAGAAGTGGATAACCATGGCCGCATTGTGCGGGTGCTGAAAGAGGTGCCGCCGGTGGCGGGTAAAAACCTGACGCTGACGCTGGATCTGCATCTGCAACAGTATGTGGAGAGCCTGCTGGCCGGGCAGCGTGCGGCGCTGCTGATTGAAGATCCGCACGACGGCTCCGTGCTGGCGATGGTCTCCAGCCCCAGCTACGACCCGAATCCGTTTGTGAAAGGTATCAGCTATCAGGCTTACAAAAAGCTGCTGCAGGATAAAGACCTGCCGCTGATTAACCGCGTCACGCAGGGACTCTATCCGCCCGCCTCGACGGTGAAGCCTTATATGGCGATGTCGGCGCTGCTGACCCATGTGATTACGCCACAGTCGCAGTTCTTTGGTGCGCCGACCTGGACTTTACCGGGCACGGACCGGCGCTATCGCGACTGGAAGAAAACCGGGCACGGCATGCTGGATGTCACTCGCGCGATAGAAGAGTCTGCCGACACCTTCTTCTATCAGGTGGCTTTCATGATGGGCATTGACCGGATTCACACCATGCTCAGCCAGTTTGGCTACGGCAAATCGACCGGCATCGACCTGAATGAGGAGTACAACGGCTTACTGCCAAGCCGTGAGTGGAAGCAGAAGGTGCATAAAAAGCCATGGTATCAGGGCGATACGGTTTCAGTAGGCATTGGTCAGGGCTACTGGATTGCGACGCCGATTCAGATGGTGAAAGCGATGGTCGCGCTGATTAACAATGGTCGGGTCATCGCACCGCATCTGCTGGAGAAAACTCAGCGCGGCACCCTGGTGGAAAACTACCATCCACAACAGCACGAGGCGCAGATTGGCGATCCTCACTCACCGTACTGGTCGCTGGTGCGTCACGCGATGTTTGGCATGGCTAACGCGCCTAACGGCACCGGTTATAAATATTTCCATACCGCACCTTATGGCATCGCGGCGAAAAGCGGGACGTCGCAGGTGTTCAGCCTGCGTCAGAACCAGACTTATAACGCGAAGATGATCCCGGTGCGGCTGCGTGACCATATCTTCTACACCGCCTTTGCACCGTTTAATGACCCGAAAGTGGCGGTGGCGTTAATTCTGGAGAATGGTGGCGGGGAAGGGGTAACGGCTGCGCCCGTGATGCGGGATATTCTGGACCATATCTTTATCCCGCCGGTGCCAGAAGCACCCGCTCAGGCCACACCGTAAAAAAGGGGGCGAAGGCCCCCGCAGAGCATCAGACTTTAAGCGTTTTAGTGACCTGTCCGATGGCGCGCACCACGTCCGTTGCGCCTTCACGGATTTCTGCAATCACGCCGCCCGCCTCCTGAGCCAGCTGTACGCCCTGGTCGGCACGTTTCAGGTTCGACTCAATACCTTTCAGCGCCCGGCTCGCCAGCAGATGATTTTGCTGAATCCGGTTTTCAATGTCGGTAGTGGCGCGGTTAATGTTGGCTGCCAGCGTGCGGACTTCGTTAGCCACCACCGCAAAGCTGCGGCCATGGGTGCCGGCCCGCGCTGCTTCAATGGCGGCATTCAGCGCCAGCAGGTTGGTCTGATCGGCGATCCGGCGAATACCTTCCACAATCGCCCCGATACGATCGGAAGACTCACTCAGGCCGGTAATATCCCCGGAGATCCCCTGCAGTTCACCCGCCAGCGCATTCATGGTCTCCACGCTGCTGGCGATCACATCGGCACCCAGCTTTGTGCTTTCATCCGTTTGCAGCGCGGTGTGATAAGCCCGTTGTGCCGCATCATGCTCCTGCTGATTCTTTTCTACCTGTGCGGTCACATCCGTGGCGAATTTGACGATTTTGTAGAGCCGGCCCTGTTCGTCAAATACCGGATTGTAGGTGGCGCGCAGCCAGACCGTCTCGCCCCGTTTATTTACCCGGGCAAACTGACCCGAGACAAATTCACCCCGGTTCAGTTGCTGCCAGAACTCGCTATATTCGCGGCTGTCGCGCACAGCCTGCGAACAGAAACGACTGTGGTGGATCCCTTCTACCTCCTCACGACGGTAGCCCATGGTTTTCAGAAAATTGTCGTTGGCTTTCAGCACTTCACCTTTGAGGTTAAAGGCGATGACCGCCATCGACCGTTCAATGGCGGTGGTAATGGCGCGCTGCTCCTGGGCATCGTTGATATGGCCCGTAATGTCGGTGGCCAGTTTGACGATTTTAATCACCCGGCCATGGCGGTTCTGCACCGGCACATAGTTGGCTTCCAGCCAAATCGGGCGGCTGTTTTTCGCCATGCGCAGAAATTTATCGCTGAAGCTTTCGCCCCGGTTCAGCCGCAGCCAGAAGTCCTGATAGTCCCGCGACTGAAGCTGTTCCGGCGTGCAAAAAAGGCTGTGGTGCTGGCCTTCAATCTCCGCCAGCGTGTAGCCCATGCGCGCCAGAAACAGCGCATTGGCGCTGAGAATGGTGCCATCGGAGGAGAATTCAATCATGGCAATGGAGCCGTGGAGCGAGCTCAGCGTGGCCGCTGAGTGAGCCCGCTTCTGCCAGCCGTGGCGTGAAGCGATACCTGATGTAATGGTGGAAAACATGGCGATCCTTATTATTAGTGTTGGTCTCGCCTCCTATATCGGCAAAATCGCGGCACAATGGAGCCTTTACCGCTCCGCTGACTAAAATTTATCCGGCCAGACGCGAGATTTTTGCGCCGGGTCAAACCCGATATTTGAGTTGATGGAAAAGCCGTCAGTCGATGTGATTTTGGTGAAAAGCGTTTGACGCTGCCGGGCCGCTTTGGTTTAATGCGCCCCGTTGCCCGAATAGCTCAGTCGGTAGAGCAGGGGATTGAAAATCCCCGTGTCCCTGGTTCGATTCCGGGTTCGGGCACCATATTTAAAGAACCCGCCTCTGGCGGGTTTTTGCGTTATGGCGAACCGGGTTCGCCAGACTCCCCCGACATTTCCGAATTTCACTTCAGTCCGGCGCATTTCACTTCACAACGCTGTAGCAATGCAAACAGATTTCACGGCGAAACCAATTTGCCGCTTCGCCTCTGTGCTGTGTTGCCAGACCCGCACCGCCTGATGTGCTGTCCAGCCTGCAATTGGCCGCGGCTAATCGTGTTTTATTAGCCACTCTTTACAGAATCAACCTGACAGGCACAATAGCCCTTTTTACAGTTCTCTCACGGTCATGTCAGAAGAAGCGCTGCGTCTGCAGATACAGAACCTGAAAAAGCATAATGCGCGTCTGAAGCGTATAGCGCATGACGCCCGTACAAAACTCAACGCAGCGCTGGATGGCACCGGATTATTCCTGTGGCAGCTCGATATTCCCAGCGGCAAGCTGGTGATCTTCAACCGACGCTGGGGTGCGATGCTCGGCTTCCAGCCCAAAGAGACCGACGCCAACTTCGAATCGTGGAAAGAGAGTCTGCATCCTGATGATGCCGCCGAAGTTTTGCGGGCGTTTAACGATCACATCGCCGGAAAAGCGCCTTACTATGAAGCGCTGCATCGCATGATCGCCAAAAATGGCAGTATCACGTGGGTGCTGGATCGGGGCCGGGTCAGCGAGTGGAACGCGCACGGCGAGCCGGTTAAAGTCATCGGTACTCACATCGACATGACCAAAGAGAAGGAATATGAAGAGCAGCTCGCTCTGCTGGCGCTGCACGATCCCCTTACGCTGCTCAATAATCGCCATGCCCTGCAAAATGCTTTCTGTGAAATGAAAGCGCAGGGGCCGCTCTGCGTTGTCTTTATTGACCTGGATAACTTCAAACACGTCAACGATACCCTGGGGCATCGCAGCGGTGATGAAGTGTTAATTCAGTTAAGCCAGCGATTGACTGAGCTCTCCCCGGCAGAAGTGATCATTGGCCGGCTCGGCGGCGATGAGTTCGTCCTGCTATTACCGTTTGCACTCAGGCAGCCGCAGGTCAGACAGCTGGCGCATGCCTGCCTTGATGTGGTACTTACCCCTTTTGATTTGGCTAACGGGCACGCGCACATAGGCGCGTCAGTAGGCGTGTCACAGGTTGAGGTAAAAGATGACTTTGATACCGCCCTGGCACGTGCTGATAAAGCTATGTATCGCATAAAGAAGAACGGTAAACGCGGCGTTGCCTTTTATTCCGCCGTGTCTGACTCCCTCTGACGCTGCCGGGCTTCCTCCCTGCACGCCACTGACGCATCATTTCCTGACAGGCACTGCACGATTACACCCGTCATTTTTTGATTTCTCCTTCTGCTCGCCGCCTGCAGGCTCATAAAACCTATGAATTTCTCCACAGAAAACACTTTTTAGTACTATTCCGAAAACCCTATTTTTATCCCCGATTTACCTGAATATCACCGCTTCGTTTAATCCTGAATATCCGTACCAATTATTGCGTATCATTCTGATTAAAATTTTCATTAAATCAGTATAATTGATCGTTTATTGATCAAAATCAGCTATTTTCAGCTGGCACGGTCAAAGCCTTGCGTCTCGCTTAATTCAGCTTCCAAAACAGCGGCGTGTAAATATATTTACCGCTTCGCTTAGGGAAATTGATCGTTTGTTGATCATCTTCACTAACTGATATTGATGAAGTTATCTCAGTGCCGCTTCGGTTACTGTTTTTTCAATTGGACATTTTTCGAAAATGATCGATTAATAGGGCGCGGCGATTTTTGTAAGAAATGTATTTTGCGCCGTAGCTCTTTTTTGAATAGAACAGAGCGATAGTTGAAATGCGTTACCAGTCCGGATGAGGGTTGAACTGCCAATAAGTCAGATCGGTAGCGGGTTTTTTATTTGTCTCGCTTGATCGGTCCGGTTTTCTGTCTACATTTAGGTTGCTGAATCGGCCTGATTAAGCATTAACTGTGCAAATTCTGATTTTAATTTCAAAGAGGAACACAGAATGACTCAATATCGTGGTGGGGCCGGGAATTTTGCGGCTGACAAAGAGCGTGCTGCGGAAGCAGGGCGCAAAGGCGGTCAGAAAAGTGGCGGGAACTTTAAGAACGATCCCGAACGTGCCATCGAAGCCGGGCGCAAGGGAGGTAAGGTAAGCCGCAGAAGCTAAACGCTTTTAAGGCTGCCGGATGGCAGCTTAACGCGTTTGCCGGGCTGCACAGATCCTCTTTTCATTTTCCTGCAAGATAATTACCTCCTGAATTATGTCGCTGATTTATCATTGACACAGAGAGATGCCGTTAATTAAACCGGTTGGGTTTTCCCTGCCGGTTTTTTTATTTCCGATCGATTAAAGCTATACGGTTTAATAAAGTTCTGTACAACTAAGTTTTGACTGGTGCTTTTTTTATGCACTTAATCCTAAAAAATTTATACAGAGATTTATTGCTTTGTACAAATTCCACCGCAGCGAGCGAAGCCGCAGCCATAAAAACCTTTTTCGGCTAAATGACTGCTGTAAAAAGGAAAATGCATTTTGCATGCCACTTTTGTATTAAATTCATACTGCCACAGCGTGCGATATTAAGAATCTCCACTAAACTTTTCAGGTGCCAACGATATGACCGGCGTTGCGTTATTACCGACGCAGCTTTTTAATCAATGAGGCTATCTTATGACAGTGAAAACGTTAAACGATCTGTTCATCCACGACCTTTCCGATGTATACAGCGCTGAGAAACAGATAACCCGTGCATTGCCTAAAATGGCGCGTGCTGCCAGTGACGAAAATCTTATCGCTGCGTTTAATCAGCATCTTGAAGAGACCCGTGCTCAGATTGAACGGCTGGATGAACTGGTAGACGTGACACCTGAAGTCAAAATCAAAAGAATGAAATGCCATGCGCTTGAAGGTCTGGTTGAAGAGGCCCAGGAAATTATCGACTCGGTCGAAAAGGGCGAAGTCCGCGATCAGGGGCTGATCGGTGCGGCACAGAAAGTTGAGCACTATGAGATTGCCACCTACGGCACGCTGCATGCACTGGCGCTGAAGCTGGGCTATACCAAAGCGGCAGAGCTGCTGGCAGCGACCCTGAATGAAGAGAAACAAACGGATGAGAAACTCACCTCGGTAGCCGAGGCTATTACCGTCTCTTAAGGAGTGACACATGACTGCGATTGAACATTATCATGACTGGCTGCGCGATGCGCATGCGATGGAAAAGCAGGCAGAAAGCATGCTGAGCAAGATGTCAGGCCGTCTTGAACACTATCCGGCGCTGGAACAGCGTCTGGCGCAACATCTGGAAGAAACTAAGCATCAGCTGACCCTGCTGGAACAGCTGCTCGACAGCCACGCTATCGATCACTCTGTGATGAAAGATGCGATGGGTAAAATGGCGGCGACCGGCCAGGCGGTGGGCGGTATGTTTAACTCTGATGAAGTGGTGAAGGGTGCCATCAGTGGCTACGTTTTTGAGAATGCTGAGATCGCCAGCTACACCAGCCTGATTGCCGCGGCGGAGCAGGTGGGCGATACGCAGGGCGTTCGCATCCTCAACGAGATCCGCGATCAGGAAGTGACTATGGCGGAGTGGCTGCTGCAACACCTGCCTGAAGTGACTCAGAAATTCCTGCAACGTGCGTCGCAGCCAGGCGCAGAAGCGAAGAAGTAACGCCTGAATGCCTGCATGAAAAAAGCCGGGAATGACCCGGCTTTTGCGTTTTAGTGATTTACAGGCTGCGACACTCAGTCAGCCATTAAATGCCCATACATCGTCATCAGCTTACGCGTGACGCCATTCGTCCAGCCGAAGCCATCCTGTAATGGATACTCGCCGCCGCCGCCGGGACGGGCGCGGTCGCCACTGATGTCATACTTCTCGACCAGTTTGTGGTGCAGCTGATAGAAGTTATTAACCGTATTAAGCCAGTTCACTGCGACTTCACTTGCCAGCGTCTCTTCACCGTAGTTATTCAGGCCGACAACGGCCATCCACTGCATCGGTGCCCAGCCGTTAGGACGGTCCCACTGCTCACCGCTTTCCACCATTGAGGTCAGCAGGCCACCGTTGCTCAGCAACAGATGACGCAGGGAGATCGCCTGCAGGTGCGCCTGATGCGGTGTTGCCAGACCCACAAACAGCGGAACGACCGAGGCAACGGTAAAGGCACCAAAACGCTCACGACGCCAGTCGTAGTCACGGAACACACCAGCGGTGCTGTCCCACAGGTAACGGGTAATAGCGCGTTTCCGCGTTTCCGCCTTTTTCTGCCAGGCCAGCGCCGTCAGCTCTTCGCCTTTGGCGTGCGACAGGGTGGCAATCATCAGCTCCAGCTTGTACAGGAACGCATTCAGATCGATAGGGATAAACTGTGTTGTACGGATACTCGACAGCCGTTTCGGATTACGCAGCCAGCGCGAGGAGTAATCCCAGCCCGACTCCGCACCAGCACGCAGGTCACGATAGACTTCGCTGGCCGGACGTTTTGATTCGCGCGCGGTTTCAACGTCTTCCATCCACGACTCATCACGTGGCGTATCGCGGTCATCCCAGTAACGGTTCAGCAGCGAGCCATTTGGCATGCGCACGACGTGACGATAAGCCTGGTTTGGCATCAGTGAGCCGGCACCATCCATCCAGAACTGATACTCCTTCATCAGCTGTTCCTGATAGCGCTTAGCACCGCGCACGCCATCCTCTTCAAACAGCTCCACCATCAGGGCAAATACCGGCGGCTGAGAACGGCTGAGATAATAAGTACGGTTGCCATTTGGCACATGGCCGTAGTTATCGATCAGCCAGGCAAAGTTGTCTGCCATATGACGCAGCAGGTCATCACGGCCAGATTCCGCCAGGCCCAGCATGGTGAAGTAGGAGTCCCAGTAGTAGGTTTCGCCAAAGCGTCCGCCCGGTACCACATAGGGTTTCGGTAACGGCAGCAGCGATGAGTGCGGCATATGCTGCTGCGGCATTTTGGTCAGAACCGGCCACAGATCGTCGATATGCTCGTTGAGCGATTTATCCGGGTTGGAGACATAAAAACTTTCGTTTACGCCAGGCAGATAAAAGTGATCGGCGACAAAACGCGACAGGTCGAAATCACTGCTGCGTTTCTGTCGACGATAGCGCATCAGCACATCCAGCGGATCGTACTTAGGCGAACAGTCGGGAAAGGTTTTGCTGTCCTCAAAAATCCGCGACATCTGGACATGTTCAAACAGTTCCAGATAACGATCGGCAGGCGTGAGCGCATCCGGTGCCGGTAAGCCTTCAATCAGCTCCGGTTCCGGTTCAGAATCCTGCATGCGATCCAGTTTCAGTTCATGGGGATCGTATTGATACTCAACTTCCGCCCCGGCACGAACCTCTTCAAGTGCATTTTGTTGCTGGCGATGGGTATTAATAACGGCCTCCTGAGCGGTCGTGGTTGCACAAAGGAGAAATTATAGACCTCTCATCCTGCGGAACAACAATGCAGAATATCTATGAACGTAATAAAAATTGTCGATTAATCGAGGCTTTTTAATAAATTCCAGTCAATTCAACCAAATATAGCGGTGTTCACAAAAAATACATTTCGGATGAATCTCTTAGCCGCATGAATAAAAAAATTTAAGCTGAAGAAAACTGGCATTTATTCACATTTTGTAAAAGAAACCGCAGCCGCAAAGGGTGCAGAAAATGGCATACGCAACGGAAATCAGGGCAGGAGTGAGAAGTGAGCGGGCAGGGTTGCCCGCTCAGAGAGAGCTGGGTTAATGGTTCGCCAGTGCTGCGCGGATCACTGCCTGCCAGCTTGTGGTCGGGCGACCAATCAGTTTGCTCAGCTGACGCGAATCATCAAACAGGCCACCTTTTTCTGCACCGGCATCAGAATCCGCCAGCATCTCCGCCAGACCCTCTGGCAGGCCAGCGCCTTTCAGCGCGGCGGCAAAGTCAGCCTGAGACAGATTGACGTAATCGACCTTCTCACCACTCTGTGCGGCAATCTCCGCAGCAAACTGCGCCAGCGTATAGCTGTCGTCGCCGGACAGCTCATAGACCTTGCCCGCCTGATCGTCACGAGTCATTACTTCAGCCGCCGCTTCAGCGTAATCCTGACGGGCAGCCGACGCGATGCGACCTTCACCTGCCGCGCCGATAAACGCATGATGTGCCAGCGCCGGAGGAATGCTGGCGGCATAGTTCTCGGTGTACCAGCCGTTGCGAAGCAGGGCGAACGGGATGCCTGCGGCTTTCAGCAGCGCTTCAGTCGCGCGATGTTCAACACCTAAACCCAGCGGTGAGGTATCCGCATGCAGCAGACTGGTGTAAGCGATAAAGCCCACGCCTGCAGCCTTTGCAGCCTCGATGACAGCTTTATGCTGCGCCTCACGCTGGCCCACCTCACTGCCCGAGATCAGCAGCAGCTTATCCACGCCTGCAAAAGCGGCCTCCAGCGTCTCTGGCTGGCCATAATCGGCCTGGCGGACAATCACGCCCAGCGCAGCAAGATCGGCCGCTTTGGCGGGCGTACGCACAGCGGCAACAATTTCTGCTGCCGGAACTTTTTTCAGTAATGCATCGATAACGATTCGGCCCAGCTGGCCGGTGGCACCTGTAACTGCAATCATGGGATGACTCCTGTGGCTGTTGGTGAAATTCAGACTAGGGTATAAACTAATTTTTAGTAAGTACTTACAGAATTGTTAGTTTGAGGTGCACAGGTTAAATGTCTGAAAAACTGAGTGAAAAATTTAGTCGTGGTGAGCTGCTTAACGTTAACTGTCCGTCGCGTGACGTACTGAAACGGGTGACCAGTCGCTGGAGCGTACTGATTCTGCTGGCCCTGCAGGGCCAGACGCTGCGCTTCAGTGCGTTGCGCCGGGCGGTGGGTGGCGTCAGTGAACGGATGCTGGCGCAGAATCTGCGCTACCTGGAAGAAGATGGCTTCGTGCAGCGCATCGCTTACGATGTCGTACCGCCGCACGTGGAGTATCGTCTGACCCCGCTTGGCCGCGAAGTCAGTGAACAGGTAGTGGGGCTGGCGGACTGGCTGGAGCTGAACCTGAGCCGGATTCTGGCACAGCGTGAAAAGTCTGCAGCTGAGTAAAATCCCCGCCTGTCAGCCATTCCGTCGTGAAGGTGTGGAGATGCTGGCAGGAGATTTTTAATCTGTTCTTCTCTCCCATTTCTCTTCCTGAAACCGGAATAACGTAACGGCAGCGAAAATAACCCAAGCGGTTTTTTCGCCTCTTTGCTGGTTATTAAATCATTTCATCAGGCTCTGGCCCGGAATAACCGACTGCTTCGGGCGCGCTGTTAATTCAGTCCAGCTTTTTGACCCATTTTATTAACATCTCCCGTGGCGCTTAAAGGCGCCGCTCTGGCTATTTTTCGCCTGGGTGCAGGTCTGAATTAGCAAGGGTAATGCAAAAAAATAAACAAAGCGGTAGTGGTACTCATTTACTGATTTAACTTATTAAAAAATAAGATTATTTAATTTATCTGCTCTCAGGTTTGACCTTTTTGAAATCAGGGTTTATAACAAAATAACGTCTGGAAACAGCCGGTTGAAGGCTTTTTTTAGTCAGGATTTGCTTTGCCGATATGAATTTTAAAAGTGACAAATACCGTAACATTAACGACACATAAATACGCTCTGATTAACCTTTAAGCCTTATTTTTAAATAAGTAATTCCCGCTAAAAACAATGATCAAAATCAACAAAGACTGTTATAGTTTTCATTAACCCCACTGTTTCTGTTTCCTCGTCGCGAATAGTTCTAAATTTGCGGCGGGAATTTCAATAAGCGCAGAGAAGTCAGCGCATCAGGCTTAAGTTGTTAATAATAAGTAAATACATGGTGTTCTATGTGGCAAAGAGGTAAGCAATGTTCGGATTAGATGCCTTTCATCTGGCCAGGATTCAGTTCGCATTTACTGTTTCCTTCCATATTATCTTTCCCGCCATCACCATCGGTCTCGCCAGCTTCCTGGCCGTACTCGAAGGTATGTGGCTCAAAACCCGCGATCAAACCTATCGCGATCTCTACCATTTCTGGTCCAAAATCTTTGCCGTTAACTTCGGTATGGGTGTGGTGTCAGGGCTGGTGATGGCTTATCAGTTCGGCACGAACTGGAGCGGCTTCTCAGAGTTTGCCGGCAGTATCACCGGTCCGCTGCTGACCTATGAAGTGCTGACGGCGTTCTTCCTGGAAGCGGGCTTCCTGGGCGTGATGCTGTTTGGCTGGAATCGCGTAGGTCCGGGTCTGCACTTCTTTGCCACCTGCATGGTCGCCCTGGGTACACTGATTTCGACCTTCTGGATCCTGGCCTCTAACAGCTGGATGCATACGCCACAGGGCTACATCATTCAGAATGGCATCGTGGTTCCGCAGGACTGGTTCAAAATCGTCTTTAACCCCTCTTTCCCTTACCGGCTGTTCCATATGTCGGTGGCGGCGTTCCTGGCGAGTGCCTTCTTTGTCGGTTCATCGGCGGCATGGCATCTGCTGAAGGGCAACAATAATCCTGCCATCCGCAGGATGTTCTCCATGGCGTTATGGATGGCGCTGATCGTTGCGCCGATTCAGGCGATGATTGGTGATGCTCACGGTCTGAACACGCTGGAGCATCAGCCTGCCAAGATCGCGGCGATTGAAGGGCACTGGGAAAACCCGCCGGGTGAAGCCACACCGCTGATCCTGTTTGGCATTCCCGATATGGAGCAGGAGCGCACCAAATATGCGCTGGAAGTGCCTTATCTCGGCAGTCTGATTCTGACGCACAGTCTGGACAAGCAGGTTCCGGCGCTGAAGTCGTTCCCGAAAGAGGATCGACCTAATTCAACGGTGATTTTCTGGTCCTTCCGCGTGATGGTGGCGCTGGGCCTGCTGATGATCACGCTGGGCGTGGTCAGCCTGTGGCTGCGTTTCAAAGGGCGTCTTTATGAGTCGCGTCCGTTCCTGTGGTTTGCACTGTTGATGGGTCCATCGGGTCTGATTGCGATTCTGGCAGGCTGGTTTACCACTGAAATCGGTCGCCAGCCGTGGGTGGTTTATGGCGTGCAGCGCACCATTGATGCGGTCTCGGCACATGGCGATATGCACATGAGCATCAGCCTGCTGGCCTTTATTCTGGTCTACAGCTCGGTGTTTGGCGTGGGGTATCACTACATGATGCGTCTGATTAAGCAGGGACCGGTTGTGGGCGAAGGTCATATCACCGAAGAGGGTGGACCAGGTCAGAAGAAAACGCCAGCGCGTCCACTTTCCGCTGCCACCTTTAAGGATGGAGACCACTAAGATGATCGATTTTTCCGTTATCTGGTTTGTGATTATCGTCTTCGCAACCCTGATGTATATCGTGATGGATGGTTTCGACCTGGGCATTGGTCTGCTGTTCCCGTTCAATAAAGATGCTGGCGAGCGCGACATGATGGTGAATACCGTCGCGCCGGTCTGGGATGGTAATGAGACCTGGCTAGTGCTGGGAGGCGCAGGCCTGTTCGGTGCGTTCCCGCTGGCCTATGCAGTCATTGCCGACGCACTGTCGATTCCGCTGACCGCCATGCTGATTGGTCTGATTTTCCGCGGCGTTGCCTTCGAGTTCCGCTTTAAAGCGGTGGAAGGCCATCGTGCATTCTGGGACAAATCGTTTATTGCCGGTTCGATCATCGCCACCTTCAGTCAGGGTGTGGCGGTCGGTGCATTGCTGGATGGTATTCCGGTTGAGGGACGCCGCTTTGCCGGTTCCGCAATGGACTGGCTGGCACCGTTCCCGCTGTTCTGCGGCGTGGGTCTGGTGGTGGCCTATGCGCTGCTGGGCTGTACCTGGCTCATCATGAAGACCGAGAATGAACTGCATCGTAAGATGTCTGCGCTGGCGACGCCGCTGGTGATTGCGCTGCTGGTGATTATTGGCATCGTCAGCCTGTGGACGCCGTTTGCGCATGCCGACATCTCTCATCGCTGGTTCAGCACGCCAAATCTGTTCCTGTTCCTGCCGGTTCCGGTGCTGGTGCTGCTCTGTTCGTGGGGCATTATTCGCGCCATCAAACGTGAGGCACACTATTCACCGTTCCTGCTGACGCTGGCGCTGATCTTCCTCGGCTTCTCCGGACTGGGCATCAGTATCTGGCCAAACATTATTCCGCCATCCGTGACCATCTGGGCCGCTGCGGCACCTCCGCAGAGTCAGGCCTTTATGCTGGTGGGTAGCCTGCTGATTATCCCGATGATCCTGGGCTATACCTTCTGGAGCTACTACGTGTTCCGTGGAAAAATCAAAGCAGACGCAGGATATCATTGATATGAAAAGCCTCAGCAGCATGAAAGACCACAACCATAACCACAACGCAGAGACGAAAGCACCGTGGTGGAAGCGGGTGATGTGGCTGGTGTTTATCTACGCCGCCAGCGTGCTGGCACTGGGCGTTGTCGCCTCGCTGTTCCGGATGATGATGACTGCGGCGGGAATGCGTAGTCATTAATTGTCTGGCAGAACATATACTGGCTCAGGGAGCATATGCCCTTTGCAAAGTCGCAAAACGCCATCCGTGGCCCGCGATGTTTTGCTCCTGGCGTATGCTCCCATCGCTTTATGTTGTGAGTTAGCCTCAGACTGCTGACAAACCCAAATCAGTGTGAATCTGGCAGCAATATATAAGCTCAATGCGCAGGGAACACGGTCAGAGGAGGAAAGCGTCCCGCGGCAGGGACGGCGCGGGCCGAGCAGGCCATGGATGGCGGTTTTTGCGTCTTTCCGATCTGACCGTGTTCCCTTCGCAGGCTCGGTCTTGCCGCTACCGGGCTGGACTTTGTCAACAATCAGAGGCTGACGTCAGTCAGCCTTTTTTAGTTAGTAACCTAAGCAATTAATGCGGAATCGCCCCGAACAGGCGCGTGCGCCTTACCCTTTCCTTACACCGATTCGCAATTTTTGTTATTCTTTTGTAACGAAAATTCCAGTCCTAACCCGCGTCGTAAATCGCCATCATGCTCAGTCAGGCTATTAAAAAACAGCACATTAACGATCTGGTCGAGTGGATAGAAGCCAACCTCACCGACGATCTCAATATCGATCAAATCACCCTGAAATCAGGTTATTCCAAATGGCACATGCAGCGCATGTTCAAGGAGATGACCGGACAGACGCTGGCGGCATATACCCGCAAACGGCGTCTGACGATGGCGGCCATGGCGCTGCGTCTGACACGCATGACGCTAATCGATATCGCCGTACGTTTTGGCTTTGATAACCAGCAAAACTTCACGCGGGTGTTCAAAGGCCACTTTTCACTGACGCCTGGCGCGTTTCGCCGTATTCCTCACTTGCCGGTTAAAAACTTCCATGGTCGCATTCTGGTGCGATCGCTGGCAGAGCGTGCGACGCTGGTGGAACGTGAGGAAGAACTGCATCTGTGCGGAGAGACACTGGAGTGGGAGTGCAGGTTTGGTGAGTATATTGCCGACCACGACCACCGGGTGGCTGAGCAGGCACGGCATCTGGTCGCGCTGGCGGGCAGCCATGCGACGCACGGCTGGTTAGGCTTTCAGTATGGTCCCGGCCATAGCTCTGCTGACCAGCAGAATATCAGCCTGTTTCAGGCGCTGGCACCACAACATGCCGGGCTGCTGGGTGACAATACCGCTAGCTGGAGCGAGGTGTGCGGCCTCTATGCGTCGATCCGCTGGAGCGGCAGGCCGGAGCAGCTGACGCGATTTATCGAGGATATCTACTATCAGCATTTGCCCATGCTGGGCGTGTCGCGCCGTCCGGGCAAAGACCTGTTGCGTCTTGATTTTGCGCACTGTAAGCCCGACTGGCTCAGCGGCGTTTTCTCTATTCCGGTGATGCAGGCGTAGCCGGCAGGGCAGGGTCAAGCGCTTCTGCTCCTGCCAATGCATCTTTTGTGCGATAAACCGTGACAAACCGCACGATTTTATAAAATAAGTCGCCATTCTGGCGTAAAATCCTCCCCCGAAACCCTGCCATATCTGAATCATCGTGCTTCTGTGGCAGGGCTGGAACATTCATCTGCATTTCAGGCCTTTTCTGGCCAAAACGACAATCGAAGACAACTATGCGACGCTTAATGATTTCCCTGATCCTGGCATTGCCTGCAATGGCGATGGCACAGCAGGCTGAGCCTTTCTCACCGCCTGCCGGACTGCATCCGCACTCTCAGGTTACCCAGCATGAAATCCTGGGTGATGGTGAACTGCCGGATCACACCAGCAGTAATGCCTCCCTTTCCGGATTCAACGACACGCTGTAAGTGTTGATGCGCTGCCAGAACCGGCGGCGCGAGATGATGCCCGGCTCGTCAGGAGCCGGACAGCTTCTGCCTGATTTACCTGCTCATACTCTGCACCTGCGGCTTCCTCTCTGAGGCCCATTCACCTGCATCTGAAACACGCTTTACCTGCATATTGCATCTTTGATGCTTCTGATTCATGCCGCTTCCCGTCCATATCTCCTCGCTTACGACACTGCTTAAAATATATCTTAAGTTGCAGAATCGCATTTTTCGTTCTTGTGCCGAAGATATATCATAGCTAATCTTGTCGCTTCAGATGAGAATGATTGTTATTCCATTGTTGTTTAATCATGGCGGGTATGCCCCTGACTATCGGGCATAGACCCTGTTTCAGGAGAGAGATTTTGACTACAACAGCCGATAAGCGCACGCCGCAGCGCGTCCGCAATGAACTGCGTTTTCGCCATATCCAGGTCGAAAGTAAAACCCATATTGCCGGGAAATTCTGGCGCATCCGGTTCAGCGGCAGCGATCTGGCAGGCTTTACGTCGCCAGGCTTTGATGACCACATCAAGGTGTTTTTCCCTGCTGCTGAAGGTGAAACACTGGTTCTGCCACAGATTACCGACGCAGGCATTGTCTGGCCGGAAGGTTTACGTCCGCAGGCGCGTGATTACACGCCGCTGGAATTCGATGGTGAATCTTCACTGACCCTCGACTTCTATATTCATCAGCAGGGCGTAGCCAGTGACTGGGCCGCGCAGGCGCAGGTGGGCGATCAACTGATTGTTGGTGGGCCACGCGGCTCGCTGGTGGTACCGACCGATTACGCATTCCAGCTTTACGTCTGCGACGAAACCGGGCTGCCCGCTTTTGCCCGCCGTCAGCGCGACGCCCGCGCCCAGGCGCTGCATCTCTATGCCTTTACCGATGAAGCGACCGGTCGCGACTATTTAGCGGATACGACAGGCGTAACGACAAACTGGCTGGGCAGCGGTCAGATGCAAAAAGCGCAGTTCAGCCAGCTGATTACCCGGCTGGATCAGATCGCTATTCCGACGGAGGATTACTTTATCTGGCTGACCGGCGAAGGTGAGTTTGTCAGAGCGCTGTCTGACTACTTTACCTCGCAGCGTGGTCTCGACAGCGACTTCGTGCGCGCGGTGGCCTACTGGCATCAGAAGTAAGCCGCGCTGGCAATTGAGTTTTGCCAGATGGCGGACTACCATCACTCTCCTTTTTTCAGCAGGGCAGGTCATGAAACAGCATCCGACTTCCACTTCATCTGACGAACAGACTTCGCGCGCAGGCGGCTGCAGCGGACGACGTAAACGACGTGAAAAGATGCTGGAAGCGAGTGAGATTCGCCTGCTGATGCTCCACTTCCTGGCGCAGAATGCGGCGCACGGCTATGAGCTGATCAAGTCCGTTGAGGAGCTGTCAAAGGGAGAGTATTCGCCCAGCCCGGGGATCATCTATCCCAACCTGACGCTGCTGGAAGAGATGGAGGCGATTCAGGTGGTGGATGCGCAGGCAGCGCGTAAAGCCTACCGACTGACGGCGGCTGGTGAGGCGCAGCTGGCGGATAATCGCGAAACCGTAGCCAGCCTGATTACGCGGCTCTCTACGCTGGCGATCGTGGTCAATAACCGCAGCATTCCTGCTGTGGAGCAGGCGATTCACGGGCTGAAGATGGCTCTGAATCAACGACTGGCGCAGGAAGATATTTCAGAAGCCGCGCTGCAGACGCTGATTAAGGCGCTGCACGACGCGGCTGATAAAATCACCCACAGTTAATCAGCTGATTTCACTCTTATTCTTGTCGATGTGGCCCAGGGTACGATCCGGGAAACAGATGTCGCGCACGCGCTGTTTCAGGGTAGTCGCATCCGGGAAACCACCGTCCCGCTTACGTTCCCACAGCAGATGACCATCCAGCGTAATCTCAAAAATACCGCCGGTGCCGGGTTTCAGCGTGACCTCTGCCAGATCCTCGGCGAAGGTATGCAACAGTTCCTGTGCCATCCACGCTGACCGCATCAGCCAGTTGCATTGCATACAGTAGTGAATAACAACCACAGGTTTTTGCGCCATAACTCTCTTCCTTTACGTATTGATAAATGCAGATGCATTCGGGTTAACAATTTGTGCGCTGTGGTTTATTTCTTAATGTAAATAGGATTGATAATGATTATCAGTTGCATTAAATTCGCGGCGATAATGATTACACCCGCATGATGTTCTGACTTTTTACGGCTTTTATGCAGAGCCGTTTTTTATGTTGCAGCAAGCAAGTGAGCGAATACTAACAATTAATCAGGTAATTCGCGCCTATGTCACCACGTTTTCGGAGATTGACGCAACCGCGTCTGTCTGAGCTGGCGTTGCTCGCCACCTTTATCAATACCACCTGCACCTATGCTGCGGGCAGTGAACCTGCCACGCTGACCCTTTCCGACCGCTATGGCAGCAGTGCTGAACCGGTAATGACGGTGAATGCACCGGAAATTAAACAAACGGCGGGCAGTAAAACCACGCTCTCTGCCAGCGATCTGCAGCAACGTGGCGCTACTGATTTTGGATCGATCATGCGTTATGAACCGCTGATCAGCGCCACCGGCACCAGTGGCGGTTCCTCAGCCGGTAAGAGCGGCTTTGACCGGGCCGGTTACACCGGCTACAACATTCGTGGTTTAGAGAGCAACCGCGTGGGTCTCGATGTGGATGGCATTCCATTACCGCAGGCCACCGGCCGTAGCTATGTGGGACGAGCCGGTCTCGACAGCTTTGGGATTGGCCGCGATTACATCGATCCCTATATGTTTGGTCATATCGGAATTGAGAAGGGTGCCACGGCAGTGGATCAGCCGAATAACTCGATTGGCGGCAATGTCTCGTTCCGTAACAAATCCCCGGATGACTATCTGCATCCCGGTAAAGGCAACTATTTCGGATATCAAAGCGACTACGACTCTGCCAGCCGCAGCTGGCACAACGGCGTTACGGCAGCAGCAGGCGATGATACGCTGCGGGGAATCTTTGTTTACAGTCGTCGTGACGGCCAACAGACCCGCAACAACAGCGACACGGTTGATGCCTATCCAGCCAACTGGCATTCTGATGCCTTTATGACCTCGGGCATCTGGCAGCCCAATGATCTTCACAAGCTCAGCGCGACTTTCGATTACTATCACAAAACGCACCACAGCCATTACGACAGCTGGAGCACGTCCGGCAATACGGTCTGGGGAACGGCGCAGCAGCAGAGCGATACCCGACGCTGGGGCATCAGCCTGGCGGATGAGTACACGCCTTACAATGACCTGATCGACAGTCTGACAACCCGCGTTTACTGGCAGCAGACCCAGGCACATGACAACACCTTTATGCCGTCAGGTGCCACCACCTGGCAAACCGTCTACTCCGACTACAACAGCGACAGCTACGGTTTTGACACCCGCGCGCTTAAAACCATCGGGCGACATGAACTGAGCGCCGGGCTGAATGCGCGTCTGGTGGATACCGAACGGCCTTTCCGTCAGTCGCCTGCGGCGAGCGCCACCAGCGTGATCATGCAACCGCAGGCTAACAGCCGCAGTTATACGGTTGGTGGTTATCTGCAGGATACCATCAGCTTCGATGCTGACGGACACCGTGCGGCTATCGTGCCGGGCGTGCGTGTAGCATACCAGAATACCCGCCCACGCGATGTGGCGACACTGACGACAAACAGCAGTGTGCTCGACGCCAGCGAAGTCTCCGCGCTCTACGGTTCGCCAAACAGCGACACTCAGGTGTTGCCGTCGATCGCCTTCCAGTACGATCTGACCCCGGCATTGATGACTTATCTGCAATATACCCGTGGCGCGCAGTTCCCCAACGACTCCCAGCTCTATGGCTCATGGAACCTTGGCTCCAGCTATGCCGGCACCGCGCAGTATGCGCTGATTGGCAATGCCGATTTGAAGACCGAAACCAGCAACAACTACGAATGGGGTATAAAAGGCCAGGTTGCAGAGGGCGTGACGCTTAACGCTGCCGCGTTCTATAACGACTACAAAAACTTCATCGCCTTTACCCGCTACAGCCGGGCGGCCAATCCGGGTAAGTTCGTCAATGTACCCAGCAACATCTACACCACCTATCAGGCGGAGAACCGCGACAAAGCCTATATCTATGGGGCTGAAATCAGCAGCAAGGTGAACTTCGGCAGCTGGTTCAGCGAGGTCGAGGGGCTGAGCGCTAATCTGGCGTTTGGTTACACCCAGGGTGCGGCGAAGTCGAGCTACCTGGGGGACCGCTACATCGACCTGGAGAGCGTTGCGCCGATGAAAGCAATTGTCGGACTCGCCTGGGATGATGAGGCGCGCGGCTATGGTGCTGCCGTCACCGCCACGTTTGTTAAAGGTAAGAAAGCCAGCGCCACAAATCGCAACAGCTTTACCAACACCGGCAACAGCCTGACTGACTCCAGCACCGATTACATGCGGGTGCCGGGTTATGGCCTGGTGGATATGACCGCCTACTGGCGCGTCACGCACAACGTCAGGTTAAGCGGCGGGCTTTACAACATAACCGACCGCAAATACTGGGATTACCTCAGCAGCCGTCAGCTGACCAGCGCAACCCAACAGGATCGTAACGATCAGGCACTGGCCGTAATGCCGGGTCGTACTTTCCAGTTAGGTGTTAATGTCGATTTTTAATCACCGCTGCCCTGCGCTGATGCAGGGCATGACTAAGAGAAGCGAACCATGAATCCGATTTATCAGCACTATCTCGCCCTGAAGAGTGAACATCCGAAGAAATATGCCCGCGATCTGGCCACACTGATCGGTATCAGCGAAGCAGAACTGTGTGAAGCGCGTATCGGCGTTGATGCCGTGGCGCTGAAACACGATTTTCCGGCGCTGCTGAAGGCGCTGGGTGCGGTCGGCGAGACCAAAAGCATTACCCGTAACGCTTATGCGGTGCATGAGCATCTGGGCGAATATCAGAATGTGCAGATCGGCGCACATGGCGGCTTGGTGCTGAATCCCCGGGCGCTCGACCTGCGTCTGTTTGTCGGACAGTGGTTCAGCGCCTTTGCCCTGCAGGAGTCGGGCGCACAGGGCGTACGTCACAGCATTCAGGTCTTCGATCGTCACGGCGATGCGGTGCTGAAAGTTTACGTTACGGAGCAGACCAACATGGCGGCATGGCACGCGCTGATCGCTGACTTCACTGACGCCGCTGCGATGCCGCTGGTGGTTGAGCCGGTTACCGCTGCTACTCAGACAGAGACCATTGATGCCACCGCGATTGACCGTGAATGGCGCGCTATGACCGATGTTCATCAGTTTTTTGCCCTGCTGAAGCGTCATCAGGTGTCCCGACCGCAGGCATTCAGCGCAGTGGGTGAGGATCTCGCCTGGCAGACCGGCAACGATGCGCTTGAGCGTGTCCTGCAGATGGCACAACAGGCGGGCAACGAAATTATGATTTTTGTCGGCAACCGTGGCTGTACCCAGATTTTCACCGGCCAGGTAGAGAAGCTGGTACCTATGGATAACTGGCTCAACATCTTCAATCCCCGCTTCACGCTGCACCTGATGGCGGACCAGATCAGCGAAAGCTGGGTTACACGCAAACCCACCGGCGATGGCTTTGTGACCAGCCTGGAACTGTTCGCCGCCGACGGCACGCAGATCGCCCAGCTCTATGGACAGCGTACGGAAGGCACGCCAGAACAGGCCTGCTGGCGTGAGCAGGTGAACGCACTCCGTACGCCAGGAGCGGCGGCATGAAATACCTGAGTCTGTTGTGGCTGCTGCTGACGCTGCCCTCACTGGCTGCTGAGCGGGTGGTGTCAATTGGGGGTGACGTCACCCGGATTATCTACGCGCTGGATGCTCAGTCACAGCTGGTGGCGCGCGACAGCACCAGCCTGCGTCCGGCGCAGGCTGCCCGGCTGCCGGACGTGGGCTACATGCGCCAGCTGAATGCCGAAGGTATCCTGGCGCTAAAGCCGACACTGGTGCTCGCCAGCGCGCAGGCAAAGCCGTCGCTGGTACTGCAACAGATTGCCCGCGCGGGCGTCAGGGTGGTGACGGTCAGCGGCGACAACAGTCTGCAGGCGATCCCGCAGAAAATTATCACGGTGGGGCAGGCGCTGCAGCGTGAAAGCGAAGCGCAGGCACTGGCGCAGCAAATAATGCAGCAGATTCGCCAGTTGCCACAGCAATCGCTGCCGGTGAAGGTGCTCTACATCATGGCAAACAGCGGCATGAAAACGATGGCGGCCGGAAATCAGACCGCAGCCGACGGCGCTATTCGCAGCGCCGGGCTGGAGAATGCCATGGGTTCGGTGCCGCACTATCAGGCGCTGTCGCAGGAAGGCGTGATCGCCGCCGCGCCGGATCTGGTGGTGATCGGCGAGGATGGACTGAAAACCCTGGGTGGTGAAGCGCAGCTGTGGCAGTTACCCGGCCTGGCGCTGACGCCAGCCGGGCAGCAGCATCGTCTGCTGATCATTGATACCCAGGCGCTGCTGGGATTTGGCCTTGATACGCCGCAGGCAATAGTGAAATTGCGGCAGGCTGCGGAATCGCTGAACCATGATTAATGGCAATGCACTGCGCGGTCTGACGCTGATGCTGATTTTCCTGCTGGTGGCGATGGTAGTGGCGGCGAATCTGGGGGCGATGTCGCTGTCGGTGCGGGCGCTATGGCAGGCACCGCTCAGCGATCTCATCTGGCTGATCCTGCGTCAGCAGCGAGGATTTGAATGATGGAAAGGTTAGAGGCGACGGGACTCTGTGTGGCGCGCGACGGCAAAACCGTTATCGATAATCTTGACGTTACGCTGTCAGGTGGAGAGCGGGTGGCGCTCATCGGGCCTAACGGCGCAGGTAAATCAACACTGTTGCGGATGCTGACCGGATTTTTAGCGCCCGATCGGGGTGAGTGCCGGCTGGGCGATCGTGTGTTGTCCGCATGGCCGCGTGAGCAGCTGGCGCGACGCCGGGCCGTGATGCGGCAGCAGAACAACCTGACCTTTGCCCAGTCGGCGCAATCGGTAGTGGCGATGGGCCGTGCGCCGTGGCCTGAGACGCAGACGTCGCAGATTGTGGCTGAAGTCATGCAACTGACCGGCTGTGATTCGCTGGCGCAGCGCGATTACCGCCAGCTCTCCGGCGGTGAACAGCAGCGGGTGCAGCTGGCGCGGGTGCTGGCGCAGCTCTGGCAGGAGGGAAGACCGCGCGGCTGGCTGTTTCTGGATGAGCCGACCTCGGCACTGGATCTCTTCTGGCAGCAGCAGACTCTGCGTTTATTACGCCAGCTGACGCGCACGGGTGATCTCACCGTCTGCACCGTGTTACATGACCTTAATCTGGCGTCATTATGGGCCGATCGCATACTGCTGCTGCACGCGGGCAGACTGGTGGCTCAGGGTTCACCGCAGACGGTGATGACTGAAAAGACGCTGACGCGCTGGTATCAGGCTGATTTGCAGGTGGTGGCACATGCCGGGAACGGGAAGCCACATATCCAGCTGCGGGTTTAGACCGTTTCGCTTTAAAAACATTGCCTTGCGTGCTTTTAATCACTGATTTTGCGCTATACCTGGTGTTCAGGACAGAAGACTTAGGAGACCATAATGGCAAAATCATTAGATCAAACCGCTGAGCAACTGGGTAACATTTTACTCTCCTCCGGACTTCATCTGACGACCGCCGAATCCTGTACCGCCGGGTTGATCAGCATGACGCTGGCCGCGGTGGAAAGCAGCGGCGACTTCTATACCAGCGGCTTCGTGACCTACAGCGAAAATGCCAAAATCCGCCTGCTGGGCGTGCATCCTGATACGCTGAAACAGCACACGGCGGTGAGCGAGCAGACGGCGCGTGAAATGGTACAGGGAGCCTGCGCCCGCTCAGGTGAACCGGTAGGGTTATCGATTACCGGCTATGCCGGACCCGATGGCGGCGAAGATGGCACGCCAGCGGGCACTATCTGGTTTGGCTGGGTATTGCCGGACGGCAGGGACGAGGCGGAGTGTCATCAGTTCAGCGGCGATCCGAAATCCGTGATGGAGCAGGGCACGCAGTTCGCGCTGGAAGGGTTGATCAAACGGCTGCAGCGAGCCAGTCGATAAAGGCGCGCGGTACGCGCCTTATAAACGCGGGTTAACGGCAGTCGACAATCAGACGACCCTGTACGCTGCCATCCAGCAATGCCTGCGCACCTTCTCTGGCTTCACTCAGCGGGATCACCCGGCTCAGTTTGCTGAGCCGATCGCTATCCAGCAGCTCGCCGAGCCGCTGCCACGCCTGCTGACGAAGCGGCTTCGGACACATCACGCTGTCGACACCCGCCAGCGTGATGCCACGCAAAATAAAAGGCGCGACGCTGGCGGGCAGGTCGAGTCCCTGCGCCATACCGCAGGCAGCCACCACGCCATCACGCTGAATACCGGCCAGCACGTTCGCCAGAGTGTGACTGCCGACGCTGTCTATCGCGGCGGCCCAGCGCTCTTTTGCCAGCGGCTTACCGGGATGGGAAAGCTCTTCGCGATTAATCACCGATGCCGCGCCCAGCGTATCGATAAGATACGCATGGTCGCTGGCCCGACCGCTGGAGGCGATGACCTGATAACCCAGACGCGCCAGCAGGCTGACGCTGTAGCTGCCGACGCCGCCACTGGCACCGGTCACCAGCACGGGGCCATGTTCGGGCGTGATGCCCTGTTTTTCCAGCGCCATGACGCAGAGCATTGCGGTCAGCCCTGCTGTGCCGATGGCCATGGTTTGCAGCGGGCTAAGAGAAGCGGGCACACGCACCAGCCAGTCGCCGCTGATGCTGGCTTTCTGCGCCAGACCGCCCCACTGTTTTTCGCCTGCGCCCCAGCCCGTCAGCAGCGCCACATCATCCTCTTTCCAGTCGGGATGGCGGCTGGCCGTCACGCGGCCGACAAAATCGATACCTGGCACCATCGGAAACTGGCGCACAATCGGGCCTTTATTGCAGATAGCCAGTGCATCTTTATAGTTCAGGGATGAGTAGCTGACGTCGAGCGTGACATCGTAGTCGGGCAGTTGGGATTCGGAGAGATCTTTCAGCAGGGAACGGTAACCTTGTTCGTCATTTTCAATGACCAGTGCCTTGAACATGCAGCCTCCGGCAGAGTGGGAAAGAGAGGGTAAGTTTACGCCCGCGAGTGGCAATGCGGTAGGGCAATGGCCGCCTCTTCGGTTCAAGGAGGCAACAGGCAGGGAAAAGCGCGCTGACAGCGCTAGCGAATCATGTGCATAAATCTGCATATAATTCATATAATTAGTCGTATTATGAATTTTTTATGATAAATAGACTATAAAAATCATGTTGTTATCCTTTTATTGTGTGACTGAATAATTGCCTGGGTCGGGTTGTTCGTGCATAAAAAAGATGACATTATGACCGCCACTTTTTGACCCTGCTTGTTCACTACAGAGGACGTCGCCATGTCCGGTTCACCGCGCACCTGCCCGGATTACCGTTCGCTTTTTCCGGCGCTCACCGGGTTTTCCTCTTTTCCGCACTCTCCGTTATTCACCATGCGGTGAGGCCAGCCAGGCAGCGGCTGTGGATCTGCTCGCCACACTGCACTATGCCTTCTGACGCTTAATTATTCGCCGGGGCGCTGTCCCCATACTTGTGCTTCTGGCACCTCCTCCCTGACGTTAGGGATCCTGTTATGACTCCACTGAAAATTGCTGCCAGCGCCGCTGTCGCGCCCAGCCTGACCCTCAACACCGCGCGTGACGTAGTGACGCTGGATAACACTGATTTTACGGATGTGGCTGCGGTCGTCGTCTCGCTGGCGGATACCCGCAGCGGCGTGCTGGCGCTGCTGCGTCACACCGGCTTTAATCTGCCGGTATTTGTCGCGAATGCGTTTGAAGAAGAGGTGATGCACCTGCCCGGCGTCAGCGGTGAGCTGAATGGCGAGCCACAGGAGTGGCTTGCGCTGGAAGCAGCTGCGCAGGCGTATGAAGCGGCGCTGCTGCCACCTTTTTTCGAAACGCTGACCCGCTATGTCGATATGCAAAACAGCACCTTTGCCTGTCCCGGACATCAGGGCGGCGCGTTCTTTAAAAAGCATCCGGCAGGCAAACAGTTTTATGACTTTTATGGCGAGAATGTTTTCCGCTCTGACATGTGCAACGCCGACGTCAAACTGGGCGATCTGCTGATTCATGAAGGCTCGGCTAAAGATGCGCAGAAGTATGCGGCAAAGGTGTTTAACGCCGATAAAACCTACTTTGTGCTCAACGGCACCTCAAGCGCCAATAAAGTGGTGACCAATGCGCTGCTGACCCGCGGCGATCTGGTGCTGTTTGACCGTAACAATCATAAGTCGAACCATCATGGCGCGCTGATTCAGGCGGGCGCGACCCCTGTTTATCTTGAAGCAGCACGTAACCCGTTCGGCTTTATTGGCGGCATTGACGCGCACTGCTTTGATGAGGCTTATCTGCGTGAGCAGGTCGCGGTCGTCGCCCCTCAGCGCGCAGAAGAGGCGAGGCCTTTCCGTCTGGCGATTATCCAGCTCGGCACCTACGATGGCACGGTCTACAACGCCCGCCAGGTGGTGGATCGCATCGGCCATCTGTGTGATTACATCCTGTTTGATTCCGCGTGGCTCGGCTATGAGCAGTTCATCCCCCTGATGGAAGGCTGTTCGCCGCTGACCCTGGATCTGAATGAAAACGATCCTGGCATTTTTGTCACCCAGTCCGTGCATAAGCAGCTGGCGGGTTTTTCGCAGACTTCGCAGATCCACAAAAAAGATAATCACATTCGCGGACAGCGGCGCTTCTGCCCGCACAAGCGTCTGAATAACGCCTTTATGCTGCACGCTTCCACCAGCCCGTTTTATCCGCTGTTTGCCGCACTGGATATCAACGCCAGAATGCATCAGGGCGAAGCGGGGCGTCGCATGTGGGATGAGTGCGTCACGCTGGGTATTGAGGCGCGTAAAGCGATCCTCGAACGCTGTGAAATGATCCTGCCGTTTGTGCCGGAAACGGTAGATGGACAGCGCTGGCAGGATGCGCCAGTTGAGACGATCGCCCGCGATCTGCGTTATTTCAGCTTTGAACCGCAGGCGAAGTGGCACGGTTTCGCCGGTTACGCGCGCGATCAGTATCGGGTCGATCCCTGCAAGCTGCTGCTGACCACGGCAGGGATCGATGCGGCCAGCGGGGAATACAGTGATTTCGGGATCCCGGCCACCATTCTGGCTAACTACCTGCGTGAGAACGGCATCGTGCCGGAGAAGTGCGATCTCAACTCGATCCTGTTTCTGCTGACTCCGGCTGAGAGCCCGGAGAAGATGGCGAATCTGGTGGCGATGCTGGCGCAGTTTGAGCAGCACGTTAAAGAGGATGCGCCGCTGGCCGAAGTGCTGCCGACGATTTACCGCAAAAACGCCGAACGTTATGCCGGGTATACCCTGCGTCGTCTCTGTCAGGAGATGCATGACCTTTACGTCAGTCATAACGTGAAGGATCTGCAGCGCCTGATGTTCCGCGCCGCCGAGTTCCCGCCGGTCAGCGTAAATCCGCAGGATGCACATCAGGCTTATATTCGCGGCGAAGTGGAGCTGGTACCTATCGCCGAGGCCGCAGGACGTGTCGCTGCGGAAGGCGCGCTGCCTTATCCACCGGGTGTGCTGTGCGTCGTGCCAGGCGAAATCTGGGGCGGCGCGGTGCAGCGTTACTTCCTGGCGCTGGAGGAGGGACTTAATCTGCTGCCGGGCTTCTCGCCGGAGCTGCAGGGCGTTTACACCGAAGAGGATGAGCAGGGACGTAAGTATCTGGTGGCCAATATGATGGTGGGGCGCTGATCTGAGCGGGGCAGAGGCGGGTAGCGGCCCGCCAGGCCTTTTTGTTCGCTGCGTGAACGGGCTATGAGAGGGGTTTCTTTCGCCTGGCAGCGGGGCATGCTTTGCAGCGGGCTGGCTATGAGAAGGTTTCGCTTTGCAGCGGGCTGGCTTTGAGCAGGTTACGCCCGCCAGGCGATGGGGAGTTTCAGGTTGCCGGTGCAGGCGGACGCGTCAAGGGGCGGACGCCCGCCCCTTAACTATCCCGGCGTCCGGCTGCCTGCGCGCCCCGCTTTGCGGGGTGCCTTCGTCACGCCCTGCGGCCAGCGGACCGTCCGGACGCGCCATCCCTGGCGCGAACCGTCCTTTCGCCGACGTCCTGTCGGCTCATCCTCGCCTCCGGTTGTTCCTCAGCGCTTCGGATGCCTCTGAGAAACCCCCCGCCTGTTATCTCTTTTGTTTTCTCTGGTGCTGTATTGTCTGCTGACCTGAAAAGCCAAAGCCAAAGCCAAAGCCAAAGCCAAAGCCAAAGCCAAAGCCAAAGCCAAAGCCAAAGCCAAAGCCAAAGCCACAGCCACAGCCACAGCCACAGCCACAGCCACAGCCACAGCCAAAAACCCACAGCGATAAAGTACCCAACACAGAAAGAAGAGATAACAGCAGGGGGGAGGGAGGCCGTCAGAACCGCTGAGCGGATGAGGGATTTCAGGACGAGCGACAGGGATGTCGCGAAGAGGCGGGTTCGCGCCAGGGATGGCGCGTCCCGGCGGTCCGTGAGAAATTCGGAAGAAGCGAAGGTACCGCGAAGCGGCGGTGAAGCAGGCCGGAGCCGGGGGTCAAGGGGCGCGGCGACTGGCGCCCCTTGTCGGTCGCCTGCAGAGGCGTGTCTGAAACTGCCCAACTGCTCAGGCGAACGAAACCCTTCTCAGTGCCACCCTGCTGCAAGCGAAACCTTTTCATAGCAAGCCCGCTGCGAATCGTGCCCCGTTCGCGCGGCGAACACCACCCAGCTCTGGCGAGAAAAACCCTTCTCAGCGCCCGTTCGCGCAGCGAACACTTTCAGCGTCAGCCCGCTGCAAAGCGAACCTCAAGCCTCGTTCGCGCAGCGAACAACCCCCCGCTTCAGCGGCGCCGATCAGAATCCCCGATAACTCTTCTGCGCCGTACTCACCTTATACAGATAACGACGCGACTCCGCCGACGGATGCTGGTTCGCCAGGGTCGAATAGACCTTGCTGGGTGACATGCCGTTAATCATCGAGAACGCCCGATCTTTATCGCTGGAGAAGACGCGCAGCACGCTGCCTGCACCACCGTTATAGGCGGTGATCACCGCATAGCGGCGTGATACCGGATCCTGAATGCCGCCCAGATAGCTGCGCTGCAACAGCGACAGATAAGCTGTACCGGCATCGATGTTGTTCTCCGGATCCAGCAGATAGCTGCGGCTCGGCTTGCCCCATTTACCTTTCATGCGGAACACGTCAACACCGGCGGTATGCTGCACCACCTGCATCAGACCCAGCGCATCAGAATGGCTCACGGCGTAGGGGTTGAAGCTCGACTCGGTCTGCATAATCGCCAGGATCAACGAAGCGTCGACACCATACTGCTCGGCGGCTTTACGCACCATCGGCAGGTATTTGTGCGCACGCTTATCCAGGTGGTTCGGCACCATCGGAATCGAAATGCTGTAAATCACATGCAGACCCGAGGTACGGCGCATCAATTTATTCTGAATCAGATAGTCAGCAAAGGCTTCAGCGCGACCCTGCCAGCGAATCGGCTGACCGGTGTTATCCAGCACCTGACCATAGAGCAGCGGCTCTTTACTGATCTCAATGTCGTTGGCGTCAGAATAGAGATCGACATTACCCGGATCTTCGCCAATCAACAGCGTGGTCACGATAGCCTGACGCAGACTGGCCATTGGATCGGTGCCAGAAATGGTTTCGATGGTCAGCTTACCGCTTTCAAAGTTGATGTGGCTGCGGGTGTAATAGTTGTCGCTATATTTGACGTAATCTTTCGGTCCGGCGATCAGGACCTCATTGATACCCCAGATATTCTCAATATTGTGAGCAAACTGGCCCATCAGAATATCAAAGCCGTTGGTGTCTTTAACCCACTCCTCGTGGGATTGCTGATTCTTTGACCCGGAACAGGAAACCAAAAGTGGTGCTATCACCAGCAGGGCGATTAATTTTTTATTCATTGGGAATGCAAGCCTGACCTGGATAACCGGCCTCAGCGATGAGGCCCGGAATGTTTACGCTTCTGGCGGTGTATAGCCTTCGATATGAACGTCTTTGCCTTCGAACAGGAAATTGATCATCTCCTTCTCCAGCACCTTACGATCTTCGGGATTCATCATGTTGAGCTTCTTCTCGTTGATCAACATGGTCTGTTTCGCCATCCACTTCTGCCAGGCTTCTTTGGAGATGTCGTTGTAAATGCGCTTACCCAGGTCGCCCGGATAGAGCTGAAAATCCTGACCTTCCGCGTCGCGCTGTAAAAAAGTACAAAAAATGGTGCGGCTCATTACTCTTCCTCATTAATCTCACAACTGTCCAAAGCCAGTTGTCGGGGATGGCGCAGCTCGTGTAACAGGCGCTCAACGGGTGCAGCTAATCCCACAGATGGTGGCAGCGCTAAGTTATACCAGAGACCGCCTGCTTCATCCATCGCCGCCCCGGCAGAAGGCCACGACAGCCACATTGGCACGATATCGAGATGGAAATGACTGAAGGTGTGACGAAACGCGGTAAGCTGCTGCGGTTTTGCATGGATGCCACGCGCCGCCAGCCAGTCATTCAGCGCCGCTTCGGTGGTGAACTGCGGGAAGCAGAACAGACCGCCCCACAATCCCACAGGCGGGCGCTGCTCCAGCCAGACATCATCGCCATCCTGCATCATCAGGAACCAGCCGCTGCGCTCCGGCAGCACTTGCTTAGGCTTTTTGCCGGGATAGCTTGCCCAGCTGCTGCTGGCGTACGCCTCACAGCCGCTGTTCAGCGGACAGATTTCACACTTCGGCTTAGAGCGGGTACAGACAATCGCACCCAGATCCATCATCGCCTGATTAAACTGGCTGACGCCCTCGGCGGGTGTGACCTCTTCGCTGATCTGCCACAGCCGTTTCTCGACCTCTTTTTTACCCGGCCAGCCGCTGACGGCATAGCAGCGGGCCAGCACGCGCTTGACGTTGCCATCCAGAATCGGGAAATGCTGACCCAAAGACAGCGACAGGATCGCACCTGCCGTTGAGCGGCCAACGCCGGGCAGGGCAGAAACATCATCGAAATTACGCGGGAATTCGCCCCGGTGAACCTCGACAATCTGCTTTGCCGCTTTATGCAGATTACGCGCACGGGCGTAATAGCCGAGGCCGGTCCAGAGATGCAGCACCTCATCCAGCGGCGCCGCAGCGAGATCGGTGACCGTGGGGAAGCGCGCCATGAAGCGTTCAAAATAGGGAATAACCGTGGCAACCTGGGTTTGCTGTAGCATCACTTCGGAGAGCCACACCTTATAAGGCGTTTTCTCCAGCTGCCACGGCAGGGTTTTGCGACCAAAGCGCTGATACCAGTCCAGCACCTGTTGCGCGAACTGCGGCGCTTGCATCATAAGAAGGAAATTTTCCGTGTTTACTCTACACTCAGGCAGGAATTCCAGCACATGCGCACCTGGGTGTAAACCGGAAGATTGCAAAGGCTTGCTTCTGCTTATGAACTTTGCATAATGCCCGTTTCCCGGAACAGGCTAACCAGCAGGCTTTTACATGATTAATGACGTCATCACCCCAGAATTTGATGAGAACGGGCGGCCATTGCGCCGGATCCGCAGCTTTGTGCGCCGCCAGGGTCGCTTAACAAAAGGCCAGCAGCAGGCGCTGGATACCCTGTGGCCGGTCATGGGGGTGGAATATCAGCCTGAGCCTGTCGATCTGCCCGCGCTGTTTGGCCGCGAAGCTCCGGTGACGCTGGAGATTGGCTTTGGCATGGGCGCATCGCTGGTGACCATGGCGCAGAACACGCCACATCAGAACTTCCTGGGTATTGAAGTGCATGCGCCGGGCGTGGGTGCCTGTCTGGCCGCCGCCAAAGAAGCCGATGTGCAGAACCTGCGGGTCATGTGCCACGACGCCGTGGAAGTGCTGGAGAAAATGATTCCGGATAACTCGCTGCGCATGGTTCAGCTCTTCTTCCCCGACCCGTGGCATAAAGCACGTCACAATAAACGCCGTATCGTCCAGGTGCCGTTCGCCGAACTGGTGATGCGTAAACTGAAGCTGGGCGGCGTTTTCCACATGGCGACCGACTGGGAAGCCTACGCGGAGCATATGCTGGAAGTGATGAACAGCATCGATGGCTATCGCAACCAGTCAGAACAACAGAATTACGTGCCGCGTCCTGAGACGCGTCCACTGACCAAGTTTGAGCAGCGCGGGCAGCGTTTAGGCCATGGCGTATGGGATTTAATGTTTGAGAGGGTGAAATAATGGCCACACAACGCAGCCGCCGTTTACGTAAAAAACTGCACATCGACGAGTTTCAGGAACTGGGCTTCTCCGTTGCCTGGCGCTTCCCGGAAGGCACCAGCGAAAGCGAAATTGATGAGACGCTGAACCAGTTTATCAATGAAGCGATCGATCCTAACGGCCTGGCCTTTGATGGCAGCGGCTACCTGGTGTGGGAAGGTCTGGTTTGCCTGCAGAAAACCGGCAAATGCACCGATGAGCATCGTGCGCTGGTCCGCAAATGGCTGGAAGACTGCAAGCTGCAGGATGTGCAGATGACGGAACTCTTTGACGTCTGGTGGGACTAAGTCGTCACACAGTGTCGGGCTGCGGCCCGATCGGAGGGTTTCAGACCCGATCTTAGGGAGTAGATATGATGCGTAAAGCGCTTCTTGCTGTGCTGCTGGTGGCAGCAACTCAGGCTCAGGCAGCCTACGAATGCAGCGTTAAGCCGCAGGACGATGTGGTGATTAAACCGCAGAGCGTGCAGGTGGTCGGTGCTAACGGCAATATGGAAATCTCGCCGCAGGGCGACGTGCAGTTCAATGGCCAGAAAGTTTCGCTGGATATCGCTGAACGTCAGAAAGCTATCGACTATCAGAACGCGCTGCGTCGCGATCTGCCTTGGATCGACAGCGGAGCGACATCTCGTCTGGAGAAAGGACGTGCGGCACTGGATCGGGTCATCGTTGAAAAACTGGGCACCGACAGCAACGTGCGTAATCGCCTGACCACGCTGAATGGCCAGCTGAAACAGCAGATGAACCGCATCATTGAACACCGTGAAGACGGTCTGACGTTCCACCATCAGGCGATCGATCAGGTGCGCGCAGAAGGCGAAAGGCTGGTGCAGTCAACGCTGGGCGGCGTGATGCAGGACAGTCTGAATGAGATGGGCAGTAAGCAGGGCAGTGGCGGCAGTAATCCGCTGCAGGCGATTATGGGCAATCTGGGCGGTCTGCAACAGTCGATTCAGGCTGAGTGGAGTAAGCAGGAGCAGGATTTCCAGAACTTCGGACATGAAGTGTGTAATCGCGTTATTTCGCTGGAAGATCAGCGTAAACAGCTTACCGGCGCACTGAAAAAATAAGTTAACGCCTCAGCCTGACGGGCTGAGGCGCTTTTTTACTCTTCCGCTAAAAACAGCTCAAGCAGCGAATTCAGGAACAGCTTCCCTTTTTCCGTAATCTGCCACTGCTGAGCGGTTTCCGTCACGTAACCGGCGGCAATCGCGGCATCCATCTGTGGACGGATCACCTCTTCTGACAAACCGGTGTAGCGGCTGAATTCGTCGCGCGGCGCGGCCTCCAGCAGGCGAAAGCGGTTCATGAAATATTCAAACGGCTTGTCGCTATCGGCAACCTCATACTGCTTTTCGCGGTAGTTACCCTGCATGAAGCCACGCGGATGACGGGTTTTCACTGTGCGGACAATGCGGCCATCCGGTTGCGTCAGCTTGCCGTGTGCGCCACAGCCAATCCCCAGATAGTCGCCAAAGCGCCAGTAGTTGAGGTTGTGTTCACAGTGATATCCCGGCTTCGCGTAGGCGGAGGTCTCATACTGCTGATAACCGGCCGCCTGCAGCAGCCGATCGCCCTGCTCGAAAATATCCCACAATGCATCATCATCCGGCAGCACCGGCGGGCGTGAGCCAAACAGGGTGTTGGGTTCGATGGTGAGCTGATACCAGGAGAGATGCGGAGGATTCAGCGCAATCGCCTGACGTAAATCGTCGAGCGCCTCTTCCAGCGACTGATCGGGCAGGCCATGCATCAGGTCGAGGTTAAAGCTGCGCAGCGACAGCGACTCTGCCAGTTCGGCGGCGCGGACGGCCTCTTCCGGACCATGAATACGGCCCAGACGCTGCAACTTTTGCGGACTGAAACTCTGTACACCAATCGAAATACGGTTGATACCAGCACGCTGATAAGCGCTGAACCGGTCAGCTTCCACGGTGCCAGGATTGGCTTCCATGGTCACTTCCGCATCAGGGGCGAGCGTCAGACGCGCCCGCACGCCATCCATCAGCATCTGCATCGCACTGCTGCTCAGCAGGCTGGGCGTGCCGCCGCCAATGAAAATCGTGCGCACTTCCCGGCCATTGATCAGCGGCAGGTCGATCTCCAGATCGCGCAGCAGGTGCTGCACGTATTCAACGTGCGGCACCTCATCTTTCAGCGCGTGGGAGTTAAAATCGCAGTAGGGACACTTCTGTACGCACCACGGAATGTGGATGTAGAGACTTAACGGCGGCAGATTAGGCATTACGCATCGCTTCCAGCAACAGCGTCAATGCTTTACCCCGGTGAGAAACTGCACCTTTTTCCGCTTTGCTCAGCCCGGCCGCGGTTTTACCCAGCGCCGGGACATAGAAAATCGGGTCGTAACCAAAGCCACCGGCGCCAGAGGCGGAGCGAGCGATCTCACCCTGCCAGCTGCCGTGGAACACCAGCGGCGTCGGGTCTTCCGCATGACGCAGATAGACCAGCACGCAGTGGAACTGCGCCTGGCGCTGACCGTCAGGCACGTTTTCCAGCGCCTGCAGCAGCTTCTCCAGGTTCTGCTGATCGCTGGCCTCTTCACCGGCGTAGCGCGCCGAGTAGATGCCAGGCGCGCCGCCCAGCGCATCCACGGCCAGACCGGAGTCATCGGCGATGGCCGGTAATCCGGTGATCTGTGCCGCGTGACGCGCTTTGAGAATCGCGTTCTCAATAAAGGTCAGGCCGGTCTCTTCAGCTGATTCAACCCCAAGGTTCGTCTGCGCGACGATATCCAGACCAAAGGCGGAGAGTAACTCCGCCAGTTCACGCACTTTGCCGGGATTGCCGGTTGCGAGCACAACTTTTTGCATAACAGTTCCAGTTTGATTCATTTACAGCAGATACCAGAGACCCGGGAACAGGTCCATGCCGAGAAAGTTCAGGGCATACAGCACCAGGATGACGATCATCGCTGAGAAATCGATGCCGCCCATCGCAGGCAGAATACGGCGAATAGGTGCCATCATCGGCTCGGTCAACTGCACCAGCAGATAATCGACCGGGCCACGGCCCTGGCTGATCCAGCTCATCAGAGAGCGAACGATGATGACCCAGAAGACCAGATAGCCGGCGGATTTCACCAGCGACAGCAGACCGACCAGCAGATTCGTCGGATCAACCGAGAACACGCCCACCTGAATCAGCAGCAGAATCGGGTATTTCAGCGTGGTCAGCACAAAGGCCAGCAGCAGCGAGGCGGTATCAATCGGCCCCAGAGCCGGCAGTATGCGGCGCAGTGGCTTAACAATCGGCTGTGTCACTTTTACGACAAACTGCGCCACTGGATTGTAAAAATCGCAGCGGGACCACTGCATCCAGATGCGTAACAGCAGCACCATGACGTAGAGATCGATCAGCGTTTTTACCAAAAACGTCAGTGTTAACATGAAGTTCCTCTGTTATTGTTGTGAGTTGTGCGCATAATCTCGTGCGCCAAAAATGGCGGTGCCGATACGCACCATCGTACTGCCTGCGGCGATTGCCGCCTCCATGTCATCGCTCATTCCCAGCGAAAGCGTATCTATACCAGAATAGTGCTGTTGCAACTGCCGGAAGGCTTCCGCCATCTGCTGACACACCGCCAGCTGCCGCTGGTAATCACTCTCCGCTGCCGGAATCGCCATCAATCCCCGCAGCCGCAGTTGCGGCAGTGCAGCGATCTGCTCCGCCAGCCCGGAAACGGCCTCCAGCATGATGCCAGATTTGCTGTTCTCGTCACTGATATTTACCTGAATTAACACATTCAGCGGTGGCAGCGAGGCGGGCCGCTGATCGTTGAGCCGCTGCGCAATGCGCTGGCGGTCAATGGTGTGACACCAGGCGAAATGCTCTGCCACCAGACGGCTTTTGTTGGACTGCAACGGACCGATGAAGTGCCACGCCAGTTCAGGATGTGCGGCCAGTGCCTGAACCTTTTCAACCCCTTCCTGGACGTAATTTTCACCGAAGGCAATCTGGCCAGCGGCAAAGGCTTCTTCGACCGCGCTCGCAGGTTTGGTTTTACTGACTGCAAGCAGGGTAATTTCTTCCGGAGCGCGGCCGCAACGCGCGGCAGCGGCGGCGATTCGCTGTCGCACTTGCTGTAGGTTCTGCTGGATTGAAGTCATAGTCAGGAGAAATTATGAATCTGGATGAAATGGTGGAGCTTAGTGTAAAGCATAATGCCGCCGATCTGCACCTTTGCAGCGGACATTTGCCCTACTGGCGGCGGCAGGGAAGGCTGGAGGTGATTCCGCAGCAGGCCAGACTTTCTGCCGCCTGGATGGCAGAGTTTATGACCCGCTGGCTCAGTGACCCGCAGCGTCAGCAGCTGGAGCGTGCAGGGCAGCTCGATTTCGCCCTGAGCCTGACCTGCGGCCAGCGTCTGCGTGCAAATCTGTTTATGCAGCGCAACGGCCTGTCACTGGCGCTGCGTATCATTGCCACCGCGTGCCCGACGCTGGAGAGCCTGCAACTGCCCGCCATTGTGCCGACACTGCTGGAGCAGCAGGATGGCCTGATTCTGGTGACCGGTGCGACCGGCAGCGGTAAATCGACCACGCTGGCGGCGCTGGTCGATGCGCTGAACCGCCAGCAGGCGCGCCACATCATTACGCTGGAAGACCCGATTGAATTTATCCATCACAGCCAGCAGTCGCTGATTCAGCAGCGCGAAATTGGCCTGCACTGCGATTCGTTCTCGCTGGGGATAAAGGCGGCGCTGCGTGAAGATCCCGACGTCATCCTGCTGGGCGAACTACGCGACAGCGACACCATCCGTCAGGCGCTGACGGCGGCGGAGACTGGTCATCTGGTACTGGCGACGCTGCACACCCGCGGCGCGGCGCAGGCGGTGGACCGGCTGGTGGATGTCTTTCCGGCGGAGGAGAAACAGCTGGTGCGTACGCAGCTGGCGGGCAGCCTGAAAGCAGTGATTGCGCAGCGGCTGGTGCCTTCAATTGCCGGATCGCGCATCGGACTGTTTGAAGTTCTGTTCGCCACACCGGGCATCACGAATCTGATCCGGGAGGGCAAGATGCACCAGATCCCTGCGCTGCTGCAGACCGGCGCGCAGGCCGGTATGCAGACGTTTGAGCAGAGCCGGCTGGCGCGTCAGGCCGCCGGTCTGATTGAGTAAGCAGATCAGTAGTGGTTTTCGAACCAGTCCTGCAAAATGATGGCAGCGGACTGTGAATCGACCGACCCTTTGTTGAGCGCACGATAGCCGCCGCGCTCAAACAGGCCAGCACGTGCTTCTACCGTGCTGAGTCGTTCATCCTGCAGCTCTACCCGGATGCCAAAGCGACCATGCAGGCGGTTGGCAAATTTACGCGCGCGATCGGTCAGCGGCTGCTCGGTGCCATCCATATTCAGCGGCAGGCCGACGACTACGAAATCGGGCTGCCACTCTTTCAGCAGCTTTTCAATCACCTGCCAGTCCGGGATGCCATCCTGCGCTTTAATCGCGGTCAGCGGACGGGCGCTGCCCGTGAGTTCCTGACCTACAGCGACACCAATACTTTTGGTGCCGAAGTCGAAACCTAACAGAGTCTGAGTTGACATCAGGCGTGTCCCGCGTCGCTGGCCATGTTATGAATATCGACGCCAATACTGCGCGCCGCTTCGCGCCAGCGCTCTGAAATCGGCGTCTGGAACAGGATATTGCTGTTAGCTGGCGTGGTCAGCCAGGCATTTTCCATCAGCTCATTTTCCAGCTGATCTTTTTCCCAGGCGCAATAGCCCAGCGCGACCAGCACATTGGTGGGCTGAGACGCGGTGCCGATCGACTCCAGCACGTCACGGGATGTGGTGATAATGGTGTTATCTGAGACACGGATGCTGGAGGTAAACGTTCGCTGTGCTGAGTGCAGGATAAAGCCACGATCCTCTGCCAGCGGGCCGCCGGTAAACACCGGTTTATCCAGCCTGATGGCCGGGTCGCGATCGTCAGCAGAGATTTTCAGCTTCTTCAGAATGCCTTCAACCGTCAGGTTTTCCATGGGTTTATTGATGATCAGTCCCATTGCGCCCTCTTCGTTATGTTCGCAGAGATAGACCACGGAACGCTTGAAGAAAGGATCCTGCAATGAAGGCATGGCAATCAAAAAGTGATGTTGTAAATTCATTCTCACACGATGTACCAAAAAAATAACCGGCACGCGACGACCGCACCGGTATTGGGTTGATCACGGAGCCACGCCCCGGCTTCTTGCTCAGCCCAGGCGCTTCTCAATGGCATCCATCAACATGCCGGTGATGGAGATCGGGAACGCAGCCTCAATTTCACGAATGCAGGTTGGGCTGGTCACGTTAACTTCAGTCAGTTTATCACCGATGATGTCGAGACCGACAAAAATCAGTCCTTTTGCTTTCAGTGTCGGGCCAACACGGCGCGCAATTTCCCAGTCGCTTTCGCTCAGCGGACGCGCTTCACCACGACCACCAGCGGCGAGGTTGCCACGCGTTTCACCGCCCTGCGGGATACGTGCCAGGCAGTAAGGCACCGGTTCGCCATCCACAACCAGCACGCGTTTGTCACCCTCTTTGATCGCCGCAATGTAGTTCTGCGCCATGCAGAAACGGCTCTCATGCTCGGTCAGGGTTTCGGTAATCACACCAAAGTTAGGATCGTCTTTCTTCACGCGGAAGATAGACGCGCCACCCATGCCATCCAGCGGCTTCATGATGATGTCGCCATGCTCCTGCCAGAAGTCACGCAGCTGCGCTTTGCTGCGGGTCACCAGGGTGTCAGGCGTGAACTCGGCAAACCAGGCGGTATAGAGCTTTTCGTTACAGTCACGCAGGCTCTGCGGTTTGTTCACGATTAGCGTACCCAGCTCTTCTGCGCGCTCCAGAATGTAGGTCGCATAGATGAACTCGGTGTCGAATGGCGGATCTTTGCGCATCAGCACCACGTTCAGGTCAGCCAGCGGGATCACCTGCTCGCTGCCGAACTGATACCAGTTTTCAGGGTTCTGCTCGACGGTCAGCAGGCGGGTGCGGGCAGAGGCCACGCCACCGCGCATAGAGAGATCGTGCATCTCCATGTAGTGAATTTCGTAACCACGGCGCTGTGCTTCCAGCAGCATAGCGAAGCTGGAGTCTTTTTTAATATTGATGGACGAAATAGGGTCCATCACGATGCCAAGTTTAATCATTATTATCTCCTCGGTGAGGCGGTATTTACCGCCTCGTCTGGTTCGGTCTGCAGTGGGCCGATCGGTCAGGACATCATGCCTGTGCTCTTTCCGCTGAAAGTATCGCTTAACCCAGGTCGCCAAACCTCACCTGAAGTGCCGTAATGGCCGTCAGCGCGGTGGTTTCGGTACGCAATACCCGTGGGCCAAGCAGAATGTCAGTAAAATCGTGCTGCGCCGTCATCGCAATCTCGTCCGCAGACAAACCGCCTTCAGGGCCAATCAGCAGTCGTACCCGCTCAACAGGCTGTGGCAGCGTGTTGATGCTGTGGCTGGCGCGCGGATGCAGGTTGAGCTTCAGACCGCTGTCAGCCTCAGCACACCAGGCTTCCAGCGTCATCGCTTCACGAATCTCCGGCACGCGATTACGGCCACACTGCTCGCAGGCGGCAATAGCAATTTTCTGCCACTGCTGGATCTTCTTCGCCAGACGTTCAGCATCAAGCTTTACGCCACAGCGCTCGGAAAACAAGGGTGTAATGACATTCACGCCCAGTTCGATCGATTTCTGGATAGTGAATTCCATTTTTTCACCGCGCGACATCACCTGACCTAAATGCAGATGCAAAGGTGACTCGCGATCGTCCGGCTGGCTCTCTGTGGCCGATACTTTTACACGCTTTTTATCAACATGCGTGATCTCTGCTGCAAAAGTCAGATTAGTGCCATCAAAGAGTTCCAGACGCTGGCCTGCCGTCATCCGGAGTACCCGGCCCACATGATTGGATGCATCTTCATCCAGGGTAATTTCACTGCCGATCTCTAAGGCTTCGGCGTGATAGATGCGAGGTATGCGCATAAGGTTCCTGAAACCGGACGCCGCGCTGCGGCGGCGTCATGGGAAAAGAGCTAGTGTAGGGCAGGGATTTTAGCGCTGGCAAGCCTGCTGCACATAAGGATTGTGATTGCCCTGAACCTTTGCAATGCGCTGGTCGCGTTCGCACTCCCACTGGGTGACGGGATAGAGCTTATTCCAGGCGGTAAACAGCTGCGTCTGCTGGCGCGAAATGCGCAGATGATACTGGTCGCGCATGTAGAAATAAGTACGGGCAATGGCACCACGCGCCCGCGCAGGCGGCTCCGCCTGTTTGAGTTTAAAGTCGATCTTCATCTCACACTGGCCGTACTGCTTCTCGCTGCCGTTCCATTGACTGTAGGCGAAGTTACCACGGTCGCCATTCACTTCACCCACTGCGGGCTGAAGGTTATGCAGGTCAGTTTCGATGCGGCGATAGTCGGGGTCCTTGCTGCAGTTTTTGCGGCCACCGTCCTGCCAGCACTGGCGCTGATGACCAAACTCCCAGGCCGGCATCACATGTTCCCACTCAATGCGCCCGGCGCGATTGGCGTTCTTGCGCACCTGATAGCCACAGCTGTTGAGATCGGGAATGCCCTTTTTGCCCTGCCACTGAATCTTACAGCCACAGTAGAACGAACCCGGTGCATCGGCGTTAATCGCCGCCGCAAAGGTTTTGGCCTGCTGGAAGTTATTTTGATGATAGTTATTCAGATTAAGGGCGTCAGCGGCAGGTGCAAACAGCAGCGCAACCGCCAGACTTAGTATGCGAGACATATTCCGGATTTCTTCCTGGTACGAAAAAGGGCGGCAGGTTAACAGAATGTGGAATAGGGCGGAATGGGGATTGTTCTCAGGAAGCGACAAACTCGCCTGCGACCAGCAGGCTGCCGCAGTGCACGCAGCGATATTCACTTTCTTTGCGCAGAACACGATTGTGGCGGCGAACCGTCAGCTGATGCTGCTGACACTGACAGCGGTATGCAAAGGTATTACTGCGCACGGAGGCGATCTCAAACTGATGGGTACGGCGTGCCGGCACCCCCAGCACCTGCTCCATCATCCACTTCCACTCTTTGCCGTGCGGTGCGACGCGGCCAAACTGTTTCCACACCAGCAGATGCGCCAGCTCGTGCGGCACCACTTCATCGATAAATGCCTGCTGGTTTTCCAGCAGCAGCACCGGATTGATGCGGATCTCCCAGGATGCCAGCCAGGCGGTGCCCGCCGCCGTACCGCGTTGCTGGTAGAGCAGCTTCGGTTCCGGGTAATGGGTTTTCAGGGCCTGATTTGCACGCTCAAGCGACTGGCGCAGTGAGCGCATCACGGCCTGCTGCAGGGCAATGGGGAGACGAGGTGTTTTCATGGCGCTCAGAATAATCGCCGTCGCCCAGGAACTCAATGTTACCCACGAAAACGACAGCGCAGCGACTATACTCATCCGCCAGTTTCGATCCATACGATCCACAGCGGGCGTGTGGCCCGGCGTGCCCCTGCGATTAGTTAAAATTCTGGATTAAATATTGTTACGGTCTTTTTTAGAATATCCTGTTGATAATGTTCACTGCAGAGTGAATGGATCAGAAGCGGAAGGCACAGTGTACGGACAACGCAATGAAAAATAATAACATCAGGAAACAGCGTATTGTGCTGGTTACCGATCTCATGGCTGGCCGCGGCGGTATGGAGAATGTGACCTGCCAGCTGATTACCGCCCTGAATGCGGAACCCGGAACGGAAGCGGGGCTGTTTATTATCAACAGCGGAGAGGAGAGCCACTCACGTGCCTGGACCGCCAACGCCGTTTTATCAGAGAGCGTCTGCACGCTGCGGAATAAGAAAATAAAAAATCTTATTCACACGCTGAGAATGGCCGCCTTCTTTCGTCGCTATCAGCCCGACCATGTTCTGACCCTCAATACCATTCCCTGTCTGATGACGCGCCGGGCCATTACGCTCTCAGGGCGCAAAATCGTGTTGTCGAGTTGGATGCACCTGCCACCGCGGGAGCGCTACCGTCCCCACTATCTGCTGCGGGCCGATCACCATTTTGCCATCAGTAAGCAGATCAAAGAGCAACTGGTGGAGCTGGGCGCACCCGCTACTGACGTTGACGTTATCTATAACCCGATCCGGCGTAATGACGTGGTTATCGGCAGGCCGCAGGGGCTGAAGTTTCTCTATATCGGTCGCGTCCATTTTCAGCGGCAGAAACAGCTTAAAGATCTGTTTGATGCGTTAAAGCATCTGGATGCACCGTGGACGCTGGAGATTGTGGGTGACGGAGAAGACCTGACGCAGTGTCAGCACTACGTGACGCAACTCGGCATTCAGGATCGTATTACCTGGCATGGCTGGCAGGAGAACGCCTGGGAGTATGTCATCCGCCATATCAGACAGGTCACCTGTCTGATCATGACCTCGAACTTTGAAGGCTTTCCGCTGATCCTGCTGGAGGCGATGTCACGGGGTGTTTACTGCGTCTCATCCGACTGCATCAGCGGTCCGTCAGAGATTATTCAGAACGGTCTCAATGGTCAGCTCTACCCTACTAATGACAGCATGGCGCTGGCCGCTATTCTCAACGCCATGAGCCGGGATTTCCACTTTCCCGATCATCAGGTTATTAAAGCGAGCATCACCGGTTTTTATGAGGAAAATTATATGAAGCACCTGATGAGTGCGTTTAACCGTCTGACTGAGGTTAAGCATGACGAATAAAAGCAGTCGTAATGGATTAACGTTAATGATTAATGCTTCAGTTATTGCGCTCTGTCTGGCGCTGTCACTGAATATGTTTGTTTCCGGCCTGCCGCAAAAAATATTTTATCTGGTCTCTTATCTCTCCGTCGCATCCGTGTTGTATGGCCTGGTGCGCAGGCGAGTGGCGTTTAAAGAGAACGGTTTTTATGTCGCCCTGTTTGCTGTGCTAATTCTCTTTGCTCTGATCCGTCTGTTCTGGGCGATACACACAAAGGGGATTGAGACCGCGCCCTCAAACGATGCCATCACCAATATCGGCAACTATCTGCTGGGGGCGAAACGGCTGTTGCTGGGAGCCTTTGTGCTGCTCAGTCTGGCGATTTATGGCAACCGGGTCTCTGCAACCACGCTGCGTATTGGAAAAGTGTTAATTCTGGTCGGTCTGCTGATTACGCTGGGCTTTGGTATTCATGAGCATCTTTATACCGAGAATATCCGCATCAAGCTCACCACCGAAGCGGCCTCGATGTCCTCCTACATGATTCTGTTTATCTACTGCACCTGGCTATGGCTGAGCCGTTACGAGACGCACGCATACTGGAAGATTGCCGATATCGCTGTGCTGGCTGTGACCTTTGCCTTGCTCTACCTGTGCGGCACCCGCGTAACGCTGATTGCGCTGATTGCCGTGGGGCTGCTGTTCCTGTTGCAGACCTACCGGCTGTCGCTGCTGACCAACTGGCGAATCAGCGCATTACTGGTGGGCGTGCTGGCGGTGCTGATCCTGATGACCAGTAACCGCTGGGTAGAAGGGATGCAGGACATTGAAAACTACGGGTCAAACAGCTCGACCTCGCTGGGCGCGCGCGTGGCTATCTGGGGCGGGGCAGTTAACTTTATTGAGCATCATGGCGGTTTTGCCACGCCGGATGCACGCACCACGGAGGCGCGGGAGTTCATCATGGCGCACTATCCGCTTAATGGTGAAGGCTATACCAACGTCAAATACAACATGCACAACGAGTTCCTCGAAGTGACCTCATTGCAGGGCTGGCTGGGAATGCTGTCGCTGGCGCTGCTCTATCTGGCTGTGCCTGGCGGCTGGCTTAAGAAGTGCGATCTGCGCGGCGTGGCGCTGCCAATGCTGGCACTGTTTATCTGCGGACTGACCGATTCAGTACTGCCGTATAATCAGACAGCCACTATTTTCATTATGGCGCTGGCGCTCTGCTGCATACGGCAGCCATTGCCGGCAGGGCGGGCTAACTCGCTTTAATCATGCATTGAACAAATAAAAACGGCGGGGTTTCCAGAGAAACCCCGCCGTTTTTTACCGCATTTTTTATCGGGTAATATTAGTCACGTGAACCGATGTCGCGCAGTTTCTTACCTGCCATCAGGTTACGTTCGATGTGTTCCAGCGAGACATTTTTGGTCTCAGGAATCAGCATCACGGTCAGCAGAATGAAGAACAGGTTAAGCAGTGCGTAGACCCAGAAGGTGTTTGCGTTGCCCAGCGTATTCAGCATCGTCAGGAAGGTCGCACCCACGATCATGTTAGCGATCCAGTTGGTGGTCGTGGAAACCGTGATACCGAAATCGCGGCCTTTCAGCGGCTGAATTTCGGAACAGAGCACCCAGATCAACGGACCGGCTGACATCGCAAAACCAACGATAAACATCAGCAGCATACCGACCGCGAAGTACTGTGCGCCCGCGGAGTGAATGCCGAAGTGCAGCATCGTACCCAGCACGCCCATACCAGCTGCCATCACCATAAAGCCCAGAATCAGGGTAGGTTTACGGCCCCAGCGATCCACCAGACCAATAGCAATGAAGGTCGCCAGTACGTTGACCAGACCCACAATCACCGTGCCCCACATCTGCTGGGTGGTGTTGGTGAAGCCCGCGATTTCAAAGATTTTTGGTGCGTAGTACATGATGACGTTCATACCGGTAAACTGCTGCATGACCTGCAACAGGATGCCCAGATAGACCGCACGACGGAAGTGGCTGCTGCTGGTGAACAGACCCCAGCCAGACTGCTTGACCTTCAGGCTTTCACGAATCTCTTCCAGCTCACGTTTTGCCTGCTCACTGGTGTCACGCAGACGATCCAGTACGCGTTGCGCATCGCGGAAGTTGCCTCGCGCCGCCAGCCAGCGTGGGCTGTTTGGCAGGAAGAAAACACCGATCAGCAACAGCAGGGCCGGAATGGTGATGATACCCAGCATCCAGCGCCAGTTGCCGGTAAAGCTGAAGGCGGTATCGGTAAGGTAAGCACCCAGAATACCGATGGTGATCATCAGCTGGTAAAGCGAAATCATACTGCCGCGAATTTTTTCCGGAGCGATCTCAGAAAGATAAAGCGGGGCGGTATAAGAGGCAATACCGACAGCCAGGCCCAGCAGAACGCGGGCGCTGATCAGCATTTCCGGGTTTGGCGACATCGCTGACCAGAGTGAACCGATAACGAACAGAATCGCACCGGCCATCAGGCTTTTTTTACGGCCCAGGCGGGATGACATCCAGCCACTGCCGATAGCACCGACCGCCGCACCAAACATCATGGAACTGACGATCCACTCCTGCTGGTGGGGAGTAACGTTAAAGTCCTTTGCGATAAACGGCAGGGCACCGGCGATAACGCCGATATCCAGACCGAACAGCAGTCCCGCAAGGGCCGCCAGAAAGCAGACAAATAAGGTCATCGCCTTATTTGAAGTTCTGCTTTTGTGTGTATTGCCAGGCATTGGAGCCTCCAGGTTTATCCATCATTGTTTTTATCAATGTTAAAAAACCTTTTGCGGGAAAAAAGTGAGTCTGATCACATCAGTGTAATCGTTTACACACGCTGAAACCCTGAAATTCAGCATATTTTTCCCGGAAAGATTAATTAACCAGTGAGGTATAGCACTCATTAAGTTTCTGACAATGCTCTATTTAGTGGCTATCAGACGACGCTGAAAATAACGCATTTTCAGCATAATAACTACGTACGTTAATTCCTAAATATCGGAAAAACAAAGCATTTCAATTTGTAATCGTTAACATTTTGTCGTCAGAAAAAGCGAAAGGAAGTGTAGCTGAGAATGGAAAATTTGCTGCAGAGTGAAAGAGATGCCGGGCATATTGGTTTTTCTGATGTCTGACGGTCACCAGTAACTGCGCGGATATAGCGTTAAGCTGCATGTGTGAGAAAGCAGTCTCTGGTCAGCAATGGGGCTGAAAAGGCGATAAAAAACCCCGCCGCAGGGGCAGGGTTTTCATCAGCAGCAGCTGACCTTACAGGCCAGCGGCTTCACGAAGCAGGGCCGCTTTGTCGGTTTTTTCCCATGGGAAATGTTCGCGACCAAAGTGACCATAAGCGGCGGTCTCTTTATAGATTGGGTGCAGCAGATCCAGCATCTGAATCAGACCGTATGGACGCAGGTCGAAGAACTCGCGAACCAGCAGCGTCAGCTGTTCGGTAGAGATTTTCTCAGTGCCGAAGGTTTCCACCATGATGGAGGTCGGTTCAGCCACGCCGATTGCGTAGGAGACCTGGATTTCACAACGGTCAGCCAGACCGGCCGCCACGATGTTTTTCGCCACATAACGCGCTGCATAGGCTGCAGAGCGGTCAACTTTTGACGGATCTTTACCCGAGAACGCACCGCCACCGTGACGCGCCATGCCGCCGTAGGTATCCACGATGATTTTACGACCGGTCAGACCGCAATCGCCCATCGGGCCGCCGATCACAAAGCGACCGGTTGGGTTGATGTGATATTTGGTTGAGGCGCTCAGCCATTCTGCTGGCAGAACCGGCTTGATGATCTCTTCCATCACCGCTTCCTGCAGATCTTTCTGGCTGATGGATTCCGCGTGCTGAGTAGAGAGCACGACGGCATCGATGCCGACGATTTTGCCATCGTCATACTGGAAAGTGACCTGGCTCTTGGCATCCGGACGCAGCCACGGCAGGGTGCCGTTTTTACGCACTTCAGCCTGACGCTGAACCAGACGGTGCGCATAGGTCACCGGCGCAGGCATCAGCACGTCTGTTTCGTTGGTGGCATAACCGAACATCAGGCCCTGATCGCCCGCGCCCTGTTCCAGCGGATCGGTGCGGTCAACGCCCTGGTTGATATCCTGAGACTGTTTACCAATCGCGCTTAATACCGCACAGGAGTTGGCATCAAAGCCCATATCGGAATGAACATAGCCGATTTCACGTACGGTCTTGCGGGTGATCTCTTCGATATCGACCCAGGCGCTGGTGGTGATTTCACCGCCAACCAGCACCATACCGGTTTTAACGTAAGTTTCGCAGGCCACGCGCGCTTTCGGATCCTGTTCAAGGATCGCATCCAGCACAGCATCGGAGATCTGGTCGGCGATTTTATCGGGATGTCCTTCTGATACGGACTCGGACGTAAAAAGGTGTTTAGCCATTCTGTTCTTTACCTTAAATATGGTTTGAGTACGACTGCATAGCGCCAGTGAGGTTGTCTGACCTGACGCCCCTTCAGGCAAAGCCGCGAGCAGTGAGGTTGTGTCAGCACAGCGGGCCAACACCGCCTGGATAGTAACCTGTTTAGATGGAAAACCATCTGGACGGCTATTTTAGGATAGAGGGGAAACCAATTACCAGCCCTTTTTCTGTTTCAGCATTTAACCTGTTATCGTTATCGACATAATTTGCTGACACTTCACGCAATTCCCGGATAATCTTTTTGCATTTTAGGGCCGTAAACGGTATAAAACGCCGCTGCTTCGAGAGCAGCAGCAAGAATGACGCCACTCTCTGCGTCGCGCCTGTCGGACTCTGATCTGGCTTTCACCCAGGTTGTTTTCCATGTGCCCCTGGCATATGCGGAGGTGATAAAAGTAATGAACCACGCTTTTTCTTTTTCCGGTTCTCTGCGCTGCGGCGTGGCGCTGGCTCTCTCCTGCTTCCCATCTGTTTCTCTTTTCTGCCGACACTCTGGGCGATGCGGTAATTTTACCGACACAGGCGCCGGCTAATCTTTATCTCTGCTCGATCGGTTTTGTCTCTTCTCTGCGCCCGCGCAGCGGAACGACGCAGATTATCCATGGTCAATAGTGATCGGTTAAATGTTCTCTGTTTCAACGGAGATGGCCAGGGTGTTTTACACTTAACTCTCATGCGTGAATCGCGCTGACGGCAATGTCAGGTGAACAGGACAGTGCATTTAATGTGGCAACAGGTTTTCAGATTAGCGGCCATAAAGCCGGTTAACAGTTCTATCTTTCAACGGAAAATTGAGGTTCGCGATGTCTGACGACATGAAGAATATCAAAGGTTCGTCAGCTGGCGAACAGGGTACACTCCGCTCCATGCAGGAGGTTGCAATGAACGATCAGGATGCGAGCAAAATGTTGCGTACGTACAACATCGCCTGGTGGGGCAACAACTATTACGACGTTAACGAACTGGGCCACATCAGTGTCTGCCCCGATCCGGACCGGCCGGATGTGCGCGTCGACTTAGCCCGTCTGGTGAAAGAGCGCGAAGCACAGGGCCAGCGTCTGCCCGCCTTGTTCTGCTTCCCGCAGATCCTGCAGCATCGCCTGCGTTCTATTAACGCCGCCTTTAAGCGTGCGCGTGAATCTTACGGTTACAAAGGCGACTACTTCCTGGTTTACCCGATCAAAGTGAACCAGCACAAACGTGTCATCGAATCGCTGATTCACTCTGGCGAGCCGCTGGGACTGGAAGCGGGTTCCAAAGCCGAGCTGATGGCGGTGCTGGCGCACGCCGGACAGACCCGTTCAGTGATCGTCTGTAACGGCTATAAAGACCGTGAATATATTCGTCTGGCGCTGATCGGCGAGAAGATGGGTCATAAGGTCTATCTGGTGCTGGAGAAGATGACAGAAGTCCGGCTGGTGCTGGAAGAAGCAGAACGTCTGAATGTGGTGCCGCGTCTCGGTATCCGTGCGCGTCTGGCTTCACAGGGCTCCGGTAAATGGCAGTCGAGCGGTGGCGAAAAGTCGAAGTTTGGTCTGTCCGCGACGCAGGTGCTGAAGCTGGTTGAGATCATGCGCGAAGCGGGTCGCATCGACAGCCTGCAGCTGCTGCACTTCCATCTGGGTTCGCAGATGTCGAATATCCGCGACATCGCTACCGGCGTGCGTGAGTCGGCGCGCTTCTACGTCGAACTGGCTAAGCTGGGCGTTAACATCAAATGTTTTGACGTCGGCGGCGGTCTGGGCGTCGATTACGAAGGCACACGCTCGCAGTCTGACTGCTCGGTCAACTATGGCCTGAATGAGTACGCCAACAATGTAATCTGGGCGATTGGTGCGGCCTGTGATGAGCACGGTCTGGACCATCCGACGGTGATTACCGAGTCGGGTCGTGCCGTGACCGCGCACCACACGGTGCTGGTCTCCAACATCATCGGTGTGGAGCGTAACGAGTTCAGTGAACCCGAAACGCCGGATGCGGATGCGCCGCGCCCCATCCTCAGCATGTGGGAAACCTGGCAGGAGATGCACGAACCGGACACCCGTCGTTCGCTGCGTGAATGGCTGCATGACAGCCAGATGGATCTGTCTGATATCCACACCGGCTACGCGTCCGGTACCTACGATCTCAAACAGCGTTCATGGGCTGAGCAACTCTATCTGAGCATCTGCCACTACATTCAGCAGCATCTGGATCCCAGCAACCGTGCGCACCGTCCGATCATCGACGAACTGCAGGAGCGGATGGCGGATAAGATCTACGTAAACTTCTCGCTGTTCCAGTCCATGCCGGATGCGTGGGGTATCGATCAGCTGTTCCCGGTTCTGCCGCTGGAAGGGCTGAACAAGAAGCCGGAGCGTCGTGCCGTGCTGCTCGACATCACCTGTGACTCTGATGGCACCATCGATCACTACGTCGATGGCGACGGTATCGCGACTACTATGCCGATGCCGCAATATGACGTTGATAACCCGCCGATGTTAGGCTTCTTTATGGTCGGGGCGTATCAGGAAATCCTGGGCAACATGCACAACCTGTTCGGTGACACCGAAGCGGTGGATGTCTATGCACGCGAAAATGGCGAAGTCGAAGTGCAGCTTTCGGATGAAGGTGACACCGTGGCAGACATGCTGCGTTATGTGCAGCTTGATCCTAACGAGCTGATGGCGCTGTTCCGCAATCAGGTACAGGCGTCCGATCTCGACGACGAGCTGCGCGCGCAGTTCCTGGAAGAGTTTGAGAGCGGCCTTTACGGATACACCTATTTAGAAGATGAGTAATCGGCCCTGGCAGCCCGCAATCGCATATTGCAGTTGCCGTTAACTATGTCGATAATCTGAACCACTCAATCCCTTCCTCGTCGGGCCTAACGACGCGGAGGGGATTTTTTTCATCTCAACCTTAATGGCATGCGGGCCTCGCCCGACTTACGCACATAGAGAGAGCAATTATGTATAACACGCTTGGCAATCAGTACGACAACTCCCTGGTTTCTAACGCCTTTGGCTTCATGCGTTTTCCGCTGAATTTCCAGCCTTACGACAGCGACGCCGAGTGGGTTATCACCGGCGTGCCGTTTGATGCCGCCACTTCCGGTCGTCCGGGCAGCCGCCTGGGGCCGGGCGCAATCCGTCAGATCTCAACTAATCTGGCCTGGGAAGGCTGCCGCTGGCCGTGGGATTTCGACCTGCGTCAGCGCCTGAACGTCGTCGACTGTGGCGATCTGGTTTACGCCTTCGGCGATTCGCAGGATCTCTCTGACAAGTTACAGGCCCATGCGGAAAAACTGCTGGCGAATGGCAAGCGCATGATGACTTTTGGCGGTGACCACTACGTTACGCTGCCTCTGCTGCGCGCCCATGCGAAACATTTCGGCAAGATGGCGCTGGTGCACTTTGATGCGCATACCGATACCTACTCCAACGGCCCGACCTTTGACCACGGCACCATGTTCTTTACCGCGCCGAAAGAGGGTCTGATCGATCCACAGCACTCCGTGCAGATCGGTATCCGTACCGAGTTCGATAAGAGCCTGGGCTTCAACGTGCTGGATGCGGCGCAGGTCAACGACCGCAGCGTTGACGATATCCTCGCCGAAGTGAAACGCACCGTCGGCGATCTGCCGGTTTACCTGACTTTCGACATCGACTGTCTGGATCCGGCCCATGCGCCTGGCACCGGCACCCCGGTCATTGGCGGCCTGACCACCGACAAAGCGACCAAGCTGATCCGTGGCCTGCAGGGCATGAACATTGTCGGCATGGACCTGGTAGAAGTGGCACCGGGTTACGATCACGCCGATCTGACAGCACTGGCGGCGGCGACGCTGGCACTGGATATGCTGCATGTTCAGGCCGTGAACAAAGGCTAATCCCGTCCTGAGCCTGCCGGGTCAACCCGGCAGGCTTTGCGCCGCCACCTGAAGCGGCGCAGTGCCAGTAACTATTTTCATCAGCTTTTTCCCCTCCGGACTTTTCTCCCCTTGTGACACCGCACGCGCCTCAGGCGTAACCTCGCATCAGCAACTAAACTGACTGATATCAATTCTCAACGTGGAGGCAATTATGGGCTTTCTGGATGAACTGGCGGGAGCGCTGCAGGGCAACCAAAGCGACGGGCATCTGCCTGGACAGCTGCAGGCGGTCTGGCACTGGGTACAGGAGCAGGGCGGCATCGAAGTGCTGCTGCAAAAATTCCAGCAGGGCGGGCTGGGTGAGGTGTTTGGTTCGTGGATCGGCACCGGGACGAATCAGCCGGTAGAACATAGCGACATCCACTCGGCGTTTGGTGAGGCGGAACTGCAGTCACTGGCGGATAAGCTGGGAACCGACGTGAAAGGCGCAGCGGGCACGCTGGCAGTTATCCTGCCGCAGCTGATCGATAAGATGTCACCGCAGGGGCATATGGATGAAGCATCGCTGCACGAGAACAAACTCGATTTAGGTTCGATGGTGGATCAGATATTCAAACGTTAGGCCACGGATACTGACCTGACTCTATAGGCGCATGCACGGTGCATGCGCCTGGTTATGCGTTACTTCGCGTCAGCAGCAATGCGCTCACGGATATGCTCGGCGCGCGCTTCAGAAGCCGGGTGCGAGTCAAACATTGAGCTCTGACGGCCCTGTTCCAGCTTCGCCAGTTTCTCGAAGCTGGTCACCAGGCCTTCCGGATTGATGTTGCGCTTCTTCATCAAATCGTAGGAGTAGTCATCCGCCTGCGATTCCTGCGTCTGGGAGAACTGCGCATTGACCAGTTTTTCACCCATTTCACCCAGCTGTGACTGCGACAGCGAACCGATCACGCCGCCCACCGAGGCTGCTGCCGTGCGGGCTGCGGTGGTGGCATACGCCAGCTGCATAGCCTTGCGCGTATGACCCAACGCCACGTGACCCATCTCATGGCCCAGGACGCCTTCCACTTCATTGTCGGTCATCATATCCATCAGGCCGCTGTAAACGCGGATACAGCCGTTCGCCATCGCCCAGGCGTTGACATCTTTGGTCTGATAAACCTTGTAGTTAGCCGGAACGCCGTTGATGTTGTCGCCCAGCGCGGCGGCGATCTTGTTCAGGCGCTGCTGATACTCACTGTTCGCAGGCGCAACCTGATTATCTTTGTCCATCTGCTCACAGGATTTATCGCTCAGCTGCTTAACCTGATCGTCGCTCAGGGTGTACGCCTGAAACGCCTGCGCGCCCGACTGCATCAGTCCATTATTGTCTAAACCCTGACAGCCGCTGAGCAGCGTTGCCAGCCCAAGCGCTAACACCGTTTTCTGGATTTTCATGCTCTATCCCATTCATAACAAGGTAAGAAAAACAAACACCTGAAACTCTGTCAGGTGAATAAACGATTTGGTTATAGCGTGCCAGTCTGCACTTTGCTAGCAGAGTTGGCCGGAAAAGCCATACGAAGCGGTTACATTTAGCGTTTTACAGCATGTACTTTTGCCCCGATTTTCATGTACATTGATGGGCAACTTTTTCCTTGTTTTGCCCACTAACTCATTAATAACAATAAGTTAAGGCGCGAAGCATTAATCCGACCTGGAGTAGAAAATGCCCTCTCGTAAAGAGCTTGCCAACGCCATTCGTGCGTTAAGTATGGATGCAGTACAGAAAGCGAAATCGGGACATCCGGGTGCCCCAATGGGCATGGCGGACATCGCTGAAGTACTCTGGCGCGGCTACCTGAACCACAACCCAACCAACCCGCTGTGGGCCGACCGCGACCGTTTCGTCCTCTCTAACGGTCACGGCTCCATGCTGATCTATAGCCTGCTGCACCTGACCGGCTACGATCTGCCACTGAGCGAGCTGGAAAACTTCCGCCAGCTGCACTCAAAAACTCCAGGTCACCCTGAATATGGCTACACCGTGGGCGTTGAAACCACCACCGGTCCGCTGGGGCAGGGCATCGCGAACGCAGTCGGCTTCGCCATTGCGGAACGCACGCTGGCCGCACAGTTCAACCGTCCGGGTCATGACATCGTAGACCACAACACCTATGTCTTCATGGGTGATGGCTGCATGATGGAAGGTATTTCTCACGAAGTCTGCTCACTGGCAGGTACGCTGAAGCTGGGCAAACTGGTTGCGTTCTATGATGACAACGGCATCTCTATCGACGGTCACATTGATGGCTGGTTCACCGATGACACCGCGAAGCGCTTTGAAGCGTACGGCTGGCACGTGGTGCGCGGCGTTGATGGTCACGATGCGGACGCGATTGCGAAAGCGATCGACGAAGCGAAAAGCGTCAGCGACAAGCCTTCACTGCTGATGTGCAAAACCGTTATCGGCTTTGGTTCACCGAACAAAGCGGGTACGCATGATTCACACGGCGCACCGCTGGGTGATGACGAAGTGGCACTGACCCGCAGACAGCTGGGCTGGAACCACGCGCCATTCGTTATTCCTTCTGACATCTACGCAGAGTGGGACGCGAAAGAAGCTGGCAAGGCAAAAGAGTCTGCATGGGATGAGAAATTCGCTGCGTATGCGCAGGCACATCCTGAACTGGCTGCCGAGTTCAAACGTCGCGTCAGCAACGAACTGCCTGCTAACTGGCAGGAAGAGTCGCAGAAGTTCGTTGAGCAGCTGCAGGCGAACCCGGCGAAGATCGCCAGCCGTAAAGCCTCACAGAACGCTATCGAAGCCTTTGGTAAAATTCTGCCGGAATACCTGGGCGGCTCAGCCGACCTGGCACCGAGCAACCTGACTATCTGGTCTGGCTCCAAGCCAATCAACGAAGATGCAGCGGGTAACTACATCCATTACGGCGTGCGCGAGTTCGGTATGACCGCTATCGCTAATGGCCTGGCGCTGCATGGCGGCTTCCTGCCGTACACCGCCACCTTCCTGATGTTCGTTGAATATGCGCGTAATGCAGCGCGTATGGCGGCACTGATGAAGATCCGTCAGATCATGGTCTACACCCACGACTCTATCGGTCTGGGCGAAGATGGTCCGACGCATCAGCCGGTTGAGCAGATGGCGAGCCTGCGTACCACACCAAACATGAGCCTGTGGCGTCCGTGTGACCAGGTTGAATCTGCCGTGGCGTGGAAATATGCCATCGAACGTCAGGATGGCCCGACAGCACTGATCTTCTCTCGTCAGAACCTGGCGCAGCAGGAACGTGACGCTGCACAGCTGGCCAACGTGGCACGTGGCGGTTATGTACTGAAAGATTGCGACGGCACCCCTGAGCTGATCCTGATCGCTACCGGTTCAGAAGTTGAACTGGCTGTCGGTGCCTGGGACAAACTCACCAGCGAAGGCCGCAAGGTACGCGTGGTCTCTATGCCGTCAACAGATGCTTTCGACAAGCAGAGCGATGAGTACCGCGAATCTGTGCTGCCGAAAGCCGTCAGCGCGCGCGTCGCTATCGAAGCGGGCATCGCGGATTACTGGTTCAAATACACCGGCCTGAACGGCGCTATCGTGGGTATGACCAGCTTCGGCGAATCTGCACCTGCGGATCAGCTGTTTGAACTGTTTGGCTTCACCGTCGACAACGTGGTCGCGAAAGCGAAGGCGCTGCTGGCGTAAAACCCGGCCAGGCGGGTCTGTTGCCGTCTGGCAGTAAAAGAAAAGGGGCGAAATTTTCGCCCCTCTATTTATTATTCCTCCAGTAATAACTGACTATGGCCTGAATTTGTGACGCAGATCCAAATTTAAGCAGTCAGATTGATCACAGTCATTCCTGTTATTCCTTCCTTCTATTATTGTGGCTGAACCGTTTCAGTCGCTGTGCACACCGCCCTGATTTCGGACAATGCCGGGTAAGAATCTCCTGTACAAAATGCAGTGAAACGCTCAGGCTAACGGCACGTTTTTTCAGTCTGACGTGGCAGGAGAGAAATGACGGTACGGGTAGCGATAAATGGTTTTGGCCGGATTGGACGCAACGTCCTGCGCGCGCTCTATGAAACGGGCCGGCGTGCAGAGATCACTGTGGTCGCCATTAACGAGCTGGCAGAAGCCACCGGTATGGCACACCTGCTGAAATACGACACCAGCCATGGCCGTTTTGCTTTCGACGTCCGTCAGGAGCGCGATGTGATGTGGGTGGGGGGAGATACCCTGCGTATTCTGCACCGTGCAGAGATTGCCGATTTGCCCTGGCGTGAACTTGACGTGGATGTGGTGCTGGACTGTACCGGCGTCTATGGCTCGCGGGCTGATGGCGAAGCGCATCTGCAGGCCGGCGCTAAAAAAGTGCTTTTCTCTCATCCCGGCGGCAACGATCTCGACGCCACGGTGGTGTATGGCGTTAACCAGCAGGCACTGACCGCCAGTGACCGCATCGTCTCCAACGCCTCCTGTACGACGAACTGCATTATTCCGGTGATTAAGCTGCTGGATGATGCGTTTGGAATCGAATCCGGCACCGTCACTACGATCCACTCGGCGATGCACGATCAGCAGGTGATCGACGCTTATCACAGCGATCTGCGCCGCACACGCGCAGCCAGTCAGTCGATCATTCCAGTGGATACGCGTCTGGCGGCTGGCATTACCCGTATTTTTCCGAAATTCAACGATCGCTTTGAGGCGATAGCCGTTCGCGTCCCGACGATTAACGTGACGGCCATTGATCTCAGCGTTTCTGTGCATAACGCGGTGACAGCGTGTGATGTTAACACCCTGTTGCGGAGCGCGGCAGAAGGGGCATTTCGTGGTATAGTTGACTATACGGAATTACCGTTAGTCTCAGTAGATTTTAACCATGATCCGCACAGTGCCATTGTGGATGGAACACAAACGCGGGTCAGCGGTCAACACCTTATCAAGACCCTGGTCTGGTGTGACAACGAATGGGGCTTTGCTAACCGAATGCTCGACACGACGTTAGCGATGGCCGCAAGCGGTTTCAGGTAAGACGCGGTTTGCGTCTGGCAAAACTTATGAGAATCAACGAGAGGGTTCACCATGTCTGTAATTAAGATGACCGATCTGGATCTGGCTGGCAAACGCGTTCTGATCCGTGCCGATCTGAACGTACCAGTTAAAGAAGGTAAAGTGACGTCTGATGCACGTATCCGTGCTTCTCTGCCAACCATTGAAGCGGCGTTGAAACAGGGCGCGAAAGTAATGGTTACCTCCCACCTGGGTCGTCCGACCGAAGGTGAGTACAACGAAGAGTTCTCGCTGCTGCCGGTAGTTAACTACCTGAAAGAGAAGCTGAGCGGCACCAATGTGACCCTGGCAAAAGATTACCTCGATGGCGTTGAAGTCGGCGCTGGCGACCTGGTTGTGCTGGAAAACGTTCGCTTCAACAAAGGCGAAAAGAAAGACGACGAAGCGCTGTCTAAAAAATATGCTGCACTGTGCGACGTATTTGTGATGGACGCCTTTGGTACTGCGCACCGTGCGCAGGCGTCTACCCACGGCGTCGGCAAATTTGCTCCTATCGCCTGTGCTGGCCCGCTGCTTTCAGCAGAACTGGAAGCGCTGGGTAAAGTCATGAGCAACCCGGAACGTCCGCTGGTGGCTGTCGTTGGCGGTTCTAAAGTCTCAACCAAATTTGACGTGCTGCAGTCTCTGGTCAAAATCGCGGACACCGTGATTGTGGGCGGCGGCATCGCGAACACCTTCGTGGCTATCGACAACAATGTCGGTAAATCACTCTATGAACCAGACTTCGTTGAAGCGGCCAAAGGCCTGCGCGATCAGCACGGTATCCCGGTTCCAACTGACTCACGCGTCGGCACAGAATTCTCTGAAACTGCGCCAGCGACCGTGAAAAAGGTTTCGGAAGTAGCGGATAACGAAGAGATTATGGACTTTGGTGACGAAACCGCACATGCGATGGCGGCTATCCTGAAGGATGCTAAAACCATCCTGTGGAACGGCCCGGTGGGCGTGTTTGAGTTCCCTAACTTCCGTAAAGGCACCGAGATCGTAGCGAACGCCATTGCAGACAGCGATGCCTTCTCTGTTGCTGGCGGTGGCGATACCTTAGCGGCTATCGACCTGTTCGGCATTGAAGACAAAATTTCCTACATCTCTACCGGCGGCGGCGCGTTCCTTGAATTCGTTGAAGGCAAAAAACTGCCTGCAGTTGCTATGCTGGAAGAGCGTGCGAAGCAGTAATCCTTTGGGGGTGATGCCTGGCGGCATCGCCTGAAGTCTTGCCCGTCTGGGCGTTTAAATCGTTGTTCCCGAGCGGGAACAACGGTCACGAAACAGGACACAATCATGTCTAAAATTTTTGATTTCGTAAAACCCGGCGTTGTCACTGGTGATGACGTACAGAAGATCTTCAAAGTTGCGAAAGAGAACAAATTCGCACTGCCAGCCGTAAACTGCGTCGGCACCGACTCTATCAATGCCGCACTGGAAGCCGCTGCGAAAGTTAAAGCGCCAATCATCATCCAGTTCTCTAACGGCGGTGCTGCATTTATCGCGGGTAAAGGCTTCAAGACTGATAAACCACAGGGCGCGGCCATTTTCGGCGCTATCGCGGGTGCACATCATGTTCACCTGATGGCTGAGCAGTATGGCGTGCCGGTTATCCTGCACACTGACCACTGTGCCAAGAAACTGCTGCCATGGATCGACGGTCTGCTGGACGCAGGTGAAGAGTATTTCCAGAAAAACGGTAAACCACTGTTCTCTTCTCACATGATCGACCTGTCAGAAGAGTCTCTGGAAGAGAACATCGAGATCAGCAGCAAATACCTGGCGCGCATGGCGAAACTCGACATGACGCTGGAAATCGAACTGGGCTGCACCGGTGGTGAAGAAGATGGCGTGGATAACAGCCACATGGACGCTTCTGCACTCTACACTCAGCCGGAAGATGTGAACTACGCGTACGAAAAACTGCATGCGATCAGCCCGCGCTTCACCATTGCGGCTTCATTCGGTAACGTACACGGCGTTTACAAGCCAGGTAACGTGAAACTGACCCCAACCATTCTGCGCGATTCGCAGAAATATGTGTGTGAAAAACATGGCCTGCCGCACAACGCGCTGGACTTCGTTTTCCACGGCGGTTCAGGTTCTTCAGCTGCAGAAATCGAAGAGTCTATCAGCTACGGCGTGATCAAGATGAACATCGATACCGATACCCAGTGGGCAACCTGGGACGGCATCCTGCAGTACTACAAAAAGAATGAAGGCTATCTGCAGTCGCAGCTGGGTAACCCGGAAGGCGACGACAAGCCAAACAAAAAATACTACGACCCACGCGTCTGGCTGCGTTCTGCCCAGGCCTCTATGGTCGTGCGTCTGGAGCAGGCTTTCAAAGAGCTTAACGCTGTCGACGTGCTGTAACTGACATTCAGTTATCGTACAAAAAAGGCCCGAAAGGGCCTTTTTTTTGGCCTTTTTTCGTCAGATTTGTGTCAAAAGCCATGCAGGTTTGGCACACCGCCATTTATTGTTTACCCTTTTGTCAGGGATTGTCAGAGCGGTTCTGGCAATGTGTTGTTATTTCCCCGGGCAATTTAATTACAGGATGGTTCCATGCAGGATACGGGTATGTTTGATGAGCTCAACAACGCGGGTAACTGGATAGTACGCAATCAGGAGCTGCTGATTAGCTATGCGGTAAACATTGTCGCAGCTATTGCGATTATCTTTGTGGGGATGATGATTGCACGCATCATCTCTAATACCGTTAATCGTCTGCTGCGCGCGCGTCATATTGATACGACCGTTGCTGATTTTCTGTCGGCGCTGGTGCGCTACGGTATTATCGCCTTCACACTTATCGCGGCACTCGGGCGCATTGGTGTCCAGACAACCTCGGTCATCGCCATCCTTGGTGCAGCCGGTCTGGCTGTCGGTCTGGCATTAAAAGACTCTCTGTCAAACCTTGCTGCGGGCGTACTGCTGGTGATTTTCCGTCACTTCCGTGCCGGTGAGTTCGTTGATCTGGGTGGGATCATGGGTACGGTAATGAACGTGCAGATCTTCTCCACGACGCTTAAGTCAGCCGACGGCAAGCGAGTGGTGGTACCTAACGGTAAAATTCTTGCCGGAAACATCGTTAACTTCTCGCGTGAGCCGGTTCGCCGTAATGAATTTATCATTGGCGTCTCTTACGATGCCGATGTTGATGAGGTTCTGACGCTGCTGCGTGAAGTGGTCGATGCTGACAGCCGTGTATTGCAGGATAAAGGCGTGCAGGTTGGTCTGAATGAGCTGGCCGCTTCTTCCATGAACTTTGTGGTGCGCTGCTGGAGCAACAGCGGCGATCTGCAGGACGTTTACTGGGACCTGCTGAAGAACTTCAAGCGTGCGCTGGATGGCAAAGGAATCGGTATTCCTTATCCGCAGATGGATGTGCATTTGCATCGCGTCAGACAGTCGGACGCAACCACGCCAGAAACTCAGCCGCAGGCGCAGTAACCGGTCAATGGGCGGCGCCCGTCGCCCATTAATTTTGCTAATCGCAGATTAATTCTTTCAATTTCCGCTAATCATTTCCTCTCTTTATACTTCTTCGCATCTGACCATGTGAGGACGTAATGCTATGATATCTCTCTACTTTCAGGGGCTTGCCCTCGGCGCCGCGCTGATACTACCGCTGGGGCCGCAAAACGCATTTGTGATGAATCAGGGTGTAAAACGTCAGTACCATCTGATGACGGCGGCACTCTGCTCGCTGAGCGATATTCTGCTGATATGCGGCGGCATCTTTGGCGGCAGCGCCTTGCTGAGCCAGTCTCCGCTGCTGCTGATGGTCATCACCTGGGCGGGCGTGGCTTTTCTGCTGTGGTATGGCTGGGGCGCGTTGCGCAGTGCTTTTCGCGGTGAGGCCGATCTGACGGATGGTGAGCCGTTAAAGCAGAGCAGGGGACGCATCATTGCGACGCTGCTGGCGGTAACCTGGCTCAATCCGCACGTCTACCTCGACACCTTTGTGGTGCTGGGCAGTCTTGGCGGTCAGTTGCCGACCACCACGGCGCGTCAGTGGTTCGCGCTGGGCACCATCAGTGCGTCAATCCTCTGGTTCTTCGGCCTGGCCCTGCTGGCCGCGTGGCTCTCACCGCGCCTGCGTACCGCGAAAGCCCAGCGCATCATTAACCTGCTGGTGGGCGCGGTGATGTGGTTTATCGCCCTGCAGCTGGCGCGCCAGGGCATTGCCGGTTTTTGATCCCGGCTGCGATCCGTGGCGGTAATTGCCGCACCGCAGGCGAACTTTTGCCATAATGACCACTCAAAGCATGGCGCATACCGATGCGCTGTTGGGCTTCGCCGGTTGGAAGCCGTCATAGTGACCTTTTCAAGGAGGACTTTCATGAAACTGAAAGCATTGGCTCTGGCCGCAATCATGAGCGCCGGGGCATTGCCTGGCGTACACGCTGATGAGTTACCTAACGGACCGCACGTGGTGACCTCAGGCAAGGCAACGGTCGATGCCCGTCCCGATATCGCGACGCTCTCAATCGTGGTGAACGTGTCGTCGAAAGATGCTGCAGATGCGAAAAAGCAGGCGGATAGCCGGGTTGCGCAATATTTCGATTTTCTGCAGAAAAACGGCATTGAGAAGAAAGATATCGATGCAGCTAACCTGAGCACACAGCCTGAGTATGATTACACCAAAGAGGGTAAATCGGTACTGAAAGGCTATCGTGCGGTGCGTCAGGTGCAGGTCACCCTGCGTCAGCTGGACAAGCTGAACGATCTGCTGGACGGGGCGCTGAAGTCCGGTCTGAATGAGGTACGCAGCGTTGAGTTAGGCGTGGCAAACCCGGAAAGCTACAAAGAGCAGGCGCGTAAAGCCGCGATTAAAAACGCGACTCAGCAGGCCTCACAGCTGGCTGAAGGCTTCAACGCGAAGCTGGGATCCATCTACAGCATTCGTTATCAGGTTGCCAACTATCAGCCGATGCCAATGAACCGCATGTATAAAGCGGCAGCCGCGGCAGATACGTCGGCGCAGGAAACCTACGATCAGCAGAGCATCAACTTTGACGATCAGGTCGATGTGGTGTTTGAGCTCAAGCCCAACACGCCATAATGCAAAACGGGGCTGATGCCCCGTTTGAGATTGTTGACAAAACCTGGCCCGGTTCGCTGTGAGACGGTGACTGCACAGGAAACAGGGTCAGATCGGAAAGTCGCTAAGGCCAATCCCTGGCCGCTCGTCCCGCACAATTACGCACCTCATCCCTGAGGTGCGCCCGTGACCGGGCCAACGCGTTGCGTTGTTCAAAAACGCTCCCGGCTTTTTTGTCCCAGGCCGCGGGACGCTTTCCTCTTCTGACCCTGTTCCCTTCGCGTTTAACTTTTCTGTTGTTGTAAGACTCCTGGTTATCCCGATTTGTCAGCAACAAAAAACGGGGCTTTCGCCCCGTTTTTGTTTTCAGGCTGCCACGTCATCCTGACGCAGCACCCGATGTCCATGCGCAATCAGCGCATCGGTCACCCGACGCATTAAGCGGCTCTCCGGCGCAAACCGATGCCAGTAGAGCATCCGGCGCTGACACAATCCCGGCGTCAAATCGATTAACTCACCGCTTGCCAGCTCACGCTCGATCTGAAGATGCGGGATCATACAGCAGGTTGAACCCTGCCGCGCCATCTGCACAAAGGCTTCAGAGGAGTTCACGATGTGGCAGGGCACGCTGCCGGGTGAAAGATCAAAGTTCTGCTGCAGGAAGGCCTGATGCATATCATCAAGATGGTCAAACGCCACTGCAGGCGCTTTCAGCAGGGCTGAGCGGGTGACGCCGTTAGGGAAGAAGCGATCGGCAAAATCACGGGACGCGACAAACAGATAGTCGAGCGCGCCGAGCTGATCCACCAGGCAACTGGGCAGCGGCTGCGGCTGAATACTCACTGCACCTACTACTTCACCCCGACGCAGACGCTCCTGAGTGCGGGTTTCATCTTCGACCTGCAGATTCAGACGGACAGGGGAATCTGCCAGCACATCTTTCAGCGCAGGCAGCAGCCAGGTCGCCAGACTGTCGGCATTGACCGCCAGCGACAGCAGTAGCGGCGTGGTGCCACTGTTCTCATCGCCCAGCCACTCCTCTTCCAGCAGCTCCACCTGATGCAGCAACGCCAGCAGTTTTTGCCCCTGTTCAGTCGGACGCGGCGGCACGGTACGCACCAGCAGCGGCTGACCAAACAGGTTCTCCAGTTGCTTGATACGCTGTGAAACCGCCGATTGGGTGATACACAACTTTTGTGCGGCACGCTCAAAGCCGCGTTCGCGGATCACTGAATCCAGCGCCTGAAGCGTTCGATAATCCGGGCGTTTCATTCTTCTTCTCTCTCCTTCAGGGTGGACGTCACTATGCCACAAAAGTGTCACCTGTGATGGCTCGCTTGTTTTTTGTGGACTGGCTTCCAAAGCGATAAATCCACGTCGGACAGCCGAGCATTTTCAGCAAGCCTTGTTTTATACTACGCGCACTTCGTTGTCGCACAGGTTTTAAACATACCATGACCCAGGATGAACTGAAAAAAGCCGTTGGCTGGGCTGCACTTGACTATGTGCAGCCGGGCACCGTTGTTGGTGTAGGCACCGGATCCACCGCTGCCCACTTTATTGATGCGCTGGCCACGATCAGGCATCAGATCGAAGGTGCCGTCTCCAGCTCCGACGCTTCTACCCAGAAGCTGAAAAGCCTGGGCATTCAGGTGTTCGATCTGAACGAGATTGACCTGCTGTCGGTTTACGTTGATGGCGCGGATGAGATCAACCCACAGATGCAGATGATCAAAGGCGGCGGCGCAGCGCTGACGCGTGAAAAGATCGTAGCCGCGGTGGCCGAGACCTTTATCTGCATTGCTGACGCCTCAAAAGAGGTCGATGTGCTGGGGCGTTTTCCGCTGCCAGTCGAAGTGATTCCGATGGCGCGCAGTTACGTGGCGCGCCAGCTGGTGAAAATGGGCGGCTTACCTGAGTATCGTCAGAACGTGGTGACCGATAACGGCAACATTATTCTTGATGTGCATAATCTGCGCATTCTCGATCCGATTGAGCTCGAAAAAACCATCAATGCCTTGCCTGGCGTCGTTACCGTTGGTCTTTTTGCCGCGCGCGGGGCCGATATCGCATTGATTGGCGGTCCTGATGGCGTGAAAACCATCAAAAAATGATCTGTCTGGCGCTGTAAAGGCGCCGGTTATTTCTGCCTGCAAATCATCTTTTCTCACGTCGGTGAAATTTGGTGACTTATGTCACATAACCGTCATCGACAGTAGGTTCGTTCTCTCTTCACCGCTGACATCATGATTTTGTCCGGCAATGTGCTGCTGTCAGCCGTTGCCGTGCTGGCTGCCGGGCAATCGTTTGTATTGCCGGACGCGATTTTTTTGATATTTTGACAGAAGGCTGGCTTATGGTAGTCCTCATTGAATGCTGAATAGGATCGGGAAATGGCAAAGGTATCACTGGAAAAAGATAAGATTAAGTTCCTGCTGGTGGAAGGTGTCCATCAGAGCGCGCTGGAGAATCTGCGGGCTGCAGGCTACACCAACATCGAATTCCACAAGGGCGCACTGGACTCCGACGCGTTAAAAGCATCGATCCGCGATGCGCACTTCATTGGTATCCGTTCCCGCTCCCAGCTCACTGAAGAGATTTTTGCGGCGGCTGAAAAGCTGGTCGCCGTTGGCTGTTTCTGTATCGGCACCAACCAGGTTGATCTGCAGGCGGCTGCGAGCCGGGGTATTCCGGTATTCAACGCGCCGTTCTCGAATACCCGCTCGGTGGCAGAACTGGTCATTGGTGAGATGCTGCTGATGCTGCGTGGCATCCCCGAAGCGAATGCGAAAGCACACCGTGGTATCTGGAATAAGATTGCCAAAGGCTCATTTGAAGCGCGTGGCAAAAAGCTGGGTATTATCGGTTACGGCCACATCGGGATGCAGCTGGGCGTACTGGCAGAAAGCCTGGGCATGCATGTTTTCTTCTACGATATTGAAAATAAGCTGCCGCTGGGTAATGCCACCCAGGTACGCCATCTGGCCGATCTGCTCAACATGAGCGACGTTGTCAGCCTGCACGTGCCGGAAACCGCCTCTACACAGGATATGATCGGTGCAGAGCAACTGGCGCAGATGAAACCCGGTGCGCTGCTGATTAACGCCTCACGCGGTACCGTCGTGGATATTCCGGCGCTGTGTGATGCCCTGGCCAGCAAGCATGTGGGTGGCGCAGCCATCGATGTCTTCCCGACCGAGCCTGCTACCAACAGCGAGCCGTTTATCTCTCCACTGAGTGAGTTCGACAACGTGATCCTGACGCCACACATTGGCGGCTCGACAGAAGAAGCGCAGGAGAACATCGGAATTGAAGTAGCGGGTAAGCTGGCGAAATATTCCGATAACGGCTCGACTCTCTCGGCTGTTAACTTCCCGGAAGTATCACTGCCGATTCACGGTATCAGCGCCAGTCGTCTGCTGCACATCCATGAAAACCGTCCCGGCGTGCTGACGGCCATTAACCAGATCTTCGCAGAGCAGGGCATCAACATCGCCGCGCAGTATCTGCAGACCTCGCCGTTTATGGGTTATGTGGTTATCGACATTGATGCAGAGCCAGAAGTGGCAGAGAACGCACTGCAGCTGATGAAGGCGATTCCGGGCACTATCCGCGCGCGTTTGCTTTACTAAGGGGATCTTTACAGCCTGTAGCGTTTAGTGGCGCTACAGGCTATTGAGAAACCTGAATCTGATAAATCTGATCGTGTTTCCTGCGCTGTCTCGATCTCACCGCTAACAGGGCACAATTGCCAGCAATCTCAGGCGCTTCACCGTGCCTGTTTCTTAACAATTCTACTCCCACTGCCAGAGCTTTGACGGCGTCATCACCGCTGGCAAAGGCACATCCCATTCTGCAACCGGCAGGCTATCCACCTGCTGACAGTCGTGTGCCAGACCGACCGGCAAAAAACCGTGCTGCCGCCAGTTCTGTAGCGTGCGATCGTAGAAGCCTCCGCCCATCCCCAGTCGCTGCCCATGCTGATCAAAAGCCACCAGCGGCACCAGCATCAGATCCAGTTGATCAAGTGTGATCAACTGCCGGATATCGAGCGGCGGTTCAGGAATGCGCAGTTTATTCGGGACCAGTGGTGTATCGGGCGAGTAGCGCAGAAACAGTAAATTACCGGGGGAAAAAGGGTGTAAGACCGGCAGATAGACCGCTTTCTTCAGATGCCAGAGCCGGGCAATCAGCGGACGGGTATTCAGCTCACCATCAACAGATAAAAACAGGGCAATATTGCGTGCAGTTGAGAGCGGGGCGTAGTTAAGGGCGAGTTCAGCGAGCTGTTCGGCGGCCTGAGCCTGCTGCTCATCCGTCATGGCACGACGCAGATGGCGCACCTGCTGACGAATTTCCTGACGCTGTAACATTGAAGGTGATGACATGGAAGGTTCAGACATGATTTCCCCGCCGTTTAAGCCGCTGTGCAGCGACTATAACATGTCGGTCCGGGGAAAAAAGCAGGACTACAGAAGGGAGATCTCCGAGATGCCGCCGTAGGCTGTAACCCTTGAACCCTTGGTTCAAGGTGAACATGCCGTCGTAACCATCAGGCTTCTCGGACGAACCGAGCATGCACACAGGTTACAGAGCGTCACATTCTGTTTTTTCGAAATATCGGCTCAGGGGACTGGCCCACATGCAAACATCTCAGAGAAAATTTACCTCACCGTTGCTGTAACGATAGCAACCATGAAGTTTTATTCGAACTTCGCACCCTCACGCTCAGAGATGCGACCTTGCTCAACCAGTGCCTGTTCTATCGTCTGCTGCAACATACGAATACGCTGTTCCATATTAGCAGCATAATCGCGCGTTTTCACTTTCTCTTGCGCCAGCTCGTGGCAGACGTTTAACGCGGCGATGAACACCAGTTGTTCTGTATTTGTGACTCTAGTGCGAACTTTTAGATCTTGCAACCGTTGATTGAGATCATCAGCCGCGCTATTGAGCGCATCTTGCTGCTCTGGCGGACAATTCACTCTCAACGAACGACCAAAAATTTGTAAATCTACCGGTTGTGCAGACATGCCACCTTCCTGACTGATTACTTCGCTCGCAACTCCCTTAGCAGTCAATGGCTTGGGAGGCGGGCAACTATATAGACCCACGAAATAAGATACAACCCCTTTTCTGGAAACCTTGAGGCAGCTAGTGGTAGCATAACACGAACTTATTCTGCCAACGACGATGAAAACTTATGTCCTTACAGAACGCAACCCCCGATTACAACGCGCTCGCGGCTGTGCTCTCCCAGCAGGGCGTTGGCATGACGCCCGCGGAAATGCATGGCCTGCTGAGCGGGATCCTCTGTGGCGGTAACCAGGACACCAGCTGGAAGACGCTGGTACACGATCTGGCTAACGAAGGCATGGCGTTTTCCCACACTCTTGCCGTGCCGCTGGCGGCGCTGCACGAGCACACGGCCACCACGCTGGAAGATGACGGCTTCCTGTTTCAGCTGATGCTGCCTGCTGACGATGACATCACTGTCTTTGACCGCGCAGATGCACTGGCAGGCTGGGTTAACCATTTTCTGCTCGGCCTGGGCGTAACACAGCCTAAACTGGATAAGGTCACCGGCGAAACCGGCGAAGCAATCGACGATTTGCGCACTATCGCCCAGCTGGGTTACGAAGAAGATGAAGACCAGGAAGAGCTGGAGCAGTCGCTGGAAGAGGTGATCGAGTATGTGCGTATCGCCGCACTGCTGTGCCACGATACGTTTACCCGTCCACAGCCCACCGCGCCAGAAGTGCAAAAACCGACGCTACACTAATTTCAGGTCAACGCGTTTAACCGGTCAGTTTACAGGGAGTGCAGAGATGATTTCACTGGAACGATACCTGCAGCGTCGTCAGGCGCTGCTGGCAAAGATGGCGCCTGGCAGCGCAGCGCTGATTTTTGCTGCGCCCGAAGTGACGCGCAGTAATGACACGGAATACCCGTTCCGCCAGAGCAGCGACTTCAGCTATTTCACCGGCTTTAACGAGCCGCAGGCACTGCTGGTACTGATCAAAAGCGATGAAAATCATAATCACAGCGTGCTGTTTAATCGCGTGCGTGACCCGGCAGCGGAAGTCTGGTCTGGCCGTCGGCTGGGCCAGGAGGCGGCTCCCGAAAAACTGGGCGTCGATCGTGCCTTACCCTGGAGTGATATCGGTGAACAACTCCACCTGCTGCTGAATGGCCTTGACGTCATTTACCATGCGCAGGGCGAATATGCCCATGCGGATACGCTGGTGTTCAGCGCGCTGGACAAGCTGCGTCGCGGTTTCCGTCAGAATCTCAGTGCGCCCGCTACCGTCACTGACTGGCGACCGTGGGTGCATGAAATGCGCCTGTTCAAAGATGCAGAGGAGATTGCGCTGTTACGTCGCGCCGGGGAAATCAGTGCACTGGCGCATACCCGTGCCATGCAAACCTGTCAGCCCGGCATGTTTGAGTACCAGCTCGAAGGGGAGATTCATCACGAGTTTACCCGTCACGGCGCGCGTTATCCCTCCTATAACACCATTGTGGGTGCTGGTGAGAACGGCTGCATTCTGCACTACACCGAAAACGAAAGTGAAATGCGCGACGGCGATCTGGTCCTGATCGATGCAGGCTGTGAATTCTACGGCTATGCGGGCGATATCACCCGCACCTTCCCGGTTAACGGCAAATTCAGCCCGGCGCAGCGCGCGATTTACGACATCGTGCTGGCTTCGCTGAACCGATCGCTTGAGATGTTCCGCCCTGGCGTCAGCATTCGTGAAGTGAATGATGAAGTGGTGCGAATCATGATTACCGGTCTGGTTGAACTGGGCATTCTTGAAGGCGACGTTGATACCCTGATCGCTGAAGAATCGCATCGCCAGTTTTACATGCATGGCCTGGGGCACTGGCTGGGACTGGATGTGCACGATGTTGGTCACTATGGCACGCCGAGCCGCGACAGGATTCTGGAGCCAGGTATGGTGTTAACCGTCGAGCCGGGTCTTTATATCGGGCCGGATGCGGACGTGCCCGCACAGTATCGCGGCATCGGCATCCGAATTGAAGATGACATTGTCATTACGGAAGATGGCATTGAGAATCTCACCGACAGCGTGGTGAAAGAGGCCGATGAGATTGAAGCACTGATGGCGGCGGCAAAACAGGCATGACGATTCTGATTGCCGGAGGCGGCATGACCGGGGCGACGCTGGCGCTGGCGATCTCCCATCTTACCCAGGGCACACTGCCGGTGACGCTGATTGAAAGCAGCGAGCCTGGCAGTCGGGCCCATCCCGGTTTCGATGGCCGCGCGATTGCGCTCTCTGCCGGCACCTGCCAGCAGCTGGCGGACATCAATCTTTGGCAGCGCATCGCCAGTTGTGCCACCCCGATTACCGACATCCATGTTTCTGACCGCGGGCACGCCGGCTTTGTGTCGCTGGCAGCGGCTGATTACGCGATTCCGGCGCTGGGACAGGTGGTCGAACTGTTTGACGTCGGTCAGCGGCTGTTTGCTGAACTGAAAAAAGCGCCAGGCGTGACGCTGCGCTGTCCGGCGCGCGTCACGCATGCCCAACGCAGTGAGAAGCAGGTAGAGGTGACGCTGGACAGTGGCGAGCAACTCAGCGGCAAACTGCTGGTGGCGGCGGATGGCACGCGCTCTGCGCTGGCCGCCTCATGCGGTATTCAGTGGCAGCGGGACGACTATCAGCAGCTCGCTGTGATTGCCAATGTCACCACTGCGTTGCCTCATCAGGGCCGGGCATTCGAGCGTTTCACCGAACATGGCCCGCTGGCGCTGCTGCCGATGTCCGGCAATCGTCTCTCGCTGGTCTGGTGTCATCCGCTTTCGCAGCGTGAACGCATTGAGCAGTGGAGCGAGGCCGAATTCCTGAGCCAGCTTCAGCGTGCCTTTGGCTGGCGCCTGGGCAAATTCACCCACACCGGTCAGCGTGAATATTACCCGCTGGCACTCCACCGGGCGATCTCGCCTGTGACCCACCGCGTGGCGGTGGTGGGCAATGCGGCGCAGACGCTGCATCCGATTGCTGGTCAGGGCTTCAATCTTGGCCTGCGCGATGTGATGTCGCTGGCCGAAACCCTGGCCGCCGCCCATCGCCAGCAGCAGGACCCCGGCAGCTATGCGGTGCTGAACCATTACCAGCAGCGTCGTCAGCCCGATCGTGCCGCGACTATCGGTATTACCGACGGGCTGGTTCGTGTCTTTGCGAATCGCTATGGCCCGATGGTGGCCGGTCGCAACGTGGGTCTGCTGGCGATGGATCATCTGCCGTGGCTACGAAATCAACTGGCTGAGCGTACGCTTGGCTGGGTTAAGCGTTAATAAAGAGGCTCAGATGCAAACTTTTGATGTGGTGATTGCCGGTGGCGGTATGGTGGGGCTGGCGGTGGCCTGCGGCTTGCAGGGCAGCGGACTGCGCATCGCCGTGCTGGAACAATCGCCGGAGCCACCGCTGGCGCTGAGTGCGTCTCCGTCCATTCGCGTGTCGGCAATCAACGCTGCCAGCGAACGGCTGCTGCAGAAGCTGGATGTCTGGTCGACCATTCTCTCGCTGCGCTGCCGCGCATATCACGGCATGGAAGTGTGGGATAAGGACAGTTTCGGCACCATCGCCTTTGATGATGAGCAGCAGGGCCTGTCGCATCTGGGCCATATCATCGAAAATCCGGTGATTCATAACGCGCTCTGGCAACGCGCCAGCGCCTGCAGTGACGTAACGCTGATGGCACCTTCGCAGTTACAGCAGGTGGCATTTGGCGACAACGAAGCCTTTATTACCCTGCAGGATGGCAGCATGTTAAGCGCGCGATTAATGATTGCCGCTGACGGGGCTAACTCCTGGCTGCGTAATAAAGCCGATATTCCGCTGACCTTCTGGGATTACGATCACCATGCGTTAGTGGCTAACGTCCGCACTGAGAAGCCGCACGACGCGGTGGCGCGCCAGGTGTTCCACGGCGACGGCATTCTGGCTTTCCTGCCGATGCAGGATCCGCATCTGAGCTCCATCGTCTGGTCGCTCTCGCCGCAGGAAGCGAGTCGTCTGGAAACCATGCCGGAAGCGCTGTTCAATCAGCAGCTCTCGGTGGCGTTTGATATGCGCCTCGGCCTGTGCCAGCTCGAGAGCGAGCGTAAGTCGTTCCCGCTGGTGGCGCGCTATGCCCGCAACTTTGCGGCACACCGCCTGGCGCTGGTGGGTGATGCAGCCCACACCATTCATCCACTGGCGGGTCAGGGCGTTAACCTTGGCTTTATGGATGCCGCCGAACTGATTGGTGAAATTCGCCGTCTGCATCAGCAGGGTAAAGATATTGGTCAGCACCTCTATCTGCGTCGCTACGAGCGCAGCCGTAAGCACAGTGCCGCCATGATGCTGGCGGGAATGCAGGGCTTCCGTGAAATGTTCGCCGGTAATAATCCGGCGAAGAAACTGCTGCGCGACGTCGGCCTGAAGCTGGCCGATCGCCTGCCGGGGGTAAAACCCATGATGCTGAAGCAGGCGATGGGCCTGAATGATCTGCCCGCCTGGCTACGCTAAATCCACGCCGTCTGATAAGCCAGCATCTGCTGGCTTTTTTTATCCCTGAACCCCTCTGCACCACCAAAAGGCAACGCTGCACCATCAGGGATCTTCGTTTGATTTATTCTAATTTTGCGGCCGAATTCGCATTACTTTTTCTCATTCATCTCCTGGCAGAGTGCGGAATTTTTTTAACATCCTGAATGCCATCCCGCATAAATTTGCTGCGTATATTTAAAAGCCCTGCATTTATTGCGCGATTAATCACAAAATTGCAGTTTTTTATCCTGTAAGTCGCGGTTCCTGGTTAGGCTGTGCATCTGCTTTCGACCCCGTTTTGCTTATGGTTAATCGTCAGATTCGGTGGTAACGTCAGCCGTAAGAGAACGTTTGCGTCGGCACTGAATTCCGGCGCACTTTTGCACTCAACCGCTTCTGCACAGGATGGTTATGACTCAGCAAACACCTCTGTTTGAACAGCACCAGGCCTGCGGTGCCCGCATGGTAGATTTTCATGGCTGGATGATGCCGCTGCACTATGGCTCCCAGATGGATGAACATCATGTTGTGCGCAGCGACGCCGGTATGTTTGATGTCTCTCACATGACCATTGTTGACCTGACAGGTCCGCGTACCCGCGAATTCCTGCGCTACCTGCTGGCAAATGATGTGGCAAAACTGACGCAGCCGGGCAAAGCGCTCTACACCGGCATGCTGAATGCTTCAGGTGGCGTCATTGACGATTTGATTGTTTACTTTATGAGCGAAACGTTCTTCAGGCTGGTGGTGAACTCCGCCACCCGTGAGAAGGATCTCGCCTGGATTACCCAACACGCAGAGGGCTATGGCATTACGCTCACCGAACGTGATGACCTGGCGCTGATTGCCGTGCAGGGGCCGCAGGCGCAGCAGAAAGCGCAGACCCTGTTCAGCGAAGAACAGCGTCTGGCTGTCGCTGGCATGAAGCCGTTTTTCGGTGTGCAGTCAGGTGACCTGTTTATCGCTACGACCGGCTACACCGGCGAAGCGGGCTATGAAATTGCGATGCCCGCAGAAGAAGCGGCCGATTTCTGGCAGCGTCTGCTGGCCGCTGGTGTAAAACCGGCTGGCCTTGGCGCACGCGATACGCTGCGTCTGGAGGCAGGTATGAATCTTTATGGTCAGGAGATGGATGAAGGCGTGTCACCGCTGGCCGCCAACATGGGCTGGACCGTCTGCTGGGAACCCGCCGATCGCGATTTCATCGGCCGGGAAGCGCTGGAACTGCAGCGTGAACGTGGCACCGAAAAACTGGTGGGGCTGATCCTCACAGAAAAAGGGGTGCTGCGTAACGGCCAGCCGGTGCGTTTCACCGATGACAAGGGGCAGTTGCAGGAAGGCATCATCACCAGTGGTTCTTTCTCACCGACGCTGGGTTACAGCATCGCCCTGGCGCGTGTTCCAGCCTCTATCGGCAGCACTGCCATCGTTGAGATCCGTAACCGCCAGATGCCGGTTCAGGTTACCCGTCCCGTTTTTGTCCGCGCCGGTAAACCGGTCGCCCAGTAAATTTTATTCAGGAGAAATGGCCAATGAGCAATGTGCCGAATACGTTGAAGTACCGCGACAGCCACGAATGGGTGCGCAAAGAAGCCGATGGCAGCTACACGGTGGGGATTACGGAACATGCGCAGGAGTTACTGGGCGACATGGTGTTTGTTGATCTGCCAGAAGTGGGCGCGACGTTTGCTGCCGGTGAAGAGTGCGCGGTGGCTGAATCCGTTAAAGCGGCCTCAGACATCTATGCGCCGATCAGCGGTGAGATTGTGGCTGTCAATGAAGCGTTGACCGACTCACCGGAGCAGGTCAACAGCGAGCCTTATGACGGCGGCTGGTTATTCAAAATCAAAGCCAGCGACGCGTCTGAAATCGACACGCTGCTGGATGCGGATGCTTACAAAGCCTCCATCGACGAGTAGTCGTCAGGCGGCCTCGTGCAGAGGCCGCAGATTTCTGTTTGCTCTCCGGTTCCCCCAGCCCGATTCAGGATTTACTGCTAATGACTCAGACTCTCAGCCAGCTTGAACACAACGGTGCATTCATCGAGCGCCATATTGGTCCTTCACCTGAGCAGCAGGCGCAGATGCTTGACGCGATTAGTGCCCGTTCGCTGGACGCGTTAATCAGCACGATTGTGCCGGCAGACATTCAGCTGCCAGGCCCGCCCGCGGTGGGCGAAGCCGCCACGGAACAGCAGGCGCTGGCCGAACTGAAAGCCATTGCCAGCCAGAATCTGCGGTACAAATCCTGGATAGGTATGGGATACAGCGCGGTGATCACCCCGCCGGTCATCCTGCGTAACATGCTGGAGAATCCGGGCTGGTACACCGCCTATACGCCGTATCAGCCTGAAGTTTCACAAGGCCGTCTGGAAGCGCTGCTGAACTTCCAGCAGCTGACGCTGGATCTCACCGGCATGGATATCGCGTCTGCCTCACTGCTGGATGAAGCCACTGCCGCCGCCGAAGCGATGGCAATGGCAAAACGCGTCAGTAAGCTCAAAAACGCCAATAAATTCTTCATTGCCGACGATATTCATCCGCAGACGCTGGATGTGGTCCGTACCCGTGCGGAGACGTTCGGCTTCGAACTGATCATCGATAGCGCCGACAAGGCACCGGATCACGACGACCTGTTTGGCGTGCTGCTGCAACAGGTAGGCACAACGGGTGAAGCGCACGATTACAGCACGCTGATTGCCGGGCTGAAAGCACGCAAAGTCGTGGTCAGCGTGGCGACGGACTTTATGTCGCTGGTGTTACTTGAAGCGCCAGGCAAGCAGGGCGCAGACATCGTCTTTGGTTCCGCTCAGCGCTTCGGCGTGCCAATGGGTTACGGCGGCCCGCATGCCGCCTTCTTCGCCAGCCGCGATGAGCATAAACGCTCCATGCCAGGCCGCATCATCGGTGTGTCACGTGATGCCGCAGGCAATGCGGCGCTGCGTATGGCGATGCAGACCCGTGAACAACATATCCGCCGTGAAAAGGCCAACTCCAACATCTGTACGTCGCAGGTGCTGCTGGCCAACATCGCCGGTCTCTACGCGGTGTTCCACGGCCCGGCCGGTCTGAAACGCATTGCCTCACGCATTCACCGCTTCACGAATATTCTGGCCGCCGGACTGCTGCAGGGTGGCCTGAAGCTGCGCCATCAGCACTGGTTCGATACGCTGACGGTGGAAGTGGCGGATAAAGCCACCGTGCTGAATCGCGCCCTGAGCTTTGGCGTTAACCTCCGCAGCGACATCCATAATGCCGTCGGCATCACGCTGGATGAAACCACCTGCCGCGACGATATTCTGGCGCTGTTCGCTATTCTGCTGGGGGATGAGCACGGCCAGGATCTGGAAAAGCTCGACAGCGAAGTCGCCAGCGAAAGCCACGCGATTCCGGCTGGCCTGCAACGCCACAGCGAGATTCTGACCCATCCGGTGTTCAACCGTCATCACAGCGAAACCGAGATGATGCGTTACATGCACAGCCTGGAGAAAAAGGATCTGGCGCTGAATCAGGCGATGATCCCGCTCGGTTCCTGCACCATGAAGCTGAATGCCGCTGCCGAAATGATCCCGATCACCTGGACGGAATTTGCGGAGCTGCATCCGTTCTGTCCGGCTGAACAGGCGACCGGCTATCTGCAGATGATCGGCCAGCTTTCACAGTGGCTGGTGCAGCTCACCGGCTATGATGCACTCTGTATGCAGCCGAACTCCGGCGCGCAGGGTGAATATGCCGGGCTGCTGGCGATCCGCCGCTATCACGAAAGCCGCGGCGAGGGCGATCGTCACCTCTGCCTGATCCCGAGCTCGGCGCACGGTACGAATCCGGCATCCGCCCAGATGGCAGGCATGGACGTGGTGGTGGTGGCCTGCGATAAACAGGGCAACATCGACCTTGGCGACCTGCGCGAAAAAGCGGCGCAGGCGGGCGATAAGCTCTCCTGCATCATGGTGACGTATCCGTCCACCCACGGCGTTTACGAAGAGACCATCCGTGAGGTGTGCCAGATTGTGCATCAGTACGGCGGCCAGGTTTATCTGGATGGCGCGAACATGAATGCGCAGGTCGGCATTACCACGCCAGGCTATATCGGCGCGGATGTCTCGCACCTCAATCTGCATAAAACCTTCTGCATTCCGCACGGCGGCGGCGGTCCGGGTATGGGACCGATTGGCGTGAAAGCGCACCTGGCGCCGTTTGTTCCGGGGCACAGCGTAGTGCAGATTGACGGTGTTCTGACGCAGCAGGGCGCGGTCTCCGCAGCGCCTTTTGGCAGCGCCTCTATTCTGCCGATCAGCTGGATGTACATTCGCATGATGGGCGCGGAAGGGCTGAAACAGGCCAGCTCAGTCGCGATTCTGAATGCCAACTATATTGCCAGCCGCCTGCAGTCTGCTTATCCGGTGCTCTACACCGGCCGTGACGGACGCGTGGCGCATGAATGTATTCTCGACATCCGCCCGCTGAAAGAGCAGACCGGTATCAGTGAGCTGGATATCGCTAAGCGCCTGATCGATTACGGATTCCACGCACCGACCATGTCTTTCCCTGTGGCAGGCACGCTGATGGTGGAGCCGACCGAGTCTGAGAGCAAAATCGAACTGGATCGTTTTATCGACGCGATGCTGGCGATCCGCATGGAGATTGACCGGGTTACGGCAGGGGAATGGCCGCTGGACGACAATCCACTGGTGAATGCGCCGCATACCCAGTTGGAAATCGTCAGTGAGTGGTCACATCCTTACAGCCGCGAACTGGCCGTCTTCCCGGCGGGCAGCCACAACAAATACTGGCCGACGGTGAAACGTCTGGATGATGTATTTGGCGACCGTAATCTGTTCTGCTCCTGCGTGCCGATGAGCGACTATCAGTAAGCTCACCGCAGGTAAGCATTAACCATCAGGGGCCGCTTCGTCGGCCCTTTGTTCTGGGGGAACAGCATGAAACTGGCACTGGTTACGGGTGGCAGCCGCGGTATCGGACGGGCCACGTCGCTGTTACTGGCCGCGCGGGGTTATCGGGTCGCGGTGAACTATCGTCAGCGCGAGGCGGAGGCTCAACAGCTGGTGGCGCAGATCCAGCAGCAGGGCGGTGAAGCCTTTGCGGTTCAGGCGGATATCAGTGATGAAGCCCAGGTCATGGCGATGTTTGCGCAGCTCGACCAGCAGTCTGTGCCGCTGGCGTTGCTGGTAAACAACGCCGGGATTCTGTTTCAGCAGTGCCGCACCGAGCAGCTGGATGCGGCTCGCCTGCACAAGGTTTTTGCCACCAACGTTATCGGAACCTTTCTCTGCTGTCGTGAGGCGGTTAAGCGGATGGGCACCCATCACGGCGGTCAGGGTGGCGCGATTGTAAACGTCTCGTCGGCCGCGTCGCGTACCGGTGCGCCTGGTGAATATGTCGATTACGCCGCCTCAAAAGGGGCGATGGACACGCTGACGAAAGGTTTGTCGCTGGAAGTGGCGCAGCAGGGGATTCGGGTTAATGGCGTCCGTCCGGGATTCATCTATACAGAGATGCATGCCGATGGCGGCGAGCCAGGCAGGGTGGACCGGCTTGCCAGCATTATCCCGATGGGACGTGGCGGTGAGGCAGAAGAGGTGGCGGAAGCGATCGTCTGGCTGGCCAGCGACGCGGCCTCTTACGTCACCGGCAGCATCATTGACGCTGCCGGTGGGCGTTAATCGCCGCTGCTGATGCGGCGGAGTATTAAATCAGAGGTTTTCGCCGTTGCTGGCGATAACCTGCTGATACCAGCTAAAGCTCTTCTTCTTCGCACGAGAAAAGTCGCCGCTGCCATCATCATTTTTATTCACATGAATAAAGCCGTAACGCTTGTCGTACTGGCCGGTGGTGAAGGAGACGCAATCCAGACAGCCCCACGGCGTATAGCCCATTAATTCGACGCCATCATACGTCACGGCTTTCTTCATCTCTTCGATGTGCGCACGCAGATAGTCGATACGGTAATCATCTTCAATCAGCCCGTCGGCATTGGGCTTATCGATAGCCCCAAAGCCGTTCTCTACAATAAACAGCGGCTTCTGATAACGCTCGTACATCTCATTCATGGCATAGCGCAGGCCAACCGGGTCGATCTGCCAGCCCCAGTCTGACGCTTTCACATGCGGATTTTTCACCACGCCTTCAAAGCCGGTGATCGGGTCGTAAACGCCGCTGGCATCGGTCTTCACGGCGTTGCTCATGTAGTAGCTGAAACCGACATAGTCGGCGCAACCCTGGCGCAGCGTCTCGGCATCGTCCGCTTCCATCTGGATATTATACCCTTTGCGCGCCCACTCTTTCAGGGTGTAGGCCGGATAGTAGCCGCGCATCTGCACGTCACTGAACACATAGCGCTGATGCATCGACTCCTGTGCCAGCACCACATCGTCCGGGTGGCAGGAGAACGGATAAACCGGGACCATGGCGATCATGCAGCCAATCTGAAAGTCAGGATTGATATCGTGACCGAGTTTGACCACTCTGGCGCTGGCAACAAACTGGTGGTGCATCACCTGATACATTGCCTCTTCAGGCTTCTCGTGTTCGGTGAAGATCACGCCTGAACAGCAGTAACCAAACAGCGGATACTGCCAGTTGCGCTGGTTATTGATCTCGTTAAAGGTCATCCAGTATTTCACTTTGTTCTTATAGCGCTTTAGCACCACTTCGCTGAAGCGAACAAAGAAGTCGACCACTTTGCGGTTATGCCAGCCGCCATACTCTTTGACCAGGTGATAAGGCATTTCGAAGTGCGAGAGGGTGATGACCGGTTCAATGCCGTACTTCAGCAGTTCATCAAACAGATCGTCATAGAATTGCAGACCCGCTTCGTTGGGCTGCTGCTCATCCCCGTTGGGGAAGATGCGGGTCCAGGCAATGGAGGTGCGGAAGCATTTGAAGCCCATCTCGGCAAACAGCGCGACATCCTGTTTGTAGTGGGAGTAAAACTCCACGCCCTTGTGGTTCGGATAGAAATGGCCAGGCTGCACGCCGTCGGTGATCACCCGGTCAACGCCATGCGAACCGCCGGTCAGCACGTCAGCAATGCTGACGCCTTTGCCGCCCTGATCCCAGCCGCCTTCAACCTGATGCGCTGCCACCGCGCCGCCCCAAAGAAAGCCTTTTGGTAACTGCAATTCTGCACTCATGCTTCACCCCATTGCGGATATTGAAATTGGGCTGAGTGTAGCAAGGCAATAATGAAAGTCACGATATAACAGCGCGCCAGTAATTGCGTTTGTCACATCTGAAAAACAGGCTGTTTTATTTGCCCAATTGGCGGCCGATCGCTTCAATAATATAGGTGACTGGCACCTGCGTCGTAATATCGGTGTTGTCCGCCATGCGGATAATCGGCACATGGTAGCAGAGGTTGAAATCACCAATCTTCGCCAGCGAACAGCTTTCCGTATTGGTTATCGCAATGATTCTGCACTTATTCAGACTGAACTGGCTGGCAATACGCAGGATCTCTTCGGTTTCACCCGAGACGGATAAAATAATGGCAATGGCATTTTCATAAAGATCGGGAGCGACCGGATAATAGGGGTCATCAATCGCATGACTGAATTTACCAAGGTTGGAGAAAAAACGCGCGCCATATTTTGCCAGGCTGCCGGAGGTGCCGACGCCAATAAAGAAAACCTGCTCAGCCTGATTAATCTTCTGCGCAGCCTGGGCGATGAGTTGTTCAAATTCCGGGTTATTAATACTCTTAAAAAAGCTCAGCATCTCGCTGACGCCCGCCGTATTGAGCAGCGGCGCGCTCTGTTGTTCGCTTAAGCGCAGGCGGATGCGGAATTCTGACCAGCCTTCGCAGTCCATCTTGCGGCAGAAACGCAGCACGGTGGTGGTGGAGACACCAGCCTGCGCAGCCAGCTCGCGGATCGTCATGTAGCTGACGCCTTCGCGGTGCTTAATGATGAACTGATAGACCTGCATTTCCAGATCGTTAAGGCGGGCAAGATCGCGATGCGAAAACATGGATGGCTCATTGAACAGTTGACCGGCGGTCAGTTTACCAGATTCAGCACCGGGTTTAACGGAGAGTGAATTTCAGCAAAATAATTTTAGCGTACACGTGTACACTGAAAAAATATTGGCTACGCTGGGTAACAGTTATCACTGCTATGGAGCTGTTCAGGAACCGGATATGACCACCACACTCTCTCAAAAACACCGGCCCGCAGCGGGCTATTCAGTTGCCGAAGAAATTGCCAACAGTATCAGTCACGGCCTTGGCTGCCTGTTCGGTATCGTCGGGCTGATAATGATGATCAACCAGGCCACTGCGCGGCAGGCGGACACCCTCACTTTTATCAGTTACAGCCTCTATGGCGGCAGCATGATTTTGCTGTTTCTGGCCTCGACGCTCTATCATGCGGTTCCGGATGGACCGGCCAGACCCTGGCTGAAAAAGCTGGATCACTGCGCCATCTATCTGCTGATTGCCGGCACCTATACGCCGTTTCTGCTGGTCGGGTTAAGAACGCCGCTGGCGTATGGATTAATGGCGGTGATCTGGGGTCTGGCGCTGGCCGGTATTCTGTTTAAGCTCACGATTGCGCATCGCTTTAAAGCGCTGTCGCTGGTGACCTATCTCTGTATGGGATGGCTGTCGCTGATTGTGGTTTATCAGCTGGCGATGATCCTGCCGCCGGGCTGCATCTGGCTGCTGGCCGCAGGCGGAATTATTTATTCGCTGGGGGTGATCTTCTATGTGGCGCGCCGCATTCCCTATAACCATGCCATCTGGCATTTTTTCGTGCTGGGCGGCAGTCTCTGCCACTTCTGCGCTATCTACTTTTATGTGCGCTGATCTGAATTGCAGCACTGGCCCTTCCTTTAGCGGAAGGGCCATTTGGCGGAATCAGCTCTCATCCAGCGAGTAGGGCAGCGGCTGAATGGTCAGATGGCCGCCTTCATCACCTTCAACCCGCAGCACGCTATCCGGCTCCAGATCGTTATTCAGCACCACCTGAATCCAGCTGATGCCGTCATCTAACTGCACCGCAGCCAGCACGCTGCCGGTACGACGCCAGCGGTCACCCATCTGCAACTCCAGCGGGGCATTGGCTTCCGGCAGATGACTGGCCTGACCCGCCAGCCAGTAGAGCGCGCGTTTATTAGCACCGCGATATTTCGCCCTGGCGACCATCTCCTGACCGGCATAGCAGCCCTTTTTAAAGCTGATCGCATCCAGCGCCTGCAGGTTGGTGGCCTGCGGAATAAACTGCACGCTGGTGGCCGGATCGATCACCGGAATTCCCGCTTCAATCTCCAGCGCCAGCCACTGCTGACTGTCATTGAACTGCGCATCATCGTTAAGCTTCTGCTTCAGCGTCTCAGCCATAGCCTGCGAGGTAACAATCAGAAAACGTTCGGCCGGATGGGCAAACCACAGCAGCGTCGTTTCTCCCTGCTGTATCACCGTTTTCTCGCTGTCGGGCAGGGTATCAAACAGATTCGCCAGGGCGGCACGCGCCTGAAAACCGGCTACGCCCAGCAGCACAGACTCGTCGTCAGCCGCCATCGTCACTTTCGAAAACACCGCGTATTTCTTCAACTCGGTAAGCTGGGTGTCGCGCAGTTCACGGCGGATCAGATAGGCATAGCCTTCGCCGCGATGGAACAGGCGCAGGTTGCTCCACATTTTGCCTTTGGCATCGCAGTGTGCGGCGGGCGAATGGTGGTCTGCATCCAGCGCCGCGACATCCAGCGTTAACTGACCCTGCAGATAAGCGGTGCTGTCGGCACCGGTAATGGAAACCAGCGCCCAGCTATCCAGTGACATCAGGGTTAACGGCAGACGAGACGACGCGGCAGGCTGGCGCGGCGGTAAAGTAAAAGTGGGCATGGAGATATCCTGTATAAGAAGGTTCATCCGGAATGTTGTCTTCAATGTTAAAAGAGCCGACTGGCAATGCAACCTGTTTACGGAAAACGGCGCACAAAAGGCGTGATAACCCTGAAAACAGATAATCTTAAATGTGGCAGGTTGCACAGCCTGCGACGCTGCGCCTGCGAGCCGCAGTAAACCAGGTTACACTAGCGGCCACGTTGTGAATTGTGGAAATTGACGCATGGATATTAATGATAAATCACGTATTCAGTGGGCCTGCCGTCGCGGCATGCTGGAACTGGATGTGGCTATTATGCCGTTCTTCAAATTTGAGTATGACACGCTGAACGACACGGATAAGCAGGTCTTCGTTGCCCTGCTGAAGAGTGACGATCCCGATCTGTTTAACTGGCTGATGAATCATGGCGAGCCAGCCGATCCAGAGCTTAAGCGGATGGTAAAACTGATCCAGCAGCGTAACCATGATCGCGGCCCGGTGGCAATGTAAGCTGCGACCCTCTCGCCTGGCGTGCGGATGTCTGTGCGCCTGGCTGGTGGCTGCCGTTCCTGGTGTAATGCTGATGATGCTGCCTGTGGGCGGCTGGCTGATTAAAACGCCGGTTATTCTGCTGATGCTGGCTGAAGGCTGGCGTTGTTACCAGCGATTGATTCGGCGACACGGCACATTGCAGCGGGAAAGCGTTCATTGCTGGATCTGGCAGGGAAAACGCTGGCGGCCCACCCAGCCGCTGCGGTGGTTACCGATTGGCGTACTGCTGGTAGCGAAGAGCGAGCAGGGGGCTATGCTGCGCTGGTGGCTGATGCAGGACAATATGCAGCCGGACGAATGGCGGGCGTTACGCGCCAGCTGCTTCAGTAAGGCGCGGCATTAACGGCAACAGGGCTGGCAATCATCGTTTGCTGGCGCATGGGTTCAACAACAGCAAACCAGCGCGCCTGACCGGTCAGAGCAGTGCGGCGGTTTCGGTTAACACCTGTTCACACCACTGCTCAACACGCTCATCGGTGACCTCAAACTGATTCACATCATCCAGCGCCAGACCCACAAACTGCGCGCCATCGGCACTCAGCGGTTTCGGGCTGGTAAATTCATAGCCTTCAAGTGGCCAGTAGCCGACAAAGCGCACGCCCATCGGCTGCAGCAACTCGTGCAGCATGCCGAGCGCATCTAAAAACCACTCGCCATAGCCAATCTGATCGCCCATCCCATAGAGTGCGACAATCTTGTTGTGCAGATTCAGCGCGGGCAGCTGCGTCCAGATGGCTTCCCAGTCCTCCTGCAACTCACCGAAATCCCAGGTCGGGATGCCCATGATCAGCAAGTCATACTGCTCCATCAGGCGCGGATCGTCATCTTTGACGTTATGCAGCGTCACTAACTCTTCGCCAATAAAATCGCGAATTTTTTCCGCTACGATTTCGGTGTAACAGGTACTGGAACCGTAAAAAAGACCGATTTTCATGCAGATAACACTCTGTAAATACTGACTTTGGCGCAATTGTACCAGAAGCACCGCTGAATCAGGCATAATGAGCATGATTTTACACCAGACGGCGGAGATAACGTGCAGGACAGCGATCTGACAGAACAGTTTCTTGATGCGCTCTGGATTGAACGCAATCTGGCGCAGAATACTCTCTCCTCTTATCGTCAGGATCTTCAGACGCTGATCGGCTGGCTGACGCATCACCAGCTGACGCTGCTCAGCGTGACGCCGCTGGATCTGCAGCAGTTCCTGGCCGAACGGCTGGAGGGCGGCTACAAGGCAACCAGCTCAGCGCGGCTGCTCAGCGCGATGCGTCGCTTGTTCCAGTATCTTTATCGCGAAAAGCTGCGCCCGGACGATCCCAGCGCGCTGCTGTCTGCGCCAAAACTGCCGCAGCGTCTGCCGAAAGATCTCAGTGAAGCCCAGGTTGAGCGGCTGTTACAGGCACCGGATACCAACATCCCGCTGGAGCTACGCGACAAGGCGATGCTGGAAGTGCTCTATGCCACTGGCCTGCGCGTCTCTGAACTGACTGGACTGACGCTCAGCGACATCAGCCTGCGTCAGGGCGTCGTGCGGGTTATCGGTAAAGGCGATAAAGAGCGGCTGGTGCCGTTAGGTGAAGAAGCGGTTTACTGGCTGGAGCAATATATGGAACATGGTCGCCCATGGCTGCTCAATGGTCAGACGCTGGACGTGATGTTTCCCAGCAATCGTGCACAGCAGATGACGCGCCAGACCTTCTGGCATCGCATCAAGCACTACGCCACGCTGGCGGGCATCGACAGCGAAAAGTTATCGCCGCATGTGATGCGTCACGCCTTTGCGACCCATCTGCTGAACCACGGCGCGGATCTGCGTGTCGTACAGATGCTGCTGGGACATAGCGATCTTTCCACCACCCAAATTTATACGCACGTCGCCACTGAGCGCCTGCGTCAGTTGCATCAACAACACCATCCGCGAGCCTGATTCGCGGCCATAAGGATAAAAATGAACAAGCATTTTGCCATGCTGGCCCTGTTAGCCAGCGCCTTTTCCGGTCTGGCACAGGCCGATGACAGCGCCATTCAGCAATCCCTTAAAAAGCTCGGTCTGAACCAGACGGAAATCAGCCCGTCACCGCTGCCAGGGTTTAAAACCGTGCTGTCGGAAAGCGGCGTGCTCTACGTGACCGATGACGGCAAACATATGATTCAGGGCCCGCTCTATGATGTCAGCGGCAAACAGCCGGTCAACGTCACCAACCAACTGCTGGACAAAAAAGTCGAGGCGTTGGTGCCGGAAATGATCGTCTACAAAGCGCCAAAAGAGCAGCATGTGATCACGGTCTTCACCGACATCACCTGTGGCTACTGTCACAAGCTGCACGAGCAGATGGCGGACTACAATGCGCTGGGCATCACCGTGCGCTACCTGGCGTTTCCGCGTGAAGGGCTGAATGGTCAGATCGAACCAGCGATGAAAGCGATCTGGTGCAGCGCTGATCGCAATAAAGCGTTCGATGAGGCGATGAAAGGCAATGCACCGAAAATGGCCGCGCCGGACAGCTGTAAAATCGATATTGCTCAGCACTACAAACTGGGCGTGCTGTTTGGCATTCAGGGCACGCCCGCGATGCTGACCGACACCGGCATGATGATCCCGGGTTATCAGTCGCCGCAGGAGCTGAAGCAGGTGCTGGACAATCAGAAGCGTGGTGGTTAATCGGTGTTAAAACAGGAAGTGGAACTGCGTCGCCGTGAGGTGACGGTTGACGATGCGCTACCGGCCACGCTGCCGCCGCTGCTGAAACGACTCTATCTGCAACGCGGCGTGTGCGACGCCGCGGAACTGGAGCGCGGTGCGAAAAACCTGCTGCCGTATCAGTCCTTAAGCGGGATTGAGAGCGCCGTGGCGCTGCTGCATGAGGCGCTGCTGGATGGGCGTCGCATTATGGTAGTGGGCGACTTTGATGCCGATGGCGCAACCAGTACTGCGCTGACGGTGATGGCGCTGCGCAGCATGGGTGGCGGCAACGTGCAGTATCTGGTGCCTAACCGCTTTGAAGATGGTTATGGCCTCAGTCCGGAAGTGGTTGAGCAGGCGCGCGCACGTGGTGCCGCGATGATCCTGACGGTCGATAACGGCATCTCCTCTCATGCCGGTGTGGAATGCGCACATCAGCACGGCATTCCGGTGCTGATTACCGATCACCATCTGCCGGGCGAAACCTTACCGGCCGCTGAAGCGATCGTGAATCCCAATCTGCCGGACTGCAACTTTCCTTCACGCGCGCTGGCGGGCGTGGGCGTCGCGTTCTATCTGATGCTGGCGCTGCGCGCCCATCTGCGTACCCAGGGCTGGTTTGGCGCTACCCGCACTGAACCGAATCTGGCGGAGATGCTGGATCTGGTGGCGCTCGGCACGGTTGCGGATGTGGTGCCGCTCGACGTTAATAACCGCATTCTGGTGTGGCAGGGGCTCAGCCGTATCCGGGCCGGAAAATGTCGGCCAGGCATCCGGGCGCTGCTGGAGATTGCGAATCGCGATGCGCGTCAGCTGGCGGCCAGCGATCTCGGTTTCGCGCTGGGGCCGCGGCTCAACGCCGCAGGCCGCCTCGACGATATGTCGGTGGGCGTAGCGCTGTTAATGACCGACGATCTCAGCCAGGCGCGCATGCTGGCTAGTGAACTGGATGCGCTGAACCAGACGCGCAAAGAGATAGAGCAGGGCATGCAGAGCGAAGCGCTGGCGCTGTGTCAGGCGCTGGAGCGTGAACAGAGCGATCTGCCGCTGGGACTGGCCTTTTATCATCCCGAATGGCATCAGGGCGTGGTGGGCATTCTCGCCTCTCGTCTGAAAGAGCGTTTCCATCGTCCGGTCATTGCCTTTGCGCCAGCTGGCGACGGCACGCTGAAAGGCTCGGGCCGTTCGATTGCCGGTCTGCATTTGCGCGACGCGCTGGAGCGTCTGGACACGCTGAACCCAGGCCTGATGCTGAAGTTCGGCGGTCACGCCATGGCGGCCGGTTTATCGCTGGAAACCGCGCGTTACGAGGAGTTTCGTCAGCGCTTTGCCGACCTGGTCGGAGAGTGGCTGGATGGCGAATCCCTGCAGGGCATCATCTGGTCCGATGGCGCGTTACAGCCGCAGGAGTTTTCGCTGCAGACCGCAGAGATGCTGCGCGAAGCCGGTCCCTGGGGCCAGGCGTTCCCGGAACCCGCGTTTGACGGCAAATTTAAGCTGCTGCAACAGCGTCTGGTGGGCGAGCGTCATCTGAAAGTGATGGTCGAGCCGCTGGATGGCGGACCGCTGATCGATGGTATCGCCTTTAATGTCGATACTACGCTGTGGCCCGACAGCAGCATTCGTCAGGTCGAACTGGCGTATAAGCTGGATATTAATGAGTATCGCGGTAACCGCTCGGTGCAGCTGATCATCGACCATATCTGGCCGCTGAACTGAGTCAGACAGGCTGTCGCGACTCTCCGGCCACGGCAGAGTCGCGACAGCCTGATTATCCCCTGCATTAACCCGCTACCTGCGAGCATGTCGCCGCGCTGCAAGACGCAAATGCGACACGTCACGCAACCCCGGCATCCGCCCGCTGTCTCAGCGCTACAATCTGCCGCCAGTTTCGGGTAAACTTGTGCGTTAATTTTCCTGTCCCATCGCACATAAGAAAGACGCTAAAGCCATGTTTGAAATCAACCCGGTCAAAAACCGTATTCAGGACCTCAGTGAGCGCAGCGACGTTCTTCGGGGGTATCTTTGACTACGATGCCAAGAAAGAACGCCTCGAAGAAGTAAACGCCGAGCTGGAACAGCCCGATGTCTGGAACGAACCTGAGCGTGCTCAGGCGCTGGGCAAAGAGCGCTCCTCGCTGGAAGCCATCGTACAGACGCTGGATCAGATGTCGCAGGGCCTGGAAGATGTGCAGGGTCTGCTTGAGCTGGCCGTAGAAGCGGAAGACGAAGAGACCTTCAACGAAGCCGTTGCCGAGCTGGATGTGCTTGAGGGCAAGCTGGGCGAACTGGAATTCCGCCGCATGTTCTCCGGCGAGTATGACAGCGCCGACTGCTACATTGACCTGCAGGCGGGTTCCGGCGGCACCGAAGCGCAGGACTGGGCCAGCATGCTGATGCGTATGTATCTGCGTTGGGCCGAAGCAAAAGGCTTCAAAACCGAAATTATCGAAGAGTCTGAAGGTGAAGTTGCGGGCATCAAGTCTGTGACCATTCGCGTATCAGGCGACTACGCCTTTGGCTGGTTGCGCACCGAAACGGGCGTGCATCGCCTGGTGCGTAAGAGCCCATTCGACTCCGGCGGCCGTCGTCACACCTCCTTCAGCTCCGCCTTTATTTACCCGGAAGTGGATGACGATATTGATATCGACATCAACCCGGCCGATCTGCGCATTGATGTCTATCGTGCGTCTGGTGCGGGCGGTCAGCACGTTAACCGGACCGAATCTGCGGTGCGTATTACCCATATTCCAACCGGCACCGTCACCCAGTGTCAGAACGACCGTTCTCAGCACAAGAACAAAGATCAGGCAATGAAGCAGATGAAAGCGAAGCTGTACGAGCTTGAGATGCAAAAGAAAAATGCTGAGAAACAGGCGCTGGAGGACAACAAGTCCGACATTGGCTGGGGAAGTCAGATCCGTTCTTACGTTCTCGATGATGCACGCATCAAAGATCTGCGCACCGGCGTAGAGACGCGTAACACCCAGGCGGTGCTGGACGGCGATCTGGATCGTTTCATTGAAGCTAGTTTAAAAGCAGGGTTATAGACATGTCTGAACAACAACCGCAGAGCGCTGATGCCGCCGTTGAGTTAAATAACGAACTGAAAACGCGCCGTGAAAAGCTGAGCGCGCTGCGTGCCAACGGTCTGGCGTTTCCTAACGATTTCCGTCGTGACAGCCTTTCGAACCAGCTGCTGGAAAGCTATGGCGAGAAGAGCAACGAAGAGCTGGAAGAGTTAGGTATCGAAGTCAGCGTTGCCGGACGCATGATGACTCGTCGTATCATGGGTAAAGCCTCCTTCGTCACCCTGCAGGATGTGGGCGGCCGGATTCAGCTTTACGTCTCGCGTGACGATCTGGCGGAAGGCATCTACAACGAGCAGTTTAAGAAATGGGACCTCGGCGATATCCTGGGCGCGCGCGGCAAACTGTTTAGAACCAAAACCGGCGAACTGTCGATTCACTGTTCAGAACTGCGTCTGCTGACCAAAGCACTGCGCCCGCTGCCGGATAAGTTCCACGGCCTGGCCGATCAGGAAACCCGTTACCGTCAGCGTTACCTTGATCTGATCGCCAACGAAGAGTCTCGCAACACCTTCAAAATTCGTTCGCAGATCATGGCCGGTATTCGCCAGTTCATGGTGGGCCGCGACTTTATGGAAGTGGAAACCCCGATGATGCAGGTGATCCCGGGCGGTGCCTCTGCGCGTCCGTTTATCACCCATCACAATGCGCTGGATATCGACATGTATCTGCGTATTGCGCCAGAGCTCTACCTGAAGCGTCTGGTGGTGGGCGGCTTTGATCGCGTGTTCGAGATCAACCGTAACTTCCGTAACGAAGGTATTTCGCCACGTCATAACCCAGAGTTCACCATGATGGAACTCTATATGGCTTATGCGGATTACAAAGATCTGATCGAACTGACCGAAAGCCTGTTCCGTACGCTGGCGCAGGATGTGCTGGGCAGCACGATCGTGCCATATGGCGAGCAGGAGTTTGATTTCGGTAAGCCGTTTGAAAAACTGACCATGCGTGAAGCGATTAAGAAATACCGTCCGGAAACGGATCTGGCCGATCTGGAAGACTTCGACAAAGCCGTGGCGATTGCACAATCCCTGCATATCAAAGTGGAGAAGAGCTGGGGTCTGGGCCGCGTCGTGACCGAGATCTTCGAAGAGACGGCAGAAGCGCATCTGATTCAGCCAACCTTCATTACCGAATATCCGGCTGAAGTCTCTCCGCTGGCACGCCGTAATGACGAGAACCCGGAAATCACCGATCGCTTTGAGTTCTTCATTGGTGGTCGTGAAATCGGCAACGGCTTCTCCGAGCTGAACGATGCAGAAGATCAGGCTGAGCGTTTCCTGCAGCAGGTGAATGCCAAAGATGCGGGTGATGACGAAGCGATGTTCTACGACGAAGACTATGTCACCGCACTGGAACACGGTCTGCCGCCAACCGCGGGTCTGGGCATCGGTATTGACCGTATGGTGATGCTGTTTACCAACAGCCACACTATCCGTGATGTGATCCTGTTCCCGGCACTGCGTCCAGGCAGCAAGTAAGTCTGACTGTTCTCAGAAAAGGCCGGGCATCCCGGCCTTTTTTATGTCTGCTGTTCGCCTCGCCATGCTTGAGTCATGCCGCTTCCTCTGCCAGGCTGAATGTCTCAACCTGGAGCCATCATCATGACGCAACGTCCCGACTGTATTCGCCACTGGCAGGCGCTGGAAGGCGAAGATAACGAACACTATGCCGACAGCTATGAGCGCATGTCGATTGGTGCGCCACTGGGGAGATTGCTGGGATTAACCCGTCTTGGCATTCACCATGAAAGGCTGTTGCCCGGACGCCGCTTGTCTTATCCCCACGCGGAGAGCGCGGAAGAAGAGTTCATTTTTGTGCTTGAAGGACATCCTGACGCCTGGATTAACGGCGAGCTTTATCCACTGTCGCCGGGCGATGCAGTGGCCTTTCCGGCGGGCACGGGCATTTGCCACACCTTTATCAATAACAGCGAGCACGAGGCACGCTTCTTAGTGATAGGGGAGACCAGCAAGCCTGAAAATCGTATTACTTATCCTCTTAACCCGGATTACGAAGCAACCCGTAAAGACAGATGGCTGAATCCGCCCGAACATCCTATGGGCAACCATCCCGGTTTGCCCGACAAAAAATCTTAAGATTTTATCGCCTGATCCAGCCAGGTCTGGAATCGCGAATAGGGCACATAGAGCGCAACGTTCTTATACAACGTCTTACCGCTGGCATTGTCATTGATGTTATTGCTGTAGCCGATAATTACACCTGCCAGCGTGTCGTCTGAGGCGTTATAGACCGCGCCGCCCGACATCCCTTTCACCACACCCGCATTCGCCGCGACGACGACGCAGTCTGGTTTGTTCCAGCTGTTTGCCAGCGTGGTATTAATCAGGTTCTGTCCGCTGGAGCTGACCGGCATGGCCGAAATGAAACTGTAACCGTAGAGATTCACCTGGTCGCCGATATGGCTGTTGCGGAAGCTGGGTGGCAGGTTCATTTCGCTGTTTTTGTGATAGACCACCGCCAGATCGCATTGCGGATGCCAGGCTTTGACGCGGTAAAGTGAAAACTTTGCCACATGCGCGGCGGTCAGGCTGTACTCCGGCGTCAGCGGGATAGTGGTACCGAGCGTACCAATACCCAGCACGGTAGGAATGCCGGTCACGGTCATATCAACCCGTTTTTCAGCCTCTTTACTGTACTCATAATGACCCACCGAGCAGCCGGTTAAGCCAAACACCATTAAGGCTATGAGTCGTTGCATTCTCTCTCCCTGCGTCAGAAGTTGATTACATCACCTGGCAATTGATTAGGGATATATCGGCAACGTTAAAGATTTATTAATTAATTCCGCATTAAAAAGCGTAACCGGTTAACAGAAAATGACAACCTGACCGTGGGGGATTGGGGCTGTGCGGGTCTGGCCTGCAGGCTGGAGACGGAAGATTTTTACGACAACGTGGGAGGATTATTGCGGCGGCGGCAATAATCCTTTGCTGGACGCAGGCTATGTCGCAAATCAGCGCTGTGCTGTAATACTCAACGTGACGCAGATCAAATTCTAACAAGCGTCGAGGGGCGGCGCGTCTGCGCGGTTCACCTGCAAATCAAACCGGGAGAGTGTTATGCCTGTAGCATTAATGGCGCTGGCGTTGAGTGCGTTCGCCATCGGAACCACCGAATTTGTCATTATGGGATTGCTGCCGGAGGTGGCACGTGACCTTCAGGTGTCGATTCCGTCGGCGGGCTGGCTGATCAGTGGCTATGCGCTGGGAGTGGCGATTGGTGCGCCGATTATGGCACTGCTCACCGCCAGACTGCCGCGCAAAAAAACGCTGATCCTGCTGATGGTGATCTTTATTGTCGGCAACCTGCTCTGTGCGCTGGCATACAACTACAACCTGCTGATGCTGGCGCGAATCGTCACCGCGCTCTGTCACGGTGCTTTCTTTGGTATCGGCGCGGTGGTTGCCGCCAGCCTGGTGCCGGCCGGTCGTCAGGCTTCTGCTGTGGCGCTGATGTTTACCGGGCTGACCCTGGCTAACGTGCTGGGCGTTCCGCTGGGCACCAGCTTCGGACAGATGTTTGGCTGGCGCGCCACGTTCTGGGGCGTAGCGGTGATCGGCGTGCTGGCGTTTATCGCCCTGATCGTGAGTCTGCCCAACAATAAAGAGGAGAAGCCGGTTCATCTGGCGAGTGAAATCGGTGCGCTGGCCAACGGCAAACTCTGGCTCTCGCTGCTGATGACGGTGTTCTTTGCCGCGGCGATGTTTGCCCTGTTCAGCTACATTGCGCCGCTGCTGTTAGAGGTAACGGGCATCAGCGATCGGGGTGTCAGCTGGACGCTGTTCCTGATTGGCGCGGGCCTGACAGTGGGTAACATTCTTGGCGGCAAACTGGCCGACTGGAAAGTCTCCTTCAGTCTGATCCTTAGCTTTTCTCTGATCGCCATCTTCTCGCTGCTGTTCAGCTGGACCAGCCATGCGCTGTGGCTGGCGGAGCTCACCCTGTTCCTCTGGGCAATGGCGACCTTTGCCACGGTACCGGGCCTGCAGATCAACGTGGTCCGTCATGGCAAAGAGGCACCGAACCTGGTCTCAACCCTGAACATTTCGGCGTTTAACGTCGGTAATGCGCTGGGTGCCTGGGTCGGCGGGGCAGTCATTGGCCGTGGTTTTGGCCTGACGGCGGTACCGGTTGCGGCAGCTGCGCTGGCCGCTATCGGCCTGCTGATCTGCCTGATCACCTTCCGTAAATCGGGCAGCGCAGCCGCCCGGGTTCGCGCTTAAGCCAGGCGGGCGGCAATACGTGCCGGAAAGTCAGCCACCTGCTGCTGCAGATGGCTGACAAAGGCATCGACCAGCGCTGACGCGGGACGGTGTTGTGGCCTCACCAGGCTGACGGTAAACGGCACCGCCACGCTGAATTTTCGCATCACCACACCGCTGTCGGCGTAATCCAGCGCCGTCAGCGGATTCACAATCGAAATACCCACGCCCGCTCTGACCATCGCGCACACCGATGCGGCGCTGTGCGTCTCCATCACCAGCCGCCGTTCGACGCCCTGATCCTGAAACAGCGCATCCAGCAGCTGACGATAGCTGTCGTTGCGCGACAGGCTGACATACTGTTCGCCGGCAAAGTCGTGCGGTGTCAGTTCTGCACGCTGACTCAGAGGATGATGCTGTGGCAACACGCATACTTCATCACAGGTCAGCAGGGCGAGGCGGTCAGTCCCGGCCGGCGCGTGCTGGGTTTCGGTTAAGCCGATATCGTAGCGCTGTGCCGACAGCCACTCCTCCAGCAGCGGCGACTCCTGCGGAATCACATTCAGGCTCACATCCGGGTAGCGCTGTAAAAACGGCTGACACAGCGGTGGCAGCAACGACTGCGAAAAAACCGGCAGGCAGGCGATCGACAGCTCACCCTGACGAAACTGACGCAACCCTTCTGCCGCTTCCATGATGCGATCCAGCCCATACCAGGATCGCTGTACCTCTTCAAACAGACGTAACCCCTGTACCGTCGGCTGCAGGCGACCGCGTACCCGCCCGAACAACGCTAATCCCAGCTGCTGCTCCAGTCGCGCCAGCTCCCGGCTTACGGTCGGCTGTGAGGTATGCAGCAGCGTAGCAGCCTGGGTCAGGTTGCCGCTGGTCATCACCGCATGAAAAATTTCGATATGCCGCCAGTTAATGTTCGCCACGCCGCCTTCCTATATCCATTCTGAATAGATGCTATTAAAACAGATATTTTTCGCTATAGCATGATTCTGGCTTAATGCAGTTATCGCCACAGGAGAATTGCTATGCCACGTTCATTACAGAGTACCGACACCGCCCTCAACGCCGCTAATCTGCTGCTGCTGGCACGCCGTTATGCCGGTCCATTCTGGGCTTATGACGCACAGATTATTCAGGCGCGTATTGCTCAGCTGCAGGCGTTTGATGTGGTGCGTTTTGCGCAGAAAGCCTGCTCAAATATTCATATCCTGCGCCTGATGCGGGCCGCGGGTGTGAAAGTGGATTCGGTATCGCTGGGTGAGATCGAACGTGCGCTGGCTGCTGGCTACCAGACTGGCGGTGACGAGATCGTCTTCACTGCGGATCTGTTCGATCAGCCGACACTGGCGCGGATTACTGCGTTGAAGGTGCCGGTCAATGCCGGTTCGATTGATATGCTGCATCAGCTCGGCGCGGTGTCACCGGGACATGCGGTGTGGCTGCGGGTGAATCCTGGCTTCGGTCACGGCCATAGCCAGAAAACCAACACCGGCGGCGAAAACAGCAAGCACGGTATCTGGCACGGCGATTTAGCCGAGGCGCTGGCAGCGATTCAGCAGCACGGCCTGAAGCTGGTGGGCATTCACATGCACATTGGCTCAGGCGTCGATTATGCGCATCTGCAGCAGGTCTGTGATGCGATGGTCGGACTGGTGATGGCATCGGGTCAGGATCTGACTGCGATCTCTGCGGGCGGTGGCCTTTCTATTCCTTATCGCTACGGCGAAGAGGCGATCGATACCGATCACTACTTTGGACTGTGGGACGCGGCGCGTCAGCGTATCGCTCAGCATCTGGGTCACGCAGTCAAACTGGAGATTGAACCGGGCCGTTTCCTGGTGGCCGAAGCGGGCGTGCTGGTGTCGCAGGTGCGGGCAGTGAAGTCGATGGGCAGCCGTCACTTTGTGCTGGTCGATGCCGGTTTCAGTGACCTGATGCGTCCCTCCATGTATGGCAGCTATCACCATATCTCGCTGATGGCAGGTGATGAACGGGTGATTGATGAGCAGCAGACCATCGACACGGTAGTGGCCGGTCCGCTGTGCGAATCGGGCGATGTCTTTACCCAGCTGGAGGGCGGCATGGTCGAACCGCGCGCGATGCCGGCAGCAAAAGTGGGCGATTATCTGGTGTTCCACGACACCGGAGCTTACGGTGCCTCTATGTCCTCAAACTACAACAGCCGTCCGCTGATCCCGGAAGTGCTGTTTGAGCTGGGCCAGCCGCGCGAAATCCGTCGCGCGCAGACGATTGAGTCGTTGCTGGCGCTGGAACTCAGCTAATCCTCTCACTCAGGCGGCCACTGTGCCGCCTGTCAGCCAAAGATCTCCTTACGCAGCATCACCAGCTCTGCTGCCAGCTCACGGCACAGCATCGCATTCATCAGGTGATCCTGGGCATGCACCAGAATCAGCGTCACCGGTAATTTGCCGCTTCCCTCATCTGCACCGATCAATGCGGTCTGAATTTTATGTGCGGCTTTTGCCGCACTGTCTGAGGCAGCCAGCGCCGCGTCAGCATCATCCCAATCGCGTTTGCGCGCGCACTGAATTGCCATCATTGCCGATGAGCGTGCTTCCCCGGCATTGATCAGCAATTCCATCATGATCTGTTCATAATCCATACACCCTCCGCTATTGGTATGCCAAATTGGCTTTTTTAATCATACTGGAATGCCAAAAAACGTTTCCGGGAGGTTCATCACAGAAAGAGTCGCCGGGAATCGTCATTTTGGTATGCCACTGGCAGGGAAGACCACGACGACTACAGGAATACCGATCTTACATCTCTGAGGATTGATCATGTCTCTACAGGACCGCCTTATCGATTCCCTGGGCAGCTTCGCCACCCGCTTTAACAGCTACCGCTATATCATGGCGATAAAGGCCTCTTTCATTACCCTGATGCCGGTGATCATCGTCGGTGCATTCTCGGTATTGATCTCAAATATGGTGCTGGACAGCAAAAATGGCCTGGCCAGCTTTGCCGCTCTGGCTTTTTTAGCCGACCTCAAGCCCATTACCAGCAGTATTAATTACGCCACGCTCAGCTTTCTCAATATTGGCGCGGTGTTTCTGATTGGTATCGAACTTGGCCGCATCAACGGGATCAAAACACTGTTTCCTGGGCTGCTGGCGATCATCTGTTTTGTCTCGGTAACGCCGACCACCCTGCAGATGATGGTGGACGGGCAGATACATCTGGTCACAGATGTGCTGGCGAAGCAGTTCTCTGATACTAAAAGCCTGTTTCTTGGCATGTTTATCGCCATTCTGTCGGTAGAAATCTACTGCCGCCTCGAACAGGTTGAGCGGCTGAAAATCAAAATGCCCGACACCGTGCCACCTAACGTTGCCGCTTCTTTTTCTGCGCTCATCCCCTCCATCATCACTGTGACGCTGGTGGCGACCCTGGGCTTTATCTTCCATCGCGTCACCGGCATGTATCTCTACGACGCGGTATACCAGGTGGTTCAGCAGCCACTGGAATCGGTGGTGCAGAGCCTGTGGGGCATTCTGATTCTGATGTTCGTTGCTCAGCTGTTCTGGGTCATTGGCATTCACGGCAACCAGATGGTCAAGCCGATCCGTGAGCCGCTGTTACTGGGGGCAATCCTGGTCAACATGACCGCCTTTGAGCAGGGTAGAGAGGCACCAAACATCATCACTATGCCGTTCTGGGATGTCTATATGAGTATCGGTGGTTCAGGCCTGACCATTGGTCTGCTGACCGCTGTGATGCTGGCGACGCGGCGCAAAGAGATGCGCGAAATTGCCAAGCTGTCGTTCGGACCAGGCATTTTCAATATTAATGAACCGGTAATATTTGGTATGCCGATTATGCTCAACCCGATTCTGGCCATTCCTTTCATCATCACACCCCTGGTAACCGGTTCAATCGGCTACTTCGCTACGGTTTTGGGTTTTGCCGGGAAAGCCGTGGTGATGGTGCCATGGACCACACCACCGATTATCAATGCCTGGCTTTCAACGGCCGGATCAATGGGCGCGGTAGTGACGCAGATTGTCTGCATTCTGGTGTCGGTGCTTATCTACCTGCCGTTCGTGAAAGTCGCCGCGCGCCGCGCCGATGCTGCGGAAGCAAAAAGCCTGCAACCTGAGCTGAACCCCAACCGGACGGAGGTGTTATGAGTCGTCAGACTATCGACATACCTGAGCATTTTATTCTGGGGGCAGCGGCCTCCGCCTGGCAGACAGAAGGCTGGAGTGGAAAAAAAGCGGGGCAGGAGTCCTGGCCTGATGCCTGGTATCAGCAGGATCGTCACGTCTGGCACAATGGCTACGGCCCGGCGATTGCCACCGACTTTATTAATCGCTTTGGCGAAGATGTGGCGCTGATGAAGGCCAGCGGGCTCACGCACTACCGCACGTCAATCAACTGGTCACGTTTCCTGACCGATTATGAAAAAGCCACGGTCGATGAGGAGTATGCGGCTTACTATGACCGGCTGATTGATGAAATGCAGCGTCAGGGTATTGAACTGATGCTCTGTCTGGAGCATTACGAACTGCCTGCCGCGCTGCTGGAGCAATATGGTGGCTGGCAGTCAAAGCATGTGGTTGAACTGTTTATCCGTTATGTCGAACAGGTCTTTGAACGCTATGCCGGTCGGGTAACGCGCTGGTTTGTGTTTAACGAGCCGATTGTTGTGCAGACCCGCGTCTATCTCGACGCACTGCGCTGGCCCTATGAGCAGAACACGCATAAATGGATGCAGTGGAACCATCACAAGAATCTCGCTACCGCCCGGGTCGTTAAGCTGTTCCGTGAGAAAGGCTGTGCTGGCAGCATCGGCACTATTCTCAATCCGGAAGTGACCTATCCGCGATCATCAGCCCCGCACGACCAGAAGGCGGCGCACATCTACGATCTTTTTTATAACCGGGTTTTCCTCGATCCCGCCATTAAAGGCGCGTATCCGGCGGAGCTGCTGGCGCTGCTGGATAAACATCAGATTGAGTGGGAAGCCACGTCGGAAGAGCTGGCGATTATAGCCGCTAATACCGTCGATGAGGTTGGGCTTAACCTCTACTATCCGCATCGCGTGAAGGCGCCGTCCCGCGCCTGGCATCCTGAGACGCCCTTTCATCCCGCCTGGTATTACGAGCACTTTGAGTTGCCTGGCCGGCGCATGAACCGGTCACGCGGCTGGGAAATTCAGCCAGAAATTATCTGGGATATGGCACAGCGAATGCGTGATGAGTACGGCAATATCCCGTGGTTTGTGGCTGAAAGCGGTATGGGCATTGAAAATGAAGCGCAATTTAAAAACGCCGCCGGAGAGATTCAGGACGATTATCGCATCGCGTTTATCAGCGAGCACCTGCGTCAGGCGATCCGCGCCAGCCAGGCTGGCATCAACTGCCTGGGTTACATGCTGTGGGCGTTTACCGACAATGTTTCACCGATGAATGCCTTTAAAAATCGCTATGGGCTGATCGAAATCGACTTAGATAACCAGCGTCAGCGTCGTATGAAGAAATCTGCCCACTGGTTCCGGACGCTGCGCGATACGCAGCAATTTACCCTGTGGCTTGATGATGAGCCGAAATAACGCGAGGAAGCGAGCATGAAACGAATTGTTCTTGCCTGTGCTGCGGGCATGTCGACTTCAATGGTAGTGACGCGGATGGAAAAAGAGGCTGCCGATCGCGGACTGGCTTTTCAGATCTACGCCATTCCTGAGCAAAACCTGCGTGAAGAGCTGCAAAATTACGGTAACGAGGTGGCAGTAGTGCTTCTTGGGCCGCAGGTGCGCTTCAAACTGGAGGAGAACAGAAAACTCACCGACAGCTATCAGTTGCCCATTGCGGTGATCGATACGGTTGCTTACGGCACGCTGAATGGTGCAAAGGTACTCGATCAGGCGCTGGCTTTGATACACTGAGCCCCAGTTTGCGAGCCAGCTTCTCCGGTTCGCGGGCATTGTCGCGCAGGGAACGGCGGCAATGCCGTTAGCGCATTGATTGCAAAGGGTGACAGCGTGGACAAAGCCGAAGCGCCGCAAGAAAAAAAGCAGTATCAGGAAATTGGTCAGCACCTGCGTCAGCAGATCAGTGACGGGCACTATCCGGTGGGATCGCGCCTGCCACCTGAACGTCAGCTGGCTGAGACCTGGGGTGTCAGCCGGACTATCGTGCGCGAGGCGCTATTGATGCTGGAGCTGGAAGGCACGGTGGATATCCGCCAGAGCTCCGGCGTCTATGTGATGCGTATTCCTTCCGCCAGTGATGATGAAGAAGAGGCCTTCTTTCGCAGCGACGTTGGCCCGTTTGAAATGTTGCAGGCGCGTCAGCTGCTGGAGAGCAATATTGCTGCATTTGCCGCAAAAATGGCGACCAAAGCGGACATTGAAAATCTGCGCCGCACCCTGGAACAGGAGCAGCGCGCCATCGCGGCCAACGACAGCAGCCAGGACAACGACAAGTTGTTTCATCTGTTGCTGGCGGGCGCCAGTCAGAATCAGATGCTGCTTGATACTGTCACCAGCATCTGGCGTCATCATGACAGCAGCCCGCTCTGGCAGCAGCTGCGTCCGCAGTTTGAAACCCGCGCTTATCGCCTGAAATGGCTTGGCGATCACCAGACCATTCTGGCGGCCCTGCGTCGGCGTGATGTGATGGGGGCCTGGCAGGCAACCTGGCAGCACCTCGAGAACGTCAAGAACACACTGCTGGAGCTTTCCGATGCCGACGCACCGGACTTCGATGGTTATCTTTTTGACTCAGTGCCGATCTTTCAGGGGAAACTCATGTGATGCAGATTGTCCCGCTCAGCGATGTGCCGCAGTTTGCCGATCAGGTCACCGACTGGCAGTGGCGCGCTTTTGGCGAAGCCAGCAGCCGGGCGTTCTTCGCCAGTGTGGTAAACAGCAGCCTGACCGGCGCTGATTTTCCGGTCACCTTTGTCGCCTTAGAGGCGGGCAGGGCAATCGGCACGGTGGGATTCTGGCGCTGCGATCTGATCAGCCGTCAGGATCTCTATCCGTGGCTGGCGGCGCTCTATGTGGATGAGTCGGCGCGCGGCAAAGGTGTCAGTGAGGCGCTGCAGCAGCATGTCATTGCTTATGCACAGGCTCGCGGCTATCCACGGCTGTGGTTATGGTCAACGTTTGGAGGATATTACGAACGGTCTGGCTGGCTGCCGCAGGGAGAGGCGCTGGAGTATCCCGATAAGCCGGTGAAACTCTATTATCGTGACCTGTGAGAGAGGCCAGCCGCCCCTGCGGCAGCTGGCAACAGATTACTTATGGCGCAGGATAGGTATAGCGGCGGTGGATCGCCTCAATACCTTCCAGAATCTCTGCATTTAAGGTCAGATTGAAGCTGTCGATATTAATCTGCAACTGCTCAAGCGTTGTGGCACCCAGCAGCGTGCTGGCCACAAACGGCTGCTGACGCACATAGGCGAGCGCCATCTGCGACGGGTCAATCTGATGCTGTTGCGCTAACGCCACATATTCGGCAATCGCCTTCTGAGACTGCTCGCCGCTATAGCGGGTAAAGCGGCTGAACAGCGTGTTACGTGCGCCCGCAGGCTGCGCACCGTTCAGATATTTGCCGCTCAGCGTACCAAACGCCAGGCTGGAATACGCCAGCAGCTCGACGCCTTCATGCTGGCTGATTTCGGCCAGACCCACTTCAAAGCTGCGGTTCAGCAGGCTGTAGGGATTCTGAATGCTGATAATGCGCGGCAGTTCATGCTTCTCCGCCAGCTGCAGATAGCGCATCACGCCCCACGCGGTTTCGTTCGACACGCCGATATAACGGATTTTACCGGCGCGCACCTGCTCGGTAAGCGCTTCCAGCGTCTCCAGCAACGTCACCTGCGCCGTGGTCTCGCTGTACTGATAGCCCAGCTTGCCAAAATAGTTGGTCTGGCGCTGTGGCCAGTGCAGCTGGTAGAGATCAAGGTAGTCGGTGTTCAGACGTTTCAGACTGGCATCGAGTGCGGCGCGGATGTTTTTACGGTCCAGTGCCATATCCGGGCGAATCGACGCATCATTGCCGCGTGACGGACCCGCCACTTTACTGGCCAGAATGATTTTGTCGCGGCTGCCGCGCTGTTTAAGCCAGCTGCCAATGTATTGTTCGGTCAGACCCTGGGTTTCCGGGCGCGGTGGCACCGGATACATTTCAGCGGTATCAATAAAGTTGATGCCGGAACGGATAGCCAAATCCAGCTGAGCATGGGCGTCGGCTTCGCTGTTCTGTTCGCCAAACGTCATAGTGCCCAACCCCAGCTGACTCACTTCCAGCGTGCTGTGGGGAATACGATGATAGTGCATTGCCAGCTTCCTTTTTTTATGGAATGGAATGTTGTGTCCTCAGGGACTATAGCGCGAGCAACGGCGGGGAAGGAAGGGGGAAAAGTCGGGGAAATCACCTGCCAGCGCGGAATCGGTGGCAGGTAATTAAATCGGGCACTTAACGTTCAATGATCGTTGAGACCTCATCGCTGTTAATCTGTACCTCGTGACCCGTCTGGTCGGTGTACTGCACCAGGCCGGTCTCTTTATCAATGCTCGGCTTGCCCTCGGTCATGATCATCCGGCCATCTTTGGTCGCCATGACATAATCAGAACTGCATCCACTCAGGAACGCTGCGGTTACCATCACCAGTGCTACGCCTGCCAACCCTTTCATCACGCCTCTTCCTCACAAATCGTTAAGTGCAAAAAGTGTAGTAATAAATGGTTTTGCCGGCAGGGTTAATCGTAGGATTCTGAAAATAACCGGGCGAGCAGGCTCGCCCTTGACTTTCTCAGGCGTGCTTTTTCTTGCTGCGCATCAGGTTTAGGCACTCAACCGCCATGGAGAAGAACATAGCGAAATAAATGTAACCTTTTGGTACGTGGACCGCGAAACTCTCCAGAATCAGGGTAAAACCGACCAGAATAAGGAAGGAGAGTGCCAGCATTTTCACTGACGGATGGCGCTCGACGAACTCACCAATGGCGCGTGCGGCAAACATCATCATCAGCACCGCAATCACGACGGCTGCCATCATAATGAACAGATGATCGGAGAGGCCGATGGCGGTGATCACCGAGTCGAGGCTGAAAATGATGTCGAGCATCATGATCTGCACAATCGCGCCAAGGAACGAATGAACGCGGGTATTGTGTTCGCCTTCGCTGCCTTCAATCGTTTCATGGATCTCCATGCTCGATTTCCACAGCAGGAACAGACCGCCAAACAGCAGGATCAGATCGCGCGCCGAGAACGCATGATCCATCAGCGTAAACAGCGGATTAGTCAGACGGGCGACCCAGGCGATGGAAGCCAGCAGGCCAAGACGCATTAACATCGCACCCATCAGACCAATGCGGCGTGCACTGGCTTGCTGGTGTTTTGGCAGTTTAGCGACCACCAGCGACAGGAAAATGATGTTATCAATACCCAGCACCACCTCAAGGATGGTCAGGGTGCCCAGCGCCAGCCAGGCGTTGGGATCGGAAATCCACTCAAACATACCGGCATTCAATCCTAAACGAAAAGTAAACGGCGATTATACGCATTGAATTCACCAATCTCCCACAAAATTGCGACGATGGTCGCGCAGGATAAGCGATTTACAGGAGAAAATGGCGTGCCAGCAGGGGGCCGGTGAAGCTCTTCTTCAGGTAGAAGCCGCGCGGCAGGGTCATGATGGGCTGGCCCTGATCGCCGATTCCCTCGGTCAGTGCCTTACTGTTGGCGGCTTTGGGCCGGATTTGCAGCCAGGCACCATGGCGTGCGGTAATCTGCTCAACGCGCCCCAGCACGATCATATCCATTAGCTCTTCCCAGTCCTGACGCAGCATCTCATCTTCTTCCGCATTCGGGCTCCATAACAGCGGCGCGCCGACACGGCGTTCCCGCAGCGGAATCTCGCGTCCGCCTTCAACCGGGATCCAAAGCACCCGCGCCAGCTTGTGACGCACATGGCTGGTGAGCCAGGTCACGCCGCTGTTACCGGTCAGCGGTGCGACGCAGACAAAGGTGGTTTCCAGCGGTTTACCCTGTGCATCAATCGGGATGGTTTTCAGTTCGATACCGAGATGGGCAAAGTCCTGTTCCGCTTTGCTGCCTGCACTCGCCCCAAGGTGCCACTCCAGCAGCATGCCGACCCAGCCTTTATCGCGTTTAAGATCCGCAGGCATGGGCAGGCCGGCACGCGCAGCCAGCGTTTCCATAGGTAATCCGGCTAAATCCTGCGCGCGTGCCAGCAGGCTGGCTTCATCTTCGGGTGGTCCTGGTGGATAACGCATGTTGATAACTCGTAATGGTTAAAATTCGTACAGCTGCGGGTGGTTAAGTTGTCCCGCTAAAATAAATCGTGTCCGGGATCGATAATAACATGATAGATCATGCTTTTTTAGGTGGATTGACCTTGCGCTATCCGCAGTGGGCCAGGGTTATCCCAGCTTACCCGCAACAATGAACAGGATCTCCAGCCCGGTTATCCACAGAAAAGTGGGATAACCCCCTTATGTTTGCGGTACTGGTTCCATTTACAGCCTTGACTTTTCGCTATTTGACCAAATTTTCACCGCCCTGACCTAACCCTGAGCAATTATCTGTGGATAAAAAGCACTGTGCTTATAATTTAGCCAATTGTCAGTGGGCGTAAAAATATTCGCTGTTTATAAAAAGCCGATGAAGTGAGATTCTGCATTAATTTAATTATTAATCAATAAGATAATAAACTAAGTCTTTTCGGCATTCCCTGGTGTGATGGCAGGGTTATTCAGTTAACTCCCGCGTTCTGCACAAAGCTATCCACAGAAAAGGTGAATAAGATCGATCTTTTTTGTGGTCTTTGTTTATAACTTTGCCCTTTTCTGTGAGTTATCCCGCTATTGATGGCTCAACCCCCCATGAATCCAGTGGTTTACCGCCTGTAAGGAGTGTGAAACAATCAAGCCATTCAAATTTTGCTTTGAGGTAGTCCGGTGATCGATGATGATGGCTACCGCCCGAATGTTGGTATCGTAATCTGTAACCGGCAGGGACAAGTGTTATGGGCCAGGCGCTTTGGACAGCACTCCTGGCAATTTCCTCAGGGAGGCATCAATCCCGGTGAAACCGCAGAACAGGCGATGTATCGCGAACTGTTCGAAGAGGTCGGATTACACCGGAAAGATGTTCGAATACTTGCCTCTACCCGTAACTGGTTGCGTTACAAGTTGCCAAAACGTTTGGTGCGTTGGGACACAAAGCCGGTATGTATCGGCCAGAAACAAAAGTGGTTTCTTCTGCAGTTAATGTGTAATGACGCGGATATCAATGTGCAGCACAGCAGCACGCCGGAATTTGACGGCTGGCGCTGGGTCAGTTTCTGGTATCCGGTGCGTCAGGTTGTCTCCTTTAAGCGCGATGTCTATCGTCGGGTAATGAAGGAATTCGCTGGCGTGGTGATGTCTATGCAGGAGAGTGCGGGGCAGCGAAATAATCCTGCCCATCGACGTAAGAGAGGATAGGCCACGCCCTTTATGCTCACTCAGTTGCGCGAAATTGTAGAAAAAGTGGCGAGTGCGCCGCGTCTCAATGAAGCACTCGACATCCTGGTCAATGAGATCTGTCTGGCGATGGACACGGAAGTCTGTTCCGTTTACCTCGCCGACCACGATCGTCGCTGCTATTACCTGATGGCGACGCGCGGCCTCAAAAAACCGCGTGGCCGCACCGTGACGCTGGCGTTTGACGAAGGTATCGTCGGTTTAGTGGGCCGTCTGGCCGAACCGATTAACCTTGCTGACGCCCAGAGTCACCCCAGTTTTAAATATATCCCCGCAGTCAAAGAGGAGCGTTATCGCTCCTTCCTCGGCGTGCCCATTATCAGCCGTCGCCAGCTTCTTGGCGTGCTGGTGGTGCAGCAGCGCGAACACCGTCAGTTTGATGAAAGCGAAGAGTCATTCCTGGTTACGCTCGCTACCCAGATGGCGGCGCTGCTGTCGCAGTCTCAGATGGGTCAGCTGTTTGGTCAGTTCCGGCAGACGCGGGTGCGCGCCATTGCGGCAGCGCCTGGCGTAGCGGTGGCACCCGGCTGGGTCGATGAGACGCAGCCTCTGCTCGATCAGGTTTCGGCCGCCTCGACGCTGGATGTGCAGCGTGAACGTGAGCGTCTGTCGCTTGCTATGAGCGAAGCGGCCAGTGAATTCCGCCGCTTCAGCAAACGTTTCAGCGCCAGCGCACAAAAAGAGAGCGCGGCCATTTTCGATCTCTACTCTCACCTGTTAACCGATGCCCGGCTGAAGAAAGATCTGTTCGACGAGATCGAGCGCGGATCGGTCGCGGAGTGGGCTGTGAAACAGGTGATCGAGAAGTTTGCTGAACAGTTCGCCAGCCTGACTGACAACTACCTGCGTGAACGTGCAGGCGATCTGCGGGTGCTGGGTCAGCGTCTGCTGTTTCACCTCGATGATACTCTGGTCGGCACCAATGCCTGGCCGGAACGCTTTGTGCTGGTCGCCGATGAGCTGACCGCCACTACCTTAGCGGAGCTGCCGCAGGAGCGGCTGGCGGGTGTGGTAGTGCGTGACGGCGCGGCTAACTCCCACGCGGCGATCCTGACGCGCGCCATGGGCATCCCGACGGTGATGGGCGCTGACATCCAGCCTCATCAGCTCAACAAACGCCTGCTGATCGTTGATGGCTATCGTGGTGAACTGCTGATCGATCCCGAGCCGGTACTGGTGCAGGAGTATCAGCGGCTAATCAGCGAAGAGAATGCGCTGAGCAAAATGGCGGAAGGCGTGGTCGATCAGCCGGGTGAGCTGAAAAGTGGCGAACGCGTGCAGGTGATGCTCAATGCCGGATTAAGCCCGGAACATGAACAGGCGCTGGGCAGCTGGGTGGATGGTATCGGCCTCTACCGCACCGAAATCCCGTTTATGCTGCAGAACGGCTTCCCGTCGGAAGAGGAGCAGGTGGCGCAGTATCAGGGCATGTTGCAGCTGTTCCACAACAAGCCGGTAACGCTGCGAACGCTGGATGTCGGGGCAGACAAACAGCTGCCCTACATGCCGATCAGTGAAGAGAATCCCTGCCTGGGCTGGCGTGGCATCCGCCTGACGCTCGACCAGCCGGAAATTTTCCTGGTGCAGGTGCGCGCGATGCTGCGCGCCAATGCTGCCTCCGGCAACCTCAGTATCCTGCTGCCGATGATTAGTCATATCGACGAGATCGACGACGCAAAACAGCTGATCGATCGCGCCGGACGCGAAGTGGAAGAGATGCTGGGCTATGCGATTCCCGCGCCGCGTATCGGCATCATGATCGAAGTGCCGTCGATGCTGTTTATGATCCCGCATCTGGCGTCACGGGTCGATTTTGTCTCGGTCGGCACCAACGACCTGACGCAGTATCTGCTGGCGGTGGATCGCAACAATACCCGCGTCGCGAACCTGTATGACTCGCTGCATCCGGCGATGCTGCGCGCACTGAATGCGATTGCGCAGGAAGCCCGCCTGGCCAATCTGGAATTGTGTCTGTGTGGTGAAATGGCAGGCGATCCGATGTGCGTCGCGCTGCTGGTCGGCCTGGGTTATCACCATCTCAGCATGAACGGTAAAAACGTACCGCGCGTTAAGTACCTGTTGCGTCATCTGGATCATGAAGAGGTACAGAAGCTCAGCGAGCAGGGAATGAATGCCGACACTGCCACCGAAGTTCGCCATCTGGTCTCGGCCTTTATGGAGCGGCGCGGATTAGGTGGGCTTATCCGTGGTGGTCGTTAACTGCCTGACCCATCAGGCTATTTTATTTGCCATTCTGGCCCTGGGCAGTGCTCACACAGGCTGCTTTAGCAACCTGAACGCCCGTCAGGGCGGCCCTGAAAGGGCGAGCACAGCGAGTAATCCTCACGTACTACGTGTACGCTCCGGTTGTTCCGCGCTGTCCGTGTCCAGACTGGCTGCAACAATGTACGCCTGACGGGTCAGGTTTTACGCGTTTACATTTGCAAGACAATTCACAAAACCGGCTGTGCTATGATGCGCAGCCTTAATTTATGTGCCTGACAACGCCCCTTTTCAGGGTTGAAAAATAGACGGTGAATGATGAATAACGGCTATATTGCATTTCCGCAGTTCGATCCGGTGATCTTCTCGATCGGACCGGTTTCGCTGCACTGGTACGGTCTGATGTATCTGGTGGGCTTTGTTTTCGCCATGTGGCTGGCAGTACGCCGCGCCAATCAGCCTGGCAGCGGCTGGAAAAAAGAGGAAGTTGAGAACCTGCTTTACGCCGGTTTCCTGGGCGTCTTCCTGGGCGGCCGTATCGGCTATGTCCTGTTTTACAACTTACCGCTGTTCCTGGAAAATCCTCTCTATCTGTTCAAAGTCTGGGATGGCGGCATGTCGTTCCACGGTGGCCTGATCGGGGTGATTGTGGTGATGCTGATCTTTGCCCGCCGCACTAAACGTAATTTCTTCCAGGTTTCGGATTTCATTGCGCCGCTGATCCCGTTTGGTCTGGGTGCCGGTCGTCTCGGCAACTTTATTAACGGCGAGCTGTGGGGACGTGTCGATCCGGGCTTCCGTTACGCCATGCTGTTCCCTGGCTCCCGCAGCGAAGATGTCGCGCTGGCCGCCACCAATCCGCAATATCAGGAACTGCTTAACACCTACGGCGTACTGCCACGTCATGCTTCGCAGCTCTATGAACTGGCGCTGGAAGGTGTGGTGCTGTTTATCATTCTGAACCTGTTTATTCGCAAGCCGCGCCCGATGGGCAGCGTCTCTGGCCTGTTCCTGATTGGCTACGGTGCCTTCCGTATCATCGTTGAGTTCTTCCGCCAGCCGGATGCCCAGCTTGGCCTGTTTGAAGGCGGAATCAGTATGGGACAGATCCTCTCTGTGCCGATGATTGTTGCCGGTATTATTATGATGATCTGGGCGTATCGTCGTCGCCCACAGCCACAATTTCGCGAGGAAAAATGAAACAGTATCTGGATTTAATGCAACATGTGCTGCACGAAGGCACACCAAAAGCTGACCGTACCGGCACGGGTACGCTTTCAATTTTTGGTCACCAGATGCGTTTCAATCTGCAGGATGGTTTTCCGCTGGTCACCACCAAGAAATGCCATATTCGCTCCATTATTCATGAGCTGCTATGGTTCCTGAAAGGTGACACCAACATCGGTTATCTTAAGGAAAATAACGTCTCCATCTGGGACGAGTGGGCAGATGAGAATGGCGATCTCGGCCCGGTGTATGGCAAACAGTGGCGCAGCTGGGGCACGGCCAGCGGTCAGGAAATTGACCAGTTAAGCCAGGTGATGGAGCAGCTGAAGCGCGATCCTGACTCACGGCGGATTATCGTTTCTGCCTGGAACGTTGGTGAGCTCAGCGAGATGGCGCTGGCACCGTGCCATGCGTTCTTCCAGTTCTATGTGGCGGACGGCAAGCTCTCCTGCCAGCTTTACCAGCGCTCGTGCGACATCTTCCTGGGTTTGCCGTTTAACATCGCCAGCTATGCGCTGCTGGTGCATATGGTGGCGCAGCAGTGCGATCTGCAGGTGGGCGACTTCGTCTGGACGGGTGGTGATACGCACCTCTACAGCAACCATCTGGAGCAGGCGCGCCTGCAACTGACCCGCGAGCCGCGTCCGTTGCCAAAGCTGGTGATCAAACGCAAACCAGCGTCACTGTTTGACTATCAGTTCGACGATTTCGAGATTGAAGGCTACGATCCGCATCCCGCGATCAAAGCGCCTGTCGCCATCTGATCCGCAGTAAACGATAACGCCCTGGCAACTTCGCCGGGGCTTTTTTTTGCCTGCATACCGGTAAATCTGCGGCACCACTCGCACGCTTCTGCCACTGCCTGTGTGGGGGGGATGATTCTCTGCGGCACGCTTTCCAGCCTGTCACAACACCTGTTGTTTCGCCTGTTCATCACCCGCACTCTGACGCCATGAAAACATCACACTTACGCGGTTTTACCCTGCCGGAGCTGCTGCTGGTAATGGTGATTGCCGGCATTCTAAGCCTTGCCGCGCTACACGGCTGGCAGCGCTGGCAACAGCGGCAGCAACTGCGCGACAGCGCTCAGCAATTGCAGGGATTCCTGCTACGACTGCGTGCCCAGGCCAACCGGCAAAATAGCGACCTGGTGTTATGGTCACAGCCTGGCGATCCCTGGTGCATCGGCGCCGGCAGCCGCCCCGTTACGGGGTGTGTTCACGGGAAACGGCTGCATTTCATCGCGCCGCATGCGGGCGTGGCGCTCTATGACATTCGGGGCGAGCCGGGTTTCTATGGCCGCCGCAATGTCGCTAAGGCGGGCAGTATAGAGCTGGGGAACAGTGCCGGACGCATGCGGCTGATTATCTCAGCCAGAGCCCGTATTCGCCTCTGCATGATGGATGAGGAGACGTGCCGTTGAAAATCGCCGGATTCAGCCTGCTGGAGATGCTAATCGCCATGGCAATCAGCGCGGTCGTCATGTTAAGTACCGGGCGTTTTCTGCCGCTGCTGCTGGCAGAGAGTGCTGGCGTACTGCAACAGGCGCAGCTGCGTCAGGAGTTACAGCAGATGATGGCCACGCTGGAAAAGGCGGTTCGGCGTGCCGGTTATTGTCACGGTGAGTGCGGCAGTGGTGCGCTGAAAATCAGCGAGAACTGCCTGCTGCTGCGTTGGGATGAGAACAGCAACGGTAAATGGGAACCAGTGAGCCATACGGAGAGTGACTATTACGGCTTTCGCCTGCGTCAGCAGCAGCTTGAGATGCAGCGCGGTGTTGATCAGTGTCAGTCAGCGGGCTGGGAACGGCTCTCCGATCCCGCATTCATGACAGTGGAGCAGTTCGGCATCAGCCAGCAGGGTACACAGGTCAGGATCGTGCTGCAGGGACGGGCCGGACGCTGGCTTGAAACGGTGGAGAGCTGGATAGAGGGCGTGAACCTGTGAAGCAGCGAGGCAGCAGTGCGCTGGGCATGGTGCTGATGATTATGGTGATCGGCAGCTTTACGCTGCATGCCAGCCGAAAGATGTCTGAGCAGGGAATGCGACTGCTGGCGGATGAGCAGCAGTTTATTCAGGATTTCTGGCGGGCGCAGTCGGCGCTGCAATGGGGTCTTTCCCTGAGCTGGCCAGCGACGGAGTCTGCCCTGTGTCAACAGGATGATCGTCAGGGCTGGCGCAGCTGTTTACAGCGAGGTGAAAAGGATGAAGGTCTGCTTAAAGGTGAGGCCAGCGGCAGTGGCATGGCGGTATGGCATTGGGTGCGTTTACGGGGCAATCAGATTAGTGCGCTGCCGCACGGCTGGATTGATTACTGTCCGCTCACGTCCCCGGCAACCTGCCAGTAAATGCGGCGGATTCAGTCTGCCGGAAGTGTTGTTTGCTCTGCTGTTAATGGCATTAAGCAGCAGCACGCTGTTGCACTATCATCGCGCACTGGCGCTGGGATTCAGTCAGCAGTGGTATCAGCGCGAGGCATGGCGGGTGGCTGAGCAGCGCCTGGCAGGGCATGACGTTGCGGGCTGGACATCTGCGCTGCAACAGCAGAGCGGCCCTTCAGGCTGCACCCTGGAGCGGGCTGACGTGACGGGGCCTTATCAGCGCCGCGCTACGCTGACGCGGCTGCGATGTTAAAGGTCGCGGGTCGCCCTTTTGATGGGTTTCAACCGCGATACGCGGTAAAGTGACAGAGCCGCAATACCGCAGTCACGTTCTGAGTTATCACAGGAGTTTTCATGTTTCACGTTTATCACTCAAATCAGCTTGATGTGCTGAAGATTCTGGCGGCGGCGGTGATTAAACATGATCCTCTTGATGATCCTTTCGCCTCAGAAATGGTGCTGGTGCAGAGCCCGGGAATGGCGCAATGGCTGCAGATGGAGCTGGCGCAAACCTTTGGCATTGCGGCCAATATCGAATTCCCGCTGCCTGCCAGTTTTATCTGGGAGATGTTCGTCCGCGTACTGCCCGATATCCCGGTAGAAAGTGCTTTCAGCAAGGCCAGCATGGGCTGGAAGCTGATGCACCGGCTGCCGGTGATGCTCGAACAGGAAGAGTTTATCTCTTTACGCCACTATCTCCATGACGACGGCGACAAGCGAAAACTGTATCAGCTCAGTTCACGCGTGGCCGATCTGTTCGACCAGTATCTGGTTTATCGTGCCGACTGGCTCAACAGCTGGGAGCGTGGCGAAACCATTGACGGACTGGGCGAAGCGCAGCGCTGGCAGGCCGCACTGTGGCGCGATCTGGTAAGTTATACCCAGGCGCTGCGCCAGCCCGGATGGCACCGTGCCAACCTCTATTCGCGATTTATCCAGACGCTGGAGCTGGCGAAAACCACGCCGGAAAATCTGCCGAAACGGGTCTTCATCTGTGGTATCTCTGCGCTGCCGCCGGTCTATCTGCAGGCGTTGCAGGCGCTGGGACGTCACATCGACATTCATCTGCTGTTCACCAATCCCTGCCGCGACTACTGGGGCGACATTCAGGACTATGCGTTTCTGGCGAAACTGCAGAGCCGTCAGCGCCGACGTCATGGTGCCGATGAATCACGCGGACTTTTCCGGGATGCAGAGCAGGCTCCGGCGCTGTTTAACGACGCTGGTGAACAGCAGCTCACTAACCCGCTGCTTGCCTCATGGGGCAAGCTGGGGCGCGATAACCTGTTCCTGCTCAGTCAGATGGAGTCAAACGACGATATTGATGCGTTTGTGGATGTGGAGCCGGATAACCTGCTGCACTGCATGCAGCACGATCTTCTCAACCTGCAGGATAACGCCGTCATCGGGCTGAATGCGGCGGAACTGGCGCACAGCGATCAGAAGCGCTGCCTTGATCCGGAGGACCGCTCCATTGCGGTTCAGGTCTGCCACAGCGCCCAGCGTGAAGTCGAAGTATTGCAGGATCATCTGCTGGCGATGATGGAGGCCGATCCGACGCTGAAAGCGCGTGACATTATCGTCATGGTGGCCGATATCGACGCTTACGCGCCGTTTATTCAGGCGGTGTTCGCCAACGCACCCGCCGATCGCTACCTGCCGTTTGCGATTTCAGACCGGCGGGCCAGTCAGGCGCATCCGGCCATTGTGGCATTTCTGAATCTGCTGGCACTGCCGGACAGCCGTTTTGTCTCAGAGGATGTCCTGGCGCTGCTGGATGTTCCGGCGCTGGCTGCTCACTTCTCTATTGATGAAAGTGGCCTGCGTTTACTCCGGCGCTGGGTCAGCGAATCGGGTGTGCGCTGGGGGCTGGATGATGCCAGCGTAGAAGCGCTGTCACTCCCGATTACCGGCCAGCACACCTGGCGCTTTGGCCTGCAGCGCATGCTGCTGGGTTATGCAATGGAGAGCCACAACGGTGACTGGGAAGGGATTCTGCCTTATGACGAGTCGAGTGGTCTGGTAGGGGAACTGGCGGGACATCTGGCTGAGCTGCTCTCCCGGCTTAATCACTGGCGACAGCTGCTGGCCGAACCCCGTCCGCTGGTCGCCTGGCTGCCACTATGCCGGGAATTGCTGAACGCCTTTTTCAGCCCCGATGCAGAAACCGAGGCTGCCCTGCTGCTGGTGGAAGAGCAGTGGCAGCAATTGATCGAATATGGGATGGATGCACGCTTTGAAGAGGCGATTCCGGTGGCGCTGCTGCGCGATGATCTGCGCAGCCGCCTTGATCAGCAGCGCATCAGCCAGCGTTTTCTGGCCGGACAGATTAACTTCTGCACCCTGATGCCGATGCGCTCCATTCCTTTTCAGCTGGTCTGTCTGCTCGGCATGAACGACGGCGTCTATCCCCGGACCCTGGCACCATTAGGCTTTGACCTGATGCAGCAGCAGTCCCGCAAAGGCGACCGCAGTCGCCGCGATGATGATCGCTATCTCTTCCTGGAGGCGATGATTTCGGCACAGCAGCAGCTTTACATCAGTTATATCGGTCGGGCGATTCAGGATAATACGGAACGCTACCCGTCGGTGCTGGTCACAGAACTGCTGGATTACATTGGACAGAGTTTTTATCTGGAGGGTGACGGTCATCTTGAGCTGGATGAGAGTGCCGAACGGGTGCGGGTGCACCTGCAGCACCTGCACAGCCGGATGCCCTTTGCTGCAGAAAACTTCCAGCCGGCTGCCAGACTGCAGAGCTTCGCCCGTGAGTGGCTGCCTGCCGCGCAGGGAGCAGGGAAGCCGCAACCCGATTTTGTTCAGCCGCTGGAAGCGCCGTTAATTGATGCGCTGACGCTGGAAGCGTTTCTGCGTTTCTGGCGGCATCCGGTCCGCGCCTGGTTCCACCAGCGGCTCGGCGTGAGTTTCTGGCTGGAGGAGAACGAACTGCCCGACAGCGAGCCGTTTGCGCTCGACAACCTGGAGCGTTACCAGATCAATGCGCAGCTGCTGAATGCCCTGGTCGAAGGCGAGGACACCCAGCGGCTTTATGCGCACCATCGCGCGGCCGGTAATCTGCCTTACGGCGCGTTCGGTGAGCTGTTCTGGCAGGCGCAGCGTGATGAGATGCAGGAGGTGGCTGCTGAAGTGGTCACTCAGCGCAGTGATGGCGAGAGCTGGGAAGTAAACCTGCAGCTGGAGCAGGTCAGCTTAACCGGCTGGCTGACGCAGGTGCAGAGTGATGGATTACTGCGCTGGCGACCTGGCGTGCTTAACATGAACGACGGACTGTTACTCTGGCTGGAGCACCTGGTCTACTGCGCGCTGGGCGGCACCGGCAGCAGCCGGATGTTTGGCCGGCAACAGAGCCGCTGGTGTTTCCTCGCCGTACCTCAGGCTGAGGCGATCGCTGCGCTGAATGAATATGTCGCAGGCTATCTCGCCGGTATGCGCCAGCCGCTGATGTTGCTTAACAAAAGTGGCGGCGCGTGGCTGACCGCCAGCTATGACAAAAAAAGCCAGCAGATGCTGACCGATGAAGCGACGCAGCTCAAAGCGCGTAATCGACTGCTGACCGCCTGGCAGGGTAACTATCAGGTTGAGGGCGAGGGCGGCGATCCCTATCTGCAGCGTCTTTGCCGTGTGCTGGATGAGCCACAACTGCAGCAGATAACTGAGGCAGCACAGCGCTGGTATTTACCGGTGCTGGCTGCACATCAGGATGATGAATAGCAGGCCAGAAGGCATTTTTGCTGACTGGCTTATTACACAGAAATTTTGCTCTGCTTTGAGCCGCCGTGTCAGAGATTGGCGGCTTATCGGGAAACGAGAGGGGTTTACATGCGGGTACATGCACGCTGGATAGCGGCGCTATTGTTAAGCCTGGTGGCTTGCACAGCACAGGCGCAGACATCATCAGGCTGGCAGCCAGTTAACGACACTATTCGCAAAAGTGAACAGGATCCTCGCCACTATCAGGCGATCCGGCTGGATAACGGGATGACGGTGTTACTGGTTTCCGATCCTGTGGCACCGAAATCGCTGGCGGCGCTGACGCTACCGATAGGATCGCTGGACGATCCCGATCAGCAGGCGGGACTGGCACACTACCTCGAGCATATGGTGCTGATGGGCTCAAAGCGCTACCCGCAGCCGGACAATCTGGCTGAATTCCTGAAAAAGCATGGTGGCAGCCACAACGCCAGCACCGCTTCTTACCGCACCGCTTTTTACCTGGAAGTGGAAAACGATTCGCTGGAGCCGGCGGTTGATCGCCTGGCGGATGCGGTGGCTGAGCCGCTGCTGGATCCGGTTAACGCCGATCGCGAACGCCACGCCGTGAACGCCGAGCTGACCATGGCGCGCTCGCGCGATGGCCTGCGCATGGCCCAGGTGGGCGCTGAAACCCTGAACCCGGCGCATCCGGCGTCACGTTTCTCGGGCGGCAATCTTGAAACACTGAAAGATAAGCCCGGCAGCAAACTGCACGAGGCGCTGCTGGATTTTTATCACACGCATTATTCCGCCAACCTGATGAAGGCGGTGATCTACAGCAACAAACCGCTGCCAGAGATGGCATCGATAGCGGCTAAAACTTTTGGCCGGGTGCAAAATCATGACGCCAGCGTGCCGGAGATTACGGTGCCGGTGGTGACGGATGCACAGCAGGGCGTCATCATTCATTACGTTCCGGCCCAGCCGCGCAAGCAGCTCAAAATCGAATTCCGCATTGCCAATAACAGCGATCGCTTTCGCAGTAAGACCGACACGCTGATTAGCTATTTAATCAGTAACCGCAGCAAAAATACGCTGACTGACTGGCTGCAAAAGCAGGGGCTGGCCGACGGGGTCAATGCGGGCGCTGATCCGATGACCGAGCGTAACAGTGGCGTATTTGCGATTACCGCGTCACTCACCGATAAAGGCCTGGCACAGCGTGACGAAGTGGTAGCGGCCATATTCAGCTACATCAATCTGCTGCGTCAGCAGGCCGACGATAAGCGCTATTTCGATGAAGTTTCACACGTGCTGGCGCTCGACTTCCGCTATCCCTCCATCACCCGCGATATGGATTACATCGAATGGCTGGTTGATACCATGCTGCGCGTGCCGGTTGAACACACGCTGGATGCGCCCTATCTGGCGGATCAGTACGATGCCGCTGCGATCAAGGCCCGGCTGGACGAGATGACCCCGCAGCATGCGCGCATCTGGTATATCAGCCCGCAGGAGCCGCATAACAAAACCGCCTATTTTGTGGATGCGCCTTATCAGGTTGAGAAAATTACGCCACAAACCTTTGCCGACTGGCAGCAGCGCGCCAGCCAGATCACGCTGGCGATGCCCGTGCTGAACCCCTATATCCCGGACGACTTCACCCTGTTGCCGTCGGACGGAAAAACGTATCAGCATCCGGTGAAGCTGAAAACCGAAGACGGTATGCGCATTTACTGGATGCCCAGTCGTTATTACGCCAGCGAGCCTAAAGCGGCGATAACCCTGGCGTTACGCAATAAAAACGCCATCAGCGACGCCCGTCAGCAGGTGCTGTTTGGCCTGAATGACTACCTCTCCAGCCTGGCACTGGACGAGCTTAACTCGCAGGCCTCGGTGGGCGGCATCAGCTTTTCAACCGGTGAAGATCAGGGGCTGGTGTTCAGCGCCAACGGTTTCACGCAACGTCTGCCGACGCTGCTGAAGAAACTGGTAGAGGGCTATGCCACCTTCCAGCCGACAGAACAGCAGCTGGAGCAGGCCAAGTCCTGGTATCTGGAGCGTCTGGACGCGGCGGAAAAAGGCAAAGCGTTTGAGCAGGCGATTCAGCCGATGCAACTGCTGTCGCAGCTGCCTTATACCCAGCGCGAGACCCGCCGCAAGCTGGTCAGCACAATCTCACTTAAGGATGTGACGACCTATCGCGATACGCTGTTCCGCGACGCGACGCCAGAGATGCTGGTGGTGGGTAACCTCAGTGCTGACAGCGTGACGCAGCTGGGACATGAGCTTAAGCAACAGATGCAGAGTAATGCGACCCGCGACTGGCACAGCCAGTATGTGACGATTAAAAAACCGCTGAAAGCCAACCTGCAACAGCAGGGTAGCAGCACCGACTCCGCTCTTGCCGCTCTCTATGTTCCCTTGGGGTATGGTGAATATCAGAGCATGGCGCACAGCTCGATGCTGAGCCAGATCGTTCAGCCGTGGTTCTACAATCAGCTGCGTACTAAAGAGCAGCTCGGCTATGCGGTGTTTGCCTTCCAGATGCCGGTGGGCCGACAGTGGGGTGTCGGCTTCCTGCTGCAAAGTAACAGCAAACAACCGGACTGGCTGTTGCAGCGTTACAAAGCCTTCTATCCACAGGCAGAAAAACGATTACGCAGCATGAGTAAGGCAGATTTTGCCCAGTACCAGCAGGCGATGATCAACGATTTGCAGCAGCGTCCTCAGACGCTTTTTGAGGAAGCGGATCGTTTTAGCCGCGACTTTGATCGGCAGAATGATCACTTTAATACCCGGCAAAAAGTGATCGAGCAGGTTCAGCAGTTAACCCCGGCCAGTCTGGCAGACTTTTTCCGGCAGGCCGTGATTGAACACAAGGGCATGGTAATGACCTCGCAGATTGCCGGCACCGGCACTGGCAAAACTGAATTTGCCCGCCAGCCTGGCTGGAAAACCTGGAATGAAGTGGCGCAACTGCAGCAGTCGCTGCCGGTAAAGAGTGAGACCCAATGACGCAGTTACCGCCCGTCTCGCTGAATCCTTTAACGCTGCCGCTCAGAGGCGAGCGGCTGATTGAGGCGTCAGCGGGCACCGGAAAAACCTTTACCATTGGTCTGCTCTATCTGCGCCTGCTGCTGGGGCTGGGCGGAGAAAACGCCTACAGCAGACCGCTTTCGGTAGAAGAAATTTTAGTGGTGACCTTCACCGAGGCCGCCACTGCGGAGCTGCGTGGACGCATCCGCGAGAATATTCATCAGTTGCGTCTGGCCTGTATCCGCGGCAAAAGCAGCAATACGATGCACCAGTTACTGCTGGAGCAGATGCCGGATCTGAGTCAGGCCGCCGCGCAGCTGCTGGCTGCTGAACGGCAGATGGATGAAGCCGCCATCTTCACCATTCACGGCTTCTGTCAGCGGATGCTTAATCTCAACGCCTTTGAATCGGGCATGCTGTTTGAGCAGGAGCTAATTGAAGATGAGCAGGCGCTGCTGAAACAGTCGACTGCCGACTTCTGGCGTCGTCAGTGCTACCCACTGAGTCTGGATGTCGCGCGGATTATTGCTGCGGAGTGGAGCGGGCCCGACAGCCTGCTGACTACGCTGCGTCCCTGGCTTCAGGGTGAATCACCCAGCCTGAAACGTCCGCCCGCAGCCGATGAGACGCTGGCATCACGTCACGCCCGTAACCTGGCGCGCATTGAGGCCATCAAGCAGCAGTGGCAGGCGCTTAGCGCCGATGTTGAAGGCATGATTAGTGCTTCTGGCGTGGATAAGCGCAGCTACAGCAGTAAACATCTGCCCAACTGGGTCGCAAAAGTCACGCAGTGGGCCAGCAGTGAGACGCTGGATTATCAGCTGCCGAAAGAGCTGGAACGCTTTGGTCAGCAGGTGCTGGACGAGAAAACCAAAAAAGGCGACGCACCACGACACTCGCTGTTTGAGGCGATCGATCAGTTTCTGGCAGAACCCTTGTCGCTGCGCGATGTGATTATCGCGCAGGCGCTGACCGATGTGCGTGCCACGGTGCAGCGTGAGAAGCGGTTACGCGCGCTGTTAGGCTTTGACGATCTGCTCAGTAAACTGGATGAGGCGTTGCAGCAGCCCGGCGGGGTGTTGCTGGCGGAAACCATCCGGGCGCGTTTCCCGGTGGCCCTGATTGATGAATTCCAGGATACCGATCCACAGCAGTATCGCATCTTCCGCACGCTCTATATTAATCAGCCGGAGCAGGCGCTGTTTCTGATTGGCGATCCCAAGCAGGCAATCTACGCGTTTCGCGGCGCAGATATTTTTACCTATCTGCGCGCCAGAAGCGAAGTCAGTGCTCACTACACACTGGATACTAACTGGCGTTCTTCACCTGAGATGGTCGGGAGCGTCAACCGCCTCTTCTCTCAGCTCGATTCACCTTTCCTGTTTTCGGCGATTCCCTTCCAGCCGGTTAAGCCCGCTGCGCCCAACGAGTCACTGAAGCTGATTTTTGATCAGCAGCAGCAACCCGCATTACGTTTCTGGCTGCAGCCTGGCGAGGGGGTCGGCAACAGCGACTACCAGCAGTTTATGGCGCAGCAGTGTGCCGCCGATATCAGCCGCTGGCTGGTGGCAGGACAGCAGGGACGAGCCTGGCTGGGTAAAGATGAGGCGCTGCAGCCGGTGCGGGCTTCCGATATCACCGTGCTGGTGCGCAGTCGCAATGAGGCCGGTTTAATCCGCGACGCGCTTAACGCGCTGTCGATTCCGTCGGTCTATCTCTCCAGCCGGGACAGCGTCTATACCACGCCGGAAGCGCGCGAATTACTCTGGTTGCTGCAGGCGATACAGGCACCGGAACAGGAACGGCTGCTGCGTAGCGCGCTGGCGACGTCGATTTTTGCCATCGATGCGGCGACGCTGGACGCGCTGACACAGAATGAGCGCGAATGGGATGCGCTGGTGGAGCAGTTTGCCGTCTGGCAGCAGCTGTGGCATCAGCGCGGCGTGTTACCGATGCTGCGTGATGTGATGATCAAGCGGCAACTGGCGGAGAATATGCTGGCCTCAGAGAATGGTGAACGTCGCCTGACTGACCTGATGCATCTGGGTGAACTGCTGCAGGAGGCCTCGGTGCAGCTGGAGAGTCCGCACGCGCTGGTGCGCTTCCTGGCGCAGCAGATTGCCCGGCCAAACAGCCAGGCCTCCAGCCAGCAGCTGCGTCTGGAAAGCGACCGCCATCTGGTGCAGATCATCACCATCCATAAATCAAAAGGGCTACAGTATCCGCTGGTCTGGCTGCCGTTTGCCGCCGGGTTCCGCGAGGCGGCCAGCGCGCTCTATCACGATCGTGACAACTTCACGGCGCTGCTCGATGTGCAGGGCGATGCGCAGAGCCTGGCGCTGGCCGAAGAGGAGCGTCTGGCAGAGGATCTGCGTCTGCTCTACGTGGCGCTGACCCGTTCCGTTTATCACTGTAGCGTTGGCATTGCACCGCTGATCAAAGGCACCCGTAAAAAAGAGGGCGAAAGCGATCTCCACAAGAGCGCACTGGGCTACCTGGTGCAGCAGGGGCAGGCGGCCGATGCGCAGCAGCTCAGCCAGCGACTTAATGCATTAACCGGTGAAGGGATTGCGCTGGTCGAAGAAGATCTGCTGCCGGGCGAAATGTGGCGGGACGCTGAGCAGGGTGATGAGGCGCTAAGCAGCCGCGACGTGACCCGCGCCCTGGCGGATGTCTGGCGGGTAACGAGCTACTCCGGGCTGCAACAGCATCACAGTTCGCCACTGCTGGATGCGCTCCCTAACTTCGATATCGATGCAGCGGGCGAAGAAGAAAATGGTGAAGAAGCGGCACTGACGCCGCATCACTTTCCTCGTGGTGCGGCACCCGGTACCTTCCTGCACGGTCTGTTTGAGTCGATCGACTTTACCGAACCGCCGGATCGCATCTGGCTGGAAGATCAGCTGCAGCACAATGGTTACCCGCTGAGCTGGTTACCGGTCATTGAACAGTGGATTGATCGGGTGTTACATACCCCGCTCAATGCGGAGGGGCTGACGCTGTCGGCAATCAAAAGCAGCGAACGGCTCATCGAGATGGAGTTTTATCTGCCGATCAACAATCTGCTGACGGCGGCGGATCTTGACGATCTGCTGCGTCGTCACGATACACTCTCTCAGCAGGCCGCTCCGCTGGATTTCCGCCAGGTGCGCGGCATGCTGAAGGGCTTTATCGATCTGGTCTTCCGCTGGCAGGGAAAATATTATCTGCTGGATTACAAATCGAACTGGCTGGGGGAAAGTCACGCCGCTTATACGCCCGAGGCGATGGCGCAGGCGATGATTGGCCACCGCTACGATCTGCAGTATCAGCTCTATACGCTGGCGCTGCATCGCTATCTGCAGCATCGCCTGCCGGACTACGACTATCAGCACCATTTTGGTGGGGTGTTTTATCTGTTTTTACGTGGGATGGATGGCAGCTCGCCGGACAACGGCATTTTTGCCACCCGACCTTCCGAAGCTTTTGTGGAAGAGATTGATGCGCTGTTTGGTGAAACCGGGGAGATGCTATGAGTGACATGCTGAGCCTGCTGCTGCAGGCGGTTGAGAAGCGTCTCCTGCGGCCGCTGGATATTCAGTTTGCCCGTCTGGTGGCGACAGAATCACAACCTGCGCTGTTGCTTGCTGCTGCCTGCGTCAGCGCAGAGGCGGGAGAAGGGCACGTCTGTTTACCGCTGAGCAATCTCTGCGAAGACAGCCTGTTTGCCGGGCGTCAGCCTGCGCTGGCCCAGGCCATCTGGCAGGCAGCGGGCAAGCCGGATGACTGGCCATCACACCTGGCAGACTGGTCGGCGGTCAGTGATGGCAGCCGGGTGACGCCGCTGGTGCTGAGCAACCAGCGTTTGTATCTGCATCGGCTGTGGCACAGTGAAGGCCGGGTCGCCGACTTTTTTGCTGCGCAGGACGTGAAAACCGCGTTTGATATGCGTGCCGCAGGAGACGTGCTGAACAGTCTGTTTGGTGACCAGCCGGAGAACTGGCAGAAAATTGCTGCGGCCGTGGCGCTGACCCGCAAGACGGCGGTCATTTCCGGCGGGCCGGGCACCGGCAAAACCACCACCGTGGCAAAACTCCTCGCCGCCCTGATTCGCCTGAATCCCGGCGCGCTGCGGATTCAGCTGGCAGCACCGACAGGCAAAGCTGCTGCGCGACTGACCGAGTCGCTGGGCAGGGCGCTGCAGGATCTGGCGGTCAGCGACGAAGAGCGGCGGCGTTTTCCCGCCGAAGCCACTACGCTGCATCGCCTGCTGGGCGCACAGCCCGATACCCAGCGGTTACGCTACCATGCCGGTAACCCACTGCATCTTGATGTGCTGGTAGTCGATGAAGCATCGATGGTCGATCTCTCAATGATGGCAAAACTGATCGCCGCGCTGCCTGCCCATGCCCGCGTAGTGTTTCTGGGCGACCGCGATCAGCTCGCCTCCGTTGAAGCCGGTGCGGTGCTGGGCGACATCTGCCGCTGCACGGAAAGCGGCTACAGCCTGGCGCGGGCCGAACAGCTCGCCCTGCTGACCGGCTGTACGCTGCAGGGCAGTGACGATGGACAGGCACCGGTCGTGCGTGACAGCATCTGCCTGCTGCAGAAAAGTTATCGTTTTGACGCCTCATCCGGTATCGGCCAGTTGGCAAAAGCGATCAACCTTGGTGATGCAGAGCAGGTCAGGGCGGTGTTTGCTGCGGCCCATGACGATGTCAGTTATCAGACGCTGAACAGCGCGGAAGCGTATCAGGTGATGCTGGATGAGGTCGCACAAGGCTATCAGCCCTTCCTGCAGCTTATTCGCCAGCAGGCGGAGCCTGCTGAGGTGATTGCCGCCTTTGGCCGTTATCAGCTGCTGTGTGCGTTACGTGACGGGCCTTTTGGCGTGCAGGGTCTGAACCAGCGCATTGAGCAGCGACTGATGCAGCTGCAGCGCATCCGGCGTCCTGGTATCGGCAGCCGCTGGTATGCCGGGCGTCCGGTGATGATCACCCGCAATGACAGTGCGCTCGGCCTGTTTAACGGTGATATCGGCATTACGCTGCGGGATGAAGAGGGTAACCTGAAGGTCTTTTTCCCGCTGCCGGATGGGTCAATCAAGGCGATCCAGCCGAGCCGGTTACCTTCCCATGAAACGGCCTGGGTGATGACGGTGCATAAATCGCAGGGGTCGGAGTTCGACCACACTGCGCTGGTAATGCCGACGCAGTTTCTGCCGGTCCTGACCCGTGAACTGGTCTATACCGCGATTACCCGCGCACGTAGGCAACTGACCATTTACAGCGAACCGGGCGTATTTCAGCGCGCCGTGCAGCTGCAGACGCAGCGACGCAGCGGTCTGGTGGAACGACTGGGTGAAACCGGCTGAGAAGAAGGGGGACAGTCCACGCCAGATGGCCTGTCCCTTCTGGATTGAATCAGGTGAGGTCGGCCATCAGCACCTTGGAACGGCGCTGATAGTTGTACATCTCTTTTTTACTCTCGGGCAGTGACTCGATATCAACCGGCGTAAAGCCGCGCTCCTGGAACCAGTGGATGCTGCGCGTGGTTAACACAAACAGCTTTTGCAGTCCCATCTGCTTCGCCTGCAATGCCACGCGCTGCAGCAGCATTTCTCCACGTGAGGAGCTGCGATAGTCAGGATGAACCGCCACACAGGCCATCTCGCCAATCTTCTCATCCATAAACGGATAGAGGGCGGCACAGGCGATGGTCAGGTTGTCGCGCTGAATAATCGTGAACTTATCGATCTCCATCTCCAGTTGCTCGCGTGAGCGACGCACCAGAATGCCCTGCTGCTCCAGCGGACGGATCAGTTCGAGGATACCGCCGATGTCGTTGATATTGGCACGACGGATCTGCTCGGCCGACTCCATCACAATCTGCGTACCGATACCGTCGCGTGAGAAGAGCTCCTGCAACAGCGCGCCATCTTCCTGATAGCTGATGAGATGGCTGCGGCGCACGCCACTGCGGCAGGCTTTCACCGCACCGCGCAGGAAGCGGACTGTCCCGGAAAGATAATCACCTTCCTTTTCAATCTCGTCAATGCGGGCCTGCGCATCGTTCGGGAAAAGCTCGGAGATGATTTCACCGTCGCTGTTCAGCACACCCTGCTCGGAGCAGAAGCCGATCATTTTTTCGGCTTTGAGCTTAATCGCCAGTTGGGTAGCCACTTCTTCTGAAGTCAGATTAAAGCTCTCGCCGGTCACAGAGACCGCCACCGGTCCCATCAGCACGATGGCATCGTTATCCAGCTGGCGGTGAATCGCCTCTTCATCAATACGACGGATGCGCCCGCTGTGGCAGTAGTCCACGCCATCATCCACGCCCAGCGGCTGTGAAATAATGAAGTTGCCGCTGACCACATTGATATGCGCGCCCTGCAGTGGGGTATTGTTAAGACTCATTGAGAGGCGGGCAGTGATATCGAGCTGCAACCGGCCGGCAGCCTGCTTCACTAATTCCAGCGATTGCGCATCGGTCACCCGGGTAAATTTATGATAAACCGGTTCCAGCTGCTGCTGAGCCAGGCTGGCGTCTATCTGCGGCCGTGCGCCATAAACCACCACCAGGCGGATGCCCAGGCTGTGCAGCAGGCCGATGTCGTTAACGATGCCAGAGAAGTTCTCATGCTCAATCGCTTCGCCACCCAGCATGATGACAAAGGTTTTACCCCGGTGGGCATTGATATAGGGAACGGTATGGCGAAAACCCTGAACCAGTTCGGTACTACGTTCCTTCACGGCCAACCCTCAGTGAATGTTTATTCGTATTTTCTGTATTTTTATGCTTTTACGCCCGATTTTGCAAGTCTTAATCCTGACGAAAATTTACGTTTTTATGGGTGTCAAAGCCGCTAACAGACTGCATTATTTAGGGTTTCCGGGGTGACATCATCCTGCGGATTGGATAAAGTTTTCGCCGCCATTTGATTAACTGGCGCTTTTTTAGACATAACACAGCAGCTGGAGCGGCATGTCAGACGGTAATTCCCATTTTTCACGCAGACGTTTTTTACAGGGGACAGGCGCCTTACTGCTGTTGAGCGTCAGCCGCACAGGCCTGGCGGCAAAAAACCACATTGTGGCGGTGCGTATCTGGCCCTCATCCACCTATTCGCGTATGACGCTGGAGTCCAGTGTCGCGCTGAAATACAAGCAGTTTGCGCTGAGTAATCCCGAACGACTGGTAATAGATATTCAGGGCCTGCATCTTAATTCGGCCCTGAAAGGGGTAGATAAGCAGGTACGGGTCGACGATCCCTTTATCAAAAATGCCCGGGTCGGCCAGTTCGACAGCAACACGGTGCGCGTCGTTCTGGAACTGAAGCGCAACGTCGCACCGAAGATCTTTAATCTGGCACCGGTCGCCGGGATCAATCACCGGCTGGTGGTCGATCTCTATCCGACCCAGAACCATGTGGAAGACGATCCGCTTCTGGCTCTGCTGAAAGATTATAATCAGGGCGATCTGGACAAGGATGAAGGGGTGCAGGCGCCGTTACCCGGCAAAGCGGGACGCGATCGTCCGATTATCATCATGATCGATCCCGGTCACGGTGGAGAAGATCCTGGCGCGCACGGCAAATATAAGACCCGCGAGAAAGATATTGTGCTGAAGATCGGACGGCGGCTCAAAGCGCTGATCGATAAAGAGCCCCACATGAAAGCCTATATGACGCGCAATGAAGATGTCTTTATTCCGCTGCGCGTCCGGGTCGCCAAAGCCCGCAAACAGCGCGCCGATCTCTTTGTGTCTATTCATGCGGATGCGTTTACCAGTCGGGCAGCACGCGGCTCTTCGGTGTTTGCCTTATCCACCAGTGGTGCCACTTCAGCCGCCGCCCGTTTCCTGGCGCAGACCCAGAATGAATCAGACCTGATTGGCGGCGTCAGCAAAAGCGGCGACCGCTATCTTGATCACACCATGTTCGACATGGTGCAGCGGCAGACGATTCATGACAGCCTGAAGTTTGGTAAAGAGGTGCTGCATCGTATGGGGCACATCAACCATCTGCACAAACGCACCGTGGATCAGGCTGGCTTTGCGGTGCTGAAAGCCCCGGATATCCCGTCAATCCTGGTAGAGACCGCGTTCATCAGTAATGTGGAAGAGGAGCGGAAGCTGCGAACTACCCGCTATCAGCATCAGGTGGCAGAGGCGATTCTGAACGGTATCAAAGCGTATGTTGAGAGTGGGGCGGCACTGGCCCATCGGTAAAGGTAAGCGGGTAGTCACGGCTATCCGCGCATTTATCTGCGGGAGAGAGGCTTAAGAGGAATTCGAGAACGGCAGAAACAAAAAAACACCCTTTCAGGTGTTTAAATGATTGGTTGCGGGGGCCGGATTTGAACCGACGACCTTCGGGTTATGAGCCCGACGAGCTACCAGGCTGCTCCACCCCGCGTCCGTATCATACTTATTTCACATTGTGACTTCTGTAAAACAACTGCAGAAGTATTGGTTGCGGGGGCCGGATTTGAACCGACGACCTTCGGGTTATGAGCCCGACGAGCTACCAGGCTGCTCCACCCCGCGTCCGTATTGCTTCTATTACTTTTACTTCTCACACTGTGACTTCTGTAAAACTGCTGCAGAAGTATTGGTTGCGGGGGCCGGATTTGAACCGACGACCTTCGGGTTATGAGCCCGACGAGCTACCAGGCTGCTCCACCCCGCGTCCGTGGAAGCGCACTATACTCTCCGCGCTAATTCATGCAACCCCTTTTTAAAGATAAAAGCCAAATTAACAGCCAGTTGCTGAAGGATTCAGCCATATGATTAATTATTGAACTGATATGCGCCAGGTCAAAGCGGATGCATTTCATTCTGTCGGGGGCTTTGCTATCGTCGCGGGGCGAACAGTTATAAAAAGAGAAGAGAATGAAATCACATTGGGTGAAGTATGCACTTACTGGCGCGTTAATCACGCTGCTGGCGGCCTGTAGCTCTAAACCGACCGATCGCGGTCAGCAATATAAAGATGGCAAACTGGAACAGCCGCTGGCGCTGGTGAATCAGCCCAATGCTAAAGGCGCGCCGGTTAATGGCAAAGACTTTGGCGATCAGGTGCGCCAGATTCAGTCCGCCTCATCCGCTCTTTATAGTCGTCAGAACGGCACCTACAGCGCCATTGAAAGCTGGCTGATGGCGGGTGCTGATACCCGGCAGCTTCGCCAGTATGGCCTGAATGCCTGGCAGATGGAGGGCACGGATAACTACGGTAACGTGCAGTTCACCGGTTACTACACGCCGGTCGTGGAAGCGCGCTACACCCGTCAGGGCGAATTCCAGTATCCGATCTACCGTATGCCGCCGCGCAAACGCGGAGAGAAATTACCGAGCCGCGCCTCTATCTATAGTGGCGGACTTGATGACCGTTACGTCATTGCCTACAGCAACTCGCTGATTGATAACTTCATGATGGATGTGCAGGGCAGTGGTTACGTCGACTTTGGCGATGGCCGCCCGATGACCTTCTTTGGTTACGCCGGTAAAAATGGCTGGGGCTACCACAGCATCGGTAAAGAGCTGATCGACCGTGGTGAAGTGAAGCGCGAAGATATGTCGATGCAGGCGATTCGCCAGTGGGCGCAGGAGCACTCACCGCAGGAAGTGCGTGCGCTGCTGGAAACCAACCCGTCATTCGTCTTCTTTAAGGCTGAGCCGTTTACGCCGGTGCGCGGTGCCAGCGCCGTTCCGCTGGTAGCGAAAGCCTCGGTGGCTTCTGACCGCTCAATTATTCCGGCGGGCACGGTGCTGCTGGCAGAAGTGCCGCAGTTGAATGAGAAGGGCAAATTCAACGGCAAATATGAGATGCGCCTGATGGTGGCGCTCGATGTGGGTGGCGCGATTAAGGGACAACACTTTGATATCTATCAGGGTATCGGCCCGGATGCCGCGCATCTGGCGGGCTTCTATAATCACTATGGACGCGTTTGGGTGATCAAAGCCGCACCGGGTGCCGGACAGCCGCTGTTCTCCAGCCCGCAAAACGGTAATAATGGTTCACTGCTTCTCGGCTCTAACTAATGTCTTCTCTGCGGGCCTCCGGGCCCGCACGACGTAACAGGTTCAACTATGAAAGTGTTAAATGACGCCTGGCATCAGCGCTTTGGCGGCACAGCGCGTCTCTATGGCCAGGATGCGCTGCAACGTTTTGCTGACGCGCACTTCTGCGTCATCGGTATCGGCGGCGTGGGTTCCTGGGCAGCGGAAGCGCTGGTGCGCACCGGCATTGGTAAAATCACCCTGATAGATATGGATGACGTCTGCATTACCAACACCAACCGACAGCTTCATGCGCTGCAGGGCAACGTGGGCAAAGCCAAAACGGAGGTGATGGCGGAGCGGCTAAGGGCGATCAATCCGGACTGCGACGTAATCTGCATTGATGACTTTATTACGCCCGAGAACACCGCCGAACTGATGGCCGCCGGTTTTGACTATGTGATCGACGCGATCGACAGCGTACGTCCTAAAGCGGCGCTGATCGCCTGGTGTCGCCGGAATAAGATCCCGCTGATCACCACCGGTGGCGCGGGCGGACAGATTGATCCGACCCAGATCCAGGTCGCCGATCTGGCGAAAACCATTCAGGATCCGCTGGCGGCGAAGCTGCGCGAGCGCCTGAAAAGCCTGGGCGTGGTGAAAAGCAGCAAGGGCAAACTTGGCATCGACTGCGTTTTTTCTACCGAAGCGCTGGTCTATCCGCAGGCCGACGGCAGCGTTTGTGCTTCACGCAGCACCGCAGAGGGGCCGAAGAGAATGGATTGCACATCCGGCTTTGGCGCGGCCACCATGGTGACCGCGACGTTCGGCTTTGTGGCTGTTTCGCATGCGCTGAAGAAGTTTCTGGCATGCGCCGCCCGTCAGGATGCGGTCAGCGCCTGACGCGCGGCGTGCTCAACTGCGGTGGCCAGCGCCTGCAGGCCGCTGCCGCGTGAGGCGCTGAGCTGGGCACGCAGCCCCAGTTCATCAAACAGGGTTAAGGGATCGGTGGCCAGTAATTGCTGCGGCGTCTGGCCCTCAACGGCGGTCAGCAGCACGGCCAGCAGGCCGCGCACGATCCGTCCTTCACTGTCACCATAGAAGTGCAGTGAGCCATCCTCACACAGCTGGCTGCCCAGCCAGACCCGGTTTTCACACCCGCTCAGTTCAATTTCCGCTGTTTTCAGTTCCTCCGGCAAGGCAGGTAACTGGCGGCTCAGCTGGATCAGCTGACGATAGCGATCCTCCCACTGATGAAAACGGCCAAAGCTCTCTTTCAGACTGGCAACGGTAATCTGTTCGCCAAACGGGTGTGGCGCTAACCGCGATGAACGCATAATCAAAACTCCGATAACAGCGCGATGGCGCTCTTCATGGCGCGCACCAGCGCATCAACATCCTGCAGATTATTATAGGGTGCAAAAGAGGCGCGCAGCGTGCCACTGACGCCCAGCGCCGCCAGCAAGGGCTGAGCGCAATGCTGACCGGCGCGCAGTGCGATTCCCTGCTCGGCCAGCAGCGTTACCAGGTCACTGTGATGCAGACCTGAGAATTCAAAGGCCAGCAGGCTGGTATTGCCACAGCGGAAGCTGCGAAAGCCGGGCAGTTCTGCCAGCTGCTCTTCCGCCAGCGAGGCAAGCTGCTGACTCCAGCGCTCGGCTTCGGGCAGATCGTACTGCGCCAGCCAGCTCAGTGCCGCACTCAATCCCACCACCCCAGCCACATTCGGGGTGCCAGCCTCAAAACGCCACGGTACCGGCTGCGGCGTGAAACCATTGAAGTCGACATCCGTGATCATCTTACCGCCGCCCTGCCAGGGCGCCATCGCTTCCAGCAGTTCCGCTTTGCCATATAACGCGCCAATGCCCATCGGGCCGTAAATTTTATGGCCGGAAAAAGCGTAAAAGTCGATATCCAGCGCCTGTACGTCAGGCGGGCAGTGCACCACACCCTGCGCGCCATCGACCATCACTTTCGCGTCCACGGCATGTGCCAGTGAAATCGCCTGTGCGAGATCGGGGCATCCACCGGTGACGTTCGACATCTGACCCACAGCCAGCAGGCGGGTGCGGCTATTAAGCAGGGCGGGTAACAGGCTGATATCGGGCAGACGATCTGGCCCTAACGGCCATTTTACGACGCGGGCACCGCACGCCTGCGCAGCCATTAGCCAGGGAACCAGGTTGGCGTGGTGCTCAGCCTCACTCACCACGATCTCATCACCGGGCTGCAGGCGCGGACGCAGCCAGCTGTTCGCCACCAGGTTTATCGCCTCGGTGGTGCCACGCGTCCAGACAATTTCACGATCGTCCGCGGCGTTAATCCAGCGGGCCACCTGATTGCGCGCCTGCTCATAGCGCTGGGTTAAGGCCTGCGCCGCAGCAAACTGGCTGCGATGAACCGTACCCGCGCTGAGGCTGTAAAACTGCTGCGTGCTGTCAATCACGGCCTGCGGCTTCAGCGTGGTCGCGGCGCTGTCGAGATAGACGCCGGCGTCGGCGAGCGCGGGAAACTGCTGGCGGAATGCGGTGGGATTAAATGCGGTCATGCCGGGTCCATGATAAGAAAAATTAGGACCACACTGAAAGAATGGTCTGCGTCTGGCAAAGCTGGAAAAGCGCGTTATGCTGAATATTGCAAGGTTTGAACCAAACCCGCATAACGATCGGACGTTTAATAGTCGATCTCACTTATCGGCTGCCTCTGGTTAGCGTAACGCGGGTGGTTTGATGCAATCAATCTACAAGGAGATAGCAGATGAAAAAACTTACCGCAGTCCTGGCCGTGTGTACTCTGGCTTTTACCCTGAGTGCCTGTTCAAGCAATTATGTCATGCATACCAACGATGGTCGTACCATCGTGGCTGCCGGCAAGCCAAAAGTTGATAACGATACCGGCATGATCAGCTATAAAGATGCGAATGGCAACGAGCAGCAGATCAACCGCTCTGATGTCAAAGAGATGGTCGAGTCAAAGTAAGCAGCAAAAAAAAAGCACCGCAATTTGCGGTGCTATTTAAAAATCACTATGGACAGACAGGGTAAATCTACAGGAATTAAGAGTTCGATCCGCAATCGTCGGATCAAAAATTGCAAACACAACATCACGACCACAAGCCAAAAGCTTTCAGAAAATCTGCGAACTCACTCACAAATCTAAAAACTTTTCGTTCCGGCTCAGGAAGTGCGGCAACTATAGGTATTTGCTGGAGGTTCCTCAACGGACAAATTATAATGCCTCGGATTAAAAATTCTAATACGTAAACGCTTTGTATAAGCCTGCGTATTTTTCGCCGATCCGGATACGGAAAACCATGTCGAAACGCCTTCCTCCTCTTAACGCACTGCGGGTTTTTGATGCCGCTGCGCGCCATTTAAGCTTTACCAAAGCCGCTGAAGAGCTGTTTGTCACCCAGGCTGCCGTAAGCCATCAGATTAAATCTCTGGAAGATTTTCTGGGGTTAAAGCTGTTTCGCCGGAGGAATCGTTCGCTGTTACTGACCGAAGAAGGGCAAAGCTACTATCTCGACATCAAAGAGATTTTCTCGGCAATTAACGAAGCGACCCGAAAACTGCAGGCGCGCAGTGCCAAGGGCGCGCTGACCGTCAGTTTACTGCCGAGCTTTGCTATTCAGTGGCTGGTTCCCCGCCTCTCCAGCTTTAATATGGCTTATCCGGGAATCGACGTGCGTATCCAGGCCGTTGACCGCGATGAAGAGAAGCTGGCCGACGATGTCGACGTGGCAATTTTCTACGGCCGTGGCAACTGGCCCGGCCTGCGGGTTGAAAAACTCTATGCCGAATATCTGCTGCCGGTCTGTTCGCCATCACTGATGACCGGCGATAATCCGCTGAAAACCCCGATGGATCTCTCGCGCTTTACCCTGCTGCATGACGCCTCCCGCCGTGACTGGCAATCGTATATCCGCCAGCTGGGTTTACAGCATATCAACGTGCAGCAGGGACCGATCTTCAGCCACAGCGCCATGGTGTTACAGGCGGCGATTCATGGTCAGGGCGTGGCGCTGGCCAACAACGTCATGGCGCAGAGCGAAATAGAGGCCGGGCGATTAATCTGCCCCTTTAATGATGTATTAGTCAGTAAAAACGCTTTTTATCTGGTTTGTCATGACAGTCAGGCAGAACTGGGTAAAATAGCCGCCTTCCGACAGTGGATCCTGGAAAAAGCTGCAACCGAACAAGAAAAATTCCGCTTTCGCTATCAACAATAACGTCTTGATTTATTTGCATTACGATGCAAAAGCATCCTGAGGATAGGTTAATGTCCAGTCGTGCCATGTTTGTTTTTGCGGCTATCAGCGGCTTTCTGCTGGTGGCTTTTGGCGCATTTGGTGCCCACGTTTTAAGTCAGTCGCTGGGTGCTGCTGAGATGGCCTGGATTCATACCGGGCTGGAATATCAGGCTTATCACACGTTAGCGGTGATGGGACTGGGTGCCGCGATGTTACGCCGCGCCAATATCTGGTTTTACTGGAGCAGTGCGCTGATGGCGCTTGGCACCGTACTGTTCAGTGGCAGCCTCTATTGTCTGGCGCTGTCACATCTGAAGTTTTGGGTTTTTATCACACCGGTAGGCGGGGTCTGTTTCCTCGCCGGTTGGGTATTGATGTTGATTGGCGCGCTGCGTCTTAAACGAAAGGCAGAACGCCATGAATAAAGTTTTACTCTATTGTCGTCCCGGTTTTGAAAAAGAGTGTGCGGCAGAAATCAGCGCGAAAGCGGCTGAACGTGAAATCTACGGTTTTCCTCGGGTTAAAGATGACTCCGGCTACGTGCTGTTTGAGTGCTACCAGTTTGAAGATGCTGAGCGTCTGGCGCGTGAGTTACCGTTTGACGAGCTGATCTTTGCCCGTCAGATGCTGGTTGTCGGTGAAATGCTGCGTGACCTGCCGCAGGAAGATCGCATCACCCCAATTGTTGGCATGCTGACCGGCGTGGTGGAGAAGGGCGGCGAACTGCGTGTTGAAGTGCCTGACACTAACGAAGCCAAAGAGCTGACCAAATTCTGCCGTAAGTTCACCGTGCCGCTGCGTTCAGCACTGCGTGAAAGCAAGATTCTGCTGAACTATGAAAGTCCGAAACGCCCGGTCGTCCATGTGTTTTTCATCGCGCCAGGCACCTGTTACGTCGGCTATTCCATTCGGGAAAACAGCTCGCCGTTTTACATGGGTATTCCACGGCTTAAGTTCCCCTCTGATGCACCAAGCCGCTCGACCCTCAAGCTGGAAGAGGCGTTTCATGTCTTCATTCCTGCGGATGAGTGGGATGAGCGTTTAGCCAGCGGCATGTATGCCGTGGATCTGGGTGCTTGTCCGGGCGGCTGGACCTATCAGCTGGTCCAGCGCAGCATGATGGTCTATGCGGTGGACAACGGACCGATGGCCCCCAGTCTGATGGATACCGGCCAGGTGATGCACGAGAAAGCCGATGGGTTTAAATTCCGTCCACCCCGCACCAATATCAGCTGGCTGGTGTGTGACATGGTCGAAAAGCCGGTGCGTGTGGCTAACCTGATGACCGACTGGCTGGTTAACGGCTGGTGCCGTGAAGCCATCTTCAACCTGAAGCTGCCGATGAAGAAGCGTTATGAAGAGGTGACGCAGAATCTGGCCATGATGCAGGAGCGCTTTGATGAGAATGGCATCAACGTGCAGATTCGTGCCCGCCAGCTTTATCATGACCGCGAAGAGGTAACGGTACATGTGCGTCGTATGTGGGCAGCGACCGGTGGCCGTCGAGACGAACGTTAATCGCCTGGCTGAGTGCAGCTGCACTCAGCCGGTATAACGCAGCGTATTCAGATTGCCCTGCAATACCAGATCCCGCTTTAGCGTGGCCACCTGACGGCTGATCTCAGCCATCTGCTGGCCTTCAGCAAGCTTTTCCCGCCATTTAGCGGGCACCTGATGCAGTTGCTGATAGATTCCTTCAAGCGTATGAAACTCTGCCAGCAGCTGTTTCGCGCTTTTCGGGCCGATGCCGGTGATGCCTGGAATTTTACTGCTGCTGATGCCGCACAATCCCCAGTAGTCGGGGAGTAACTGGGCTGCCACGCCAAATTCAGCTTCGATAAAAGGCAGATCGAGCCAGCGTTTCTGGAAGTAGTCGCGGATGCGGATTTCGGAGGCCAGTAGCTGACAGTAACCTTTGTCGGTGGACACGATGGTGGCCTGGTGTCCGGCCTGCGCCATTTTCACCGCCAGCGTCGCCGCTAAATCATCTGCCTCATCCTCGCCCGCTATCCAGCAGCTTACACCTGCCGAACGAAAGGCCTCCTGCAACGCCGGCATCTCTGCCTGTAAATCGTCTGGCATCGGCGGGCGACCGCTTTTGTAATCGGGCAGCAGCTGATGCCGCCAGCCCTGATGACGCGCTTCGCCATCAAATACTGCGACAGCGTGAGTTGGATGGGCGTGACCCAGTACCTGGCGCAGCGCAGCCACGCAGCCGTCGACACAGGGTGAGCCCTGTACCGCATGCAGACGGCGAATCAGATTCAGCGCGTCAACAATAACAAGATGAAGAGCCATGAGCGTATCGGCAGCCCGGGGGCTGCCTCCTGGTTTATTTGATAATTTCGTAGCAGGGGATGTAGGCGGTGCCTGGCAGTTTCATGCGTTGCTGGGCAACGAATCCCTGTAGCAGCTCATCCATGCGGTGCATGATGTCGGGATCGCCATGCAGTCTGTAGCGTCCCTTCTCGCGGATTTCGCGGATGCCCATCTCTTTAACATTACCGGCGACGATACCTGAGAAGGCGCGGCGCAGGTCGGCAGCCAGCTTCTCGGTAGGCTGATTGGTATAGAGATTGAGGTTGGCCATATTTTCATGGGTTGGCATGAACGGCACCTGCAGATCGGGCTCAATGCGAATCGACCAGTTAAAGCTGTACGCATCGCCGGTTTCACGACGGTTCTCTTTCACCTGCGGCATCGCTTTCTTCATCAGACGCGCCACTTCTGCCGCGTCATCAATGATGATCTGGTAATGCTTACGCGCCTGTTCACCCAGGGTGTTAACGATGAAATCATCCAGCACGCGGAAGTAATCGGCGCTCTCTTTCGGCCCGGTCAGAATCAGCGGCAACACCTGATTGTTGTTCTGCGGATTCATCAGGATGCCCAGCAGATAGAGCAGTTCTTCAGCCGTACCGACGCCGCCAGGGAAAATGATGATGCCGTGAGCGATACGCACAAACGCTTCCAGACGTTTTTCAATGTCCGGCATGATGATCAGCTCATTCACCAGTGGATTCGGCGGTTCAGCTGCAATGATTGAGGGTTCGGTGAGGCCGATAAAGCGGCTGTCGCGATAGCGCTGCTGGGCATGGCCAACCGCTGCGCCTTTCATCGGCGCTTCCATCACGCCCGGCCCGCAGCCGGTACAGATATTCAGCTCACGCAGTCCAAGCTGCGTACCGACATTGCGGCAATACTGATACTCAATGGCGTTGATTGAGTGACCACCCCAGCAGACTACGGTGTTGGGATCCTCGCCGATGTGCAGAGCCCGCGCATTACGCAGAATGGAAAATACCGTGTTGGTGATGGTGGCGGAATCATTCTCTTCGGCTGCACTTAACCGGCCCGGTATGTTGAGCTGGCCGCTGACAAACAGGATGTCACGCAGCACCGCAAACAGGTTAGCCTGCAGTGAGCGGATGATGCGGCCATCCACGAACGCCTCTTCCGGCGGATTGATCAGTTCCAGTTTGACGCCGCGCTCCTGGCGCAGCACGTTGATGTCGAAGTTCTCAAAGCGGGAGAGCAGTTCGTGGCTGCTGTCAGTCTGGCTGCCGGAGTTAAGCACGGCCAGAGAGCAATTGCGAAACAGCTGGTAGAGGTCGCTGCTGGCTGTGCGCTTGAGCATGTCGACTTCCAGCTGCGAGAGCAGATCCATTGAGCCAAGTGGGCTGATATGGGTAATCAAATGAACTCCTTTACACCCGCCTGGGTGCTGATTGGCACTGCAATGGCAGTGACGAAAATCCCTGGTCGGCAACCCGCAGATTGCCGCCTTCACCAGAGTAGCCTTGTCGGCCCGCACAGCTCAAGCGGAACTGCGCTTACGGCACCCAGCCTGAGAGAAGTCTCGCAAACTACTGACGGACCAGCCGCGAAAAACCGGGCGAGAAGGGCACATTGGTGCGCCACGGGTTAATATCCAGCCCGCCACGACGGGTGTATCGCGCATAGACCGTCAGCGCTTCCGGATGGCAGAATCGCATCACATCATTAAAGATGCGCTCAACACACTGCTCGTGAAATTCGTTGTGCTGACGGAATGAGACCAGATAGCGCAGCAGTGCTTCACGCGCGATACGCGGACCTTTATAGCGGATCATCACCGAGCCCCAGTCGGGCTGGTTGGTAATCAGGCAGTTCGACTTGAGCAGATGGCTGACCAGCGTCTCTTCAACGATTTCGCTGCCTGCGGCATCCGCCAGATAGTCAGCGTTGAAGCGGTAATCCTCAATGGCGATATCCTGCTCATCAATGCAGCAACCCTCAAAATGACCAATCGGCTGACCTTCTATTTCATTGAGCCGGAACAACGCGACCCGCGCTTCCCCTTCAGCACAGGCACTCAGATCCCGCTCCAGCGTCTGACGAACCTCACCCCAGTCGGCAAAGCGGGTCTGATTGAAACTGTTCAGGTAGAGCTTGAAGCTTTTCGACTCGATAAGATTACGGCTTTGCGCATCCAGCACGACTTCGCCAACGGCAACCTGTGGCAGACCTTTGCTGTTGAGCCACGAGAGTTCATACAGGGTCCAGATATCGCTGCCGGTAAAGGGCAGACTGTCGGGAAACAGGCCAAGCGGTTCACGGTTCAGGCTGCGCGGCACCGCCTGCAGTAAGCTGTTGTCATACCAATCGTGATAGGCTGTGGGTTTGCCCAGCGTCAGGTTACTGAGCGCCTGATCCTGTTCGTGAGTAGTCATTGCGGTTACCACCAAAATTAATCAAAGTGGCTAAGTGTAACCTATCAGAAGTGAGAATATGAATGATGCAGCAAACTGCCGCCGCGTTGCGCGACTTTACCACCCGATACTGCCAGCACTGGCTTCAGCAGGCGGGACATGGGCCGGCCAGCAGCGATCTCTATGGCGTTCCTTCGCCCTGTGCACTTGAAGATCGCGAGCAGCGGGTCGTCTGGCAGCCGCAGCCGTTTAGTCTGCCAACGACGCTGGATGCGATTGAGCGGGCGGTCGACATCCAGCTTCAGCCGCCGATCACGGCGTTCTATACCACGCAGTTTGCCGGCGATATGCAGGCCCGTTTTGGCGAGAATCAGCTGACCCTTTTGCAGGTGTGGAGTGAAGAGGATTTCCTGCGATTACAGGAGAATCTGATTGGGCATCTGGTGATGCAGCGCCGCCTCAGACAGTCGCCTACGCTATTCATTGCCACCACCGATTCAGAAGAGGAGATCATCTCCCTGTCTAATCTCAGCGGCGAAGTGATTCTGGAGCAGCCTGGTCGTAAACAGCGCGTGGTACTGGCAGAAAGTCTTGAGATATTTCTTAAGTCATTACAACCGGTTATCATCTGAATTGCAGTGATTTGCCGCCTGGCTTGTGAGACATCTCTTACATATACTGTGAGAGATCGCCATATAACAGTTGAGACATCCGGAAGGCCGTGATGTAAAAATATTGTGAATCATCAACTTAATGGCGTTAATCTGAATTTGTGCAGCACATTTCGTAAAGTTTCGCTGTAAGTACCTTGTGCGCGTAACGAGTTCTGTCAAAATGTTTCCCACTGCAGGATGCTCAGGAAACAGATATCGTCAGGATGATGATAAGCCATGAGGCAGGAACGTAACGGAGCTTACGGCACACGGAAGGTTTCAGGATGAAACAGGATCGCTCAGGAGTGAGCAAGGGACACCTCCAGGATGGAGAATGAGAACCCCCTCAGAAGAGGTGGTGGGCCAGGATGCTAAGGATACATCAGGACGATGCGCGACAGGAGTTCGCACTGGACAAGTTGTCATGGAAGAGCAGGGAGCAAAAACGTAGCAGGATGGCTGCAAACGAACCGGGAGCACTGTTTATACAGTGCTCCCTTTTTTTGTGCCTGTGCCAACAAGTGATATGCTTGCCGCCCATTTTTGACTGCTTGCCGGAGGTGGCGCATGACGCCTGAACAATTGATTACGCAACGGCTGGAGCAACTGGAAGCGGTGATGCGTGAGCACCATCTCTGGCAGAGTACCCCTCCGGCCGAAGACGCGCTCAAGAGCCGTGAACCCTTTTGCCTGGATACGCTGGAGCCGCTGCAGTGGCTCCAGTGGGTGCTGGTCCCGCGGATGCATGCCCTGATTGCGGCTCAGCATCCGTTACCGCAAAATTTTGCGGTTGCTCCCTACTACGAGGTGGCGCTGGTGCCTGACCAGCCTGGCATTGCACCGCTGCTGCTGACCCTGCGTCAGCTTGACGCGTTGGTCAAGGATGCAGCCCACTGATGCTGGAGATACTCTATCAGGATGAGTGGCTGGTTGCCGTCAACAAGCCCAGCGGCTGGCTGGTTCACCGCAGCTGGCTGGATCGCCATGAAACCGTGTTTGTGATGCAGACCGTTCGCGATCAGATTGGACAGCATGTGTTTACCGCACATCGTCTGGACAAACCCACCTCAGGCGTACTGCTGATGGGACTTTCAAGCGAAGTCGGTCGTCTGCTTTCCCTGCAGTTCGAACAGCATCAGATGCAGAAAACCTATCATGCCGTGGTACGCGGCTGGCTGGAGAGCAGCGGAACGCTCGACTATCCGCTGGTGGAAGAGCTGGATAAAATTGCTGACAGGCACGCCACTGAAGCGCGCACCGCACAGCCCGCGGTTACCGATTATCAGTCACTGGCAACGGTCGAGATGCCGGTCGGCATTGGCCGCTATCCTACTTCGCGTTACAGCCTGGTTGAAATGGCCCCTAAAACCGGCCGCAAGCATCAGCTGCGTCGTCATATGTCGCACCTGCGTCATCCGATTATTGGCGATTCGGCGCACGGTGATCTGCGCCAGAACCGGGGTGCCGCTGAACACTTCGGCGCTAACCGGCTGATGCTGCACGCCAGCAGCCTGGCACTCACCCATCCGGTGACTGGTGAACCTTTACTGATCCGCGCCGGGCTGGATGGCGTCTGGCAGAACCTGATGAACCAGTTTGGCTGGCAGGATCGCATTCCTGAGGTGCCGCGGGTTGAGTTTAACGCAGCGCCAGGACAGGATAACGTTTCAGAATAAGGGAGAGAGCAGATGGCAAAGATTGGCATTTTTGTGGGGACAGTATACGGCAATGCGCTGCTGGTAGCGGAAGAAGCGGAGCCCCTTCTGCAGCAGCAGGGTCACAGCGTCACCGTGTTTGACGATCCGACGCTGGCAGACTGGCAGAACTATGCCAGCGACGTGGCGTTAATTGTCACCTCAACCACCGGACAGGGCGATTTTCCCGATACGATTTCAGGCCTGTTCCATGCGGTTAAAGATAAGCTGGGTCATCAGCCCGCGCTGCGCTACGGCGTGATTGCGCTGGGTGACAGCAGTTATGACCATTTTTGTGGCGCGGGTAAAACTTTCGATGCGCTGCTGCAGGAGCAGGGCGCACAGCGGGTCGGTGAGGTGTTACTGGTTGATGCCACCGAAAATCCTGAGCCGGAAGCGGTGACCTCTCCGTGGGTTGATGCCTGGGGTGCGCAGCTCTAATGGCAACGCCAGGCTTATCTCTGCATAACGATAAGCCTGGCGTGTGATATCAGGTCACCGGTGCCGGGTTAAACACCGCCAGCTGATTACGGATGCCCCAGCGATCGGACCAGGTCTGCTTCCTGCCACTGGCAATGTCCAGAATCAACTCAAACAATCGCCAGCCCACCTGCTCAATACTCTCTTCACCGGTCGCAATCGTCCCGGCATTAATATCCATCAGATCGTGCCAGCGCTCTGCCAGCGCATTGCGCGTTGCCATCTTGATAACCGGTATCGCAGCCAGACCGTAGGGCGTTCCGCGGCCGGTAGTAAACACCTGTAGTGTGATACCGGATGCCAGCTGCTGCGTACCGCAGACAAAATCGCTGGCGGGCGTCGCCGCGTAGATCAGGCCACGTCGCGTAGGTCGCTGACCGGGCGAGAGCACTTCAACAATGGCGCTGCGCCCCGATTTGGCGATCGACCCCAGCGCTTTTTCCACCACGTTCGCCAGTCCGCCTTTTTTATTGCCCGGCGACGGATTCGCGCTGCGATCGGTCTGGCCCTGGTCGAGGTAGTTGTCATACCAGGCCATCTCCTCCAGTAAGCGCTTACCCACTTCCTGATTAATCACCCGCGGCGTCAGCAGGTGAATGGCATCACGCACTTCTGTGACTTCCGAAAACATCACCGTCGCACCGCAGCGCACCAGCAAATCAGAGGCGAAACCCACCGCCGGATTCGCCGTTACGCCCGAGAATGCATCGCTGCCACCGCACTGCATGCCGACAATCAGTTCTGCAGCAGAACAGGTTTCGCGCTGGCGCTGATTCAGCCGCTGGAGATGGCGCTCCGCTACCTGCAGAATCTCATTTACCATCGCACCAAAACCGACCAGCTTCTCATCCTGCAGGCGCACAATGTCATGATCGTCCAGCGAAATCGCCTGCACGTCGGGCGTGCCGGTCAGCAGACGCTCCGGCTGTAACTTCTCACAGCCCAGGCTGACGATCATCACTTCGCCACCGAAATTGGCATTCAGCGCCAGGTTATGAATGGTGCGAATCGGCACGACCGCCGCGGGTGCATTAATCGCCACGCCGCAGCCATAAAGGTGGTTGAGCGCGACCACGCCATCCACATTCGGGTAGCGCGGCAGTAAATCCCGTTCAATGATCTGTACGACATGATCCACCACCCCGGCCACGCAGTGGACGCTGGTGGTGATGCCGAGCAGGTTACGCGTGCCGACGCTGCCATCCGCATTGCGATAGCCTTCAAAGGTATAGCCTTCCAGCGGCGGCAATTCAGGCGGAACCTGCGTGGCTAACGGCAGACTCTCCAGTGGAGGCGCTTCCGGCAAAGCGACCAGCGACTCATCAATCCAGCTGCCCTGGGCAATATCCCGTAATGCATAGCCGATGACTTCGCCGTAACGCACGATCTCTGCACCCTGGTTAATCGCGCGCAGCGCGACTTTGTGACCCTGTGGCACATGCTCCGTGAGTGTCAGGCCATCCGCAAACTGCGTGCCAGCTGGCAGGCCCAGGCTGTTAACCACTATCGCCACATTGTCGTGCTCATGGACTTTGATATAGAGCGGTTGTTCATCTGTTTTGGGGTACATCGCTCACCTTCCCGTCTGTCGTGCCGTACTTGTGCGGCACGCTGTAATGTTCTGACCTGTCACACGTTTGTTTGCCATCTTCAGTATAGGGAGGCGGAGCAGGGCGCGCATTGTGCAAATGACCACCATTGAGACAATTCGCCTTATCGATTTGGGGCGATTATCCAGAAGCAAGTGAAGAGCCTCACAAACAGCGGGGGAAAGCGTTACCTGAGACGGTTTTTGCTCGGTTATTTGCTGCTTTCGTGAGCCATCCCGCAGGGTTTTGTGCATCCGCCACACAATCACTTCTGCACTGAGGTTATTCCAGGGCGATGTGCCAATGTGCTCGCTTCAGGCTGTTCTTATACTGGGTTCCGTTAGCCAAAGTCAGGTTATCTGTCACGACGTATTACTCATCCGCAGAGGTCGCAGAAGCGCATTGGCTGCCACCTCGCAGATGGATAAATAAAGGTTTGCCACAACAAAAAGATCGCCGTGTTTAACCCAACTTCTCTCTGATACCCAACGCGATGTGTATGCAGTCAGAGCGAATGTAGCTCACGCTATATTTCAGGAGTGCATCATGAATAGTTTCAGCCAGACCGCGGAAACGGTGCAGAAGCGCACCAATGCCCGCTACTGGATTGTGGTGATGTTATTTATCGTCACCTCATTCAACTACGGTGACCGCGCAACCATCTCGATTGCCGGTTCCGCAATGTCCAAAGATATCGGCCTCGATTCGGTCGGACTGGGCTATATCTTTTCTGCCTTCTCATGGGCGTACGTTATTGGCCAGATTCCGGGCGGCTGGCTGCTCGATCGCTTCGGCTCTAAACGGGTCTATTTCTGGAGCATCTTTACCTGGTCGCTGTTTACGCTGCTGCAGGGTTTCGTGGATATCTTCAGCGGCTTCGGCATCATCATGTCGCTGTTTATCCTGCGTTTCCTGGTGGGTCTGGCTGAAGCGCCTTCCTTCCCCGGCAACAGCCGGATTGTAGCCGCCTGGTTCCCGGCGCAGGAGCGCGGCACGGCAGTGGCGATCTTCAACTCTGCGCAATACTTCGCCACCGTGATCTTTGCACCCATCATGGGCTGGCTGGTCTCTGAAGTGGGCTGGGCGCATGTGTTCTGGTTCATGGGCGGCCTGGGCATCATCCTCAGCTTTATCTGGCTGAAAGTGATCCACGATCCCACCGATCACCCCGGCGTGAACAAAGCTGAACTGGAGTACATGGAGCAGGGCGGCGCGCTGATCAACATGGATGTTAAAAAGGATACCCGCAAGGTGAGCTGGAGCGAGAAGTGGTTCCAGATTAAGCAGCTTCTGACGTCACGCATGATGCTGGGTATCTATCTCGGTCAGTACTGTGTTAACGCCTTAACCTATTTTTTCATCACCTGGTTCCCGGTCTATCTGGTGCAGGCGCGCGGCATGTCGATTCTCAAAGCGGGCTTTATCGCCTCGATTCCGGCAGTGTGCGGCTTCCTCGGCGGCGTTCTGGGCGGAGTCATCTCCGACTGGCTGATGCGTAAAACCGGCTCGCTGAATATCGCACGTAAAACGCCAATCGTGCTCGGCATGCTGCTCTCCATTTCGATGGTGATGTGTAACTACACCGATACCGAATGGGTGGTGGTGTTCTTTATGGCGCTGGCGTTCTTTGGTAAAGGCATTGGTGCGCTGGGCTGGGCGGTGATGGCGGATACCGCACCGAAAGAGATCAGCGGACTCAGCGGCGGCCTGTTTAACATGTTCGGTAACTTCTCCGGCATCGTGACCCCCATTGCTATCGGCTACATCATCGCTACCAGTGGTTCCTTTGAAGGTGCACTGGTCTATGTCGGCATCCATGCCTTTGTTGCGGCATTCAGCTTCCTGGTGATTGCCGGCGATATCAAACGTGTCGAACTGAAATCCTGGCACGGTAAGGACGCATCATGAATACGCAAAGTTCCCCGGTAATCACAGAGATGCGGGTTATCCCGGTCGCCGGTTACGACAGCATGCTGCTTAACATTGGCGGTGCCCACAACGCCTGTTTTACCCGCAACATTGTGGTCCTTACCGACAGCGCCGGCCACACCGGCGTGGGTGAAGCGCCCGGCGGTGACACCATCTATCAGACGCTGGTGGAGGCGATTCCGCGGGTTTTAGGCCAGCAGATTGCCCGCATGAACAGTCTGGTGCAGCAGGTACACAAAGGGAATCAGTCGGCTGACTTCACCACTTTTGGCAACGGTGCCTGGACTTTTGAGCTGCGCGTCAATGCGGTGGCCGCGCTCGAAGCGGCGCTGCTCGATCTGCTGGGACAGTGTCTGGGCGTCCCGGTGGCTGAACTGCTGGGGCCGGGCAAACAGCGTGATGAAGTGACGGTGCTGGGCTATCTGTTCTATCTCGGCGACCGGCGCAAAACCGATCTGCCCTATCTCACGGGTGAGCAGGCCAGTCACGACTGGTATCACCTGCGCCATCAGGAAGCGCTAAGCAGCGATGCCGTGGTGCGGCTGGCTGAGGCGGCACAGGATAAGTACGGCTTTAAAGATTTCAAGCTCAAAGGTGGCGTGCTGCCGGGCGAGCAGGAGATCGCCACGGCGGCGGCGCTCAAGCAGCGCTTTCCCGATGCGCGTATCACGGTCGATCCCAATGGGGCCTGGCTGCTGGATGAGGCGATAGCGCTGTGTAAAGGGATGCAGGATGTGCTGAGCTACGCCGAAGATCCCTGCGGCGCGGAGCAGGGCTATTCGGGGCGTGAAGTCATGGCCGAGTTCCGGCGTGCCACCGGCCTGCCGGTCGCCACCAACATGATCGCCACTAACTGGCGCGAGATGAACCACGCGGTGATGCTGAATGCGGTCGATATTCCGCTGGCGGATCCGCACTTCTGGACGCTGAGCGGTGCCGTGCGTGTCGCCCAGCTGTGCGATGAGTGGGGCCTCACCTGGGGTTGCCACTCCAATAATCACTTCGATATTTCACTGGCGATGTTCACCCATGTGGGTGCGGCGGCGCCGGGTAATCCCACCGCGATTGATACCCACTGGATCTGGCAGGAGGGCGATCAGCGCCTGACGAAAAATCCGCTGCAAATCCGCAACGGAAAAATCGCCGTACCGGATGCACCGGGTCTGGGCATTGAGCTCGACTGGGATCAGGTAAACAAAGCCAATCAGCTTTATCAGTCACTGCCCGCCGGTGCACGTAACGACGCGACGGCGATGCAGTATCTGATCCCCGGCTGGACTTTTGACCGCAAGCGCCCGGCATTCGGCCGGAAAACAGCATAAGGAGCAGGAGATGAGTTCAACACCGAAAGTGACCGCCATGCAGGTTATTCCGGTCGCAGGCTATGACAGCATGCTGCTGAACCTCAGTGGCGCTCACTCGCCATTCTTTACCCGCAACATTGTGATTATCAAAGATAACGCCGGACATACCGGCGTCGGTGAAATCCCGGGCGGCGAGAAAATCCGCCAGACGCTGGAAGATGCCGCCTCGCTGGTGATCGGCAAAACGCTGGGTGAGTACAAAAATACCCTCAGTCTGGTGCGCAGTACTTTTGCCGACCGTGATGCGAGTGGACGCGGCAACCAGACTTTTGATCTGCGCACCACGATTCATGTGGTGACCGGCATCGAAGCGGCGCTGCTTGATCTGCTGGGTCAGCACCTGGGCGTTAACGTCGCCTCGCTGCTGGGTGACGGGCAGCAGCGTGACCGTGTTGAGATGCTCGGTTACCTGTTCTACATCGGCGACCGCACTAAAACCTCGCTCTCTTATCAGAACCAGCAAGACGATCCGTGCGACTGGTATCGCCTGCGCCACGAAGAGGCGCTGACTCCGGATGCGGTAGTGCGTCTGGCGGAAGCAGCCTATGAGAAATATGGTTTTAACGACTTCAAACTTAAAGGTGGCGTGCTGCGCGGCGGTGAAGAGGCCGAAGCGGTCACGGCGCTGGCAAAACGTTTTCCTGAAGCTCGCATTACCCTCGATCCCAACGGCGCCTGGTCGCTCAACGAGGCGATCATGCTCGGTAAGCAGCTCAAAGATGTGCTGGCCTACGCAGAAGATCCCTGTGGCGCAGAGCAGGGCTACTCAGGGCGTGAAGTGATGGCGGAGTTCCGCCGTGCGACCGGCATGCCCACCGCCACCAATATGATCGCCACCGACTGGCGGCAGATGGGGCATACCCTGTCGCTGCAGTCGGTGGACATTCCGCTGGCTGACCCGCACTTCTGGACCATGCAGGGTTCGGTGCGCGTGGCGCAGATGTGTCACGACTTCGGCCTGACCTGGGGCTCGCACTCCAATAACCACTTCGACATTTCGCTGGCGATGTTTACCCACGTTGCCGCCGCCGCACCGGGCGCGATCACCGCCATTGATACCCACTGGATCTGGCAGGAGGGCAATCAGCGCCTGACCAAAGAGCCGTTCCAGATTAAAGGCGGCATGGTACAGGTGCCGCAGAAGCCGGGTCTTGGCGTAGAGCTGGATATGGATCAGGTGATGCAGGCCAATGCGCTCTATCAGAAGCAGGGGCTGGGTGCGCGTGACGATGCTGAAGCGATGCAATTTTTAGTACCGGGATGGACTTTCGACAATAAACGCCCGTGCCTGGTACGTTAACCTTTCTGGCTCCCGCCGCGGAGCCACCGTCACAGGAGTTCAACCATGAGTAATGCAGCCTGGCCCAATGGATTTCGTCGTCGCCTGTTAGCGGGCGACACCCTGATTGGCAGCTGGTGTGCGCTGGCCAGTCCTATCTCAACTGAAATCCTGGGGCTGGCCGGTTTCGACTGGCTGGTACTGGATGGCGAACACGCGCCCAACGACATCACGACCTTTGTGCCGCAGCTGATGGCACTGAAAGGCAGCCACAGCGCCCCCGTAGTGCGTCCGCCCTGCAACGAGCCGGTGATCATTAAGCGTCTGCTGGATATCGGCTTTAACAACTTCCTGGTGCCGTTTGTCGAAACCGAAGAGGAAGCTCTGCGTGCCGTCGCCTCAACCCGCTATCCGCCCGCCGGGATTCGCGGTGTCTCGGTGTCCCACCGCAGCAACATGTACGGCACGTTGCCGGATTACAACAGCACCATTAACGACAACATCACGGTGCTGGTGCAGATCGAAACCCAGCAGGCAGTCGATAACATTGACGCCATCGCGGCGGTGGATGGCGTCGACGGTATTTTCGTCGGGCCGGGGGATCTCTCCGCTGCGCTGGGCTATCTCGGCCAGCCTGCACATCCTGAAGTGCTGAAAGTGATTAAACACATTTTTGAACGTGCCAAAGCGGCCGGTAAGCCGAGCGGCATTCTGGCGCCAGTGGAAGCGGACGCGCGTCGCTATCTGGAGTGGGGAGCCACCTTTGTGGCCGTCGGCAGCGATGTCGGAATGTTCCGCAACGCCTCGCAGGCGTTATGCGACAAATTTAAGCGCTAATCGATCAAGGAGAAACGCAATGAAAATTGGATTTATTGGCCTGGGCATTATGGGCAAACCCATGAGTAAAAATCTGGTGAAAGCCGGTTATTCGCTGGTGGTACGCGATCACAACGCCGAAAACGAAGCGGAGCTGACGGAACTGGGCGCGACCGTGGCGAAATCGCCTAAAGAGGTGGCGGAACAGTGCGACGTGGTGATTACCATGGTGCCTAACTCGCCGCAAGTGATCGAGGTCTGCCTGGGTAAAAATGGCATTGTCGAGGGCGCAAAGCCGGGCCTGGTGGTGATCGACATGAGTTCGATTGCGCCGCTGGCGAGCCGTGAAGTCCATGATGCGCTGGCAGAAAAAGGCATCAAAATGCTGGATGCGCCGGTCAGCGGCGGCGAACCTAAAGCGATTGAAGGCACGCTCTCTGTGATGGTCGGCGGCGATAAAGCGGTGTTCGATGCCTGCTACGACATCATGAAATCAATGGCGGGATCGGTCGTGCATACCGGCGACATCGGTGCAGGTAACGTCACCAAACTGGCAAACCAGGTGATTGTGGCGCTGAACATTGCGGCCATGTCTGAGGCGCTGTCGCTGGCGACGAAAGCGGGTGTGAATCCGGATCTGGTTTATCAGGCGATTCGCGGTGGGCTGGCGGGCAGCACGGTGCTGGATGCCAAAGCGCCGATGGTGATGGACCGCAACTTCAAACCGGGCTTTCGTATCGACCTGCATATCAAAGATCTGGCGAACGCGCTGGATACCTCGCACAGCATCGGTGCGCATCTACCGCTGACGGCGGCGGTGATGGAGATGATGCAGGCGCTGCGCAACGAGGGTCAGGGTACTGCCGACCACAGTGCGCTGGCCTGCTATTATGAGAAGTTAGCGAAGGTTGAAATCGCCCGCTAAAACCCGGTTCCGGTTTCCTGAAACCCGACTGGTTAAGAGCCGTTTCAATTACTCAACTGCGCTCGGATTGCCTATGAAAATCGTAATCGCACCGGATTCATATAAAGAGAGTTTATCCGCCCTGGATGTGGCATCGGCGATTGAAGCGGGTTTCCGTGACATTTTCCCCGATGCGCATTACGTAAAAATACCGGTCGCCGACGGTGGCGAAGGCACGGTAGAAGCGATGGTGGCGGCGACGAAGGGAAAGATCGTCAGGTTGAAGGTGACAGGTCCGTTAGGCACGCAGGTTGATGCCTTTTACGGTCTGTCGGGAGATGAACGCACCGCCTATATCGAAATGGCGGCGGCCAGCGGACTGGAGCGGGTGCCCGCTTCACAGCGTGACCCGCTGATAACGACGTCGTTTGGCACCGGCGAGTTGATCAGGAATGCACTGGATAAAGGCGTTGCTCACATCATTATTGGTATCGGCGGCAGCGCCACCAACGATGGCGGTGCCGGGATGATGCAGGCGCTGGGCGCCCGATTGCTCGACGCCCAGGGCAGCGAGATTGGTCACGGTGGCGGCGCGCTCTCTGACCTCGCCAGCATTGATATTGACGCGCTGGATGCCCGCATCCATCAGTGCCGCATCGAAGTGGCCTGTGACGTGACTAATCCGCTGACCGGCAAAGAGGGCGCATCGGCCATTTTCGGTCCGCAGAAAGGGGCGACTCCGGCGCTGGTGCAGCAGCTCGATCAGGCGCTGGCCCATTACGCCGCGATTATTCACCGCGATCTCGATATCGATGTGCTGCATATTCCCGGCGGCGGCGCAGCGGGCGGCATGGGCGCGGCGCTGCACGCCTTCTGTCAGGCGGAGCTGCGGCGCGGCATTGAGATTGTTACTGAAGCGCTGGGGCTGGCTGAAGAGGTCAAAGATGCGGACCTGGTGATTACCGGTGAAGGGCGTATCGACAGCCAGAGTATCAATGGCAAGGTGCCGATTGGGGTCGCCAGCGTGGCAAAGCGCTTTAACAAGCCGGTGATTGGCATCGCCGGAAGCCTGACGGCGGATGTCGGCGTGGTGCATCAGCACGGGATTGATGCGGTATTCAGCGTGCTCTACAGCATCTGTACGCTGGATGAGGCACTCGCGAATGCCGGAAAGAATGTCGAGATGACGGCGCGTAATGTGGCCGCGACGCTGAAACTGGCCGGATTCCACTGACCGTCAGGAATACCCGGCCAGGCAATGCGGGCCGTGATCTGTAGAGGGTGATGCGGGTGGTAAGGCATAGTTTTGCGGCGTCAGCCCTTTATCCTGGTGGCAGGTGCATCAGCGGAAGCTAAAGCACCTGCCGTTTAGTGTTTGCGCGTATAGCTGGCGTGGCAGCAGGCCGGTCAGACTTCCCCGAACCCTAACAGTCGCCGGGCTTCTCTGGCGACGTTCTCCATCTCATCCTGCAGCTCCAGCAGTTCCGGCTCCAGCGCGGCGATATCGCTGGCCTCCAGCAGCCCCCGTTCCAGCTGATGACAGAGTTGCTTCATGCGCGGCACGCCGCTGTAGCTGGCACTGCCGTGCAGCTTGTGAATAATTTCACGCAGGGCGTTGACCTCATTGGTCGTCATAAACTGCGCCATCTTCGCATGCACTTCCGGTAAAAACTCCAGCAGCATTCGTAGCAGATCGCGCGCCAGCTCGGGTTTGTTCGCCGCCTGACGCAGCGCCAGCTGCCAGTCCAGCGTCGGTAATATTGGCTGCAGTTCCGGCAGGGAGACCACCGGCGGCGGCGTATAGCGCGCCAGCAGCTGTCTCAGCTTGCTCTCATCAATCGGCTTGGCAAGATAGTCATTCATACCCGCCTTGATCAGCTGTTCACGCTCGCCATCAATCGCATGTGCGGTCACCGCCACAATCGGTGTATTTGCGTGATGCGGCAGACCCCGGATAATTTCGCTGGCGCGAATGCCATCAATTTCAGGCATCTGAATATCCATCAGAATCACATCCAGCGACTGCTGACGTGCCTCGCGGATGGCGTGTTCGGCGCTGCTGCACAGCAGGATGTTCTGCACCTGCTCCTCCAGCAGCGCGCCAATCAGCTTGAGGTTGGCGGGATTATCATCCACCGCCATCACCGTCAGCGGCAGTCGCGGTGACAGCGGTAGTTCGCTGACCTGGCGGGTATGGATATCCAGTAACATCGGCAGAAGCCGCGTCAGAGAGATCGGCTTAGCGATGCAGCCGTCAATGCCGCGTACCTTTAGTTCATCAGCCAGCAACATCATCGGGCTGGGAAGGGCCATCAGCACGTTGTCTGCCCGATCCAGCAGCCCATTGATCAGGCGCTCATTGAGCAGTTCAGGCTGGCTGATACCGACCGGCATCGCCATCAGCAGCAGCGGATAGTGAGACGCTTTCAATCCCTCCAGCGTTTCGCTGTAGTCAATCTGCAATGGGGTAGCGCTCAGCATCTCCAGCGCGGCGCTGGCAACGTTAGCATCCGCTTCCACATAAGCAATACGCGCATGGGACAGCGTTTCCAGCACGCGGGGCATGCCGGGCGCGTTGGGATTAAGATCCAGCTGCACGCGAATTACAAAGGTTGAACCCTGATCCGGCTGGCTGCTGAAGGTGATTTCTCCCCCCATCTCCCGCACCAGTTTTTGCGTGATGACCAGACCCAGCCCGGTGCCGCCATGACGGCGTGAAATGCTGGCGTCAGCCTGACGAAACGCCTGGAACAGCTGTGTCTGCTGCTGCTCAGAGATACCGATACCGCTATCCTCAACCTGAATCTCCAGCTCGACGCGGGACTGGGTAATCACCCGCTGTCCGACGCGCAGGCCGATGTAACCCTGCTCGGTAAACTTGATGGCGTTACCAATCAGGTTGATCAGAATCTGTTGCAGGCGCAGCGCATCGCCAATCACGTTGTCCGGCACGCTGCTGTCACACACCACCGTCAGCTCCAGCCCCTTTTCATGCGCCGACGGCGCCAGCAGCACCAGGGTTTCATCCAGCGTGGCGCGCAGCGGGAAGGGGATCGCCTCCAGCATCAGCTTGCCCGCTTCCAGCTTCGAAAAATCGAGCACGTCGTTGATAATACTGAGCAGGTTATTGGCTGAGCGTTCAATGGTTTGCATATAGTCGCGCTGGGTGGTGCGCAGCTGGGTTTTCAGCATCTGCCGGGTAAAACCCAGTACGCCATTGAGCGGCGTTCGCAGCTCATGCGACATATTGGCCAGAAACTCAGATTTGATACGCGCGGCTTCCTGCGCGCGTTTCTTAGCCAGATCCAACTCAACGTTCTGAATTTCCAGCTGCTCCAGCGTCTCTCTTAAATCGTAGGTTGCCTGGTCGATATTGTGCTGCATCTCTTCGTGATAGGCGGTCAGCGACATCGCCATCGCGTTAATGCCGTTTTTCAGAATGTTGAGTTCACCCAGCATGTAGCCCTCAACGCGGCTGTCGAGCTGGCCGCGACGGATGCGGTCAACGGTGGTGACCATGTTGCGGATCGGGCCGGTAACATCGCGCATCAGGCGATAAGCAAACAGCATGGCAAGACAGAGGCAGAAGAGCAGCATCAGCGTGGCAACAAATACCTCTTTGTACTGCTGCAGGCGCACCGACTGCAGATCCAGTTCAATCGCCACATAGCCCAGCGGATTGCCCGCGGGCTTGGCATCTTCATCCGGTAATTCATCCACATCGTAACGCTCGGAGGTAATCGGCGTGCGCAGAATTAATAGGCTGCCGTGGCGCTCCATTGAGACATCGTCAGGCAGGGCGCGGATATCATCCTGTTGCAGCAGGCTGAGGTTTTGCTTGTGATTCGAGGTGACATAGAGCTGATTATGATTATCAAACACCGAGATGGCCCGCACGATGCCGGAGTGGCGGCGGTGCAGCAGGCTGACCAGCTCACGCATGGCATCCCGATTGTGCCAGGTCATGCTGTATTCGCTGGAAATCGCCAGGGGTTCGATGATGTTGGCCCCGGCATCGATCACCTGGCGCTGCAGTTCGTTGTAGCGGTGTACCACAAAAAATGAGCTGAGCAGCAGGCCAACCATCAGCGTGGGTGCCAGGATTAAAATCATCATTCGCGCCCGCAGGCTGTATTTGGTCATAATAGTCGCCTGGCTACTCCGGCATTAACGTCCCTGTGCATGCTGTCGACAAAACGATGCAGGCCGTTTTCGATAAAGAGAATGAATAACACTATGGCGCAATTTTACGTTGCAAAACAGCGCGTGACGACGCAACAACGGATCACCGTCACCATTGATGAGCTCGATCCGTTCGGACAGGGCGTGGCGCGTCACAAGGGCAAAACCCTTTTTGTCACGGGTGCTCTGCCGGGTGAACAGGCGGAGGTCGTGCTGACAGAGGATAAACGTCAATTTGCCCGGGCGAAAGTGACACGACTGATTAGCCGCAGTCCGGACCGCGTTACGCCGCGCTGCCCGCACTATGAACGCTGTGGTGGCTGTCAGCAGCAGCATGCGGATGTGGCGCTGCAACAGCAGAGCAAAGCCCAGGCGCTGAGCCGGATGCTGAGCAGGGCCGCAGCACAGAACGTGGCGGTAGATGAGGTGATTGCCGGTCAGCCCTGGGGCTACCGCCGTCGCGCCCGTCTGGGTCTGCAATGGCAAAATAAAGCGCAACGCTTACAGATGGGCTTCCGCCAGGAAGCCAGCAACGATCTGGTCGATATTCAGCACTGCCCCATTTTAGCGCCCGAACTTGAAGCGTTACTGGTTCCGCTGCACCAGTGCCTCAGTGCGTTGCGCGCCGTCAGGCGTCTCGGACATGTGGAACTGGTGCTGGCGGATAACGGCCCGCTGATGATTCTGCGCCATCTTGATGCGCTGCATGCCGATGATCGTGAAAAACTGGAACAGTTTTCGCATAAGCATCAGCTGATGCTGTTCCTGGATGCGGGGGAAGAAGAACTGACGGCGTTAAGTGAGTCGGTGCCGTTTTATCACTCGCACCAGCTTAAGCTCACCTTCAGCCCACAGGATTTTATCCAGGTTAACGATGCCGTTAATCAGCAGATGGTCGCGAAGGCGATCGCCTGGCTCGACCTGCAGCCGGAAGACCGGGTGCTGGATCTGTTTTGCGGCATGGGAAACTTCACACTTCCTGTAGGAATCTTCGTACAAAATGTCGTTGGTGTGGAGGGGATTGCAGCATTAGTGCGGCAGGCAGCGTATAATGCTGATTTGAATAATCTTAAAAATGTCAGTTTCTTTCAGCATAATCTGGAAGAAGAGGTGTCGCGCCAGCCGTGGGCGGCACAGGGATTTAACAAGGTATTACTCGATCCGGCACGCGCCGGGGCTGCGGGCGTCATGGCGCATGTGGTTAAACTTGCACCAGAACGCGTGGTCTATGTTTCGTGTAATCCCACAACACTCGCCCGCGACAGCCAGACATTGCTGTCGGCAGGCTACCAATTGGAAAGGGTCGCGATGCTGGATATGTTCCCACATACCCGTCATCTCGAATCCATGGTGCTGTTCAGAAAAACATAAGCGATGAATGTCGTTGTGCAGGAGAGGTTATGGTTGCGGTCAGAAGTGCGCATTTAAATACTGAGGGGGATTTCGCCCTCGACCAGTGGATCGCCAGTCTCGGTATTGCCAACCCGCAATCCTGTCAACGCGTTGCTGAGACCTGGCGCTACTGCGAAGCGCAGACGCAGGGCCATCCCGATCAGTCGCTGCTCCTGTGGCGCGGTATCGAGATGGTGGAAATCCTCTCCATGCTCAGCATGGATATTGAAAGCCTGTGTGCGGCGCTGATTTTCCCGCTGGCTAACGATGAAGTGGTGAGTGAAGAGGAGCTGGAAACCGCCGTCGGCAAAGGCATCGTCTCGCTGGTACACGGCGTGCGCGATATGGACGCCATCCGCCAGCTGAAAGCGATCCACAACGACTCCATGGCCTCTGAACAGGTCGATAACGTCCGCCGCATGCTGCTGGCGATGGTGGAAGATTTCCGCTGCGTGGTGCTGAAGCTGGCCGAACGCATCATGAACCTGCGCGAAATGAAAGATGCTCCGGAAGATGAGCGGGTGCTGGCCGCCAAAGAGAGCACCAACATCTATGCGCCCCTGGCCAACCGTCTCGGTATCGGTCAGCTCAAATGGGAGCTGGAAGATTACTGCTTCCGCTACCTGCATCCCGACGAATATAAGCGCATTGCTAAATTACTGCATGAGCGTCGCATCGATCGTGAACAGTACATCGATAACTTCGTCAACAATCTGCGCAAAGAGATGGTTAAAGAGGGCGTGCGCGCCGAAGTCTACGGTCGTCCGAAACACATCTACAGCATCTGGCGCAAGATGCAGAAAAAATCGCTGGCCTTTGATGAGCTGTTTGACGTGCGTGCGGTGCGCATCGTGGCCGATCGTCTGCAGGATTGCTACGGCGCGCTGGGCACGGTACATACCCTCTATCGCCATCTGCCGAGCGAATTCGATGACTACGTCGCTAACCCAAAACCCAACGGCTATCAGTCGATTCATACGGTGGTGTTAGGGCCGCAGGGCAAAACGGTAGAGATCCAGATCCGTACCCGCCAGATGCATGAAGATGCCGAGCTGGGCGTGGCGGCGCACTGGAAATATAAAGAGGGGCCAACCTCCAGCAGCGCGCGCGGCGCCGCGGGTCACGAAGAGCGTATTGCCTGGCTGCGTAAGCTGATTAGCTGGCAGGAAGAGATGGCCGACTCCGGCGAGCTTCTGGAAGAGGTCCGTAGCCAGGTGTTCGACGACCGGGTCTACGTCTTTACCCCGAAAGGTGACGTGGTGGATCTGCCGGCCGGATCGACGCCGCTCGACTTTGCCTATCATATTCACAGTGACATCGGTCACCGCTGCATCGGTGCAAAAATCGGTGGCCGCATCGTGCCGTTCACCTATCAGCTGCAGATGGGCGATCAGGTTGAAGTGATCACCCAGAAACAGCCGAACCCGAGCCGCGACTGGCTCAACCCGAATCTGGGCTACATCACCACCAGCCGTGGCCGCTCGAAGATCCACAACTGGTTCCGCAAGCAGGATCGCGACAAGAACATTATCGCCGGACGGCAGATTCTGGATAACGAACTGAATCAGCTTGATATCAGCCTACGCGAAGCAGAGAAACTGCTGCTGCCGCGCTACAACGTGACCTCGCTGGAAGAGCTGCTGGCGGCGATTGGCGGCGGCGATATTCGTCTTAACCAGATGGTTAACTTCCTGCAGGCGAAGCTCAACAAGCCGAGTGCTGAAGAGGAAGATCGCGAAGCGCTGCGCCAGCTGACCCAGAAATCGTACTCGCAGCCTGCTCGCAAAGAGAGTGGGCGCGTGGTCGTCGAAGGCGTGGGCAATCTGATGCACCACATTGCCCGCTGCTGTCAGCCGATTCCGGGCGATGATATTGTCGGCTTCATCACCCAGGGGCGCGGTATCTCAATTCACCGCGCCGACTGCGACCAGCTCTCTGAACTGATTTCACATGCGCCGGAACGTATCGTCGATGCCGTATGGGGCGAGAGCTACTCCAGCGGTTACTCGCTGGTGGTGCGCGTCACCGCCAACGATCGCAGCGGCTTGCTGCGTGACATCACCACCATTCTCGCCAACGAGAAAGTGAATGTACTGGGCGTCTCAAGCCGCAGCGACACGAAAAAGCAGCTGGCGACCATCGACATGGATATTGAGATCTACAACCATCAGGTACTGGGACGTGTCCTGGCGCGCCTGAACCAGGTCTCTGATATTATTGACGCCCGCCGCCTGCACTGATATTCAGCTGCATTGCGGCAACCGGCAGCCGGAGGTTGCGCGGGCGTTTTCTGCGGTACCTGAGCGTGCCGGACGCGGTTCACCCCGTCCGGCACTGTTATACGCCTCGCCTCCTTGCCCGCTGCCTGTCACCTGACTACTCAAGGACCCGTCTGAATGAACGCTATTGAGCGCCTGCTTGGCATCATGAAAACCCTGCGCGATCCCCAACATGGCTGCCCGTGGGACCGTGAACAGACCTTCACCTCTATCGCGCCCTATACGCTGGAAGAAACCTATGAAGTGCTGGACGCCATCCAGCGCGAAGATTTTGACGATCTGCGCGGCGAACTGGGCGATCTGCTGTTTCAGGTGGTGTTCTATGCGCAGATGGCCAGCGAACAGGATCGTTTTAATTTTGAGGATATCTGTCACGCCATCAGTGACAAGCTGGAGCGCCGTCATCCTCACATTTTTGGCGATGCCACGGCAGAAACCAGCAGTGACGTGCTGAAAAACTGGGAAGCGATTAAAACCGCCGAGCGGGCGGATAAAGCCCAGCATTCGGCGCTGGATGATATTCCTAAAGCGCTGCCCGCACTGATGCGTGCCCATAAGATTCAGAAGCGCTGTCACAATGTGGGATTCGACTGGACCACGCTGGGGCCGGTAGTGGCAAAAGTGCATGAAGAGATTGATGAAGTGATGCACGAGGCGCAGCAGAGCGTGGTGGACGGCGAAAAGCTGGAAGAGGAGATTGGCGACCTGCTGTTTGCCACGGTTAACCTGTCGCGTCATCTTGGCAGCAAAGCGGAAACGGCGCTGCAAAAGGCGAATGACAAGTTCGAGCGTCGGTTCCGTGAAGTCGAGGCAATCATCGCAGCACAGGGGTTAAGCATGCCGGGTGCCACGCTGGAACAGATGGAAGCGGCCTGGCAGCAGGTGAAACAGGGCGAGAAGCGCTGATTATTCCAGCGCTGTGCATAAAGTCGCCATATATGCTTACTCGTTTCAGCGTGGCTACAACTTTGTGACGCACATCAACATTTTATTGGCAGCTATCCGCTATGTTAGGACGCAGCAATGCGTTGGAGGATGGCTGTGATTCATCAATTGTGGCTGATAGCGGTTTCCAGTATACTGTTTTCCCGTCCTGGTTATTCCACCGTCTTTAAACCTAAACTCTCAGGTTCAGCATGACAACGAATTATATTTTTGTGACCGGCGGGGTCGTTTCCTCTCTGGGTAAAGGCATTGCCGCCGCCTCCCTCGCAGCCATTCTCGAAGCTCGTGGTCTGAACGTGACCATCATGAAGCTGGACCCGTATATCAACGTGGATCCAGGCACCATGAGCCCGACCCAGCACGGCGAAGTTTTCGTCACTGATGACGGCGCTGAAACCGATCTCGATCTGGGTCACTACGAGCGCTTCATCCGCACCAAAATGTCGCGCCGTAACAACTTCACCACTGGCCGTATCTACTCAGAAGTCCTGCGCAAAGAGCGCCGTGGCGACTATCTGGGCGCAACCATTCAGGTTATCCCGCACATCACCAACGCCATCAAAGAACGCATTATTGAAGGCGGTGAAGGCCATGATGTGGTGCTGGTCGAAATCGGCGGCACGGTAGGGGATATCGAATCACTGCCGTTCCTGGAAGCGATTCGCCAGATGGCCGTGGATGTGGGCCGCGAACACACCATGTATATGCACCTGACGCTGGTACCGTACATGGCGGCGGCGGGTGAAGTGAAAACCAAACCGACTCAGCACTCCGTAAAAGAGCTGCTGTCGATTGGTATCCAGCCAGACGTGCTGATTTGCCGTTCTGATCGTGCCGTTCCGGCCAACGAACGCGCTAAAATCGCGCTGTTCTGTAACGTCCCTGAAAAAGCGGTTATCTCGCTGAAAGACGTGGATTCCATCTACAAGATTCCTGGCATGCTCAAGTCGCAGGGCCTGGATGACTACATCTGCAAGCGCTTCAACCTGAATGCACCGGAAGCCAACCTGGCCGAATGGGAGCAGGTGATCTATGAAGAAGCCAATCCGGGTGGTGAAGTCACCATCGGTATGGTGGGCAAGTATGTTGAGCTGCCGGATGCCTATAAGTCAGTGATCGAAGCGCTGAAACATGGTGGCCTGAAAAATCGCGTCACCGTGAATATCAAACTGATCGATTCGCAGGATGTTGAATCCCGCGGTGTCGAATTACTGAAAGATCTGGATGCGATTCTGATCCCAGGCGGCTTCGGCTACCGTGGTGTCGAAGGCAAGCTGATGACCGCCCAGTACGCACGCGAAAACAACGTGCCGTACCTCGGCATCTGTCTGGGCATGCAGGTCGCGCTGATGGAGTTCGCGCGCAATGTCGCGGGCATGCCGGGCGCCAACTCCACTGAATTTGTGCCAGACTGTAAATACCCGGTGGTGGCATTAATCACCGAATGGCGTGACGAAGAAGGCAACGTCGAAGTCCGCAGCGAGCAGAGCGATCTGGGCGGCACCATGCGTCTGGGTAGCCAGCAGTGTCAGTTAACGCCGGGCAGCCAGGTTCGCCAGCTCTACGGCTCTGACACCATCGTTGAGCGCCATCGCCACCGCTATGAAGTAAACAATATGCTGTTAAAGCAAATTGAAGCAGCCGGTCTGCGCGTAGCAGGTCGCTCGGGTGATGATCAACTGGTTGAGATTATCGAGATCCCGAACCATCCGTGGTTTGTGGCCTGCCAGTTCCACCCTGAGTTTACCTCGACCCCACGCGACGGCCATCCGTTGTTTGCCGGCTTTGTTAAAGCTGCGCATGAGCATCAGAAGCGTTTAGCGAAGTAAGTTTCACAGGCAGCGCGCGAACTTTTCGCGCGTTGTCTGTCTTAGGATTGACTAACTTGTACTGAGGAAAATCGTAATGTCCAAAATCGTAAAAGTCATCGGTCGCGAAATTATCGACTCACGTGGTAACCCGACTGTTGAAGCTGAAGTGCATCTGGAAGGCGGTTTTGTAGGCCTGGCCGCTGCACCATCAGGTGCCTCTACCGGTTCACGCGAAGCGCTGGAACTGCGTGACGGTGACAAATCACGTTTCCTGGGCAAAGGCGTAACCAAAGCCGTTGCTGCAGTAAACGGTCCGATTGCTGAAGCGGTAAAAGGCAAAGACGCGAAAGATCAGGCGAACATCGATAAGATCATGATCGACCTGGACGGTACTGAGAACAAATCTAACTTCGGTGCTAACGCCATTCTGGCTGTTTCACTGGCAGCGGCTAAAGCAGCTGCAGCTTCTAAAGGTCAGGCGCTGTATGAGCACATCGCTGAGCTGAACGGCACCCCAGGCAAATACTCTATGCCACTGCCTATGATGAACATCATCAACGGCGGCGAACATGCCGACAACAACGTCGACATCCAGGAATTCATGATCCAGCCGGTTGGCGCTTCTAACGTTAAAGAAGCTATCCGTATGGGTTCTGAAGTATTCCACAACCTGGCAAAAGTGCTGAAAAGCAAAGGCATGAGCACGGCAGTCGGTGACGAAGGCGGCTACGCGCCTAACCTGGGTTCCAACGCCGAAGCGCTGGCCGTTATCGCTGAAGCGGTAAAAGCAGCAGGCTACGAGCTGGGCAAAGACATCACCCTGGCGATGGACTGTGCGGCATCTGAGTTCTACAAAGATGGCAAATACGTTCTGGCCGGTGAAGGCGGTAAAGCGTTCACCTCTGAAGAGTTCACCCACTTCCTGGAAGATCTGACTAAACAGTATCCGATCGTCTCTATCGAAGATGGCCTGGACGAATCTGACTGGGACGGCTTCGCTTACCAGACCAAAGTGCTGGGCGACAAAATCCAGCTGGTGGGTGACGACCTGTTCGTAACCAACACCAAAATCCTGAAAGAAGGTATCGATAAAGGTATCGCTAACTCCATTCTGATCAAATTCAACCAGATCGGTTCTCTGACCGAAACCCTGGCTGCGATCAAAATGGCGAAAGACGCGGGCTACACTGCCGTGATCTCTCACCGTTCAGGCGAAACTGAAGATGCAACCATCGCTGACCTGGCGGTAGGTACTGCAGCGGGCCAGATCAAAACCGGTTCAATGAGCCGTTCTGACCGTGTTGCTAAGTACAACCAGCTGATCCGTATCGAAGAAGCGCTGGGTTCTAAAGCGCCATTCAACGGTCTGAAAGAAGTTAAAGGTCAGTAATGACCCAGTGCTGATGGCGCGTTAAGCGTCATCGCATACGCTGAAAGCCCCGCCTTGTGCGGGGCTTTTGCTTTTTCGTGTCGCGCAGCTGTTGTTGTGCGACACACGCTGGCATAATCAGCGCCCCGATTTATCCAGGCGAGTAAAAAATGTTCTACCCGATTAACGAAATGTTCCAGACACTGCAGGGCGAAGGTTATTACACCGGCGTGCCTGCCATTTTCATCCGCCTGCAGGGCTGCCCGGTGGGCTGTAGCTGGTGCGATACCAAACACACCTGGGAAAAGCGGGCAGATCGGGAAACGTCACTGGGTGATATTTTGATCAAAACGGTGGAGAGCGACGCCTGGGGCGATGCCGATGCCGCCACATTGCTTCGTAGCATCGAACAGCAGGGCTGGACGGCGCGTCATGTGGTGATCACCGGTGGTGAACCGGCGATTTACGACCTGCGTCCGTTAACCACGATTCTGGAACAGCACGGTTTCCAGTGTCAGATTGAGACCAGCGGCACTCACGAGATCCACTGTTCTGAGCAGACCTGGGTGACTGTCTCGCCGAAGGTCAACATGCGCGGCGGCTACGATGTGCTGCCCCAGGCGCTGAGCCGGGCCGATGAAATTAAACATCCGGTGGCGCGTCAGCGTGATGTGGACGCACTGGATGGGCTGCTGGCGGGGATTGACGACACCAAAGCCCGAATCATCGCTCTGCAGCCTATCAGCCGCAAAGACGATGCTACCCGACTCTGCATTGAAACCTGTATTGCACGCAACTGGCGCCTGTCGATGCAGACCCATAAATATCTCAATATCGCCTGATAAAGAGTGTGCTGAGCGGTTAACCACAGGGAAGGGGCTTATGCGGGATAGAAGCGAAACAGCGTCGGATCGAAAGGCTCGATCCGACAGGCTTAGCCGCGGTAAACGCAGCCTGCGGTACAGGTTTCTTTAATCATGACCGCGCTTAACAGCGGCAACTGCGGCTTCATCTGATCCCAGATCCATTTTGCCAGCACTTCGCTGGTGGGATTTTCCAGGCCAGGAATATCATTCAGATAGTAGTGGTCCAGCCGATTGTACAGAGGCTTAAACGCCGCCTTCAGTTCAGCAAAATCCATAACCCAGCCGGTATGCGCATCCACTTCGCCGGTAATCTCCAGACGAACCAGGAACGAATGACCGTGCAGACGGCCACATTTGTGTCCGGCCGGCACATTCGGAAGATGGTGCGCGGCTTCGAACTGGAACTCTTTAAACAAGGTGGTAGACATAGTAGTTCTCAGACATTAAAAAACCGCTGAATTCTACCTGATTACCGCTTTTTTCGCACCCGCGCCGCACAAAGCGATACTTTCACATCCGATTGCCGGATCGTGTCCAGCTAATTAACTGATAAATCTCCCGTTTACTTACCAGTTTTAACGATTAGCTCTACCAGAAAAACCACTTAGTCATTTTGGTTATTTGATATGTCGAAGGCGTATTTAATCGTTAATATACAGCCCGGTAACCTACGCACTCTTCCGCCACTTTACGGTCCGGACTTCTGATACTGGAATTTTTAACGCGATGACGACTCAGGCACCTGGTTCACTGCTTCCGCTCTCCCCGGAACAACTCGCCCGCTTACAGGCGGCGACGACAGATTATTCCCCGACTCAACTGGCGTGGCTGTCAGGCTATTTCTGGGGCCGGGTAGAGCAGACGCCGTGTAGCGCCGTCGCCAGCAGCGCACCGTCCGCGCCCGCCGCTGAAACGCCGGTTATTACCCTGCTTTCTGCTTCCCAGACCGGCAATGCCCGTCGTCTGGCTGAGCAGCTGCGTGATGACCTGCTGGCCGCGAAGCTGAACGTAAACCTGGTGAATGCCGGTGATTACAAGTTCAAGCAGATTGGCCAGGAAAAAATGCTGGTGGTCGTAACCTCTACTCAGGGCGAAGGCGAGCCGCCGGAAGAGGCGGTAGCGCTGCATAAATTCCTGATGTCGAAGAAGGCACCGAAAATGGAGGGTGCTGCCTTTGCGGTGTTTGGCCTGGGCGACACCTCTTATGAATTCTTCAGTCAGGCGGGCAAAGATTTTGACAGCCGTCTGGCGGAGCTGGGCGGCGAACGCCTGCTGGATCGCGTTGATGCGGATGTCGAGTATGCAGAGCAGGCTTCGGCCTGGCGCAGTGCGCTGACCGACATTCTGAAACAGCGCGTGCCGACCGAATCCCCGGCGCAGGCTGCGGCGACAGCGGCAGGCAGCGTTAATGAAGTCACCACCAGCCCCTACAGCAAAGAGTCTCCCCTCAGCGCCAGTCTGGCGGTGAATCAGAAAATTACCGGACGTGACTCAGACAAAGATGTGCGCCATATCGAAATCGATCTGGGCGACTCCGGTCTGCGCTACCAGCCTGGCGATGCGCTGGGCGTCTGGTATGAAAACGACGCAGCGCTGGTCAGTGAACTGCTGGAGCTGGTGTGGCTGAAAGGCGATGAGCCGGTAGAGATTCAGGGCAAAACCCTGCCGCTGGCGGAGGCGCTGCAAAAGCATTTCGAGCTGACGGTGAACACGGCGCAGATCGTCGCGCAGTACGCCCAGCTGTCCCGTAATGCGGAGCTGCTGTCGCTGGTGGATGATAAAGCCCGGCTGCAGCACTATGCGCATAACTATCCGATTGTGGATATGGTGCGTCTGGCTCCGGCTGAACTCACGGCAGAACAGCTGACCGGCCTGCTGCGACCGCTGACGCCGCGACTCTACTCTATCGCCTCTTCGCAGGCCGAAACCGACACCGAAGTGCACATCACCGTGGGTGCCGTGCGCTTCGATATTGAAGGTCGCCAGCGCGGCGGCGGTGCATCGACCTGGCTGGCCGATCGCATCGAAGAAGAGGGCGAAGTCCGCGTCTTCATTGAGCACAACGATAATTTCCGCCTGCCGGCTAATCCGGACGCGCCGGTGATCATGATTGGCCCGGGCACCGGCATCGCGCCGTTCCGCGCCTTTATGCAGCAGCGCGACAACGACGGTGCCAGCGGCAAAAACTGGCTATTCTTTGGTAATCCGCACTTCACCGACGATTTCCTCTATCAGGTGGAGTGGCAGAAATATGTGAAGGATGGGCTGCTGACGAATATCGACCTCGCCTGGTCACGCGATCAGGCAGAGAAAATTTACGTTCAGGATAAGATTCGCGCGAAAGGGGCCGAAGTCTGGCGCTGGATTGAAGAGGGCGCGCATCTGTATGTCTGTGGCGACGCGAATCGTATGGCAAAAGACGTCGAGCAGGCCCTGCTGGATGTGGTGGTCGAACACGGCGGAATGGATCGTGAAACGGCCGACGAATTTTTAAGTGAGCTGCGCATTGAGCGCCGTTATCAGCGAGACGTTTACTAATGAGCGATAAACACCCTGGACCGCTGGTTGTAGAAGGCAAATTAGCAGACGCTGAGCGTCTGAAGAAGCAGAGCAACTATCTGCGCGGCACCATCAAAGAAGATCTGGAAGAGGGTCTGACCGGCGGCTTTACCGGCGATAACTTCCTGCTGATCCGTTTTCACGGCATGTACCAGCAGGACGATCGCGACATTCGTGCCGAACGTGCCGAGCAGAAGCTGGAACCCCGCCACGCCATGATGCTGCGCTGCCGACTGCCGGGCGGGATCATCACGCCGACGCAGTGGCTGGCCATCGACAAATTTGCCACCGATAAAACCATTTATGGCAGCATCCGTCTGACCAACCGTCAGACCTTCCAGTTTCACGGCATTCTGAAGAAGAACGTGAAACCGACGCATCAGATGCTGCATGAAGTGGGGCTGGATGCGCTGGCGACCGCCAACGACGTCAACCGTAACGTGCTCTGTACGTCGAACCCGGTTGAGTCGGAACTGCATCAGGAAGCGTATGAGTGGGCGAAGAAGCTCTCCGAGCATCTGCTGCCGCGCACCCGTGCCTATGCCGAGATCTGGTGGGATAAAGAAAAAGTCGCGACAACAGATGAAGAGCCGATCCTCGGTGAAACCTATCTGCCGCGTAAATTCAAAACGACGGTAGTGATCCCGCCGCACAACGATGTGGATCTGCACGCCAACGATCTGAACTTTGTCGCTGTCGCCGAGAACGGCAAGCTGGTGGGCTTCAACCTGCTGGTGGGTGGCGGCCTGTCGATTGAGCACGGTAACAAAGCGACTTACGCGCGTACCGCCAGCGAATTTGGTTACTTCCCGGTTGAGAAGATCCTTGATGTTGCCGAGGCGGTCGTGACGACGCAGCGTGACTGGGGTAACCGTACCGATCGTAAAAACGCCAAAACCAAATACACCCTTGAACGTGTTGGCGTTGAGACCTTTAAAGCGGAAGTTGAAAAACGCGCTGGCCTGACGTTTGAGCCGATCCGTCCTTATGAATTCACCACCCGTGGCGATCGCATTGGCTGGATCAAAGGCATCGACAACAAATGGCACCTCACGCTGTTTATCGAAAATGGTCGCCTGCTCGACTATCCGGGCCGACCGCTGAAAAGCGGCATCGCGGAAATTGCGAAAATCCATCAGGGTGACTTCCGCCTGACTGCCAACCAGAACCTGATTGTGGCGGGTGTGCCGGAAAGCGAAAAAGCGCAGATTGAAGCGATCGCCCGCGAACATGGTCTGATGGATCATGTGACGCCACAGCGCGAAAACTCCATGGCCTGCGTTGCGTTCCCGACCTGTCCGCTGGCGATGGCAGAAGCCGAACGCTTCCTGCCCGCGTTTGTGACCAAAGTCGAGGGCATCATGCACTCGCATGGCGTTGGTGATGAGCACATAGTGTTACGCGTTACCGGTTGTCCGAACGGTTGCGGCCGTGCCATGCTGGCGGAGCTGGGTCTGGTGGGTAAAGCGCCAGGCCGCTACAACCTGCATCTGGGCGGAAACCGCAGCGGAACGCGTATTCCCCGTATGTACCGTGAAAACATTAACGAAAGCGAAATTCTCGCCACCATTGATGAGCTGGTGGGACGCTGGGCCACCGAGCGCCAGGCCGCTGAAGGCTTTGGTGACTTCACCATCCGCGCAGGCATTGTTGCGCCGGTGCTGGACCCGGCACGCGACTTCTGGGAGGAAGCAAAATGAGTCAGCCCGACCTCGCAGCACTGAATGAGATGTCCAAAGTCCAGCGTGCGATGGCGCTGGCCGCGACTAATGCGCAGCTGGAAAAGTCATCAGCAGAAGAGCGGGTCAGCTGGGCGCTGGAGAATTTACCGGGCGCCTACGTGCTCTCCTCCAGTTTCGGTATTCAGGCGGCGGTGTCGCTGCATCTGGTGACGCGTCAGCAGCCCGATATTCCGGTGATCCTGACCGACACCGGCTATCTGTTCCCGGAGACCTATCGTTTTATTGATGAGCTGGCGGACCAGCTCAATCTCAACCTCAAAGTGTTCCGTGCCGAAACCTCACCGGCCTGGCAGGAAGCGCGCTACGGCAAGCTGTGGGAGCAGGGCGTCGAGGGGATTGAGAAATATAACGAGATCAATAAAGTCGAGCCGATGAACCGGGCTATCGAAACCCTGGGTGCCCAGACCTGGTTTGCAGGCCTGCGCCGTGACCAGTCCGGCAGCCGGGCAAATCTGCCGGTGCTGGGCGTGCAGCGTGGCGTCTTTAAGCTGCTGCCGATTATTGACTGGGATAACCGCCAGATTCATCAGTACCTGGAACAGCACAAGCTGAAGTACCATCCGCTGTGGGATGAAGGCTATCTTTCAGTAGGTGATACCCATACCACCCGTAAATGGGAGCCGGGTATGGCAGAAGAAGAGACGCGCTTTTTCGGTCTCAAGCGCGAGTGTGGTTTGCACGAAGGCTGATGCCGTTCTTCTCTCCCCCGCGAGGGGGAGAGAATGTCTTCGCGCAGTCAGTCAGGAAGTTAAACGCCTTTTAATCCGGCAAACGCCTCCGCTTCGCGCGTCACATTCACCTTCGTCACCTCATACTCTGCCACGGCGACAAACGGATCTTCCGCTAAGATCGCATCCAGCTTTTCACGCTCCATCTCTCTGACCAGCAACATGCCGCCCGTGCGTGGATCTATACGTCCCGCTGCAATAAAAAAGCCCGCATCAAAATAGCGATCGAGCCAGTCGATATGGCCTGCCAGCAGCGCTTCAACCTCTTCTACCGGACGAACATAATTCAGAAAAACTACGTACATGTCAGATCCTCACACTTTAGGATTGGTCAGTTCGCTGATCAGCGGCAGCAGCACGCGGACGCTGTCGCGGGTTCGCAGGGCTATCTGGCCCGGCAGCCAGCGGTCGAGATAGCTCAGATTATCCAGGTCAGTCTGATGACGGGTCACGCCATCCGGAAAGTGGTGGCTGCGATGACGCTGTAATGCGCCATCTTTATTCCCCAGCGTCCAGTTGCTGGCAGTGACATCCAGCAGTGGAAAGCCCGCCCTGTCGAAGGCATTCAGACCGTTGAAGTCTTTGCGAGTCAGCTGATGACTGGCAGCGGGAATGCCCTGCTGACGAGCCAGTAACAGCGCGCGATCGCTGGTCTGCTTGCGCACCGCCCGGGGCGTGTTCATGCCGCTGTTGAAATAGAGATGATCGCCGGTGATCAGGCTATTGAGGTCGATGACCAGCAGCGTGTTCTTCTTCTCACGCGCGCTCATCCGCTCAACGTAATCATCCATGCCGTGCAGGTCGGTTTCTCCGGCGCTCAGCGCGACAAAGCGGATGCCGTAGTGCAGCGGTTTACGACTCAGCTGCTGCGCCAGCTCCAGCATCACGCCAAGACCCGACGCATTATCGTCGACGCCCTGCAGACGTAAGCCGCCCAGATTATGATGGACCTGGCTGCTGTTCTGCGGCGTCCAGGTATCCAGATGCGCCACGATCAGAATCTCCTGCGGCACGCTGCCAGCGCGCGCGGCAATCACCGAGGTGGCCGTGAGCTTATGCCAGCGCTGTGTGCCATCATCTTCCTGCCACTTATAGCCGGTATTGAACTGGCGGGTATCGGTTTTATACCCCAGCGCGGTAAATTGCTGTTGCAGATAGTCAGCGGCCATCAGCTCTGCCGGACTACCACTCATGCGGCCAGGAAAATAAGTGGCGATGTGCCGGACCTGCTGTTCGGCAAACTGACCCGCTGGCGCGGCCAGGGCCAGCGGGGAAATGAGTGCGCTCAACAAAACTGTCGCGACCCTCAGGCGGAGGGAACAAAACATAGTGCATCCTTTTTTACATTATCCGGGAGCCAACAGGCATGCGGGCCAGGCCTGCTCATGCCGCGCGCATTATACCCCTTTTGTTCTGCGAGCTGGTTAGCGGAATCGGGCGCTGCTGAGAGGGAAAGCACCCACGCACATTTATCGCTGGCACTTATCTGCTTTTGTGGGCGCAGACGCGGACTGGAATGTGTGAGCCTGTTCACGAAAAAGCCATTAAATTTCATCTGCTAAGATCAAATTGTTCTGTGCTTTGCGATGTCGTTATTCCATTCGGTAACTACTCATTCCAATTCGTAATTTCATCTGGATAAACTCAGCGACGTATAGTCGCGTTAATACAAAGTTAAATCATCAGGGTTAACGTGGACTATTTGCCTCTTTTTGCCGATCTCTCTGGCCGCCCGGTTCTGGTTGTCGGCGGTGGAGATATTGCGGCGCGAAAAATTGAACTGCTGCGTCGCGCGCGCGCGCGCGTTCAGATCGCCTCTCGTGAACTCTGCCCGGAACTGCAGGCACTGCTGGATAAGCAGGAGCTGGAGTGGGTGGCGACCGAATTTGATCCGTCCCAGCTGGATGGCGTTTTCCTGGTGATTGCTGCCACCGACGACAACCAGCTCAACGCCTGGGTTTTTGAAGCCGCTAACGCGCGGCATAAGCTGGTTAACGTGGTCGACGACCAGCCAAAATGCACCTTTATCTTCCCGTCGATTGTTGACCGCTCACCGCTGGTGGTGGCGATCTCCTCCAGCGGCACCGCACCGGTGCTGGCACGCATGCTGCGCGAAAAAATCGAAACGCTGCTGCCTGCCAGTCTTGGTCAGATGGCGGAGGTCGCCGGACTCTGGCGCGATAAGGTCAAACAGCGCTTCAGCCGCATGTCCGATCGTCGGCGTTTCTGGGAGCGGGCCTTCGACGGTCTGTTCGCCAGTCAGATGTCCGCCGGTAACGTCGAAGAGGCGAAGCGCACGCTGGATCGTGAACTGCTGGAAGAGCCAACCCGTCAGGGCGAGATCTTTCTGGTCGGTGCCGGGCCGGGCGACAGCGGCCTGCTGACGCTGCGTGGCCTGCAGGTAATGCAGTTAGCCGATGTGGTGCTCTACGACCATCTTGTCAGCGAAGAGGTGCTGGACCTGGTGCGTCGCGACGCCGACCGCATCTGCGTCGGTAAACGCGCCAGCGCGCATACGTTACCGCAGGAAGAGATTAATCAGTTGCTGGTTTCACTGGCGCTGAAAGGTAAGCGCGTTGTCCGCCTCAAGGGTGGCGATCCCTTTATCTTTGGCCGCGGCGGCGAAGAGCTGCAGGCGGCACAGCAGGCGGGCGTGCCGTTCCAGGTGGTGCCGGGCGTCACCGCGGCCGCTGGTGCGACGGCCTATGCCGGGATTCCGCTGACCCATCGCGACTACGCGCAGAGCGTGATGTTTATTACCGGTCACTGCCGTCCCGATGGCGATGATATCGACTGGCCCTCGCTGGCGCGTGCGCGTCAGACACTGGCGATCTACATGGGCACGGTTAAAGCGGCTGCTATCAGCGCGGCGCTGATTCAGCACGGTCGCGCGCCATCAACGCCCGTGGCGGTGATCAGTCGCGGCACCCGTCAGGATCAACAGGTGCTGACCGGCACCTTAGAACAACTTGAGGCGCTGGCCGCCTCGGCACCTACTCCGGCGCTGCTGGTGATCGGAGAGGTGGTTAATCTGCACGGGCAACTCGCCTGGTTTAAACATTCAGCACAGCAGGGGACTCGCGAGTCCGCCGTTGTCAATCTGGCTTGAGGGAAAATCATGGACCAAAAACGACTCACTCATCTGCGTCAGCTGGAGGCGGAGAGTATCCACATCATTCGCGAAGTGGCGGCGGAGTTCAGCAATCCGGTGATGATGTACTCTATCGGCAAAGACTCCTCGGTGATGCTGCATCTGGCGCGTAAAGCCTTTTATCCGGGCACGCTGCCGTTCCCGCTGCTGCATGTGGATACCGGCTGGAAATTCCGTGAAATGTACGAGTTCCGCGACCGCACCGTGAAAGCGATGGGCGCAGAGTTGCTGGTTCACCGCAATCCGGAAGGCGTGGCGATGGGGATTAACCCCTTTGTCCACGGCAGTGCCAAACACACTGACATCATGAAGACCGAAGGGCTGAAGCAGGCGCTGAACAAATACGGTTTCGATGCGGCCTTTGGTGGCGCACGTCGTGATGAAGAGAAGTCACGCGCCAAAGAGCGTATCTACTCCTTCCGTGACCGCTTCCACCGCTGGGATCCAAAAAACCAGCGTCCTGAGCTGTGGCACAACTACAACGGCCAGATCAACAAGGGCGAAAGCATCCGCGTCTTCCCGCTGTCGAACTGGACTGAACTGGATATCTGGCAGTACATCTTCCTGGAAAACATCGAGATCGTGCCGCTCTATCTTGCCGCGCCGCGTCCGGTGCTGGAGCGTGATGGCATGCTGATGATGATCGATGACGATCGCATCAACCTGCAGCCGGGTGAAGAGATCACCCAGCGGATGGTCCGTTTCCGTACGCTCGGCTGCTGGCCGCTGACTGGTGCGGTAGAGTCTGAAGCGCAGACGCTGCCGGAGATCATCGAAGAGATGCTGGTCTCCACCACCAGCGAGCGTCAGGGCCGCATGATCGATCGCGATCAGTCCGGTTCGATGGAACTGAAAAAACGCCAGGGTTACTTCTAAGGAGACGCCAGATGAATACCGTAATAGCACAACAGATTGCCGACCAGGGCGGCGTTGAAGCCTGGCTGACCGCTCAACAGCATAAGAGCCTGCTGCGTTTTCTGACCTGCGGCAGCGTTGACGACGGAAAAAGTACCCTGATTGGTCGTCTGCTGCACGACACCCGTCAGATCTATGAAGATCAGCTTTCATCACTGCACAACGACAGCAAGCGTCACGGCACCCAGGGCGAGAAGCTCGATCTGGCGCTGCTGGTGGATGGTCTGCAGGCTGAGCGTGAGCAGGGCATTACCATTGATGTGGCCTACCGCTACTTCTCTACCGAAAAGCGTAAATTCATTATTGCGGATACGCCGGGACATGAGCAGTACACCCGCAACATGGCGACTGGCGCGTCAACCTGCGATCTGGCGATTCTGCTGATCGATGCGCGTAAAGGCGTACTGGATCAGACCCGCCGTCACAGCTTTATCTCGACGCTGCTGGGCATCAAGCACCTGGTGGTGGCGATCAACAAGATGGACCTGGTGGAGTACGAGCAGGAACGCTTCGAGCAGATCAAACAGGATTACCTCGACTTTGCTGCCCAGCTGCCGGAAGACCTTGATATCCGCTTTGTGCCGATGTCAGCGCTGGAAGGGGATAACGTCGCCTCTGCCAGCCAGACTATGCCGTGGTACAGCGGCCCGACCCTGCTGGATGTGCTGGAAACCGTGGAGCTGAAGCGCGTTGTCGATCATCAGCCGATGCGTTTCCCGGTGCAGTATGTCAACCGTCCCAACCTGGATTTCCGTGGCTATGCCGGTACCCTGGCGTCAGGCAGCGTGCAGGTCGGCCAGCGCGTAAAAGTGCTGCCGTCTGGCGTAGAGTCGACGATTGCCCGCATTGTGACTTTTGATGGCGATCTGCAGGAAGCGGGTGCAGGTGAAGCGATCACCCTGGTACTACAGGATGAGATTGATATCAGCCGTGGCGATCTGCTGGTGGATGCCGGCGAAGCGCTGTCGGCGGTGCAGTCTGCCAGCGTTGATGTGGTCTGGATGGCGGAACAGCCGCTGCAGGCCGGTCAGAGCTATGATCTGAAAATCGCCGGTAAGAAAACCCGTGGTCGCGTTGAGAAGGTGCTGCATCAGGTTGAGATCAACTCGCTGGAGACGCGTAAGGTCGATACACTACCGCTGAACGGTATTGGTCGCATTGAGATCACCTTTGACGAACCGATGGTGCTCGACAGCTATCAGCAGAACCCGGTAACCGGCGGCATGATCTTTATCGATCGCCTGAGCAACGTCACCGTGGGTGCCGGCATGATCCATCAGCCAAACCATGATGCGCCGGTTAACAGCGGCGAGTTCAGCGCGTTTGAGCTGGAACTGAATGCGCTGGTGCGTCGTCACTTCCCACACTGGAACGCGCGCGACCTGCTGGGCGGTCAATAATGGCGCAGCACGATGATAACGTGGTGTGGCATGACCATCCGGTAACACGCGCTTCTCGCGAGCAGCAGCACGGCCATCAGGGCGTGGTGCTGTGGTTCACCGGGCTTTCGGGCTCGGGGAAATCCACCGTCGCAGGTGCGCTGGAGCAGGCGCTGCACCGCATCGGTGTCAGCACCTATCTGCTGGATGGTGACAATGTGCGTCACGGCCTCTGTCGTGACCTCGGCTTCAGCGATGATGACCGCAAGGAGAACATCCGTCGGGTCGGTGAAGTGGCGAAACTGATGGTGGATGCCGGACTCGTGGTGCTCACCGCCTTTATTTCGCCGCATCGCGCCGAGCGTCAGATGGTGCGCGACCTGCTGGAGCCAGGGCAGTTTATCGAGGTGTTTGTCGATACGCCGTTAGCCGTGTGTGAAGCGCGCGATCCGAAAGGGTTATATCGCAAAGCACGCGCCGGTGAGCTGCGTAATTTCACCGGCATCGACAGCGTCTATGAGGCGCCAGACAGCCCGGAAATCCAGCTGGATGGCGAACAATTGGTTACAAAACTGGCCGCCCAATTGTTAGACCTGCTGCGCGACCGCGATATCATCAGATCCTGAAGAGACAGCGGCAGATCGTCTGATCTGCCGCCCTCGCGCCAACAGGATGCCTATGCAGAACATTACCCCAATGCTCGCCCGTAAAGATGACTCCGCCCCGGATGAGCCACGCTCACTGCTGCCGGGCGGCGTTATCGGTTTTCTTGCTTACGGGTGTGCGCTGGCGATCCCTTTCCTGCTGTTCGGTTCTAACACGCTGTTTTTCTTTCTCTATACCTGGCCATTCTTTCTGGCGCTGTTGCCGGTCGCCGTGGTTACGGGTATTGCACTGAATACGCTGCTGAGCGGGCAGTGGCTCTGGGCCGCGCTCGCCACCGTGATTATGGTGGTCACGCTCTTCTGGTTAATGTTCTCCTTTCTCTCCGGCTGGTAAGCCATCACTGCGCCCGTGCTGATGTGCAAACGCATCGGCAGGTTACAAATCTTTTCCCGCCAGAATCGGTACTCATTGCGCATACGCGCAGCAAAGCATGCCATTTTCGCCACTGGTGTGGAGTCCTGTGCAAAGTTATGGGATGATTGGGCCGTTTTTAGGGGGCGGGATGGGAAAACTGACGTTACTGTTATTGGTGCTGCTAGGCTGGCTGCAATATTCATTGTGGCTGGGGAAAAATGGCATCCATGACTATACGCGCGTCAATGATGATGTCGCGGTGCAACAGGCAAACAATGCCAAACTGAAATCGCGAAACGATCAGCTGTTTGCCGAAATTGACGACCTCAATGGCGGCTCGGAAGCGATCGAGGAGCGTGCACGCAATGAACTGGGCATGATTAAGCCCGGTGAGACTTTCTATCGTCTGGTGCCTGACCAGAACAAACGCAACGCGCAACAAGCAGCGCAAAACCAACAACGATAAAACATGAACACTCTGGCCTCCCTTGCGGATGTGATTGCCGTGGTGCCCGCTGCCGGGATCGGCAGTCGCATGCAGGCAACCTGTCCGAAGCAGTATCTGACGATTGGTCAGCACACCCTTCTGGAACACAGCATTGCACGTCTGTTTTCCCATCCCGCCATCAGACAGGTGATTGTTGCCCTCAGCCCCGATGACGAGCACTTTGCTTCCCTGCCGCTGGCACGCGATCCGCGCGTGCTCAGGGTGACAGGCGGAGAGACCCGTGCCGAATCGGTGCTGGCCGGACTTCAGGCCGCTCAGGGCTCCGCCTGGGTGCTGGTGCATGACGCTGCGCGTCCCTGTCTGCATCCCGACGATCTCCAGCAACTGCTCAACGTGCGCGAACAGAGCCACGTAGGCGGAATTCTGGCCGCGCCCGTGCGCGACACGATGAAGCGGGGCGAGCCGGGCAAAGCGGCAGTGGCTCATACCGTAGAACGTGACGATCTCTGGCACGCCTTAACGCCGCAATTTTTCCCTCATGCGCTGCTCACCGCCTGCCTGACGCGGGCGCTGGCAGAAGGCGCGACCATCACCGATGAAGCGTCGGCGCTGGAGTATTGCGGCTACCATCCGCTATTAGTCAGCGGACGCAGTGATAACATCAAAGTCACCCGGCCAGAAGATCTGGCGCTGGCGGCTTTTTATCTGAGTCAGATTCAATTAAAGGAGAGCGCATGATGCGTATCGGTCACGGTTTTGACGTTCACGCCTTTGGCGGAGAAGGTCCGTTAGTGATTGGCGGTGTGCGGATCCCGTTTGAACACGGTTTTATCGCCCATTCCGATGGCGATGTGGCGCTGCATGCGCTGACTGACGCCCTGCTGGGCGCAGTAGCGATGGGCGATATCGGCAAGCTGTTTCCCGACACCGATCCGGCCTTTAAAGGGGCGGACAGCCGCGGCCTGCTGCGTGAGGCCTGGCGTCGTATCGAAGCCAAAGGCTATCGTATCGGTAATGTCGACGTTACGATTATTGCTCAGGCACCGAAAATGCTGCCGCATGTGCCACAGATGCGTATCAACATCGCAGAAGACTTAGGCTGCCACATGGATGCGGTCAACGTCAAAGCGACCACCACCGAGAAGCTCGGCTTTACCGGACGCGGCGAAGGCATCGCCTGTGAAGCGGTCGCGTTAGTCCTGAAAGCTGACAGCCAATGACGCTGAATTACCTGCACGGCACGCCCGTCGCTTCCGGCGTGATCAAAGCTAACCCGGAAGATTTCGTGGTGGTGGAAGACCTCGGCTATGGCGCGGATGGTGAAGGTGAGCACTTACTAGTGCGCATCCGCAAAGTCGGGGCCAATACCCGCTTTGTGGCGGAGGCGCTGGCTAAGTATCTTGGTATTCATCAGCGCGACATGAGCTATGCCGGGATGAAAGACCGCCATGCGGTCACGGAGCAGACTCTCTGTTTCCGTCTGCCAGGCAATGCGATGCCCGATCTGCGCGGTTTTTCGCTGGAAGGCGTCGACATTCTGCAGGTGGTGCGCCACAAGCGTAAGCTGCGCATCGGCGCACTGGCGGGAAATGCGTTCCGGCTGGTTATCCGCCAGATCAGCGACCGCGATGCGGTTGAAACGCGTCTGGTGCAGGTTCGTGATGCGGGCGCGCCCAACTATTTTGGTGAACAGCGCTTTGGCCGCGGCGGCAATAACCTGGTGATGGCGGAGAAGTGGGCGCGCAATGAGATTATTATTCGCGACCGCAACAAACGCAGCCTGATGCTTTCTGCTGCACGCAGTGCGCTGTTTAATCAGGTGACCAGCGCGCGTCTGCAACAGCAGGGCAGCCTGACGCAGGCGCTCAACGGCGATGCTTTGCAGCTGACTGGCCGTGGCAGCTGGTTTGTCGCCCAGCCAGATGAACTCGCAGAGTCACAGCGCCGGGTTGAACAGCATGAGCTGCGCATTACCGCGCCGCTGCCGGGATGCGGCGAGCCTGGCCCGCAGGCTGACGCACTGGCCTTTGAACAGCAGGCGCTGGCGGATGAGTCGCTGCTGCTGGGATTGATTGAACGTGAGAAGGTCGATGCTGCCCGCCGCGCTATGCTGGTGGTGCCGCGCGATATGCAGTGGAGCTGGTGGGATGACGTTACGCTGGAACTGTCGTTCTGGCTGCCTGCGGGTAGCTTTGCCACCAGCGTGGTCCGGGAGCTGCTGACTCAAACGGATTCGCCCGATCAGCCTGATGAGTAATCTTCGCTGCAACATGACCCGACATTGTGGGTAATGTTGCGGCAAACCCCCACCGTCGTGTGATTTACGCCTACCACTTCCTTGCGTGCCTCGCTAGAATGCAAAAATCGCTGTCCATTCATCACCTGTTGCCATGCCGTTCAAACAGGTTCAGTCACGGCGACCAGTCGAATAAAAAAAGGTCAGAACGAAATGCGGATATTGCTCAGCAACGATGACGGCATTCATGCGCCAGGCATTCAGACTCTGGCAAACGCTCTGCGGCAGATTGCTGACGTGCAGGTTGTTGCTCCCGATCGTAACCGAAGCGGTGCCTCTAACTCCTTAACGCTGGAAACACCTCTGCGTACTTTCACCCATGAAAACGGCGATATCGCCGTTCAGATGGGTACCCCGACCGATTGCGTCTATCTGGGGGTGAATGCGCTGATGCAGCCGCGTCCTGACATTGTCGTGTCAGGCATCAATGCCGGTCCCAATCTGGGTGACGATGTCATCTACTCCGGCACGGTGGCGGCGGCGATGGAAGGGCGGCATCTTGGTTTACCGGCGATAGCGGTTTCACTTAACGGTCATCAGCACTACGCCACCGCGGCAGCGGTGACCTGCGCGCTCCTCAGGGCGCTGACGCATGAACCGCTGCGCACCGGCCGCATTCTCAACATCAATGTCCCCGATTTGCCGCTGGCCGAACTCAAAGGCATCCGCGTGACGCGCTGTGGCAGTCGCCATCCGGCGGATCAGGTGATTGCGCAGCAGGATCCGCGTGGCAATACCCTCTACTGGATTGGCCCGCCGGGCGAAAAACTGGATGCGGGCCCGGATACGGACTTTGCCGCCGTGGATCAGGGTTACGTTTCTGTAACCGCACTGCATGTCGATTTAACGGCGCACAGTGCGCAGAACGTGCTTAGTGACTGGTTGGCTAAAGCTGAGGTGAACCTGGCATGGTGAATCGGCGTATTGAGACACTGCTGTCACAACTGCGTCAGCAGGGTATTGATGATGAAAACCTGCTGAAAGCCATCAGCGAGGTGCCGCGCGAACGGTTTATCGACGAGGCATTTGAGCATAAAGCCTGGGACAATGTGGCCTTGCCTATCGGCTCCGGTCAGACGATCTCACAGCCTTATATGGTCGCGCGGATGACCGCGTTGCTCGGGCTGAATCCGCATTCGCGTGTACTGGAGATTGGTACGGGTTCCGGGTATCAGACAGCGATTCTTGCCCATCTGGTAGACCATGTTTATTCAGTAGAACGCATCAAAGGGCTGCAATGGCAGGCCAAACGTCGTCTGAAACAGCTGGATCTGCATAATGTCTCAACCCGCCATGGCGATGGCTGGCAGGGCTGGCCTTCTCGCGGTCCGTTCGATGCCATCATTGTTACCGCCGCGCCACCGGAAATTCCGATTGCGCTGATAGCACAACTGGCAGAAGGCGGCATTATGGTGCTGCCGGTTGGCGAAGATCAGCAGGTACTGAAGCGCCTGCGTCGTCAGGGCGAAGAGGTCACGGAAGAGATCATTGAACCGGTGCGTTTTGTTCCGCTGGTACAGGGCGATCTCGCCTGACGCTCTTCGTATTTCTTCACAACTGTTTCATGGCACCACCTGGTTGATATTGTTACTATCCAGTTTATTCAACGAAAACACAGATTTTATCGCGCCGCGCAGAGCATTCTGCTGGCCGGTACAGTGAAACAGATAGATCAGCGTTGCCATCACGGGGGATTAATGAGCACGGGAAGCACACTTTTTCAGTTACGCCGTCTGGCGGCACTTTCACTGGTAGGATTCTGGCTGGCAGGCTGCAGCTCTGGCGACAACTCACAGGCACCGATCAGTCGCGTTGGCGATGATGGCGGCATGATGAACAGCCAGGCTGGCGCAGGCCCGGTTTCGGGTGGTGTGCCTGCTGCGCCGTCTCAGGGACAAATGTTAAGCAGAAATTCAGCATCTGTCCCCAGCAATGGCGGAATGGTTAGTACCAACAGTAATGTTGAGATGCAGAACGGCCGGATCGTGTACAACCGCAGTTACCAGAATATTCCTAAGGGTAGCTACTCCGGTGAAACGTATACCGTTAAGCGCGGAGACACCTTGTTTTACATTGCCTGGATTACCGGCAATGATTTCCGTGATTTAGCCCAGCGCAACAACGTTGCCGCGCCATACAGCCTGAATGTGGGTCAGACTTTACAGATTGGTAACGGGTCGGGTCAGCCGATTACCGGTGGCAATCCCATTACCGTTGCTGATGCAACGCAGGGCGGCGTTCCGGCGGCGCCACAAATTAAATCGCCTGCTGTTGCACAGCAACCTGTTATTACGTATTCTGATGATTCAGGTAATTCGGGTGGCAGCAAATTGTTGCCTTCGAAAGGAGCAAATGTTGCAACGACAACAGCTCCGGTGGTTACCGCACCCCCAACGGTTAGCAGTACTACCAACAGTTCAACGCCGGTCGGAAGCTGGCGCTGGCCGACTGACGGGAAGATTATCGATAACTTCTCTGCCGCCGAAGGTGGCAATAAAGGTATCGATATCGCCGGGACGCGCGGACAGTCTGTGGTTGCCACTGCTTCAGGACGAGTGGTTTACGCAGGTAACGCACTCCGGGGTTACGGTAATTTAATCATCATTAAACACAACGATGATTACCTGAGCGCCTACGCCCACAACGATACAATGCTGGTTCGGGAACAACAGGAAGTTAAGGCGGGGCAAAAGATCGCTACCATGGGTAGCACCGGAACCAGTTCAGTCAGATTACACTTTGAAATTCGTTACAAGGGGAAATCCGTAAACCCGTTGCGTTATTTACCGCAGCGATAATCCGGCAGAACAAACCCTTTTTATGTTCTGCCCTGGAATCACGGGTAGGAGCCGCTTATGAGCCAGAATACGCTGAAAGTAAACGAGTTACATGAGAACGCGGAATTCGATGAGAACGGAGCTGAAATTTTTGACGAGAAGGCCCTTGTTGAAAATGAAGCCAGTGATAGCGACGTAGCGGAAGAAGAGTTGCTATCACAGGGTGCGACGCAGCGTGTATTAGATGCGACGCAGCTCTATCTTGGGGAGATTGGCTATTCTCCGTTGTTAACGGCAGAGGAAGAAGTTTTCTTCGCTCGCCGTGCATTGCGGGGTGATATCCCTTCCCGTCGTCGCATGATCGAAAGTAACTTACGCCTGGTGGTGAAAATCGCCCGTCGTTACAGCAATCGTGGTTTAGCACTGCTGGACCTGATTGAAGAAGGTAACCTCGGCCTGATTCGCGCCGTAGAGAAATTTGACCCGGAGCGTGGGTTCCGTTTCTCAACGTACGCCACCTGGTGGATTCGTCAGACTATTGAACGGGCGATCATGAATCAAACCCGTACCATTCGTCTGCCGATTCACATTGTTAAAGAACTGAATGTTTATCTGCGTACCGCGCGTGAACTTTCCCACAAGCTCGACCATGAGCCAAGTGCGGAAGAGATCGCCGAGCAGCTTGATAAACCGGTTGATGACGTAAGCCGTATGTTACGTCTCAACGAACGCATTACCTCAGTTGATACGCCATTAGGCGGTGATTCTGAAAAAGCGCTGCTGGATATTCTGGCCGATGAGAAAGATAACGGCCCGGAAGACACCACGCAGGACGATGATATGAAACAAAGCATCGTCAAGTGGCTGTTCGAACTGAACGCCAAGCAGCGTGAAGTGCTGGCGCGTCGTTTCGGCCTGTTAGGCTATGAAGCGGCAACGCTTGAGGATGTGGGTCGTGAAATCGGCTTAACCCGTGAGCGTGTACGTCAGATTCAGGTTGAAGGTTTGCGCCGTCTGCGCGAAATCCTGCAGGCGCAGGGTCTCAACATTGAAGCACTGTTTCGTGAATAATCGTCTGTAAGATGGTCTGAGTTCGAATGCAAAAAGCGGTGGTGAAAACCACCGTTTTTTTTATGCCTGCAGAAAAGTGATTTACAGAGAAATGCCAGCGCCACACCGTGCGTTTACACGATGCGGCGTGCTATCACACCAGCGATTTAAGCCGATAAATCCATTCAAGTGCCTGACGCGGTGTCAGCGTATCCGGATCCAGCGCCTCAAGCGCCTCCACCGCTGGCGAGGTCTCTTCAACCAGCAGCGGCAGCTGAGAACCATCTACCGTTGATGATGCCGAGTGGTTTGAAACGGTCTCCAGCTCTTTCAGCTTATTGCGCGCCCGTTTGATCACCTCTTTAGGCACGCCGGCCAGCGCGGCGACGGCAAGACCATAACTCTTGCTCGCTGCACCTTCCTGAACGCTGTGCATAAAGGCAATGGTGTCGCCATGCTCAACCGCATCCAGATGGACGTTGACTACACCCTCCATTTTTTCCGGCAATGTTGTCAGCTCAAAGTAGTGAGTGGCAAACAGCGTCATTGCCTTGATGCGGTTCGCCAGGTTTTCAGCACAGGCCCAGGCCAGCGATAAACCGTCGTAGGTCGAGGTGCCGCGTCCAATCTCATCCATCAGCACCAGACTGTTTTCAGTGGCGTTGTGCAGGATGTTGGCGGTCTCGGTCATCTCAACCATAAAGGTCGAGCGCCCGGAGGCGAGATCGTCAGCCGCACCGACGCGGGTAAAGATGCGATCCAGCGGACCAATCAGCGTCTCATCAGCAGGAACAAAACTGCCAATCCATGCCATCAACGCAATCAGTGCCGCCTGTCGCATATAGGTACTTTTACCGCCCATATTGGGACCGGTAATAATCAGCATTCTGCGCTGTGGTGCCAGTGACAGCGGGTTAGCAATAAACGGCTCTTTCAGAACCTGCTCAACTACCGGATGGCGACCGCCGCTGATTTTAATGCCGGCTTTATCCTGCAGCACCGGACGGCAATAGTTCAGGGTCCAGGCGCGTTCGGCCAGGTTGCTCAATACGTCCAGTTCGGCCAGCGCGGCGGCACTCAGCTGCAGCGCTTCAAGGTGCGGCAGCAGCTGATCGAACAGCGCCTCATACAGGCTCTTCTCCAGCGACAGCGCTTTGCCCTTCGAGGTGAGGACTTTATCTTCGTACTCTTTCAGTTCCGGGATGATGTAGCGCTCAGCATTTTTCAGCGTCTGACGACGGACATAGTGCATCGGCACCTGATGGCTCTGTCCCCGGCTGACCTGGATGTAATAGCCATGCACACCGTTAAAGCCGACCTTCAGCGTATCCAGTCCCAGCTTCTCACGTTCACGGATCTCCAGCCGGTCCAAGTAGTCGGTTGCGCCATCGGCCAGCGCGCGCCACTCATCCAGCTCTGCATTGTAGCCGGGCGCGATCACGCCGCCGTCGCGAATCAGCACCGGCGGTGACTCAATCACCGCCTGCTCCAGCAGCTCGCGTAGTGCGGTGAACTCGCCCATCTGCGTACGCAGCTTTTGTAGCTGTGGCGCTTCGACATCGGCCAGCAGCTGGTTCAGTTCAGGCAGTTGCTGAAACGCATGACGCATGCGGGCCAGATCGCGCGGACGCGCGGTGCGCAGTGCCAGGCGCGCCAGGATTCGTTCCAGATCGCCAACCTGACGCAGCACCGGTTGCAGGACTTCGCTGAGATTCTGCAGCTCAGCAATCGACTCCTGACGCTGGTTAATGATGCGCACATCGCGCAGCGGCATATGCAGCCAGCGTTTAAGCATCCGGCTGCCCATTGGGGTGACGGTTTTATCCAGCACAGCCGCTAAGGTGTTGTCGGTGCCGCCTGCCAGGTTCTGGGTGATCTCCAGATTACGGCGGGTGGCGGCATCCATGATGATGCTGTCCTGCTGCCGCTCCATGCTCAGCGAGCGGATATGGGGCAGCGTGGTGCGCTGGGTATCTTTGACATATTGCAGCAGGCAGCCCGCCGCGCTCAGCCCCAGATTCGCATTCTCCACGCCGAAGCCATTGAGGTCGCGGGTGCCGAACTGCAGGTTCAGCTGCTGGCGCGCGGTGTCGATCTCAAACTCCCACAGCGGACGACGTCGCAGGCCACGACGCTGATCGATCAGCGACATCGCCTGAAAATCTTCGGGATAGAGCAGCTCGGCGGGGTTGGTGCGCTGCAGCTCTGCCGCCATGGTTTCAGCATCCGCCGGTTCGCTTAAGCGAAAACGGCCTGAGCTGATATCCAGCGTGGCGTAGCCAAAACCGCGCGGACTTTGCACAATCGCCGCCAGCAGATTGTCATGCCGCTCCTGCAACAGCGCCTCATCACTGATGGTGCCGGGTGTTACGATGCGCACCACTTTGCGCTCCACCGGGCCTTTGCTCAGCGCCGGATCGCCTATCTGCTCACAGATGGCAACCGATTCGCCCAGCTGCACCAGCTTAGCCAGATAGCCTTCAACCGCATGATAGGGCACACCCGCCATCGGGATCGGTTCGCCCGCGGACGCGCCGCGTTTGGTAAGTGAAATCTCCAGCAGCTGCGAGGCGCGTTTTGCGTCGTCATAAAACAGCTCGTAGAAGTCACCCATCCGGTAAAACAGCAGAATATCAGGATGCTCCGCTTTGAGGCGCAGGTACTGCTGCATCATGGGCGTATGGGAAGGAAAGTCCTTTTCGGTTGGCTCTTGCATAAGGTTTTAACTCATCTTTAATGCGGTAAATTTCTGGCGGTCAACGCCCATGAAACCGAAAGGGATTCCAGGCACGCAGGATAACCAGATGATAACGAATAGGGCAGGGCATATGCCAGCCTGATAATCGCCCTGATCCTGACCGGGTGTAACCTGACAGGCATCCTGGCAAATGTGGCGACGGCTGGCGACAGAAAAGTGGCGTTTTTCATGACGCTGGCGCGGTGCTGCGAGGCGGCTCGCGATTTCTGCGTCAGTTTACGGTGTGCGGGGCGGCGCCAGAGCGCACAGCAGAAGAAAAAAGCTCAGCGCAGCCCGTTCTGCAGCGCCCAGACGGCGGCTTCAAGCCGGGACTTGAGGTTCATTTTTTTCAGCAGATATTTGACGTGAACCTTAACCGTGCTTTCACTGATGTCCAGTTTGCGGGCAATGGCTTTATTGGTCATTCCATCGCTGATCAGTTGCAGGATGTCGCGTTCACGTCGGGTCAGCTGGCTGATATCGCGCGTCTGTGCAGGCTGCGAATCGCGCAACCGCGCAACCAGAATCGGGGTTAACGCTTCGCTCAGCACGATCTGTCCGGCGGCGGCCTGATGCAGTGCTTTCAGCAAGGCTTCCGGTTCCATATCTTTCAGCAGATAACCATCCGCGCCGCGCTTCAGTGCGCTGACCACATCCTCTTCATTATCGGAAACGCTGAACACCACCACGCGGCCAGAAAGGGCGATTTCGCGCAGCTGGGTCAGGGTATCCAGCCCGTTCAGACCCGGCATATTAAGATCCAGCAGGATCAGGTCGGGATCGTGCTGTTGTGCCAGCGCCAGACCATCAATGCCGTTACCCGCTTCGGCCACCACCTGCAGTCGTTCATCCAGCGCAATCAGCTGCTTCAGCCCGTTGCGCAGCATGGGGTGGTCATCGATTAATAAGAGCGTAAATTTCTCTGCCGTCACAATCTTTCCTGTTCTGTACGCCGGCCCTGTGCGGGCGAAGGTGTCTATCTTACCGGTGAAGCGGGGTCGCTATATACCCCCAAAGGACTACTCCTTTATTTCCATTCAGATGCCCTTTTGCTGAAGGGGTTCGCAGCATTAATTAAACCGCATGATTTATAAGGGTTATCTGCATTCAATTAACTACTTAACCGGGATGATCAGAGATTGCCACGCCTTTGTAACCTGCATTGCCGTTGATTTGTATCAAGCAAGCCGCCAGGCCGGATGCGCAGGATATGCACAATTATTATTCTGCTGATGAGAGATTTATGACCCAATCTGCCCCACTGCAAACCCCGACGCGCGGCGCATTAATCCAGGACTGGCAACCGGAAAACGAGGCGTTCTGGCAGGCGCGCGGCAAGCGTATCGCCAGCCGTAATCTGTGGATTTCTGTTTTTTGCCTGCTGCTGGGCTTCTGCGTCTGGATGCTGTTCAGCACCGTAGCGGTTAACCTGAATAAAGTCGGCTTTAACTTCACTACGGAGCAGCTCTTTTTGCTGACCGCGCTGCCGTCGGTCTCCGGCGCACTGCTGCGTGTGCCTTACTCTTTTGTTATTCCCATCTTTGGTGGCCGCCGCTGGACCGCCTTCAGCACCGGCATCCTGATTATTCCCTGCCTGTGGCTCGGCTTTGCGGTACAGGACAGCCAGACCTCATTCGCGACGTTTATGGTCATCTCCCTGCTGTGCGGATTTGGTGGCGCTAACTTCGCGTCAAGCATGGGCAACATCAGCTTCTTCTTCCCTAAAGCCCATCAGGGCGGCGCGCTGGGTATCAACGGTGGTCTCGGTAATCTTGGCGTCAGCGTGATGCAGTTTGTCGCGCCGCTGGCCATTTCCTGTGCCATTTTTGGCTTTGCCGATGTGGGTCATACCACCGCCACGGGCGACAGCCTCTGGCTGGAAAATGCGTCCTGGATCTGGGTACCGTTCCTGGCGGTCGGCACGCTGGCGGCCTGGTTCGGCATGAACGATCTCGCGGCGGCGAAATCCTCGCTGCGTGAGCAGTTGCCGGTGCTGAAACGTCCACACCTGTGGATCATGGCGCTGCTCTATCTGGCGACCTTCGGTTCCTTTATCGGATTTTCTGCCGGTTTCGCCATGCTGACGAAAACGCAGTTTCCGGATGTGGTGATCATGCATTACGCCTTTTTCGGCCCGCTAATTGGTGCGCTGGCCCGTTCAGCAGGCGGTATCGTTTCTGACCGCCTCGGCGGGACCCGCGTCACGCTGGTCAACTACATCCTGATGGCGCTGTTTGCCGCGCTGCTGTTCCTCACGCTGCCGGGAGACGGACATGATGGCTCGTTCATCGCCTTCTTCGCGGTGTTTATGGGCCTGTTCCTGACCGCCGGTCTGGGCAGTGGCTCCACCTACCAGATGATTGCGGTGATCTTCCGTAAGCTGACGCTGGAACGTATCAAAGCTGAAGGTGACGACGATGCGCATGCGCAGCGTGAAGCGGCGACAGAAACCTCGGCTGCGCTGGGCTTTATCTCCGCCATTGGCGCACTGGGCGGCTTCTTTATTCCACAGACCTTTGGGCTGTCGCTCGCCATGACCGGTTCACCCGCTGGCGCGATGAAAATCTTCCTGGTCTTTTATCTCTGCTGCATCGCCGTGACCTGGCTGGTTTACGGACGAAAAGCCCGCGCCTGATAACGACAAAGCCGGTGTGGCGCACCGGCACCATTTTACTTTCTGTGTCGCGACAGATGCAGAGTCAGCAATGTCATACAAAGCCTTCAGGAGTATTCCGGATGAGCAAGTTTCTTGATCGATTTCGTTATTTCAAACAGCTGGCTGAGCCTTTTTCCGGCCAGCATGGGCAGACCTTAAACAGCAACCGCGACTGGGAAGATGGCTACCGCAGCCGCTGGCAGCACGATAAAGTTGTGCGCTCTACCCACGGTGTTAACTGTACCGGCTCCTGCAGCTGGAAAATCTACGTCAAAAATGGTCTGGTCACCTGGGAGACCCAGCAGACCGACTATCCACGTACCCGTCCCGATCTGCCCAACCATGAGCCGCGCGGTTGTCCACGCGGTGCCAGCTACTCCTGGTATCTCTACAGCGCTAACCGCCTGAAATATCCGCTGATGCGCAAGAAGCTGATTCAGTTATGGCGCGATGCGAAAGCGCAGCACAGCGATCCGGTAGAGGCCTGGGCATCCATCATCAGCAATCCGGAAAAGGCCAAAAGCTACAAGCAGGCGCGTGGACGCGGTGGTTTCGTGCGTTCAAGCTGGCAGGAAGTGAATGAGATGATCGCTGCTGCGAACATCTGCACCGCGAAGACCTACGGCCCGGACCGCATTATGGGATTCTCGCCGATTCCGGCGATGTCGATGGTCTCCTACGCTGCGGGCGCACGTTACCTGTCACTGATTGGCGGCACCTGCCTGAGCTTTTACGACTGGTATTGCGATCTGCCACCTGCGTCACCGATGACCTGGGGCGAGCAGACCGACGTGCCGGAATCGGCCGACTGGTACAACTCCTCATACATTATTGCCTGGGGCTCGAACGTGCCGCAGACCCGTACCCCGGATGCGCACTTCTTCACGGAAGTCCGCTATAAAGGGACGAAAACCGTGGCGATCACCCCGGACTATGCCGAAGTCGCTAAGCTGTGCGACCATTGGCTGAGTCCGAAGCAGGGCACCGACAGCGCGATGGCGCTGGCGATGGGCCATGTGATGTTGAAAGAGTTTCACCTTGATCGCGAAGTCGGTTATTTCCGTGACTACGTACGCCGTTATACCGATATGCCGATGCTGGTCATGCTGGAGCCACGCGAGGGCGGTTACTACGCCGCAGGCCGTCAGCTACGCGCCAGCGATCTGGTGGATGGCCTGGGTCAGGAGAATAATCCGGAATGGAAAACCGTGGCGCTGGATCAGGTGACCGGTGAACTGATTGCCCCGCAGGGCTCTATCGGCTTCCGCTGGGGCGAAAAAGGCAAGTGGAACCTGGAGCAGCGCGACGGCCTGTCGCAAAAAGAAGTGGAGCTGCAGCTCAGCCTGCTTGGCAGCCACGATGAGGTGGTTGAGGTCGGTTTCCCTTACTTTGGCGGCATCACCCGCGAGCATTTTAACAGCGTCGCGCTGGATGAGATTCTGCTGCACAAGCTGCCGGTGAAACGGCTGCAGCTGGCGGATGGCAGTGAAGCGCTGGTTACCAGCGTCTACGATCTGACGCTGGCGAACTATGGTCTGGATCGTGGTCTTGACGATGCCAACTGCGCGCAAAACTACGACGAGATCAAAGCCTACAGCCCGGCCTGGGCAGAGCAGATTACGGGTGTTTCCCGTCAGAACATCATCCGCATTGCCCGCGAATTTGCCGAAAACGCTGAAAAAACCCGTGGCCGTTCAATGATCATCGTCGGTGCCGGCATGAACCACTGGTATCACATGGACATGAACTACCGTGGCCTGATGAACATGCTGATTTTCTGCGGCTGCGTGGGTCAGAGCGGCGGGGGCTGGGCGCACTATGTCGGTCAGGAGAAACTTCGTCCGCAGACCGGCTGGACACCGCTGGCCTTTGGCCTGGACTGGCAGCGTCCGCCGCGCCAGATGAACAGCACCTCCTTCTTCTACAACCACTCCAGTCAGTGGCGCTATGAAACCCTGGCCACCAGCGAACTACTGTCACCGCTGGCGGACAAAAGCCGCTACAGCGGCAGCCTGATCGACCTTAACGTCCGTTCCGAACGCATGGGCTGGTTGCCTTCCGCGCCGCAGCTTAACGTCAACCCGCTGCACATCGCCGCGCAGGCGAAAGCCGCCGGTCAGTCACCGCTGGACTACACCGTGGAGAGCCTGAAGCAGGGCACTATCCGGTTTGCCGCTGAACAGCCGGACGACCCGCAGAACTTCCCGCGCAACCTGTTTGTCTGGCGCTCCAATCTGCTCGGTTCCTCAGGTAAAGGGCATGAGTACATGCTGAAGTACCTGCTGGGCACCGAAAACGGCATTCAGGGGAAAGATTTAGGTCAGCAGGGCCGCGTGAAACCTGAAGAAGTGGAATGGCTGGATCAGGGTGCTGAGGGCAAGCTGGATCTGGTGGTCACACTCGACTTCCGCATGTCGAGCACCTGTCTCTACTCTGACGTTGTGCTGCCAACCGCCACCTGGTATGAAAAAGACGATATGAATACCTCGGATATGCATCCGTTTATTCATCCACTCTCGGCGGCTGTCGATCCGGCCTGGGACTCAAAAAGTGACTGGGAGATCTACAAAGGCATCGCCAAAGCCTTTTCCGATCTCTGCCCTGGCCATTTAGGGGTTGAAACGGATGTGGTAACGCTGCCGGTGTTGCATGACTCGCCCGCCGAACTGGCACAGCCGTTTGAAGCAAAAGACTGGAAAAAAGGGGAGTGCGACCTGATTCCGGGCAAAACCGCGCCACACATTATGGTGGTGGAACGCGACTATCCGGCGACCTGGGAGCGCTTTACCTCGCTGGGGCCGTTGCTGGATACCCTGGGTAACGGCGGCAAAGGGATCAGCTGGAACACCAGCAAAGAGGTCGATTTCCTCAAACAGCTTAACTATGTCAAAGCGGATGGCCCGGCAGCGGGACGGCCAAATATTGACACGGCGATTGATGCAGCCGAAGTGATCCTGGCGCTGGCACCGGAAACCAATGGTCAGGTGGCGGTGAAAGCCTGGCAGGCGCTGGGCGTGATTACCGGCCGTGATCACACGCATCTGGCACTGAACAAAGAAGATGAGAAGATCCGCTTCCGCGATATCCAGGCGCAGCCGCGCAAAATTATCTCCAGCCCAACCTGGTCAGGTCTGGAAGATGAACATGTCTCCTACAACGCCTGTTACACCAACGTTCATGAGCTGATCCCATGGCGTACCCTGAGCGGCCGTCAGCAGCTCTATCAGGATCATGAGTGGATGCGCGCCTTCGGTGAGAGCCTGATGGTCTATCGTCCGCCTATCGATACCCGCGCGGCGAAGCCGTTGCTGAACAGCAAGCCCAACGGTAATCCGGAGAAGGCGCTTAACTTCCTGACGCCACATCAGAAGTGGGGCATTCACTCCACCTACAGCGACAACCTGCTGATGCTGACGCTGTCACGCGGCGGCCCGATTGTCTGGATGAGTGAAGATGACGCCCGCGAGCTGGGCATTGTGGATAACGACTGGATCGAGGCGTTCAACGCCAATGGTGCGCTGACCGCGCGTGCGGTGGTGAGCCAGCGTATCCCGGCCGGTATGACCATGATGTACCACGCACAGGAACGCATCGTGAATATCCCCGGTTCGGAAATCACCAGCCAGCGCGGCGGCATCCATAACTCCGTAACGCGAACCTGCCCGAAACCGACCCATATGATCGGCGGTTATGCCCAGCTCTCCTGGGGCTTTAACTACTACGGCACCGTCGGCTCTAACCGCGATGAGTTCGTGGTGGTGAGAAAAATGAACAATGTTAACTGGTTAGATGGGGAAGGCAACGATGCCTGCCAGGGCAGCCAGCAGGAGGTAAAACCATGAAAATTCGTTCACAGGTCGGCATGGTGCTGAACCTCGACAAATGTATCGGCTGCCACACCTGCTCGGTGACCTGTAAAAACGTCTGGACCAGCCGCGAGGGCATGGAGTACGCCTGGTTTAATAACGTCGAAAGCAAGCCTGGCGTCGGCTATCCGCACGCCTGGGAAGATCAGCAGAAGTGGAAGGGCGGCTGGATCCGTAAGATCAACGGCAAGCTGGAGCCGCGTATGGGCAGTCGCGTCGGCCTGCTGTCGAAGATCTTCGCCAACCCGGATGTGCCTGCACTGGATGATTACTACGAGCCGTTCGATTTCGATTATCAGCATCTGCACAACGCGCCTGCCAGTAAACATCAGCCGATTGCACGTCCGCGCTCCCTGATCACCGGTCAGCGGATGAAAAAGATCGAAAACGGCCCGAACTGGGAAGAGATCCTCGGTGGTGAGTTTGCTAAACGCTCACAGGATAAGAACTTCGACAACGTCCAGAAGGAGATTTACGGCCAGTTTGAACACACCTTCATGATGTATCTGCCGCGCCTGTGTGAGCATTGTCTCAACCCGGCGTGTGTGGCGACTTGCCCAAGCGGCGCGATCTACAAGCGCGGCGAAGATGGCATTGTGCTGATCGACCAGGATAAATGTCGCGGCTGGCGGATGTGCCTCACCGGCTGTCCGTACAAGAAGATCTACTTCAACTGGAAAAGCGGCAAATCAGAAAAATGCATTTTCTGTTATCCGCGCATCGAAGCGGGCCAGCCCACCGTCTGCTCAGAAACCTGCGTCGGCCGCATCCGCTATCTCGGCGTGCTGCTCTATGACGCTGACCGCATTGAACAGGCGGCCGCAGCGGAAAACGAGAAAGATCTCTATCAGCGCCAGCTGGATATCTTCCTTGATCCCCACGATCCTGCCGTGATCGCCCAGGCACTGAAAGATGGCGTCGCGCAGAGCGTGATCGACGCCGCGCAACGTTCACCGGTTTATAAAATGGCGATGGAGTGGAAGCTGGCGCTGCCGCTTCACCCTGAATACCGCACGCTGCCGATGGTCTGGTATGTGCCGCCACTGTCACCGATTCAGTCGGCGGTGGATGGCGGGGCGCTGGCGCACACCGGCGTACTGCCGGATGTGGAAAGCCTGCGCATTCCGGTGGAGTACCTGGCGAACCTGCTGACCGCAGGCGACACCGCGCCAGTGCTGCTGGCACTGAAACGCATGCTGGCGATGCGCCATTACAAGCGCGCAGAAAGCGTGGAGGGTGAGCATGATATCCGGGCGCTGGAGCAGGTCGGTCTGACCGAAGCCCAGGCGCAGGAGATGTACCGTTATCTGGCGATCGCCAACTATGAAGATCGTTTTGTGGTGCCTTCAAGTCATCGTGAACTGGCGCGTGAAGCCTTCCCGGAAAGCAAAGGCTGTGGCTTCAGCTTTGGCGATGGCTGCCACGGCAGCGACAGCAAATTTAACCTGTTCAACAGCCGCCGAATTGATGCCATTGACGTCAGCAGGAAAACCACGCGTCCGGAGGATGCCTCATGATCACGCTGCGTGTTGTGTCGCGCCTGCTGGACTATCCGGACGAGGCGCTGTTTACCCACTATCCCGATCTGATCGCGGCGCTGGATGAGGCCAGCGAACTCAACCTGCAGCAGAGCGCACGGCTGGTGCGCTTTATCAATCAGCTTTGCACCCGGCCAATGCTGGACGTGCAGGCTGACTACTGCGAACTGTTTGATCGCGGCCGCGCCACCTCGCTGCTGCTGTTTGAACATGTGCACGGGGAGTCCCGCGATCGCGGTCAGGCGATGGTCGACCTGCTGGAACAGTATCGGGCCGACGGTCTGGAGCTGGACAGCAAAGAGCTACCCGATTATCTGCCGCTCTACCTGGAATATCTCGCCTGTAAAAGCGATGAGGCGGCGCGTCAGGGGCTGGACGACATCGTGCCGATCCTGGCGTTGCTGGCCGCGCGGCTGGAAGAGCGTCATAGCCCTTATGCTGACCTGTTCACGGTGTTACTGACGCTGTCCGGCAGCGCGGTCGATCCTGCGGCCCTCAAGCCCCAGGTGGCGCAGGAAGCGCGCGATGATACCCCGGCCGCACTCGATGCGGTCTGGGAAGAGGAGCAGATTAAATTTCTCGGCGAACAGGGCTGCGCCTCGGCGCAGCAGGCGATGCATCAGCGTCGTTTCGCCGATGCGGTCGCGCCGCAGTATCTGGATATCGCCGCGGCGACGGCGCGCACCACAGGAGAATCAGCATGAATTTTATTAACACTTTCTTCTTCGATATTTACCCCTACCTGGCCGGAACGGTTTTTCTGGTGGGGAGCTGGCTGCGCTATGACTACGGGCAGTACAGCTGGCGGGCCGGTTCCAGTCAGATGCTGGACAAAAAAGGAATGCGGCTCGCCTCTAACCTGTTCCACATCGGCATCATCGGGATCTTCTTCGGCCATATCGTCGGGATGCTCACCCCGCACTGGATGTATGAATCGTTCCTGCCGATCGACGTGAAGCAGAAGCTGGCGATGATTGCCGGTGGCCTGTTTGGTGCATTGACGCTGGCGGGCGGCGCGCTGCTGCTGAAGCGCCGTCTGACCAATCCTCGGGTGCGGGCAACGAGTAGCGTCGGCGACATTCTGATCCTGACGCTGCTGGTGGCTCAGGCCACGCTGGGTCTGCTGACTATTCCTTTCTCCACCCAGCATATGGACGGCAGTGAAATGATGAAGCTGGTGGGCTGGGCGCAGGCGGTGGTGACCTTCCACGGTGGTGCATCGCAGCATCTTGAGGGCGTCGCGTTTATCTATCGCATGCATATGGTACTGGGCATGACGCTGTTCCTGCTGTTCCCGTTCTGCCGTCTGGTGCATATCTGGAGTGCGCCGGTTGAGTATCTGACCCGCCGTTATCAGCTGGTGAGAAATCGCCGCTAACCCCGGAATGGCTGCGGGAAGATACTGCCCCGCAGCCCTTTTTAATCCACGGCTGCGTTGACGTTTTTTTAAGATTCCGGACTGTATGTCAATGCGCTGAACGACTACTATTACCGCATCTGAATTTACCCCTCGTTTATGGATAACCGATGCGTCTTAAGCTAGCCCTCCTTGCGTTCATCCCGCTTCTGGCCTCCTGCAGCAGCAAACCTGACGTTCCGACCCAGCAGAAGATGCTGGCTGCGCCACAGGGCGGTTTTTTACTGCAGCCGTCGCACAGTGGACAGGCGATGTTCGGCGATTTTGCCGGTAACCCGGCCGCAGAGCAGTTTATCGAGAAGATGGTTGAGAAGCATGACTTCGACCGTGAGCAACTGCACAACATCATTGGTCAGGCTAAGCGACTGGATTATGTGCTGCGGCTGATGGATCGTCAGGCACCGAGCTATACGCCAGCGCCGGGCCCTAACGGGGCCTGGATCCGCTATCGCAACAAGTTCATTACGCCGGATAACGTGCAAAACGGCGTGGCGTTCTGGAACCAGTATCAGGATGCGCTGCAACGCGCGCAGCAGGTCTATGGCGTGCCGCCGGAGATCATTGTCGGCATCATTGGCGTGGAAACCCGCTGGGGCCGCGTGATGGGGAAAACGCGGATTCTGGATGCGCTGGCAACCTTATCGTTTAACTATCCGCGCCGTGCGGCGTACTTCAGCAGCGAGCTGGAAACCTTCCTGCTGATGTCGCGTAAAGAGCAGGATGACCCGCTGGCGCTGAAAGGCTCTTTCGCCGGAGCGATGGGCTATGGCCAGTTTATGCCTTCCTCTTACAATGATTACGCGGTTGATTTCAATGGCGACGGCCATGCAAACCTGTGGGATCCGGTGGATGCGATCGGCAGCGTGGCGCACTACTTCCAGAAGCATGGCTGGCGCAGCGGTGAAAATGTGGCGGTTCCGGCCAGCGGTCAGGCACCGATGCTGGAAGATGGCTTCAAAACCAGTTATAGCGTGAGCATGCTGGCGGCGTCAGGCCTGTCACCACAGGGCTCGCTGGACGGTAACAATCAGGTCAGTCTGCTGCGCCTCGACCTGGGCACCAGCTACCAGTACTGGTACGGCTTACCCAATTTCTATGTGATTACCCGCTACAACCACAGTACCCATTATGCGATGGCGGTATGGCAGTTGGGCGAGGCGGTGAGCAAGGCACGGCAGGGCGGCCTGTTATAAAGACTATCCTTGTTAACTGTAAGGTTATATGATGACGCCCTTTTTCAGGCCACACAGCCACTGATATCTCTGGAGTCGTTATGTCTTTACCTGCCTGCCCAGCCTGTCACGCCGATTACACATGGCAGGATGGCGAAAACCTCAACTGCCCCTCCTGCGGTCATATCTGGACCGAGGGAGAGGGTGACAGCAGCAACGGAGCGCTGGAAGTGCGTGATGCCAACGGTAATCTGCTGGCCGATGGCGACAGCGTCACGGTGATCAAAGATCTTAAGGTGAAGGGCAGCTCCTCATCGCTGAAGATTGGCACCAAAGTGAAAAGCATTCGCCTGGTTGAAGGTGACCACAACATCGATTGTAAAATCGACGGTTTTGGCCCGATGAAACTAAAATCTGAGTTTGTGAAAAAGAACTGAGATCCGGGGCGCAGGGATGCGCCCGCCTTTCTTTTAGCTGAACAGCCGATCAATTGCGGCGCACTGTTCCGCGTTCAGAGCACCACCGTAATTACGCGAGTTACTGCTCATTGAGTCATAACGTCGCGCCACGGCCGTTTTAATCGTCGTCACAAAATCATCGCCAATACTGTAAATCGCCATCAGCCGACCGATCTGCTGCTGCAGACGCGTCAGCTCAGGCAGATTGCCCGTTCGCCATGCCGCCATCATCTCTGCAAAGTACTCCGGCACAATATTATTCAGGCCCGAAATCACCCCGGCGCCCCCCGCCAGCAGATTGGGAAGCAGGTATTCGTCATACCCCGACAGCACGGCAAAATCAGTGCGCACCTTGCGGGTCTCTTCGATCATCGCCCGGTTATGCGACAGGCAATCCACCGTATCTTTGATACCGATAAAGTTGCGCAGTTTTGCCGCCAGAGCGGCGATCAGCGCGGGCGTCAGATCGCAGCCGGTGCGAGCCGGGAAGTTGTAGGCAAACCACTTGCCACCCAGTTGCGCGTCGAGTGCTTCGAAGCAGTGCATCAGCTGCTGTTGCGTCTGGCCGTAATAGTAGGGCGGCAGGACCATTACCGCATCAAAATCGTTTTTCCACGCGGCTTCGGCCAGCGCCAGCATATCAGGCACGCAGGTCGCCGAGACGTTCGCTACCATCTTCAGCGGTGACAGGGGCCTGGCTTCCTGAATCAGCTGTAAACGTTCCTGCTGCGTCAGTGACGCAAACTCGCCAATGCTGCCCATTACCAGCAGAGTGTCGATACCGGAATCATTAAGGCGGCAGAAGTGTCGCCCGAGCGCGTCGATATCAAGGCCGCCCTGCGCATTGAACGGGGTGACGGTAGGGCACCAGACACCGGCAAAGGCCGATTTTTCACGCATAGCTGACTCCTGAAGCAAATGTTAAAAATGAAACACTGTTTTAACTTAATGGCTCCAGTCAGTCTCAGCCAGCGCATGATTCAAAAGTGAGCAACGGGTCGCACTTTTTCGTTTTTCGTTCGTCTCAGTAAGCGGATGCTTCTGACAACTGAGCGAGAGGTGATGATGAAAGAGTGGGATCCCGTGCTGTATCGCAAATTTGAAGCGGAACGAACCCGTCCGGCCCGCGAGCTGCTTGCGCGTATCAGCCTGGAACAGGTTGATCAGGTGACCGATCTGGGCTGCGGACCCGGCAACAGCACCGAGCTGCTCGCCGATGCCTGGCCGCTGGCGCAGATCACCGGACTCGACAGTTCAGCGACGATGCTAACTCAGGCCCGTGAACGTCTGCCGCACTGCCGTTTTGTCCAGGCCGATATCCGCACATGGCAGGCGGATGCGCCGCAGCAGGTGATTTATGCCAACGCGTCTCTGCAATGGCTGGATAATCACGTCACGCTGTTTCCTCATCTGGTCAGTCAGCTGGCACCCGATGGCGTGCTGGCGATCCAGATGCCTGATAATCTCAGTGAGCCGTCGCACCAGCTGATGCGCGAGGTGGCGGCTACCGATCGCTGGTCGTCACGCATTAATGCCAGTGCCGCTGAACGTACACAGCTGCTTTCCACAGGCGAGTACTACGATCTGCTAACGCAGGCCGGCTGTGAGGTGGATATCTGGCGAACCACTTATTATCACGTGATGGCCGACGCACAGGCGATTATCAGCTGGCTGCAGGCGACCGGCTTACGGCCTTTCCTGGCGATGCTGAATGAGTCTGAACAGACGGCTTTTCTGTCTGATTATCATCAGCGCTTACTTACTGCTTATCCGGCTCAGGCCGATGGTCAGGTTCTGCTCGCCTTCCCGCGAATTTTTATGGTTGCAGTGAAAAAAAGGTGAGGGCGCTGGAAAGCAGGCCGCAAAATCAGGGCAATAATGATAAGAGCCCTTGAAAAAGTGGTTTTTCTGCACCACCTTCAACCCACGACCAAAGGGAGAGTTGAAATGGACGATCAGCAATTGCAGGCGTTAAGCGCGCAGATAGGTGAGAAGCTGAAGCAGCGTAATGCCACCGTAACCTGTGCGGAATCGTGCACCGGCGGCTGGATTGCCAAAGTCTTTACCGATATCAGCGGCAGCTCCGCCTGGTTCGAACGCGGTTTTGTCACCTACAGTAATGAGGCGAAACAGCAGCTGGTGGATGTTAAGGCCGACTCGCTGGCGCAGTATGGCGCGGTGAGTGATGCGGTGGTGCGTGAGATGGCGCTGGGTGCCCGCAAGGCAGCCCATGCTGACTACGCGATCTCCGTCAGCGGCATTGCCGGCCCGGATGGCGGCAGTAAAGAAAAACCGGTCGGCACGGTGTGGTTTGGCTTTGCCGGGCCGCAGGATAACGTATTGACTTTTCAGCAGCATTTTATCGGCGATCGTGATGCCGTCCGCCGCCAGTCGGTGGCATGGGCCCTGCAGAAACTGTATGGCGAATTTCTGACAAATTAAACTTGATACTGTATGACTATACAGTATAATTGTCGGCAACAGAAAGAGTGCAGGCACCCTGAGTGCGTGTTTACCCGGCTTGATTAGGAGTTGAAATGGCGATTGATGAAAACAAACAGAAGGCTTTAGCTGCCGCGCTGGGCCAGATTGAGAAACAATTTGGTAAAGGCTCCATCATGCGCTTGGGTGAAGACCGCTCAATGGATGTGGAAACCATCTCTACCGGTTCGCTCTCGCTGGATATCGCATTAGGCGCAGGCGGTCTGCCAATGGGCCGTATCGTTGAGATCTACGGACCAGAGTCTTCTGGTAAAACCACGCTGACCCTGCAGGTTATCGCATCTGCACAGCGTAAAGGCAAAACCTGTGCCTTTATCGATGCTGAGCATGCGCTTGATCCGGTTTACGCCAAGAAACTGGGCGTAGATATTGAAAACCTGCTCTGTTCTCAGCCCGACACGGGTGAGCAGGCGCTGGAAATCTGTGATGCGCTGGCGCGCTCTGGTGCCGTTGATGTCATCATCGTCGACTCCGTTGCGGCGCTGACGCCGAAAGCGGAAATCGAAGGTGAAATCGGTGACTCACATATGGGCCTCGCGGCACGTATGATGAGCCAGGCGATGCGTAAACTGGCCGGTAACCTGAAGCAGTCCAATACGCTGCTGATCTTCATCAACCAGATCCGTATGAAAATTGGTGTGATGTTTGGTAACCCGGAAACCACTACCGGTGGTAACGCGCTGAAGTTCTATGCGTCTGTCCGTCTTGATATCCGCCGTATCGGTGCCATCAAAGAGGGCGATAACGTGGTGGGCAGTGAGACCCGCGTTAAGGTAGTGAAAAACAAAATCGCTGCGCCATTTAAACAGGCCGAGTTCCAGATCATGTACGGCGAAGGTATCAATACCTTTGGTGAGCTGGTCGACCTGGGCGTGAAGCACAAGCTGATTGAAAAAGCGGGTGCATGGTACAGCTACAACGGCGACAAGATTGGTCAGGGTAAATCGAATGCCGGCAACTTCCTGAAAGAGAATGCTGCTGTGGCAAACGAAATTGATCTGAAGTTGCGTGAAATGTTGCTCAACGGCGCGGATGAGAAACTCGCAGCAGCCGATAAGTCTGCTGAGAAAGAAGACGCGGCAAGTGAAGCGAACGAAGACTTCTGATTTATGATGCGGGAGGGGCAAAAGCCACTCCCGCTGTTTTATCCCCCCTGATACCTTTCCTGCCTTCCCTCTGTCCTGTTCTGTCGCCATAATCTCCCTCTGTTTGTAGAAGGTGCGCAGTATGACTGAATCCTCTCAGCCCCAACCCAATGTTGTCTCTTATTCTCGTCTGCTTGACCGTGCGATGCGCATTCTGGGTCAGCGCGATCACAGCCGTGCAGAGTTATCCCGTAAGCTGCAACAGTCAGCTCAGCGTGCCGCATGGGCGCAGAAAAAAGAGCCTGAAATTATCACTGAAGCGCTGCTGGAGCAGGTACTGGACTGGTGTCAGGAAAGCGGCTGGTTAAATGACGAGCGTTTCACCGATCGGTTTATTCAGAGCCGAAGCCGTAAAGGTTTTGGGTCGCAGCGCGTACGGCTTGAACTGGCCCAGAAAGGCATCGATCGTGAAGCTATTGATATTGCGATGGAAGATACGGATGTTGACTGGGCAGCCTGCGCTGCACAGCTGGCTGAACGAAAATTCGGACATCCGCTGCCCACAGAGTGGAAAGAGAAAGCGAAAGTACTACGCTATCTGCAGTCAAAGGGCTTTCAGACCGAAGATATTCAGTCTATTTTCAGAAATTTTGATGACTAAAAGCCGATGTAATTTTACTTCCCACTGAAGAAAATTTATCTTATTCCCACTTTTTGTTCCGCTAATCAGGCACCACGAGAATGTGGCCGCGCCGATCAGAGGGAACGTTCGTTAGCGTGATTCCAGGACATTTATGAGCAAGAGCACTGCTGAGATCCGTCAAGCGTTTCTCGACTTTTTTCATAGCAAGGGACATGAGGTTGTAACCAGCAGCTCCCTCGTACCGAATAACGATCCAACGTTGTTGTTTACCAACGCCGGGATGAACCAGTTTAAAGATGTGTTCCTCGGTCAGGACAAACGTGATTACACACGTGCGACCACGTCACAGCGCTGCGTTCGCGCAGGCGGTAAACACAACGATCTTGAAAACGTCGGCTACACCGCGCGTCACCACACCTTCTTTGAAATGCTGGGTAACTTCAGCTTTGGTGACTACTTCAAGAGAGAGGCGATTGGTTTTGCCTGGGAACTGCTGACGAGCGAGCAGTGGTTCAGCCTGCCGAAAGAGCGTCTGTGGGTGACGGTCTATGAAACCGATGATGAAGCCTACAATATCTGGGCGGATGAAATCGGCGTGCCACGCGAGCGCATTATCCGCATCGGCGACAACAAGGGCAGCGCGTACGCGTCAGATAACTTCTGGCAGATGGGCGATACCGGTCCTTGTGGTCCATGCAGTGAAATTTTCTACGATCATGGCGATCACATCTGGGGTGGCCCGCCAGGCAGCCCGGAAGAAGATGGTGACCGTTATATTGAGATCTGGAACATCGTCTTTATGCAGTTCAACCGTCAGGCTGACGGCACTATGCTGCCGCTGCCAAAACCGTCGGTTGATACCGGAATGGGCCTTGAGCGTATTTCTGCCGTTCTGCAACACGTCAATTCCAACTATGAAATCGACCTGTTCCAGAAACTGATTCAGGCTGTGGCACAGGTTACTGGCGCAACCGATCTGAGCAATAAATCGCTGCGCGTGATTGCCGACCATATACGCTCCTGTGCTTTCCTGATTGCCGATGGTGTGATTCCGTCGAATGAGAACCGTGGCTATGTGCTGCGTCGTATCATTCGTCGTGCCGTACGTCATGGCAACATGCTGGGCGCCAAAGAGGCCTTCTTCTATAAGCTGGTTGCGCCACTGGTTGAAGTCATGGGTGCTGCGGGCGAAGAGTTACAGCGCCAGCAGGCTCAGGTTGAGCAGGTGCTGAAAAGCGAAGAGGATCAGTTTGCCAGAACGCTGGAGCGTGGACTGGCGCTGCTGGACGAAGAGCTGGAAAAACTGCAGGGCGACACGCTGGATGGCGAAATCGTCTTCCGTCTTTACGATACCTTTGGCTTCCCGGCTGATTTAACGGCTGACGTCTGCCGCGAACGCAATCTGAAAATCGATGAAGCAGGCTTTGAGCAGGCGATGGAACAGCAGCGTCAGCGCGCACGTGAAGCAAGTGGCTTTGGCGCTGACTACAGCAACGTTATCCGCATTGATGCCGCCTCTTCCTTCAAAGGTTACGACCAGCTTGATTTGGCTGCCACGGTGAAAGCGCTCTACGTTGCGGGCGAGGCGGTTGATGAAGTGACCGCAGGTCAGGATGCCGTAGTCGTGCTGGACGAAACCCCATTCTATGGCGAATCCGGTGGTCAGGTCGGCGATACCGGTCTGCTGAAAGGGAAGAATGCTGAATTTAGCGTCCAGGATACACAAAAATATGGTCAGGCAATCGGTCATGTCGGTAAGCTGACCGCAGGGCAGTTGCGTATCGGAGATCGCCTTGAGGCACAGGTTGATGCGGCACGTCGTGCGCGCATTCGTCTTAACCATTCTGCGACCCACTTATTGCATGCCGCATTGCGTCAGGTTTTAGGTGAGCATGTGGCGCAGAAAGGCTCGCTGGTTAATGACAAATACCTGCGTTTCGACTTCTCGCATTTCGAAGCGATGAAACCTCAGGAGATTCGTCAGGTCGAAGATATTGTCAATGCGCAGATTCGTCGCAACCTGCCGGTTGAGACTGAAGTGATGGATCTTGAAGCGGCGAAGTCTAAGGGTGCAATGGCACTGTTTGGCGAGAAATATGATCAGCGCGTACGCGTTCTGACCATGGGTGATTTCTCGGTTGAGCTGTGCGGGGGTACGCATGCTGCGCGCACCGGTGATATCGGCCTGTTCCGTATTCAGGCTGAATCAGGAACGGCAGCCGGTATCCGTCGTATCGAAGCGATTACCGGTGAAGGCGCGCTGGCGCAGGTCAATGCGCAGAGCAGCCAGCTGCAGGATCTTGCGCAGCTGGTCAAAGCGAACAGCAGCAACCTGAACGAGAAAGTGCGAGGTCTGGTCGATCACGTGCGTGCTCTCGAGAAAGAGTTGCAGCAATTGCGCGATCAGCAGGCCGCGCAGGAGAGCGCCTCACTGAGCAGCAATGCCATCGACGTTAAGGGTGTGAAACTGCTGGTCAGTGAGCTCAACAACGTCGAGCCTAAAATGTTGCGTACCATGGTTGATGATCTTAAGAATCAGCTGGGATCGGCGATTATTGTGCTGGCGACAGTTGCTGAAGGTAAGGTGTCGCTGATTGCGGGTGTGACCAAAGATCTGACTGACCGTGTTAAAGCGGGTGAGTTGATTGCCGGTCTGGCACAGCAGGTTGGCGGGAAGGGCGGTGGTCGTCCTGATATGGCACAAGCTGGTGGTACTGATGCTGATGCGCTGAAAGGCGCTCTGGCAGGGGTCGAGAGCTGGGTTAACAGCCGCCTGTAATGTAAACAGAACAAGGCATTGTCTGAAGCGTCAGAACCCCGGTTCCGGCGCTTTTTAATACGATGCTAAAGCAACAAATGACAAAGTCAGGTTGATGTAGTGTATTTCGGCTAAACTAACTATCAGCAGAATGTATTGGCGCATCGATGTGCATTGGTGTATTTCTCATAGTCAATGTGCAGCGTTAAATGATGGATAATGCCGGGAGCCTGTACAAGCCCGACTCTTTTAATCTTTCAAGGAGCAAAGAATGCTTATTCTAACTCGTCGAGTTGGTGAAACCCTCATGATCGGTGATGAGGTAACTGTAACAGTGCTGGGTGTTAAGGGTAACCAGGTTCGTATAGGGGTTAACGCGCCGAAAGAAGTGTCTGTGCATCGCGAAGAGATCTATCAACGCATCCAGGCTGAAAAAACGCAACAAACCAGCGTTTAACGGATTCAGCGTCTCGCACCTGTGCGAGGCGCTACCGCTTTCTGTAAAAATCCTGCCTTTTCTTTTCTGCATTCTCTTCCCTGTTTCGTTAACGACATCATCTTTCATTGTTGATAATTCACTCTTTTTGTCGCCATTTTGTCCCAATTGTGTGTGATTTGCTCAATCAAACAAAGTTTCGGAAAAATTGTTTGACTTAAAAGTCCGGGAAAGTAATATGTGCGCCACGCAGTGCCGATGAGCAGAAACAAGTTCAGACGCACGGTTCGAAAGAAAGCGTAAGGTGAGGTGGCCGAGAGGCTGAAGGCGCTCCCCTGCTAAGGGAGTATACGGTCAAAAGCTGTATCGAGGGTTCGAATCCCTCCCTCACCGCCATTTTCGATGCATCCATAGCTCAGCTGGATAGAGTACTCGGCTACGAACCGAGCGGTCGGAGGTTCGAATCCTCCTGGATGCACCATATTTTCGAATATGGAGAAGTGCCTCGGTGTGACATGACGCATTAGCGTTCAGGCCGCACTAAGGAGGATAACGTTGCATCAGCAACGGCCCGCAGGGCGAAGCGCAAGCTGAGTAATCCTCCTGGATGCACCATCGAAAAAACAAAGTGAATTAGCAATTCCTTTCATGGTGAGTAGTTAGCACCCTGCGTTGTACAAGAATCAGATTTATGCATCCATAGCTCAGCTGGATAGAGTACTCGGCTACGAACCGAGCGGTCGGAGGTTCGAATCCTCCTGGATGCACCATTCTTTGTAACATCCTCAGGTTGGTTTCTGTAAGTCCATAAAAAGTTGTACCTCAAAAGACAGACCCCAAAAGATAGACCCCAATGCATCCATAGCTCAGCTGGATAGAGTACTCGGCTACGAACCGAGCGGTCGGAGGTTCGAATCCTCCTGGATGCACCATATCTTCCAATATGATTAATACCTCAGTGTGTCATGACGTGAATAGCGTTCAGGTCTCACTAAGGAGGATAACGTTGCTTCAGCAACGGCCCGCAGGGCGAAGCGCAAGCTGAGTAATCCTCCTGGATGCACCATCTTTGTTCTCTCATAAACCCTCAATGTATCATGGCGTGATCATCGCTAAGAACTCACTAAACTCCTTACTGCCGCATCAGTAACCGCCTGTGCCCCAAAGCTAAAAACGTTTCAGGAACTCCCCCAGCAGTTTCCCTCTGGCTTTGCCCGTACTGTTTTTCTGCTTAACCCGCCTCACTGATTCATCATTCTGACTTAAGCGAATTACAGCGCCTGTTTCACGTGTCAGCACTCTCTGTTTTGCTGCTCACGCCCGTCCGCCGCCGCCTGTCTGCCAAAATAATGTTAAAAAATCGCTGCAAATTCGTACGGTTATCCCTGGCCGCGCACGATCACCTTTATCTGAAAACAAAAATTGCTAATGCTTTCAAAGCATTTGCTGTTCATCCCCCCTGGCGACAACCTGTCCACATTAGGCTAAAGTAATGTCTCATTTGGTGAATGTCCGGAGTGACAATGTACGATCAATATGACGCCCTGATTTTCGATATGGACGGCACGATTCTTGATACTGAGCCGACACATCGAAAAGCGTGGCGTCAGGTACTGGCGCGTTATGGATTAACGCTGGATGAAGCGCGTATTATCGACTTCAATGGCGCTCCCGCCTGGCGGCTTGCGCAGTTCATCATTGAATCCAATCAGTCGTCACTCGACCCTCATCTTCTTGCTGCAGAAAAAACGGCTGCTGTAAAAGCGATGCTGCTGGAAAACGTCAGGCCACTGCAATTAATGGAGGTGGTAAAAGCGTATCACGGGCGTCGTCCGATGGCGGTGGGTACCGGAAGCGAACACAGCATGGCAGAGGCGTTACTGACGCAGCTGGGCGTGCGTGAGCTCTTCTCAGCAGTTGTCGGCGCTGACGACGTTCAGCGTCATAAACCTGAGCCTGAAACCTTCTTACGCTGCGCTGAGCTGCTGGGTGTGGCGCCGGCACGTTGTGTAGTGTTCGAGGATGCGGACTTTGGGATTCAGGCCGCGAAGGCGGCAGGTATGGACGTGGTGGATGTCCGCTTACTGTGAGTGACGTTCTCGCCTATGCCTCGATGTTCGGCAGCAGTTTTCTGAGTGCGACGCTCCTGCCGGGAAGTTCCGAAGCACTGCTGATAGCACTATTGATAGCAAAAAAGACATCAGTTTACGGGTTGCTTTTGGCCGCATCCCTGGGAAACACCTTGGGCGGCTTAACCAACATTCTTATTGGTCGCTTGCTGCCGCTAAAACGTCAGGGGCGATGGCATGACACAGCAATGACGTGGTTGCACCGACTGGGACCTGCAGCACTGTTATTCAGCTGGCTGCCGGTGGTAGGTGATCTGCTCTGCGTTCTCGCAGGCTGGTTACGTTTCGCCTGGCTACCTGCGATGCTGTTTCTCGCCGTCGGCAAAACACTGCGTTATATCGTTATCGCGACTGCCACATTACAGGGTATGCAATGGTGGCATTGATTCGCACAGATTCGAGGCTACGGTTAACATTATGCTGAACAAAAATAAATTATTATCACAGCGGGGGGGTAATGTGATCCCGGACGTATCTAAAGCGCTCTCCTGGCTGGAAGCGCATCCCAATGCCCTGAAAGGGATTGGCCGTGGCATCGAGCGTGAAACGCTGCGTGTACAGGAAAATGGCGATCTGGCAAAAACCGGCCACCCTGAATCTCTGGGCTCGGCGCTGAAGCATGACTGGATCACCACTGACTTTGCCGAAACACTGCTGGAATTTATTACGCCAGTGGATCACAGCATTGATCATATGCTGGCTTTCCTGCGCGATATCCATCGTCACGTTGCCCGTGAACTGGGTGATGAACGCATGTGGCCCTTCAGTATGCCGTGCGAGATTGACGACGCGGACAATATCGAGCTGGCGCAATATGGCACCTCCAATATCGGCAAGATGAAGACCCTCTACCGCGAAGGCCTGAAAAACCGTTACGGCGCGTTGATGCAGACCATCTCCGGCATTCACTATAACTTCTCGCTGCCGCTTTCATTCTGGCAGGAGTGGGCTGACGTGAAAGATCAGGAAAGCGGCAAAGAGACCATCTCAGCGGGCTACCTGCGGCTGATCCGCAACTACTATCGCTTCGGCTGGGTGATCCCGTATCTGTTTGGCGCATCGCCGGCTATCAGCTCCAGCTTCCTGCAGGGCCGTGAGAGTGCGCTGCCGTTCGAAACCAATGACAAAGATACCATGTGGCTGCCGTACGCCACTTCGCTGCGTCTGAGCGATTTAGGCTACACCAATAAATCGCAGAGCTCACTGGGCATCACGTTTAACTCTCTGGAAGGCTATGTCACTGCGCTGAAGAATGCGATCAGGACGCCATCTGAAGAGTATGCGGCGATGGGCACCAAAGATGCCGACGGTAACTGGCTGCAGCTCAACACCAACGTATTGCAGATTGAGAACGAGCTTTATGCGCCAATTCGCCCTAAGCGTGTGACGCGTTCGGGTGAGGCGCCTTCAGATGCGCTGCTGCGTGGCGGCATTGAATACATTGAAGTGCGCTCGCTGGATATCAACCCGTTCTCTGCCATCGGCGTTGATGAGAATCAGGTTCGCTTCCTCGACCTGTTCCTGATCTGGTGTACCCTGGCGGATGCGCCGGAAATGAGTGCCGATGAGTTGCAGTGCACCCGCAAAAACTGGAACCGGGTGGTGCTGGAAGGGCGTAAACCGGATCAGAAAATTGCGGTGGGCTGTGGAGATGCGGAGCATTCGCTGGTGGAAGTAGGCAAGACCCTGTTTGCCGATCTGCGTCGCGTTGCTGAAGTCTTAGACAGCAATAATCAGGACAGCACGGAATATCAGCAGGTTTGCGATCAACTGGTAGCATCATTCGACGATCCTGAGCTAACCTACTCGGCGCGCATCCTTCAGGCAATGAAGGACAATGGTGTCACCGGAACGGGCGTGGCGCTGGCTGAACAGTATCGCCACCTGCTCTGCGAAGAGCCGCTGGAAGTGCTGACAGAAGACGATTTCACGCGTCAGGCGCAGGAATCTGTTGCTGCACAGCAAGAGCTGGAAGCGAATGATAAGCTGGATTTTGAAGCGTATCTGGCGAGCCGGGAAGGGTAGAAAAGAAAAAGGCCACATCAATGTGGCCAAATTAACATCTCTGTTGTCAGGGATGATGATAACAAATGCGCGTCTTTCATATATTCAGACGTTGGGCGAACAGAAAAGTTTCATCGTTTTAAAAAAAATTCTCAGAACAGGAGGTGACGTATGCCACTACTGGACAGTTTTACCGTTGATCACACCATCATGGGCGCACCGGCAGTACGCGTTGCAAAAACCATGAAGACTCCGCATGGCGATACGATTACCGTCTTTGACCTGCGTTTTTGCCGCCCGAACATTGATATCCTCACTGAGCGTGGCATTCATACGCTGGAGCATCTCTTTGCCGGATTCATGCGTGACCACCTGAATGGTGACGGTGTTGAGATCGTCGATATCTCGCCGATGGGTTGCCGCACAGGCTTCTACATGAGCCTGATTGGTACGCCAGACGAGCAGCGCGTTGCGAAAGCGTGGAAAGGGGCGATGGAAGATGTTCTGAAAGTCAAAGATCAGAACCAGATCCCTGAGCTGAATGAATACCAGTGTGGCAGCTACAAACTGCACTCACTGGACGAAGCGCAGCAGATCGCCCGCAATGTGCTGGCGCATGAGATCGGCGTTAACTGCAACGACGATCTGAAACTGCCTGCTGAAAAGCTGAAAGAACTGCACATCTAGTCAGGACTTCTCTGCTAAAAAAAACGCCGCATCCTGTCGATTGCGGCGTTTTTTTATGGTTTCAGGAACCGACCGATTTTTTCAGGGGCGTCTTTGGCGTAATGCGCACCTGTTTGATCATGTTGTCCTGCACGTCCAGAATATCGACGTTGTAGTGGCCTATCTGAACCCGGGTGGCGATGGCGGGGATCTCTTCCAGCGCTTCCAGCAGCATGCCGTTGATGGTGCGGGCTTCCTGCTCTGGCAACTGCCAGTTAAAAGCCTTGTTGATTTCACGCACGTTAGCACTGCCCTCAATCAGCACCGAGCCATCATTCTGCGGCATCACTTCCTCTGCCAGCGACGGTGACATGGAGGTGGTAAAGTCACCAACAATCTCCTCCAGAATGTCCTCAATCGTCACCAGCCCTTTGATGTCGCCATATTCATCCACCACCACGCCCGCTTTCTCTTTATTGCGCTGAAACTTCACCAGCTGGGTGTTCAGCGGTGTACCTTCCGGGATGTAGTAAATCTCATCGGCGGCACGCAGCAGCGTCTCTTTGGTGAACTCTTTTTTCTCCGTCATCATGCGCCAGGCTTCGCGTACCCGCAGCATGCCGACGCAGTCATCCAGCGAATCCCGGAACAGCACGATGCGGCCGTGTGGCGAGTGACTCAGCTGACGTACGACCGACTTCCAGTCATCGTTGATGTTGATGCCGACGATCTCATTACGCGGCACCATGATGTCGTCAACGCTGACTTTCTCCAGGTCGAGAACAGAGAGCAGCATGTCCTGGTTACGGCGTGACATCAGGCTACGCGACTCATAGACGATGGTACGTAACTCCTCTTTGCTCAGCGCAGAGTTAATGGCACCGTCAGCGCGGATACCCGCTATTCTCATCAGCAGCCGGGTAATAGTGTTGAGCAGCCAGACCAGCGGCAGCATGATGTATTGCAACGGGACCAGCAGCAGGCTGCTGGGAAAGGCGACGCGCTCGGGATAGAGCGCCGCCACGGTTTTTGGCAGCACTTCGGCAAAGACCAGCACCACAAAGGTCAGGATGCCGGTCGCAATCGCGACGCCTTCATCACCGTGAATACGCATGCCTACGATGGTGGCAAGGGCGGAGGCCAGAATATTGACCAGGTTGTTACCGATTAAAACCAGACTGAGCAGCCGGTCAGGACGACGCAGTAGCTTCTCCACCCGGCGTGCGGCGCGATTACCGTTTTTTGCCTGATGGCGCAGCTTATAGCGGTTAAGCGTCATCATGCCGGTTTCCGACCCGGCAAACCAGGCGGAAACCAGGACCATGACGCAGAGAATAATAATCAGCGTGGTGGTTGAAACATTCTCCAACGCAGAACTTCCTTTTTAACGAGAGGTAGGGACAAGCAGATGCTGCAGGATGCGACTGCCGAAGTAAGCCATGGTTAACAGCACCGCACCGCTGCAGTTAAACCAGACGACGCGGCGACCACGCCAGCCTTCATGATAGTGCCCCCAGAGCAAAACGATATAAACAAACCACGCAATGATGGAGAGAACGGCTTTATCGACGTTTTCTGCGCTGAAGAGATCCTGCATATAAAACAGACCGGTGCAGAGCACCAGCGTCAGCAGCACGACGCCAACCTGGGTAATGTGAAACATCTTACGTTCGATGGTCAGCAGCGGCGGCATATCCTGGGTAAATGCCAGTCGCTTGTTTTTCAGCTGGTAATCAATCCAGGCCAGCTGCAGCGCATAGAGCGCGGCAATAATCAGCGTCGCATAGGCGAACAGCGACAGGCCGATATGGATCATCATGCCTGGCGTGGTTTCCAGATGGGTGATGAACGCATTGGGGACGAAAGTAGCGAAGGCCAGATTAATCAGCGCGAAGCTGTAGACAATCGGCAGCAGCAGCCAGCCACGGTTGCGTGACGCCACAATGGTCATGATGGCGCAGATCAACAGGCTCACCAGCGAGCCAATGTTGAGCAGGCTTAAATTCTGTCCGCTATCAACCGCAAATATGCGTTGCTGCAGGGCGACCGCGTGTGTCACCAGCGCCACACAGGCAGAGAACATCGCCATTCGCCGCCAGCCGCCGTTACGTTTCAACAGGCTGGGAATGATAAGGGCAAGACTTAAGGAGTAGGCGAATAGCGCCACTATCGCGAAAACGAACATAGATCCTTTCAGGTCAGTCAGATAAGGAAAAAGGCAGTATAGCGCCAGCCGAAGCAGGCTCCAAACGATCTGAGGGGCAATTGCAGAGATCGCCGAGGCTTCGTGTTATAATCCGCCGCATTCTGCCGATCAGGCACCTCGCGATCTTTTTTTTAGTGAGAGACCATGTTTGATAATTTAACCGATCGTTTGTCGCAAACCCTGCGAAATATCAGCGGCCGCGGAAGGCTGACTGAAGAGAACATCAAAGAGACCCTGCGTGAAGTGCGCATGGCGCTGCTTGAAGCTGACGTTGCACTGCCAGTGGTGCGTGACTTCATCAACCGTGTGAAAGAGAGCGCGGTCGGCCATGATGTGAATAAAAGCCTGACGCCAGGTCAGGAGTTTATCAAAATCGTTCGTAACGAGCTGGTTGCGGCGATGGGTGCAGAGAACAACGCACTCGACCTGGCGGCTCAGCCACCAGCCGTAGTACTGATGGCGGGCCTGCAGGGTGCCGGTAAAACCACCAGCGTCGCTAAGCTGGGTAAGTTCCTGCGTGAAAAGCACAAAAAGAAAGTCTTAGTGGTTTCTGCCGACGTCTATCGTCCGGCGGCAATCAAACAGCTGGAAACCCTGGCACAGCAGGTTGGCGTGGATTTCTGCCCGTCCGATCTCAGTCAGAAGCCGGTCGACATCGTTAACAACGCGCTGCGTGAAGCCCGCCTGAAGTTCTACGATGTGCTGCTGGTGGATACCGCCGGTCGTCTGCACGTTGACGAAGCGATGATGGACGAAATCAAACAGGTTCATGCCGCGATTAAACCGGTAGAAACGCTGTTTGTGGTCGATGCCATGACCGGTCAGGATGCCGCAAACACGGCGAAAGCCTTTAATGAAGCGCTGCCGCTGACCGGGGTTATCCTGACCAAGGTCGACGGTGATGCCCGCGGTGGTGCAGCGCTGTCGATTCGCCATATCACCGGCAAGCCGATTAAATTCATGGGTGTCGGTGAAAAAACCGAAGCGCTTGAACCGTTCTATCCTGACCGTATTGCGTCACGTATCCTCGGCATGGGTGACGTGCTGTCACTGATCGAAGATATTGAAAGCAAGGTTGACCGCGACCAGGCGGAGAAACTGGCCAAGAAGCTGAAAACCGGCGACGGTTTTGATCTCAATGACTTCCTTGAGCAGTTGAAGCAGATGCGCAACATGGGCGGCATGGCCAGCCTGATGGGTAAACTGCCGGGTATGGGACAGTTGCCTGACAATGTGAAATCGCAGATGGATGACAAAGTGCTGGTACGCATGGAAGCCATCATCAACTCGATGACGCGCAAAGAGCGTGAGAAACCAGAAATCATCAAAGGCTCGCGCAAGCGCCGCATTGCAACCGGCTCCGGAATGCAGGTGCAGGACGTTAACCGCTTATTGAAGCAGTTCGACGACATGCAGCGTATGATGAAGAAAATGAAGAAGGGCGGTATGGCGAAAATGATGCGCGGCATGAAGGGTATGATGCCGCCAGGATTCCCCGGCCGCTAAGCGTTCCACAAAAAAGCCCGGAAAGGCACGGTTTAGGTTGCTTTTTTCGCCAAAATGAGTAAAATTTTCGGGCTTTTTATACAGCACCCGGACCCCGTTCCTCGATGGGGGCCGGGTGTTTTATTAACTGAAGAGGATGTTATGGTAACAATTCGTTTGGCACGTCACGGCGCTAAAAAGCGTCCGTTCTATCAGGTCGTCGTTACTGACAGCCGCAATGCACGCAACGGTCGTTTCATCGAGCGCGTTGGTTTCTTCAACCCGATCGCATCTGGTCAGGCTGAAGGTCTGCGTCTGGATCTGGACCGTATCGAGCACTGGGTTGGCCAGGGCGCAACACTCTCTGATCGCGTTAACGCGCTGGTCAAAGAAGCTAAGAAAGCAGCTTAATCTGTCACGGTGGTGAGCATGAGCAGACAACTTGCCGCACAGCCTCCTGTTAACCCGATTGTATTGGGTAAGATGGGAGCCGCCTACGGTATTCGCGGCTGGCTCAAAGTGTTTTCCTCCACTGAAGACGCTGAAAGCATCTTCAACTACCAACCCTGGTTCATCCAGCGCGCCGGTAAATGGCAGCAGGTCGAACTGGAAGGTTGGAAGCACCACAATCAGGACCTGATTATCAAAGTCAAAGGCATTGACGATCGGGATGCGGCGGCTCAGTTAACCAATTGCGAAATTCAGGTTGACTCGACGCAGTTGCCATCGCTTGAAGAGGGCGACTACTACTGGAAAGACCTTATGGGCTGCCAGGTAGTTAACCTTGAAGGCTACGAGATGGGTAAAGTCATCGATATGATGGAAACCGGCTCGAACGACGTACTCGTCGTTAAGGCAAACCTGAAAGATGCATTCGGTGCTCAGGAGCGGTTAATTCCGTTTCTTGATGAACAGGTTATCAGGAAAGTCGATCTCTCTACTGGCGTCATTGAGGTAGATTGGGATCCTGGTTTTTGATCTCCGAATCGAACGGTAACGTAACGGCGAATACAATGTGGATTGGTGTTATCAGCCTGTTTCCAGAAATGTTTCGCGCTATTACCGATTACGGGGTAACTGGCCGGGCTGTAAAAAACGGTCTGCTCAGCATTCAGAGCTGGAGTCCTCGTGACTTCACGCACGACCGGCACCGTACCGTGGATGATCGTCCTTACGGCGGCGGACCGGGAATGCTGATGATGGTACAACCCTTACGGGATGCCATCTCCGCAGCGAAAGCAGCGGCAGGTGATGGCGCCAGAGTGATATATCTTTCACCTCAGGGTCGCAAACTGGACCAACAGGGCGTTTGCGAGCTGGCGGCACGGGACAAGTTAATTCTGGTCTGTGGCCGTTATGAAGGAATTGATGAGCGCGTAATTCATTCCGAAATTGACGAAGAATGGTCAATCGGTGATTACGTTCTCAGCGGCGGGGAACTGCCAGCAATGACGATGATTGACGCAGTTGCCCGGTTTATTCCTGGCGTACTCGGCAAGCAGGCGTCAGCCGATGAGGATTCGTTCTCTGATGGCTTGCTGGATTGTCCGCACTATACCCGACCTGAAGTGTTAGACGGCGTGGAGGTCCCGGCAGTATTACTGTCAGGTAACCATGCTGATATTCGCCGCTGGCGTCTGAAGCAGTCGCTAGGCCGTACCTGGCTGAGAAGACCTGAACTTCTGGAAAACCTGGCTCTGACTGAAGAGCAAGCAAGGTTGCTGAATGAGTTCCAGCGGGAATCTCAGCAGCAACAAAACGATGATGTGGAAGAGTGATCTTCCCCGACTATCAGTTTACCCAGGATATGAGATTTAATTATGAGCAACATTATCAAGCAAATTGAACAAGAGCAGATGAAACAGGACGTACCTTCCTTCCGCCCGGGTGATTCCGTGGAAGTGAAAGTATGGGTCGTTGAAGGTTCTAAAAAACGTCTGCAGGCATTCGAGGGCGTGGTTATCGCTATTCGTAACCGCGGTCTGCACTCTGCATTCACTGTTCGCAAAATTTCTAACGGCGAAGGCGTTGAGCGTGTATTCCAGACTCATTCACCTGTCATTGACAGCATCGCTGTTAAACGTCGTGGCGCTGTGCGTAAAGCCAAACTGTACTACCTGCGTGAGCGTACTGGTAAGTCTGCTCGTATTAAAGAGCGTCTTAACTAAGGTATCGCTAACGCGACATCTAAAAGTTAATAGCAAACAAGGGGGTTGGCATCTGCCAGCCCCTTTTTTTGTCCTGATGACAACCAGATGGCAGCAGTTAACCGGCATCCGGCCGTTGAAAATGATAAATCGCGGTATTCACCGGCCCCGCCTCTAATACGATCAGGCCATAGCGACAGCCAATAAACTGGCCACCGCACTTCTCCGCTACGCCCCGACTGGCCAGGTTATCCTCAGCGGCCAGAATTTCAATCACCCGTGTCTCCGGGCGTGAAAATCCGAGCGGCAGTAGCTTTGCTACCGCGCGGCTCGCGATCCCCTGACGCTGTGCATCACTGCGAACCCAGTAGCCAATTGCGCTGGTGTCACCCGGATGACGGGCAAAGCGTATGCCTGCGCCTCCCAGCAGCCGGTCATTCTGATCGACAATCGCAAACTCTTCTGCTTCCTCCTTCATCCGCTGCCAGTGAGTAAAGCGGATCCAGCTTTCTGCTTCGTGAGGCTGATAATCGTGATGCGCCCAGACCATCCAGGGGATCAGGCTGTCCAGAGAGGCATTAACCGCAGCAGTAAATGTCGCTATGTCACTGAGCTCAAAGGGTCTCAGATAAAATTTCTGTAGCGATGGGCGCATAACTCTCTCAGTTTTAACAGAATCATTCTTTCATTCTGCCTGTGGAGAGCAGAAACGCAACATACACATGTGTAAACATATAATTACATTGTGGTGATTCGCTGTTTTGTGAGTATATTGCTTAAAGTTATGAATTTAAAAGTTATTTAATTGGTAGGTTTAGCAGTGTTTGATCTGTGGTAATAAATGTGTACATATAATATTGCGCTATGTATTGCCTGTGATACAGTATTTGCATTCCTCAATGAGGAGCCACAATCAGCTAATACGAGCTAAAGGATCGCCATCATGCAAAAAGACGCGCTGAACAATGTGCATATCGCCGGTGAACAGGTACTCATTACGCCTGAAGAGCTGAAAGCGAAGTTTCCACTGACTACTGAACAGCAGGAGCAGGTCGCGGCGTCCCGCCAGACTATCTCTGACATTATTGCCGGCCGCGATCCGCGTCTGCTGGTGGTGTGCGGACCCTGCTCGATTCACGATACCGAAGTGGCGCTTGAATATGCTCGTCGTCTGCAAACCCTTTCTGAAGAGCTGAAAGATCAGCTTTATATCGTGATGCGCGTCTATTTTGAAAAGCCTCGTACGACTGTCGGCTGGAAAGGGCTGATTAATGATCCTTACATGGATAACTCGTTTGATATGGAAGCGGGTCTGCACATTGCGCGTCAGCTGCTGGTGAACCTGGTTGAAATGGGCCTGCCGCTGGCGACTGAAGCACTGGATCCGAATAGCCCGCAATACCTGGGCGACCTGTTCAGCTGGTCTGCCATTGGCGCACGGACGACAGAATCTCAGACGCACCGTGAAATGGCCTCGGGCCTGTCGATGCCGGTCGGCTTCAAAAACGGCACCGATGGCAGTCTGGGAACGGCAATCAACGCCATGCGTGCTGCTGCAATGCCGCACCGTTTTGTCGGGATCAATCAGGCTGGTCAGGTCTGCCTGCTGCAGACGCAGGGCAATCCGGATGGTCACGTGATTCTGCGTGGTGGCAAAGCGCCGAACTACGGTCCTGAAGATGTCGCACAGTGTGAAAAAGAGATGCTCAAAGCGGGACTGCGTCCAGCCTTAATGATAGATTGCAGCCATGGCAATTCGAACAAAGACTACAGCCGTCAGCCTGGCGTAGCGGAATCCGCTATCGCGCAGATCAAAGACGGTAACCGTTCAATCATTGGTCTGATGCTGGAAAGCCATATCAATGAGGGTAATCAGTCTTCTGAACAGCCACGCAGCGAAATGAAGTATGGCGTTTCCGTAACTGATGCCTGCATCAACTGGGAAGTGACCAAAACGTTGCTGCGTGAGATGCATCAGGATCTGCAGGGAGTGCTGTCGGCGCGTCTGTCACAAGAGGTGTAAGAGCAATGGTGGCTGAACTGACCGCGTTACGCGATCAAATTGACAGTGTTGATAAAGCGCTACTGGATCTTCTGGCTAAACGGCTGGAGCTGGTAGCGGAAGTAGGGGAGGTCAAGAGCCGTTACGGACTGCCTATCTATGTCCCTGAACGGGAAGCGTCTATGCTGGCTTCCCGTCGCAAAGAGGCTGAGGCGCTCGGTGTACCACCGGATTTGATAGAGGATGTGCTGCGTCGTGTGATGCGCGAATCCTATACCAGCGAAAATGACAAAGGCTTTAAAACCCTCTGTCCTGAACTGCGCCCGGTGGTGATCGTCGGTGGCAAGGGTCAGATGGGCCGGTTGTTTGAAAAAATGCTCGGGCTGTCAGGCTATACGGTCAAAACGCTGGATAAAGAGGACTGGCCACAGGCTGAGTCACTGCTTAGTGATGCCGGCATGGTGATCATCAGTGTGCCTATTCACCTGACCGAGCAGGTCATTTCTCAGCTGCCGTCACTTCCTGAAGATTGTATCCTGGTCGATCTGGCATCAGTGAAAAACCGGCCTCTGCAGGCGATGCTGGCCGCTCATAACGGCCCTGTGCTGGGTCTGCATCCGATGTTTGGCCCTGACAGCGGCAGCCTGGCAAAACAGGTGGTGGTCTGGTGTGATGGAAGAGAGCCGGAAGCCTACCAGTGGTTCCTGGAGCAGATTCAGGTCTGGGGTGCGCGTCTGCATCGTATCAGCGCCGTTGAGCATGACCAGAACATGGCGTTCATTCAGGCGCTGCGCCACTTTGCTACCTTTGCCTATGGTCTGCATTTAGCTGAAGAGAACGTCAATCTCGATCAGCTATTGGCACTCTCGTCGCCGATTTACCGGCTCGAACTGGCGATGGTGGGACGATTGTTCGCGCAGGATCCGCAGCTTTATGCGGATATCATCATGTCCTCAGAGAGTAATCTGGCGCTGATCAAACGCTATTACCAGCGGTTTGGTGAAGCAATAGCCCTGCTGGAGCAGGGTGACAAGCAGGCGTTTATTGCCAGCTTTAACCGGGTAGAGCAGTGGTTTGGCGATCACGCGAAACGCTTCCTGGTTGAAAGCCGCAGTCTGCTGCGTTCGGCCAATGACAGCCGGCCATAAATGAAGAAGGCATCCAACCGGATGCCTTTTTTCTTTTCTTTTTATTCGCCAGGGTCAACTGGCACCACATTCTCGCTGGGATAGCAGCCCAGCACCTTCAGCGAGCGGGTCATGGTTTGCAGTTCCTGAAGCGCCTGCTGCATCCGCTCTGATTGCAGATTGCCCTGCACATCAATGTAAAACATCTCTTCCCACGGATTGCCATTAATCGGGCGGGACTCCAGCTTGCTCATAATCAGATTGTGCTGACGCAGAACCAGCAGCGCATCGACCAGCGCACCCGCCTGCTGGCCGGTTGCCATGATCAGCGTGGTTTTCGCCGGGACCTGGTCCGACACCTCAATTGGTTTGCGGGCCAGCACGATAAAGCGGGTATGGTTCTGCTGCTGATTGGCCAGATTACGTTCCAGCACCTGCAACTGATAGAGCTCACCGCCTGCTTCACTACCCAGAGCTGCCACCTTAGGTGAGTTGAGCGCAGCCACTTTCTCCATCGCTGCTGCGGTACTCTCGGTATATTCGATTTTCCAGTGCGGGAAGCGGTTAATGAACTGGCTGCACTGCTGGAAGGGCTGAGGATGGCTGTACACCGTCTCAATCTGCTGCAGATCGGTAGGGCCATTCACCAGCACGCAGTGGTCGATAGGTAAGGTTAATTCGCCCACGATAGAGAGGCTGGTCTGTTGCAGCAGATCGTAGACGTCGTTAATAGAGCCCGAACTGGTATTCTCAATCGGCATCACCGCGTAATCGGCCACGCCATTTTCCACTTGCTTGATGATGTCGTGAAACTTCAGGCAGCCACACTCCACCATGCTGTCGAAATGACGGGACGCGTAGTTGCGTGCGGCAAGATGTGAGTAAGAGCCTTTCGGACCAAGGAAAGCGATGCGGGCGGCATGCGCATGGGGATGGTTGAGGTTTTTCTGCAGCAGTGCCTGCTGAGTCAGCACGGAATCTTCGATGACCAGCTGGAACAGGCGGGTGATGTAGTGCGCATCCAGTTTGTGCGCTTTACCCAGCACAATCAGATTCTCCAGCAGCGCACGTTCGCGCTCCACATCGCGAATCGGGCGATGCGTTGCCAGTTTCGCTTGCGCGACTTCCACTGCCAGCAGACGACGCTCGGCCAGCAGCGTCAGAAGTTTTTTATCCACTGCGCTGATCTTATCGCGTAGCGCCAGCAATGGATTGTCGGGATTCATAGGGCTCACCTGTATGCTATCCAATAAAAAAGCCTCCCGGTTGGGAGGCTTCGTTGTTCGTCTTCGCTTTCATTTTCACACGACGAATGGCCTCCCGTTCAGGGGAAGGTAAAAAAGAAAGCGAAGAAAAACAGATCAAGTTTCATGGGAATGTCCGAAAAGAGAGTGACCTGAGAGTAACCGTACTGCTTAAAAGCTGTCAATAAAAAACGCGCCCGAAGGCGCGTTAACAAACTCAGGACTCTTCGTCGGCGGGGATAATATCTTTTACGCTGGCACTGGCGCGGCGTGCTTCAGACTTATGCTGAACTTTATTCAGCTGACGTTCGAGCTTCGCAATCAAATCGTTGATCGCGGTATACATATCATCATGCTTGGCGCTGGCCACCAGAGTCCCGTTAGGTGTGTTAATGGTGGCGTCAGCCACGAATTCTTTGGGCTCTTTAGACAGGACAATATGCGGGTTAATCAGGTCAGTTTGCCATTTTTCGAGCTTGGCGAGACGGTCTTCAACATGGCTTCGGATTGCCGGAGTGATCTCCATTTGTTTACTGGTAATGTTCAGAATCATCGTTCTTACCTCTCTATCATTTCCGTCTTGGTCTTTTCAGCATAGCGCGAAAAAGCGTTGAATGTGCGATTTCGATCACGAAAAAATGTCACTTTTTGTCAGTCACGACATTCTGTGAGAAAGGCTGAGAAACTGGCTGAAATGGCTTGAAGCGAAACGATTAACACGGCATGCTTGATGAGTTAGCTCGCTGGCATCAGATCCACTTCTGACTGTTCTTTGAGCAAAAAAAGCAGCCATCGCAGGCTGCTTTTTTTATGGCTGAAAAACTATCGGGCTATCAGCTGTTGTTCGCTGCGATGATTTTGGCCACTTTGTCTGCTTCAGCGTTCAGCTGCAGATTACGGTAAGCATTTTCCATCAGCGGCAGCGCATCGTGTGTTGCCTGAGTATCCGGATAATCGCGCATCATACCTTCGACACGGTTAACAACCGCGACATACGCCTCACGCTTAGTATAGAATTGCGCCACTGATAGCTCATATTTCGCCAGGCGGTCTTTCAGATAAACCAGGCGTTTCTGAGCATCAGCCGCATACTGGCTGTTCGGGTAACTGCGCAGCAGCTGGGAGAAGTCGCGGAAGGCATCACGAGCGTGCGTCGGATCGCGGTCAGAACGATCGATACCAAAGAAGCCCTGCAGTGCTGAGTCATCCAGCGCCATGTCCGTCAGACCTTTCATATAGATGACATAGTCAATGTTCGGATGTGTGGGGTTAAGACGCATAAAGCGGGCAATGGCAGCCTGTGCCAGGGGCAGATCGGCATTTTTATAGTACGCGTAGATTAAATCCAGCTGCACCTGCTGCGAATAAGGACCGAACGGATAACGATTATCCAGCGCTTCCAGTTGCTTAATCGCGGCTTTAAAGTTACCGTCCTGCAGCTTTTGCTGCGCTGTAGCATAGATTTCAGAAGGCGGGCTGTCCGGTACCGCGTCATTTGAGCCGGAACAACCAACAAGTGCCAGGCTCAGTGTGGCAGCAGCCACCAGATGTTTCATACGCGTCATGACGAAGTGATTATCCTCAAATGTTATGGCGGAAGCTGTCCGTATAGCTCCCGGTAATGACCAGGTACGATAGCACATTATATTAAACGGCATCGCCGTGAAAACCCAACGTTAACGAAGAAGCTGTATATGGCACAACAAGTTCAACTCACCGCAACGGTATCCGAATCACAACTCGGACAACGCTTAGATCAGACTTTGGCGGAATTGTTCCCTGATTATTCACGTTCCCGCATAAAAGAGTGGATCCTCGACCGTCGCGTAACAGTAAACGGCGTCATGGTCGATACACCTAAAGAAAAAGTGCTGGGCGGCGAGCTGGTCGCGATTGACGCTGAGATCGAAGAGGCACAGCGCTGGGAACCGCAAAATCTGCCACTCGACATCGTTTATGAAGATGAAGACATCATCGTCATCAACAAACCACGTGACTTTGTGGTTCACCCTGGCGCCGGTAACCCGGATGGCACGGTACTCAACGCCTTACTTCATCACTATCCGGCGATTATGGATGTCCCACGCGCGGGCATCGTACACCGCCTGGATAAAGACACCACCGGTTTAATGGTGGTGGCGAAAACTGTACCGGCTCAGACGCATCTGGTGGACTCGCTGCAACGTCGCGAAATCACCCGTGAATATGAAGCGGTCGCGATTGGTAATATGACGGCGGGCGGCACGGTTGAGCAGCCTATCAGCCGTCACTCAACCAAACGCACCCACATGGCGGTTCACCCGATGGGTAAGCCGGCGGTGACGCATTACCGCATCATGGAGCACTTCCGCGCGCATACCCGTCTGCGTCTGCGCCTGGAAACGGGTCGTACTCACCAGATCCGTGTGCATATGTCTCACATCAGCCATCCGCTGGTGGGCGATCCGCTTTATGGTGGCCGTCCGCGTCCGCCAAAAGGCGCATCAGAGGCATTTATCACTACGCTGCGCGGTTTCGATCGTCAGGCTCTGCACGCCACCATGCTGCGTCTTTATCACCCTATCAGTGGGATTGAAATGGAATTCCATGCGGCGCTTCCGCAGGACATGGTTGATCTGATCGCGGCGTTAAAAGCAGACACCGAAGAATTTAAAGACCAGATGAACTGGTGATGAATCTGATTACGCCTCAATGGCCCGCTCCGTCACGCGTTCGGGCCTGCTCGACGCAGCGACAGGGTGGCATCAGCACATCGCCCTGGGATGCACTGAATCTCGGCGGGCATGTGGGGGATAATCCGGATACGGTAACGCGTAACCGGCAGTTGCTGGTGGAAGAGGCGGGCTTGCCTGCGATGCCGCAGTGGCTGGATCAGGTTCATGGCACGGAGGTTGTGCGTCTGGCTGCAGGAGGAGGTACGCCATTACGTGCTGATGCCTGTATTACCGATCAGCCCGGCGTCGTCTGCGCCATTATGACCGCTGACTGTCTGCCGGTTCTGTTCTGTTCGCAGGATGGGAGGGAAGTGGCGGCGGCACATGCAGGCTGGCGCGGACTGTGTGCGGGTGTACTGGAAAATACCCTGGCGCAGTTTCGTTACCCGCCGGACCAGATCCATGCCTGGCTGGGTCCGGCAATCGGGCCGGATGCATTTGAGGTCGGTGCAGAAGTACGTGAGGCCTTTATGGCTCAGGATCCTCGCGCCATGCAGGCTTTCCGCCCATCAGGCGACCGTTTTTACGCGGATATCTGGCTGCTGGCGCGAAAGCGACTCCAGGCCGCGGGCGTGAAATCAATCAGTGCCGACAGCCGTTGTACCTTTACGCAGCGCGACGATTTCTTCTCCTTCCGCCGCGATGGGATCACCGGGCGTATGGCAACTTTGATCTGGCTGTTATAACCTTACGCCATAAGACGGTCCAGTTAGCGTATTTTTTACTCAAATCTCAGGTCATTAACCTTGAAATTTTGAGGGATGACCTCATTTAATCTCCAGTAGCATTTTGACCTGTAATGGGAGGAATTATGCGTCTGGATCGTCTTACTAACAAATTTCAGCTGGCTCTCGCCGACGCGCAGTCCCTGGCTCTGGGACACGACAACCAATTTATTGAACCTCTGCACCTGATGAGCGCGTTGCTCAAACAGGAAGGCGGATCGGTTTCACCTTTACTGACTTCTGCGGGTGTCAACGTTACCCCCTTACGCGCTCAGGTTGAGCAGGCCATCGATCGCCTGCCACAAGTTGAAGGCAGCGAAGGGGATGTACAACCCTCATCTGACCTCGTGCGGGTATTAAACCTGTGCGACAAGCTGGCGCAGAAGCGCAACGATAACTTCATTTCATCCGAATTATTTGTTCTGGCCGCCCTTGAATCACGTGGTTCACTGGCTGATCTGCTTAAAGCAGCGGGCGCAACGCGCGAAAAAATCACCAGTGCGATTGAACAGATGCGGGGAGGAGACAACGTGAACGATCAGGGGGCTGAAGATCAGCGCCAGGCATTAAAGAAATACACTATTGATCTGACCGAGCGTGCCGAGAAGGGCAAACTCGATCCGGTCATCGGCCGCGACGAAGAGATTCGCCGCACCATTCAGGTTCTGCAGCGCCGTACCAAAAATAACCCGGTGCTGATTGGTGAGCCTGGCGTGGGTAAAACCGCGATTGTCGAAGGGCTGGCGCAGCGCATCATTAACGGTGAAGTCCCTGAAGGTCTGAAAGGCCGCAGGGTACTGGCGCTGGATATGGGTGCGCTTGTGGCCGGGGCGAAATATCGCGGTGAATTCGAAGAGCGTCTGAAAGGCGTGCTGAGTGACCTGTCGAAGCAGGAAGGCAACGTCATTCTGTTTATTGACGAACTGCACACTATGGTAGGCGCCGGTAAAGCGGACGGTGCAATGGACGCCGGTAACATGCTTAAGCCTGCGCTGGCCCGTGGTGAACTGCACTGTGTGGGCGCCACTACGCTGGATGAGTACCGTCAGTACATTGAAAAAGATGCTGCGCTGGAGCGTCGTTTCCAGAAAGTCTTTGTGGCTGAGCCGAGTGTGGAAGACACCATCGCTATTCTGCGTGGCCTGAAAGAGCGTTACGAACTGCATCACCATGTGCAGATTACTGACCCGGCGATTGTCGCAGCGGCGACTCTGTCTCATCGTTACATTGCTGATCGCCAGTTGCCGGATAAAGCGATTGACCTGATTGATGAGGCGGCATCCAGCATTCGTATGCAGATGGACTCGAAGCCGGAGTCACTGGATCGTCTTGAGCGCCGCATCATCCAGCTGAAGCTGGAGCAGCAGGCGCTGAAGAAAGAGGCGGATGATGCCAGTATCAAACGTCTGGAGATGCTGGAAACTGAGCTGAACCAGAAAGAGCGCGAATATGCCGAGCTGGAAGATGAGTGGAAGACTGAAAAAGCTTCGCTGTCGGGCACGCAGAATATTAAAGCTGAACTTGAGCAGGCGCGACTGAACTTAGAGCAGGCTCGTCGTCAGGGCGATCTCGCTCAGATGTCAGAACTGCAGTACGGTAAAATTCCGGAGCTGGAAAAACAGCTAGCCGCAGCGACTCAGGCGGAAGGCAAAACCATGAAGTTACTGCGCAACCGCGTAACGGATGTGGAGATTGCCGATGTGCTGGCGCGCTGGACCGGTATCCCGGTAGCACGAATGATGGAAGGTGAGCGCGATAAGTTACTGCGCATGGAACAGGATCTGCATGGCCGGGTCATCGGACAGGATGAAGCGGTTGAAGCGGTATCCAATGCGATTCGCCGTAGTCGTGCTGGCCTGTCAGATCCTAACCGGCCTATTGGTTCCTTCCTGTTCCTGGGACCTACCGGGGTAGGTAAGACCGAACTGTGTAAGTCGCTGGCTAACTTCCTGTTCGACAGTGACGATGCGATGGTGCGTATCGACATGTCCGAATTTATGGAAAAACATTCAGTGTCACGGCTGGTGGGTGCACCTCCCGGCTATGTCGGCTACGAAGAGGGCGGTTATCTGACCGAAGCGGTACGTCGTCGTCCTTATTCGGTCATTCTGCTGGATGAAGTCGAGAAGGCGCATCCTGATGTCTTCAACATTCTGCTGCAGGTGCTGGATGATGGGCGTCTGACGGATGGGCAGGGTCGTACGGTCGATTTCCGTAACAGCGTGGTCATCATGACCTCTAACCTGGGATCGGATTTAATCCAGGAACGGTTTGGCAACCTGAGCTACCCGGAAATGAAAGATATTGTGATGGGTGTTGTCGGACAGCACTTCCGTCCGGAATTCGTCAACCGTATTGATGAAGTGGTCGTCTTCCATCCGCTGGCTGAAAAACACATCGCGTCGATTGCGCAGATTCAGCTGCAGCGGTTGTACAAACGTCTGGATGAACGTGGCTATCAGCTGCACATCTCAGATGATGCGATCAAACTGCTTGCCGAGAACGGATATGATCCGGTCTATGGTGCACGGCCTCTCAAACGTGCGATACAGCAGCAGATTGAGAACCCGCTGGCTCAGCAGATCCTTGCCGGTTCGCTGGTGCCAGGCAAAACCATCGAAATGGATGTGGAAAACGACGTCATTACTGCACATCAGTAATGATGTGAATCGAAAAACGGGCCGCTGGCCCGTTTTTTTTGCCCTTTTGCGGGGTTTTTGCTTATTTAGCATACCTTTTGAGTGCAAATTGAACGGTCAGTGAAAAAGTTATCATTTGCACTTGCGCTATCTGAGCCGTTCCCTATAATGCGCCTCCATCGACACGGAACACCGGCAACGGGAAACAGGTTGAGAGGCACAGGAGACTGCGCCGCCGGAGAAAAACTTCTGAAATAGAGGTTGACTCTGCAGGAGGAAAGCGTAATATACGCCACCTCGCGACAGGACGCTAACGCACTGTTCGCACTGCTCTTTAACAATTTATCAGACAATCTGTGTGGGCACTCGCAGGATTGATATCAGCGTCTCAGGACGCAACAAAAATATCAAAGCCTCACGAGTGAACACATAATGAAATTCATTATGACGTTTTACAGATGAGCACCGCTTAACTTGTTTAAGCAAATCAAACTTAAATTGAAGAGTTTGATCATGGCTCAGATTGAACGCTGGCGGCAGGCCTAACACATGCAAGTCGGACGGTAGCACAGAGGAGCTTGCTCCTTGGGTGACGAGTGGCGGACGGGTGAGTAATGTCTGGGGATCTGCCCGATAGAGGGGGATAACCACTGGAAACGGTGGCTAATACCGCATAACGTCGCAAGACCAAAGAGGGGGACCTTCGGGCCTCTCACTATCGGATGAACCCAGATGGGATTAGCTAGTAGGCGGGGTAATGGCCCACCTAGGCGACGATCCCTAGCTGGTCTGAGAGGATGACCAGCCACACTGGAACTGAGACACGGTCCAGACTCCTACGGGAGGCAGCAGTGGGGAATATTGCACAATGGGCGCAAGCCTGATGCAGCCATGCCGCGTGTATGAAGAAGGCCTTCGGGTTGTAAAGTACTTTCAGCGGGGAGGAAGGCGATGCGGTTAATAACCGCATCGATTGACGTTACCCGCAGAAGAAGCACCGGCTAACTCCGTGCCAGCAGCCGCGGTAATACGGAGGGTGCAAGCGTTAATCGGAATTACTGGGCGTAAAGCGCACGCAGGCGGTCTGTTAAGTCAGATGTGAAATCCCCGGGCTTAACCTGGGAACTGCATTTGAAACTGGCAGGCTTGAGTCTTGTAGAGGGGGGTAGAATTCCAGGTGTAGCGGTGAAATGCGTAGAGATCTGGAGGAATACCGGTGGCGAAGGCGGCCCCCTGGACAAAGACTGACGCTCAGGTGCGAAAGCGTGGGGAGCAAACAGGATTAGATACCCTGGTAGTCCACGCCGTAAACGATGTCGACTTGGAGGTTGTTCCCCTGAGGAGTGGCTTCCGGAGCTAACGCGTTAAGTCGACCGCCTGGGGAGTACGGCCGCAAGGTTAAAACTCAAATGAATTGACGGGGGCCCGCACAAGCGGTGGAGCATGTGGTTTAATTCGATGCAACGCGAAGAACCTTACCTACTCTTGACATCCACGGAATTTGGCAGAGATGCCTTAGTGCCTTCGGGAACCGTGAGACAGGTGCTGCATGGCTGTCGTCAGCTCGTGTTGTGAAATGTTGGGTTAAGTCCCGCAACGAGCGCAACCCTTATCCTTTGTTGCCAGCGATTCGGTCGGGAACTCAAAGGAGACTGCCGGTGATAAACCGGAGGAAGGTGGGGATGACGTCAAGTCATCATGGCCCTTACGAGTAGGGCTACACACGTGCTACAATGGCGCATACAAAGAGAAGCGACCTCGCGAGAGCAAGCGGACCTCACAAAGTGCGTCGTAGTCCGGATCGGAGTCTGCAACTCGACTCCGTGAAGTCGGAATCGCTAGTAATCGTGGATCAGAATGCCACGGTGAATACGTTCCCGGGCCTTGTACACACCGCCCGTCACACCATGGGAGTGGGTTGCAAAAGAAGTAGGTAGCTTAACCTTCGGGAGGGCGCTTACCACTTTGTGATTCATGACTGGGGTGAAGTCGTAACAAGGTAACCGTAGGGGAACCTGCGGTTGGATCACCTCCTTACCTGAAGATACCTTCCCGCGCAGTGTCCACACAGATTGTCTGATAAAAAGTAACGAGCAGAAAAAACCTCTACAGGCTTGTAGCTCAGGTGGTTAGAGCGCACCCCTGATAAGGGTGAGGTCGGTGGTTCAAGTCCACTCAGGCCTACCAAATTCGCACTCACGCTGCGTTATGTCTCCGGCTCGCATAGTTCACTATGCTTCGCGAAGACATGCCTTGCCTGAGCACGAATTGCATTTCTCACGAAGTGTACTCGGTTGAGTGGTAGTAGTGGTCTCTGCAGTAACTGTATGGGGCTATAGCTCAGCTGGGAGAGCGCCTGCCTTGCACGCAGGAGGTCAGCGGTTCGATCCCGCTTAGCTCCACCATACCGTTTTAACTGTTTTTTCTGAATACTTCAGAGCGTACCGGCAACGGTGTGCTGCGAAGTATTATGCTCTTTAACAATCCGGAACAAGCTGAAAATTGAAACGACGTGTCGTTTTCATTCTCCGTAATAAGAATGAAAAACGCGACATGTTCGAGTCTCTCAAATGCTTGCAGCTCGCAGCGTTGAAAAACGCCTGTGGGTTGTGAGGTTAAGCGACTAAGCGTACACGGTGGATGCCCAGGCAGTCAGAGGCGATGAAGGACGTGCTAATCTGCGTAAAGCGACGGTAAGGTGATATGAACCGCTACAGCCGTCGATGTCCGAATGGGGAAACCCGGTGCACTCTGTGCATCATTGCAGCATGAATACATAGTGCTGCAAGGCGAACCGGGGGAACTGAAACATCTAAGTACCCCGAGGAAAAGAAATCAACCGAGATTCCCCCAGTAGCGGCGAGCGAACGGGGAGCAGCCCAGAGCCTGAATCAGCATGTGTGTTAGTGGAAGCGTCTGGAAAGTCGCAGGGTACAGGGTGATACTCCCGTACACAAAAGCGCATGTGCTGTGAGCTCGATGAGTAAGGCGGGACACGTGGTATCCTGTCTGAATATGGGGGGACCATCCTCCAAGGCTAAATACTCCTGACTGACCGATAGTGAACCAGTACCGTGAGGGAAAGGCGAAAAGAACCCCGGCGAGGGGAGTGAAACAGAACCTGAAACCGTGTACGTACAAGCAGTGGGAGCCTTCTTTATGGGGGTGACTGCGTACCTTTTGTATAATGGGTCAGCGACTTATATTCTGTAGCAAGGTTAACCGTATAGGGGAGCCGCAGGGAAACCGAGTCTTAACTGGGCGTTAAGTTGCAGGGTATAGACCCGAAACCCGGTGATCTAGCCATGGGCAGGTTGAAGGTTGGGTAACACTAACTGGAGGACCGAACCGACTAATGTTGAAAAATTAGCGGATGACCTGTGGCTGGGGGTGAAAGGCCAATCAAACCGGGAGATAGCTGGTTCTCCCCGAAAGCTATTTAGGTAGCGCCTCGTGAACTCATCCTCGGGGGTAGAGCACTGTTTCGGCTAGGGGGCCATCCCGGCTTACCAACCCGATGCAAACTGCGAATACCGAGGAATGTTATCACGGGAGACACACGGCGGGTGCTAACGTCCGTCGTGAAGAGGGAAACAACCCAGACCGCCAGCTAAGGTCCCAAAGTCATGGTTAAGTGGGAAACGATGTGGGAAGGCACAGACAGCCAGGATGTTGGCTTAGAAGCAGCCATCATTTAAAGAAAGCGTAATAGCTCACTGGTCGAGTCGGCCTGCGCGGAAGATGTAACGGGGCTAAACCATGCACCGAAGCTGCGGCAGCGACACTATGTGTTGTTGGGTAGGGGAGCGTTCTGTAAGCCGTCGAAGGTGTGCTGTGAGGCATGCTGGAGGTATCAGAAGTGCGAATGCTGACATAAGTAACGATAAAGCGGGTGAAAAGCCCGCTCGCCGGAAGACCAAGGGTTCCTGTTCAACGTTAATCGGAGCAGGGTGAGTCGACCCCTAAGGCGAGGCCGAAAGGCGTAGTCGATGGGAAACAGGTTAATATTCCTGTACTCGGTGTTACTGCGAAGGGGGGACGGAGAAGGCTATATCAGCCGGGCGACGGTTGTCCCGGTTTAAGCGTGTAGGCGGAGGGTCCGTAAATCCGGTCCCTTATCAACGCTGAGGCGTGACGACGAGGCACTACGGTGCTGAAGTGATAAATGCCCAGCTTCGGGGAAAAGCCTCTAAGCATCAGGTAACACAGAATCGTACCCCAAACCGACACAGGTGGTCAGGTAGAGAATACCAAGGCGCTTGAGAGAACTCGGGTGAAGGAACTAGGCAAAATGGTGCCGTAACTTCGGGAGAAGGCACGCTGGCGCGTAGGTGGAGGGACTTGCTCCCCGAGCCGAAGCCAGTCGAAGATACCAGCTGGCTGCAACTGTTTATTAAAAACACAGCACTGTGCAAACACGAAAGTGGACGTATACGGTGTGACGCCTGCCCGGTGCCGGAAGGTTAATTGATGGGGTTATCCGCAAGGAGAAGCTCTTGATCGAAGCCCCGGTAAACGGCGGCCGTAACTATAACGGTCCTAAGGTAGCGAAATTCCTTGTCGGGTAAGTTCCGACCTGCACGAATGGCGTAATGATGGCGAGGCTGTCTCCACCCGAGACTCAGTGAAATTGAACTCGCTGTGAAGATGCAGTGTACCCGCGGCAAGACGGAAAGACCCCGTGAACCTTTACTACAGCTTGACACTGAACATTGAGCCTTGATGTGTAGGATAGGTGGGAGGCTTTGAAGCGCGGACGCCAGTCTGCGTGGAGCCAACCTTGAAATACCACCCTTTAATGTTTGATGTTCTAACGTAGGCCCGTAATCCGGGCTGCGGACAGTGTCTGGTGGGTAGTTTGACTGGGGCGGTCTCCTCCTAAAGAGTAACGGAGGAGCACGAAGGTCAGCTAATCACGGTCGGACATCGTGAGGTTAGTGCAATGGCATAAGCTGGCTTGACTGCGAGAGTGACGGCTCGAGCAGGTGCGAAAGCAGGTCATAGTGATCCGGTGGTTCTGAATGGAAGGGCCATCGCTCAACGGATAAAAGGTACTCCGGGGATAACAGGCTGATACCGCCCAAGAGTTCATATCGACGGCGGTGTTTGGCACCTCGATGTCGGCTCATCACATCACGGGGCTGAAGTAGGTCCCAAGGGTACGGCTGTTCGCCGTTTAAAGTGGTACGCGAGCTGGGTTTAGAACGTCGTGAGACAGTTCGGTCCCTATCTGCCGTGGGCGCTGGAGAATTGAGGGGGGTTGCTCCTAGTACGAGAGGACCGGAGTGAACGCACCACTGGTGTTCGGGTTGTCATGCCAATGGCATTGCCCGGTAGCTAAGTGCGGAAAAGATAAGTGCTGAAAGCATCTAAGCACGAAACTTGCCCCGAGATGAGTTCTCCCTGACCCCTTGAGGGTCCTGAAGGGACGTTGAAGACTACGACGTTGATAGGCCGGGTGTGTAAGCGCAGCGATGCGTTGAGCTAACCGGTACTAATGACCCGTGAGGCTTAACCTTACAACGCCAGAGGCGTTTTTGAGAGACACGATTTTCAGCCTTGTACCGGATATTCTGCGCGGCCATCATTGGCGGCGCGGAGACAGAATTTGCCTGGCGGCTGTAGCGCGGTGGTCCCACCTGACCCCATGCCGAACTCAGAAGTGAAACGCCGTAGCGCCGATGGTAGTGTGGGGTCTCCCCATGCGAGAGTAGGCAACTGCCAGGCATCAAATAAGTGAAGAAGCCCCGCACGAAAGTGCGGGGCTTTTTTACGTCCAGATTCTGCGACATTAAGTAGAAATAGTGACCGCAATTCCACTTCCAGCAACCCTCACAACCCCATGCTTCTCTCAGGAATCGCCAGCAACTCGCTGATTTTTCGCTAATTGGCGATAAGGCTCACAATATTAATCTCAGATTACCCCGCCTTTACCTTCAGTAGACTTAAATGCTTTACTCAATCCTTTAAACGCTGTTGATCAGCAAGGAACAGAGGTAAGGCATGACAACAACAAATAATAAAATTCAGCCGGATGATACAAGGAAACGCATCTGGGCTATCGTCGGCGCGTCATCGGGCAACCTGGTTGAATGGTTCGACTTCTATGTCTATTCATTCTTCTCGCTCTACTTTGCGCACATCTTCTTCCCGCAGGGTGATACCACCACGCAGTTGTTACAGACGGCGGGCGTTTTTGCGGCAGGATTTCTGATGCGTCCGATTGGTGGCTGGCTGTTCGGCTATATCGGCGACAAACATGGCCGAAAAAATTCGATGCTGGTTTCAGTCTGCATGATGTGTTTCGGGTCGCTGGTCATTGCCTGCCTGCCGGGTTACGAGACGATCGGCGTAGCGGCTCCCGTCATTCTGCTGCTGGCGCGTATGTTTCAGGGATTATCGGTGGGTGGGGAATATGGGACCAGCGCAACCTACATGAGCGAAGTAGCCCTGGAAGGGCGCAAAGGATTCTACGCCTCATTTCAGTATGTCACGTTGATCGGTGGCCAGTTAGCGGCGGTACTGACCGTGGTGGTGCTGCAATTTCTGCTCACTGACGCGGAGCTACGCAGCTGGGGCTGGCGAATCCCCTTCTTCCTCGGCGCACTGCTCGCGGTTGTCGCATTATGGTTACGGCGCTCTCTGGAAGAAACGTCAGACAAGACCAGCCGCGAACATCGCGATGCGGGAAGCGTAATTGGATTGTTGCGCAACCATACCCGTCCTTTCCTGATGGTGCTGGGTTTCACCGCAGGCGGTTCCCTGAGTTTTTATACCTTCACCACTTACATGCAGAAGTATCTGGTTAACACGTCGGGTATGGATCCTAAAACGGCCAGCGGGCTGATGACCGGTGCGCTGCTGGTCTTTATGCTGATTCAGCCCATTATCGGTGCGCTGTCAGATAAAATCGGTCGTCGCACCTCGATGATGATCTTTGGTGCGGGCGCGGCTATCTGTACCGTGCCAGTTCTGACGCTGCTGCAAAATGTGCAGAGTCCCGGCGTGGCTTTCCTGTTAATTATGCTGGCATTGCTGATCACCAGCTTCTACACGGCTATCAGCGGCATCCTTAAAGCCGAAATGTTTCCGCCGCAGGTGCGCGCGCTGGGTGTCGGGCTCTCCTACGCCGTCGCGAATGCGATCTTCGGTGGTTCGGCAGAGTATGTCGCGTTGCTGATGAAGAAGCAGGGGATTGAGACCACCTTTTTCTGGTATGTCTCTGCGATGGGCGCGGTGGCGTTTCTGGTGTCGCTGTTGCTGCACAAGCGTGGTAAGGGGATTAAGCTTTAAAACAGCTACTGACTCAGATTCCACAGGGCAATGCCGCTGGCTGCACCGGCGGCATCCCAGGCTAAATCTTTCCAGCTCCAGCCGCTGCCATTCGGGCGGCTGTCATACAGCTCTTTTCCCGTCCCAGGGCTTAACGAAAACAGAATGCCGACAGACCTGCTTTGCCGGCCAGAAAGGTGCTGGCGATGTCCATATTCACTGCCGGAGGCGACAACGTGTTCTGCTTTATCCCGTCCTGTTCATTGATCTTCCGCCATATGGGCACATCCACTACACAACAGCAAAGCAGGCAGCACGCTTCGCATAATGGATGCCTTCATGGCCGCAGGGATTAAAGAATACGGCTGATCAGACGATCGATACGTATCCGGCGCAGACGACGAATCAGTTTCCGCACCTTGGCCGGATAATCAGCAATACTTTCAAGCTCACGGAAATGCGTCACTACCGTGGTGTGCTGGCGGATTAGCGTAAGCTCTTTTTCACGCTGCGCTGCTAACTGCTGATGAGGATCGTGGATCAGCACCGCATTTTCCAGGTCTAAACGCCATGCACGTGGATTGAGATTATTGCCGGTAATCAGTTGCCATTCATCATCGACCCACATCCCTTTAAGGTGATAACTGTTCTCGCCATCCTTCCACAGTCTTACGACCAACTGGCCAGTCGTAACGTAGTAGTGCAACCGGCTCAGGAAGCGGCGCAGATTGATTTCATAAAGATATGGCAGCGCGCCGATAATTTTGAACGGCTGGTCGGGCGCAATATAGAAATCATTGGCTGTTTTATCACCGACGATAATCTCGACCTGTTTTCCCTGGCGCAGCAGGTTAATGATATTACGCACCAGCAAGGCGGGCAGGTTGAAGTAGGGTGTACAGATAATCAGCTTCTGTTCTGCACAGGGCATCAGGTGAAAAATGGTTTTATTAAGCAGGCTATGCTTACCAAGACCGACCAGCGGCGTAACTGCCAGTTCATCGTTGCCGGCATTCCCTTCAAACTGATAATTGAAGCCACGCAGATCCTGACGGAACTGGCGCGTCTCATTTTTAATTTCAGGGCTGGAAGGGCGCTCAGCGAAATCGAGCCGGTTAACCGCTTCTGCTGGCTTCAGATTGAGCGTGATCCAGTCATACATAGTATCGGTCAGCTGCGAATTGCGGATAACCTGGTAGCGATCGTAGCGATACCTGTCATGCTGATGCAGGTAAACATCATTGATGCTGGCGCCGCTGTAGAGCAGCGTATCATCAATAATGAAACCTTTAAGATGGAGTACACCCAGTGCTTCCCGGGTATTAACCGGGATACCATACACCGGGATGGCAATATCGGCATAACGCGTCGCCATTTCGCAATACCAGTCGGCATTGGTTACGCCTCGCGCTGCGCCAATTCGCCCACGCTGCGCACGATGCCAGTCTACCAGAATCGAGATATCCAGTTCCGGTCGCGCCTGCTTCGCATGATAAAGCGCATCCATGACGGCACGTCCGGCGTCATCGTTTTCCAGATAGAGCGCAACGATACAGATGCGGGTCTGCGCTGCCGCAATCTTCTCCAGCAACGTCTGACGAAATTCGGCCGGCGAGTAAAGTGTCGACATATCCGCAACGGATTGTGACAGTTTCGGCAGCTCTGCGAGGTGTTGTTGGTGTTTATTACGTTTAAATTTAGACAACATCACAGTGCACTTCTTCTCTGTTCATTGCATGGCCTTTTGCCATCAAATCAGGGTTATAACCATAAATAATAACATCAACTTCGTCGATTCGAACGTTTTTTACCTTTCTCTACAAGGTTAGCTGATCTCATTCTGTAAAGACAATTTCAGGCTGACAATACCGTCATCCAGTTGAATATCAACATGAAAATTGAGTTTTCGCGCCAGGGTAATCATGCCGCGGTTATGGGGCATGGTGATACCGTTCAATTGTTGCAAACCGTGATGTCGGGTATAGCGGATCATCTTTTCCAGCAGACGACGGCCCATACCTAACCCTTTCAGGTCCGAACGGACCAGCACTGAAAACTCCGCATCAATGTTATCAGCGTCAGAGATGGCGCGGGTGACGCCAATGATTTCGGGGCGCCCCTGATGCTGACGGACCGCCACAATCGCCATCTCGCGGTCATAATCGATCTGAGTCATATTGGCGAGGTCATCATGCGTGAACTCGTTGATCTCACTGAAGTAGCGGTAGTAGAGATCCTCTTTAGTGACCTGACTGATAAAATCGCGCAGTAAAGGTTCATCTTCTGGCAGAATCGGGCGGAACAGGCAGAATTGCCCATCTTTTAACTCTACCTGCTCTTCCAGATGCTGCGGATAAGGGCGAATGGCAAGTCGTGTTTCGTTATCGCCGTGGAACGGGGCCAGCGTCAGGGTGACGTCCAGCAGGGTAAAGTCATTGCCCGCCGCCAGCAGCGGATGAATATCCAGTCGCTGGATCTCCGGGCAATCCACGACCAGATCAGAGACCTGCACCAGCAGCTGACTCAGGCCGGGGATATCCAGTGGATTCAGGGCGCTGCGGCTGCGGATTTTCCCGCTTTTGATCGCCTGAATGACCAGATAGCGTGCCAGCGTCATATTCAGCGGGGGGAGGGCAACGGCAGCCTGTTTATCAGCCTGCCATTCAACGCCGCCTTCACCCAGCATAATAATTGGGCCAAAGAGTGCATCCTGTTCGACCACAACCCGCAGTTCCTGCGCGCCCGCCCGGCTGGCCATGCTCTGAACCAGCAGTCCCTCGATGCGCGCCTGTGGCAGCGTCTGCTTTACCCGATCAAAAATGGCTTCGGCGGCATGCTGCACTTCACTGGCATTGCGCAGGTAGAGCATGACACCCTGAACCTCTGACTTATGGGCGATATCGGGTGAACGCAGCTTCAGCGCCACCGGGTAGCCAATCTGATCGGCAATGGCTACCGCAGCCGCACTGTCACTGGCGATCCAGGTTGGCAGCGTGGCCAGCCCATAAGCCTGCAGCACCGGCTGCACTTCGTGAGTATCCAGTGAGGTAATGCCGCGCGCCAGCGCCTGTGACAGCAGCTGGTGAGCATGTGTACTATCCTGGTTCAGCGTGGCGGGCAGGGCAGGCGTTTCGCGCAGCTGCTTCTGATTACGCCGGTACTCAACCTGATGCATAAAGGCGGTCACGGTGCCTTCCGGCGTACGCCAGGTGGGTATACCCGCCTGTGTAAAGGCACGACGCGCAGCCTGTGAAGAGAACTCGCCGCTCCAGTTGGTCAGCAGCGTCACCAGCTTACCGCGCGGGTGGCGGGTCACGGTATCGATCAGATGTGCGGCTGTTTCAGTCGCGGGGGCGACCGCGCTTGGCGCATGAATGATCATTAAGGCATCAAGTTCATGGCTGTCGAGCAGGATCTCCACACAGGCAGCGTAGCGCTCAGCGGTGGCGTCATCTTTTAAATCCAGCGGATTACCACGACCCGCACCGGCAGGCAAAATAGCCTCAAGCTGCCGACGCGTTTCATCGCTGAGCTGCGCCAGTTTCCCGTTGCGGGCATAAAGCTCATCCAGCGCCAGCGCGGCAGGTGCGGCACCATTACTGATGATCATCAGCCTGTCGCCGCGCAGTGGCCGCATATGGCTCAGCGATTCAACGGCGGAAAACAGCTCATGGGTATCCTGTACCCGTAGCAATCCGGCGCGCTGAATGGCCGCATCCCAGGCAGCGTCCAGACCACTGTGGGTGCCAAGCAGCGCCTGCGCTTCACGGCTGCGACCACTCTTGATCACCAGAATCGGTTTATTACGGGAGGCGCTGCGTGAGGCGGAAACAAAGCGACGTGCGTCACTGAGGTGCTCCAGATAAAGGAGGATAGCACTGGTTTTACCGTCGCGCGCCAGGAAGTCGAGCAGGTCATCAACATCGGTGTCCAGGCTGTCACCCAGCGCGATAAACCACGAAAAACCGAGGTTACGCTGCTGCGCCCAGTCGAGAATGGTATTCGACACGGCGGCGGACTGGGAGATAAACGCGATACGGCCTTTCTCTATGGGTACCGGCGAGAAGCTGGCATTGAGTCCCTGCCAGGGGGCCAGCAGACCAAGACTGTTAGGTCCCAGCAGACGTATCTGCCACTGGCTGGCGCAGGCTTTAAGTTCCGCCGACTGGCTGGCAGGCGCAGAGAGAATAATACAGGCCTTGCAGCCTTTCTCGCCGAGCTGTTGCAGCAATTCAAGGTTACGTTTTGAGTGGGTGCAGATCACCGCCAGGTCAGGCGCGAAAGGTAAGCTGTCGATAGTGGGCCAGGCGAGTACGCCGCTGACCGCTTTGTATTTTGGCGTCACCGGCAGCACCGGTCCGCTAAAACCGCCTGCCAGCAGGTTACGCATCATAAAGTAGCCGGCACGCCCGGGCGTGACCGAGGCACCAATCACCGCAATTGATTTAGGTCGTAACAGCGCTTCCAGTCCGCGTTGGCTCATCTCGCCCTCCAGAGATCGGGATTTGCGTGATTGTAAACGCTTTTTGCTGGCCGTGCTTCCGGGCAGATCGCAGGCTGAACATCCGGATCATGGAAACTGTCAGGGCAGGCTCACACCTGCCAGCCGGAGAGGGATGCGGTTAAGCCTGTCCGGCGTGATGCGGCTTTCCTGCGAGGTAAGCCGTGCGGAACCGATCGAAATGGTGAGATAACGCCTCTGCCGCCCGCCGATCGCCCGCCTGTGCCAGCAGCGCCGCTGCCACTTCAGCGGTACAGTGCTGACTTTCACCGTGGGCCTCACGCAGCGTATAGCGCGAAGGTGTGCTGACATCCAGCGACATCACCGGCAGGGCATCGAGCCAGGGACTTTTGCGAAACATCTTGCGCGCTTCGGTCCAGGTACCATCCAGCATAATAAACAGCGGCGGCTTGCCGCTGATGGGTGGCGTTGTCAGCACCTCGCGACCGGGATCGGCATAGGAAGCCGGGAAGACGACCAGCGGCTGATAATTGGGATTGCGCACGGCCGCCAGCAGCAGCGGATCCGGTTCGGTGCGTGACCAGCCAAATGCCTGGGTATCCGGCAGAATATCGGCAATCAGACGACCGGTGTTACTCGGCTTCATTGGCTCGGTATCAAACATCACCAGGCAGAAGCGACTACGGGCAGACTGCGGCACGATCTGGCTGCAGAGGCAGTTGGCCTCTGGCAGCAGGCAGCCCTGGCAGCGAATGACCCGATTTCCGCGCGCGAGGAAAGGACGGGTGGCGCGGGCCAGGCGTTGGGTGCGCAAGCGCAAAACGGCATTATCAGACATGAGTATTCAGGGCAGGAAAAACGTCAGTGTAATCGAAGCGCAGATGAAAAGGAAAAGGCCAGACTGGCTGGCCTTTGAAGTTTAAAGTGATTCGTCGAGCCATTCGTTAAACGGCGCTTTGGGCATAGCACCGTTCAGCATGTCGACCCGTTCGCCATTTTTAAACAGCATGATGGTCGGGATACTGCGAATATTGAAACGGGCGCTCAGGGCGGGCTCCGCTTCGGTATTCACTTTAATAAAGCGGACCTTGCCGCTGCGTTCACTGGCGACATCTTTAAACACCGGCGCAAAATTGACGCAGGGGCCGCACCAGGGCGCCCAGAAATCGATCACTACCGGCAGATCATCCTGCAGATATTTGTGAAAGTTGGCACTGGTGGCATTCACCACTTCGCCATCGAACAGCTCATTTCCACAGCGACCACATTTCGCCACGTCGGCAAGGCGTTCGTCAGGAACGCGATTGGTTGCCTGACATGAAGCGCATACCGTATTCATAGGAACCTCTGATGTTGAAAAGTGTCAGTCTGGTAATAGTTGTCCATTATGAAAGGGGGCGGATTTTCGCTCAATCTGGATTGCTCTATAGGTTCAATAGTTGATAGCTAAGCGCCAGCACATCAGGTAATCTGCGCGCTCTAAATGCAGGAGGAAGACATGAACGACGAATACAAAGGCAAGAGCGGCAAAGTTAAGGTGATGTACGTGCGTGGCGAGGACGATAAAAGCGCGCGCGCGTCGAATCCTCGTACAGGCAAAGGTGGTCACTCTGCTGCCCGCCAGGATGATAATCGTCGTTCATCTGGCCCCCGCACTGAACGCACTCAGGAAGGCGGTCGCTCCGCTGGTCGTCGTAGTGACGACACCGGTCGCAGCAGTTCACCGCGTCGTGATGAAGGCGGACGTGGCGCACCACGCCGTTCAGACGATGGCGCAGGTCGCCGCAACGATCGTGGTGATGACAGCCGTGGCGCCTATGGCAGCAGCGACTCCCCGTGGCGCACCGTGTCACGGGCACCATCCGCCGATCGTGCGTCATCGCCTGAGAGCGATAAGCCGGATCACGGCGGCATCAGCGGCAAGAGCTTCGTCGATCCTGAGCAGATCCGCCGTCAGCGTAATGAAGAGACCCGCGTCTATGGCGAGAACGCCTGTCAGGCGCTGTTCCAGAGCCGTCCGGAAGCGATTGTTCGCGCCTGGTTCGTGCAGGAAGTCACACCGCGTTTCCGCGAAGCGCTGCGCTGGCTGGCGGCTAACCGCAAAGCCTATCACGTGGTCGAAGATGCTGAGATCACTAAAGCATCAGGTACAGAGCATCATGGCGGCGTCTGCTTCCTGATCAAAAAGCGTATGGGCATGGCGGTGTCTGAATGGCTGAGCCAGGCAAATACGAAAGATTGCGTACTGGCACTGGAAGATGTCAGCAACCCGCATAACCTCGGCGCAATTATGCGCAGCTGCGCGCACTTTGGCGTGAAAGGTTTGCTGGTGAATGACGCTTCCCTGCTGGAGTCAGGTGCAGCCGTGCGTACCGCAGAAGGCGGCGCTGAGCATGTGCAGGCGATCAGCGGCGCAACCTTCAGCGAAGGTCTGGAAGCGTTCCGTAAAGCGGGTTACACCATCGTGACCACCTCCAGCCATCAGGGCACGCCACTGGCGCAGGCTCAGCTGCCGGAGAAAATGGTGCTGGTGTTAGGTCAGGAGCGTGAAGGTCTTTCTGACACCGCGTTCAAACAGGGTGACATGAGCCTGTCGATTGGCGGCACCGGTAACGTGGAAAGCCTCAACGTTTCGGTCGCAACCGGCGTACTGCTCGCCGAATGGTGGCGTCAGAACGCATAAAAAAACGGGCCGAAAGGCCCGTTTTGCTGTGTAACATCAGTGCGCGCCACCACCACCCCCGCCTGCGCCAAACGGCGGGCGGGCAAACCAGATCAGCACCAGCAGGATTAAAAACACCCCCGCCGACGCCCAGAAGATCTCATTCGCTGAAATAATCAGTCCCTGATTGGTAATCTGCTGCGCGATATAAGCTGACGCCTGCTGCTGCGTCATCCCCAGGCTCTCCAGCTGGCTATACATCTGCTGTGAATTGACGTTATACGGGGTGACCGACTCAGTCAGATAGCTATGATGCATCGACTCGCGATTCGTCCACATGGTGGTGGTAATCGACGTTCCCACTGAACCGGCAAAGGTTCGCATGAAGTTCGACAGGCTGGATGCGGCGGCCATGCGCTCCGGCGGCAGTCCCGACAGCGTAATGGTGGTCAGCGGCATAAAGAAGCAGGCCACGGCAAAGCCCTGAATAAACTGCGGCCAGGCTGAGGCACCAAAGTCCATCCCCGGTTCAAACGTATACGCGCGCCAGTAGAAGCAGACGGCATACATAATGAAGCTGAACGTGACCAGCCGTCGCATGTCGAGCTTATGCGCAAAGCGACCAATAATCGGCGACAGGATTACCGGCAAAATCCCCACCGGCGCAGATGCCAGACCCGCCCAGGTTGCGGTGTAGCCGTAGACCTCCTGCAGCAGCTGCGGCAGCAGAACTATCGAGCCGAAGTAGAGCATATAAGCCAGACTGATCGACAGGCAGCCAATGGTAAAGTTGCGCGACTTAAACAGCGACAGGTCGATGATCGGATGATCGTCCGTCAGCTCCCACACCAGCAGCACTGACAGCGCAATCACGGCCACGACCCCGAGCACGATAATCTCGGACGAGTTAAACCAGTCAAGCTCCTTTCCGCGGTCCAGCATCACCTGCAGACAGCCGATCCCCACCACCAGCAGCACCAGACCTACCATATCGATTGGCCGGATTTCGGTTTTGGTTTCCCGGCCACGCAGGGTTTGCAGCGTGAGTATCACCACTGCCACACCAATGGGCACGTTGATAAAGAAGATCCAACCCCAGTGGTAGTTATCGCTGATCCAGCCACCCAGTATCGGGCCACAGATCGGCGCAACAATCACCGTCATCGCCCACAGCGACAGCGCAACACTCCGCTTGGCCGGGGGATAGTTGTTGAGCAACAGACTTTGCGACAGCGGAATCAACGGACCCGCGACGATCCCCTGAATGACGCGGAAAAAGATTAGCATCTCCAGGCTGTCTGACATGCCACACGCCCAGGAGGCGATGGCAAACAGAATGGTCGACCAGGTGAAGAGCTTCACTTCACCGATGCGTTTTGCCAGCCAGCCGGTCAGGGGGATCGAAATCGCATTGGCGACGCCAAACGAAGTGATCACCCAGGTGCCCTGAGAGTTCGACGCCCCCAGGTTCCCGGCAATGGTAGGGATAGCCACGTTGGCGATGGTCGAGTCCAGAACCTGCATGAACGTCGCCAGCGACAGCGCAATGGTCATCAGGACCAGCGGCATCCCTTCAAGCGGTTTTTGTGCCATTACAGCCTCCGCGTCATCATCCGGCGTTGGCGCGGACGATATCGGTGATCAGCTGATTGACCGGCGCAAGGTCAATCGCCAGCGCGTTGCTGCTGTAAGCGGCCTGCTGACGGGCGCTGGTGGCGAGCGCGCTACCCTCTTTGCTGGTGGTATCGATTTTAACCAGCGTGGAGAGGCCGATGCGCAGCGGATGTCTGGCGATATCGTCCTGATTCAGTTCGATACGGACCGGCAGACGCTGAACTACTTTGATCCAGTTACCGGTGGCGTTCTGTGCGGGCAGCAGAGAGAAGGCGCTGCCGGTGCCCATATCCAGCCCCACGACTTTACCCTGATAAACCACTTCGTCACCGTAGATGTCGGCGACCACGGTGGCAGGCTGACCGATACGGACGCCTGCCAGCTGCGTCTCTTTGAAATTCGCATCGACCCACAGATTGGTGGCAGGTACGACAGCCAGCAGCGGGGTGCTGGTAGAGATTTGCGAACCGACCTGTACGCTGCGACGGGAGACAAAGCCATCCATCGGGCTGCGGATTTCGGTGCGCTGCAGCGCCAGCCAGGCGTCACGCAACTCAGCCGCGCTCTGTTGCACGGCAGGCTGATTCTCCAGCGAGGTGTTAAGGATCATCGCCTGATTCGCATTGTATTGCTGAATGGCTACGTCCAGCTGCGCTTTGGCCGTTGCCACGGCGTCACGGGCGTGCTGCAACTCTTCACGGCCAATCAGGTTAGCCGCACCTAATGGCTCACGACGTTTCAGGTCGGCTTCTGCCTGCGCCAGCGCGGTCTGCTGCAGCGTAACGCTGGCCTGATACTGTTTGCCATTAATCATCAGCTGATGCGTCTGACGCACGCTGGTGGCCAGTGCCGTCTGCGCTTTTTCAAACGCCTGCTCGGCATCGGTCTTATCGAGTGACACCAGCACATCGCCTTTTTTGACGAAATCGGTATCTTCAAACCAGACTTTATTCACGCTACCGGAGACCTGGGCCATCACCTGCACCTGATTACCTGCAACGTAGGCGTCATCGGTTTCCTGAAAATGGCGCAGGACCAGGAACCAGTAAACGCCCCAGGCAATACCAATCAGCACAAAGATCAGCGCCAGCACAATGAGCACGCTTTTGCGCTTCTTCTTTTTGCTGGCTGACGGTTGCGGGCTTTGTGCTTCTGCCGTTGCACTCATGACTTTCTCCACGTTTTCCATTTAGTCGGGCGGCAGAAATCCTTTTCTGCCAGCGCCCGAGTCGAAAAAGCCAGCGACTGAGCGCTGGCCAGATAAAAAAGGAAATTAAAATAACGATTTCGACAGGTGATTGTGTCGCACTTATTGCTATTAGCGGGACAGCGAGGCGATCAGCTGATCTTCATCCATTTTATCAAGACGATTAAGCAACTTACGGGTAATGCCTTCGAGCTGAGACTTCTCATCGACTGACAGCGACGACCAGAGGTACTGCAGGCTCTGATGCTGAGGTGGCAGCAACTGACGGAGGAACTCCATCCCTTTATCGGTCAGATGCAGGTGCAGGCAGCGACGATCATGGTCGCTTTCGCGACGCTCAATCCAGCCGCGCTTTTCCAGCTCATCAGCAATGCGCGTGGCATTGGTGCGTGAAGAGCCAAGGGCAGAGCTGAGCTCAGAAGGCTGAATGCTGTGATTTTCCTGCGCATCCAGTGTAATCAACGCCATAAACAGGGTCTCATTAATACCCTGTGCTTTCAGCATCTTATTGCGGTTGTCCAGCAGTTTACCCTGCATATGCATACAGAGACGCGTCAGAATAATTTCCTGCAACGGAAAATCCTTATGGCGATTGGCACGGATGTTTAGCATCTGCTCAATGGGAGTAAACGAACTTTCCATTAAAAAAAACCTCACTAATTGCAACTTGTATAATAACTATGGTGACAGGCTAAGCGTAGTCACTTTTTGGCAGGTGGTCGCTGACAGACTCGCACGCTGCACCATCAAAGGTATTCCAGGCCATTCCCTGGCCCTGGGTCAAAAACCCGTACGCCCGGCGGCAGCCGCAGTGCCGGGACGTTATCAAAAAGGGGGCAAATTTAATAATATCGCGAGGAAAAATAACTGAAGTGAATAGGTTTGTTACTAACCATAACAAACCTAACCATTTGTGACCAGACCAATGCACTGTCCGGACAGCCTTCAGTTAATTTTTTCCGGCTCAAAGCGCGATCCGCCCGCCCAGATCAGCAGATTCACCAAAGTCAGTAACGCGCCAGCGATACAGACACCATACCAGCCCGCAAGATGGTAAGCGGTAGCGGAGAGCAGCGAGCCCGCCGCACCGCCGATAAAGTAGCTGGTCATGTAACCGGCATTCAGACGGTTACGCGCCTCCGGCATCTGCGCATAAATCACGCTCTGATTGGTGATATGAACAGCCTGCACCGCCAGATCCAGCAGCAGGATGCCGACGATCAGCGGCACAAGCTGCTCTGCGCCCCACGCAATGGCGGCCCATGACAGCAGCATCAGCAGCAGGCCCAGTCGGGTCGTCAGCTTCGCTTTACCTTTGTCGGCCAGTGAACCCGCCTGACGTGCGGCCAGCGCACCCGCGGCACCGACCAGGCCCAGCAAGCCAATTTTGCCTTCTGAGAAGTGATAGGGCGCGCCGGAGAGCAGAAACGCCATTGAGGTCCAGAGCAGGCTGAAATTGGCAAAGGAGAGACAGCCGGTCCAGGCGCGTGTGCGGATCACCCGATTACCTGCATACAGACGAAAGATGGACGCCAGCAGTTGCGGATAGCTCATGGGCACGGACTGTTTCACGCGTGGCAGCGATCGCCACAGCGCCAGCGCCATAATCACCATCAGCAGGCTGGCGGTCCAGTAGACGGTGCGCCAGCCGCCAAGCTGTGCCAGGCCGCCTGCTACGGTACGCGCCAGCAGAATCCCCAGCAGCAGACCGCTCATTACCGTTCCGACAATTTTACCGCGTCGCTCCGGCTCGGCCAGCGTGGCGGCCAGCGGCACCAGAATTTGTGCGGCGACCGAAAACAGGCCGGTCATGATCGTGCCCAGCAGTAAAAAGAGGAACGTGTGCGACAGGGCGATAATCACCATGCCCGCCGCAGCCAGCAGGATCATCGTCACAATCAGGCTGCGTCGTTCAAAGCGATCGCCCAGCGGCACCAGCAACAGCAGACCACAGGCGTAGCCGAGTTGCGCCGTGGTGACAATAAACCCGGCGAGGCTCACGGAGAGATCAAACTGCTGGGCGATGGTATTGAGCAGTGGCTGAACGTAGTAATTACTGGCTACACAGAGGCCGGTTGCTACCGACATCAGCATTACTAAAGCAGGTGTCAGACCCTGGCGAGTCGCATTCATAAACAGCATCGGTCGCTAATAATCATTTGAGGTTAATAATAACTCAAAAAACTATTTCACACGCATGTTTATTAACAGGCCATACCAGTCATAACAAGAGGTTTAAACCACGGTAGAGGATTTACGGGTGACGTTATGCGAACAGGCTCAGGAAGCATACGCCTTTCGCAAAGACGCAAAAGATGCCATCCATGGCATGCTCAGCGCGGGCGATGACGCACTTCATCCCTGAGGTGCGCCCGTTGCCGGGCCAACGCGTTGCGTTGTTCAAAAACACTCCCGGCGTTTTTATCCGGGCGGCGCTATGCTTTGCTACAGGCGTATGCTCCCATCGCTTTGAGTTTTGGTGCCGTCTGAATGAAGAAACGCTTTCAGATCAGGACGACCTACCCACCATCAGAAATTCCAGTCTTCGTCTTCAGTTTCGACCGCTTTCCCCATCACATAGGAGGAGCCTGAACCCGAGAAGAAGTCGTGGTTCTCGTCAGCGTTGGGTGACAGTGCCGACAGAATCGCCGGATTGACGGCCGTCAGCTCCGCCGGGAACAGCGCCTCATAGCCCAGATTCATTAACGCTTTGTTGGCATTGTAGTGCAGGAAGGTTTTTACCTCTTCCACCCAGCCGACATCACCATAGAGCGCTTCGGTATAGGCCACTTCATTCTCATACAGCGCCAGCAGCAGATCATAAGCGAACTGCTGCAGCTCTTCGCGACGCAGATCGTCAGCGCTGGCCAGCGCCTGCTGATATTTGTAGCCGATGTAGTAACCGTGCACCGCTTCATCGCGGATAATCAGGCGAATCAGGTCTGCGGTATTGGTCAGCTTGCCCCGGCTTGACCAGTACATCGGCAGCCAGAAGCCGGAATAGAACAGGAACGACTCCAGAAAGACGCTGGCGATCTTCTTCTTCAGCGGATCATCGGCCCGGTAGTGCTCCAGGATAATCCGCGCCTTGTTCTGCAGCGGCGCATTCTCTTCGCTCCACTGGTAGGCGGCATCCACATCCTGCGTGTTGCACAGGGTTGAGAAGATCGAACTGTAGGAGCGGGCATGTACCGCTTCCATAAAGCTGATATTCGACAGCACAGCCTCTTCGTGCGGGGTAATCGCATCCTCCATCAGTCCCGGCGCGCCGATCACGTTCTGGATGGTATCGAGCAGCGTCAGGCCGGTAAAGACCCGGATAGTCAGCTGCTGCTGCTGTTTATCCAGCGTCTGCCAGCCGGGCAGATCGTTGGAGAGTGGCACCTTTTCCGGCAGCCAGAAGTTGCTGGTGAGACGGTTCCACACCTCAAGATCTTTATCATCCTGAATGCGGTTCCAGTTAATGGCCTGAATCTGTTTGAGTTTCATCGTGTTCATTACAGGGAGCATGAGACGCAGCCCTGAACCTCCGTGCCCTGAAGCGCCATCTGACGCAGTCGAATGTAATAGAGCGTTTTGATCCCTTTTTTCCACGCGTAAATCTGCGCTTTGTTGATGTCACGGGTGGTGACGTCATCGCGGAAGAACAGCGTCAGCGACAGTCCCTGATCGACGTGCTGCGTTGCTTCTGCGTAGGTATCAATAATCGCTTCCGGCCCAATCTGATACGCATCCTGATAGAGGTAAAGATTCTCATTGGTCATAAATGGCGCGGGATAGTAGACGCGGCCGGTTTTGCCCTCTTTGCGGATCTCGATAGGGGAGACAATCGGATGGATGCTGGAGGTGGCGTGGTTGATGTAGGAAATCGAACCGGTCGGCGGGATCGCCTGCAGGTTCTGATTAAACAACCCGTGCTGCATCACCGCATCACGCAGCGTCTGCCACTCTGCCTGCGTGGGCAGCGTCAGTCCGGCATCGGCAAACAGTTGAGCTACCCGTTCAGTACGCGGCAGCCACGCGCGCTGCAGATACTTATCGAAATAAACGCCGCTGGCGTAGTCCGAATCCGCAAAGCCGTCGAAAGTCTGCTGATGCTCCTGCGCCAGCTGATTAGAGGTGCGCAGCGCATAGTAGGTGATGCAATAGAAGTAGAGATTGGTGAAATCCAGCGCTTCCGGCGAACCGTAGGCGATGCCTTCACGCGCCAGATAGCCGTGCAGGTTCATCTGACCCAGGCCAATGGCGTGCGAGCGGCGATTGCTTTCGGCGATGGAAGGCACCGAGCCGATCTCGCTCATCATCGACACCGACGTCAGGGCGCGAACGGCCACATCCACGGTGCGCGCCAGATCGCGCGAATCCATGGCGTGTGCGATATTCAGCGAGCCGAGATTACAGGAGATATCTTTGCCGACGCGGCGATAGCTGAGATCGTCGTTGTACTCGCTGGCGCTGTTTACCTGCAGAATCTCAGAGCAGAGGTTGCTCATATTGATGCGACCGGCAATCGGGTTGCTGCGGTTCACGCTGTCCTCATACATGATGTAGGGATAGCCCGACTCAAACTGAATTTCGGCCAGCGTCTGGAAAAAATCACGCGGCTGAATATAGGTTTTGCGGATGCGATCGTCCGCCAGCATCTCGTCATACTTTTCGCTGATGCTGATATCACCAAAGGCCTGACCGTAGATCCGCTCCACGTCGTAGGGCGAGAACAGCGCCATCGGTTTATTCTCTTTCGCCAGCTGGAAAGTGATATCGGGGATCACCACGCCCAGCGACAGGGTTTTGATGCGGATCTTTTCGTCGGCGTTTTCGCGTTTGGTATCCAGAAAGCGGAAAATATCGGGATGGTGCGCATTGAGCCACACCGCGCCAGCGCCCTGACGTGCGCCAAGCTGATTCGCATAAGAGAAGGCATCTTCCAGCATTTTCATCACCGGGATCACGCCCGATGACTGATTTTCTATGCGCTTGATCGGCGCACCGGACTCTCGCAGATTGGACAGTAAAAAGGCGACGCCGCCGCCCCGTTTTGACAGCTGCAGTGCCGAGTTCACGGCGCGACCAATCGACTCCATGTTGTCTTCGATACGCAGCAGGAAGCAGGAGACCAGCTCACCGCGCTGCTGCTTGCCGCAGTTCAGAAAGGTGGGTGTGGCAGGCTGGAAACGGCCGCTGAGGATCTCCTCCAGCAGCGCCCGCGCCAGCGTTTCATCGCCCTGAGCCAGCGTCAGCGCCACCATGCAGGCGCGCTGTTCGAAAGTTTCCAGATAGCGTTTGCCGTCAAAGGTCTTCAGCGTATAGCTGGTGTAGTACTTCCAGGCACCGAGAAAGGTTTTGAACTCAAATCCCCGGTTCTCCGCCACCTCATGTAGCGCAAGCAGGAAGTCAAAGTCGTACTGGTTCAGCATGTCCGCTTCGTAATAGCTCTCTGCCACCAGATAGCGTAAACGCTCAGCGTTGCTGGCGAAGGAAACCGTATTGGGCTGTACATGCTGCAGATAAAACTGACGTGTCGCTTCGCGATCCTTGTCGAACTGGATGCGGCCCTCCGCGTCATAGAGGTTCAGCATGGCATTGAGGGCGTGATAATCGAGCGTCACGCCGTTGAGGGTATCTGTTGTTGCCAAAATTGGGTTACTCCCGCTTTAACTTTCGCAATATCGTCAGGCGTTCCCATCAGCTCGAAGCGGTAGAGGCAGGGAACCTGACATTTTTTTGCAATGATGCTGCCCGCCAGGCAGTAACCGGCACCGAAGTTACGGTTGCCGGCCGCGATCACGCCACGAATACCGCGCCGGTTCGCTTCATCATTAAGAAACTGAATCACCTGACGGGGCACCGCACCGCGACTGCTGCCACCGCCATAGCTGGGCACCACCAGAATATAGGGCTGGTCGATATGCAGCGTCTCCCGGGCATCCAGCGGGATGCGCCGGGCGGGCAGGCCGAGGCGTGTCACAAACCGGTGGGTGTTTTCCGACTGGCTGGAAAAATAGACCAGCAGGAACATGTGGTTAGCCTCCGACAGCGGCAAGCTGGCGCAGCGTGGCGATCTTGTCCGGGCGGAAGCCGCTCCAGTGATCGTTATCTGCCATCACGACCGGTACCTGGCGGTAACCCAGTGTTTTCAGGTTATCAATCGCATCCGGCTGGCTGTCGAGATTGATGAGCTGATAGGCGAGACCCTGACGGTCCATCGCATTTTTGGTCGCCGTACACTGGACACAGTTATCTTTAGTGTAAATAATAATGCGCATGATTCGTATTTCCCTCTGTGTGCGGTTCTGATGCCCGGAAATAAAGCTGATGAAGCCTGTTGCGGCCTTCATTCGGGCGGGTATATGGTGTCGTGCTGATGAGTTAAATACTAGATGTAGTGGTTTGAGGGGTCAAGCCCACCAGATATAGGGTTTTATGATTTGCATTTGCGCAACAGAGGCAAAGCCAGCAGGGATGCGCCCTGCCGCCTGGAAAATTCTTTTGTAAATGTCGCAGGCCGGAAAAAGGGCAAAAAGGCTTTTTCAATCTGGCTAACTTTTACTTCAATCTCTCTAAGTCATAAAGACCTGGGGACCTTTGGCATCAATGATATTAATGATGCGCATCGCGGCATTGTTGGGCTTACTCTCACCCCGTTCCCACTTCGATACACTCTCTACTGACATCCCAGTAGTGATAGCCAGTGCAGCCTGCGACATGTGATAGCGTACACGAACCTCTCTGATCTCACTGCCGGTCATTGTCCTGATTGCAGGGATAGTACGGGCGGCAACAGCAGCATTAATTGCTGTAAGAGTTTCATCTTTAACAACGCCCAATTCGTTATAACGCTTAGCCATACCCTGTATGCGTTTGAGTCTTTCAGTCATCACAAACTACCTCTATCAAATCATTTTTGATCAGAAGGACATCTATCAACTCCTGACCCATACTTATGAAATCGGATGCGATTTTACAGTAAGCATCGATTTCATCATCCTCAAGTTCCTTTCCTTTTTTCTTTGAAAGCTCACTTTTAAGGTACATATCAAAGAAAAAAATATTTTCACCATCGTTAAAAAAAACGATTGCACGCGCTCCATCACGGGCACTAACACCAGGCAAGCCCATCCTTTTTTTATAGGTAAACTTTCCCAGAGGATCACCTGACAGACCTCGAAAAATGTCTCCGGCGGTTTTACACAACATCCCGTTTGTAATCCGCGCTTTTCTACGATCATCATCAAAGTCAGGCGTTAAATAAATTCCCATAGTATAAAGTCCGTTTTAATACCTGTAATCACTACTATAGTCATGGTTACGGGTCGTTGCAATCCATCGACTTTAGTGCGGCGCATTGTTCAGACCAGGTTGGCAATTAGCTTACATAAGTACGCCAGTATTCCGGCTTCAGAGGGAGGATGTACGGTGATCGCGCTTGATTACGCGCAAAAAAAAGCCCCGCACGGGGCAGGGCTCGGGGGATTTTTTGTACTTAGCGGCGTGAAGCCAGCAGTATACCGACTACGATACCAAACGCGGCACCGACACCTACACCGTGCCATGGTTTGTCATGCACGTAGGTATCAACCTGTGCACCGGCATCACGTGCAACCTGAGATACGCGGTTGCTGCCACCGTTCAGTTTAGAGCGGGTCTGCTTCAGCAGTTTTTCTGCCTGACTGCGGGCAGAGTCCACTTCGTCTTTGGCGTCACTGCCATAAGATTTCAACAGCGCTTCGAGTGAATCGGCCAGCTCATTCACATCCTGATTGATATCAATGTCATCGTTTTTTACAGTGCGATTAAACATTTTTTAGCTCCCTTTGATTTAAAAACGTAATACTAGTGTAGACGACCTTTTTGATAAACGAGACGCGGGAGTGTTCTTTAGGGAAAATTCCGAATGCCCACTCTGTCATGCTGATGTAAGGTTGCGAAGCTTTTGAAAGAGGAGAGGATCGAGCATGTATTTACGACCAGATGAGGTAGCGCGCGTACTGGAAAAAGCGGGTTTCGAAGTCGATGAAATTACCCCACGAGCCTATGGCTATCGCCGTGGTGAAAACTACGTTTATGTGAATCGCGAAGCGCGCATGGGGCGCATGGCTTTAGTGATTCACCCGACGCTGAAAGAGAAGAGCCAGCCGTTCGCTGAACCTGCTTCAGAAATGAAGACCTGCGATCACTACACCCAATTCCCTCTCTACCTGGCGGGTGATTCACAGGAACATTACGGCATCCCGCACGGATTCAGTTCCCGCATGGCGCTGGAACGCTATATTCAAAGCGTTTTCGGCTAACGCATCAGGCCCCGCCGCGACGGGGCACTGAACCCCCTGACCATCCTCCCTGTTTACCCTGCCGTTGCAATTACCGGCTGTGACGCGTATAAATTTGTCCCTTATAGATGTTTAGACGTCCATACGGATAAAAGTGATGAGCGAACAGCCAACTCCCTCGCAGGAAAAATTTAAACGCACCATGAAAGTACGCCATCTGGTGATGTTATCGCTGGGCGGTGTGATCGGCACCGGCCTGTTTTTTAACACCGGCTATATCATTTCAACTACCGGCGCGGCGGGAACGCTGCTCGCCTATCTGATTGGCGCGCTGGTGGTCTGGCTGGTGATGGTCTGCCTGGGCGAACTCTCCGTAGCGATGCCGGAAACCGGCGCGTTCCACGTCTACGCCGCGCGTTATCTCAGCCCGGCAACCGGCTACACCGTGGCCTGGCTCTACTGGCTGACCTGGACGGTGGCGCTTGGCTCCAGCCTGACGGCGGCGGGCTTCTGTATGCAGTACTGGTTCCCGCAGATCCCAGTGTGGATCTGGTGCCTGGTCTTCTGCTGCGCCATCTATCTGCTCAACGTCATCTCAACCCGCTTCTTCGCGGAAGGAGAGTTCTGGTTCTCGCTGATAAAAGTCGTCACGATTGTCGCCTTTATCGTGCTGGGCGGCGCGGCAATGTTTGGCTTTATCCCGATGAAAGATGGCACCCCAGCGCCGGGCCTGAGCAATCTCACCGCGCACGGCTGGCTGCCCAATGGTGTACTGCCGATTCTGATGACCATGGTGGCAGTAAACTTCGCCTTTTCCGGCACTGAGCTGATCGGGATTGCTGCCGGTGAAACTCAGCAGCCGGAGAAAGTGCTGCCGCTGGCGATCCGCACGACGGTGGCCCGACTGATTATTTTCTTTATCGGCACCGTATTTGTGCTGGCGGCGCTGATTCCGATGGATCAGGCGGGGATTGTGAAAAGTCCGTTTGTGCTGGTGTTTGAAAAGATCGGCATTCCCTATGCGGCTGACATCATTAACTTTGTGATCCTGACCGCTATCCTCTCTGCGGCCAACTCGGGCCTTTATGCTTCCGGGCGCATGCTCTGGTCGCTGGCTAATGAAAACACGTTGCCGCGCGCCTTTGCCAGCGTCAACAAGCGCGGCGTGCCCCTGCTGGCCATCACCGTCAGCATGATCGGTGGATTACTGGCGCTGGTCTCCAGCGTGGTCGCACCGGACACGGTATTTGTGGCGCTGTCGGCCATCTCCGGCTTTGCGGTGGTCGCGGTCTGGCTCAGCATCTGCGCCTCGCATTTTGTTTTCCGTCGCCGTCATCTTCAGCAGGGCAAATCGCTGGCCGAGCTGGGCTACCGTGCGCCGCTCTATCCGCTGACGCCGATTCTGGGCTTTCTGCTCTGCCTGCTGGCCTGTGTCGGGCTGGCATTTGATCCGACCCAGCGCATTGCGCTGTGGTGTGGCATCCCGTTTGTGCTGTTCTGCTACGCCGCTTACCATCTGACCCACAAATCATCCCCGAAGCCTGAGGAGGCCAAAGATGTCGCATAACCCTGTCGCGCAGGCTTTAACGGAGTCGTCTCCGCTGATTCTGGATGGCGCGCTGGCCACCGAGCTGGAAGCCCGCGGCTGCCATCTGGCCGATGCGCTCTGGTCAGCGAAAGTACTGATGGAAAATCCTGAGCTGATCTACCAGGTTCACTACGACTATTTTGTTGCCGGGGCGCGCTGTGCCATCACTGCCAGCTACCAGGCGACGCCGCAGGGCTTTGCCACACGCGGTCTCGATGAGGCGCAGTCACTGGCGTTGATCGCCCAGAGCGTCGAACTGGCGCGCCGCGCCCGTCACGATTACCTGGCGGTACGGCCCGATGCGAAAACGCTGCTGGTGGCGGGATCGGTGGGGCCATATGGTGCCTTCCTGGCGGATGGTTCGGAATATCGCGGCGACTACGCGTTGCCGGAAGCGGAGATGATGGCGTTTCACCGCCCGCGCGTGCAGGCGCTGCTGGCGGCGGGTGCCGATCTGCTGGCCTGTGAAACCCTGCCTTCCTTTGCTGAAGCGCAGGCGCTGGTGAAGCTGCTGGCTGAATTTCCTGAAAGCCGCGCCTGGTTCACGTTTACCCTGCGTGACGCCGGACACATCAGCGACGGCACGCCGCTGTCAGAGGTGGTGAGCTGGCTGAATCAGCAGCCACAGGTGGTGGCCATTGGGATCAACTGCGTGGCACTTGAGAGCGTGACGCCTGCGCTGCAGCAGTTGCAGAAGCTGACCGACAAACCGCTGGTGGTCTATCCCAACTCCGGCGAGCAGTATGATGCTGACAGCAAAACCTGGCATTCAGCGCCCTCGGGCTGCACGCTGCATGACAAGCTGGACGAGTGGCAACAGGCGGGCGCGAAGCTGATTGGCGGTTGCTGCCGTACCTCTCCCAACGACATCGCGGCTATCGCCCGCGCTTGTCAACCGCAATAAGCTGGCTGAATCGGGCGATGATAGCCCGATTGAGATGAAGAGGGCGGTCTACACTCTGATCACTGATCACTCTGTGGACCCCTTCATGAAACAGCGAATTCTGGCTCTGGCCGCCGCGCTGCTGCTTAGCGGCTGTGCCACCATTGTCGGCACTGAAACCCAGATGGTGCGCATCGACTCTCTGCCGCAGGGCGCGCGCTTTACCGTGCAGGATGAGCGTGGCTATGCAGTGGCGCAGGGTTTCACGCCGCAGACCGTTGAACTGGCCAAATCCACCGGCCGCTACTTCGGCAAAAAGCACTACCTGCTGATGCTGGAAAGTCCGGGCTATGTGCCGGTTACGGTGCCGATCGAGGCGCGCGCTAACCTCTGGTATCTGCTGGGCAACATTCCGCTGGGTGGATTCCCCGGCTGGCTGCTGGTCGATCCCTTCTATGGCGGCATGTACGACCTCAAGCCGGAGCATCCGCGTCCCTTTATGAACCCGGTTGGCGCGCGCGGCTGATTACTGTGCGGTCGGCTTCACCATTCCGCCTGGCGTTTTATGGCGTTCCAGATACTGATGCTGGAAAATGCACATGCGGATGGTGTTGCGGTACTCCCCGTTAATGAAAAACTCATGCTTAAGCACGCCTTCAATCTCGAAGCCGAGCTTGGTGTAGATGTGGATCGCTTTTTCGTTCTCCTGATCGACAATCAGGTAGAGCTTATAAAGATTCAGCACTGAGAAGCCGTAATCCATCGCCAGCTTTGCTGCCTGCGTGGCCAGCCCTTTGCCCTGATGCGCCGGATCGATAATGATCTGAAACTCAGCGCGGCGGTGCACATGGTTAATCTCGACCAGTTCCACTAATCCCGCTTTCTGCCCGCTGTGCTCCACCACAAAGCGGCGTTCGGTCTGATCGTGAATGTGCTTGTTGTAGAGATCGGACAGCTCCACAAACGCCTCATAAGGCTCCTCGAACCAGTAGCGCATTACGCTGGCGTTGTTATCCAGTTGATGGACAAAGTGCAGATCTTCCCGCTCCAGCGGACGCAGTTTTACCGTCATTACCTGACTCCTTTTTAAAAGAAACTGCGGCGAGTATACCGCATCAGCCTGGCGCTGCGATTTGCTCAGACGCATACCTTTGCTGGCTTCAGCGGACAGTGCACCGTTCCGGCAGGGGAGAAGAGAGGTTAACGGCGGGCATAGAGGCGTGTTAAGACAGGCGGGAGAAAACAATAGCGCCGGACGGCAGGTGAACGCCGTCCGGCCTGAGTTCAGGCAGAGATCTGCTCGATGATGCGGCCCTGCGCCATACGCACGGCGCGATCGCACATGTGATCGATAACGTCGGGATCGTGGCTGACCAGCACCATGGTCAGACCATCCTGCCGTTTCAGATCGTTGAGCAGATTAAGGATCTCGGCCTGTACCGACATATCGAGCGCTGACGTCGGCTCATCCAGCAGCAGGATCTTCGGCTGCAGCAGCAGGGCACGCACGATAGCGACGCGCTGACGCTGACCGCCGGAGAGCTGATGCGGATAGCGATCTGCCAGCGCAGGATCGAGTCCGACGTGACGAAAACCCTGATCGATACGTTCGTTGATATTGTCGCGTTTCAGCAGCTTCAGCGGCTCCGCCAGCGTGCGGCGCAGGCGGTGACGTGGATGCAGCGAGGCATAAGGATCCTGAAACACCATCTGCACTTCCTGACGCAGTGCGCCGGTAAAGGCTTTGTCCGGCTGAACCTCGTGACCGGCAAGCTGCATCTGGCCCTGCCAGTGTGGATTGAGACCTGCCAGCACCCACAGCAGCGACGACTTGCCGCAGCCTGAAGGCCCCACCAGACCAAAACACTCGCCAGCGTTAACCTCCAGACTAACCTCGTGCACCACGGTGCGCAGCTCGTAACCCTGTTTGTGGGCGACGCTTAAATCCTTAAGCTTAATCATCATTCGCCTCCAGCGCAGCGCGATCCAGCACAGGTAAAGCCTGGCCGTGAGTCGCTTTGCCAGGACGGCAGGCCCACAGCGTGCGGGTATAGGGATGGGTCGCGCGCGGCAGATCGGCGGCGGGCAGCGTATCCAGCAACCGGCCTTTGTACATGACCATCACCCGCTCGCAATGTTCCGAGACCTGCTGCAAATCATGGCTGATCAGTAGCAGACCCATGTTGCGCGCTTCCACCAGACCGCGGATCAGCGCCAGCACCTGATCGCGCATGGCGTGATCCAGCGCGGAGGTTGGTTCATCGGCGATCAGGAAGTCCGGATCGGTGATCAGTGCGATCGCCAGCATCACACGCTGGCCCATGCCGCCTGAGAGCTGATGCGGATAGTGCTGCATCAGACGACGCGGATCGGGCAGGCCGACCGCATCCAGCATCTCGCACACCTTCTCTTTGCGCTCGGCACGGCTCAGACGGCGATGCAGGATCAGCGGCTCTTCCACCTGCCAGCCAATGGTGCGCGTCGGGGTGAGGGCATACTTTGGGTCCTGCATCACCATCGCCACGCGGTTACCGCGCAGCTGGTTCCAGTGGCGCTCACTCAGCGTCAGCACATTCTCACCGGCCACCTGAAGCTGGCTGGCCTGCAGATGCAGCGCGGGCGAGAGCAAGCCCATCAGGCTGCGGGCAGTGAGGGACTTGCCGGAACCGGACTCACCCACCAGCGCCACGCGCTCGCGACCCACGGAAAAGCTGATGTTATCGACCAGCAGCGCATCATCGCTGCGAATGGTCAGCCCTTCGGCATGGAGCAGATTATTTTGCATGACGGGTATCCAGTCGGTCGCGCAGGCCATCGCCTGTCAGGTTAAAGGCCAGGCTGGCAAACAGAATGGCCGCGCCTGGGGCGGCGGCAACCCACCACTGATCGAAGATCACTTTACTGCCTTCGGCGACCATTGAACCCCATTCCGCCGTCGGCGGCTGAACACCCATGCCGAGGAAGCCGAGACCGGCCGCGGCCAGGATAATCCCGCCCAGGCTCAGCGCGGCGCGAACCACCGCTGTCGGCATACAGAGCGGCAGGATATGACCGAACATCAGGCGAAAGCCCGTAATGCCCTGCATGCGCGCAGCGGCAAGGTAGTCGCTGCGGCGCAGTGCCAGCGTTTCAGCGCGCGCCTGACGGGCAAACGGCGGCCAGCTGGTCAGCGCCAGTGCCAGCGCACCATTCATCAGGCCAGGGCCGAGAATCGCCACCAGCGCCAGCGCGATCACCAGGTTCGGCAGCGACAGGAAGATATCGGTAATGCGCATCAGCAGGCGTTCGGTCCAGCCGCCAACGTAACCGGCGGTGATGCCGATCAGCAGCCCGGCCGGAATGGTCAGCACCAGAATCAGCGACACCAGCAGCAGCGTAGGACGTGCGCCGTAAATCACGCGCGACAGCAGATCGCGGCCAAAGCCGTCGGTGCCAAACCAGTGCTGCGCCGACGGTGCCAGCAGACGGCTCGACATGGTCTGCATATTCGGATCGAATGGCGCAATCAGCGGTGCCAGCAGCGCCATCAGGATAAGAATCGCCACCAGCGTCAGCCCAACGGTTAATGAGGTCACGCGTTGACGGCGACGGCGTGGTCGCAGCGTTTCGAGTTCAGAGAGTTGTTGCGTCATCGGGTTCTCGGATCGGTTAACCAGGTTAAAACATCCGCCAGGGCGTTAATTAGAATAAAGCAGCTGCCGATCAACAGGGTGGAGCCCAGAATCGCCGGCACATCGCCGGAGAACAGCGCATTGGTCATGTAGCGACCCACACCCGGCCAGGCGAAGACGGTTTCGGTCAGCACCGAACCTTCCAGCAGAGTGGCGTAGGAGAGGGCGATGACCGTAACCAGCGTGCCCAGCACGTTAGGGAAGATGTGGCGCAGCAGGATGCGAACCCGACCCGCGCCTTTGGCACGTGCCAGCACCACATACTCTTTGCTGCTCTCTTCCAGCAGCGCAGCACGCAGCAGGCGGGTAATGCCCGCCATCGCCAGCAGGCCGAGGATCACCACCGGCAGCCAGAGGTGCGCAATCGCGTTGCGGAACATCTCCGGTTCACCGGACAGCCAGCTGTCGATCAGCACAAAGCCGGTCTTCGGCTCCAGGGTGTAGACCCAGATATCATCCAGCCGTCCCGGTCCGGCAGACCAGTGCAGCACTGCATAAAAGAGCAACAGGCCCAGCAGGCCGAGCCAGAACACCGGCACCGAGTAGCCCAGCAGCGAGATAAAGCGGGCGAGGTTATCGATCCAGCTGCCCGGTTTCCACGCCGCCAGCAGCGCCAGCGTGACGCCGAACACCACCGCGAAGATCATCGCGCAGGTCGCCAGCTCAATGGTGGCGGGGAAGGTGGTCATCAGATCGCCACTTACTGACTGATTGGTCAGACGTGAGACACCCAGATCGCCCTGCGCCAGATGTTCGATGTAGCGCCAGAACTGCATCAGCACCGGCTGGTCGAGCCCCAGGTCGTGACGCACCTGTTGATAGGTCGCTTCACTGGCGTGATCGCCAGCGATCTGCTGCACCGGATCAATCGGCGAGAGATGCGACAGCATAAAGGTGAAGGCGAGCAGGCCAAGCAGCGTGACCAGCAGCGACAACACGCTACCGATCAGCCGTCCGCCACGCTGCCAAAAAAGCCGGGCGAACCCGGCTGAAGGAACAGACTGTGCCATTACTTAGTGACCTGCGAGTAATACACCATGTCAGGGTTAATGCCCTGCACATAGCCTTTCAGGTTGTCGCGCAGGGCGATCAGGTTCTTCGCCTGCATGCCAATTACGTAAGGGGAGTTCTTCATCACTTCACGCTGCATCGCTTCATACAGCGCGATGCGCTTCTTCGGATCGCTTTCCGCCGTTGCCGCAATCACCTGCTTGTTCAGCTCAGGAATGTGCCAGTCTGAACGGAAGGCGATGGTTTTGCTGCCATCTTCCGGGTTGTAAGCAAACGAGGCGGCGTTGGTGTTCGGATCGAAATAGTCGGAGCCCCAGGCGTTCAGCGTCGCTTCATATTTATGCGCTTTCACGTTGGTTGAGACTTCGGAGCTCAGGCCCGGTACCACTTCCACTTTCACGCCCGCTTTGGCGAAGCTGCCCTGCAGCGCCTGAGCAATATCCAGATAAGGCGGCTGGTTGCTGGTGGAAAGCTTGAAGGTGACGTTGTTCAGGCCCGCTTTCTTCAGAATCGCTTTGGCTTTTTCCGGATCGTAGCTGTATGGCGTGTCGTTGATCGCGCCCAGGAAGCCTTTAGGCAGGAAGCTCTGATGCACGTCGAACTGACCTTTCAGCAGCTCATTAGCAATGCCTTTGTAGTCCCACAGGTAGCGTGCCGCTTCCCAGAAGGCCGGGTTCTTCATCGTCTCATTCGCGCCGATGTTGAACTGGATGTAGTAGAGCGACGCCATCGGAATCGCTTCTGTCTTCACGCCAGGTTTGCCGTTCAGGGCAGCAATCTGATCGGCACCCAGGTTACGGGCGATATCGGCATCACCCTGTTCCAGCAGCAGACGACGCGCAGCCGGTTCCGGTACGTTTTTGATCAGGATGTTCTTCATTTTTGGCGCACCCGCCGGTGAAGTCGGGTTGGCGCTGAGCAGTACCACCTGATGCATCACCACTTTGCGAATCTGATACGGACCGCTGCCCGCGGAGTGGGTTGCCAGCCAGGCGTTACCGAAGTCGCCGTTCTTCGCGTTCGCCATCGCCGTTTTTTCATCGACAATGGACGAGACCGGCGCAGAGAGCAGGCTCAGCACGTAGGTCGGGCTGACGTTGGCGGTCCAGCTGATCTGCACATGATTGTCGTCGACTTTTTTCAGGAAGCCATCGACGTTATCTTTGGTCCAGCCGAGCTGCGTCAGGATGAAAGAGGGATCGAGGTTCAGTTTCACCACGCGGCCCAGCGAGAAGATCACATCTTCCGGACGCAGCGGATTGCCGGTGGAGAATTTCGCATCTTTGCGCAGTTCAAAGGTCAGGCTGCGGTTGTCGCTGCCGGGCTGCCATGAGGTCGCCAGTGTGGGCTTCAGGTCCACCGGATTCTGCGGATCAGACTGAACCAGACGCTGATAGATATTCGTAAAAGCCTGGACGCTGGTCAGTTCAAACCCTTTGGCCGGGTCGAAGCTGTCGGCGTCGTCGGTAGATTGGGCAATCACCAGCGTATCTTTTGGTGTTGCGGCCTGTGCTGTGAAGACGGCAGCCAGCGTCAGCGCCAGCAGTGATGGAATTATAGTTTTCATGAAATTTCCTTGCCTCTAAAAAGTTACGCGAGTTTACGAAAGGGCCGATGCGAAGAATAGTCGAATATAGGCTAACCATATGCCAAAAGGTTATAAGTGTTAGGTTGTGGTTATAAGAAGATCGCCATGTTGTTACCGAAGCGGCAACCTGAGCAGAAACAAATCCTCAACGAAGCGGTTATTTATTCCTGAATCGCTTTACCCTAATATTCCTCTCTCTATAATAGCGGCAAATAACTTCAGGAGAATTCAGTTGGACAGTCACCCTAGATTAATTTTAATTCTGGCAAGCTGAATTTTCTCTGCTGCTTGCCAACCGGCGAGCAGCGATCCCCGCTTTAATTAACGATCGCGCTCCTTGTTTTTAATCCTGCCAGCTACAGGAGTGCACGTTATGCTGTTGTTTATCCTAGCCCTTTTTCCTCCACCCCGACTGGCGTAGCTCAGGCTGCGCCCGAACGCCGATATCAGACCTTTAAAACACAGCGCTTAACAGGCGTTACGTCATCCTGCGCGCGTCATTATTTTTCACGCAGGCGGAATAACGTCATTATTCCTGAAGGTCGCCTCATAAAATAACCCGGCCATGCCAGGTTTTATCCATGCACCTTATTTTGCGTGCAGGACAACTATTGCTTTAAATCAGGGAGATGTCGAAATGAGCGACATGAAACTGGAACAGGTTGCGATCACCTCATCCGGCAACCGTAACGATAAAAAAAGTAAAAAAATATTTGCTGTCGCACAGCAGGCAGGCCAGCACGTTGAGATGACGCTGGCGAACCTGCGCAGTCAGCGTCAGGGTCTGACTCAGGCTGAAGCGGCGAAACGACTGGATCTGTATGGCCGCAATGAAGTGGCACATGAGAAAGCACCACCGGCGCTGATTCAGCTGCTGATGGCGTTTAATAACCCATTTATCTACGTCCTGCTGGTCCTGGCGCTGGTGAGCTTCTTTACCGACTATATATTGCCGCTGCGCGCCGGTCAGGAGACCGATCTCTCCGGCGTCATCATCATCTGCACCATGGTGATGCTGAGCGGGCTGCTGCGCTTCTGGCAGGAGTTTCGGACCAACCGTGCCGCGCAGGCGCTGCAGTCACTGGTTCGCAGCCAGGTCACCGTGCTGCGGCGCGAGGCGGGGAGTGAAACCGCGCAGCGCCAGGATGTGGATATGAGTGAGCTGGTGCCGGGCGACATTATTCTGCTCAGCACTGGCGATCAGGTGCCTGCCGATGTGCGTCTGCTGAGCTCACGTAATCTGTTTATCAGTGAAGCGGTGCTGACCGGAGAATCGCTGCCGGTTGAAAAACACAGCAGCGATGCGGGTGTTGATGCCGAAGATCAGACCGCTCAGGAGCTGCTGGCGTCACCGAACATCTGCCTGATGGGCACCAGCGTGGCCAGCGGCACAGCCAGCGCCGTCGTCGTCGCGACCGGAGGCGAAACCTGGTTTGGTTCACTGGCCTCATCGCTGACCGGAAGTCGTCCACAGACCGCGTTTGACCGTGGGGTGAACAGCGTCAGTAAACTGCTGATCCGCTTTATGCTGGTGATGGTCCCGGTGGTGCTGCTGATTAACGGCTTCACCAAAGGGGACTGGATGGATGCCACGCTGTTCGCCCTGGCGGTTGCGGTCGGGCTGACCCCGGAAATGCTGCCGATGATTGTCAGCGCTAATCTGGCCAAAGGCGCCATTGCGATGTCCCGGCGTAAAGTGATCGTCAAAAAGCTCAACGCCATTCAGAACCTGGGCGCGATGGATGTGCTCTGCACCGATAAAACCGGCACGCTGACCCAGGACACTATCCTGCTGGCGCATCATCTGGATGCGCAGGGCAGTGAAGATGAGCAGGTGCTGCTGCTGGCCTGGCTTAACAGTGGCAGCCAGAGTGGCGCAAAAAACCTGATGGATCGCGCCGTGCTCTGCGCAGGCGATAAAGTCATTTCACAGACTCAGCGCAGCCAGTATCAGCTGGTTGATGAGCTGCCGTTTGATTTTACCCGCCGTCGGGTGTCGGTGCTGGTGGAGGATCTGACTCAGCATCGCTCGCATCTGATCTGCAAAGGCGCAGTTGAAGAGATGCTGGCAGTCAGCGTTGCCGTGCGGCAGGGTGATGCGATCGTTGCACTGGATGCGGCACAGCGTGCGGCCCTGCTGGCGCAGACCGAACGCTATCATCAGCAGGGCTATCGCGTGCTGCTGGTGGCAACCCGTGATGGCGAGCTGCACGCGCCGCTCAGCGACAGTGATGAGCGCGATCTGGTTATCCAGGGCATGCTGACCTTCCGCGATCCACCAAAAGCCAGTGCCGGTAAGGCGATTAAAGCCCTGCGCGACAGTGGTGTAACGGTGAAAGTGCTGACCGGTGACAATCCTCTGGTGACGCTGCGGGTCTGTGCCGATGTCGGGCTGACCGATCCGGCCATGCTGACCGGCGATCAGATTGAGGCGATGAACGATGATGAACTGGCACTGGAAGCGGAGCGCTGCACCCTGTTTGCCCAGCTGACGCCGCTGCAGAAATCACGTCTGGTGCGGCTGATGCAGCAGAACGGTCACACTGTCGGATTCCTCGGCGATGGTATCAATGACGCGCCTGCCCTGCGGGCGGCTGACACCGGTATTTCCGTGGACAGTGCGGCGGATGTGGCGAAAGCCTCATCGGACATCATCCTGCTGGAGAAAGATCTTCAGGTGCTGAATGAGGGGGTACTCAAAGGACGCGAGACCTTTGGCAACATCATCAAGTATCTCAACATGACCGCCAGCTCCAACTTCGGCAACGTGTTCTCGCTGCTGGTGGCCAGTGCCTTTATTCCGTTTCTGCCGATGCTGTCGATTCATCTGCTGATTCAGAACCTGATGTATGACGTTTCCCAGCTGGCGCTTCCCTGGGACAAGGTTGACCGTGAGTTTCTGAATAAGCCGCGTAAATGGGATGCCGGCAACATTAAACGCTTCATGCTGTGGATGGGCCCGACGTCATCAATTTTTGACGTCACCACCTTTGCGCTGATGTGGTTCGTTTTCGGCGCTAACCATGCAGGCGTGCAGTCGCTGTTCCAGTCTGGCTGGTTTATCGAGGGACTGCTGTCACAGACGCTGGTGGTACATATGCTGCGTACCCGGAAGATTCCGTTTATCCAGAGTCGTGCCACTTTACCGGTGATGCTGACCACGCTGGCGGTGATGGCGCTGGGCATCCTGATCCCGTTCTCACCGCTGGGTGCGATGGTGGGTCTGGTGCCGCTGCCATGGCAATATTTCCCGTGGCTGGTGCTGACGCTGTTCAGCTACTGCCTGGTGGCGCAGGGCATGAAACGTTTCTATATCCGTCGGTTTGGTCAGTGGTTCTAGGGAGGCAAAGATGAAAAAAGGCAGGCTCGATACGGTATTTGTCGGCGTGATGATCATCGGCTTAACTCTGATTGCGCTGACGGTCATCGTTAGATGAAAGGATTGTAATAGTGCGATAGTTAAGAGGCAGCGAGGCAACTCGCTGCCTTTTTTCTAATCTTCGTCGCGCTCACGGCTGGCGCGCTGGCGTTCGTAGTATTCATCTTCTGCGGTGATGATCTCATCCATCAGCGAATCCATATCCACCACGCGCTCTTCTTCGACAAACTGTCCGGTCAGCGGTGTTTCAGGAGTCAGTTTGCCATCTTCATACAGTTGCCAGATCTCTTTGGCATAGCGCGTCTTCAGCAGCGCCGGAGCAAACTGACCGTAGTAGGAGGTGATGTTGTCTACGTCACGTTCGAACATCGACTCAGCATGGTTATTGGCTGCCGCATCGACCGCCTGTGGCAGGTCGATAATCACCGGGCCCTGATCGTCCAGCAGCACGTTGAACTCGGATAAGTCACCATGGACGATACCGGCACAGAGCATACGCACGATGTTGCGGATCATGGTGTGGAAGTCGGTAATCGCCTCCTCTTCGGAGAGCGTGACGTCGCTGAGGCGCGGCGCGACAGAGCCATTGGCGTCGGTCACCAGCTCCATCAGTAACACGCCGTCAATGCAGAGATAAGGCTGAGGCACGCGAACACCGGCGTTCGCCAGGCGGAACAGGGCGTCTACTTCGGCAGTCTGCCAGGACTCCTCCTGCTGCTTACGGCCAAACTTCGTGCCTTTCTGCATGGCGCGGGCGTTACGGCTGTTGCGGGTTTTACGTCCTTCCTGATACTGCACCGCCTGCTTGAAGCTACGCTGGGTCGCTTCTTTATAAACTTTGGCGCACTGCACTTTACCGCTGCAAAGCACGGTATAGACGTCTGCTTCTTTGCCGCTTTTCAGCCGCTGCAGCACATCGTCAATGAGGCCGTCATCGACCAGGGGCTGGATTCTGTTTGGGATTTTCATGCGGCTTTATACCTTATTTCACCCGCTTTTCGTATCACTTTGCGATGATGGAAAACATTGGCAATGACTGAACAAAGTATCTGATTCTACCCTGGAAAGACGCGTTGTGGGGATGAACCTTGATGCGTTGCGCTTTTGACCTTTGTTTTATCATAAACAACGGATTAGGCGGGAGAGCAGGGCGGTTTTATCTGCCAGAGATTCGCTTTTTCACGGCACCGGGCAGCATCATGTCAGAGTGATGTGCCTGAATAGCAGGCGGATGCGGGCATAAAGGCCGAAATCCTGCTCAAAGAATCCCGGCCTGCCTGCGGGATTACTTCAGGCCTTTAAGCACTTTAACCGTGCTTTCGATGTCGATCTCATCTTCGGAGAAGATCAGCGTCGTTCCCTGGAAAGTGGTCACCGCCAGCTTTTTCAGCGAGCGCATCTCACTGGCGTTCGGGTCAGACTTCGGACGGATATTATTCAGCAACAGGCCCACTGAGAGCACCGCGTTCTCTTTATCGACACCCGCATCAACCGGGACTTCTTCGTTGTAAACCAGGTAAGATTTAATCGAAGTGATCTTCAGCCGCTCGCCTGCGATATAGATATATTTGCTGGTTGGCGCGACTTTCACCGCATAGGCGGACAAGCCTTTGTTGTTGGTGGTGGGTTCGAATGTCACCGCCGCATCTTTCTTAATCAGATCAGGATTGGCGACTTTAATCACATGAAAATAGCGGTTATCACCGTTTTCATCTTTGATAAAGCCAAAACCTTTATCTTCAAACCAGGTTGTGATCGTTCCGTTCATCGCCATTTCTGCCTGCTTAATCTACTCAGTTTTTTACAGCGCGCAGTGTAAAACACAATGCCTGCGCAGACTATATAAGTCTGGATGATAATTTACGGCCGGGCAAGAGGCTGGGGCGGATGCCCGACGCGGAGGTGAATGCGGTAGTCAGAAAGGTTAACCGGCGGACGGCGCAATGCTCGTCTGCCGGTGCGTATCTCTTACTCATTGCCCCAGCGGTTCAGGAACTCGGCGATATCATCAATACGCTGCTCATCGATACCCGCTTCGCGCGCCATATCCTGCTGCGACTCTTCACTGATCTCTTCGTTATTCATCAGACGGGTAATCAGCAGCTGGAAGTAATGCGCCAGCGGAGTACGCTCTGCTTCGCTGACCGGCTTAGCCGCCTCCGTCGCGTACTCATCTGCGACATCATAATATTTGAGAGAAATTTCGTTATTCATAAGGGGATCCGCAGAGTTGAAAGTAAGTAGCGACCGGATTCTGACCCGGCTTGTGGAGGTATTATTTCGTGTTTAGGTTGGGGCTGTAAAGGGGAACAGGATGCCCGGTTCTGACTAGAGAACCAGTGGCGGTAGCTGTCTGAAGGTGCTGACTAAACCCTCTCCCCAGCCTTTTCGGATAGTCGTGAAGTACGGGTGGTCTTCGGTAATGCGGTATTGCCGGGCATCGCTGAAGCTATCACACGGGTAGATCATCACGTCGAGCGGCAGACCAACGGACAGATTGCTGCGCAGGGTCGAATCCAGTGAAATCAGCGCGCATTGCATCGCCTGCTCCAGAGACATGTCGTAGTGCAGCACCCGGTCAATAATCGGTTTGCCGTACTTGCTTTCACCAATCTGGAAATAGGGCGTATCGCGGGTGGCTTCGATGAAATTACCCTGTGGGTAAATATGGAACAGACCAATATCATCCCCGTTGATTTGCCCGCCGAGCAGCAGGTTGCAACTGAAGTCTGTCGTGCTGCCATTCTGTTGCGCCTCACTGTCACGCTGGATCACCTCACGAACCGTCTCGCCTATCAGCGACGCGGCCTCATAGAGGCTGGATACATTCAGCAGATTGGGACAATCGGCATTCCTGCTGCGGTATCGCAGCAAGCTGATGATACTTTGCGTGGTCGCCAGATTACCGGCGGTCTGAAGCACCAGCGTACGATCGCCGTCCTGATGAAACACGTGCAGTTTACGGAAGGTGGAAATATGATCCACGCCAGCATTGGTACGTGAATCGGATGCAAAGACCAGCCCGGATGACAGGCGCATGGCCACACAATAGGTCATACCACACTCCCCTCAAAAAAAGATTTGCACGCCATCAGCGTGTATGAAGTTTTCACCATCAGCAAGTCGCGATTTACATCATTTGTACGGCAGCAATCGCGCACATATCTTCGTATCCCCCGCCAATCCGTAAACCGCGCACCGGACAGGCATCCAGGTAATCAATGCCGACGGCAAGCTTAAGATGTTGATCAGGGATACGGGTGTTGTTGGTGACGTCAAAGCAGTGCCAGCGGTCTTCTACCCAGACTTCGGCCCAGGCATGCGTGGCGACATGGGTAGAATCTTTGCTGTGCAGGTAACCGCTGACATAGCGTGCCGGTATATTCAGGCTACGACAGCAGCTCAGAAAGACATGCGTATGATCCTGGCAGACGCCGGTACGGGCGGCGAAAGCCTCCGCGGCACTGTCGGTCACCAGGGTAGAACCTGGGGTGTAAGGCATCCTGAGCAGCAGGTCTGCCATCAGGTTTTCCAGGGCGGCCAGAATCGCCTGAGGCTGATGATAACGCAGGGCAAACGCCTGAATCGCTGCATCGGGCTGGGTCAACGGGCTATGGCGCAGGAAGACCAGCGGCGACAGATGCCCCTGAGCCTGATCTTCAATGCCGTGTTTAATCTCGACCACGCCATGTGCCTGAATGGTGATGGACTCATGCGGTTCATCGAGTGTCAGAACATGCATGATGTTGCCGAAGGCATCCGTGGTGCAGACCGCCTTCTCCGGCAAGGTCAGTTGCCAGGAAAGTATGCGTTGATGAGGCGATTCCTGAGGCGTCAGACGCAGGTACTGGATACTCCGTTGCACTGCCTGGTCGTAGCGATAGTGCGTGTTGTGCTCAATGCTAAGTTTCATTGCGCCTCCAGATACGTGTGATGAATACTTTCGGCGATCTCGTTGACCTGGGCGAGAAAGGCTTCCAGCCAGTTGTTCAGCCCGATTCTGTTCAGGTCTTTCATGGAACTGAAGCGCAGCTCGGCGTGCAGGATATGCGCCAGGCGGCGTGGCGGATTTGCACGGCCCCCAATCAGCTCCAGTTGCTGAACCATGTCGTTAATACACGCCAGCAACGAACGCGGCAGCTCGTTGCGCAGGATCATCAGTTCGGCGATAGTCTCCCGGCTCAGTGGCTGCTTATAAATACTATGGTAGGCTTCGCGCGCGCTCACCGCCTGCAGCAGTGTGTCCATGCGGTAATATTCGCGCACCGGGTCGTCATCAATGTCCATCAGTCGGTTTTTCACCTCCAGCAGACGGGCGGTGCCATCAGCCCGTTCCAGCAGCGTCCCCAGGCGGATAAAGTGCATCGCATCGCTGCGGAGCAGGGTACCGAACATGGCACCGCGGAACAGATGAGAGCGCTCTTTGACCCAGTCAAAGAAGGCGTCGGCACCGTCTGAGCCGATGCCCTGACGGCGTATCGATTTCATCCCGATCCAGGTGGCATTGATACACTCCCAGACTTCGGATGACAGGCTGCCACGCACCGCATGCGCGTTGTTCCAGCCCATCTGCAGGCAACTGAAAATGCTGCTGTGATTCCGGTTATCCAGAGCGAAAAAACTGACCAGATTAGGCATTGTCAGTGTCGGGTAGGTCTCAGCATACAGCCCGCTGGTGCTGGTCAGGTTGAGCGGTACCAGCAGATCATGCGTACCCCCGTTACGGATTGGCATCATCGACAGCTTGTTGGTGACGTCCAGCACCCGGGCGATATTTTCTGCCCGCTCCAGATAGCGGGCCATCCAATAGAGTTCACTGGCTGTCCGGCTCAGCATAGATCATCCTCCAGTACCCAGGTGTCCTTGGTTCCGCCGCCCTGAGATGAATTGACGACCAGCGATCCTTCCGTCAATGCGACGCGGGTAAGCCCGCCGGAAACCAGTCGGATCTCCGCGCCACTGAGCGCAAAGGGCCGGAGATCGATATGACGTGGTGCCAGACCGTCGTTGACAAACGTGGGGCAGGTGGACAACGCCAGCGTGTTTTGCGCGATGTAATTCTGCGGACGCGCCAGCAACAGGTCACGGAAGTGGGCAAGCTCAGCTTTGCTCGCGGCGGGGCCAATCAACATGCCGTAACCCCCAGCGCCATGAACTTCTTTCACCACCATTTTTTCGAGGTTGGCCAGCACATACGACAGCTCATTTTTATGCCTGCACTGCCAGGTTGGGACGTTGTTGAGGATCGGTTCTTCCTGCAGATAAAAGCGCACCATATCCGGTACGTAGGGGTAGATAGATTTGTCATCAGCCACGCCCGTGCCGATGGCATTGGCCAGAACAACATTGCCAGCCCGGTAAACCGACAGCAGTCCTGGCACGCCGAGCATGGAGTCCGGGCGGAACGCCAGCGGATCGAGGAAGGCGTCGTCAACCCGACGATAGATCACATGCACTCTGCATGGCCCGGCGGTCGTGCGCATAAACAGCATGCCATCCTTCACAAACAGATCGGCGCTTTCAACCAGCTCAACGCCCATTTGCTGGGCCAGGAAGCTGTGTTCGAAGTAAGCGCTGTTAAAGCGGCCTGGGGTTAATACCACCACGGTGGGATCGTTGACGGGTGAGCTTTCGCGCAGCGTTTGCAGCAGATGCGACGGATAGCGTTCTACGGGCGCAATGCGTTGCTGGGCAAACAGTTCCGGATAGAGCCGCATCATCATCTTACGGTTCTCCAGCATGTAGGAGACGCCGGAGGGGGTACGCAGGTTATCTTCCAGGACGTAATATTCGCCATCACTGTTGCGCACCATATCCACGCCGATAATGTGTGCGTAGATGTTACGGTGGAGATCAACACCCTGCATGCAGGGCTGATACTGTTCGTTAGCCAGAACCTGTTCTGCCGGAATGACGCCCGCTTTCAGAATGTGTTGTTCATGGTAGATATCGTAGAGAAAGGCATTGAGCGCCTGCACACGCTGGCGAATGCCGGCATCGAGCATGGCCCACTCGGCGGCCGGGATAATACGTGGCACGCTGTCGAACGGGATCAACCGTTCAGCACCATTATCGTCATCGTAGACATTGAAGGTAATCCCTACCCGGTGAAACAAAAGGGCGGCTTCTTCCCGCTTGCGCTGTACCGCCTGGTGATCGGCCTGCTGCAGCCATTGCCAGTAGGCGGCGTAGTGGTCACGGTGTTCACCTTCAGCCAGAAGCATCTCATCAAAAAAGGGTGAAGCGGAGAGATTGATATTCAGCATCGTCACCTCGCAGACGTTAAAGGCTGTCAGTCTATCCAAGCATAAAGTGTGCCAGCCTCAGAAGAAGCGGAACGGTGCAACGCCGTGATAGTGCAAGGGTTAAAGCACTTTTTTGGTGCATGCGCAGAGCAGCAATGTCTTAATATGGCGCTTAGTCTTTCGTGGTGAACAACAAAATGGTCATGGCTCAGGCGTCTTAAGCCCATTAATGCTTGCGCTCAGCCGGTAAGGGTAATATGCGGGATTTTATCGATCTGCCGGGCGTGCTCGGGCTGGTCAATCTGGAAAAAGTTATCGCCGCGCAGCCGGATGTCCATCTGGTCAGCGGCGCCAGGGCGCCGAAAGCGGGCGATCCACTACCCGCCGGTTTAGTGCCGGGCACGCAGACTACTGCAGAACTGGCGATTGCCAGCCTGAAGCTGCTGCTGGCGCGTAAAGGTATCAGCACGCTGAAAGCGGTTGAAGCCGGTCGCAGTTTTGGCATCTGGTACCATTCCTCCTGTAACGTGCTGGCCGTGCAGTTCTTCGCCAGGGTGTTTTATCCGCAGCAGTTTAGCGCTCCCGATGCGTAACAAACACAAAAACAACGCTATAACCCGTTCCTCGCCGTCAAACCGACCGGCACTTACTGGACAAAATAAAAGGAACTTTGCCCCGGCTGCCGGGGCGTTTTAATTCACGGAGAGAAGAGAATGAAGATCAGCGGATGGTCACTGTCTCCGCTATCGAACAGAGTCATAACGATGCGCCCGGAGTTCTGACAGGCGAAGTATTTTCAATGGCAATACACGCAGTTGGGGGACGCTGTTTTAAGCGATTTATTCACTACCGGATAATCAGCGTAAAAGAGTATCTTGCGCCTGCATAAATCGCGCACGCCAGGGCTTGAGAACCCACAACGCCAGACCGGCGGTAATGAAGTCGAAGGTAATTGCGCAGCCAAAGACCAGGTGCCAGTTATGGGTGTGCTGATACATCAGCGCCGCCAGCGGACCACCAAAGACCGCGCCGATACCCTGCGAGATATACAGCCAGCCATAGTTCGCTGAAGCATTTTCACTGCCAAAGGTGTCGGTCAGTGTGGATGGGAACAGCGAGAAGATTTCGCCCCAGCCAAAGAACACGACGCCTGAAAGCAGTACGAAGAGCAACGGATCTTCGCGGCAGGCAAGCCACAGCGTCATCGCAATACCTTCCATTGCAAAGGCAATGAACATGGTATTTTCGCGGCCGTAGCGGTCAGAAATAAAACCAAAGAGGGGACGCGTTAATCCGTTAGTGAAACGGTCGATAGTCAGCGCCAGGGGCAGGGCGACCATACCGAAAATTACCGCCTTGCTGATGCCGAAGTCTTCGGCAAAAATCGCCATCTGCGAAGTCACCATCAGCCCTGAAGTCGACATCATGGTCATCATCATGAACATCAGCCAGAACAACGGCTGGCGCAGCATTTCCCCGGATTTAAACTGGCGCTGGCCCGGCACGGGAGACGGTGTTTTGCTGGCCGGTATCATCATGCTGGTTTCAGGCAGTCTCAGGTTCTGGCTGGCGAGAAGACCCACAGCGGCGAAGATGAGGCCAAACGTTGTCATCGTCTGCTCCAGCCCGTAGCTATTAAGAGAAATAGAAATCGGGAAGGTGGTGAAAATGGCCCCCATGCCGTAGCCCGCCGCCACGGTTCCGGCGGCAAAACCGCGCTGCTGTGGAAACCACTTCATCACCAGTCCCACCACGCCGATGTAAACAATACCCGTACCCAGTCCGCCAAGGCAGCCGTAGGCCAGATACAGTGAGGTGAGGCTGTTGACCCGGGCGGCGATCACCCAGCTGAAACCCGCCATCAGTGTACCGATGGAGATCAGCAGACGTGGTCCAAAGCGTTCGACCAGCCGACCCTGAAAAGGTGAGAAAAAGGTCTGCAGAATAATCAGCAGCGAGAATGTGACCTGCAGTTCCGCCAGCCCGACACCGAGTTTAGCAATCATCGGTTTGGTTAACAGCGTCCAGACGTACTGCGGGCTGGAAATGGCTGCCATGCAAAGTAATCCAAGCAGAAGCTGTACCCACTTGCTGTGTTTCGCTATTACTACCGGTTCGCTCATTGAGGCCATTGCCTGTCTCCATAATTACGCTTTGCTCTGCTTAACTACTTTTTTGTTGTCGCACCTATTCAAATCATTACCTGCATATGCTCATTATCCGAAACCATCCCGATACGCAGATATGGACGTAAAGCGATAAAGCAGGATGTGTGCCACTTTAAAAAAATGATTAAATTCAATCAGTAGTAGAATTGCGGGCGGAATAAATGTGATGAGGTGCAAAATTGTAGTGCGCTGAGATGGTGCGTGGGAGACGGTTGATGGCCTGTCAGAAAGGTCATCCGGTACATTCTGGTTTTGGTGGCGATGCACAGAAAGGCGTTAACGGAAAATGATGGCTCGGTGTTTGAAATATTAGGATTGCAGACACAAAAAAGCCCGCAGGGCTTGTGCTGTAAGAGCTTTAATGACTCCGATGATGGTTCTAGTAATCATCAACCAGGAAAGTATTCTCCTGAAAGCCTCATTTCTCTGACGAGATCTGACGAACAGTCATCAGGAATTCCTGAGCCGTGGTTTCCCATAGTTCAGGGGAAAAATCAAACCCATATCGTTTCCTGAACTCCTCTTCGACACCATCACCATAGGCGGAGATAAAATCATCAGCTTCTTCGGCGAGATCTTTGAGCATCCAGTCTGGTACTGACTTTTTGAATAGCCGTACTATGCCTTCGACCGTATCCTCGCCATCATTGATGATGTCCGCGTCCTGGTTGAAATAACCGAAAATAAGTTGGTCAAGAAAGTGGAATTTTTGCATTTTGTACCTATAGATCCGGGAATGCTGTGAGCATGTAATAGGGTTTGCCGTTATATTGCTGAAACTCGATAACAATTCTCACATTTGTCATGACTATTCGCTGGTTACTCCCGCGCCGGAAACCGTAGCCAATTGCTTTGCCAGATGCATTTCGAATAGTTAACCTGGCTCCCTGTCTGCCTCCGCCAAGGACCGATTTTATAACGTCCCGATTAGCAAAAATCGCTTTCGATATGGCTTCTTCGGCTATCTGCACGTTGGTAAAGGTAGTGGAATACTGCAAACGCTTATTGGCTTCAAAGCGGGATAATAGTTCTGCATCGCTTTTGCCAACATGTGTGGAAAGCGTATGCCCGCCGGGTTTCAAACCTGTTACTGACTCATGCTCAGTAAGTTTAATGCGGCCAGCTCTTACTGCTGCTACACGACTTGCGCCGATGCCAAGTGCAAATCCTAGTGGAACAGCGATATCGACAGTCAGGCCGATTTTCATCGCCGTATCTTCATCTGCTCCAAAGGATTTGGCAATTGCTGTTGCTGCCGCGTATGTTGCTGTGCGAGTGTCTCTGCCCACAATGAGCTGATTTGCAGCAGCATTAATGCTATCGAGACTATGCGCGCCGACGACAACACATCCTGCTTTTGTTAATCCGGTAGGGTTCACCGGCTCGGTAATTTCACAACATCAGCCACTGTCTGACAGCTGACGCCTTCAGCACCAGTGGCCTTTGGTTGTGAATATCCACCATGCCTATGTTGCTGGCTGCGGTGACGATCAGAAAGCTTTCGTGCCCAAGCGTACCGCCAAAGGGAGCTTTGACGATCGCCGCAAAGAACAGCGGTTGATGGCTTATCTAATAGATGAGGTATGGCTATTCAATATTTATGCAATGGGGAAGCACTACCGGTATATCCTGATGAAGACGGAGTGAATCCACTATCCGCCAGATGCTCTTGGGTCAACACTCATTTGAGTAATGGGATAATAAATCCAGCTGCTTTTGCAGCCAGACCATTTAGGCTTAAAGGCTCGGGGCGGTGCAATCCGTCCAGAGATAAAACTTCGTTTAGATCATAAGTGTTAATGCTGCGCGGGCTCAATTCATAACCGTTAAGCGGATGTGGCGTGGCGAGCTTTAGTAATTGAAACAACTCCAGCGGTACGCCTAGCATGCGACGCATCACATAGCGTAGCCACATATTCTTCTCATCAAACTTAGCTTTGATTATGGATAAGTCCATAGCGCGGTACCACTTTCCTCCGGCATACAGAGCGATAGTAGTTCCACTCATATTTCAGGTCCAATGATTTGCAACCAATAATTTTAACAACGACCTTAAGTCTCAGAAGCAGCAGGAATTATTCCGAGGTTCGCCGACGCTTCGCTTCCTACACTTAATCCTTGCGAATCGCTTATGCAGGAACGGATAAGGGCCATAATGGCTAAAAGAGAGAGAGCAATGGTCTCATAAAAAAATTCGCTGTCATTATTAGGCATCAATGCAACTATGTCGCATCTATAATCAGATATAAAATGACGTGATATTAAATGAAATGTTGCGTGAAACTCGAAGAAAATGAAATTCGACATTTCGGGAGGGTAATATTCTCTGTGAATAATTTAAAAGGCTTTAAAAAAGGATGGCCCCAAAAGTGAGGGGCTCTAACATCTATGGTTTTTTTGGGGGGGGAGCAGGGGGAAATTTGCTTCGGAGGCTGATAACCTGGTTTCATACCTGAATCCTTTGGCTGATAACCGTATTCTTTTGGTTGATAACCATTATTTACAAATTTTTGTTTATCACTCATGTAAGAATCCCTTCCAGGCTTTAGGGTTTTTTAGGTGGTGGGGCGGGTTTAGATACTTGCTTTGGGGGTTGATACCCTTCAAAAATAGGGCTGTCACTGGATTGTGGTGTATTTTCTTTTGGCTGGAAACCGTCGTGTCGGAAATTTTCTTTTTGGCTCATTAGTCCTCCGGACTACACAGTAAATCAAGGTTTTTTGGGTGGTGGGGATGGCTTGTCAGTTTGTTTAGGCGGTTGATAGCCACCGTTCGGCTTAGGTTGGTAGCCTTTGTCTAAATCCTTATAGCTACCTGGTTTATTATTACTCTTTTCAGTCATTTTTACTCCGTTGACGTCTCATCTACTTCAGATTGGTACCTGAAAAATTCAATGCTTTCAATATCCTTGGATAGCACTAAAATGCCTAATGTTTCACTTCTTGGCCTTTCAAAGCCGCCATCTTCATTTATCACCCAGTTTTCTTCAAGATACAATTGTTCCGGGTTAGGGGCGCTTGATGCAAAGGAATCCTGACTAAATTTCCCACCAATTTTTTTACCATCCTTAAGTGTTATAATTACCCACGCGGGCTGTTGAAGACCAAAAAAGTAATCCCATGCGCGGCCTGTTGGATGTGGTAAAAAACGACCTAGCCATCTCCATGTTCGCATCCATACCAAAAAAAAGGTAAGGAGGATTGGACTTATGAACAAAACAGCCAGATAAAAAAGGTAATAGGTCACAGGGCTGCAGAAATATCTGCTCGACTCAATGAAGTAGATTGGATAAAACCAAATTGCATAATTTATGCAGCTATAAGTGACAACTTCAACAATAGTTTTTGTTGTATCAATATCAGAGTTTGGATGAAGGATGCTGTACATCTTCATACTAAGAAAACCAGGTATAACAAAAATGATAAAGAGTAGAATTTTAGACTTATCCCAAATATCCATTTCAGTCTCTTGATGGCTCGATATTTACTCATGGTACATTTTAGCCATGCCACTTGCCAGAACTCTTCTTTGGATCCCAATACGGTTAACTTACAAACTTGTCTTGAAATACTCTCTGATTGACCCTTTCCTGCCATCTTCTGATGGCGTTCATAAGCCATATTCAGGGACTGTTGAAGTCTAGAAAGTTGGCATACGTACAGTCAATAAGATGCTACCTCTTTGTATGATGATTAAGTATTGCTCATTTTAAAAGGCTGATGCATTATCGGATGATTCTCAATATCACCGAGTGTGGCATTAATGTGCAGGGAAGCGCATCCAGTTTCGCTTCCTTTATCATCATGAAGGAAAGAGGGCAGAAGCAATGGACGTGAAGGCCGATATCATCGCGTGGTTGTTAAAGCAGCAGGACTGGTTTCAGGATCTCGCGGAAAGACTTATTGAGCAGGGCGGCCTGACAGCTGATGATCTTCAGCAAGTTGTTGCCTTGCTCAAGACACCCAAGGGACAGGAAAAAACGGCACACCGGACTTTTCCCGGCTTAGCATCTTCAGAGCTGGGTGCTGGAACTTTGAGGTTGAGCCAGATCGAAGCGGTGAGGGGAATTGAGAACCTCGCTCCCCGTTTACCGCTAGATTTCGGCACGGGGAATCTGACGGTCATTTACGGCCATAATGGGTCCGGTAAATCCAGCTACACGCGTGTTCTTAAGCGGATTTCCGGGAAGCCCAGAGCTGCTCAGCTTAAATCTAATGTTTTTCATCCCTTACCTCCTGAACGAAGTTGCCATATTAAATGGGAGGCGAATGGCGCCGCTGCAGAAGCGGGCTGGTCCCCTAACAGTCCTCCGATCGATGCCCTCAAAGGCATCGATATATTCGATACCGATGAAGCTCAGCACTACCTTACTCAGGAGAGTGCCGCAACTTATATACCGGGGGTGGTGGGGCTGTTTGAAGAACTTGCGCAGTACCTCAAACTGGTGCGCGACAGGCTAAATGAAGAACAGTCTCAACTTGTAAGCAAGCTTCCGGTACTGCCCGCCGTTTATCAGCGATGCAGTATCGCCGCCACTTATGGGGCCCTCGGTACGTCAACTTCGGAAAGTATCGCGGTGATGACGAGTTGGTCTGAGGCAGATGAACAGGCTCTTAGAGTCCTGAATGAGCGTCTGAGCGTTCAGAATCCTGCTGAGAGTGCCCGTAGCAAGCTTGCAGTTAAATCATCTGTTGATCAGCTAATCTCTAAGCTTGAGCAGACGGCACGAGCTTTTAGCCAGACAAGTATTGACGGTCTAAGGGCGTTACGTGCTGATGCCGCTGCCAAGCGGCGTGTAGCGCTTGACAGTGAGCGAGTAAAAAATGGCTTACTGGAGGGGATAGGCTCGCCTGTATGGCGTGCAATGTGGGAGGCTGCTCGTGAATACTCCAGCCTACCCTATCCGGATAAGGCTTATCCGGTAACTGATGAAGCCCGCTGTATATTATGCCACCAGGAGTTATCTGTAGAGGCTCAGCAGCGTTTGAACGACCTCGAAGCTTTTGTGCAATCCCGTCTTGAGGTCGATGCGACCACAGCTGAGCGTCTTTATGCTCAGGCAATAGGCGAGATCAATATCCCTCCCTCAACGGCAGAAATTGCTACCCTTTGCGCAGGGGCTGCGATTCAGGAAGAATGGAATCAGTGCTTGACGGGAATTTGGAATGCCGCCTCCCACTGCCGAAACACTCTTACCGAACATGAAGCCACCCAGCCTGCAGCGCCATTGCCTGATTTGACCGATGCTGTCACGAAATTAAGTACCTACCGCGACCGGCTTCTTGGGGAAGCCGATCAGTTTAAGAAAGACGAGGCAGGATTCGATAGGGCTAAAGCCTTGCAGGATAAAAACGAAGCTGAAGCTCGCAAGTGGTTATCTGGTCAGGCCGAGGCGATTAGGGCCGAAGTTGAGCGCTTAAGAACAATAAGTGAGTTTGATGCATGGATATCTCTTGCTGCTTCCCGTGCGTTATCGACTAAATCGGCTGATATTACTCAGAAAGTTGTCACCGAAGCCTATGCGGCAAGATTCAACCGCGAGCTGAAGGTTCTTGGTGCCCCTAGCTTGCAGGTCGAGCTCGTTAAGATCAGGACAGAAAACGCGAAGGTATTGCATAAGCTGCAGCTTAAAGGGGCGCAACGGGATAGGTTGCACAATGTTCTTAGTGAAGGGGAACGCAGGGTTATCTCACTGGCTGCTTTTTTAGCCGATGTCAGCGACCGGCCAGGATCTGCTCCCTTCATTTTTGATGACCCTATTTCATCGCTGGACCACGAATTTGAGTGGCACGTTGCTAAGCGCCTCGTTGAACTAGCTAAATTGCGTCAGGTGATTATATTAACCCACAGACTTTCTCTGTATGGCGTAATTGAAGATTTGGCAAAGAAGGAGGGAGACCTGTGGAAAAAACAGCACCATAAATCGATATGCATCGAATCATTTGATGGCGCTGCTGGTCATCCTGCCGATCAGGAGGTCTGGAATGCAAACACCAAATCGGCTAATAATATCCTTCTGGCCAGGCTAGAGGTAGCCTACAAAGCTGGGCAAGAACATGGTGCAATGGCTTATCGTGGGTTGGCTCAGGGCATTTGCAGTGATTTTCGTAAACTCATTGAACGCTCTGTCGAGGAGGACTTGTTTAATGGGGTCGTTATACGTCATCGAAGAGGGATCCAGACTGACGGAAGGCTTCCATATGTGCAGGATATAACGCCAGATGACTGTAAACTAATTGAAGGTCTTATGACTAAATACAGTTGTTATGAACACAGCCAATCAACAGAGATGCCAGCTTTTATACCCGAGTATAGGGAGTTAAAGGAAGATATCAGCACGTTAAAAGACTGGCGTGATAATCTCAAAACAAGACGGGCCCCGACGAAATAATTTGACTAACTTTATCCGGTGAGAGCATGCAATTTTCAGAAACTAATAGATTTACTTATATTATAGGTAACAATGGTTCAGGAAAGAGTCGAGCGCTAGAAGAAAATGCAGAACGATTTTCAGAAAATCGGGATGTTGTAGTGATCGCATCTGGTGTATCAGATAAATTCAAATTTAGAACTCAAATTAAGAAAACGGCCAATGGTTCATATCGTTATTTAGGAAATAGAACCGTCGGTAATGGTACTCATAACGGTACTTTAGCAGCAAATGCAGTATTGCTTTATCTTGCTATATTAGACACTGATTTATGCCCTGCATTAATGATGTTCCTTGAAGAAATAGGGTTTGAAGGTAAGTTTGGTATTAGTTACAGAAAAACAAAATTTTCAAAATCGCAGCCATTTGACACACAAGAATTAACAAGTGATTTTGCAACGTTAAATAAAGATATGCTTGCAATTAAAGAACGTCCTTTTGAAGCTGTTTTTTACAAAAATGATACTCCATATTCCTTTTCCGATTTGAGTTCCGGTGAACAGTACATCATTACCACCGCGTTAAAAATAGTCACATCTATTAATGAGAATCTATGCTATTTCATCGACGAGCCAGAAGTAAGCTTGCACGTTGAGTGGCAAGTTAAGTGGCCAGAACTTTTTCATCCATTGTTGTCTTTAAAAAACAATGTCAATTGTTATATCGCTACTCATTCACCGGTAATAATTTCAAGCGCGTTACAAATGGGCGCGGATTGTTACAATCTATCCCATGGAGAGTTATCTAAAATAATAGATGATGAATTCAATGTTGAACGAATTTTATATAAAAACTTCAACACGCTGCCTCCTGATAATAAATATATATTCGAAGAGCTTGCTGCTATCGTAACAAAAACTATTGACAATTTAACTGCCGGAAACATTACCAGGGGGAATTATAACAGAGTAGAGCAATCTACGCTTGAATCCGTTGAGGAATTCAAAACAAAGCTAAAACTTGCATCTCATACAGAAAAGGACAGCGATGATATTAAGCGAACACTTGAAGATTTCGATATGGCTATCAACGACTTGATTGCAATGTCTAAACATTCTGTGGTGACTACTAACCTTCAGGGAGAGACCGAATGAAACTTCTGAGGGAAGTCCGCAAATCATATTTGCAAAAAAGAAAAATCAAAGAAGCAACGAATAAAGCTATCGATTACTATAAGAAATCGCGTAATGGAACAACTAAGTTATGGGCGAATTTATACAACGATGGTCCCGTTGGAAAACGAGTCTACAACGCCATTACTGATTATGTACATGGACTTTCAGAGCGTTGTGGTTATTGTCAAGATAGAATCTTTCACAATAGCAATTCGAATATTGATCATATATTACCGTGCTCAATCTATCCACAATTCACATTTGTTGAAGAGAATCTAGTTCGTGTATGTATGACATGCAATATGATTAAATCTGCACACGACTATTATGTCCTATCTGTACCAACTGGAAACGGATATCGGCAACACACCAGTGCATGGGTATGTTATCATCCACGCCATCACATTTTTTCTCAACACATTGACCGACTGGTTGTGCAGACCAATCACCTGCACTTTCGTGCTTATATAGGTAAAACCTCGCAAGGGAAAAAACTTTGCAGTACCCTATTACAGAAAGTTAGTGAGTTTGAGGTAAGATCAACAGCAAATCCAGTCGTCGCTCAGGCGGCACAGAAACTTAGTCAATTCATACAATCAAAAGGTAGTATGCCAACAAAAGCCGTCAACAAATTGCTACAATCGCTAGTGACAAAGACTTAATTTTAAAGCACGGCAGCTGAATTATTATCGCGTTAATAATAATTTTTTGAGCTATTATCAGTAACTCATTATCCATACAGTCGTCATTACTAGAATATCATGATGACTGTTTTGAATGAGACTATTAAGGATGTGCTCATACATCTTTTTATTCTACTATTCAGGTTTTTTAGTTGTTTATTTTTATTTTCTCAGTAGAGGGGTAAGCGGATTTTTTTTGAGGTGGTGCATTTATTATTTTTATCTGAATAATTAATCCAGATTTATCGTTATGATGATTTCGGTTTATTTCTTTTGAATAATCACTGAAACTCCTTAACGTAAACGGTGTTTCTGTTAACTATAAGTAGAATTTCCGGCTCTGCACTGTTAAACGCTTGAAATGATAAATGTATCAGATGGTTATATTATTCCACCAAAACTAGGCTGTATTGCTATTTAAAAAACCTCAAACAAATCATCACCAAATACTGCCCTTTAATATTATGAAAAGTTTGACTAAGTTTATATTTTGAAACGTAGTTGCCTTATCGTAAAGTAATACTGTAACTTAAATATATTTTTATCTTAATGTTTTTTACGGGAGCTATGATACAGCATTAGTAGAGTTGAACTTAAAGTGCATGGATTTGGTGTCAGCTGAAGTTAGTGCAGCAATAAGTTGGAGAAGAACAACTTATTGCTGCACGTGTCGGACATTTCCAGAAAGTATAGTGTTCGTTATGACCTAAAAGTGGACGTTGCTTTAGCATCTAGGAGAATTCATCTCTAAAAAATAATGTGCCTCTATTACTGAATGGCTCTATTTTAGACTATTATTTCCCCTTAGTCTTTCCGATGATATTTCTACAAACTTGTAAAGATGAATTTCTGTAATCAAAACGGATCATCACCTTTTATCCATTTGTTAATGTTTTTATAAAATAATGTATCAAGTGTCGGGAATTCAAAGTCGATTCCTAATTTAATCAGGCGCCTTTTTGAATTTTTTGATTCTCGATTGCTTAGAAATATATCCTTCATTCTTAGACACCTTTCTACGTGTTCAGAGGTTTCAAGCCTTTCACCAATGCTATTTATAGCTAACCTAGGATCAGGGAAAACTGGGAGTAACACTCTTTTTTTTATGATTTTTATCTCGACTGAGCGAAGGATTTCCCTAACGGCAGGATCTGATTTTATTGAGAGTACATTCATCTCTAGTTGACCTAAATAATCATCAATAACAGGTTTTGCTTTATATGCAAAATAATCCAAAACAAGTTCATGTAAATGTGAGGCAGTATCTATCCATTCAACTACAATAGAATTTAATTCGATAGGAAGAGGAGATTCAATCTCTCCTTTTATTTTTCGTTTTGTTTTGCTGTCCTTACCAAGTTCTTGTTTGTTTATAAATATATAGCTCATCCCTTCAAAGTCAGAGAAAATATCCATGGGTATTGTATTAGTATGTTGGCAGTAATTTCTCAACACCTCGAACATTCGATAATTAAAATCATTGTCATAGTGATAGGCAGCTAGGGTCTTAAACCGTCGAAACATTTTTTCATCTGTTTTTTCATGTTCCCTTTTCAATATATCTATAAAAAACTTATGGGAATTTAGAAGGTTTAATAAAGAGTTTTGCACTCTAGTTTTTTTATCTAAAATAGCACGCTTATCGGTGTTAAAAGTTAAATCTTGTAAATCGGATAAGTCATCAATGAGCTTTTTATGGTTTTTATGTATTGAGATTAATAATGAGTGAAAAAATAAATAATTTGTAATGTATGTGTATTTTTTATTTGACTCTAGAATTTTTATATTGCATGCTAAATTAATTTCAGGGTTCATTGAATAAAATCCTTGCTTTAAATAGAACTGGAACAATGAATGTCAGTTCGCATTGTTTGAGTTGAAAGTTTTTCATAATCACCTAAAAGGTGATGATACATTGAAAAGTCTGATGTACTCAAGGCTGCTGAGAAAAATACTTACATTGAAATATTATATCCTAATTTCTTAAGCAGAGATAATTACAGTATTACTCCAAGTAACATAGTTGTAATTAAGACTAACCAAAGGTAAGCCAGAGTTCGCAATGAGCGCAAGTAGAAATTTAAACTTCTATATGGATTTTTATTATTCATGTAAATACAAGGCATGCAAGTGTCATTGCAATAAAATTAGTGCATATTTTTTTGAAACTGCCGAATTCCCCTTAAGAACAGAAAAGCATTGCCGATAACTTTAGGTAAATAAATTACGAGGAAGAGAAATGATAAGAAATATGACTGAGTTAGAACAAAAAATTGCAATCTTGTTAGTAGAGGCCGGTGAGAGTGCTCGCTGGGAATACTCTGCTTCACTTGAATGCTCAACTGGCCCTCTTCTTGAGTTCATTACTGAAAGGTTAGACTACAAAGCTAATCCCTCGCTCTCATTACTGGAAGATGCCAAAAAATTACCTAACTATGTATTGCATCATAATCACCTGAGTGGGGAATCTCTGAGCTTTGGTGATTGGCGAGGGGCATCCTGTTGCTTCAATGAAATATACGCGCATTGCAATGACGGAACATCATATTATGGCAAGGTGCTAGATAAAGAAAAAGTGCTTTCAGCTATCGAAAATAGAGAGTTTATTGAGAGTAATGCTGAGGACTGTCTTTTTTATTTTACATGCAATACTCTATTAGGTTCTTTTTTTAGAAAAGAAGTTATTTGCCGAGCTTTAAAGATTAGAACGTATGTAGAATACGGGAGTTCTTGGGGGAAGAAGCATCTCAGTCATCAAGCAATATTAAATATAAATATGGCTGGCGTTGAAACCATCGGACAGTTGGGAGATATCTGTGAGCAATTGATCCAATCCGCAGCTCTTAAATTATCAAATATAGAATGGTGACCGCACCGTTAAGAACATATATTGATGCTATTAATGTCCGCTGTTGGCAATTAGCGGCTGATGAGTCTCATCGTGCCTAAACATTGGGCACGATGTAATTAGGCCATAGAAATTAGTTTGATGCCTTTATATCCGCTTTCAATGACACTTCCTCAGTCTGCCGCTGGAACGAAATTTGCCCACCACTGCATCATCGGGCGTCGCTGCTCAAGATAATCGCTTCGGTTGTACGCGCGACGAACCTCATTTTTGTCCACATGAGCAAGCGCTGCTTCAATGACATCAGGAGGGAAACCTTGCTCATTGAGCGCGGTGCTGGCAATTGAACGCAACCCATGTGATACGAGGATACCGCCGAATCCCGCTCTTTTAAGCGAAGCATTTACCGTTTGGCTATTCACTGACTGAGTAGGCTTCAAACGACTTGGAAAAATGAATTCACGATTGCCACTTAACGGTTTCATCATCTCTAAAACAGCAATTGCTTCATCTGATAATAGGACAGTATGATCACGGTTCATTTTCATGCGTGATGCGGGAATCTTCCATTCTCGCGTTTCCATATCTACTTCTTCCCAACGTGCTTCAGCCGCTTCGGCAGGGCGGGTGATAGTAAGAAGCTGCCACATGAATAGGCACCGTGTAGAAAGGCTAATGCTGGCCGTGCGCATCGTCTGTATTAACTGAGGCAGCTGATCCGGACGAATACTGGGCATGTTTTTCTTGTGCGGTTTCTCGAATGCTTTGCCAATATTGACGCTGGGAACAGCATCAATCAGCCCCGTGTTCTGGGCATAGATCATGACCTCATTAATGCGCTGACAAAGGCGACGAACAGTTTCCAGTGCTCCTCTGGCCTGAACCGGTTGCACGTCCTGAACCAGAGTATGAGCTTTGATATCTGTAACGCTGACGTCACCAATCGCCGGAAAGACATCTCTTTCAAGAGATCGCCAAATATCCTCTGCATAGTCCTCGGTCACGCTGGCTTTCTTCACATTCTACCAACGTTCTGCCTCGAGTTGGAAAGTATTAGTTTTGGCTTCAAGTGAGCTGCGTAATTGTTCTTCCTGATGTTCCTGGGGATCGATTTGTTTTGCCAAGAGAGAGCGGGATTCTGCCCGATAGCTTCGAGCGTCGGCAAGCGTAACTGCCGGGTAGGGGCCTATGCTCTTCTTCGCACGCTTTTTGGTGACAGGACGAATGTAACGAAATTGCCAGATTTTACTTCCGCTGGATTTGATCAGTAGCTCAAGGCCATCGCCATCATAGAGCACATAGTCCGCGTCCTTGGGTTTGGCAGATTCGATTTCCTTAACGGAGAGAGGTTTGGTTTGTCTTGCCATTGCCGGGTTTCCATAGTTTTAGGCACCTCAAAAACAATAAAGCTTTATAAGGTGCCTAACAAGGTGCCTAAAAGGTTCGGATTTGATTAGTTCTCTTCGGACTTCGCGGGACAAATTGAGGGTACAAAAAAGCCCGCAGGGCTTGCGCCGTGCGGGCTCTTAGGACTTCATCGGATGACTCTGGTAATCACCGATGGAGAATTTTGGTGGAGCTGGCGGGAGTTGAACCCGCGTCCGAAATTACTACACCGTCGGCACTACATGCTTAGTCAGTTTTTACATTCGCCGGTTAGCTGCGAACAGACACGCCACTAACAGACTATCCTGATTGGATTTAACGCTTCAACCCCAGGCAAGGCATCCACGCGATCTCTTTTGGGTTTGACTTCTCTTGATCCCCGTCTTAAGAGCGGAAGCTAGGGAGAGAAGGCTAAGAGCAGGTTATTAAGCTGCTAAAGCGTAGTTTTCGTCATTTGCGACTATTTTTTTGCGGCTTTTTACGAGGCAAACCGCCCCTCGGCATGCTCCTAAGGCTTCACAATCCCGTCGAGTCCAGAATCAGCCCCAGAACTTCAAATACTAGCAACAAATCAAATGAAAATCCAGTGCTTAACGCTTTGAATTCTTCATGATACGTGCTTTGTCTAACTGCCATTCGCGGTCTTTGATATCGTCGCGTTTGTCGTGCTCTTTCTTACCGCGTGCGACACCAATCTTCAGTTTGCACCAGGCATTCTTCCAGTACAGCGACAGTGCCACGATGGTGTAGCCTTCGCGGTTAACGCGGCCATACAGGGAGTCGAGTTCACGTTGCTTCAGCAGCAGCTTACGGCTGCGCGTCGGGTCACAGACCACGTGGCTGGAGGCAACGGCTAAGGGTTGAAAGGTTGAACCGAACAGAAAGGCTTCGCCATCGCGCAGCAGAATATAGCTGTCGCTGATGTTGGCTTTACCGGCACGAAGTGACTTAACTTCCCATCCTTGTAACGACAATCCCGCTTCATACTCCTCTTCAATGAAGTACTCGTGGCGGGCGCGTTTGTTCATGGCAACAGTGGCAGAACCGGGTTTGTGTGCTTTTTTCTTTGTCATAGTGCGGCGTATTTTACATCACTTAGTCGGTTATCGCATCCCCAGTCCAGCGGGGCAGCAGGAAACGGGATATTCTAGCACACCCTCACTCGGGGACATTTTTGTTTAATCGCTGAAAATGCTATTATTCAGCGGTTTTGTGATGAACAGGAACCATTATGGCTCAGATTAGTCGTTCGGCGCTGGTCCCGTTTAGTGCCGGGCAGATGTACCAACTTGTAAATGACGTGGATGCCTATCCGCAATTCCTGCCGGGTTGTACCGGAAGCCGCGTGCTGGATGCGTCTGATAATCAGATGACGGCATCCGTGGATGTGTCGAAAGCGGGCATCAGCAAAACGTTTACCACCCGCAACACCCTGACGGATAACCAGAGCATCCATATGCAACTGGTTGATGGGCCGTTCCGCAAGCTGACCGGCGGCTGGACGTTCGTCTCGCTGGGCGATGACGCCTGTAAGGTTGAGTTAAGCCTGGAGTTCGAATTCACCAACATGCTGGTAGAGATGGCCTTTGGTCGTATCTTTAAAGAGTTAGCCAACAGCATGGTGCAGGCCTTCACTCAGCGTGCCAAAGAGGTTTATCGTGCCTGATATCTCCGTCGAGGTGGTCTATGCCTTGCCTGAAAAGCAGTATCAGCTTTACGTGAAAGTGGAGCAGGGCAGCACGGTAGAGCAGGCCATCCTGAAGTCAGGATTGCTGGAACTACGTCGGGAGATTGACCTCGCCAGCAACAAAGTCGGCGTCTACAGTCGACCAGTGAAGCTGGATGATGTGGTTCAGGAGGGCGATCGTATCGAGATCTATCGTCCGCTGATTGCCGATCCAAAAGAGCTGCGTCGTCAGCGCGCAGAGCGAGCGGCAGAAAGCAAAAAATAAGTCGTTATATCGCCGGAATCAGCGGATAACAGGCATAAAAAAGGCGCTCAATGCGCCTTTTTTGCTGTCTTTAAAACGGTCTGTCGTGAAATCAGTCGTTGTTCTTAGACAGATTCTGCTTGTTATCGATGTTGGTCAGAACACCGTTGCCATCAAAGGTCAGCGTCAGCGTCTGCTGCTTCACGCTCTCATGGCCTGGCTCCTGACGGAAAACGTAATACCAGACGTTGCTGCCAAACGGATCTTTCATCATCGGCGTACCGAGCGTGTAAGCCACCTGCTGCTGTGTCATACCGGTATGGATCTTGGCCACATCGTTGGCAACCAGATAGTTACCCTGGTTGATATCAGGACGATAGACCACGCGCTCTAAGGTGGAACATCCGGCGGTCATCATCAACATTACCACTGCCGCGGCAGTCAGCGTTTTACAGCGCATCTATACATTCCTTTTCCGGGGCCAAACGCCTTTAACAGGCGGCTTTCTTGCCATCAAAATCTGAACTCTGCCTGCGGCAGGCTTTATTACTCTGACAACATAAGTGCCGATGATAATAAACCTTTTCGCCGTTGGAAACCTCTGCAGAGCAAGCATATGACCACGGTACGTTAAAAAAGTGCGCTGCTATGCGGCTAAAAGTTCTTTTGCGTTGGCCAGGGTATTGCGTGTCACCTCGCTGCCGCCGAGCAGTCGCGCCAGTTCCTGCAGACGCGCTCGCTTATCCAGCGGCTGCATATGGGTTTCGGTCATCGCGCCATCGGTCTCTTTGCTGACATAGAAGTGCTGATGTCCGCAACCGGCAACCTGAGGCAGGTGGGTGACACACATGACCTGGGTCGATTCACCCAACTGACGCAGCAGTTTACCGACGACGGCAGCGGTCGGGCCGCTGATCCCGACATCCACTTCATCGAAAATCATCGCCGGGGTTTCCATTTTCTTCGCGGTGATTACCTGAATCGCCAGCGCGATACGTGACAGTTCACCGCCCGAAGCGACTTTGCCTAACGGCTGCAGTGGCTGACCTGGGTTGGTGGTCACCTGGAAATCGACGCGGCTCGCGCCATCTGCCGTCAGCTGATCCGGATTAAAGGTCAGCGCGATTTTAAACTGGCCGTGTGGCATTGAGAGCAGATGCATACTCTGCGTAATCAGCTGCTGCAGTTCATCGGCAAAGTGGCTGCGCTGCTGATGCAGCTGCTCTGCACTTTGCAGTGCCGCCTGGTAATGTTCACCCACCAGCGATTGCAGGCTTTCCTGATCGCTTTCGTGCTGTGACAGTAGCTCCGCTTCCGCCAGCAGTTGCTGATGCAGTTCAGGCAGTGCTTCTGGCGTGACGTGATGCTTACGCGCCAGCGCAATCTGGCGGGAAATACGCTTTTCCAGTTCGTACAGGCGATTAGGGTCCAGATCAAGGCTGTCGCAGTAGTGACGCAGTTCGTCGCTGGCTTCGCTCAGCTGAATCGCCGCCTCTTCCAGCAGGTTATGAACGCCGTTCAGTTTCTCATCCAGCGAGGTCAGTTCTGAAATCATCTCACGCGCAGTGTAGAGCAGGCTGTTGAGATTATTGTCATCGCTGTCTGCTAACAGCTGCAGCGCCTGCTGGCTGGTCGACAGCAGCTGTCCGCTGTTGGCCAGGCGCTTATACTCTTCGTCAATCTGCTCATATTCGCCCTGCTGCGGTGCGAACTCGTTCAGCTCTTTCAACTGATACTGCAACAGCTCGCGGCGTGATTCGCGCTCCTGCGCCTGCTGCTGATGCAGCGCGAGGGTGCGACAGCTCTGGTGCCAGGTCTGATAACTGGCGCGCATTTGCTGCAGGAGATCGTCGTGACCGGCATAGGCATCCAGCAGATGCTTCTGATGATCGGGTTTGAGCAGAAGCTGATGGGCATGCTGACCGTGGATCTGGATAAGCAGCTGGCCCAGATCGCGCAGCTGAGAAAGTGGCACCGCCGTGCCATTGATAAAGCCACGGGAACGACCATCAGCGCTGATCACCCGACGCAGCAGACACTCGTTACCGTCGTCGAGTTGATTATCCATCAGCCAGCGCTGAGCAGAAGGGGAGGACTTAAGCTGGAAGCGGGCGCAGAGGTCGGCCCGGCTGGCACCCTGACGCACCATGTCAGCATCGGCACGGCCGCCCAGACATAATCCCAGCGCATCAATCGCGATAGACTTACCGGCACCGGTTTCACCAGTGATTGCTGTCATGCCGCGTTGGAAATCAATGTCGAGCTCACGAACGATAGCGAAATTACTGATGGTCAGTTGGGCCAGCATAGGTTCACCTGTACGAATAAACACATATGGTTTTTCATACAGTATAAACTGGTTTTTTATCCAGTAAAGAGGTGAGACCGGTTTTCAGAACAATTTTTTTGACCAGCCCAGCTTTGAACTCAGCGTATTGAAATAGCTATAGTTTTTAGGATGAATTAAATCAAGATGGCCAGCACTGCGCCGAATCAGTACATCCTCACCTTCCTGAATTGGCAACGCGATCTGGCTGTCACAGCTGATTTCCAGGTCGCTGCGACGTGAAGAAAAGCGCAGACGAATGGTACTGCTGCTGTTAATGACCAGTGGCCGCGCTGACAGCGTATGCGGGAACATCGGCACCAGCACAATCGCTTCGAGTGATGGCGTCAGAATCGGTCCACCCGCAGAGAGGGAATAGGCGGTAGAGCCAGTGGGGGTCGAAATAATCAGTCCATCAGAGCGCTGGGAAAAGGCGAACACTTCATCAATGTAGACCTCAAATTCGATCATGTGCGCGACTTTACCGGGATGCAGCACCACTTCGTTGATGGCGGAGCCAATACGCGGTGAGCAGTCAGATTTGCACACCTGCGCTTCCAGCAGAAAGCGGCTCTCGACGAAATAGTTACCCTGAAGCACCTCATCCAGCTGTTGCTGCGCATTGTCGGGGTCAAGGTCGGTGAGAAAACCGAGGTTACCGCGGTTAATCCCAATCACTTTAATGTCATAGCGCGCCAGCACCCGCGCGGCGCCCAGCATGTTACCGTCACCGCCCACGACGACCGCTAAATCAGCCTGCTGACCAATCTCCGCCAGCGTGCCGGTCTGCACGTCGTGAAGCGACAGCTCCTGCGCAATCTGCTTCTCAACGATCACTTGATAACCTTTGGCTGTCAGCCAGCGCCAGAGCATCTCATGCGTGGTTAACGCGGTGGGATGGCGCGGATGACCCACGATACCAATGCAGTTAAAGTGTTTGTTCATCTGGTCGGTGTTCCTTATAAGCCAAAACGGCAAGGCAATGTGATAGGTTCCCTTGAATCCGTCATACCAATCCCCATAATAAGCCAACCAGCGAAATGAATGTGCAAAACGCGGAGAAATTCATGAGTAGTAAAGAACAGAACACCCCAAACGAGCAAGTCTCAGACGAAATTCAGCAGGATCAGCAGCAACCTCAGGAAGCGGAGACAGCAGCAGAGGTGGATCCGCGTGATGAGCGTATTGCTCAGCTCGAAGCTGAATTAGCGCAGTCGCAGACCGGTGTACGCGATGCCCAACTGCGTGCGCAAGCTGAGGTTGAAAACATTCGTCGTCGTGCCGAGATGGACGTTGAGAAGGCGCACAAGTTTGCGCTGGAGAAGTTTGCCAATGAACTGCTCCCGGTCATCGACAGCCTGGAACGTGCGCTGGAAGTGGCCAATAAAGAGGACCCACAGCTGGCATCCATGATCGAAGGGATTGAACTGACGCTGAAGGGCCTGCTCGGTGCCGTGCGTAAGTTCGGTGTTGAAGTGGTCGGCGAAACCGGCGTGCCATTCAACCCTGAAGTCCATCAGGCGATGTCGATGATGGAGTCTGAAGAATTTGAACCTAACCATGTCATGCTGGTGATGCAGCGTGGCTATACGCTGAATGGCCGCCTGCTGCGCCCGGCGATGGTTGCGGTTTCTAAAGCTAAAAGCTGATTCAACGCCTGAATCCTGTTACACGGCCGCGCACTGACGCGGCCGTGTGCATTTGGGCGCTATTCAGGCAAGACCGGCGTCCAGTCCACCGGCTTTTTACCGGCAGCGCTCAGCAGTTCATTAGTCGTTGAGAAGTGTTTGCTGCCGAAAAATCCACGGTGCGCGGAGAGCGGCGAGGGATGCGGCGCCTGCAGCACATGATGGCGCTTGCGATCGATAATGCTGCCTTTCTTCTGCGCATGTGAGCCCCACAGCAGGAAAATCACCCCTTCACAGTGCTGGTTAATCGCCGCAATCACGTTGTCCGTAAAGGTCTCCCAGCCAAATCGCGCATGGGAATGGGCTTTACCCGCCTCCACCGTTAACACCGTGTTCAGCAACATCACCCCCTGTTTTGCCCAGCTCTCAAGAAAGCCGTGATCGGGTTTTTGGAAGCCGGGAATATCCTGCATCAGCTCTTTATAGATATTCTGCAGTGAGGGCGGTACCTGAACGCCCGGCAGCACCGAGAAAGCCAGCCCGTGCGCCTGATTCGGCCCGTGATAGGGATCCTGCCCCAGAATCACAACGTTGACGTCACCGAGTTCCGTCAGGCGAAACGCATTGAACACATCTTTCTGCGGTGGATAGACGGTTATGCCCGCGGCGCGTTCATCGGCGACCTGCTTCAGCGTCTCAATAAAATAGGGTTTCTCTTTCTCTTCAGCCAGCACATCGTGCCAGGTCAGCTTTTCAGCCATGTTTAACTCCCTTAACGTTAGTGGAGTAAGCTTAGCCGTTCCTGCCGCTGACCTGAAGGCAAAAATAATTTGAAAAATAAAAATTATTTTTAGCTGGCAGGCATTTTGAGATCAATGGGTTAGCTAAAAAGCGCGCTGAATGGCTGATTAATATTGATACAGGTCAAGGCTGTGTCGAATGAACGATGGTATACCGGGGCCTCAAATTTGATTTATTCACGTATTATCCGGGAGACGCAATCATGATCACTGGTATCCAGATCACTCAAACTAACAATTCACAACTTCTGAACTCCTTCTGGCTGCTGGATGAAGAGAAAGCTGAAGCGCGTTGCCTGTGTGCAAAAGCGGGCTATGAAGAAGATCAGGTTGTCGCCATCAGCGAACTGGGCGAATTCGCTTACCGTGAAGTGCCGGTTGAAATCAAACCGCAGGTGCGCGTTGAAGGCGGACAGCATCTGAACGTCAACGTTCTGCGTCGCGAAACACTGGAAGATGCGGTAAAACATCCTGAAAACTACCCGCAGCTGACCATTCGTGTTTCAGGCTATGCCGTGCGTTTTAACTCACTGACGCCTGAGCAGCAGCGCGATGTGATCACCCGTACCTTTACCGAAAGTCTGTAAGCCGCCTGAATTATCGGGCGCTGAAAATTAGCGCAAAGCACACACAGCAATTTTTATTAGTATTATGAAAGAGATAAGCAGTTAATTACCCGGCATGCGGATGCCAGTGTTGTGAAGAAAGGGCACTGGCAGAAAAAACATTCTGAAAAGGCCGTAACTGATTATCAGATAAAAAAAATCGCCTCCTGTGAGGCGATTTTTTTATGCGTGTGATGTTTTATTCCGCATTCTCGTTAGCTGGCGTAGTGCCGCTTGCCTTGCGGCGTTTGCCGACGTTTTTGGCATCACGATGGCGTTTTTTCACGCGCGGTTTTTCTGTTTCGCTCGCTTTCTTCTCGGCACGCTTTGCCAGCACCTTTTTCGACGGTTTACCCGTGGTTTTAGCACCAGGCGCACGCGTTTCAGGGCGCAGCTCATCAATCACACGCGCTTTGATCGGCTCGTTCACGTAGCGTGTGATTTTGCCCAGCAGCACGAAGTCATGCGCTTCAACCAGCGAAATGGCTATGCCTTTACGCCCCGCACGACCGGTACGACCGATGCGGTGCAGATAGGTGTCGGCGGTACGCGGCATGTCATAGTTGAAAACGTGACTGACATCTTCAACATCGATGCCGCGCGCGGCGATATCCGTTGCTACCAGCACGTTAACGCGGCCTTCACTCAGACGTTTGATCGCTTCGTTACGCTTGGCCTGCACCATTTCGCCTTCAAGATAGCTGCTACGAATCCCCGCTTCGTGCAGCCAGCTCACCAGTTCATGAAGACGTTCACGCTTACGTACGAACACAATGCTGCGCGTTACATCCGGCTGCTTCAGCAGATGAATCAGTAATTTGGTTTTATGCTGCAGGTCATCCGCGCGGTAGTACCACTGCTGGATCTTTTTGCGCTCGCGACGGCTCGGATCCGCTTCCAGTTCAACCGGTTCGTTCAGCAGACGCTCGGCGAAGTCACGGATATTGTCGCCTTCCAGGGTGGCGGAAAACAGCATGGTTTGCTTGCGCCAGCGCGTTTCAGCCGCGATGGTTTCGATATCCTGAGCAAAGCCCATATCAAGCATGCGGTCCGCTTCATCCAGCACCAGGGTTTCTACGGCGCGGCAGTCAAAGTTCTCTTCTTTGATGTACTGCAGCAGACGGCCGGTGGTCGCGACCACGATGTCCTGATTTTCGCTGAAGACTTCGGCATGGTTCATGTAAGCCACGCCGCCAGTAATCGTGGCGATGTCCAGATGCGTATGTTTCGCCAGCTCACGCGCATGATCGGCAACCTGCATCGCCAGTTCACGGGTCGGGGTCACAATCAGGATGCGTGGCGGCCCGGATTTCTTGCGCGGAAAATCAAGCAGGTGCTGCAGCGCCGGTAACAGATACGCGGCGGTTTTCCCGGTTCCTGTAGGTGCCGAACCCAGAACGTCACGGCCCTCCAGCGCGGGCGGAATTGCAGCGGCCTGGATCACTGTTGGGCGCGTAAAGCCTTTTTCCTGCAACGCTTGTAGCAGGCTTTCGTCGAGTTCGAGTTCGGAAAATGTGGTTACTGTCATGGTCTACCTCAGTTTGGGGCACTGATTATAGACAGATCAGACTGAATCTTCATCTGTTAATCCGTTTCCGCTGCGCCTGGGGTTGTCTGCTGCGTGAATTCCCACTGTCGTCACGTTACACTCATGCGCTGCCGTGCGGCAGGAAAAAACGATGGTAGTGACGAATGATGCAGGATAAGCCGCGTGAACGGCCTCAGTTAAACAAGAACGGATTTACCTTTAAACAATTTTTTGTTGCCCACGATCGCTGTGCGATGAAAGTGGGCACCGATGCCATTTTGCTTGGTGCCTGGGCGCCGGTCGCCGGAGTCAGACGCATTCTGGATATTGGCAGCGGCAGCGGGTTAATCGCGCTGATGCTAGCGCAGCGCACGCCGTCACAGGTCCAAATCGATGCGGTGGAGTTAGAACGTGAAGCCGCACAGCAGGCGCAGCAGAATGTGCAGCAGTCACCGTGGCCTGAACGTATTCAGGTTCATCAGCAGGATATCGCCAGCTGGTCTGAACAGTGCGATAAACGTTACTCGCTAATTGTCAGCAATCCCCCTTATTTCGCGCCGGGCGTAGCCTGTTCTACCGTGGCACGGGACAATGCACGCGCAACGGCCTCGCTCGATCATCAGACGCTGTTACGCAGTGCAGCCTTATTAATTGAAGAAGAGGGGATGTTCTGCGTGGTGCTGCCCGTCGATATTGGGCAGACGTTTATCACCCTGGCGCAGGCTGATGGCTGGCATCTTCGTTTCCGGCTAGACGTGGCGGAATATGCTCATCGTCCGCCGCACCGCGTCGTACTGGGTCTGTCGCCGCAGGCTGGGGAAACGCTGCTGGAGCGTCTCGCAATCCGCGCACCAGACACCCGCTATTCCGATGAGTGGTGTAGCCTGACGCAGGACTTTTACCTCTTCATGTAACCCGGCGGGGTCAGAATAGTCGGCAGCGCTTCTGGCAGTAAGTCTGGATAGTCACGGATATAGTGCAGGCCGCGACTCTCTTTTCGCTCCAGCGCGCAGCGCACCATCAGGTCAGCGACCTGCACCAGATTCCGCAGCTCCAGCAGATTATTGGAGAGGCGGAAGTGGTGATAATATTCATCGATTTCCTGCTGAAGCAGGTTGATGCGACGCAGCGCCCGTTCCAGCCGCCGGGTGGTGCGGACGATTCCCATATAATCCCACATGAATAACCGCAGCTCGTGCCAGTTATGCTGGATTACTACGCGTTCATCGGCGTCATCGACCTGACTCTCATCCCATGCAGGGAGGGCAGTGACGGCTTCAATGCCGGGCAGGGTACGCATCAGCTCCTCTGACGCGGACCAGCCATACACCAGACACTCCAGCAGCGAATTGGAGGCCATGCGGTTAGCGCCATGCAGGCCGGTATAACTCACTTCACCAATGGCATACAGGCCACTAACATCGGTCTGACCGTGCTGATCGACGACGACGCCACCGCAGGTGTAATGCGCGGCGGGCACGATCGGAATCGGCTCTTTGGTCAGGTCAAAGCCAAAGGTCAGCAACTTCTCATAGATCATCGGGAAGTGCGCGCGCACAAACTCTTCAGGCTGGTGGCTGATATCCAGATACATACAGTCCACACCCAGCCTTTTCATCTCGTGATCGATAGCGCGGGCAACAATATCGCGCGGGGCCAGTTCGGCGCGCTCATCGAAATCGGGCATAAAACGGCTGCCATCGGGACGTAACAGCCAGGCACCTTCTCCGCGTAACGCTTCGGTTAACAGGAAATTCTGCGCCTGAGGATGAAACAGGCAGGTCGGATGAAACTGGTTAAATTCCAGATTGGCTACCCGGCAACCCGCGCGCCACGCCATCGCGATGCCATCACCCGAGGCGATGTCAGGGTTAGTAGTATATTGATAGACTTTGGCGGCACCGCCGGTTGCAACGACGACGGCCCGCGCCCGACAGGTTTCGACCTGCTCGCGATTACGATTCCAGATCCACGCACCCACCACCCGGCGTGGGCCAGGCAGGCCGATTTTATCTGAAAGAATCAGATCGACCGCGTTGGTGCGCTCCAGAATCCGGATGTTAGGATGGCTCAATGCCTGGCTCACCAGCGTGGTTTCTACTGCGTGGCCGGTGGCGTCAGCACTGTGCAGAATGCGGCGATGACTGTGGCCGCCTTCGCGCGTCAGGTGATAACGCATGTCACCCGCCGCCTGCGGATCGAGATCAAACGCAACGCCGTTGTCGATTAGCCACTGCACGCAATGCCGGGCATTACTGGCAATAAACGACACGGCCTCACGGTCGCATAATCCCGCGCCGGCAATCAGCGTGTCTTCGATGTGCGACTCGATGCTGTCCGTCTCATCAAAGACCGCAGCAATACCGCCCTGCGCATAAAGGGTTGACCCTTCATTGACCTGCGCTTTACTGAGAACGGTCACCTGATACTGTTTTGCCAGCCGTAACGCCAGCGACAGTCCAGCCGCACCGCTGCCCACAATCAACACATCACACTGATAATCCGGGTTTGCATTCATCATAATGTTTAATTTACTAAACAAGACCAGGCCTGAGCATAAGCTTAACAGGGAGTTCTGTGAAGTATTTTAAACATCAGATGCGCGCGTTAATCTGACAATTATCTAAAGTCACCTATAATCAGTAAGTTAAAAACATACCGCTTCAGCCGTGGTTTTTTATAGCAAACTTATTAAACCTAAAGGATTTAATGATGAAAAAGCTGTTGTCATAGGTTACTCTGCCTGCGATTTACGCTCCTGACACTGAACGAAAACGAACAACCTGTGTTATCTCCATCGGAGCGGTAAATATCACGGCGGGAAGTGAACTTCGCACCACATCACAACTCTAAGCGCATGCTTGCTCAGAAACATGAGATGTGCTGGCAGTTACTTTATGCATATGAAAAATTTGGGGAGACATTACCTCGGATGAGCGAGCAGTTAACGGATCAGGTCCTTGTCGAGCGGGTTCAGAAGGGAGATCAAAAAGCGTTCAACTTACTGGTGATTCGTTACCAGCATAAAGTGGCGAGTTTGGTTTCACGCTATGTTCCCTCGGGCGACGTACCTGATGTAGTACAGGAATCGTTTATTAAAGCGTATCGCGCACTGGACTCTTTCCGGGGCGATAGCGCGTTTTATACCTGGCTGTACCGCATTGCGGTAAACACAGCGAAAAATTACCTGGTTGCTCAGGGGCGTCGTCCGCCATCCAGCGATGTGGATGCGATTGACGCAGAAAATTTCGAAAGTGCGGGTGCATTAAAAGAAATTTCGAACCCTGAGAACTTAATGTTGTCTGACGAATTGAAACAAATTGTCTTTCGTACCATCGAGGCGCTACCCGAGGACTTGCGTATGGCAATCACCCTCAGGGAACTGGACGGTCTGAGTTATGAAGAGATCGCCGTCATTATGGATTGCCCGGTAGGCACTGTTCGATCACGTATCTTTCGTGCGCGAGAGGCCATTGATAACAAAGTTCAACCGCTTATCCAACGTTAGTGATAACGGCTACTGGAAGGGTACATAGGCATGCAGAAAGAAAAACTTTCCGCTTTAATGGATGGTGAGACCTTAGATAACGAGCTGTTTTCCGCCTTGTCTAAGGATGCAGAACTACAGAAAAGCTGGGCGAGCTATCATCTTATTCGCGATACCATGCGCGGTGATGTGGGCGATGTCCTGCATTTTGATATCTCTGCGCGCGTCGCTGCTGCTATCGAAAAAGAACCGTTGCGTACGATTACCACGCTGATCCCTGAAGCTCAGCCAGAACCTTCCCGCTGGGAAAAAATGCCGTTCTGGAAAAAAGCGCGCCCGTGGGCTGCGCAACTGACTCAGGTGGGCGTAGCTGCCTGTGTGTCACTGGCCGTGATCGTGGGTGTTCAGCACTACAATCAGCCGCAGGGTAGCGCCACGCAGACCTCTGACTCTCCGGTGTTTAATACGCTGCCGATGATGGGTAAAGCTTCACCGGTGAGCCTGGGTGTGCCATCCGATGCCTTTGACACCAACAGCTCAAATCAGCAGGTTCAGGATCAGCGTCGTCGCGTGAACGCCATGCTGCAGGACTATGAACTGCAACGTCGTCTGCATGCTGATCAGCTGCAGTTTGAAACCGATGCGCCAAAACAGGCGCAGGTTGATGTTCCCGGAAACCAGTCATTAGGACAGCAGCAGCAGTAATGAAGCCGTTTTGGTATGCTGTTAGCCTGCTGACAGGCAGCCTGTTGTGGTCATCTGCCGCCCCGGCGCAAACTACTGCGTCCGGGGCGCTATTGCAGCAGATGGAGCAGGCAAGTCAGAACCTTAACTACGAATTTGCCTATATCAACGTCTCGCGCATCGGCATTGAATCGCTGCGTTATCGTCATGCTGTGATCGATAACCGGATATTCGCGCAGCTGTTGCAGATGGACGGGCCACGTCGGGAAGTGATTCAGCGTGGCAACGATATCAGCTACTTCGAACCCGGCCTCGATCCTTTCTCGCTTCCTGGCAATCACATTATCGACGCTTTGCCGTCGGTGATTTTTGCTGATTTCACCAAACTCGCCACTGCCTACGATTTTATTACCGTGGGTCGCTCGCGCATTGCCGATCAGATGTGTGATGTGTTGCGCATTGTGTCACGCGATGGCACGCGCTACAGCTATGTGGTCTGGCTGGATGTGGATACCAAGCTGCCGCTGCGCATCGACCTGCTCGATCGTGATGGTGAAACGCTGGAGCAGTTCCGCGTCATCAGCTTTGCGGTGGATGACGGAGTACGCAATCTGATGCAGGGGCTGGAGAAAGCGAATCTGCCACCGTCACTGTCCGTACCGAAAGGGGACGCGGTTACCGTCGCCTGGCAGCCAGGCTGGATACCCGCAGGCATGTCGCTGGTGTCGCAGAATCGTCGCACGCTGCCGGGGCTGAACAAAAATATTGAGTCGAAGCTCTACAGCGATGGTCTGTTTAGTTTCGCGATCAACGTGACGCCAGCTGATAAAAGCAGCACAACCCAGACATTGCGCACTGGGCGTCGTACGGTCCAGACCGTTGTGCGCAATAATAACGAAATTGCGGTGATCGGCGAATTACCGCCCTCAACCGCAAAACGTATTGCGGACAGCATCGACCTGGGGTCACAAAAATGATGAGAGAATGGGCCACCGTGGTGGCATGGCAGGATGGCATTGCCACACTGCACACCGAAGCAAAAACGTCCTGCAACAGCTGCCAGGCACGCAAAGGCTGTGGCAGCCATATGCTGAACAAACTCGGTCCGAAGAATGCTCACGTGATGCAGATTGCCAGCAGCAAGCCGCTGCAGCCGGGACAGCGCATTGAGTTAGGCATCAAAGAGAGCAGCCTGCTGGGTTCAGCGCTGCTGGTCTACATGACGCCGCTGTTTGGCCTGTTCGTGGTTGCTGGCCTGTTTCAGTCGCTGTTCAGCAGCGATCTGGCGGCCGCCTGTGGCGCACTGCTGGGTGGCATCGGCGGCTTTATTGTCGCGAAAGGCGTTTCAATGAAATTTGGCGATCGCGAAGCCTTTCAGCCGGTCATTCTGAACATTGCCCTCCCTCCCGATGCGCTGCGTGTTGAAAGCGAAGCGTAATGTACGTCCAGGCCGCGCATCCCGCGGCCTTTGTCCGTTCTGCCTTGCGCAGATATCTGTTTCGCTTCCACCACGTTCCATTCTTTTATGCGCGGCGTTAACAGTGTAATATGCGTCGTCATTAATGAGGCTGACAGGATTGTGGGTAAAGAGCGATCTTCCTGAATGTGTCTGTGCTCAGATTTTCAACTGAATTTTAAGCGAAGATATCCCTATAAATGAAGCACATAAGAAATTTCTCCATCATCGCTCATATCGACCATGGTAAATCTACGCTCTCTGACCGCCTTATTCAGATCTGCGGTGGCCTCTCTGACCGTGAAATGGCTGCGCAGGTTCTTGACTCTATGGATCTGGAGCGTGAGCGTGGCATTACTATCAAAGCACAGAGCGTCACACTCGATTACCACGCGAAAGACGGCGAAACTTACCAGCTCAATTTCATCGATACTCCGGGCCACGTAGACTTCTCTTATGAAGTTTCCCGCTCACTGGCTGCCTGCGAAGGTGCATTGCTGGTGGTGGATGCGGGTCAGGGTGTTGAAGCGCAGACACTGGCGAACTGCTACACCGCGATGGAGATGGATCTGGAAGTAGTGCCGGTTCTGAACAAAATTGACCTGCCGGCCGCCGATCCCGATCGCGCTGCGCAGGAGATTGAAGATATTGTCGGCATCGATGCGGCTGATGCGGTGCGCTGCTCCGCTAAAACCGGCGTCGGCGTTCCGGACGTGCTGGAACGCTTAGTGCGCGATATTCCGCCGCCGGAAGGCGATCCGGAAGGCCCGCTGCAGGCGCTGATTATCGATTCCTGGTTTGATAACTACCTGGGCGTTGTCTCGCTGGTGCGTGTGAAAAACGGCACCATGCGTAAAGGTGACAAGATCAAAGTCCTCAGCACCGGCCAGGTCTATAACGCTGACCGCCTGGGTATCTTTACCCCGAAACGTGTCGATCGTAATGAACTGAACTGCGGTGAAGTCGGCTGGCTGGTCTGCGCCATTAAAGATATTCTCGGCGCACCGGTGGGGGATACCCTGACCACCGCACGCAACCCGGCAGACAAAGCGCTGCCAGGCTTTAAAAAAGTGAAACCGCAGGTTTATGCCGGTCTGTTCCCGATCAGCTCTGACGACTATGAAGCGTTCCGTGATGCGCTCGGCAAGCTGAGCCTGAACGATGCCTCGCTGTTCTATGAGCCAGAAAGCTCAACGGCGCTGGGCTTTGGTTTCCGTTGTGGCTTCCTCGGTCTGCTGCACATGGAAATCATCCAGGAGCGTCTGGAGCGCGAATACGACCTCGATCTGATTACCACTGCACCGACGGTAGTGTATGAAGTCGTGACCACCGGCGGCGAAATTGTTCATGTCGACAGCCCATCCAAGCTGCCGCCACTGAATAACATCGAAGAACTGCGTGAGCCGATCGCGGAATGTCATATGCTGCTGCCGCAGGAGTATCTGGGCAACGTCATCACGCTCTGTATTGAGAAGCGTGGCGTGCAGACCAACATGGTTTACCACGGTAATCAGGTTGCACTGACGTATGAAATTCCGATGGCAGAAGTGGTCCTCGACTTCTTTGACCGTCTGAAATCCACCTCGCGCGGTTATGCCTCGCTGGATTACAACTTCAAACGTTTCCAGCCTTCAGACATGGTGCGTGTCGATGTACTGATTAACTCTGAACGTGTGGATGCGCTGGCGCTGATTACTCACCGCGACAATGCGCCTTATCGCGGCCGCGATCTGGTTGAGAAAATGAAAGAGCTCATCCCGCGTCAGCAGTTTGATATTGCGATTCAGGCTGCGATTGGTAACCACATTATTGCTCGCTCAACGGTTAAACAGCTGCGTAAAAACGTTCTCGCCAAGTGTTATGGCGGTGACGTCAGTCGTAAGAAGAAACTGTTGCAGAAACAGAAAGATGGTAAGAAGCGTATGAAGCAGGTTGGTAACGTTGAGCTGCCACAGGAAGCGTTCCTCGCCATTCTGCATGTCGGTAAGGACAGCAAATAAGGATTTCCAATGGCTAATATGTTCGCCCTGATTCTGGCGATAGCGACGCTGATTACTGGCATCGTCTGGGTAATTGATCGTTTCAAATGGGCACCGGAGCGTCGCGCGAAACAGGCGGCGGCACAAGCCCAGACCGGTAACGCACTTGACAGCAAAACGCTGGCGAAAGTCTCTTCACAGCCAGGCTGGGTTGAGACCACCGCCTCCGTGTTCCCGGTGCTGGCCGTGGTTTTCATCGTGCGTTCGTTTATTTACGAACCGTTCCAGATTCCCTCTGGCTCGATGATGCCAACACTGCTGATTGGTGACTTTATCCTGGTAGAGAAATTCGCCTACGGCATCAAGGATCCGATCACCCAGACCACGCTGATCCCAACCGGTCAGCCGAAGCGCGGCGACATTGCGGTATTTAAATACCCGAAAGATCCGAGCCTGGACTACATTAAGCGCGTTATTGGCCTGCCAGGCGATAAAGTCATCTATGATCCTTACAGCAAAACGCTGACGGTGAAACCGACCTGTGGTGATGATAAAGCCTGCGACACAGCGTTAGCAGTGACTTACACCGACGTTGAGCCAAGCAACTTTATCCAGACCTTTAGCGGCTTTGATGGCAACGAAACCGGCAACGGTTTTTATCAGGTGCCACAGGGTGATACCCTGCGCGGTGGTCTGCGCCTGGGAACCCGCAAAGAGACAATTGGCAACGTGACGCATGACATTCTGCTGGTTAACGAAGCGCAGAGTCAGGCGGGCATGTATTATCAGCAGCCGGGTCAGCCGCAGGCGAGCTGGGTCGTGCCGAAAGGGCAATACTTCATGATGGGCGACAACCGTGATAACAGCGCCGACAGCCGCTACTGGGGCTTTGTCCCTGAGCGTAATCTGGTCGGCAAAGCGGTCGCTATCTGGATGAGCTTTGAGAAACAAGAAGGTCAGTGGCCAACCGGCGTGCGATTCAGTCGCATCGGCGGTATCCACTAATAATTTTGTCTGATTAACAGGCAAATCGGGTGGCCTCCTCAGGGAGGCCACTGCACACCAAACGGAACGTGTTGGACTGCCAGCCCCGTTTGGTATGCAGAGTCACAGACGCAACAAAGAACTGGAATCGCATGAACCCCATCCTGATTAACAAGCTTCAGCGCAAACTGGGCTACACTTTTACTCATTCGGAACTGTTACAGCAGGCCCTGACTCACCGCAGCGCCAGCAGTAAGCACAACGAGCGCCTGGAATTTCTGGGCGATTCTATTCTTAGCTATGTGATTGCGAATGCCCTTTATCACCGCTTCCCGCGGGTTGATGAAGGTGACATGAGCCGCATGCGTGCCACGCTGGTGCGTGGCAATACGCTGGCTGAAATGGCTCGCGAATTTGATCTTGGCGAGTGCCTGCGCTTAGGGCCGGGTGAGCTGAAAAGCGGCGGTTTCCGTCGCGAATCGATCCTGGCGGATACGGTGGAAGCGCTGATTGGCGGCATCTTCCTCGACAGCAGCATCGAGCGGGTAGAGCAGCTGATCCTCGACTGGTATCAGACGCGCCTGGATGAAATCAGTCCTGGCGACAAACAAAAAGATCCCAAAACGCGCCTGCAGGAGTATCTGCAGGGACGTCATCTGCCGCTGCCAAGTTATCTGGTGGTGCAGGTGCGTGGCGAAGCCCACGATCAGGAATTTACCATTCACTGTCAGGTGAGTGGCATGGCCGAGCCGGTCGTCGGCGTCGGCTCCAGCCGCCGTAAAGCCGAGCAGGCAGCGGCTGAACAGGCACTGATAAAATTAGGTCTCGAATAGGTCTGTCGGGGTGACAGTGCCGGACCGGCGCTGAATCAATCACCCTCTCACAGCTCTATCCCGGCGTCAGAAGACGCTGAATGACACATGACTCAAATAGCACTCTACGGCGCCGCATCAGGCGCTGAACAATTCAGGACTCGAATGAGCGAAAACGTTACTTATTGCGGCTTTGTCGCGATTGTTGGCCGACCGAACGTCGGTAAATCCACCTTACTGAACCAGTTGCTGGGGCAGAAGGTGTCGATCACCTCGCGTAAGCCGCAAACCACGCGCCACCGCATCATGGGCATTCATACTGAGGGCAACTATCAGGCGATTTACGTCGATACCCCCGGACTGCACATGGAAGAGAAGCGCGCCATTAACCGTCTGATGAACCGTGCAGCCAGCAGTTCCATTGGCGACGTTGAGCTGGTGATCTTCGTCGTTGAAGGTACCCGCTGGACGCCAGATGATGAGATGGTGTTAAACAAACTGCGCGACAACAAAGTGCCGGTTGTGCTGGCTGTGAATAAAGTCGACAACATCCAGGATAAAACCATTCTGCTGCCGCATCTGCAGTTCCTGAGCCAGCAGATGAACTTCCTTGATATCGTGCCAATCTCTGCGGAGAGCGGCAAAAACGTCGATACCATTGCGGCGATTACCCGCAAGCATCTGCCGCAGGCCGATCATCACTTCCCGGAAGATTACATCACCGATCGCTCTCAGCGTTTCATGGCGTCAGAGATGATCCGTGAAAAACTGATGCGTTTCCTGGGCGCTGAACTGCCTTACTCGGTCACCGTGGAGATTGAGCGCTTCGTGACCAACGAACGCGGCGGTTACGACATTCATGGTCTGATTCTGGTCGAGCGCGAAGGGCAGAAGAAGATGGTGATTGGCAACAAAGGTGCCAAAATCAAAGTCATCGGAACAGAAGCGCGCAGGGACATGGAAGAGATGTTCGAAGCGAAAGTGCATCTCGAACTGTGGGTGAAAGTGAAATCCGGCTGGGCAGATGACGAACGAGCGCTGCGTAGCCTGGGTTATACAGACGAGCTCTGATTCAATGGAAGGCTGGCAACGCGCCTTTGTGCTGCATAGTCGTCCCTATAGCGAAACCAGCCTGCTGCTCGACCTGTTCAGCGAAAACGAAGGGCGGGTTCGGGTGCTGGCCAAGGGCGCACGCTCGCGGCGCTCCCAGCTGAAAGGTGCGTTACAGCCTTTTACCCCGCTGCTGGTTCGCTGGAGCGGGCGTGGGGACGTTAAAACCCTGCGCAACGCCGAAGCGGTGTCGCTGGCTTTACCGCTCAGCGGCATTACGCTCTACTGCGGTCTCTACGTCAATGAGCTGGTCTCTCGCGTACTGCAGCCGGAATCGCCCTTCCAGGAACTCTTCTTCGACTATCTCAACTGCCTTCAGGCATTAGCCTCAACGCACGGCAAGCCCGAACCGGCCCTGCGCCGTTTTGAACTGGCGCTGCTCGGTCACCTGGGCTACGGCGTCGACTTCCTGCATTGCGCTGGTAGCGGCGAGCCGGTCAGCGACGACATGACGTACAGTTACCGTGAAGAGCGCGGTTTTATCGCCAGTCTGGTGGTTAATCAGCGCAGCTTTACTGGCCGTGAGTTGCACGCCCTGTGCGAACGTGAGTTTCCCGATGCCGACACACTGCGCGCCGCGAAGCGGTTTACCCGTATTGCCCTGAAGCCCTACCTGGGTGGCAAGCCGCTGAAAAGTCAGGAGCTGTTCCGCCAGTTTATCCCGAAGAAAAAGCCCGAACAGACAGATGAATAGCGCAGGGTGTACTGACGGTTTATAGTTGCGCGGTACACTCAACATCACGATGGAAAAGAAGTGAGGATGGTTATGGCTGAGTTGCTGTTAGGCGTCAATATCGATCACATTGCCACGGTGCGTAACGCCCGTGGGACAAACTATCCCGACCCGGTGCAGGCGGCGTTCATCGCCGAGCAGGCAGGCGCAGACGGCATTACGGTGCACCTGCGCGAAGATCGCCGTCACATTACCGACCGCGACGTACGTATTCTGCGGGACACCATCCAGACGCGCATGAATCTGGAGATGGCGGTCACCGATGAGATGATCGGCATCGCCTGTGATATCCAGCCCCATTTCTGCTGTCTGGTGCCGGAAAAGCGTCAGGAAGTGACCACGGAAGGCGGACTGGATGTGGCAGGGCAGCAGGAGAAGATGAACGCGGCCGTAAGACTGCTGCGTGACGCGGGCATTCTGGTTTCACTGTTTATTGATGCCGACCACCGCCAGATCGAAGCGGCCGTTGCCACGGGTGCGCCTTACATCGAAATTCACACCGGCGCTTATGCCGAGGCACCCGAGGGACGTGCGCGTGACGCAGAGCTGGCACGCATTCGCCATGCCGCGACCTTTGCCGCCAGCCTGGGGCTGAAGGTGAATGCCGGTCACGGTCTGACCTATCACAACGTGCTGCCGATTGCGGCGCTGCCGGAAATGCATGAGCTGAATATCGGCCATGCGATTATCGGCCGTGCGGTGATGAGTGGCCTGCCGGATGCGGTCAAAGAGATGAAGCAACTGCTGCGTGAAGCCCGCCGCTGATGGCTATTCTGGGACTGGGCAGCGACATCGTTGAGATTGAACGCATCGCCGACGTGATAGCGCGTTCCGGTGACCGGCTGGCGCGTCGGGTATTGAGTGAAGCCGAATGGCAGCAGTATCAGGCGCACAAACAGCCGGTGCGCTTTCTTGCTAAACGCTTTGCGGTTAAAGAGGCGGCAGCCAAAGCCTTTGGCACCGGCATTCGCGGTGGTCTGGCGTTTAATCAGTTCGAAGTTTACAACGATGCGCTGGGTAAACCGGGGTTACGCTTCTTTCAGCAGGCCGCTGACGTGGCAGAGAAGCTGGGCGTTAACCACGTTCACGTAACGCTGGCCGACGAGCGTCACTACGCCTGCGCCACGGTAATCATTGAAAGCTAGCCGTGCAGCAGCACGAACTTATCCCACAGCGCATCGCGTGATTCGGTGTGCTGTGGGTCAGTGATAATGGTATTGTCGATGGGGCAGACACGCTGACAGGTTGGCGCTTCGTAATGCCCGACGCATTCCGTGCAGCGGCTGACATCAATCTCATAGATCGTATCGCCCAGTGAAATCGCCTGGTTCGGGCACTCCGGTTCGCACATATCACAGTTAATGCATCTGGACGTAATCAACAGCGCCATTTATCCCACCTGGTAACAACAGAAAAAACGCGGGTATTATACGCGCTGCCACTGATCAGACCAGCTTTTTCACCAGCGCTTCGCTGTGACGGATATGACTCGACGCGCGTTCCGGATCGTTTTGCACCAGCGCCATAAACAGCAAATCGGTCAGGGCCAGTTGCGCCGTAGTGGAAGAGATCGCCGCGCTGCGGGTGCTCTGCTCTTCCGCCACCGTGTAGAGACAGTAGCTGGCACTCTGTTGCAGGGTGTTCGGCGTAAAGCCGGTAAATGCCACCACATCGGCCCCAACCTGAACCGCTTCCTGCGCCGCCAGATTAATCTCGCGCCGTTCCCCGGTGTAGGAGATAGCGAGCAGCACATCGCCTGGCCCCATCGCCTGCACGCTGGCCAGCAGGGCATGCATGTCCTGTTCCGCCACCGCATTGATACCAATCTTCATCAGCTTCCAGGAGAAGTCCTTTGCCACCAGGCCCGATGCGCCGATGCCGACCAGTAAAATACGCCGGGCATTTTTCAGCAGCTGTAACACATCGTTGAGCTTCTCTTCGCTATTAATATCCAGCGTGGCGCGGATCGCCGAGAGCTTTTCGGTCAGCAGCTTTTCCCCCACCATTTTAAGCGGATCGTCGCTGAGAATATGGTTATGCACGGTAATGGCATCCTTGTCCGCCAGTGACTCACTCAGAGCCAGCTTAAGCGCCGGAAAGCCTTTATATCCCAGCTTCTGAGCAAATTTCACCACGCTCGACTGGCTGACGCCCGACTCTTCCGCCAGCTTTTGCGAACTCAGGTGACGTGCCCGATCGGGTTGCGACAGTAAAAAATCCGCCAGCCGACGCTCGTTCAATGCCAGACGTGGATAAAGCTGGCGAATGCGCAGCAATGAACTCATGCCCAATCCTCGTAATTCAGGGATAATCAGTGAAGAATAAACTATTCATTGGGCATTGTAGTCATCGGAATTAAAAATGACCGTCATCGCCGTACCGCCTGATGATGGCTACACTACTCTTTATCATCCCGGAATCAGCCGTTAAGGAGAGTTGTTTGACCAGGGGAACACAACGTCGCATCGTATTTTTCGACCTCGATGGCACTTTGCATCAGCAGGACATGTTCGGCACCTTTATGCGCTATCTGCTGCGTCGCCGCCCGCTTAATCTGCTGCTGGTGGTGCCGTTACTGCCGGTGGTGGGCATCGGTCTGCTGTTTAAAGGCCGCGCGGCACGCTGGCCCATGAGCCTGCTGCTCTGGTCAATTACCTTTGGCCGCTCCGAGCAGACATTGCTGCGCCTCGAAGCCGAGTTTGCCCAGTGGTTTCGCCTGCGCGTAAAGGCCTTTCCGGTGGTGCAGCAGCGCCTGACGGATTACCTCGGCAGTGATGACGCTGACGTCTGGCTGATCACCGGATCGCCACAGTCGCTGGTGGAGCAGGTCTATTACGACTCCGCGTTTCTGCCACGCGTGAAGCTGATTGCCAGTCAGATGCGTCGTGGCTGGGGCGGGCGTGTGCTGGCGATGCGCTGCCTCGGTCATGAGAAAGTGGCCCAGCTTGAAGAGAAAATCGGCACGCCGTTACAGCTCTACAGTGGCTACAGCGACAGCAAACAGGACAACCCGTTACTGTTCTTCTGTCAGCATCGCTGGCGTGTAACCCCGGCGGGTGAACTACAACAGCTGGAATAAGTTTCGACACGCTCGCAGAGATCGCTATAATGCGCCGCTTTTCAGTCGCCCGGAGTGGTCAGCGTGAAACAACAAGATGAATACTGGATGCGCCACGCGCTTAGCCTGGCGCGCCGCGCCTGGGAGCAGGGCGAAGTGCCGGTGGGTGCGGTGCTGGTTCAGAACGACCGGGTGATTGGCGAAGGCTGGAACCGGCCCATCGGCCAGCACGATCCGACCGCGCATGCAGAGATCATGGCGCTGCGGCAGGGCGGTAAAGTACTGGAAAATTACCGCCTGCTGGATACTACGCTCTACGTCACGCTGGAGCCGTGTGTGATGTGTGCCGGTGCCATGGTTCACAGCCGTATTAGCCGACTGGTCTATGGTGCGCACGATATTAAAAGTGGGGCGGCGGGATCGCTGCTGGATGTGCTGGGCCATCCTGGCATGAATCATCAGGTTGAACTGCACAGCGGCGTGCTGGCTGAAGAGTGTGCCGCCATGCTGAGCGACTTCTTCCGTATGCGTCGCGAGCAGAAAAAAGCGCTGCGTCAGGCGCAACGCCAGGGTTAATTCATGGCGATCTTCGGTTCGACCGCCGGATAGCCCTTCGCCAGTTCGGCCTGGGCTTCAGCCTGCCGCGCCAGACGCTTCTCCTGCTCCTGCAGATAGCCCACCAGGCTTATCTGATACTTGCGGATATTCTCCACGTAGTTATAGGCTTCATGCCCACGGGCATAGCCATAAGCTGTCTGAGTGTAGTAGCGCTTCTGGCTTAACATGGGCAGACGCAGCTTCACATCCGCCCAGCTGTCCGGATTACCGCCCTGGCGTGCCGTCAGCTTGCGGACGTCGAGCATATGGGCATAACCCATGTTATAAGCCGCCAGCGCAAACCAGATGCGCTCATCTTCCGGGATGGTCTGCGGCACCTTCGCCATCATATCCTGCAGATACTGACTGCCGCCGCGAATGCTCTGTTCGGGATCGGTTCGATCACCCACATCCAGGCTATCAGCGGTGTTACGCGTCAGCATCATCATGCCGCGCACGCCGGTCGGTGAGGTAGCCTGCGGGTTCCAGTGCGACTCCTGATAAGAGATCGCCGCCAGCAGTCGCCAGTCGATGCTGGTGGCATACTTCTCAAACAGCGGCTTAATGTCGGGCAGCGTATTGTCGATGGCGCGCAGGAATGTGCGGGTATCAACATAGTCAAAGGTGCCGACGTGACCGAGATATTTCTCCTCCAGCCGCGCCATCGCGCCTTCTTCGCCCATACCATTAAAGAAGTCGAGCATTGCTGCATTCAGGCTGTCGTCATCGCTGTGCCGCACATACCAGGTCACCGGCTCTTCATCGGTAACATCGAACGCCACCGCCAGCTGCGGATAGATGCGCTGCAGCAGGGCGATGGTCACCGAGTCACCAATGGTGTAGTCGAGCTTGCCGTCGGCGACCGCTTCCAGCAGGGCTTTAGGACTCTGATCGGTGGAGATCGCCCAGTCCAGATCGGGGAACTGATTGGAACGCGCGCTCTTGAGCGTGGACAGATAGGCCGATCCGGACGCAACCGTCAGCCGCCCCTTTAAGTCACCGAGGTTTTTAGGGCGTGGCTTATCCACACGATAGACCAGCTGTTGTGAAACGTTGTAGTAACCTGGCCCGGTCTGATAGCGCGTCAGGCGTTCATTGTTGTAGTTCAGGCCAGCGGCCAGCAAATCGGCTTTACCCTCGTCAAGATCATCAAACAGATCGCTCAGGTTAGGACGAACCGTCACCTTCAGTTTGACGCCAAGATAATCGGCGAAGCGTTTTGCCAGCTCATAATCCATACCGGCCGGTAACTGGTTAACTGTGTAGTACGTTAATGGGGAGTTGATGGTACTGACCCGCAGGACTCCCCGTGATTTAATCTGTGAAATCCTGTCCTGCCCACCCCCATACCAGGGAATGGATGGCCACAGCGCTAACGCTAACAGCACGGCAACCAGACCGATAAACAGATAATTAAATTTTAGGCGTTTCAAATAGTTATCTCTCGCTGGCTCTAAGGCCTCTGTCTTTTAAAGGCAGTATTTATCTTCTTTGAACTCCCAGAGCGAGGGGCATTTTGCGCAACAAAATCACACTGAGCAACTTTTATAGCAGCTTTTGCGCAAAATTCAGGCAAATCCGGGTTGCCAAAAATTGTGCGCAAACGGTTTCGTCGCGAGGTCGCTTTCTCTATAATACGCCCCGTTTTCCCTGTTGCGCCCAATCAAGCGTCGCCCGGCGCCCTGACGAGAGACTTATTAATGGAAATTCTGCGTGGTTCGCCCGCCCTGTCGGCATTTCGTGTAAACAAACTGCTGACCCGCTTTCAGGACGCTCATCTGCCGGTGAGTGATATTTACGCTGAGTACATCCATTTTGCTGATGTCAGTACGCCTTTAACCGCTGACGAACAGAGCCGCCTGCAACGCCTGCTGAAGTATGGTCCCTCTCTCGCTGAACATGCCCCACAGGGACGTCTGCTGCTGGTGACACCACGTCCCGGCACCATTTCGCCCTGGTCATCCAAAGCCACCGACATTGCTCATAACTGCGGCCTGCCGCAGGTACGCCGTCTGGAACGCGGTCTGGCCTTTTATGTGCAGGCTCCGCAACTGACGGAAGCGCAGTGGCAGACGCTGGGCACACTGCTGCACGATAGGATGATGGAGACGGTCTATAGCGATCTGGCGCAGGCTGAGCAGCTGTTTGCGCACCATACGCCGCAGCCGGTGAAGAGCGTCGATCTGCTGGGTGAGGGCCGTCAGGCGCTGGTTCAGGCAAATATCTCACTGGGTCTGGCGCTGGCAGACGATGAAATTGACTACCTGGTGGCGGCATTTACCGCGCTGGGCCGCAATCCCAACGACATTGAACTCTATATGTTTGCGCAGGCGAACTCTGAGCACTGTCGTCACAAGATCTTCAACGCCGACTGGATTATCGACGGCGAGAAACAGCCGAAGTCGCTGTTTAAGATGATCAAAAACACCATGGAGCAGACGCCGGACTTCGTGCTCTCTGCTTATAAAGATAACGCCGCCGTGATGGAAGGGTCAGAAGTCGGCCGCTTCTTTGCTGACGCCGGCGAGAGCGAGTACCGCTGGCATCAGGAAGCCGCGCACATCCTGATGAAGGTGGAGACGCATAACCATCCAACGGCCATCTCGCCGTGGCCAGGCGCCGCGACCGGTTCCGGTGGTGAGATCCGTGATGAAGGCGCAACCGGACGCGGCTCCAAGCCCAAAGCGGGCCTGGTTGGATTCTCGGTTTCTAACCTGCGCATCCCTGGCTTTGAACAGCCGTGGGAAGAGGATTTCGGCAAACCGGCGCGCATCGTCAGCGCGCTGGAAATCATGACCGACGGCCCCTTGGGCGGCGCTGCGTTTAACAATGAATTTGGTCGTCCGGCACTGAATGGCTATTTCCGTACCTATGAAGAGCAGGTCACCAGCCACAACGGCACCGAGCTGCGCGGCTATCACAAGCCGATTATGCTGGCGGGCGGCATCGGTAACATCCGTGCCGATCACGTGCAGAAAGGCGAAATCACCGTCGGCGCGAAGCTGGTGGTGCTGGGTGGACCGGCTATGAACATTGGCCTGGGCGGCGGCGCGGCATCATCTATGGCCTCGGGCCAGTCTGATGCCGATCTCGACTTCGCCTCGGTTCAGCGTGATAACCCGGAAATGGAACGCCGTTGCCAGGAAGTGATCGACCGCTGCTGGCAGCTGGGCGATGAGAACCCGATTCTGTTTATTCACGACGTAGGCGCGGGCGGCCTTTCCAACGCCATGCCGGAGCTGGTCAGCGATGGTGGCCGCGGTGGCCGGTTTAACCTGCGTGACATCCTGAGTGACGAGCCAGGCATGAGCCCGCTGGAAGTCTGGTGTAACGAATCACAGGAACGTTATGTGATGGCCGTCGCGCCCGATCAGCTCGCGCAGTTTGAGGCGATCTGCCAGCGCGAACGTGCTCCGTTCGCGGTGATTGGTGAAGCGACCGAAGAACTGCACCTGAGCCTGGAAGATAGTCATTTCGATAATAAGCCAATCGACATGCCGCTTGACGTGCTGCTGGGCAAAACGCCGAAGATGACGCGTGATGTGGTGACACAGCAGGCACAGGGTACTGAACTGCAGCGCGACGGCATTACGCTGGTCGATGCGGTGAATCGCGTGCTGCATCTGCCTGCCGTAGCGGAGAAAACCTTCCTGATCACCATCGGTGACCGCAGCGTGACCGGCATGGTAGCGCGCGATCAGATGGTCGGCCCGTGGCAGATCCCGGTTGCCAACTGTGCGGTGACCACCGCCAGTCTCGACAGCTACCACGGCGAAGCCTTTGCCCTGGGCGAACGTTCACCGGTTGCGCTGCTGGACTTCGCGGCGTCGGGTCGTCTGGCGGTGGGTGAAGCACTGACTAACCTGGCGGCCACGCAGATTGGTTCGCTGAAGCGCGTGAAACTCTCGGCTAACTGGATGTCTGCAGCCGGCCATCCGGGCGAAGATGCCGGTTTATATGCGGCGGTGAAAGCGGTCGGCGAAGAGCTTTGCCCGGCGCTGGGGATCACTATCCCGGTCGGTAAAGATTCGATGTCGATGAAAACCCGCTGGCAGGAAGGCACCGAACAGCGAGAGATGACCTCACCGCTGTCGCTGGTGATTACCGCGTTTGCCCGCGTCGAAGATGTTCGTCGTACCGTCACGCCACAGCTGCAGGCCGATCAGGATAACCTGCTGCTGCTGATTGACCTGGGCAACGGCGCGAATACGCTGGGTGCAACCGCGCTGTCGCAGGTCTATCGTCAGCTCGGCGATAAACCTGCCGACGTGCGTAATGCCACACAGCTGGCGGGCTTCTTCAATGCGATTCAGGCGCTGGTGGCTGAGCAGAAACTGCTGGCCTACCACGACCGCTCCGACGGCGGTCTGCTGGTGACCTTGGCCGAAATGGCGTTTGCCGGTCACTGCGGTATCGACGTTGATATCGCCTCGCTGGGCAACGATGCGCTGGCTGCTCTGTTTACCGAAGAGCTGGGTGCGGTGATCCAGATCAATGCCGCCGATCGCGCGGTGGTTGAGCAGATCCTGGCGGATCACGGCCTTGCCGCCTCGACGCATCTGCTGGGCAGCGCACAGCCGGGCGATCGCTTTGTGATCCGTGCCGGTGACAGCGCGGTTTACAGCGAAAGCCGTACCACGCTGCGCACCTGGTGGGCGGAAACCACCTGGCAGATGCAGCGCCTGCGCGACAACCCGGCGTGTGCCGATCAGGAACATGAAGCGAAGAAGAACGACAGTGACCCTGGCCTGAACGTGAATCTGACCTTTAATCCGCAGGAAGATGTGGCGGCGCCGATGATCGCTACGGGCGCACGTCCACGCGTCGCGGTGCTGCGTGAGCAGGGCGTGAACTCCCACGTCGAGATGGCCGCTGCCTTTGACCGGGCCGGTTTCACCGCCATTGACGTTCACATGAGCGATCTGCTGGCCGGACGTCGCGGTCTGGAAGAGTTCCAGGCGCTGGTTGCCTGTGGCGGCTTCTCTTACGGTGATGTGCTGGGTGCCGGTGAGGGCTGGGCGAAATCGATTCTGTTCAACCCGCGCGTGCGTGACGAGTTCGAAACCTTCTTCCATCGTCCACAAACCCTGGCGCTGGGCGTCTGCAACGGTTGCCAGATGATGTCGAATCTGCGCGAATTGATCCCGGGCAGCGATCTCTGGCCGCGCTTCGTGCGTAACCAGTCTGAGCGCTTTGAAGCACGCTTCAGCCTGGTCGAAGTGGCCGCCAGTCCGTCACTGCTGCTGGACGGCATGGCCGGTTCGCATATGCCTATCGCGGTTTCGCACGGTGAAGGCTTTGTCGAAGTCCGTGATGCGACGCATCTGGCAGCGCTGGAGTCGAAAGGGCTGGTGGCACTGCGCTTTGTCGATAACTTCGGCAAGGTGACAGAAACCTATCCGGCTAACCCAAATGGTTCTCCTAACGGCATCACCGCCGTGACCAATGAAAGTGGCCGCGTCACCATTATGATGCCGCATCCGGAGCGCGTGTTCCGTACCGTCAGTAACTCCTGGCATCCAGCTGAGTGGGGCGAAGACAGTCCGTGGATGCGCATTTTCCGCAATGCGCGCAGACAGCTGGGTTAATTTAATCCACTGAAATGAACAGGAGGCCAGCGTGCCTCCTGTTCTTTTTTTGCGCCGCTGTTGGCAAATGGCGACAACAGGGTCGTTGCACTGTCGCTGTATGGCGACATTTATCTCGTTGATTTTTAATGTGTGCTTATCAGACTGGTTTTAGTGTCGCCTTACGGAGACAGGCAGCCTGTGCTGATATAAGATTTTTCGCGACAGTCAGCGGGCGGGCCTGCTCAATTTGCTGAAAAATATAATGATTTATTTTCTGGCATGGAACTTGCTATACTCATGCAGCTGCTCATTCACCTGTTTATGATTGCCCCGCTTAGCGGATAAGAGCTCATAAAGTCCGAATGACGCACCAAACGGAGCCTGCCGTCCACCTGACCGATAATCGCTTGCGTTATCAAACACCGGACGTAACGTTGAGTAAGGCTCCACCCATTCTTACGCGATGCACTACGCGTCGTGCCAGCGGCAGGCCATTGAGCCTGCCGTTTTCTTTTGTTCCCCTTTCTTCCGCTGACAGAGTCCGCTAGCATCCAGACAGCGAATCTTAAGGAAGCGGCTGCGTGAAAAAATGGCGTTTATTTCCCCGTTCTCTGCGTCAGCTGGTGCTGATGGCGTTTGTCCTGGTGCTGCTGCCCCTGCTGGTACTGGCCTGGCAGGCGTGGGAAAGTCTCTCTGCATTAAGCGAACAGGCTGCGGACACCAACCGCAATACCTTTACCGATGTACGCAGAAGTGAGGCGATGGCGCGAACGGCGGTTGAGCTGGAGCGTAGCTATCGCCAGTACTGCGTGCTGGATGATGCCTCGCTGGCGCGCCTCTATCAGACTCAGCATACCCGCTACAGTCAGATGCTGAGCTCACACAGCGCGAGCCTGCCCGAACTGCCCGCATTCCAGACCTTACAGGCGACGCTGCCGCTGCTGACGCCACTGAAATGTGACAATGGCAATCCGGTGCCAGTTGCCGCAGAGGCGCTGGATCGCTTTTCTGCGACCAATGCGCAGATGGTGCAGGACACGCGCGAGGTGGTCTTTTCGCGTGGCTTACAGTTGCAGCGCGAAATTGCCGATCGCGGCCAGTTTTTTGGCTGGCAGGCGCTGATTCTGTTTATCATCAGTCTGGCACTGATGACGCTGTTTACCGGCATGATTATCGGTCCGGTTAAGCGCATTGAGCGGATGATCAACCGGCTTGGCGAAGGGCGGGCACTGGGTAACAGCGGGACATTTCGCGGTCCGCGCGAATTGCGATCGCTGGGACAACGCATCGTCTGGCTCAGCGAGCGGCTTCAGTGGCTGGAATCGCAGCGTCATGAATTTCTTCGCCATCTCTCTCACGAGCTGAAAACGCCGCTGGCCAGCCTGCGTGAAGGCACGGAACTGCTGGCGGACGAAGTCGCCGGGTCGCTGAATGCCGATCAAAAAGAGGTAGTCACTATCCTCGACAGCAGCAGCCGCCATCTGCAGCAGCTGATTGAACAGCTGCTCGATTACAACCGCAAACTGGCGGATGGCCCGATCGCGCTGGAGCCGGTCAGCGTGGCGGAGATAGTGGAAGACGTCGTTAACGCACATGCGCTCTCGGCGCGCGCCAAACTGATGCAGACGGTCGTCGATCTTAAGGTCAGTCACTGCCTTGCAGAACCGATGTTACTGATGCGGGTCATCGATAACCTCTATTCGAACGCCGTGAACTACGGCAGCGAATCCGGTACCATCTGGCTTCGCAGTCAGCAGCAGGGCGATCGGGTCTGGATTGAGGTCGCGAATAGTGGCTCGCCGATCCCGCCGGAAGAGCAGGCGATGATTTTCGAACCGTTCTACCAGGGCAGCCAGCAGCGTAAAGGGCCGGTGAAAGGCAGCGGACTGGGATTGAGTATCGCTAAAGATTGCCTGCGCCGGATGCAGGGCGACCTGACGCTGGTCTCCTGCGAGCAGGCTGACGTCTGTTTTCGAATTGAACTTAACACCACAGCCGGGAAAGTCTGACTGATGAAATATTTACCCGCTTTGCTGTTGAGCACGCTGACTACGCTGCTCCTCAGCGGATGTACGACCTCCCCGGCCACCTCCTCTTTGCCGTCAGGCCATCAGGTGGCGGAACCCGAGGTCAGAATCGCTGATTACCTGGCGACCCGCTGCAGTGACCTGTGGCCGATAGAAAATAGTACGGCGCTGGGTAACACCCTCTACTGGATGCGGGCGATCGACTGTGCCGAACGTCTTTCTCCCGCGGAGGCCCGTGCCGAAGCCCATCGCTGGCCGGCTGAAAACTGGTCGCGCGCCTTCAAGCAGGGCGTACTGATGTCCAACGGCAACGTGACGCCTGTTGAACGTCGTCGCTATGTTGAAACCCTGGATCGCTACAGCAGCGATTTTCCGCAGTCCGTGCGCCCGCTGATTCAGCTGTGGCGCAGTAATCAGACCGCGCAGCTTGACCTCAGTGAAGCGCGCACCCGTTATGCCCATCTGCAGCAGAGCAGTGATACGCAGCTGGAGGCGATACGCCAGCAGATGGTGAAACAGCAGCAGCAGCTCAGCGACACGCAGCATAAGCTGGAGCGGCTGACTGACATTGAGCGCCAGCTTTCATCACGCAAAGCCCCGGATGTGTCTGACAGCGGTCACGGCACGGCACTGCCGCAGGATGAGGAGCAATGATGGTGAGACAAGCGGCAAAATTGCTGCTGGTGGATGACGATCCCAGCCTGCTGAAGCTGCTGGGCATGCGTCTTCGCAGCGAAGGATATCAGGTCACCACCGCGGCCAGCGGACCTGAAGCGTTGCGTCTGCTACAGAAAGAGAAAATCGAGCTGGTGATCAGCGATCTGCGGATGGATGAAATGGACGGTCTGGCGCTGTTTGGCGAAATCCAGAAGCGTCACACCGGTCTGCCGGTGATTATCCTGACGGCGCACGGCTCCATTCCGGACGCGGTCTCTGCCACGCAGCAGGGCGTCTTCAGCTTCCTGACCAAACCGGTGGACAAAGATGCGCTCTATAAAGCGATTGATGAGGCGCTGGCACAGCAGGCGCCGGTCAGCGATGACCGCTGGCGCGAAGCGATTGTCACCCGCAGCCCGCTGATGTTGAAGCTGCTGGAGCAGGCGCACATGGTGGCGCAGTCCGACTTCAGCGTGCTGATTAACGGTCAGAGCGGCACCGGTAAAGAGATGCTGGCGCAGGCAATTCACGCCGCCAGCCCGCGTAACGGCAAGCCGTTTGTCGCCATTAACTGTGGCGCACTGCCTGAGCAACTGCTGGAATCAGAGCTGTTCGGTCACGCTAAAGGGGCGTTTACCGGTGCGGTCAGTGCCCGTGACGGTTTGTTTAAAACCGCGGGCGGCGGCACGCTGTTCCTGGATGAGATTGGCGATATGCCGCAACCGCTGCAGGTGAAATTGCTGCGGGTGCTGCAGGAGCGTAAGGTCAGGCCGCTGGGCAGCGATCACGATATTGAGATCGACGTGCGCATCATTTCAGCTACCCATCGCGATCTGCCAAAGGCGATGGAGAAGAAGGAATTCCGTGAGGATCTCTTCTATCGTCTGAATGTGGTGAACCTGAAGATTCCGGCGCTGCATCAGCGCACCGAAGATATCCCGCTGCTGGCTAATCATCTGTTACGTCAGGCGGCAGAACGGCATAAACCGCAGATTCGCAGTTTTTCCGTCGATGCGATGAAGCGTCTGATGGCGGCCAGCTGGCCAGGCAACGTGCGTCAGCTGGTGAACGTGATTGAGCAGTGCGTGGCACTGAGTTCATCGCCGGTAATTAGCGATGCGCTGGTGGAGCAGGCCTTAAGCGGCGAAAACAGCGCGTTGCCGACCTTTGCGGAGGCGCGCAATCAGTTTGAGCTGAACTATCTGCGCAAGCTGTTGCAGATGACCAAAGGCAATGTGACCAACGCCGCACGTCTGGCCGGGCGTAATCGCACGGAGTTCTATAAGCTGCTGTCCCGGCATGAACTGGACGCCAGTGATTTCAAAGAGTAGCGGGGGAGGCAAAGTGATACCGGGAGGTTGACTGCTCAGGCCCGACGCAGAATGGCTGCAGTCAGCACAATCTGACAGCGCTTGCGGCAACCTGAAGAAACCCGGATATTACCGCCCGACAGCGCCAGTAACATTTATACTTGATAAACCCTCTGACCATGGAGGGAGTGAAAAAGGGTCTGACATGAAAAAGATTGATGCGATTATCAAACCATTCAAACTCGATGATGTTCGTGAAGCCTTAGCGGAAGTGGGCATCACCGGGATGACCGTGAGTGAAGTGAAGGGCTTTGGTCGCCAGAAAGGGCACACCGAGCTGTACCGCGGCGCAGAGTATATGGTCGATTTTTTACCTAAAGTGAAAATCGAGATGGTGGTGGGCGACGATATCGTTGATACCTGCGTCGAGACCATTATGCGCACGGCGCAGACCGGCAAAATCGGTGACGGTAAGATCTTCGTTTTCGACGTGGCGCGCGTGGTGCGTATCCGTACGGGTGAAGAGGATGAAGAGGCGATCTGATTGTCTTTTTATGCTGGAAAAACCTGGTGAGGTTAGCTGTGAGACAGTATTTATCCGGCTTTTAGCTGATTTTTCGCTGCCAGATTTATATTGGATTAGCAGCAGTTTGCAACAAGTAGCTGCTTGATTGTGCCTGCTCAGGAAACACGGTCAGATCGGAAAGGCGCTTAAACCGTCCCTGGCCGCTCGGCCCGCGCCGTCCCTGGCGCGGGACGCTTTCCTCTTCTGCCCGTGTTCCCTCCGCCTCAAGATGATTCGGTGCTGACAGACCCATATCGCTGAATCACATCCCTTTGTGCGGACCAAAGAGTTCGTAATGAATGCGTGCATCTGCCACACCGGCATCACGCAGTTGCGCTACCACATGTTGCATAAAGGGCAGCGGGCCGCAGAGATAAAAGTGGGTGGCTGGTGAGGTGAGACGAGCTGAAAGCGCGGTGATATCCATCAGACCACGCGCATCATAGCGACCGGCATCTTCAGCGGCGGGATCGCGATACCAGACTTTGCTGACGAAATCGTCGAGCTGCGCGCCAGTGGCACGAACTTCCTCGCCAAACGCGTGCTGTTTGCCGTTCTCTGCGGCGTGCAGCCAGCTGACCGGCGCATGGTGCTGGCTTGCTGCCAGCGCATGGAGCATCGCCAGCATCGGCGTCTGTCCTACGCCTGTGGAGATGAGCGCCACCGGTGTGGCAGGATCGACCTCAAGGAAAAAGTCACCGTGCGGCGCGGCGAGCATCAGCTCATCCCCCACCTTGCCATTCTGATGCAGCCAGCCGGAGACGGTGCCCTGCGCTTCGCGTTTCACCGCAATCCGGTACGCTTTGCCGTTGCTGAGATGCGTCAGCGAATACTGACGAATCTGGTGATGTTCGAAGCTGGCAGGCTGTAGGTGTACTGTCAGATACTGACCGGGCTTGAATGCGGCGACCGGGCCGCCATCCACGGGACTGAAGGTAAAGCTTTTAATCACATCACTCTGCTGCGCAATCGCGCTGATGCGAAACGCCCGGGTGCCGCGCCAGCCGCCGGTTTGCTGCTCCGTGGCCTGATAAATTTCCTCTTCGCGATTGATGAATACGCTCGCCAGTACGCCGTAGGCCTGGCCCCATGCCGCCAGCGCCTCTTCGCCTGGATCCAGCAGCTCTTTGATGGTTGCCAGCAGATTTTCACCGACGATGGCATATTGCGCAGGCTGGATATTCAGGCTGGTATGTTTCTGCGCAATCTTTTCCACTGCAGGCAGCAGCGCCGCCAGATTCTCCAGATTCGCGCCATAGGCACAGATGGCGTTGAACAGCGCTTCGCGCTGATCGCCGTTGCGCTGGTTGTTCATGTTGAAAACGTTTTTGAGTTCCGGATGGTGCGACAGCATGCGGTCATAAAAGTGGGCGGTCAGCTTTGGACCGCAGGCAGCGATGGCAGGCAGGGTCGATTTAACGGTAGCGATGGTGTGGCAATCAAGCATAGAAGTAGCCTCTCAGATAAACATGTATTTTAAATGCATCTTATAGCCGCTTCGTCTGCGGTGTAAATAACCCAATGAACTTTCTGGTTGTCTGAGTGGCAACTTTTTAGTGCATCATGAAAAACCTTTGTCACAGCCTGAAGAAAAATCGTGGCGTCTGAACGGGATAAAAAGGTGTAAAAATGCCATGCCAGCGGGTAGCCAATCGTTTGCGTAAAAAGAGGCGGTTCACCCTACCTTCACCTGTTAAAACGGTTTACACTGTGGGCCTTCGCCCCTGAAGGGGGGTAAATACCGTCAGAAAGTTAGCTGAGTCAGGAGATCCGGATGTTAAAGCGTGATATGAACATTGCCGATTACGATGCCGAGTTGTGGCAGGCAATGGAGCAGGAGACAGTGCGTCAGGAAGAGCACATTGAACTGATTGCTTCTGAAAACTACACCAGCCCGCGTGTTATGCAGGCGCAGGGTTCTCAGCTCACCAATAAATACGCTGAAGGCTATCCGGGCAAACGCTACTACGGCGGCTGTGAGTACGTTGATATCGTTGAGCAACTGGCGATCGACCGTGCAAAAGAACTGTTTGGCGCTGATTACGCTAACGTGCAGCCTCACTCTGGTTCACAGGCTAACTTCGCGGTTTACACCGCGCTGCTGCAGCCGGGCGATACCATCCTCGGGATGAACCTGGCGCACGGTGGACACCTGACTCACGGATCACCGGTTAACCTCTCCGGCAAACTCTATAACGTAGTGGCTTACGGTATCGATGAGACCGGTAAAATCGACTACGACGAACTGGCTGAACTGGCGAAAACCCACAAGCCAAAAATGATCGTTGGCGGATTCTCGGCGTACTCCGGCGTCTGCGACTGGGCGAAAATGCGCGAAATCGCGGATAGCGTAGGTGCATGGCTGTTTGTCGATATGGCACACGTTGCTGGCCTGATTGCCGCAGAAGTCTATCCAAGCCCGATTCCACATGCGCACATCGTGACCTCCACCACCCACAAAACGCTGGCGGGTCCGCGCGGCGGCATCATTCTGGCGAAAAACGGCGACGAAGATTTCTATAAGAAACTGAACTCTGCTGTCTTCCCTGGCGGCCAGGGCGGTCCACTGATGCACGTTATCGCCGGTAAAGCCGTTGCTTTCAAAGAGGCGATGGAGCCGGAGTTCAAAACCTACCAGCAGCAGGTGGCAAAAAACGCCAAAGCGATGGTAGAAGTGCTGATCGAGCGTGGCTATGACATCGTGTCTGGCGGCACCCATAACCATCTGTTCCTGATCGATCTGGTGAGCAAGAACCTGACCGGTAAAGAAGCCGATGCGGCGCTGGGCCGTGCCAACATCACGGTTAACAAGAACAGCGTACCAAACGACCCGAAAAGCCCGTTTGTGACGTCCGGTATCCGTATCGGTACACCAGCCGTTACCCGTCGTGGCTTCAAAGAAGCAGACGTGCGTGAGCTGGCTGGCTGGATTGCCGATGTGCTGGATAACATCAATGACGAAGCAACCATTGAGCGCACCAAGAAGAAAGTGCTGGATATCTGCAGCCGTCTGCCGGTCTACGCTTAATCGCTAACCTGTTGTGAGACAGTATAAAAAGGATGGCATCTGCCATCCTTTTTTATTGCCTGTCCCGCGGCGCTCTGCCAGAGTAGCGCCCACTCATGCTGCGAGGCAGCACACTTGCTGGAGGGAATATGGCAATCGGCTCCGCCAGATGGCTCGGATTGGGCTACTTCACTTACTTCTTCTGTTACGGCATCTATCTCCCATTCTGGGGCGTGTGGCTGAAAGGCACCGGCCTGGATGCTGAGAAGATTGGCCTGCTGCTTGGCTGTGGTATGGTCGCGCGCTTCGTCGGTAGTCTGCTTATCGCTTCTCAGGTTAAGAATCCCGGCCGGTTGATTACGGCGCTGCGTCTGCTGGCGCTGATGACCTGCCTGTTCGCCGCCGGTTTCTGGGTAGGTGAGCAGTGGATGTGGCTGCTGACTGTGATGATCGGCTTTAACCTCTTTTTCTCGCCGCTGGTGCCGCTCAGTGATGCGCTGGCCGCGACCTGGACACAGCAGATTGGGCTGGCGTACGGGCCGGTGCGGCTGTGGGGATCGCTGGCCTTTGTGATCAGCTCGGCGTTAACCGGCGTGCTGGTCAGTGCTTACTCCTCTCGGGCTATTCTGCTGCTGCTTTCCGTTGGTGTCATCGCCATGCTCGCGGGCATGATGCTGAGACCGGCCACCCGGCCACAGGGGCATGAGCGTCAGAGTGCTGCGGGCGGCGGCTGGCAGGAATGGCGTGATTTGCTGCGTGAAAATGCAGTATGGCGATTTATGCTTTGCGTAACGCTGCTGCAGGGCGCGCACGCTGCCTATTACGGCTTCAGCGCTATCTGGTGGCAGGAGAGCGGCTACTCCGCCTCGACGGTGGGTTACCTCTGGTCGCTGGGCGTAGTGGCGGAAATTATCGTATTCGCTCTGAGCAGCCGCCTGTTCCGCCGCTGGAGCGCGCGTGACCTGCTGCTGCTTTCAGGCATCTGCGCGCTGATCCGCTGGAGCCTGCTGGGAGCCAGCACCGCGTTACCGCTGCTGATTATGGCGCAAATCCTTCACTGTGGCAGTTTCACCGTCTGTCATCTGGCGGCGATGCGCTTTATCGCGGCGCGGCAGGGGGCGGAAGTGATCCGGCTGCAGTCGCTCTATTCCGCGCTGGCGATGGGCGGGGGTATTGCAGTAATGACCATGATTTGCGGCGTGCTGTTCGCGCATCTGCAGGGGCATCTTTTCTGGGTGATGGCACTGGTGGCGCTGCCCGCACTGTTCCTGCGTCCCGGCTACGACTCCAGTAAATAACGAATGCGCTGCTGATGGTGCAGCGTCAGCGGCAGTTCCGCATGCACCAGCGGCGGAGAGAATAAGGGCAGCGAAGTCGGGTAGGGCGAAATGATGATGTCGACATCCCGTGGCGCGCCGTCCCGCTGAAACTGCTTCACGTCCAGGTAGGAAATATTGACAGGCAGCAGCGTGATCTCCCGGATCTGCTGCTCCACATCCTGCTCCAGGTCGGCGTCGTCGCCGGTCAGGATCAGCACCTGCTTTTCCTGCAGCGCACTCTCCTGCATCAGCCAGGCACCAAAAATAATGGTGACTAAACTCACCTCTTCCGGCGTAAAAGTAATGTTGTAGTGCTGCTCAAAAGGCTGCAGGGCCTGCTGAGTGGTGCGCAGCAGGCGAGGATAGAGGCGGCTGACATCCAGTGCGACGCTGTTGTCGATACCGATAGTAAAGTGAGTGCGATCGAGCGCCTGCGCCAGATGCGGATAGAGCTGGTGCAGCAGTTCGTCGCGGTCAGCAAAGGTGATTTCGGCGCAGGCTTCAAAGTCATTGATCAGTTGCTGCGTCGCGTTCATCAACTGCTGCTCAGCAGGATGGGTAATTGCGTCCACGACCGGCGTATGAATCTGGCTGAACAGCAGCGTCCAGAAGTCGGTTTCACTGACGTGCGGGGCGAGATGGCAGCGTTTTCGCCAGTGATGTATCACATCTTCGGCGGCCTGCCGCTCAGGCTTCTGCTGCAGCCAGAGAGACTGCGCCTCACTGAACAGCACCGGCTGACGCTGGCACAAGCCATACTTCATAAATATCTGCAGAAAAAGCCGGTCGCGTTCGCTGAAATCACGCTTCAGACGCAGGCTGCAGTGCTGAATCAGCGCCTGTAAATTGGTCTCATCCCACAACGCTTTTTCAATCTTCATGACCTTCAGGCGCTGGCGCAGCGGCGTGGCAAAATGCTGGCAGACAAAGTCCTGCGATAAACGCAGACTGCGTCGCAGGTTGTGCAACAGACAAAGGCGCCGGTCCAGCTCTGTACCATGAAGACGAAAGCTGCCATCCACCATCTGGTGTAATTCCAGCTGGTGATATCGCTGTATCTCAAGGCCTACATCCGCGATATCCTGTCGGGCAACGGCAGAATCGATGCCATTCAGCTGGCAGATTTTTTCGAGCGTAAGCACGGGTGCGGGCAGAAACAGCAACAATAAAAGATGGCACTGACGCTGTGAACGGGTGAAGAGTGGTGCCAAAGGGGTAGCAGAACTCATCAATCAGATTTCCAGCAGGCTATTTTGAGCTAAGCGTAGTCAACCCGGTCAGCGCCCGCGCGGTTTACGCGGTTTATTTGCCGGAGGTTTAAGGCGGGTCACAAAATTTTGTTACTTATAGATTCTTTTCATCAGGAACGTTACTTTATAACATTATGAAATGCGCACTCTTTGCCTTACTGATGGTATTAAGTCCGGCTCTGCTGGCCCATCCTCACAGCTTCATCGACATGAAAACCGAGCTGGTGGTGCAGGGTGACACCTTTACCGGATTGAAGATGACCTGGACTATGGATGAGATCACCTCCGCCGACCTGCTGTATGACGCGGGCGAGGCGAAGCCAGGCAGCGTGGTGTGGAAAAAGCTGGCGGCGGGCGTGATGGCGAACGTACTGGGCCAGCACTACTTTTCTGAAATCTGGCACAACCAACAGCGGGTAAAGTTTTTGAATCTGCCAACGGAATATAATCTGTCACGTAGCGGTCACAAAGCGGTGCTGGAATTTGTTCTGCCACTGGCGGAACCCCCGACGCTGGCCGGGCAGCGCTTTGAGATCCTGACCTTCGATCCCACTTACTTCGTCGATATGTTCTATGACAATCCCGGCGCGTTAACGCTGCCGCCGGCGTTGCAGACCCGCTGTAAATTTGCGCTCAATACGCCAAAACCCAATGACTCTCTGAAGCAGTATGCGCTGTCGCTGGATAAAGCCGATGCGCCTGCGGAGGAGATGGATTTAGGTCGCCAGTTCGCACAAACGGTGGTACTGACATGTCAGTAATCTCCGCACCCCTGCGGGCTTCCCGGCTCTGGCCGCTGTGGTTACTGGCGGGACTCTTCATCGGCGGCGCATTGCTGGTCTGGCTTTACTGGTCGCAGATTCTGCTGCAGAGCGTGTTGTGGCAGAAAGATCTGCACCGGCAGATGACCCAGCTGTTACAACGGGTGGCGGAGCAGCCCAACAAGGCTGGCCTCTCGCTGGTGATATTCAGCCTGCTCTATGGCGTGCTGCACGCGCTGGGACCGGGCCACGGCAAAGTGGTGATCGCGACCTTTCTGGCGACTCATCCTGCAAAAGTGAAAACCAGTATCAGGCTGACGCTACTCGCCTCGCTGTTGCAGGGTTCGGTGGCGATTGGGCTGGTGACGGTGATGCTGGTGGTGCTGAAAACCTCGTCGCGCCAGCTGCATCTCAGCAGTTTCTGGCTGGAGAGGGGCAGTTATCTGCTGGTGATTGGGCTGGGCGTGATGATCGGGTATCGGGCGCTGCGTTCACTGTGGCGGGCATTGCGTCCAGCTCCGGTATTTCGTGCCTTCCGGCCCCACCACGAGCATGATGAGCATTGCGGCTGCGGACATGCGCATCTGCCGACGCCGCAGCAGATGAGTGGCAATGTCAGCTGGAAAACCCAGCTGCTGGTGGTGGTGTCGATGGGATTACGTCCCTGTTCCGGCGCGATTATGATGCTGCTGTTTGCCAAAGTGATTGGCGTTTATGGCTGGGGCATTCTCTCTGCTGCCGTGATGGCGGTCGGCACGGCGCTGACCATTTCGGCGATTGGCCTGCTGGTGCAGCAGGCGCGTTCAGTGGCGCAACGGCTGGCACAGCCTGGTGCAGTCTCAGGCATCTCGCGACTATTGATGCCAACGCTGGCTTTAACCGGCAGCCTGATTTTAATTGTGGCAGGTATCGTCTTATGGCAGTCAGCACAGCTGACGGCAGGTGGCGGAATTCGACCTTTCTGACTATAAACGCAGCGGGAATAAAATTCCCGCGGTTATGCTTACCTCGCTAATTATCTCTTAATTCATCTCTTTATTTTTTTCTCTGGGCAGTTTAGTGGAGAAATGACTATTCCCTGTCTACGCTGTTAATACCAAAACGGCATTCCGCCGTCGGGATGATAAAAGATCAGAACAGCTTTCTGTTTATTGCGAGGAGTATATTTCATGGCTGATACCCGTATTAATAATGGCTACACCGAAACGCTGGCGACCGGGCCGGCAGGACTACCGTTAAAACGTATTTCCTGGAGCGCGGTGTTTGCCGGTGTTATTTGTGTATTAATCGTTCATATCATTCTGACGCTGCTGGGAACCGCCATTGGTGCTACCACCATTGATCCGATGAAAGAACAGAATCCGCTGGACGGCCTTGGTACTGGCGCGCTGGTCTGGACAGCCATTGAAATGCTGGTCGCGATGGCGGCGGGTAGTTATGTTGCCGGTCGACTGGCACAGCGTGAAGGCGCACTGCACGGTTTACTGATGTTTGGCCTTAGCACAATTTTCACTATTTACCTGGCAATTGCGCTGGCAACCAGCGTATTAGGTGGCGCGATGAATATTGTGGGTTCAGGCTTCCAGGCACTGGGTAGTGGTATTTCCGCCGCTGCGCCTTCGGTCACTCAAATGGCAAAAGAAAAGCTGCAGGAAAATAATATTAATTTAGACAACCTGCAGAACGAACTTGAAACCACATTACGCCAGACCGGTAAGCCGGAATTACAGCCAGAGAATCTGAAGCAGGACGCAAATAAAGAAGCGCAGAATGCGGAAAACCAGGCTAACAACACCGCGAACCATCCGCAGACAGCCGATACCGATCTGACCAACTGGGTAAAAGGTGTGATGGATCGTCATTCAGATACCCTGCAGGCAGCCGATCGTGACGCACTGAAAAATATCATCAAAGCGCGCACCGGTAAAAGCGATGAGGAAGTGGATCAGATCGTTGCGAAAACCGAGCAGAGCTATCAGCAGGCCGTTCAGAAGTATAATGAACTGAAACAGCAGGCTGAGCAGAAAGCACGTGAAGCGGGTGAAAAAGCCGCTGCTGCGACTGCTAAAGCGAGCTGGTATGCCCTGATTCTGCTGATCATCGAAGCCGTACTGGCTGGTGTGATGGGTATGGTGGGTCGTCGTACTCAGCCCCGTCAGGTGCTGGCACACGAACGTCGTTAATCATCACTGATTCGCAGGCAATAAAAAAGGCGGCTGATAAGCCGCCTTTTTCTGTACTGAAACTCAGCGTTTTAACGCTTCGCTCAGTTCATCACGCATGTTCGACAGCATCGCTTTCACCACGCGCGGGTTACCCGCGACAAGGTTACCTGACAGCAGATAGCCGTGGTTACCGGTGAAGTCAGTGACCAGACCGCCCGCTTCACGAACCAGCAGTTCACCCGCCGCGAAATCCCACGGCTTCAGGCCAATCTCAAAGTAGCCATCTACGCGACCCGCAGCCACATAGGCCAGATCCAGCGCAGCAGAACCGGTGCGACGGAAGTCAGCGCACTGGGTGAAGAGTTTGGTCAGGATGTTCATGTAAGCAGGCGCGTGCTGCTTCATTTTGAACGGGAAGCCCGTTGCCAGCACGGTGCCATCCAGATCGCGGGCAATGCTGCCACGCAGACGATAGCCATTCAGCTGAGCGCCCTGGCCACGTGAAGAGGTGAACAGTTCATTGCGCATTGGATCGTAAACGACGGCGACTTCAGTGCGGCCTTTGATGCGCACAGCGATAGAAACAGCAAAGTGGGGCAGACGTTTGATGAAGTTGGAGGTGCCATCCAGCGGATCGATAACCCATTGAACATCCTGATCTTCGCCCGCCAGTTCACCGCTTTCTTCAGTGATGATGGTATGTTTCGGGTAAGATTTACGAATAATTTCGATAATCAGGCGTTCTGCTTCGCGGTCAACATTGGTTACGAAGTCGTTGCTGCCTTTCTGGCTGGCTTCGACGGCGTCCGGGGTTTCATAATATTTGGCAATTAAATTTCCGGCCTTGCGCGCTGCGCGCACGGCAATGTTGAGCATTGGATGCATCGGTATCTCTCGCTGGATGTTAAAGAACGGGGAAAACGGCGCGGAGTATAGCAGCGTGTTCGGTAAATGTCCTGCTTTATGTTACGATTCTCTCCACTGATTTTACTGACCCGTTTCTGAGTATCCCTAATCATGTTGCAAAATATTCGTATCGTGCTGGTCGAGACTTCTCACACCGGTAACATGGGCTCCGTTGCGCGCGCCATGAAAACCATGGGCTTAACCAACCTCTATCTGGTTAATCCGCTGGTCAAACCCGACTCACAGGCGATCTCGCTGGCCGCCGGTGCCAGTGACGTTATCGGCGACGCAAAAATCGTCGATTCACTGGATGAGGCAATCGCCGGATGCAGTCTGGTGGTCGGCACCAGCGCACGTTCACGTTCGCTGCCCTGGCCGATGCTGGATGCACGTGAATGCGGCGTAAAAAGTGTGGAAGAGGGCCAGCAGGCACCGGTCGCACTGGTGTTTGGTCGTGAGCGCGTTGGCCTGACCAACGAAGAGTTGCAGAAGTGTCATTATCACGTCGCGATTCAGGCTAACCCGGAGTACAGCTCGCTGAACCTGGCGATGGCAGTACAGATTATCGCCTATGAAGTGCGCATGGCATGGTTACAGTCGCAGGAGCAGGCCAGCCCGCCGCCGAAGTTTGAAGAATCGCCTTATCCGCTGGTGGATGACCTTGAGCGCTTTTATCAGCATATGGAACAGATGATGCTGAACAGCGGCTTTATCCGTGAAGCCAATCCAGGCCAGGTGATGAGCAAACTGCGTCGTCTTTATACCCGTGCCCGTCCGGAACGTGATGAACTGAACATCCTGCGCGGTATGCTTTCGTCGTTTGAAAAGCGAAAAAACGAGAAAAAAGAAGCAGATAATAGTTGAGTAAATTACCTGGTTAAATACCTGACTAATTTACCAGGTTAAATAGTTGACCAATTTACTCGGGAATGTCAGACTTCATGGCATCTGTTGCTAATCCTCCGATAACCGGACGCTATTGAGGTCGTACGCTATGAGACTGACATCCAAAGGACGTTATGCCGTTACTGCAATGCTGGACGTTGCCCTTCACTCCCATGAAGGTCCGGTCCCGCTGGCTGATATTTCAGAACGTCAGGGCATTTCGCTCTCCTATCTGGAGCAGTTATTCTCCCGACTGCGTAAAAACGACCTGGTTTCCAGCGTTCGTGGCCCGGGTGGCGGTTATCTGCTGGGTAAAGCGTCAGACACCATCTCTGTCGGCGAAGTGATTACTGCGGTTGATGAGTCGGTTGATGCCACCAAATGCCAGGGCAAAGAAGGCTGCCAGGGCGGCGAGCGTTGTCTGACTCACGTGCTGTGGCGCGATCTGAGCGTGCGTATCAGTGACTTCCTGAACAATATTACGCTGGCTGAGCTGGTGAATAATCAGGAGATTCTGGATGTGGCCGATCGTCAGAATGCGATCGATAATCGTCGCTTCCAGAGCCCGCGTTCGCAGGAAATTAACGTCAACCAGCGCGCATCGTAATCCCCGCTGTTGCGGCCCTTACTGCTAACGCGGTCAGGGCCGAATCTGCTATAAAGACGTATGATTTTCTATACGGAGCTGTAGCGCAATGAAATTACCGATTTACCTGGATTATGCCGCCACCACGCCGGCCGATCCGCGTGTGGCCAGCAAAATGATGCAGTTTCTGACGCTGGATGGCACGTTCGGTAATCCGGCTTCGCGATCGCACCGTTTTGGCTGGCAGTCTGAAGAAGCGGTCGATGTTGCCCGCAATCAGATTGCCGAACTGGTCAACGCCGATCCGCGCGAAATCGTCTTTACCTCTGGCGCCACCGAATCCGATAACCTCGCGATTAAAGGCGCAGCCCACGCCCATCAGGCGCGCGGCAAACATATCATCACCAGCCAGACGGAACACAAAGCGGTGCTCGACAGCTGTCAGCAGCTGGAGCGCGAAGGTTTTGATGTCACGTATCTGACGCCGGCAGCTAACGGCATTGTCTCGCCTGAACAGCTGCGTGCGGCGCTGCGCGATGACACCATTCTGGTTACTCTCATGCACGTCAATAATGAAACCGGCGTGGTTCAGGATATCGCCGCCTTTGGCGAACTCTGCCGCGAGCGTGAGATTCTGTTTCATGTGGATGCGACCCAGAGCGTCGGTAAGTTGCCCATCGACCTCAGCCAGTTACCGGTCGATTTGATGTCATTTTCGGCCCACAAACTCTATGGTCCGAAAGGCATCGGTGCACTCTATGTGCGGCGTAAACCGCGCGTGCAGATTGCTGCGCAAATCCACGGCGGCGGGCATGAACGCGGGATGCGCTCCGGCACCCTGCCGGTGCATCAGATTGTCGGCATGGGCGAGGCCTATCGTATCGCGACAGAAGAGCGCGAAACTGAGATGGCGCGTCTGCAGGCGCTGCGCGATCGTCTGTGGCAGGGTATCAGCGTATTGCCGGATGTGACACTCAATGGCGATCCGCATCAGCGTGCGCCGAACATTCTTAACATCAGTTTCGCTGACGTTGAGGGTGAATCCCTGATCATGGCGCTGAAAGATCTGGCGCTCTCTTCCGGCTCGGCCTGTACCTCTGCCAGCCTGGAGCCTTCCTATGTTTTACGCGCGCTGGGCGTAAGTGAGGAGCTGGCGCACAGTTCGCTGCGCTTCTCGCTGGGACGCTTCACGACCGAAGAAGAGATCGACTACGCCATTGCCCTGGTGCAGAAGTCGGTGACCCGGCTGCGGGCCTTAATGAAATCCTGATACCCGGTCATAATCCGGAAACTGCGCCAATATGGGCGCTTCGCTGGCAACGTCCGGCGGAATCTGTTATCAGGTCTCTGTGAAATACATTTAACATCTTATTAAAGCCGTCATAACAATCAGGCTGGATGAAACAGATAACGATTACGGAGCTTTTCGATGACCACACAACCCATGAACATTACGCTTAGCAGCCAGCCCGCCGATGCGCGCTGGGGCGAAAAAGCGATTCTGAGCAGCAACGACAGCGGCATGACGCTGCATCTCACCGGCGCGGATGCGCTGAATACTATTCAGCGTGCGGCGCACAAAATCGACAGCCAGGGCATCCGCCACGTGGCGCTGACCGGCGAAGGCTGGCACCTGGAGCAGTGCTGGGCATTCTGGCAGGGCTTCCGTGGCCCGAAAGGCCAGCGCCAGGTTGAGTGGCCAGCGCTGGGCGAACATGAGCAGGCGGAGTTTGATCGCCGTCTGAAAATCATCGACTGGGTCCGCAACGTGATTAACCTGCCTGCAGAAGACCTGGGGCCGGAACAGCTGGCGCATACTGCCGTCGATCTGATCAGTGAAGTGGGCGGCAGCGCTGTGAGCTATCGCATTACCAAAGGCGACGATCTGCGCGTTCAGGGCTATATGGGCCTGCACACGGTGGGACGGGGTTCAAATCGCCCGCCGGTTTACCTGGCGCTCGACTACAACCCAACCGGCGATGAGAATGCACCGGTCTACGCCTGTCTGGTCGGTAAAGGCATCACCTTTGATACCGGCGGCTACAGCCTGAAGCAGAGCAGCTTCATGGACTCAATGAAGTCTGACATGGGCGGCGCGGCGACCGTTACTGGCGCACTGGCAATGGCGATTTCGCGTGGCCTGAACAAGCGCGTCAAACTCTACCTCTGCTGTGCCGATAACATGGTCAGCAGTAACGCCTTCAAGCTTGGCGACATCATTCGCTATCGCAACGGCAAATCGGTGGAAGTCATGAACACCGATGCGGAAGGTCGCCTTGTCCTGGCCGACGGTTTAATCGACGCCAGCGAGCAGAACCCGACGCTGATCATCGATGCTGCCACGCTGACCGGCGCGGCTAAAACGGCGCTGGGCAACGACTATCATGCGCTGTTTACCTTTGATGATGTGATGGCGCAGTCGCTGATGGGCAGCGCGGTAAGTGAGAACGAGCCTTTCTGGCGCCTGCCGCTGGCTGAATTCCATCGCAGCCATCTGCCGTCTAACTTCGCCGATCTCAATAACATCGCCAGCCCGTCTCATGCGGCAGGCGCCAGCAGTGCAGCAGCGTTCCTGTCCCACTTCGTGAGCAACTATCAGCAGGGCTGGCTGCACATCGACTGTTCCGCCACCTATCGCAAAGGGGCGGTTGATCAATGGGCGGCGGGTGCAACAGGTCTTGGCGTGCGAACCATCGCTAATCTGCTACTGAAATAAGAAGGGCTCAGCGGTGGCAGATGCCGCCGCTGTTCAGAGGGAAACTATGAACCGTCTTGAAGAGGTGCTGAAGCTGGCAGCCACCGAGCCTGCCCATCGGCCCGAATTTTTTCAACTGCTGCTGGAGTCTGATGTCTTTGTTCCAGGCGAAAGCACTACGCAACAGCTTGATGCCAGCACGCCCGTTGATCTGCAGCACTGGGAAAAAGAGGATGGCAGCAGCATCATTCCTTTTTTCACGTCTGAAGAGGCGATGAGTGAAGCGGTGAGCGGTGAGCAGTCCTGGCTGCGTCTGCCGGTCCGGACGCTGTTTGAGATTACACGTGGCGAGACGCTGTTTCTCAATCCCAAACTGCCTTCCGGTAAAGAGTTTACTGCAGCCGAAATCACCCATCTGCTGGCTGAAGAGGGCAGTGCGCTAAGCCAGCAAACCGTGCTGGAAGGAGGACAGTCCCTGCTGCTCTCTGAAGTGGCCGAGCCGCCTGCGCAGATGATCGATTCGCTGACGCAGCTGTTCAGTAAGCATAAACAGGTGCGCCGGGCGTTTATCGCCAGCATTCGTGAGCGGGCAGACGAAGCGCCCAATCTGCTGATTGGTATTGAAGCAGACAGCAACATTGAGGCGATTATTCAGGCGGCGGGCAGTGTGGCAACGGACACGCTGCCGGACGATGCACCGATTGATATCTGTGAAGTCACGCTGCAGGACCGTGGCATCAGCCACTTCTTTACCGCCCACATCACGCCATTTTATGAGCGTCGCTGGGGCAGTTTCCTGCGTGACTTCAAGGGCAGTGAGCGGATTATCTGACGCACTAAAAAAACAGGCGGCTCATAGGTCGCCTCAGACAGTTGATAATCCCGAATCAGAGTGAATCTGGCCGCAACGAATAAGCTTAACGCGCAGGGCACAGGGTCAGAAGAGGAAAGCGTCCCGCGCCATGGACAAAAATGCCGGGAGTGTTTTTGAACAACGCGAAGCGTTGGCCCGGCTACGGGCGCACCTCAGGGATGAGGTGCGTAATCGCGCGGGACGAGCGGCCAGGGATTGGCTTAAGCGACTTTCCGATCTGACCCTGTTTCCTGTGCAGCGTCGGTATTACAGCTGAACGAACCAGGCATTATCAAAAAATCAGGCGGCTCATAGGCCGCCTGTTTTTTATTTCGCTATCGGTAAGTCGTCGCGACTGCCCCATTCGCCCCAGGACCCGTCATACAGCGTGACATCCCGAGCGCCCAGCGCCGTCAGCGCCAGAATCAATACCACCGCCGTTACGCCAGAGCCACAGCTGGCGACCACCGGCTGGGTAATATCCACGCCCGCGTCAGCAAACAGCCTGCGCAGTTCCGCTTCCGGCTTCAGTTTTCCCTGCTCAACCAGCGTATTCCACGGCACGTTCAGGCTGTTGGGAATATGTCCGCGATGCAGGCCGGGACGCGGTTCGTCCACTTCAGCGTTAAAGCGATTAGCGGCACGCGCATCAACAATCTGTGCACCGCCTTCATGACTGATCAGCAGCACGTCCGTCAGGCGTTTAACCCGGCTTTCATCTGCGTGCGCTTCAAACTCACCTTCCGGCAGATTCACGTCGCCGGTTGCCAGCGCAAAACCGGCTTCTTTCCAGCCCTGCAAACCACCGGCCAGAATCGACACCTGCGCCACGCCAAAGGTCTTCAGCATCCACCAGGCGCGCGGCGCGGAAAAGAGATTGCCCTCGTCATAGACCACCAGATGCTTATCACTGCTCACGCCCAGCTCGCGCATCGCGACGGCAAAGGTCTCGGCACGCGGCAGCATGTGCGGATAAGGGCTTGTGTGATCGGAGAGCGCTTCAATATCAAAGTAAGGCGCGTCGGGTAGATGACCTGCCAGATATTCAGCCTGGACATCGCGAACCGCTTCCATTCCGGGTGGCAACAGACGTGCATCCAGCACCTGAAGCCGCTCATCGTTGTAGTGCTCTTGTAACCAGTCGGCGTACACAAACAGTGGCGTCGTCATAACAACCTCATCTCAGCAATCTGTCATACCAGTGTCAGGGAATGTGCGCACCATCTCAAGAGAAGCGTTGATTAAATGCGAGCATTGATATGAAATTGCGTAGCGTAATCAAACGACACTCCCTGCGTCCCGGTGAAGGAACTACCATGAAGAAACGCACTACCCGGCTGCTGCTCAGCATGCTGATCGGTGGCTCGCTGCTGTCAGCGACCCTGTTACCTGCTTTGCCTCTCCAGGCAGCAGAGGCACCTGCAACCAAATATGTCAGCAAGCCGCTGACGATTATCGATCTCTCGGAACTGCAGATCGACGGTGCGGCGGCCCTGGTCTTAACCTTCAGTCAGCCGCTGGATGACAAACAGGATATCGCGCAGAAAGTCAGGCTGACCGACGACAAACAGGGACGGGTGGATGGCGGCTGGGAGCTTTCTGCTAACCGTAAAACGTTGCGCTTCCGCCATCCCGAACCGTCGCGCCACTTCACCGTCACGGTGGATGCGGGACTGCGTGCGGCCAGCGGTGAGACGCTCGCCGCCGATTACAGTAAAAAAATCGCGTCCAGCGATATCCAGCCGATGGTGGGCTTTGCCAGCCGCGGTTCACTGCTGCCGCTGCGTATCACGCAGGGCCTGCCGGTACTGGCGCTGAATGTTAACCAGGTCGATGTCGATTTCTTCCGCATAAAAAATGCCGGCCTGGCGGAATTTCTCTCGCAGTGGAATTACGGCAATAACCTCTCCAGCTGGCAGTCACAGGATCTGCTGAAAAGCAGCCAGCTGGTCTACACTGGTCGCTTTGAGCTTAACCCGGCGCGAAACACCCGTGAAAAACTGCAGCTGCCGATGAGTGACATCAAGGCGCTTCAGCAGCCCGGCGTCTATCTGGCCGTCATGAAGCAGGCCGGGACTTATCACTACAGCCAGCCCGCCACACTCTTCACTCTGAGCGATATTGGCCTGTCACTGCACCGCTTTCCGACTCAGTTCGAACTCTTCGCCCAGAGTCTGGCAAACGGCCAGCCGCTCTCCGGCGTCAGCGTCAGGTTGCTGGATGAGAAAGGGCAGGTGCTGCAGAGCGACACCAGTGACAGTACCGGTCATCTGCGCCTGAAAGCGGACGAAAAAGGCAAGCTCCTGCTGGCCGTGCAGGGTGAACAGACCTCAATGATCGATCTGGCGCGTCCGGCGCTGGATCTGGCGGAGTTTCCGGTAGCCGGGCCGCAGGGCTATGACAAACAGCTGTTTGTCTTTGGCCCGCGCGATATCTACCGGCCCGGCGAAATCGTCATCGTCAATGCGCTGCTGCGCGATGCCGACGGACGCCCGCTGCCCACCCAGCCGATCAAAGCGGAGCTGGTGCAGCCTGACGGCCAGGTGATGCGGACCTTTGTCTGGCAGCCAGAAGCGGGACTCTATCAGCAGCGACTGGCACTGCCCGCGTCCGCCATGACCGGCGACTGGATGCTGCGGCTCAATACCGGCGATAACCTTAAGCGTGAGTGGAAATTCCACGTTGAGGATTTCCTGCCGGAGCGCATGGCGTTAACCCTGAAAAATGATCCTCAGCCGCAGCCTGCTGATGCCAGCGTTGAGTTCGGTATTGAAGGACGCTACCTCTATGGCGCGCCAGCTGCCGGGAACACCTTACAGGGGCAACTCTATCTGCGACCGGCTCGTGAAGCCGTGGCTGCACTACCGGGCTACCAGTTTGGTGACATCACCGAAGAGGGATTAAAGCGCACGCTGGATGAGGTGGACCTCAAGCTCGATGCCAGCGGTAAAGCGCAGCTTACGGTAGAGAATCAGTGGGATCAGCTGCACTCCCCGCTTAACCTGATCCTGCAGGCCAGCCTGCTGGAGACCGGCGGTCGACCGGTCACACGTCGCGCTACCCAGGCTATCTGGCCCGCTGACGCCCTGCCGGGTATCCGGCCGTTATTCGGTAATAAGGCAGTTTATGACTACCGCAGCGACCGCTATCACGACGAGCCTACGGTGCCGGAAGAGAGCCTTGCCGAATTCGACATTGTCTATGCCAACAGTCAGGGCAGGAAACTGGCGGCAGACAAGCTGGATGTGCGCCTGATCCGTGAGCGCCGTGATTATTACTGGAGCTTCTCTGACAGCGAAGGCTGGCAGTCGCAGTATGGCGACAAAGATCTGCAGGAAGATGAACGCGCCATCTCAATCCCGGCTGACGGCAGCACCAAAGTCAGCTTCCCGGTCGAGTGGGGCCACTACCGGCTGGAAGTGCAGGCGGGCGAGAAGATCGTCAGCAGCGTGCGGTTCCAGGCCGGTTATGACTGGCAGGACAACACCAACGGCACGGGCGCATTGCGTCCGGATCAGGTCAGACTGAAGCTGGATAAAGCGGCTTACCAGCCGGGCGATACCGTGCATCTGCAGGTCGAGTCACCGGCTGCCGGTAAAGGCTACCTGATGGTGGAGTCGAGCAGCGGCACGCTCTGGTGGCAGCCGCTGACCGTACCAAAGGGCGGCACAACGGTGGATGTGCCGGTGGCTGAGAGCTGGCGGCGTCACGATCTCTACTTCAGCGCTATTGTGGTGCGTGATGGCGATAAAGTCAGTGGTGCCACACCCAAACGCGCGGTAGGGCTGTTGCACCTGCCGATGGCGACCGAAGCAAGTCGCTTAAACCTGACGCTTGCGGCACCCGATAAAATCCGTCCTGAGCAACTCCTGACGGTTAAGGTTCATGCCAGTCGTGACGGCGGTCCGCTGCCAGAAAAAGTGAATGTGCTGCTGTCAGCCGTGGACAGTGGCGTACTTAGCGTAACGGATTTTAAAACGCCCGATCCGTGGCAGGCTTTCTTTGGCCGTAAACGCTACAACGTCGATCAGTACGACGTCTTTGGTCAGCTGATCGAAGGCGGCGGCCGGCTGGCGGCGCTGCGTTTTGGTGGTGATGGCGAAGATGAATCGATGACGCGCGGCGGTAAAAAGCCGGTGACGCACGTTAATATCGTCGCGCAGCAGTTACAGGCGGTGACGCTGGATAAAGAAGGCAACGGGTCGATTACGCTGCCGATCCCGGCGTTTAACGGTGAACTGCGGCTGATGACGCAGGCCTGGAGCGATGACAGCTTCGGTGCCGCAGAGCGCAAACTGGTGGTCGCGGCACCGCTGATCAGCGAGCTGGCTACCCCACGTTTCCTTGCCAGCGGCGATACCGCATCCCTGGCGCTGGATCTCACTAACCTGACCGATCTGCCGCAAACCCTGAAGGTTGATCTCTCCAGCAGTGGCCTGTTGGATCTGGCCGGTGCTGCCAGTCAGAGTGTGACGCTGGCTAAAGGTGCACGCACCACGTTACAGATTCCGGTTACGGCGAAAACCGGCTTTGGTGATGGCGAGGTTACCGTACAGATTTCCGGTCTGAACCTGCCGGGTGAGCAGGTGAAGCCCGGCAGACAGCAGTGGAAAATGGGTGTCAGACCGCCTTATCCGGCGCAGACGCTGAACTTTGATGCCGTAATCAATCCCGATCAGCCCTGGGAGATCGCGGCGGCGGCGCTGACGGGGCTGGATGCACAAACCCTGAGCGGCCAGCTGACGCTGAGCAATCGTCCGCCGCTGAATATCGCCAGCTATATCAGTGCGCTTTACGCCTATCCCTACGGCTGCCTGGAACAGACCAGCAGCGGACTCTGGCCTTCGCTTTACACCAGCCATGCTGAGTTGACCGCCATGGGTATTAAAACCAGCAGCGATGAAGCACGACGGGCCGCCGTCGACACCGGCATTGCCCGTCTGGCAGGCATGCAGCGCGCCAACGGCAGCTTTGGGCTGTGGGATAAACAGAGTGAAGAGGAGTTCTGGCTGACGCCTTATGTGACGGACTTCCTGCTGCGCGCCAGCGAGGCGGGCTATGCGCTGCCGGATAATGTGGTGGAGCGCGCTAATGCCCGGCTACTGCGCTATCTGCAGGATCCCTCGCAGATCAGCGGCGGCGGTGATAACAACGCCGCGCTACAGTTCAGCGTACAGGCTTACGCCGGGCTGGTGCTGGCGCGTCAGCAACGTGCCCCGCTGGGTGCGTTGCGCGCCTTGTATCAGCAACGTGAGAAGGCCCGCTCCGGCCTGGCGCTAATGCAGCTTGGCGTCGCGCTGAAGCTGATGGGCGACGGACAGCGTGCACAGCAGGCGATCATGCAGGGTGCCACGCTGACGCGTTCGGACAAAGAGTGGTATGGCGACTACGGCAGTACGGTGCGCGATCAGGGGATGATGATTGCGTTGCTGGCGGAAAATAAGCTGCAGCCGGATGTGCAAAACAGTCTGCTGCTGTCGCTGTCTAGGGAGGTCAATGGCAAACGCTGGTTCTCGACTCAGGAAAATAACGCACTTTATCTGGCAGCTCACACTCTGCAACGTGCGCAGGGCAGCAGCTGGCAGGCGCTATTGTCGGGCAATCCTGAACCGCTGCAGGGCGATGCGCCACTGAATAAAGGGCTGTCTGCTGACCGCCTGTTACAGGGCTTAGCCATCCGTAATCCGGGCAGTGCGCCGCTGTATGGTCGTCTGGACGTCACCGGTTATCCGCTGGCCGCCCCGCAGCCGGAGAGCAATGTGCTCGGGATAAAACGTGAATACTTCACCCTGGATGGCAAAGCCGCCGATCTCAGTAATCTGCGCAGCGGGGAGTTGCTGGTGGTGCGTCTGACCGTTTCGTCAAAGCGCAGCATCAGCGATGCGCTGGTGGTGGATCTGCTGCCTGCCGGTCTGGAGCTGGAAAACCAGAATCTGGCCGACAGCAGCGCCAGCCTCGGCGACAGTGCGGATGCGCTGAAAGAGAGCATGGGCGATATGCAGCAGGCTGACATTAAGCACATTGAGTTCCGCGACGATCGCTTTGTCGCGGCGCTGGCGGTAGATACTTATCGTCCCGCAACGCTGGTCTATCTGGCGCGGGCGGTCACACCGGGTCGCTTCCTGATACCGCCGCCGCAGGTCGAGTCGATGTATGTGCCGGAGTGGCGCGCCATCGGCAGTACGCCGTCGCAGTTGCATATTCAGTAAGTGACGCGACGCGTGTTAAAACCTCGCACCCTTAAAAAGTGGTGGCTCGCGCTGCCGCTTTTTTTTGTGGTGTTATGGCTGGTGACGTGGGGACTGGATCGGCTGTTCCCGCTGCCGCTTAAACAGGTGCAGCCTGCGCGGGTCATTGTGGCCAGCGATGGCACGCCGCTGTGGCGCTTCGCTGACAGCAAGGGCATCTGGCGCTATCCGGTTACACCAGAAGAGGTGGCACCGGCCTATCTGCAGGCGCTGCTCACCTACGAAGATCGCTGGTTCTGGTATCACCCCGGCATCAATCCCCTGGCGCTGGTGCGCGCGGCCTGGCAGGATCTGCGTCATCAGAGTGTGATTTCCGGCGGCAGCACCCTGACCATGCAGGTGGCACGCCTTGTCGACCCGCAACCCCGCACGTTGCGGGGCAAGCTGATTCAGGCGTGGCGTGCGCTACAGCTGGAGTGGCATCTTTCCAAACGAGACATCCTGACGCTCTATCTTAATCGTGCGCCCTTTGGCGGTACGCTGGAAGGGGTGGGCGCGGCAAGCTGGAGCTGGCTGGGCAAAGCCCCGTCACAGCTGACGCCGGGTGAGGCGGCGCTGCTTGCCGTGTTGCCGCAGGCACCCAGCCGTCTGCGGCCCGATCGCTGGCCGGAGCGGGCGGAAGCCGCTCGCAATAAAGTGCTGGATCGGCTGGCGGAATACCACATCTGGTCCGCGGAACAGGTGGCGGAAATTCGTCAGGAGCCGGTGTGGCTGCCGCCGCGACAGATGCCGCAGATGGCACCGCTGCTGGCCCGGCGGCTGCTGTCGATCAGCCGCAGCGATAAGATTGTTTCCACGCTCGATCCTTCACTGCAGCGCGAACTGGAAAGCCTGGCGCTGAACGTTAAAAACCAGCTGCCGCCGCGCACCTCACTGGCGATGCTGGTGGTGGATCACACCACCATGGCCGTTCGCGGCTATGTCGGCTCGGCCGACTTTACCGATGACAGCCGTTTTGGTCATGTGGATATGATCGCCAGCGTGCGCTCGCCAGGTTCGGTGTTAAAACCCTTTATCTATGGCATGGCGCTGGACGAGGGACTGATTCATGCCGAATCGCTGCTGCAGGATGTGCCGCGTCGCTTTGGTGATTACCGGCCCGGCAACTTTGACACCGGCTTTCACGGACCGGTCAGCGCCAGCGATGCGCTGGTGCGCTCCCTGAATCTGCCCGCCGTTCAGCTGCTGGAGGCGCTGGGGCCGAAAAACGTCGCGGCGCGTCTGCGCAATGTGGGTCTGAATTTACGTTTTCCGCCTGGCGCTGAACCCAATCTTTCATTGATTCTTGGCGGCACCGGGGCGCGCATGGATGAAATTGTCGCGGCCTACAGCGCCTTTGCCCGCCACGGCAATGCCGCTCAGCTGCGCTGGACGCCCGATCAACCGTTGCAGCAGCGACCGCTGCTATCAAAGGAATCAGCGTGGATCATCCGGCGTATCCTGGCCGGGGAAGCGCAGCCCGCAGGCAACGGCAGCGTACCCGATGTGGTGCCGCTGGCCTGGAAAACCGGCACCAGTTACGGCTATCGCGACGCCTGGTCGGTGGGTATCAATCCCCGCTATCTGATTGGCGTCTGGGTCGGACGACCTGATGCGACGCCGGTTGCCGGCCAGTTTGGTTTTGCCTCAGCCGTGCCGATCATGAATCAGATTAACAGCGTGCTGATGAGCCGCCTCGGCAGGCGTGACGTGCCAGGCGATCCGCGTCCGGCTTCGGTCACGGTCGCGACCATCTGCTGGCCTGGTGGTCAGCCGCTGCCCGCCGGAGATGAAAACTGTCGTCAGCGGCGGCAAAGCTGGGTTGCTTCGGATACGCTGCCGCCAACGCTGCTGGCACCCGGCCAGGAGAGCCTCAGCGGATTACGCCTGAGTTACTGGCAGAATGCGCAGGGGCTGCGCGTTGCTGCCGACTGTCCCGGCGCTACCCGTCACGAACGGCTGGTCTGGCCGCTGCCGCTGGAAGCCTGGCTGCCGCCTCAGGAGCGGCGGGCGCAGCGTCTGCCACCTGTTGATATGCACTGTCCACCGTTACAGCAGGGCAGCAGTGCACCGCTGATCGTCACCGGCGTCATTGAGGGGCAAATCGTTAAGCCGCTGCCGGGCAGCAGTGCGCTGGCGATCCCGGTCGCGGTGCAGGGCGGGCAGGGTGCGCAGCGCTGGTGGTTCCTGAATGGTGAGCCTCTCATAACGCAAAATGCCGCAGAGATGTCGCTGCATCTCGATCATCCGGGCGAGTATCAACTGGTGGTGATAGATGAAGAGGGTCAGCTTGTCTCGGTCACTTTTAGCCGGGGCTGACGCTTTTCTGCGCTAAATCATAACCGTTGCGCTTCTGCTTCGACTCAGATCAAGAATTTTCAACAAATCAGGGATCTCTGGTAGGCAATGCCGGACTCAGCCCCTATAATCGGCGCCGTTTATTAACCGGGGCGAACGCCACCGGTTTCTTCAGAACGTCAAGACAGAGGTCATCATGGCAATCGAACGTACTTTTTCTATCATCAAGCCAAACGCCGTCGCTAAAAATGTGATTGGTGCTATCTACAACCGTTTTGAAAGCGCAGGCTTCAAAATCGTTGGCGCAAAAATGCTGCAGCTGAGCAAAGAGCAGGCTGAAGGCTTTTACGCTGAGCACCAGGGCAAGCCATTCTTCGATGGTCTGGTTGAATTCATGACCTCTGGCCCGGTTGTTGTTTCCGTGCTGGAAGGTGAAAATGCCGTTCAGCGTCACCGTGACCTGATGGGTGCCACTAACCCGGCAAACGCACTGGCTGGCACACTGCGTGCTGACTACGCTGACAGCTTCACCGAAAACGCGACCCACGGTTCAGATTCTGCGGAATCTGCTGCCCGCGAAATCGCTTATTTCTTCGGCGAAAACGAAATCTGCCCACGTACTCGTTAATCGCCTGGCGATAAACGTTACAGCGGCTTTACAAAAATCTGCGTAGGGGAGGTCACTCTCGCCTGTTATCAGGCCGCAGATGTTGTACAATATTGCGCCTTCATTGACATCGCTTAATGAAGGCGCAATTTTTTCACCTATCCCTGAACAGCGCCATAACGTGTAACAACGAGGCCAGAGAATATTATGTCCGAACAGATTGTGACGTCCGCGTCCGCATCCCCTATTGTCGTCTCCCCCAAAAGCCAGAAAATCAACCTGCTGGATCTCAACCGTCAGCAGATGCGCGAATTCTTCCTGTCGCTGGGTGAAAAGCCGTTCCGTGCCGATCAGGTCATGAAGTGGATTTATCACTACTGCTGCGATGACTTCGAGCAGATGACCGACATCAACAAAAAGCTGCGTAACCGGCTGATGGAGCTGACGGAGATCCGCGCGCCAGAAGTGGCGGAAGAGATGCGCTCTACCGACGGCACCATCAAATGGGCCATTCGTGTCGGTGACCAACTGGTGGAAACGGTCTATATCCCGGAAGGCGACCGCGCTACGCTCTGTGTTTCGTCACAGGTGGGGTGTGCGCTGGAGTGTAAATTCTGTTCGACCGCACAGCAGGGCTTTAACCGTAACCTGCGGGTGTCAGAAATTATTGGTCAGGTGTGGCGTGCGGCGAAAATTGTCGGCGCAGCGAAAATCACCGGCCAGCGTCCTATCACCAACGTGGTGATGATGGGCATGGGCGAGCCGCTGCTCAACCTCAATAACGTGGTCCCGGCGATGGAAATCATGCTGGATGACTTCGGCTTTGGTCTGTCGAAGCGTCGCGTGACCCTCTCTACTTCGGGTGTCGTTCCTGCGCTGGATAAACTGGGCGATATGATTGACGTCGCGCTGGCCATTTCCCTGCATGCGCCGAACGATAAGCTGCGCGATGACATCGTGCCGATCAACAAAAAGTACAATATCGAAACCTTCCTGGCGGCGGTGAAACGCTACATTGGTAAATCCAACGCCAATCAGGGACGTGTGACCATTGAGTACGTGTTGCTGGATCACGTCAACGACAGCACCGACGATGCGCATGAACTTGCCGCATTACTGAAAGAAACACCGTGTAAAATCAACCTGATTCCGTGGAACCCCTTCCCGGGCGCGCCGTATGGCCGTAGCTCAAACAGCCGCATCGATCGTTTCTCCAAGGTACTGATGGACTATGGTTTTACCACCATCGTGCGTAAAACCCGTGGCGACGATATTGATGCCGCCTGTGGTCAGTTAGCCGGAGAAGTGATCGACCGTACCAAGCGAACGCTGCGTAAAAAAATGGCGGGTGAAGCCATATCTGTGAAGGCTCTCTAGAAGAGTGACAGAGTGCGTTTCCTGAAGTGATGACGCGTGGCAGGCTGCAGCCTTTCAACGTCAACCGGATGGAAACGATTATGCATAACGGATTACCTGCAGTTTTACTGGCGCTGTTTGTTGTAAGCGGGTGTGTCAGCCAGCCGTATGAACCCGGCGCTGAAGAGGTGCGTCTGCAGTTAGGGATGCACTATCTGGCCGGTGGAGACTATGCCGCAGCTGAGCGAAACTTTCTGCGTGCACAGGCCGCCGCGCCCGAAGACTACCGGGTCTCGCTTGCACTGGCACGGCTGGCACAGCAGCAGGGTAATCAGACAGCGGCGCAGGCACGGTTTATACTGGCACAGCAGCAGGCCCCGGATAATGGTTTTGTTGCTAACAATTACGGTGCGTTTCTCTGCGCTTTAAGGCAGTATGACGAAGCGCATCAACAGTTTAGTCGGGCTGGCGCTGCACCTCAGTTTGATGCACGCAATGACGCGCGTGAACTGGCAGGGTTTTGTTATCTGCAGGCGGGCGATGTTGCCGCTGCCCGCAGGACGTTACGCCAGGCCCTTGAGGCCGACAGACGCAAAGCGGATTCGCTGCTGTCGGAAGCTGAAAAGCTGATGGCAGATAACCAGCTGGCAAAGGTGCAGGTTTTGCTCGACGTTTACCAGCAACAGTTGCCCGAAACGGCACGAAGTCTGGCGTTACACTTACGTTTCGCCGCGCTACAGGGAAATGCCGCTGACGTTTCACGTTATGGCGACCAGTTAGCGCGACGTTTTCCGCAATCGATACAGTACCAGCGTTATTTAGCTAATGAATACTGAAGCCACTCAAGAAAACTCTGCATTACATTCAACAGGTGAACGCCTGCGTCTGGCCCGTGAGCAGATGGGGCTGACGCAGCAGAACGTCGCTGAGCGCCTGTGCCTGAAACTCTCTACCGTGCGTGACATTGAGGAGGACAAATCGCCTGCCGATTTAGCCTCTACGTTCCTGCGCGGCTATATTCGCTCTTACGCGCGTCTGGTGCACATTCCTGAAGAGGAACTGCTGCCAATGATGGCGAAACAGACACCGGTTCGGGCTGCAAAAATCGAACCGATGCAAAGTTTCTCACTGGGTAAGCGCCGCAAAAAACGCGACGGCTGGCTGATGATTTTCACCTGGCTGGTGGTGTTTGTGGTGGTGGGGCTGACCGGCGCCTGGTGGTGGCAGAATCATAAGGCGTCGCAGGATGATCTGGTGCCGATGACCGATCAGAACAGCAGTAGCAGCGACAATGGCCAGTCGATTCCGCTGGGTGAATCCAGCGGTGACAGCGCGGCACCCGCCGCGCCGGACGAAAGTAATACCACTACCAGTAACAGCGCGGCCAGCACGCCAGCGAGTGCGGCTCCGGCCGCCAGCGCCAGCAATAGCGCGACTGCCGCACAGCAGGACACCAGCAGCAATGCGGTGGTGTCACCGAGTCAGGCACCTGTGGAAAACACGGCGGCTGCCCCTGCAGCCACCCAGTCCGTTACCAGCACAGCACCTCAGATGCCAGTAGGCGCAGCCGCAGTCAGTGAGCCGGCTGCTGATCCTAACGCAGTGGTCATGACCTTTAACGCCGACTGTTGGCTGGAAGTGAGTGATGCGACCGGTAAAAAACTGTTCAGCGGTATTCAGCGCAGTGGTGGTAAACTCAGCCTCGCAGGAACGCCTCCGTATCGTCTGAAAATTGGCGCGCCGTCCGCGGTTCAGGTGCAATATCAGAATCAGCCCGTTGATTTAAGCCGTTTTATCCGTAATAACCAGGTTGCTCGCCTGACGTTGGGTGCGCAATAACAGCGTATCGCGTACCGGGCAATTGTGGAGAAGAAATATGCATAACGAAGCACCCATTATCCGCCGTAAATCCAAACGCATTTACGTCGGCAAGGTGCCGGTCGGTGACGGCGCGCCAATCGCCGTTCAGTCGATGACCAACACCCGCACCACTGACGTGGAAGCGACGGTAAATCAGATCAAAGCCCTTGAGCGCGTCGGTGTCGACATCGTGCGTATCTCGGTGCCTACCATGGATGCCGCAGAAGCATTCAGACTGATCAAACAGCAGGTAAACGTGCCGCTGGTTGCAGATATTCATTTTGACTACCGCATCGCCCTGAAAGTCGCCGAATATGGCGTCGACTGCCTGCGCATCAATCCTGGTAATATCGGGAACAATGAGCGCATCCGTATGGTGGTCGACTGCGCACGCGACAACAATATTCCGATTCGAATTGGCGTGAACGCCGGTTCGCTGGAAAAAGATCTGCAGGAAAAGTATGGCGAGCCGACGCCACAGGCGTTGCTGGAATCCGCTATGCGCCATGTCGATCATCTCGACCGCCTTAATTTCGATCAATTCAAAGTCAGCGTTAAAGCGTCTGACGTCTTCCTCGCGGTTGAATCTTATCGCCTGCTGGCGAAACAGATCGAACAGCCTCTGCATCTCGGCATCACCGAAGCGGGTGGCGCACGTGCGGGCGCGGTGAAATCGGCGATTGGCCTGGGTCTGCTGCTGTCAGAAGGGATCGGCGATACGCTGCGCATCTCGCTGGCGGCCGATCCGGTTGAAGAAGTGAAAGTCGGTTTCGATATCCTGAAATCACTGCGCATTCGCTCTCGTGGCATTAACTTTATCGCCTGTCCGACCTGTTCACGTCAGGAATTTGACGTTATCGGTACGGTCAACGCGCTGGAGCAGCGTCTGGAAGACCTGATCACCCCAATGGATGTCTCCATTATCGGCTGTGTAGTCAACGGACCCGGCGAAGCGACCCTCTCTACGCTGGGCGTTACCGGCGGCAGCAAGAAGAGTGGTTTCTACGAAGATGGTGTGCGTCAGCGCGATCGTCTCGACAACAATGACATGATCGATCAGCTGGAAGCGCGCATTCGTGCTAAAGCGTCGATGCTGGATGCCAGCCGCCGTATTGATGTGCAGCATCTGGAAAAATAATGGCGTGCGCGGCCTGCGTACGTGACTTTTTTGACTGAACCTGTGCGGTTTCATCCTCATAAGGTATGATGCCGGACAGGTTTTTTTGCATTAAGAGATTTTAACGTGGCGAAGAATATTCAGGCAATTCGCGGGATGAACGACTACCTGCCTGCGGATACTGCCCTCTGGCAACGGATTGAAGGCGTTCTCAAGCAGACGCTGGCGAGCTACGGTTACAGCGAAATTCGCTTACCGCTGGTAGAGCAAACCCCACTGTTTAAACGCGCTATCGGTGAAGTCACCGATGTGGTTGAAAAAGAGATGTATACCTTCGATGACCGCAACGGTGAAAGCCTGACGCTGCGTCCGGAAGGCACGGCTGGCTGCGTACGCGCCGGTATCGAACACGGTTTACTCTACAACCAGGAACAGCGCCTGTGGTACATGGGACCGATGTTCCGCTACGAACGTCCGCAGAAAGGTCGCTATCGTCAGTTCTATCAGATCGGTGTGGAAGTGTTTGGTCTGCAGGGACCGGACATCGATGCTGAACTGATCATGCTGAATGCCCGCTGGTGGAAAGCCCTGGGTATCTCTGAGCACGTTCGTCTGGAACTCAACTCTATCGGTTCGCTGGAAGCCCGTGCTCACTATCGTGACGCGCTGGTCGCCTTTCTTGAACAGCACAAAGACGTGCTGGACGAGGATTGCAAACGCCGCATGTACAGTAACCCGATGCGCGTTCTCGACAGCAAAAATCCCGATGTTCAGCAGCTGCTGAATGATGCGCCACAGCTTGGCGACTATCTGGATGACGACTCCCGCGAGCATTTCAGCGGCCTGTGTGCCCTGCTGGATGACGCAGGTATCAGCTACACCGTCAATCAGCGTCTGGTACGCGGCCTGGATTACTACAACCGCACCGTGATTGAGTGGGTTACCGATAGCCTGGGTTCACAGGGCACGGTGTGTGGCGGCGGTCGCTACGATGGCCTGGTTGAGCAGCTCGGTGGTCGTGCAACGCCTGCCGTAGGTTTCGCCATGGGCATGGAGCGTCTGGTGCTGCTGGTTCAGGCGGTTAATCCTGAATTTGAACCGACGAGCAATGTGGATGTCTATGTTATCGCTTCAGGTCAGGGCGTGCAGTCTGCTGCGATGCAGCTGGCTGAGAAATTGCGTGATGAGGCGCCGGAACTGAGGCTGATGACTAACTTTGGCGGCGGCAACTTCAAGAAGCAATTTGCCCGTGCTGACAAGTGGGGCGCACGCGTTGCCCTGGTGTTAGGCGAAGACGAAGTCAAAGCCGGTCAGGTCGTGATTAAAGATCTGCGCCGTGGCGAGCAGCAAACGCTGGATCAGGCAGAGGCTGCTGCTGTATTGCGCACGCTGTTACAGTAAGCGTGACACAGCACCAACCATTGAAAGGAGAGGGATTGCGTGGAAGTGTATAGCAATGAGAACGAGCAGACCGACGCGCTGCGCAACTTTTTTGCCAGTAATGGCAAAGCGTTAGCCATTGGCGTAGTCATCGGCATTGCTGCGCTGGGTGGCTGGCGTTACTGGAGCAGTCATCAGGATGATACGGCGAAATCCGTGTCCGCGCAGTATCAGCAGCTCACCAGCGCCATGCAGGCGGGTAAACCGGAAACGCTGGAAGCGGTCAGCCGTTTTGCCAGTGAAAACAGCAATACCTACGGTGCGCTGGCTGCGATGGATCTGGCGAAACAGTATGTTGACGCCGGTCAGCTTGATAAGGCCGCGACGCTGCTGCAAAACGGACTGAAAGACACCAAAGATGCCAATCTGCAGGCGGTGATTAACCTGCGCCTGGCACGCATTCAACTGCAACAGAATCAAGCGGATGCGGCGCTTAAAACCCTTGACGGTGTGAAGGGTGATGGCTGGACAGCCATTGTGGCCGATATTCGTGGCGAAGCGCTGCTGACCAAAGGTGACAAGCAGGGCGCGCGCGATGCCTGGAGTAAAGGAGTCGAATCTGACGCCTCTCCGGCATTGAAGCAAATGATGCAGATGAAGATGAAGATGAATAACTTAAGCTAAGCCAGTCAAGAGAGCGCACATGGAATTACGTAAATACCTGCTGCCAGGACTGATTTCAGTCACTTTGCTCAGCGGTTGTTCGCTGTTTAGCGGCGAAGAAGATGTAGTAAAAATGGCCCCGTTGCCGAAGGTAGAAAACCAGTTCACGCCACAGAAAGTGTGGAACACCTCGGTAGGCGATGGCGTTGGTGATTTCTACTCAAATCTGCATCCTGCCTGGCAGGACAACACCGTTTTTGCAGCCGATCGTTTTGGTATTGTCAAAGCGCTGGATGCTGCAGACGGTAAAGAAAAATGGAAAGTCGATCTCTCTGAGAAAACCGGCTTCTTCTCTAAAAACCGCTCAGCGCTGTTATCAGGCGGCCTGACCGCTGATGGCGATCGGGTTTATGTCGGTAGCGAGCGCGGCAAAGTTTATGCCCTGAACAGCAGTGATGGCAGCCTGGCCTGGCAGACCAGCGTCGCAGGTGAAGCGCTGTCTCGTCCTGTCGTCAGCGATGGCCTGGTACTGGTGCATACCAGCAACGGCATGCTGCAGGGACTGGATCAGAGCAGCGGTGCGGTGAAGTGGAGCGTCAACCTGGATATGCCAGCGTTGTCTCTGCGCGGTGAATCTGCACCTGCTGTCGCCTTTGGCGGCGCGATTGTCGGTGGCGATAATGGTCGTGTCAGCGCCGTTGTGCTGAACCAGGGACAGCTGATCTGGCAGCAGCGTATTTCTCAGGTCAGCGGTGCTACTGAGATCGACCGTCTCAATGACGTCGATACCACGCCGGTTATCGTTAATGGCGTAGTGTATGCACTCGCTTACAACGGTAACCTGTCGGCGCTGGATCTGCGCTCCGGCCAGATTTTGTGGAAACGCGAAATTGGCGGTGTGAAAGATCTGATTGTCGATGCCGGTCGCATCTATCTGGTCGACCAGGATGACCGTGTGATTGCGCTGAACGCTGACGGCGGTGTTGCCATCTGGCGTCAGAGCGATCTGCTGCATCGCAACCTGACGTCACCGGTGCTCTACAACGGCTACCTGGTGGTCGGCGACAGCGAAGGTTATCTGCACTGGCTGAACACCACTGATGGTCGTTTTGTCGCACAGCAGAAACTGGATAGCTCAGGCTTCCAGACTGAGCCGGTGGTCGCCAGCGATAAGCTGCTGATCCAGTCGAAAGACGGCGAGGTGTATGCGATTACCCGTTAACGGGTAAACGTCTGGCAGGTGAAATCCTCCGTTCCGACGGCTCCTGATTTAATCAGGGGCCGTTTCGTTTTTAGTCAGGCATGGTATTCTTTGCGCCTTAAGCCTGAACTTAGCGGCCAGAGCCGTTATAATCACGCCATTCGGGCGATTCATTATTTATTGAGGCATTTTGTTATGGTACCTGTGGTCGCGCTGGTTGGGCGTCCCAATGTGGGAAAATCTACGCTATTTAACCGCTTAACCCGCACACGTGATGCGCTGGTAGCGGATTTTCCTGGACTGACTCGCGATCGCAAATATGGTCGCGCCGAAGTGGAAGGGCGCGAATTTATTGTTATTGATACCGGTGGTATCGACGGCACCGAAGAAGGTGTTGAAACGCGGATGGCTGAGCAGTCACTGCTGGCGATTGAAGAAGCCGATGTTGTGCTGTTTATGGTCGATGCACGTGCGGGCATGATGGCCGCCGATCAGCAGATCGCTAAACATCTCCGTTCCCGTCAGAAAGCGACTTTCCTGGTGGCGAACAAAACTGACGGTCTCGATCCGGATCAGGCGATTGTCGACTTCTATTCACTGGGCCTGGGCGAGATTCATGCTATTGCAGCCTCGCATGGTCGTGGTGTGAGCAGCCTGATAGAAGAGGCACTGCTGCCGTGGATGGAAAAAGTCGAGACGGTCGAGCTCACTGAAGAAGAAGAGAACCAGGCTTACTGGGCTGCGCTTGAAGCTGACGAAATTGCTGAGCAGGAAGCCGCAGAGGAAGAGGAAAACTTCGACCCGACTGGCTTGCCAATCAAACTGGCGATCGTTGGCCGTCCTAACGTAGGTAAGTCAACGCTTACTAACCGCATCCTCGGTGAAGACCGCGTGGTGGTCTACGATATGCCGGGCACCACCCGCGACAGTATCTATATTCCGATGGAGCGTGATGGACGTGAATACGTTCTGATCGACACCGCAGGCGTGCGTAAGCGTGCCAAAATCTCTGACACCGTTGAGAAATTCTCGGTAATCAAGACGCTGCAGGCAATTGAAGATGCCAACGTCGTGATGCTGGTGATTGATGCCCATGCCGGTATTTCCGATCAGGATCTCTCGCTGCTGGGCTTCATTCTTAACAGTGGTCGCTCGCTGGTGATTGTGGTCAACAAATGGGATGGCCTGTCGCAGGAAGTGCGTGATGAAGTGAAAGAGACGCTGGATTTCCGTCTGGGCTTTATCGATTTCGCCCGCATCCACTTTATCTCTGCGCTGCACGGCAGCGGCGTAGGTAATCTGTTTGAGTCGATCACGGAAGCCTATGATTGTTCGACCCGACGCGTTAACACCTCGCTGCTGACCCGCATCATGAACATGGCGGCAGACGATCACCAGCCGCCGCTGGTACGCGGTCGTCGCGTTAAGCTTAAATATGCGCATGCTGGTGGCTATAACCCGCCTATCGTGGTGATCCATGGTAACCAGGTTAAGGATCTGCCTGATTCTTATAAACGCTACCTGATGAACTATTTCCGTAAATCACTTAATGTGATGGGAACGCCAATTCGCATTCAGTTCAAAGAGGGTGATAACCCTTATGAAGGCAAACGTAACCTGCTGACGCCAACGCAGCAGCGTAAACGTAAGCGTCTGATGGCGCATATGAAAAAGAATAAGCGTTAATAGAATGAGGGCCATCTGGCCCTCTTTTTTTGCGCTGAATAACGCAGGAGGGTGAACACAATGCGTGTGCTTTGTGAAAAATGTCAGCAACCGCTGTCGCTGAGCGACGGTGAATTTATCTGCACAGCCTGTGGAGCGCATCCCTGCTGTCCTGAGTGTCATCAGCCACTTGAGGTGCTGAAAGCCTGCGGCGCAGTGGACTATTTTTGCCGCAACGGACATGGTCTGATCTCCCGCAAGCGCGTACTTTTCCAGCTACCCGGTCACTGACCTCGCTTTCAGCTACGCTTAAAATGTCAGATAACGCAGAGTGACCCTTGGCCCTTTTTTGTAGCAAAAATGCTATTACGCCGTAACAAACGCGTTGTATATGTTCACTCTGTAATGTACCAGGTGGTACAATCCTGCCGCGTCGTGGGAGGGGTCAGCCACATCCGTGCTCTTCCGGCCCACAGATTCTCACGGACGCGGGTCTGTTTATATTCGATTTGAAACAGAGCAATGCTCTGCGCGGACGTGCATAACGCGCCAGAGTCCGGACGGCATCTGTCCGGATGCTCTGTTTATTCAGGAGAGTAAGTGTTATGGCTGAAACATCCTCCCGCTCCGGAAAGGGGCTGGGAATCGCATCCGTGCTGCTCGGACTGGTGCTGCTTGCCACCGGTCTGTTCTTTGCCATTGGCGGCGGTAAACTGGTAGCCCTTGGCGGCAGCTGGTACTTTTTAATTGCGGGTATCGTCACTGTACTCTCCGCAATTCAATTCTTCCGTCGCAAATCATCGGCAGTGGTTCTGTTCCTGCTGGTCTTTGTCGGCACCCTGATCTGGTCACTGTTCGATGCGGGTCTGGAGTTCTGGCCACTGGTTTCGCGCCTGATGGTGCCAGCCGGACTGATGCTGCTGGCCTTCCTGATCTGGCCTTCACTTCGTAAGCACGAAGGTAAGCACTCACTGGCAAAACCTTCATACGCCTTCTCTGCGCTGCTGGCGGCAGGCATGGTGGTGACGCTGGTGCAGATGTTCCAGCCACATCCTACCGTTGCAGCGACCGGCGAAGAGCTGCCACTGATCCCGGTTGATAAAGCGAAACAGCAGAAAGACTGGGATAACTACGGTAATACCCCGCAGGGCAGCCGCTTTGTGGCGCTGGACCAAATCACCCGCGACAACGTGAAAGATCTGCAGGTCGCCTGGACCTTCCATACCGGTGATACGCCTGTCAGCCCGACCGGTAACGGTGCCGAAGATCAGCAGACACCGTTGCAGATTGGCAACACCCTTTACCTCTGTACGCCGCACAACAACGTCATCGCGGTTGAAGCCAACAGCGGTAAGCAGATCTGGAAACGTGAAATCAATGCCAAAGCAGAAGTCTGGCCACGCTGCCGTGGTCTGGCTTACTTTGACGCAACTAAACCGCTGCAACAGCCGGATAAGCCGGGCTCTTCACCTGTACCTGCCGCTGTGCTGCCAGCCGGTGACAGCTGCCAGCGTCGCATTCTGATGAACACCATCGACGCGCGTCTGATTGCGATTAACGCCGACAACGGTGAATTCTGTGAAAACTTCGGCGAGCACGGCATCGTTGATCTTAAAGCGGGACTGGGCCAGGCACCGGATCCACAGTATCAGCTGACCTCTGCGCCAACGCTGGCGGGCACCACCGTCGTGGTGGGTGGTCGTGTCGCAGATAACGTACAGACCGATATGCCAGGCGGTGTGCTGCGTGGCTTTGACGTTATCACCGGTAAAATGCGCTGGGCGTTTGACCCAGGCAACGTTGACCCGAATGCGATTCTGATGCCGGGTAAAGATTACACCCGCAGTACGCCGAACTCCTGGGCGCCGATGTCGTACGACCCGGCAATGAACACGGTGTTCATCCCGATGGGCAGTTCGTCGGTTGACCTCTGGGGTGCGAACCGTACCGAACTGGATCACAAATATGGTGCTTCAGTGCTGGCGCTGGATGCGACTACCGGTAAAGAGAAGTGGGTTTATCAGACCGTACATAACGATCTGTGGGACTTCGACCTGCCAATGCAGCCAAGCCTGATCGACTTCCCGCAGAAAGATGGCAGCACCACGCCAGCGGTGGTGATTGGTGGTAAAACCGGCATGATCTTCGTGCTTGACCGTATGACCGGCAAGCCGCTGACCAAAGTCGAAGAACTGCCGATGCCGCAGGGCCATATCCCGAACGAGCAGTACACGAAAACACAGCCACACTCGACCGGTATGCCGCAGATTGGCAACCAGACGCTGAAAGAGTCTGACATGTGGGGTGCAACGCCGTTCGATCAGCTGGCCTGCCGCATTGGCTTTAAATCAATGCGCTATGACGGCCTGTTCACCGTGCCGGACACCGACAAGTCGCTGAGCTTCCCGGGTTCGCTGGGTGGTATGAACTGGGGCAGCATGTCGATCGATCCGAACAACCATCTGCTGTTCGTCAATGACATGCGTCTGGGCCTGTGGGTTCAGATGATCCCGGCGGATACCAGTAACATTGCCCGTGGCAGCAACGGCGGCGAAGCAATCAACACCGGTATGGGTGCCGTTCCGCTGAAAGGCACGCCATATGCTGTGAATAAAAACCGCTTTATGTCGCCTCTGGGCATTCCTTGTCAGAAGCCACCATTTGGTACGCTGTCGGCGATTGACCTGAAAACCCAGAAAATCGTCTGGCAGGTGCCGGTCGGCACCGTGCAGGATACCGGTCCGTTTGGCATCAAAATGCGTGTGAAAATGCCGGTTGGCATGCCAACGCTGGGCGGTACGCTGGCAACACAGGGTGGCCTGGTGTTCATCGCCGGTACGCAGGATTACTATCTGCGCGCCTTTGACTCTTCAACCGGTAAAGAGGTATGGAAAGCACGCCTGCCGGTCGGCAGTCAGGGTGGCCCGATGAGCTACGTTTCACCGAAAGATGGTAAGCAGTACATCCTGATCTCGGCAGGTGGCGCACGTCAGTCACCGGACCGCGGTGATTACGTGATTGCTTACGCGCTGCCAGACAGCAAGTAACAACGCATAAGGAAAAGGGCCGACATTGTCGGCCCTTTTTATTTGCTTATTTTCCGTCGTGCCACAGCGCCTTTAGCTCAGGCGGGGCTATCTGTTCCGGGATCAGCAGCACAATGGTGCCCGCCTCACGGCGGGTGGCATACTGAATCTGGATGCGAAAATAACGCTGGTCGCCACTGCCCACCTGTGCGGCTTTCTCCTCGGGTTCGCCCAGCGGCATAGCCTGCTCAAGCGCGTGGCAGACGCGCTGTTTTTCAGGGGGTGGCAGCTCGCCCAGCATAAAACGACGTTCGGCGCGCAGCCCCGGAATAAAGGCCATGCCGCCTTCACGCGCGACGACGATGGTCGCATCATCGGTGAGTTCGGGCAGGTCACTCATAGCACGCCAACCTCCTTCCACGCCTGTTCAATGGCACTGCTGACTGACGGGTTAAACCGCTTTTCACCATGCTTAATGGTGAAGCGGGCAAAGGTTTTAAAATCTGCATCCTGTGGCAGTTCGTCGTCACACACCGTGTCATACCAGGCATATCCCGCCTGTTCCCACGCATGACCACCCAGCGCTTTGGCCGCCAGATAAAAAGCCCGGTTAGGAATGCCGGAGTTGATATGCACGCCGCCATTGTCTTCGCGGGTTTTCACATAGTGATCCATGTGGGCCGGTTGCGGGTCTTTGCCCAACAGCGGGTCATCGTAGGCGGTACCGGGTTCGGACATCGACCGCAGACCACGCCCGTTAATCCCCTTCGCCAGCAGCCCTTCACCAATAATCCAGTCTGCTTCATCCGCACGCTGCTTTTTGCTGAACTGTTTTACCAGCGAGCCAAAGACATCCGACAGCGATTCATTCAGTGCGCCAGCCTGCTCAAAATAGATCAACCCGGCTTCGTTTTCCGTGACGCCATGTGCCAGTTCGTGGGCCACAACGTCAATCGCAATGGTGAAGCGATTAAAGATTTCGCCGTCACCATCGCCAAATACCATCTGCTGACCGTTCCAGAAGGCGTTCTGGTATTTCTCACCGTAATGCACGGTACCCAGCAACTTCAGGCCCTGACCATCCAGCGAGTTACGCTGATACGCCTGCCAGAAGAAGTCATAGGTGACGCCAAGGTAGTCCCAGGCTTCTTCAGTCGCGACATCATCATTACCCGGCTGGCCCTCCTGACGAATCAGCTTACCCGGCAGCGTCTCCTGGCTCTGGGCATCATAAATTTCACGATCAACGTGACCGCCCGCCGCCGTTTTCACGCCGGTCGGTTTTTGCCAGTGTTCCGCCATCAGGTGCTGAACGTGCGTCAGAGTGCGGCGCGCCTGCTCCTGCTGGTGGCCGGAACTGTGAGCGATGATCTTGCGAAGGATATAGGGAGGAATAACGCAGTAAGCCATGTGAGACTCCTTGGCAAAAAGGAATGAGTCAAAAGTATAGACCCGTCTGGCTGGTTAGACCTCATTAGCGAGGCCAGCGGTAAATGGAAAAATGTGAGGTGGCGCGCAAAGTCAGTGTCAGGGGCGGATTGGAGATGGCGCTTATTTTTCAGACAACCATTCTGACGGGTTCTATGAGAATTTATGGCAGCAAAAATCAGTCATAAACACAATCGGTCAGGCTGGATAGACCTCATGAATGAGGCCAGCGTTAAGTGGATAAGTGTTAGCTGGCGGAGAGCGTCAGGAAGCGGTTTTACGGCGCCGCTTCTTTTCAGGCAACAGCTGTGTCACCTGGCTTTCAACCCAGCCATCATCCAGACGGGTGCGCAGCAGGTCGCCGCTCTGTAGCTGTGCGGTTTTCTTCACCACCTGACCGGCGGTGTCGGTAGTCACGCTAAAACCACGTGCCAGCGTCGCCAGCGGGCTGACACCTTCGAGCTGTGCGACCAGCTGACCAAACTGCTGTTTATTACTGCTCAGCTGCGTTGACATGCTCTGCTGCAGGCGATAGTGCCAGCTTTGCAGCTGTTTTTGCGCCTGGAACAGACGCTGCTGCGGCTGTTGAGCGTTGAGCCGATGTGCCAGGCGATCCTGCTGACGTGTGGCCTGACGCAGGCGGGTTTCCATCGCTTCCCCCAGACGCTGCTGCAGGCGGAACAGAGCAGTCTGCTGACGGGCCAGACGCAGCTGTGGATGCTGCTGCTGCAGTCGATGCTCAAGACGCGTGTAAAGCCGCTGCTGGCGCGCCAGATAGTAATCCATCGCCATCTCCAGCCGCTGCTGCTGCGACTGCAACTGGCGCAGCAGTTCCAGCTGGTTCCGGCTGACGATTTCTGCGGCTGCTGAAGGGGTAGGGGCGCGTAAATCGGCGACGAAGTCCGCGATGGTGACATCCGTTTCATGACCGACGGCGCTGACGATAGGAATGCGGCTGGCAAAAATGGCGCGCGCCACGCGTTCGTCGTTAAAGCTCCATAAATCTTCCAGCGAACCGCCGCCGCGCCCGACAATTAACACATCGCATTCGTTACGCAGGTTGGCAATTTCAATCGCCCGGACGATAGCCGCTGGCGCATCGACACCCTGAACCACGGTCGGGTAGATGACCACAGGCAGGGAGGGGTCACGGCGATGCAGCACACGTAACACATCATGCAGCGCCGCGCCGGTGGAGGAGGTAATAACCCCAACCTGACGCGCCGGTTCCGGCAGCGGTTGCTTATGCTGCGGCTCAAATAAGCCTTCGCTCGCCAGCTTTGCTTTCAGCAGTTCAAACTGCTGTTGCAGCAAACCTTCACCCGCCGGATGCATGCTTTCAGCAATCAGCTGATAGTCACCGCGAGGTTCATAGAGCGTGATGTTGGCGCGAACCAGCACCTGCTGACCATGCTGCGGCCGAAAGGTGACGCGACGGTTGCTGTTGCGGAACATGGCACAGCGAACCTGAGCGCCATCATCTTTCAGCGTGAAGTACCAGTGACCGGAGGCCGGTTGCGTGAAGTTGGAGATCTCGGCGCTGATCCAGACCAGGCCCATCTCTTTCTCCAGCAGCTGACGCACTGTCGTATTGAGACGGCTGACGGTAAAAATATTGGCGGTAGATGGCAGCGACATGTGACGAAGATCAAATTCCAAATCAGCAGGTTAATTCATCGATACTACAGGGCTGTCAGTGCGGATCAAGAGTTTTTCGTAAATAATGCTGGAGGCAATCGATTACGGCCTGTATAATGCCGCGGCAATATTTTATCTAATCTCAATCACCCGAGGTGGAGTATTGCCATGTTAAGAATCGCTAAAGAAGCACTCACTTTTGACGACGTTCTGCTCGTTCCTGCTCACTCCACCGTCCTGCCCAATACGGCCGATCTCAGCACTCAGCTGACCAAAAATATCCGTTTAAACATTCCTATGCTCTCAGCTGCCATGGATACCGTGACCGAAGCGGGTCTGGCGATTGCGCTGGCACAGGAAGGCGGCCTTGGCTTCATCCATAAAAACATGTCGATTGAGCGCCAGGCAGACGAAGTACGCAAGGTGAAGAAACATGAGAGCGGCGTGGTTACCGATCCCCAGACCGTGCTGCCAACCACGCCACTGGCTGACGTTAAAGCCCTGACCGAGCGCAACGGCTTTGCGGGCTACCCGGTTGTTAACCTCGACAACGAACTGGTCGGTATCATCACCGGTCGTGACGTACGCTTTGTCACCGACCTTTCTCAGCCGGTCTCTGCGGTTATGACCCCGAAAGATCGTCTGGTGACGGTGAAAGAGGGCGAAGCGCGCGACGTCGTGCTGCACAAAATGCATGAGAAGCGCGTTGAGAAAGCGCTGGTGGTGGATGACAGCTTCCATCTGCTGGGCATGATCACCGTTAAAGACTTCCAGAAAGCCGAACGTAAACCTAACGCCTGTAAAGATGCGCAGGGTCGTCTGCGTGTCGGTGCGGCAGTAGGCGCGGGCGCCGGTAACGAAGAGCGTATCGATGCGCTGGTCGCTGCGGGCGTTGACGTGCTGCTGATCGACTCTTCACACGGCCACTCTGAAGGTGTCCTGTCACGTATCCGTGAAACCCGTGCTAAATATCCTGACCTTGAAATCGTTGGCGGCAACGTTGCTACCGGCGCAGGCGCACTGGCGCTGGTCGCGGCAGGCGTCAGCGCTGTTAAAGTCGGCATCGGTCCAGGCTCTATCTGTACGACCCGTATCGTGACCGGCGTGGGCGTTCCGCAGATTACTGCCGTTTCTGACGCCGTGACCGCGCTGGAAGGGACCGGTATTCCGGTTATCGCCGATGGCGGTATTCGTTTCTCCGGCGACATCGCCAAAGCGATCGCCGCAGGTGCCTCCTGTGTGATGGTCGGTTCGATGCTGGCGGGGACCGAAGAGTCACCGGGCGAAATCGAGCTCTATCAGGGCCGTTCATTCAAATCCTATCGCGGTATGGGTTCACTGGGCGCGATGTCTAAAGGCTCTTCTGACCGTTACTTCCAGACTGATAACGCCGCAGACAAACTGGTGCCGGAAGGCATCGAAGGCCGCGTTGCCTATAAAGGCCGTCTGAAAGAGATCGTACATCAGCAGATGGGCGGCCTGCGTTCGTGCATGGGCCTGACCGGTTGCCCGACCATTGACGACCTGCGCACCAAAGCGGAATTTGTCCGCATCAGCGGCGCGGGCATCAATGAGAGCCACGTGCATGACGTGACCATCACCAAAGAGTCACCGAACTACCGCATGGGTTCATAATCCCGATTTCCCGCCCGGCTTCAGCCGGGCGCTTTATTGATCAAGTCACCGTTCTGGAAACCCCTCAATGACGACGGAAAATATCCATAAGCACCGCATTCTGATTCTCGATTTCGGCTCACAATATACTCAGCTGGTTGCCCGCCGCGTGCGCGAACTCGGCGTTTATTGTGAACTCTGGGCATGGGATGTCACCGAAGAGCAGATCCGCCAGTTCAACCCAAGCGGCATCATCCTTTCCGGCGGCCCGGAAAGCACCACCGAGCTGAACAGCCCGCGTGCACCTGACTATGTCTTCAACGCTGGCGTGCCGGTGCTGGGCGTCTGCTACGGTATGCAGACCATGGCGATGCAGCTGGGCGGCACCGTTTCAGGATCAAATGAGCGCGAATTTGGTTATGCGCAGGTCGAAGTCACCACGCCAAGCGCGCTGGTTCGCGACATCGAAGATGCGATCAGCGCCGCCGGTAAACCACTGCTGGATGTCTGGATGAGCCACGGCGACAAAGTCACGGCGATCCCGGCTGACTTCGTGACCGTTGCCAGCACAGAAAGCTGTCCGTTCGCCATCATGGCCAACGAAGAGAAGCGTTTCTACGGTGTGCAGTTCCACCCGGAAGTGACCCATACCCGCCAGGGTCTGCGGATGCTCGAGCGCTTCATCATCGACATCTGTGAATGTGAAGCCCTGTGGACCCCTGCCAAAATCATTGAAGATGCCGTTGAGCGCCTGCGTGAGCAGGTGGGTAACGACAAAGTGATCCTCGGTCTGTCAGGTGGCGTGGACTCCTCTGTGACCGCAATGCTGCTGCATCGCGCTATTGGTGACCGTCTGACCTGCGTGTTCGTGGATAACGGCCTGCTGCGTCTGAACGAAGCACAGCAGGTGATGGATATGTTTGGCGACCACTTTGGTCTGAACATCATCCATGTACCGGCTGAAATGCGCTTCCTGGATGCGCTGGCGGGTATTGATGAACCTGAAGCCAAGCGTAAAACCATTGGTCGCGTCTTTGTGGAAGTGTTCGACGAAGAAGCGCTGAAGCTGCAGGACGTGAAGTGGCTGGCGCAGGGCACCATCTATCCGGACGTGATTGAATCGGCGGCGTCTGCCACCGGTAAAGCGCACGTGATCAAATCGCACCACAACGTCGGTGGCCTGCCGAAAGAGATGAAGATGGGCCTGGTTGAGCCGCTGAAAGAGCTGTTCAAAGACGAAGTACGTAAGATTGGTCTGGAGCTGGGCCTGCCGTACGATATGCTGTTCCGCCATCCATTCCCGGGTCCGGGTCTGGGCGTGCGCGTGCTGGGCGAAGTGAAGAAAGAGTATTGCGACCTGCTGCGTCGTGCTGATGCCATCTTCATCGAAGAGCTGCACAAAGCGGATCTCTACAACAAAGTCAGCCAGGCGTTCACCGTCTTCCTGCCGGTTCGTTCCGTCGGCGTGATGGGTGATGGCCGCAAATATGACTGGGTTGTCTCGCTGCGTGCGGTGGAAACCATCGACTTTATGACCGCACACTGGGCGCACCTGCCGTATGATTTCCTGGGCCGCGTCTCTAACCGCATCATCAATGAAGTCGACGGTATTTCCCGCGTGGTGTACGACATCAGCGGTAAGCCACCGGCGACGATTGAGTGGGAATAAACCGATTCGCGCCGATTAAACCCTGATGCCTAAAAAGCCCGCTTCCAGCGGGTTTTTTATTGCCTGAACCACACGCAGATGTGCCGTTTTAACCTTTCGGCACATCCGGGTTGCGATCTGGCGGTTTTCTGTTCACTTTGCCGGGAATTACGCTATCCTCCATGCAGTAAAAGCTGCACTTCACTTCAGCTGTGTCCCGCTTTCACCGATCTATCCCAACGCCACCGCTTACTGAAACCGCCTGCTGATCGGGCGTTTCGTGATTCTTACGTCATCAGGAATGTTGTCATGCTCTCACTGAAAGTGTTCAGCCTGTTTTTTGTTGCCGTACTGCTGTTATCGCTCGGAGCCAGCATTGCGCAGGCAACGCGTCACGGCGAAAGTTCAGAGTCAGGTGGCTGGGCGACTGCCCGGCGTGATTCGGCTGGCATAGCGCCCGATCCGCGCGCTTTATATAGCCTGGCTATCATCCAGGTCTATGCCGCGCCAACCTATGGCTGGAAAGGGCGGGTGGCGGTGCATCCCTGGATCATCTTCAAGCGTGCGGGTGAAACGCGCTACACGCGCTATGAAGTGATTAGCTGGGGCAGTGGCGACAAGGTCCGCCGCAACACCAACCTGCCGGATGGCTACTGGTATGGCGCAAAACCGCGGCTGCTGGTGGAACATCGCGGACCGGAAGCTGAAGCGATGATTCCGCAGATAGAAGCCGCCATTAAATCGTATCCGTGGCCGACAACCTATCGTGCGTGGCCTGGACCGAACAGCAACACCTTCCTGGCACACATTGGCCGCGAAGTGCCCGCCCTGAGGCTGGATCTCCCCGCCAATGCGCTGGGCAAAGATTACCGGCCACTGTGGCGTCCTGTCGGACTGCCGCCATCCGGGCGCGGTGTGCAGGTGTCGATTCTGGGCGTGGCGGGCGTGACACTGGGTGCAGAAGAGGGATTTGAAATGAACCTGCTGGGTCTGAACATGGGACTCGATTTTTCGCCGTTCCGGCTGCGGCTGCCATTTATTGGCGGTCTGGGCAACGACAATCTTCAGCAGGACAAGCCCTGACAATATGGCCCCGTCAGGGGCCGTTTTGCCTCAGCACACGCCAAAGTCACCTTCTTCGTGATAGAGGTTGACGCTCTCTGCCTTCACTTCGATCTCTTTCTTAGCCGCATCATCAACGCGCGCGCACCACAGGGTGTCGCCTTCCACGCGCAAAACCTGCATTTTAGGGCCGCCGGTTTTCGACTGAACAAAATCCTCTGCTTTAAACATATTGCCTCCATTAATTATCGTTACTGCTGCCGATCGTTTTTTGCGTGACGTTTTCCAGTTTATACCCTGACTGTTTTACTGCGAGAAAAAGTCTCCGCATGCTGAGCCATATTAAGAAATATTCATTGAGTTGTCAGTTGACAACTGATTCATTCGGCGTCAGCATAGGGGCACATATGGCAAGGAAGCGGCATCCCAGTAAAGAGATAGAGATGGCGTTACGTTACGCCGAATCCCACGGCTGGCTGGTGGTTACCGGAGGCCATCATGCCTGGGGCAAAATGTACTGCCCGAAAAATCTGTTGATGTGCCGATGCGGGGAGTTCTGTCTGACCTGTATCTGGAGCACACCGAAAAATGTACATCAACATGCCCGTGCGCTGCGGCGCGTGGTCGATAACTGTCACTATCTGAAGTCCTGACACAGCACAAGGAGAGGCATATGGAATATTGTTTTACGCTGCGGTTCAGCCTGCCGGACGGGCATGCGCCGGTGGATGAGATGCTGGAAACGCTGGCAGCAGCAGGCTGTGATGATGCGCTGATCGGTCTGGGGATGCCGGGACGAATTGCACTGGAGTTCACCCGGGAGTCTGACTCTGCAACGGACGTATTAAAGCAGGCGGAAGAGGATGTACTGCGCGCGATACCGGGTGCCACACTGGTGGAAGCAGCTCCCGATTTTGTGGGCCTGACAGATGTGGCGGAGATCATCGGCATGACGCGACAGAATATGCGCAAGCTGATGCTCAGCCACCGCCCGCCGTTTCCGCTGCCGGTGCATGACGGTAAAACCGCCATCTGGCACTTAGCGGATGTACTGGAGTGGCTGAGCCAGCGCGGTAATTATACGCTACCAACGGCGACCCGTGAGCTGGCACAGGTGACGCGACAGCGCAATCTTAACGGGTCGCTGCAACGTTACGGCCTTCGCGGCTAATCAGTGCGGCAGCAGGAAGATTGTCGCCAGCCCCAGGAAGATAAAGAAGCCACCGGTATCGGTCAGCGCGGTGATCAACACGCTGGAACCCACGGCCGGATCGCGCTTCATTTTGGTCATCACCAGCGGCACCAGCACGCCCATCAGCGCGGCCAGCAGCAGGTTCAGCGCCATGGCCAGCATCATGACGCCGCCCAGTGCCATATTGTCATACATGAGCCAGGTAATGCCGCCCATGATGCCGCCCCAGAACAGGCCGTTGATCAGTGCCACGCCAAGCTCACGGACGATCAGGAAAGAGAAATTTCCCGGTTCAACCTGATGTAAGGCCAGCGCCCGCACAATCATGGTGATGGTCTGGTTACCGGTGTTGCCGCCGATACCCGCGACAATCGGCATCAGAGTAGCGAGGGCAACAATTTGCGAAATCGTCCCCTCAAACAGCCCGATAACGCGCGAGGCGACAAAGGCGGTACAGAGATTAATCGCCAGCCAGGCCCAGCGTTTACGCACCGATTTACGCACCGGCGCGAAAACATCTTCTTCCTGACTGATACCGCCCATTTTACGGATGTTGCTTTCGTTTTCGGCATTCACCAGATCGATGATGTCTTCAATGGTGACACGGCCAATCAGTTTGCCTTTTGCGTCAGTGACGGCGGCAGAGATCAGGTTATAACGCTCAAAGGCACTGGCGGCGTCTTCGGCCTTATCGTTGAGCTGGAAGGTGGTCGGGCGCGCATTCATGACGTCGCTCACCAGGGTTTTAGGTTTGTTAAGCAGGATATCTGTCAGCATCAGCTCGCCCAGCAGCTGATTATCTTTATTGGTGATAAACAGCTTATCCGTGCCGCCTGGCATGTCTTTACGCTTACGCAGAAAACGCTGCACCGTTGCCAGCGTGACATCGTCGCGCACCGTCAGGATATTGAAATCCATCACCCGGCCTACGCGATCGCGGTCGAGCTGCACCATATCAAGCATGCGGGCGCGCAGGGCTGGCTCTACGGTCGCCAGCAGGCGTCCGGTCAGGTCACGTGGCAGATAACGCGCCAGCCAGACCTGGTCGTCGATATCCAGCGGCTGAATAGCACGCAGAATATCGCGATCGCTCATCTCCTCGGTGAGGCTGGCCCAGACCGTTTCAGATGCTTCAACCAGTATATGGCCGCGCCGCTCATTTGGCACCAGCCGCCACAGCGCCTGACGCTCCTCTTCGGGCAGGGCTTCGAGAATATCCGCGAGGTCAGCGGCATGCAGTTGCAGAATGTCCTGTTCCAGCGCATCACGCTGGGCCGCATTTTCACGTTGCTGCTCAGGATTGAGATCGCCGGATTTCTCCAGCAGAGCATCAACCAGATCGTGCTCGTTGAGCAGCAGCGTCAGAATGCGATGACGTATTTCACTTAAACGTTGAGAGTGAGAGGCAGACACAATGAGATCCCTTTAGTCTGAAAGCACCAGCACGAAGTGTAGCGTTTCGCCTGAAAAAGGGATGCAAAAAAGAGTCCAGTTGTCTGGATAACATTTACTTTTAAGGCGTCTTTCAGGCGAAAAGTCAGTATTCGTTAGCGCGTATCACCTGATGTAACGGTAACCGGTTCAGGAATCGCTTTCTGTTGCTGATGATGCTCGAAGGCAGCGGGCAGGATAAATATCAGGCGACTAAAGAGAATGATAAAACTGATCAGCAGCACAATACGGGTCATGGTGCCGGTTTTTTGACGTCTTCGGGGAGAAATAGCGCTGTTCACGCGGGGTGGTTCCTGTAATGACCCCATCAGGGGCGACTGCAATATTTAGTCACAGTCGCCTGATGAAATCAATCGCTGTTGAAAAAAACAGCAGATAAAGATCAGTAACTCGCTTTTTGCGCCAGCAGCGTAGCAAAGCGGCAGGTAATGCGGTTGCCATTTTCATCTTTGCGATGCAGCTGGCCGGGATGTTCGTTGTACTTCACGATGTGCCAGTTACGGTAATAGTGGCTCAATTCGCCCGACTTAAAAGCAAAGGAAAAATCAGCCGGGCAGGGCATATCTTCCGTATTCATCGCCGCCACAATCAGGTTGAAACCATCCCTGACCGTACAGGCCTGCATGTCAGCAATCAGCTGTGGAATGGTCTGCGGCTGCAGAAACATCATCACCACGGTCGACAGCACAAAGTTAAAGCCGCCATTAAAGCGCGTGTTGTTCAGGTCGCGCTGCTCGGTGTGAATCCCGCTGAGATTTTCCCGGGCAATAATTTCCTGCAGGCGCGCCAGGCTTTGCGGATTATGGTCCCATGCCGTGACGTCAAAGCCGTGCTGGTTCAGAAACAGCGTATTGCGTCCCACGCCACAGCCCAGATCCAGCGCCTTGCCGACGTTGAGCTGAGGCAGAGCCGAAACCACTTCAGAGTGGGGCGGCGTCAGGCCATAGGTTTCGGCAAAATAGTTTTCGCCTGAAAGTGGTGCAGTTGGTTGTGTCATATTCATCAATTCAGTTAAACGGGCGCCAGGCGCCCGGGTTGTCAGGCTTCTTCTTCGAGGATCAGCTTCCATCCTGTGACGTCGTTCCAGTAAACCTGCTCACGTTCCAGATCGAGCTGAACCAGGTTGTTCTGGTTGAAGTAGCCCGCCGGGAAAATCAGCGTCCAGTGGCCGTCATCGCATTTTAGAGTTAACGCATCCGGACGCGTAGTGGCCTGGCGCTGATTGTTCAGCAGGGTACCCAGGCGCAGCAGGAAAATCAGCGGCACAAACTGCTTTTTCTTGAACAGCGTAACGCGCGGCAACTCGTCGAGCTTCACCGCTTTGCGGTGGAATCTGACCAGCGCCGCCAGCAGCATCTGCTGATCCTGATTGAAGCCCGGCAGATTGGTATTTTGCAGGATATAGGCTGAATGACGTTGCAGGGCGCTGTGATTAATCGTCAGGCCCACTTCGTGCAGCATCGCCGCCCACTTCAGCAGGGCGGCCAGCTGCGGATTAGCCAGTTTCGGGTTCTGCTCGCTCCACTGCAGATAAAGCTGCTCGGTGGTGTCCAGCACGCGGCGCGCCTGATCGCTGTCGATGGCGTAATGATTCGCCAGACTTTGCGCCGTACGGCTGCGAATATCCTGATGGCGGAAACGTCCTTCCATTTCATAGAGCACGCCTTCACGCAGCGCACCGTCAGAAAGACGCAGCTCGCGAATCGCCAGCGCATCAAACACGCCACAGAGAATCGCCAGTCCGGGCACAAACACCCCTTTGCGCTCCTCTGACAGGCCCGGCAGGCTCAGGGCCGCAAAGGATTTGTGCTTCATCACCTCGTCGTAGAGCTTGTCGAGGCGCTCAGGCGTAATCAGCTTCTCTTTCTCATCCATCGCCTGCAGCACTTCGCAGGCGGCCTTGATGGTGCCGGACGCACCCAGCGCATATTGCCAGCCATGCAGACGGTATTGCCACGCCAGCGTTTCCAGCTTCTGCGCAGCCGCTAAACGGGCGCGACGGAAGTTTTCACGACTGATTTCCCCTTTCGGGAAATAGAGCTGGGCGAAACTGACGCAACCCATGCGTCGGCTCTCAACCAGTTGCGGTTCAAAATCCTCGCCAATCACCAGCTCGGTGGAGCCGCCGCCGATGTCGATCACCAGCTTGCGACCTTTCTCCGGCTGCGTATGCTCGACGCCCATAAAGATCAGACGCGCCTCTTCATGACCTGAAATCACTTCGATCGGATAGGGGATCACCTCAGCAGCCCGCTGCAGGAAGGTTTCGGCGTTGACCGCCTCACGCAGCGTATGAGTGCCGACAATCGTCACGTTGCTGGGACTGAAGCCCTGCAGGCGCTCGGCGAACAGGGCCAGACAGGCTAATCCCCGCTCCATTGCCTCTTCGCTGAGGTTGTGTTGAGCATCCAGCCCGTCAGCCAGATGGACGCGCTGTTTAAGGCGGCCCAGTACCTGCATCGCACCATCGACGACCCGCGCAATCACCATATGGAAACTGTTCGAGCCCAGGTCAATCGCCGCAAACTCCTGGGGTTTTGGCGTACTTTTATGAGAAATTGGCATAGGATTTATTCAGGTTGTTCCAGTTTCTTGATGTAATCATAGATGGCCAGCTGCGAGCGCACTTTACGACGGTTGCCGCGCTGGACGTAATGGTTACTCAACTCTTTATCGACGATGCGGGCTTTCACCGTATCACTCAACTGAATAGCAATAATGTCGAGTATGCGCTGCCGGATGTGGGGATCGAGAATCGCCACGGCCACTTCGATGCGGTAATCGATGTTACGTGTCATCCAGTCAGCGGAGGAGAGGAACACCTTCTTATCGCCGCCATTCTCAAAAATATAGACGCGATCGTGTTCCAGATAGCGGTCAACAATACTGATGACACGAATATTTTCACTGATCCCCGGCAGGTCCGGGATTAATGAGCACATTCCGCGCACCAGAAGATTAACCTTCACCCCTACGCTGGAGGCTGTATAAAGCCGATCTACCAGACCTTTGTCCACCAGATTGTTGATTTTCAGAGTAATGCCGCAGGGCTTATTCTGCTGTGCATTGGCAATTTCGGTGTCGATCAGTTCATACAGCATCCGGCGCGAGTTCTGTGGCGACACCATCAGGTGATCGAACGTCACGGGCCGGTAAGGATTCTCAATAAAGTTGAACACCCGGCGTACTTCATTGGTGATGCGCGCATCCGCGGTCAGCAACGAGTAGTCGGTATAAAGCCGCGCGGTCTTCTCATTAAAGTTGCCGGTGCCGATATGCGCGTAGCGCACAATCTCTTCGCCTTCGCGGCGTGAGATCAGGAACAGCTTGGCGTGAATTTTCAGGCCGGGTGCGGAGAAAATGACATGCACGCCCGCTTCGGTCAGGCGTTTCGCCCAGTAAATATTGGCTTCTTCATCAAAGCGTGCCTGCAGCTCAACGACCACCGTGACTTTTTTACCGTTATAGGCGGCATGGATCATCGCATCCATGATGCGCGAGTGTTTAGCGACGCGGTAGATGTTGATTTTGATCGCCAGCACGCTGGGGTCAAACGACGCCTGACGCAGCAGTTCCAGCACGTGCTCAAAGGTGTGGTACGGATAGTAGAGCAGTACGTCGCGGTCGCGTATCGCATCAAAGCCGTTGCGGAAACCATCAAAACCGATGTGGCGAATCTGCGGCAGCGGGCGGTTAACCAGGTTGTTTTTACCGACGTTCGGGAAGCCGATAAAGTCTTTGAAGTTGTGATAGCGGCCACCCGGCAGTATTGAGTCAAAGTTGGAAATCGAGAGCTTGTGGCACAGCAGCTCAACCATCGCCTCTGGCATGTCACGCTGATAGACAAACCGCACCGGCTCCGCCGTCAGTCGCTGCTTCAGGCTGGAGGACATCAGCTCCAGCAGGCTCGACTCCATCTCCGTCACCAGATCGTACTCGGCGTCACGCGTCATTTTCATTGAATAGGCGTTAAGCGCGTCGTAGTCATAGAAGCCTTTGAAAATATCATCCAGGCAGTAACGTAAGATGTTGTCCAGCAGGATCATTGGCTTGCGACGGCGCGGTGGCTCTGCCGGTAAATTGATGAAGCGCGGCACTTTATCGGACGGGATCTCCAGCAGTGCATAACGAATATCGTCACCACGGATAATCTCTACTGCCAGGTAGGTGTAATCATCTTTAAGGAATTCGGTCAGGTCAGTTTCATGGGTGATCAGAATCGGAGAAATATGCTGACGCAGTTCATGTTTGAAGTAGTGGCGCAGCCACGCCTGCTGATTGGGCGACAGCTGGCGTTCATTGATCAGGAAGATCTGGTTACGTGCCATCTCCAGCAGCAGGTCGTTATAAAGTGCGTCAAACTCCTGATCGGACTTCATCACCCGCTGCTGAATTTTCTTAAACAGATGGCGTGGCGTACTTGCGGAACCCTGCTCTTCACCAATCAGAATGCGGCGTTTGAGGTCGGCGAAACGCACTTTATAGAATTCGTCGAGATTGTTGGAGTAGATGCCCAGAAAGCGCATCCGCTCAATCAGTGGATTGCTTTTATCTGCTGCTTCCTGCAAAACCCGTTCATTAAAGGATAACCAGCTTAATTCTTTTTCTATATAAAGCTTTACCTGACCCATTCTCACTCCATTTAGCGGTTGCAGGACTGAAGATCCAGTATCCACCAACATTATGGCGAGAGTATGGCAGCGTTGTCCAACGCCAGGAGTTGTCTTATCAATCGGCTACGGGCAACATAGCGGCTTATTTTGGCCTGCTACCGGAACCGCATGAGCGCAAACCACATTCCTGTCCAATTCAGCGATCGCAAGCGTCGAGCCGTTGATCGTCTGACGCGGCGGCTGATCACCTGCTGTGGCGTCGCGATCCTGCTGCTGATGCTGCTGCTGTTCTGCTGGCTGATTGGCGTGGTATTACCGCTGTTTAATGCGCCGGGCCTGCAAATCGCGGCCAGCCAGCAACTCTGGGATCGTACGCCCGCTTTAGCGATAGGCAATCAGGGCAATATTGGCTGGCGTATCAGCGCGCACGGTGCAGCACGTTTTATTGCGCTGGATGGTCAGCCTGCGGAACCGGCGCTGGCGCTGACCCCGGCGCCCGATGAGGTGGTGCAGAGTGCCGATGGGCAGACGCTGCTACTGAATATGCAGGGCGCGCTGACGCTGATGCAGCCTGCGACCGACGAGCAGTGGCGCTTCCCGCTGGGCGACAAACCCTTTCATCTGCCTGATGGCGCAGTGACAAAGATGGCGCTGGCGACGCGTCATGCGGGTCAGTGGCGCATCGCTGCTCTCACTGAGGCCGGACTGCGGGTGCTGACGCTGGGCACCGATCGTCAGGCGTCGGTTATCCCGCTGCCGCAACGCCAGCTTGATCTGCTGGCGCTCTCGCCCTCCGGCGATCTGCTCTACACCACCGAAGGCACGCTGCTGCGGGTCTGGCAGCTCGACGATGACCGTGCCCTGCTGCGCGAAACGCATACTCTGTCGCAGCTCCCAAAAAGTCTGCATCTGCTGGTGGGCGGAAAAAGCCTGCTGATTCAGGATCGCAGCGGTGTCACCCAGTGGTTTGCTATCGCCAGCGATCAGGGGCCGCGCCTGCAGCGTATCCGGACCTTTGCGCACAGCGATGGCGAGACGATTCTGGTGACAGAATCACAGCGTCGCGTGTTTGCGACGCTCAGTAAACAGGGGATGCTGCGACTGTTCGCCAGCAAGCAGACTGGCCCGATACTGCAGCGTCAGCTTGAACCCGGCATCGTGCAGGCGCAGTTTTCACCCCATGGCGACAGCCTGCTGATTGAGCGGGCGGGAAGCTGGCAAACCCTGCGGCTCGATAATCCGTGGCCGGATGTAACCTGGCGTAATTTCTGGCAGAAAATCTGGTATGAAAACTACCCCGGACCCGACTGGGTCTGGCAATCCACCGCCGCCGGTGACAGCTATCAGGCCAAGTTCAGCCTGATGCCGATGGTCACGGGAACGCTGAAAGCGGCCAGTTTAGCACTGCTGTTTGCCACGCCGCTGGCGCTGGCCGCGGCGATGTACACCGCGTGGTTCATGGCACCGGGCCTTCGGCGCTGGGTTAAACCAGCCATTGAGATGATGGGCGCGCTGCCAAGCGTAGTGGTGGGGCTGATTGCCGGGATCTGGCTTGCGCCACATATTGGTCAGGCGCTGGTGGGGGTACTGCTGCTGCCCCTGACGCTGGCAGGCGCGCTGCTGCTGTGTGGCGTATTCAGCGCGCGTTTACCGCCGCGCTGGCGTCAGCCGGGCCGGGAAGTAGTGATTCTGCTGCCGCTGTTGCTGCTGGTTACACTGCTGACACTGTGGCTGCCCACGCTGTTTATACCGGATGCGGGCGACTGGCTGCCGCATTACGAGCAGCGCAATCTGCTGGTGGCCGCGCTGGCGATGGGCTTTGCGCTGGTGCCGCTGATCTTCACCCTCTCTGAAGATGCGCTGTTCAGCGTACCTGCGGCGCTGGGCCAGGGTTCGCTGGCACTGGGCGCAACGCCATGGCAAACCCTGACCCGCGTCGTTCTGCCGGGCGCCTCCGCCGGGATTTTTGCCGCGCTGATGATCGGTCTGGGACGCGCCGTGGGAGAAACCATGATTTTGCTGATGGCGACCGGGAACACGCCGCAAAGCGAAGGTGGCCTGTTCAACGGTCTTCGCGCATTGTCCGCCAACATCGCCATTGAGATGCCGGAAGCCGCAGCGGGCAGTGCGCACTATCGCGTACTGTTTCTCAGTGCCCTGATGCTGCTGCTGTTTACGCTGGTGATAAACACGGTTGCCGAACTGATCCGCCAGCGGCTGCGTCAGCGTTACAGCCAGCAGGAGGAGCAGGCATGAAGGCGATGCGACAAAACGATCGCTGGCGCTGGTTAACCGCGGGTGCCGTCGCCGTCTGCCTGCTGGCCTTTACGCTGCTGATTGGGCTACTGGCGTGGCAGGGCGTCCGTGCTTTCTGGCCGCAGCGCGTGGATCTCTATACCTTCAGCCAGCCTGAAGGCGGTGAAACGCGCCTGCTGGGTGAAACCCTGGAACATCAGCGGCACTTTCCAGCGCCGGCCGATGAGCAGGGCAACAGCGGTGGTCAGGTGAATCGCTATCTGATTAAAACCGGTAACCGCGACTGGGACGCCCCCGATTTCCGCGTGGTCTACAGCCGTGCAGCGGCAACAATCAGTCAGCCGCCGGACGTCATGGTGCTGCAGCGCCGCAGTCACGGTCAGGCCTATGGCTGGTTTGTCGGCCTGCGTGAAGATAATGAAGAGTTAACTGCACAGAATCCCGATGCGCTGCTGCATCAGCGGCTCGGTCAGGTACAGATGCTGGTGCGGCAGGCTAACCAGATTCGCCGGGTGGATATGGCGCGCCTCAATAGCCAGCGTGAAGAGCTTGATGAGCAGGCGGCCACAAACCGGGCTGCCGGACGCTTTGATCTGCAGGCAGAGTCAGAATATCAGGCGAATCAGGCCGCACTGCAGCGCCGCTTTAATCAGCTGAGTGAGACACTGGCTTCTCTGCAACAGCAGAGTCAGCGCGATCTGTTAATCCTGCGGGATGGGCAGGGCCATGAACATGCGATTCCGCTGACCGAAATCGTCGACAGCTGGAAGCCGAACGCGATGACGCTGACCGGCAAAACCGGACATTTTCTGCATCAGCTGTGGCGTTTCGTCAGTGATTCCCCTGCCGGGGGCGAAAGTGAATCCGGCGCGTTTCCGGCGATCTTTGGTACCGTGCTGATGGTGCTGCTGATGTCGGTGGTGGTGATGCCGCTGGGCGTCGTCGCCGCTATCTGGCTGCATGAATATGCCGGACGCAATGCGCTGACCAGGCTGGTGCGCATCGCGGTAGTCAACCTGGCCGGCGTCCCTTCCATTGTTTATGGCGTGTTTGGTCTGGGCTTCTTTGTCTGGCTGGTGGGCGGCACGATTGATCAGCTCTTTTTTGCCAGCGCACTGCCCAATCCCACCTTCGGCACGCCAGGTTTACTCTGGGCGTCGCTGACCCTGGCGTTACTGACGCTGCCGGTGGTGATTGTGGCGACCGAAGAGGGACTATCGCGTATTCCCAACAGCCTGCGGCAGGGTTCGCTGGCGCTGGGCGCGACCCAGGCGGAAACGCTGTGGAACGTGGTGCTGCCGATGGCAGTGCCGGCCATGCTGACCGGCCTGATTCTGGCGGTGGCGCGTGCAGCAGGTGAAACCGCGCCGCTGATGCTGGTGGGCGTGGTGAAAATGGTGCCGGAACTGCCGGTCGACGCGGTGTTCCCTTATCTGCATCTGGATCGCAAGTTTATGCATCTGGGCTTCCAGATTTACGATCTGGCGTTTCAGAGTCCGAATATTGAAGCTGACCGGCCGCTGGTGTTCGCTACCGCGCTGCTGCTGGTGCTGATTATTCTGTCGCTTAATCTGCTGGCGATGGGCCTGCGTCACCGTCTGCGTGAACGCTATCGCCTTATGACTCAATAACAGGCTATGACTATGACGTCCGACACGGATATCGCGCTGACCGTTAACCATCTGTCGCTGTGGTATGGCGAGCGCCAGGCGCTGCAGGATATTTCGCTGCAGGTGCCGAAAAACAGAATTACCGCGCTGATTGGCCCCTCGGGCTGCGGCAAGTCGACGCTGCTGCGCTGCTTTAATCGCATGAACGACGTGATTGATCACTGCCGGGTAGAGGGAGAGGTGTTGCTGGGATCGCAGCCGATCCTGCGCCCCGAACAGGATCTTTCCGCGCTGCGCCGTCGGGTCGGCATGGTGTTTCAGCGGCCTAATCCTTTTCCAAAATCGATTTATGAAAATGTGGTTTACGGGCTGCGTTTACAGGGTGTGCGCGATCGGCGGGTACTGAACGAAGCCTGTGAGCGTGCGCTGCGTGCGGCGGCGCTGTGGGGTGAGGTGAAAGATCAGCTGTCACAGAATGCGCTGACGCTCTCGACCGGACAGCAGCAGCGGCTGGTGATTGCCCGCGCCATTGCCATTGAGCCGGAAGTACTGCTGCTGGATGAGCCGACCTCCGCGCTGGATCCGATCTCCACGCTGGTGATTGAAGAGCTGATGACCACGCTGAAGCAGCATTTCACGCTGGTGCTGGTGACGCACAACATGCAGCAGGCGTCGCGCGTGTCCGATTACACCGCGTTTATGCATCAGGGCGCGTTAGTGGAGTTTGATGAGACCGACCGGATCTTTACCGCGCCGAAACAGCGACGGACCGAAGATTACATTACGGGGCGTTACGGCTGAGAAAGGAGATACAGCGGATTTTTGTGCGGGGCGAATGAAGCACCGGCTCAGGGAGCCAGTGCCCTTCGTAAAGACGCTTTAAGCTTTTCAGCCGTTTGTGGGAAAACCTGTCACGGCTTTTAGAACGTCAGTCGTTAGCATAGCCCTGCGGCGGCAGCGGTTCGCCATCCAGCCAGGCCTTGCCGTCACGCATCAATAGCCGACCCTCAACAAACCAGCCGATTACCAGCGGATAGATCGCGTGTTCCTGATGCTGCACCCGCTCGGTAATCTCCGCTTCACTATCGCCAGGAAAGACCGGGACTTTAGCCTGCAGGATCACCGGACCGCCATCCAGTTCATCCGTCACGAAATGCACGGACGTGCCGTGTTCGCTGTCGCCATTTTCCAGCGCCTGACGATGCGTATGCAGTCCTGGATATTTCGGCAGCAGGGAAGGATGGATGTTCAGCAGGCGATCGTGAAAATGCGCTACGAACGCGCTGCTGAGAATGCGCATATAACCGGCCAGCACAATCAAATCCGGACGGTAGGCTTCGATTTCAGCAATGAGCTGACGATCAAAAGCGTCGCGGTCAGCGAAGTCGCTGGCGGCAAGCGCGTGGGCGGGGATCCCCGCCTCCTGCGCCCGCGTCAGGCCATACGCGGCGGCACGGTTGCTGAACACGGCAGCGACGCTGCCGTGAATCCGCCCGCTTTCACAGGCGTCAAGGATGGACTGAAGGTTACTTCCGTTGCCGGAAATCAGTACAACCAGCTTTTTCATCCGTTGATGACCACTCGCTCTTCAGCATCCGACGCTTTAATCACGCCGAGCTTCCAGGCTTTCTCGCCTGCGGCCTGCATCAGCGCAATCGCTTTGTCCGCGTCTGCCGGGCTCAGTGCGATGATCATGCCGACGCCACAGTTAAAGGTACGATACATCTCGAAACGGCTGACGTTGCCCGCCTGCTGTAACCAGCTGAAGACCGCCGGCCACTGCCAGCTCTTCTCGTCGATGACAGCCTGGGTGTTGTCGGGCAGGACGCGCGGGATATTTTCCCAGAAGCCGCCGCCGGTCAGGTGCGCGATAGCGTGCACATCGACCTGCTCAATCAGGCTCAGGATATTTTTCACGTAGATGCGGGTCGGTTCCAGCAGATGATCGGCCAGCGGTTTGCCTTCCAGCTGTTCAGCCAGCGGATCGGTGTTGCTGACTTCCAGAATCTTACGCACCAGCGAATAGCCGTTGGAGTGCGGGCCGCTGGAGCCGAGGGCGATCAGTACGTCGCCATCCTGCACCTTGCTGCCGTCGATAATTTCTGACTTTTCCACCACGCCGACACAGAAACCGGCCACGTCGTAATCTTCGCCGTGATACATGCCTGGCATCTCAGCGGTTTCACCGCCCACCAGCGCACAACCTGACTGCAGACACCCTTCCGCGATGCCGGTGATCACCGCAGAGGCGGTATCCACATCCAGTTTGCCGGTGGCGTAGTAGTCCAGGAAGAAGAGCGGCTCGGCGCCCTGAACTACCAGGTCATTGACGCACATCGCGACCAGGTCAATACCAATGGCATCGTGACGTTTGAGATCCATCGCCAGACGCAGCTTGGTGCCCACGCCATCGGTGCCGGAGACCAGCACGGGTTCACGGTATTTTTGCGGCAGCGCGCAAAGCGCACCAAAACCGCCCAGTCCACCCATCACTTCCGGGCGACGCGTCTTTTTCACTACGCCTTTAATACGGTCAACCAGAGCGTTACCAGCATCAATATCAACACCGGCGTCTTTGTAACTGAGAGAGGTTTTGTCGGTCACTGCGAGGTCCCCACGCGAGTTGCGGTTGGTGGTTTAAAATAAAGCGCGGCAATTCTATCAGTGCAGGCAAACGTTTGCGAGTCCGGCATTGCGCATCGGGCGATTTTCATTAATCCTCTATTTGTCCCCATAAAATCCGCGGCTTTGCGCAAGAGCAGGTGGCGCAGCGTGCAAAAGGCGGTATAATCCCGCGATTTTTTTTTAGCTCAACTCATTCCGGGAGAACACCAATGAAGATCGTGGAAGTCAGACACCCGCTGGTCAAACATAAACTGGGCCTGATGCGTGAGCATGATATCAGTACAAAGCGTTTTCGCGAGCTGGCCTCTGAAGTGGGCAGCCTGCTGACCTACGAAGCGACCGCCGATCTGGAAACAGAGCGCGTGACCATTGAGGGCTGGAACGGCCCGGTAGAGATCGATCAGATCAAAGGCAAAAAAATCACGGTGGTCCCGATCCTGCGTGCCGGCCTGGGCATGATGGAAGGGGTGCTCGAGCACGTTCCCAGCGCCCGTATCAGCGTGGTGGGTGTTTACCGTGATGAAGAGACGCTGGAGCCGGTTCCCTATTTCCAGAAGCTGGTCTCTAACATTGAAGAGCGCCTGGCGCTGGTGGTCGACCCGATGCTGGCGACCGGTGGTTCCATGATTGCCACCATCGACCTGCTGAAGAAAGCGGGCTGCACCAGCATCAAAGTGCTGGTTCTGGTTGCCGCGCCAGAGGGGATTGCCGCGCTGGAGAAAGCGCATCCTGACGTCGAGCTTTACACCGCGTCAGTGGATCAGGGACTGAACGAAAAGGGTTACATCATTCCCGGGCTCGGCGATGCCGGGGACAAGATTTTCGGAACCAAATAAATCGCACAGCCGACCAGAGAGTCGGCTTTTTTTTGACAAAAAAACGCCCCGAACGGATTCGGTCTGCCGCAAGGCGCACCGGCTTGCCTGCTGCTGTGCCAGAGGCGCGAACCCATGGGGATACAAAACATAAGGGGATAAATGATGACTCGTCGCGCCATTGGCGTCAGTGAACGACCGCCGTTACTGCAAACCATTCCACTCAGCCTGCAACACCTGTTTGCCATGTTTGGTGCCACGGTACTGGTGCCGATTCTGTTCCACATCAACCCGGCGACGGTGCTGTTGTTTAACGGCGTCGGCACACTGATTTATCTCTTTATCTGTAAAGGCAAAATTCCCGCCTACCTCGGTTCCAGTTTTGCCTTTATCTCGCCGGTGCTGCTGCTGCTGCCACTGGGTTACGAGGTCGCGCTGGGCGGATTTATCCTGTGCGGCGTGCTGTTCTGTATCGTGGCGCTGATTGTGAAACGCGCGGGCACCGGCTGGCTCGACGTGATGTTTCCCCCGGCGGCGATGGGCGCGATTGTCGCCGTCATCGGTCTGGAGCTGGCGGGTGTCGCCGCCAATATGGCTGGCCTGCTGCCCGCTGAAGGCAGTGCGCCCGACAGCAAAACCGTGCTGATTTCGCTGGTCACGCTGGCGGTAACGGTCTTCGGTTCGGTACTGTTCCGTGGCTTCCTGGCGATTATCCCTATTCTGGTCGGTGTAGTGGCAGGCTATCTGCTCTCTGCCTTTATGGGCATCGTTGACTGGAGTGGCGTGGTGAAAGCCCCGTGGTTTGCCCTGCCAACCTTCTATACACCGCGTTTCGAGTGGGTGGCAATGCTGACGATTCTGCCTGCGGCGCTGGTGGTCATTGCCGAGCATATCGGTCATCTGGTGGTTACGGCCAACATCGTGAAGAAAGATCTGATTCGCGACCCTGGCCTGCATCGTTCGATGTTCGCCAACGGCTTATCCACCGTTATTTCTGGCTTCTTTGGTTCGACGCCGAATACGACCTATGGGGAAAATATCGGCGTGATGGCGATTACCCGCGTCTATAGCACCTGGGTGATTGGCGGCGCGGCGATTCTGGCGATTCTGCTCTCCTGCGTCGGCAAACTGGCGGCGGTGATCCAGGCGATCCCGGTGCCGGTGATGGGCGGTGTGTCGCTGCTGCTGTATGGCGTCATTGGCGCATCCGGTATCCGCGTGTTGATCGAATCCAAAGTCGATTACAACAAAGCGCAGAATCTGATCCTGACCTCGGTGATCCTGATCATCGGCGTCAGCGGGGCGAAGGTACATATCGGCGCGGCAGAGCTGAAAGGCATGGCACTGGCGACGATCGTGGGCGTTGGCCTGGCGCTGATCTTCCGCGTGATCTCGCTGTTGCGCCCGGAAGAAGTGGTGCTGGAGGCTGAAGAACCGCGCGAACATTGATCGCAGCGCGCCTGACAGGATCCGGGGCAGGGACGCCCCATTCATCTCTTTCTGAAAACTGTGTTAGACTTCCCCCGATTTTTTGCTTGTTCTCTTGCTGAGGTGCTTCTGAACACGCCGGCACAATTGTCATTGCCACTCTATTTACCCGACGATGAAACCTTCTCCAGCTTCTGGCCGGGGGAAAACCCGTCGCTGATTGCCGCACTCAAAGGCGCTCTCAACCAACAACATGGCAGCTATCTCTACTTCTGGTCACGCGAAGGCGGTGGGCGGAGCCATCTGCTGCACGCCGCGTGCGCCGAAATGTCCGCGCGCAGTGAAGCGGTCGGTTACGTTCCGCTGGATAAACGCACCTGGTTTGTTCCGGAAGTGCTGGAAGGGATGGAGCAGCTGTCACTGGTCTGCATCGATAACATCGAGTGCATTGCAGGCGAACCGGAGTGGGAGATGGCGATCTTCGATCTCTATAATCGCATTCTGGAAACCGGCAATACGCGCCTGTTTATTACCGGCGATCGTCCGCCACGTCAGCTGAATCTGCAGCTGCCCGATCTTGCCTCGCGGCTGGACTGGGGGCAGATCTATCGCCTGCAGCCGCTCTCCGATGAAGACAAACTGCAGGCGCTGCAACTGCGTGCCGGATTACGTGGATTTGAACTGCCGGAAGATGTGGGTCGCTTCCTGCTGAAGCGACTGGATCGGGAAATGCGCACGCTGTTTGATACGCTGGATCGGCTTGATCGCGCCTCGATCAGCGCGCAGCGTAAACTCACTATTCCCTTCGTTAAAGAGACGCTCGGCCTTTAAACAATGTCGAGCACCGCTTCTGGCGGACGTCCGATCCGCGCTTTATCGCCATTGATCACAATCGGCCTTTCAATCAGCACCGGATTTTCTACCAGCGCATCCAGCAGCGCACTTTCGTTTTTATCGGCGAGTGCCAGCTCGCTGTAGAGCGCCTCTTTGGTACGCATCAACTCTCGTGCACTCTGCATTCCCAGTTTCTGTAGCAGAATTTGCAGCGTCTCGCGATCGGGCGGCGTCTGCAGATAGAGCACCACTTCCGGCTCAATGCCGCGGGCGTTCAGCAGCGCCAGCGTTTCGCGGCTCTTGCTGCAGCGCGGGTTGTGGTAAATCGTCACCATTTCAGACTCTCCTTTTATTTTTGGCATGTCAGCTACGTCGTTTCTCAGCCTTTCTGATACTGCTTAAAGCGCTGCTGCAACTGGCGCAGCTGATCGATACGGGCATCGTAGCGCGCCTGCTTCAGGCTGCCGAGTGGCACCTGTGCGCTGGCGCTGCCTAACGCGGCGATGGCCTGATCAAGCTGGCCATTCAGCGCCAGGCTCTCTGCCCGTGCCGACAACTCTTCATCATTCAGTCCCTGCTGTGCAGAAGCCTGGGCCAGTAAATCCCAGCCGTTGGGATCGTCTTTATTGGCCCAGGTATAGCGGTTCAGAATACGACTGGCACTGGCATACTGCTTCGCTTCCACGTAGGCGTTCGCCAGGTTTAACTGCACCACCGGGCTGTTTTTGGCACCGGTTGCGGCGGTGAGCAGGGCGATCGCCTGTTGTGGCTGGTTCAGGCCGATGTCGATGTCCGACATGATATCCAGGAACCAGACATTATTAGGCTGTTTCGCCAGCAGCGGCGTCATGATGCGCTTCGCATCGGCATAGCTCTTGGCCTGTAAAAACTGTATGGCTTTGCCATATTGTGATGCCAGCTGTTCACGCGCATTGCCGCTGGCATACTGACTCAGCAGTTCATCGGTAAGCTGATTACGCCCGGTGGCGTACATCCCCAGCGCACGCACCTTCGCCAGGTAAAAATCTTCAGTGGACTGCACGACGACCGGGCGCATCTGGTTAGCACGGTTGCGGGCATCCGCCAGACGGCTGTCGGGCAGGGGGTGCGTCAGCAGAATTTCAGGTGGCTTGGAGGAGAAGCGGCTCTGATCGGCCAGCTTCTGCAGAAAGTTCGGCATCGCCTGGGGATCGAAACCGGCGCGCTGCAGCACCTGAATGCCGATGCGGTCAGCTTCCTGCTCATTACCCTGGGTGAAGCTGATAATCCCCTGCTGCGTACCCGCCAGGGTGCCGGTCAGTGCGGCCATACCCGCCTGCGGACTCGCCATCGCCAGCAGTATCGAGCCCAGCGCACCGACCCAGGTGAGTGGGGCATTGCGCTTCTGATCTTCCATGGCGCGCGCCAGATGGCGCTGGGTGACGTGTGAAATTTCATGCGCCATCACGGATGCCAGCTGACTTTCGTTTTCGGTAAAGCGAAACAGCGCGGAGTGCAGCACCACGTTGCCACCGAAGAAGGCAAAGGCGTTGAGCTCATCGTTCTGAATCAGAAAGAAGTGGAACGGGGTTTTGACGGAGTCAGCATGCGAGACCAGCCGCTGCCCCAGCTGATTAATATACTGATTAAGCAGCGGATCGTTGATCAGCGGCGCACTGGCACGCAGCTGGCGCACATAGAAGTCGCCCATCTGCAGTTCCTGATTAATCGACAGCGTCGAACCGGCCGTGGTGCCAATATCGGGAAGCGAGTCACTGACATCGGCCCTGGCAGGTGTCAGAGTGGTGAAAATGAGCGTCGGGAGTAGCGCGGCGATCAGCGTTTTCTTTAACCGGTTCAACATGCCTTAATCCTGTAGAGAGGCCCTGAAAATGGACAGGTGCGCAGCGGGAATGTTCCATTTTTCGCAGATAACGGCGGTTCGGGACTATCTTAACCAGAGCATCAAAAGAAAGAAATGTCGTTTTCTGGCGAGTGCCTGGCGTAATTTGTGCAAGATCGCAGATTTTGACGAAAAAAACTGAACATCCCGCCAACTTAAACCGCAGTTAAACGAGGTAAATCCGGCGAGGTTTTCCCGGGGTCCTGAGCCGCTAATTTGCCTCTTATCTGTTCATTCCCGTCGTGCTTCGACCGAATAAAGCAGAATCTGCTGACAGATATCCGGAACCGTAATCATTATTTTTTTAAAGTTATGTAAATTCAATCAGAAAAACTGAATATGGCACGCGTTTTTCCAGGTCTACTCTGAAAAAACAGGCCACGCTGCGCCGCAAAATGTTTCTGCACCATTGATTAATTAAATCGTATTACCTGCAACACTCTTCCTGATTCCAGCTATGCCTGGCTGTTATTTTCTCGCATCAACTTAACAGACAGAGATTAAATTCGTGATAGTCAGATCCACTGCGGCTAAGACCTTTTTTTCTGCATGATGAAAATCTTCGATTAATTCTCTGAGTGAATAATTTCAGCGGTTATCAATAGCGCGTTGACCTGAATTTACAGAAGCGAGAATTAAACCTGCGCTGTGGTATAGATAGCCGACCTGATTCAGCCCTGAATCTGACAGACATTATTTGCCGGAGAGAAGTGTTATGCGTTCAGTGGTTTCATACGCGTTAATCGCCATTATTGGCGGCGTCGTTGGCGCGGCTGTCACACAGAGTGGCGATATTTACGACAAAGTGACACGTCATTTTGCAACCGAGCCACAGGAAGCGCCTGGATTCTGGAGTACCCCGGCGATTGAAGGCTACGGCAAAATTCATTACGAGCCTGACGCCGCGTTTAAACCGGTGGCGGGCCTGAGCAACAAAATCGTTTTCCAGATTACCCGCAGCGACGGCGCGATGACCGCACCGAATCTGGGACTGGAGCGTGTGGCGCGCGTGGTGAATTTGTATATCGCCTCTGGCGTGCCGGCCGACCAGCTGAAATTTGTGGTTTCGGTCACTGGTGACGCAACGCCTGCCATGCTCGATAACGCCCATTTCAAACAGTTTTATGGCATCGAAAATCCAAACCTGAAGCTGATTAATGAGCTGAATCAGGCGGGAGTGAAAGTCTCGGTCTGCGATCAGTCCGTGGCATTCCATCACTATCCGAATAACTGGATTGATAAATCTGTCATCCATGCGCTTTCCAGTCCAACCACGGTATCAACCCTGCAAAACCAGGGGTACGCGTGGCTGGCAATGTAATTGATGTTTTAAACGACCAGGAGAAGAGTGAATGCGTCCAGCAGCGTTAGTAGTAATGGCAGCCGTAGCAGGATTTATCGGAGGCAATGTTTTACAGTTGCCGGAATTATTCGATAAGGTCAGCGGAAAAATGGCAGATAATAAATCTGAGCCTGCTGATTTCTGGAGTACGCCTGCGATTGAAGGCTACGGCAAAATACATTATGTCGATACGCCAGCATTTAAACCCGGCACCACTGCGGGTCTGAGTAATAAAATTGTTTTCCAGATTAACCACAATGACGGCGATATTCGTAAGCCGAATCTGGGCCTGGAGCGTGTGGCACGTGTCACCAACCTCTATTATGCGGCGGGTGTGCCACTCGACCAGCTGAAATTTGTGGTGTCGATTAACGGCGACGCGGTGTCGTCAGCGCTGAATAATGACCAGTTCAGCAAAGCCTACGGCGTGGATAACCCGAACCTGAAGCTGATCAGCGAACTGAAAAAAGCGGGCGTTCAGGTCACTATCTGTGATCAGTCCGTGGCGTTTCATCAGCTCGATCGCAACTGGATCGATCCGATGGTCACCCACACTATCTCCAGCGGCACCACCGTTGCCACGCTGGAAAACAGCGGTTACGCCTTCCTGATGCTTTAATTCCCCGCAGCGGCGTCACTGCCGCTGTCACCTGCCGGTCATGTTACCGTGATGCGCCTGTCATATAACGCCGCTAGTTTACGTCGCAATGAGATCGATCTCATCGACGATAAACGAGGCAGTGATGACAGATTTAATCAGCGTAGCCCGACTGGCAGGGGTCTCCCGCGCAACCGCCGCACGCGCCTTCTCTGATCCTCATCTGCTGAAACCAGGCACGCTACAAAAGGTGCTTGCCGCCTCGGAACAGATCGGTTTTCGCCCGAATCATATTGCCCGTCAGCTCCGCACTCAACACTCCACCACGCTTGGCGTACTGCTGCCTTCACTGCTTAATCCGGTTTTTGCCCTGCAACTGCAGGCGATGGAGCAGCAGGCCCGTCAGGCTGGGTATGCGCTGCTGGTGGCAACCAGTGATTATCAGGCTGAGCGGGAAGTGGCCATTGTCGAACATATGCTGCACCAGCGTGTCGCCGGTCTGGTTCTGACGGTGGCAGACGCCGACCGCAGTGCGCTGCTGCCGACGCTGGCGGCAGCAAAGATGCCCTTCGTGCTGACTCACAACGTGCCGCAACAGCACGACTGGCCCGCGCTGTGCGTCGATAACCGTAAAGCGATGGCGGAAGCGACTGCCCATCTCATCAATCTCGGCCATCGCCACATCGTGATGGCCGCTGGACCTATGCAGCAATCTGATCGTGCGCGTCTGCGCTACCTCGGCTACTGCGAAGCCATGCAGCAGGCCGGTCTGACGCCGCGGGCAATGATTGAGATGCCCAGCCATATTCAGTCCGACTTCCGGCTGCTGCTGCCCCTGATGAATGCCCCTTCGCCACTGACCGCCGTGATTTGCAGTAACGATCTGCTGGCTATCAGCCTGCTGGGGGCTGCTGCGCGTGCCGGTGTCAGCGTACCGAATCAATTGTCAGTCATCGGCTTCGACGGCATTGAGCTGGGTGAACAGCTTTCACCATCACTGGCCAGCGTGGTGCAGCCGATTGCGCTGATGGGCACGCGCGCCATCGATCTGCTTCTGAATCCGGGCGGCAAAACCCACTTGCTGGCCCATCATTTACGGCTCGGGGAGAGTATCGCCCCGGCATTTCATGGTTCTATTTCAGGGAAACATCATGTCACTCAACCTTAATATCAGACAGGTCGCCAGCGCTGCGCTGCTGGCCGGATGCTCGCTTACCAGTTCGTGGGCGCAGGCGGCAGAAAATGCCATCTGCTATAACTGCCCGCCAGAGTGGGCCGACTGGGCCACGCAGCTTCAGGCGATTGAAAAAGCGACCGGCATTCATGTGCCGCAGGATAATAAAAATTCAGGGCAGGCGCTGGCGCAGCTGGTGGCGGAGAAAAACAATCCGGTCGCCGACGTGGTCTATTACGGCGTCAGCTTTGGTATTCAGGCTGTCAGTGCCGACGTGGTCAGCGCTTATAAACCGACTAACTGGGATCAGATCCCGGCAGGCATGAAAGATCCCAATGGCAAGTGGGTGGCGCTGCACTCCGGGACCATGGGCTTTATGGTTAATGTCGATGCGCTGGGTGGCGCGCCGGTGCCGCGCTCCTGGGATGATCTGCTGAAGCCGGAATATAAAGGTATGGTGGGGTATCTGGATCCGGCCAGCGCCTTTGTAGGCTATGTCGCAGCGGTCGCGGTGAATCAGGCCAAAGGCGGCAGCCTGCATGATTTCACCCCGGCGATTAACTGGTTTAAGGCGCTGCAGCGCAACCAGCCAATTGTGCCTAAGCAGACCGCCTATGCGCGTCTGATTTCGGGCGAAATCCCGATTCTGATCGACTATGACTTCAACGCCTATCGCGCCCGCTACAAAGATCACGCCAACGTTGAGTTTGTGATCCCGAGCGAGGGAACAGTCACGGTGCCGTACGTCATCAGCCTGGTGAAGAATGCGCCGCATCCGGCCAACGGTAAGAAAGTGATTGATTTCGTGCTGTCAGATGCCGGTCAGGCTATCTGGGCCAATGCCTGGCTGCGTCCGGTGCGGGCGGGGGCGATGTCACCCGAGGCGAAAAAATATTTCCTGCCTGACAGCGATTATGCGCGCGCCCACACGGTCGATTATCAGCAGATGGCCGATGCGCAGAAGGGCTTCTCCGCGCGTTATCTGAGTGAGATTCGCTGATGTCACTGTCAGAAATCAACCTGTCTGCCGCTGGCGGGCCGGTTCGCCACCGGCTCCGGCCGCTGGGGGCGAACTGGCTGTGGATGCTGCTGCCTGCGCTGCTCTTCTTTGCGGCCTTCTGGCTGCTGCCGTTTGCCCGCCTGTTGCAGATAGGGATGACGGAGGATCGTACCACGCACCACAGCGGCTACTGGACGGTGATCAGTCAGCCGCAGTATCTGCAAAGCCTGCTGAACACCGTGCTGCTCTCGGCGGCGGTCACGCTGGTGACGTTGCTGATTGCGGCGGTAGTCGGCTGTTTTCTGGCGCGGCAACGCTTTACCGGGCGCGGCACGCTGCTGGCGCTGCTGACCTTTCCGCTGGCTTTTCCGGGCGTGGTGGTGGGATTTCTGATGGTGATGCTGGCGGGGCGTCAGGGTGTGCTGGCGCAACTCAGCCTCAGCCTGTTTCATGAGCGCTGGGTTTTCGCCTATTCGCTCAGCGGCTTATTCATTGGCTATCTCTATTTTTCGCTGCCGCGTGCTATCGTGACGCTGGTGGCGGCGAGCGAGAAGCTGGATCGATCGCTGGAGGAGGCGGCCCGTTCGCTGGGAGCCAGCCAGTGGCGCATCATCATCGACGTGATCATACCGGGGCTGAAACCGGCGCTGCTCTCCTGTGGCGCGCTCTGTTTTGCCACCAGCATGGGTGCGTTTGGCACCGCCTTTACCCTGGGCACAGAGCTGGCGGTGCTGCCGCTGACTATTTATGGCGAGTTCACTAATTACGCCAACTTTGCCACTGCGGCGGCACTCTCGGTGGTGATGGGGGCAGTGGCCTGGCTGGCGCTGATGCTGGCTAATGGGCTTGCGTGCCGGAAGGAGCGTTCATCATGAAGCGCCGGGGTCTGTTCTGGCTGCAGGTGGCGATCACCAGCCTTACCGCACTGTTTATGATCGTGCCGGTGATGCTCTCAATGCTGGCGGGCGTCACGCAGAACTACTTCGCGGGCCTGCGCAGCGGGCTGACGCTGAAGTGGGTGGAACAGGTGTGGCAGATGTATGCCGACACCTTCTGGCTGTCGCTGCTGATCGCCCTGAGCTGTCTGGTGGTGACGGTCATCGTGGGTGTGCCCGCCGCCTGGGGCTTACTGAAGTCGCCATCGCGCTGGGCCTCACGCATTGAGGAGTGCCTGATGCTGCCGGTTGCGTTGCCGGGCCTTGCCACCGCGCTGGGTATCATTCTGCTTTATGGTCAGTTCAGCGCACTGCGCGACAGCTGGCTCTTCATCCTGATCGGCCATGTGCTTTTTACGCTGCCCTTTATGATCCGACCGGTGCTGTCGGTAATGCAGGCGATTGATCTGCCGCGGCTGGAAGAGGCCGCCGCGAGCCTGGGGGCGGGCTTCTGGCGTCGCTTCTTTACCGTGGTCGTCCCGAACTGTCGCAACGGCATTCTGGCGGGTGCGTTTATGGTGATTACGCTGTCGATAGGGGAGTTCAACATCACCTGGATGCTGCACACGCCCCTGACCAAAACCCTGCCTGTCGGGCTGGCCGACAGCTACACCTCGATGCGGCTGGAAGTCGGATCCGCCTACACCCTGATTTTTATCATGATGATTTTACCGCTGCTGCTGTTGCTCAACGCCTGTAATCACTGGCTGGAACGGCAATCAGCGCGGCAGCAGAGAGAGGAAACCCTATGAAAGAGGCCGTCAACGTGACGCTGCGCCACTGCTCGCGTCGCTTCAATCAGCAGGTCGCGCTGCATCCGCTCGATCTGCGGGTCCACGCCGGAGAAACGCTGGTGCTGCTGGGGCCATCCGGCTGCGGAAAAACCACGCTGTTGCGTATCATCAGCGGTCTGGAAAGCAGCGATGCGCCAGGTGAAGTCTGGTTTGATCAGCGGAATGTTACCGCGCTGCCGATTGAGAAACGCAACGTCGGCATGGTGTTCCAGAACTACGCGCTGTTCCCGACACTCAACGTGGCGCAGAATGTCGCCTATGGCCTGAAGGTGCAGGGCGTGCCGCGAGCCGAACGTGAGGCGCGGGTGGCAGAGATGCTGGCGCTGGTGGATCTGACGCATCTGTCACATCGCGCGATTGATAAATTGTCCGGCGGGCAGAAGCAGCGGGTGGCACTGGCTCGCGCGCTGGCCGCCCGGCCTAAAGTGCTGCTGTTTGATGAGCCGCTGGCGGCGCTTGATGCCAGGCTGCGCGATCGACTGCGGCTGGAGATCGGCGCACTGCTCAAGCGGCTGGCGATCACTGCCGTTTACGTCACGCACGATCAGCAGGAGGCGATGGCGCTGGGCGATCGCATCGCGGTGATGGAGCAGGGCCGTCTGGTGCAGCTCGATACGCCGCAGGGCATTTATCAGCGCCCGGCCTCCCGTTTTGTGGCCGACGTTGTGGGTGCCATTAACTGTATTGCGCACGATCCCCATGGTCAGCCCCTGCGTTTTTGCCGCCCGGAAGATGTGCTGCTGGCCGACGACATGCGCTATCCCCAGCGCGGCGTAGTGGTGGGCAGCACCTTCCTCGGCGCTTCGCAGCGCTTACTGATCGATATCGGAATGGATAGCCCCATTCAGGTAGAGCGTCATGCGCGCGAAATCTGGCAGGCCGGGCAGCGCATCAGCTGGTCGCTGACCAGTCAGGCCGCGCTGGAATTCAGTTGCTAAGGAGTCTGTTGTGTCTGTTCAACCCACGATGATTGCGCAAATCAGCGATCTGCATATCAAGGCCCATGGCCGCCTCTCTTACAAACAGGTCGATACCTGTGCTGCACTACTGCAGGTTATCGACACCCTTAATGCGCTGCAGCCGCGGCCCGATGTGGTGGTGATTACCGGCGACCTGGTCGATTTTGGCCGGGCGGAAGAGTACCAGACGCTGCGGGAAGCCCTGCAACGCCTGCAGCTGCCGTTTTACCTGATGGCGGGCAATCATGACGACCGCGAGGCGCTGCGTGCCGCTTTCCCGGATCACGCCTATCTGCAGACGGGACCCACCCTGAACTGGCAGCTTCGCGTCGGCGGCGTCAGGCTGCTGGCGCTGGACTCCAGCGTACCGCAACAGCCGTGGGGAGAGCTGGACGAACACCAGCTGCAATGGCTGGATCAGGCACTGAGCGCGGCTGCCGATCAGCCCACGCTGGTGATGCTGCATCATCCTCCTTTTGCCTGTGGCATTGCCCATATGGACCGGCAACGGTTACGTCATCCGGAGGCCCTTGAGGCGATCATCGCCCGCCATCCGCAGGTTGAGCGGGTGCTCTGCGGTCATCTGCATCGCAGTCTGCAGACCCGTTTTGCCGGCACGCTGGCCTGTGTTGCGCCAGGCGTGTCGCATCAGGTGGCGCTGGATCTGCACCCCGACGGGCCGGCTCACTTTATTCTGGAGCCGCCCGGCTTTTTGCTGCATTGCTGGCAACCCGGGCAGGGAATGATCACGCATCAGTGTGCGATTGGCCGCTTTTCAGGACCCTGGCCTTTTTACGATAGTCAGGGATTAATCGATTAGTGCCAGCTAAATCTGGATTCTCAGGCGTGAAATTTGTCTTAATGCTGCTCAAAAATGCCGACACCGTGTAGACTTAAGCCCGGATATCAGGGCTTCTGGCACACATTAAAAAAATAATCAGGCATTAACGACATGACATTTATCTTCGGGGCGGCGACGCCATGTTAAAGCTCTTTCGGCCCAAGGCCGATTTGCGCAATCTGATCGCCCTGCTGGTGATTGTCAGCATTGTTATCACGCTCGCGAATACGCTTTACGCTACCTGGCGGGTTCAGCGCCAGGTGCTGATTGACACCACGCTTGAGGCCAATCGCGCCTACGCCGCCAAACTGGCCTCAACCAGTGAGATTTTCTTTCAGCTGGCGCAGTCACAGCTGCACTACAGCGCTAATCAGCTCAGCCGCGACTTTAATAATGAGGCGCTGCTGGAAAGCGAAGTCAGCCGCCTGCGCGAGCAGACCAGCAGTTTCAACTCAGTGGCGATAGTGGATGCGCAGGGCGTGATCAAGGCGATTTCGCCTGAGTCGCTGACTCTGAAAGGTATGCATCTGACCAGCGACGCCTCACGGGAAGCGCTGACCCTGCGTCAGCCGATCATCAGTAAACCCACCCTTTCTGCTGCCAACAATCTGCTGGTGTTTGTCTCCTGGCCCGTCTGGAGTGCCGATGGCGACTACCTGGGATACATCGGCGGCACCATCTATCTGAAGAAAAAAAGCATTCTGAATGCGCTGCTGGGTGAGCAGTTCTACCGGGATGGCACCACGGTCTATGTGCTCGACAGCAATAATGAGGTGCTGTATCACCAGAACCGGCAGCTGGTGGGTAAAACGCTGCCGGCCATCGTCAGTCCGCGCGACGAGCAGACCAACGGCTCGCTGATGCTTGCCGGTCCGGGGGAGTCAGCTCAGCTGGCGGGCTTTGCGATCGTGCCGACCACCGGCTGGACGGTGGTGGCTCTGAAGCCGATTAACGTCACGCTGGATCCGCTGTCAGGCCTGTTAATGAAAGTCCTGAAAAATTCTGTGCCGTTCGCGCTGCTGACTCTGCTGGTGGCCGTGGTGCTGGCGCGGCTGATCGCCCGGCCACTCTTCCAGCTGGCCCGCAAAGCCAGCCGGATGGATGCGCAGGGGGTATCAAAAGAGATTGGTGGTATCACCGCCTGGTATTTTGAGGCGGCTCAGGTCAAACGTGCACTGCTCACCGGTATTGGTCTGGTGCAGGACAAGATTGGCCGTCTTAGCTCGGAAGCGCAGACCGATCCGCTGACCCAGTTGCTGAATCGCCGTGGTCTGAATGCGGTGCTGGAGTATTACCGCACGCTGCGCCAGCCTTTCTCGGTGCTGGCTCTGGATATCGACCATTTCAAAAACGTCAACGACAGCTGGGGTCATGATGTTGGTGACCGGGTGATTCAGCAGGTGGCGAGCACGCTGCGTGCCAGCGCCCGTCAGTCTGATGTGGTGTGTCGCAACGGCGGAGAGGAGTTTCTGATGCTGCTGCCGGGCACGGCCCTGGATGAGGCACAGATCATCGCGGAGCGCGTACGGCTGGGTATTGCCGAAGCCTGGCTTACGGATGTAGGACGAATTACCTTGTCTATTGGCGTTGCGGCCTGGAACGGCACCCAGGATGCCGGGCTGGAAACGAGTCTGAAACAGGCGGATGCCGCGCTCTACGCGGCGAAAAATGCCGGGCGAAACTGCGTTATCGTCGCCGCAGCTTAATCGCACGACTTAATCGCAAGTAGAGCAGATGTTTTTTTACGGCAGGCAAGCGTGAAAGGGAAAGAAGATAAGCAGGGCGCGGCGGTCGGGCTACCGCGCCCCTCAACATCAGGCTGACTTAACGTAATCCAGCACCATGTCGTGGTGATTCGAGGTCTTAAAGTTATCAAACACTTTCTCAATCCTGCCCTCAGCATCGATCAGGAAGCTGATGCGATGAATACCGTCATAGGTTTTCCCCATAAAGGTTTTTTCACCCCAGACGCCAAACGCCTGGCAGACTTCATGATTTTCATCTGACAGCAGCGTGAAGTTCAGCAGCTCTTTTTCGACAAACTTTGACAGTTTTTCCGGTTTGTCGGTGCTGATGCCCAGGACTTCCACGCCCGCTTTTTTCAACTCATCCATGTTGTCACGCAGACCGCACGCCTGCACGGTGCAGCCTGGCGTCATCGCTTTCGGGTAGAAGTACACCAGAACGCGCTGTCCCTGGAAGTCGGTCAGATTCACGTGTTCGCCGTCCTGGTCGGGCAGGCTAAATGCAGGTGCAGTATCTCCGGCTTTCAGTGGATTCATCACATCTCTCCATTTTCTTATTCAGGCTGTGGGTAATACACCATCTGGCCCGAAACGACCAGAGGGAATATGACCATCAGGGGGTATTTCACCACATAGCCGATCACGCGTCAGGCATGTGGAGAAATAACTCCGGTTTATTAACTAAAGCTTAGCGTACCGCGCTGACCGATTCGCTGTTGTCAGCGTCAGACACACTGTAGAGACGCAGTGTTCCCTGGGCATTCAGCTCCTGACACAGGGTATTAAAAGCCTGCTCAAAAGTGGTGCCACTGGTTCGTGTCGGACTGTGGGCGGTCATTTGAATATAGAGCGTTGGTGGCAAATCGTGTTGCGCGGGTGTGATGCGCGACACCAGTTCGGCCACGTTCATCTGATGCTTATCAATAAGATCGGTAAAGCGTTCAATAATATGCGGCGAGTCGGCCACTTCAACCTGAATGAACGCGGTATCGGGCATCGGCGGACGAACCCCGGCGTTGGTGCGCTTCATGACGATAAGCAGCTCCAGCTCTGCGCCTTTCAGCGGCAGCGTCGATTCAATCAGCGTAATCGCGTTCCAGCTGCCTGACAGCAGCATGATAAAGGTGAATTCATCCCCAAGCATGGCAAGACGGCTATCTTCAATATTGCAACCGCAGCTGCTGACGTGTCGGGTAATCGTATTGACGATACCCGGACGGTCAACACCGAGCGCGGTGATCACCAGATGATGGGGCTGAGATTGCGGCAAAATGGCTTTTCCTCTGCTTTCGCTAATAACCATAAGGTAAACATAAAAAAAACTGCTGACAAGCGCGGGAATGGCGTGGCTTGCTTGCTTTTCCCTAAGTGTAAAACGTACCATGAAGCACTTGTTTGTCGAGGGGATCGCCAATGTTTACGGGAAGTATTGTTGCACTCGTTACGCCAATGGATGACAGCGGTAATGTCTGCCGGTCGAGTCTGAAAAAACTGATTGATTATCACGTCGCCAGCGGCACCGCGGCGATCGTTTCCGTCGGCACCACAGGCGAATCTGCAACCCTGAGCCATGAAGAACATGGTGATGTGGTGATGCTGACCCTGGAACTGGCCGATGGCCGGATTCCGGTGATTGCCGGAACCGGTGCCAATGCCACCGCTGAAGGCATCTCTCTGACGAAGCGTTTTGAAAATTCCGGCGTAGTGGGCTGTCTGACTGTGACGCCATACTATAACCGTCCCACGCAGGAAGGGCTGTTCCAGCACTTTAAAGCGATTGCGAATAGCACCAGCCTGCCGCAGATGCTGTATAACGTTCCCTCGCGTACCGGTTGTGACATGCTGCCGGAAACCGTTGCCCGCCTGGCCGAAATTAAAAATATTATCGGAATCAAAGAGGCAACCGGGAACTTATCGCGGGTTAGTCAGATCCAAGAGCTGGTTAATGAAGACTTTATTCTGGTTAGTGGCGATGACGCGACTGCGCTGGACTTTATGCAACTGGGCGGCAAAGGCGTCATTTCGGTGACCGCCAATGTGGCTGCACGTGAAATGGTCGAGCTGTGTCAACTCGCACAGCAGGGCAATTTCGTTGAGGCACGCCGCCTGAATCAGCGTCTGATGCACCTGCACCAGACGCTTTTCTGTGAACCCAATCCTATCCCGGTGAAATGGGCTGCGAAACAGCTAGGATTAATCGCTAACGACACGCTGCGTCTGCCAATGACGCCACTGACTGCAGCCGGCCAGCCGAAAGTGGAGCAGGCGCTGGTGAAAGCGGGTTTGCGATAATTTAGGGAGTTTGAATGAATTACTCAGTAAAGCGGTCAACAGTAGCCACAGTAGTCGGGCTTTCTACTCTGATGCTGTTGTCGGCCTGTTCAAGCGATCAGCGTTATAAGCGCCAGGTCAGCGGTGACGAATCTTATCTTGAAGCCAGCCAGTTAAGTGAACTGAAAGCGCCAGCCGGAATGATCCTGCCGGTTCAGCGTGGTGACTATGATGTGCCGCGCACCAGCAGCCAGGCACCCACCGGCAAGCAGCTCGACATTCGTCCGCCAGCCCAGCCGCTGGCGCTGATGAACGGGACGCGCGCGCAGTTCAGTAACAATACCGGTGCGCTGATGATCGATAACAGCCGTGGTTCAGTCTGGTCCCGGGTCGTTAACGTCGTTGAGTCAAACAAATTCCCGATTGCTTCACGTAACGATGCCGGTCAGCAGCTGACGACCGACTGGGTGCAGTGGAACCGTGCTGATGAAGATCAGCAGTATCGTGGCCGCTATCAGATCAGCGTGCAGTCGCAGAGCTATCAGCAGCAGCTTACCGTGCGTCTGCTGGAGCTGCAGCAGGATGGTAAAACCATTACGTCACCTGTGCAGATCCAGCGTTACACCGCGCAGATGCTGAATGAAATCAGCACCGGTCTGGACAAAATTGATACCGCCAGTGAAAACGCCGCATCAGGCCGGGTAAGTGGCGCTATTGATGTGCAGAGCGGCGCAGATGACACCGGTCTGCCAATGCTGATCCTGCGTACGCCATACAACGTGGCATGGCAGCGTCTGCCAGATGCGATGAAACGCGTCGGGATGGAAGTGACCGATACCACCCGCTCAACCGGCAGCATGAAGGTGACCTACAAGTCACCGGGCAGCAGCGACTGGGATTCAGTCGGTGCGAAAGATCCGGAATTACCAAACGGTGATTACAAAGTGCAGGTCGGCGATCTCGACAACCGTACCAGTCTGCAATTCATCGACCCGAAAGGGCATGTGCTGACCCAGTCGCAGAACGATGCGCTGGTAGCCGTGTTCCAGGCGGCGCTGAACAAATAAAGTTGCCTCAGGCCGGAGATTCTCCGGCCTTTTTATTTTGTTTTTGGCATAATAGCGCGCGGCGAAGTAAACGATTGCGTCAAGGCAATCGCCGCAGCGGCACTGGTCGCTGAACACCCGTTATTTCAAGTCTGGAGTGAACAAGATGCAAAAGCGAGCTGAGTTGTATCGCGGTAAAGCGAAAACCGTATACAGCACCGATAACCCGGATCTGCTGATACTCGAATTCCGCAACGATACGTCAGCAGGTGATGGCGCCCGAATCGAGCAGTTTGATCGCAAGGGAATGGTTAACAACAAGTTTAACCACTTCATCATGACCAAATTGCAGGAAGCAGGTATCCCGACCCAGATGGAAGCGCTGCTGTCCGATACCGAAGCGCTGGTGAAGAAGCTGGAGATGGTGCCGGTCGAGTGCGTGGTGCGTAACCGTGCTGCAGGCTCGCTGGTAAAGCGTCTGGGCGTGGAAGAGGGCATTGTGCTCAATCCGCCGCTGTTTGATCTTTTCCTGAAAGATGATGCAAAGCACGACCCGATGGTCAACGAATCCTACTGCGAAACCTTTGGCTGGGTCAGCAAACAGAACCTGGCGCGGATGCAGGAGCTGACCTTTAAAGCCAACGACGTGCTGAGCAAACTGTTCGACGATGCGGGCCTGATTCTGGTCGACTTCAAACTGGAATTTGGTCTGTTTAACGGCGAAGTGACGCTGGGCGATGAGTTTTCGCCAGACGGTGCGCGCCTGTGGGACAAAGAGACGCTGGATAAAATGGACAAAGACCGTTTCCGTCAGAGCCTGGGCGGCGTGGTTGAAGCCTATGAAGCGGTGGCACAGCGATTGGGCGTAAAACTCGACTGAGTTTGTCTTAAGCGCACAAAGAAAGCACAAAGAAAGAGGAGAGCCCCGGCTCTCCTTTTTTCATTTCAGGGTAAAGCTGGTGATTGCTCCGTCACGCAACTAAAATCATGCCATCTGAAAAATGACTGAGGGAATACAGCATGCGCTGGCAAGGGCGTCGCGAAAGCGACAATGTAGAGGACCGTCGCGATCAATCGTCCGGTTTAGGTGGCGGAGGCCGCCAGATTCGTCTGCCGCGTGGCAAAGGCGGTATTGTATTGCTGATCGTGGTGGCAGTCGCCGGTTATTACGGATATGACCTGACCGGACTGCTGACGGGTGGCGAAGTCGCACCGACCAGCCAGCAGCAACAGCGCAGCGTCAGTGCCAATGATGACGAGGCCGCGAAATTCACGAAAGTGATTCTGGCCACCACGGAAGACACCTGGGGCAAGCTGTTCCAGCAGATGAACAAACAGTATGTGGCGCCGAAGCTGGTGATGTATCGCGGTGCAACCCGCACCGGCTGCGGAACCGGGCAGTCGGTGATGGGACCGTTCTACTGTCCTGCCGATCAGACTGTCTATATTGACCTCTCTTTCTATGACGAGATGAAAACCAAGCTGGGCGCAGGCGGTGACTTCGCTCAGGGCTACGTCGTCGCGCATGAAGTGGGCCACCATGTCCAGAAACTGCTGGGCATTGAGCCGAAAGTGCGTGAAATGCAGCAGGGTGCCAGCGAAAAGCAGGTGAATCAGCTCTCCGTCAAAATGGAACTGCAGGCGGACTGTTTTGCCGGTGTCTGGGGACACTACATGCAGAAGGAAAACATCCTTGAAGCAGGCGATCTGCAGGAAGCGCTGAATGCCGCTGAGGCGATTGGCGATGACCGTCTGCAGCAGAAAGGCCAGGGCCGCGTCGTGCCGGACAGCTTTACCCACGGCACTTCTGAGCAGCGCTACACCTGGTTTAAGCGCGGGTTTGATGGTGGCGATCCAGGACAGTGCAACACCTTCGCCAGCAACTGATGATCCCAACGCAGTTTATGCAACAGGCCGGTGTGCGTCGTCTGGCAGTCATCAGCGGCGACCCGGCCTGGTGCTTAGATCGGGCTGTGGCATGGCGTGAAGCGTTGCCAGGCGACTGGCTGGCGCTGAGTCCGGCGCCGCTATTCTCTGACGAGTCAGCTTTGCACAGGCAGCCTGGCGCGGTTCGCACGCTGCTGGGACGCGAATTCCATCATGCGATATTCGACGCCCGCCAGGGCTTTCATGCCGAGGCTTTCGCGGCGCTTGCCGGTACGCTCACCGCCGGAAGCTGGCTGCTGCTGCTGGTGCCGCCCTGGCAAGCGTGGTCGCAACAGCCTGACAGCGACAGCCTGCGCTGGGCAGATGTCGCTGAATCCATCGCAACACCTCATTTCGTTCACCACCTGCAACAGCTGATCCTGGCGGATGACCAGATGCTGCTGGAGCGGCAGCATCAGCCCTGCCGTTTTCCGGCTCAGCGTGACTGGCCGCTGTGGCACTGTCAGGCTCCGCAACAGCAGCAGGCGATACTCGATCAGCTGATGACGCTGCCCTCGGGTGTCGCTGTGCTGACCGCTGCCCGTGGACGGGGTAAATCGGCACTGGCGGGGATGCTGGCCCGGCAGAACAGCCATTGTCTGGTAACGGCACCGGCCAAAGCTTCAACAGAGGTGCTGGCCACCTTTGCCGGGGATCACTTTCACTTTATGGCACCCGATGCGCTGCTGGCGCTGGAGACGCCGCCACCGGCGGAGTGGCTGATTGTAGATGAAGCCGCGGCGATACCGGCACCGCTGCTGCAGGCGCTGGTCAGCCGCTATCCCCGCGTGTTGCTCACCACTACCGTACAGGGCTACGAAGGGAGTGGACGCGGCTTTATCCTTAAATTCTGCGCCGGGCTTGCAGATGCACACTATTTCACGCTGGATGAGCCGCTGCGCTGGTCGCGTTTCGATCCGCTGGAGCAGTGGCTGAACCAGGCGCTGCTATTTGACGATGCCAGCGCCACTGCGCCCGATACTCCGGCAATACCGCATCGTATTGAACGTCACGATTTCAGCGCGCTGGAAGCCGCTTATCGTCTGCTCACCAGCGCGCACTACCGCACGTCGCCGCTGGATCTGCGCCGCCTGCTGGATGCACCCGGTATGCAGCTGTGGCGGGCGGGAGATACAACCACTTTACAGGGTGCGCTCTGGCTGGTGGAGGAGGGCGGTCTTGAACCTGAGCTGGCGCAGGCGGTCTGGGCGGGCACCCGGCGACCGCGTGGCAATCTGGTTGCACAGTCGCTGGCAGCGCACGCCGGTCTGGCTGAAGCGGCAATCCTGCGCTCACAGCGCATCAGCCGGATTGCCGTGGCGGCGGAGAGCCGTCGTCGGGGAACCGGACAGCAGCTTGTTGCGGCGGCGGCTGATGCGGCTGCCGATCACGACTACCTCTCTGTCAGCTTCGGCTACACTGAATCACTCTGGGCGTTCTGGCGCGCCTGCGGTTTTACCCTGGTAAGAATTGGCAGTCAGCGCGAAGCCAGCAGCGGCTGCTACGCAGCGATGGCGATATTGCCCTGTTCTGCTGCGGGTGAGGCACTGACGCGCCGGGCGGCAGAGCAGCTGGCGCGTGACTGGTCGCGGTTGCGGCAGCATATCGCGCTGGACCTGCAGTTTGATCAGACCACAGATGACGGATTGAACGCTCAGGATAGCCATCTGGCCGTCGGTTTTGCCTGGGCGCAGCGGCCACTGGAGGCGAGTCTGCCAGTGTTGCAGCGTCTGGCAGAGGCCAGTGCCGTCTCCGTACCGCTGCTGGCCGCCGCGGTTGCTGCACCTGATGCGCTAAGCGACCTGTCCCGGCAGACGGGCTTAAGCGGCCGCAAGGCGTTGATAGCTAAGCTGCGTCAGCAGGCGGCTTCAGCCCTCGAAAGCCTGGGCGTTACTACGGACGCGCTGCACCGACCGTTGAAATAATTCGACCATCTGCCTCAAATTATCCTCATATCATTTTGTGCCAGGCGGCGTAGAGTGAACACAGGAGGTCAACATGACACTGAAATATGTAATCGTTCAACAGCCTGCTACCACCGCACAGCTGTTTCTGCTCTACCATGGCGTTGGCGATAACCCGGATTCTATGGGTGAGATTGGCAACTGGTTTGCGAAAACGTTTCCCGACGCGCTGGTGGTTTCTGTCGGCTCACCCGGCGCGGGTCGTCAGTGGTTCGGCGAAACCGACCTGCACGATCAGACCATCCAGCAGCGGGTGGATGCGGCGATGCCACAGTTTTTTGCGTCGGTGCGTCACTGGCAGAAAAAGAGTGGCGTGCGGCCGGAAGCGACAGCCTTAATCGGTTTTTCGCAGGGCGGCAGTATGGTGCTGGAAGGCGTCAAAGCCTATCCGGATCTGGCGGGTCGCGCAGTGGTGTTTAGTGGCCGGTTTATTACTCTGCCAGAGAAAGCGAGTACCCGCACCACGATTCACCTGATCCATGGTGATTACGATGAGCAGATCCCGATGCACCATGCCCGGCAGGCAGAACAGCGGCTGACCGCCTGCGGTGGCGACGTCACGCTGGATATCGTTGACGATCTGGCGCACGCCATCGATCACCGCAGCATGGAACTGGCGCTGAATCATCTGCGTTATACGGTGCCAAAACGCTATTTTGATGAGGCGTTAAGCGGCGCAAAACCCGGTGACGATGACGTTATCGCAATGATGTAAAAAAGCCCCTGCATAGCAGGGGCTTCTGACTAATGACATAACCAAATCAGGTTGAATCTGACAGCGACGAATAAACCCGAAGCGCAGGGAACACGGTCAGAAGAGGAAAGCGTCCCGCGCCATGGAAGGCGCGGGCCGAGCGTGTCATGGATGACAGCTTTTGCGTCTTTCCGATCTGACCGTGTTCCTTGTGCCAACTCGGTTTGATCGCCACCGAGCCGGACTTTAACAACATATTCAAGCCCCTGCATTGCAGGGGCTTTTTCATTTACTTCTTCTTCGGCCAGTTGTCGTCGTCATCCCACTTATCGTTGAAATCACGATGCGGCGGCAGGTCAGGTTTGTTATCCATAAATTTTTTGTGATCGATGCGTTTAAGATCTTTATAAACGTTCATCAGCACGCCAACCATCAGCAGGATCACCAGGATCCACCAGTAATCTTTAATAAATTCCATTTGATGCTCCTTAACATCGCCGTCAGGCGATCAGTTGTTCCATGATGCGCTGGTACATCCGGCTCAGCATCTGCAGGTCGGAGGCTTTCACACACTCGTTGATTTTGTGAATGGTGGCATTCACCGGCCCCAGCTCCACCACCTGCGCCCCCATCCGGGCGATAAACCGGCCATCGGAGGTGCCGCCTGTGGTCAGCAGCTGCGGTTTAATTTCATTATAGTGCGCCACAGCTTTCACGACGGCATCCACCAGCTTACCGCGTGAGGTCAGGAAGGGCTGACCCGAGAGTTTCCACTCGATGGTGTAGCGCAGCTGGTGACGATCCAGCAGTTCCGCGACTCGCTGACGGATCATCTCATCGGTGAGTTCAGTGCTGAAGCGGAAGTTAAACTGTACAAACAGCTCGCCGGGAATCACGTTGTTGCTGCCGGTGCCCGCCTGGACATTCGCAATCTGCATGCTGGTGGCCGGGAAGAACTCATTTCCCTGATCCCACTCCGTCGCGACCAGCTCCGTCAGCGCGGGCATCGCCCGGTGAACCGGGTTATCCGCCAGATGCGGATAGGCGACGTGGCCCTGCACACCGTGCACCGTCAGGTTGGCGGTAATTGAGCCGCGTCGGCCATTCTTTACCACGTCACCGACGACTTCTGTGCTGGACGGTTCGCCGACCAGGCAATAGTCGAGCCGTTCACGGCGCGCCATCAGTCGTTCAACCACTTTAACCGTGCCGTTGGTCCCGCTGGCCTCTTCATCCGAGGTAATCATAAAGGCGAGGCGGCCCCGGTGATTGGGGCGCACTGCCACAAAACGTTCGGCGGCCACCACCATGGCCGCCAGTGACCCTTTCATGTCAGCCGCACCACGGCCAAACAGCATGCCATCGCGGATCGTCGGTTCAAAGGGCGGGTTAATCCAGCGGCTGGCATCGCCAGGCGGCACCACATCGGTATGACCGGCAAACGCCAGCGTTTCACCTTCGCCACGGGTGGCCCAGAAATTCAGGGTGTCGTCGATGTTCATCGTTTCAATCTTAAAGCCAATGGCTTCAAGACGGGCGATCAGCAGAGCCTGACATCCGGCATCATCGGGGCTGAGAGAGGGGCGACGAATAAGCTGCTGCGTCAGCTCAATGACCGGGCAAAACATATTATAACTTCTCCTGAATAGCATTCTGATAGGTGGCTTCGCTGAAACCGGCGAGCAGGGAGCCATCCGGAGTACGCAACAGCGGACGCTTAATCATGGCGGGATGCACCAGCATCAGCGCTTTGGCGCTGCTGGCATCGTTAACCGCTTCACGATCAGCCTCGGGCAGTTTACGCCAGGTCGTGCCGCGTGTGTTAAGCAGGGCTTCATAGCCCAGCGCATCGATAAATTCCTGCAGCAGGGCATCGCTCAGGCCATCGGCACGGTAGTCGTGAAAGTGATAATCAACGCCTGCATCTGTCAAGAAGCGCCGGGCTTTTTTTATGGTGTCGCAATTTTTAATCCCGAACATCACCCACTGCGTGCTCATTGCCCGATCCTTATTATCCTGTGAGAAGAAAGCTGAAAAAAGCAGCCAAAGCGCGAGTTTAGCATAGTGTGATCGGTTGCGGCATCCGCGCTGGCGCGGGAATCGGTCCGGATATCCTGCGCGCCGTGTCGTTATTTCGTTGCGGGTAACCGCTATCAATTTCGCAGGCAATTATTACCCTGCTTATCGAAGAGTGCTTAAGAATTTCGCCATGTTGATAAAATAGTCTACCGCTGGGCTTATAATAAATTATCTTCAATCATGTTAAGGGGTTGCTGAAATGTGCGTCAGCTTCCAGAATCAGCAACATTCATGTTTTTGTGAGGTTTGCCGATAGATATAACAGGTGTAAACGTATTCACCTGCTTAAAAAAAGCGCGTAATATTGCCAGCACAATAAGAGAGGGCATTATGATTGATACTGAAATGGGAACCTGGAAAGAATTTATCGAAGCGATGTTACGCAACAAGTAACACGTGAAGATTAAAGCAGGTCAGTCCCACTTGCTGGAATTCTTACCACACACAGACCACACACAGAAATAAAGCGGCCACTGAACTCAGTGGCCGCTTTTAATTTAGCTTTAGTCGTGCGGTTTCTCTTTAAGTGGAAAGCGACGGCGGACCAGCACAAAGAACAGCGGCACAAAAAAGATTGCCAGCAGCGTGGCGGAGATCATCCCGCCCATCACGCCGGTTCCCACGGCGTGCTGGCTGCCGGAGCCTGCACCGCTACTGATTGCCATCGGCAGCACCCCAAAAATAAAGGCCAGCGAGGTCATCAGAATCGGCCGCAGACGCTGACGCGATGCCTCCAGCGTCGACTCCACCAGTTCACGGCCTTTGCTGTTAATCTCATTAGCAAACTCCACTATCAGGATGGCGTTTTTGGCAGATAGCCCCACCACCGTCAGCAGGCCAACCTGGAAGTAGACATCATTCTCCAGCCCGCGCATCCAGGTGGCGATAAGCGCACCCACCACGCCCAGCGGCACCACCAGCATTACCGAGAACGGGATCGACCAGCTCTCATACAGCGCGGCCAGGCAGAGGAACACCACCAGCAGCGAAATTGCATAAAGCGCTGGAGCCTGCGAGCCCGAGAGGCGCTCCTGATAAGAGGCTCCGGTCCACTGGAACCCGACGCCCAGCGGCAGGGCATTGACCAGCTTTTCCATTTCATCCATCGCCGTACCGCTGCTGACGCCATTGGCCGCTTCGCCGACAATCTCTAGCGACGAATAGCCGTTATAGCGTTCAAGACGGGGTGAACCGGTCTCCCAGCGGCTGCTGGCAAACGCGGAGAAGGGCACCATTTTGCCGCTGCTGTTGCGCACGTACCATTTGTTGATGTCGTCCGGCAGCATGCGGAATTCGGCGGCGGCCTGCACATAGACCTTTTTCACCCGGCCCCGATCCAGGAAGTCGTTCACATAGCTGGAGCCCCATGCGGTGGTCAGGGTGTCGTTGATGGTGTCCAGCGACACGCCCAGCGCCTGCGCTTTTCGGGCATCCACATCGATCTGCAGCTGCGGGCTGTCATCCAGTCCATTGTGTCTCACCCGCGATAGCGACTTATCGTTGCCCGCCATCTCCAGCAGTTTGTCGCGCATCGCCATCAGTTGCGTATGACCGATACCCGCGTGATCCTGTAGTTGCATGTCAAAGCCCGAGCTGCTGCCCATGCCGGTAATGGCGGGCGGACTGCTGGCAATCACACGCCCCTCTTTAATCTTCTGAAACGCCTGAGTCGCACGATCGATAATAGCGAATGAGGTGCGATCGGCACCGGGCCGATCTTCCCAGTCTTTCAGCCGCACAAACAGACGCGCCACGTTCTGCCCATTGCCGCCCGGGCCGGCACCGATGGTAGAGAAGACCGACAGCACGTTGGCCTTTTCCTCGGTGAGATAATAGTGTTCAACTTTCGCGACCACGCTGGCGGTTTGCTCCAGCGTTGCGCCTGCCGGAAGCTGAACCTGAGTCAGGAAGACGCCGCGATCTTCCAGAGGCAGAAACGAGGTAGGCAGACGCAGAAACAGAAACGCCATCAGGCCGATAATGCCGAGATAGAGCAACAGCCAGCGACCGCCCCGGCGCAGAATGCCTGCAACCCCGCGTTCATAGCGGTCAGCATTGCGATTGAAGTGACGATTGAACCAGCCGAAGAAGCCGCGACGTTCAGGCTGATCGCCTTTCTCCACGGGTTTCAGCAATGTGGCACACAGCGCCGGTGTCAGGATCATCGCGACCAGCACCGACAGCACCATCGCCGAAACAATGGTAATGGAGAACTGACGGTAAATCGCGCCGACGGTACCGCCGAAAAACGCCATCGGCACAAACACCGCAGAGAGCACCAGCGCGATCCCGACCAGCGCCCCCTGAATCTGGCCCATCGATTTTCGCGTGGCGGCACGCGGCGAGAGTCCCTCTTCGTGCATGATGCGCTCAACGTTTTCCACAACCACGATGGCATCGTCCACCAGCAGTCCTATCGCCAGCACCATGGCAAACATGGTCAGGGTATTGATGCTGAACCCGCAGGCATAGAGCACGCTGAAGGTACCGAACAGCACCACCGGCACCGCAATAGTCGGGATTAACGTGGCGCGGAAGTTCTGCATAAACAGGTACATTACGCCAAACACCAGCACGATCGCCTCCAGCAGCGTCTTCACCACATCGGTGATCGACGCTTTAACGAAAGGGGAGGTTTCGTAGGCAATTTTTGCTTCCAGCCCGTGCGGGAAGTAGTGCGACAGCTCCTCAATGCGCGCCCGCACCAGCTTATCGGTGTTCATCTCGTTAGCACCGGATGCAAGCTTCACCCCCAGACCGGACGCGGGCTGGCCGTTGTAGCGGCTCAGATAATCATACTTTTCTGCGCCCAGCGCCACGCTGGCGACATCACCCAGCGTCACCACGGAACCGTCGGGATTGTTCTTCAGGGTAATGGCCCGGAACTGCCCGGGGGTCTGCAGCATCGACTGCGCATTCACCGTGGCGTTCAGCGCCTGCTTCTCTACGGATGGCAGACCACCAACCTGACCCACGGCAACCTGGGTATTCTGCGACTGGATTGCACTGACCACATCGTCGGTGGTCAGAGAGTAGGCGATCAGTTTGTTGGGATCGAGCCAGATGCGCATCGCATATTGTGAGCCGTAAGCGTCTACCTGGCCAACGCCATCAATACGGCTTAACGGGTCCTGAATATTACTGGCGACATAGTCTGAAATATCCTGTTTATCCATACTGCCGTCGGTTGAGACGAAGGCGACCATCAGAATATTACTGTCACCGGTTTTATTGACCGTCACGCCCTGCGACTGTACCGCCTGCGGCAGTTTGCGCAGCGCTGACTGCAACTGGTTCTGAACCTGCTGACGGGCTTCATCGGGATTGGTCCCGGCGGTAAAGGTGAGGGTGATCTGTGCCTGACCGGTATTGCTGCTGTTCGAGGACATGTACATCAGATTATCGATGCCGGTCATATTCTGCTCGATGACCTGGGTAACGGTGTTCTCCAGCGTCTGGGCGGATGCGCCCGGATAGTTGGCGGTGATGCGCACGTTGGGGGGTGCCAGATCGGGATACTGTTCAACAGGCAGCGAAATAATCGAAAGCGTGCCACACAGGCACAGCAGAATCGCCAGAACCCAGGCAAAGATGGGACGGTCGATAAAGAAATTCGACATTAAATCGACACTCCTCAGGGACTTTTATAAGCGTTCAGGCCCAGCGGCAACGGGCGCACTGGCGGGCAAACCGGATGATCTATGCCACGATTTTCCGCCGCCATTTACTCTACGTGCGGCAGCGGGGGAAATCGTGGAGAAATTGAGGAGAAAATGTAAATTCGTTGGCTATTTGCGGCTTTCAAGCCACATCACCGTGGCGGCGACGCGTGAGCGGACATCCAGCTTACGCAGCAGGTTGCGGATATGCACTTTTACGGTCTCTTCGGAGATATGCAGATTAGCCGCGATCTCTTTATTCGACAGGCCGCGCGCCACCTCCTGCAGCACGTCGCACTCACGCCCGGTGAGCTGACGCAGGGGATCGGCACTGTGCTGGCGATTAGCCAGATAACGGGCCACGCCTTCACTGAAGACCTTTTCACCCTGCGAGGCCTGCAGAATATGCCCCAGCAGGATCTCCGGCTCGCTGTCTTTAAGCAGATAGCCATCGGCACCCGCATCCACCATGGCGAAGATATCACTGCGGGCGTCGGAGACGGTCAGGACCAGAATACGTGAACTGATCCCTTCATGGCGCAACGCCTTCAGCGTATCCAGCCCGGACATACCCTTCATATTCAGGTCGAGCAGAATGATATCGGGTTCCTGACGGCGGGCCTCGGCCAGCGCTTCCGTGCCGTTGTTGGCTTCTGCGATGACCTCAAGCCGGGGATCCAGCGCCAGCAGCTGACGGATACCACGGCGCATCAGCGGATGGTCATCCACAATCATCAATGTTAATGCGGGCTGTTGCATAGGTTCTCCATTTCATCGGCTTCAGATGGCGGCAGAAGAGCAGGGCTGGTACCAGATGGCGCCGTATCCGCTGGCCTGCGCGCTGAGACCGATAGATTATCTGAATAAGTTAACATCATGCCGGGCGCTTTATGTCAGTGAGCGCGCCGGCTGCGGTGGAAAGCGCAGTTCGACCCGGGTGCCGCGTTGCTGAGTATGGATAGTCAGATTGCCACTCAGGCGCTGGGCACGCTCTGTCATAATCGTCAGGCCGTAATGGCCCGCGGGTTCGTCAGTGCTGTTCATTCCCACCCCGTCATCCGTAATTGTCAGTAAGTGCTCACCTTGTTCGCTATGCTGATAATCCACCCGAATCACCTGCGCGCTGGCGTGACGAATGGCATTCAGCAGCGCCTCACGGGCGATCTGCAACACATGCACCTGCTGTTGTGCCTCCAGACTCTGCAGGCCTGTCTGGTAGTTAAAGTGTATCTCTGCGCCGCTCTTCTCCTGCAACGAGGCGATCATCGCCTGCATTGCCGCCACCAGATCCGCCTGCTCAATGGTCAGGCGGAAGGTGGTCAGCAGTTCACGCAGCTGACGATAGGCATCGGCCAGCGCCTGATCGAAGTCAGCGATAATCGCGTGGGCGGCGCTGTCATCCTTATCCACAGTGCGGCGCAGCAGGGTCAGCTGAATACGTAAAAACGAGAGCGACTGGGCCAGCGAGTCATGTAATTCCCGGGCAATGGTGGTGCGCTCTTCTATCAGCAGCATCTGCTGATACTGCTGCTGTGCCTGCCAGATCCAGATTGCCCGTCCCAGCATCGCCGCCAGGCTGCGCATCAGCTCATTGGGATGGGTGACGCCAGGCGACTGCCAGCGCAGTTCGCCAATCTGCTGATCGTCCTGTTGTAACGGCAGGCGTTGCCACTCACCGTCAGCCTGAGCATCCCCGGCGCAGAACTGAAACTGGTCGCTGTTCAGCCGGATCGCTGTCAGTTTTTCGCGCGTCAGTACAGTGGTTAACACTGACTCAAACAGTGCCGGGTGCAACGGGCTCGCCGTCAGCATCTGCGAGCTGTCGTAAAGCAGTGACAGCGTGCGATTCGCCTGGGTTAAGTCTTCCGTTTTCGCGCGTACCGTGCTCTCCAGCAGCTGGTAGTGCGAATGCAGACGTGCCGCCATGCCGCTGAAGGCGTGCGACAGTACCCGCAGTTCATTCTGCTGCTCAACGTGCAGCGGCGGAAAAGCAAAATTACCGCTTTCAACGTAGCGACTGGCCGTGACCAGCGCATTGAGTGGCCGCACCACGTGAAGCCGGGTAAAGCGAATCGTCATCAGTGCCAGCACGACAATCGCGATGACACCCGCCAGGCTGCTGGTCGCCACCAGACGCATTTTCAGCTCGGTATAGCGCTGCAGACCCAGCACAAAGCGATCGATTTCACCGACGTAGATCGGCACCTGCTGCTGGTATGCCACGGTATCACCCTGCTGCAACTGCTGTTGCAGGGAAGGCCAGGCAGCACGCAGTCGCTGATAGCGAGCGCTGACTTCACGTGGTACCCAGGGCCGATCCAGCTTTTGCAGCACCGGGGCATCCAGCGTTTGCTGATAGAGCGCAAAATGATGCGCCAGATTTTGTGGCTGACGGCTGGCATCCCACGCCATGCGATAGCTCTGCATGCGCAGGGATCCCGCCAGATTGATCGCCTCCGCATCGCGCTGACTGCTGAGCAGCGTGACTAAGGCCAGACCGGTGGTGAGTAGCGACAGCAGAACAATGGCGCTGAGCGCCTTAGCGATGCTTTGAGTAACGGAACGTTTAACAATCACATGGATGGCCCTGTTGAAAGTGCGGGAATTATAAGAGCGCAATAACGTAACGCAAATGATCCATCCCCTGTTTATCGCACAGGCGGTTACACATCGCACACAAAATGACCACAACTGACAGTTCCCAGGATGGGCTACCGTTTTGTGGTTAAAAAAGGAACAGGTTTACATCGCTCCGATGTTGCTTTTCATTGCAAGGCTAATAATTCATCCAGTCATCAGCTCAACCCCGATCGCAGATTAAGGAGCATCCAATGAAAAAACTGAATGCTGTACTGGCGGGCGCATTACTGGCTACCGCTTCTTTTGCCACTTTGGCTGCTGCGCCGGTCGACCCGTCACAGGCGCAGAATATGCAGAGCATCGGCAGCGTGTCGGTCTCCGGCGTTCGCGGCTCACTGGACGATGCTAATCGCCAGCTGTCGCAAAAAGCGGAAGAGATGGGCGCCAGCCATTACCGCGTTATTGGTATCGATAACCCAGGCGACTCCAGCCTGTGGAGCGGCACCGCAGAGATTTATCGCTAACCCAACCCTCCTGTTTCCATCCCTGTAGCTTTTACCGGCCTGAAAATGGCCGGTTTTTTTGTTTTTGTGCATCAGGATGGATTCTTACAAATCAGCCTGTGCATCTGCCCGGTATATTTTGCTTCGTTCTTGCAGAACGGGTAGGATTCATCGCCGTAAATTCCCGCGTTGCCCGGCACTCACTCACGGGCAAAGGCACAGAGGAAAATCCCCCATTTTGCAGGACGTTACGTCCGCACTGGGGAGACGACGACTGATAGTCAGGACAAACAGGAATGCTATGAAATCGAAAAAGAAAACCCCAAGTGAGATGCGCGCTGCCAAGCGCCGCTGGCTGAATTCTCACGATGCTGGTTACCAGAAGGCAATGGGTAACCGTCACGTACAGATGATTGCGATCGGCGGTGCCATCGGTACCGGTTTGTTCCTGGGCGCAGGTGGCCGTTTGCAGGCTGCTGGCCCCGCGTTAGCCATCATCTATCTGGTGTGTGGCATCTTCTCCTTCTTTATTCTGCGTGCGCTGGGCGAACTGGTATTACACCGTCCCAGCAGCGGCAGCTTTGTCTCCTACGCCCGTGAATTCCTGGGCGAGAAAGCCTCCTACGTGGCGGGCTGGATGTACTTCGTCAACTGGGCGATGACCGGCATCGTCGATATCACCGCCGTCGCGCTCTACATGCACTACTGGGGCGCGTTTGGTGATGTGCCGCAGTGGGTCTTCGCCCTGGGCGCGCTGGCGATTGTCGGCACCATGAACATGATCGGCGTTAAGTGGTTTGCCGAGATGGAATTCTGGTTCGCGCTGGTAAAAGTGCTGGCGATTGTCATCTTCCTGGTGGTGGGCGTGGTGTTCCTTGGCACCGGCAAACCGCTGGATGGCAACAGCACCGGCTTCCATCTGATCACCGATAACGGTGGCCTGTTCCCGCACGGTTTACTGCCTGCGCTGGTGCTGATTCAGGGCGTGGTGTTCGCCTTTGCCTCTATCGAACTGGTGGGTACGGCGGCCGGCGAATGTAAAGACCCGAAAACCATGCTGCCGAAAGCGATCAACAGCGTGATCTGGCGTATCGGCCTGTTCTATGTCGGCTCTGTGGTGCTGCTGGTGCTGCTGCTGCCATGGAACGCTTATCAGGCGGGTCAGAGTCCGTTCGTGACCTTCTTCTCAAAGCTGGGCGTGCCTTATGTTGGCAGCATCATGAATATCGTCGTATTGAGTGCGGCGCTCTCCAGCCTGAACTCCGGCCTCTACTCGACCGGGCGTATCCTGCGCTCCATGTCGATGGGTGGCTCTGCACCGAAATTCATGTCGAAAATGAACAGTCAGCAGGTTCCTTATGCCGGTATTCTGGTGACCGTCGCCGTCTATGTGATTGGTGTGGTGCTTAACTACTATGTGCCTTCTCAGGTGTTTGAGATCGTCCTGAACGTGGCCTCGCTGGGCATTATCTCCTCCTGGGCCTTTATCGTGGTTTGCCAGTTGCGTCTGCGCAAAGCGATCAAAGAGGGCAAGGCGGATGATGTCAGCTTCAAGCTGCCAGGCGCGCCGTTTACCTCGTGGCTGACGCTGCTGTTCCTGTTCAGCGTGCTGGTGCTGATGGCGTTTGACTACCCGAACGGGACGTACACCATCGCCTCCATTCCGCTGATTGCGGTATTGCTGGTGCTGGGATGGTTTGGCGTGCGTAAGCGCGTTCACGCCGTCGCTCAGACCGAACAGGATCATCACGAAGAAGAGCCTCAGCCGACCCGACTGGCTGACGACACCTCACGCTGATAAACTCTGCATATATCAGGCCAGCCTCCGGGCTGGCTTTTTTTTGGCTGCGAATCGACAGGTTACGACAAGAATTAGGATAGTTTTCCCGTAAGCCCCCCTCTATGATGAGAGGCTCCCTTTATGCGGTAGCGGAGTCATCATGTCGTTCAAGATCAACATCATCAAAGATAAGCTCCTGTCTGAAAACTGGTTTGTGCTGCGTAACTACACCTATGACATCACCGATCGCCGTGGCGAGGTTATCCGCCACAAACGCGAAGTCTACGATCGCGGAAATGGGGCAACCATCCTGCTCTACAACCGTGAAAAGAACAGCGTGGTCCTGACACGCCAGTTTCGTATCGCCACGTACGTCAACGGTAATGACGACGGCATGTTAATCGAAGCCTGTGCGGGCTTGCTGGACGACGACTCCCCGGAAGATTGCATCCGCAAAGAGGCGATTGAAGAGACCGGTTATGCGGTGGGCGAGGTGGAAAAACTTTATGCCTGCTATATGTCGCCGGGCGGCGTGACTGAGCTTATCCACTTTTTCGCAGCGGAATATAATGAATCGTTGCGCGACAATGCCGGCGGTGGCGTCGAAGATGAGTCAATCGACGTGCTGGAATTACGCTTCCCGGATGCGCTGGCAATGGTCGCTGAGGGTCGCATTCGAGACGGCAAAACCATTATGCTGCTTCAGCATGCACAGATTGCGGGCTGGCTGACGCCATAAAACCGTGCCACTAAGCCTGTTGCCGCGTGACAGCGTTGAGGGAGAGTGGTGAGCGTTAATCCACTTTATGCACGCTTTTTAAGCAGTTAACTGCGCTTTTTGCACAGGTTCACAGAATGCGAACCCTGTCAGGCCCGTTGATGCGCTATTCTCTCCACTCTGGGTATTCGGGGATCGATCTTCTTAATGTCGTATTGGATGAAATCGCTTTGGCTGTTGCCGTCTCTGTGGGTTGCCTCTGTTCAGGCGGAACCGTTGCAAAAGTCATTCAACGACTGGCAAATCACCTGCAACAATGAAGCCTTTTGCGTGGCGCGGAATATTCCGGGGGACAAAGGGCTGGTGATGACGATTTCGCGCCATGCGGGCGTCAACGATCGCCCTTTGCTGCGCATCGACTACGGCAGTGCCTACAGTGGTGCGCTGCCGGGTGGCCCGCTACAGGATAACCTGCTGCTCGATCAGCGCCGGCTTAAACCCGACCTCAAACACTGGACGGTAGAACCGCATCATCTCGCCACCAGCAATGCTATCGCCATTGATGAATTTTTTGATCTGGTGATGGAGGCCAAAAACCTGCAGCTCACCTACGATCCCAACGCGATGATCTCCCTGCGCGGCATGAAGGCCGCGCTGTTGCTGATGGATGACACGCAGGGACGGGTCAACAGCATGAGCGCGTGGATCAAACGTGGCGACAGAGCCCGCTGGGATGTTCCGCCACCGCCTGCACTGCCACCGCTGCCGCCTGCGGTCAGGTCACCCGCTGCGCTGACGCGCGATGAGACCAGCGGATTGATTGATTACGGCACCTGGCGGGTTAATACCGACTCCTGCTCACTCGATCCGCTGCGCCGCGAAGTCAGCGTGGCGCCGCTTACCGACCAGCGCGCGCTGCTGCTGGTGAGTTGTGAAATGGGGGCGTATAACGTGATCGATCTGGCGTTTGAAGTGACGCGCAGCCCGCCCTATGTGGCGCGTGGCATCACCCTGACTCTGCCTTTTACCCCGCCCGGAGCCAGCGATCGACAGCTTGAGCTGATTAACGCCGAATATGACGCGGCCAGCGGCCAGCTCTATACGTTTGGTAAGGGCCGTGGATTAGGCGACTGCGGCAGGGCGACACGCTGGCAGTTTGATGGCACACGTTTTGTGTTAGCGGAATATGCGGAAGAGTCGACCTGTGACGCCTGGCACAGCAGTGATGACTGGCCAACACTGTGGGTCAGCCAGTCTGACGGTGGTGTACAGCAGCGTTAACGAATGACCTGCACCATCATCGGTGAGCCAAGCTGGTTGCCGACCAGTTCGGCCAGCATATTATTCACACCGTCGCTCATTGGCGTAAAGCGGGTCAGCGGCGAGCGCGTCACCACCACAAAAACCCCCACGTTATGCTGCGGCACCATCGCCATATAGGTGATGAATCCACCACCGCCGCCGGTTTTCTGAATGATCCCAGGGCGACCACTTTTCGGTCCCATGTAGACCCAGCCCATGCCCAGCGCATCCGCTTTACCCGGGACATCCATGCCTTCGACTTTATTGAGCTGGTCGCGGCGATAGATCAGCGTCTGCAGGCGATCGATCTGCGGCGTGCGATGGTTAACCGACGAGTTCAGGAACTGCTGCATCCAGCGGCCCATGTCATCCGGCGTTGAGTAAACCCCGCCGCTGCCAATCGCGGCCAGCGTGTTATTACACGGACTGGCCCCTTTTTCCGCTACCATCAGGCGTCCGCACTGCTCAGGCGACGGCGTAAACGTGGTGTCCTTCATGCCGAGCGGGCGGGTAATCAGCTGCTGAAACAGCGCCGGATAGGGAGTTCCGCTGGCACGCGACAGCGCATCGCCCAGCAGATCGTAGCCCAGGTTGGAGTAGGCGGCACTGCTGCCTGGTGCCGCTTTGAGGTTCGCGCGCGCCAGCCATGCCCAGCGTTCGCTCTTCGTTGGCCAGACAAACACCGGACGCTGCGCTTTGCCGCCGGGCTGCTCGCGCGGCAGTCCGCTGGTATGGGTCGAGAGATTAATCAGGCGAATCGGCTGGCCATTGTAAGTGGGCACCCGTGCACCCGGAGGCGCATATTTACTCAGGGGATCGTCAAGGCGAATCTGTCCGCGCTCAGCCATTTTCACCATCACTTCACTGGTCATCAGCTTACTCAGCGAGGCGATACGAATCAGCGAATCTTTCTGCGGACGGACATTGTTGCCGGGACGGGTTTCACCGAAGCTGGCGAACACCCGCTGATTGCCATCAATCGCCACCAGCGCCATACCGGTTGCGCCGCTGCCGTAAAAGATATGTTCCGCATAGCGATCAACAATCTGTGAAGCCAGCAGCGGATCGGGCGCAACCTGCGCCATGCTTTTTAATGGAAGCAGTGAAACCATCAGGGCCAGTAAATAGGGTGTACGCATGTTCAACGGAAGTGGCTTCGCTATAAAAATCGGAGGAAATCTGCCTTCACTCATCAGGATGTATCAGGTCTCAGCCGCGTTATCCCGGCAGAATGACAGCAGGAAAAGACGGTCAGCCCGTACACAGGCAGCATTAAGTATGACGGCTCTATAGTAATCAGTTTGCGCGGAGCGGGAAGAGGGGAATGGATATTTTTTTATCTGCGAGGCTGCAAAATAAAATGGCCCTTCCCGATGAGACCGGGAAGGGCAAAAGCATTAAACCGGCTTGAGTAATGCTTCGGCGTGGCTGACGATGTTCTCAACCGTGAAGCCAAACTCCGGGAACAGCTGACTGGCTGGTGCGGATTCACCAAAGGTGGTCATGCCCACAATCGCGCCGTCCAGACCGACATACTTAAACCAGTAGTCAGCAATACCCGCTTCGACCGCCACACGCGCTTTCACGCCGCTCGGCAGTACCGATTCGCGGTAAGCAGCATCCTGCGCATCAAACAGGTCAGTAGAAGGCAGTGAAACCACCCGCACCTTGTGACCGCCTGACGTGAGCTTCTCAGCTGCACCCAGGGTGATCTCAATCTCTGAACCGGTCGCAATCAGAATGACTTCTGGCGTGCCGTCGCAATCCTTCAGCACGTAGCCACCGCGTTTGATGTTTTCGATCTGCTCCGGGGTGCGTTCCGGCTGCAGCAGGTTCTGGCGTGACAGGATCAGGGCAGTCGGCCCATGATGGCGTTCGACAGCGGCTTTCCACGCCACCGCAGTTTCAACCTGATCGCATGGACGCCATACGCTCATGTTTGGCGTCAGACGCAGGCTGGCGATCTGCTCAACCGGCTGGTGCGTCGGGCCATCTTCGCCCAGACCGATGGAGTCATGGGTGTAGACCAGAATCTGGCGTGCCTTCATCAGCGCTGCCATACGCGCGGCGTTACGCGCATATTCGACAAACATCAGGAAGGTTGCGGTGTAAGGCACGAAACCGCCGTGATGCGCGATGCCGTTACCAATTGCCGTCATACCAAATTCACGCACGCCGTAGTGGATGTAGTTACCCGCCGGATCCTCTTTGATCGATTTCGAACCCGACCAGATGGTGAGGTTACTCGGTGCCAGGTCAGCGGAACCGCCAAGGAATTCCGGCAGCATTTTGCCGTAGGCTTCCAGCGAGTTCTGAGACGCTTTACGGCTGGCAATTTTCTGCGGATTAGCCTGCAGATCCTGGATGAAACGGGTCGCTTCCGTTTCCCACGTGGCGGGCATTTCGCCATTCATCCGGCGCTCATACTCTTTCGCCAGCTCGGGATGGGCCTCTTTATAAGCGGCAAACTTCGCATCCCAGGCTTTTTCGCGTTCCGCACCCGCTGCTTTGGCATCCCACTGCTGGTAGATTTCAGCCGGGATCTCAAATGCCGGATAGTTCCAGCCAAGCTGTTTACGGGTCAGCGCCACTTCGGCCTCGCCCAGCGCTGCGCCGTGCGACTCCTCTTTACCGGCTTTGTTCGGTGAACCGAAACCGATAATGGTGCGGCAGATAATCAGTGAAGGCTTATCGGTGACGCTCTGCGCTTCTTTGATCGCCTCGCGGATAGCATCAGCGTCATGGCCGTCGATGTCGCCGATGACATGCCAGTTATAGGACTCAAAGCGTTTATGCGTATCGTCGGTAAACCAGCCCTCGGTTTCGCCATCGATGGAGATGCCGTTATGGTCATAGAAGCCGATCAGTTTGCCCAGACCCAGCGTACCCGCCAGAGAACAGACTTCGTGTGAGATCCCTTCCATCAGACAGCCGTCGCCCATGAACACATAGGTATGGTGGTCGACGATTTCATGGTCCGGACGGTTAAACTGTGCAGCCAGCGTGCGCTCAGCAATCGCCAGGCCCACGGCATTAGCCAGGCCCTGACCCAGCGGGCCGGTGGTGGTTTCAACGCCAGGCGTATAACCGATTTCCGGGTGACCCGGCGTTTTAGAGTGCAGCTGACGGAAATTTTTCAGCTCTTCAATCGGCAGGTCATAACCGCTCAGGTGCAGCAGGCTATAAAGCAGCATCGAGCCGTGGCCGTTGGAGAGGATGAAGCGGTCGCGATCAAGCCAGGCGGGATTGGTCGGATTGTGCTGGAGGAAGTCGCGCCACAACACTTCGGCTATATCGGCCATACCCATCGGCGCACCGGGGTGGCCTGAGTTTGCCTTCTGGACTGCATCCATGCTCAGTGCACGAATCGCGTTTGCCAACTCTCTGCGTGAGGACATAAAGTTCTCCCTTGTTATGCATCAGGGCGGGAAAGTGCCGCCCGATTAAAATAAAGACTACAGGCGTGCGGCGAGCACATCTTCCAGCTTCTGCTGGTCAACCGCGAACTGGCGGATGCCGTCAGAGAGTTTTTCGACTGCCATTGGATCCTGGTTATGTTCCCAGCGGAACTCCGCCTCGGAGAGCGGCGACGGCTGATGGAAGCCCTCGGTAGAGGGTTCCAGTTTGCGCTCCAGCGGCGCATCGCTGTTCTGCAGCTCTTCCAGCAGGTTCGGCGACAGCGTCAGGCGATCGCAGCCGGCCAGCGCGATAATCTGCTCCACTTTACGGAAGCTGGCGCCCATGATGATGGTGCTGTAACGGTGCTTTTTGTAGTAGTCATAGATACGACGCACAGATTTTACGCCTGGATCTTCATCCGCCACGTACGGTTCCAGTGGCTTGCGTGAGTTGTACCAGTCGTAGATACGGCCCACGAACGGGGAGATCAGGAACACGCCTGCTTCGGCACAGGCACGCGCCTGCGCAAAGGAGAACAGCAGCGTCAGGTTACAGTGGATGCCGTTCTTCTCCAGCTCTTCCGCTGCACGGATGCCTTCCCAGGTGGAGGCCAGCTTGATCAGTACGCGCGAACGGTCGATACCGTGCTCTTCATACATCCGAATCAGTTTTTCTGCTTTGGTGACACACATGCCACGATCGAAGGAGAGGCGCGCATCCACTTCGGTCGAAACACGGCCCGGTATACTTTTCAGGATTTCCATACCGAGGTTAATCGCCACTTTGTCGCTGGCATTGATAATCTGCGTCTCTTTGCTGCCGCCCTGTTTTTTCGCGTACTCAATCGCGTCATCCATCAGGTGCTTATATCCTTCCAGACCGGACGCTTTCAGAATGAGTGAAGGGTTGGTGGTGGCGTCTTCCGGGTGGTAATTACGAATCGATTCGATATCACCACTGTCCGCCACCACGGTGGTGAACTGTTTTAGGGCTTCTAGCTGGTTCATCTCTAAACTCCTTGAAAAGAAAAATGAAAGCGAACAGGGAGCACCTCAGGCCTCGCAGCCGGTCTGTGGCATGTTCTGCTACCGGTAACGCGAACCCATAACATTGCAACAGAGACTTTCTGATGGAAATGCGGTTTCTCTGATTGTTGCGCTGCGAGGCGGTGCGAAGGAGCCGTCATGCGGTTTTTACCGTGGGGTGCGCCATATTCCATCCTTAAGCATAGCAGTCAGGACGAATGACGCAGGTAACACTGTAGCAATCTGTGCCCTGTGAAACGGAACGGGTCTTTCGGGAGAAAGGTAAGCGCAGCGCGGGTTGCGGGCCGCGCTGCAGCAGGAGAAGCGATCAGACGGGGAGGTTCAGCCAGTTTTTTACCGGCAGGAAATCGCGATAGAGCGCAGCTTCAGGCGAGTCGGCATCGGGCTGATAATCATATTCCCAGCGCACCAGCGGTGGCATCGACATCAGAATCGATTCCGTACGGCCGCCGGTCTGCAAACCAAACAGCGTGCCACGGTCCCACACCAGATTAAACTCCACATAGCGACCACGGCGGTAGAGCTGGAACTGGCGCTCACGATCGCCCCACGGATGATCTTTACGGCGCGCCACAATGGGCCGATAGGCATCAATAAAGCCGCGGCCTACTGCCTGCATAAAGCTGAAGCTCTGCTCAAAGTCGGGCGTGTTGAGATCGTCAAAAAAGAGGCCGCCAATGCCGCGCTGCTCATCACGATGCTTCAGATAGAAGTAATCATCGCACCACTTTTTATAGCGCGGATAGACATCGTCGCCAAAAGGCTGACAGAGACTGGCTGCGGTCTGATGCCAGTGCAGCGCGTCTTCTTCAAAGCCATAAAACGGCGTCAGGTCAAAGCCGCCACCAAACCACCAGACCGGATCGGCCCCCGGTTTCTCGGCAATAAAGAAGCGCACGTTGGCGTGGCTGGTCGGCACATAGGGGTTATTCGGGTGGATCACCAGCGACACGCCCATCGCTTCAAAGCTGCGACCGGCCAGCTCAGGCCGGTGCGCGGTCGCTGATGCCGGCATCTGATCGCCATGCACATGCGAAAAGTTGACGCCCGCCTGCTCAAACACCGCGCCGTTGCGCAGGACGCGGCTCTGACCGCCGCCGCCGCCAGGGCGCTGCCAGCTATCTTCAGCAAACTGTGCACCGCCATCTTCAGCCGCCAGCTGGTTACAAATCTCATCCTGCAATGCGAGCAGGAACGCTTTTACGCGGGAAATATCAGCCATCTTTTCGCTTATCGTTTGTCAAAGTCTGACGCGATTATACGCAAAACCGCGCCGCTTGCATGAGCGCGGCGCGTCGCACGATGCAAACCAGCCAGACGAATCAGGCGTTGCGGCGGTCAAACTCATCGAAGTAGTTGACGATGCCGCTGGCAATCGCTGAAGCAATTTTCTGGCGAAACGCGGTAGTGCCGAGCAGCTGCTCTTCACGGGGATTGGTAATAAAGGAGGTTTCGACCAGCACCGAGGGAATCGACGGTGACTTGAGCACCGCGAAGGCCGCCTGCTCGGTATGCTGGCTGTGCAGATGGTGCACCGGGCGGATCTGATCCAGCACGTGCTTGCCCAGCGTCAGGCTGTTTTTGATGGTATCGGTCTGTACCAGGTCGAACAGAATCTGCTGCAGATAGTGATCCTGCTGCTGTGCCTTTACGCCGCCCAGTTTGTCCGCATCGTTCTCACGCTGTGAGAGATAACGTGCCATCGAGCTGCTGGCACCGCGGTTAGAGAGCGCAAACACCGAGGCACCGCTGGCATCGGGGCTGGTAAAGCCGTCAGCATGAATTGACATAAAGAGATCGGCACCGTGCTGGTGGGCGATTTCTACCCGCTGATAAAGCGGAATAAAGTGGTCACTGTCGCGGGTCAGGCGCACTTCAATGCGCGGATGACTCTGAAGCTGACGCTGCACGTTACCGGCAATCTCCAGCACGATATGCTTCTCTTCAGAACCCTCTTCACCAACCGCACCAGAGTCGATGCCACCGTGCCCCGGATCGATCATCACGATGCGTTTACCGTTTTTCGCTGGCGGGGCAGGGCGCGTATGACGATTTGCCCCGGTAAGGCCCGACTGCTCTTTAGCCTGGATCGCACGCGGCGATAAAATGGCCAGAGCCAGCCCGGAAAGAAGTAACTGACGACGATGAATCAAACGTTTAAGCAGCTGCATGTACGGGTCCGGTAACAGGAATCTTGCCGGTGTTATAGCCTAAGGCTCTGTTGCCTGCGATCACAGAACCATTTCAGGGCATTACTTTGTATTGCAGGTCGCGAACAGAAAATTTGCGCTTTTTTATTTTCCGCCGGTCATCGAGGGTTGCGTGCGGCAGAGAATGCGTGATAATCAGCAAATTGTGCTTATCTGCAGGTAAATAAGATGGAAATCCGCGCCTTCCGCCAGGAAGATTTTGAAGAAGTGATCACCTTATGGGAACGTTGCGATTTGTTACGGCCATGGAACGATCCGGAGCTGGATATCGAACGCAAAATGAATCACGACCCCGATCTCTTTCTGGTCGCTGAAGTGGGCGGCGTGGTCGTTGGCACGCTGATGGGCGGTTACGATGGTCATCGCGGCGCGGCTTACTATCTGGCGGTGCATCCTGACTATCAGGGACGCGGCTTTGCGAATGCCCTGATGAACCGTCTGGAGAAGAAACTCATCGCGCGCGGCTGTCCGAAACTGCATCTGATGATCCGCGAAGAGAACGATCAGGTGGTGGCGTTCTATGAGAAGCTCGATTACGAGCCGGTCGACGCGCTGCTATTTGGTAAACGTCTGATCGAAGATCGTGAATACTAATCCGCTGCCTGGCTATTCGCCGGACGAGTATGACGCCAGAGGGCAGCTGCGGCTGCCGTTTCTTTTTTGGCCGATCCTGTTACTTCAGGCGCGGACCTGGCTGCTGCTGGTGATGGCCGGAGCATCGCGACAGCAGGGCAACGACCTGCTGGCACTGTTCTATCCGGATCGTCAGGCGTTCTGGATCGGTCTGGCGCTGGGTTTACCGGCGCTGGCGGGCCTGTTGCTGACCGGATACCGCACGCGGCTGCCGCGCCTCTGGCAGCACTGGCGCAGCGTGTTAGCGCTGTCGCTGCTGGTGAATCTGCTCTGGCAGGGCTGGCAGTTTGTGCAGGGCGATCTGCTGAGTTCGCCGCTGCCGTTGCTGCTGACGCTGTTCGACCTGCTGGCGCTGTTCTGGCTGCAGTCGAATCGTCGCTGCCGCGACTGCTTTCTGCCTGAACATCATCTCAACTAAACTTTTTGTCGCTTTGCGACTCCAATCAGTTCCGCCTTTCCGGCATCGCATTTACAGGAGTTCTCATGAAAGCTGTTCGTTCCACGCTACTGATCGCCGCCGTTGTACTGAGCGGCTGTGCCAGTTCGGGTTCCGGCGCTGACAGCAGCCAGCAGGCAAGCTGGTGGAATCCGCTGACGTATCACTGGTCTTCGGCGCTGCCGTGGAACTGGTTCGGTTCCTCGCTGACCGCGACTGAACAGGGTGTGGGGGGATTAACCGCCTCCACCGCCATGAAAGAGGACGCGATTAAGGACGGACTGAACGGTGACTATACCCTGCGTCAGGGCATGCGCAGTCAGAACGGTCAGGTGGTCTCTTTCTGGCAGGCGCTGGATGACGGCAAGGTTAAGCTGGTGATTTACGGACAGTCGCAGATCGAACGTATTGAGGTGATGGACAGCGCGATTGCCAGCAGTGACGGCAGTAAAGTGGGCGACGCCTTCAGTAATAAGTTCAGTAAAGCCTTCGACAACTGCACACTCGCCAGCGGCACCGATGCGCGTGATGTAGCGTGTCGTGCGCCAGGCAGTCAGCATCTGACCTATGTCTATCATGGTGACTGGCACGGACCGGAGGGATTAATGCCTTCTGACGATACCCTGAAAAACTGGAAAATCAGCAAGATTGTCTGGCAGCGTTAATCTTTTTCTTCAGCGTGCCGCCCCTCCGGCGGTCGCTGAACCCTCGTAAAACCCCTGGCCCGCATGGGCTGCACGCGGTTCCTCTTCCCCATCGGCTTTTGCTGATTTCTGCATAAACTCTGCCGTCGTCTTATGCTTTTTTCGACTTTGAAATCATCAAACGATATATAAAACCGTTACTGGTTTTCACTGAGTTATAAATAAACTGATGCCTCAGCGGGTGAGATCCGCATCAAACTTTTTCAGGGTGCCAAATGACATTACAAGCGATGAAAAAAATCGTGAGCGGTATCGCGTTGTCGCTGAGCCTGGCCGGCGCAGCCAATGCCACTGAACTTCTTAATAGCTCATACGATGTGTCGCGGGAGCTGTTTGTCGCCCTGAATGCTCCGTTTGTTAAACAGTGGGATGCCAGTCACCCCACTGATCCCCTGACCATTAAGATGTCGCACGCCGGTTCATCGAAGCAGGCGCTGGCTATTCTGCAGGGACTACGCGCAGATGTGGTCACGTATAACCAGGTAACAGATGTGCAGGTGTTGCACGATAAAGGCAATCTCATTGCCGCAGACTGGAAAAGCCGTCTGCCGAACAACAGCTCGCCTTTCTACTCCACCATGGCGTTTCTGGTGCGCAAAGGGAATCCAAAGCAGATTCATGACTGGTCAGATTTGATCCGCAGCGATGTGAAGCTGATTTTCCCGAACCCGAAAACCTCCGGTAATGGCCGCTATACCTACCTGGCCGCCTGGGGCGCAGCAGATAAAGCGGACGGCGGCGATCAGGCCAAAACCCGTGCCTTCATGACGCAGTTCCTGAAAAACGTGGAAGTGTTCGACACCGGCGGTCGCGGCGCGACCACCACCTTTGCTGAGCGCGGTCTGGGCGACGTACTGATTAGCTTTGAGTCGGAGGTGAATAACATCCGCAACCAGTACGGTAAAGATGAATACGAAGTGGTGGTGCCGAAAACCAACATTCTGGCAGAGTTTCCGGTGGCCTGGGTGGATAAGAATGTCGCCACTAATAAAACCGCTGATGCGGCCAGCGCCTACCTGAACTATCTCTACACGCCAGAAGCGCAGAATATTATTACTCACTACTATTATCGTGTGAACAATCCACAACTGATGGCGGAGCAGAAAGATCGCTTCCCGCAGACCAGCCTGTTCCGGGTCGAAGATGCCTTTGGCGGCTGGGATAAAGTGATGCAGACGCATTTCGTCAGCGGCGGTGAGCTCGATAAATTGTTAGCGGCGGGGCGCGGATAATGTTTGCAGCCAGCCATAAACGCGTGTTGCCCGGCTTCGGTCTCAGCCTGGGTACCAGCCTGCTCTTTACCTGTCTGATCCTGCTGTTGCCGATTAGCGCCGTGATCATGCAGCTGTCGCAGATGACGCTGCAACAGTACTGGGATGTCGTGACCAACCCGCAGCTGGTGGCCGCCTATAAGGTGACACTGCTCTCTGCCGGTGTCGCGTCCCTGTTTAATGCGGTGTTCGGCATGCTGATGGCATGGATCCTGACCCGTTATCGTTTTCCTGGCCGGACACTGCTGGATGGCCTGATGGATCTGCCGTTTGCACTGCCGACTGCGGTAGCAGGTCTGACCCTGGCCGGACTCTTTTCGGTCAACGGCTGGTACGGACAGTGGTTCGCCCAGTTCGACATTAAAATTTCATACACCTGGATTGGTATCGCCATTGCCATGGCCTTTACCAGCATTCCGTTTGTTGTGCGTACCGTGCAGCCAGTGCTGGAAGAGTTAGGGCCGGAGTATGAAGAAGCGGCTGAAACGCTGGGTGCCACGCCGTGGCAGAGCTTCCGCCGCGTCGTGCTGCCGGAAGTGGCGCCTGCGCTGCTGGCCGGTACGGCGCTCTCCTTTACCCGCAGCCTGGGTGAGTTTGGTGCGGTAATCTTTATTGCCGGTAACATCGCCTGGAAGACGGAAGTCACCTCGCTGATGATTTTTGTCCGGCTGCAGGAGTTCGACTATCCGGCAGCCAGCGCTATCGCCTCGGTGATCCTGGCGGCCTCGCTGATTCTGTTATTCGCGATTAACACATTACAGAGCCGCTTTGGCCGTCGTCTGGGAGGTCACTAATGGCTGAAGTTTCACAGCTTAATCACGCGGCGCGTCAGCCTGTGAACTGGGGCAAGTGGCTGCTGATTGGTATCGGCGCGCTGATCTCGATTCTGCTGCTGGTAGTGCCGATGGCCTCCATCTTCTGGGAAGCGCTGAATCAGGGGCTGATTGTCGCGCTCAGCAATCTGGCCGATCCGGACATGCTGCACGCCATCTGGCTGACTGTGCTGGTGGCGCTGATTACCGTTCCGGTGAACCTGGTGTTCGGCACGCTGCTCGCCTGGCTGGTGACGCGTTTTACCTTTCCGGGCCGTCAGCTGCTGCTGACCCTGTTCGATATTCCTTTTGCCGTGTCGCCCGTTGTAGCCGGTCTGATGTATCTGCTGTTCTGGGGCGTGAATGGCCCGGCAGGCGGCTGGCTGGATGCACATAACATCCAGATTATGTTTGCCTGGCCTGGCATGGTGCTGGCGACGGTGTTTGTGACCTGTCCGTTTGTCGTGCGCGAGCTGGTGCCGGTGATGCTGAGCCAGGGCAGTCATGAAGATGAAGCGGCGGTGCTGTTAGGCGCGTCCGGCTGGCAGATGTTCCGTCGTGTGACGCTGCCGAACATTCGCTGGGCACTGCTGTATGGCATCGTCCTGACCAACGCCCGTGCGATTGGTGAATTTGGTGCGGTCTCGGTGGTATCGGGATCGATTCGCGGTGAGACCTACACCTTGCCGCTTCAGGTTGAATTATTGCATCAGGACTACAACACCGTTGGCGCGTTTACTGCCGCCGCCCTGTTAACCCTGATGGCAATTGTGACGCTGTTTCTGAAAAGTATTGTGCAGTGGCGTTTAGAGCAACAGCACAAACGCCTGCAACAGGAGGGAAATCATGAGCATTGAGATTAACAAGATCAACAAGTCCTTTGGTCGCACCTCGGTGCTGAACGATATCTCTCTGGATATTGCCTCGGGTGAAATGGTGGCGCTGCTTGGCCCATCAGGCTCGGGTAAAACCACGCTGCTGCGCATTATTGCCGGGCTGGAGCATCAGAACAGCGGTCAGATCCGTTTTCACGGCAACGATGTCAGCCGCCTGCATGCGCGCGATCGTCAGGTCGGCTTTGTCTTCCAGCACTATGCGCTGTTCCGTCACATGACGGTATTCGACAACATCGCCTTTGGCCTGACCGTGCTGCCGCGTCGTGAACGTCCTTCAGCGGCGGAGATCAAACAGCGTGTAACCCGTCTGCTGGAGATGGTGCAGCTGGCGCATCTGGCGAACCGCTTCCCGGCACAGCTGTCAGGCGGCCAGAAGCAGCGTGTGGCGCTGGCGCGTGCGCTGGCAGTTGAGCCGCAGATTCTGCTGCTGGATGAACCTTTTGGCGCGCTGGATGCTCAGGTGCGTAAAGAGCTGCGCCGCTGGCTGCGTCAGCTGCATGAAGAGATTAAATTCACCAGCGTGTTTGTGACCCACGACCAGGAAGAGGCGATGGAAGTCGCGGATCGCGTGGTGGTGATGAGTCAGGGCAATATTGAGCAGGTCGGCACGCCAGATGATGTATGGCGCGATCCGGCGACCCGCTTTGTGCTGGAGTTCCTGGGTGAAGTGAATCGCTTTGATGGCGAAATTCAGGGATCGCAGTTCCATGTCGGCGCGCACCACTGGCCGCTGGGTTATACCTCAGCTCATCAGGGCGCGGTTGAGCTGTTCCTGCGTCCGTGGGAAGTTGACGTGTCACGCCGCAGCAGTTTAGAAACGCCGCTGCCGGTGCAGGTGCTGGAAGTCAGCCCGCGTGGCCACTTCTGGCAGCTGGTGGTTCAGCCTGCTGGCTGGCAGAGCGAGCCGTTCTCACTGGTGTTTGAAGGTGAGCAGACAGCCCCGATTCGCGGCGAACGCCTGTTTGTTGGCTTGCAGCAGGCGCGTCTCTATAAGGGCGATACGCCGCTGCGCGCAGTTGCCTTTGCGCAAAGCGCCTGATATTTTCTCATCAACACCGGGCGGGAGTGTCACTCCCGCCTTTTTTTCGCCTCTTGTTTGTAAGATGCCAGGAACTGCACCGTGACGACTCTTGAACATACCATCGGCAATACCCCGCTGATTAAGCTGCAGCGCCTGACGCCAGCTAACGGCAGTGAGGTCTGGCTCAAGCTGGAAGGCAATAATCCGGCAGGCTCGGTAAAAGATCGCGCGGCCTGGTCAATGATCCATCAGGCGGAGCTGCGCGGTGAAATTTCACCCGGCGATCAGCTGATTGAAGCCACCAGTGGCAACACCGGCATTGCGCTGGCGATGATCGCGGCGATGAAAGGCTACCGGCTTCGCCTGCTGATGCCGGACAACATGAGTCAGGAGCGGCAGGATGCGATGCGTGCGTATGGCGCAGAGCTGATTCTGGTGCCGCGAGAGCAGGGCATGGAGGGCGCACGCGATCTGGCACTGGCGATGGCGGCGCGTGGTGAAGGCCGGGTGCTGGATCAGTTTAATAATCCCGATAACCCGCTGGGTCACTATCAGACCACCGGGCCGGAGTTGTGGCAGCAGTCGAACCAGCGCATGACCCATTTTATCTCCAGCATGGGCACCACCGGCACGATCACCGGGGTGGGACGTTTCCTGAAAGAGCACAATACGGGCGTGCAGGTGATCGGTTTGCAGCCGAGTGAAGGCAGCAGTATTCCGGGCATTCGCCGCTGGCCGCTGGCCTATCTGCCGGGGATCTACCGCCCCGACTTAGTGGATGATGTGATGGATATGACGCAGAAAGAAGCGGAAGAGACCATGCGTGCGCTGGCACGCCGTGAAGGTATTTTCTGTGGCGTCAGTTCGGGCGGTGCGGTGGCGGGTGCGCTGCGTATTGCGCAGGCTAATCCGGGCAGCGTCGTGGTGGCGATCGCCTGCGATCGTGGCGATCGTTATCTCTCGACCGGACTCTATCATCAGTAATCTCTGCTGATACGGAACCAGACCTGTGCGCGCCTTTAACGCCCACAGGTCTTTTTTTTAGCCAGCATTCCCACAACGGATAGACTGAATCTGTAAGGATCGCGTAAATCAGGCTGCGCGAATGCCCGGCACAGGACAAAATAGCGCCAATTCTGTCGAGAGATAACCATGAAAATTTTGCTTGTTGATGATGATGTCGAATTAGGCACGATGTTAAGCCAGTACCTTATTGCCGAAGGATTTGATGCCCAGCTGGTGCTGACCGGCAGCGCCGGGATTCAGGGCGCGCTCTCCGGCGAGTTCACTGCCATGATTCTGGATATTATGCTGCCCGACATGAGTGGCATCGATGTGTTACGTCAGGTGCGCCAGAACAGCCGGATACCGGTGATCATGCTGACTGCCAAAGGCGATAATATTGATCGCGTGATCGGCCTGGAGATGGGGGCGGATGACTATATGCCTAAACCCTGTTATCCCCGTGAACTGGTCGCCCGCCTGCGCGCGGTATTGCGCCGTTTCGAGGAGCAGGTACCGCAGCCGGATGCTAAAGAGCCGCTGCGCTGGGGAGACCTGACGCTTAATCCTGCCACCCGAATGAGTGAATGGCAGGGTAAAACCTTCGATCTGACTGCTTCAGAATTTAATCTGCTGGATCTGCTGCTGCGCGCGCCGGATAGGGTCGTGTCAAAAGATGAACTCTCTGAAAAGGGGCTGGGTCGTCCGCGTGAAGCCTATGATCGCAGTGTTGATGTGCACATCAGCAACATCCGCCAGAAGCTTAGCGCGTTAACCGCTGATAGCATCAATATCGAAACTGTACGCAGCATCGGTTACCGCATTCGATGAAACAGAGTTACCGTGGACGCATGTTCTGGAAGATCTTTATCGGCTTCTGGGTCGTTTTTGTCATCATGAGCCAGCTTATCTGGCTCGGTTTTTCGCTCTCCGGTAAACGGCATGAACCGCCTGAAATAATGGCTATCCGTCGCATTATTGATCTGCAGATGACCTCTGCTGCATCGGTGCTGGAGCGGGGCGGGCCTGATGAGCTGAATGCGATGCTGTCTGACTGGGATGAAACTGACCGTCAGTTCTTTCACGTTACGCAGCAGACTAAATCGCCCCAATCCCAGGACAGCGGCAACCTTGATTTCAGGGGCCGTCTTCCTGAAGAGGTGGTGCGCTGGGTACAGGGTGCGGATGGCAAAGAGTATCAGCTGCGCTACGACCTGGATGGCATGCGCATGAACAGCAAACAGAACATGATGCCGCGAAAATTTCTGAATATTCCCGAGCCGATGTTTGTCTTCGCCGGTTCGGTGGGGTTGCTGTTCAGTCTGCTGCTGGCCTGGAATCTGACGCGACCCATGCGTCAGTTGCGGGAGGGATTTTCCCGCGTCGCCGAGGGCGATTTAAGCGTGCGTCTGTTCCCGATTATGCGTAAGCGCCACGACGAGATTTCAAATGTCGCAGAAGCGTTTGATGCCATGGTTGAGCGGCTTGATACCCTGGTGCGCGCCCGGGAAGAGCTGCTGCACGATATCTCACATGAGCTTCGTTCACCGCTGGCGCGACTGCAGCTGGCGACCGGACTCGCCAGACAGACGCCAGAAAGCGTAAACAGTTCGCTTGATCGCATTGATGAAGAGGCGCGTCGCCTGGACAAAATGATCGGTGAACTGCTGACGCTGTCGCGGGCTGAACATGAAAGCATCCCAGATGAGCAATATTTTGACCTGACCGGATTGCTGGAGGCGGTCATCACCGATGTTCGCTATGAAGCACAGATCCCTGGCGTGCAGGTGGAGTTACAGGTTGACGAGCGGGGCGATTACACCGTGCGGGGCAATGCGGAGCTGATACGGCGCGGTGTCGAGAACGTCTTACGCAACGCGCTGCGCTTCTCTTTGCCGGGGCAGCGGATTGAGGTCGACTTACGCACAGAGCAGCAGTGGCTGGCGATTCAGGTACGCGATCAGGGGCCGGGTGTCGATGAGGAGAAACTCTCCAGTATTTTTGACCCGTTTGTGCGGGTGAATTCGCCGCTGATGGGCAAAGGTTATGGTCTGGGACTGGCTATCGTGCGTAAAGTGATACTGGCGCATCATGGTGAAGTTGAGGCGCGGAACCGGCCAGAGGGCGGACTTGAACTGACGCTGCGCCTGCCACACTGGCAGGGTTAAAACTTCATCCAGCAGAAACGATAACGGCACCCGCAGGTGCCGTTATGTTATAGACGAATGCTTACTTTCTGATGCGAATCACCGGCGTTTCGCCGACGGTGACCTGGCCAGACAGCTTAATCAATTCCTTGATTTCATCCATGTTGGAGATGACAACCGGTGTCAGGGTTGATTTTGCTTTCTCTTCCAGCAACGGCAGATCGAACTCAATAACCACGTCGCCTTTTTTGACCTTCTGGCCTTCTTCAGCGATGCGTTTGAAGCCTTCACCTTTCAGTTCAACCGTATCGATACCGAAGTGGACGAACAGCTCGATGCCGTTATCTGATTCGATCGAAAAAGCGTGATTGGTTTCAAAAATCTTGCCGATAGTGCCATCAACAGGCGCAACCATTTTGTTGCCGCTGGGTTTGATCGCAATACCGTCGCCCACGATTTTTTCTGCAAACACCACATCTGGTACGTCTTCAATGTTCACGATTTCGCCTGACAGAGGCGCTACGATGTCGATTGTCCCAGCGCTATCCGTTTTTTCGCCAAAAAGTTTAGAAAACAAACCCATGATCTTCTCCTAAGCAGTAATTTGGGGCCAGCATCATGCAGGTTAGCAGAGCGTTTTTTCCTTAATGAACTTGTTAACCAGGTTCATTAAGTCTTCCGCTGTCGGTTGAGCCAGTGCCTGCTCTGCCAATGCCTTCGCATCTTCAAAATTAGTATTACGAATGATTTTCTTGATGCCAGGGATAGAAATGGCACTCATGCTGAACTCGTCCAGCCCCATTCCCAGTAACAGTAGTGTAGCACGTTCATCACCTGCCAGCTCACCACACATGCCGGTCCATTTACCTTCAGCGTGAGATGCATCAATGACTTGCTTGATTAAGTTAAGCACAGACGGCGTCATTGGGTTGTACAGGTGCGAGATCAAATCATTACCACGATCGACCGCCAGAGTATACTGCGTCAGATCGTTTGTCCCAATACTGAAGAAGTCGACTTCCTTCGCCAGGTGATGGGCAATGACGGCAGAAGCCGGGGTCTCGACCATAATGCCGACTTCGATGCTTTCATCAAAGGCTTTACCTTCTTCACGCAACTGCGCTTTCAGCAGTTCCAGTTCCGCTTTCAGGCTGCGTACTTCTTCAACCGAAATGATCATCGGGAACATGATGCGCAGTTTACCGAAGGAGGAGGCGCGCAGGATGGCACGCAGCTGTGCATGCAGAATCTCTTTGCGGTCCATCGCGATACGGATAGCACGCCAGCCGAGGAACGGGTTCTCTTCTTTCGGCAGATTCATGTAAGGCAGATCTTTGTCACCGCCAATATCCATGGTACGCACGATAACGGCCTGTGAACCCATCGCTTCAGCAACGGCTTTATACGCCTGGAACTGCTCTTCTTCACTTGGCAGAGAGTCGCGATCCATGAACAGGAATTCGGTGCGATAGAGACCTACGCCTTCCGCGCCGTTACGCTCAGCACCGGCAATATCACGCACAGTACCGATGTTGGCACAGACTTCAACCTGATGGCCATCCAGCGTCACGGCTGGCAGATCTTTCAGCTTGGCTAATTCGTGTTTTTCCGACAGATACTGGTTCTGTACGGCTTTCAGCTCTTCCTGAATCGCTTCTGAAGGGTTGACGTGAATCGCATTGTTAACGCCATCCAGGATCAGGAAATCGCCGTTTTTAACCGTGACGGTTACATTGCCGGTGCCGACAATGGCCGGGATCTCCAGCGAGCGCGCCATGATTGAGGTATGTGAGGTACGGCCACCCAGATCGGTGATAAAGCCCAGCACCTTTTTCAGGTTCAGCTGTGCGGTTTCTGACGGCGTTAAATCTTTGGCCACCAGAATGGATTCGTCCGGAATCGCGCTCAGGTCAACGATGTGCAGACCGAGGATGTTTTGCAGCAGGCGCTTACCGATGTCACGCACGTCAGCCGCACGCTCTTTCAGGTATTCGTCATCTAACTCTTCCAGTGCTTTCGCCTGGCCATCAATGACCGAATAAGCAGCAGCATCGGCAGTCGCGTGATCTTTTTTGATCAGGTCGATGATTTCCTGCTCCAGCTCTTCATCTTCCAGCAACATGATGTGGCCTTCGAAGATGGCTGCTTTCTCTTCACCGAGGGTTTCACCCGCTTTGACGCGAATCGCTTCCAGTTGTAATGCCGCTTTGCTGCGGCCATCGAGGAAGCGCTGAACTTCCTGCTCAACCTGGTCATCAGAAATTTTCTTGCGGTTGATGACGATCTCGTCTTCTTTCAGCAGCAGTGCTTTGCCGAAAGCGATACCTGGTGATGCTAAAATGCCTGAAATCATAACGCTACCTTTTAATCACGATGGCTGATGGGACTCTTTGCGGTGCCATTGTCGCGGGACACGTACTCTACGAAAGCAATAACGCGGACAGGTTGTCCGCGATCAAGATGTTTGCACTCAATGGCGCAGAGGAGTCGATTGGCTGGAGAGCTGAGCGGAGATTACTCCAGTTCAGCCATCAGTTTGACCAGATGCTCAACTGCTTTCTGCTCGTCTTCACCTTCCGCGGAAAGGGTCACAACCGTTCCCTGGGTTAAACCCAGCGTCTGCAGTTTGAACAGGCTTTTCGCGCTCGCTGATTTGCCGTTAGAGGTCACGGTGATTTCTGACTGGAAAGCTTTGGCTTCTTTAACGAATTGCGCAGCTGGGCGAGTATGCAGACCGTTTGGTGCAGTAATGGTAACTTCTTGCTGGAACATTCTATTTCCCCAACGTTATCAGGATGAGTGTTATGGATCTAAAGTCTAGCCTGGAGCCTTCACTTTAGCCTGTGTAGGTGCGCGGGTATAGCTTCATGCTGACCAAAGACGCGCATGCGTCAAATCTACAATCCGTTGCGTCTCAAAACCGATTCTACACGTCACCGGTTAATTATGCCGTGATTCGCCGTTTCACTGAATCCGTAAATCGATTCAGCTTGATCCACTTCAAGCGCGGATTAATTTCAGGCATCGAAATAATTGGCAGTCTGAATACCAGATCGGCATCACTGAAATCAATCTGCCGGTTGGTGAAAGTGAGATCTGCACCACAAAAAAGCACCCGGATGGGTGCTTTTTTCGACATTTTCGGACTATCGGCCCCGGCTACTGCAGCTCTTTCTCAGTAAAGAGATCGGCGAACAGCGCGGTACTCAGATAGCGTTCGCCAGAGGAAGGCAGAATCACCACGATGTTTTTATTTGCGAAGGTTTCGTCTTCCTGCAGCTTCAGCGCTGCGGCGACGGCAGCACCGGAAGAGATACCGGCCAGGATACCTTCTTCTTCCATCAGCCTGCGCGCCGTACTAATCGCTTCTTCATTGGTAATGGCCACTACGCGGTCAACCAGGTTCAGCTCAAGGTTACCCGGAATAAAGCCGGCACCAATACCCTGAATTTTGTGCGGGCCGGGTTTAATCTCTTCACCCGCCAGCGCCTGCGCAATCACCGGCGAATCGGTCGGCTCAACCGCGACGGTAATCAGATCTTTTTTGCCTTTAGTGTTTTTGATGTAGCGACTCACGCCGGTCAGCGTACCGCCGGTGCCGACACCGGCAATAAAGACATCCACTTCGCCATCGGTGTCTTCCCAGATTTCCGGACCGGTGGTCTTTTCATGGATTTCCGGGTTAGCCGGATTGCTGAACTGCTGCAGCAGCACATATTTGTCCGGGTCGCTGGCGACAATCTCTTCCGCTTTGCCAATGGCACCTTTCATGCCTTTAGCACCTTCGGTCAGAACCAGCTTCGCGCCGAGCGCTTTCAGCAATTTACGGCGTTCCACTGACATGGTTTCCGGCATGGTCAGCGTGAGTTTGTAACCGCGCGCAGCAGCCACGTAGGCCAGCGCAATACCGGTGTTACCGCTGGTCGGTTCAACCAGCTCAATGCCGGGTTTCAGAATACCGCGTTTCTCTGCGTCCCAAATCATATTGGCACCGATACGGCATTTAATGCTGAAGCTCGGGTTACGGGATTCAACTTTCGCAAGAATGCGGCCGTTACCGATGCGGTTCAGTCGAACCAGCGGCGTATGACCAATTGTCAAAGAGTTGTCTTCATAGATCTTACTCATAGCCTGCCCTTAACTGTATGAATTATTGGGAACCCTATGAGCATACCTGTTCTGCCTGGGGGCGGAAGGAAAGAAATCGTATATCTATATGTCCCCCGGCAATAAGCCCTGCGAAAAAGAGCATAAGGCGCGCTGATGAGTCTAGCGCACCTCATTGCGTGCCAGCTGCGGCCGGTAGCGATCGACCCACATGGCGGTGGCACCGCAAACGGCAACCGGCATGATCACGAGGTTCAGGATCGGAATCATAGTAAACAGGCTGGTGAGTGCGCCGAATTGCATATTCGCGGTTTTGTGGCGACGCAGGGCGTTCCGCATCTGCTGAAACGGCACTTTGTGGTTGTCGAACGGATAGTCGCAATACTGAATGGATAACATCCAGGCACTGAACAGGAACCACAGAACGGGCGCAACCGTCTGACCAAAGCCAGGAATAAAGTAGAGCAGCAGCAGTCCCAGCGCACGGGGCAGATAATAGCCCAGCTTTTGCAACTCACGCTTCATAATGCGCGGCACATCTTTGAGCATTCCTGCCCAGCCGCTGTCAGGCAGGGGCTTGCCGGTCAGACGGCCTTCCAGCTGTTCGGCCAGCAGGCCGCAGAAAGGGGCGGCAATCAGGTTCGCCAGCGTCGAGAAGAAGTAGCTGAACACCAGCACAATCGCAATCACCGACAGCGGCCATAACAGATAGCTCAGCCACTGCAGCCAGTCGGGAATATGGGCCATCAGGCGTGGGATCCAGTCACCGAGACGATAGAACAGCCAGATGAATGCGCCACCGAGCATAATAATGTTAATCAGCAGCGGCATCACCACAAAGCGGCGAATACCAGGCAGACGGACCAGTTTCCAGCCCTGGCTAAAGTAGTGCGTGCCGTTAAAATCTGAGACCGAATTCTCAAGGGCCATAAAGCCATTTCTCCTGAAAGTGTTAAGGCGCGCCCACTATAACCTGGCTTTTTCTCCAGGCCAGGTGCCGTTTGGGTAAAAAAACAGCGAAAAAGCGTGGGTTGCCTATCTTATTTGTCAGAAAATAGTGCACAGACTTGCACTTGTGTAGCAGGGCAAATACAGTTAGAGGATAAAGTTTGCCGCGGTGGCAAGGTATTGGAACAACAGAGAATACAATGATGCAGGATTTGCGTCTGATATTAATCGTTGTTGGCGCGATCGCCATTATAGCGCTCCTTCTTCACGGGCTGTGGACCAGCCGTAAAGAGCGTTCGTCAGTGTTCCGCGATCGCCCGCACAAACGTCTGAAACAACGTGAAGAACATGATGAGCAGGACCTGATTGACGACGAAGATGACGGCGTCGGTGAGGTTCGCGTTCGTTCTGATCGCAGCACACACCAGGAACCGCGTTTCGATGAGATTCGTGAGCCACAGCCAGAAGCGCCGCGTAAGCAAGCGCCTGCTGAGCCTGTGCGTCAGCCTGCGCCACGACCCGCACCGCAACCTGAACCAGAAAGCGATCCGCTTTTCAACACGGCGCCGAAGCCTGCTCCGCAGCCGCGCCCTGAACCGGTTCGTCAGCAGCCTGCACCGACTTTTGTCGCGCCGCCCGTTCAGGCTGACCCGCTGCTGGATCTCGATCCGCTGGAATCTGTCCAGCCCGCTCCGCAGTACCAGGCAGAACCTGAGCCACAGCCTGAAGTAACGCCGGCTCCCGCGCCTTCACAGCCTGTAGCGAAAGCGCCAGCTGAAAAACCGAAAGAAGCGGTACTGGTGCTGCATGTTGCCGCCCATTCGGGCGGTGAGCTGAACGGTGAGGCATTGTTGCAGGGGATTCTGCAGGCGGGCTTCCAGTTTGGTGAGATGAACATTTTCCATCGTCATCTCAGTCCTGCTGGCAGCGGTCCGGTTCTGTTCAGTCTGGCTAACATGGTTAAGCCAGGCTCGTTCAACCCGGACCTGATGACCGATTTCAGCACGCCAGGCATCTCTATCTTTATGATGGTGCCTTCTTATGGTGACGCGAATCAGAACTTCAAGCTGATGCTGCAGTCGGCACAGCGTATCGCTGATGACGTTGGCGGTGTCGTGCTGGATGATGAGCGTCGCATGATGACGCCGCAGAAGCTGGAAACCTACAAAGCGCGTATCCGCGATGTGGTTGGCGTCTGAGACCTGCGCTGACCGCTATCTGAATTGTTAAAATAAACCCCCGCCTGTCGGGGGTTTTTTATCTGATGGGGCTATATGAAATCCGTCCAGGATCACATCACCGAACTGCGCACCACGTTGCGCCATCACGAATATCTCTATCACGTCATGGATGCGCCGGAAGTGCCGGATGCCGAATATGATCGTCTGATGCGTGAACTGCGTCAGCTGGAAGAGGAACACCCCGATCTCATTACCCCGGACTCGCCGACGCAACGCGTAGGTGCTGCGCCGCTGACGGTATTTGAGCAGGTCCGCCACGAAGTCCCGATGCTGTCGCTGGACAACGCCTTTGATGAAGCCACGTTCATGGCCTTCAACAAACGGGTGCAGGATCGGCTGAAAAGCAGTGACGACATTACCTACTGCTGTGAACTCAAGCTCGATGGTGCTGCAGTCAGCCTGATGTATGAAAATGGCCTGCTGGTCCGGGCCGCGACGCGCGGTGACGGTACTGCCGGCGAGAACATTACCGCCAACGTTCGTACCATTCGCGCGATTCCGCTGCGGCTAAAAGGCGACAATATCCCGGCCCGGCTGGAAGTACGTGGCGAAATATTTATGACGCAGCGCGGCTTCGAAAAGCTGAATGAGGAAGCGCGACGCACTGACGGCAAAGTCTTTGCTAACCCGCGTAACGCAGCTGCAGGTTCTTTGCGTCAGCTTGATCCGCGCATTACAGCGAAACGTCCGCTGACCTTCTTCTGCTACGGTTTTGGCCTGCTGGAAGGCGGGGAGATGCCGCATAGTCACATGGGGCGCCTGCAACAGTTCAAAGCCTGGGGCCTGCCGGTCAGCGACCGCATTAAGCTGGTGCACAACGCCGAAGAAGCCCTGGCTTTCTATCGGGATATTGAGCAACAGCGTCCGAACCTGGGTTTCGATATTGATGGCGTAGTGATCAAGGTCGATTCACAGGCATTACAGGAGCAACTGGGCTTTGTGGCGCGCGCACCGCGCTGGGCGATTGCCTTCAAATTCCCGGCACAGGAACAGCTGACCTGGGTACGTGACGTCGAATTCCAGGTTGGCCGCACGGGCGCTATCACGCCAGTGGCTCGTCTTGAGCCGGTGCAGGTGGCAGGCGTCATCGTCAGCAATGCCACGCTGCATAATGCGGATGAAATCGAGCGGCTGGGATTACGCATTGGCGACCGTGTGGTGATTCGCCGTGCCGGTGATGTGATCCCGCAGGTGGTCAACGTAGTGGTCGCTGAACGCCCTGAAGAGACGCGTCAAGTGGTCTTTCCTGCCCATTGCCCGGTCTGTGGTTCCGAGGTGGAGCGGGTCGAAGGCGAGTCGGTCACGCGCTGCACCGGCGGTCTGATCTGCGGTGCGCAACGTAAAGAGGCACTGAAGCACTTTGTCTCGCGTCGTGCGCTGGATGTTGACGGTATGGGCGATAAGATTATCGATCAGCTGGTGGAGAAAGAGTACGTCAATACGCCCGCCGATCTGTTCCGTCTCACGGCGGGCAAGCTGACCGGACTGGATCGAATGGGACCAAAGTCGGCGCAAAACGTCGTCGATGCGCTGGAGAAAGCGAAGTCGACCACGCTGGCGCGTTTCCTTTATGCGCTGGGCATTCGCGAGGTGGGTGAAGCCACCGCCGCCAATCTGGCTAACCACTTTGGTGAATTGCAAAAGGTGATGGATGCCGATCTTGAGGCGCTGATTGCCGTGCCGGATGTCGGCAAAGTCGTTGCCGCACACGTGCGCAACTTCATGGAGGAGGAGAGCAACCGTGAGGTTATCCGTCAGCTGACAGACGATATCGGCATTCACTGGCCGCAGGTGGTAGTGGTGAAAGCCGAAGAGATCGACAGTCCGTTCGCAGGCAAAACGGTGGTGCTGACCGGCTCGCTGTCGCAGATGAATCGCGATGATGCCAAAGCGCAGCTGATCGCGCTGGGGGCAAAAGTCAGCGGCAGCGTATCAAAGAAAACCGATCTGCTGATTGCCGGTGAAGCGGCCGGTTCAAAGCTGGCAAAAGCGCAGGAGCTGGGTATAGAGGTAATTGATGAAGCGGAAATGATCCGTCTGCTGGGTGCCTGAAATGGATGAGCATCAACTGGTGGCGATAGCCAATACGCCTATGCCGTTTGGCAAATATAAAGGGCGGATGCTGATCGATCTGCCTGAGCCTTATCTGCTCTGGTTTGCTCGCAGTGGCGACTTTCCGTCTGGTCAGCTTGGTGATCTTATGCAGCTGACCCTGACCATAAAAACAGAAGGCCTGGAGGGATTAGTTAAGCCGCTCCAGGCCCGCACATAATCGTGCCCGCACAGGCGGGCAACGGTTTTACTTCTGAGACTCCATCACTGAATCTTTCACCTGCAGAGCCTGCTGTTTCTCATTGGTCTTCTTGTAGCGACCGGCGATAAACGAGCAGACCATCAGCTGTACCTGATGGAAAATCATCAGCGGCAGCACAATAATCCCCACCGTACTGGCCGGGAACAGAATATTCGCCATCGGCACGCCATTCGCCAGACTCTTCTTCGAGCCACAAAACAGCACCACGATTTCATCGGCGCGCTTAAAGCGGAACAGACGCGAAGCCAGCAGATTGATGAGCAGCACGGCGGCCAGCAGAATAATGGAACCGGCCACAATCCACACCAGCGTCATTAACCCAACGCGATGCCAGATGCCATTAACCACGGCTTCACTGAAGGCGGAATAGACTACCAGCAGAATCGAAGTCTGGTCAGTTTTGCCAATCAGGCTGCGGTGTTTCTCAATCCAGCCACCGATCCAGCGACGTGAGAGGTGACCCAGGATGAAAGGCACCATCAGTTGCAGCATAATTTTACCGATTTGCTCCAGACCATCGCTCGGCGCGCTGCTGTGGATATCCATTACCAGATTCACCAGCAACGGTGAAATAAACACACCCAGCAGGCTCGATGCCGAGGCGCTGCACACCGCTGCCGCGACATTCCCGCCCGCCATTGAGGTAAAGGCTATAGCAGACTGGACGGTAGCCGGCAGGATACAAAGGTAGATAAAGCCGGTATAAATTTCCGGGCCGACATCAACCGGATGCCACCAGACCAGCAGCAGACCCAGTGCCGGAAACAGCACAAAGGTGCTGAACATGATCCACAGATGCAACTGCCAGTGACTGCTGCCTGCGATGATCTTTTCACGCGAAAGTTTGGCACCGTGCATAAAGAACAACAGCGCTATCGCTGCCGTCGCGAGGTAACTGAAGATATCAACGTAGATCCCTTTTGCTGGCAGGAAAGAGGCCAGCAGCACGGTGATGATCAGTTTAACCATCATCGGGTCGAGTTTTAAAAAGCCCATTGTTAAATTCCGGTAAATTATTCAATAGCGCGATTGTGCGGCAAGTAGTTTTAGAAATAAAATTGATTTATTGAATTAATCTATGAGCGCAATCGATGAATTACACCCTGCGTCAGCTGCGAACGTTTATTGCCGTGGCCCACTATGGTGGCTTCAGTCAGGCAGGGCAGGCGATAGGCCTGAGCCAGTCGGCAGTCAGCCACAGTATTAAAGAACTGGAAGCCGAAACCGGCGTGCGGTTGCTGGACAGAACCACCCGGGAGGTGATGCTGACGGAGGCGGGAAAACAGCTGGCGTCACGCATGGAGCGCCTGCTGGAGGAGATTCATACCACGCTACTGGATATCCGCAGTTTTGGCGAGCAGCGCAGTGGCACCGTCAGAGTGGCAGCCAGCCAGACCATTTCCGCGCATCTGATGCCGCAATGTCTGGCCGCCAGCCAGCATCATTTTCCCGATATCAAAGTGATTCTTCACGATCGCGCCCAGCAATGGGTGCTGCAAAGTGTGCGTAACGCGGAAGTCGATTTCGGCATCGTGATTGGGCCGCTCAGCGACAGCGATTTCGACAGCATTGCTATTCTGGATGAGCCTTTCCTGCTGCTATGTCGCGAAGATGATCCGCTGGCGAAAGTGGAAAGGGCTGAATGGGCGATGCTCGATGGCCGCACGATGGTATTGCAGGATTACGCTTCCGGCAGTCGGGTTCTGATTGATGCGGCAATGCAGCAGCAGAATATCAGGGCTGAAGTCGTGCAGGAGATTGGTCATCCCGCCACGTTATTCCCGATGGTACAGGTGGGAATCGGCATCAGTATTCTGCCTGCGCTGGCGTTACCCTTACCAGCGGATCGCGCCCTCACGGTGCGGCGTCTCTATCCGGAAATTAATCGTAGCCTGACGCTAATTAAACGTAAAAACCGCTCGCTGACCCCGGCTGCCGAAGCGATCTGGCAGGAGGTGCGCCAGCAGGCGATGCTGCTGGCGCAACAACGCGCGGTTAAACCGGCGTTTTAGATATAAACGTCAACTTTGTTAGTATCGGTTGGGCGGTTAATCCCGTCCGCTTTGATCTCACTGACGGGCGAACTGTCACTTTTTGGCTGATCCTGCTCAGCCTGCTTCTGTTCCAGTTGCGCAATCTGCGCCTGCAGCATGGTGATTTGTGACTGGTACATCTGCTGCATCTCAGACTTCTGTTCGTCAGTCAGTTCTTTATTGTCAGCCAGCTCCTTAACCTGCGTTAACACACCCTGAATCTGTTTATTCAGCGCCGCAACCTGCGAGGCCACACTGCCGCCGCCGCTGTCACCGCTACTGACCGCACTGCTTAAAATTCCGGAAATTGAAGACATCATTTTCTCCCTGTAAGTGGTCACATACGTTATCGGCACGCTGCGAAACGACTTGAGAGCTCAAAGTGTTAAGGTTCTGAAAAGGTAGGTGACGTTAAATCCTCACAGCAGAGCTGTGCCCTGGAAACGATAAAAGCGCCCCGAAGGCGCTTTTTTCTGAATGGGTGGGTCGTGCAGGATAGCCTCGGCCCATCGTGGGCCTCGCCCTCTGGGTGATGCTGTCGCATCAGCCTGTATCGCCGGGCGATTCAGTCGAACCTGCAGCAGGTTCTCATCCTGCACGGTAGAGACCGTGCCCCGGAAACGAAAAAAGCGCCCAAAAGGCGCTTTATTCTGAATTGGTGGGTCGTGCAGGATAGCCTCGGCCCATCCTGGGCCTCGCCCTCCGGGTGATGCTGTCGCATCAGCCTGAATCGCCGGGCGATTCAGTCGAACCTGCGGCAGGTTCTCATCCTGCACGGTAGAGTCCGCGCCCCGGAAACGAAAAAAGCGCCCAAAAGGCGCTTTATTCTGAATTGGTGGGTCGTGCAGGATTCGAACCTGCGACCAATTGATTAAAAGTCAACTGCTCTACCAACTGAGCTAACGACCCGAAGTGGTGGGTGATGACGGGTTCGAACCGCCGACCCCCTCCTTGTAAGGGAGATGCTCTACCAACTGAGCTAATCACCCACTTCGTACTTCGATACTGCTAACAGGCAAGATATGGTGGGTGATGACGGGTTCGAACCGCCGACCCCCTCCTTGTAAGGGAGATGCTCTACCAACTGAGCTAATCACCCACTTCGTACTTCGATACTGCTAACAGGCAAGATATGGTGGGTGATGACGGGTTCGAACCGCCGACCCCCTCCTTGTAAGGGAGATGCTCTACCAACTGAGCTAATCACCCATATCTTCATACCTGTTCACTGCGGGCACCCTGTTAAGAGTGGTGGGTGATGACGGGTTCGAACCGCCGACCCCCTCCTTGTAAGGGAGATGCTCTACCAACTGAGCTAATCACCCCCGCTGTGTGGAGTCGCATTATAGGGATAGTTGATTTTGAGTCAACGCTTTTTAAAACATAAATGTGCGTTCGGTTTATTTTTAAACATCCTGTTGCGCTTTTAGTCAATGTGCTGGTTTTACTGGCAGAAAAGCCCCTTTTCCCGGAGAGCAACCGGCGGGCATGCATTGAGGATTCACCGTCAGATGCTAGAATGTGCCCACTGTTTTTTCGCGTCTAACCTGTTTTTTGTCATCCAGACAGAGAACCCGCGCATCTAAGGCAATACTCAATGAAAATCAAAACACGCTTCGCGCCCAGCCCGACCGGTTATCTGCATGTCGGTGGCGCCCGTACCGCACTTTACTCCTGGCTCTTTGCGCGTCATAACCAGGGCGAGTTTGTGCTGCGTATTGAAGATACCGATCTGGAACGCTCCACGCCGGAAGCTATCGAAGCCATCATGGATGGCATGAACTGGCTCAGCCTCGACTGGAACGAAGGCCCTTACTACCAGACTAAACGTTTTGATCGCTACAACGCGGTCATTGATGAAATGCTGGAAGCGGGCACGGCTTACAAATGCTACTGCTCTAAAGAGCGTCTGGAAGCCCTGCGTGAAGAGCAGATGGCCAACAACGAAAAGCCGCGTTACGACGGCCGCTGCCGTGACAGCCATGAACATCATGCCAAGGACGAGCCGTGTGTGGTGCGCTTCCGCAACCCGCAGGAAGGATCGGTCATCTTCGACGACCAGATCCGTGGTCCGATTGAGTTCAGCAACCAGGAACTGGATGATCTGATTATCCGCCGCACCGATGGTTCGCCAACCTACAACTTCTGCGTCGTGGTGGATGACTGGGATATGGGCATCACGCACGTTATTCGCGGTGAAGACCACATCAACAACACACCACGTCAGATCAACATTCTCAAAGCCATTGGTGCGCAGGTTCCGGTCTATGCCCATGTCTCGATGATCCTGGGCGATGATGGTAAAAAGCTCTCCAAGCGTCATGGCGCAGTAGGGGTGATGCAGTATCGTGATGATGGCTATCTGCCAGAAGCGTTGCTCAACTACCTGGTTCGTCTGGGCTGGTCACATGGCGATCAGGAAATTTTCAGCGTGCCTGAAATGACTGAGCTGTTTACTCTGGATGCCGTCAGCAAGTCTGCCAGTGCGTTCAACACCGAGAAACTGCAGTGGCTGAACCATCACTACATCAATACGCTGCCGCCAGAATATGTGGCGACGCATCTGCAGTGGCATATTGAAGAGCAGAAAATTGACACCCGCACCGGGCCGGAACTGGCGAAACTGGTTAGTCTGCTGGGCGAGCGCTGCAAAACGCTTAAAGAGATGGCGGCGTCCTGTCGCTATTTCTATGAAGACTTTGCAGAGTTTGATGCTGATGCCGCGAAGAAACATCTTCGTCCGGTGGCGCGTCAGCCGCTGGAAGTGGTGCGCGATAAGCTGGCCGCCATCACTGAGTGGAACGCTGAAAACGTCCATCAGGCGATTCAGAGCACCGCAGATGAGCTGGAGGTGGGGATGGGTAAAGTCGGTATGCCGCTGCGTGTGGCGGTGACCGGCGCCGGTCAGTCACCGGGTCTGGACGTCACTGTTGAAGCGATTGGCCGCAGCCGCAGTGTGGCACGAATTGAGCAGGCTCTGACCTTTATCAGTGAGCGTGAAGCACAGGCTTAATAAACTTAGCCGGAAGCGTCACGCTTCCGGTTTCTTTACTCTTCACCAATTCCCAGACGCTGCATTACGCCCTAACGCGGTGAACTGATCCTGTTCATCCTGACTCATTTGCTGGATGGAACTTATCAATAACGCAGGTAAAGAATTAGCCACTGCACCATAGGTCGCGGCGGGTTCGTTGAGATTGCGTGTCGACTGAATAAAACTTTTTACGCGTTCATCAATATGAATCAGACGCGCCTTACCGCCTTGTACACCGGGCTTTGGCGTGGTTGTCCAATTCTCTCGCTTGATCCATTTATTCACCGTTTGCCGACTGTAACCCGTTTCTGCAGCCAGCTCTTCGGGAGTAAGCCATTCCTTTTTCACGATGCTATCCCTGTTAAATACATTAGCGGTACATATTACAGCAAAACGTAACGGGGGAAAGTAACTGAAGCTGAAATTGCCTTTTGTCTTTTGACAAAAGGCAAAACAGGATTACTGCGGGTTGCTGGCAGGTTCTGCGGCAGGGCGGAAGGCAAGGAAGTAGGCCAGGCCAACGAAGACGGCACCGCCCACGGCATTGCCCAGGAAGACGGCGACAAAGTTAGGCAGATACTCTGCCCAGCTCATCTGACCGGCAAAAATGGCAGCCGGGATGATAAACATGTTGGCGACAACGTGCTGGAAGCCAATGGCAACAAACGCCATTACCGGGAACCACATGCCGAAGATTTTGCCGACCACATCTTTACTGGCGAACGCCAGCCACACCGCCAGACACACCAGCCAGTTACAGCCAATGCCTGAAATAAAGGCGTGCAGGAAATCGGCATGAACTTTTGCAGAGGCAATCGCAACGGTTTTTTTCAGGTAATCGCCTTCGGTCATGCCCAGCATATGGCCAAAGAACCAGGCGACAGCCACGCTGCCGAGGAAGTTCGCCAGCGTCACCCAGAACCAGTTCCGCGCCACGCTCATAAAGCTGATGCGGCGGGCGAACCAGGCTACCGGCAGGGTCATCATATTACCGGTCAGCAGCTCACCCCCTGCCAGCACGGTCATGATGATACCTACCGGGAAGACAGCGGCACCTAACAGGCCACCAAACGAGCCCCACTCAGCCGGCAGGGTGTTTATCACGTGAAGATCCAGCAGGAAGCCGGTCGCAATAAATGCGCCCGCCATGAAGCCGAGAATCAGGAGGATGCTGACAGGCGCACGGCTTTTTGCCACGCCTGACTGGATCGCCAGTTGTGCGATTTCTTTAGGTGTATGCAGCGACATAGTATCTCAATAGTTTTTTTATGATTAATGGGACGATAACGCCTGGTGGACGCGTGGTGTGCGGGAGAGGGTCCCGGTGACCACTAAATTAGCGGGCTAAGTTTTGCACGCGAAAAAGACGAAGACAAGAAAATTCCTATAACATATTTAACCGGGAATTAACCTGACGGCAGACTGAATAACAGTTAAAAAACGGCCCTGCCGGGACAGACATGATTTTCAGCTGCGGCATGCTGCTGAAACTTCGCAGGTTGCCGCCTTTTTCAGCGATCAAACAGAGAATGTCATTTTGCCGTTGACACCCTGGAGGCGGTTTCATATTATGCCGTCCGTCGCTTAACGCGACAGTTTTTCGGTTCGGGGCTATAGCTCAGCTGGGAGAGCGCCTGCATGGCATGCAGGAGGTCAGCGGTTCGATCCCGCTTAGCTCCACCAAACTTCTTCCCAAAAGTTTGGCACTGAAAAACGATTCCAGATGTGGGGGTATAGCTCAGCTGGGAGAGCGCTTGCATGGCATGCAAGAGGTCAGCGGTTCGATCCCGCTTATCTCCACCATTTTCTGACACGTTGCTGTCAAATTTCTTTCCGATTTATCTTTCACTCGCCTTTTCCTGCGAATCTATATTCATTGCGATTTACATTACGCTGCTGCGTACGCTATTTACTGGCAAGACCTTCTGTAATGCCTCCAGCCCCCTGGCAGGACATTGTGCTGTCCGTCGCGCATGGGTTAACTCCAGACGTGACCAGGGTGTGCAGTGGAAGCAGGCATGTAAAAGAAGAGGCAAAGCGGAAAGGGTGAATCAGCGGAAGCTGAGCAGGGATGGCGCAAAATGAAAAGGGCGAGCCAGGCTCGCCCTTTGATGCTCAGAACCGTATCAGAACGCCAGAACCAGACCGGCTATAGCGGCGGAGAGCACGCTGACAAGCGTAGAGCCGTACAGCAGCTTCAGGCCAAAGCGGGAAACCACGTTACCCTGTTCTTCGTTCAGACCTTTAATCGCACCGGCCACGATGCCGATTGAAGAGAAGTTGGCGAACGACACCAGGAACACGGACAGAATACCTTCTGAATTTGGCGACAACTGACCCGCAATTTTCTGCAGATCCATCATGGCTACGAACTCATTCGACACCAGCTTGGTCGCCATAATGCTGCCGACCTGCAGCGCTTCGCCAGAAGGCACACCCATCATCCAGGCAAACGGATAGAAGACAAAGCCGAGAACGCCCTGGAAGCTGATGCCGAAGATCAGATCAAACAGCGCATTCAGGCCTGAAATCAGCGCGATAAAGCCAATCAGCATGGCGGCGACAATAATCGCGACGCGGAAACCGGCCAGGATATATTCGCCCAGCATCTCGAAGAAGCTCTGACCTTTATGCAGATCCTGCAACTGCAGATCTTCTTCGTTCTCAACGCGGTAAGGGTTAATCAGCGACAGCACGATAAAGGTACTGAACATGTTGAGCACCAGGGCAGCGACCACATATTTTGGCTGCAGCATCGTCATGTAGGCTCCGACGATGGACATCGAAACGGTCGACATTGCCGTAGCGGCCATGGTGTACATGCGGCGCTGTGACATCTTGCCCAGGATATCTTTATAGGCGATGAAGTTTTCTGACTGTCCCAGTATCAGAGAACTCACGGCGTTGAAAGATTCCAGTTTTCCCATGCCATTCACTTTCGACAGCACGGTACCGATACCGCGGATCACCCACGGCAGGATACGGAAGTGCTGCAGAATACCGATCAGAGCAGAGATAAAGACGATTGGGCACAACACGTTAAGGAAGAAGAACGCCAGACCTTTGTCGCTCATGTTACCGAAGACAAAGTTGGTTCCCTGAGCCGCATACTTCAACAGATGATCGAAGAAGCCCGCGAAGCCTTTGACGAAACCCAGTCCCGCTTCTGAGTTCAGGAAGAACCAGGCGAGCACAATTTCAATCACCAGTAGCTGTATAATGTAGCGAATGCGAATGCTTTTACGATCGTGACTGACCAGCAAGGAGAGTATCCCGACCACCACCAGTGCTAAAAGAAATTGCAAAATATGGGACATGGTTGCTCCAAATTTGAGGAGGGTTGTATTTTGTTGCGTATTCTATGTAACGCGTTACTTAAAAACGAGATCTGAACCACAATATAAGTATTCGCTATCGCTATATTTTCCAGAAAAGTTCCAGAGATCACGTCCTGTTTACAAATCATTCACGGCAGATAACCACATAATTATTGTCTATATTTTACACGGGGCGTAGAGTGACACTATTGCTCACATTTTTAGCAATCACCTCCTTTACTGTAAGATATAGCAATGGCTATACTTTATAGCAGCATCTATTACACCGATAACAATAAACGAATTTCACTTGCACATGCTAACCCCTAAGCTGGCGGGGCAGGCAAATGTTCAGACAGGGTACCGGATATGTTTGAAAGTCGTACCGCCGAGCGCGCCGCTCGCGGAGTCAGAAAAGTCAAACTCGCACTGCTGGGCCCCGCCTTTATTGCCGCTATCGGCTATATCGATCCGGGCAACTTTGCGACCAACATTCAGGCGGGCGCTGCTTACGGCTACAAATTGCTGTGGGTGGTGGTGTGGGCCAACATCATGGCGATGCTGATCCAGCTGATGTCCGCCAAGCTGGGTATCGCTACCGGCAAGAACCTCGCCGAGCACATCCGCGATCGCTTTCCGCGGCCCGCCGTCTGGTTTTACTGGGTGCAGGCAGAAATTATTGCGATGGCCACCGACCTTGCGGAGTTTATCGGCGCGGCGCTGGGCTTCAAGCTGTTGCTCGGTATCTCACTGATGCAGGGCGCGGTGCTGACCGGCATCGCCACGTTCCTGATATTGATGTTACAGAGCCGCGGTCAGAAACCGCTGGAGCTGGTGATTGGCGGACTGCTGCTGTTTGTGGCGGCGGCTTATATCGTCGAACTCTTCTTTTCTCAGCCCAACGTCAAAGAGCTGGTGGTTGGCATGGCGCTGCCCGCGCTACCAACGTCGGATGCCGTCTTCCTGGCAGCCGGTGTGCTGGGCGCGACCATTATGCCGCACGTAATCTATCTGCACTCCGCACTGACGCAGGGCAAAAGCGAGGACAGCAAAGGCCAGCGTTATTCTTCAACCAAACTGGATGTGGCGATTGCCATGACCATCGCCGGATTCGTTAACCTGGCGATGATGGCGACCGCGGCGGCGGCCTTCCACTTCAGCGGCCATAGCAAAATCGCTGAGCTTGACCAGGCCTATCTGACGCTGCAACCGTTGTTAGGTCAGGCGGCGGCGACGGTATTTGGTCTGAGCCTGGTGGCTGCCGGACTCTCCTCAACGGTGGTCGGCACGCTGGCGGGACAGGTGGTGATGCAAGGCTTTATCCGTTTCCATATTCCGCTCTGGGTGCGGCGAACTGTCACCATGCTGCCTTCCTTTATTGTTATCTGGGCAGGATGGGATCCAACAAAGGTGCTGGTGATGAGTCAGGTGCTGCTGAGCTTCGGTATCGCGCTGGCGCTGATTCCGCTGCTCTCCTTTACCGGCAACCGCGAGCTGATGGGCGATGATATGGTGAACTCACGCCTGATGCAGAACACCGGACGACTGATCGTGTTGCTGGTGATTGCGCTGAATCTTTATCTGCTGGTGGGCGAAGCGCTGGGGCTGTAAGGGTTCTAGGAAACAAAAAAACGCCCGGCATTTGCCGGGCGTTTTTAATTAGTGGCGATCGTGTCCGTGATGATCGGGACCACCAAGCCCAAAACCACGCGGGCCAGGACCACCCCGGTCATGACGATCCCAGTCACGATCGCGACGATGCTGATGTTCCCAGCGGCGCTCACGGTCGCGCTCATGCCAGCGGCGTTCACGCTCCCACTGCTGCTGACGACGCCACTCTTCGTGTCGCCACCAGCGGCGTTCGTTGTAGGAATAACGATCATTCCACCAGCGTGGTTCACGCCAGCGACCGCCATCCCAGTAATAACCACGATTGTCGCGATCGCCCAGATTCAGCGTAACGCCCGGGGCCAGAGTAATAGAGGCACTGGAGGCCTCTGCTGTGTGGTTTGCCAGCGGCGACAACACCGCCAGCAGGGCAGCAAAAATAAGAGCTCTTTTCATTATATTCTCCTCATCAACAGTCTGATGCTGTTGCGGCGCAGTGATTATGCCTGCGTAATGCTGTCGTTACCGCATCATTGTGTCGGAAGATTGTGAGGAAATTGGGGAGAGAAAGGGGATTGAGACTATTCTGGCGAGAAAACACCCGGCCTGCGCCGGGCGGTAAAACATTACATCAGAGCCGCGTCAATCGTCGCTAACTCCGTGTCGCTGAACTGACGTCGGGCGAGCATGGCCACCGCGTCATCGATCTGGGCCGTTTTACTGGCCCCTATCAGCACGGAGGTGACGCGATCATCGCGCAGTACCCACGCCAGCGCCATCTGCGCCAGCTTCTGCTCGCGCTGCTGGGCAATCACGTTCAGCTTACGGACCTTCTCCATCTTCTCATCCGTCAACTGATTCTCCGTCAGGAATTTGCTGCCGCTGGCCGCACGCGAATCTTCCGGAATGCCCTGCAGATAGCGATCGGTGAGCACGCCGCCCGCCAGCGGCGAGAAGGCGATACAGCCGACGCCCTCATCACCCAGCGTCTGAATCAATCCCTGTTCAGGCGTTCGTTCAAACATCGAATAGCGCGGCTGGTGGATCAGACAAGGCGTGCCGAGATCGCGCAGGATAGCAATCGCCCTGGCAGCAAGATCGGCCGGATAGTTAGAAAGGGCAGCGTAAAGCGCTTTGCCCTGGCGCACCACATGATCCAGCGCGCGCATGGTTTCTTCCAGCGGCGTTTCCGGATCGGGGCGGTGATGATAGAAAATATCCACATACTCCAGCCCCATGCGCTTCAGGCTCTGATCCAGGCTGGCAACCAGATACTTGCGCGAACCCCAGTCGCCATACGGCCCCTGCCACATGGTATAGCCCGCTTTAGTGGAGATAATCAGCTCATCACGATGGGCACGAAAATCTTCCCGCAGAATACGACCAAAATTCTCTTCCGCTGAACCAGGAGGCGGACCGTAGTTATTCGCTAAGTCGAAGTGGGTGATGCCAAGGTCAAATGCATGACGCAGCAGCTCACGGCTGTTATCGACCCGGGTACTGTCACCAAAGTTGTGCCACAGTCCCAGCGAAATGGCGGGCAGTTTAATGCCGCTGCGGCCGCTGCGACGGTATTCCATCTGTTGATAGCGATCGGGATGGGGGAAAGAGGACATTCAGCGCTCCTGAGTAAAAACGGGGATATGTGCCAAAAGTCTATCAGTGTATACGGTTACACTCAGTGACAGCGCGCAGCAGTTCGCGTTTTTACAGAATATTCCGCCAGCGTAACGCCGGCTTTCCAGCCATTGTGGCTGGCGTAAAGCGTGGCACTCCTCGCTAATTTCATCGGCTGTCAGATACTTAACCTAACTCTTCCCTGAAAGGATTGCGCAATGTCCACATTCACTGTTGGAGACTACCTGCTGACCCGTCTGCAGGAGATGGGTATAAAGCATCTGTTTGGCGTGCCGGGCGACTATAACCTGCAGTTTCTTGACTGCGTTATCGACCATCCGGAAATCAGCTGGGTGGGCTGTGCCAATGAGCTTAATGCCGCCTATGCGGCGGACGGCTATGCACGCTGCAACGGTGCTGGCGCGCTGTTAACCACCTTCGGTGTTGGCGAACTCAGCGCGATTAATGGCATTGCGGGCAGTTATGCTGAGTATCTGCCGGTGATCCATATCGTTGGCGCGCCTGCGACTTCAGCACAATTACAGGGTGACTGTGTTCATCATTCGCTGGGCGATGGCGATTTCCGGCATTTCATACGCATGGCCGCCGAAGTCAGTGCCGCAACAGCGCAACTTACTACCGACAATGCCACTGCTGAAATTGACAGGGTAATAGAGCACGCGTTACAGGCCCGTCGTCCCGGCTATCTGTCGCTGGCCGTTGACGTGGCAGCCATTGAGGTGCAGCCACCTGTTCAGCCCCTGAACCGTCATCAATCCTCTTCGCCCGCTGCGCGCCGCGCTTTCCGCGACGCGGCGGAGCAATTGCTGGCACCGGCAGAGCGCGTTTCACTGCTGGCCGATTTTCTGGCGCTGCGCTGGCAGCAGCAGTCTGCCCTGGCCGCGCTGCGTGAAAAGAGTGCGATTCCCTGCGCCAGCCTGCTGATGGGCAAAGGCGTACTGGACGAGCAGCAGCCGGGTTATGTGGGGACTTATGCCGGTGAAGCCAGCGCAGGTCAGGTGTGCGGGCAGATTGAGCAGGTGGATGTGGCGATCTGCGTCGGGGTGCGTTTCACCGACACGATTACAGCAGGATTTACGCAGCAGTTTGCGCCTGAGCGACTGATCGATCTGCAACCCTTCAGCGCCAGCGTAGGCGGTGAGCATTTTGCACCGCTGTCGATGGCGGATGCGCTTAGCGAGCTGCAACCGCTGTTTGAACACTACGGCCAGCAGTGGCAGCCCGCCATCGCACCGTCTGCCGTGCAACCGGCTGAACCGGCCGCCGTGATCAGTCAGCAGGCTTTCTGGCAGGCGATGCAGGCTTTTCTGCAACCCGGCGACCTGATTCTGGCGGAGCAGGGGACAGCCGCTTTTGGTGCCGCCGCGTTGCGACTGCCCTCGCAGGCGCAGCTGGTGGTTCAGCCATTATGGGGATCAATCGGCTATACTCTTCCGGCAGCGTTTGGCGCACAGACCGCTGACCCCGATCGCCGGGTTGTCCTGATTATCGGCGACGGTTCGGCGCAGCTGACGATTCAGGAACTGGGTTCAATGCTGCGGGATGAGCAGCGACTGACACTCTTTTTGCTGAATAATGAAGGCTATACCGTCGAACGGGCCATTCATGGCGCAACACAGCGTTATAATGATATTGCTCAGTGGAACTGGACGGCCTTACCGCACGCACTGAGTCTGCAGGGCCAGGCGCAGAGCTGGCGCATCAGTGAAACGGTGCAGTTAGACGAGGTGATGGCGCGACTTTCCGCGCCTCAATGGCTGTCGCTGGTTGAGGTGGTCATGCAGAAAGAGGATTTGCCGCCACTGCTACGAAAAGTCACCGCCTGCCTGAATCAACGCAACGGCGGCTAAGATTCAGATAGTTGCCGCTGTGCAGGGTGGACTATCGCGGTTAGGCTGTAGCACACCTGAGTAAGACGCTCACCAATCGCACCGGTGAGCGTTGTTGTTTTATGGGCAGAAATTTATAGTGTCCTCCAACTCTTAAGACCCCAAGCGGAGCAACAGAAGAATGACAACCTATGCCTTGGTCGGCGATGTCGGCGGTACTAACGCACGCCTCGCCCTGTGTGAGGTGGAAAGCGGCAGCATCACCCAGGCCAAAACATTCTCAACATCAGAATACGACAGCCTCGAAGCCGTCATCCGCCACTATCTTGATGAACAACAGCAGGATGTTAAAGATGGCTGTATCGCTATCGCCTGCCCGATTACCGATGACTGGGTTGAAATGACCAACCATGACTGGGCGTTTTCTACGCGCAAGCTCAAAGAGAACATCGGTTTTGAACACCTGGAAATCATTAACGACTTCACTGCGGTATCCATGGCGATTCCGATGCTGACCGACGACAACGTGATTCAGTTTGGCGGCACAGCCCCGGTTAAAGATAAGCCTATCGCGATTTATGGTGCCGGTACCGGATTAGGCGTCAGCCATCTGGTGCACGTGGACAAACGCTGGGTCAGCCTGCCGGGTGAGGGCGGTCATGTCGATTTCGCCGCTAACAGCGAAGAAGAAGATCAGATTCTGGAAGTGCTGCGTGAAGAGCTGGGCCATGTTTCAGCAGAACGTATCCTGTCCGGTGCCGGTCTGGTTAACCTCTATCGTGCGATTGTTAAAGTCGATAATCGTGTGCCGGAAAACCTGAAGCCGAAAGATGTCAGCCAGCGTGCGCTGGATGACAGCTGCATCGACTGCCGTCGGGCGCTGTCGATGTTCTGCGTCATCATGGGTCGTTTCGGTGGCAATCTGGCATTGAACCTCGGCACCTTTGGTGGCGTCTACATTGCGGGTGGCATCGTGCCACGCTTTCTGGAGTTCTTTAAGGCGTCAGGTTTCCGTGCCGCTTTCGAAGATAAAGGCCGCTTCCGCGACTACGTTGCCAGCATCCCGGTCTATATGATCACGCACGATCAGCCTGGCCTGCTGGGCGCGGGCGCGCATCTGCGTCAGACGCTGGGTCGCATTATCTGATGCAGTTACACCTCGCGCGCACGGCCACTTTGCGCGCGTTCGATTTTCCTGGCCTGCCTGCTTCAGCTGGGCAGGTTCGGGAAATCATTTTCGGCTTCATCACACGTTCTCCTGAAACATTCACCACTCCAGCGCTACAGGCGCATCAGTTGCCGAAACTGCTTCACCTTGCTGCGGCTCACCGGCACCTGAAACTCCAGATCGCGCAGCTTCAGCAGATAGGTGTTGTTAAACCACGGCTCAATTTCGCGGATCTTGCTGAGGCTGACACAGTAAGAGCGGTGGCAGCGGAAGAACTGCTGCTCCGGCAGACGTGAACAGAATTCGGTAATATTCATCGACATCACGTAAGACTCACGCCGTGTATACACAAACGTCAGCTTTTCATGGGCTTCTACATAGTAAATGTCATTCACGTCCGTGACGATAATGCGCTCATCTTTAATCAGGTTGACCGTCTGCGGGGCTGGCGTGGCGCTGAGATGGCTGACCGCCTGCTGCGCCTGCGCCGTGGCTTCCAGCTTGTTCAGCATGGTGACAATCCGCGACTCCTGATAAGGCTTGAGAATGTAGTCAAATGCCTCCAGCTCAAACGCCTCCACCGCATGCTCTTTCCACGCGGTGATAAAGACAATCAGCGGCTTGTGCGCAAACTGATGGATATTCTGTGCCAGCAGCATGCCATCCAGCGAAGGAATGTTGATGTCGAGAAAAATCACATCGACCCGATGCTGTTGCAGATACTTCAGCACGTCGAGGCCATCGTCAAAGCAGGCTTCAATCTCGATTTTGCTGTGATGCTGAATCATCCAGCTCAGCTCCTGCTGCGCCAGGAATTCATCTTCCACAATAATGGCTTTCATAACAGATTCTCCGCCAGGCGCTGACCATTCTTACTCAGCGTAAAGGAAATCTCGGTGCCCGGCTGGTGCCGCACGATGTTCAGTCCCTGACCCGACAGAAGTTTTACCCGATGATGCACATTCAGCAGGCCAATTTTGTTACCGGGCATCTCATTGCGTGCTACTCGCTCCATCACCTGGTCACTGATGCCCTGGCCGGTATCCCGAACTGAAACCCGCACCCGATCGCCCAGATCCCGCACGCTCAGCGTCACCACGCCTTTACCTTTACAGGGCTGGATGCCATGCACAATCGCATTCTCCACCAGCGGCTGGATCAGCAGACTCGGCAGCAGAAAATGCAGATCTTCATCGACGTCATAGATCATCGTCAGCTTATCGCCAAACCGCGCCTGCTCAATGGCGATGTAATCTTTGACCTGCCATAGCTCTTTACGGATATCGATCAGCTCATCATCGTTCAGCTCCAGGTTGTAGCGCAGGTAGCGTGACAGGTTAATCACCAGCTGGCGGGCGGTATCGGGATTAAGCCGGATAGAAGAGGAGATGGCATTCAGGGCGTTGAACAGGAAATGGGGATTTATTTTACTTTGCAGCGCGCGCAGTTCCGCTTTATTGGCCATCTCACGTAGCTGCTCGGCGCGCGACACTTCAAGCTGGGTAGAGATGATTTGCGACAGGCCGATGGCCATCTCCTTCAGCGAGCCGGTGATACGGTGCGCGCGGCGATAGTAGATTTTCAGCGTGCCGGTGACTTTGCCTTTTTCCCACAGCGGGATGACGATCATCGAATGGATATCTTTGGTGCGGTGCGCTTCATCATTGTTTTTAATGATAATTTTACCGCTGGCGATCGACTGCGCCGTGGTGGGGCTGATGCCATCATCCCCATGTTGATAGTTATGTTCGCCATAGCCGACGTAGGCCAGAATCTGTTTTTTGTCGGTCATCGCCACCGCATCGGCTTTGATCTCCCGCCGGATAATGTCACAGATGTTGCGAAGTGAGTCACTGTTCACCTGACGAAACAGCGGCAGGGTTTTGTTGGCGATCTCCAGCGCCAGCTTGGCCTGACGGGCGGCAATCGCCTCTTTCTCTCCCTCGACGCTCTGAACCAGCAACACAATGATACCGATGCTGGAGGCACCGAGGATCATGGGCAGCGCAATCTCCGACACAATCGCCAGCCCGAGTGAAGTTGGGCGCGCCCACAGAACGATCAGCACCATCGTCAGGGCTTCACACAACATGCCGCCGACGATACCGGCACGCCAGCGATGCTCTTTCAGCACCCGCCGGTTAATACCGCCCGCGACGATACCGGCAATAATACTGGTAATCAGACAGGGCACCGAGGTCACGCCGTGAATATCGATCAGAAAACGGTGCAGCCCCGCAATCACACCGGTGGCGATGCCAACCCAGGGACCAAACAGAATGCCGCCCGCCATCACGGCAATTACCCGCACATTCAGCAGCGAACCGTCGACATTAACGCCCGACCAGGTGCTAAACAGCGCAAACAGAGAAAAGATGGCCGTGACCGCCACTTTCTCCGCGCGGGTGTGTTCATCTTTTTGCAGCAGCTGACGAAACGGGCGGGTGCGCGTCAGGAAGAACAGGCAGATCAACATCAGGGCGGCGCGGTCAAATACAGCCAGTAACATCGTGAAGTGGGAGGACACAGGCGGCTCGTCGGCAATGGAAAGTGTCTCTATGATAAAAAATGTGATCGCGAACCGCTAGCGCCCCGCACAATCACGCCGGGACTTCGTGTTTCAGATCAATTTTTATGGCCTGGGCATAAAAAGAGGAAAGGTTGAGTGCAATAAAGGGGAACAGTTTTTCATCCTGCCAGCGCTGGTCGCTGTGATGCCGTTTTGCTATGTTGCGCGATGACGCGCGCCAGCGACCGCTGGAAAACCGCGCCCATCGGGAGCAGCAGATGCAACTTGTCACCGCCAGATTAACCCTGAATAAATTACAGCCAGAAGACTGGCAACTGTTTCGTGCCGTCCATGAAGATCGCGACACCATGACCTGGGTGAGCGAGATCCCCGATGAAGCGGATATTCGTCAGCGCTTCACCGAGCGTCTGGCTCCGTGGCAGCCAGGCAGTTTTCATATGCTCTGCCTGGTGGCACGACGACGCGACAGCGGTGAGCCGATTGGCCTGTTTGGCTGCAGCCCGGAGTGGGAGCCGCATCGTCAGGCGGAAGTCGGCTATATGCTGCTACATCGCCACTGTGGTCAGGGCTATGGCAGCGAAGCGCTGGCGGCCCTGTGTCAGTTTCTGCTCGAAGCGGATTTTCATAAACTCAAAGCGATGGTGGTTGAAGGGAACTGGGCGTCACGCCGGATTCTGGAGAAAAACGGCTTCCAGCTGGAGGGCACGCTACGGGATAATTATCTGCTGAACGGCTGCTGGGTGAACGATTGGCTGCTGGGACGACTGAATCCGCAAAAATAAAAATATTTTCTGCCCCCTCGACAAAATGATCCTCACCGCGTTATGTTCGTAACGGGTCACCGCAGTGACCCGCGTCGCTCGGACGGTCCGGGCGCTTACGTAATCCAGAGGACATCATGGCTGATAACAGCACACCCCGTCGTTTCTCACGTATTGAACGTTTACCCCCTTACGTTTTCAACATCACTGCTGAACTGAAGATGGCTGCGCGCCGGCGCGGCGAAGATATCATCGACTTTTCAATGGGCAACCCTGATGGCCCGACTCCGCCGCACATCGTCGAAAAGTTATGCCAGGTAGCGCAGCGCGACGACACCCACGGTTATTCCACCTCACGCGGGATTCCGCGTCTGCGCCGGGCGATCTCGCGCTGGTACGCCGATCGTTACCAGGTGGAGATCGATCCTGAATCTGAGGCGATTGTCACCATCGGCTCCAAAGAGGGGCTGGCGCACCTGATGCTGGCGACGCTGGATCATGGTGATACCGTGCTGGTACCGAATCCCAGCTATCCGATTCACATCTACGGTGCGGTGATTGCCGGAGCGCAGGTGCGCTCAGTGCCGCTGGTGGCAGGTGTCGACTTCTTCAATGAGCTGGAACGCGCCATTCGTGAGAGCTACCCCAAGCCAAAAATGATGATCCTTGGCTTCCCGTCCAATCCCACCGCACAGTGTGTGGAACTCGACTTTTTCGAGCGGGTGATTGCGCTGGCAAAACAATACAACGTGCTGGTGATCCACGATCTGGCCTATGCCGACATCGTCTACGATGGCTGGAAAGCGCCGTCGATTATGCAGGTACCAGGTGCGCGTGATGTCGCCGTCGAGTTCTTCACCCTGTCAAAAAGCTACAACATGGCGGGCTGGCGCATCGGTTTTATGGTGGGCAACAAAGAGCTGGTCGCCGCGCTGGCACGGATCAAAAGTTACCATGACTACGGCACCTTTACGCCGCTGCAGGTGGCAGCGATTGCGGCGCTGGAAGGGGATCAGCAGTGTGTTCACGACATTGCAGAGCAGTACAAACGCCGTCGTGATGTGCTGGTCAAGGGATTGCATGAAGCGGGCTGGATGGTAGATAACCCGAAAGCCTCGATGTACGTCTGGGCAAAAATTCCGGACCACTATGCGCATCTGGGGTCGCTGGAGTTTGCCAAACATATGCTGCAGGAGGCGAAAGTCTGTGTTTCGCCCGGTATCGGGTTTGGCGACTATGGTGATACGCACGTGCGTTTCGCACTGATTGAAAACAGCGATCGCATTCGTCAGGCAGTACGGGGAATTAAAGCGATGTTTCGGGCCGATGGCGTTTTGCCAGGCAGCATGAAAACAGAAGAAGAGCACTGACAGCCAGCAGGGGCGACGCAATGGTCGCCCCGTGGCGGCACTGTCACGCCATTACTTCAGCAGCAGAACAAAGGTTCCGAACCAAAGTAACGCGAAAAAAGATATTCCCATCAAGGCATATTTCACAAAGCAACTCCTCTGAGCGGTTACGATGATGGCGATCCCAAACCAGTGCAACGCGAACAGCTGTGGAAAAGAGATCGCCATTTCAGTAATGGTCTGCTCATTTCCGGGTCGATCTGAATAACTCAGAACAGGATCAGGCGCTAATTTACGCGTAATCCTGCCTAAATGAAATAGGTCCGTTCTGAGATATTGCTCACAATTTTACGGCACCTGGATTTCCGGGATCGCCGACATGCCGACACGTAACTGAGCCAGATGCTGTTGGTCACTATCCAGCACAATTTTAACCGGCAGACGTTGAACGACTTTAGTGTAGTTGCCGGTAGCGTTATCGGGAGCAATCGCGGAAAAAGTTGCGCCGGTGGCCGGTGCGATGCTGTCCACGTGGCCGGTAAAGGTCTTGCCTGGCAGGGCATCGACACGGATTTGCACGCGCTGACCCGGACGCACATCGCTTAACTGCGTCTCAAGGTAGTTAGCCGTAATATAGGTCTGCTGCAGTGGTACTACCGCCAGCAGACGGGTTCCGGCTGACACATAAGCGCCAATCCGCACTGAGCGCTGACCGACCATGCCGTCAACGGGCGCCGTGATTCGCGTGTAGGAGAGGTTCAGCCTGGCCTGATCGACGCTGGCTTTAGCCGCTGCGACATCCGCTTCCGCTGAACGCACCGCAGCCTGTAACACGCCGACCTGTTTCACTGCCGACGCCAGCGCAGCCTGACTCTGATGCACCGCTGCCAGCGCCGAGCGCTGGTTAGCGCTGGATTTTTGCTGATCGTCTGCGGCTACGGTACCGCTTTTATAAAGTCGGTTGTAGCGGTCGGCGCTCTGACCGGCATACTGCGCGGACGCCTGGCTGGCCGCGACGCTGGCTTTCTGCTGATCAATCACCGACTGCTGCTGCTCCAGCTGGGCCTGGCTGCTCAGCAGTTTCGCCTGACTCACCTGCAGGTCAGCCTCGGCACTCTCCAGCGCCACACGGTAGTCACGATCGTCCAGCGTTGCCAGCAGCTGACCGGCTTTGACCTGCTGATTATCCTGCACCTGCACATTGCTGATGTAGCCGGAGACTTTTGGCGCGACCAGAGTGTAATCCGCATTGACGTAAGCGTCGTTGGTGCGGTGATCGTTGCCGCTCATCAGTGACCAGACTGCAAAAGCGATGGCCAGTAACACCAGCAGCAGCAGGGTGAGCACCAGAGTTCTTTTCATTTCGAAAGCACGCATATTCAGTTATTCCGGGAGGGGTTTTGAAGCAAAGTTTGAGGCGGCCAGACCCGTTTTGGCAGGATGGCGGTAAGCAATAACAGGCAGGCGGCAAAACCGGTCAGCATCAGCCAGCTGTCGCTCAGACTCAAAACCGTAGCCTGATGACGAACCAGCGTGGCAAATCCGCTGAGATTATCACTGGCGCTGATGCTGCCGTCCGGCAACAGCGGCAGGCTGCGACTGGCCTGATCGGCCGCTGGCGCGGTCATCAGCCAGCTGCGGCTGGCGGCCTGATCAATCAGAACACTGGAGTGAAACTGCTCACGATGGGAGAGGAAAACCTCAACCAGCGTGGAGGCGGTAATGCTGGAGAAGCCGCGTACCGTATTGAACATCGCCGAGGTAAACGGGCCTTCTGGCGGGGCCACCACGCTGGTGGCGCTCATCAGTATCGGCAGAATAATCATCGGTTGCCCGAACGCCTGAAGAATCTGCAGCAGCCAGAAGTTCTGGCGCGCCCACTCACTGGTGATTTGCGAGCCCAGCAGACAGGACGTTACCAGCAAGCCGACGCCCGCCGTCAGCATCCAGCGGCAGTCAATCCAGCGAATATTCAGCAGGGCCGCAATCAGCGGTGCGATCAGCAGTTGCGGCAGGCCGACCGTCAGTGCCAGCGGGGCAAACTCCAGGGTGCGAAAGCCGCTGACCTGAGCAAAATAGGCCGACGGCAGGGCGGAGCCTGACAGACCAAGGATGAGCACGCAGGCCAGTCCCAGCAAGCCGTGCGCCAGATTGGGCCGCCGCAGCATCTGCAATTTAAACAGGGGCAGCGGGTGAAACCACTCATTAATCAGGAAAACCAGCAGCAGCGGCAGCGCGGTCAGCAGCATACCGGCGATCAGGGGCGAGTTCAGCCAGTCGAGACGCTCACCCTGAGTCAGCACCAGAACCAGCAGCGCCACCGCGCTGCAGCCGGTCACCATGCCAAACAGATCGATCTGCTGAAAGCGTTCCGGACGCAGCGGGTCCTGCGGTATCCCCCAGCTAATCAGCACCATGGCAATGAGCATGAATGGCACGACCTGCCAGAACACCATCATCCAGCTGACATGATCGGTCCATAACGACGCCAGTGAGGCCGCCATATTGGGGCCAAACGTCGCGGTCAGGGCATAGCCCGCCAGACCAAACAGCTTAAAGGGCGGCGGCAGAAAGCGCAGGGCGACGGTCATCAGCATCGGCGGCAGTGCGCCACCAAACAGGCCCTGCAGCACGCGCAGGCTGATAAAAAGCGTCGGATCCGGCACCAGCGGCAGCAGAATGCCGGTCAGCATAAATCCTGCCGATACGCCCAGTGTGAAACGCCGCAGCGACAGAGTGACGGCAAACCAGGGCGCGATCATCATGGCAGCGACTTCTGCCGCCTGATAACCGGAAATAATCCAGCTACCCTGATCGTAACCGATGCCTATAGCAGCCCGGATATCTGCCAGCGCGATATCACTGACGCGATCGTTCAGCCCGGAGGTCAGGGCTGCAATGAGCACGCCGACCAGGCCAAGCGCCAGTCGCAGTGTAAAAGGATGAGGGGCCGGCGCGGCGGCAGGCTTAGCATTCATTGCAGGCGATCTCGTTATTATGATGCAGTGTACTGCGATGTGATACAGGGCGTAATATTACATCCCGGTATACTGTATTGCAATGTGGTACAGACTGTAAAAAGTGCGGCATTCGCGCTACAGTAAGGCAGCTCAAACAGGACGACGCTATGGCACATCAACCCTCCAGCCGTGAGGATGAAAAAACGGGCGGCATTCAGGTCATCGCCCGTGCGGCAAAAATTCTTAACGCGCTGGGCGAACAGCCGGGCGGCATGAGCCTCGGCGAGATAGCTCAGGCAGTAGAACTGCCCCGTTCAACGGTGCAGCGCATCGTTGCCGCGCTCGACAGCGCCGAACTGGTGCGCAGCAGCGGGGCAGGCGGACTGCGCCTGGGGCCGGCGCTGTTAAAACTGATTTCCAGCGTGCATACCGATGTGGTCGATCTGGTCAGTCCGCTACTGGAAAAACTCTCTTCTGACACCAACGAGACGGTTTCACTGGCGCGCGCCAGCGGCAGCCAGCTGGCGATTATTCACCACGTGGTGGCATCGCGGGAGCTGCGGGTCGTTCCACATATGGGACTCAATCTGCCGCTCTACAGCACCTCCGGTGGACGGGCACTGCTGGCACTGGAGTGTGAAAAAGATGTGCGGACGATCGTCGGTGACGCCTGGCAGGAGTTAACCGATATGACGGTGAAAACCCTGCCGCAGTTGCTGCAACTTATCAGGGAAGTGCGCGAAACCGGTATCGCCGTGGATCGCGGTGAAACGCTGGAAGGTATCTCTACCATGGCGTTTGCGCTGGATACGCTGTTTGGTCGCTTTTCTGTCTCTTTGCTGGTGCCCTCTGCACGTTTTCTGCGTCACGAAGCCCGTTTTCGTGACGAGATGCTGAAGTGCAAAGAGGCGCTGGTGCGTGAAATCGGCAAAGTCGCCGCGATAGAAGGATAAGCATCTGATGAAAACCCTGCTGATGGCCATTGATCACTCTCCGGTGGCGGAGAAGGTGGTCGCCTTAACCATTGAAGAAGCGCTGGCGCATCGGGCCGATGTGGTAGTGCTGTGCTGCGTGGATCCTGCTTACTCCTCCTGCAATCAGCCGATGGAAATCGATGCGGGTGAAGATCCGGCCGATTTTGTGGCGGCGCAGGATGAGCAGAATACGGCGGAAATGGTGGTGCGCCATGCGCTGGCACCGTTATTGCGCGCGGGCATTAATGCGCGTGGCATGATCCTGGCGGGGGACGCAGCAGACACCATCGTTGCCCAGTCGCAACAGCTTAAGGCCAGTATGATTATCATGGGACGTCGCCATCTCTCCTCTTTTAATCGGCTATTAAAAGGCTCGGTTAGCGCTTCAGTTATTGAGCGTGCTCACTGCCCTGTGCTGATCGATGTGCGTAAGGATTAATCCCGCAGCATGAACTCTCTGCTTTTTATTACGCTGGCCGCGTTTGCGCCGCTGGCGCTGATCGTCATTGTGCTGATCAAAACCACCCGGCTGCGTTTGTGGCAGGGGCTGATCCTCTTTCTGCTGCCACTGATACTGGCAAATCTGCTCTGGTTCAGCTGGGTCGCGCCGCATCAGCAGCAGACTGCTCAGCATGAGCAGGCGGTGAATCAGCTGGCAGAGATGCCTGGCTATCGGGTATTGCAGACGCAGGAACCGGCATTATGGCTGTTGCTTACTCAGGAACTGACCCGGCGGATCCGTGCAGGCGAGCAGCCTGACAGGGCGACAGGTGAACTGCGTGGCTGGCTGATTGAGGTGATTAATCAGCGACTGATGCGCGGAACCGATGCGGCGGTCGTTAACTATATCAGCGTCTCGGTGGAAGAGATGCGGGCGCTGAACCACATCGATCCGGGCCTCTGCTTCCGTTATCTCTATCCGCAGGTGAGTGGTGGCATCAATTTGCAGACCACACTCCCAGCTTCTCTGAATCAGAAAGAGGCCGATGCCATGGAGCTGCTGCTGCTCAATAGCCCGCCACCCGAACAGCCCCTTGATAAACCGCAGGCGCAGGATGATCTGCAAAAGATTGTCGGCCGGCTTTATCTGAAGTGGGGCGATAAACTGCAGCAGCTGAATATGCCTGCCGACACGGCGGTGGATCGCTCTTCGCTGTGTGCCATGTCGATTGACCTCTACAGTGCCATTCTGGCATTACCTGACAAGCGCGCCGCTAACCTGTTACGTAGAATGGTGGCACTGACCGGTCAGTAAACTCGTGTTTAGCGGGCGAAAAAAAGCCCGCTAAGCGCGGGCAGGGAAGAGAGAGGAGCAGATTTTTATTTTTAGCATTTCCTGGTGTGGTGCAGTCTTCGTTTGGTCTGATTACATCCTGTCACTTCCGGCATGATAGTGATAGCCGTTTAATCGTATTACATTAATTGGTAAAAACTTCTCAAGTTTTAATTTTCGCGCATTAATCCTATGGATGCGTGGCATGCTGCGTCATACACTGCGCGGCAACGTGAGGATAACTAAATGAAAAAATTAATTACCGGCGCACTGGCGCTGATTCTGCTGAGTGGATGTACTGCCAGCAAACCCGGGGCATTTGAACGCGTTGATGAAGATCCCAGCTCGAATACCGTGCAGTACCGTTTTGACCCGGCAAAGGTCAATCGGGATGCAATGGATATCGATCTGGCGAATTACTGCAGTAATAAAGGATTTGATAAAGTTGAGGCGCTGCCTGCCCAGGAAAGTCATATTCCGGGGCTGAAGAAAGTGTGGTTCCAGTGTAATTATGCGCTGAAAAGCTAAATAAAACGGGCGGGATAATTATCCCGCCCTTAAAGTTTACTGCTTTTATTTTATGCTGTGTGACATCTTTGCCCGTTAGTGGCGATGGTGACCGCCATGATACCCACCGTGATAACCTCCATAGTAGCCTCCATGATATCCGCCGCCACCCCCGCGGTGCCAGCCATCGTCGTGTCTGGGGCTGATGATACAACCGCTTAGTAATGTCATCAGCGCAACCACCGAAGCGACTTTAATTAATCTCTTCATCGGAAGCCTCTCCTCTTTTTCAATGACTACGACATTACGCTGGAAAAGTGGAGTGAAGATGCAGGCTTTGTAGAGTTATTTAAGAAGATATGACGGAATATTTCAGCGTGCTGTATTTTTCCGCGGCAGGAAATAAGAAAATCGGAATGAGCTGAATAATAAATACTATCAAAGATAATAGTCTTAAAATCAAGCGAAAATAATTCTCATTTGAAAGTTTTTACCACTACATTATTAGCATGTCATTTCAATGGGAGAGAAACATGGCGCATAACGTAAAAAATATTCTGGCGTTACAGGCTGAACTGGGGGAATGCCCGCTCTGGTCATCAGAAGAACAGGTGCTCTATTGCGTCGATATTCTGGCGCCGGCCATTCACCGTTTTGATCCGGTCAGCGGTGAATTGCAGACCTTCCCGCAGGCGGAAGAGGTAGGGTGCATCGGTCTGCGTGAGCAGGGCGGGCTGATAGCCGCATTGCGCAATGGTGTCTGGCTGCTGGATGCGCAGGGTAAACCAGAGAAAAAGATCGCAGAAAATCCCGGTGTGGCCGCGCAAAGTCGCTTTAATGATGGCCGTGTGGATCCCTGGGGTAACTTCTGGTGCGGCAGCCTGTGGGAACCGCAGGATAAAAATGGTGGTCTGTTATGCCGCGTGACGCCTGACCTGAAGATGGAAGTGAAGGCGCAGGACATTAAAATTTCCAACGGGCTGGCATTCTCTCCGGACCGGCAATGGATGTATCACAGCGATACGCCGAATGAGGCGCTCTATCGCTATCCGTTAAGCGAGCAGGGCGAACCGGGTGAGCGCACACTGTTCCGTCGTTTTGACGCGAAAGGGGGTTTACCGGATGGTGCCGCGGTGGATAGCGAAGGTTTTTACTGGTCAGCACAGTTTGATGGCGGACGCGTGGTACGTATCGATCCGCAGAGCAGCGAAATCGTTGATGAGATCCTGCTGCCGGTGAAGTGGCCAACCATGGTGGCCTTTGGCGGTGCCGATCTTAAAACGCTGTTTATCACCAGTTCACGGGAAGATCGCACAGAAGAGGAACTGGCACGTTATCCGCAGTCAGGCGATATCTTTGCCGTGGATGTCGCGGTGGCGGGAATAGCAGAGCCGCGATTCCGCGGCTGAATGTTAACGGGCCGCGCATTGGCGGCCCGTGGTCGTTGCTTGCGAAGTTAGTGGCGCTGCAACACCGGCTCTGCTGTGACGGAACTCTGCGGCAGTCGGATGGTGAGCGACAGGAACAGAGAGATGACCAGCAACGTCATAATCAGGCTGAAGGTGACGGTGAAACCACCAAACAGTGAAGCGACCAGCGAACCCAGCACACTGCCGATACCAAAGCCCAGGTAGAGCAGGCCATAGTTTTTTGTCAGGTTGTTGAGGCCGAAAAAGTCACTGACCAGTGATGGGAACACCGTGATGGTCCCGCCAAAGCTAAAGGCCACACAGGCGAGTGACAGGAAGAAGGTGACCTCATTCATTCGGGTAAACAGCAGCACACTCATACCGATCAGCGACACAACCTGCGCCAGCGAAATGACCCGGATACGCAGCATTTTGTCGGAGAGCACACCCAGCACCAGACGACCACTCAGGTTAGCTATCGCAATCACCGTTACCGCGCTGGCAGCAGTTTGCGTGGAGAGATGCACCAGACCTTCGCCGATATCTTTGGCAACCCCTATCACATAGAGGCCACTCATACAGGCGGTCAGGAACATCAGCGCCAGCATCCAGTACTGCGGCAGACGCACTGACTGCGCCAGCGTGTAATCCCGCGCAAGTTGCTGACCTTGGGCGGTGGTCCCGGTCTGCTGCAGTGGCGCTTCACGCATCAGCAGCGCACCGAGAATAATCATCGACATGGCCAGCACGCCCCAGATCATAAAGGTCTGCTCCAGACCGACCGTTGCCAGCAGTGCTCCGCAGATAAACTTGAATCCCAGACTGCCAAGGCCGTAAGCGCCAATTGCACAGGCCGAGATCATCCCCTTACGCTCAGGGAACCATTTCACGCAGTTTGACAGCGTCATCAGGTAACCGGCACCATCGGCCAGACCGACCAGCAGTCCGGCACTGAAGTAGAGCATCATCAGGTTATTTGCGTGCGCGGTGAGCCAGAAGCCCAAAGCCATCAGTACACCCGCACCAATAGTGACGCGGCGTACGCCAAAACGTTCCTGTAATTTTCCGGCCAGTGAAGAGGCGATAGCCAGCCCTAAACTCAGCAGGCCAAAGGAAAATGCGACCTGACTGATCGGTGCATCCAGCTTTTGTGACAGCTGGCCGTTGAATAAACTCCATGTATAAACTGACCCCAGCGCAAACTGAGTGATTACCGTTCCGAACAATGTAAGCCAGCGGGAACGCTGGTAAGACGCCTGTTGAGTCTGGTTCATAATTTATCTCTCCCGTCCGGGAATCTGGAAACTGCGGTCAGAATAAAGCAGTGATTCGCGCGCGTGAGCAACAAAGGTATGAACGGAACATATCAGGGAATGAAATGCCATTCAGGCGGTATGAATGACACAACGCAGCTCTGCGGCGATAATGCAGCATTGCGTTAAAAGTAACCAAAGCGGCAGCTTAATCAATAAGCGTAACTACCCGTAATAGAATGTTTCAGCGAGCCGGTTATGTGAGCAACCTTCCGGATCTTTTGCCAGACTGAGAGTTCACTTATCAGGAGGAAATATGAAAGACCGGACATATGAATCCACCACCAGTGAGGACGAAGTTTGCTGCATCATCGGTCAGGCGGTGATTGAACTCAGTACAGAACAACAGCCTGTGACCAAATCGACGCTGGCATTGAAACTGCTGTCGATGGCCGACCGTGATAGTGACGATGAGCGTGTTCTGCTTTACTGGATTGCGCGCAAAGCGATCAATCAACCACAGAAACTTCTTCAGCAGCAGTGGGCATAACGCCCATCCGGACGCGGGCCTGAGCCCACCTCCGCGTCAGATGATCACCCGGCGACGGCTTGCCGGCCAGCGGGCAAACATGACGATATTGCCCAGTAGAATCATGACAAGGCCAGGGATGGCGCTGACATGCCATTCATACCCTTCGTAACGGGTCGAAAGTGCCAGCGCAACCAGTGGAAACAGAACGGTTGTATAGGCAGCCCGACTGGCTCCGATACGTCCCACCAGCGTAAAGTAGGCCCCGAAACCCATCACCGATCCCACGATAGCCAGATAGGTTAATGCGCCAATCCACTGGACATTCCATATTGGCTGTAGTGAAACACCCTGAAGCAGTGAGACCAGTGCCATCATCAGCGCGCCATACAACATGCCGTAACTGTTGGTTGTCAGCACGTCGCGTTGCAGACGCTGATGCCGCTGACTGATCATATTGCCGAATGAAAATCCCAGCGTGCCCAGCGCACTCAAACCAATTCCCCACATCAGCCCGGCAGAGGCCTGCGTACTGCGCAAATCGTGCCAGAACAGCGTAACAATGCCGGCCATGCCCAGCACGATTGCCGGAATCAGACGTGCGGAAGGGCGCTGACGGAAAAAGATCCAGCTGTTTATCGCATTGTACATTACCGCCATAGAGAAAATGACCGACTCCAGTCCGCTGCTGATATAGCCTGAAGCGTAATAGAAACAGACAAAGTTAAAACCAAAGACGCAGCAGCCCTGCAGCACGCAGAAAAGATGATCGCGCAGCGTCAGCCTGTGTAGTCGTTTTATCAGCTTAAGCAGCAATAACATGACCAGTGAAGCCAGTAAAAATCGCCAGAACACGGCAACCGTCACGGCCCCCATGCCAGCAGTCTGTTGTGCATAGATCGCAATCCAGGTTGTGCCCCAGATGAGTACGACAGAGAGATACAAAAACAGGTTCATTGCCAGGTTCTCCACCATAAAACGTCGAGTCTGCAATGGTAACGCGCACGGGTCTTGCAGCGGATTGCGCCGGGTTTGTAAAATCTTGCGCATTTTTATCCTCTGTCCCGATGTGACCTGTTTTCTGTCCCCCACAATCCGTAAACTGGCCTTCTGTTAATCTGAACTGATACCCCGATGCGTACCTATCAGACCTTTGAAATGCTGCAACGCCACAAAGCACAACTGCGCGATCAGGTACAACTCAATAATGGCATTCAGCTGGCCGCCTGGTTTAATAGTGGCGATCGCGTTACCAATCTGAGCGATCATCACACGCTGAGCCTTTATGTGGCGGGCGGCTACGATACCTGGCATAAAACAGCGCACGGCTGGCGTAACGGTGGTGCGCCGGATCGCTTCTGTCTGATGCCCGCAGGCACGGAATCAACCTGGGATTTGCGTGCCGACCTCGCTTTTGTTCATCTCTATTGCAGCGAGAATCAACTGCGGCACCTGGCCGAACAGGTCTGGGACCGCAGCCCGGCACAGTTAAATCTGCATGAGAAAGTCTTTTCCGCTGATGACCGCATTACCCAGCTTTATCGGCACTTTCTGCTGAGCAGCGACTGGCAACAGCCCGCCAGTCAGCTGACATTAAGCAGCGCATCAACCCTGCTTCTGACCCATCTGTTGCAGCACTACAGTGAGGTTAAATGGCAACTGCCACAGGTGCGGGGCGGACTGGCTCCCGTGGTGTTACGGCGTGTTCTGGAATTTATTGAAACCCATCTCGACCTGCCATTAACCCTTTCAGTGCTGGCGCAGGAAGCGGCATTGAGTGAGTTTCACTTTGCCCGTATGTTCCGTCATACCACTGGCGAAGCGCCGCACCAGTTCGTGATGCGTTGTCGTATGGATCGTGCGCGAACATTGCTTGATCGGCACGACCTGACGCTGACTGAGATAGCGCTTCAGTGTGGTTTCCACTCTTCAGCGCATTTCAGCCACCGTTTCCGTCAGGTTTATGGCATGACGCCTTCGGCATGCCGACAGGGGAGTCACGGAAAGTCTTAGCGGCAAATGAAGCGAAATACAGTGCACATCCACGCTATTAGTCATTAACATTACTTATGAAATTATCTAACTTTTTGAGGAGATGTTTCTTTTTCAATTTCTGTCTTAAACGAGCAATAACTTTCTCAGCCGCACTTTTTAGCAATCGGGTATTTCCAATCCTGACTCTGAAACTGATCGCTTCTTGAAACATCTCTTAGTGCATGATGACAAACATATTTACGCCGATTGCATGAGAAAATTCTTATATATCAGTAAGGTGCTGGGGTATCTGCAGTTCATTTATTATTTACATATAGTTACATTTTATAATTTTATTTATTCAGTCTGCTTTTTTTAAACTCGCAATATGAGTGTTTTGCTCAAACGCCCGTTACGGCTTTGCACTCTCGCAATACGTCACATCGCCAGTAAATGGAATGTACTCGCTAGTGACACAGCTCCTGCTTTTTACTGAATGTTTAAAGATGGGAATGTTCTTGCACTAAAAATACAAGGATGGTTATGTTCAGTGCTTATCAGTCCGAAATCCTCAAAACCCGCGTTATTAGCCAGTTCAGCATTCACTCCTGTCACCCACACAAGAACGTCGGGCTGCCCCTTAAAATAGTCCTGGCCGCACACGACACCCACTGCTGGGTACAGTGTCCGCTTTCCGGATGCAAAAAGACTAACGACAAGAATAATTTTGACAGCGCACCCGCTGATCTTGCCCCGGCTATAAGCCTGTCATTAGCGAATAATCTGGCGGGCGATGGTGCCGAAGAGGGCACTGACTTCACTTCTCACGCTATAAAAGATTTCGAACCAGAGGAGGTCATGCCTCAGCTCCCCCGGTGTGAAGCAATATTCTCAATGCGAAGCCTGCTTCATGACCTCAAAGCCAGACTGCTCAACAACATCACCTTTCTTAAAGAGCGGGGAAAATCACCTGGACCTGCACAGACGGCGACATCATTCATTCCTGTTGCGGGAACGAACAGGCCACGACGTAAGCCGCAGGTGGATCGTCTTCTCTGTCCACGTTGTTGTTTTTGCTGAACCTACGCCCGCTCGGGCGGTAAGCAAATAAAATCACAAACTACCCGCCCGACCGTATGCGCTTTGGTCCCTTTCTCAGGTAACAGCGATGGGCGGTAGCGTGTGCCACGTCGACTGCCGGTGCACGCAACGTTGACAGCCTGCTGAAACAATAAGTTTTGCCAGTGTTGAGTCTGTAACTGCTGGTCCACATGGATAACACACATAAATCTCAGTCCTTATACCTTAACTGGCCTGAGCAAAAGGATGTCGGGCTGGAATTTGACCGTACACAAGGAGTGCACGCATGAGCAGTAATCCCCCAATCTGGTTCAGCCACAATCATCACAGGCTTGCGGTAAAAGGCTGCGAAGCAGACCTCGATGTGCTGGCGTTTGAAGGCGATGAAGCCTTGAGCCGGCCATTCAGCTACCGTATTGAGTTCACCAGCAGTGACCATGCTATCAGCAGAGAGATGATGCTGATGAAAGCGGCTTCCCTGACGCTGCAGGCTCCGGTTGACCAGGGGTTTGGCATTAAAATGCAGCGGGTCGTGCGTACCCTGCAGGGGGTGGTAAGTGGATTCGAACGCCTCAGAACCTCCAAGGATGAAACGCTTTATGCCCTGACGCTCCAGCCACGTCTGGCGCTGCTAAATCGCTCGCACCAGAACGCCATTTACCAGGACATGTCCGTCCCGCAAATCGTGGAAAAAATTCTGCGCGAGCGCCACAACATGCGCGGTCAGGATTTTCTGTTCTCACTCTCAAAAGAGTACCCGCGCCGTGAGCAGGTGATGCAGTACGGCGAGGACGACCTGCACTTTATAACCCGCCTGCTGGGTGAGGTTGGCATCTGGTTCCGTTTTACCACCGACACGCGCCTTAACATTGATGTAGCAGAGTTCTGTGACAGCCAACTGAGTTACGAGAAAGGCCTGACGCTGCCATCCGTTCCGCCATCAGGTCAGCATTCAGAGGGCGTGGACTCGGTCTGGGGTATGGAAAGCCATTATAGCGTGGTTCAGAAGCAGGTCAGCACCCGTGATTACAACTATCGTCAGGCCACGGAAGACATGAACACCCTGGTGGATGCAACCCGCGGGGATGCCACCACCTATGGCGATGCCTATCACTATGCCGACAACTACCTGACGCCGGGCAGCATCTATGAACGCAACCCGGTGCCGGAGTCCGGTGCGTTTTATGCCCGCATTCGTCACGAACGCTACCTGAATGGCCAGACGCAGATCCGTGCCATCACCAGCTGCCCGACACTTTCTCCGGGTCAGGTATTAAAAGTGACCGGCGGGTACGAAGTGGCAGACGTGTTTGCGCATGGCGTGGTCGTCACCGCGATGCACAGCCATGCGCGGCGTGATGAAGATTTTGGCGTCAGGTTTGACGGGATCCCGGACAGCATGGATTTTGGTTTCCGTCCTGAGCCTGGTTCACGCCCGGTAATGGCCGGCACCTTACCCGCCCGCGTCACCAGTACCACCGAAAATGACACCTACGGACATATCGATAAAGACGGGCGCTATCGCGTCAACATGCTGTTCGACCGTGATAACTGGGAGACCGGATTCGAGAGCCTGTGGGTACGGCAATCCCGCCCGTATGCTGGCGATACCTACGGTCTGCATCTGCCGCTGCTGGCGGGCACCGAAGTGGCGATTGGCTTTGAGGACGGTAACCCGGACAGACCGTACATCTCCGGCGTGCTGCACGACTCGGCACATGGCGACCATGTCACTATCCGCAATTACAAACGTAACGTCCTGCGCACCCCGGCGAACAACAAAATCCGTCTCGACGATGAGCGCGGGAAAGAACATATCAAGGTCAGTACGGAGTTCGGTGGCAAGAGTCAGCTCAATCTCGGTCATCTCGTGGATGCTGAGAAGCAGAAGCGCGGCGAGGGGTTTGAACTCAGAACCGACAGCTGGGGTGCGATACGGGCGCAGAAAGGGCTGTTCATCAGCGCTGATGGTCAGACGAAAGCGCAGGGCCAGGTGCTGGAGATGCAGCCGGCGATGAGCAATCTGGGTGACGCCCGTGAGCAGATGACATCCATCTCCGATGACGCGCAGAAGGCGACCGCGAACCCGGCCGATCTCCAGGCGCAAATTAAACTGCTGGAACAGCAGCTGACAGACCTCAAAAAATCAGTACTGCTTCTCAGTGCGCCAGAGGGGATGGCGCTGACCAGCGGACAGCATCTGCAGGTATCTGCTGGCAAGAACCTGATAGCCACTGCCGGTAAAAATGCCGACGTCAGCGTGGTGAAAAATCTGTTCATCGGGGTGGGTAATGCCCTGAGCGTGTTTGTGCGCAAGCTGGGGATTAAGCTCATCGCGAACCAGGGGCCTGTGAGGATCCAGGCACAGAATGACCTGATGGAGCTTATCGCTCGTGGAGAAATCAGCGTCGTCAGTACCGAAGATCGTATCGAGATTATTGCCAGGAAGCAGGTCACGATCAACGGGGGTGGAAGCTATATCACCCTCGATGCCAATGGCATTGAATCTGCCACACAGGGGGAGTACCGGACTAAAGCCGGGCATTACGGACGAAAAGAAAAGGCTAACAAGCCAGAAGACTTCCCGAATGTGGCTCCTGAAACCACAGAACCTTCCAGTAAATTCAGCTTTTCCTGACAAGGAGTCAGTTTATGATTATCAGCCTACCGCTTTTGAAAGCGAAAGATGCCCATGAAACTGATGCGGCCTGGATTGAAAGAGTCATGACCGTAGTTGACCGCCGTGGGTATCCGGTTAACGGTTATGGTTCGTGGCATGGCGGAATACATATACGTCAGACTGACGAAGGGAGACCTGCTGAGAGCGTGCGGGCGATAGCGTATGGTACCGTAGTTTCACTCCGCAAAAGCTCAGACAAGCGCGATCAGGCACCATTTAACATCAACGCCGATAAACCCAATACAAAGGGGAGTGATGATGGTTATGTGCTGATAAAGCATGAAACCGAGATCGGTAGCGGTGATGAAGCAAAAGTGGCTTTCTACTCCCTATACATGCACCTGAAGTCGCTGGCTGAAACTGTTAAAGCCGGTGAGAAAGTTTACCGTAAGGATCCGTTAGGCCTTCCGGGCATGGTGGATGGAGTCAATGCTTTCCATTTCCAGATTTTCTGCGATGACGACAACATCAGCAAGCTGACGGGCAGGAAAACAGGAGAGCTGGATATTTCGAAGAATGGCCGCACTGATGCGGTTTACGGTGATATTCACTTTTATCTGCCTCCGCAGACAAAGTTTTATGACAAGGCCCCAGCAGATAACAGCACGTCTATCACCGGACTTTCTGAGCTCTATACCAGCAATGCGCCTCTGTATGCCAGCATGACTCTGGCCCAAGGCAACTGCACGATGGTAACGCGGCAGAAAAATACGCAGGTTGACGGGAAATATGATCTGCTGGGCGAGCCACTGGTTAATGCTGATGGCAATGACTACGAATACAATCTCTATAAAACCGCGATGCGGAATTATAAGGAAAGCCCGAGTGCCGGGTTCGAATTACTTCGCTTTGGGCGGGTAATCAACACGGACAATGAAACCCTCGTACCGGCAGACGCGCCATTATGGATGACGGTCAATTACCCCGGGGGAAAGGGGGTAGTCAATCTTGCTGATTCCGGTATTAAAAAGTTTAGTGACGCTGATTTCCCTCACTGGACGGGCTGGCAGTTGGTTGATGACGATAGTGACAGCGACAGCCAGTGTAATTCAGCCGCCATTAAGAAACTTCAGAAAGATGGTGAGTTCGGTAACCAGTGCGGAAAGCTAATCTGTCATTTCCCGTTTGAATGGGAAAGAAGTACGATCGACACCCGCTTCTCGTGGCTGAAAACGGGAAGTGAAGAGCATGATCCGATGACGGAAGAAGATTACGAAAAATTTAAAGCTCATGCAGAAGCGCTGTGCTTCGAATCAGCATTCAGTAGCGGAAGCATTTGGCACTTCAATCCCACTAAACTTATAAATAATTTGAGAGCGTGCGGCTGGCTTAGCCATGAAGAAATTTCCTCCATGATTCCAAGGAAATATTATGAAGGCTACCCCAGCAAACAAGTTAATGTGACTGTTCCATGGGCTACTTCGTTTGGTCGGTGGGAGAAGTATGTGAAAGATTTTAACAATACGTGTAATAAGTACAATATAATTTCCCCTCTAAGGCGTTCTGCATTTTTAGGACAGATTTATATTGAGACTGGAATGCTCAGGACAATGACTGAAGGCGGGAAGGGGCAGAAAAATAGTAAAGGTAAGTTTGTATCCCCAGCGGCTGAGTATTACCAGCCATTTTATGGCAGAGGTTTCATGCAGCTAACTTGACCGCAAAATTTCGATGACTATAGAAAATTTAGAACGAAAGAGAAGCTGCCTGATGAAACTTCAGGGTATGCTTACGATGATAGTCGAATAACAAATGTAAGTGAACACTACTGGGCAGATCCAAGAAAGACAGTTGTAGATAAGCATACCCATGAAAAACAAACGGTTATTGATGATAAACTATTAAAAAGATGGCACCCACGTTACGATCCTAAAATTGTTGCTGAAGATTCGTTCTGTGCAACTGATAGTGCTGGTTTTTATTGGGTTTCAAAACATCATAGCCACGAAATTAATATTAATCGAGTCCCGGACAATGGAATTACGTCAGAATCAATTGGTAGATGTTCAGTTCTGGTTAATGGTGGCGGGTATGGATATTTTGAAAGGCAAGCGTATACACGATATGCATTTTATTATTTAAATGATTCTATTATTACAAATTTCAAGGAAGTAATTGAAGTTCAAAAAGGAAGAAGCTCGGTAAAAATCATCGTTGATTATACAAAACAATGTAAGTGAGGTATGACGTGATTACGAAAAATATATTTTTATTGTTGGGTTTAGTTAGTTTTGTTAACTTTTATTCTTCAGGTGCACTTGCGAATGCCACGGATGTTTCAACAGCAGTAAAAAATTATACTTTTAAAGATGGGGAGCCTTACGGCCTCTCCCAAGTCTACCAAATTAATGCCCCTGATGCAGGGTTTCAACCTTACTATGTTTTTCTTAAATTAGGTTTTGATAATGCATACCCATTTGTATTTAATCGTGAAGGTGTGCCAGGGAAAGATGAGCCTTATAGTCGATGCAATGTAGTACTCAAGGTTAAAGATCAAAATTTTATACCAGATAGGAGGTTTAAGTCAGGATATGCAGAAGATTCTGAGCCATGTCTCGGTATAGAGAAACTGAGAGTTGTGCAAGGTAATAATGATATTAAATGGTATGTAACTTATGCTCTATATCAATCAGAAGGTGACACACCAGAAAAAACAGAAGAGGTTTACTTTTATTCAGGTGGCCATTTTTGCTTCTCAAAAGAAATTAGCAAAAAACTAGCTGCGGAGAAAATTTCAATGATAGAGTTAAAGAATATTAACTTAGGCAAGAAAGACTTCGAAGAATGCGCAAAGTAAAATTCAGAGAATCGACTCAAATATTCGCCTTGTTGTAAGTCTGAGGAAAAAATAAGGCATTATCATGAAATGTATTTTTTTCTTTCTGTGCTTTTTTACAAATTTTGCATTTGGTTTTGGTAATGACATTTTAGATGTTAATAGTGCAAAAAATATTTCTGCAAAGGTTTTGCTGAAAGATAATGATTCGTTGGAAGTATCAGTTTTAGAAGCCGGCAAGCAGGTTAATCTAGAAAATGTTGATGTGTCATCGGAGAAAAAAATCACATTACATTTAAAGATTACAATCGTGATGGCTATAAAGATTTTAGTATTTAACATCTGGATGAGGGAATGGGTACTTATAAAATCTATAGGTTTTTTCTCTTTTCCCCTGCTGGCAAAAAGTTCAAAGAGATAAAGCCTACATGTGGCGATAACTTTGTTAACGTAAGGGTTGAAGGTCATGATCTGATTAATATGATTTATGACGATAACACTCCAAAGTCATGCTCTATCTCCCTCAAACGTCTTAAATAACTACATTCGATATGTAAGCGTGAGAGATAGATTTGATGGAGTTAAAGAAATATTTAATTGAAAAATTGTATCAATGGCCGAAGTCCGGGGAAAAGTGAAATTCATAGTCATTAGGACATCCCTGAAAGGATGTACGCACAGGACGTAATGTTATGAAAAAAGTTTACATACCATTCATTATCGGTTTTAGTTCTTTCTCTATGGCTTCTGTTCTTGCTGCTAACGCAGGATTTGTATCTGTAACCAGAACCCTGTCACCTGATTCAAGTGCCAACATTTCTTCGTCATCCAGTTTGATGCATGCAATATGGATTTTAGTGAGTTTAAATAACCTGCATTGTCTGATGATGAGTACTTCCAAAAAAATCACCAATATCGGAGTGGACTTGCCTGTATTCTGGTGAAGCATTTGAAGCAGGATATTATGTAAAGCAAGTTAAAAAAAAGGGTGACAGTGTTAGTGTCACTGATAATAAAATTTTTATGACTACAAAAATAAGGTATGGAAATCAATTTCGGATGCTACATATGTGAAAAATGGTAAGGCAAATCATCCATCTCTATTTCAGGTTAAAAGTGAAAATGCATCTGGTTTTATGGCTGTTAATGCCATGGCGAAATTTAAAGATGGATCGCCAGGCCAGAGTGTTTGTTTTTTTTGATACATAATAATAATGCCCTATGTGGTTCTGGTGTTAATTCTTCGGATGATAAAGGTGAAGATTTATCTAAAAAAACATTGAAATTGCTTGGGAGCATTTAATTTGATGGTGACTAGCCTTAGTTAAAATTTGGAAATTTTAAAGTATGAGAGTGTGAATGTCGTATTCCCTGAAAGATCTTCCGAAATGTTATCCTCGGCAAGTTCCACCTAAAATATCCCGTTGGCTTGCCGTATTGGTTGCGATGCTGGGCATCAACGTGATCCTTATGCGGATATTCGGACGATACATCGATAACAGTCACTTCTGGATGTTGGCCATTAGCACAACATTAGTTATATGGATTGTGAGTTTCACTATTCGCATGTGGATCTGGTCATTACAGGACAGTAAAGCGAATGGTTTTGACCGGCGTCGGGAACAATGGATCTTGAGTGAGACCCGTAGGGCTCGTCGTGCGCTTCAGGTGCTGAATACGACATTTATTACAGCCCATCAGGAAGACGAACAGCGTTGTGTCGCTCTTAAAATACTCAATAATCACAGCATTATCATTTCGCAGTCGGACTGGAAAGGCGAAAAAAGCAGGAGGCTGAGTCGTATTAGGGCGGAACCAGAAGATACTCCTGCATTGGTCATCTCACGTCTGTTCTCTGAACTCATTACTGATCTTCCAGTTCACCACTTTCCAGAGAACACTTCGCTTGTTGTCATCCTCGATGTCTCGTCATCTCTGTCATTCCCTGCTGTCAGAAATATCTGGCAGGAAGCCTGGCAGGAGAGTGGCATGACCTGCGCTATTGAGTACACAGACAGCAATGGGCCGGGGGTAGTCAGCCACTGGCTGGATCACCGTATTAAAGACGATGCGATGTTATTGATTGTTGGCCTCCAGATTGATCCGGTTGTTTCTAACAATACTGCTGAAGCAGCCGTTGCACTGCTTCTTGGCAACCGCCTGACCCAGGAGGCACTCGAACCTCTCGCGCTGCTGCACCGGCCAGATGCTGCTCCAACCGGTGAGCTGAGGGAGGGGATGAACATGGCCGCCTATAACGTCCCGCTCAAAGAAAACATCGTGAAAAATTTATGGCTTGCCGGGCTGACGCGTGAGCAGCGTGCAGAATTTATCCAATGCCAGAATGCGCACCCTGCGCAGTCTGTAGAGGACGACGCTGTAGTTTCGCTCGATACATCCATGGGACATGCCGGTGCCGCGGCCCCCTGGCTGGCTATCGCTGCCGCCACTGAAATCGCCCGACAAACTCAGTTACCACAGATGATTATCTGCGGTGATACCACACAGAATGTGCTGTGGAGCACGCTCATTACCCCGATTGCTTCCCGACAGGAGATGGATCCGTGAAGCTACCTTTAGCCCCGAAGACTACGGAAGGCCGCTATCTTGCTGTCGCATTGATTTTCTTTTTGCTGTTAGCCGTTATGACTTTCATGGTCTGGAAGCATCCGGATATAGCCGGGATTGAAGACGGAAGTCAGCAGCAAATTTACTGGCTTATTGCCGGCGGATGTATTTCAGGCTGCGCCCTTATCGTATCAGTGGTACTTCTGGCGGCGGTACGCAGTGCCGGTAAGCAGGAGTTTAATGCGCTTGTCGACAATATCACCGGTGATGACGAGAAAGAGAAACAGGAAAATCATAAAGCGCCAGTTCATCCTGCAGTGGCCATGTGCGACAGGATTCGGAGACATCTGCGCTCCCGTATTGGATTTCACTGGCGTCGTAAAACCCGTCTGCTGTTAATCAGTGGCGATGAGGCGGCAATCGAACTGCTGGTACCTGGCCTGCAGGAAAAACAGTGGCTTGAAGGTAACCGTACCGTTCTGATTTACGGCGGCAGTCTGACTGCTGAGCCCGATAAGGAAAAATACGCCGCGCTGCGTAAACTGCGCCGCGGTCGTCCACTGGACGGTATTGTACGTGTCATGCCGCGGTCGCTTAATCTCACTCCGCAGATTAGTGATAACGATTTACGCGGACTGGAAAAAATCAGTGAACTGCTCCGTTATTCCACGCCGGTCTGGCTGTGGCAGTTGTGTGACAGCAAGTGGTCGCAGGCAAAACGCACTGAACAGACGGTAGGGGCCAGTTTCCCACTGCGTGCTAAGTCCGACGATATTAGCCGCCAGCTTGAGCTGATGCTGCCGGCCCTGCGAACGCAGGGCGTGAGTCAGGTCGCTGAGAACAATGGCCACGACTTCCTGCTGCGCCTGGGCCAGCACCTTAAAGACGGCGGCATCGCCCGCTGGGCTCAGCAACTGGTGCCATGGCTGGCTGCCTCTCAGCAGCGCGTTCCGCTGCGAGGCCTGATGTTTAGCCTGCCGGAGAATAAACCCGCCTCTACCGCAGGAGAAACAGCCGGTGCTGCACCTGCCGACGTTGAGAAATATATCCCGGAATCACAACGCCATGCGTTGACCCTGCCGGTAACCTGGCAGGGCATTGTGGATGACTGCACCCGCGTGCGTGGCCGCCGTGTTGGTATGGCCTGGGAACAGACGGTGGCTTGGACGCTGATGGCTATTATCGGTGTCTGGGGGGCAGGGACGCTGCTATCGTTTGCGGTCAACCGCCTGCAGATTGTCTCTGTGGCGCAGCAGGCGCATGCTCTGGTGGAGCATCCCTCCGTATCGGATTATCAGCTGACGGCTCTGCATACCCTGCGTAATGACGCAGGCCGCCTGCAGCACCGTATTCAGGAAGGCGCGCCATGGTATCAGCGCTTCGGTCTGGACCATAATCAGCAGCTGCTCGACGCGATGCTGCCCTGGTACGGCGTGGCGAACAATCGCCTGATCCGCGACTCGGCAAATGCCGCCCTGACGCAGAAGCTCAGCGTGCTGGCTGGCTCCGCTCCCGGCAGCGACCAGCGTGCACAGCTGGCGAAGCCAGGCTATGACCAGCTGAAGGCCTGGCTGATGATGGCCCGTCCGGATAAAGCCGATGGTGCGTATTACGCTCAGGCCATGAAAGCCGTGCAGCCGACGCGCATTGGCATCTCAACCGGCCTGTGGCAGAGCCTGTCGTCGGATTTATGGGCGTTCTATATCTCCGAATTACCAAAACAGCCGCAGTGGAAAATTACGCCTGATGCGCAACTGGTAAGCCAGAGCCGTCAGGTGCTGTTGCAGCAGATAGGCCGCCGAAACGCAGAAAGCACGCTGTATGAAAACATGCTCAAATCCGTGCGCCGTAACTTTGCCGATGTGTCTCTGGAAGACATGACCAGTGGTACTGATGCCCGCCGTCTGTTCACCACCGAGGAAGTGGTGCCGGGCATGTTCACCCGCCAGGCATGGGAAGGGGGCATTCAGCAGGCTATCGAAAAGGCCGCAAATTCCCGCCGGGATGAAATTGACTGGGTACTGAGTGAGAGCCGGAAAGCGGTTTCCTCAGACCTTTCGCCGGAAGCTCTGAAAGCGCGCTTGACGCAACGTTACTTCACCGATTTTGCCGGTAGCTGGCTGAGCTTCCTTAACAGCCTGCACTGGAATCCGGCAAACAACATTGCTGACGTTACCGACCAGCTGACGTTGATGAGTGATGTCCGCCAGTCGCCACTGATTGCCCTGATGAATACCCTCGCCTGGCAGGGGCAGACTGGCCAGCACAGCAAAGGCCTTTCTGATTCCATCATTAAATCGGCTAAAGACCTCGTGGGCAGAAAAGACAAGCCTGCGATTGACCAGTCTGCGTCAGGGCCGCAGGGGCCACTCGATGAAACCTTTGGCCCGCTGCTTCAGCTTCTGGGTAAAAACAAAGGTAGCAATGTGATGTCGGCTGACACCTCTCTGAGCCTGCAGACGTATCTGACCCGCATCACCCGCGTGCGCCTGCGTCTGCAACAGGTGGCCAGCGCCTCTGATCCGCAGGAAATGATGCAGACCCTTGCGCAGACCGTATTCCAGGGTAAAAGTGTGGATCTGACCGACACCCAGCAGTACGGCAGTCTGATTTCGGCAAGCCTTGGCGAAGAGTGGAGCGGTTTTGGCAGCACGATGTTTGTTCAGCCACTGACCCAGGCCTGGGAGACTGTGCTTCAGCCCTCGGCGGCGAGCCTGAATGATAAATGGAGCCGTTCCGTAGTGGCGAACTGGCACACTGCCTTTGATGAGCGTTTTCCGTTCGCTGCGAGTAAAAGTGATGCCTCTCTGCCGATGCTGGCTGAGTTTTTACGTAAAGACAGTGGACGTATTGAGCGTTTCCTGACGAGAGAGCTCAGCGGTGTACTGCATAAAGAGGGCAATCAGTGGGTACCGGATAAGGTTAACAGCCAGGGGCTGAGCTTTAACCCGGCCTTCCTGCGTGCCATTAACCAGCTAAGCCAGGTGTCGGACATCCTGTTTACTGATGGCAGCCAGGGGATCAGCTTTGAGCTGCAGGCGCGTCCGGTGCCGCAGGTAGTGGAAACCCAGTTAACCATTGATGGACAAAAGCTGCACTACTTCAACCAGATGGCCGACTGGCAAAGTTTCCGCTGGCCGGGAGACACCTACAAGCCGGGGACGATGCTAACCTGGACTACGGTCAACGCCGGCGCACGCCTGTTCGGAGATTACAGCGGGACCTGGGGCTTTATTCGCTGGCTGGACCAGGGTAAGCACCAGCAGCTTGACCGCAGCCAGTGGATGATGAGCTTAACCGCTCCGGACGGTCGAACCCTGCAGTGGGTATTGCGCTCACAACTCGGAAAAGGTCCGCTGGCACTGCTGGATCTGCGTGGTTTCACGCTGCCGGATCAGATATTCAGTGTCGACAGCGCGGCCACCGCGCAGGCGCTGATGGCCAGTGCAGGAAACAGTGACATGGATGGAGTCGAATAATGAGCATACTGCAGAATCTGGTCGCGGCCTGACAGGCTGACAAAACTCAGCTGCAGAAACAGACGTAGCCACGCACGGAAAATCAGCAGGGCTGGCTTGCTCCGGTAAGTGACAATGGCCGGAAAAAACCGTTATATGGCAATCATTTCCGGCGTATTCGCGAAGAGGTCAACAAGCTCTCTTTCATCAATACCGCACTGATTTCGCGTTTACCGCTTCACATGAAAACCACACGTAATAAAACCGATAAATCACAGCTTCAGCCTGAGATGCATCTGCTTCTGTTATGGCTGATTGCGATCCATCCGGCCAGCAATGCAATGCTGGCCGGATAACCAGGACAGAATTTAGCTATAAGGAAAAAATATGACAGCAGAGGGCTTTTATCTGGTGCAGGGCGACAAGACGACCTGCGGCGGGAAAATTATCACAGGTGCAGAGGATCATACACTGTTTGATAAACCCGTTGCCCGGGAGCAGGACAGCGTCACCTGCGGGAAGCACGCCGGGTTATACAAGATTGCCGGTGGCATCGACAACGATACCATTCACGACAGGCGAATGGCCGGAACCCTCGACAGCTACAGTACCTTCCCCTGTAATGCGAAGTTTATTCCGTCGATGATGGATGATACGTACGAGAAAAGTTCAGCATTAGCAGAAACTTCTGCTGAGGAGCCTGGGAAGACATCGATAGCGAATGCCGTTTTTCAGGCTTTTCTGGCAGGCGCGCAGGCTGATACGATGGTAGCTCCGGGATATCCTACGTTGATTAACACCTACACCGTTCCGGATGACAATGTGCGAGGGATGTTAAGACTTAACAAACATGATTTCTTCTTGCTGACGCTGGAGGAATGCCAGAGGATTATTGACGGCTGGGATTTCGTTAAAAAGAAATGGAAAGATGCCACAACAAATCCTGTCGGGAGTACTGTCAAAACATATGCAACGAATATAGATGATGTAGTTAATGCTTCAGCGATGGTTTACAAACTTGGAAGTATCGGTATTACCGCGACGGTGTTTGTTAATCACAAAGGAACACGGCTGATAAAGATTAGTGGTTATGCAGCTATCAGGAAAACTCTAAACGCTCCGGTCTTTGCAGAGATGAACCCAAAAATAATCGAAGCAGGCATAGGGAAATTTGGTTTGCAAAAAGCCATTGTCGATGGTGCGATTCTCGGTTTTGTCTATGTATCGGCAATAGATACAATTGACTTCATCTTGAATGATGAGACTACACTTGCAATGTTCCTTGGAACACTTGCTACCGACCTCGCCAAAGTAGGCATTTCTTCAGCAGTGCTTTACGCTGTTGGGTTATATACAATGTCGGCGTATGTTGTCCTGAACATAGCCATAGTCCTTGTTTTTGGGGCTGGTTTAGCTTGGGTGTTAAACACTATTGATAAGAAATATCATATTACAGATAACCTGGTTGATTTTATAGCTCCATACATCGAATCAGCCCAACAAGAGTTTGTTGAAAAATCCCGACAGGTTTCAGACGACGTACTGGATTTAGGCGCTATGTATATTGATGGAGTGCTTAGAAAAGGCCGGCAGGTCGTCGAGTCTGAGATAAAAAAGTACGTTAAAAAATACATTGGCGACTTAACTTCACAGGTGGTTGATTTATGAGTCCAAAACGTAGATTTATTGGAACCCTTATTATTTGGTGTATTTCATCTTTTGGTTGTTTATGGTTTGCATATGATGCATTCACTGGACTATTTGAATTCGGAAGTGAGATTGTTTTTTCACCAACGGTTTCCGCTCTACTAATGATACCGATAATCCTTCTTTTTCCATGTATATATTGGTATCTGGCTATGCGGCACGGAGAGAAACAGGCAATTATAAAATGCAAAAATACCAATAGAATTTTTATAGGTTTGGTTGGTTTTTTTCTCATAAGTTCTATCATTTTTTCTTTTGCATACACTTCGGCTCTTCAAAGTAAAGGCTATGTGAAATGCCCCGGCCGTCCTGATGGATGGATGCCGGGGATGGCTACAGAGTATGTGCTTACATCATCCTTTTGTGGTGGGGATAATAATTAATCACTATTTACCATCGCATAATTTTTATAGAAAAAATAAAAGAAATTAAACATGACAGGAAGAAAAAAGATGACAATGTGGCAGGTATTATCCTGGTCATTATTAGCGTCATTGTATGAGTTTTTTATGTCGCGGTAAAAATATTAATTAATCTTAATGGGCGATTCACTGAATCTGCGTAGAATCCGGCCGGAGTCATCGGTCTGTTCTTTGGTTACTCATAGCCGTTGCGTTGATAATGCGGGTTTTTATTTACCGGGGTTTCAGGAAAAAAGCAACAAAGTTTGAACTGGCAGCATCGGACCAGGCGCAGAGAGAAAGCCTTTGAAGAAACCGCTAGTATTGAAGTGGCTCGTGGTCTGTATTCTGAAAAGAGACAGCTTTTCGGTCTGTGCGACGAATTCCACAATGCCGGAAATAAGACCTCTAGGGCACTACAGCGTATTATGCATTTTGCTTATAAATTCAAAGTCAAAACACTGCTTTCCGGCTCCACGGTAAATAACTGCTAACGCAAATACGCCCAGCTCAGAAAGGAGGGAGACGCTTACGCTGCCATCAGCAAGAAAATCACCTTTCTGGAACTTGAAGATAATGCCAACTGGGAGGGCGGTAAACAGCAGTTTCTGGATAAGGTCTCTCTGCTGGACAAAGCGCAGAAAGAGTTTCAGGTCGAGCTTAAGCGTCAGATGCGGGAGGAAAGCAGTGTCAGAATGAACTGGACAGAAAGCAGAGCGAAGCGGAAGAGGAGGAGCTACGCCTTACTGAGCAGCAGCTTTTACTGGAGGAGGTCCTGCTCGCCGCTGAAGGTGTCCACAGGGAAGAGCTGGAAAGGCAGCGACTGACGGCGCTGGAGTAGAAAATACAGAATGCGCATTAGCAGTATGAGCGCGCCAAATCCATGCCCCAGCTCACGAAGCAGGGACATGTCTATGTGTTTTCGGATATCGGTTCCTTCGGTGAAAACGTCTTCAGAATTGGCATGACCCGACGGCTGGAACCTATGGAGCACGTGAAAGAACTGAGCGGGGCCGCCGTGCCGTTTGATTTTGACGTCCACGTCATGATTTCCTGCGATGACGCCCCTACGTTTGAAAAGATGCTGCATGACCATCTGGAAAGCTACCGTATTAACCGAATCAACCTGCGTAAGGAGTTTTTCCGGGTTGAACTCAGCCGGATTATTGATGAAGTGGAGCGTCAACACGGGCAGGTTGACTATATTGCTGATCCAGTGGCGCTACAGTATCTGCAGAGTCTCGAATATGCAGAAAACGAAGCCGCATAAGTTCATATTCTGAAGTTCTGATTATGGTGCTGTTGCAGTGTATTACTGATCCACAAGGCTGCCGCGCTTTACCTGCAGGTTTTGTTACTCCTTATTACATTGATTGCCCTAAAAAACGCTCCAGCGACTTAATTTTATTTATCAGTCAGGAGCCTGAAAAGGAACGGCTCTCTTATTTAAAGCCTGCAAAAAACAATTAGCGTAATTTATCGACCAGCCAGATTCTTTTAAGTTGTACAACCCGAGAGCTATTACTTCATTTCTTTTAAAGCTAAATTCTGCTAGTGAAACATCACAGTGCATTCCATACGATAGCCTTTTATTTTTAAAGGAAAATACATATTCCATGTGCCATTATTTTGAAGTATTAGTATTACCATAAGATAGAGACCCTGCTCCTGCGAGCTTATAAGGCTATATCTCTAAGCTTTATAATTTTGATCCGACAAGCATTTAAAAGGACCTCTTTTTACATTGAACAGGCTAAGCCGCAGCTTAAACACCAGAGATTAATTGAATTATATTGAAAGGTGCAGATGCCAGTTGAAAACACGCAGCCCGGATAAAGGCTTTATCACTGATTACAAAAGGGTGGGTGATACTGACAGGCTTCAGGATAGGTCCAGATGGTGTCCCCTGCAGGAATCGAACCTGCAACTAGCCCTTAGGAGGGGCTCGTTATATCCATTTAACTAAGAGGACTGCGGCGCGCAGTATAGCGCAAACAGGCTATGAGATTCACTACATCGCCGTCCGTTTGCTCATTCCGTCAGCAATCCGGCTTTCTGTACGCGCGAACATTACGTACAGAAAGCGGAAAGCAGCTGTTCTGAAGTCCAGGATGTCACCCAGACTGAAGCGGCACTCCGGCTCTGAATCTTCACTTCCGGCTACAGCAGACACTCCGGTAAACGTTTTTCAGCCGCCCGCATAGCAAATCGCCTCAGCCAACAGACCTGAAAGGCAAACAGAGTTAACTGTCTGCCTTGCCATCTACTCCGTGCCTTCCTGCTCTTCGCGCTGGCGGCGTTTCTCCTGCTTGCGCTTTTCAGCTTTCGCTTTCGCTACCGCCGCCTCACTCATGTCATTACGGATCTGCGCGTGGCTGATCAGGGCAAAAATCAGAGTGCCGCCGGTAATGTTGCCGAGCAGCGTCGGCAGGGCAAACGGCCACAAAAATTCATGCCAGCTGATGCTGCCGTTAAATACCAGATAGAGCACTTCGACCGAGCCCACCACGATATGCGCCAGATCGCCCAGCGCAACCAGCCAGGTCATCATCACAATGACCAGCAGTTTAGCGCCGCCCGCAGAGGGGAACATCCAGACCATGGTGGCGATAATCCAGCCGGAAATCACCGCATTGGCAAACATCTCGCCAGGGGTATGTTCCATCACCTTCATACTGATATTGGTAAAGGCCTGACGGGTTGCATCGTCAAATATCGGCATCTCATTGAACGCCAGCGCACCCAGCGCGGTGCCAATCAGGTTACCCAGCAACACAATGCCCCACAAACGTAACAGCAGACCCGCATTGCTCCAGGTCGGTTTGTGCATCACCGGTAAGACGGCGGTAACGGTGTTTTCGGTAAAGAGCTGCTGGCGCGCCATAATGACGATAACAAAACCAAAGGTGTAACCGAGGTTTTCCAGCAGAAACGCACCCGGTACGCCATCAAGATGCACCTGAAATATTCCCTTAGCCATCAGCGAGGCGCCCATAGACAGGCCTGCCGCGATAGCTGACCAGAGCAGCGCCATACCGTCGCGCTCCAGCTCCTTTTCACCATCCTGACGAATCTCTTCATGGATCGCCGCAGCGCGTGAGGGTAATGCCTCCTCATCGACTTCGATGTCAGTGCCCTTGTCCTTCTCTTCGCTCTCTACGTCGTTAGGACCCTGTTCATTACCTGATGAAGGCTTCATATTTTCTCCTGGTGATAGTGCTGTAGCGTAATAAGCGTAGCCGTTTTTTATTTGCTGATAATGTAACGACCAGTGCGAATAAGCGTAACAACGTTTTTCGGAACTGCATTTTTATTCAGACTTCCGTCGATACCGCACGAATAAGCTACTGGCAGCGAAACTGAGCGTTGGCTCACACTTCGGCCCACAGCAACATTGTGGTAATATCCCGGCCACTTTTAGCTGGTGCGATTCCCCCCTCGATGCTGGAAATCATTACGCTTACTTGTGCATACGACGAACGATCGCTGTTCCGGCGGCTCTCTTTTCGCGTCTCTGCTGGTGACATTGTGCAGATTGAAGGCCCCAACGGTGCCGGAAAGACCTCGTTATTGCGCCTGCTGGCGGGTCTGAGCCGTCCGGAAGAGGGTGAAATACGCTGGCAGCAGCAGCCGATCCTGCGACAGCGTGAAACCTGGCATCAGGCGATGCTCTATCTTGGCCACCATCCAGGTGTCAAAGGCGTGCTCACGCCGCTGGAAAATCTGCGCTTCTACCATCCCGATTGCACTGATGCGCAGATCTTTGCAGCACTCGAAAGTGTCGACCTTACGGGCGATGAAGAGGTGCCGGTCAGCCGCTTGTCGGCAGGTCAGCAGCGTCGGGTGGCGCTGGCGCGGCTGTGGCTCAGTCAGGCCCGTATCTGGATCCTCGACGAGCCGCTGACCGCCATCGACAAAGCGGGTATTGAAAAATTAATGGCGCAATTCGCCTGGCATGCCGATAACGGCGGTGCAGTGATCCTCACGACCCATCAGGATTTACCTGCGGATGCGGCGCGGGTGCGTAAAATTCGCCTTGGCGACGTGGAGGCAGAGTGATGCTGTTTCGCCTCATCCAGCGTGAATTGCGCATTGCCTTTCGCGGCGGTGCAGATGTGGTCAATCCGCTCTGGTTTTTCCTGATTGTCATCACCCTGTTTCCCTTGGGCATCGGACCGGACCCGCAACAGCTGGCGCGCATTGCGCCGGGCGTTGCCTGGGTTGCCGCACTGCTGGCGTCGCTGCTGGCGCTGGAACGGCTGTTTCGCGATGACTTCAGTGATGGCTCGCTGGAGCAACTGGTACTGCAGCCGACGCCACTGCCGGTAACGGTCATAGGCAAAGTGGTGGCGCACTGGCTGGTCACCGGCGTGCCGCTGATCATTCTGTCGCCACTGGCCGCGCTGCTGCTGTCGCTGGATTTTAATGGCTGGCGGGCGATGGCCCTGACGCTGCTGCTCGGCACGCCAACGCTGAGTTTTCTCGGTGCGATTGGCGTGGGTCTGACGGTGGGGTTGCGACGCGGCGGTGTGCTGCTGAGCCTGCTGGTGCTGCCGCTGGCGATTCCGGTATTGATCTTCGCCAGTGCGGCGATGGAGGCGGCCAGTCAGGGATTGCCGATTGGTGGTTATCTGGCGATTCTCGGCGCGATGCTGCTGGGCAGCGCCACGCTCGCGCCGTTTGCCACGGCAGCGGCGCTACGCATTACTTTGCAGTAACCTGCTTGTATCCACCGCGCGTAAAAGACGCGGCAATACTCTTTTATCGTTAATGTGAGCATCTGATATGTGGAAAGCGTTACATCAGCTGGCCAGGCCCGAACGGCTTTATCAATTTTCGGGGCGACTTGTGCCCTGGTTTGCCGTTGCAGGGCTGGCATCGTTGCTGCTGGGCTGGGTCTGGGGATTCGGATTTGCCCCTGCTGACTATCAGCAGGGCGACAGTTTTCGCATCATGTATATCCATGTACCCGCCGCGATGTGGTCGATGGGCATCTATGCCTCCATGGCTATCGCCGCCTTTACTGGTCTGGTGTGGCAGATGAAGATGGCCGATCTGGTCTCAGCCGCCATGGCTCCCGTAGGCGCGGTTTTTACCTTTATTGCGCTGGTCACCGGTTCCGCATGGGGCAAGCCGATGTGGGGCACCTGGTGGATCTGGGATGCGCGTCTGACGTCGGAGCTGGTGCTGCTGTTCCTCTATATGGGCGTGATCGCGCTTTATCACGCATTTGATGACCGCCGCACCGCAGGCCGGGCCGCCGGGATTCTGATTCTGGTTGGCGTGGTCAATCTGCCCATCATTCACTTCTCGGTGCAGTGGTGGAATACTCTGCATCAGGGCTCGTCAGGCATTCTTCAGCAGGCGATTGCGCCAGTAATGCGCACGCCGCTGCGCTGGTCGATCCTCGGTTATCTGCTGCTGTTTATCACGCTGACCCTGATGCGGCTGCGCAATCTGATTCTGTTAACCGAGCGTCATCGTCCCTGGGCGATTGATGTGGCGAAGCGGGGAGAGCAGGCATGACCCCGGCATTTACCTCGTGGCACGCCTTCTTTGCGATGGGCGGTTATGCCTTTTACGTCTGGCTGGCGGTTGCCTGCACGTTGCTTCCGCTTATCGGTCTGACGCTGCATACCCTGTTGCTGCGCCGCCGCCTGCTGGCTGAGATCCGCCAGCGTGATGCGCGGGAACGTCGCATCCGGGCGGCGAAAACGAAAAAAGCCGCGGCTGAAGCGGCAGGAGAGACACTGTGAATATCCGTCGACGCAACCGCCTCTATGCGGCAGTGGCGATCCTGCTCGGCCTTGGCCTTGCCACCGCGCTGGTCATGTATGCGCTGCGCTCAAACATCGATCTGTTCTATACCCCGGGTGAAATTCTCTACGGCAAAGGCGAGGCGCACGAGAAGCCTGAAGCGGGCCAGCGACTGCGCGTCGGTGGCATGGTGATGCCCGGCAGCGTCCGGCGCGATCCCAATACGCTGGCGGTATCCTTCAAACTTTATGATGCACGCGGCGTGGTCAGCGTCAGTTTTGAAGGCATCCTGCCGGATCTGTTCCGGGAAGGGCAGGGCGTTGTCGCACAGGGCGTGCTGACGACGGGCAACCAGGTTATCGCCAAGGAAGTGCTGGCGAAACATGATGAGAAATACACGCCGCCGGAAATTGAAGACGCGATGAAGAGTAATCACACCGGCCCGCAGTCGCTCTATCAGGCGGGAAATAAATCATCATGATGCCCGAAATCGGAACCTTTCTGCTCTGCCTGGCGCTGGGGCTTTCCCTGTTGCTGAGCAGCTATCCGCTGTGGGGCGCAGTACGTCAGGATGCCCGTCTGATGGCGATGGCGCGTCCGCTGGCCTGCGGCCTGTTTGTCTGCATCGCAGCGGCGTTTGCGCTGCTGGTCTGGGCCTTTATCAGCAACGATTTTACCGTTGCCTATGTCGTCACGAACTCCAACAGCCTGCTGCCGGTCTACTATCGCATCGCCGCCACCTGGGGCGCACACGAAGGTTCACTGCTGCTGTGGGTGCTGCTGCTCAGCACCTGGACACTGGCGGTAGCGATCTTCAGCCGAGGGATGCCGCAGGATGCGCTGGCCCGCGTGCTGGCCGTCATGGGAATGATCAACCTCGGCTTCCTGCTGTTTATCCTGCTGACCTCCAATCCGTTTGGCCGCACGCTGCCGGACTTCCCGATAGACGGGCACGACCTGAATCCGATGCTGCAGGATATTGGCCTGATCTTTCATCCGCCGCTGCTCTATATGGGCTATGTCGGCTTTTCAGTGGCGTTTGCCTATGCCATCGCCTCACTGATGGCCGGACGGCTCGATACCGCCTGGGCGCGCTGGTCGCGTCCCTGGACGACGGCGGCCTGGGTCTTTCTGACCATCGGGATTGTCCTTGGATCTGCCTGGGCCTATTACGAACTGGGCTGGGGCGGCTGGTGGTTTTGGGACCCGGTTGAAAATGCTTCGTTTATGCCATGGCTGGCGGGCACCGCCCTGATGCACTCGCTGGCGGTGACCGAAAAGCGCGGCACCTTTAAGGCCTGGACCGTGCTGCTGGCGATTACGGCGTTTTCGCTGAGCCTGCTCGGGACGTTCCTGGTGCGATCCGGCGTGCTGGTGTCGGTGCACTCCTTTGCCTCCGATCCGGCGCGCGGCATGTTTATCCTCGCATTTCTGGTGATTGTCATCGGCAGTTCACTGCTGCTCTACGCCATTAAAGGCGGGCAGGTGCGTGGCCGGGTTCAGAATGAAACCTGGTCGCGGGAATCGTTCCTGCTGGGTAATAACGTGCTGCTGATTGCCGCGATGCTGGTGGTGCTGCTCGGCACGCTATTGCCGCTGGTGCACAAGCAGCTGGGCCTGGGCAGCATTTCGGTCGGTGAACCCTTCTTCAACACCATGTTCAGCTGGCTGATGGCACCGTTTGCGCTGCTGATGGGGATTGGGCCGCTGGTGCGCTGGCGTCGCGATGAACCGCAGAAGCTGACAAAACGGCTGGCGCTGGCGCTGATGGTGACTCTGGCCTGTTCCGTGATCATTCCGTGGTGGCTGCAGGATCGTATTGAAGCGATGACGGTGGTTGGTCTGCTGATGTCACTCTGGATTATCGTGCTGACGCTGCTGGAACTGCATGAGCGCGCCACCCATCGTCATCCGTTCTTTTCGGGTTTACGTCATCTGTCGCGCAGCCACTGGGGCATGGTGCTGGGCCATCTGGGCGTGGGTGTCACGGTGATTGGCATTGCGTTCAGCACGCAGTACAGCGTCGAACGCGATGTGCGGATGAAGGCGGGCGATAGCGTCGATATTCATCATTATCACTTTGTCTTCCGTGGCGTGCAGAATCTGCAGGGGCCTAACTACAGCGGCGGCATGGGCATCATTGATGTCACGCGCAATGGCAAACATGAAGCGACGCTGCAGGCGGAAAAACGCTTTTATACCGCCGCCCGCACCATGATGACCGAAGCGGCGATCGATGGCGGTTTCAGCCGCGATCTCTACGCGGCGCTGGGCGAAGAGCTGGAGGATGGCGGCTGGGCCGTTCGCATCTACTACAAACCCTTTGTCCGCTGGATCTGGTTCGGTGGCGCGCTGATGGCGGTGGGCGGGCTGTTCTGCCTGTTTGATCCCCGTTACCGTTCGCGCAAAAAAGCAGAAACGGAGGTGCGGACATGAACAAGAAAATCCTGTTTATTCCCCTGATGCTGTTTCTGCTGCTGGCGGCTGCGCTGCTGTGGCAGCTGACGCGCAATGCCGATGGCGACGATCCGACCCGTCTGGAATCGGCCCTGATTGGCAAACCGGTGCCGCTGTTCCGGCTGGAAGCACTGGATCAGCCGGGCAAAACTTATGATCAGCGCGTGCTGACGGATGGCAAACCGATATTGCTCAACGTCTGGGCGACCTGGTGTCCGACCTGCCGCGCTGAACATCACTATCTGAATACGCTGGCAGAGCAGGGCATTCGTGTCGTCGGGCTGAACTATAAAGACGATCGTCAAAAGGCGGTTAACTGGCTGAATACGCTGGGTAATCCGTATGCGCTGAGCCTCTACGATGGCAACGGCATGCTGGGACTGGATCTCGGCGTTTATGGCGCGCCGGAAACTTTCCTGATCGACGGTAAAGGGATCATCCGTTATCGCCATGCGGGCGATCTGAATGCGCGCGTCTGGGAGCAGGAAGTGAAACCCTTGTGGATGAAATACAGTGCGGAGGCGGGATCATGAGAATGCTGTTACTGCTCTGCGGCCTGCTGATCAGCATTAACCTGTGGGCAAGCATCGACACGCTGCAATTTGACTCGGAGGCCCAGGAAGAACAGTACCGCGACCTGACTGCGTCACTGCGCTGTCCGAAATGCCAGAACAACAGCATTGCCGATTCGAATGCGATGATTGCCGCCGATATGCGGCTGAAAGTCTATCAGCTGATGAAGCAGGGCCAGAGTCGCCAGCAGATTATCGACTACATGGTGGCGCGCTACGGCAACTTCGTCAGCTATTCGCCACCGGTCACGCCTTCAACCCTTATTCTGTGGGCGGGTCCGGCGCTGTTTGCGCTGCTGGGTGGCGTGGTAATCATCCTGCGCAGCCGTCAGCGCAAAACCCGCAGTGAGCTGGATGAAAATGAGCAACAGCGTCTTAATGCGCTACTGAAGTCAGACAGGAAGCCGTAATGAGTGCATTCTGGATTACCCTTTTTCTGTTACTGCTGGCGGTCTGCACGCTGTTTCTGGCCGCAGGCTGGCGGCAGCGTCAGGCCAGCGCAGGCGATCGCGATCGCCTTAATCAGCGTTTCTACCATCAGCGGATAGATGAGCTGGCGCAGGATGAAGCGCAGGGCGTCGTTGCTGAGCGTCCGCTGATGGAACGGGAGCTACAGCAGACGCTACTGGCAGATATCCCGCCGGCACAGACGCTGCAGTCACACAGCAGCAGCCGCTGGATTCTGCTGCCAGGCCTGATTGTGCTGGTTGCGGTTTCGCTGGGAACTTATCTGAAAACCGGTGGCCTGGCACAATTCACCGGCTGGATGCAGGTGCAGCAGGCATATCCTGAGCTGCGTGCCCGCCTGATGGATCCCGGCGCAAAACCGCTGAGTATGGAGGAGCTGGCGCGTTTACAGCTCGGATTGCGTACCGCGTTGCAAACCGAACCGGATAATCTGGCCGACTGGACGATGCTGGGACGGCTCGGCATGGTGCTGAATAATGCGGAGATGGCCAGCCAGGCCTTTGAGCGTGCACTTCAGCTTTCGCCCAACGATCTGGCGCTCAAGCAGGATTATGCAGAGGTGCTGACAAGATCCTCCGATCCGCAGGATAACCGTCAGGCATCACTGCTGCTGCAATCATTGCTTAAAGTGGATCCGCAAAACCCGCGGACGCTGAGCCTGCTGGCGTATAACGCTTACGGTCAGCAGCACTACGATCAGGCTATCGATGCATGGCAGACCCTGCTGGGTCTGTTGCCTGCCGGTGATTCGCGACACGCGATGATCGCCCGCAGCATTGAAAAGGCCCGGAGTGATGCGGGGCAGCAGAGTCGTCAGCTGGCGCTGACAGTGACGCTGACGCCAGAGGCAGAAAAAATGTTACCTCAGGACGGAGTGTTGTATATTTCGGTTTCTGACGGGGATTCACCGGTACCGGTGGCGGTTAAGCGTATGCCGCTCAGCCACTTCCCGCTGTCGCTGACGCTGGATGACAGCGATGCCATGATGCCGGATCGCCTGCTTTCGGCGCAGCATCAGGTTGAGGTTCGGGTGCGGATTTCCCGCGATGGCAGCGCCAATCCGCAGCCGGGTGACTGGCTGGGTCTGAGCGCGGTGATGCCCTGGGATGGCCATCAGCCGATCGCGGTGGAGATCAATAAGCAGCTACCCTGAACGTCAAAATTGATAACGTTAAAAATGATGCGTGCCATTGCCTGCTGCCTCTGGCACAAAGTCAGCTATGCTCATCGGATAAGCCGATACGACAGGGCGATGACCTGAACGATGGGCTGACCTTTTTCATCCGCACAGGGAGATTGGAATGAATTATCGCCTGACCAGCCTGGCTATGGCCAGCGTCCTTCTGGTGGGTTGTGCCAGTTCAAAGCCGGCGAATAGCGATCCTGCGCAGCGCAGCGATCCATTCGAAGGCTTTAACCGCACGATGTTTAACTTTAACTACAACGTGCTGGATCCGTACGTGCTTCGTCCGGTCGCTGTCGCATGGCGTGATTATGTGCCGGTCCCGGCACGTACCGGCCTGAGCAATTTCCTCGGCAACCTGGAAGAGCCAGCCAGTATGGTCAACGCCATTCTGGTCGGTAACGGACGTGATGCGGGCATTCACTTCACCCGTTTCTTCCTGAACAGCGTGCTGGGGCTGGGCGGTTTCATCGACGTTGCTGGTAAAGCCAACCCGGAACTGGCGCGTGAAGAGCCGCATCGTTTCGGTACCACGCTGGGTCACTATGGCGTCGGCTACGGGCCTTATGTTGAACTGCCTGCTTACGGCAGCTTCACGGTTCGTCAGGATGGCGGCGACTATGTTGATACGCTCTATCCGATCCTCGGCTGGCTGACCTGGCCGATGTCGATTGGTAAATGGACGCTGGAAGGTATCGAGACCCGCGCTCAGTTGCTGGATTCTGATGCCATCCTGAAACAGCAGAGCGATCCATACGCCTTTATCCGTAACGCCTACTTCCAGCGGCACGACTTCCTGGCGCGTGGCGGTAAGCTCAAGCCGGAAGACAATCCTAACGCAGCCGCGATTCAGGATGACCTGAAGGATATCGATTCGCAGTAATGTCACGGTCCGTAAAAGGGCGCGACACAAATTTGTTGCTAACGTCTGCCCCGGTCTGCTGTAAGACCGGGGCAGAACAGAGTACAGGTTCAGCCTTTCCCTGACCGCCCGATTCTCGTTATTCATGCTACGGGACGGTTCTTTCCTCTGCCTTACTTCTGACTTTATCCGTAACAACCTTTCCAGTTTGAGACTGCTATTAACCTTCTGTCTTCCAGTATGAGCGTATTTTTTCGACAGATTTGGTGTCAGAGATTAACTGTTTATAGGGGCCAGATGCGGATGTAAAATTCAGTGGAATTTTCTGGTATGAAAAAGCGCTTTGTAATCAGTTGGATAAATTTAGAGTGTTCCCCGCGCGAGCGGGGATAAACCGCCATGAGACCTTCTGATCTTCTACTCGATTTTGTGTTCCCCGCGCGAGCGGGGATAAACCGTTCTTGTGCATAAAGAGCATTGTGATAAGTAGGTGTTCCCCGCGCGAGCGGGGATAAACCGCTTAGCTACACATCTGCTTATCGCTACGGCCCGTGTTCCCCGCGCGAGCGGGGATAAACCGTTGCCCACTATCGTCGCAGCCACGGCCCTAATGTGTTCCCCGCGCGAGCGGGGATAAACCGCTATTTCAGCCGCTGTCAGGTAGGACATAGCTGTGTTCCCCGCGCGAGCGGGGATAAACCGGCCAGCGGAAACAGCGGTGGTGGCTCACAGCAGTGTTCCCCGCGCGAGCGGGGATAAACCGTAACGCATTCTCCAACCAGTTATGGACGTAAAGTGTTCCCCGCGCGAGCGGGGATAAACCGCGACATTAATCACGCGCTCAGAAACAGCGATGGTGTTCCCCGCGCGAGCGGGGATAAACCGCATTAGTCCAAAATTTTATGGACACTCTCAGCGTGTTCCCCGCGCGAGCGGGGATAAACCGCGAGGAACGAACAGCTGGATCGAGGAAGCGTAGTGTTCCCCGCGCGAGCGGGGATAAACCGGCTGATGTGGGAGTGAAATTCATTCAAAAAACGTGTTCCCCGCGCGAGCGGGGATAAACCGAGAGGACACCGCCTCTCCGGCTGTCATGCTCCGTGTTCCCCGCGCGAGCGGGGATAAACCGATATGAGCGCACAAGAAGTCGCGCGTTTTGTTGTGTTCCCCGCGCGAGCGTGGATAAACCGGAGGCAGCGCCGGACGCTCCCCGGCTACGCCGGTGTTCCCCGCGCGAGCGGGGATAAACCGCCTCAGCCTGGCGGTCGCCACTTATCAGGCAGGTGTTCCCCGCGCGAGCGGGGATAAACCGGTTGGCAGTATATCGGCGCGTTTCTGGTTAGTGTGTTCCCCGCGCGAGCGGGGATAAACCGACGGCACGATGGATGTTGAATTTACTGGCGAAGTGTTCCCCGCGTGAGCGGGGATAAACCGTTGTTGGCATCAGCCAGCGCAACTATGCCTATATGTTCCCCACGCAAGCCGCGATAAACCTGTAATGGGAGAGTCCGGGAAAGGTGAGGATAAATCTTCTATCTGCGAGCGTTGATAAACTATGGTGAAGAAAGGCGTCGGGGAGTGAGAATCTCTGAAACTCCGGCACCTGCCGGGAATAAGCCGGAATTGGTGAGCAGTCTGAAGGCGACTCACCTGAGTCGCCTTTTTTTAATCTCGTCCCTCGGTCAGAACTTGTAGTTAAAGTTCGCGCCGTAAAGCCAGGCCTTACCTTCAGAGGTAAAGGTATAAGGACCTTCTTTCACCGTCACTTTCTGGCCATGCATATAAGAGATGCCCAAATCGACCGAGGCATCATCGTTAAAGGCATACGATGTACCAGCACTCAGCCATAAACGATCCTGGTCCGGAATAGAGATAGAACGCTTGTCAGCTGGTACCGGGCTATCATCAAACGCGATACCGGTGCGGAAAGTCCAGTTCTTGTCGTAGGAATAGGTGGTGCCCAGGGCAATGCGGTAAGCATCGCGGAAGCTTTCATCTTTATAGAACAGCGTCTGGCCATTTGAACCCGTGGCTTTCAGTTCCTGGAACTGGCTCCAGCTGGTATATGCCATGCTGTAGTGAACCGCCCACTGCGGAGCCACTTTATGCCAGCCCGATACTTCCCACATTTCTGGCAGATTCAGGGTTAATGCACCTGGAACGGTGGTGCCGTTGGTGCCAAACGGCACGCCTGATACTTCCGGGTTATTCACCGCATTCAGCCGGGATGAGAGGCTGCTCTTGTAATCACCATCAAAGTCGACTTTCACTTCGGAACGATAGGTAAAGCCGAAGCGGTTATTTTCATCCACTTCATACAGAATACCGGCGTTCCAGCCATATCCCCACTCATCGCCTTTCAGATGGGCAACCTGCGTATCAGCCGGAACGCCCAGTCTTGCACCAGACTCACCGGCATAGCGTTCAATTTTGGCTTTCGCATAAACCGCATCAAAACCGACGCCAAAACTAAAATGTTCATTTAAGCGGTACGCGGTGCTGAGATTAAAATTGCCGGTTACCAGATCGGTTTTACCGCCGTACCCCCCCGCGGTGTAACCATTATTAAACTCTGTTGCTAAGCCATAGTTAGAGGTTGCAGACGCGCCGATCCACCACTGATCGTTGATGGGCTGAACATAATGAATATTTGGGACCCACTGATTCGGGGCAATATTATTAGCATCCAGGCTGCGTCCGCTGGGACTGCGACCACTGATATTGACGTCTGGCGCAATATAAACCGCACCGATAGAAAATTCCGGACGATCCATCAACGCCATCGTCGCCGGGTTACGGCTGGCTGATGCCGCCGTATCACCCATTGCCCCTTCGCCTGAATATGCGCGACCTAAACCAATTGTAGAAAACTCATTTAACTGAAATCCAGCTGCGTAAACGTGTGAAGAGACAAGCGCCACTGCAGCCGCCACGGCTGACTTTGCAAACAGGTTTTTATGGTTCATGACCACAACCTCATGTGAATTATTATTTAACGCTATAACGTCGCGTAACAAAGGACGGCGGATTGTAGGGACTGATGTAAAACGCACATATCAGACCAGTGCGGAGAGTATAGGTCCGACCTGTGTGCATGTTGCAATATTGTTTTTAAAATATTTCAGGGTTGATCGCTTAAAATTCGATCTGCATAACAAAACTACCCTGATTCTGCACAGCATACCGATTCCAGTTTGTTCTGGATCAATTTTTATTGTGATATTCGTCACTTAGCGCCGTGTACATGGCACATCTTTACGCGAGCAGGTAAAATTTCGGCCATAAAATCGCTCAACCCACCAGATCGCTGGTCAGGAGAATGAAATGACTGATGCCATTAAAAAATGCAGTGCGACCGAAACAGCAGCCTGTTGTTGTGTTGATGTGGGTACGGTGATGGATAATACCGATTGCACCGCCAGCTGGTCGGAGTGGTTTGCTCAGCGTGCCGATGCGGAAGCCAAATTAGCGCTTCTCACCGAACGTGCACGTGAAGTTGAATCGGAACCCTGTGTGATTGAGTCGCGCTTCAGTGAAGTGGATCAGGGTGTGCAGCTGGATATCGATTTTACTTTCAGCTGCCAGGCTGAAACGATGATTTTTCAGCTCGGTTTGCGTTAAGTCTCATAACGCCGCGTTAATGCGGCGTTTTTCATTTTCGTGTCTCCCTTCGCACTTTTTCCTTTCCGGTATTGGCGGCTCACCCGCTTGTGGTTAACACTGATCAGGTCAGACCTCTTCAGGCAATGATGCCACAGTCCCAGCCACAGGTGAGAACAATGAGCAAAGCGCAGCCGCTGCTGACGCGTGATGGTGAACGCATCGCAATAACCCACGGGTTACGCACCCCTTTTTTGCGCCAGGCGACCGGCTTTCATGGCATTCCCGCCATTGAGCTGGGGCGGATGGTGGTCAGCGAATTAATGGCGCGCAGTGAACTGCCGGCTGAGGTGATCGAGCAACTGGTCTTTGGTCAGGTGGTGCAGATGCCGGAAGCGCCGAACATTGCGCGTGAAATTGTACTGAGCAGCGGTCTTGACGTGCACATCGATGCCTATAGCGTCAGCCGTGCCTGCGCCACCAGTTTCCAGGCGGTAGCGAATGTGGCAGAAAGTCTGCTGGCTGGCACGATTTCTGCGGGCATTGCCGGAGGTGCAGACTCCTCATCAGTACTGCCAATCGGCGTCAGTAAAACACTGGCCCGCGCGCTGGTGGATCTCAATAAAGCCCGCAGCCTTGGGCAAAAACTGCACATCCTTAAACGTCTGCGTCCGCGCGATCTGCTGCCTGTGCCACCCGCGGTGGCAGAATATTCGACCGGCCTGCGCATGGGTGACACCGCCGAGCAGATGGCAAAGAGTCATGGCATCACCCGTGAGGCACAGGATGCGCTGGCGCTGCGATCTCATCAGCATGCCGCCCGCGCCTGGCAATCCGGGGTACTCAATCAGGAAGTGATGGCAGCCTTTGTGCCGCCGTGGAAAGCCGCTATCGACCAGGACAATAACGTCCGCATGAATGCCAGAGCGGAAGATTACGCCCGCTTGCGCCCGGCGTTTGATCGTCAGCACGGCAGCGTCACGGCGGCCAACAGCACGCCACTCACCGACGGCGCGGCCGCCGTGATTCTGATGCGCGAAGGCCGCGCCCGTGAACTCGGTGTCACGCCGCTGGGCTATCTGCGTAGCTACGCGTTTACCGCGATTAGTGTACAGCAGGATATGCTGCTGGGTCCGGCGTACTCCTCCCCAATAGCGCTGGATCGCGCCGGGATTACGCTGGCCGATCTGACGCTAATCGATATGCACGAAGCGTTTGCGGCCCAGACGCTGAGCAATCTGCAACTGTTTCGCGACGAGCGCTTTGCCCGTGAGGTGCTGAATCGTCCGCATGCGCTGGGCGAAGTGAATGAAGAGCGCTTTAACGTGCTGGGCGGTTCAATCGCCTATGGTCATCCTTTTGCCGCCACGGGCGCGCGCATGATCACCCAGACGCTGAATGAATTACGCCGTCGCGGTGGCGGGTTAGGACTGGTCACGGCGTGTGCGGCGGGCGGTCTGGGTGCGGCAATGGTTCTGGAGGCCGAATAATGGAGCAGAATGCGTTTCACCTGAAGATGCGACTGGATCACGTTGGCATCATTACAATCGATGTCCCTGGCGAGAAGATGAACACCCTGAAAGCAGAATTTGCCGGGCAAATTACCGCCATCATTGCGGAGGCGCGACGCGATCCTCAGCTGGCAGGCCTGGTGCTGATTTCTGGCAAAGCGGACAGTTTTATCGCGGGCGCCGACATCAGCATGATTGATCGCTGTCAGAGCGCGCAGGAAGCCGAAGCGCTGGCAAAACAGGGGCAGGAAGTGATGGCCATGCTTGATGCGCTGCCATTCCCGGTAGTGGCCGCAATCCATGGTGCCTGCCTGGGCGGCGGGCTGGAACTGGCGCTGGCCTGCGATGCGCGCATCTGCTCGCTTGATGATAAAACCCGTCTCGGATTACCGGAAGTTCAACTCGGCTTACTGCCCGGTTCCGGTGGCACTCAGCGACTGCCGCGGTTAATTGGCGTGCAGCAGGCGCTGCCGCTGATTCTGACCGGCAAAACGCTGCGGGCGAAACAGGCACGTAAGCTGGGGGTGGTTGATGACGCGGTGCCTCAGGCGATTCTGCTGGAGACGGCTATCGCACGGGTGAAAAAGGGCAAGGTCAGCGGACGCACGCTGCCGCTGCGCGACCGTCTGCTGCACGGTCCGGTGGGCCGTCAGGCGCTGTTTGCGCTTGCGACCCGGCAGACTGCAGCCAAAACCCACGGTAACTATCCGGCGGCAAACCGCATTATTAAGGTAGTACGCATCGGACTGGAGCAGGGTAGCCGGGCCGGACATGATGCTGAAGCGCGTGCCTTCGGTGAACTGGCGATGACGCCGGAATCTGTTGCTTTGCGCGGGATCTTTTTCGCGACCACGGCCATGAAGAAGGAGCGGGGCGGTGAGGCGGAACCCGCTGCGGTGAAGCGTGTCGCGATTCTCGGCGGCGGTCTGATGGGTGGTGGCATCGCCAGCGTCACCGCAATCAATGCCGGGTTGCCGGTGCGCATCAAAGATATCAGCCTGGAAGGCGTTAACCATGCGCTGAAAACCAGCTGGGAACTGCTGAGCAAAAAGGTTAAACGGCGTCAGCTCACTCCGGCACAGCGTCAGCAGCAGATGGCCCGCATCACGGGCGGCATCGATTATCAGGGTTTCTCACAGCGCGATGTGGTGATCGAAGCCGTGTTCGAAGATTTAGCACTCAAACAGCAGATGGTCAGCGAAGTGGAAGCCCACTGTCAGCCGCATACGCTGTTTGCTTCTAACACCTCTTCGCTGCCGATTGAAGAGATTGCCGCCAAAGCACAGCGCCCGGAGAACGTCATCGGGCTGCACTACTTCAGCCCGGTCGATAAAATGCCGCTGGTGGAAGTGATTCCCCATCTGAACACCTCCACCGCAACGGTGGTGACGATTGTGGCGCTGGCGCGCAGCCAGGGCAAAACGCCGATAGTGGTGGCGGACAAGCCAGGTTTCTATGTTAACCGCATCCTGACACCTTATATAAATGAAGCGATGCGTTGCCTGCTGGAGGGCGAGCCGATTGACCATATCGATCGGGCGCTGGTGAAGGCTGGTTTTCCGGTCGGTCCGATTCAGCTGCTGGATGAGATAGGCATCGACGTCGGCAGCAAAATCAGTCCCATCCTGCATCAGGCTTATGGTGAACGCTTTGCCGCGCCCGCTGCATTTGATGCGGTGCTGAAAGATGGCCGCAAGGGACGTAAAAACAGCAAAGGCTTTTATCGCTATGACCAGCCGCGCTGGCAGCGAAAAAAACCTGACGCTTCACTGTATACGTTGCTGAAAGTCACGCCGCAGGCCAGACAGAGCGAAGCGCAGATTGCGGAACGCTGCATGATGATGATGCTGAATGAGGCGGCCCGCTGCCTCGATGAGCAGGTCATTCGCTGTGCCCGCGATGGCGATATCGGTGCGGTGTTTGGTATCGGCTTTCCGCCTTTCCTGGGGGGGCCGTTCCACTATATGGACAAACTGGGTGCGGCGGAGGTGGTCAACCGATTAACCCGCCTCATGCAGCAGCATGGCGAGCGATTTACGCCCTGCGAAGCGCTGGTTGAGGCGGCCACAAAGTAGACGAAATTTTACATTTATGCTGTAAATGGAATAACCAATCCGATTCAGCGGGTTAGAAAAGCGCCGCCAGAGTGTGCGGCGCAGCATGATTCTGAGAAGCGCTTATTTAATAAACAACCGGTTGACTATACTGAAGCCATTAGGGTAAAACACAGCGTTCATTCGCAGAGTGAAGAGTCAGGCGCCAGGCGTCGGGCGATGTCGACAAACAACAGCGGTGCTTTATGCAAGTTTTTATCATGCGTCACGGCGATGCGGCTCTGGAAGCAGCTAGTGATTCAGTCAGGCCTTTAACCTTATGTGGCTGCAATGAATCACGCCAGATGGCCAACTGGCTCAACAGCCAGACGCCGGACATAGAGCGTGTCCTGGTGAGTCCCTATTTACGCGCGCAGCAAACTCTCGCGACCGTGCGTGAAGCTTTTCCACTGCCGGAAAACCAGGATGTTCTGCCGGAGTTAACGCCGGGCGGCGATCCGGAAATGGTCGGGTGCTATCTGCAGACCCTGGCAAATGAAGGCGTGAAATCGGCGCTGGTGATCTCTCACTTACCGCTGGTGGGGTATTTAGTCTCTGAACTGTGCCCGCAGGAAGCACCCCCTATGTTTGCCACTTCCGCTATTGCCTGCGTGGAATTCGATCCAGCACAGCATGCCGGTAAACTCCTGTGGCAGGTCAGTCCCAAAAAGCTGGCGAAAGCGATCTGACGTCTGTGGGCCGATCCTCCGGCCCCTTTCACGGCAACTCAGGCGGTTGCCACTCCTCAATCTCAATCAAAACCAGCAGTGCGGCATCACCGCCAAACAGCTTCGGTGCCTGGTGAAAAGCCATCACCCACGGGTGCTGGGCCAGCCATAGCGGCGTCTGCTGCTTCAGGATATGCTTTCCATGACCGGTCATGACGCTGGCGCAGAACAGATGTTCACGGCGGCAGGCGGCGATCAGTGCGCCCAGTTCCTGCTTGGCCTGCTGCTGCGTTAAGCCATGCAGATCGAGGAAAATTTCCGGCGTATAGTCGCCACGACGCAGTTTTTTCAGCTCAAAGTGGCTGACATCGGCGCGCACATAACGGGTGGCGCCTTCGGTGGAGAGCAGCGGCTGAAACTCATCCGAAAAGTAATGGCTGTTGTCCGCCTGCTCTGAAAGCAGACGTTTTACCGGCAGTTCGCGGGTTTTAACCGGTAATTTATGCACGAAAGTATCTTGTTTCAACTGACGCGTGCCAGTCATCAACTGTCGGAACAGCGCCTGGTCATCCGGGCTTAAGGGTGTTTTTTTACTCATGACGGGTCAGTTATCTAAGAAAAGTCTGCTACACAGCATAGGCGATACCTTACCGATTAATGTCATTAAATGTCAGCTTTTTCACCTTGCTGCGCTGAATTCTCCCCGGCTTCATGGCACACTACTGGCCGATTTAGCAAAAGGCCTGCGGAGGGCTACGTGGACAAAATTTTCGTCGATGAGGCAGTGAACGAACTGCACACCATTCAGGACATGCTGCGCTGGGCGGTAAGCCGCTTTTCCGCTGCCGGAATCTGGTACGGACATGGCACAGACAATCCCTGGGACGAAGCCGTTCAACTGGTCCTGCCGTCACTCTGGCTGCCGCTGGATATTCCTGAAGATATGCGCAGTGCGCGTCTCACCGCCAGCGAACGTCTGCTGATCGTTGAGCGTGTCATTCGTCGCGTTAACGAGCGTATTCCTGTCGCCTATCTGACCAATAAAGCCTGGTTCTGCGGGCACGAATTCTTTGTCGATGAGCGCGTGCTGGTACCGCGTTCACCGATTGGCGAGCTGATTGAGAACCGCTTTGCCGGTCTGGTCAGCACACCGCCGCGTCACATTCTGGATATGTGTACCGGCAGCGGCTGTATCGCAATTGCCTGCGCCTATGCCTTCCCGGAAGCCGAAGTGGACGCCGTGGATATCTCCACCGGTGCGCTGGCGGTAGCCGAACAGAACATTGAAGAGCATGGACTCATCCACCAGGTGACGCCGATTCGTGCTGACCTGTTCCGCGAACTGCCACAGCTGAAATATGATCTGATCGTCACCAATCCGCCATACGTTGATGCGGAAGATATGGACGATCTGCCGAACGAATATCGTCACGAGCCGGAGCTGGGCCTGGCGGCTGGCAGCGACGGCCTGAAGCTGGTGCGCCGCATTCTGGCCTGCGCGCCCGACTATCTTAGCGAGCAGGGCGTACTGGTCTGCGAAGTGGGCAACAGCATGGTGCACATGATCGAGCAGTATCCCGATGTGCCCTTTACCTGGCTGGAATTCGACAACGGCGGCGACGGCGTTTTCACGCTGACGCGCCAGCAAATTGTCGACGCACAACACCATTTCTCTTTTTACAAAGACTAAAAGTGGGGCGAAGCCTCGCCCGCCGAACTCTGACAAGGAAACAGCATGGCCGGAAACAGCATCGGGCAATTTTTTCGAGTAACGACCTTTGGCGAGTCCCACGGTCTGGCACTGGGCTGTATCGTTGACGGTGTGCCGCCAGGCATCCCGCTGACCGAAGCAGATATTCAGCATGACCTCGATCGCCGCCGTCCTGGCACGTCGCGCTATACCACGCAGCGCCGCGAGCCGGATCAGGTGAAAATTTTGTCCGGTGTCTTTGAGGGTGTGACCACCGGCACCTCGATCGGCCTGCTGATTGAGAACACCGATCAGCGCTCGCAGGATTACGGTGCCATCAAAGATCTCTTCCGTCCGGGCCATGCTGATTACACCTACGAGCAGAAATATGGTCAGCGCGACTATCGTGGCGGCGGCCGCTCATCGGCGCGTGAAACCGCGATGCGCGTGGCGGCTGGTGCGATTGCCAAAAAATATCTGCAGATGAAACACGGTGTCGTGGTACGTGGCTATCTGTCGCAGATTGGTGATGTCGCCTGTGAGCTGAAAGACTGGAGCATCGTGGAAGAGAACCCGTTCTTCTGCCCGGATGCCGACAAGCTCGAGGCGCTGGATGAACTGATGCGCGGCCTGAAAAAAGAGGGCGACTCCATCGGTGCCAAAGTCACGGTTATGGCAGACAACGTGCCGCCAGGCCTGGGCGAGCCGGTCTTTGACCGACTGGACGCCGATCTGGCGCACGCGCTGATGAGTATCAACGCGGTGAAAGGCGTCGAAATTGGCGACGGCTTTGCGGTGGTTAACCAGCGCGGCAGTCAGCATCGTGACGAGATCCGCCACGACGGTTTCCAGAGCAACCACGCCGGCGGCATTCTGGGCGGCATCAGCAGCGGGCAGACCATCAGCGCTAATCTGGCGATGAAACCGACCTCCAGCATCACCGTGCCAGGTAAAACCATTACCCGCGACGGCGAAGAGGTGGAGATGATCACCAAAGGTCGCCACGATCCCTGCGTCGGGATCCGCGCTGTGCCGATCGCCGAAGCGATGATGGCGATCGTCCTGATGGATCATCTGCTGCGCCAGCGGGCGCAGAACGGTGACGTCAACAGCTCTGTACCGCGCTGGTGATGGCATGAAGGCTATTTTGCTTACTCTGAGCGCGCTGCTGATCAGTGCCTCCAGCCTGGCCGCAACGCCGTGGCAACAGATCCAGCAGCCGATCAGTGGCGCACCCCAGTCAATTGGTGGCTTCGCCAACGGCTGTATCGTCGGCGCACAGGCACTGCCGCTGAATTCACCGCACTATCAGGTGATGCGTCAGGATCAGCGGCGCTACTTCGGCCATCCCGATCTGATTCAGTTTATTCAGCGGCTCAGCACCCAGGTGCATAACCTGCAACTGGGTAACGTGCTGATTGGCGATATGGGCATGGCCGCAGGTGGGCGCTTCAGCAGCGGTCACGCCAGTCACCAGACCGGGCTGGATGTCGATATCTGGCTGCAACTGCCAAAAACACGCTGGAGCGCGCAGCAGTTGCTGAAGCCGCAGCCGCTGGATCTGGTCGGGCCGGGTGACAAAAATGTGATTGCCCGCCACTGGCAGCCGGAAATTGACAGCCTGATCAAACTCGCGGCGAAAGATGACGATGTTACGCGCATCTTCGTTAATCCGGCGATTAAAAAGCAGCTTTGTGCTGACGCGGGTAACGATCGCGACTGGCTGCGGAAAGTGCGCCCGTGGTTCGCGCATCGTGCCCATATGCATGTGCGACTGCGGTGCCCGGCGGGCAGTATCGGCTGTGAAGATCAGCCCGCACCGCCGGCTGGCGATGGTTGTGGCGCCGAGTTGCAGAGCTGGTTCCTGCCGAAACAGCCGGGTTCAGGCGCACCGGTGAAACGTGAGCCGCCGCCATTACCGCCTGCCTGTCAGGCTCTGCTGGATAAACATTTACTGTAAGGGATTCCATGGAGTGGTTTGTTGTCAGCCCGCTGCTGGTCGGGCTGCTGTTTTTAATCGCCATGCTGGCTGGTTTTATTGACTCCATCGCCGGTGGTGGGGGGCTACTGACGGTACCTTCACTGCTGGCAGCGGGCCTCTCTCCGGCGCAGGCGCTGGCGACCAATAAACTGCAATCGGTTGGCGGATCGTTTTCCGCAAGCCTCTACTTTGTGCGGCGTGGTGCGGTCAATCTGAATGAGCAGTGGCTGAACATCGCCATGACGCTGCTGGGGTCCATTCTGGGCGCGATACTGATTCAGCGCCTGCAGGCTGACTTCCTGCGCCAGATGCTGCCGCTGTTTTTGATCGCGATTGGCCTGTGGTTCCTGCTGATGCCAAAGCTGGGCGAAGTCGATCAGGCGCGCCGCCTGCACGGCCTGCCTTATGCGCTGGTGGGCGGCGGGGCAGTGGGATTTTATGACGGATTTTTCGGGCCGGGCGCAGGCTCGTTTTATGCGCTGGCTTTCGTTACCCTCTGCGGCTACAACCTGGCCAAAGCGACCGCGCATGCCAAGGTACTCAACTTCACCTCAAACATGGGCAGCCTGCTGTTCTTTATGTTCGGCGGCAAAGTGGTGTGGGGAACTGGTCTGATCATGATGCTCGGTGCCTTCTGTGGTGCGCGTCTGGGCGCACGGCTGGTGCTGAGCCGCGGACAGAAGCTGATCCGCCCGATGGTGGTGATTGTTTCTGCCGTCATGAGCATTAAATTACTGTGGGATAGCCACGGCAGCGAAGTTATGGCCTGGCTTGCCACGCTGCATTCGTAACCTGAAACGCGATACCGTCATGAACCCGACCCATCATTATGAACAGCTGATCACGCTGTTTGATCGCTGCTTCAGCGATGAATTTCAGACCCGCCTGATTAAAGGCGACGATGAACCGATCTATCTTCCTGCTGATGCGGAGTCGCCGTGGAACCGTGTGGTCTTTGCCCACGGCTTTTACGCCAGCGCCCTGCATGAGATCTCTCACTGGTGCATTGCCGGTGAAGCACGCCGCAAACTGGTCGATTTTGGCTACTGGTACTGCCCGGATGGCCGCGATGCACTGACCCAGAGTCAGTTTGAAGCGGTTGAAGTGAAGCCGCAGGCACTGGAGTGGATGTTTTGTATGGCGGCAGGCTTTCCCTTCAACGTGAGTTGTGACAATCTCGACGGAGATTGTGAGCCGGATCGCATTGCGTTCCAGCGTAAAGTGCATGCTCAGGTCATGAGCTATCTGACGTCGGGCATTCCCGACCGTCCCGCGCGTTTTATTACCGCTCTGGCGGAATTTTATGGCAGGCCTTCATTAACAGCGTCACAGTTTCCCTGGCCGGACGATCTGTGATGCAGGAAGGCATTATTAATAGAGGAATTGAGATGATCGCAGAATTTGAAGCGCGTATTCTGGCCCTGATTGACGACATGGTCGAGCATGCCAGTGACGATGAGCTGTTCGCCAGCGGTTATCTGCGCGGGCATCTGACACTGGCTGTGGCCGAAGTAGAGCAACTGGGCGAACATACGCCAGAAGCGCTGCAGATTCAGGTCTCCCGCAGCCTGCAAAATGCCATCGCTGCCGGAGAACTCTCACCGCGCGACCAGGCATTAGTGGTCGGAATGTGGGACAACCTGTTTGTTCAGGCACGCCAGCTCTCCGCATAACGTTGCAGGGCGGCGTGCCGCCCTCAGCATCGGCTAAACTGCTTTTCCCTTCAGTAATTTCCTCACCCAGTAACGATTCGGATTAAGCGCTGCCAGCGTACTCGCGTCCAGCGGCTGCGGCTCGCCCGTCAGCTGGGCTGCCAGCACTTCGGCTGCCAGCGGCGCACTGCACAGGCCGCGCGATCCCAGCGCACCAAACAGATACAGGCCCGCCAGATCGGGCGCATCAGCGATATCGTGACTTGCGGCCAGCTGAGCCGGTAAATCAGCGTACTGCATAAGCGTAGCGTCATAATCCGGCACGCCACCCACCATCGGCAGGTGATCCCGCGTAGCGCAGCGCACACCCATCCTTGCCTCACCGCTACTGACATCCACGCTCTCTGCCCAGCGACGGTCAGGCAGGCAATCCAGCAGTCGGCTGCGGTTCTCCTGCTGATCCTCTTCCCGGTAATCCGTTGCGGTTTCGCCACGATGATAGCTGGCACCGATACAGTGGGTGCCGAACTGCGGGCTGACGGGCGTCAGATAGCCGTCGTAACAGAGCACGGTCTGCAGCGCGTCGAGGCCTGGGGTTGACGGAACATGGCTCACCTGACCGGCCACCGGATAGGTTGGCAGCGGGGCGCTCTGCGCAACGTCGGCAATCGCATGGCCGTTAGCCAGCACCACCGTCGGATGACGGACCGCCGGGCGATCGCTGAACGTCAGCGTCCAGTGATCATCATCCCGTGAAAGGCTGCTCACCCGGTGCAGCCAGTGAATGCGTAAACCCTGGGTTTCGCCATAAGCCAGCAGCGCGGTGGTCAGCTCGGCTGGTGCGAGCCAGCCACCTTCAGGGTAGAAAATGCCGCTACAGCCATGGTCAACATTCGCCAGTTTCTCCGCCTCTGCGACATCCACGCCCCGAGCGATGGATTCAGGCAGGCCCATCGCCAGCATCTGATCAATCTTCTTACGGCTTTTCTCATCCCAGCCCAGTTGAAGCACGCCGCTCCAGTGATGCTCATAGGTGACGGTTAACTGATCGTAGAGCCGACGGGCGAAGCTGAAGGCCGCCGGGAAAAAGGTGGCGAGCGCCGGGTCGTGCTGGTTGAGCAGCGGATAAAGCGCGCCCTGACGATTACCGGACGCGCCCAGCGCGGGTGCTTCGTCGGCACAGTAAAGGGTGACCCGCCAGCCGCGACGCAGCAGCGCCAGCGCTAAGGTGGCACTGGCGACGCCGCCGCCAATCAGGGCAACATCACGCTGCTCCGCAGATTGACGATGATACCAGGGCTGCGGGCTGGGTAACGGAGGCGCATCCTGCAATGGTCCGCACAGCATTTCACGCTTCGGGCCAAATCCCTTGCGGCGGATAACGGTAAAGCCTGCCTCCTGCAGACCACGCCGCACGATGCCTGCGGCGGTAAAGGTTGCGAAGGTGCCTTGTGGACGCGCCAGCTTTGCCATCATGCCGAACAGTTCCGGCGTCCACATATCCGGGTTCTTCGACGGTGCGAAGCCATCCAGGAACCAGGCATCCACCTGACGATACAGGCTCTCATCCAGCTCTCCCATCAGCTGGTTAATATCGCCCAGCCACAGGTCGAGCGTGATCCGTCCCCCGTCAAACAGCAGACGCTGACAGCCGGGCAGGGCCGCGGGCCACTGTGCCTGTAATGCCTCTGCCCATGGAGCCAGTTCCGGCCAGTGCTGCTGCGCAGCAGCCAGATCTTCACGGGTTAACGGAAATTTCTCAAAGCTGATGAAGTGCAGACGTTTTAACGTGGCATCAGGCTGTTCGCGCTGAAACGCATCGAACGCCTGCCACAGCGTCAGAAAGTTGAGGCCGGTGCCAAATCCGCTTTCCGCCACGATCAGCAGATCGCGCGGATGCGCTGCAAAACGCCCGGGAAAACCGTTGCCGCCAAGGAAGACATAGCGTGTCTCTTCCAGACCATTGTCATTAGAGAAATAGACGTCACCAAACGCTCGGGAAACAGGTGTACCCTGTTCATTCCAGTTTAGCTGTGCATGTTCAACCGGGGTTAATTTCACGGTAAAGGCTCGTTTTTCAGGCAGTGGCGCGATTCTAACGACCCACGTGACATGACGCAAATTTACAAAAGGAAATAGCTGATCGGACTTGTTCGGCGTACAAGTGTACGCTAGAGTGCATGCCAATTAAGAAGAAGTGGATGAGGAAGATTGAATGAAACGTGCTGTGATTACTGGCTTAGGGATCGTTTCCAGTATTGGTAATAACCAGCAAGAGGTGCTGTCATCTCTGCGTGAAGGACGCTCTGGCATCACCTTTTCTGAAGAGATGAAAGATTCCGGCATGCGTAGTCACGTCTGGGGTAACGTTAAATTAGATACCACCGGCCTCATCGATCGCAAAGTTGTGCGTTTTATGAGTGATGCGTCCATCTATGCTTATCTTTCCATGGAAGAAGCGATTAAAGATTCCGGCCTCACCACTGAAATGTATCAGAGCAACCCACGTGTGGGTCTGATTGCGGGTTCAGGCGGCGGTTCTCCACGCTTCCAGGTGTTTGGTGCGGATGCTATGCGCAGCCCACGCGGCCTGAAAGCGGTTGGCCCCTATGTGGTCACCAAAGCGATGGCCTCTGGCGTTTCTGCCTGCCTCGCCACGCCATTCAAAATTCATGGCGTAAACTACTCGATTAGCTCCGCCTGTGCCACCTCTGCGCACTGTATCGGTAATGCCGTTGAGCAGATTCAGCTCGGCAAACAGGATATCGTTTTTGCGGGCGGCGGCGAAGAGCTGTGCTGGGAAATGGCCTGTGAGTTCGACGCCATGGGCGCGCTCTCTACCCGTTACAACGACACGCCAGAGAAAGCGTCACGTACTTATGACAATGAGCGCGACGGCTTTGTTATCGCCGGTGGCGGTGGCATGGTGGTGGTTGAAGAGCTGGAGCATGCGCTGGCACGTGGTGCGCACATCTATGCCGAAATCGTCGGTTACGGCGCGACGTCAGACGGTGCAGATATGGTTGCCCCATCAGGTGAAGGTGCAGTGCGCTGCATGAAGATGGCGATGAACGGTGTCGATACGCCAATCGACTATCTGAACAGCCACGGAACCTCTACTCCGGTAGGTGATGTGAAAGAGCTGGGTGCGATTCGTGAAGTATTTGGCGATAACACGCCATACATCTCTGCCACCAAAGCGATGACCGGCCACTCACTGGGTGCCGCTGGCGTGCAGGAAGCGATCTACTCGCTGCTGATGCTGGAGCATGGTTTTATTGCGCCAAGCATCAACATCACCTCGCTGGACGCTGCCGCAACCGGTATGAACATCGTCACTGCGCCGATGGAAAAAGAGCTGACCACCGTGATGTCTAACAGCTTTGGTTTCGGCGGCACCAACGCCACCCTGACCATGCGTAAATATCAGGCATAATCGCTCAACAATTTGACATAAGGCCGCCATTGCGGCCTTTTTTTCGCATCTAATTATTTAACTACGTTTCGTTGTTGAAAATCGATTAGTTTTTATTTATAAAAAGCCTTCTGATAATTCAAAGGCCGATCAGGCAAGAAAAAATAAGTGATAATGTTAGTCAAAGGAGCTGATGTGTTTAAAAAATGGGTGTTTGCCGCAGGGATGATTTTAAATTTAACCGGGTGTTCAGTCGCGACCTATAGTCATAAACTCCAGGATGTGGAAACCGGTGACCGCGTTGGAATTACATTCGATAACCGAAATCTGGATTACATTCGCGTTTATCCTGAAACCAAAACCTGTGTCAATCTGGACGCCAAAGATAATGGTTACACCAACAATGCCATTGGCTTTCAGACGCAATTAAATAATAAGCTGCTGGGGTTCCCTGAAATCCCGGAGACGCCAGAACTCCGTCGGGAATTTTGGGTAAGCGCAAAAGATAATATAGCCATTCGCATGATCCAACCCAATGGCGCCTATGATACCGTCTCATTTCGGCCTAAAGTCGGTTCGTTTTATTACGTGACCGGGCTTTTCACCAGTCCGTATACGCCGCGCAGCCTCTCAGTGGTGGAAGTTTATAAAACGGATAAAGGATATTATGATCGCAAGCCGGTAGAGAATCTTAAACTGGATAACTGTGAAGACGGCTCTTTTCGGTTACAGCATTTTTGATGGGCAGGAGAGCCTCGCTGCTGACAGCGAGGCTCGCACCTAACCGGTGTCAGGTAAACTGCTTGCCGATAAAACGCTTGCCATACCAACTATCCAGGGTTTCCAGCATTTTTTCCGCTTCCTGGACGGTAAAGCCGTAATAGCGCGTGCTTTTTGAAACATTTATCACCAGCATCGGCACATCTGCTCGCGTATGCACAAAATCAAAGCTGTAATCCACCTCAGTATTTTCAAATAAATAGCCCGCAATATTACCTGCCGGGCGTTTCATCACGATACGTTTATTGTCAGTCGCGTTGCGCTTTGCCCATGCTAAAAAGTCACGTATGGGTTGAGTTTGTGCTGCATAATTATCTCGGGTGAAACCGAGATAGCTAACCTCGTCGTTGTGATTAATATATTTTGACAGCGCAATTTTATTGTTGTCATCCGATATCTTAATGTCGAAATCCATCTTTTCCGCGCAGTCGGTAAATTTGACTTTGTAGTTGCAGGCAGAAAGATTGCTAACGGTATACATTTCATAGTAACGGCCGTTGGCATACTTATCAAACTTATCAAAAGCGGTGCAAGCGGATAATGAAGCTGCACAAAGGAAAATTGCTGGAATAAAATAAAATTTCAAAATATTCATCTCCATTGAATTAAAGCAGGATAATACAGTACCTCATTTCGCATGAGAAGAACGGAAGACAGGACGAATAGAATAAAAAAATACACGAGGCGCAGATCTGACTAAACCAACAGGGTAATGATTCGCCATATCCAATCGCGGCGTTACCCTGTGAACGATGCACGCTGCTGCTCAGGCGTCACCTGGTATCATGAGTAAAAGCGCTTCAATCCGGTAAATCGGGGGCCAAAACATCAGATAAAGGTTGATTCCGCTGACCTGGGGTGATGCAGCGGGCGAATGGCCTGCCGCCGCGCCCATAGCATCCTGTGGCTGCTGACTCAGAGTACCAGCCAGAGTAACAGCGTGATAACCACCAGTGCGACAAAGAATCCCAGCAGGGGACGCTGCGCCAGCGGCTGTATCGCGGGCGGCAGCGATGCAACAAACGGCGACCAGATTGGCTGAGGTTTAATCTCGCTGGGTGCCAGCGGCTGCTCGAGAAGTTTTTCTGCCCGGTCAGCGCGACGGCTGAACAGGAAGTTCAGCAGATCCTGCGTCTGTGCCGTGGTCAGAACCATCTGCGGCGTCGCCTGAAAACGCTGCTGACTGTAATCCTCCAGCTGCTGCCGTTCCTGCTGATCGAGCGGCTGCTTCAGGGACGCTTCCAGCAGTTGCAGCGTCGGCGCGCTGTGCTGACTCAGCGTCTGGCGCACCTGCAGATATTGTGTCAGCAGCGGGAAGTGGCGTGAGGGAATCGGGTCGCCGCTGGTCAGATTCACCAGTTTCAGCGCCGCCGACCACAGCTTACCGGTGGATTCGCCGGTGGCGGCGGCCAGGCGCACCACCTGCTGATTCAGGGTATGGTGCTCGGCAGGCAGCAACGTGCGATCGCTGACGCGGATCTGCTGCGGCTGGGGAATCGTCATCTGTCCGTTCTGCAGCATTGTCAGCACCTGGCGCAGCTGATCCTGGCTCAGCGCGCTCAGGACGGTCTGACCAAACTGCTGACGGATAAAATCGCTGACGGCCTGGCGGTTATTACCTTTCGGCAGCAGCTCGGTGAGCTGAGTCATCAGCTGGCGGGTGCCATGCCCGTTCTGCGCCTGCGTCAGGCGACTATTCAGATACTGTTCTGCCGCCGGAAAATGACGCGACTGTAACTCGGCTTCACTCTTTACACCCACTTCATGACGGACGCCCGCCCAGAGTTCAGGCGCTTTAAGATTGCTGAGCGATAAGATACGCACGATCAGGCGCTCTAGCGTCGTGCGCTGGGCAGGGGAGAGAGGTTGTTCGCCCGCCACAGAACCGTGACGGGGCACGCCGGTTTGCGGATTGACAGATGAACGATCGACCGGCGCACCGGGGCCGCTGAGAGGTTGCATGGCGGATTCCTTGGGAAAGCAGAACAGCGTGGGGTGCGCCGGAAAACGAATAGGCCATGATAGCAAAAGCCCCCGGGAAATCCCACGGGGGACTCGCGTTTCGGCGCGAGATTTACGCTTCAGTTGTGAACCTCAGCCGCCTTTATTTACCATTATCTTCAGCTGCATCTTTACTCACCGCAGCCATCCTCCGTCATCCGCAGAGGGTGCGATTCAGGATGGTGGCTGAGTTACCGGTTTATGCCGGGTTAAAGGTGTACGCAGCCGCTGCGCCAGTATCACACCGCCCAGCGTCAGACCCCCGCCAATCCAGTGGTAACTGTGCAGTTGCTCATGCAGAAACAGCACGGCGATCAACGCGGTGAACAGTGGCGTCAGATTCATAAAGATGCTGGTGGTGCTGGCCCCAAGGCGCTGCACGCCATGGATCCATAAAAAGGGCGCGATGATGGAGGCGAACAGTCCGGCAAACGCCACCAGTGGCAGGTTATGCCAGTTTAGCGACACGTCTGGCGCCAGTAAAAAGCCGGGCAGTAACAGCAATACGCCGAATACGATCTGCACATAGAGACTCTGCCAGATTGGCAGTGGCAGCGCCCAGCGTTTGGTCAGGACGCCATACAGCGCATAAGAGGTGGAAGCGGCCAGCATCATCAGTTCACCTTTTCCCATACCGTGATTCAGCAGTTGCATCACGTCACCCTCACTGACCAGCCACACCAGCCCGCAAAAAGAGATGACACTGCCGAGCAGGATACCGAGCGTTGGCGCAATTCGCAGGATAACCACGCTCAGCAGCACGGTGAGCAGCGGAATCAGCGCGCCGATAATGCCCATAAAGAGCGCGCTGACGCTGTGTGCGGCGTAATAGGCGAGGCTCTGATAGAGCACCATGCCGAGCAGCCCAAGGATCGCCAGCCGCCAGAGGTGCGGTCTGATGATCTTACGCGTGCGCCACACGCCAGGCAGCACAAAGGGGGTCAGCACCAGCAGCGCCAGCAGCCAGCGATAGAATGAGATCGCTGCCGGATCGATCGCACTGGCCGACAGTTTGCTGACAATTGAGTTGATCGACCAGATCATCACCGCAAAGAGTGGGTACAGGAAAAACATGCTGACTCTCCATACATCATCACACGCCATTAATGAGGCGCAGTGTACGCTTGTCCGGATTTATCCAGATAGTTAATATCGGACAAAATGAGCGAGTGAGCGGACAGAATGAGCCTGAAAGTGACCTACCAGCCGCCGGTGAATGCACCGCAGCTACGCTACTTTATGCGCTATGAACAGGCCAATGCCCGCACCGAATATCTGCCACATTCACATGCCTGGGGCCAGCTGATCATGGTGAAAAGCCACGTCCTGGAGATGCAGGTCAAGGGCGAGCGCTTGCTGACGCCGGCCGACATTCCGGTCTGGATCCCGCCAGGTCAGCTGCACAGTAGCTATAACCATCGTCAGGCGCAGTTCCGCACCTTTAATCTGGCGGCCTCGCTCTGCACCGATTTACCCCGGCGCGCCTGTCTGATGCTGGTGGATCCCATTGCACACGCCATCATGGACGATTTCGCTGAGCAGCAAATCGAGCAACCCGCAACGGATGCGCAGTGGCGGCTGTGCGAGGTGCTGCGCGATCGTCTGAAGCTGGCGCAGGTGCAGGAGAGTTATCTACCGACTTCAGATGATAAATTTCTGGCACCGGTGTTACATGCACTGGAAGCGCATCCTGGCGATAACACCACGCTGGCGGGCTGGGCGGCGCGGGTCTTTACCACCGAACGGACGCTGGCGCGGCGCTGCCAGCAGCATCTGCATATGACATTTGGTGAGTGGCGGCAGCGCCTGCGGTTTCTGCGCGCCATCGTGCTGCTGGAGCAGGGAGAAAGCGTGCAGAGTATCGCCCATGAGCTGGGATACAGTTCCGCCTCGGCGCTGATTGTGATGTTCCAGCAACAGGCAGGCACCACGCCCGATCGCTACCGTGCGCGGTTAGGCTAACGCGTCGCTTTGTGCCAGAATAATTGCCTCACATGTAACAGACAGGAAAGCCGTGGTGAAAATTCTGGTCGATGAAAATATGCCTTATGCCCGTGAGTTATTCAGCCGCACCGGCGATGTGGTCGCGGTGCCAGGGCGTCCGCTGCCGGTGGCTGAACTGGCCGATGCCGATGGCCTGATGGTGCGCTCAGTCACCCAGGTGAATGAATCGCTGCTGGCTGGAAAGCCGGTGAAATTTGTCGGCACCGCGACGGCGGGCACCGATCATATCGACGAGAACTGGCTGCAGCAGGCGGGCATTGCGTTCTCTGCCGCTCCCGGTTGTAACGCCATCGCGGTGGTGGAATATGTTTTCTCTGCGCTGCTGCTGCTGGCGGAGCGCGATGGTTTTGAGCTGCGTGACCGCACAGTCGGCATTGTCGGCGTCGGTAACGTTGGCGGGCGGCTGCAGAAGCGGCTGGAAGCCTGGGGCATCAAAACCCTGCTGTGCGATCCACCACGCGCCGATCGCGGTGACGTAGGCGAGTTCCTGTCACTGGAGGCGGTGACAGAGCAGGCAGATATTCTGACCTTCCACACGCCGCTGTTTAAAGACGGCCCCTACAAAAGCTGGCATCTGGCGGATGCAGCGCTGCTGATGGCGCTGAGGCCCAACACCATCCTGATCAACGCCTGTCGCGGCCCGGTCGTGGACAACGGCGCGCTGCTGGAGGTGCTGAAAATGCGCCATGACCTCAGCGTGGTGCTGGACGTCTGGGAGCCGGAGCCGGATCTCTCGCTGGCGCTGCTGGATAAGGTCGACATCGCCACGCCGCACATTGCGGGCTACACGCTGGAAGGCAAAGCACGCGGCACCACGCAGGTCTTTGAAGCCTGGTGTGACTTTATCGGTCAGCCGCAGCAGGTGCCGCTCAGCACCTTACTGCCGGAGCCGGAATTCAGTGAAATTACCCTGAATGGCCCGCTGGATCAGCCAACACTGAAACGCCTGGCGCATCTGGTGTATGATGTGCGCCGCGATGATGCCCCGCTACGTAAAGTGGCGGCGAAACCCGGCGAGTTTGATCGCCTGCGCAAGCAGTATCTGGAGCGCCGCGAATGGTCTTCGCTGCAGGTCAACTGTGATGACGCCTCAACGGCTGAGATGCTGAACCAGCTGGGCTTTAACGCAATCTACTCTCCGAAGTAACGGGCGCTGCAGGCATGGCACCGTTTTCTGCACTGAATCAGTCGGTGACCAGAAAACGCGCGTAATCCATGCCTGCCAGTGTGGCGGCAGGTTTCGGGGGGGGATAAATCTGAATCCCTGGGCGGTGAATATCACCGCCTTCTGTTTTTATGTCATTGTCTGGAGTAAACCAACATGTCTGACGGCTGGAATATTGCGCTACTTGGCGCGACAGGCGCAGTAGGGAACGCTGTACTGGAACTGCTGGCGGAACGCCAGTTCCCGGTTGGTGAATTATATTTGCTGGCCAGCGAAAACAGCGCGGGCGAAATCAAGCGTTACGAGGGCCGCTCGGTACGGGTCGACAACGCAGAGACGTTCGACTGGTCACAGGCGCAGCTGGCCTTTTTCGTGGCAGGCCGTGACGCCTCGGCACGTTTTGCCGATGAAGCGGCCAATGCGGGTTGTCTGGTGATCGACAGCAGTGAGCTGTTTGCGCTGGAACCCGATGTGCCGCTGGTGGTGCCGGATGTGAACCCGCAGGTGCTGGCCGATTATCGTAATCGCAATATCATCAGCGTGGCGGACAACCTGGTGAGCCAGCTGCTGACCGCGATTAAACCGCTGGTAGATGCTGCCGGGCTGAGCCGTTTACAGGTGACGAATCTGATCTCAGTTTCCAGCTACGGCAAAGTGGCGGTCGATGCGCTGGCGGGGGAAAGTGCCCGCCTGCTGAATGGTATTCCGGCTGATGAACATCACTTTGGTCGTCAGCTCGCGTTTAACCTGATGCCACAACAGGCCGACGCAGAAGGCAGCGTGGAGAGTGAACGTCGTCTGATTGATCAGGTGCGCAAAGTCCTGCAGGACGAAGGCTTACCGATTGCGGTCAGCAGCGTTCAGGCCCCGGTGTTCTACGGTAATGCGCAGATTGTGCATATCGAAAACCTGCGCCCGCTCTCTGCGGAAGAAGCGCGTGCCGAGCTGGCGCTGGCGTCAGATATTCGTCTGAGCGAAGAGGATGACGTGCCGACGCCGGTGACGGATGCGTCTGGCAACGGCGAACTGAGCATCGGCGCAGTGCGCAACGACTACGGTATTCCGGAGCTGCTGCAGTTCTGGTCAGTGGCGGACAACATTCGTTTTGGCGGCGCGCTGATGGCGGTGAAAACTGCTGAGAAACTGGTTCAGGAGTATCTGTAAGCATGTCCGATGGTCAGACGCAAAAACTGGCGCTCGGCATCGAGTATGACGGCAGTCGTTACTACGGCTGGCAGCGCCAGAATGAAGTCCGCAGCGTGCAGGAGAAGGTAGAGCGCGCGCTGTCGAAAGTTGCCGATCATCCGGTCAGCATTTTTTGCGCTGGCCGCACCGATGCGGGCGTGCACGGCACGGGGCAGGTGGTCCATTTCGAAACCACATCGCAGCGGCCTGATGGCGCCTGGACGCTGGGCGTCAACGCCAATCTGCCGGCAGATATTGCCGTGCGCTGGGTGAAAGCGGTGCCGGATGAATTTCATGCCCGCTTCAGCGCCACGGCCCGACGCTATCGCTACCTGATCTACAATCAGCGTCTGCGTCCGGCGGTGCTGGCGCAGGGCGTGACGCACTTTTACCATCCACTGGATGCAGAGAAGATGCAGCGCGCCGGGCAATGTTTGTTAGGCGAGAATGATTTCACCTCATTCCGCGCGATGCAGTGCCAGTCACGTACACCCTGGCGCAACGTGATTCACCTCAACGTTACGCGTCAGGGTCCCTACGTGATTGTGGATATTAAAGCCAACGCGTTTGTGCATCACATGGTGCGCAATATCGTGGGCAGCCTGATGGAGATAGGCTGCGGCAATAAGCCGGAGTCATGGATGGCAACGCTGCTGGCGGCGAAGGATCGGACATTAGCCGCAGCCACAGCCCGGGCAGAGGGGTTGTATCTGGTGGCGGTGGATTACCCATCCCACTTTGCGTTACCACAGCCGTTGATGGGACCGTTGTTCCTCGCGGATTAATTCACTTTCAGGACTTAAAAGGGCGCGCTATGGAGTTTCTCCATTTTCTGGTCGATTTTATTCTGCACATCGATGTGCATCTGGCCGAGCTGGTTGCACAGTACGGTATCTGGATTTACGCTATTTTGTTCCTGATTCTGTTCTGCGAAACCGGGCTGGTTGTGACGCCTTTCCTGCCAGGCGATTCGCTGCTGTTTGTGGCGGGTGCACTGGCTGCACTGCCGGGTAACGATCTCAATGTGCATGTGATGGTGGCACTGTTAGTGGTGGCCGCGGTGCTGGGCGATGCAGTGAACTACACCATTGGCCGCCTGTTTGGCGAGCGGTTGTTCAGTAATCCGAACTCGAAGATTTTCCGTCGCAGCCATCTGGATAAAACCCATGCGTTTTATGCCCGTCACGGCGGAAAAACCATTATTCTGGCGCGCTTTGTGCCGATTGTCCGCACGTTTGCGCCGTTTGTTGCCGGTATGGGCCACATGTCCTATCGCCACTTCGCGCTGTTCAACGTGACCGGTGCGCTGTTATGGGTGCTGCTGTTCTCCTATGCCGGCTACCTGTTTGGCGATCTGCCGGTGGTGCAGGAAAACCTGAAGCTGCTGATTGTGGGCATTATCCTGGTCTCGATTCTGCCGGGTGTAATTGAAGTCTGGCGTCATCGCCGTCAGGCGAAGCAGCAGAAGCTGCCGTAAGACTTCGCTCAGGGGTAAGACCAGATTTTTATCCACAGTCTGAACAGGTTGTGGTTTAATGAGCGACATTTACCGTCTGCTGAAGCGGTTTTCAGCAGTATCAAGACGACTGGACCAGGTCAGTTTTAAACAGAAAGGTCATCAATGAGCTGGATTGAACGCATTCTTAATAAAAGCACCACGACGCCAACGCGCAAAGCCAGCATCCCGGAAGGGGTCTGGACCAAGTGCGACAGCTGTGGCCAGGTTCTCTACCGCGCCGAGCTGGAGCGTAATCTTGAGGTTTGCCCGAAGTGTGACCACCACATGCGTATGCACGCGCGTGAGCGCCTCGGCAGTTTCCTCGATCAGGGAACGATGGTTGAGCTTGGCAGTGAACTTGAACCCAAAGATCTGCTGAAGTTTCGCGACTCCAAGAAGTACAAAGATCGTCTGGTCGCCGCACAGAAAGATACCGGCGAGAAAGATGCGCTGATCGTGATGAAAGGTCAGCTGCACAGTATGCCGGTGGTTGCGGCAGCTTTTGAATTTGCCTTTATGGGCGGTTCAATGGGCTCTGTCGTCGGTGCACGTTTTGTACGTGCAGTTGAGCAGGCGCTGGAAGATAACTGTCCGCTGATCTGCTTCTCCGCCAGCGGCGGTGCCCGTATGCAGGAAGCGCTGCAGTCGCTGATGCAGATGGCGAAAACCAGTGCGGCTCTGGCCAAAATGCGCGAGCGCGGTCTGCCCTACATTTCCGTGCTGACTGACCCGACCATGGGCGGTGTTTCGGCCAGTTTCGCCATGCTGGGTGACCTCAACATCGCGGAGCCTAAAGCGCTCATCGGCTTTGCCGGCCCACGCGTTATCGAGCAGACCGTGCGTGAAAAACTGCCGCCGGGCTTCCAGCGCAGTGAGTTCCTGATTGAGAAGGGCGCGATTGATATGATCATCCGCCGCCCGGAAATGCGTTACAAACTGGCAAGCCTGCTGGCCAAAATGATGAACCTGCCGGCACCGCTGCATGACGGTGAACCGTCCGCTCCCGCGACGACTGAATCGGAAAGCAACGAGGCCTGACAGGAGATAGAGAGGCGCGCCTGTCGCGCCTCTTACCAATGCACCGTATACCGCAGCACCAGTCTGCCAGGTATAAATAAGCAAAACGGGACATATGGACAATCTTCACCTTCCTCAAGCCACGTCGCCTTTGGCCACGTGGCTTTATTATCTTGAGCACCTGCATACTCAGGCCATCGAACTGGGTCTGGACCGTATTCGTCAGGTAGCACTTCGTCTCGACCTGCTGAAACCCGCTCCGTTTGTCTTTACCGTGGCCGGTACCAATGGCAAAGGCACCACCTGTCGCACCCTGGAAACGCTGCTGATCGCTGTGGGCTACCGCGTTGGCGTCTATAGCTCGCCGCATCTGGTGCGTTATACCGAACGCGTCAGGGTTCAGGGCGAGGAGCTGAGTGAAGCGCAGCACTGCGCCAGCTTTGCGGAGATTGAAGCCGGACGGGCTGATATTTCGCTGACCTACTTCGAATTTGGTACGCTCTCCGCGCTGAATCTGTTCCGCCAGGCGCAACTGGATGTGGTGATCCTCGAAGTCGGCCTCGGTGGACGACTGGATGCCACCAACATCGTGGATGCCGATGTCGCCGTAGTCACCAGCATCGCGCTGGATCACACCGACTGGCTGGGCCCGGATCGCGAAAGCATCGGGCGCGAGAAAGCGGGTGTGTTCCGGGCAGGGAAACCGGCAGTCGTCGGTGAACCCGATATGCCACACAGCATCGCTGTGGTCGCACAGGAAAAAGGCGCTCAGCTGTTACAGCGCAACCGCGACTGGTCCTGGCATGCGCAGGCCGAAAGCTGGTCGCTGCGTGATGCGCAGGGCGAGCTGAACGATCTGCCGCTGCCTCAGGTGCCACTGCCAAACGCGGCGACCGCGCTGGTGGCGCTGCGGGTCTCAGGGCTCAAGGTCAGTGAGACGCAGATTCGCGCCAGCCTGCCGCTGGCGATGCTGCCAGGGCGGTTTCAGACGATAAGTGAATCACCGCGCGTGATTCTGGATGTCGCTCATAACCCGCACGCGGCAGGCTATCTGGCGTCGCGTCTGGCGGCGCTGCCGAAACGCGGCAAAGTACATGCCGTCGTGGGCATGCTGCATGATAAAGATATCGCCGGAACGCTCGCGGCATTGGCTCCAATGGTTGATGCCTGGTATTGTGCACCGCTTGACGGTCCGCGCGGTGCCAGTGCAGAGCAGTTGCTGGATGCGCTGCCGCAGGGCGAGGCCTTTGGTTCGGTTGAACTCGCCTGGCAGCAGGCGCGCGAGCGGGCTGCGCCGCAGGACACTGTGCTGGTCTGTGGTTCATTCCACACGGTGGCACAGGTCATGGAATCGATTGAAACGGAGAAAGGACGTGGCAAGTAAGTTTCAGAACCGTTTAGTCGGCACCGTTATTCTGGTCGCCGTTGGCGTGATTGTGCTGCCAGGGCTGCTGGATGGTCAGAAAAAGCATTACAAAGAGGAGTTCGCCGCCATTCCGCTGGTGCCGAAACCTGACGATCAGCAGGACAGCGAAATGGTGCCGCCGGTAACCCAGTCGCTGCCCGCTCAGCCGCCGGAAGGCGCAGGCAGTGCCGTCAATAGCAGCAATGGCAATGGTAAAACCAACGCCACGGCGGAGCAGGGACGGACGCAGCCGGATGAAGAGAGCGATCCGGTCGTGGTCTCGCCGCCGCCGGTTCATCAGTCTGTGCCTGTGCAGACGGTGACGAAGCCGAAAGTGGCAGAGCAGCAGAAACCTAAAGTCACCGAGCAGCCTAAGCAGAAGCCGGTTGAACAGCAGAAGCCAAAAGTCGTGGAGCAGCCTAAACCGAAGCCGGTTGAGCAACCTAAAGCGGTTGAGCAGCCGAAGCAGGAAGAAGCGCCAAAAGCGGCAGAGACCACGGCTCCGGCGGGGCAGGCTTATGTGGTGCAGTTAGGTGCGCTGAAGAACGCCAGCAAGGTAAATGAGATTGTCGCGCAGTTGCGGCTGTCGGGCTATCGCGCCTTTACCGTGCCGTCAACGCCGGTTCAGGGTCAGATTACCCGTATCTACGTTGGCCCTGATGCCTCGAAAGCTAAAATGCAGAGTGCAGTGGGTGAACTGAAAAACATCTCAGGACTGGGCGGTGTCGTTAAGCCGTACAGCGCCCGCTAGCGCGGTGATTGGCGCTGCCGATAGCAGTAACAGGCAGCGTCTTTTGCCGGGCAGGCACTACGCTTAACGCGCACTGCCGCATAAAATAGTGACGATTTTCAACGGCCTGTCCGGCTGAGAATCACAAGGGCGATTGCGGTTTTTTTCATCGCCTTTTTTATGGATGCAGAAAAAGAAAACCGCTACGCAAACGTTTTCTTTTTCTGTTAGAATGCGCCCCGAACTGGATGCAGGGGTGCAATTGCACTGGCGCTGGAAGAGTTCATGATCTGGATTGATTACGTCATTATTGCGGTAGTTGGTTTTTCGGCTCTGGTCAGCCTGGTTCGTGGGTTTGTCCGGGAAGCCTTATCTCTCGTTACCTGGGGATGCGCGTTTTTTGTCGCCAGTCATTACTACGCCTACCTTGCAGTCTGGTTTACAGGTTTTGACGACGAACTGGTTCGTAACGGTATTGCCATCGGTGTGCTGTTTGTGGCGACCCTGATTGTGGGCGCCATTGTGAACTACGTTATCGGCACGCTGGTGGAAAAAACCGGCCTGTCGGGAACCGACCGGGTGTTGGGCGTCTGTTTCGGGGCGTTGCGTGGTGTGCTGATCGTAGCCGCTTTGCTGTTCTTCCTTGATACATTCACTGGCTTTTCCAAAAGTCCGGACTGGCAACAGTCTCAACTCATTCCCGAGTTCAGTTATATCATCAGGTGGTTCTTTGATTACCTGAAAAGCACGTCGAGTTTTTTACCCCGGTGATGTGACCGGGTGTGCGGCTAAATGAGGAAATGACAACATGTGCGGTATTGTCGGTATCACCGGTTTCATGCCGGTCAACCAGTCGATCTATGACGCGTTAACGGTGCTCCAGCACCGCGGGCAGGATGCCGCAGGCATTTGTACTATCGATGCGCTGAAATGTTTTCGCCTGCGAAAGGCAAACGGCCTGGTCAGCGACGTTTTCGAAGCACGCCACATGCAGCGACTGCAGGGCAATATGGGGATCGGTCACGCGCGTTATCCCACCGCGGGCAGCTCCAGTGCCTCTGAAGCGCAGCCATTCTATGTAAACTCCCCGTATGGCATCACCCTGGCGCACAACGGTAACCTGACCAACGCCCATGTGCTGCGTAAGCACCTGTTTGAAAAGGGTCGCCGTCACGTTAATACCACTTCAGATTCTGAAATCCTGCTGAATATCTTTGCGCAGGAGTTAGATCGTTTTCAAAACGATCCGCTGGAAGCTGACAACATTTTTGCTGCGGTGGCTGCGGTACATCAGCAGGTTCGCGGTGCCTACGCCGTCGTAGCGATGATTATCGGCCACGGCATGGTGGCCTTCCGCGACCCTAACGGCATCCGTCCGCTGGTGCTGGGCAAGCGCGTTATCGCTGATGGCCGCACCGAATATATGGTCGCCTCCGAGAGTGTTGCGCTGGATACGCTGGGCTTTGAATTCATCCGTGACGTTGCACCGGGTGAAGCGGTTTATGTCACTGAAGCGGGCCAGCTTTCGACCCGCCAGTGTGCTGAAAACCCGAAAAGCAATCCGTGCCTGTTCGAGTATGTCTACTTTGCGCGTCCGGACTCCTTCCTGGACAAAATCTCCGTCTACAGCGCCCGCGTCCGCATGGGCACCAAGCTGGGCGAGAAAATTGCCCGCGAGTGGGAAGATCTCGACATTGATGTCGTGATTCCAATTCCGGAAACCTCAACCGATATCGCGCTGGAAATCGCCCGTATTCTCGACAAGCCTTATCGTCAGGGCTTCGTGAAAAACCGCTACGTTGGCCGTACCTTTATCATGCCGGGACAGCAGTTACGTCGCAGCGCAGTACGCCGCAAGCTCAACGCGAACCGCGCTGAATTCCGAGATAAAAACGTGCTGCTGGTGGATGACTCTATCGTGCGCGGTACGACTTCAGAGCAGATTATTGAGATGGCGCGTGAAGCGGGTGCAAAACGCGTTTACCTGGCCTCAGCGGCACCGGAAATTCGTTTCCCGAACGTCTACGGCATCGATATGCCGAGCGCCACGGAACTGATTGCGCACGGCCGCGAAGTGGAAGAGATTCGCCAGCTGATTAAAGCCGATGCACTGATTTTCCAGGATCTCGACGATCTGATCGAAGCGGTGCGTGAAGAGAACCCGGACATTGCACAATTTGAGTGCTCGGTGTTCAACGGCATTTACGTGACGAAGGATGTCGACCAGCAGTATCTGGAGTATCTGGAGTCGCTGCGTAATGATGATGCCAAAGCGCTTCAGCGCCAGAACGAAGTCGAAAACCTTGAGCTGCACAACGAAGGCTGATACCCATCCATAGTCGGGCAGCATAAAACAGGGCGGGAGCAATCCCGCCCTGTTTGTTTTCAGAAACCCGCTGGCCGCGTATGATGGCGCATTGGCTGACATAAGGTTGGAATATGAAACGACTCATCATTGGCATCTCTGGCGCAAGCGGGGTGATCTATGGCGTGCGCATGCTGCAGGTGTTGCAGCAGGTGGAAGAGGTAGAAACGCATCTGGTCATGAGCCAGGCGGCACGTCAGACACTGGGGCTGGAGAGCGACTATTCGCTGCGTGACGTGCAGGCGCTGGCCAATGTGGTGCATGACGTGCGCGATATTGCAGCAAATATCTCGTCGGGATCGTTCAAAACGCTGGGCATGGCGATTTTACCCTGCTCGATGAAAACGCTTTCAGGGATTGTGCACAGCTACAGTGACTCATTGCTGACCCGTGCGGCTGATGTGGTATTAAAAGAGCAGCGTAAGCTGGTATTGTGCGTACGTGAAACCCCACTGCACGTCGGCCACCTGCGGATGATGACCACCGCGGCTGAACTGGGTGCCATTATCATGCCGCCCGTGCCAGCGTTTTATCATCGGCCTGAAACCATCGATCAGCTCATCGACCAGACCGTGAATCGGGTAATCGATCAGTTCGATATCGAATTACCGGAAGATCTCTTTATGCGCTGGCAGGGTGCATAAAGTTCCGCTGGCGCACTTATTTAGTGCATAAGCGCGCCTCGGATCACTCTTCGTGCATTTGACGCACCAAAAGTTAACAACGTCGCTTTTTCTCTTTTACTTCACTGCTATATTCCCCTCACAAACACAGCGTTTTCGCCTGTCTGTCATCACGTTAACGGCGTGGATAACTTGCAGAACTGGCATGAAACATGCAAATTACTTTGCGCAAACACATCACGAACCACATAACAAAAAGCACTTCACTTGAGGGTAATCTATGAAAAAGCGTGTTCTGGCTCTTTCCCTGATGCTGGGCTTAACCAGTGCTGCCAGCGTCTTCGCGGCAGTTCCGGGTTCAATCCGTATCGGCACAGATCCAACTTACCCACCGTTTGAGTCGAAAGACGCGCAAGGCAAGTTAGTGGGCTTCGATATCGACCTCGCTAACGAAATCTGTAAACGCATTCATACCCAATGTACCTACGTTGAAAGCGACTTTGATGCGCTGATCCCTTCCCTGAAAGCGAAGAAAATTGATGCCATCATCTCCTCACTTTCCATCACAGCAAAACGTCAGGAAGAGATCGCCTTCTCGGAAAAACTTTACGCCGCTAACGCACGTTTAGTCGCACCGAAGGGATCGAAAATTCAGCCGACTATTGAGTCACTGAAAGGCAAAAATATCGGCCTGCTGCAGGGCACCACGCAGGAAACCTATGCCAATCAGAACTGGCGGCCAAAAGGGGTTAACGTCACCCCTTATGCTAACCAGGATCTGGTGTATCAGGATCTGAATGCCGGTCGTATTGATGCAGCCTTCCAGGATGAAGTGCAGGCCAGCGAAGGTTTCCTGAAGCAGCCGGTGGGTAAAAACTACGCCTTCGCCGGTCCTTCGGTGAAGGATGACAAGATCTTTGGCGTTGGAACCGGGATGGGACTGCGTAAAGATGACAGCGAACTGAAAGCCGCCATCGACAAAGCCTTTGCTGACATGCGTAAAGATGGCACCTACGACAAGATTGCGAAGAAATACTTCGATTTCAATGTGTACGGCGACTAACCATCCTGTCGCTTTACCCTCTGTGTCCGTTTTGCCGGGACTGAGCCGGTTCTGCCTGGTGCAGAAACCGGAGCCGACCCGCTAATGGCGGATGGCATCTGCAACGGAGAGGTAAAGCTAAACTGCCCGTCAATCACTGGCGGGCAGCGTTTCGTTTTCACCCCACGACAGGACCCTCTCAATGCTGTATGGCTATTCTGATGTAATTCTTCGGGGCACGCTGGTGACGCTGGAGCTGGCGCTCACTTCCGTCGTGCTGGCAGTGCTGCTGGGCCTGATTGGCGCAGGCGCGAAACTGTCGCGCAGCCGGCCACTGGCGATGATTTTTGAAGGCTACACCACGCTGATTCGTGGCGTGCCAGACCTCGTACTGATGCTGCTGATTTTCTACGGTCTGCAGATTGTCCTCAACCAGGTTACCGACGCACTGGGCATGGCGCAGTTTGATATCGACCCGATGGTCGCCGGTATCATCACGCTCGGCTTTATTTATGGTGCCTATTTCACCGAAACATTCCGCGGTGCCTTTATGGCGGTGCCGAAAGGGCAGATTGAAGCGGCCACTGCGTTTGGCTTTACCGGCGCGCAGGTGTTCCGCCGCATTCTGTTTCCGGCCATGATGCGCTACGCGCTGCCGGGCATCGGAAATAACTGGCAGGTAATCCTGAAAGCCACCGCGCTGGTTTCGCTGCTGGGACTGGAAGATGTGGTGAAGGCGACGCAGCTGGCGGGGAAAAGTACCTGGCAGCCGTTCTACTTCGCCATTGTCGCCGGTGTGATCTATCTGGTGTTCACCACGCTGTCGAACGGCGTGCTGTGGTGGCTGAACCGTCGCTATACGGTCGGTGTGAAGAGGGCGAGTTATGATTGAGATTATTCAGGAATACTGGAAATCGCTGCTCTGGACGGACGGTTATCGTTTTACCGGTGTGGCGATCACCCTGTGGCTGTTAATTCTCTCAGTCACTATTGGCGGCTGTCTGGCCATTCTGCTGGCGATAGCCCGGGTTTCGCCAAACCGGTTTATCAGCTTTCCGGTCTGGCTCTTTACCTACGTATTTCGCGGCACGCCGCTCTATGTACAGCTGCTGGTCTTCTACTCCGGCATGTACACGCTGGAAATTGTTAAAGGCACGGAACTGCTGAACGCTTTTTTCCGCAGCGGCCTGAACTGTACGCTGCTCGCCTTTACCCTGAATACCTGCGCTTACACCACGGAAATCTTTGCGGGTGCGATTCGCTCGGTACCCCACGGTGAGATTGAGGCAGCGCGGGCTTACGGCTTCTCCACCTTCAAACTCTATCGCTGCATTATCCTGCCTTCCGCGCTGCGTACGGCTCTGCCCGTCTACAGCAACGAGGTAATTCTGATGCTGCACTCCACGGCATTAGCCTTCACCGCCACGGTGCCGGATCTGCTGAAAGTCGCACGAGATATTAACTCAGCAACTTATCAGCCGTTTACCGCCTTTGGTCTGGCGGCAGTGTTGTACCTGATTATCTCTTACGTGTTGATCAGCCTGTTCCGCCTGGCGGAACGTCGCTGGCTGGCCCACGTGAAACCCTCTTCATCGCATTGAGTAGAACTATGGCTGACAATAAATTAAGCGTCACCGAATTGCATAAGCGTTACGGTGAACATGAAGTGCTGAAAGGGGTCTCGTTAACTGCGAAAGCGGGCGATGTGATCAGTATCATTGGATCGTCCGGTTCAGGGAAAAGTACCTTTTTACGCTGCATCAACTTCCTCGAAAAACCGAGTGAAGGCACCATCGTGGTCAATAACCAACACATCACGCTGGTCCGTGACAAAGATGGTCAGCTGAAAGTCGCTGACAAAGAACAGTTGCGCGCATTGCGCACCAGTCTGACCATGGTGTTCCAGCATTTCAATCTCTGGAGCCACATGACGGTGCTGGAAAACGTCATGGAAGCGCCGATTCAGGTGCTGGGGCTGAGCAAAGCGGAGGCGCGTGAGCGGGCCATCCGCTACCTCGATAAAGTGGGCATCGATGCGCGGGCGCAGGCCAAGTATCCGGTGCACCTCTCCGGGGGGCAGCAGCAGCGTGTGTCGATTGCGCGTGCACTGGCGATGGAGCCGGAGGTGTTGCTGTTTGATGAGCCGACCTCGGCGCTGGATCCGGAACTGGTCGGTGAAGTGCTGCGCATCATGCAAAAGCTGGCGGAAGAGGGCAAAACCATGGTGGTGGTGACCCACGAGATGGAGTTTGCCCGTCACGTCTCAAATCACGTGATTTTCCTGCATCAGGGTAAAATCGAAGAGCAGGGGCCACCTTCGGAGGTATTCGGCAGCCCGAAAAGCCCGCGTTTACAGCAGTTCCTCAAGGGGTCGCTGAAGTAATCCAGCGCCCGCGTCTGACAGGCGCGGGCGTCAGGTTAATGCTTCACCACATCCTGCAACGCCTGCTGCAGATCGTACCAGCGGAAGCTAAAACCCGAGGCTTCCAGCCGCTTTGGCAGCACATGCTGTCCTCCCAGCACCAGCACCGACGATTCGCCCATCATCAGTTTAATGGCGCTGGCTGGCGTGCGCATAAAGGCAGGGCGGTGCATAACCTGGCCCAGCGTGGCGGCAAACTGCTCATTGCGCACGGCGTAAGGCGCGACCATATTAAACGGACCACGCAGATCATCATGATCCAGCAGCCAGATAATGGCGTTAAGCATGTCATCAAGGTGGATCCACGGCATATATTGCTTGCCACTGCCGATAGGCCCGCCGATGCCGAGCTTAAAGGGCAACTTCATTTTGCTGAGTGCGCCACCTTCGGGGGCCAGCACCACGCCGGTCCGCATCAGGCAGACGCGGGTGCGCTCACTTTCTGCTGCAAGCGCCAGCTGCTCCCAGCGGGCGCAGAGCTGATGCGTAAACTCATCCTGCCCCTGATCCTCTTCAGTCAGCACCAGATCGCCGGTATTGCCATAAAAGCCGGTTGCCGAACCAGAGATCAATACTGAGGGCGGCGTAGCGCTGGCGTTGATCAGTGAGGCGATCTGCTCAGTGATCTGCCAGCGGCTTTCGCACAGCTGCTGTTTATGCGGCTCCGTCCAGCGCTTGTCGGCGATGGGTTCTCCCGCCAGATTAATCACCGCATCGATGTTATCCAGATTCGACTGTTGCGCCAGGCCTGACCAGAGTGCGACGTTCTCGCCCAGTTTTTCACGCGCGCTGACCACGTCACGTGTCACCACGCTGATCTGATGCCCCAGCTGCTGCAGGCGCGGGATCAGGTGACGGCCAATCAGTCCCGTGCCACCGGTAATTAGAATGTGCATGTTGCGGCTCCCTTGATGTTTTTGTTATTTGCACCTTTCAGCATAGAAGAGTCGAGCCATTCCAGAGTGAGTCGCGTCGCGCTTTCTGGTTCCGGTGGCAGAGATCGGAGCAGCTCAGCGTTGCCTTCGCAAAAAAAAATCGGTAAACATGATGCAACCCTGACAGCCAATTGAGGTAACCGATGAATTATCCGTCCATCACCCTGTGGTCAGATTCATCATTTTTCAGTCCTTACGCTATGTCTGCCTATGTTGCTCTTACCGAAAAAGGGATCCCTTTCCAGCTGAAACGTGTCGATCTGTCACAGAATCAGCAATACGCCGCAGCATACCGCGAGCTGTCGCTGACCTGCCGCGTGCCGACTCTTCAGATTGATGACTTCCTGTTAAGCGAATCCTCGGCGATTACCGAATATCTCGAAGAGCGTTTTCCGGCACCCGAATTTGAGCGCCTCTATCCACGCGACCGGGAAAAGCGCGCCCGTGCTCGTGAGATTCAGGCCTGGCTGCGCAGTGACTTCCTGTGGATCCGTCAGGAGCGTCCGACAGAAGTGCTGTTCGCCGGTGAACGTTTTGCGCCACTGACTGCGTCAGCGCAGCAGGCGGTGGATAAACTGGTTACCGCTGTCGATCGTCTGCTGCCTGAGGGGCAACAGAACCTGTTTGGTGAGTGGTCCATTGCGGATACCGATCTGGCTGTAATGCTTAACCGGCTGGTATTACATGGCGATCCTTTGCCCGTCCGTCTGCGGCATTATGCTGAGTTTCAGTGGCAGCGAGCCTCGGTACAACTGTGGTTAGCAGAAAGTGGTAAAAATCGGTAACAGCCAGGGCTTGCTCAGGCTGTCGGAAGTGATTACCTTACGCCACATAAAAATAACAGGTGGCAAACTGCGTACACAACTGTACGCCAAACAGGAAAGGGTTACTGATGGTGGATCAAACTGCGGGTGACGGCATCGAGTGGGTCGATATCGTAAACGAAGAGAATGAAGTCGTTGCTCAGGCGACACGTGCGCAGATGCGTGCTCAGTGCCTGCGTCACCGCGCTACCTATATTGTGGTTCATGACGGTATGGGTAAGATTCTGGTACAGCGTCGCACCGAGATAAAAGATTTTATGCCGGGCAAACTGGACGCAACCGCGGGCGGCGTGGTGCAGAGCGGTGAAGATATGCTGGAATCTGCGCGACGTGAAGCAGAAGAGGAGTTAGGGATTGCCGCGGTGCCGTTTGCTGAACATGGCAAATTCTACTTCGAAGACCAACACTGTCGTGTCTGGGGCGGTCTGTTCAGTTGTGTATCACACGGGCCATTCGCCATGCAGGAATCGGAAGTCGATGAGATTATCTGGATGACGCCTGATGAGATTACCGCACGTTGTGATGAGTTCACCGACGATTCGCTGAAAGCACTCTCCCTGTGGATGAGCCGCAACGGCGATAACCGGGCCTGAAAACAGGCATTTTAATTCAGGTTATTCATCCGCATCAGACATAGCCGCTTTGTTACCGGCGAAAAAAAGGCATGCTCTGGGGCATGCCTTTTTCGTTATGACCCGCCGCTTAGCCTTCAGCCTGCTGGGACTGAATCGCCGTCAGGGCGATGGTATAAACGATGTCATCCACCAGCGCACCGCGCGACAGGTCATTGACCGGCTTACGCATACCCTGCAGCATCGGTCCGATGGAGATCAGATCGGCTGAACGCTGTACCGCTTTGTAGGTGGTGTTACCGGTGTTGAGATCCGGGAAGATAAACACAGTAGCGCGACCGGCAACCTGAGAATTCGGCGCTTTGGATTTCGCCACATCCTCCATGATCGCGGCGTCATACTGCAGCGGACCATCGATTACCAGATCAGGCCGTTTCTCCTGCGCAATACGCGTTGCTTCACGCACTTTCTCAACGTCGCTGCCCGCACCTGACGTGCCGGTAGAGTAGGAGATCATCGCAACACGCGGATCGATACCAAAGGCGCTGGCTGAATCGGCAGACTGGATAGCGATCTCCGCCAGCTGCTCCGCAGTCGGATCCGGGTTAATCGCGCAGTCGCCGTAAACCAGCACCTGCTCCGGCAGCAGCATAAAGAACACCGAGGAAACCAGTGAGCTGTTAGGCGCGGTTTTGATCAGCTGCAGCGGCGGACGAATGGTGTTGGCCGTGGTGTGAACTGCACCTGACACCAGGCCATCCACTTCGCCGCTCTCCAGCATCATGGTGCCGAGTACCACGTTATCTTCCAGCTGCTCCTGAGCAACCACCTCGGTCATGCCTTTGCTCTTACGCAACTCAACCAGACGCGGCACGTAGTTTTCACGGACCTGTTCCGGGTCAACAATCTCAACGCCTTTGCCCAGTTCAACACCCTGAGCCGCAGCGACACGCTGAATCTCCTCCGGGTTGCCTAACAGTACGCAGGTAGCGATACCGCGCTCGGCACAGATAGCGGCCGCTTTAACCGTACGCGGCTCATCGCCCTCTGGCAGTACCACGCGTTTGCCCGCTTTACGCGCCAGCTCGGTAAGCTGATAGCGGAAAGCAGGTGGTGACAGGCGACGGCTGCGCTCAGATGTGGCGGTCAGTGACTCAATCCACTCTGCATTAATGTAGCTGGCGACATATTCCTGCACCTTTTCGATGCGCTGCGTGTCATCAGCAGGCACTTCAAGATTAAAGCTCTGCAGGCTCAGTGAGGTCTGCCAGGTATTGGTTTTCACCATAAACACCGGCAGGCCGGTCTGGAAGGCGCGGTCGCAGAGACGGGCAATGCGATCGTCAATCTCGTAGTTACCGGTCAGCAGGATTGCGCCAATCTCAATGCCGTTCATCGCAGCCAGACAGGCGGCGACCAGCACATCCGGACGGTCAGCCGAAGTCACCAGCAGTGAGCCAGGACGGAAATGCTCCAGCATGTGCGGAATACTGCGGGCGCAGAAGGTAACGGATTTAACCCGACGGGTCTGAATCTCGCCTTCGTTAATGATGCGTGCATCCAGGTGACGGCACATATCGATAGCGCGGGTGGCAATCAGATCAAAGCTCCACGGCACGCAGCCCAGCACCGGCAGCGGGCTGTCTGAGAACAGCTGCTTAGGATCGATATTGGCGATGCTGGCTTTTGAGGAATCATCAAAGATTTCTGACAGGTCAGGGCGGGTACGTCCCTGATCGTCAACCGGCGCGTTGAGTTTGTTGATGATCACGCCAGTGATGTTTTTGTTCTTCTGACCGCCGAAGCTGCTTTGCGTCAGTTCAATGCGCTCTTTCAGCTGTGCCGGAGAGTCATTGCCCAGCGCCATCACGAAGACGATTTCCGCGTTCAGGGTTTTAGCGATTTCATAGTTCAGCGCGTTGGCGAACTGATGCTTACGGGTCGGCACCAGACCTTCAACCAGCACCACTTCCGCATCCTGAGTGTTGGCGTGGTATCGGGAGATGATCTCTTCCATCAGTACATCCTGCTGGTTGGAACCCAGCAGTGACTCAACGCGCGACATCTGCAGCGGTTCAGCGGCAGGAATCGATGAGTTCTTACGGATGATGGTGGTGGTTTGATCCGGAGTGTCGCCGCCAGCACGTGGCTGAGCAATCGGCTTAAAGACGCTAAGGCGAACACCTTTGCGCTCCATGGCGCGGATAACGCCAAGGCTGACGCTGGTCAGGCCGACGCTGGTGCCGGTCGGAATGAGCATAATTGTACGTGACACGTTTGAACCTCTCAGTAATGGCAGGGTGTCAGAAACAACTCCGTCAGCCTGAGCTGACGGAGAGAAGTGTTTTACGCAGTCAGACGCGCGGCGTCCTGGGCGATGACCAGCTCTTCGTTGGTCGGAATCACCAGCGCCGGGCGGGTGCCTTCTTTATTGATGTAGCCTGATTTGCCGAAACGGGCCGCCAGGTTGCGCTCATGGTCGACGTCGAAGCCCAGCAGTGCCAGTTTTTTCAGTGAAAGTTCACGGACCATCGCGGCGTTTTCACCGATGCCGCCAGTGAACACGACGGCGTCAAGACGGCCATCCATCAGCGCGGTGTAGCTGCCGATATATTTCGCCAGGCGATGACAGAAGACATCCATTGCGCGCTTCGCATCTTCTTTGGTGGTGTAGTTGTCTTCTACGTAGCGGCAGTCGCTGGTGACTTCGGTCAGCCCTAACAGGCCAGACTCTTTGGTCAGCAGTTTATTGATGGCGTCAACGCTCATACCCAGCGTATCGTGCAGGAAGAAGATGATGGCCGGATCGATGTCGCCACTGCGGGTTCCCATCACCAGACCTTCCAGCGGAGTCAGGCCCATAGAGGTGTCTACGCACTCGCCGTTACGAATAGCAGAAACTGAACCACCATTACCGAGGTGACAGGTGATAATGTTAAGTGACTCAAGCGGCTTGTTAAGCATTTTAGCGGCTTCGTGAGTCACATAGAAATGGCTGGTGCCATGCGCGCCATAGCGACGAACGCCATGCTCTTTATATAATTTGTACGGCAGCGCATAAAGGTAAGACTCTTCCGGCATTGTCTGATGGAAAGCCGTGTCGAATACCGCGACATTCTTATCTGACAGGTGCGGGAAGTTTTTCATCGCTTCATCAATACCGATCAGATGAGCCGGGTTGTGCAGCGGTGCAAAAGAAGAGGCGTCCTTGATGCCCTGTACCACGTCTTCAGTAATGATGACTGACTGAGTCAGCTTCTCGCCGCCATGAACGATACGATGGCCGATTGCAGCAATTTGTGCCGAAAGCTCAGGTTTTTGTGCCAGAATGGTCTTAACAATAAAGTTCAGCGCTTCGCTATGCGCTGCGCCAGCACCCAAAGGCGCTTCCTGTTTTTCGCCTTCCAGCTTCCATTTGATGCGGGCCTCAGGAAGGTGGAAACATTCCGCCAGGCCTGACAGGAACTCTTCACCGCTGGCAGGGTTGAGAATGGCAAACTTCAGGGAAGAGCTGCCACAGTTCAGAACCAGAACTAACTTACTCGACATGGAAGTACCTATTTTTTGAGAGTGGCTAAATAAAACGCAATCAGACTAACAGCGTAGCCCATGAAAGCTGGTAGATTAATGACAAACATCATGCGGTAGACAGAAATCTGCATTTCCGCAAAAAATTTCAGCAATCTTACGCGAAAATTTGAAGATTGCCTTGTCGAAACATGGCTCAGGCCTCTTCCCAACGGCGCATCCCGCGTGCGGAAAGGTGTTAAAACGGCGTCAGAATAGCTGGAGTCATCTTTAAAGACAAAAATAATTGAAGGATGTTACGTAAAGTTGTGTGGTTATAACTATTTTTTAATCTTTGCAGTATTAATTGAGGTGAGCCATGGCGAATGAATCTGGCAGTACCAGTTGGTTTCGGATGTTTCAGCGCGGCCAGCACTATATGAAGACCTGGCCTGCTGATAAGCGCCTGGCCCCGGTGTTCCCGGAAAACCGCGTTTCATCAGCAACGCGTTTCGCCATTCGCTTTATGCCACCGCTGGCGATTTTTACGCTGACCTGGCAGATCGCGATGGGCGGTCAGTTAGGTCCTGCCGTGGCGACGGCGCTGTTTGCCTGCAGCCTGCCGATGCAGGGACTATGGTGGCTGGGTAAGCGTTCAGTCACGCCGCTGCCGCCGACGCTGCTTAACTGGTTTCATGAAGTGCGTGCCCGGCTGGAAGAAGCGGGGCAGGCGATAGCGCCGGTTGAAGGCAAGCCGACCTATCAGGCGCTGGCCGATCTGCTCAAGCGGGCGTTTAAACAACTCGACCGCACTTTCCTGGACGATCTCTGACCCCTCCGGGGCTGGCGGTAAAATAATTACCGCTAACCTGCGGCCAAATCAAAGAAAGGCGATACGGCGATTTCCGTGTCGCTAACACTGTGCAATCATTTCTCCATTGTCGATTAACTGAGCGGTCTCTGACCGGGAGTGAATGATGGAAATGACCCATGCGCAGCGTCTGATTCTTACCAACCAGTACAAAATCATGGCCATGCTTGAGCCGGAAAATGCAGAACGTTTTCGCCGTTACCAGACCATTATCGAACGCGGTTATGCGCTGCAGATGCGCGAGCTGGATAAAGAGTTTGGCGAACTGAGTGAAGCGATCTGCCGGACTGTGATCGATATAATGGAAATGCATCATGCGCTCCACGTCTCCTGGTCGAACCTGAAGGATAAAGGTCAGCTGGAAGAGCGCCGTCTCGCCTTTCTGGGCTTTGATGCAGCAACGGAAGCACGCCTGCTGGGTTACGTCCGTTTTATGGTCAATACAGAAGGGCGTTATACCCACTTTGATTCCGGTACCCACGGTTTTAACGCGCAGACCCCGATGTGGGAAAAGTATCAACGCATGTTAGCTTTGTGGCAGACTTGTCCGCGCCAGTACCATTTAAGTGCAAACGAAATTGCGCAAGTGATTAATGCCTGATGAGGAGGAGCGCGTGACCTACAGAGGTTTTCTATTTGATTTAGACGGCACGCTGGTGGACTCACTGCCAGCGGTTGAACGAGCCTGGAGCCAGTGGGGTGCCCGTCATGGTATCGCCGCTGATGAGATCCTGGATTTCATCCATGGCAAACAGGCGATTACCTCTCTGCGTCATTTCATGGCAGGCCAGTCGGAAGAGGCTATTCAGGCGGAGTTTGTCGCGCTGGAGCAGGCTGAAGCGGCAGACACCGACGGTGTGCAGGCGCTGCCAGGCGCCCATGCGCTGCTGAACCGGCTGAACGAGCTGCAGATTCCCTGGGCGATAGTCACCTCTGGCTCGGTGCCGGTCGCTCATGCTCGTCACAAAGCCGCAGGATTACCGAAGCCCGCCGTCTTCATTACCGCTGAGCAGGTCGCTAAAGGCAAACCTGAGCCCGATCCTTATCTGCTTGGTGCAGAGAAGCTGGGATTAGTGGCGACGTCATGCGTGGTGGCAGAAGATGCACCCGCCGGTATTCTGTCCGGCCTGAACGCTGGCTGTGCGGTGATTGCCATCAACGCCCCGGCGGAAACGCCACGGCTGGATGAGGTAGCGCTTCGGCTCGACTCACTGGCGTCTCTGGTAGTCACTCGTGAGTCTGACGGCAGCTTTACCTTCAGCCAGCAGGCTTAAAGATCCGCCCGGCGGCCATGCCGTCGGGTTTACAGTGGCGTATCCTGCGAAATTTCATCCAGCGACAGGCTGAAGCTTGGAATAAACACCTCAACGAAGTAATCCATCTCTGGCGAACGCCGCTGTGCCAGGGTCTTTTCCAGCCGCGCTTTGGCCAGCAGGAATTCGTTATTGCCGGCAGACAGCTCCTCAAGACATTTTACATAGGCACAGAGCGCATCAGCCTGTTTCACCACGGCCTGCTCCTCTTCGCTATGCAGATGCTCGTCGATTAGCGGGCGATAGATCGCCTGAAACTCTTCAGGCAGCATCTCAATCAGTTTCTGCTGGGCAATCTTCTCGATTTTCTTATATTCGTGGGCAATCTGTGCGTTGTAGTACTTCACCGGGGTGGGTAAATCGCCGGTGAGCACCTCGCTGGCATCGTGATAAAGCGCCAGCATGGCAATGCGGTCGGCGTTAAGCGACCCACTGAATTTAAGATTTTTGATGACGGCCAGCGCGTGCGCCACCATGGCGACCTGCAGACTGTGTTCAGAAACATTCTCGGTACGCACATTGCGCATCAGTGGCCAGCGGTTGATCAGCTTAAGACGGGAGAGGTGAGCAAAGAAGTGGCTTTGTGTCATGAGCGTTCCTGTTAGCAGGCAGGGGAGAGACAGGCTCTCCCCAAATAGCATCAGTATACGCGGGCGTGATTACTGGCGATAGCCTTGCAGGAAGCGACCAAATTTATTAATCGCCATCTCCAGATCATCCACACGAGGCAGCGTAACAATGCGCAGGTGATCGGGCCATGGCCAGTTGAACGCACTACCCTGTACCAGCAGCACCTTCTCCTGAAGCAGAAAATCCAGCACCATTTTTTGATCGTCAAAAATATTGAATTTTTTGGCGTCAATTTTCGGGAACATGTAGAGCGCGCCCTGCGGCTTCACACAGCTGACGCCGGGAATATCGTTGATCAATTCCCAGGCACGCTGGCGCTGCTCATAAAGACGACCACCAGGCATGATAAATTCGCTGATGCTCTGGTAGCCGCCCAGCGCCGTCTGGATGGCATGCTGGGCCGGTACGTTGGCACACAGGCGCATAGACGCCAGCATCTCCAGCCCTTCAATGTAGCCTTTCGCATGTTTCTTTGGCCCGTTCAGTACCATCCAGCCCTGACGGAAACCGGCTACACGATAGGTTTTAGAAAGGCCATTGAAGGTCACGGTCAGCAGATCGGGGGCCAGGGCTGCGATGCAGTGGTGCTGTGCCTCGTCGTAAAGGATCTTATCGTAGATCTCATCGGCAAAAATAATCAGGTTATGCTGACGCGCAATCTCAACCACCTCTAATAGCAGCTCTTTGCTGTAGACCGCGCCGGTCGGGTTATTCGGGTTGATAATCACGATACCGCGGGTCCGCGGGGTGATCTTGCTGCGGATATCATCCAGGTCAGGGAACCAGCCTGCTGACTCATCACACAGATAGTGCACCGCTTTTCCGCTGGAGAGGGAAACCGCAGCCGTCCACAACGGATAGTCAGGCGCTGGCACCAGCATTTCGTCGCCGCTGTTCAGTAACGCCTGCATCGCCTGCACGATGAGCTCTGAAACGCCGTTGCCAATGTAGATATCTTCTACCGTGACATCACGCATGTCGCGCGCCTGATAGTGCTGCATGATCGCTTTTCGGGCGGAATAGAGACCCTTAGAGTCGCAATAGCCCTGAGCGCTGGGAAGATTACGAATCACATCGACCAGAATCTCATCCGGTGCTTCGAAACCAAACGGCGCCGGATTGCCGATGTTCAGCTTAAGAACTTTATTGCCTTCTTCTTCGAGACGCTTCGCCTCTTTCAGGACCGGGCCACGGATGTCATAGCAGACGTTATCGAGTTTTCCGGATTTATCTATTTGAAAAGTCATTGTTACCGCCTTAACGGGCAGAATCCTTTTTGGCTGCCACTGAAATCGAACCAGCACAATGTACTCTCCTGTCGGTCACAAATGAAGGGTGCCGCCCCGTTTTGGCGGGTTCAACAACTTTTTAGACGGTGAGTAGCGTAAAAAATATTTACTAAGGCGTGAGGTGGTTGATAAAACCAAAGATGATGCATATAGAAATATTTTAAACTATCTAAAGTGGGGCTGAGACAACATATGGCTTGGGTATTGTGAAATGAAATATGAACGTTATGGAAAGGACGCTTTTCTTTGCTCCTGAAATATACACTCAGGTAAATAGTTAAAGGATATTTTATAAATGTTCACTTTGTGGACAATTTTATGACGCGTGCAACGACTACGCCTTAACACTGCTTAAGAGTGGCCTGTTTAAGGCCTTGTGATCGCCGGAAAAGTACCAAATGAAGAGGTGTTTCTGGCACGCTTTTATCAGGATTGTAAGCAGTACTTAACACTTCTTCACTAAATTTCGGAACGCTGAAGGCTTAAAAAGTGATCAATAATGTGGCATAAGGGTCCGGAAATGCCTTTAGCACAAAATTTACAGCGCTTTTCACAAAATCATTTCCATTTTGAAGTCAAAAATGATTAAGTATAATTTATTATTTAATGCACATGGCCGCTTCGTCTTGCTGGCCTTAAAAGTGCGATTTTTATCCCGCCCGATTATTTCTGGTGGGAATAAGACAACTACGCAGCTTCCTGCATTTGCGCACCCCAGCGCCATCGGTTCAGAAGTTGTATCTGTCTTGAGAGCACCATGACCCTTTCAGTTGAGTCAGCAGTGCCGGTTCCAGATGAATTTTTTTTGTGTCAGTCTTCACACAGGACTGTCATTAAGCACCATTACTGCTTATCACTTTGATAAGCTTGTAATAACACCAGGGTAGTAGTTCGTAAAAATCTTATAAGTGAAGAAAAAACATGACTAATGCAAATCGTCCGATACTCAATCTCGACCTCGATCTGCTGAGAACTTTCGTTGCCGTTGCGGATTTGAATACCTTTGCAGCGGCCGCTGCAGCGGTCTGCAGAACCCAGTCAGCAGTCAGTCAGCAGATGCAGCGTCTGGAACAATTGGTAGGTAAAGAGCTGTTTGCCAGACATGGACGTAATAAGCTGTTAACAGAGCACGGGATCCAGCTTTTAGGCTATGCCAGAAAAATCCTTCGTTTCAACGACGAAGCCTGCACTTCGCTGATGTACAGTAATATTCAGGGCGTGCTGACCATTGGTGCCTCTGATGACACCTCTGACACTATTCTGCCTTTCCTGTTAAACCGGGTAACCTCGGTTTATCCGAAACTGGCAATCGATGTTCGGGTTAAACGTAATCCGTTTATGATGGAAATGCTCAATCAGGGTGAAGTGGACCTGGTTGTGACGACCTCCAGCCCGGGTAATTTTACCTATCAGGTACTGCGTACTTCACCTACCTTGTGGTACTGCGCAGCGGATTATATCTTCCAGCGCGGCGAAGCTATTCCATTGGTGCTGCTGGATGAGCCAAGTCCTTACCGCGATATGGCGATTGATCATCTTAATGAAGCCGGCATCCCGTGGCGTATCTCGTACGTCGCTTCCACACTGGCTGCAGTACGCGCCGCGGTGAAAGCGGGACTCGGCGTGACAGCGCGTCCGGTAGAGATGATGAGCCCGGAACTGCGTGTGATGGGTGCGGCGGAAGGGCTGCCGGTATTGCCGGATACGCAATATCTGCTGTGCCGCAATCCTGACAGCGATAATGAGCTGGCACTGGCTATCTTCAACGCCATGCAGTCCACCAACGACCCGTATAACCTGAGCAATAATCCAGACGGTACGCTGTTACTGGATGACGAAGAGTAATTTCGCTAACGTGTTGTACTCAACACTGGCGCAGTTGTCTTAACAAACGCTTATAAATAGGCCTCTCATTCCCTGAACAGAACGAGAGGCTTTTTTATGTCTGCGCCTCGCCCGACTCTCCCACCAGCTCCTCTCCCTGACGTTGCCCTCCTGAATAATTTCATCCTGCAATGAACTGAAACGTAAAGACCGAAAAAACGAACCATTTGTTCCGGATCGCTGTTTCATGTGGAGAAAATTAGCGCATAAAGGACAGAAGTGTGTTCTGGATCAAGAAAATACCCCTGAGAAGGGGAAGGAAAACAGGATGATACCTGTCAAAATATGTTTGTTAAATGCACGATCCATGCATGTGAATACCCGCTACACTAAAATTAACCCTACAGACTGAAGCGATTTAGCTGGAAAGCGGGGCATCATTTGTTAATAATATGATGCAGGTGTGAAATAATGTTTGGATACTTTTGTCAAAGTTGACAAAAGGTTATAGAAAGGAGTAAAAAACCCCATAAAATGGCTGCTTATTACCTGATAACAGCAATATTTAAAAGGTTTTTACCCTTCCCTTGAATCGATGTGGTCAGTTTGCTGCGGGAAACGCGTGCAGGATGCCAGCGCCACTTTTGATGAGTAAGCAATGAGTATGTCAACTACCACCGAAATCATCGCTCAGCACTGGGCGTTTATCGTATTTATCGTTATTGCCTTTGGCCTGTGTGCTTTCATGCTGACCGGAGGATGGCTGCTTGGCGGCAGAGCGCGCGCCCGCTACAAAGACACGCCATTCGAATCGGGCATCGAATCCGTTGGTGATACCCATATCCGCCTGTCGGCGAAATTTTATCTGGTTGCGATGTTTTTCGTCATTTTCGACGTCGAAGCCCTCTTTTTATACGCATGGGCGACTTCAATCCGTGAAAGCGGTTGGATCGGCTTTGTGGAAGCCGCAATTTTCATTTTGGTGCTCCTGGCGGGTCTGGTCTATCTGGTACGCATTGGCGCACTGGACTGGGCACCAGCTCGCCGTCGCGTGGTGGTGAAAACCACTACGGTCAGCCACACCAATCCTCATAAGCAGTAAAAGAGAGGCAATAAGATGGACTATACGCTCACCCGCATAGACCCGAACGGTGGTGAGAACGACCGTTATCCTCTGCAAAAGCAGGAAATCGTCAGCGATCCGCTGGAGCAGCACGTTCATCGCAGCGTGTATATGGGCAAACTCGAAAATGCCCTGCATGACATGGTGAACTGGGGACGAAAAAACTCCCTCTGGCCCTACAACTTCGGCTTGTCCTGTTGTTACGTAGAGATGACCACGTCGTTCACCGCGGTTCACGACGTAGCGCGTTTTGGTGCGGAAGTGATGCGCGCCTCGCCACGTCAGGCGGATTTCATGGTTATTGCCGGTACGCCGTTTACTAAAATGGCCCCGGTTATTCAGCGTTTGTACGATCAAATGCTGGAACCAAAATGGGTGATTTCCATGGGTGCCTGCGCCAACTCGGGCGGCATGTATGACATCTATTCGGTGGTGCAGGGCGTCGATAAATTCCTGCCGGTCGATGTTTACATTCCTGGCTGCCCGCCACGTCCTGAAGCCTACATGCAGGCACTGCTGCTGTTGCAGGAGTCGATCGGCAAAGAGCGCCGTCCGCTTTCGTGGGTTGTCGGCGACCAGGGCGTTTACCGCGCCAACATGCCTTCAGAGCGTGAAAGAAAACGCTCAGAGCGCATCGCAGTCACAAACCTGCGCAGCCCGGACGAAGTTTAAAACCGTATGGATGGAAAACCGCGCCTGCAGCAGAACATCACAATTTAATGCATGGCCCCATCCTGACGCCTTCATTTGAGTGCCTGAGACCAGGCCGGAATGGTGAGTAACGTATGACAGATTTGACCACGCAAGATCTCGCTCAGCCTCTATGGCAAACCCGTGATCACCTTGATGACCCGGTGATCGGCGAGTTGCGTAATCGTTTTGGGCCGGATGCCTTCACTGTTCAGCCAACCCGCACCGGCATTCCGGTGGTCTGGGTTAAGCGTGAACAGATACTGGAAATTACCGAGTTCCTGCGTAAATTACCCAAGCCTTACGTCATGCTGTATGACCTGCATGGCGTGGATGAGCGTTTACGTACCCACCGTGCAGGCCTGCCTGCGGCGGATTTTTCCGTTTTCTACCACCTGTTGTCGATCGAGCGCAACCGCGACATCATGCTCAAGGTGGCACTCTCTGAAAACGACATGCATCTGCCGACCATCACCCGTCTTTTCCCGAATGCCAACTGGTATGAGCGTGAAACCTGGGAGATGTTTGGTATTACCTTTGATGGCCACCCGCACCTGACCCGCATCATGATGCCGTCGACCTGGGAAGGCCATCCGCTGCGTAAAGATTACCCGGCGCGCGCCACCGAATTCGACCCTTTCACGCTGACTAAGCAGAAAGAAGATTTAGAGATGGAAGCGCTGACCTTCAAGCCTGAAGACTGGGGCATGAAGCGCAGTACTACCAACGAAGACTTCATGTTCCTCAACCTCGGGCCTAACCACCCGTCGGCGCACGGTGCATTCCGCATCATTCTGCAGCTGGATGGTGAAGAGATTGTCGACTGCGTGCCTGACATCGGTTATCACCATCGTGGTGCCGAAAAGATGGGTGAACGTCAGTCGTGGCACAGCTACATTCCTTACACTGACCGTATTGAATACCTCGGCGGCTGCGTAAACGAAATGCCGTACGTGCTGGCAGTGGAGAAACTGGCTGGTATCGTGGTGCCCGATCGCGTTAACGTGATCCGCGTAATGCTCTCTGAGCTGTTCCGCATCAACAGCCATCTGCTCTATATCTCCACCTTTATTCAGGACGTCGGTGCCATGACACCGGTGTTCTTTGCCTTTACCGATCGCCAGAAAATCTATGACGTGGTTGAAGCCATTACCGGTTTCCGTATGCACCCGGCCTGGTTCCGCATTGGTGGCGTCGCGCACGACCTGCCGCGTGGCTGGGAACGTCTGCTGCGTGATTTCCTGGACTGGATGCCGAAGCGTCTGAAGGAATATGACAAAGCTGCACTGCGTAACACGGTGCTGATTGGTCGTTCCAAAGGCGTGGCTGCCTACAACATGGAAGAGGCGCTGGCGTGGGGCACCACGGGTGCCGGTCTGCGTGCAACGGGTCTGGACTTTGACGTGCGTAAATGGCGTCCCTATTCAGGCTACGAAAACTTCGATTTCGAAATTCCTGTCGGCGATGGCGTCAGCGATGCCTACAGCCGCGTTCAGCTGAAGATGGAAGAGATGTGGCAGTCGCTGCGTATTCTTGAGCAGTGTCTCAACAACATGCCAGAGGGGCCATTTAAAGCGGATCATCCGCTGACCACGCCGCCACCGAAAGAGCGCACGCTGCAGCACATTGAAACGCTGATTACCCACTTCCTGCAGGTTTCCTGGGGACCGGTGATGCCAGCCAATGAATCGTTCCAGATGATTGAAGCGACGAAAGGGATCAACAGCTACTACCTGACCAGCGATGGCAGCACCATGAGCTACCGCACCCGCGTGCGTACGCCGAGCTTCCCGCATCTGCAGCAGATTCCTTCCGTAATCCGTGGCAGCCTGGTATCCGACCTGATCGTATATCTGGGTAGTATCGATTTTGTTATGTCAGACGTGGACCGCTAATTATGCACGATCAACACATTGCCATTAAAACGATCGACCCTAACGAGGTCTTCGTGCTGAGCGCGGAAGAGCATCACGCTATTGAGCACGAAAAACACCACTACGAAGATGCGCGTGCAGCCTCGATTGAAGCGCTGAAGATCGTGCAGAAACAGCGTGGCTGGGTGCCGGACGGCGCGATTAACGCGATCGCGGATGTGCTGGGTATCCCGGCAAGCGACGTTGAAGGTGTGGCGACGTTTTACAGCCAGATCTTCCGTCAGCCGGTTGGCCGTCATGTGATCCGTTACTGTGACAGCGTGGTCTGTCACATCACCGGTTATCAGGGCATCCAGTCCGCACTGGAACAGCAGCTGAATATCAAACCGGGTCAGACCACGGCTGATGGCCGCTTTACGCTGCTGCCAACCTGCTGTCTGGGCAACTGCGACAAGGGCCCAACGATGATGGTGGATGAAGACACGCATGTGCATCTGACGCCGGAAGGCATTCCTGGTTTACTGGAGCAGTATCAATGACAATTAAACAGATCATTCGTACTGCTGAAACCCATCCGCTGACCTGGCGGATGCGTGACGACAAGCAACCTGTCTGGCTTGATGAATACCGCAGCAAAAACGGCTATGCCGGTGCGGAAAAAGCGCTGAAGAGCATGTCACAGGATGAAATCGTCGCGGCAGTGAAAGATTCCGGCCTGAAAGGGCGCGGCGGTGCTGGCTTCTCTACCGGTCTGAAGTGGAGCCTGATGCCGAAAGATGAGTCGATGAACATCCGTTACCTGCTGTGTAACGCCGATGAGATGGAACCCGGCACCTATAAAGACCGCCTGCTGATGGAGCAGATGCCTCACCAGCTGGTGGAAGGGATGCTGATCAGCGCCTTTGCACTGAAGGCCTACCGTGGCTATATCTTCTTACGTGGCGAATACATAGAAGCCGCGGTGCATCTGCGCCGTGCGATTGCGGAAGCGACGGAAGCGGGTTATCTCGGTAAAAATATTCTTGGCACCGGCTTCGACTTTGAGCTGATCGTCCACACCGGCGCAGGACGTTATATCTGCGGCGAAGAGACGGCACTGATTAACTCACTGGAAGGCCGTCGTGCTAACCCGCGTTCCAAGCCGCCATTCCCGGCAAGTGCGGGCGCGTGGGGCAAACCGACCTGCGTGAACAACGTGGAAACCCTCTCCAACGTCCCGGCGATTCTGGCTAACGGCGTCGAGTGGTACAAAAACATCTCTAAAAGCGAAGATGCCGGTACCAAAATGATGGGCTTCTCCGGACGGGTGAAAAATCCTGGCGTCTGGGAGCTGCCATTCGGTATCACCGCGCGTGAAATCCTTGAAGATTATGCGGGCGGCATGCGTGACGGGCTGAAGTTCAAAGCCTGGCAGCCGGGCGGCGCAGGCACCGACTTCCTGACCGACCAGCATCTGGATCTGCCGATGGAGTTTGCCAGCATCGGCAAAGCAGGCAGCCGTCTGGGCACCGCGCTGGCGATGGCGGTCGATCACGAAATCAATATGGTCTCGCTGGTGCGCAACCTGGAAGAGTTCTTTGCCCGTGAGTCGTGCGGCTGGTGTACGCCGTGTCGCGATGGCCTGCCGTGGAGCGTGAAAATTCTGCGTGCGCTGGAGCAGAAACAGGGACAGCCAGGGGATATCGAAACCCTGCTGCAACTCTGCCGTCAGCTTGGCCCGGGTAAAACCTTCTGTGCGCATGCGCCGGGTGCGGTTGAGCCGCTGCAGAGTGCGATTAAATATTTCCGTGAAGAGTTTGAAGCTGGCATGGCACCGCAGGTGTTTGGCAATACCCGCGCCATTGGCGGGATCCAGCCAAACCTGCTGAAAGCGCGCTGGTAATTCGCCACAGCATACGGAAAAGGCCTGGTGCCGCCGCCCCGACAATGTCGTGCGTCGGGGCAAGAATATGATTAACGCTCGTCTCTGACGAGCCTTACGGAAGCATGTCACTATGGCTACAATTCATGTAGACGGTAAAGAGTATGATGTGAACGGAGCGGACAACCTGCTACAGGCATGTCTCTCTCTGGGCCTTGATATTCCTTACTTTTGCTGGCATCCGGCGCTGGGAAGCGTTGGGGCCTGCCGCCAGTGTGCGGTAAAGCAATTCCAGAATGCCGAAGATACCCGCGGCCGTCTTGTCATGTCCTGCATGACGCCGGCCTCTGACGGCACATTCATCTCCATCGATGATGGCGAAGCGAAAGAGTTCCGCGAAAGCGTGGTGGAGTGGCTGATGACCAACCACCCACACGACTGTCCGGTGTGTGAAGAGGGCGGTAACTGTCACCTGCAGGATATGACAGTGATGACCGGCCACAGCTTCCGCCGCTATCGCTTCACTAAGCGTACCCACCGTAATCAGGATCTCGGCCCATTCATCTCTCACGAGATGAACCGCTGTATCGCCTGTTACCGCTGCGTGCGTTACTACAAAGATTATGCCGATGGCAAAGATCTGGGTGTCTACGGCGCGCACGACAACGTCTACTTTGGTCGCCCGGAAGATGGCACGCTGGAGAGCGAATTCTCCGGCAACCTGGTTGAAATCTGCCCGACCGGCGTCTTCACCGACAAAACCCACTCCGAACGCTATAACCGTAAATGGGATATGCAGTTTGCACCGAGCATCTGCCAGCAGTGCAGCGTTGGCTGTAATACCAGCCCGGGTGAGCGTTATGGTGAGTTACGCCGTATCGAAAACCGTTATAACGGCACCGTAAACCACTACTTCCTGTGTGACCGTGGCCGCTTTGGCTATGGCTACGTGAACCGTAAAGATCGCCCACGTCAGCCGATGCTGCTACGCGGCAACGACTGGGTCACGCTGAACGCAGAGCAGGCGGTTAACGCTGGTGCAGATTTGCTGCGTCAGGCGAAGAAAGTGATCGGTATCGGCTCGCCGCGCGCCAGCATTGAAAGTAACTTCGCCCTGCGTGAACTGGTGGGTGCAGAGAACTTCTCAACCGGCATGCCAGCGGACGAGCAGGCCCGTCTTGAACTGATGCTGAAAGTCCTGCGCGAGGGCGGTATCTACACGCCATCGCTGCGTGAAATTGAAAGCTACGACGCGGTGCTGGTGCTGGGTGAAGACCTGACACAGGTGGGCGCACGCGTGGCGCTCTCTGTACGTCAGGCAGTGAAAGGCAAAGCGCGTGATATGGCCGCTGCGCAGAAAGTCGCAGACTGGCAGATCGCCGCCATCATGAACATCGGTCAGAACGCCAAACATCCGCTGTTTGTTACCCACGTTGATGAAACCCGTCTGGATGATATCGCAGCATGGAGCTATCGTGCGCCGGTTGAAGATCAGGCGCGCCTCGGCTTCGCTATCGCCAGTGCACTGGATGAGTCTGCACCTGCGGTCACCGATTTCGACAGCAAACTCAGCGGGAAAATGGATGTTGTCGTGCAGGCGCTGGCCGGCGCGAAAAAGCCCTTAATTATCTCCGGTACACACTCAGGCAGCAGCGCAGTCATTGAAGCCGCGGCTAACGTGGCGAAAGCCCTGAAGGCACGTGGTGCAGATGTCGGCATTACCCTGCTGGCAGGTCACGCGAACAGCATCGGCCTGGGCATGATTGGCGGCAATCCGCTGGAGCAGGCGCTTGAGCAGCTGAGCAACGGTGAAGCCGATGCGCTGGTGGTGCTGGAAAATGACCTTTATCGCCATGCGCCGAAAGCGCTGGTAGATGCGGCACTGGCTCAGACCACTAACGTGATTGTGGTGGATCATCAGCGTACCGCAACGCTGGAGAAAGCGGGTCTGGTGCTTTCAACCGCCAGCTTCGCTGAAAGTGATGGCACCTCAATTAACCATGAAGGCCGCGCCCAGCGCTTCTTCCAGGTTTACGATCCTGCTTACTACGATAACAACATTGTGATGCTGGAAAGCTGGCGCTGGCTGCACTCGCTGCACAGCACGCTGGAAAGCCGTCATGTGGACTGGACCCAGCTCGATCACGTGATCGATGCGGTAGTCACCCGTCTGCCACAGCTCGCGGGAATTAAAGAAGCCGCACCTGACGCCAGTTTCCGCATCCGTGGTCAGAAACTGTCGCGCTCTCCGATCCGTGCCAGTGGACGTACTGCCGCGCGCGCGAATATCAGCGTTCATGAACCGCGTCAGCCGCAGGATCAGGACACGATGTTCGCCTTCTCAATGGAAGGTAACAACCAGCCATCGGCACCGCGTTCACAGATTCCGTTTGCCTGGGCACCAGGCTGGAACTCACCGCAGGCGTGGAACAAGTTCCAGGCAGAAGTGGGCGGCAAACTGCGTCATGGCGATCCGGGCGTGCGCCTGTTTGAAGCCAGCGCAGGTGAGTTACCGTGGTTCACTAGCGTGCCAAAAGCCTTTGTCAGTGATGCGCAGTGGCGCGTGGCACCTTTATATCGGCTGTTCGGCAGCGAAGAGATGTCACAGCGTTCACCGGTCTTCCAGCAGCGTATGGCTGAGCCTGCGCTGGTGATTAACCCGGAGGATGCGGCAAAACTGGGCGTCAACAATGGCGCGGCGGTGGAGTTCAGCTGTGCCGGTGAGACAGTGCGTCTGCCGGTCCGTTTCTCGGCGTCACTGCAGGCGGGACAGATTGGTCTGCCGCTGGGTATGCCGGGCGTTCCGCCATTCCTGGCGAACGGTAAAATCGACACTCTGCAGGAGGCGGCGCAATGAGCTGGTTAACACCGGACGTTATCGACATTCTGCTGGCCATTGTTAAAGCCATCGTGATTCTGCTGGTGGTGGTGGCCTGCGGCGCGTTCATGAGCTTCGCCGAGCGTCGTCTGCTCGGCCTGTTCCAGAACCGTTACGGGCCAAACCGCGTAGGCTGGGGCGGCTCGCTGCAGCTGGTGGCGGACATGATCAAAATGTTCTTCAAAGAGGACTGGGTCCCGCCGTTTACCGACCGCTTTATCTTTACCCTTGCGCCGGTTATCGCCTTTGTTTCACTGCTGCTGGCTTTTGCTATCGTGCCGGTTTCGCCCACCTGGATGGTAACAGACCTGAATATCGGTCTGCTGTTCTTCCTGATGATGGCGGGCCTTGCGGTTTACGCGGTGCTGTTTGCTGGCTGGTCGAGTAACAACAAATACTCGCTGCTGGGTGCGATGCGCGCCTCGGCGCAGACCCTGAGCTACGAAGTGTTCCTGGGTCTGTCGCTGATGGGTGTGGTAGCGCAGGCGGGCTCGTTCAATATGAACGATATCGTCAACAGCCAGACACATCTGTGGAACATCATTCCGCAGTTCTTCGGTTTCGTGACCTTCTGTATTGCGGGTGTGGCGGTGTGTCACCGTCATCCGTTTGACCAGCCAGAAGCGGAGCAGGAACTGGCAGACGGCTACCACATTGAATATGCCGGTATGAAGTTCGGCCTGTTCTTTGTCGGCGAATATGTGGCGATTACCACCGTTTCAGCGCTGATCGTAACGCTGTTCTTTGGTGGCTGGCACGGACCTTTCCTGCCGCCGTTCATCTGGTTCGCCCTGAAAACGGCGTTCTTTATGATGATGTTCATCCTGATCCGTGCTGCGCTTCCGCGTCCACGCTACGACCAGGTGCTGTCATTCGGCTGGAAAGTGTGTCTGCCGTTGACGCTGTTGAACCTGCTGGCGACTGCCGCAGTGATTCTCTACACAGCGCCGTAAGGGGTTAACAAATGACTTTGAAAGATATTGTCGTAGGTTTCGGCACGACAGTTCGCAGTATCTGGCTGATCGGGCTGCACGCCTTCGCCAAACGTGAAACGCAGATGTACCCGGAAGAGCCGGTTTATCTGCCACCGCGCTATCGTGGCCGTATCGTGTTAACCCGCGATCCGGACGGCCAGGAGCGTTGCGTTGCCTGTAACCTGTGTGCGGTTGCCTGTCCGGTTGGCTGTATTTCACTGCAGAAAGCCGAAACCAAAGATGGCCGCTGGTATCCGGAATTCTTCCGCATCAACTTCTCACGCTGCATCTTCTGTGGCATGTGTGAGGAAGCCTGTCCGACCACGGCGATTCAGCTGACCCCCGATTTTGAACTGGGTGAGTTTAAGCGTCAGGATCTGGTGTATGAAAAGGACGATCTGCTGATTTCGGGACCGGGTAAATATCCGGAGTACAACTTCTACCGCATGGCAGGTATGGCGATTGACGGTAAAGATAAGGGCGAAGCGGAAAACGAAGCCAAGCCTATCGACGTCAAAGGCTTATTACCTTAAGGAGCAAGGCATGGAATTTGCGTTTTATCTTTGCGGACTGGTGGCGGTGCTGACGACGTTGCGCGTCATTACCCACACTAATCCGGTACATGCGTTGCTGTACCTGATCGTCTCGCTGTTATCGATCGCCGGCGTCTTCTTCTCAATGGGGGCCTATTTTGCTGGTGCCCTGGAGATCATCGTCTACGCCGGGGCCATCATGGTGCTGTTCGTCTTCGTGGTTATGATGCTGAACCTGGGCAAACAGACTGAGAAGCAGGAGCGCGAGTGGCTCAGTCCGTCGCTGTGGATTGGCCCGGGCATCGTTTCATTACTGCTGCTGGTGGTAATGATCTACGCCATCCTGACAGCCAATGACCAGGGCATTGATGGCACCATCATCGACGCCAAAGCGGTCGGCATCAGCCTGTTTGGTCCTTACGTGCTGGCGGTTGAACTGGCTTCGATGCTGCTGCTGGCGGGTCTGGTCGTGGCGTTCCATATCGGTCGTGAAGAGCGTCAGGGCGAAGTCCTGAGTAACCGTAATGCTGACGCCGCTCAGGTGAAAAAGGAGAACGCATGATCCCGTTACAACATGGATTGATTCTTGCTGCCGTGCTGTTTGTCCTTGGACTGACGTCGCTGGTGATACGCCGCAATCTACTGTTTATGCTGATCGGCCTTGAAATCATGATCAACGCCGCCGCTTTAGCTCTGGTGGTTGCCGGGAGCTACTGGGGTCAGGCCGATGGACAGGTGATGTATATCCTGGCGATCAGCCTGGCGGCAGCGGAAGCCAGTATTGGTCTGGCACTGCTGCTTCAGCTCTATCGTCGTCGTCAGACGCTGAACATTGATACTGTGAGCGAGATGCGCGGATGAATCTTCTCTATTTAACTGTCTTGTTTCCGCTGATCGGCTTTCTGCTGTTAGCGTTTTCCCGCGGTCGCTGGTCAGAGAACCTGTCGGCCACGGTGGGTATGGGATCGGTGGGTCTGGCAGCACTGACTACGGCAATGATCGGTTTCGACTTCTTCGCCAATGGCCAGCAAGTCTACACCCAGGCACTCTGGACGTGGATGCATGTCGGCAATTTCGACATGAAGGTGAATCTGACGCTGGACGGCCTGTCGCTGACCATGCTGTCGGTCGTGACCGGCGTCGGCTTCTTCATTCATATGTTCGCCTCCTGGTACATGCGTGGAGAAGAGGGCTACTCCCGCTTCTTCGCCTACACCAACCTGTTTATCGCCAGCATGGTGGTTCTGGTGCTGGCCGATAACCTGATGCTGATGTATCTGGGCTGGGAAGGGGTAGGGCTTTGCTCTTATCTGCTGATCGGTTTCTACTACAGCAATCCGGAAAACGGCAAAGCGGCGATGAAAGCCTTCATCATTACCCGCGTGGGCGACGTCTTCCTGGCATTCGGTCTGTTTATTCTCTACAACGAGCTGGGCACGCTGAACTTCCGCGAGATGATGGAACTGGCTCCGGCGCACTTTGCTGCAGACAACCATATGCTGCAGTGGGCGACGCTGATGCTGCTGGGTGGCGCGGTCGGTAAATCGGCACAGCTGCCGTTACAGACCTGGCTGGCAGATGCGATGGCCGGTCCGACACCGGTTTCGGCACTGATCCACGCCGCGACCATGGTAACGGCGGGTGTGTATCTGATTGCCCGCAGCCACGGTCTCTTCCTGCTGACGCCGGAAGTGCTGCATCTGGTGGGTATCATCGGGGCAATCACGCTGGTGCTGGCGGGCTTTGCCGCGCTGGTGCAGACCGACATCAAACGCGTTCTCGCTTACTCCACCATGAGCCAGATTGGCTACATGTTCCTGGCGCTGGGCGTTCAGGCGTGGGATGCGGCGATTTTCCATCTGATGACGCACGCCTTCTTTAAAGCATTACTGTTCCTCTCCTCGGGTTCAGTGATTCTGGCCTGCCATCACGAGCAGAACATCTTCAAAATGGGTGGCCTGCGTAAGAGTATTCCGCTGGTCTACACCTGCTTCCTGGTCGGTGGCGCGGCGCTGGCGGCACTGCCGCTGATTACGGCGGGCTTCTACAGTAAAGATGAGATTCTGTTTGGTGCACTGGCTAACGGCCACATCAATCTGATGATAGCGGGTCTGGTCGGGGCGTTCCTGACCTCTATCTATACCTTCCGCATGATCTTCATCGTGTTCCATGGCGAAGAGAAAATTCATGCACACGCCGGTAAAGGCATTACCCATCATCTGCCGCTGATTGTGCTGCTGCTGCTCTCCACCTTTATTGGTGCGCTGATTACGCCTCCGCTGGCGGGTGTACTGCCAGCCAATGAGTTCGGTGAGGCGGGCAAAGTGGGACTGGAAATCACCTCAGGTGTGGTCGCGATCGTTGGCATTCTGATCGCAGCCGCACTGTGGCTGGGCAAACGTGAGCTGGTAACCCGTATCGCAAACAGTGCACCGGGCCGTTTCTTCGGCACCTGGTGGTTTGCGGCCTGGGGCTTCGACTGGCTCTACGATAAAGTGTTCGTCAAACCTTATCTGGGTATTGCGTGGCTGCTGAAGCGCGACCCACTGAATGGTCTGATGAACCTGCCTGCGCTGCTGTCACGCATTGCCAACAAAGGTCTGGTGGTCAGTGAAAATGGCTACCTGCGCTGGTACGTGGCGTCAATGAGCGTGGGTGCCGTGCTGGTGCTGGCTCTGCTGCTGGTGATTTAAAGATTGATGAGCGGGGCAGGTTAGTTAATCTGCCCATTGAGAATGTCAAAAATTGTCCTGAGCAAGGGCGTTATCGTCGCAGCCAGTTTGGTTACCGCCAGCGCGCAGCAACCGCAGCATACCGAGGTATGTGAGGATTGCGGGCACTGCCGGAGATCAAAATGGCAAGTAAGATAGCCCGAACTAAGACAAAGAAAAGGGAAGTGTGCCGTGTTATTACCTTGGCTAATTATCATACCCTTCGTCGGCGGTCTGATCTGCTGGCTCACTGAGCGCCTTGGCGCGAAGGTGCCACGCTGGATCGCGCTGATCACCATGGGGCTGACGTTGGCGCTTTCACTGCAACTCTGGTTGCAGGGAGGCTATTCACTGACGCAGGCAGCGGGCATTCCGCAGTGGCAGTCAAGTTTCTCCGTTCCGTGGATCCCACGCTTCGGCATCAGCTTCCATTTAGCCATTGATGGCCTGTCGCTGCTGATGGTGGTGCTGACCGGCCTGCTCGGTCTGATGGCGGTACTCTGTTCCTGGAATGAGATTTCAAAGTATCAGGGCTTCTTCCATCTGAACCTGATGTGGATCCTGGGCGGCGTAATCGGTGTGTTCCTCTCCATCGACCTGTTCCTGTTCTTCTTCTTCTGGGAAATGATGCTGGTGCCGATGTACTTCCTCATCGCGCTCTGGGGTCATAAAGCATCGGACGGTAAAACCCGTATTTCCGCTGCGACCAAATTCTTCATCTATACCCAGGCGTCGGGTCTGGTGATGCTGATTGCGATTCTGGGCCTGGTGTTTGTCCACTACAACGCGACCGGCGTCTGGACATTCAACTACGAACAGCTGCTGCAGACGCCAATGTCGAGCGGTGTTGAATATCTGCTGATGCTGGGCTTCTTTATCGCCTTTGCGGTCAAGATGCCGGTAGTACCGTTGCACGGCTGGCTGCCGGATGCGCACAGTCAGGCTCCAACGGCCGGTTCTGTTGACCTGGCGGGTATCCTGCTGAAAACCGCGGCTTACGGCTTACTCCGTTTCAGCCTGCCGCTGTTCCCGAACGCGTCAGCCGAGTTTGCGCCGATCGCCATGTGGTTAGGCATCATCGGTATCTTCTACGGTGCCTGGATGGCCTTCTCGCAGACCGATATCAAACGTCTGATTGCCTATACCTCGATTTCGCACATGGGCTTTGTGCTGATTGCCATCTACACCGGCAGCCAGCTGGCGCTGCAGGGTGCGGTGATCCAGATGATTGCACACGGTCTGTCCGCTGCGGCACTCTTCATTCTGTGTGGTCAGCTGTATGAGCGTCTGCATACCCGTGATATGCGTCAGATGGGTGGCCTGTGGTCGCGCATCAAATGGATTCCGGGCCTGTCGCTGTTCTTTGCGGTCGCCAACCTCGGTATGCCGGGCACCGGTAACTTCGTCGGCGAATTTATGATTCTGACCGGCAGCTTCCAGGTGGTGCCGATGATTATTGTCATCGCAACCTTTGGTCTGGTGTTCGCCTCCGTCTACTCGCTGGTGATGATGCAGCGCGCTTACTACGGCGAAGCGAAATCGAAAGATCCGCTGCCAGGCATGTCACCGCGTGAGTTTATGACCATCGGTGTTCTGGTGGTGCTGCTGGTGCTGCTGGGCGTCTATCCACAGCCGATTCTGGATACTTCGCACGCTGCCATGAGCAATATTCAGCAGTGGTTTACCGCTTCAATTTCAACTACAAGGCCGTAATTCGCCATGACAATAACTCCTCACCAATTGATTGCGTTGCTACCGCTGTTAATCGTCGGATTGACGGTGGTGGTTGTGATGCTGTCCATTGCCTGGCGACGCAACCACTTCGTTAACGCCACGCTAACGGTAGTTGGCCTGAACCTGGCGCTGCTCTCGCTCTACTTTGTCGGTCAGGTCGGGGCGATGGATGTCACGCCGCTGCTGCGCGTCGATGGCTATTCGATGTTCTATACCGCGCTGGTAATGCTGGCGAGTCTGGCAACCTGCACCTTTGCCTATCCGTGGCTGGCAGGCTACCCTGACAACAAAGATGAGTTCTATCTGCTGGTGCTGATTGCGGCGCTCGGTGGCATCGTGCTGGCCAGCGCTAACCATCTGGCCTCGCTGTTCATCGGCATTGAGCTGCTGTCGCTGCCGCTGTTTGGTCTGATTGGCTACGCTTTCCGCCAGAAACGTTCGCTGGAAGCGGCGCTGAAATACACCATTCTTTCCGCGGCGGCCTCATCGTTCCTGCTGTTCGGCATTGCGCTGATCTACGCTGATTCCGGTAACCTGAGCTTTGTTGCACTGGGTCAGAGCCTGACGGATAGCATGATCCACGAGCCACTGCTGCTGGTGGGTCTGGGCATGATGATTATCGGTCTGGGCTTCAAGCTCTCTCTGGTTCCGTTCCACCTCTGGACGCCCGATGTTTATCAGGGTGCGCCTGCACCGGTTTCAACCTTCCTGGCCACCGCCAGCAAGATTGCGATCTTCGGTGTCATCATGCGTCTGTTCATGTACGCGCCGGTGACCGACAGCGAAGCGGTGCGTACGGTGCTGGCCATGATCGCCTTTGTGTCGATTCTGTTCGGTAACCTGATGGCGATTTCGCAGAGCAACATCAAGCGTCTGCTGGGTTACTCCTCTATCGCCCATCTTGGTTATCTGCTGGTCGCGCTGATTGCAGTGAAAGATCATCAGCTGTCGCTGGAAACCTCGGGTGTTTACCTGGCGGGTTATCTGTTCAGCAGCCTGGGTGCCTTTGGTGTGGTGAGCCTGATGTCCAGCCCGTATCGTGGCCCGGATGCCGACTCGCTCTACTCCTATCGTGGCCTGTTCTGGCATCGTCCTATCCTGTCAGCGGTCATGACGGTGATGATGCTGTCGCTGGCAGGTATCCCGATGACGCTGGGCTTTATCGGCAAATTCTACGTTATCGCGTCAGGTGTCAGTGCTCACCTGTGGTGGCTGACCGGTGCCGTGGTCGCGGGCAGTGCGATTGGTCTCTATTACTATCTGCGCGTGACGGTCAGTCTCTACCTCAGCCCGCCGGAACTACATACCCGTGACACCCCGGCTAACTGGGCATTTACGGCCGGTGGTGTGGTCGTGCTGATCTCCGCCATTCTGGTGCTGCTGTTAGGGGTTTACCCGCAGCCGCTGATCAGACTGGTACAGATGGCTCAGCCGCTGATGTAAGCAGCTATCTGCAACTGATGAATCAGGCCTCCGGGCCTGATTTTTTTTGCCTTTAAGACGAGGTGACTCGCAGATGCTGGATGGCGGCACCGTTCTGATGTAGCGTGTTGTGATTAGCAAGGAGAGACCATGAACATTGACTGGCAGGATAAACACCATAGCGAACTCACCGCCCGGGAACTTTACGACTTACTGGCATTGCGCAGTGCCGTGTTCGTCGTGGAACAGCAGTGCGCGTATCAGGATGTGGATGGCAAAGATTTGCAGGCGGCAAACCGGCATCTGCTGGGAATAGCGGATGGTCAGCTGGTGGCCTATGCGCGACTTCTTTCGCCGGAGGATAAGAGCAGTCCGGCAAAAATCGGACGGGTGATTGTGTCCGATCGGGTGCGTGGTGCGCGGCTGGGCAGCCGTCTGATGGAGAAGGCGATCAGCCGTTGTCAGCTACACTGGCCGGGTCACGATCTCTTTCTTTCCGCTCAGGCGCATCTGGAAAAATTCTACGGGCAGTATGGCTTTGTGGCGGCAGGGGAGAGCTACCTGGAAGATAGCATTCCGCATATTGATATGGTGAAGACCGCGCTATAAAAAAGGCGAGGCCTGAGCCTCGCCTGTTTCCATCAACCCACCGTCATCTGACGGTCATCGACATATTTGCGCTGATCCGGCGCAGGCGGGAAATACTGATAAAGCCACGTTTCGCTCAGCGTTTCATCCTTGCTACGCAGGAACAGACGCATCTCCACCGGCTGAGTGGAATCACTGTTCGGATACCAGTCAAACAGAATGCGGAATCCCTTCAGCGGATCGACATACAGAATTTCTACCTGCTTCACGCTGCCGGATGAGACAGTAATCACCGGTTCAATGCCTTTCGGCGCGGCAGCCTGCAGATCACCACCAATAAAATCGATGGCGAAGCGACGGCACCAGGTTTCAGGGAAGTGCTCGCCAGGCGCCCAGCCTTCCGGGAAGCCACCGATACCGGTACGGGTGGCATCCACGCGTGCCAGACCGCTTCGCACTGGCGGCAGACCACTCCAGTAGAGTTTGTAGGAGAAGTTCAGCTCACTGCCCGCTTTGACCGGTTCCGCCGGTTGCCAGAAGCAGACGATGTTATCCAGCGTTTCACCCGTGGTTGGGATTTCCATCAGGTTGATCGCGCCTTTGCCCCACTTGCCGACCGGCTCAACCCACAGGCTCGGACGTTTGTCATACCAGCCAATCACATCCTGGTAATCTTTGAAGTCGTGATTCAGCTGCAGCAGGCCAAAGCCCCGCGGATTCTCATCTTCATAGGCGTTGAACTGCAGACGCTGCGGATTATTCAGCGGGCGCGCAATCCATTCGCCTTTACCGGTCCACATCGCCAGACGATCGGAGTCGTGGATCTGCGGATGGTAAGTGTTGCACATGCGACGTTCGTTGGTGCCGCAGCTGAACATGCTGGTCATTGGCGAGATGCCGATCTGACGGATCTCTTTACGGGCAAACAGGTGGTTTTCTACTTCCATCACCACGCGTTTCTCTTCGCAATGAATGATGAACTTATAAGCACCGGTCAGGCTGGCACCATCCAGCAGGGCGTAACAGGTGAAAGTGGTATCTTCCGCTTTTGGCGTTTCAAACCAGAAGGCGGTGAAGTCCGGGAACTCTTCCTGACCGTTGCTGAAAGTGTTAATCGCCACGCCACGCGCCGAGAGACCGTACTGGAAGGTATCGTCAACGGCACGGAAGTAGCTTGCGCCGAGGAACGAGACGATGTCGCGACGGGCCAGCTCCGGCTTTTTAAAGGCGCGGAAACCGGCGAAGCCGAGGTCAGTTTTGCCCTCCAGCTGCTTTGTATCCACGTGGGCGTTGTTGTAGTTGAACAGCTCGGGGCGGAAATGAATTTCGCGCGCCTCGCGGCTTGCGCCGTCAACAGAGAACATACGGATGCGACGCTTAAAGCCCATACCAACATGGAAGAACTGCACATCCAGCTGACGGTCAGGCAGGTTATTCCACAGTGAGTGGTTAGCGTCATACTGAATTTCGTTGTACGCCTGCGGGGTCAGTGTAGCCAGCGTCTCCGGCAGCGCGCCTGGTGCACCGCCCCAGGGTTTTTTCGCCAGCGCGGCCGCGTTTTTCTTCAGTACGTCAAAATCGAAGCGTACGGCGGTTCCGTCAGCAATGCCATCTTCTGCCCATGCGGATTGCGCAAACAGCGTTGACAGGCCGGTCATGCCGCTGACGGCGGAGAAGGCCATTGACGCTTTCATAAACATTCTTCGATTCATGCCAGAGATCATTCCTTAGCTGTTCGAGGGTGTCGTGACTGTCGTGCAAAATGCACTTTCATGGCCCGATAATCACAGGCAACAGAGGGGTACGACAGTAGGGTTACTGGAAAATTCAGTCCCGACAAAATTTATCAGATTAATCAAAGAAGCGAAGCGAAATTCGGCGGTTGCTGTGGCGTCTTACACTTCTTTGCGCAGCGAAACGGCGCACCGCCTGAACTAAGCAACTTTAGCAGATGAAAAATCAGGTGATTCCTGGATCAGGAAAACAGCAGAGCGCCAGATTATGACTATAGTTAATGAACTGCTTTGCAATTCACACGGAGGAAACGATGGTAAACCAGACAAATCAATTCGAAACGAACCTCGATGACGATATTGCGTTACTGACCGAAACGCTGGAAGAAGTGCTTAAGGCATCAGGCGATCCGGCCGATCAGAAGTACATTGAGCTCAAAAGCAAAGCCGAACAGGCGCTGAACGATGTGAAATCCCGTGTCAGCCAGGCGTCAGATAGCTACTACTATCGCGCTAAACAGGCGGCTTACCGCGCTGACGATTACGTGCATGAAAAACCGTGGCAGGGCGTCGGTATTGGCGCAACTGCCGGTCTGGTGCTCGGTCTGCTGCTGGCCCGTCGCTAATCGCGACCTGCACTGTAGCTGACAACCGTAGTAAAAAAACGGCGGGGAAATCCCGCCGTTTTTGTTGATTTTTCACTGCCCTGAATTCATTCATCTGCGCCATTGAATCCCGCTCAACCCTCTGACTTTTAAGCGCAACGTGCTGCCTTAGCCGCAACAATCACAATCGCTGGTCATGCCGATTGTGTTTCCCGGGTGGACTTCATACAGTGAAGCAAACGTGAAAAGGAGAATCCGACGTGATTAGAGTTGAGATGCTGTCAACCGGGGATGAGGTGCTGCATGGCCAAATCGTCGATACCAACGCAGCCTGGCTGGCGGACGTACTGTTTCAGCAGGGTTTACCGATGACCAGCCGCACCACTGTAGGGGATTCACTCGAGTCGCTGATCGCCACGCTGCAGGCGCGCAGTCATGAGGCCGATGTGCTGATCGTCAATGGCGGTCTGGGGCCAACCAGTGATGATCTTAGTGCGCTGGCTGCGGCCCGCGCTAGTGGGGTTGAACTGGCGATGCAGCAGGCGTGGCTGGAGCAGATGGAAGCCTGGTTCGCCAGCCGTGGACGGGTGATGGCGGCCAGCAATCGCAAGCAGGCTGAAATCCCGGCCAATGCGGAGCTGATTGATAATCCGGTCGGAACCGCCTGTGGCTTTGCCCTGCAACTTAATCGCTGCTGGATGTTCTTCACGCCTGGCGTGCCGTCTGAATTTAAAGTGATGGTGGAGCAGCAGATCATTCCGCGTCTGAAAGCAAAATTCTCGCCGCCTGAGCCGCCGGTTTGTCTGCGGCTGACCACCTTTGGTCGCGGTGAAAGTGATATTGCCGCCGAACTGGAGCCACTCGCCCTGCCGGAAGGGGTGGTGATGGGGTATCGTTCGTCAATGCCAATCATTGAGATCAAGCTTACCGGCTCGGCCAGCCAGCGGGTGGCGATGGAGCAGGTGTGGCAGCAGGTGCGTCTGCTGCTGGCGGAGTGCACCATTTTTGAAGGCACCGAAGGCTTACCAGCACTGCTGGCCCGCGAGCTGGAGCAGCGTGGTGAACAACTGGCAGTCAGCGAGCAATACACCGCCGGGCTACTTTACTGGCAACTGGCGGCCGCCAGCGTGCCGTTGAGGGGCGCTGATATCCTGCGCCCTCAGCAGGAGACGCTGGAGCAGCAGGTGAGCCGTACCCGCGATCTTGCCGCGCAGCAGCAGGCAGCGCTGGCGCTCTCGATTGGCAGCCTGGAACAGGAAGAGATTTCGGTGGCGTTGCATACGCCAGAGGGCAGTTTTGGTCAGCGGGTGAAGTTCAGCACCGGTCGCTATAACCTTGAAACGCGGCAGAAGGTGGTGGCGATGATGGCGATGAACATGCTGCGTCGCTGGTTGCATGGCAGTGAAGTCAGCACCGGTCACGGCTGGATTGATGTAGTTGAAACTGTCAGACAGTAATGTCAGTGGAAGTAAAACGGGCGCCTGAGGCGCCCGTTTTATTTGTGACTGCGAATTACCCCAGGGGCACTCCCACAGCAATAAATAAGCTCAAAGCGCGGGGAACACGGGCAGAGGAGGAAAGCGTCCCGCGCCATGGACAAAAACGCCGGGAGCGTTTTTGAACAACGCAACGCGTTGGCCCGGCTACGGGCGCACCTCAGGGATGAGGTGCGTAATCGCGCGGGCCGAGCTGTCAGGGATGACGCTTTTTGCGTCTTTCCGATCTGACCGTGTTCCCTAAGCGGACTCGATCCCACAGCAAATCAAGCCAGATTTGTTCCGCCTCAGTTATAACTCAAGCTCAATCTCGCCTTTAGCTTTGCAGCAGCAGGGCAGGATCTCATCCTGCTGCACAAAAGCCAGCGGCCGCTGTGGGTAATGCACTTCGCCTTTCAGCAGCCGCATCCGGCAGGAGCCGCAGTAACCTTCGCGGCACTGAAACTCCACGCAGAGATTATTGGCTTCCAGCAGCGTCAGCAGGTTGGTGTGCTCGTCTGTGCATTCCAGCCGGGTGCCGGAAGTGCGCAGAATAACAACGTCACGGCTCATGATTAAAGCTGGAAGTCGTCGAAGTCGTTAGCGCCCACTTCAGAGTCGATCTGACCGACCAGATAAGAGCTCACTTCCACTTCCTGCGGCGCAACCTGCACGTTGTCCGACACCAGCCATGAGTTGATCCATGGAATCGGGTTAGAGCGCGTCTGGAAAGGCAGATCAAGGCCAACTGCCTGCATACGGATATTGGTGATGTACTCAATGTACTGGCAGAGAATGTCTTTGTTCAGGCCGATCATCGAGCCGCCGCTGAACAGATAGTCTGCCCACTCTTTCTCCTGCAGCGCCGCCTTCTTAAACAGCTCGAAGCACTCTTCACGGCACTCTGCCGCAATCTCTTTCATCTCCGGATCGTCTTCACCGCTGCGCAGCAGGTTCAGCATGTGCTGGGTGCCGGTCAGGTGCAGCGCTTCATCGCGGGCGATCAGCTTGATGATTTTAGCGTTGCCTTCCATCAGCTCGCGCTCGGCGAAAGCGAAGGAACAGGCGAAGCTGACATAGAAACGGATAGCTTCCAGCGCATTGACGCTCATCAGACAGATATAAAGCTGCTTCTTCAGCGCACGCAGGCTGACCACAACCTCTTTATCGTTGACCTGATGGGTGCCTTCGCCCAGCTGATGCCAGTAGTTGGTCATCTCAATCAGATCGTCGTAATAGCGTGAGATATCCTGAGCACGCGCCAGAATCTGCTCATTGGTGACGATATCGTCAAACACCACCGCCGGATCGTTCACGATGTTACGGATGATATGGGTGTAAGAACGGGAGTGAATCGTCTCAGAGAACGCCCAGGTTTCAATCCAGGTTTCCAGCTCCGGAATGGAGATCAGCGGCAGCAGGGCGACGTTCGGGCTGCGACCCTGAATCGAATCCAGCAGCGTCTGGTACTTCAGGTTGCTGATGAAAATATGCTTTTCGTGGTCCGGCAGCGCCTGATAGTCGATACGGTCGCGCGAGACGTCCACCTCTTCCGGACGCCAGAAGAAGGAGAGCTGCTTTTCGATCAGCTTTTCAAAGATGTCATATTTCTGCTGGTCAAAGCGCGCCACGTTGACTGACTGACCGAAAAACATCGGCTCTTTCAGCTGATCATTTTTGTTCTGCGAGAAAGTGGAGTAAGCCATAAAAGTTGTCCAAAAGTAGACGAAGCCAGGCCTCGTGAAATGAATGAGGCGGGAGAATCTCCCGCCTGACCATTAGATTTTACAGGCGCCGCTCTCGCAGCCATCATCCTGGATAGAAGGTGCCAGGTCATCCTGCGCATCTTCTGCACCGTCACGGGTATTCTGATAGTAGAGCGTTTTCACGCCGAACTTGTATGCCGTCAGCAGATCTTTCAGCAACTGTTTCATCGGCACTTTGCCGTTGGCAAAGCGTGACGGGTCGTAGTTGGTGTTGGACGAAATCGCCTGGTCAATGAATTTCTGCATCAGACCCACCAGTTGCAGGTAGCCGTCGTTGTTCGGCATTTCCCACAGCAGCTCATACTGATCTTTCAGACGCTCATACTCCGGCACCACCTGACGCAGGATGCCATCTTTCGATGCTTTGATGCTGATGTGGCCACGTGGCGGCTCAATGCCGTTGGTGGCATTGGAGATCTGCGACGAGGTCTCAGACGGCATCAGCGCAGACAGGGTCGAGTTGCGCAGGCCGTGCGTTTTAATCTCTTCACGCAGGCTCTCCCAGTCGAGATGCAGCGGTTCGTTGCTGATCGCGTCCAGGTCTTTCTTGTAGGTATCGATTGGCAGAATGCCCTGCGCATAGGTGGTTTCATTGAACCATGGGCAGGCACCTTGCTCTTTCGCCAGCTCGTTTGACGCTTTCAGCAGGTAGTACTGAATCGCTTCAAAGGTTTTGTGGGTCAGGCCATTAGCACTGCCATCGGAGTAGCGGACACCGTGCTTCGCCAGATAGTAGGCGTAGTTGATGACGCCGATACCCAGGGTACGACGACCCATGGCACCACGCTGGGCAGCCGGAATCGGGTAATCCTGATAGTCGAGCAGGGCATCCAGCGCACGCACCGCCAGGGTAGCCAGCTCTTCCAGATCGTCCAGGCTTTCGATGGCACCGAGGTTAAACGCAGAAAGCGTACAAAGCGCGATCTCACCGTTTTCGTCGTTAACATCTTCCAGCGGTTTGGTCGGCAGGGCGATTTCCAGGCAGAGGTTAGACTGGCGAACCGGCGCGATGCGCGGATCAAACGGGCTGTGGGTGTTGCAGTGATCAACGTTCTGAATGTAGATACGGCCAGTTGAAGCACGTTCCTGCATCATCAGCGAAAAGAGATCGACCGCTTTAACACGCTGCTGGCGGATGCTCTTATCCTGCTCATATTTAGTGTAGAGGCGCTCAAACTCATCCTGATCGGCGAAGAACGCGTCATAGAGGCCAGGCACGTCAGACGGGCTGAACAGGGTGATGTCTTCGCCTTTCAGCAGGCGCTGATACATCAGCTTGTTGAGCTGAACGCCGTAGTCCATATGACGCACGCGGTTGCCTTCAACGCCACGGTTGTTTTTCAGCACCAGCAGGCTTTCGATTTCCAGATGCCACATCGGGTAGAACAGCGTTGCTGCGCCGCCACGTACGCCGCCCTGAGAACAGGACTTCACTGCGGTCTGGAAATGCTTATAGAACGGGATACAGCCGGTGTGGAACGCTTCACCGCCGCGGATCGGGCTGCCCAGCGCACGGATACGACCGGCGTTGATGCCGATACCGGCACGCTGAGAGACATATTTCACAATCGCACTGGAGGTGGCGTTGATGGAGTCCAGGCTATCGCCGCACTCGATCAGCACACAGGAGCTGAACTGACGTGTCGGGGTACGCACACCCGACATGATTGGTGTCGGCAGCGAGATTTTAAACGTGGAGATCGCATCATAGAAACGCTTGATGTAATCCATACGCGTGTCGCGCGGGTAGCCAGAGAACAGGCAGGCAGCAACCAGAATGTAGAGGAACTGCGCGCTCTCGTAAATTTCACCCGAGACGCGGTTCTGGACCAGATATTTGCCTTCCAGCTGCTTCACTGCGGCGTAGGAGAAGTTCATGTCACGCCAGTGGTCGAGGAACTCGTCCATCTGTGCGAACTCTTCCTGACTGTAATCTTCCAGCAGATGGCGATCGTATTTGCCCATGTCGACCATCTTAACGACCTGGTCATAAAGCTTCGGCGGCTCAAACTGACCATACGCTTTTTTGCGCAGGTGGAAGATCGCCAGGCGGGCAGCCAGATACTGATAGTCAGGGGCATCGCGAGAGATGAGGTCTGCTGCGGCCTTGATGATGGTCTCATGAATGTCAGAGGTTCTGATGCCATCATAGAACTGAATGTGGGAGCGCAGTTCGACCTGTGAAACTGAGACGTTGTTCAGCCCTTCAGCTGCCCAGTCCAGCACACGGTGAATTTTGTCGAGATCAATGCGCTCCTGGCGGCCATCGCGTTTAGTAACGAGCAGACTCTGGTTCATGTCGCGTTTTTACCTTTGCGTGAGTATCCAAAAATTAAAAGAAATCCCGGCTTATGCACAGCATATTCATTGTGAATAATGTGTGGATAAACACTACATCTTGGGGGTGATGGGAAGTACCATAACTACATGGGGGCTTATTTTAGTATTTTACGGCCGCTTAACAAGAGCAAAAAATGATGGATAGAGGGGTTGTATTTTTGACGAAAATTCTTAGGCCATGCCTTGTAAGGCCTGGCAACATGTCAACCAGATCACACTTTTTTTTCTAACTTTGATCGGACGCGTATTTCTTATTCAATCCTCCCTTTTCGGCCCTGAAGGGGAGGAAAAAAGGCGAAAAGAGACTACCTGCCCAGGGCGTTGCCAGATGGCGCGGACTGAAATCTGAGGCAGAAGAGAGTGGGTGTGACGTAACCCACTGGCAGATAACACTATGCCTCTGTTGCGGATGATTTCGGGGTCAGCAGGCGATGAAAAGCGGAAAGGGAAGAACAAGCCCGCCCTGATTCAGGCGGGCCGATCACTTATACGGCGCGATGAGTGTGCACCATATAATTGACATCCGTACCCGGGGCCAGTTTGAAGCGATTGGTCACCGGATTGTAGTGCAGGCCGATGATGTTACGTTCACGTAGCGTCGTTTCATCGACCCAGCCCAGCAGTTCGGAAGGGCGGATGAATTTCTTCACGTCATGGGTACCGCGCGGCAGCATGCGGAGCACATATTCCGCGCCAAAGATCGCCAATAGCCAGGCTTTAGGGTTGCGGTTCAGCGTAGAGAAAAAGACTTCGCCGCCGGGTTTGACCAGCTTCGCACAGGCGTGAATCACCGAGCGCGGATCCGGCACATGCTCCAGCATCTCCATGCAGGTCACCACATCATATTTTCCGGCGTGCTGCTCGGCATGCTCTTCAACGGTCTGCTGTACGTAGTCCAGCGTCACGCCGCTCTCCAGAGCATGCAGGCGTGCCACGGCCAGCGGTTCAGCGCCCATATCCAGGCCCGTCACCACTGCGCCTTCACGCGCCATGCTTTCCGCTAAAATGCCGCCGCCGCATCCCACGTCGAGCACGGTTTTACCAAACAAACCGTTGCTGTGCTGCGCGATATAGCCCAGGCGCAGCGGGTTGATGCGATGCAGCGGTTTAAATTCACCCTCCAGATCCCACCAGCGCGAGGCAACCGCCTCAAACTTGGCAATTTCCTGCGCATCGACGTTCTGCTGATGATTCTGCGGTTGTGCATTCATTGAATCGTAACTCCTGACAAAATGTGCCCACAGTATAAACGCTTAACCGCGGATGGCACACCTTTCAGGCGTAAGGAAAAGCGGGCGATATCGGTGGTTAACGTTCACCCGGGCATTGCAGTGTGATATACTTTCGCACCTTTAAAATCCGGGATTAAGTAGAGGGATAGCGGCTCCATGAGCGACCTTGCGAGAGAAATTACACCGGTCAATATCGAAGAAGAATTAAAAAATTCTTACCTCGGTTACGCCATGTCGGTCATCGTTGGCCGAGCTTTACCCGATGTGCGTGATGGCCTGAAGCCGGTTCATCGTCGCGTACTCTATGCGATGAGCGTACTGGGTAACGACTGGAACAAACCCTATAAAAAATCTGCCCGCGTCGTCGGTGACGTTATCGGTAAATATCACCCGCATGGTGATTCTGCCGTTTACGACACCATTGTACGTATGGCCCAGCCTTTCTCCCTGCGTTACATGCTGGTGGACGGACAAGGCAACTTCGGTTCCATCGACGGCGACTCCGCTGCAGCGATGCGTTATACCGAAATTCGCATGTCGAAAATCGCCCACGACCTGTTAGCTGACCTGGAAAAAGAGACCGTCGATTTCGTACCGAACTATGACGGCACTGAGCAGATCCCTGAAGTTCTGCCGACCAAAATCCCTAACCTGCTGGTGAACGGTTCGTCCGGTATCGCCGTGGGTATGGCAACCAATATTCCACCGCACAACCTGCGTGAAGTGATTAACGGCTGCCTGGCGTACATTGAAGATGAGAACATCAGCATTGAAGCGCTGATGGAGCACATTCCGGGGCCTGATTTCCCGACCGCCGCCATCATCAATGGTCGCCGTGGCATCGAAGAAGCGTACCGCACCGGACGCGGCAAGATTTACATTCGCGCGCGTGGCGAAGTGGAAGCCGATGCGAAAACGGGCCGCGAGACCATCATCATCCATGAGCTGCCGTATCAGGTGAACAAAGCCCGCCTGATTGAGAAGATTGCGGAGCTGGTGAAAGAGAAGCGTGTCGAAGGCATCAGCGCACTGCGCGATGAGTCTGATAAAGACGGCATGCGCATCGTGATTGAGATCAAGCGTGATGCGGTCGGTGAAGTGGTTCTGAATAATCTCTATTCACTGACCCAGCTGCAGACCTCGTTTGGTATCAATATGGTGGCGCTGCATCAGGGCCAGCCGAAGATTATGGCGCTGAAGGAGATTCTGGACGCCTTCGTTCGCCATCGTCGTGAAGTCGTAACGCGTCGTACCATCTTTGAACTGCGCAAGGCCCGTGACCGCGCGCATATCCTGGAAGGTCTGGCGATTGCGCTGGCGAATATCGATCCGATCATCGAGCTGATTCGTCGTGCGCCAAACCCGGCAGAAGCGAAAGCGGGTCTGATTGCCCAGGCGTGGGATCTCGGTAACGTGTCAGCGATGCTGGAGCGTGCAGGTGATGACGCCGCGCGTCCTGAGTGGCTGGATCCGCAGTACGGTATCCGTGATGGGCAGTACTATCTGACCGAGCAGCAGGCTCAGGCGATTCTGGATCTGCGTCTGCAGAAACTGACCGGCCTTGAGCACGAGAAGCTGCTGGATGAGTATAAGGCGCTGCTGGAGCAGATCGCTGAGTTGCTGCACATTCTGTCGAGCGCTGAGCGTCTGATGGAAGTGATCCGCGAAGAGCTGGAGCTGATGCGCGATCAGTTTGGTGACGATCGTCGTACCGAGATCACCGCAAACACCGCCGATATTAATATCGAAGACCTGATCAATCAGGAAGATGTTGTGGTGACCTTGTCGCATCAGGGCTATGTGAAGTATCAGCCGCTGAGCGACTATGAAGCGCAGCGTCGTGGTGGTAAAGGCAAGTCAGCCGCGCGTATCAAAGAAGAGGACTTCATTGATCGTCTGCTGGTGGCCAATACTCATGACACGATTCTTTGCTTCTCAAGCCGTGGCCGTCTGTACTGGATGAAGGTTTATCAGCTGCCGGAAGCAAGTCGTGGCGCGCGTGGACGTCCAATCGTCAACCTGCTGCCGCTGGAAGCTAACGAGCGTATTACGGCGATTCTGCCGGTACGTGAGTATACCGAAGGCTTCAATATCTTTATGGCGACCGCGCTGGGTACCGTGAAGAAGACGGCGCTTAAAGAGTTCAGCCGTCCGCGCAGCGCCGGTATTATTGCCGTGAATCTGCGTGATGACGATGAGCTGATCGGCGTGGCGCTGACTAACGGTAACGATGAAGCGATGCTGTTTTCCGCAGCCGGTAAAGTGGTTCGCTTTGCAGAGTCCGCAGTTCGTGCCATGGGTCGTACCGCTTCTGGCGTGCGCGGCATCAGGCTGGCTGAAGGCGATCGTGTGGTGTCGCTGATTGTGCCGCGTGAAGAGGGTGCCATTATGACCGTGACGCAGAATGGTTACGGTAAGCGTACGGCCAACAGCGAATACCCGACGAAGTCGCGTGCGACGCAGGGTGTTATTTCAATCAAAGTGACCGAGCGTAATGGTCCGGTGATTGGCGCGGTTCAGGTTGTCGATGGCGATCAGATTATGATGATCACCGATGCCGGTACGCTGGTGCGTACCCGCGTGTCAGAAGTGAGCGTCGTGGGTCGTAATACCCAAGGTGTGATCCTGATTCGTACCGCTGAGGATGAGAACGTAGTCGGACTGCAGCGTGTTGCCGAGCCGGTTGAAGAGGAAGAGCTGGATTCAATCGACGGCAGCGTGGCGGAAGGTGAAGATGATATTGCGCCGGAAGCTGAGATCGACGATGAAGAGATTGCACCGGAAGCGGATGCAGAAGACGAAGACGACGCAGCAGAAGACGAAGAGTAATTTGTCTGACGTGAGCTGAGGTTCGTTGCAGAAACGGCAGGTCAGGGGAAATCCGGCCTGCCGTTTTTTTTTGGAGATCGGGTGTGGGTGGCTGTGAGCCGGGAGCCGGAAGCCGGTGGCTGCGGGATGGGAGCCGCCGAAAGGCCCGCTATGCCCGATCGCAAAGAAATCCCGCATCCCTGCGGATCGGCCACGCCATCCGTGGCGTGGACGCTTTGCTCTTCGGGCATAGCCAGCCTTTCTCGCTGGGATTACGGTGTTGCTTTGAGTGGAGGCAGGGTAGCAAAGAACGGGCATCGAAAGCCTGAAGCCGGTGGCTGTGGGATGGGAGCCGCCGAAAGGCCCGCTATGCCAGATCGCAAAGGATTCCCGCATCCCTGCGGATCGGCCACGCCATCCGTGGCGTGGACGCTTTGCTCTTCGGGCATAGCCAGCCTTTCTCGCTGGGATTACGGTGTTGCTTTGAGTGGAGGCAGGGTAGCAAAGAACGGGCATCGAAAGCCTGAAGCCGGTGGCTGTGGGATGGGAGCCGCCGAAAGGCCCGCTATGCCCGATCGCAAAGGATTCCCGCATCCCTGCGGATCGGCCACGCCATCCGTGGCGTGGACGCTTTGCTCTTCGGGCATAGCCAGCCTTTCTCGCTGGGATTACGGTGTTGCTTTGAGTGGAGGCAGGGTAGCAGAGAACGGGCATCGAAAGCCTGAAGCCGGTGGCTGTGAGCCGGGAGCCGCCGAAAGACCCGCTATGCCCGATCGCAAAGGATTCCCGCATCCCTGCGGATCGGCCACGCCATCGGTGGCGTGGACGCTTTGCTCTTCGGGCATAGCCAGCCTTTCTCGCTGGGATTACAGTGTCGCTTTGAGTTCTTACGGGCAAGCCTGTACGCAAGCCTTCTTGTGCACTTATAGCTGGCTGCTTTCACTATCTTAAAAGATTCCCAAACCTTCCGCTAAGCCTGCGGCTGGCTGGCTTTTTTCGCCTGATAAAGCTAGTGTATGGGCATTAAAAATCGATGATGCGACTAACCTTGCCAACTGCGAGTTACCTTTGAAATATCCTGTCTCTTTCCGCACTACGCTTCGCATCTCGCGCTATCTTTTCCGCGCGCTGGCGCTGCTAATCTGGACGCTGGGCGCTGTTCTGACGGCGTTTTACATCATCAGCGTGCTGCACAATAAAGAGACGCAGGTCCGGCAGGAGTTCGCCAGTAACTACGGCACGATTCAGTGGTATGTGCGCCATTCGGCGGACATGATGCGTGAGCTGAAATATATCACCGAGAACCGCTTAACCAACGCCAGCAGTGGTCTGGATGTGCTGACCGGCATGATGCCGGGCAAAACTACGCAGCCGCAGTTTACGCCACTCTTTTCGGATGGCGACTGTACCTCAATGAGCAATACCTGGCGCAACTCGCTCGATTCCCTCAGCTACTACATCAATTACTGGAAGAGCAACTTCGCCTCGTCGTATGAGCTTAATCGGGTGTTCTTTATCGGTGGCGAGAGTCAGTGTCTGGCGGACTTTACCATTGGCAGCAGTAATGCCGATCGGGAACGCAGCCTGAAATCGCTGCGTGAGAATGTACTGCGCTATCGTAATAGCAGCGAAGAAGATCGCCGCAATCCAATGTACTGGATCAACAGCAGTGCGCAGCCCGGCGTCGGCACCTTCTATATGGTAGTGCCGGTTTATGTCGCCAATAAGTTACAGGCGCTGCTGGGTGTTGAGCAGAACATCCGGCTGGATGAGTTTATTCAGCCGGGCAGCCTGCCGATTATTGCGTCCATTACCGACGAAAATTACCGTCCGCTGCTTAACTCGCGGCGCGGCGGGCTGGGCTTCTCGCTGGATAATCTGCCGGATGATAAAACCTGGTTCGGTTATCTGAATGGGTATCGTCAGCTGGTGCTGAAGAAACCGCTGCCGCCATCCGATCTTAACGTGGTGTGGTCGATACCCACCGACGTGATGGTGGATCAGCTTAAGCTGATGATTATCAATGCGCTGCTGCTTAATATTTTCAGCGCCGTGATCCTGTTTACTCTCGCATGGGTGTTTGAGCGACGGATGTTCCTGCCGGCGGAGGAGAATGCGCACCGGCTGGAAGAGCATGAGCAGTTTAACCGTAAAATTGTGGCTTCTGCGCCGGTCGGGATCTGTATTTTACGCACCAGCGACGGTACCAATATTCTGAGTAACGAGCTGGCGCACAATTATCTGACGTTGCTGACGCAGGAAGATCGTCTGAGGCTGAATGAGATTATTGGCGGGCAGCAGGTCAACTTTGTCGATGTGCTGACCGGCAGTAATACTAACCTGCAGATCAGCTTTGTGCATTCGCGCTATCGTAATGAGAACGTGGCGATTTGCGTGCTGGTCGACGTTTCGGCGCGCGTACGAATGGAGCAGTCTCTGCAGGAGATGGCCCACGCGGCAGAGCAGGCCAGCCAGTCTAAATCGATGTTCCTGGCTACCGTCAGTCACGAGCTGCGCACGCCGCTGTATGGCATTATCGGTAATCTCGACCTGTTACAGACTAAAGAGCTGCCCAGCGGCATCGACTCGCTGGTGACGGCGATGAACAACTCCTCCAGCCTGCTGCTGAAGATTATCAGCGATATTCTCGACTTCTCGAAAATTGAGTCCGAGCAGCTGAAAATCGAGCCACGTCCGTTTGCACCGCGCGAAATCGTCACCCACATCGTCGGCAACTATCTGTCGCTGGTGGTGAAGAAGCGGCTGACGCTCTACTGCTTTATCGAACATGATGTGCCGCAGGTGCTGGACGGGGATCCGCTGCGTCTGCAGCAGGTGATCTCGAACCTGCTGAATAACGCGATTAAGTTCACGCACACCGGCTGTATTATCCTCCACGCCTGGGTTGCTGAAGGCTATCTGGCCTTCCGCGTCCGTGATACCGGCGTCGGCATCCCGGCGAAAGAGCTGCCGCGTCTGTTTGATCCTTTCTTCCAGGTAGGCAGTGGCGTGCAGCGTAATTTCCAGGGCACCGGGCTGGGACTGGCGATCTGTGAAAAGCTGATCAATATGATGGACGGTGACATTGAAGTTGACTCAGAGCCCGGCATGGGCAGCCAGTTCATTGTGCGTATCCCGATCTACAAAGGGCAGAAGCCGTCACTGATGCTGCTGGAGGATTTGAAAGAGAACAAAATCTGGCTGGCGATGCGTAACGACTATCTTGCGGAGTTTATTACCCGCCAGATCCAGCAGCAGGGCATTGAGGTCGCGGAATATAACGGTAAGCCGGGTCACGACGATGTGGTGATGACCGATTACGACCTGGAAATCGACTTACCGCTGCGGGCGCTGATCACCTTTGACGGATCGCATGTGGATATGCCGCGTGAACGTCAGCCGGGACGCTGGATCCACTCGACAGCCACGCTGCACGAGGTGCCGGCGCTGCTGGCGCGCATCTACCGTATTTCGCTGGGTCACGATGCGGCGGATGCGTTGCTGCTGGCCGCGCCGGTCGAAGAGAAAGTGCATAACGATGACATCATGGTGCTGATTGTCGATGACCATCCGATTAACCGCATGCTGCTGTCGGAACAGCTTGGCACGCTGGGCTATCAGGTCAAAACCGCGCAGGATGGTGTTGATGCGCTTAACGTGCTGAGTCGTAATGAAATCGACATCGTGCTGACGGATGTGAACATGCCAAACATGGATGGTTATCGCCTGACGCAGCGGTTGCGTCAGCTGGGCCATCTCTTCCCGGTCGTCGGCGTGACGGCGAATGCGCTGGCGGAAGAGAAACAGCGTTGTATGGATGCGGGCATGGATAACTGCCTGTCAAAACCGGTGACGCTGGATGTGCTGAAAGTGACGCTGGCCATCTATGCTGATCGGGTGCGTAAAACGCGGATAGGATAGGGCAGGATAAAGCAGGATAGGGCAGAGGTAAGGCGGTGCAGGCTGCACCGCCTCAGACGTAACTTAGTCTCTTTCGACCTGAGTCTGGCTGACAGACGACAGGTAGTTCAGCAGCGCGATATCGTTATCCACGCCCAGTTTCATCATCGCTGATTTCTTCTGGCTACTGATCGTTTTGATACTGCGGTTCAGTTTCTTGGCGATTTCCGTTACCAGGAAACCTTCAGCGAACAGACGCAGTACTTCGCTCTCTTTTGGTGACAGACGCTTGTCGCCATAACCACCTGCGCTGATCTTCTCCAGCAGTTTCGCAACGCTTTCCGGCGTATATTTCTTGCCTTTCTGCAGTGCAGCCAGTGCTTTCGGCAGATCGGTAGGTGCGCCCTGTTTCAGGACAATCCCTTCGATATCGAGATCCAGCACAGAACTCAGAATCGCCGGGTTATTGTTCATGGTCAGAACAATAATCGACAGATCCGGATAGTGGCGTTTAATGTATTTAATCAGCGTAATGCCATCGCCATACTTCTCACCTGGCATGGAGAGGTCGGTGATCAGGACGTTAGCGTCAAGCTTGGACAGATTATTGATCAGTGCTGTTGAGTCTTCGAACTCACCTACAACGTTGACCCATTCAATTTGTTCCAGAGACTTTCGGATACCGAAAAGGACAATTGGATGGTCATCGGCAATAATTACGTTTAAGTTATTCATCTTATTGGTTACCTTGCTGCAGCAGTTGATTGACGTAAGCGTCAATATCACTGGTGGTATTTGTAATGTTTGAATCGTCACACGCTTTAATGTGGTGTTCTAACTCTTCACAAAGCTGTTTGCCGGGAGTCAGATTGAGCATGGCAAACACGCCCTTTAGGCGATGCGCTGTCTGAGCAAGCGAGGCGTAGTCCTTTTCCGCCGACTCAGTATACAGTCTCTTCACATCAACCGGTACTGTCTCCGTAAACAGCTGGAAATAGCCGCCGCTCATCAATGGCGTGGCCGTGTCGTCTTCCATGTCATTATCCATCACATCATGCGACAGTTGCTTCTCAATCAGGGCCAGTAAGGCATCCAGCATCGCATTACTGAGATTGAAATTGACCCGATACTGCTGGTCGTTCAGTGCATGATGACCCAGTTCATCTTCCGCCAGCAGCAGTGCCCAGCCGCTAAGCTTTGAGGGATCGTCGGTCACCAGCACATCGTGATCCTGACCGGAAATGCGCTCATCGGGTGTCAGACACCGTGCGCCCCAGTTCTCCAGATGGCGGCAGACGATTTTATGCACGTCCTCCACGGTGATCTCCACCAGCGCGGTCACACCATCCAGAATCTTTTCCTCTTCTTCTTCGTGCTTCTGCTCCAGCACCAGCGGCAGCTGCATGTTATAGCGCGTGCCGATATCCGCTTTTGCCACGATATCGAGGCTGCCACCCATCTGCTTGCAGAGCTGCTTGCACAGGAAGAACGCCATGCCGGAAGCCTGTCCGTAGCGATCCTGACTGGTATCGCCCAGGAACGGGAAGTCGACATTCGCCAGCTCATCCACCGTCAGGCCCGCACCGGTGTCCACCAGTTCGATGATCACTCTATCGGCCTGTTTGTCCGCAGCCTTAACCTCCAGGGTGATTTTTCCCCAGCGGGTGGTGGTCAGAGCATAGTGCATCAGCGTGGTCAGCACTTTGCGCAGGGCGCGACGGTCGCCAAAGCGCGTCTCGTCATTCGCCAGATGATTATTCACCACCAGCGACAGCCCTTTGCGACGCATCAGCGGCAGGCTTTCCAGTGCGATTTCGTCCAGCAGCTCCTGCAGGTTAAAGACGGTGGCATCCGGTGACCAGTCATGCGCCTCAAGCCGGTTCAGCAGCACGATATCATCCACCAGTCGCGCCAGCCCCTGGCTCTCATCGAGCAGGTCCAGCACGGTCTCATCGGCGTCACGCTGGCTGAGCTGCACCAGCTGCGTCACCATCTTCTCCAGTGGCTGATTCAGCGCATGACCCAGATTGTGCAGCAGCTGCTGACGCATCTGATGGTTGCGGTCCAGCACCTGCTGCGCTTTCTGCAGTTTCTTGTTCACCAGCAGCTCACGATCCTGATCACGCATCATAAACAGCTGGGTATGTGGCGACAGCACGCTGCGGGCGTGGCGAATTTCATACACTTCGTTATTGATAGTGGCCTGCAGCACGCCCTGATGCTGGTCGGACATATTAATAATCTTCTGCAGATTGAGGTGAGGCAAAAGATGTTCAGCAATCTTATTGCTCAGCAGGGTGCGGTTGCTGGCAAAGTCATACACCAGCAAGCCGACCGGCAGGCTGGCGACAATCTCCTCATTCAGTACCCGTAGCGAGTCGAGTTCAGCGCTCTGATTCTCGCTGGGACGCAGCGATTGCTGGCGCAGCAGCACGATACCCGCCAGCGACAGCAGGAACAGCAGCAGGTTGATGAGCAGCGGCCAGAGCAGGTTGTGCAGGCTGTCGATAATCAGGCGGGTAATCGGCACCTGATAGACCAGCTGCAGCGACGTACTGGGCAGGGTGGCCGTAATCTCAATGTTGGGATTAACCAGCGTGATGCGGGTGTTTTCTACCTCCTGCTGATCGGCTGTCGTGGCAGGCATTGAGCTGTCCTGACGCAGCTGGAAGTTTTCCAGCGGCATGTTCTGCGGAACAATATCGTTAACCGGCAGATCAAAGGCGACCACCGTGGCCAGATGGCCCGGCTGATTAAAGGTGGTGCGCAGCGTGAAATAGTGGTCGTTCTGGAAGGCGAGGTGGCGCAGCGGCGAGAAGCTCTCGCGTTCATCCAGCGCATTAGCCTGTTGCAGCATCTCCGCGCGGCGACTATCCACCATTGCGCTGATAGCGCTCTCTTTATAGCGCGTCGCCATATCTTTCAGCGGCAGGGTCGAGATCATAATCAGGCTGTTGTCCTGACCGTTTAAAAAGTACATCGACCAGGTAGGATTTTCTGCGCCCCACAGCGTGTCGAGATAGTTCGACATCCGCATGGTCATATCCAGCGTGCTGCTGTCGTGTGAGCCGAAAATCAGCGCTTCGGTTTTACGGCGGGTTTTTTCCAGGTAATAGACGTCAGGACGCAGTCGCGTCTCCTGCAGATTGCTGCCGGGTGTGGCGCCTGCTGCACTGGTGGAGAGATTTTCATAGATTTGCCAGGTGGCAAAGCGGTAGGCGTCGATGCGCTTCTGCACGTCACGCGCCAGATCGTCCATCGCATAGCGTTTGCCGGTCAGCCAGGCATTGACCGAGTTATGCACCATAAAGCCCAGCGCCAGCAGCAGCACCAGATTGAAAACCACAAAAAAGCGGGTGACATTGCCGGAGGTCAGTGGAAACTTATACAACATAGCGTGTCAGGTACCTGAATTATCGCGCAACTTTTCGCGCACTGGCGGCTACCGCTAACAGCAACAGCGCGATCATTAAAAATGCGCCGCTGAGGCTGATCCATTGCGAAATGAATCCGATTAAAGCCGGACCTGAGAGAATACCCGCATATCCCAGCGTTGTCATGGCAGAAATCGCCAGGTTCGCAGGCATATCCTGTTGATTCCCGGCAGCATTGAACAACATCGGCACCGTATTGGACAAACCAAAGCCCACCAGCAGAAATGCCAGCAGGGCGATCTCCGGCCACGGCAGCCAGACGGCCAGCGTCATACCCGCTGCGGCAGTCAGTGCGCCCGTCAGCATCACCGGATAGCGGCCAAAACGCTGGATGATCTTATCGCCGCTAAAACGGCCCAGCGTCATCGCCACCGAAAAGACCGCATAGCCCAGACCCGCATAAGCGGGTGACATCGCCGGATTCTGCAGCAACAGCAGTGCGCCCCAGTCCAGCACTGCCCCTTCCGCGAGGAACAGGATAAAGCAGAGCAGGCCAAGAAATGCGACCCAGCCGCGTGGGATCACCAGCCAGGGCTGATCGGGCTGATGCAGGCGCTGATTCATTAACACCGGCAGTCGCCACAGCAGCAGTAACAGCATCACGGCCATCACCACCAGGGTCGCGTGCAGCGGCGTAAACGCGCGGCTCAGCAACAGGCTCACCGTGCCCGCTCCCAGAATCCCGCCCAGGCTGAAGAAGCCATGAAAGCCGGACATCATCGGTTTATCGGCAGCCTGCTCAACCTGCACCGCCTGATAATTCATCGCCACATCCAGCATGCCCAGCCCGGCTCCAAACAGCATCAGCGCCGCTGCCATCACCAGATGAGAGTCAGCGGTGGCCAGCAGCGGCATCATAAGCAGCACTAACAGCGTGGAGAAGCCCATGACCCGACGGCAGCCAAACCGTGCCACCAGCGTGCCGGTCACCGGCATCGCGGCCAGCGAACCAATTCCCAGGCAAAGCAGTAACGCGCCCAGTGAGGCGCCGCTGAGCTGCAAACGGTCGCGCGCAAACGGCACCAGCGGTGCCCAGGCTGACATCCCTAAACCATTAATCAGAAAGATGGTGCGTGTGCCCCAGTTCAGGCGGCTCTGATGCTTATGTTGTTGTGCAGCGTCCAGTGCAGTCATAGGTCAGATTCATCAAGGGTAAAGCGGAAAAGTGTAGCACTGGCCGTGAGTTCAGTGGCCGTTGCGCCTTTTATTAAAGTGGTGCAGCAACATCGTTTAAATGGCAAAACCGGGAGTTTACCGACTTTTGCTGCGCCGCGAATTTTTTCCAGAACTTTCCTGGTATGACCACCACCCACGCAGTATGACTTAACTCAAATTTCAATGCTGCTTTTCAACAACTTGCCGCCCAACAAGTCGGAACAGGACCAGCCATAAATGATGGCTGAATCGCATAATTAACAAATTTATTTTTCCGCTCTAAGGTTTTCGAAAGGGTGGTTTTTTGACCATTTTGCATCATTTACGGAAACAGTCAGCAATAAATTGACATGAAAAAACAAGGGCAAAGCGAATTTTTCGAAAACCGAATTTCATCTTTTGTTAATGTAATAAAGATTAAATCATAATGAAATCTGTACATTGAAATTGATTTTTAACACGGTTACGCTAAAAATTACCTTGTCAGAACCGTTACGTTTGGCATCAGTCCGTACAAATAAATCTAACAATTATACCGCCACACTTCGCTTTTTAAGGGGGTTGTGACGCAGCTTTGCTTTGCCATTTCTACATACGCCAGGTTGAGACGCCTTCTGTGATTCAGAAGGTGAAACTATGTGTGAAGGCTGTAACCATAAATTAATTTTATGTTTATAGATTCAGTATATTAGCTAATCTGGTGGAATAGAGGTTACAAATGGCAGAACTCACGCAAGGCCGTGTAGACATCATCTCGCGCGAAAACGGCACACTCCTCTCACAGACCGCTGGCGGTTCGTCACAATCCATTAACCTCACCGAGCCCAGCGTTGTGCGCATCAGCGGCACGCGCGACATGGTGACGCAGTTCGAGCGCCAGGGTAACGATCTGGTGCTGAAAATGCGTGACGGCAGCACGGTACGCTATCAGAAATTCTTCCTTGATGACGCCGAAGGCCAGCACAGCGAACTGGTGTTCGATGATGGGGTTAATCCACCGGAACATGCGCTCTTTCCCCAGACTGCCGAGGGCGCTGAACTCGCCTCCAGTTCGGTTACGCCCACCTATGAGTCACTCGACAGCGTAGAGCCGCTACTGCTGGCGGATAACACCAACACCTCAATGGGCGTGATCACCGCGGGCGGTCTGGGTGTGCTCGGCTTAGCCGGACTGGCCGTGGGTGTAGGTCGTGGTGGAGGCGGCGGTGGAGGGAATGGCGGCGGCAACGATGGCGGCACCGATCCCGGTACACCGGTTACACCGGGGACGCCTGCCATCACCCTGAATGCATTCGCTGGCGATGATGTACTGGATAACGCGGAAAAAACCACCGATCAGGTACTGAGCGGCACTACCAGCAATGTTGAAGCAGGTCAGATTGTTACCGTCACGCTGGGCGGCCAGACCTACAACGCCACCGTAGGTGCGGACGGCAGCTGGAGTGTTACAATCCCGGCTGCGGCGCTGGGAGGACTCGCCGCAGGCACCACCACCATCGACGTCAGCGTCACTAACGCAGCAGGCACGGCAGCCACCGGCAGCCTGCCGATTACCGTCGCCGCCGCCGATCCCGGCACGCCCGCGACCCCAGCTATCAGCCTGAACCCGTTTGCAGGCGATAACCTGCTGGATAACAGCGAAAAAACGACGCCACAAACCGTATCCGGCTCCACCAGCAATGTTGAGGCTGGTCAGACCGTTATCGTCACGCTGGGCGGCCAGACCTACAACGGCACCGTGGGTGCGGATGGCAGCTGGAGCGTTGCGATTCCGGCTGCGGCACTGGCGGGACTCGCCGCAGGCACTACCACCATCGGCGTCAGCGTCACTAACGCAGCAGGCACTGCGGCCACCGGCAGCCTGCCGATTACCGTCGCCGCCGATCCCGGCACGCCTGCGACGCCGGTCATCAGCCTGAATCCGTTTGCGGGCGATAACCTGCTGGATAACAGCGAAAAAACCACGCCACAAACGCTGTCCGGCTCCACCGGCAATGTCGAAGCAGGGCAGATCGTTACCGTGACCCTGGGCGGCCAGAGCTACAGCGGCAGCGTAGCGGGCGACGGCAGCTGGAGCATCACCGTGCCTGCCGATGCGCTGAGCGCGCTGGCCTCCGGCACCACCACCGTCACGGCAACGGTCACTAACCAGGCGGGAACCGCCGCCAGCGGCAGCCTGACTCTTACCGTAGAGGCACCGCTGACCCAGCCGGGTACGCCGGTCATCACCATCGACCAGTTTGCCGGGGATGACATCCTCAGCAATGCTGAGAAAAGCAGTGACCAGCTGCTGAGCGGCTCGACCACCAACGTCGAAGCCGGGCAGATTGTCACCATCACGCTGGGCGACCAGACCTATAGCGCGCTGGTGGATGCGCAGGGCAACTGGAGCATCACGCTGTCGCCTGCACAGCTGAATGCGCTGGCCGCCGGGACGGTTGCCATTTCGGCGGTCGTCACCAGTCAGGCTGGCATTGAGGCCAGCGAAAACCGTGCCATCAGCGTCGATACGCCGGTGGTTACGGGCCCGCCAGCGGTCACCGTGGATGACTTTACCGGTGACAATCAGCTGAGTAACGCGGAGAAAGCCACCGACCAGACGGTGACCGGCAACACCAGTAACATCGAACCCGGGCAGCTGGTGACGGTGACGCTGGGCGGTCAGACTTACAGCGGCAGCGTGGACGCGCAGGGCAACTGGAGCGTCACATTGCCATCAGCAGCCCTGAGCGCACTGGCGGCAGGTGAAAACACCCTGACGGTTTCGGTCAGCAATGCTGCCGGTAACACCGTGACCGGCAGCCTGCCGATCAGTGTGGAAGCGCCAGTGACGCAGCCGGGCGAACCGACCGTGACCATTGGCCAGTTTGCCGGGGATGACATTCTCAGCAACGATGAAAAAGGGACGGCCCAGACACTCTCCGGCACGACCACCAATATCGAAGCGGGCCAGACGGTAACCGTCACCCTGGGGGGGCAGACTTACCTGGGCACCGTCGATGGCAGTGGAAACTGGAGTGTGATTATTCCGGCAGCCGCGCTGGGCAATCTGCCCGCGGGCTCGAATGCCATTGGCGTCACCGTCAGTAACGCCGCGGGCGTCACCACCAGCGAAACCCGCGATATTTCAGTGGATGCGCCGACAACAGAGCCAGGCGTACCGGCCCTGACTCTGAATGATTTTGCTGGCGATAACGATCTGAGCAACGAAGAAAAAGCGGTTGATCAGCTGGTCAGCGGCACCACCAGTAATGTTGAAGCCGGACAGCTGGTGACGGTTACCCTGGGCGGCCAGACCTACAGCGCCAGCGTGCAGGCTGATGGCAGCTGGAGCGTCACCGTTCCGTCAGCTGCGCTCAACGCGCTGGCAGCTGGCACGACCACACTCACCGTTTCGGTCAGTAATGCGGCGGGCGATGTCGCAACTGCTGCACAGCCAATCACCGTCGAAGCCCCGGCGACGCAGCCGGGTCAGGCCACCGTGACCATCGACGCCTTTGCCGGGGATGACATCCTCAGCAACAGCGAGAAAGCCAGCGACCAGTTACTGAGCGGCACCACCACCAATATCCCCGAGGGGCAGCAGGTTACTGTTACGCTGAACGGAGAGACCTTCACCGCCACGGTCGGCGCAGATGGCAGCTGGAGCGTCACGATTCCGGCCAGCTCGCTGGCTGCGCTGACAGCCGGAAGTGCGACTCTGAACGCCACCGTTAACGATTCGCTCGGCACGCCAGTCAGCGAAACCCGCGACTTCCTCGTCGAGTCATCAGGCACCGCGCCAGGCACCCCGACATTAACCATCAATGCCTTTGCTGGCGACAACGTCCTGAGCAACGATGAGAAGCTGGACGCTCAGGCGGTCTCGGGCAGCACCACCAATGTCGAAGCCGGACAGATTGTCACGGTGACGCTGGGCGGTCAGAACTACAGCGGCACGGTCGGCGCCGATGGCAGCTGGAATATCGCGATTCCGGCCAACGATCTCCTTGCCCTGGCTTCGGGCGCTGCCTCACTGGTTGTGACGGTCAGCAATGCGGCTGGCACGCCCGTCAGCGATACGCTGGCGATTACGGTAGAACCTCTGGTTACCGAGCCAGGCCAGCCGGTGATCATAATCAATCAGTTCGCGGGTGATGACGTCCTGAATAACGATGAGAAAACCAGCGACCAGCTATTGAGCGGTACCACCACCAACGTTGAGGCGGGCCAGATTGTCACGGTCACGCTGGGTGATCAGACCTACAGCGCCACAGTCGGTGCGGATGGCAGCTGGAGCCTGAGCGTCCCTGCCAGCGCGCTGGCGGCACTGGCAGCGGGCAGTGCCACTATCGCGGCCACGGTTACTAGTCAGGCGGGGGTAACGGTAAGTGAAGATCGGGTGATCGCAGTTGAAGCGCCTGCGGAGCCGGGCACGCCGACAGTCACGATCGCCCTGTTTGCCGGTGACGATCTGGTGGATAACAGCGAGAAGGCCGTCGATCAGACGCTGTCCGGCAGCACCAGTAACGTGGAGGCGGGCCAGACGGTCACCATTACCCTGGGCGGTCAGAATTACAGTGCGCTGGTCAACCCGGACGGCAGCTGGAGCACGCCGATCCCGTCTGCGGCGCTCAGTGCCCTGGCGGCAGGCACCACGGCCATCACGGTCAGCGTCACGTCGGTAGCCGGTGCCTTAGCCACCGACAGCCGTGACATCAACGTCGCGCCGGCAGCCGGTGAACCGGGTGTGATCACTATCAGCGAGCCTGTCAGCGTTGATGGTTTCCTTAACCTGCAGGAGCTGAGCAGCGATCTGATCATCGGCGGCTCGGCGGTGGGCGTCAATCCGGGCCAGGCGGTGCAGCTTAACTTCAACGGCAACAATTACAGTGCGGTGGTGGGCAGTAACGGCTTCTGGAGCGTCACCGTTCCGGCTGGCGATCTCAGTGGCATCACCGACGGTGTGAAACTGATCTCGGTTACCGCAACCGACGCCAGTGGTGCGCTGCTGACCGACTCCGCTCAACTGTATGTGGTCACCACCACGTTGCCGCAGATCACGCTGGATGAGAGCGCGCTTACCGATGGCATTCTTAATCAGACCGAAGCGGGCAGCGATCTGCTGATCGGTGGCAGCACCGGTAAAGCGGTGGCGGGCCAGTTGGTCGAAGTACAGCTCAACGGCAAAACCTACAGCACTACGGTTAATGACGATGGCAGCTGGAACCTGACGCTGCCTGCCGCCGATCTCGCCTTACTGCCGCAGGGCGCTAACGGCCTGACCATTACCGCGATTGATGAGGCGGGCAACCGCGTGGACGAGACGCTGAACTTCAGCGTCGACACGCTGCCACCGAACCTGATTGTGGCGGAGGTGGCAGGTGGCGATGGCATTCTTAACAGCACGGAAGTGGCTGCAGGCGTGCCGGTCAGCGGTTCAGGTGCGCTGCCGGGCGAACTAGTGACGGTCTCGCTGAACAACGTCATTTACAGCGCAACCGTGGATGGGCAGGGCAACTGGACGGTGGATCTGCCGCCAGCGGCGCTGCAGGCACTGTCAGATGGCAGCAGCTATACGCTGGTGGTTACCCTGACCGACGCCAGCGGCAACATCGCGACCCAGGCGCAGACGCTGGCCGTCAGCACGCAGCCGCCGGTTGCCACCGTCACCGCACCGGGCGGTGATGGCGTTCTGACCAGCAATGAACTCACGGAGCCGCTGTTGATCAGCGGAACCGGCACCGCAGGCGACAGTGTAGCGGTCGGGTTAAACGGTAAAACTTACGTTGTTATCGTGGACGAAAACGGTAACTGGAGTGCATCAGTCCCGGTTGCCGATCTTGCCACGCTGAGCAACCAGACTTATCCGGTGACCGTGACCGTGACCGATCCGGCTGGAAACAGCAGCACGCAGGATACCGATCTGCGGGTTGCTACCGAAGCGCCTGCTCTGACTCTGAACCCGCTGGACGCTGACGGCGTGATCAACATCAGCGACGCGCAGCAGCCGCTGATTGTCAGCGGAACCGGCGACGAAGGTGACATCATTCGTGTCACGCTCAATAACCTGACCTACAGCGCCGTGGTGGCACAGGGTGGCAACTGGAGTGTAACCGTTCCGGCTGCCGACCTGGCGGGTGTGCCCAACGGTACTCAGCTGGTATCTGTCGTCGCGACGGACGCGGATGGCAATACCACACCAGCCAGCAGTTCACTGATTTTCGCGACCACGCCGCCACTGCTGGAGGTCTCGACGCCGGGCAGTGATGGTTATATCAACATTGCTGAACACACGCAGGATCTCACCATCGACGGGCGCGGGGGGACGCAGGGCGACACGGTGGCAGTGAGTTTCAATGGCGAAACCTACTCCGCCACGGTTGACACCAATGGCACATGGAGCGTGACGGTGCCCGCCGCCATCATCAGTCAGCTGGGCGATGCACTCTACCCGGTTGACGTGGTAATCAGCGACGCTTATGGCAACAGCACGACCGTCGCCTCCAGTGTCACGGTGCTGGCGGCAACGTCACCGGCGCTGACCATTGATCCTGTGACCGGCGATAATCTGGTCGACAGTGCAGAACAGCTCACTGACATTCTGGTCACCGGTAACGTCACCGGCGTACCGGCAGGCCAGCCGGTATTACTGACCATTAACGGTCAGTCTTACGACGGTGTAGTGCAGGCGAACGGAAGCTGGAGTGTGACCCTGCCCGCCGGATCGCTGGGTGCCGCAGGCGATAAAACCTTTACCGTGGCGATTACCGACGTGGCCGGAAATCCGGCGCTGCCTGCCCAGGGGCAGTTCACCGTGATCACGACCAACGTACCGTCGCTGTCGATTGCCCCGATCAGTGACGACAACGCACTCAACGTGCTGGATGCGCAGAGCGATCTGATCCTCAGCGGCGGTTCCGCAAACCTGCCGGCGAACAGCCCGATCAGCGTGACGCTGGTGCCCGGCGGCACCCTTTACAGCACCACAACCGATGAAAACGGTAGCTGGACCCTGACCGTGCCAGCCGCCGACCTGGCGAACCTGGCGCAGGGTAACACCACCGTTACCGTCACCTCGGGGGATGTACAGACCAGCCAGACGCTGCTGGTGGCAACGACGCCGCTGGCAGAACCCCAAATCAACACGCCTTTCACAGACGGCATTCTCAACACTGAGGAAGCCAGCACAGCGCAGACGCTGACCGGCTCCGTCCAGCCAGGCCAGGCCGTGAGCGTGACCCTGGGGGGCATCAGCTATCCGGCAACGGTAGCAGCAAATGGTGACTGGAGCGTCACGCTGCCGCCAGATGCGCTACAGGCCCTGGCGCAGGGCAGCAATCCCGTTACCGTGACGGTGAGCGATGTCGCGGGTAACAGCACCAGCATCAGCGTACCGATAACGGTGGATACCGGGGTACCGGCGCTGACCGTTAACCCGATTGCCACCGATGGCATTATCAATGCGGCTGAAACAGCCAGCGATCTGACCGTCAGCGGCACCGTCGCCCCGGGCAGCAGCGTCAGCCTTGTGCTTAATGGTGAGACCTACAGCGCCACGGTCGCCGCGGATGGCAGCTGGACCGCCACCGTACCCGCTGCCGATCTGCAACAGCTGGCTGATGGCCGTTACGATCTCAACGTGACCGTTACCAGCGTCAGTGGCAACGTTGCCACCACGCCATTGCCGGTCACCGTGGATACCACCGCACCCGACTTCAGCATTAATGCGCCCGCTGGCGATGGCGTGCTGAACATCGCGGAGCAGGCTGCTGGTTTCAGCTTCAGCGGCGCAGGCAGTGAAGGCGACCGCGTCAGCGTAACGCTGAATGGCGTCACCTACACCGGCACGGTTGATGCGGACGGAAACTGGGGGCTGGCCGTACCGCCTGCTGCGCTTGCCGGTCTGACCAACGGCACCAGCTATCCGGTGGTGGTCACCGTCACCGACGCGGCTGGCAACAGCAGCAGCCAGAACAGTGCGCTGACGGTTGCCACCACGCCGCCTCCGCTGGTGGTCGCGCCGGTCAGCGGGGACAACGCGCTGAACACCGCTGAACTGGCGGAGCCGCTGGTCGTCAGCGGCAGCGGTCAGAACGGCGACATTGTCACGGTCCAGCTCAATGACCAGCTCTACAGCACCACCGTCGGCGTGAATGGGCAGTGGACGCTGCAAATCGATGCTAATGATCTGGCGGCGCTGCCTCCGGGCACGAATCCGCTCACCGTTACCGAAATCAATGCTAACGGTAACCAGAGCAGCCAGGTGGTTGATCTGAATGTGGCAACCTCGCCGGACGTGCAGCCTGTGCTGACCGTCGATAGCAGCACCTTTGCCGGCGACGGTATCGTCACGGCCGCCGAACAGTTACAGCCGGTTACGGTGCGCGGCAGCAGCAGTAACGTCGAGGCGGGCCAGCAGGTCGTCATCACCCTGAACGGCACGGACTACAGCGGTGTGGTTGGGGCCAGCGGCAGCTGGAGCATTACGCTGCCTGGGGGCGCACTGGCGGAACTGGGCGAGGGCAGTCAGACCCTGACCGTCAGCGTGATCAACGCCGTCGGCAATACCGCCACCAGCCCGCTTGACTTCACTGTGGACAACACGCTGCCATCGCTCGCGCTGGCACCGATCGGCGACGACAACTACCTCAATGCCCAGGAGCTGGGCGGTGCCGTTGTGGTCAGCGGCAGCACCAGCGGCCTGCCTGAGGGCAGCATTATTACCGTGCTTGCCAGCGGCACCACAGCCAGCACCAGCGTGGCGGCCGATGGAAGCTGGAGCCTGACCTTACCGGCTGGCACCTTTAACGGCGCGGCCGATGGCCCGCAGACGATTACCGCCACGGCCACCGACGGCAGCGGACAACAGCTTGCCACCAGCGACGCTACCCTGACGGTGGTGGCCAGCGCACTGCCGGTGGCCACCCCTGGCGTGGCCTTTGATGACGGTATTCTCAACGGCGACGAAGCCGTCAGCGGCGGCGTGATCACCGGAAACACCGGCGTACCTGGTGACGGCCAGACGGTTATCGTCACGCTGGGCGGAACTAACTACAGCGGCACGGTCGACGCAGCGGGTAACTGGCAGGTCGCGGTTCCGCCAGCGGCGCTCTCTGCGCTGCCACAGGGCAGCACGCCTTACACCGTGGTGGTCAGTGATGTGGCAGGCAATAGCAGCCAGGCTGACGGCAGCCTGGTGGTGGATACCCTGCCACCGGTGCTGAACTTCATTACTCCCTCCGATGGCATTATCAATGCCGCTGAGAGTCAGCAGCCGCTGACGCTGACCGGCAGTAGTGAAGCCAATGCGCTGATTGTGGCCAGCTTCAACGGCACCAGCCTGAGCACCACCGCAGACGTCAACGGTAACTGGTCGCTGGATCTGCCCGCCACGGTTTATACCGGGCTGGGCAACGGCTCCTATCCTCTGACCGTGACCGCCAGCGACACAGCAGGCAATGCCACCACCACCAGCCGCGATCTGGCGCTGAAAGTGGAGGCGGGCACGCTGCCGACCCTGACGCTGGATGCCTTTGCCGGTAATAATGTGGTCGATGGTGCGGAACGCCTCACCGATCAACGTCTGACCGGCACCACCACCAACGTCGAAGCGGGCCAGCTGGTCACCGTCACCCTTGATGGCACAGTCTACAGCGCCGCCGTGCAGGCGAGCGGAGCATGGAGCCTGATCGTGCCAGCCGGTGCGCTGGCGGCAATTGCGGATGGCAGCGCCAGTTTCACTGTGGCGGTCAGCGACGTGGCGGGCAATACCACCACCACTAATCTCACCTTTGACGTTAACAGCAACGCGTCTGGCCTGGCGATGGATGCCATCAGTCAGGACAACTATCTGAATGCGCAGGAGCTGGGTCAGCCGCTGATTGTTACCGGCACCTCGGCGAATGTGCCTGAAGGCAGTCTGGTCACGCTGCTGTTTAACAACATCAGCTACACCGCGCAGGTCTCGGCCAGTGGTCGCTGGAGTGTGATCGTCCCGGCTGAGTCACTGACGGCACTCGCCGACGGGCCTTACACCGTCACGGTCACCACGACGGACAGCGGCGGGGCGACCCTGAGCAGCGAAGCCGCGCTCAGCGTGCTGGCGACACTGCCAGCACCGCAGATCGTCTCTGCTTTTGGCGATGGTCTGCTTAACAGCAGCGAAATCATCACGCCACAAACCCTGAGCGGCACCACAGGTGTGACAGGTGACGGCCAGACGGTGAGCGTGGTTCTCAACGGCGTGACCTACAACGGCACGGTCGACAACAATGGCAACTGGCAGGTCAGCGTGCCTGCTTCCGCGCTGGCCGATCTGCCGGAGGAGACGCTTAACTACACCGTTAACGTGCAGGATGCGGCGGGTAATACCGGCAGCAGCCAGGGCAGCGTCACGGTCGATCTGACGCCGCCAACCCTGTCGCTTGATCCGGTTGCGGGCGATAACAGCGTCAATATTGCCGAAAGCACCGCGCCGATTGTGCTCAGCGGCAGCAGTAATGCCGAAGCCGGTCAGCAGGTCACCCTTACCCTTAACAACCAGATCTGGACCACCACCGTGACCCAGGATGGCGACTGGAGCCTGACACTGCCTGCGGGTGCCCTGGCAGGGATTCCGGCCGGTGCATATATCCTGACCGTGACGGTCAGTGATGCGGCGGGCAATCCGGTTACTGAAACGCGTGAAATCACCGTCGCAACCGGTGCCCTGTCGGTCAGCATGAATACGCCGTTTGGCGATGGCTACCTTAGCCAGGCTGAAACGGCGGTCAGTCAGACGCTGAGCGGGAGCACCGGTGTGGCGGGCGAGGGCCAGACCGTCAGCGTGACGCTGGGCGATAATGACTACACTGCCGCAGTCGATGCGCAGGGCAACTGGACGCTGACCTTAACGCCAGCGCAGGTGCAGGCACTGGCTGAGGGCGTGACGACGCTGGTGGTCAATGCCAGCGATGCCGCCGGTAACAGCGGTTCGCTGACCAGCGCCGTCACGGTCGATCTCACCCCGCCTGCGTTAAGCATTAACCCTATCGGCGGCGACAACATCATCAATTCAGTTGAGGTGCTGGAAGCTGTCGCTATCAGCGGAACAGCCTCAGTTGCGGATGCCGGACAGACGGTCACGGTCAGCTTCCAGAATGCTGATTACACCACCCGGGTACTCTCTGATGGCACGTGGCAGGTGACCCTGCCTGCCGGTGTCGTGCAGGGGCTGGCGGATGGCAGCTATCCGGTCGATGTGACGATCAGAGATGCGGCGGGTAACCTGACCACGGCGACCCAGACGCTGACGCGTGATGCGGACAGCCTGAATCTGCCGACCCTGACTATCGGGGCAATCAGTGACGATAACTTCCTTAACCAGGCAGAGTCGCTGCAGGATCTGAGCATCGGCGGCACCAGCACCAATCTGGTGGAAGGCCAGCTGGTAACGGTAACGCTGAACGCCATTCAGTACAGCGGCACGGTGGCCGCAGATGGCAGCTGGACCGTGACCGTTTCGGCCGCCGATCTGGGCAATCTGCCGGATGGCGATCAGCTGCTGATCGTGGTCTCAGCGGATACCTCTGGCAACCCGGCCAGCGCCAGCGCCAGCCTGGTCGTGCTGGCCAGCGCGCTGGTTCAGCCAACGCTGACCCTGAACGTGGTAGCAGGCGATGATGTGATCAATGCTACTGAGGCTACTGCGGATGTCGCGGTCAGCGGTGGCAGCACCCTGCTGGCGGCAGGAACGCCGGTAACCGTGTCGTTTAACGGTACTGACTACAGCACCACGATTGACGCTGACGGCAACTGGACGGTGACGGTACCGTCTGCAGCTTTCATCAACGTCGCGCCGGGCAGCACGCAGACCTTTACCGTCACCGCCAGTGATGTTGCCGGTAACCCGGCGGTCGCCACGCAGGAGGTCAGCTTCAGCACCACACCGCCTGTCCTGACGGATATTACGGTCAATGCGGGTGACACGCTAAACCTGGCGGAGTCGCTGCAGGATCTCACCATCAACGGCACTACCACGGGCGCACTGCCGGTGACGGTGACGCTGAATAACGTCAGCTATACCACCACGGCGGATGCGGACGGGAACTGGACACTCACCATTCCCACAGCCGACGTGCAGCAGCTGACAGACGGCCCTAACGTCATCACCGTGTCGGTCACTGACGCGGCGGGTAATGTCACCACCGACACCACCACCACACTGGATGTGGCGTTTAATACCCTGCCTGCGCTGACCCTGAACACGCCGTTTGGCGATGCGCTGATCAGTGCAGCAGATGCCGCCGCGCCATTAACGCTGAGTGGTGACAGCACTAATCTGCCGGAAGGCAGCGTAGTGAATATTACCGTCGGCACACAGACTTTCAGCACCACCACCGATGCCAGCGGCAACTGGACGCTGAACCTGGCAGCGGGCGCACTGACGGACCTGGACGATGGACTGACACAGGTGGTGGTCACCGCCACGGATGCGGCAGGAAATCCGGCGCAGGTTACCGCAGGCGTGGAGATCCTGCTGACCCCGCCGGTTTCAGCTCTCTTCGCTGACACGCAGTTTGGCGATAACGTGATAAACATCAGTGAAGCGGGTTCCGTTCAGCTGGTAACGGGCACGTCTAATCCTGTTGCGGGCCAGACCCTCAGCGTCACAGTCGGCGATGACAACATCCCGCTGTCGGTGACGGTTGATGCCAGTGGCAACTGGACGGCCAGCCTGACGCCGGAGGTGATCGCCAGCCTGGGTGCCGGTGAACACACGCTGACCCTCACCACCACGGATCGGGCCGGTAACAGCATTACAGAGACGCAGACCTTTGTCTCAGCGATTACCCCGATTGCCGCGCCAACGCTGGATACGCTGTTTACGGATGGCCGTCTTAACGCGGCGGAAGCGGCAACGGACGGTACCCTGACCGGTACGGTCAACAGTGCTGATCCGGCCTCGGTGGCGGTGACTATCAATGGCACCGTCTATGCCGCGACGCTCACTGCTGGCGGTGCAGGCTGGTCACTGACTCTGCCGCCTGCCGTATTGCAGTCACTGCCGGATGGCAACCTGCCGGTCAGCGTGACCGTTACCGACGTGAACGGCAACATCGGCACCACCAGTGGTTCGCTGCTGGTCGCCGTCAATACGCTGCCGGATGTCACGCTGATCCTGCCGTTTGGTGACGGTGCGCTGAACGCCAACGAAGCGGGAACAGAGCAAATCCTCAGTGGCACCACCGGCATTACCGGTGCAGGACAGACGGTATCGGTGCTGATCGCCGGCTTTAACGGCGACCAGCCGCTGGCCGCCACGGTGCAGAACGATGGCAGCTGGTCGCTGACCCTGTCGCCGGCACAGTTAGCCACCTTCACCAGCGGCACGCATACCATTACCGTGACCGCTACCGACATTGCGGGTAACAGTGACGTGACGGCCCTGAGTGTGGTAACCGAAGTAGCTGTGCCGGTGCCGACCTTCACGCCTGGCGCGTTTGGCGGTGATAACGTCCTGAACATCAGTGAAGCCGCGGCAGGGGTCACCCTGACCGGCACCACCGGCAGCGTGGGGGATAATCAGGCGGTCAGCATTACTGTCGATCTCAATGGCAGCCTCTATTCCGGCAGGGTGGATGGCAACGGTAACTGGACCGTTGACCTTCCTGGCAACGCGCTAAGTTCTCTGGGTAACGGGACGCAAATCCTGACGGTTAACGTCGTGGATGCGGCGGGTAACAGCGCATCGGCGCAGCTGCCGTTCACCACCGATCTCAGCGCGCCGCAGCCTGCGGTCAATCCGCAATTCCTTGGCGGCTATGTGAATAGCGGCGATGTTGCCGCAGGGATTACGCTGAGCGGCACCACCGGTGAGGCGGGCGCGAATCAGACGGTGCAGTTAACGCTGGGCGGCACGACTTACCCTGCAACAGTGGATGCCAATGGCAACTGGACAGTGCCGCTGACTCAGGCGCAGCTTTCAGCGCTGCCGGATGCTACCTATCCGGTTACCGTGACGGCCACCGATGCGGCAGGCAACAGCACGACGATTAACAGCTCACTGGTGCTCGACACCAGGCCACCGGTACTGACCACTAACGCCTTTGCCGGTGACAACGTACTGAACTACGCCGAGAGCATTCAGCCGCAGATCCTCAGCGGCACGGCAACGGGCGCAGAGACGGGCGCCGTGGTCACGGTCTTGCTGAATACCACGACCTTCGGCACCGCCGTGGTTGACGGTAACGGCAACTGGAGCGTGACGCTGACGCCAGAGCAGATGGCCACCTTTGGGGCATCCACAACCCTGGCGCTGGCAGTGACTGACCTGGCAGGTAACACCGCCAGCGGCACCGTCGCGGTGACGGTGGATCTGACGCCACCGCCAGGCCCGCTGGTGACGCTGGGCACGGTTTCGGGCGACAACATCATCAGCACCCAGGATGTCGCGGGTGGCGTCGTCCTGAGCGGCACCTCGGCTAATCTCGGTGCAGGTGGGGTGGTAACGGTGGTGATGAATGGTGTGACCTACGCCACCACGCTGGATGGGTCAGGCAACTGGTCAACGGCTGCGTTGCCGGTCAGCGCCTTTGGCAATGCGGACGGCAGCGTCGCCATCACGGTGAATGCCACCGATGGCACGACTCCTGTCACCGTCAGCGGTAACGTGCTGATTGATCTGACGCCACCGGCTCTGACGATCAATGCCTTTGCGGGTGACAACCAGGTTAATGGCAATGAAAGCGCCACCAGCCAGACCCTCAGCGGCACCGCCGATGTCGCTGAAGCAGGCCGCACGGTGGTTGTGACCTTCAATAACCAGACATACAGCGCGGTGGTGCAGAGTAACGGCAGCTGGTCCACCACCGTTCCTGCCAGCGCGATGCAGGCACTGACCGATGGCAGTACGCCGGTGATCACCGCGCAGCTGTCAGATGTCGCCGGTAACGTGACGACTGCGACACAGCAGGTGACGGTGGATACCGCCGCGCCGCTGGTGCAGGTTGACGCGCTGGCGGGCGATAACGTGCTTAATGCCGCTGATCTGGCCGTCAGTCAGGTGCTGACCGGCAGCGCACAGGGCGCGGAAGGCCAGACCATCGGCCTCTACCTGGGCGATGCCGCGCCGATCGCTACCGCAACGGTGGGTGCAGATGGCCGCTGGAGCATTGATCTTGCACCGAATGTCCTGTCGGGTCTCACTGACGGCGCGCTGGTGTTTGGCGTGCGAGTCAATGACAGTGCAGGAAATCAGACCGACGCGACGCTAACGGTCAACAAAGTGGTTAACAGTGCGCTGACGCTGGTGGTTGATTCGGTATTCGGCGACGGCACGCTCAGTGCGCTGGATACCACGGTGGCGCAGACCATCTCCGGAACTGCGACGTCGGCAGGTGTCGGGGCCACGGTATCGGTGGCACTGGGAGGCACCACGCTCTCTGCTTCTGTAGGTCAGGATGGTAAATGGGCCATCGTGGTGCCTCCTGCGGTGCTGGATCTGGTCACCGACGGCAATCTTGCCGTTAACGTCACCCTGACCGATGCAGCGGGCAACACCCGCACCGTGGGTGAAGCCGTAACGGCGATTGTCGATGCGGTGCCGGTGGTGGGCGCGCTCACCGGGCTGTTTGGCGGCGATAACCTGCTGAACATTGCGGAAGCGGCAGCCGGACAGCTGGTGGGGGGCGTAATCAGCAATGCGGCGGCGGGTTCCCAGGTGACGGTGACCTTCGGCAGGAAAACATACAACACCACCGTGCAGGCGGGCGGAGCCTGGAGCGTTAGCCTGCCGGGCAGCGATCTCACCTCACTGCTGGATGGCAATCTGACGCTGGGCGTCAGCGTCCGGGATGCGGCGGGTAACGTCGCCTCGAATAGCGCGTCGATTGGCATCTTTACCCAGACACCATCCATTTCCCTGACCTCTCTGTTTGGCGATGGCGTGCTGAATCTGGCCGATATCGCCACCGGCCAGGTGATCAGCGGGGTGGTGAACAACGTTGCGCAGGGCAGTGTGGTGACGCTTTCGGTGGGCAACAGCCAGCTGACCGCGACCGTGGGGGCGGGCGGTGCCTTCAGCGCCACGGTGACGCCGGATATCCTGGGCACCCTGGCGCAGGGCAACCTGACGGTCGGTGCGTCAGTAACGGATGCAGCGGGGAATACCGCCAGCACCAGCGCCGGTATCCGCGTCGATACGCTGCTGCCAACCATCACGGTAAATCCGCTGTTCGGTGACGGTCTGCTGAACGTGGCGGATGCGCTGGTTACACAGGTGATTGGCGGCGTCGTCGGCGGTGCAGAAGCGGGATCGCGTGTCGTCGTATCGGTGGGTTCTCAGCAGTTTGTGACGGCAACCGATGCCAGCGGCAACTTTAACGTCTCGCTGACGCCTGCGCTGTTGCAGGGCATTGCGGATGGCAATCTCACCGTCGGCGTCAGCGTCACCGACAGCGCCGGTAACACCAGCAGCACCACCGCCGGCGCGCTGGTGGGTATTCACAATCTGCCGAAGGTTACGCTCAATCCGTTGTTTGGTGATGGCGTGCTGAACCTGGCGGAATCGCTGGTGAGCCAGACCATCAGCGGCACGGTCTCCGGCGTGGCAGCGGGCAGCAGCGTCAGGCTGGCGATTGGTAGCACCATCGCTACTGCGCTGGTCAACGCCGATGGCACGTTCTCCACCACCGTTTCGCCCGCTGTGCTCTCGACGCTGCTGAACGGTAACTTTACCGTCAGCGCGGCGGTCACTGACCCGGTCGGCAACGTCAGCAGCACCAGCGCAGGCGTGTCACTGGGACTGGTGCAGCCAACCCTGACGGTGAATACGGTGTTCGGCGATGGCGTCCTGAGCGCAGCCGATCTGGCCTCGAACCAGACCCTGAGCGGGACCTCCAGCCTGTCAGCCGGTTCGACCGTCAGCGCCACGCTGAACGGCCTGACCTATACTACTAAAGTGGTGAGTGGCGGTAACTGGAGCATCAGCGTTCCGAAAGCGGATCTTGCCGCAATCACTGACGGCAGTAAAACCGTGACGGTGACCGGCACCGATGCCTACGGTAACGTGGCGAACAGCAGCGGAACACTGAGCGTTATCAGTCAGTCAACGCCTGTGGTCGCCATTACCTCACTGTTTGGCGACAGTGCGCTGAGTGCAGCCGATGTCAAAACCGCGCAGACGATTTCAGGCACCGCCAGCAACGCCGAAGGATCGGTGGTACGCGTTACGCTGGGTGGCCAGACTTACAGCACCACGGTGAGCAGTAACGGCAACTGGAGTCTCTCTGTGCCGGCGGCTAACCTCGCCGCAATTGCGGATGGTCTGCAGACCGTGACCGCCAGCGTCATCAACGGCGCAGGCACCAACGGTTCCACCTCGGCGTCGCTGGGTGTGGTGAGTCACACCACGCCGACCGTCACTGTGAACAGTTTCTTTGGTGGCGATGGTTATCTCAACATTGCGGAAGCCAATACGGCTGAAACCATCAGAGGAACCAGCACCAACGCGGCGGGCGGCACCGTAACGGTTAACGTGGCAGGTAATGTCCTTACCACGACCATTGGCGCGAATGGGGCATGGAGCATCAGCGTGCCGTCAGCGACGCTGAAAGGGATTGCAGATGGCAGCCATCCGCTGACCGTCACGGTGACGGATATTGGGGGCAATACCGCGACCAGCACCAGCAGCTTTACTGCGCTGTCCCATAATCAGCCGCTGGTCGGGGTTGATCCGGTGCTCAGCATCGTCGGTTCTCTGCTTACCGGTCTGGTCGTGCAGGGGGGATCGCTGAATGCGGCTCAGGGATCGAAAGTCAGCGTGACGCTGCTGCTCTCCAACGGCAGCAACGGACCGACGCTGAATACCACCACCGATGCCCTGGGGCGTTACGCGGTTAACTTCTCACCGTCACTGCTGTCAGTTGGAGGACTGCTGCTGTCGCTGAACACGCTGGCAAAAGTCTCCATCACTGACGTGGCCGGTAACAGCTACACCACTACCAACACCCTGTTGCTGGGTTCACTGCTGCCGGTGACGCTGGCGGCCACCGAGTCTGTGGCACTCTTCTCGGTGGCGGACGACAGCGCTACCGTCGCCAGTGCCAGCGTGGAAACGCAGCATAACAGCAGCACCAGCAGCGACGATAACAGCGCCCATGTAGCCGTGGTCTCGACGCTGATTACCGAAGCGGATACGGTGACGCCGGTCAGCAGCAGTGAAACCGTGGTGGCCAGTGACACCGCTGTGGCGGCGGCACCGGCAGAGGAGGTGGGTTACACCATTGGCGGCGTCGTGATTACGCTGGCCGATGGCAGTACGGCAGAAGGCGCTTCGGTAACCGGCAGCAGCGGGGCGGATACCGTGACGGTCAGCGACCTTAACTTTACCCATATTGATGGCGGCGCGGGCACCGATACCCTGGTGCTGAATGGTGAATATCTCAATCTGGATCTCACCGCGCTGGGCCTTAAAGTTGAACACATTGAAGTGCTCGATTTGGGTAAAACCGGCACCAACTCTGTGAAACTCGATCTCAATGAGGCACTCAATATTACGGACAAACAGAGTGATGATTTGCTGATCAAAGGCGCAGATGGCAGTCAGGTCACACTGGCGAACAGCAACGGCGGTATCTGGGAAGTGACTGGCGAGCGCACGGTGGAGGGCAGAGTCTTTGAGATCTACCACAACTCGGCGCTGAGCAGTGAAAATACCCTGGGTGATGTGCTGGTGCAGCAGAATCTGCAGGTCCACGTGGCGTAGTCACAGCAACGTCTGTCAGGTCGTTCTGAGAAGCGGGTGCGCAAGCACCCGCTTTTTTTGTTTTAGTCACGTAATAATTTCACTTTCCAGATTATCGCCACTATTCATTAGCAGAATGAAAGATTAGGGTAAGCGCAGCAAACGGCGTGACGCCGTAAATCAGCATTCTGGCTCCATTTGTCGCTTTTATCAGCGTCTTCTTTCATCATCCCTGTTACCTGCGGGTAATCAGTTCCGACCAGCGGAAACGGGCAGCGTCAGCTGACCCACTACCCATCGTCAGTCTTAACCTCCGGTTTATCCGGGCGTTTTGGTCTGCGTTTCTGTTCTGAACTGAGGTTACCTATGTCAACACGCGATACGCTTCGTTCCGTCCGGTTCGAATCCATTTTCCAGACGGCGGTGAGCGACTTTGCCGTCGCCGACAGCGCGCTGCCCGCCATTGCGCCAGTCGCAACGCAGAGTCTTAATCTGCCCGTCACCCCTTTCTCTGCGGAGTCACCGCATAGCAGCCCGCTCAACTACAGTGCCCTGGCGGTCAGCGCGGTGGAAAGTTCGCCACCCGCTGCACTGCGCCCCTATGAACCGATTGCCAGAGATGGCGTCATTGCCGCCTGGGAGGCGCAAAAGCCGGTGCATCTGCGTGGCCGGGCTGAAGGCGAAGCGGGCTCCACCGTCACGCTGACGTTCAACGACCAGAGCTGGCACAGCACCGTTAACAAGTGGGGCTACTGGAACGCCACCATGCCGGCTAATGCCCTGAAAGGCGTGCCGGATGGCAATCACAGCCTGGCGCTGACCATCACTGATAAAGCGGGCCACAGCACCACGACCGACGTCGATTTTGGTCTCTATGTTGATCGCACCATCAAACCGACCCTGACAGTAGACACGGTCAGTGGCGACAACGCGGTAAATATTGCTGAGAGCATTTACGGCGTTGAAATCAGCGGCAGCGCAACGCACCTGCCGGCAGGGTCATTGCTGAAATTAACCCTGGGCACGCAGACCACCACTGCCCACATGGAAGGCGACGGCAAGTGGTATGGCACTTTCCAGGAAAGCGATATGCAGGCGCTGCAGGATGGCGTCTACAGCCTCAAAGTGACGGCGACCGATCCGAATGGAAAAACCGTAACCGACTATCACGACCTGACGCTGATTACCCACCTGAGCAGCCTGCCAAAAATTACCTTTGATAAGGTTACGTCGGACGACGTGATTAATCTGGCGGAAACCCAGCAGGATCTGCTGCTGAGCGGCACGCTCTCTACCGTGATGCCGGGTCACCGGCTGGTGATCACCGGGGCCAACCAGAAAGATTATGCTGCCACAATAGGCGAGGATGGCCACTGGCAGGTGGTGATCCCGGCGGCGGATGTGCACGACTTTATTAATATTGGCGAGATCCGCGCCTGGTCGATCGACGGGGCCAATAACTACACGGATGCCACGCATGAGCTGAATATCCACACCGGCTTTATTCCGATCTACACCGAAATGGATCTGGGCGATGACATGACGCTTAACTATCAGGAGGCGCAGCACGATCTGAGCTTCTACGTTGAGGGCTGCAACACGCTGGAGATCAACGGCAAAACCTACCAGCCCGATGCGCAGGGCATGGTGACGCTCACCTCCGGCGACCTGATGGCGCTGCCGGATGGTCCGGTCGCCGCCACCTTCTATCGTCAGGATCAGTACGGCAACAGCGACACGCAGAACCGGGAGACCCTCTTTACCGTGGCCGTGCATCAGCGGCCAACTCTGACGCTGGACACCGCCTTTGATGACAACAAAATTGATGCCGCCGATGTCAACAGCTGGCATCTGATCCAGGGCAGCTCCAGCCATCTGCAACCGGGCAGCCTGGTAGAATTAACCCTGGGCGATCAGCATTACAGCGCCAGCGTAAAAGCGGATGGTGGCTGGGCACTGACCATTCTGGCCGGGGAGCTGGCACCGCTGGATGATGGTGAGTACCAGATGACGGTCAGCGGTAAAGACAGCGCCGGTAATCTGGCCACGGCCAGCCAGACGGTGCAGGTGGCATCGCATACCGAAACGGGCAGCCTGATGGCGGATCAGACGGTGGATAACCTGCTGGAAACCGTCACGCTGACCCAGCAGGCGGAGACCGCGCACGTGGCACACGCCTCTACGGCCTCTGCCGTTCCGCAGGAGAGCCATCTCTTCTCCGATGTTTCTTACACCCTTGCCGATCATCTGCTGCAGCATCCTGCAGCACAGCCGATAGTCTGACGCTAACACATTAGTAAAATAACTGCCTTCCGGACAGGTCTGTTAAGCCTGTCTGGATTGGCACAGATTTGTTTGATGGTTATTTTTTGTCCATACAGGAGAAATATTAAAGAATTCATCTGTTTTTTGCAGGAATAAGCGCGGGATATGATCTAATAATGTTAAAGGTCGTTTAGCGTCCCGCTTGCGAATCATAAATAAAATAACGCAATAACGCTGTCTGGCTATGAGATACACCCCTTTTTGCTCGCTTTGTTCACCAGGAAAAACACCATGATGATAAGAACCTCTGCTGGTATGGATAATGAACAAAGCGCGATTAACTTTTTTGTTGTGCGCCCTGAGTGGCGTGGCAGTGCCCGCGGCCTTTGCCGCACCGTTACCGAAAGCCGAATTTAACTGGCGCGCCGCGCCAACCGAAGAACAGATTGCCAGCTTAACGCTGCGCGACGCCATTCTCCGGGCCTTTGCCCGCAATCCGAAAATCTCGGAAGCGGCGGCACAGATCCACGTCGGTGAGGGAGATCTGGATGCCGCCCGCAGCGCCTGGTATCCGCAGATCTCACTGCAGGGTGCCGCGGGACGCTCTCACCAGACCGACTCCGCTGGCAGTCTGAACAATAATGGCTCCGGCGGTATCACGCTCAGTCAGCTGCTTTACGACTTTGGCCGCACCGGCAGCGCCATCGATGAACAGCATGCCCTGTCAGAGGCCTATCGTTTCGGCCTGTTCGATTCGATGACGACCGTGGCGGAAGATACGCTGCAGGCCTACCTCGAAGTCAAACGCTACCAGGCGCTGTCTGAAACGGCGCACACTAATATCGCCTCGCTGCAGCGGGTACGGGATATTGCGAAACTGCGCGCCGATGCCGGGCTCAATTCCCAGTCAGATGTTTTGCAGGCGGAAACCCGCATCGCCGCGATGCAGGCCACGCTGGAGCAATATCGCGCCCAGCTGCGTTCCGCCACCGCGCAGCTGACCGTGCTGACCGGTGTCGTGCCCGCCACGTTGCCCGAACTGCCCCAGGCGTTGCTGAAACAGCAGATCACCCTCGACAAAATTGCCTATGAAAGCAGCGCCGCAGTACGCAGCGCGCAGTCTAAACAGGAAGCCGCCCGTGAGCGGGTGCGCCAGGCCCAGTCCGGTCACTGGCCGACCATCAAAGTGCAGGCGGGCCGGACCCGCTATGAAAACGATCGTTCGTCTTACTGGGATGATGAAGTACAGCTGCAGGTGGAAGCGCCGCTTTATCAGGGCGGCATGGTGAATGCCAAAACTGAGTCAGCGGAGGGCGACCGTGAAGCGGCACAGGCTGCGGTGCAGCAGGCCAAACTTGCCATCAATCAGAACGCCTCGACTGCCTATGCCGACATGATCGGGGCACAGCAGCGGCAGGCCGCCGGAGAAGTGCAGCTGGCCAGCGCCGACCATACCCGTAATGTCTACGCCGATGAATATCGTCTGAGTAAGCGCAGCCTGAACGACCTGCTGAGCGTGGAACAGGATGTGTTTCAGGCCGACAGCTCACGTATCACCGCGCTTTACGATGGCTGGGACGCCACCGTGCGCTATGCCGCCGCGGTAGACAATCTGCTCGATATCATGGGTATCGATCGCCAGCAAAGCAGCGGCGATCTCCTTCCTTCGCTGCAATAGCGATAAGGCATTAATAATGAGTACATCAACCCTGAATACCGATAACTGGATTGCCGCCATGCTGCGTGTCGCCGCGCGATTCGGTAAACCTGCCGATGGCAAAACCCTGCGTCAGCAGATGCGCTGGTTTGAACATCTGCCGGTGTCGCAGCAGCTGGAGCGGCTTTCCGGGCTGCTGGGACTGCATCTGACCATGGTACCGCAGAACAAACTGCGCTGGCGTCAGGAGATCACCCCGGTGGTGCTGGTGCTGGAAAATGCCAGCGTGGCGGTGCTGGAGAATATCGATTCTGACGGCAGCGCACGCTACTGGCTCAGTGAAGGCGGCGATGTGGTGCGTGAAAGCGCCTTATCAGAACTGCTGACGCGCGCGCAGGGCGATGTCGGCGTGATTGGCGTGGCGGCGCGTGGCCGTGATGCGCGTATCGACGAATTCATTCAGCCCTATGAGCCGCACTGGTTCTGGAAAAACTTTCGTGGCATGGGTCGCCGTATTACCGAGATCTCGCTGGCCTCGGTGATCAGCAATGTGCTGGCGCTGGCCGGTATTCTCTTTTCGATGCAGGTCTACGATAGGGTGATTCCGGCGCAGTCGCAGTCCACGCTGTGGGTACTGTTTGTCGGGGTGCTGATCGCCGCAGCCATTGAGTATGTGATCCGGCTGATGCGAACTCAGGTGTCAGACTTAATGGGCAAACGCATCGACCTCAAAGTCTCCGCCATGCTGTTTGCCCGGGCGATGAGCATCCGTAACGAGGCGCGGCCAAAATCGACCGGCTCCTTTATTTCGCAGTTGCGTGAGATCGACCAGGTGCGTGAGTTGCTGACGTCAACCACGGTGGGTGCAGCAGCCGATCTGCCGTTTGTCATCCTGTTCCTGTTTATCATGTCGTTTGTGGGCGGCTGGCTGGTGCTGATCCCGCTGGCGGCGATCCCGCTGATCGTCATTCCCGGCCTGCTGGTGCAGATCCCGATGGCGCGGCTGGCTAAAGAGGGGCTGCGCGAGGGCGCGCTGCGCAATGCGGTACTGGTGGAAACCATCGAAGGGATTGAGGATATCAAGGCGCTTCAGGCAGAACCCTATTTCCAGCGTCAGTGGGAACAGACTCATGAAGTCAGCGCTTCAATCAGCAATCAGCAGCGGTTATGGGGCGCACGCCTTACCGGCTGGGCGTCGACCGTGCAGCAGCTCACCTATGCGGGGATGCTGGTGTTTGGTGTCTATCTGGTGCTCGATTCGCAAATCACCACCGGTACGCTGGTCGCCTGTAGCCTGCTCTCGTCCCGCACCATCGCCCCGCTGATGCAGCTGACCATGGTTTTCTCACGCTGGCAGCACGCCAAAATGGCGATGAAAGGGCTGGATGAGCTGCTGAAAAAGCCGCTCGATCAGCCTGAAGCCACGACACTGGCGCACTGTCCGACGCTTACCGGCCAGTACGATCTGCGCAATGTCCATTACAGCTATGACGAAGAGAATGAAAAGAACGTGCTCAACGTGCAGCAACTGCAGATCAAGCCCGGCGAGAAGATTGCCATTCTGGGCAAAGTCGGAGCAGGGAAGTCAACGCTACTGAAGATCCTGGCCGGTCAGGCGCAGGCCACTCAGGGCAAGGTGATTGTCGATGGCGTCGATATTGAGCGTATCGATCCTGTCGATTTACGCCGTCAGCTCGGCTGGCTGTCGCATGACTCCCGTCTCTTTTTTGGCACGTTGCGGCAGAACCTGATGCTGGGTAATCCCCACGCCAGCGAACAGGAGATGCTGCAGGCGCTGCGCATCAGCGGCGCGCTGTCGCTGGTCCAGCAGGATGCCGCCAGTCTGGATCGCATTATCAATGAAGGCGGACGCGGGCTGTCAGGCGGGCAGCGTCAGATGGTGATGCTGAGCCGGATGATCCTGCGGCAGCCGCAGGTGGTGCTGCTGGATGAACCGACCGCGGCCATGGATGAACAGCTCGAGGAGCATGTGATCCGTCAGCTACAGGGCTGGATCAGTGGCCGGACGCTGGTGCTGGTGACGCACCGCCCGGCGCTGCTGAAGATGGTTGATCGTATTGTGGTGATGGATAACGGCCGGATTGTGGCCGATGGTCCGCGTGACGAGATCCTGCGCCGTGCGACGACGCCAGGGAAAGGAGATGCTGCATGAGTCTGGTTATTGTTGATAAAGATCTTGCCCGTCATGAGCGCCGGACATCGGCAATTATCTGGCTCTGCACCGCCGCGCTGGCGATTTTTCTCATCTGGGCGCACTTCGCCATTCTGGATGAGGTGACTGTCGGCACCGGCAAAGTAACACCCTCCAGCCGCGCGCAGGTGATTGACAGCCTGGACGGCGGCATCGTCAAACAGCTGAATGTGCATGAGGGCGATATTGTTGAGAAAGGGCAGGTGCTGGCGACGCTTGATCCGACGCGCTTCCAGTCCAACTTCGGCGAAGCGCAGGCCAAAGTGCGCACGCTGCGTGCCTCATCCGAAAGGCTTGAGGCGGAGTTGTCGGGCACGCCGCTGACGTTCAGCGCCGAAACCCTGAAGGAGCCGAATCTGGTCACGCGCGAACGGCAACTCTACGAATCGCGTCGTCGTAATCTCACCGAAACCATCAGTAACCTGCAGCAGTCGCTGAAACTGGTACAGGATGAATTGCGGCTGACGGAACCGCTGGTGGCTAAGGGCGCGGCAGGGCAGGTCGAGGTGATTCGTCTGCGCCGTCAGGTCAGCGATCTGCGCGGTAAAATTGATGAGGCGCGTAACGACTATCTGGTGCGTGCCCATGAAGAGCAGGTGAAAAACAATGCCGAACTGGATGCACAACTGCAGGTTGCTGCGGGCAAAGAGGATCAGCTGACGCGTGCTACGCTCTACTCGCCGGTACGCGGCATCGTCAAAGATATTCAGGTCACCACGGTTGGTGGCGTACTGGAGCCAGGCGGTAAGCTGATGGAAATCGTGCCGCTGGAGGATCAGCTGCTGATTGAGACGCGCATCAATCCACGTGATATCGCCTATATCCGCCCCGGTCTGGCCGCCACCGTAAAAGTGACCGCCTATGACTCTTCTATTTATGGCGACCTGCCCGGCGAAGTTGAAACGGTGTCGCCCGATACCCTGCAGGATGAGGTAAAACGCGATCAATATTACTATCGTGTTTACGTTCGTACCCAGAAAGCGGAGCTGACCAACCGTGCCGGACGAAAATTCCCGATTGTGCCGGGTATGGTGGCCAACGTGGAGATTAAAACCGGTCAGAAATCGGTCATGGATTATCTGATTAAACCGCTGAATAAAGTCAAAGAATCGCTGCGCGAGCGCTGAAAATCAGCACCCTCCCCACTATCCGCCTGCTTAATTACGGTGATAAATTAACATGGCGGATATTTCATCATTCCGTGTGCAAAGCGTGCGCAATTTAACACTCTGTGCGGAAATGAGGCGGAGTTAATTTAACCCGCTTAAGAAAGTTTACGCGGATATAACGGAACGGCAAATTTCAGGCAAAAAAATGCCGGACGATTTGTCCGGCGGGAAATAATAAGTTGTACATCTCATTCGGGGAGAATGAAGGTAATAATGGAATAAATGATGATAGCGGGGTCTATTCTATTACCAGATCCCGCAAAAGTTTTATCATTCAGTGCTTCAGAAGTGTCTGATGCAACCTGTTGATAACAAAGAATACAAATTGAGATTGACGATTCGTGCGCTGATTTTTATCGATCCGTGCTGATTATTAGTTCCCCGATATTTACATTAAGAAATAACTGTTTCGATCTGTGAAACACTTTTGGGAATTTAGTAGCATTTTCCTGGTGGATTATTGCCCGTTATAAAACAACAATGGCCTGCCGGCTGAATTTTTAATCATTCAGTTCGCAGTGGCAAATAATAAAGGCACATAACAGAGGGTAATAAAATGAAACGTCGCGTTCTCTCCCTGGTGATCCCTGCATTGCTGGTTGCAGCAGGATCAGCAAACGCAGCTGAAATCTATAACAAAGACGGCAACAAATTAGATCTCTTCGGTAAAGTTGACGGCCTGCACTACTTCTCTGATAACGACAGTTCTGATGGCGACCAATCCTACGTTCGTTTCGGCTTCAAAGGCGAAACCGAAATCAGCAATGAGCTGACCGGTTACGGCCAGTGGGAATATCAGGCTGCGCTGAATAACGCCGAGTCTCAGGGTACTGCTGACAGCTTCACCCGTGTCGGCTTTGCCGGCGTGAAATTTGGGGATGCGGGCTCGTTCGACTACGGTCGTAACTACGGCGTAGCCTACGACATCGGCGCATGGACCGACGTGCTGCCCGAGTTTGGTGGCGATACCTATGGCGCGGATAACTTCATGTATCAGCGCGGTAACGGTATGGCGACCTACCGCAACAATAACTTCTTTGGTCTGGTGGATGGCTGGAACTTTGCAGTCCAGTATCAGGGCAAGAATGGCAACAGCAGCGAATCACCTAATGGCCGTGACGTACTGGGCCAGAACGGCGACGGCTGGGGTCTGAACACCACCTATGATCTGGGTCAGGGCTTCGGCATTGGTGCAGCGGCTTTCCAGTCTGACCGTACCAACGATCAGAACAGCGCAACGTCAGGTATTCTTGGCCGAGGCGATAAAGCGGAAGTGTACACAGGCGGTCTGAAATATGACGCGAACAATGTCTATCTGGCAGCGATGTACTCACGTTCATTTAACGCAACCCGCTTCGGCAGCAGCGACTCTGAAGCCTATGGCTATGCGGATAAAGCGGATAACTGGGAACTGGTTGCACAGTATCAGTTTGACTTCGGCCTGCGTCCATCCCTGGCCTATGTCACCTCACGCGGCACCGATGTTCAGAACTGGGGCAAACAGAATCTGAAAAAATATATCGATGTTGGCGCGACGTACTACTTCAACAAAAACATGTCCACCTATGTTGATTACCAGATCAACCTGCTGGACGATAACGCGTTCACCGACGCAGCCAATATCAATACCGACGACGTGGTGGCACTGGGTCTGGTTTACCAGTTCTAAGCGTTCTGAGTTGTCAGGGAGCGCAGTTACCGCTGCGCTCCTGCATCGCCTTCCGGGCTGAGCGCTTCAGCCTTTTGCCACTTCGTGGGTTCTGGTGCTGTTGTTACCGACGACACAACACTGCCGAATCGTGCACCTTCAAATGCGACACCTGCCAGCGTAAAGGCTGAAAAGCTCAGCCAGTGATGCCATGCTGTTGGCCACTTCTGTGAATTTTTCATTCTGCACCTCTCAGAGATAAACACTGTTTCAACAGTGCAGAATTCATGCCAGCTTTACCGCTCTCACAGCCACAGACGGCGCGCCCGTTTTGGTACACTTGCCGCGCGCGTCAGAGAGGCATTGCCCCAATCAGGTGCAGCCAGGCCTGTTAATGGCGCGGCCGGGAAGGCGTCATATGACGATGACGACGCTGTTCGACCACTTTATAACTTCCGTAAACAAACAAACCCAGGGCAATAACGAGAATCGCATAAATCATCTGTAGCTCCTTACTTTGAATTAATGTTTATCGCCTGTCGGGAGGCGGGGTCAGGATAGATGACCGATGAATGTTCTCGTGATTCAGAAAAAGATTCAACGCTATTTAAGCTAATTTACCCGAAGTTTATGCTTTGTAGCAGAGCTGAATAAAGTGTTACAAGTGAGGTAAGATGCGTTCTCAGATTAATCTGCTGTTTATAGCGATGTTAGCACTGATGTTAGCAGCCTGTGATAAGCCAGCGGCAACAACCGCACTGGTACTGGAAGGAAAAACGATGGGAACCGTCTGGCGTGTAAGCCTGGCGGGAGTAGAGAGCGAACGTAAAGCGGAGCTGCAGCAGCGCATTCAGCAGCGGCTGGACGCGGACGATGCCGAACTCTCAACCTGGAAAGCCGATTCCGTGTTATCGCGCTTCAACCAGAGCCGGGATCTGTCACCGCAGCCGGTGAGTGAAAATATGGCGGATATTGTCACCACCTCTCTGCGAATTGGCCGCAAAACCGGCGGGGCGATGGATATCACCGTCGGGCCACTGGTTAACCTGTGGGGTTTTGGGCCGACGAAACAGCCAGGTCATACGCCGGATGCGGCACAGATCGCTGCCGCCCGGGCGCAGACCGGGTTACAGCATCTGCGGGTGGTGCAGGGTGCAGACGGGCAGTGGCTGCAGAAAGATCTGCCTGACCTTTATGTCGATCTCTCAACGGTGGGCGAAGGCTTCGCTACCGATCATCTGGCGCGGCTGATGGAGCAGCTCGGCATCAACAACTATCTGGTGTCGGTCGGGGGCGCGGTGCTGAGTCGTGGTCTGAATGCGCAGCAGCAGCCGTGGCGGGTAGCAATTCAGAAACCGACCGATCGCGAAAATGCGGTTCAGGCGCGCGTTGATCTGCAGGGACACGGTATCAGCACCTCCGGCAGCTATCGCAACTATTATGAACTGGACGGCAAGCGCATTTCTCACGTGATCGATCCCGTTACCGGACGGCCCATTGAGCATAAACTGGTCTCCGCCACGGTGATCGCCACTACGGCACTGGAAGCCGACGGCTGGGATACCGGATTGATGGTACTCGGCACTGAAAAAGCCAAAGCGCTGGCGATAAAAGAGCATCTGGCGGTCTATCTGATCAGTAAGCAGGGCGATAAATTTGTCAGTTGGATGTCGCCGCAGTTTGCTGCCTTCCTGATCCCCGACAAATCCGGAGAACCCTGATGTTAGATCTTTTTAGTGAAGAGCAACCCTGGCAGGAGCCGCTGGCTGACGGTGCCGTGATCCTGCGGCGTCGCGCGCGCGAAGATGCAGAAGCGCTTTATCAGCAGATCATGACGATTGCGGAACAGAACCCGTTTGCCCATCGCATTACGCCCGGCGGCCATCGCATGTCGGTGGCGATGACCAACTGCGGCGATTTTGGCTGGTCGGTGGATTCACGTGGCTACAATTATCAGCAGCAGGACAACCTCAACGGACGTCAATGGCCACCCATGCCGCCGCTGTTTCGTACTCTGGCACAGCAGGCGGCATCAGAGGCAGGATTTCCTGAGTTTAATCCGGATGCCTGCCTGCTTAATCGTTATGAACCGGGCGCGAAGCTGACGCTGCATCAGGATAAAGATGAGAAAGATCTGCGCCAGCCTATCGTTTCGGTGTCGCTGGGCTTGCCTGCGGTTTTCCAGTTTGGCGGCTTCGAGCGCGGCGACACGACTCAGCGTGTGCTGCTGGAACATGGCGATATTGTGGTGTGGGGCGGGCCGTCGCGCCTGCGTTATCACGGCATCCTGCCGCTGAAGCCAGGCGTTCATCCGCTGGCCGGTCCCTGGCGTTATAACCTGACGTTTCGCCGCGCCTTTTGACCCGCCACGCCGGTCATGGCGTGGTGAGAATAACTATTGCTATCATTTGGCATCCCATTACACTGCAGGCTGTTTTTAGCTGATGGATTGCCTGCATGACGTTGTTAAGCGTTGTTTTTCGCCAGTTCCGCTGGCCTTTTCTTGGGGTGATTGCGCTGACGTTGTTAAGCGCCGTGCTGGGTATCGGCATGATCGCCTTCATAAATCGCGAAATGATTGTCGCCATTAACACCTCCTTTGCGGTATTGCCGCAGTTTCTGTTGCAGCTGGTGGTGCTGATGGCGGTGACGCTGGCCTCGCAGCTGGCGCTGACGATGCTCGGCCATCAGTTTGTCTGGCGACTGCGCGGCGAGTTTATTAAGCGTATCCTCGATTCCCGGGTTGAGCGCATCGAGCAACTCGGCAGTGCGCAGCTGCTGGCGGGACTGACGAGCGATGTGCGGGCGATTACGCTGGCCTTTGTACGCCTGCCGGAGCTGTTCCAGGGCGTCATCATTACGCTTGGCTCGGCAATTTATCTCGCCTGGCTGTCGCCCAAAATGCTGCTGGTGACCAGTCTCTGGCTGGGTGTCACGCTGGTGGGCGGCTGGATGCTGGTTTCACGCGTCTATCAGCACATGGCAAAGCTGCGGGAAATCGAAGATAACCTCTATCGCGATTACCAGACGGTGATTGAAGGGCGCAAAGAGCTGCAGCTTAACCGCTCCCGTGCGCAGCAGGTCTATGACACCGTGTATCAGGAAGATGCCCGCGCCTGGCGTCACCACATTGTACGCGCGGATACTTACCATCTCAGTGCGGTTAACTGGTCAAATATCATGACGTTAGGCGCTATCGGCATGGTCTTTTTTATGGCTAACAGCCTGGGCTGGGCTAATACCGCCGTCGCCGCCACCTTTTCCCTGACGCTGCTGTTCTTACGCACGCCGCTGCTCTCGGCGGTGGGTGCGTTACCGACGTTGCTCAGCGCCCAGGTCGCTTTCCGTAAGCTCAACGCCTTTGACCTCGCGCCTTATCAGCCCGGGTTTCACGCGCCATCCGCCGTCTCTGACTGGCAGACACTGGAGTTGCGCGACGTCTCTTTCCACTATGGTGATAATGGCTTCCAGGTGGGACCAATTAACCTGACGCTGCGCCGGGGGGAACTGGTGTTCCTGATTGGCGGCAACGGCAGCGGAAAATCGACGCTGGCGATGCTGCTGACCGGACTTTATCAGCCGCAGTCCGGCACGCTGCTGCTTGATGGTAAAGCGATCACGGCTGACGAGCTGGATGTGTGGCGCAGCCAGTTCTCGGCAGTCTTTACCGACCTGCATCTGTTTGACCGGTTAATCGGACGGGAAGGGGTTGCGGCTAATCCGGCGCTGGTTCAGCAGTGGCTGGAGCGGCTGAAGATGCAGGACAAACTGAAGATTGAAGGCAACAAAGTGCTGAACCTGCGGCTGTCTAAAGGGCAGAGTAAGCGACTGGCACTGCTGCTGGCGGTGGCGGAAGAGCGCGATGTGCTGTTACTGGATGAGTGGGCGGCCGATCAGGATCCCCATTTTCGCCGCATCTTTTATCGCGAGCTGCTGCCGTGGTTGCAGCAGGCGGGTAAAACGGTATTTGCCATCAGCCATGACGATCATTACTTCATTCATGCCGACCGGCTGCTGGAGATGCGCGAAGGCCAGTTAACGGAGCTGACCGGTAATGAGCGCGACCTCGCCACGCTCGACTCGGTAAAGCGCACTGACACCGGACTTTGACGGCAGCTGGCAAAACTTAGCAGAAAAGCGCACTGGCGTGCTGCGCGTCAGACAGGCTACTTTAGCAATCAGCAGAAACGTCGGTTTCTGCCATCCTGAAACGTCTTCTTTCGTCTGTGTTTACCCCGGCTAAATACTCTTGTTTAGCCGGTTTTTTAAAGCTGATGTGTGACCAGGGTGATGACCTGATTCTCCTGCCACATAAAGTCCGCTTCCAGTAACGTCCCTCTCACAAAATACTCGCCGACGTGCTGAGTCAGCCTCAGCGTGGCACTTTGCTGCGCGAAATCTACCGACACCAGTGCCGCATCCAGAAAATCCATCGGCTGATGCAGTTGTGGCCATAGCGCTTTATATACGCTCTCTTTGAGCGAGAAGAGCAGGGTGGCGGCCGCACTGAAGGAGACGGGCAGCGTCCGCAACAGCTGCTGTTCCTGCTCGTTCATCAGCAGCGTTGCCGTTTCCTGTGCCGTGGTCTCTGACATCAACTGCTCGACATCAACGCCAACGGCGCAGGGCTGATGGGTAGCCGCCACGACGACGACACCACTACTGTGTGACAGTGACGCCTGAATGCCGGCAGGCCAGAGGGGGGATCGGTCAGGAGCGTTAGTCAGAATGAAATCATCAATGCCCAGTTCTGCCATTACTGACCGGGCAAGTAACCGGCTGGCAAGATATTCCGCACGTCTTTTATTGACCGCCTGCTGCAGTCGGGTGGGCAGTTGAATACCCCATTCGACAGCCAGCGCGTCATGGTATTTTTGTGGGTCAAAGTGACTCACCGCCAGCAAAGGATCGCTGTGGTTAAGATGACAGGAAAGGATAAAGCCGCCTGCAACAGGCGGCAGCGGCAGGTCGGGATAGCGCATGCGAAACCATCATCAGAACCCAAAAAGGCATTTAATCAGGCGCGATGGTTCAGGGCAAGCAGCCCGCCGCAATCAGTCGTTGGGAGGAATGGCAAAACTTTTAAGAGAAACAACGAAATGGTGGTGACCCCTGCTGATGCGTGCACCCCGGTCGCACCAGTGGCTCGCCAGACGAAAGAAATCGTCGCTGCCAATGTCATACGCCAGTTCCACTTTGCTAATGCCTGAATGAAGTAACGCTTCTGCATCTTTCAGGCTTTTCGCTTTGATCGCCATAAAAATTATCCGTCAATTTCTGGGGAGTTCAGGGTAGTTATTTTCTGTGACATTTTTGTTTCAGTTTGATGAAAAAGCGCAGCGGGTGGCTACTTTTGTGAGGCGGATCAGGCTTTCTTGCAAGCTTTAACCTGATGATTACATGAGGAATGCTAGCCCCGTTCGGGATTAATCTGAATATTAAGCAATGGGAAGCAGCGACAGAGAAAGGCCGCGTCAGACGCGGCCCTGTGGGTTACTTTTCGTCTGGCGGGGAAGGTTGCTTATCGCCGGACTCAGGTGCTTCGGTTGGATCGTCTTTTTCAATTACCGTCATAAACTCTCCTCTTGTTACCCACTCGTTTTTAAGTATAGATCGGATTGCTGGACGCGCGAGGAGAGTTAAAGTCTGACGACAGAAACGAAAAAAGCAGCCTTTTGGGCTGCTTTTCAGGGAATTTGGTCGGCACGAGAGGATTTGAACCTCCGACCCCGGACACCCCATGACCGTGCGCTACCAGGCTGCGCTACGTGCCGAACACTGGAAGATAAGTCTACTGGTTATCGTCATGAATGCAAGATACCCGCAAACTATTTGCCTGATAATTAATCAGTTAGCGATAAACCGCTTCTCCTCGGTGAGCACCTGCAACAGCAATGCCAGCTCTGGCTTGTGATCTTTCAGCGCGTTGCCCTGCGCATCATAAGCGCGATAGCTGCCGTTGTTGTTGAGCACCAGCGTCACCTGCGGCGTGGTAATGACCAGTTTATTCTCTTCGCTGCTGGCGACCCAGTCATGGCGACGACGCGCTGCAAACAGATCTTCACCCTGCGAGTAATTCACCGGATTGGTCCGCACATGCAGCAGGCGCTGCATCAGCGTCGCCATTACATCCTGATGATCCGAAAGGCGATCAACCGTCTGCGCGGGGGTGTCAGGCCAGTGAATCACTAACGGCACCTGCAACGTCTGGCGGTTTCCGGCACTGTCAGGATTGCCATCCAGCGCCAGACCACGCTGCGCGGTGATCACCACGACGGTGTTCTTCAGCAAATCACGTGCCTGCAGGCTGCTGAGCACCGCGTGAATCTGTTCATCAACAGCCGGAGCCTGACGCAGATAGCTGCGCTGACGCGCTTTGGCACTGTCGCCGGTCACATCAGGGCCGTTCAGGGCGATCCATGAGAACCAGGGCGCCTGTGAATCTTTCTGTTTCTCCAGCCAGTTCTGCCATTGCGCCACGGTGCTGGCGTTGGGCTGACTGTTGGTGGCAGGCAATGAATAATCGGTCAGCAACGCCTGACGGTAGAGCGGCGGATTAAAGCCTTCTGAGGAGAACAAGCCAAACTGATAACCCTGGGTACTCAATGCACCCAGCAGGGCAGACGGCGTCCGGGAGGCCAGAATGCCGTTCATGTAGCTGGAGGAGATACCGTAGAACAGGCCAAATAAGCCTTTCTCCGGCGTATCACCCGCGCTGTAGTGCTGCGTGAAACGCACGTTCTCGCTGGCAAATTGATTGAGTTGCGGCAGCGCTTTGGCCAGCGTGGCGTTGTTCAGACCATCGACGGTCAGCACCAGCAGGTTATTGCGTGTCCCGGCGTCACGGAACGTAATGTCGCTCAGCGGATACTCTACCGCCAGCGCTTCCGGATCTCCCTGCTGAACCAGGCGGCGCTGATACTCCTGCGCATCCAGCAAGCCGTGACGCTCCAGGAAGCGGCGCGCGGTCATCGGATAGGAGAGCGGCAGATTGGCACGCTGCATGGTAATCGGGCGATAGAAGTTGGCATCGGCCCAGATATACATCAGGTGGCTGGCAAAGAAGGCGCTGATAAACAGAGCAGCGACAGGTTTACCAAATGAACGGCGATTGAGGCTGCGCAGCTTCTGCCAGCTCCAGGTCGCAAACAGCATCTCGACCAGGAAAATCAGCGGCACGCTGATAAACATCAGCTGCCAGTCACGCGCCATCTCGCTCTGATCGGGGTTAATGACCAGCTCCCACACCACCGGATTCAGGTGCAGGTGGAAACGGCTGAAGACCGCACTGTCGACCATCACCAGCGTTAACCCGGCAGTAGCGACCACCGCAGATAACACCCGCATCAGCCGCTGCGACATCACCACAAAGGTCAGCGGGAAAATAATCAGCAGATAGGCGGCAAACACGACAAAACTGAAGTGGCCAACCCAGCTGGTATAGGCGTAGATACGCCCCGCCAGCGAAGAAGGCCAGTCGGCGACCAACAGGTAGCGACTGCCTAAAATCAGCGCGAATAAGATATTAAACAGAGCAAACCAGTGCCCCCAACTGATCATCTGGGAGACTTTTTCGCGGTAGCGCTGCCGGTTGGTTACCATATTATGAAGTCAAATCAGCCAATTAATGAGCGTTGTCGTCGCGCACAGATGCCTGAAGGGCATCGGCGAAAGAGCGTGCCAGTGAACGACGTTGCGCCGGAGCGACATCGCTGTTAATTAAGTTGGTCACCATATTTCCCAGTACCATCAGGGAGAGGTCGGTGGGGGCTTTGTCCTTGTGCAGGATTTGGGCCATTTCCGCGAGGAGTTGTTCCACGCGTTCGTCACTGTAGCGTGATGATTGTGCCATATCGTCGTCTAAGCTCATTTCAAAAGGCGATATATTACCGGAACAGCGCACTTTTTACCGCAATTTTATCGAAAGTACCGCGTTCGCTTTCAGCATGGAGTTGAAAGCCGATGCTGGCGGTGTTTGAATACGCGCCTGTGCTAAAAGGAGAGTCTACCATGAGTCTGGATATCGACCAGATTGCCCTGCATCAGTTAATCAAACGCGATGAAAACCAGCTTGAACTGGCGCTGCGCGATTCGCTGCTGCCTGCCACCAACACGGTCAACGCGATGGTGGAGGAGTTACACCGGGTTTACAGCGCAAAAAGCAAAGCCTATGGCCTGTTCAACGCTGAGAGTGAACTGGCAGAAGCGCTGCGTAATTGTCGTAAGGGCAACGATGATTTTCTCGCTTTTAGCCGTGCCGCGACCGGTCGTCTGCGCGACGAGCTGGCAAAATACCCGTTTGCGGAAGGCGGCGTGGTGCTGTTTATTCACTATCGCTATCTGGCGGTGGAGTACCTGCTGATTGCGGTGTTGAACAGCCAGTCCAGCATGCGCGTCAATGAGCAGCTGGATATCAGCAGCACGCATTATCTCGATATCAATCATGCGGACATCGTAGCGCGTATCGACTTAACCGAATGGGAAACCAACCCGGAATCGACCCGTTACCTGACCTTCCTGCGCGGCCGCGTTGGTCGTAAGGTCGCTGACTTCTTTATGGACTTCCTCGGAGCCGAAGTGGGATTAGACACTAAGGCGCAGAACCGCGGTCTGTTGCAGGCGGTCGATGACTACTGCAACGAATCGGAACTGGACAAGCAGGAGCGGCAGAACTATCGCCAGCAGGTTTACAGCTACTGCAACGAGCAGCTGCAGGCGGGCGAAGAGATTGCGCTGGAGGATCTGTCGAGCGAACTGCCACCGCTGGGCGAAAAAACCTTCCAGGCCTTTACCCAGGAGCAGGGCTACGAGCTGGAAGAGAGCTTCCCTGCGGATCGCAGCACGCTGCGTCAGCTGACAAAGTTTGCCGGAAGCGGCGGGGGACTGACCCTGAACTTTGATGCGATGTTGCTGGGTGAACGCATTTTCTGGGATCCGGCCACGGACACCCTGACGATTAAGGGCACACCGCCTAATCTGCGCGATCAGCTCCAGCGCCGCACCAGCAGCAAATAAAAAAGCCGGGCTTAGCCAGGCTCAAACTGCTGACTATCTCAAATCGGGTTTAAACTGGCCGCAACCGAATAATTGCGCAGAGAACACGGGCAGAGGAGGAAAGCGTCCCGCGCCATGGACGGCGCGGGCCGAGCGGCCAGGGAGTGGCATTAGCGTCTTTCCGATCTAACCGTGTTCTCTTCGCTGGCTCAATCTTTCAGCAAAGCCGATGCAGACGTTATCAAACCTAAGTCGGGTTTAGCCCGACTTTGATTCCCTGCCCACGGCGATGATTTGGCTGGCAGCGACAAAATAAAAGGGCCGGTTTCTCAACCGGCCCTTTTATTTTTCAACGTAATTCGCGATTAAGCGCGAACGAAGTCGATGTGGAACAGTTTTGGCTTGAACGGGTGACGCTGAACAGCCTGAACTTTCACTTTAGTTTCTTTACCGTCAACTGACAGGGTCAGAACTTCGTCGTAGAAACCTGGCTTAGCTTGCAGGTTCATTACTGAGTCGTGATCCAGATCGATGGCAACAGCCGCTTCAGAACCACCGTAGATGATGGCCGGGAAACGGTTTGCTGTACGCAGGCGGCGGCTCGCACCCTTACCCTGCTCTTTACGTTCTACTGCATTGATAGTGAGCATTAATATATCTCTTTATTTAATCCTGCTACAGGCGACCCAGTAACAGGCAGGTTATTCAATCCCGCTGATGCACATGCAAAAGCGGGCGGCAGTATAGCCGTTATGCCGGGTGGTAGCAAACGATATACCCGCCAGCCGGGTTTCGGATCGCCTGCGTAATCCATTAACGCAGCTCATTGGCGCGGCGATAGCGACCCTGATAATCGAACATTTTCTCGCGGATCTGCCAGAACTGGCCTTTAGCACGCGCGACGACAAAGTCGGGATGACGCAGCAGGGGCTGCAACGCCAGCACGTCAGCGGCGGTCTGCCAGCCCAGCGGTACGCCGGGCGCGCGCTGATGCGGGCGCATAAAGAGCTGTTCAAACGCTTTACGCTGGGCGGGTGTCTGCAGGCGAAACCGTTCGCTGACGCTGGTGCCTTCCTCATCATGATAAGTTGCCTTCAGCCATTCGCCTTTGGCGTCGCGGCCCTGTTCCAGCGTCATGCCGCCACAGCGCAGCACCAGCGCATCCTTCAGTTTCAGCGCGGCTTTAAGCATATCGTCCGGGTCGACCAGAATTTTGTCGCACTGATGACAGCGCCGGGCGGCAATATCATTCTCTGCGCCGCAGTCGGGGCAACTTTTAAAGCGGAAGCGGAAATCACACTGTTCGCGCTCACCCTCATCATCTTCCAGCACGCCCTGACAGCGTCGGCCAAAATGCTCAATCACCATGCCATCGGCGGTCGCCTTGCCCCAGAAGGTATTGGCGAAACCGCAGGCGGGACAGAAAACCTGAACCGGCTGATTGTCGCTCTTACCTTTAGGCGCGCCGACTTCGGGCGTAAAAAGGTCATGCGGGTTACCGGCGTAATCCAGAATCAGACAGTCGGTTTTACCGGGCGAGAGCCGCAGCCCGCGTCCGACGATCTGCTGGTAGAGGCTCACCGACTCGGTCGGGCGCAGGATCGCAATCAGATCCACGTGCGGGGCATCAAAACCGGTAGTCAGCACGGCGACGTTCACCAGGAATTTCAGCTGCTGCGCTTTAAACGCCAGAATCAGGGCATCACGCTCGCGGGCGGGGGTGTCGGCGGAGACCAGCGCGCTGTTATCGGGCAGCAGCTGCAGAATTTCCCGCGCATGCTCTACCGTTGAGGCGAAAATCATCACCCCCAGCCGATCTTCAGCGAACTCCACAATCTGCCGGATGATATGGGGCGTTACGCGCTGCTGCTGTTTCAGTTCGCGATTCAGATCGGCTTCGCTGAACAGGCCGTTAGACTGTGCCGTCAGGCGGCTGAAATCATACTGCACCACCGGCATATCCAGCCGCTCCGGCGGCACCAGGAACTGGTGCTTGATCATATAGCGCAGCGGCAGCTCATAGATGCAGTCGCGGAACAGCGATTTTTCGTCGCCACGCACCATGCCGTGATAGTGGAACTGATAAATCCAGCCTTTGCCCAGCCGGAACGGCGTGGCGGTCAGGCCGAGTAAACGGAGCTGAGGATTGTGCTGACGCAGATGGTTGAAGATCTGCTGATACTGGCTTTCTTTATCATCGCCGATGCGGTGGCACTCATCGACGATCACCAGCGAGAAGGCGCTGTCGAACAGGTCGAGGTTACGTGCCACCGACTGTACGCTGCCAAACACTACTTTGCGCTGGCTCTCTTTGCGCTGCAGTCCGGCGGCAAAAATATCGGCCTCCAGTCCGTAAGCCTGATATTTGCTGTGGTTCTGTGCCACCAGCTCTTTGACGTGCGCCAGCACCAGCACCCGGCCACGCGCCAGCCGTGCCAGCTCGGCAATCACCAGACTTTTTCCGGCACCGGTTGGCAGCACAATAACGGCGGGCTCCTGATGGCGACGGAAATGCGCCACGGTGGCATTCACCGCATCCTGTTGATAGGGGCGTAAGGTAAAAGACATGTTGCTCACTTTTATAAAACTGGTGGTAATTATGCCATGAAAGGGCGGTAAACGCGCTGTCAGGCTGGCGCGGATCACGTTATACTTCCCGCACATTTTCAACGGTTAACCAGGCCGTTTCAGATTCCCTCCGCAGTAACAGGCAAAACGAATTCATGCGACTCGACAAATTCATCTCTCAGCAACTGGAAATCAGCCGCGCTATCGCTCATCGCGAGATCCGTGGTCAGCGTGTCACCGTCAACGGTGAAGTGGTACGCGACACCGCGTTTAAACTGCTGCCCGACCACGAAGTCGCCTACGACGGCAACGTGCTGCAGATGCTCACCGGCCCACGCTACTTTATGCTGAACAAACCGCAGGGCTACGTCTGCTCAACCGACGATCCCGATCATCCGACTATCCTCTATTTCATCGAAGAGCCAATGTCATTCAAACTGCACGCGGCAGGGCGTCTCGATATTGACACCACCGGGCTGGTGCTGCTGACAGATGATGGCCAGTGGTCACACCGCATTACCTCGCCACGTCATCACTGCGAGAAAACCTATCGCGTCACCCTGGAATCGCCGCTCGGTGACGATACGGCCGCGCAGTTTACCGCGGGCGTGCAGCTCCACAATGAGAAGGACCTGACGAAACCGGCACAGCTGGAGGTGATTACCCCCACAGACGTGCGGCTGACCCTGAGCGAAGGCCGCTATCACCAGGTGAAACGGATGTTTGCCGCCGTCGGTAACCGGGTCATTGAGCTGCATCGCGAACGTATCGGTGACATTGCGCTGGACGACGATCTGGAACCGGGCGAATACCGGGCGCTGACAGAAGACGAGATCGCCAGTATCGGTCTGCCAAAAGAGCTGCAGGCAAAATAACCGGGCGGGCCAGGCGGCCCGTACCTGATTCATTTGTGCAGGAGAGGGTGTGCGTAAGGAAAAGAATTCGCCAACAGGACTGGTTGTCATCCTTGGTCTGTTAGCCATGCTGATGCCATTGTCGATCGACATGTATCTGCCTGCGATGCCGCAGATTGCGCGTGAGTTCGGCGTGTCAGCCGGTAGCGTGCAGATGTCGCTTAACCTCTACATCCTTGGCTTCGCGATTGGCCAGCTTATCTATGGGCCACTGGCAGACAGCTATGGGCGTAAGCCGGTGATTGCACTCGGCACCCTGATCTTCGCCTGTGCCGCCGCGGCCTGTGCGCTGTCGCAGAGCATCGACCAGCTGATTCTGATGCGCTTCCTGCACGGGCTGTCGGCTGCCGCTGCCAGTGTGGTGATCAATGCCCTGATGCGTGACAGTTACTCGAAAGAGGACTTCTCGCGCATGATGTCCTTTGTGATGCTGATTACCACCATTGCGCCGCTGCTGGCCCCGATTATCGGCGGCTGGTTGCTGGTGCTCTGGAGCTGGCATGCCATCTTCTGGGCACTTGCGGGCGCGGCACTGGTGACGACCGTGCTGGTCACTACCCAGATCCGCGAAACCCTGAAGCCGGAGCAGCGACAGCGGTTTCACCTGCGCACTACGCTGGGCAATTTCGTGACGCTGTTCCGCCACAAGCGGGCGTTCAGCTATATGCTGGCGAGCGGCTTCTCCTTTGCCGGACTCTTTACCTTTCTCAATGCCGGCCCCTTCGTTTACATCGAGCTGAATCACGTCTCACCGCAAAACTTTGGCTACTACTTTGGCCTTAACGTGGTGTTTCTGTTTCTGCTGACGCTGATTAACAGCCGCGCCGTGCGCCGCTTTGGTCCGGTGGCGATGTTCCGGCTGGGCCTGCTGATTCAGTTCTGCATGGGGATCTGGCTGCTGCTTGTCAGCGCTTTCAGCCTCGGTTTCCTGCCGCTGGTGATGGGGATCGCGCTGTTTATCGGCTGCGTGTCGATGGTCTCATCGAATGCGATGGCGGTGATTCTGGATGAGTTCCCGCACATGGCGGGCACGGCCTCGTCCCTGGCGGGCACGCTGCGTTTTGGCGTCGGCGCGTTTGTGGGGGCGTTGCTGTCGCTGGTGAGTTTTAACAGCGCCTGGCCGATGGTCGGCACTATCGCACTCTGCGCAACAATCTCTCTGCTGCTCTTTTTCTACGCTTCACGTTCCCGCACTGCGCCCCGTTAATCGGGCGCAGTGGTTTCCCCGCCCTTGTCCGCAGTGATGCACATCTCGCCGGTTTTGTTTCTTACTTGTGAAAACTTTTAGTTAAAAAAGTAACCACAATGCGTCTAAAATGATTGTTAACGGCGTGTGAACGCGGTACATATAGGCTGAAGTGCGATGTAAGTCGCAAAAAATGCGCTTCTGCAATCCGCACGGACGGGCCAGCCATCCCTGTCCTGACTCTGCGGGGATCAACCCGTTTTCAGCCGGGCAGGTCGGTGTTGCGACATAAACTCATCGGGGAGAGTAACCTATGCTGCAACTTTCAATTGTGCATCGTCTGCCACAGCGTTTTCGCTGGGCCAGCGATCACCACAGTGCCATTGAATCCGATGACACAATGCTGGATGAGCAGGAGTTCGTGGCGTTGCGTCTGATCAGCCATGACGGCATTCCGGCGTGGGAGATCCTGCAGCAGCTGAAAGAGGTGCTGGCGGATATTCAGGTCGATTGCAAAGTGGCCGAGTGCGAAGGGCAGCCCTGCCTGTTTATTCAGCGTCGCGACGAAAGCGCCACTAACTGCTGCCTGAAGAATCAGGGCGTGGCGATTGCGGAAACCTTTATCGCAGGTTGAGTTGCGCCGACTGCAGCAGCTCGCGGGTATACACAGCCGTCGGTGACGCAAATAACGTTTCACACTCTCCCTGTTCCACTACCTCCCCCTGACGCAGCACAATAAGCTGGTGACACAGGGCGCGAACCACATCCAGGTCGTGACTGATAAACAGATAACTGAGCTGACGCTGCTGCTGTAAGCGGCGTAACAACGTCAGAATCTGCTTCTGCACCGTGCGATCCAGCGATGAGGTGGGTTCATCCAGTATCAACAGCTCCGGCTCCAGAATCAGTGCCCGTGCGATAGCAATACGCTGTCGCTGACCGCCAGAAAATTCGGCCGGATAACGATGCCGGCTTTCCGCTTCTAGTCCTACTTCCTCCATCACCGCAATCACCCGCTGCGCACTGTTGAGTTCGGGCTGATGCACCGCCAGACCTTCAGCAATGATCTGCTGCACCGTCATACGCGGATTGAGGGAGGAATTGGGATCCTGAAACACCACCTGAATGCGCTGACGCAGCGGCAGAAGTTGCCGGCGCGACAGCTGATGCAGCGGCTGGCCGTCAAACCAGACGTCGCCACGTGAGGAAATCAGCCGCAACAGCGCCAGGCCGGTGGTGCTTTTACCCGACCCGGACTCGCCCACCAGGCCCAGACTTTCGCCCCGCCGCAGGCTGAAACTCAGCCCGGAAAGCACCTGCTTTTCGCCGGTCTGCCGCCGGAACAGTCCGCGCCGCTGCGCAAAACTGACCTGAAGCTGTTCGACCCGAAGAATGACCGGCGCGTCTGCGGGTAGCGGCAGCGCTTTTCCTTCCGGCTCCGCAGCCAGCAACTGCTGGCTGTAAGGATGTTGCGGCTGGTTCAGCAGTATCTGGCTGCGATTCTGTTCCACGATGTGACCCTGACGCATCACGCTGACGTTATCCGCCAGCTGACGCACGATGTTCAGGTTATGGGTGATAAACAGCATGCCCATATTCAGCTCCCGCTGCAGTTCACGCAGCAGCGCCAGAATCTGCGCCTGTACCGTCACATCCAGTGCAGTGGTCGGCTCATCGGCAATCAGCAACTGCGGCTCGGTCAGCAGCGCCATGGCGATCATCACCCGCTGGCGTTCTCCGCCGGAAAGCTGGTGGGGGAAATCGTTGAGCCGGGTAGCGGGCTGACGGATACCGACCCGATCAAGTACGCTGAGAATCTCACCGCGTGCCGCCGGGCGACGCAGCCCGCGATGCAGCGACAGCACTTCAACCAGCTGTTTCTCCACGGTGTGCAGCGGATTCAGCGATACCATCGGCTCCTGAAAAATCATCGCAATCTGGTTGCCGCGAATCGCGCGCAGACGCTGTTCGCGGGCGCGCAGCAGATCTTCACCGTTAAACAGAATCTCTCCACGGGGATAAACTACCGCCGCCTCATGCAGCAGTCGCATCACCGACAGCGCCGTAACGCTCTTCCCGGAACCCGACTCGCCCACCAGCGCCAGCGTTTCGCCCGCGTCAATGCGCAGTGAAACGTCATTCACGACCTGGCGAAGCTGCTCGCCCTGACGAAAGGCGACCGAGAGATGATTGATGGCAAGCAGTGGCGTTGTCATTCAGGCTCCTTTGCCCGGATCAAAGGCGTCGCGCACCGCTTCGCCGATAAAAATCAGCAGCGAGAGCAGGATCGCCAGGGTGAAAAAGCCCGCCAGGCCCAGCCAGGGTGCCTGAAGATTATTTTTGCCCTGCAGCAGTAACTCGCCCAGCGAAGGCGAACCCAGCGGCAGACCAAAGCCCAGGAAGTCGAGGGAGGTGAGCGTGGTAATTGATCCGCACAAAATAAAGGGCAGAAAGGTCAGGGTAGCCACCATCGCGTTAGGCAGCATGTGACGCAGCATAATCCGGCCATCGCTGACGCCCAGCGCCTGTGCTGCGCGGATGTAATCAAAGTTTCGGGTTCGCAAAAACTCGGCCCGGACCACGCTCACCAGGCTCATCCAGCCGAACGCGACGGTGACCAGCAGCAGCCACCAGAAACCGGGCTGAATGACGCTGGAGAGGAGGATCAACAGAAACAGCGCAGGCATGCCGGACCAGACCTCAATCATCCGCTGCCCGATCAGGTCAATCCTGCCGCCGAAATAACCCTGCACCGCACCGACCACAATCCCGATGACGCTGGAGATAAGTGTCAGCAGTACGCCGAACAGCAGGGAGATGCGCGTGCCATAGAGCAGACGAGCCAGTACGTCGCCGCCGTTGGCGTCCGTGCCGAGCCAGTTCTGCGCAGAGGGCGGAGAGGGGAACGGTACCTCGGTGGCAAAATTGATGGTGCTGTCGCTGAAGCGAATCGGAGCCCATAAAGCCCAGCCGTTCTGCGCAATGCGCTGCCGCAGCCAGGGATCCTGATAATCCGCCGCTGTCGCCAGTACGCCGCCATAGTCGGTTTCGCTGTAGTCAAACAGCAGCGGCACCGTCCAGCGCTGCTGGTAATGCACCAGCAGCGGCTTGTCATTGGCGATCAGTTCAGCACACAGCGACAGCAGGAAAATGACCAGAAAGATCCACAGTGACCAGTAGCCGCGCCGGTTATGGCGAAAGCGCTGCCAGCGCTGTTGATTCAGCGGAGAGAGCGTCATGAGCGGCTCCCGAAATCGATGCGCGGATCGACCAGCGTATAGGTCAGATCGCTAAGGATATTCATCAGCAAACCGATCAGCGTGAAAATATAGAGCGTGCCAAACATCACCGGATAATCACGTTGCAGCGTTGCGTCATAGCCGAGCAGGCCGAGTCCGTTGAGCGAGAACATCACTTCGATCAGCACCGAACTGGTAAAGAACATGCTGATAAACGTGGCGGGGAAGCTGGCGATGACCAGCAGCATCGCATTACGAAACACATGGTGATAGAGAATACGGCGTTCCGGCACGCCTTTAGCGCGCGCGGTGACGACGTAGAGCTTGCGGATCTCATCCAGAAAGGCGTTTTTCGTCAGCATTGTCAGCGTGGCGAAGCCGCCAATCACCGTCGCCAGCACCGGCAGGGCGATATGCCAGAAGTAATCCAGCACTTTGCCATACCAGGGCAGGGTGTCGTGCTGCGCAGACGTAAGCCCGCGCAACGGAAACCAGTCGAGGTAGCTGCCACCGGCAAACAGTACGATCAGCATGATGCCGAACAGAAAAGCCGGAATGGAGTAGCCAATGATAATAAACGCGCTGCTCCAGACATCAAAGGCGCTGCCGTTGCGCACCGCTTTGCGGATCCCCAGCGGGATCGAGACCAGATAGATGATCAGCGTGCTCCATAATCCCAGACTGATGGAGACCGGCAGGCTCTCCTTAATCAGCCCGATCACCGAGGCGCTGCGAAACAGGCTGTCGCCAAAATCAAAACGCAGGTAGTTCCACAGCATCTCGCCGTAGCGCTGCCACAGCGGTTTATCGAAGCCGTAACGCTTTTTAATTTCCGCAATCACTTCGGGATCCAGCCCGCGCGCGCCACGGTACTGATTATCGGCGGGATTAAGATGACTGACGCTGGCGCGTGAACTGGCGCTCTCCGCGCCGCTGCCGGGCAGGCCGGTGGTCTGACCAAACTCAATATTCGCCAGCGCCTGATCGACCGGTCCGCCGGGCGCGATTTGCACGATAAAAAAGTTAAGCGTGATGATCGCCCATAAGGTCGGGATAATCAGCAGCAATCTGCGCAGAAAGTATGCGGCCAACGGTCATCTCCTTAGCGTTTGCTGGCCGGCAGGCGTCCGGCTTTGTTTGTGTCGTACCACCAGTTTTCCAGCCCGGTGCTGTAGGCAGGCTTGCGGGCAGGGTGAGAAAACTTATCCCAGTACGCCAGCCGCTGTTCAGCGTTGTACCACATCGGGATCATATACGCATTCCACAGCAGTACCCGATCCAGCGCCTGTGCCAGCGGCCGCAGCGCGGCAGGGTCGCCCTGATGCGCCACAATCTGTTTCACAAAGTGGTCGACGATTGGATCTTTGACCCGCGCGGTATTCCACGACGAGGTGATGTAGTCGGACTGCCAGAGGATCTGCAGACTGGAGGTCGGGATTGGCATCGCCCCATAAACGGTGGCAATCATGTCATAGTCGCCTTCACGCAGGCGCCGCAGGTACTGCGAGCTGTCGATCTGCCGCAGGTTCAGCGTAATGCCGAGCCGCGCAAGGTTGTGCTGCAACGGTAACGCCCAGTCGTTGTTAGAACCGCTGCGCAACAGCAACTCGACGGTGAACGGCTGACCGGTTTTATCGTTAATCAGTCGGCGATTTTTAATCTGCCAGCCCGCCTGTTTCAGCAGGTCAAACGCGCTTAACAGACTGGCGCGGTCATAGCCGCTGCCATCGATTTTGTGCGGCAGGTAAGGCTGGCTGAACAGCGCAGGTGGCAGCTGCGCGCGCCAGGGTTCAAGCAGCGCCAGCTGCTGTGCATCCGGCACGCCGCGGGCCGCATACTCTGTATTCTGGAAGTAGCTGCTGGCACGCTGCCATGCACCGTAATAGAGCGCTTTGTTCATCCACTCGAAATCGAACATCAGTGATAACGCCTGACGCACGCGGCGATCGTGGAATAGCGGTTTTTCATTGTTGAATGCCAGCCAGCGGGTATCGATAGCGGCGTCATTGGGCGCGGTTTCTTTAACAATGCTGCCATTGTCGAAATTGCGACCGCGATACTGGGTCGCCCATTTCTTCGCCGATGTCTCTTCACGCCAGTCGTACGCACCCGCTTTAAAGGCTTCGAACGCCACATTGTCATCCAGATAGTAGTCATAGCGCATGCGATCAAAATTAAAGCGTCCGCGATTCACCGGCAGATCGGCGGCCCAGTAATCTTTTACCCGGCTGAACTCAATAAACTGACCCAGCTTCCAGCGCGTGATGCGATAAGGTCCACTGGAAAGCGGTGGTGCGCTTAATGGCTCGTTAAACTTCTTATCGCGCCAGAACGACTCGGGGATAACCGGTAGCGTCAGTAACCCAAGCAGCAGATCTTTATCCGGTTTCTGTGCCCCGATGCGGACCGTGTGATCGTCCAGCGCCCTGACGGTCACGCCACGGTAGACGACGCGGAACTGAGGCACGCCCTCGGTCATGAACTTCTGAAAGGTGAACGCTACGTCGCGGGCGGTGACTGGTGTGCCGTCATGGAACCGGGCGCGGGGATTCAGGCGGATCTCAATCCAGGTAAAATCGCTGGCGTAGCGGGCTGATTCAGCAATCAGTGGATAATAGCTGCCCGGTTCATCGTCTGAGCTGGTGTACAGGCCGTCATAAAGCGTGCCGGTGTTGATGCCCGGATTGCCGCGTGAGGCGTAGCGGTTAAAGTTGTCGTAAGTGCCCACTACCGCCAGGGTAATGCTGCCGCCTTTTGGCGCGCGGGGGTCAGCGTAATCGTAATGGCTGAAGCCGGGCGGATATTTCGCTTCGCCGGCCTGTGTGAAGGCGAACGTTTGCAGGACCGATGCAGCCAGCAGCGGGGCGCTGAAGAGGCCGCACAGCAGCAGAAATCCTAAGCGAAATAGCATGTTCTCTCCTGTTAAATGTCCGGCGCGATTCGGGCCAGAGAGTCTCAGGCGTTATGACGCCGGAAATAGTCTATCAGCGTTTCCGGTCGCAGCGGACGGCTGAAGATGTAACCCTGCAGATGGGTCACGCCACGATGGATCAGCCAGGCGGCCTGTTCGCCGGTTTCTACCCCTTCCGCCACACTTTTCAGATTCAGTTTCTTCGCCAGCTGCAGCACGGTGTCCAGCACCGGCGAGGTCAGGGTTTCTGTGCCGATGCTCTGGACAAAACCGCGATCGATTTTCAGGTAATCAAACGCATAACGTTCCAGATAGATCAGCGCACTGTGGCCGGTGCCAAAATCATCAATGGCAATATTGATATGCTGCTGATGCAGCCAGTCAAACAGTTCCCCGACGTTTTCATCGCGCACCATGGCGCGCTCGGTAATCTCAAACACGTAATTAAAGTGAGCCGCAGGCATGGTATCAAGCCAGCGCAGCACATCCTGCCGGAAACAGCTGTCAGCCAGATGCAGCGGAGAGATGTTGAGGCTGAGGCAGGCATGACGGGGAATGGTATGACACAGCTGGTGCGCATCACGTGAAACCAACTGAAACAGATGCCGGGTCAGAGGAATAATCAGGTTCTGTGACTCGGCATACTGAATAAACACATCCGGCGGGATCGGGCCTTCAGTCGGATGGGTCCAGCGCAGTAACGCTTCCATACCATAAGGCTGACCATCATGGGAGGTGACCAGAGGCTGATATTCAACGTGAAACTCGCCGCGCTTCATGCCCCGAATCAGCTCTTTCCCCGGACGCTGATAAACAGATAACAGCAGCCAGCAGCCGCCGGAAACCAGCAGTGACAGCAGCAGGCTGCACAGCAGGATATTCTGATAATCACTGAACGCCAGAACCGAACCGAACAATACAAACTTCAGCGGATAGCCTGTCAGCGCCTGCTGATGCAGCGGCGGCGGCAGATTTTTATTTTTCATCACGCCAGGCTGCCAGCTGGTTAAAGCACTCTTTTGCGCCATCAGCGCCATACCGGTAATTTCCGGATGCCCGGAGACCTGCAGCTGGTAGGGAGCCAGACTGATATTCAGCGTCGCGAAGACACCTGACTGCTGACTGCCAGGATTTTTAATCCACAATCCCAGCGCCGGTTTATTTGGCTGAAGCGGCGTGCCTGACATCAGCTGTAGATCGATGTCACGTGAGACATCACTATCAGGTGCGATCACATTAAGCGGCAGGCTAAAACTGCCGGTGGCCGAGGAGCAAAAGGCATTGCCGTCGTTAACCAGCAGGATGGCGCGGAGATTACCGGCAAACGCGGCGCGCGAGGTCAGTTCACGATTAATGGTATGACAGGCAGTGTGGGTGAACGGAAGCAGGGGACTGAGGGTGCTGTTGAGCAGGCTGGAAAGCGTTTGCTGTAATGCTGTGCGGCTGTTCTCCAGCAGTTGCTGATGCTGTCGTTCGCGCTTCTGCCAGGTCTGGTGAAATGACAGGGCGGCAAACAGAAGAAAGAATACGCCACCGGCCATCGCACTACTCCATGCGATTCGGCGAGGATAGGTGGCATGGCGCCTTAGCGCCCCCGACAGTGGCATGAGGAACTTCCCCTGATCAAATTATTATTATGTTATTGCACACGACTGCTTCGGTTTAAGCGACCGAGAATATAACGAGAGTGTCCGAAATGTCTCGTTATTAATCTGAAATACAATGCTTTTATCTGATAAAACGACTGCCGCTAAGAATAAGGCACGAAAAAAAACGCTGCGTAAGCAGCGTTTCATGTTCTCTGGCTGAGAGAAGATCGAAGGTGATAATCAGGTCGGGTTACGACTTAATACACGGCGTCCTTCACGGTAACGCTTTTTCCAGTAGTCATCATTGAGACTGGAGATCATGACGCCGCTGCTGGTGGAGGCATGAACGAAATTGTCGTTACCCAGATAAATACCCACATGACGACCAGTCGAACCGGCACGGAACATCACCAGATCGCCAGGACGCAGTTTACTGCGGGTAATCTCTTTACCGGTGTCCTGCTGCTCAGAGGTCGAGCGCGGTAATTCTAAGCCAAACTGATCGCGGAAGGTGCGTTGTACAAAGGCGGAACAATCGATCCCGCGTTTGGTATCGCCACCGAGGCGATAGCGCACACCTTTCCAGACGGCGTATTGTTCCATGATGCGCGACTTAACGTCGACGTTACGCACCATTTCTTCAAACTCATCCTGAGACGCCTGAAGTAAAAAACCATTGTGGTTGTTAACTTCATGATTCTCGTTATTCGCGTTTTGACTGCTATGGGTACTGCTACAAGCTGAGAGGAGTGTGGCCAGCGCCAGTGCGGGCACGATCCGCAAGATATATCTCAGTATTGGTTGAGACTTGACCATTATTCGGGTTTTCCTTCGATTTCCTTACGACAAAATTGTCGCCAGCCAGATGACAAAACAGGGAGATTAATAAGCGAAACAGCCTAAGACAAATCCTTAATTACTAAAATGTGTTAATGGACACATTTTAACGGTAAAAAATCCGAATTTTCTGCCGCTGTAGCCTCACTGCGACTGAGGTTAACTGATTACAGACGCCGTGGCGAGTGCTTTTAATCAATTTCATATAGGTTTTTTTGATGTGAAATCAAACCGTAACACACTGACTACTTTAGCAACAATTGTGGTGAAATGATGATGAGAACAGGCAGTGAAAGGGGCGTCAATTCAGGGCATAGCCTCTGTTTTTGGAGTTTTCTTAATTGACAGAGGATATTGGTGGCTATTTAACCTGTCAGCAGGGTCATAACCTTTTCTTTTCGTGAATTTAATTAGCAGGCTAATAGTGGTGGGCTGTTTTTTATAAGCGCGGACGGTTAAGACCAGGGCGATTAAATCGTCCGCGCTTAACATTTACGTCACGGGCTTATATTTACCCGGTAATTTGCGATAAAACCAGTTAACCAGCACGTCACTGGCCGGCGTTAATAGCCACCAGCTCAGCCCCACTAATATCACTGACATTGAACCGACGGCAATATCGGTAAACCAGTGTGCACCCGCCATGACGCGCGGCAGTGAAAATATCACCACAATAGCGGCGGCAATTAAAAAACGGCTGAAACCAAAATAACGCCAGATAAAGCAGGCGAAAATAATCAGCATCATACCGTGGTCGCCAGGGAAGCTGTCTTTCGAGGCATCTTTAGCGGGGATACCGGTCAGTTCGCTGACGCGATGCACGTTCTCAAAGAACAGCGTCGGACTGGAGTGTTTCACCGGCAACAGGTGGCCCAGCTGGTTAAGCACCACGGCGGTGAGCAGCATAGTGATGCCGATTGCCAGCATCCGCCGCCGCGCCTGTGGCGTTTCACGTCGCCAGATCGACAGATAAAGCAGGCCCATGGCCAGCAATGACACTGCATCAAAACCACGAAAATTGGTGATGGCGACGATCAGTGCGAACAGCGGATGGCTCACCATCTGATTGTTGAAGCCATAGAATATAGTTTTATCAATGCCGAACCAGAAACCATGTTCTGGCGGCAGATACCACGAAAGAAAGAGCACTACGCCCAGTGCATTAAGCAGCAGGATAGTAATAAGGCGGGTTGCGCGCATAATCAAAACTCATTTAAAAAAAATAACCGCCGACAATACCTGTGTTAGCGTAAACGGCACTTCAACAACGCCGATTGTAGCCGATTCCAGTCAGCCTGCTGAGAATGGATGATCTCAATGCGGCTATCGGGTGGCGGTGTGGCGAGGGTTTCACTCTGCAACTCTTTTGCCTGGCAGTTAATACGCATTGTGCCTTCTGGCGTGCGCATCACACCTTTAACACGATCGACCGCTGCCTGCCGCACCCACTCCAGCAGTGCGCCGCTGTCAAAAAGCGTATCAGCATCAAACAGCCAGCCGCAGGCGCTGTAACCCTGGCCGTGATTCAGCGCCCGACGCCAGCGTGCTTCGCCATCCAGACGTAACGCCGCCAGACCGCTGGTGGGATTTGCCGGATGATGATGATGCGGCAGAGGGAGAGCGCGGGGCTGATACGGCATATCCAGCAGGGAAAGGGGGACCTGACCAAATTCTGTCTGTATTAATGGACGCGGAGGCTGCATCTGCTGCTGCCATTCCGCCAGGCGCTGACGGTCCGCTTCATCCCAGCAATCGCGCTTGTTGGCGATGACAATATCGGCAGCCGCGAGCTGATCGCGGAAATTTTCATTGGCAACGATGCGAGGATCGGCCAGCTGACGCGCATCCAGCAGCGTCAGGGTGGCATTCAGTTGCAGCCACGCCTGATAAACCGGCGCGCTTAACATCTGCAACACCTGACGCGGATGACCCAGGCCGGTTGGCTCGATCAGCAGCCGATCGGGCTTGCTCCTGAGCAGCATATTCAGCCCGACCTGCATCGGCAGGCCATTCACGCAGCACAGGCAGCCGCCGGGGATCTCTTTCAGCGTGGCGCCGCGATCGGCCAGCAGAGCACCGTCGATCCCGATATCACCAAATTCGTTGACCAGCACTGCCCACTTTTCCCCGGCGGGCCTGGCGGCCAGCAGATGGCAGAGCAGCGTGGTTTTGCCGCTACCCAGAAAGCCGGTGATCAGGTTAACGCGTGTCATAAGACCAACTCCTGCCAGAGAATAGCGTGATAATGTAATACTATAACATTATCACGCCAGGCAGAAGGCTACCGGTCAGTCTGCACGACCCATGTAGCGGCGTTCAGCGATATGGATACGGATGCGATCACCATTGCTGAGGTATTCCGGCACCTGGATAGAGAGACCCGTGCTCATGCCGGCCGGTTTGGTGCGGGCACTGGCGGAAGCACCTTTAATGCCGGGAGAGGTATCCACGATTTCCATGTCTACGGTTTGTGGCAGTTCCAGTGCCAGCACCTGACCTTCCATCGTCAGTACGTGAATGCCAGGGATGCCGCCTTCAGGAATAAACAGCAGCTCTTCTTCAATCTGCTCCTGTTTAAAGGAGTAGGGGGTGTAATCCTCATCATCCATAAAAATGTATTCGTCACCATCTATATAAGAGAAGGTCACGCTACGGCGGCTGAGCGAAATTGCATCAATAATCTCGTCGCCCTTGAAGCGCTCTTCGACTTTTAAACCGGTGCGGACATCGGTAAAGCGCATTTTATACAGGGTGGCGGCACCGCGTGCGCTGGGGCTCTGGACATCAATGTCCTTAACCAGCAGCAGTTTACCGTTGTGCGTGACGGCCATCCCTTTTTTGATTTCATTGGCTTTTGGCATTGCTGTTCTCGCTATCTTGAGAGTGAAGTGCGCGCAACGTTACTCGCGCCGGTGAAAACTGGCAATATCATGGATGCGAAATTTTGTGTCAGGCCGCGGCTTTCATGGTAATTAGCGCGGTGGACTGCTATTGTCGCCGCGACTTTCTCTGCCGGAGCACAGCATGCAATGCCGTAGCCAATGCGGTGCCTGTTGCACGGCACCTTCGATCTCCTCGCCGATTCCTGGCATGCCTGACGGCAAGCCCGCCAACACGCCCTGTATTCAGCTTGATAACACACTTCGCTGCAAACTGTTTGGCTCACCACTGCGTCCAGCCGTCTGCGCAGGTCTGCAACCCACACACAGCATGTGCGGAGATTCCCGCCACCAGGCGATGACATATCTGCTGCAACTTGAAGCGGATACCGCGCCCTGAGGCGCTGACGCTGCTGAAATTTCTGGTCCGGTAATCTCTGGTTTACAGCAACCGCGTCAGCCTGTTCACTTTTTATTCGCCTTAACCACCCAGAAGTGTGCGTAACGTCAAAAATCTGTTACGCCATTTGCGCATTTTCTTGCCTCCGGAAAGTTGCTGTACCACAATCCCTGAAACGTTTCAGCGGTGACTGCGCCACCTGTTTTCAACAGTATGGCGTAAAAAAATCCCCACCGGCTGAAACGATTCAATCTCAGCAAGCGAGGAGAATTATGTTCCAGCTCGAATTGCAGGCCATCCATACCGGAGCCAGCGCCCAGAACAAAGAAGAGGCCATTCGTCAGGTTGCTGCCGCGTTAACCGCTGCAGGCAATGTGACGGAAGGCTACGTCAACGGCATGCTGGCGCGCGAACAGCAGACCTCAACCTTCCTCGGCAACGGCATCGCCATCCCTCATGGCACCACCGATACCCGCGATCTGGTGCTGAAAACCGGTGTTCAGGTGTTCCAGTTCCCGCAGGGCATTGCCTGGGGAGAGGATCAGACCGCCTATGTCGCTATCGGGATTGCTGCTAAGTCAGATGAACATCTGGCGCTGCTGCGTCAGCTTACGCATGTTCTGAGCGATGACTCTATTGCCGAACAGCTTAAAACCGCCTCTGCTGAAGATCTTCGTGCGTTGCTGATGGGCGAGAAACAAGCCGCCGAGTTCAGCTTCGACACTTCATTAATTACGCTGAACGTCGCCGCCAGCGATCTGATTACCCTGCAGGCAATGAACGCCGGTCGGCTGCAGTCCGCGGGCGTGGTGGATGCCAGCTACGTCGCAGATGTGGTTTCAACGACGCCGCTGAATCTGGGGCAGGGCATCTGGCTCAGCGACAGCAGCCTCGGCAACCTGCGCAGCGGCGTGGCTATCAGCCGTGCTGAACATGCCTTCGACCATCAGGGCGAACAGGCTGCACTGTTAATCAGCGTGTCGGCGACCGATGAGCGTCCGCTGGAAGTGCTGGGTTACCTCAGCGCATTACTGCAGCAGGGCAAAGCCGATCGTCTTCTGAAAGCCGATGCGGCAGGCGTCTACGCGCTGCTGACCAGCGAAGTCGATGAGCAGGCTGAGGTGCTGACCGCCGAATACACCATCCGTAACGAACATGGCCTGCATGCCCGTCCGGGCACCGCACTGGTCAGCGTGATCAAGCAGTTCAACAGCGACATCACCGTGACCAACCTCGACGGCAGTGGTAAACCAGCCAATGGCCGCAGCCTGATGAAAGTGGTTGCGCTGGGCGTGAAGAAAGGTCATCGCCTGCGCTTCACTGCCAGCGGTGACGATGCACAGCAGGCGCTGAACGCGATTGAAGAAGCGATCACCAGCGGTCTGGGCGAGGGGGCATCATGAGCAGACGCGTCGCCACCATTACGCTGAATCCGGCGTATGACCTGGTGGGATATACCCCTGAAATTGAACGTGGCGAAGTCAACCTGGTGAAAACCACCGGGCTGCATGCTGCGGGCAAGGGCATCAACGTCGCCAAAGTTCTGAAAGACCTGGGTATCGATGTCACCGTGGGTGGCTTCCTGGGTAAAGAGAATCAGGATGGCTTCCAGCAGCTGTTCAGCGAGCTGGGCATTGCTAACCGTTTCCAGGTGGTGCCAGGCCGTACCCGTATCAACGTTAAACTCACTGAACAGACCGGCGACGTTACCGATCTGAATTTCTCCGGTTTTCAGGTAACGGGTCAGGACTGGGATCGTTTTACCACCGACTCGCTGACCTGGCTGGGCCAGTTCGATATGGTCTGCGTCAGCGGCAGCCTGCCGGAAGGTGTCGATCACGATGCCTTTACCCGCTGGATGACCGAACTGCGCACCCACTGCCCATGCATCATCTTTGACAGCAGCCGCGAAGCGCTGGTGGCAGGACTGAAAGCCGCACCGTGGCTGGTTAAACCGAACCGTCGTGAGCTGGAAATCTGGGCCGGTCGCAAACTGCCAACCCTGCAGGATGTCATTGGTGCTGCGCACGAACTGCGCGAGCAGGGCATCGCCCATGTGGTGATTTCGCTGGGCGCAGAAGGCGCGCTGTGGGTCAACGCCTCGGGTGAATGGATTGCTAAACCGCCGGTGTGTGAAGTTGTCAGCACCGTGGGTGCAGGTGATTCCATGGTTGGCGGCCTGATTTATGGCCTGCTGATGCGCGAATCCAGCGAACACACGCTGCGTCTTGCGACTGCCGTGGCGGCAATGGCCGTCAGCCAGAGCAATGTCGGCGTTTCCGATCGTACTCAGTTGGCCGCAATGATGGCGCGCGTCGACTTACAACCCGTTAACTGACAGCAGGAGAGCGATAATGAAAACGCTGCTGATTAAAGACCCTGTACTGGGACTGGCTTCCGCTTATATGGCGCAACAACGTCTGGCTGCGGCCGCACCTGCTGCGGGCCTTACTCTGACTGACAACCCTGCCGACGCTGAACTGGCGATCGTGCTGGGCAAAAACGTGCCGGACGATGCGGCGCTGAACGGTAAAGCGGTCTGGCTGGGCGATATCCAGCTGGCAGTCCGCGAGCCGGACACTTTCCTGAACCGGGCGAAAGCCGAAGCCAAAACCTGGCAGGCAACCGCTGCGGTGGCCACACCGGCTGGCGCTGCTGCTGCGGCACCGGCTCAGACTGGCGCGCCGAAACGCGTGGTTGCCGTTACCGCCTGTCCGACCGGCGTGGCGCACACCTTTATGGCTGCCGAGGCGATTCAGGCCGAAGCGACCCGCCGCGGCTGGTGGGTGAAAGTTGAAACCCGCGGTTCCGTGGGAGCCGGTAATGCGATTACCCCGGAAGAGGTGGCTGCTGCCGATCTGGTGATCGTCGCTGCTGATATCGAAGTCGATCTGGCGAAATTTGCCGGTAAGCCGATGTACCGCACCTCAACCGGTCTGGCGCTGAAGAAAACTGCGCAGGAACTGGATAAAGCGGTAGCAGAAGCGAAGCCGTATAAAGCGGCGGCTGCCGGACAGAGCAATACCAGTGAAGAAGAGAAGAAAGGCGGCGCGGGGGCTTATCGTCACCTGCTGACCGGTGTTTCTTACATGCTGCCGATGGTGGTCGCGGGTGGTCTGAGCATCGCCCTGTCGTTCGCTTTTGGTATCACAGCTTTTAAAGAGCAGGGCACACTGGCTGCGGCACTGATGCAAATCGGTGGGGGCAGCGCCTTTGCCCTGATGGTACCGGTGCTGGCGGGCTTTATCGCCTTCTCCATCGCTGACCGTCCGGGCCTGACGCCAGGTCTGATTGGCGGTATGATCGCCACCAGCATCAACGCAGGTTTCTTAGGCGGTATCATCGCAGGCTTTATTGCCGGTTATGCGGCGAAGCTGATCAGCGGCAAAGTTAAGCTGCCGCAGAGTATGGAAGCGCTGAAGCCGATACTGATTATTCCGCTGTTTGCCAGCCTGATTACCGGCCTGCTGATGATCTACGTGGTGGGTAAACCGGTTGCAGGCATCATGAATGGCCTGACGCACTGGCTGGCCAACATGGGTACGGCGAATGCGGTCCTGCTGGGTGCGATTCTGGGCGGCATGATGTGTACCGATATGGGTGGTCCGGTAAACAAAGTGGCTTACGCATTTGGCGTCGGCTTACTGAGCTCGCAGACGTATGCACCGATGGCAGCCATTATGGCCGCCGGTATGGTGCCACCGCTGGCGATGGGTCTGGCTACGCTGGTTGCCCGTCGTAAATTTAACAAAGGTCAGCAGGAAGGTGGTAAAGCGGCACTGGTTCTGGGTCTCTGCTTTATCTCTGAAGGGGCGATTCCGTTCGCTGCCCGTGACCCGATGCGCGTGCTGCCTTGCTGTATCGTCGGCGGCGCGGTTACCGGCGCGATCTCCATGGCGATTGGCGCGAAACTGATGGCACCGCACGGTGGACTGTTTGTCCTGCTGATCCCTGGCGCAATCACCCCGGTTGTCGGCTATCTGATGGCGATTATCATCGGCACCGCGATTGCAGGTCTGAGCTATGCGGTTCTGAAACGTCCGGAAGAGCAGCTGGCGAAAGCCTGATGTGCAGAAGTGCATAATCTGCTGAAGTGAAAATAACAGGGAGCCGGATGGCTCCCTGTTTGCTTTTACAGACGGCTCTCGAAATTAAAGCGATGGGAGCATACGCCTGGAGTAAAGCATCGCGGGCCAGGGATGGCCCGCGTTGAGCCTGCCAGGGATGGCGTTTATTGCGTCTTTACGGAAGGCGTATGCTCCCTGAGCCAGCGTTCGATCTAAACGAAAAGGGAGCCAACTGGCTCCCTTTTTCTATCCCTGCTGCTCGGCTTTCAGCCAGGCAATCTCATCTTTCCAGATATCGGGATTGATGGTCTCCAGAATCAACGGAATGCCATCAAACCGGGGATCTTTCATCAGCCAGCTAAACGCCGTTTTGCCGATATTCCCTTCACCCAGACTGTGATGGCGGTCAACGCGACTGTCAAAGGCGCTTTTGGCATCGTTCAGGTGCATGCCGCGCAGATAGTCAAAGCCGACAATGCGCTCAAACTCAGCAAAGGTCGTTTCGCAGTCCGCTTCGGTGCGCAGGTCATAACCGCCGGCAAACGCATGGCAGGTATCAATGCAGACGCCGACGCGCGACTTATCTTCGACGTGCTCAATAATGGTGGCGAGATGCTCGAAGCGGAAACCCAGGTTACTGCCCTGACCGGCGGTATTCTCAATCACGGCGGTCACGTTCTGCGTCTGATCGAGCGCAATGTTAATCGACTCTGCAATCCGCTTCAGGCACGCTTCTTCTTCAATCTGATGCAGATGGCTGCCGGGATGGAAGTTAAGCAGCGTCAGGCCAAGCTGATCACAACGTTTCAGTTCATCAATAAAAGCCACGCGGGATTTCTCCAGCGCCTCTTCAACCGGATGACCAAGGTTAATCAGAAAACTGTCGTGCGGCAGGATTTGCTGCGGACTGAATTTGTACGTCTCGCAGGCGGCGCGAAAAGCATCAATCACCTCGGTGGAGAGCGGGGCGGCCTTCCACTGACGCTGATTTTTAGTAAAGAGGGCGAAGGCGGTGGCTTCTATTTCATGGGCGCGGATCACGGCCTGATCCACGCCACCTGCCGCACTCACGTGTGCGCCAATATATTTCATGCCTTTCTCCTGGTGGCTATGCACGGTTGAAGCGGCATGATACCCGATGCCGCTAGCCCATGAAATGTTGCACCAGCAGATTGATGGTGCCGCCGCCCGCGATTAACCAGCCAAATACCAGCGCGCCCAGCAGCAGCGGTTTAACGCCGGCCTCACGCAGCGCGCCAAAACGGGTGGTTAAGCCCAGCGCGGCCATCGCCATTGCCAGCAGCAGACCCGCCACCTCATTCAGCATGGCCACCAACGCCGCAGGCAACAGTTGCAGCGAGTTAAACAGCGCAACCGCGATAAACAGCAGGGCGAACCAGGGAAAGGTCACTGCCTGACGTGCCTGACTCGCGTTGCGTTTGCCGCGGATTACCGCACTCAGGCAGAGCAGGAACGGCGCCAGCATCATTACCCGCAGCATTTTGGCAATCACGGCGCTGTTCTCAGCCTCCGGGCTGATGCTATGCCCGGCAGCCACGACCTGCGCCACTTCATGAATGGTTGAGCCAGTGAAAACCCCAAAATGCGCGGCACTCAGCCCCGGAAACAGGTGATGCGCCAGCGGCCACAGCAGCGGATAAATAAAGATCGCCAGCGTGCCAAACAGCACCACGGTCGCGATAGCCACCGCGACTTTTGACGGCGCGGCTTTCACCACCGGCTCGGTCGCCAGCACGGCTGCGGCACCACAGATACTGCTGCCTGCGCCAATCAGCCAGACGGTATCGCGATCCAGCTTCAGCAGCCGGATGCCCAGCAGGCAGGTTATAAAGAAGGTGCTGCTCAGCGTCAGTGCATCAATCAGGATGCCGCTGAAACCGACGTCAGCGATCTGTTGTAAGGTAATGCGAAAGCCAAACAGGATGATCCCCAGTCGCAGCAGCTTCTGTTTAGCCAGCGCCACGCCGCTGTCGCAGCGCGACGCCAGCGGGGTATAAAAGCTATTGCCAACCAGGATGCCCAGCATAATCGCCAGGGTCAGTGAACCCAGCCCTGCTGCTGCAATTGCCGGTTGCTGCGCCAGCCAGCTGGCAGTCCCGGCAATGGCGGCAGTCAGCAGCAGACCAGGGAACCAGAGCGCAACGGGGTAATGCGTTTTAGGGATGCTCAGTTCGGTCATGGTGTCACTCCTCGTGGTTGAGTCATGATCATGAGGGCGACTGGCTTAAAAGTGAAATTGATAATATATTTATAATTGACCAGAATAAACGATAAGGCAGCAATCATGATAGTTTCGCGTCTGCGCCGCTGGGCGACGCTGATCAAAAAAGATGTGTTCGTGCTGTGGTTCGCCTTTCGCGATCCGCGCACGCCCTGGTGGAACAAGCTGGGCATGCTGGGGCTGGTTGCTTATGGGGTCAGCCCGATCGATCTCATCCCGGATGTGATCCCGTTTGTTGGTCTGCTGGATGACGCGGTGATTATTCCCACGGGCGTCATGATTCTGTTGCGTCTGCTGCCGCGTGAGGTGCGCATCAGCAGCAGCGAACGCGCACAGTCCCAGCGTTCGCGCGGCAAAAAGATGGCAGGCTGGCTGGTAGTCATCGGGCTGATCTGGCTGGCGTTAATCATTTACCTTGTCAGGCACTCACTGAGTTAAGAGGCAACGATGCACATTACGCTGCGACAAATCGAAGTGTTCACCGAAGTGCTGAAGAGCGGCTCCACCACTCAGGCGTCGCAACTGCTGGCGCTGTCGCAGTCGGCGGTCAGCGCGGCGCTGGCCGATCTGGAGAGTCAGCTCGGGGTACAGCTGTTTGATCGGGTCGGCAAACGGCTGGTGCTGAATGAGCATGGTCGGCTGCTCTATCCGCGTGCGGTCGGGCTGCTGGAGCAGGCGGGCGAAATTGAGCAGCTGTTTAAAGAGGATAACGGCGCGATCCGTATCTTCGCCAGCAGCACCATTGGTAATTATCTGCTGCCGGGCATGATGGCGGCCTACCGTCGCGATTTTCCCGGTCTGCCGCTGGAACTGAGCGTCGGCAACAGTCAGGATGTGATTCAGGCGGTTTCCGATTTCCGCGTGGATGTCGGCCTGATTGAAGGGCCGTGCCATATGACCGAACTGGTCAGCGAACCCTGGCTGGAAGATGAGCTGGTGGTGTTTGCCGCGCCCGATGCCGCGATTCTGCAACAGCCGGTGACGCTGAAAAGCCTGGCAGAAGCGCCGTGGATCCTGCGTGAACGCGGATCGGGCACCCGGGAAATTGTCGACTATCTGCTGCTGTCTCACCTGCCAAGTTTTCAGCTGGGTATGGAGCTGGGCAACTCCGAAGCGATCAAGCATGCGGTGCGGCACGGCATGGGCATCAGCTGTCTTTCGCGCCGGGTGATTGCCGATTTGCTGGAGGCGGGGACGCTGACAGAACTGACGATTCCGTTGCCGCGTCTGACCCGGACGCTCTATCGCATCCATCATCGGCAGAAGCATATTTCAAAGGCACTGACGCGCTTTTTGTCCTATTGCCGTGAGTGATTGCTAATAATTCTGGCGCGATCATGAACTTAACTTATAACAGCATGGCATCAGCTATACAGAGGCGGTCTGGCTGCTACAATCGCGCCTCATTTTTACCCAGCGTAGCGTTAACACATGCATAATGACTCAAAAACAACACAACAACCTGCATTACGACGTGCGTTAAAAGCCCGTCATCTGACGATGATCGCCATCGGCGGCTCCATCGGTACCGGCCTGTTTGTCGCTTCCGGCGCTACCATTGCTCAGGCTGGCCCCGGCGGGGCACTGCTCTCCTACATGCTGATCGGCCTGATGGTCTACTTCCTGATGACCAGTCTCGGTGAGCTGGCTGCCTTCATGCCCGTATCCGGTTCTTTCGCCACCTACGGCGCAAAATATGTCGAAGAGGGCTTTGGTTTCGCACTCGGCTGGAACTACTGGTACAACTGGGCGGTGACCATCGCGGTTGACCTGGTGGCGTCCCAGCTGGTGATGACCTACTGGTTCCCCGACACGCCAGGCTGGATCTGGAGCGCGCTGTTCCTGGGACTGATATTCCTGCTCAACTACATCTCAGTGAAAGGCTTTGGCGAGGCGGAGTACTGGTTCTCGCTGATTAAAGTGGCCACCGTCATTATCTTTATCATCGTGGGCGTGCTGATGATCACTGGCATCATGCGCGGTGCAGAGCATGCGGGCTGGCAGAACTGGCAGGTGGGCGATGCGCCATTTGCGGGCGGCTTTGCGGCGATGATTGGCGTGGCGATGATTGTGGGATTCTCCTTCCAGGGCACCGAGCTGATCGGTATCGCGGCGGGCGAATCTGAAGACCCGGCAAAAAATATCCCGCGCGCCGTGCGGCAGATTTTCTGGCGTATCCTGCTGTTCTATGTGTTCGCTATCCTGATTATCAGCCTGATTCTGCCGTACACCGATCCGCAATTACTGCACAACGACATTGACGATATCAGCGTCAGCCCGTTCACTCTGGTGTTCCGCAACGCGGGCCTGCTCTCTGCGGCAGCGGTGATGAATGCGGTGATCCTGACGGCGGTGCTGTCTGCCGGTAACTCCGGTATGTATGCCTCAACGCGCATGCTGTACAACCTGGCCTCTGAAGGTAAAGCGCCGCGCATTTTCGCCAAGCTCTCAAAGGGCGGCGTGCCGCGCAATGCCTTATGGGCGACGACCGTCGTGGCGGGGCTGTGCTTCCTGACCTCAAAATTTGGCAATCAGGAAGTTTATCTGTGGCTGCTGAACACCTCAGGCATGACCGGTTTTATCGCCTGGCTGGGTATTGCCATCAGTCACTATCGCTTTCGTCGCGGTTATGTCGCCCAGGGCCGTGATCTGAACGATCTGCCATACCGTTCCGGCTTCTTCCCGCTGGGACCGATTTTTGCCTTCGTGCTCTGCCTGATCATCACGCTGGGTCAGAACTATCAGGCCTTCCTCAACGACAGCATCGACTGGTATGGCGTAGCGGCAACCTATATCGGTCTTCCGCTGTTCCTGATTATCTGGTTTGGTTACAGGCTGACGCGTGGGAGCCGTTTCGTGAAGTACAGCGAGATGGAGTTCCCGGTTCATAAAGAGTAGTTCTGTGCGCTGACTCGTGCGCACGGTGCCTGCCGCAGTTCTGGCAGGCCGCAGGAATCGTGAAGCGATGGGAGCCTGTGCCTGTAGCAAAGCATAGCGGGCCAGGGATGGTCCGCGCTGAGCCCGCCAGGGATGGCGGGTTTTGCGTCTTTGCGAAAGGCGCAGGCTCCCTGAGCCATTCTCCCGTCTGCAACACCGGTTTTTACCCTTTTTTCACGTCTCGCTTATCTTCACGAATTGATAATTATTATCACCTGCACTATTGTGGCTGCGTTTTCTGACGTGATAGCCACACAGGGTTCAAACATGACTACCGAAACTTCGCTGCTGGCGGGGGAAGAGACGCTTCACCACACCATGCAAAATTACCATCAGGTGCTGCGCCGCCGCCTGATCTGGATTGGCGTATTACTGGTGGCCATTGTCGCCTCGCTGATCCTCGACTTCACGCTGGGTCCGGCCGGACTTTCACTTGATACGCTGTGGAATACGCTGCTCAGCCCTGACAGCGTGGATGCCGGCACCCGCGTTATCGTCTGGGACATTCGTTTACCCTATGCGCTGATGGCGCTGGTGGTAGGGCTGTCACTGGGCCTGGCAGGTGCAGAGATGCAGACCATCCTGAACAACCCGCTGGCCAGCCCGTTTACCCTCGGTGTCTCCTCGGCGGCGGCGTTTGGTGCCGCACTGGCGATCATCCTCGGTGTGGGTATCCCCGGCATTCCTGATCAGTGGTTAATCTCTGCCAACGCCTTTGTCTTTGCGCTGTTTGCCGCGCTGATGCTGGATGCCGTGACCCGCTGGACGCAGGTTTCATCGGCGGGCGTAGTCCTGTTCGGTATCGCACTGGTCTTCACCTTTAACGCGCTGGTCTCAATGATGCAGTTCATCGCCAGCGAAGATACCCTGCAGGGTCTGGTGTTCTGGACCATGGGCAGCCTGGCGCGTGCTTCCTGGGAGAAACTGGGCGTATTAACCGTTGCGCTGGCCATTCTGGTGCCGTTCTCGATGATGAGCAGCTGGAAGCTGACGGCGCTGCGTCTGGGTGAAGATCGTGCGGTGAGCTTTGGTATTGATGTACGTCGTCTGCGCCTTACCACCCTGCTGCGCATCAGCATTCTCTCGGCGCTGGCGGTGGCGTTTGTTGGCCCGATCGGCTTCATCGGTCTGGTGGCACCGCATATTGCCCGCATGATGTTTGGTGAAGATCACCGCTTCTATCTGCCCGCCAGTGCGCTGGTCGGCGCGCTGGTGCTGTCGCTGGCGTCGGTCGCCTCGAAAAACCTGCTCCCCGGTGTGATCATCCCGGTCGGCATTGTCACCTCACTGATTGGCGTGCCGTTCTTCCTGAGTATTATTCTGCGTCATCGGGGGACGGTGTGATGGAACAGGGTCTGACGTTACGCGGCTTCAGTGCCGGGTATCCCAAACATAAAGTCATTGAAAATCTCAACGTGGCACCACTGCCACGCGGTGAGATCACCGTGCTGCTCGGGCCGAATGGCTGTGGTAAATCGACGCTGCTGCGCGCGCTGGCCGGGCTGAACAAAGGCCAGGGCGAGATGTGGCTCAACGGTGAAGATCTGATGACCCAGCCGTTTGCCCGTCGCGCAAAGAACGTAGTCTATCTGCCGCAGTCGCTGCCTGCTGGCGTACATCTGCATGTGCTGGAGTCGATCATCGTGGCGCAGCGCGCCTCGGGTGGACTGCACAGCGCCAGCAGCGAAGCGGAAATCATGCATCTGCTGGAACAGCTGGGGATTGCGCATCTCGCGATGCGTTACCTCGACCAGCTCTCCGGCGGTCAGAAGCAGCTGGTCGGGCTGGCACAGTCACTGATCCGTCGCCCTAAGCTACTGCTGCTGGATGAACCGCTGAGCGCGCTGGACCTCAATTACCAGTTCCACGTGATGGATCTGGTCCGCCGCGAAACAGCCCAGCGCAACATCGTGACGGTGGTGGTGGTGCATGACATCAACATCGCGCTGCGTCATGCGCAACACGCACTGATGCTGAAGCAGGGCGCACTGGTAGCGGAAGGGCAGCCGGATAAGGTGATCACGCCGGCTACGCTGGCGAAGGTGTACGGTGTGAATGGCCGTATCGAACACTGCTCGCGCGGCATTCCGCAGGTGATGATCGACGGGCTGACGGGGCCGGCACTGGTCTGAGAATCGGGCAGGCCTGGCCTAGAGCCAGCGTTTGCGGCAGTAGAGCTTGCAGAAAAATTCAGGGCCGCAATTGCGGCCCTGATGATTTACGCCAGCAGATGCTGTGCATGGAAGCGCAGATGATCTTCCACGAAGCTGGCGATAAAGAAGTAGCTATGGTCATAACCCGGCTGAATACGCAGCGTCAGCGGGAAACCGACTTCTCTGGCGATCTCCTCTAACCGCTCCGGCTGCAGCTGATCGGCCAGGAACTGATCGCTGTCACCCTGATCGATCAGGACTGGCAGACGATGCGACACCTCCGCCATCAGCTGGCAGCTGTCATATTCCCGCCATGCTGCCTGGTCATCGCCCAGATAGGCCTGAAACGCTTTCTGGCCCCACGGCACCTGCATCGGGTTCACAATCGGCGCAAACGCAGACGCCGATGCAAAGCGGTTACCCAGACGCAGCGCCAGCATCAGCGCGCCGTGTCCGCCCATGGAGTGACCCATAATCGACTGACGCTCACTGACCTTAAAGTTGTCCGCAATCAGGGCGGGCAGCTCGCTGCTCAGATAGTCGAACATACGGAAATGCGTGGCCCAGGGTTGCTGAGTGGCATTGAGATAAAATCCCGCGCCCTGACCCAGATCGTAGCCCTCATCGTTGGCAACGCCTTCGCCGCGCGGGCTGGTATCCGGCATAATCAGCACCAGACCCAGTTCCGCCGCCACGCGCTGCGCGCCCGCTTTGGTGGTGAAGTTCTCATCGTTGCAGGTCAGCCCGGCCAGAAACCAGACCACCGGCGGCGGCGCATCACCGTGCGGCTCAGGCAGATAGATGCTGAAGGTCATCGGGCAGTTCAGCACGGCCGACTGATGACGCCAGCGCTGCTGCCAGCCGCCAAAAATACGGTGTTCTTCCAGTAGCTCCAGAGTGGATGCCATAACGCCTCCTGATTATTTGTTAAAGTGCACGACCGAGCGAATCGATTTTCCTTCGTGCATCAAATCAAAGGCGTCGTTGATCTCTTCCAGCGGCATGGTGTGGGTGATGAAGTCGTTCAGGGCAAACTTACCATCAAGGTAATCCTGCACAATGCCCGGCAGCTGTGAACGGCCTTTCACGCCACCAAAGGCGGAACCGCGCCAGACGCGACCGGTCACCAGCTGGAACGGACGGGTAGAGATCTCTTCACCGGCACCGGCGACGCCGATAATCACAGACTCGCCCCAGCCTTTGTGGCAGCACTCCAGCGCAGAGCGCATTACGTTGACGTTACCGATACATTCAAACGAGAAATCCACGCCGCCGTCGGTCAGCTCGACAATCACATCCTGAATCGGCTTATCGTAATCTTTCGGGTTAATCAGATCGGTGGCACCCAGTTTGCGCGCCAGATCGAATTTGCTGGTGTTTAGATCGATTGCGATGATGCGGCCGGCTTTCGCCATTTTCGCGCCGATGACCGCAGACAGACCGATGCCGCCGAGACCGAAGATTGCGACAGTGTCGCCTTCTTTCACTTTGGCGGTGTTCATTACCGCACCCATGCCGGTGGTGACGCCACAGCCCAGCAGGCAAACTTCTTCCAGCGGCGCTTCTTTACTGATTTTCGCCAGTGAGATCTCCGGGATCACGGTGTATTCAGAGAAGGTCGACGTGCCCATATAGTGGAAAATCGGTTTGCCATCTTTGAAGAAGCGGGTGGTGCCGTCCGGCATCAGACCTTTACCCTGGGTGGCGCGGATCGCCTGACAGAGGTTGGTTTTGCCCGACAGACAATATTTACATTTGCCACACTCTGGCGTGTAAAGCGGAATGACATGGTCACCCACTTCTACGCTGGTCACGCCTTCGCCCACGGCTTCCACAATGCCGCCGCCTTCATGGCCGAGAATCGCCGGGAAAACGCCTTCCGGGTCGGTGCCGGAGAGGGTATAGGCATCTGTGTGACAGACACCGGTCGCGACGATGCGCACCAGCACTTCGCCTTTCTGCGGTGGCATCAAATCCACTTCTTCGATTTTCAGCGGTTCACCAGCGGCCCAGGCAACAGCGGCACGGGTTTTGATCATGTTCATGCAATCCCTCTTCCAGTCAGATTGTGACGCGCGATGGCGTCGTGTGGTTATGGTTTAAACATAGCGTGAAACGCTTATTCCGCCGCCTGTAATGGGTGGATCAGCTCATCGTTGAGCGGACGATCGTCAAACTGTTCAATAATCAGGTATTTCAGCGCTTCAACGTTCGGGGTAAAGGCGTCGCGTCGCCACATCAGCCAGGTGGCGGTGTCGCGATAAGCCGCAGGTAAGGTATGCGCCTGTACCCGCGATCGGTCTGCCATCTGCTTCAGCACCGAAGCCGGGATCATCGCAACGCCTGCGCCGCCCGCCACGCAGGCCAGCATGGCGTGATAGGACTGAATCTCCATCACGTTGTCGGGCGCGGTATGGCTGTCGCGATACCAGCTCTCCAGCTTCACCCGGTAAGAGCAGCTGTTGCGGAAGGCAAACAGGGTATCGTCCTGCACATCGCGCGCCGTGGTAATAGGCGCGTGATCCAGCCCGGTGATCAGCACCATCTCCTCGCGAAATGCGATGCAGCCATTCAGATCGTCATGGGAAACCGGCCCATCCACCAGCGCGGCGGCCAGGGTGCCTTCGCGGACCCGGTCAATAATTTCGCCCGAGGTGCCGGTAATCAACGATAGTGCGACTTTAGGAAAGCGCTGGTGATAGGCGGCGAGCAGACCAGGCAGGCGGGTCGCTGCGGTGCTCTCCATGGAGCCCAGCGCAAAGTTGCCTGCCGGTTCGCCGGTGCGGGTCATGCTCATCGCTTCTTCGCTTAATGCCAGAATACGCTGCGCATAATTCAGGAAATTATGGCCCATTGGTGACAGGCGAATGCGCTGCTTCTCACGAATAAAGAGATCCACACCTAATTCTTCTTCCAGCTGGCGCAGCCGCGTGGTGAGATTAGAGGGAACGCGATGCAGCTGTTCGGCTGCGCGCGCCAGGGAACCCGTTTCGGCGACGGAACAGAACATACGCAGCTGAACTAAATCCATATCTTCTCTTCCCGTAAACAAGTTGGTTAATATTATTCACTTTCCGTGAGTTTAATCATCCTGCATGCTGTTAGCAAGTCAGAAGAGATCTCAGGGCAGAACAACAGGAGTTCAGCAATGGCGTTACGCGTCGCGCTCAGCGCGTTTTTAACCTTATTTGTAGCGATGGGCATTGGGCGATTCGCCTTTACGCCGCAGGTGCCGCTGATGATTCAGGCGCACCAGCTGACGCTCACGAGTGCCAGCCTGGTCGCGGCGCTCAACTATCTTGGCTATCTGTGTGGCTCGTTTGATGCCATGCGCGCGCACCGGCGTGTCGAGCTGCGTTTGCAGGCGGGCGTGTGGGGCGCAGTGATCCTGACGCTGCTCTCTGCACTGGCGACCGGACCGTGGCTGCACGGTGCGATTCGCTTTCTGATTGGCTGGGCCAGTGGCTGTGCGATGGTGCTGGTGGCGGCCTGGAGTAACGAACAGTTGCATCGGCATGGCCGGGCAGGGCTGTCGGCGGCCGTCTTTGCCGGGCCGGGCTGCGGCATTTTTGTCAGCGGTCTGCTGGGAGTGGCGCTGCACACATGGCAGGTCTCCGCCGGTCTGGCCTGGGCCGCTTACGGTGCGCTGGCACTGCTGCTGATTGCGCTGATTACGCGTAACCTGCCGCGTCGGGGCGAACTGCATCGCCCGGATCAGGCACCGGAGCCGCTGGTGCTGGATCGCAACCTGAAACGTCTGGTGCTGAGTTACAGTCTGGCGGGCTTTGGTTATATCCTGCCCGCCACCTTTTTGTCGCAGATGGCCGCTACGCGTTTTCCTGACGGTATCTTCGCGCAGTTTGTCTGGCCGGTATTTGGCGGCGCGGCGATGATTGGCATCGTGCTGGGGATCCTGACACGGCGCTGGGGGCACAGTCACGTCCGTCTGGCGATAGTACTCTGGGCACAGGCACTGGGCGTTTTTGCTGCGGCACTGCTGCCAGGCTTTAGTGGTCTGCTGGCCGGGGCGCTGCTGGTGGGCGGCGGCTTCCTCAGCGTGGTGCAGCTCTCGCTGCTCTGCGCCCGTGAACTGGCGCCCAACCATCTGCGATACATGGCTGGCCTGCTGACCACCGGCTACGCGGTGGGTCAGCTGGTCGGTCCGCTGCTCTCTTTTCTCTCTACTGCCCTGTTACACCGGCTGGAGCCTGCCCTGTGGGTGGCCGGGGCCAGCCTTGTCTGGGCGGGCCTGCTGGTCTGGCGAAGAAGTGAGTGAAAAGCTTTCATCACCAATCTGATTGATTGCTGGATTCCCCGCAAAGAAAGTTTCACAATACGCGCCTGATTACAGGGCCCGCAGGCAAAAGCTTGCGGGCGCAACACCAGCCGGAGAAGAGTAGATGAGCACCCTAAGTCAGGAAGCTGCCCTGGTTCACGAAGCGCTGCTGGCGCGTGGACTGGAAACGCCGTTACGTGCACCGACGCGCGACATAGATAAAGAGACGCGTAAGAGCCTGATTGCCGGGCACATGACGGAAATCATGCAGCTGCTGAATCTGGATCTTGAAGATGACAGCCTGATGGAAACGCCGCATCGCATCGCCAAAATGTATGTGGATGAGGTTTTTTCCGGTCTCGATTACGCCAACTTCCCGAAAATCACCGTCATTGAGAATAAAATGAAGGTTGATGAGATGGTGACCGTGCGTGATATCACCCTGACCAGCACCTGTGAACACCACTTTGTGATCATCGATGGCAAAGCCACGGTCGCCTATATTCCCAAGGAAAAGGTGATTGGCCTGTCGAAAATCAACCGCATCGTGCAGTTCTTCGCCCAGCGCCCGCAGGTGCAGGAGCGTCTGACGCAGCAGGTGCTGGTTGCCCTGCAGACGCTGCTGGGCACCAATAATGTGGCGGTCTCGATTGATGCAGTGCATTACTGTGTGAAAGCGCGTGGCGTAAAAGATGCCACCAGCGCCACTACCACGACATCTCTGGGCGGCCTGTTCAAGTCCAGTCAGAATACCCGCCAGGAATTTTTGCGCGCGGTACGCCATAGTTGAGTTAACGGCGGGCACATGATGTTGCCCGCGTCGTCAATGCAGGGTGCCGCATGCAACAACGCTATCACGCGCTGGATTTCATTCGTGGATGTGCCATTCTCGGCATCCTGCTGCTCAATATTGTCGGCTTCGGCCTGCCTTCTGCTGCTTACCTGAACCCGGCCTGGCAGGGCAGCGTTAGCCTCTCCGATGTCTGGACCTGGGCACTCTCTGACGTCTTTGCTCAGCTCAAATTCCTCACCCTGTTTGCACTGCTGTTTGGCGCAGGTCTGCAAATGCAGCTGCCGCGCGGCAGTCGCTGGCTGACTGCCCGGCTTTCCATTCTGGTACTCATCGGTTTTCTGCATGGTGTCTTTCTCTGGGAGGGCGACATCCTGCTGGACTACGGCATCATCGGGCTGGTGGTCTGGCGGGTGCTGCGTGATGTGCCTTCAACCCGCAGCCTGATGAATACCGGTATTCTGCTCTATCTGGTGGGCTGCGGCGTGCTGCTGGTGTTTGGGTCGATCTCCGATCCCGAACCGACGCGATCCTGGCTGCCGGGCGCAGCCGATCTGCAATATGAGCAGTACTGGAAGCTGAGCGGCGGCTGGGAAGCGATACAGAACCGGCTGGACCATCTCTCGTCAGGGCTGATGGCGCTGGCGGCGCAGTATGGCTGGCAGCTGGCGGGCTTAATGATGATCGGTGGCGCACTGCTGCGCAGCGGCTGGCTGACAGGGGAGTTTCCCCTCCGGCACTATCGTCAGGCGGCGGCCCTGCTGCTGACAATGGGCTTCTCCATTGCGGTGGCCGGTGTGGCAGCGCAATGGCTGTTACATTGGGAATTCCGCTGGACGGCTTTTTACCTGCAGGCTCCGCGCGATCTCGCCAGCCCGCTGATTAGCCTGGGCTATGCCGCGCTCTGCCTGGCGTACTGGCCGCTGATCTCGCGCTGGCGCATCAGCTACGCCATCCAGTGCGTGGGCCGTATGGCGCTGACTAACTATCTGCTGCAAACGCTTATCTGTACCACGCTGTTCTATCGCTTTGGCTTCTATATGCACTTCACCCGGCTGGAACTGGTGATGATGGTGCCTGCGGTGTGGCTCATCAATATCCTGTTTTCACTCATCTGGTTACATTTTTTCTCCCAGGGTCCGCTGGAATGGCTGTGGCGGCGGCTTACGCTGCTCTCAGCCGGCAAATCACGCATTACCGACAACGCCAGATAATGACCGCCATCACAAAGGTTACAGAATTGTATGTAACCGTTTTCATTGATGTGACGCAATTCACGCTGTACGCCTCCTGCCCCTGACAGAATAGCGCCGGTGTTCAACCCGGCGTGATGCCCTATTTTTCCTTTCTGGAACTGCTGCATGATAACTATTCGTGATGTTGCCCGTCAGGCTGGCGTGTCAGTGGCGACCGTGTCGCGCGTTCTCAATCAGAGCAACGCCGTGACCTCTGACACCCGCGACGCCGTGTTGCAGGCGGTTGAGGCGCTGGGCTATCGCCCCAACGCCAACGCCCAGGCGCTGGCGACGCAGGTCAGCGATACGATCGGGGTGGTGGTGATGGATGTCTCAGATCCCTTCTTCGGGGCGCTGGTTAAAGCAGTGGATACCGTGGCGCAGCGCGTGCACAAGCATGTGTTAATCAGCAACTCCTGGCATCAGGAAGAGAAAGAGCGTCATGCTATCGAGGTGCTGATCCGGCAGCGCTGCAGCGCCCTGGTGGTTCACGCGAAAACGCTGCCGGACGCGGAGCTAGCGGACTTTATGCAGCACGTGCCTGGCATGGTGGTGATTAACCGCATCGTCCCAGGATTCGAACACCGCAGCGTCAGTCTGGATAACGTCACCGGGGCGCTGATGGCCTCAAGAACCCTGTTGCAACAGGGGCATAGCCGCATTGGCTATCTCTGCTCCAGCCATCCCATCGAGGATGTCGCGCAGCGCCGTGAAGGGTGGATGCAGGCGATGGCAGAGCAGGGCATCCGGCCGCAGGAGAGCTGGATTGCCAGCGCAGAGCCAGATATGCAGGGGGGCGAAGCGGCGATGGTGGAGCTGCTGGGGCGTAACCTCAACCTGACTGCGGTGTTTGCCTATAACGACGGCATGGCAGCTGGTGCCCTCACTGCGCTGAAAGACAACGGCATCCAGGTGCCACAGCATTTTTCTGTCATTGGCTTTGATGACATTCCGATTTCACGGTACACCGATCCGCAGTTAACCACTGTGCGCTATCCCATTGTATCTATGGCAAAAATCGCCACTGAGCTGGCACTGCAGGGTGCAGCGGGACTGCTTGATGACACCGCAACTCACATCTTTATGCCAACCCTGGTGCGGCGTCATTCGGTGGCGCAGCGGCAAAATGTGGAGTCCGTCACTAATTCAGGGGATTCAGGCATGTAACCGTTTTCAATCTGTGATTGTATTCACAGTTAATTAACATTGCCCTCACTATGATGGCAGCGTCTTACCGGACTGAAACATTATGTAACGCCAGTGTAACGGCATCAGTTGTGGTCTCAGTAGCCGGTTAAAGGGTTTAACCCCTCTTCATGGAAGCGTTGTGGCACAGGGAAGTCAGGTTTTAGACGGCGTTTAACGGCTTAACATCTTCATTATGTTAGCCAGCGCGCCGATCTGTTTTACCGATTGCGCTCCCGCACGCTTGGCGGAAGCGCTAAAAAGACCCTGCATAATAAAACCGGAGATACCATGAATAAGAAGGTTTTCACGCTTACAGCACTGGTTGCCAGCATGATGTTTGGTGCAACCGCTCACGCAGCTGACACCCGTATCGGCGTGACCATTTACAAATATGATGACAACTTCATGTCAATGGTGCGCAAAGACATCGAGAAAGAAGCGAAAGCGATCGGTGGCGTACAGCTGCTGATGAATGACTCGCAGAACGACCAGTCCAAACAGAACGATCAGGTTGACGTGCTGATGGCAAAAGGCGTGAAAGCGCTGGCGATTAACCTGGTTGACCCGGCTGCCGCTGCCGTCATCGTAGACAAAGCGCGTGCCAACGAAGTGCCGGTTGTCTTCTTCAACAAAGAACCCAACGCCAAAGTGCTTGCCGGTTATGACAAAGCTTACTATGTCGGCACCGACTCCAAAGAGTCTGGCATCATTCAGGGTCAGCTGATCGAGAAGCACTGGAAAGCGACTCCAGCCTGGGATCTGAACAAAGATGGCACCATTCAGTTCGTCCTGCTGAAAGGCGAGCCGGGCCATCCGGATGCTGAAGCCCGTACTAAATATGTCATCGACACGCTGAACAAAGATGGTCTGAAGACGCAGCAGTTAGCGATGGATACGGCGATGTGGGACACCGCACAGGCCAAAGATAAGATGGATGCGTGGCTGTCAGGCCCGAACGCCAAGAAAATTGAAGTCGTGATTGCCAACAACGATGCGATGGCGATGGGTGCCGTTGAAGCGCTGAAAGCGCACAACATGACCTCCATTCCGGTCTTCGGTGTCGATGCCCTGCCTGAAGCGCTGGCGCTGGTGAAATCCGGTGCGCTGGCTGGTACCGTGCTGAACGATGCGGAAAACCAGGCGAAAGCGACGCTGGATATTGCCAACAACCTGGCGAACGGCAAAGCGGCAACCGACGGAACGAACTTCAAGATGGTCGATAAGATCGTCCGCGTTCCTTACGTTCCGGTTGATAAAGAAAATCTGTCTCAGTTCTCGAAATAAGATTGATTACGGGCGCGACCGCTGTCGCGCCTTTTTTATGTCACCACCGTTTTTTAGCCAGGTAAAATATGGCCAGTGATAACACGACCGCGCAGCGAGAATATTTGCTGGAAATGACGAATGTTTCAAAATCATTTCCCGGCGTAAAAGCGTTAGATAATGTGAATTTAAAAGTGCGGCCTCACTCTGTTCATGCATTAATGGGCGAGAACGGTGCCGGGAAATCCACCTTATTAAAATGCCTGTTTGGTATTTATAAAAAAGATACCGGCAGTATCCTGTTTCAGGGTAAAGAGATCGACTATAAAAGCTCCAAAGAGGCGCTGGAAAATGGCGTGTCGATGGTGCATCAGGAATTAAACCTGGTTCTGCAGCGTACCGTGATGGACAACATGTGGCTGGGGCGTTATCCGCGCAAAGGCTTCTTTGTCGATCAGGATAAAATGTACCAGGATACCAAAGCGATTTTTGACGAGCTGGATATCGATATCGATCCGCGCGACAAAGTTGCCAATCTCTCTGTATCACAGATGCAGATGATTGAAATTGCCAAAGCGTTCTCCTACGACGCGAAAATTGTGATTATGGATGAGCCGACTTCTTCGTTAACCGAAAAAGAGGTGAATCACCTGTTCACGATTATTCGTAAGCTGAAAGATCGCGGCTGCGGTATTGTTTATATTTCGCACAAGATGGAAGAGATTTTCCAGCTGTGTGATGAGATCACGATTCTGCGTGATGGTCAGTGGATTACCTCTCAGCCGCTGGAAGGGCTGGATATGGATAAGATCATCGCCATGATGGTCGGCCGTTCACTGAACCAGCGTTTCCCTGACCGTACCAACGTGCCAGGCGAGACGATTCTTGAGGTGCGTAATCTGACGTCACTGCGTCAGCCATCGATTCGCGACATCTCATTTGATCTGCGTAAAGGGGAGATACTCGGCATTGCCGGGCTGGTGGGCGCTAAACGTACCGATATCGTCGAAACGCTGTTTGGCATTCGCGAGAAATCGGGCGGCACCATTAAACTGCATGGCAAACCGATTAATAATCACAGCGCCAATGAAGCGATTAACCACGGTTTTGCGCTGGTGACTGAAGAGCGTCGTTCGACTGGTATTTATGCTTACCTGGATATTGGTTTTAACTCACTTATTTCCAATATTAAAAAATATAAAAACAGTATGGGACTGCTGGATAATAAACGCATGAAGAGTGACACCCAATGGGTTATCGATTCAATGCGCGTAAAAACGCCAGGTCATCATACACAAATTGGTTCGCTTTCGGGCGGTAACCAGCAAAAAGTGATTATTGGCCGCTGGTTATTGACCCAGCCTGAAATCCTGATGCTTGATGAACCAACTCGCGGTATTGATGTTGGTGCGAAATTCGAAATTTACCAGCTGATTGCTGAGCTGGCGAAAAGAGAAAAGGGCATCATTATTATCTCCTCCGAAATGCCGGAGCTGTTAGGCATTACCGATCGTATTCTGGTAATGAGTAATGGTCTGGTAGCAGGCATAGTTGATACCAAAACGACCACGCAGAACGAAATATTGCGTTTAGCGTCATTACACCTTTAATGAAGCAAGGGCTGTTAACATGAAAGCGACTACAAAAAAGAATGCGCTAACCTGGTTAAAAGAGGGCGGCATTTATGTCGTTCTGCTGGTATTGCTGGCTATTATTATTTTCCAGGACCCGACATTTTTAAGTTTGATGAACCTGAGTAATATTCTGACCCAATCTTCGGTGCGCATTATTATTGCACTGGGTGTGGCGGGTCTGATTGTGACCCAGGGTACTGACCTGTCAGCCGGACGTCAGGTTGGCTTAGCGGCGGTCGTTGCCGCAACGCTGTTGCAGGCGATGGATAACGCGAACAAGGTCTTCCCGACACTGGATACCGTGCCGATTCCACTGGTTATCCTGACCGTGTGCATCATCGGCGGTGTGATTGGTCTGGTCAACGGTGTGATTATTGCTTACCTGAAGGTAACGCCGTTTATCACCACGCTGGGCACCATGATTATCGTTTATGGTATCAACTCACTGTATTACGACTTTGTGGGTGCCTCACCGATTGCCGGTTTTGATGCAGGGTTCTCGAAATTTACCCAGGGCTTCTTACGCTTTGGTGATTTTAAACTCTCGTTCATCACTTTCTACGCCGTGATTGCCATTATTTTCGTCTGGGTGCTGTGGAACAAAACCCGCTTCGGCAAAAACATTTTTGCTATCGGCGGTAACCCTGAAGCGGCGAAAGTGTCAGGCGTGAACGTTCCGATGAACCTGATCATGATTTATGCCCTGTCAGGTGTGTTCTACGCCTTCGGCGGGATGCTGGAAGCGGGTCGTATCGGTTCGGCGACTAACAACCTCGGCTTTATGTATGAGCTGGATGCCATTGCGGCCTGTGTGGTCGGCGGCGTCTCCTTCGCCGGTGGTGTGGGTAGCGTGGCGGGCGTCGTGACCGGTGTACTCATCTTCACCGTTATCAACTACGGTCTGACCTATATCGGCGTTAACCCTTACTGGCAGTACATCATTAAAGGCGGCATCATCATTTTCGCCGTTGCGCTGGATTCTCTGAAATATTCTCGTAAGAAGTAAGACTGATTCAACGCTAAGGAAGCGACCTTCGGGTCGCTTTTTTTATGGGGGTAATGCTGGGGTCGTCGCTTTAAGATGGAGTATGCGAAGGGAACACGGTCAGATTGGAAAGACGCAAAATCTGTTATCCGTTACATGCCCGGCCTATAACATCCTTAGCGTAGGGAGCTTTTAATGGGGTAAGTGCTGGAGTTGCTGCTTTGATACGGAGTATGCGAAGGGAACACGGTCAGATCGGAAAGACGCAAAAGCCGCCATCCATGGCACGCTCGGCCCGCGCCGTCCCTGGCGCGGGACGCTTTCCTCTTCTGACCATGTTCCCTGCGCTTCAGGCTTATTTAATGCTGTTAGATTCGCCCTGATTCAGACTTATAAGCTGTCTGCTTGAAGATCGCAGCGGAGTGGCCTTCTGTCAAACGGCGACAAAACTTAAAGCGATGGGAGCATACGCCTGTAGCAAAGCATCGCGGGCCATGGATGGCCCGCGCTGAGCATGCCAGGGATGGCATCTTTTGCGTCTTTGCGAAAGGCGTATGCTCCCTGAGCCCTGCACGTTACCACCAGCCCTCATCACAGCAGTAACAAGCTAAAAGAAACCGTAGCGCGTCAGCTATTTCCGCAGCTTCTGTTCCAGCTCCAGCAGCTGCTCCGGCGTCACCGCCGGGTAACTCTGTGCATCCTCAGGAACATCGTGTACGGCGGGAATCGGCACCAGCGGGCCTAAGAAACGGGGTTCACGCTTGAGCAGGAAGAGATCCGCCAGTGCGCCCAGCCGGGCACCCACTTCACGGAAGCGCACGCTCAGCATGTTTTTCGGTGAAGGCACCGCATAACACTGCGCCTGAATACCCAGCTGCAGGGCGATAAACAGCGCGCGCTCACAGTGGAAGCGTTGCGTGATAATAATGAAGTCGTTGGTATCAAACACTTTGCGGGTGCGCACAATCGAATCCAGCGTCCGGAACCCGGCATAATCGAGCACGATATCGGCCGGGTCGACACCGGCTTTGATGAGATCGCGGCGCATCGTCATCGGCTCGTTATAGCTTTGCAGCGCGTTATCACCGCTGAGCAGCAGATAATTGACCTTGCCGCTGTTGTAGGCATTCAGCGCACCCTGCATACGATAGAGGTAATACTGATTAATGACGCCGGTACGATAATATTTAGCCGTCCCCAGTACCACGCCCACCTGACGATGCGGCAATGAGGCGACATTTTCGTAAATAAAAGGCGCAGTTTTCCAGCTGATCCAGCGATCAAGGCCGAGCGCCGTTGCCACCATCAGTAAGATGATGAAAAGCAGACCAATGAGAACGCGTTTCAGCATGCGCCTGGAGACTCGATGTCAGAATGTTGAGATGGGACAAGGCTACTTGAGCAGCCGCAGCGAAGCAAGTTACTGCCGGCTGGCTGTACTCTTTTTGAACACTGCCGGATCAAGGGCGATCCGGCAGCGGGAAGATTAAATCGAGGTACGACGATAGTGACGATACTGCGGCAGCCAGAAGTTGTTGGCGATAGCCTGTGACAGCACATCTTCTGAGGTCACCACGGCGACACCGGCCAGCTGAGCGGCTTTACCCACTTCCATCGCAATGATTTTCGACACGCCCTGAATATCTTTAATCTCAGGCAGCACCGGGCCTTCGCCTTCGTTTACCAGCGGAGAGCAGTCGGCGAGCGCGCGGCTGGCGGTCATCAGCATCGTATCGGTAACACGGCTGGCACCTGCGGCAATCACACCCAGACCAATGCCTGGGAAGATGTAGGAGTTGTTGCACTGCGCAATCGGGTAAGTTTTACCGTTCCAGCTCACCGGCGAGAACGGGCTGCCGGTTGCGACCAGCGCAGCACCGTCAGTCCAGGCGATAATATCGGCTGGCGTCGCTTCCACGCGTGATGTCGGGTTCGACAGTGGCATTACGATAGGGCGCTTACAGTGCTTGTGCATCTCGCGGATGATCTCTTCGGTGAACAGACCCGGCTGGCCGGAAACACCAATCAGAATATCGGGCTGCGCATTACGCACCACATCCAGCAGCGAGATTGCATCATTGGTCACATCCCAGTGCTGCAGGCTTTCGCTCTTCTGCACCAGCTTGCTCTGGAAATCGAGCAGGTTAGGCAGTTTGTCCGTCAGCAGACCAAAGCGATCCACCATCATCACCCGGCCACGGGCTTCCGCGTCGCTCAGCCCTTCTGATTTCATCTGCGCGATGATCTGTTCAGCGATACCACAACCCGCGGAACCGGCACCCAGGAACACCACTTTCTGCTCGCACAGGCGGCTACCGGCTGCGCGGCTGGCGGCAATCAGCGTGCCGACAGTAACGGCGGCGGTGCCCTGAATATCATCGTTAAAGCAGCAGACTTCATCGCGATAGCGGTTCAGCAGCGGCATGGCGTTCTTCTGGGCAAAATCTTCAAACTGCAACAGTACTTTCGGCCAGCGGCGCTTAACGGCCTGAATAAATTCGTTCACGAACTCGTCATACTCTTCGCCAGTAATGCGCGGATGACGCCAGCCCATATAGAGCGGATCGTTCAGCAACTGCTGATTATTGGTGCCGACATCCAGCACCACCGGCAGGGTGTAAGCCGGGCTGATGCCTCCACAGGCGGTATAGAGTGACAGCTTACCAATCGGGATACCCATCCCACCGATGCCCTGATCGCCCAGGCCCAGGATGCGCTCGCCATCGGTCACCACAATCACCTTCACATTCTGCTTGGTGGCGTTTTGCAGCATATCTTCGATGCGGTCGCGGTTAGGGTAGGAGATGAACACGCCACGCGCACGACGGTAGATTTCAGAGAAGTGTTCGCAGGCTGCGCCGACGGTGGGCGTATAGATGATGGGCATCATCTCTTCAAGATGGTTATCCAGCAGGCGGTAGAACAGCGTTTCGTTAGTGTCCTGGATGTTACGCAGGTAGACATGCTTATCGTTATTGTTTTTGAAGTCCTGGAACTGACGCCAGGCACGCTGCGCCTGCTCTTCAATCGATTCCACCGCTTCTGGCAGCAGACCGTTGAGGTTAAATTCGTTACGTTCTTCGATGCTAAAGGCGCTGCCTTTGTTCAGCAGGGGAAATTCCAGCAAAATCGGGCCAGCATAAGGAATGTACAGCGGGCGTTTACTTTCGTAGTCGAGTTCCATGCGGTAATGCTCCGGTTGCAGTGTTGTCTGGCGTCACGCCGGAAAGGTAGCGCCAGTTTTCTCACCCGTTATAGCTCAGACTGCAGGTTCGGCAGCGGCAGGGTAACCGCTGCAGAAACAGTCACGACCGTGCTGCTATCCTGCAACCTGAATTATTCAGAGTAATTTGTAATGACGTGAATTCTGGCGCCAGATCCTATGAAATTTCCCACAGAAGTACAGCGTTTGTTAATAAAAGCTCACAAAACTGTGGCCTCTCTGACAGCGGGTTATGCTTTGTTCAGCGTCACCTGCAGCAGCTCACCGCAACCAAATGTCTCAAGCGTCGCCTGCGTGGCGGCGAACTGGCTTAACGTGGCATTTTCTACTTCAGCTAAAACCGCTTTTTTTATCTGACGAACATCGCCGCCCTGCATGTTCAGCAGGACCAGTGCCGCCTGAAGCGGTGGGAAGCTCGGGTTAAACGCGGCATTTTCCGCATAACGACCAGCCACAATCCTGCCATCCGCGGTCAGCAGCGCAACACCGGCGTGTGACTGGCTGTAGGGCGCGTGGCTGGCATTGGCGGCGGCAACTGCAGCCTGCACCAGCTCATCGCCTTCGGCCACATAGCCGTGATCGACTTCGTCCATCAGGAAGGTGGTGATGTTGAGATCGCGCGGGCCAAACGCATCCGGCAGATAATCGGCCAGAGTGCTGGTGGCACGCTGCGGCAGGCTGATGCGAATGCTGGTGCCGCTGTTCAGCTCGTTCATAAACTGACGGCAGTGACCGCACGGCGTGTAATTAACGGTGATGGTCTCAAGCTGGCGCTCACCGCGCAGCCATGCATGGGTAATGGCGCTCTGCTCAGCGTGAACCGTCTGCTGCATCGGGGTGCCGACAAATTCCATATTAGCGCCGAAGTACCAGTTGCCGCTGACGCCACGGGCAATCGCCCCGACGTTGAAATGCGACACCGTCGCTACCGCGCAGGACGCCGCCAGCGGCAACAGCGCCAGCGCCAGCGCATCGGCATTCATCTGCGTCTGTTGCTGCAGTGCGGCGACCTGGTCGGCGCTGAGTACCGCGTGGAAGTCAGGATCGTCCAGCAGGGGAGCGATTGCAGTTTGCAGCGTTGACGGCAGTGCCTCAAAAGCAGAGAGGAAACGGGAATGCATGTGAGCCTCATTAAATTCAGCAGGGCGATGTGCCAGTCACCGGTTTATATGTGATCCACATCGCTCTGACAATGTAACCTGTGTTGCATGTTTCAACTTTGCGAGATCTCTCGCAAACTTTCAGCCAAACCAGTGCATCAGCAGCGGAAAAATAAAGGGTGCCAGCAGGGAGGTGATGATGCCGCAGATCACCAGCGCCAGTGAGCTGAATGCCCCTTCCTGATAGTCAAGTTCCGCGGCGCGCGCGGTGCCCAGCGCATGCGACGCATTGCCAATTGCCAGTCCGCGTGCCGCTTTCGATTTCACGCCCAGCAGATTCAGCACCGTGTGTCCGAATACCGCACCCAGTACACCCGCAATCAGCACGCAGATGGCGCTGATGGCGGGAATGCCGTGCAGCGAGCCGGAGACGGCCATCGCGATGGGCGTGGTCACGGATTTAGGCACGATGGTGGCGGCAATTTCAGGCGTGGCGCCCATCCACAGGGCAATGGCGGTGCCTGAGATCATGGCGGTCAGGCTGCCGATAAAGCAGACGCCAATAATCGATTTCCAGCGGGCACGAATCTGATGCATCTGCTCATACAGCGGCAGCGCCAGCGCGACTACAGCCGGTTGCAGCAGCTGATTAAGAATCTGGCTGCCGGCGAAATAGCGTGAGTAAGGAAGCTGCAACAGCAGCAGGATCGGGATAATCATCGCCATCGCGACCAGCAGCGGATTAAGCAGCGAGATTTTCAGCCGTACCGCCAGCTTGCGCGCCAGAAAAAAGGCCGCCAGCGTCAGTGGCAGTGACCACCACATGTCACTCATCGGCTGACTCTCCGGCTGGACGGCGGCTGTGAAGCTGGTGGGCGCTGACGCCGACAATAGAGAGCACCAGGAAAGTACTGACCACACAGGAGACAACAATCGGGCCAAACTGTGCGGTGAGGATATCGGTGTAGCTCATCACCCCGACGCTGATCGGCACAAACAGCAGCGCCATATAGCGAATCAGCAGATGACAGCCCGGTTTTACCCAACTGACCGGCAGGATTTGCGACGCCAGCAGGGCGAACAGAATGAGCATTCCCAGGATGCTGCCAGGCAGCTTAATGGGCAGCAGCGAAGCGATGCCGATGCCAGCGTATAAGCAGAGATAAATGATGATAAAGGCGCGAAGATATTGTCCGCAGACAGACAGCACGGTGAGCATGGCAGGCTCCTGTTTTCACTGAGCTTCATCATACGCATTAACCGCTTAGCGTGCTAGCGATCACATTTATGCCGCGGAGTAGCAGCAACGGGCAAAGCGTTTCAGCAGAAGGAAGCGGGGCAGTAGCGGTGAGAATGCGAAGGGGAAAATAACCCTTCGCGCCAGCGATACGGCGCGAAGGGTTCAGAACGGCACTGCGCTTAACCTGTTAAGCGTCGGCAGGCGATTACTTAACCGGCATACCCGGCACAGCACCGCTGTCGACGGAGAGCACGAACAGATCTTTGCCGCCCGGACCCGCTGACAGCACCATGCCTTCAGAGATACCAAAGCGCATTTTACGCGGCGCCAGGTTAGCCACGATAATAGTCATTTTACCGACCAGCACGGCGGGATCAGGATAGGCGGCACGAATACCTGAGAAGATCTGACGCTTCTCGCCGCCCAGGTCGAGTTGCAGACGCAGCAGCTTGTCCGAACCTTCCACCAGTTCCGCCTGCTCAATCAGCGCGACGCGCATATCGACTTTGGCGAAATCATCAATGGTGATGGTTTCACCGATCGGCGCATCAGCCAGCGGGCCCGTGGCGGCCGGTGCACTGGCGGCAGCGGCATCCTCTTTCGAAGCCTCAATCAGTCCTTCGACTTTCGCCATTTCAATGCGGCTGTAGAGCGCTTTGAACGGCGCAACCTGATGATCCAGCAGCGGCTGCGCAATCGCATCCCAGCTCAGTTCACAGTTGAGGAAGCCTTCTGCACGGGCGCTCAGTGACGGCAGTACCGGCTTCAGCCAGGTCATCAGAATGCGGAACAGGTTAATACCCATTGAGCAGATCGCCTGCAGATCGGCATCACGGCCTTCCTGCTTCGCCACCACCCACGGAGCCTGTTCATCGACATAACGGTTCGCCAGGTCAGCCAGCGCCATGATTTCACGGATAGCACGGCTGTATTCGCGTGCTGCCCAGGCGTCACCAATCTTCTCTGACGCATCAACGAAGGTCTGATAGAGCCCCGGATCGGCAAGTTCAGCCGCCAGTTTGCCGTCAAAGCGTTTGGTGATAAAGCCCGCGTTACGTGACGCCAGGTTAACCACTTTGTTAACGATGTCAGCATTCACGCGCTGGACGAAATCTTCCAGATTCAGGTCGATATCGTCGATACGTGAAGAGAGTTTTGCCGCGTAGTAGTAACGCAGGCTGTCGGCATCCAGATGCTGCAGCCAGGTGCTGGCCTTAATAAAGGTGCCGCGCGACTTCGACATCTTGGCACCGTTGACGGTGACATAGCCGTGTACAAACAGGTTGTTTGGCTTGCGGAAGTTGCTGCCTTCCAGCATCGCTGGCCAGAACAGGCTGTGGAAGTAGACGATATCTTTACCGATGAAGTGATACAGCTCGGTCGTCGAGTCTTTACGCCAGAATTCGTCGAAGTCGATGTCGCCGCGCTTGTCGCACAGGTTCTTGAACGAGCCCATGTAGCCGATAGGCGCATCCAGCCAGACGTAGAAATATTTGCCTGGCGCGTCCGGAATTTCAAAGCCGAAATAGGGCGCATCGCGGGAGATATCCCACTGCTGCAGGCCCGATTCAAACCACTCCTGCATTTTGTTCGCCACCTGATCCTGCAGCGCCCCGGAGCGGGTCCAGGCCTGCAGCATGGCGCTGAAGGACGGCAGATCAAAGAAGAAGTGCTCGGAGTCGCGCAGGACTGGCGTCGCACCGGATACCACTGATTTCGGATCGATCAGCTCGGTCGGGCTGTAGGTCGCGCTGCAGACTTCACAGTTGTCGCCATACTGGTCAGGCGACTTACATTTCGGGCAGGTGCCTTTCACAAAACGGTCCGGCAGGAACATCCCTTTTTCCGGATCGTAAAGCTGGGAAATAGTACGGTTCTTAATAAAACCGTTCTCTTTCAGACGGCCGTAAATCAGCGCAGACAGCTCACGGTTTTCGTCGCCGTGAGTCGAATGATAGTTGTCATAGCTGACATTGAAACCGGCAAAGTCGGCTTCATGCTCGCTTTTCATCTCTGCAATCATCTGCTCCGGTGCAATGCCTAACTGCTGAGCTTTCAGCATGATCGGCGTGCCATGCGCATCATCGGCGCAGATGAAGTAAACCTGATTGCCACGCATTCGCTGATAACGCACCCAAATGTCTGCCTGGATATGCTCGAGCATGTGGCCGAGATGGATTGATCCGTTCGCGTAAGGCAATGCGCACGTTACCAGAATTTTTTTAGCGACTTGAGTCATAGTTTGCGTAGCTTTCTGTTGATTGAAAAAACGGGCTTAGATGGTAACTGAAGGCTTCTCCTGCGTAAACACAAGGGATTCACCCCTGCCAGTCGCCGCAGATCCACGAGCATCTGATATCATTGACAATACATCGCTGAAACACAGCGTAAGCACAGCAGAAATAAGGAGCAGGGGATGACAGTACAATCCCGGGAACCGCATACGCCAGAGGGCCTGCGCGCCATCGTGGCCGGCGTATTGAGAAGCTTTGAGCATCCGACCCTTAAGCAGAATCTCACCGCCCTGAAGGCGTTGCATCATGTGGCGCAGCTGGATGGAACGCTGCATGTTGAACTGCTGATGCCGTTTGCCTGGGCCAGTGGGTTCGACGACCTCAAAGAACAGGTCAGCGCCGACCTGCTGCGTCAGACCGGCGCCAGTGCCATCGACTGGCGGCTCAGCCACGATATTGCCACCCTGAAGCGGGTGAAAAACCAGCCGGGTGTGAACGGCGTCAAAAACATTATTGCGGTCAGCTCCGGCAAAGGCGGCGTCGGTAAATCCAGTACCGCCGTAAACATGGCGCTGGCGCTGGCAGCAGAAGGCGCACGGGTGGGGATTCTGGACGCCGATATCTATGGCCCGTCAGTGCCGAACATGCTCGGCACCCAGGATCAACGCCCGACCTCGCCGGATGGCACCCATATGGCGCCGATTATGGCACACGGTCTGGCCACCAACTCCATCGGCTATCTGGTGACGGACGACAATGCGATGGTGTGGCGCGGGCCGATGGCCAGCAAGGCGCTGATGCAGCTGCTGAATGAGACGATGTGGCCGGAGCTGGATTATCTGGTGCTGGATATGCCGCCCGGCACCGGCGACATTCAACTGACGCTGGCGCAGAATGTACCGGTCACCGGTGCGCTGGTGGTGACCACGCCGCAGGACATCGCCCTGATTGATGCCCGCAAAGGGCTGGTGATGTTTGAAAAGGTCAATGTGCCGGTGCTGGGCGTGGTGGAAAATATGAGCCTGCATATCTGCAGTCAGTGTGGCTTCCACGAGCCAATCTTCGGCACCGGTGGCGCGCAGAAACTGGTGGAGGATTACCAGACGCAGCTGCTGGCCCAGCTGCCGCTGCACATCGATTTGCGTGAAGATCTTGATGAAGGTGAACCGACGGTAATTCGCCGTCCCGACAGCGAGTTTACCGCGCTCTATCGCCAGCTGGCCGGACGCGTTGCGGCTCAGCTTTACTGGCAGGGCGACGTGATCCCCGGCGACATCGCCTTCCGCGCGCTTTAAGCCCGACCCGACCCGCTGGCATAGTGTGAGGCCAGCGGGTAGTGCATCAACACGTAGCCGCCGTGCTCGCCTTCGCCCTGTGAAATCATCTTCCAGCCATGTTGCAGGTAAAAGGCCTGCGCCGCTTTGTTCTTCTGCAGGCACTTCAGCGCGCCGGTTGAGGTAAAGCGAGCTTCAACGGCTTCAAGTAAAGCGCTGCCCACGCCGCGTCCCTGCCAGTCAGGATCGACATAAAGGCTGTGCAGGAAGTTGTCGTTTTCCAGCAGCCCCGCAAATCCGACGCGCTGTCCCTCAGCTTCCGCGACCAGCACGGTTTCCCCCAGAATCACTCCATCAAAATCTTCCAGCTGCCACTCGCTGCCGTCGAGCCAGCGCCAGTTGTGTCGCCGCGCCGCCAGAAACAGCGTACGCAGGAAAGGACGATCGGCTTCCGTAAACGGACGAATCTCCACAGGTCAGCTCCCTTATCATCGTGTCTTACAAAACTAGCAGTGATTCGTGAAGACGGGCGAAAAGATAAAGCGGGTTAAATGTCATGTAAATCGCTGTACACTGCCTGCCGGGCCAGAGAGCATCAGGCTCTCAGCGTTTGATAGCTTTCGTTTATCAGATTGATAACGACCGCATATTAGATGTTGGCCCGAAAATTATGTAACCTGCATCACATATTTTAACGGAGGCCACAGATGTCTATTATCAATACCAAAATCAAGCCGTTCAAAAACGCAGCATTCAAAAACGGCGAATTCATCGACGTAACCGAGAAAGACGTTGAAGGTAAATGGAGTGTGTTCTTCTTCTATCCAGCTGACTTCACCTTCGTCTGCCCGACCGAACTGGGCGACGTGGCTGACCACTACGAAGAATTCCAGAAACTGGGCGTAGATATCTACTCCGTTTCTACCGACACCCACTTTACCCACAAAGCCTGGCACGGTTCTTCAGACACCATCGCGAAAATTCAGTACGCGATGATCGGTGACCCGACTGGCGCGCTGACCCGTAACTTCGAAATTATGCGTGAAGACGAAGGCCTGGCTGACCGTGGTACGTTCATCGTTGACCCGAAAGGCGTTATCCAGGCTATCGAAATCACTGCTGAAGGCATTGGCCGTGACGCCTCTGACCTGCTGCGCAAAGTGAAAGCGGCTCAGTACGTGGCTTCTCACCCAGGTGAAGTGTGCCCGGCTAAATGGAAAGAAGGTGATGCAACACTGGCTCCGTCTCTGGACCTGGTTGGCAAAATCTAATTCCGCTTCGCCCTTTCGACCATTCTCCAATCGGGTGCTGCGGCACCCGATTTTTTGACCAGGATATCACTATGCTCGACACAAATTTGAAGACGCAGCTCAAGGCTTACCTTGAGAAATTAACCAAACCTGTTGAGTTGATCGCCACCCTGGATGAGGGTGCAAAATCAACCGAGATCCGTGAACTGTTGGTTGATATCGCCGGCCTGTCTGACAAAGTCAGCTTCCGCGAAGAGAACGATCGTCAGGTGCGTAAGCCCTCATTTCTGATTACTAACCCAGGTTCGAACAGCGGCCCGCGTTTTGCCGGTTCTCCACTGGGTCACGAATTTACCTCACTGGTGCTGGCACTGTTACAGACCGGTGGGCATCCTTCGAAAGAAGCACAGAGCCTGCTGGATCAGATCGCGGCGCTGGACAGTGACTTCCATTTCGAAACTTACTATTCACTCTCATGCCATAACTGCCCTGACGTGGTTCAGGCGCTGAACCTGATGGCGGTGATTAACCCGCGCATCAGCCACACCGCTATCGATGGTGGCCTGTTCCAGAATGAGATTCAGGAACGCAACGTGATGGGCGTGCCAGCGGTTTACCTGAATGGTAAAGAGTTTGGTCAGGGCCGCATGAGCCTGGCGGAAATCGTCAGCAAAGTAGACACCAACGCCGATAAACGCGCGGCGGAAGAGCTGAACAAGCGTGACGCCTATGAAGTCCTGATTATCGGCAGCGGCCCGGCGGGCGCAGCGGCAGCGGTCTACTCAGCACGTAAAGGTATCCGTACCGGTCTGCTGGGCGAGCGTTTTGGCGGCCAGGTGCTGGACACGGTGGATATCGAAAACTATATCTCCGTGCCGAAAACCGAAGGGGCAAAGCTGGCAGGTGCACTGCGCGCACACGTTGATGATTACAACGTGGACGTCATCGAAAGCCAGAGCGCCATCAAACTGATTCCGGCGGCGAAAGAGGGCGGACTGCACGCCATCGAAACCGCCTCCGGCGCAGTACTGAAATCACGCAGCATCATCCTGGCGACCGGCGCACGCTGGCGTAACATGGGTGTGCCGGGTGAAGAAGAGTACCGCACCAAAGGCGTGACCTACTGCCCGCACTGCGATGGCCCGCTGTTCAAAGGCAAGCGCACGGCTGTGATAGGTGGCGGTAACTCCGGTGTTGAAGCGGCTATTGACCTGGCGGGTATCGTTGAACACGTTACGCTGCTGGAGTTTGCCGGTGAGATGCGTGCCGACCAGGTGCTGCAGGATAAACTGCGCAGTCTGAAGAACGTGGATGTGATCCTGAACGCGCAGACCACCGAAGTGAAAGGCGACGGCACTAAAGTGACCGGCCTGCACTATATTGACCGTACGACGCAGACCACCCACGAGCTGCCGCTCTCCGGTATCTTCGTTCAGATTGGTCTGCTGCCGAACACCCCATGGCTGGAAGGCGCGGTTGAGCGCAACAAAATGGGTGAGATCATTATCGATGGTAAATGCGAAACCAGCCTGAAAGGCGTGTTCGCTGCGGGTGACTGCACCACCGTGCCGTACAAGCAGATCATCATCGCCAGCGGCGAAGGTGCCAAAGCCTCACTGAGCGCATTTGACTATCTGATCCGTACTAAGTCGGCTGAATAACGTTTCGTCAGCCAGACAACAGCCCTTCAGCATCCATGCTGAGGGGCTTTTTTATTAATAGCCCGCCAGCGTCATCAGCATCATCCATACTGGCGTCGTCACCGCCGCAAATACCGTTGAAAAGAGCATACTCGCCGCCGCCGGGCCAGGAATGACATTGAACTTCTGCGACATCAGATAGACGTTAACTCCGACCGCCATCGACCCCAGCAATACCACCACTTTACTCTCCAGCGGCGGCAAGCCGGTCAGCCAGGCAATCGCCCATACCGTCATCGGCTGCAGGACCAGCTTCAGCAGGCAGATGGTATAGCTCTCTTTAAGTCCATCCCGCACCCGATAGTGCGCCAGGCTCATGCCCAGTGTGACCAGCGACAGGGGCGCGGCCAGTGAAGCCAGCATCTTTAACGGTTCCGCGGCGAGCATCGGCAAAGGACGTTGCAGAAAACTCCAGGCCGTTCCGCTGAGAATGCCGATGATCAGCGGATTCTTCAGCACGCCAGTCAGGGTGTGCCACACGCCTTGCAGCGAGAAGCTGCCCTGTTTCGCCCACTCGACCGAAACGGTGAGTAAGGTCCAGAGGATCAGGCTGTTAAACACCAGCACCAGCGCCACCGGGGGCAGGGCTTCTGGCCCGAGCAGCACAGTAGCTACCGGGATCCCCAGCATCACGTTGTTGGAAAAGATGCCGCCCAGGGCAAAGACCGAAGCCGCCACGCCATCCAGATTAAACAGCCTTGTTGCCAGCACTCTCCCCACGATAAACACCAGCAGGCAACTGCCGAAGAAGGCCAGGAGCAGACGCGCATCCACCGGCGGACTTTGCGAGAAGGTGCTCATCACCCGAAACAGCATGCAGGGCAGCGCGACGTTAAACACAAAGCGGTTCATCCCTTCACTGATGCTGGCGGGCCATTTTCCGAGGCGCGTCAGGCAGTATCCAAGCAAAATCAGGATAAACAGCGGAGCTGACAGATAAATTTGATGGCTAAGGCTTTCAAACAGCAGTGGCATAGGGAGAGTCTGGTCAGACGATGATTAGTTACCAGACTAACAAATTGCTAACTAACTGTTAACTATAACGGTGTCCGGATTGAGTGCAGCAGGGACGCTAGCCTAACCAGCGGCGTGCCTGCTGGTCACTGATATCGCGATAATAGACGCGATGAATGATTTCGCCGCAGCCCGAACAGTGCGCGGAAATATAGGTGGAAAGATAAGATCTGCCATTTGGCGCGATAGCACCCCGACGTTCAATAATAATATCCTGCCATCGATGGCGGTGAGGAATAAGCGCTGATAATCGCATCATACATCCTGAATAGTATGAAGTTCCGTTTCAGGAGTTGTTAACTCCATGAAATGTGGTGTTTTTTACGATGACGCTGCGAGCAGGTTAATTATTATGGGGCGATCGTTGAAACTATGGGAAATAGCCTTCCTGAGGTTAGTAGATTGAATATACCTATAAAGAGGTATCCCTGAGGCCCGCAGCATTAAGCCTTTTTTTGCCCCGCTAAGCGTTGATCGGGATCATGTGAATGGGTTCAGCGGTGAACATTCCCGGGACGGTCACTGCTTGCTTTCGCAGCACGCCACAAGCATCTCAAGATTTACAAATCACTGTTCAAAATATCTATCACTGAACGCTAAGACATTGTGTCTAAGTCGCCAACTGATGGCTTTGTGCCAGCATCATCGAAAGTAAGATTCGGCGCGTATAGTGCGGTAAAGATGGATCACGTTGTATTGGCATACACGGAAGCAAGAAGAGGTGAGATCGCTAAGATAGAGAAGTCACAAATTAAATTCGACAAAGATACCCAGCGCTACCATCTCCTGATCGCCCAGGGAGGGCAAAGGAAAGACGGAGAATGCTGCAAGACAGGTAGTCGCCACCCTAAATTGATCGAACGGGGAGTAATAGAATACGTTGATCGCCAATGGAAAGATCGAATTTTCTCCGAAGTGGCAGGTACGAACATGACTCAGATCGACAAAGTGTTTGCTGATCTGCGTGATCAGCTTGAGTTTTGTATCTGGATGACTACGGAAAACGGTGGTTGCTGAATTCCATTCGTCATAGGGTTTGCTCTTCGGCAATAGCTGGTTGGGTGAAAAACATTCTGCACCTACAGCAAACCGTAGGTCACGAAAAAAGCGGAGGGATCACTAAACGCTATTTGCATAAGTTTCCCTTATCCTCAGTTTCTTATGTAATTGATGGTATTGATTGGGAGTGAATAAAATAGCCAAGTTCTGTGCTTGGCTATTTATTTTATTTCCGTTAAATGAATGGTGGTAAATAGAAAGCTGATAACATCATGAATAGAAAAATAATACCGACAATGGAAAGTCGCACTTTTACCCGTAACCAATCGGTGTACTGATTAGGAAGTTCTTTAATAAATCGAATTTGTTCATTATCCATTCCTCGCGTATGGAATGAGTTTTCTTTAAAGTATAACGCTTTAATAAAGAATGCATCACGCATAAACGAGAAAAAGAACCCCCCATCCTGATAAATTAAAACTTCTGCTGGTCTTGCTCCAAATTTATCGACAAATAGCGAGCAGAGAGTAATGAATTTATTTTTCGAAATGTAATTGTAAATAATAGAAATAATTGTTATGAGTATCAGACATAAACACAATACCAATCCAATAGAGTTTCGATGCATAATTATAAAATCAATTACCGATAGTTTCATACAACTCTTCTCCACCCCATTCACCGAATGCGCCACCTGCATTACTACCGACATAGCCTAAACCAGCCCCAGCGATCACAGAGCAAGCAAGCCCTCCAGCACCAGCAGTACCAATGCCGATAGCTATACAAAGAGGTATTGCTAAATAACCAGCGGCAACACCAACTCCCGTACTCAAAGCAAAACTACCTATCTCAGTATACCTTTTCTTAGTACATTCAGCTTCGCGACCAACAGAACATGCCTCATGGATTTCGTTAAGAGAATGGAGTCCGCTAAAACCAATGCCCAAATAACCAGTGTAACGCATTGCTTTTACGTATTTAGCTGCCTTTTCGATGTGGGTTGCATAACCTTCAATGTCACTAATCCCCGTTTCATTCCATTTGTGGGTAATAGAGCTACTGGACAGGCCAAGCGCATTTTTTATTTTGGTATACTCTCCGAATTTCATAGCCTTATTCAGGAAGTTCACTTTGAGTATGGATTCAAGCTCTTTAAAAAACTGGCTACGTCGGACATAAAATTGTTCACCAATTAATGCACCACGTGTTATGTAGGTGTTTTTATATGTTTCCTGGATCTCTTTGAGTATTTTTTCGATACTCTCAAAGTATTTTCCAACAGGATCAGCAGCAAGGCCAATTCCTGTATCAGCGTAGCTAGTAAAATTAGCTATGGTAGCGTAATGCTTATGTAGGAAGTTAGCTTCCTTGTGCGTCAATGGTGCCAATGCCGCATCAACTCGCGTTTTAGCATTCTCCATGTGGGCGATCTGTTCGTCATCCTGCTGATCGGGATGAACCAGAAGCATTATAGAACCGGCTTTATAGCTTTGGTCAGCACCGTTAAGCGTGGCGAATAGTTCCTTTGCTCCGGCTGGTGGGTTCTCAGTGAATAGCAGACGCTGCCAGGCCTCTGTAGTCCCTCCATAGGGGAGAACGGCAAAACCTGCATCAATACCTGTTTTCTTTTTCGCTGTCTGGGCGTGTTGTTCTGGTGCTGGCTCAATCGGCCCTGGTAGTACAGGCATTTTGACGAGGTGAGATAGATCGGTGTGCGTTACGGTTGGTTCTCCAACCAGTTCATAATAATCATCCCAGTTTGAAGGAACGAACTTCGATTTGCAGGGGCAGGAGCTATAACTGTCCAGTGTTCCGGCAATCTTTTTACCATGTATGTCATCGTCATTAAGCCCGCCGCAAATACGGTAATGGCCTGGATGTTTGCCGCAGGAAACTTTATGACCTTCGCACGCCATGTCTTTATCGAAAAATTGGTGATCGGTACAACCTTCGAGGATTCTTCCGCCGCAAACAGTCTTATCACCTCTGAACAAAAAGTAACCTTTGACCCCCATTAGTGCTTAATCCCTTGCATGGTTAAGAATCCTTTCGGGAGTGTGTCACCTTCACGGAAAACCAGTCTGCTGCCGGATTGTGGTGTGGAGATTATTTCATCGCCATTATCAAGCATACTGCCAACCAGTGCAGCAGATGCGCCATGCATAATACGCGCTTCACCAGCACCGGAAATAATAGTGGCTTCACTGCCGTCAGCGTAAACAACTTTATCACCAACTCGTGCCATCTTATAACCGCCAGCCGTACTACCTCCCGTAGCATTGCGGATTACTCCCCCGTTGCGGGTAACGCTTCCCACTACAGCGAATCGGAAAATGTAAGTTACCGGGCGGCTAGCTTGTTTGTTGAACTGTTCAAACTCTTCATGTGTTTTGCTGCCAAAGTTTGGTAAAAAATCTTCGTCGTAGAGTGGCTGTGAAGAGGATTCCCGGAGTTCAGGCGTGATCTCGTTGGTGTATTGCTTCATAAGTCCCTTTACTTGTTATGGAAATAATCACGATGGTCATTTTACAAACAATGGCTACATGCGCAACAAGAATCAGACGTAAGCGAAACTGCATTTCGAAATTGAAAGTTAGTGGATAGGGCGATGCTTTGTATGATTGACTGAACTATCAAACCTGCATTTTGGGCACTTCCGGTTTTTATGTCGACAATTGCTAACTATCAGGTGCTAATATTGAGAGCTCGGAGCTTCGAGGATCCCGTGAACGTTAATAAGTTTTAAGGGAGGCTTACCCTCCCGTACTTTCTTAATGATGTTACAGGCTGCACCTGTTAGGTTATGGATCCCATTCTTTGCTTTATGCTAGTCGCGGATCTGTTCGGGTAGCTTGTCATTCACCGGGCGTTGCCTGTACAGACGGTGAAAGCATCAAAGGAATATCTGCTCCTTTTTAATTCTCTGGGGTTGAGGTCAAAAAGGGGGGATAGGTATTTTCACGGTGAACAAGCAATAGCTTGAAGGGTCGGCTTGCATCAGTAAGCAACTTCTCCTAATCTGGCAAAAATATAGAGATTCAATCAACACGACTCGGGGTGCCCTTCTTTGTGAAGGCTGAGAAATACCCGTATTACCTGATCTGGATAATGCCAGCGTAGGGAAGTCTGATGCCTGACCGCATTCGCCTTCTTGTTCGCCGGTTGGGAGCTACGATGACACATCAATCTCAACACCTTTCTGCTGCGCACTTCGCGCCCGTTCTGCACACTTTCCGCCGTCAGTCACCGCTGGTGCACTGCATGACCAATGACGTGGTCCAGAATTTCACTGCCAACGTCCTGCTGGCACTCAATGCCTCACCGGCAATGGTGATCGATGCTGACGAAGCGGCACAGTTCAGCCGCTTTGCCGATGCGTTGCTGATTAACGTCGGCACCTTAACCCGTGAGCGTCAGCAGGCGATGCAGGCTGCTGTGAGCGCCGCCAGAGAGGCGGGTACCCCCTGGACACTCGATCCGGTAGCCGTCGGCGCGCTGACGTTGCGCAGTGACTTCTGTCAGCAACTGCTCAGCCAGCAACCAGCGGTGATTCGCGGCAATGCGTCAGAGATTCTGGCGCTGGCGCAGCAGGCCAGTGGCGGGCGCGGTGTTGATACGCTGCATCAGGCGGATGCAGCACTCGATGCGGCACAGCAACTCGCTGAGACCTGGCACACGCTGGTCATTGTCACCGGAGAAGTGGACTATGCCACCGACGGTCAGCGAATCCTCGCCATAAGCGGTGGAAGTCCGTTAATGACGCGGGTGGTCGGCACCGGCTGCGCGCTCTCTGCCGTGGTCGCGGGATTCAGTGCTCTGCCGGGCGATCGGCTGATGAATGTGGCGGCAGCCTGTCAGGTCATGGCCCTGGCGGGGGATAAGGCAGCGGCGCAGGCGTCCGGGCCGGGCAGTTTTGCCACCGCGTTTATTGATGCACTCTGGACGCTGGAGGTGGAGCATGAAGCGCATTAATGCTCTGACGATTGCCGGTACCGATCCCAGCGGTGGCGCAGGCATTCAGGCCGATCTGAAAACTTTCTCTGCCCTGGGTGCTTATGGCACCAGTGTGATTACCGCGCTGGTGGCGCAGAACACGCAGGGCGTGCAGTCGGTTTATCGCATTGAACCGAATTTTGTTGCCGCCCAGCTCGATTCGGTACTGGATGACGTGCGTATCGACAGCGCAAAAATCGGCATGCTTTCTGAAACGGCCATTGTGGAACAGGTTGCGGCCCGGCTGAGGCGTGCAGAGATCCCGTTTGTGGTGCTGGATACGGTGATGGTCGCGAAAAGTGGCGATGCGCTGCTCTCGCCAGACGCCGTGGCCAGCGTACGGGAGCGGTTATTACCGCAGGTATCGCTCATCACCCCAAATCTGCCGGAAGCGGCGGCGTTGCTGGATTGCGCTATCGCCACCGATGAGGCAGAGATGCGCGAGCAGGGGCGGGCCTTGCTGGCACTCGGCTGTCAGGCGGTGCTGATGAAGGGCGGTCATCTGGCGGCGGCGGAGAGTCCGGACTGGCTGATTACTCACTCAGCGGAACAGCGATTCAGCACGCCACGCGTGCATACCCGTCATACGCACGGCACCGGCTGCACGCTGTCGGCCGCCTTAGCCGCATTACGTCCGCGCCATGCTGACTGGGCAGAGACGATTGAGGAAGCGAAAAACTGGTTGCAGCAGGCGCTGTTACAGGCGGATTCGCTGGAGGTCGGGAAGGGGATTGGACCGGTGCACCATTTTCACCAATGGTGGTGACGGCGAAGGCCCGCATCGGCTGGTATTCAGGCGGTGCGGGCAGTTTCAGTTTCAGGGCGCTTCAAACCAGGCGCTGTTACGCTCGGCAATCGGGGTGATTGAGAAGATCATCTCCTGCAGGTGACGGCGCATCGCCGCTTCGGCGGCATCGGCATCATGGCGCTTCAGCGCGGCAAAAATCTCTTCATGCTGCTCAATCAGCCTCTCCGGGGGTGAGACTTCACTCAGCGTCAGAAACCGCACCCGGTCCATGGCCGCTTTTATGTTTTCCACCGTCTCCCAGGCAAGCTTGCAGTCAATGCTTTCAGCGATCAGGCGATGAAACTCATCGTCCAGAGTGAGGAAAGCCTGGCTGTCATGCCGCCCGGCGGCAATGCGCTGCAACTGCAGATTGTGTTCCAGCGCCATCAGGGCGGGATCGTCAATCTCCACCGCTGCCCGCCGCACTACTGACACTTCCACCGCCTCACGGATAAAACGGCCATCCGCGACACGCTTAGCGGAGATTTTGCGCACGAAGGTGCCGCGCTGCGGCAATACCTGTACCAGTCCGGCTTCAGCCAGCTTAATGAACGCTTCACGCACCGGCTGGCGCGAAACGTTGAAGCGTGCGGAGACCTCTTTTTCAGAGAGCAGCGAACCTGGCTGAATTGCACAGGTGACAATATCTTTGCGCAGATAACGGTAAATCTGCTGATTTACCGGTTCGCTGGTAGTAATGGTATAGGCGATCGACATGCAGCAATATCCATATTACGGCTGGCACAGGCCAGCACGATGGGAAAGTGTCAGTCTAATCAGGGTACTGCGCCTGCGCCAGTGCTTTGTGACCGCAGCATTAGCTGCGGTTCAGGTACTGATGCACTGTAGCTCGTGCGCCCTGGGTGGTGAGTTGCTGATAACAGGCCGTCAGCCGGGCGACCACGTCGCCATTCTGCGCCAGATCCTCGCCGAAGACTTCGCGGATGGCGAGTAATGCCCGTACGCGAGCCTCACCCTCCTCGCTGGCGGCAACGCACTCTGCAAGCTGCGCTTTCATCGGGTCGCGGATTTCAATCGGCTGGCCCTGTTCATCAACGCCACCGACATAGCGCATCCAGCCCGCTACGCCCAGCAGCAGCAAATCGCAGTCACTGCCGCGCTGCAGGTGCCAGCGCAGGCTGTCGAGCATACGCTGTGGCAGTTTCTGTGTGCCGTCAGTGGCAATCTGTCCGGTGCGATGTTTAATCGCTCGGTTTTCATAACGGGCGATCAGCGAGTCGGCATAGGCATTGAGATCCACGCCCTGGGTGCGCAATGTGGGTGCCTGCTCATCGATCATCAGGGAACGGGCGGCGGCACGGAAATGGGGATCGGCCATGCAGTCGCTGATGTACTCATAACCTGCCAGGAAGCCGAGGTACGCCAGGAAAGAGTGGCTGCCATTCAGCATGCGCAGTTTCATCTCTTCATAGGGCAGGACATCACTGACCAGTTCTGCGCCCGCCTTTTCCCACGCCGGACGACCATTGACGAAGTTATCTTCAATCACCCACTGGAAGAAGGGTTCCGCTTCAACCGCAACCGGGTCGCTGGAACCCAGGCGCGCGCTCAGGGCCGCAAACGCCGCATCGGTCATCGCCGGGACGATGCGATCCACCATGGTTGAGGGGAAGGTCATGTGCTGCTGAATGTACTCTGCCAGTTCCGGATCCTGCTGTCGGGCCAGTTGCACAATCACATTACGGGTGACGTGACCATTTTCCGGCATGTTGTCACAGGACATCACGCTGAAGGCAGGTAACCCCTGGTCACGGCGGCGGCGGATCGCTGCCAGAATCAGACCCGGCAGCGAGCGCGGCGCATCCGGATGCTGCAGATCATGGACGATATCGGGATGATCGGGATTTAAATTGCCACTGGCGGGCTGATGGCAATAGCCTTTCTCGGTAACGGTCATGGAGACAATCGCCACTTCAGGCTGACTCATGGCGTTAATCACCGCCTCAATACCGTCACTTTTGCCGTGCAGCGCCTGTGTGATGACACCAATCACACGGGTGTGCAGGGAATCATCGGCCATCTCTGTCAGGGTATAGAGCAGATGCTGCTCACGCAGGGCCTGAATCAGCGCGCCGCTGTTGAGGTTCACTTCGCAGTATCCCCAGTCGCTGCCCTGTTCAGCCAGCTTATCGCTGCAGAGTGCCTGATGGGCGCGATGAAACGCACCAAAACCGATATGCACCATGCGGGTTTTTAACTGGCTGCGGTCGTAAGCGGGGCGCCGGACCTCAGCGGGCAGGCGATCAATCTGTAACATAGTCCGTCCTTATGGCAAACGGGGCGCAAAGCGCCCCAGAATCATCATTCTGTTAGCGGAACAACACTCAGACCGAAACCGGTTTATCTTCAGGTTTTGGACTGCGAATCACGAACAGCACCAGGAAAGCCCCCAGCGCGGCGACACAACCCGCCAGGATAAAGGCGCTATCGAACTTACCGGTGTGCTGAACAATAAAGCCGGTGACGATCGGCCCGATGATGCCGGAGAGGCTCCCCACCAGATGGATAAAACCGCTGATGCTGCCAATACGGCTCTTGTGCACCACATCCTGAATAATCGCCCAGTAGATCGCGCCGGTGATGTAGAGAAAGAAAATGGACACCGACATCATCATCACGGCCGGAACCACCTCTTTTATCGTACCCGCCAGTGCCACACAAATTGCGGCTGCCAGCAGTGAGACCACCAGCACAATTTTGCGGGACAACAACAGTTTGCCGGTGATATTAAAGATTCTGTCAGAGATCCAGCCACCCAGCGCCAGGCCAACGAAACCGACGATCCATGGGATCATGGTGGTGATGCTCATCGATTTGATATCCAGGCCGTGCGCCTGCACCAGATAAGCCGGGAACCAGCTCAGGAAGAAGAACAGAATGTAGTTGTAGCAGAAGAAGGCAAACGCCGTGACCAGGATAATCGGCTGGCGCAGGTAGTAACCAAACGGATGCGGCGTTTCAGACAGGTCGACCTCGTCATTCGGGCTGGTGGCTTTCAGGCGATCGATCAGCAGGCGCTCTTTTTCGGTGACAAGTTTGCTCTTCGCCGGATTATCAGCGGCAAAGAAGAGCCAGAACGCCATCCATACCAGACCGATACAGCAGACGATCACAAAGGCCGGACGCCAGCCGTAGGCCAGCGCCAGATAGCCGATGATTGGACCGGCTACCGCGCCGCCCAGCGGTGATCCGGCACTCAGTAAGCCCATCGCCGTGGCGGCCTGCTTTTTCGGGAACCAGCCGTTAATCGCTTTGTTAGCCGAAGAGCAGATCGGGCCTTCAGCCATGCCGAACAGCACTCGCAGGATCAGCAGCGACCAGAAGCCGGTAGCCAGCGCGGTCATACCGCAGAAAATGGACCAGGCACCCACGGCCACGGCCAGCACGATTTTGGGGCCATAGCGGTCAGTGGCGAGGCCACCGACAAAGTTAAACAGGGCGTAGCCGAAGAAGAAACTGCCGAAGATCATGCCGAACTGCTCAGCATTAATCGCCAGATCTTTCTCAACCAGCGGTACGGTCAGGGACAGGGCAACACGATCGAGGTAATTGATCATGTAAACCAGGAACAGCAGCAAAACGAGGGTCCAGCGCAGATTCTTGAACATACAAACTCCGTGATCTGTTTTATCTTTTTAATTATGCCGGCGGGTACACACCGGCAGAGGACACCTGGTGTTCAGCGGGCATTAACCCATCTGAAGGATCACTTTGCAGCAGGTGCGCGGATCTTTTTCGAACAGGGTCATCGCGCGTTCAATCTCCTGCAGCGGGAAGTAGTGGGTGACCAGCTTCTCTGGCTGGATTAACCCCTTTTCCATCCATTCAATTACATGCGGGAAGCGGTTGCTGTTAAGACGTGAGGTAAACAGCGACAGCTCTTTGCTGGTCAGGCTTTGCTGGGTAATGCTGCACGGTTCGCCGGAGAAGCCCAGCAGACCGATGCGCGCGGCCGGTGAGGCCAGAGCGGCCGCTTCTGCCAGAATGGCGGGATGGCAGGCCGCGTCGATAATCAGCGTGGGCTGCACGCCTTCAAGCTGAGCCGCTAACGGGATTTCGCTGTTATCAAACAGCTGATCGGCACCACTCTGCTCAGCCAGCGCCAGACGTTCCGGCAGGCGATCCACGACCATCACCTTTTTCACCTGATAGACGCCCTTCAGCACCTGAATGGCAGTGAGCCCCATCGGACCGGCACCATAAATCAGCGCCACATCATCCGGCTGCGGCTTGATAAACGCCGTGATGTTGGCTGCGATAGTGAAAGGCTCGACCAGGCTGGCGAGCTTATCGGGAATCGCGTCCGGCAGGTGCCAGGCATTTTTAGCCGGGGCCAGCGCATACTCGCTGAAGCCGCCGTCGCGGTGCACACCAATTACCTGCAGGGTGGTACAGACATTCGGACGGCCCACCGAGCAGGGATAGCAGTGACCGCAGCTTACCACCGGATCGACTGCGACGCGCTGGCCCAGTCGTGCCGCGTCGACACCGTCACCCACCGCATCGATCACGCCAAAAAATTCATGACCAATCACTCGCGGATATTTCGCGAACGGGTTATGACCGTGCCAGATATGCACGTCAGAGCCACAGATGCTGGCATAGGCCACTTTAACCCGGACTTCGCCCGCCGCGGGTTGTAGCAGTGGACGTTCAGCAACCACCAGTTCACCTGGCTGTTCAATTACTACGCTTTTCATGGGTTTCTCCTTACCAGTTCCACAGGGTGCCATCTTCAAGACGGGCGACCGGCAGATAGGCAGGTTCATAGGGATATTTCGCCGCCAGTTTCTCGTTGAATTCAATGCCGAGGCCCGGCTTGTCGCCCGGATGCATGTAGCCCTGGTCAAAGGTCCAGTTAGCATCAAACAGCTCCATCATCTGTTCCGAGAAGCCCATGTACTCCTGCACGCCGAAGTTCGGCACCCAGAGGTCAAAGTGCAGCGCAGCCGCCATGCAGACAGGGGAGAGATCCGAAGGACCGTGCGAGCCAGTACGCACCTGATAGAGTGACGCAAAATCAGCAATACGACGCATTCCGGTAATGCCGCCCGCGTGGGTGATGGTGGTGCGGATGTAGTCGATCAGCTGTTCTTCAATCAGCTGCTTACAATCCCAGATGCTGTTGAACACTTCGCCTACCGCAATCGGCGTGACGGTGTGCTGGCGAATCAGACGGAAGCATTCCTGATTCTCAGCAGGCGTCGGATCTTCCATCCAGAACAGACGATAATCTTCCACGCTCTTGCCGAAACGCGCGGCCTCAATCGGTGTCAGGCGATGGTGCATGTCATGCAGCAGATGCTCATCGAAACCAAACTTATCGCGGATCGCCTCAAACAACTTTGGCGTGAAATCGAGGTATTTCTCGGTTGACCAGAGCTGCTCTTCCGGCCAGTTACCTTTGGTCGCAGGTTCGTAGGCCAGGCCTTTACCTTTTGCCATGCCGTAAGTGGTTTTCATGCCCGGTACGCCGCACTGTGCACGGATCGCTTTGAACCCCAGCTCTTTGTGCTTCGCATAGTCATCCATCACTTCATCGATGGAGTGGCCGGTGGTGTGGCAATAAACCATCACGCCGGTGCGTGAAGCGCCGCCCAGCAGCTGGTAGAGCGGCATGTTGGCGGCTTTACCTTTGATATCCCACAGCGCCATATCGACAGCCGAGATCGCAGACATGGTAACCGGGCCACGACGCCAGTAAGCGCCTTTATAGAAGTATTGCCAGATGTCTTCGATCTGATGCGCATCGCGGCCAATCAGCTGCGGGCAGACGTGATCTTTCAGGTAGGAGGCGACCGGCAGTTCTCGGCCATTCAGCGTGGCATCACCCACGCCAGTCAGCCCCTGATCGGTGGTGATCTTCACGGTAACAAAGTTTCTGCCTGCGCAGGTTACGAATACTTCCGCCTTAACAATTTTCATCCTGGTTGCCTTTCAGTCAGCGTTCAATGATGAAAAAGTACGCGCTTTAATACTACCATACAAGTTAGTCTGGCAGAGTTGTGAAGCCAGTCACAGAGAGTTTTCTGGGGCGAAAGGGGGTAATGAACTGGCGTATTATTTGGCGACAAAAAGGGCGGCGTGGTAGTAAAACGACGGTCGGCCAGCGTGAAAAAGGGGCTTTCGCCCTCTTAAGATTATTGACAGCGTCTGCCCCTGCTGGCTGTAAGACCCAGCCGACGAAGGGAACACAGTCAGATCGGAAAGTCGCAAAAGCCGCCATCCCTGGCATGCCCGGCCCGCGCGATTACGCACCTCATCCCTGAGGTGCGCCCGTAACAGGGCCAACGCGTTGCGTTGTTCAAAAACGCTCCCGGCGTTATTTTCCGGACGGCGGGACGCTTTCCTCCTCTGCCCGTGTTCCCTACGCTTTAAGCTAATGTGTTGCTGCTAAATTCGTTCAGCTGTGAGTTTGTCAGAAATCTGAAGGGGCTTTCGCCCCCTGAACCATACTCAGGAAAGGAGTTCACACTGCGGCGGCAGGCGACAGCTCAGCGCGCCCGCCATCACCTCAATCACGAATTCGCGCCCGGAGAGCGGTTCACCATCCAGGTTAAAGGTCATCTCGTGCGGAGAGCGAATCGTCAGCGACTCCAGCTGCGTGGTGACGATGCCGGGGTTGTCATCGTCACCGGTCAGCGAGTGCAGCAGCGTCGGCAGCAGCTCCTGCGCGGTCACAATACTGACGTCAAGCCGGCCATCGTTGATCAGCGCACCAGGGCATAAGCGCTGACCGCCGCCCGCCTGACGCCCGTTACCGATACCGATAACCAGCGCATCACCCTGCCAGGCGAAATCGGGACCGCTGATCTCGCAGGTATCGGGTTTCAGCGTATCCATGCGCATCAGGCCGTGAATAAAGTAGGAGACACCGCCCAGCGCCGACTTCAGTTTTTCCGGTGTTTCTGTGGTGATGCGGGTGCCAAATCCGCCCGTCGCCATATTGATGAAGTAGTGGCTCTGGTTCACTCTGGCCAGGTCGATGGCATGCGCTTTGCCCTGAATCGCCAGTCGCAGTGCCGGTTCCATCTCTTCCGGAATACCGACGCTGGTGGCAAAGTCGTTGGCAGTGCCCAGCGGCAGGATACCCAGCACCGGGCGATGATCGGCATCTGATGCCGCCAGCGCAGTGGCAACCTCATTAATGGTGCCATCGCCGCCACCGGCTACGACGGTCTCCGCCTGTAGCCCAATCGCCTCTCTGACGTACCTGTCGCCATCGCCTTTTTCGAACGTGACACGCACCGCAATGTCGAAGCCTTCTTCACGCAGGGTGGTAATGGCTTCGCGCAGATCATCATTACCCGCGCCTTTCCCATTCAGGATGAGCAGCGTAAGCGGTTTATTGTCCATTTTGCGTTCCTTGAAGATCTACAGAGTAAGAAGGGAATATATAGCACAGCTGCCAGCAGTAAATTATTGGCGAAAGAGAGAAAAAAGAAAACCCGCACGGGGGAGCCGGGCGGGTAAATGAGGTGGTTCCTGGTAAATCTGCCGTTTGTTGTTACTCGTTAGCAGCAGGCGGGACTATAAAGCAGCGCTGAGCAGGGGTCTGTGATCCTGTTCTGATTTCCTCAAATTGTTTCCGTTGGTAAACGATTATGAGGATCACGGGTATCTTCGCCGTGATCAAAATTGCGCAGCAGCAGCGCAAAACGCAGATCGACCTCTTCCGGCACCCGCAGCCAGACGCGATGGCCATCGCCGGGAGCAACCTCAGTGGGTTCACCACGCGCATTCTGCAGTGCATCCAGCTGGCCATTCAGGTTGCCTTCGGGCGTCATGATCTCCACGCTGTCGTGCAGCATAAACTTGTTCTTCACAGCCACTTCCGCCCATTCGCCCCGACGCTCGCCGGTAAATTCACCGACAAACTGCTGGCGATCCGAGACCGAAAAGCCCTGCTGATAATTCTGGTAGCTGTCATGGGTATGACGGCGCAGGAAACCTTCGGTATAGCCGCGATGGGCCAGGCCTTCCAGCTTTAACAGCAGTGAGGGGTCAAACGGCTTACCGGCCGCGGCATCGTCAATCGCCCGGCGATAAACCTGAGCGGTGCGGGCGCAGTAGTAGTAGGACTTGGTGCGTCCTTCAATTTTCAGCGAATGCACGCCCATCTCGCTGAGCCGCTCCACGTGTGCCACTGCGCGCAGATCCCGCGAGTTCATGATGTAGGTGCCGTGTTCATCTTCGAACGCGCTCATCACCTCACCCGGCTTCATCTTCTCTTCCAGCAGAAATACCTTGTCGGTGGGCTGACCGATGCCCAGCGTGGGCGTCACATCCTGTACCGGGATGGGCTCATGAATACCGACGATATTCCCCACTTCATCCTGCTGGCCTTCCGCCACTTTATACTCCCAGCGGCAGGCGTTGGTGCAGGTGCCCTGATTCGGATCGCGTTTGTTCATATAGCCTGACAGCAGACAGCGACCGGAATAGGCCATACAGAGCGCACCATGAACAAACACTTCCAGCTCCATCTCCGGCACCTGCTGGCGGATCTCAGCGATCTCCTCCAGTGACAGCTCGCGTGACAGAATCACCCGGCTCAGCCCCATCTGCTGCCAGAATTTTACCGTGGCCCAGTTTACCGCATTGGCCTGCACCGACAGGTGAATCGGCATTGACGGGAACGCGTCACGCACCAGCATGATCAGGCCGGGATCGGACATGATCAGTGCGTCAGGCTGCATCGCTACCACCGGCGTTAAGTCACGAATAAAGGTTTTCAGCTTGGCGTTGTGCGGTGCAATGTTCACCACCACGTAGAATTTTTTGCCCAGCGCGTGCGCTTCGTTGATGCCCAGTGCGAGGTTCTCGTGGGTAAATTCGTTGTTGCGCACCCGCAGGCTGTAGCGTGGCTGGCCGGCATAGACAGCATCGGCGCCATAAGCAAAGGCATAACGCATGTTTTTCAGCGTGCCGGCGGGGGAAAGCAGTTCGGGTTTCATGATGTTCTCACTGATGTCAGGTCAGTATGCCGCCTGAAGCGGCAGGTGCAGGGCCGTTAAGAGCCTATCCCATTCGGCTATTTTATTTGTCAGTCTGAACCTGGGCAGTGCTCACAATCCTCACGTACTACGTGTACGCTCCGGTTGTTCCGCGCTGTCCGTGTCCAGACTGCCTGCAACAATTACGCCTACTGGGATAGGCTCTAAGCCCTGCAAAAGGTGCGGAATTGTAGGCAGTGAGAAAAGGGAAGTAAATTGATCGGGATCAAACTAGATCAAATGACAGGCGTCGGCTTCCCAGCGATAGCCCATGCCGTAGACCGCACGGATAAAGGGTTGCTCGCTGTCGAGATTCTCCAGCTTGCGCCGCAGATTCTTGATATGGCTGTCGATGGTGCGATCCGTGACCACGCGATAGTCATCATAGAGATGGTTGAGCAGCTGTTCGCGTGAAAAGACTTTGCCCGGTTCCAGCGACAGGGTTTTTAGCAGCCGGAACTCCGCCGGAGTAAGATCCAGCGGCTTGTCGCGCCAGCTGGCGAAGAAGCGGCTCTCATCAACCCGCAGTAACGAGGCGCTTTGCGGCTCTTCCGCTGACCGTTTGACCCGGCGCAGAATCGTTTTAACCCGCGCCACCACTTCACGCGGGCTGAAGGGTTTGCAGATGTAGTCATCCGCGCCCAGCTCCAGCCCCAGCAGCCGATCAATCTCTTCGGTGCGGGCGGTGACCATAATAATCGGCAGTTCGGAATGACGACGGATTTCGCGGCACAGCGTTAAGCCGTCGGTGCCCGGCAGCATCAAATCCAGCAGCATCAGGTCGGGTGGCGTCTGGCGCACATACTCCAGCACCGCATTGCCGTCGGCGATGTGATGGGTACGGTAGTTCGAGGCGTGCAGATAATCGATCATCAGCTGCGCCAGTTTCGGCTCATCTTCGACCACCAGAATCAGCGGGTCGTGGTTTTCCTGGCTCATAAGCGTCTACACAGGGGGAACATAGCGCAAGTGTAGCGCGATTTTCAGTCCACCTAAATCAGAGTGCGCCGCATGAATATCGCCGCCGTGTGCATCTGCGATATTTTTACAGATGGCCAGGCCCAGGCCCGAACCGCCGCTGGCGCGATTGCGCGAGCCTTCGGTGCGGAAAAAGCGCTCAAAAATCTGCACCTGATGTTCTCTGTCTACGCCCGGTGCGCTGTCATCAAACTCAATGTGCCAGTGGGGCGCTTCATACTTCAGCGTCACTTCAACCCGTCCACCGCTGTCGGTGTAGCGCAGGCTGTTTTCCAGCAGGTTAGTGAATAACTGCATCAGGCGGTCGGGATCGCCGAAGAAAGGCGCGTTGTCGGGCAGATTCAGCTTCAGCGTCAGGCCGTGCGCGCGATAACGTTCGGCAAAGCTGCCAGCGGTCACTTCCAGCAGCTGCACCAGATCGGTCGCCTGCTTGCGGTAAGCGAGGGCACCCACGTCCGACAGCGATAGCTGATGCAGGTCTTCGACCAGCTTAGTCAGCACCACGACTTCACTCTGCAGGGAGGCGATCGCATCCGGCGTCAGTTTGCGTACGCCATCCTGCATCGCTTCCAGTTCACCGCGCAGGATCGCCAGCGGCGTGCGCAGCTCATGGGAGATATCAGCCATAAAGGCGCGGCGCATGCTTTCGTTTTTCTCCAGCGAGCTGGCCAGCAGGTTAAAGTCACCGGCCAGCTGGCCCAGCTCATCCCGGCTGCTGACCTCAACGCGGGTGGCAAAATTGCCGGCCGCCAGATGATGCGTGCCATCGACCAGCCGCTTAACCGGCGCCAGCAGGCCCCGCGCCATCAGCCAGGTTGCCAGCGCCGCCAGCAGCGTTGACAGCCCCACGATAATCCAGCTGGTGCGCCGCTGCTGTTGATCAAAGTTAATATCGGTACTGCGCGTCAGCCGCTCCGGTGGCGAGCCGATCACCCAGCCAACCACCTTACCGGTACTGGTCGTGATATTGCGTCTTGTGCCTTCCGGGGGCACCGGCCCCGGCGGTCCGACCATCACTTTATATTTCTGATCGAGGACCCAGAACTGGGTGCGCCAGCCGTGTGGCGGCAGCTGACTGCTGCTGTCAGGATTCTGCTCCAGCGAACGCAGCATGGTGAAGATCAGCCGATCGTTGTGGCGCAGAAAATCCCAGTTCCCATGCTGCTCATACTGATCGGCCAGCGCATCGCTGAGCAGATTCAGGCGCTGCTGATTGCCGCGCTTGATGTAGTCGACAAAGCCGTGTTCGAAACTGAGGCGAACACCCCAGTGCATGGTGATCAGCACCAGCATGCAGGTGGCGAAAATCGCCATAAACAGTTTGGCCCCGATGCCCAGGCGCAGGTTAACTCTCATTTTTTTCTCCGGCGTCGCAGATCAACGTTGGTACTTACCTGTGGCGGGACGCGCCAGAACACCAGCGCGGGCAGGATGATAATCAGCGACATGCAAAGGTAGGTATAAATAAACATCTGGTGCTCCGCTGCGCTGTTTGCTGCGCTCTCCTGGGCAAACGCGCCCAGCAGCAGACCGGCCACGGTGACGCCAATACTCATCGACAGCTGCATAATCATCGACAGCAGGCTGTTGCCGCTGGAGGCCAGCTCATCCGGCAACTCCTTCAGCGTCAGGGTATTCATCGAAGAGAAGCGAATGGCGTTGACCATGCCCTGCAGAAACAGCACCAGCGGCAGCAGCCAGACCCAGCCCATGAGCGCCACCAGCGGGAACAGCAGGACCACCAGCGCCAGTGACACGGTCGACATCACCAGCACATTACGGTAGCCATAGAGATTGACGATGCGCACCACAATACGCTTCATTCCCATATTGCCCAGCACCATCGGAATCATCATCAGACCGGCGTGAAACGGGCTGTAGCCCATGCCGAGCTGCAGAAAGATTGGCGTCATAAAGGGCAGCATGCCGCTGCCGATGCGGCCGGTAAAACTGCCGAGCAGGCCAATAGAGTAAACGCGATTATCAAACAGCTTCAGGCTGAACAGCGCGTTATCATTGCCGCGCGCATGCATCAGGTAAAACAGCAGAGAAAACATGCCAGTGAGGATCATGGCACCCAGCAGCAATGGCGAACCGCCGCTGCTGCGCTGACCATCCAGCGCCAGTGTCAGGGTAGCCATTCCGGCGGCCAGCAGGATAAAACCACCGAAATCAAAGCGGCGCGTCTGCATGCGGTAGTTGGGCATCAGCATCAGGGTGGCGATAGCGCCTGCAATGCCGACTGGAATATTAATCAGAAAGATCCAGTGCCAGCTGGCGTACTCCACCAGCACGCCGCCCAGCGCCGGACCCAGCAGCGGACCAATCTGGCCGGGCAGGGTGACAAAGGTCATGGCCGACATGTACTGTTCGCGCGGCACGATTTTCATCACCGTCAGGCGACCCACCGGCACCATCATGGCCCCGCCAATCCCCTGAACCACGCGCGACAGCACCAGCTGATCCAGTGTGCCGGAGATGGCGCACAGCAGCGAACCCAGGCTGAACAGCACAATCGCGCAGAAGAAGATGTTGCGCACGCCAAAGCGATCCGCCAGCCAGCCGCTGACCGGCAGCATCACGGCCACCGTCAGCACGTAATAGACGATCACCGAGTGCATGTGCAGCGGACTGACGCCCAGGTCGTGTGCCATCGACGGGATCGCGGTATTGACGATGGTGGTATCCAGCGTCTGCATAAAGAAACCGATGGCAACAATCCACAGTTGCCAGCGGACGTTTGTGCTTTGCGTAGTCATCAATCCCCCCGATCAAGGCATCACATCCGCCGTCCGTCGCAGCCAGACCCATTACGGCTGCTGTGCGGCGGCCAGCGGGCGTTTTCTGCGCCGCAGCTTATCCATCATCAAATAGACCACCGGCGTGGTGTAGAGCGTCAGCAACTGACTCATCACCAGGCCGCCCGCGATGGTAATCCCCAGCGGCTGGCGCAGTTCAGCACCGTCGCCGCTGCTCAGCACCAGCGGCAGCGCGCCAAACAGCGCCGCCAGCGTGGTCATCATAATCGGCCGGAAGCGCAACAGGCAGGCCTGGAATATCGCCTCCCGCGCGCTGAGCTGGCCGTTGCGTTCGGCCTCCAGCGCAAAGTCGACCATCATGATGGCGTTCTTTTTCACGATGCCGATCAGCAGCAGAATCCCGATTAGCGCGATCAGGCTGAAGGGCGTATCAAACAGTTCCAGCGCCAGAAGCGCCCCCACACCCGCCGAGGGCAGGGTTGAGAGAATGGTCAGCGGATGCACATAGCTCTCATAGAGGATACCCAGCACGATATAGACCGCCGCTATCGCCGCCAGCATCAGCCAGAGCTGGCTGCTCTGCGACTGCTGAAACACCTGCGCGGTTCCGGCAAAGCTGCCACGCACGCTGGATGGCACGCCGATCGCCGTCATGGTGCGTTCAATCGCCTCCGACGCCTGTGACAGCGACACACCCTCTGGCAGGTTGAATGAGATGGTCGATGCCGCCGACAGCCCTTCATGATTGACCGACAGCGGCGCATTCGCTGGCTGCCAGTGGGCGAACCACGACAGCGGTATCGCTTTGCCTTCGCTGTTAATTACGAACATCTGCGACAGGGCGCTGATATCCTGGGTGTAGCGTGGATCGACCTCCATCACCACTTTGTACTGGTTAAGCGGCTGATAGATGGTAGAGATCTGACGCTGACCAAAGGCGTTGTTCAGCAGGGCATTAGCCTGAGAGACGTCGATACCGAGACGCGCCATGCTTTCGCGGTCATAGGTCAGCGCCATCTCGCTGCCTTTATCCTGCTGATCGGAGTTCACGTCCGCCAGCTGCGGCAGGGCAGAGAACGCCTCACGGATTTTCGGCTCCCACATTCGCAGCGCGGCGAGATCGTCCGACAGCAGCGAATACTGATAACCGGCATTCGACTCCCGGCCACCGACCCGCAGATCCTGCACCGCATTCAGGTAGAGGCTGGCACCCGGCTCTCTTGCCAGCTTTGTGCGCAGCCGCGCGATGATCTCCACGGCGCTCTCTTTGCGCTCTGACAGCGGTTTCAGTGAGATAAACATTGAGCCGCTGTTGGTACGCATGCCACCGGTAAAGCCCACTACGCTGTCAACAGCGGGATCGGCGCCGACAATCTCCATAAAATCCTGCAGCTTACTGCGCATCGCCTGAAACGAAATGCTCTGGTCAGCAGAGATAAAGCCGGAGAGCCGACCGGTATCCTGTTCCGGCATAAAAGTTTTCGGAATATGAACAAACAGCCAGCCAGTCAGGAAGATGGTGGCGAAAAACAGCAGCATGATCCAGCGAGCATGGTTCAGCACCACGTTAAGCGAACGACCATACCCCTGCTGGATCGCCATCAGCAGCCGACCCGCGCCGCGCCGGCGGGGCTGGCTGCGTGGCCCATGCGGCTTCAGCAGATACGCGCACATCATCGGTGTCAGGGTGATGGAGATAAACAGCGAGATAACAATCGACACCGACAGCGTAATGGCAAACTCAGAGAAGAAACGGCCAATCAGCCCGCCGATCATCAGCAGCGGCAGGAACACGGCAACCAGCGACAGGCTCATCGACAGCACGGTAAAGCCGACTTCCCGAACCCCTTTCAGCGCGGCGGCCAGCGGTTTCATGCCCGCTTCGACGTGGCGGGCAATGTTCTCCAGCACCACGATCGCATCATCCACCACAAAGCCGGTGGCGATGGTCAGCGCCATCAGCGAGAGGTTATTCAGGCTGAAGCCGCACAGGTACATCGCTGCAAAGGTGCCGATCAGCGAAACCGGCACGGCGACGGCGGGGATCAGCGTGGCACGACCGGAGCGCAGGAAAACAAACACCACCAGAATCACCAGCGCCACGGCGATTAACAGAGACTGCTCCACTTCATGCAGCGAGGCGCGAATGGTGGGCGAGCGATCCTGAGCAATCTGCAGATCGATGGCGGCGGGGATCACCTCATGCAGCAGTGGCATTTCGGCACGGATCCGGTCAACCGTATCGATGACGTTGGCTTCAGGCGTTTTGCGGATCAGCAGCAGCACCGCCGGTTTACCGCGCGACATCCCGGCGTTACGCACGTCCTGCACTGAATCCTCGACGGTCGCCACATCTGACAGCTTCACCGCTGCGCCGTTGTTGTAGTGCACTACCAGCGGCTGATACTCACGGGCGGTCTGCAGCGCGTCATTGGTACGCAACTGCCAGCGCTGCTGCGCGTCGTCCAGTGCGCCCTGCGGCCGACGCTGGTTGGCGTTCGAGATCGCGGTGCGCACCGCATCCAGCGACACGCCCTGATTAAACAGCGCCTGCGGATTGAGCGCCACGCGCACCGCAGGCAACGAACTGCCGCCCACGGTGACGTCGCCCACGCCCTCGATCTGTGACAGTTTTTGTGCCAGCTGGGTCGAGGCGTAATCATAGAGCTGACCGGGATTATAGGTATCCGAGGTCAGCGTCATGATCATAATTGGCGCATCCGAAGGGTTCACTTTGCGATAAGTGGGACGCGACGGCATGCCGGTGGGCAGCAGGCTTTGCGCTGCATTGATCGCGGCCTGCACATCACGCGCCGCGCCGTTAATGTCGCGATCAAAATCGAACACCAGAATGATGCGGGTGCTGCCCAGCGAACTGGTAGAGGTCATTTCACTGACGCCCGCGATGCGTCCCAGCGAGCGCTCCAGCGGCGTGGCCACCGACGACGCCATAATCTCCGGCGACGCGCCCGGCAGTGACGCCGAGATAACGATCACCGGAAAATCGACCTGCGGCAGCGGCGCCACTGGCAGCAGCCGGAAACCCAGCATACCCGCCAGGGCGATGGCCAGCGTCAGCAGGGTCGTCGCGACGGGCCGGTTGATGAACAGGGCAAAGAACTTCACTCTGCGGCCTCCGTGCGGCCAAAGCGGCGACGGGTGGCGTGAGCCAGTCGATCAAACAGCAGGTAGATCACCGGCGTGGTGAACAGCGTCAGCACCTGGCTCAGAATCAGCCCGCCGACCATGGCAATGCCCAGCGGATGACGCAGTTCGGCCCCGACGCCGGTGCTGAGCATCAGCGGCAGCGCGCCGAGCAGGGCCGCCAGGGTGGTCATCAGAATCGGGCGGAAGCGCAGCAGGCAGGCCTGATAGATCGCATCATAAGGCTTCATACCCTGTTCACGCTCCGCCGCCAGCGCAAAGTCGATCATCATGATGGCGTTCTTTTTCACGATGCCGATGAGCAGGATGATGCCGATAATCGCCACGATATCCAGCTCATTGCCGCTGAGCATGAGCGCCAGCAGCGCGCCGACGCCCGCGGTGGGCAGCGTCGAGAGAATGGTGATCGGGTGAATAAAGCTCTCATAGAGCACGCCCAGCACGATGTACATCGCCACAATGGCCGCCACAATCAGCCAGACCGTGCTGCTGAGCGCCGCCTCAAAGGCCAGCGTGCTGCCCTGGAACTGGGTCATCAGCTCGGCAGGCATGCCAAGCTGCGCTTCCGCCTGTGACACGGCTTTTACAGCATCTTCCAGCGAATAGCCGTCAGCCACGTTGAACGAGAAGGTCGCCGACGGGAACTGGTCGAGATGGTTAATGCTCAATGGCGTGTGGCGCTGCTCGATGCGGGCAATGGCGCTCAGCGGCACGCTGCCGCCGTCGCTGCTGTTCAGGCGAATCGCATCCAGACTCGCCAGCCCTGGCGTGGCGTTATTATCCTGCTCCAGCACCACGCGATACTGATTCGCCTGGGTATAGATGGTGGAGATCAGCCGCTGCCCAAAGGCGTTATACAGCGCGTTATCGACGTCCGCCATGCTGATGCCGAGGCGGCTGGCACTGTCGCGGTCCACGTTGACATAGGCTTCCAGTCCCTGATCCTGCCAGTCACTGCTGACATCGCGCAGCTGTGGCAGGGTGCTGAGCCGGGTCAGCAGGGCCGGAACCCAGGTGCTGAGCGACGACAGTGAACCCGATTGCAGTGTGAACTGGTACGGTGTGCGGCTCGCCTGGGTATCAATGGTGAGATCCTGCACCGCCTGCAGCCACAGCTGCACGCCCGGCACCGCACTGACCTGCTGTTGCAGGCGCTGCTGTATAGCAGGAATCCGGTTGTCGCGCTGATCCAGCGGCTTGAGGTTGATCTGCAGCCGCGCGCTGTTCAGCGAAGCATTGGTGCCATCCACGCCGACAAACGAGGTCATGCTCTCAACCGCCGGATCTTTCATAATGATGGAGGCAACATCGCGGGTGCGCTGCGCCATACTGGCGTAGGAGACCGACTGCGGGGCCTGCAGCGTACCCTGAATAATGCTGTTGTCCTGCTGCGGGAAAAAGCCTTTCGGGATCACCATCCACAGCAGCAGCGTCAGGACCAGCGTGCCCAGCGCCACCGACAGCGTCAGCCAGGGGTGATTCAGCACCCGGCTCAGGCCTCTACCGTAGGTGGCGACGATACGATCAAACATCGCTTCACTGGCCCGCGAAAAGCGGTTCTGTTTGCGCAGCGACTCCGCGCTCAGCATCCTGGCGCACATCATCGGCGTCAGGGTCAGTGACACCACCGCTGAAATCAGAATCGCCACCGCCAGCGTGACGGCAAATTCACGGAACAGGCGGCCAATCACGTCGCCCATAAACAGCAGCGGGATCAGCACCGCAATCAGCGAGAAGGTCAGGGAGATGATGGTGAAGCCGATCTCTCCGGCCCCTTTCAGCGCAGCGGTCAGCGGTTTTTCTCCTTTCTCGATATAGCGTGAGATGTTCTCAATTACCACGATGGCATCATCGACCACAAAGCCGGTGGCGATGGTCAGCGCCATCAGCGTCAGGTTATTGATGGAAAAGCCCAGGAAGTACATCGCCGCAAAGGTGCCAATCAGCGAAAGCGGGACCGCCACCGCCGGGATCAGCGTGGCGGGCACGTTGCGCAGAAACAGATAGATGATCATCACGACCAGCGCCATCGCCAGCATCAGCTCAAACTGCGTGTCGTTCACTGAAGCGCGAATATTGGTGGTGCGGTCGGTGAGCAGTTTAACGTCTACAGACTTTGGCAGAGCGGCAGTCAGGGCGGGCAGCATGGCACGGATATTATCCGCCGTGGCGATGATATTGGCGCCAGGCTGACGCTGAACGTTGAGCACAATCGCCGCATCGCGGTTAGCCCAGGCTCCGAGCCAGCTGTTTTCAGCTCCCTGTTCGATAGTTGCCACATCACCCAGACGTACCGGCGCACCATTTTTATAGCTGATGATCAGCTGGCGATAATCTTCCGCCGATTTCATCTGGTCATTGGCTGACAGGGTGACGGAGCGGGTCGGGCCATCCAGGCTGCCTTTGGCAGAATTGACGTTGGCATTGCTGATGGCAGTCCGCACCGTTTCGCTGGTCAGACCCAGCGCCGCCAGCGCCTGCGCATTCATCTTCACCCGCACCGCCGGACGCTGGCCGCCCGAAAGCGTCACCAGCCCGACGCCGCTGACCTGAGAGATTTTCTGTGCGACACGCGTTTCCACCATGTCCTGCACCTGCGTCAGCGGCATGCTGCGCGTGGTGACGGCCAGCGTCATGATCGGCGGATCGGCAGGATTCACTTTGCTGTAGACCGGCGGATTAGGCAGGTCGTTGGGCAGCAGGTTGGTCGCTGAGTTAATGGCCGCCTGCACTTCCTGTTCGGCCACATCCAGCGGCAGCGTCAGCTGGAACTGTAGCGTCACGACCGAGGCACCGCCGGAGCTTTGCGACGCCATCTGTTTCAGGCCGGACATCTGACCAAACTGGCGCTCAAGCGGGGCGGTGATGGAGGAGGTGACCACATCCGGGCTGGCACCCGGATAGAGCGTGACGACCTGGATGGTCGGATAGTCAACTTCGGGCAGCGCCGAGACCGGCAGGAAGCGGTAGCCCAGTATCCCGGCCAGCAGAATCGCAATCATCAACAGCGTGGTGGCGACCGGGCGCAGAATAAACTGGCGTGACGGCCCGCCACTGTGATCGGGAGGCATGACCTGCATTACTCACGCTCTCCTTTTGACGGCAGGGTCGCGCGGGTGGCGCGCGGTGCGTTGCTCTGCGGCGCGACCACCTCAACTTTCGCACCTTCGGTCAGGCGATCCAGCCCGTCGGTCACCACGCGTTCACCCGCCTCCAGACCGGCGCTGATCACGACTTTTTCACTATCCTGCAGGCCGGCCATCACACTTTTCTTGCTGACCTTGTTGTCACTGTTGACCACCCAGACAAAGTGGCCCTCATTGCCCATCTGTAATGCGGCAGGCGGAATGACCACTGCATCCTGCAGGGTGTTGACCTTCAGTCGCACATTGACGAACTGGTTAGGGAACAGCGTGTCGTCCTGATTATCAAAACGCGCTTTGATTTTGATGGTGCCGGTAGTGACATCAATCTGGTTATCGAGGCTCAACAGTTTGCCGCTGGCGATCAGATTCTGATTACTGCGATCCCAGGCCTCCACCAGCAACGGCTGGCCGCTTTTCTGCGCCTGCAGAATCGAACTGATGCTGTTTTCTGCCAGGGTAAAAACCACATCAATCGGGTGCGTCTGGGTGATCACCACGATACCGGTGGTGTCGCCGCTGGTGACATAGTTGCCAACATCCACCTGTTTTAGCCCGACCCGGCCAGCAATCGGCGCGGTGATCCGGCTGTAGGTCAGATTAAGCTGTGCACTGGCAACGCCGCCCTCATCCGCTTTCAGGGTGCCGAGCGTTTCACTCACCAGGGAGCGCTGAGTGTCCAGCTCCTGTTGCGACACCAGCGAGGTTTTTGCCAGCTTCTCGAAGCGTGCCAGGTCGCGACGGGCATTCGCCAGCGTCGCCTGATCTTTCGCCAGCTGGCCCTGAGCCTGGGTTAACGCCACCTGATAAGGCCGCGGGTCGACTTCTGCCAGCAAATCGCCTGCGTTAACCTGCTGGCCTTCGGTGAAGTGGATCGCCAGCAGGTCGCCATTGACCCGACTGCGCACCGTGGCCGTGTTAGCGGCGGTCACCGTTCCCAGTCCACTAAGGAATTGCGGCACGCTCTGGCGGGTGGCGGTTGCCGCCTGAACCGGGGCGAGGGGACGACGCGCGCCATCACCCCCGCCTTTGCCGCCACGTGGCGCTGGCGAATCCGTCTGGCTGCTGCTCTGCGGCTGGGCATTGCGCTGCCAGGCATAGTAGCCGCCAGCGGCCACGGCGATCAGGGCCAGCACGATCAGGGTTTTCTTCATAACAGGATGTCGGGTGCTCATGATTGTTGATGCTCTCCAGCAGTGACGTAGTCCCAGGCGCAGGCATGAAAGGGGTAGCCTGCAAACGAAAGATTGTAGTCGCCTCTGACGGGCAGAAGTTGAAGGAAATAAGGATATCTGTCAGGGCGGGGTAATTATGCCTGTTCCTGCATTAATCGCAGCACAATCGTCATAAAGGCGTGAAATGACTTTGCTATGCTAAAAAACAGACCGTTTGTCAGGCAAATCAGGAGCAGATAATGAGTCAGAATCAAACCCGGCAGTTGGGTGACAGTGGTATTACGGTGCCGTTACTGACGTTTGGCGGCAACGTGTTTGGCTGGACAGTGGATCAAACCACCTCCTTTTCTCTGCTGGATGCGCTGGTGGATCGAGGCCTGTGGTTTATCGACACCGCCGATGTCTATTCCCGCTGGGCACCCGGTAACAAGGGCGGTGAGTCGGAAACCATTATTGGGGAGTGGCTGAAAAAAAGCGGCAAGCGCGATCGGATCGTGCTGGCAACTAAAGTCGGTATGGAACTGTCGCCGGAAAAAACCGGGCTGAAGCCGCAATATATCCGTCAGGCGGTCGAAGATTCACTGCGCCGGTTGCAGACCGACTACATCGACCTCTATCAGGCGCACCGTGACGATCAGGACACGCCGCTGGCGGACACGCTGAGCACCTTTGACAGTCTGATTCGCGAGGGGAAAGTGCGGGCTATTGGCGCCTCGAACTACAGCGCGGCGCGGCTTGAGGAGGCATTGCAGATCAGTGAAACGGAGGGGCTGGCGCGTTATGAAACCCTGCAACCGGAATACAACCTTTATGACCGCCAGCCCTATGAGTCGGAGCTGGAGCCGGTGGTCAGGGCGCACGGTTTAGGTGTGATCAACTACTACTCCCTCGCCAGCGGTTTTCTCAGTGGCAAATACCGTGATGCAGCGGATGCCAGTAAAAGCGCACGGGGTCAGGGCGTGGTAGACAAATACCTCAACCCGCGTGGTTTGCGGATCCTTGACGCGCTGGATGCGATCAGCGATGCGCATCAGGTGACACCGACGCAGGTGGCGCTGGCCTGGCAGATTGCCCGGCCCGGTATTACTGCACCGATTGTCAGTGCTACCTCACTTAAGCAGCTCGACGATCTGACTGGCGCGACGCAGCTCACGCTGACCCCGGAACAGATTGATCAACTGGACCAGGCCAGCCGCTAATTACAGGGGCGCTAGCGCCCCTTTTTACTTTGTGCCTGTTAAAAAGTGCGCATCCTGCCCGAAGAATAACCAATCAGCGATCCCGATCACAAATGCGTTAATAAACTGATGTTTCAGGAAATTATGCGCACGTATTTACAATAAATGATGATTAGTCAGCATTATCCTCTGCCCGTCACTTTCCGTAACTTACATAAGAATAAGCAAGATGAAAAACAGACTCGCAGAACAGCGTTTTCCGCTGCGCCGTGTGGCAACCGGCACCCTGATCATGGCCATGTTTTCCGCACAGGCCATCGCCGCTGATGCTTTCAGCCCGGACTCTGAATGGATGTTTGGTGACTGGGGGGGTTACCGAACGCAGTTGCAGGACGACGGCATCAAGTTTGACGTCAACTACACCATGGAAAGCGCCGCTAACTTAGGCGGCGGAGCCGATACCAATACCACCATGCGCTACAGCGATCAGTGGACGTTCGGCACCAATTTCGATCTGCAGAAGCTGCTGGACTGGCAGGATGCCGAGTTTCAGATGACCGTCACCAGCCGTAACGGGCAGAATCTTTCCGATCAGGTCGCCGATCAGCGCACCGGTATGCTCTCTTCGGTGCAGGAAGTTTATGGTCGCGGTCAGACCTGGCGTCTGACGCAGTTCTGGTTGCGCAAAGGGCTGTTCAACGATGTGGTCGATATCAAAGCCGGACGGGTAACGGTGGGTGAAGATTTCGACAACTTCGATGGCAATCTGTTCCAGAACCTGGCGCTGGGTAGCGGACAGGCGGGTAACTGGCGCGGCGATCGCTGGTTCAACTGGCCGGTGTCGCAGTGGGGCGGCCGGGTTAAGTTGACTATCACGCCGGATGTCTTCTTCCAGGTCGGTTTCTATAATCAGAACCGCGCTAACTACGATCGCGGCGATGGCTTCCGTCTGGATACCAGCAACTCCGAGGGGAATCTGGTGCCGGTGGAACTGGGCTGGAAACCGACGTTCGGGCCGGAGAAATTACCGGGTAACTATCGCATCGGTTATTACTATTCGTCAGTGGATGGCGATGTCTATGGCAGCTGGCGCAACGGCGGCTATCAGGATCAGGCGCATTCCTACGGCGGCTATCTGTTATTGCAGCAACAGCTGACCGCGCAGGATGGCAATGTGAACCGTGGTCTGGGCGTGCGTGTTCAGGCGGTGATGAACGATCACAAGACCTCGAAGACCGATAACTATCAGTCTATCGCCTTTACCTGGACAGGGCCGTTCGATGCCCGTCCGCAGGATGAGATCGGTGTGGGCGCGTCGCGTATTCATGTGAACAGCGACTATACCCGCTCACTGCGTCAGCAGAATCAGGCCAATGGCGAGAGCCGCTTTGACAGCCCGACTTATCTGCCGATTCAGGAAGGTTCAGAGTACAACTATGAGGTTTACTACAACGCCAAAGTGACCAACTGGATGTCACTGCGACCTAACCTGCAGTATGTGGTGGCGCCGGGCGCGGTGAGCGAAGTGAAGGATGCGTTTATCGGCGGTATCAGCGCCAATATTGCCTTCTGATAGCAGGCTAAAACGGCATCCTTAAAACCATTGCGGGGAGATCGTGCACAGGCTCAGGGAGCATACGCCTTCCGCAAAGACGCAAAAGACGCCATCCCTGGCAGGCTCAGCGCGGGCCATCCGTGGCCCGCGATGCTTTGCTACAGGCGTATGCTCCCATCGCTTTAAGATTCTGAGCTGCCTGTACGGAAAAGCGAGGAGCCGTTTTTACATCGATGCGCCACATTAGCGGAACATCACTTCCGCCCAGCGGGCCAGGCCTGCGGTGACGGAGGCGAAATCATCGCCGCCCGCAATCGGCTTGTCCGGCAGCGTCTGCTGCAGCGCTGCGCGCAGCAGTGGTGAACGCGCACTGCCACCGGTCAGATAAATCACATCAGGCTTGATCTGGCTGGTGGCCAGCGCGAGCTGCACCTGCTCCAGAATTTTCTCCAGTGGCTGACTGATGGCGTCCTGCAGCTGACCCACCCCAATCTCTGTCTCTAATGCCGCGGCAATAAAGTCGAGGGAGGCGGTATGCGCCGGGCTGGCTGACAGCGCAATTTTGCTCTCTTCTGCCGCGCGCACCAGCCGGTAACTGAGCTTCTGCTGCCACACTTTCAGCAGGCGAGCCACGACGTCACCCTGTTCAGCATCCCGCACCAGATCCCTCAGCCACTTACCGCAGGCCGGACTGTAAAAGTCACTCTGCGCCGGAACATCATTGATGGCGATGGCGTTCCACCACGGAAGGGCAGGCAACGCGGTGCCTTTCAGGGTGTTACCGCCCAGGCCCAGCAATGGCATCAGGGTCTTAAACGTCAGCATAATATCCAGGTCGTTCCCGCCAACGCGGCAACCGCTGTGACCCAGCAGGCTTTCACGGCGGTCTGCCTTATCACGCCATTTTGGCCCCATCAGCAGCATCGAGCAGTCGGTCGTACCGCCGCCGATATCCACCACCAGAACCGTCGTTTCCTGCTTCAGCGTCGCTTCGAAATCGAGTCCGGCGGCGACCGGTTCAAACTGAAACTCCACATCACGGAAGCCGGCGCGGTGAGCGGCGCGCAGCAGAATGCCTTCTGCCTGCTGGTTAGACTCTTCGCTGCCTAAGCCCTGAAAGTTGACCGGCCGCCCGATCACTGCCTGATCGATGGCCTGATCAAGCTGGCTTTCACCCTGCTGACGGATGTGCAGCATCATGGCGCAGACCAGATCTTCAAACAGGGCGACCTGCTGTGGCTTCAGGCCACTGGCACCGAGGAACGATTTGGGGGATTTAACGAACCAGACATCTTCGGGGTCGACCATGTAATGCTGCAGCGCGGTGAGGCCGAACTGCACGCTGTTGGGCTGGACCTCGATATCCTCTTCGCGGTTATAACGCATGGCACGTTGCAGCAGCGCCGTGGTTTCGCTGTCCGGTGTCGCCACCTGATGATGACGATAAAGCCATTCGCTGATCGACTCGCGGGTCGGCGCACAGATCATTGACGGCAGCAGGCGCTGATCGTTTTCCAGCGTTAACAGACGTGGCGTGCCATTTTCGCTGACTGCAATAGAGCAGTTAGCCGTGCCGTAATCGAATCCTATGAACATTTTCGCCCCCATGCCGGAAAAAAGGGGGCGACTTTAGCGCAGCTTCAGCAGGGTGGCAAGCAGGCAGCGCGGGAATTAACGGATAGCGAAGATGCGATCTTCAGCCAGAGAACGCAACGGCTGATGCTCGGCCACGGCACTGCCCCAGACGCCATCCACATCAAGGGTCGCCAGCGTGCTGAGTACGGCGGGTACTGAAATCGGACCGGCCAGCACCGAGATATTGCGCTGCGTTGCCTGGCCCTGAATGATGGTCAGCAGCATCTCATCCATCAGATTATTATGGACGTTAGCAACCAGTTCAGGGGCCAGCACCAGATAATCAACCACTTCGTCACTCAGCAGATTGAAGGCATCCAGGTTACGGCCAAAATGCTGCAACACGACACGACAGCCACACTGCCGCAGTTGCATCAGCGCGGCATAGAGCTGATCGCCTTTGCTCAGCACGCTGGCGGCAGGGAAAGCGAAACCACAGCGGCTGTCAGAGAGTCCCTCGGCAACAAAGCGCTGACAGAGTTGCTGCACGAAGACGGCATCGTTCAGTACCTGTGCATTGAGTGGCAGGATCACCGGAATGCCTTTGCTATTCAGCCTCTGCACATCGTGACGGAAAAAAGTATCCAGAATATTGTTATCCAGCCGGCGACGCAGCGAATCGTCAGGCAGGTTATTGCGCAGCAGGGTTTCATCCACCAGCAGCCCGTCAGCCGTTAAAAGCTGCACCTCAAGCAGCCAGATAAAGGCCGCCTGCGGTGTTTTAGGTGGCGCAACGGCCCAGGCCGGCAGTTCGATCTGCAGCGCATCAATCATTGCTGCATCCATGCCCTGATGATTACCCGGCAGCGGTAAACGATGCTGTTCGTAGATGACCAGCCGTCCGCGCCCGCTGCGTTTGGCGTTGTAACAGGCGATATCCGCCTGCGAAAGCACATCGCCGCTCTGGCAGTTATCCGCTGAAATCTGCGTGACGCCCGCGCTGGCACCCACATGATAAAGGCGGCCCAGCCACTGGAACCGGTAATCATTGACCGCGGCGACGATGCGCTGCACCACGTCATGCGCCTGATCGACTTCGCAATCGGGCATCAGCAGCGCAAACTCGTCGCCGCCCAGCCGGGCCAGGAAATCACTGCTGCGCAGGTGATGCTGCATTAAATCGGAGAGCTCACGCAGTAATGCATCGCCTGCGGCATGTCCGGCGCTGTCATTGACCGCTTTAAACTTATCCAGGTCGATAAAGACCAGCACATGCTGATGCTGATGTTCGGCCGCATCAAACAGCAGACGTTTAAGCTGAAGCTCGAAACTGGCGCGGTTCGGCAGGCGGGTCAGGGTGTCATGCAGCGCGCTATAGCTCAGCCGTTTCATCAGTTTGCGCGACTCACTCACATCCTGAATAACCATTACGGCACCCTGTTCCAGGCCCGCTTCGGAGCGCAGCGGTGTGATGCTGTAGTGAATATCGATATGGCCACCATCGGGCGTATGCAGCACCAGATCTTCCGCCAGACCGGGGGTGATTTTTTCCGCTGGTAGCTGGCATAACAGCAGATTCTCGACTTCGGGGCCGTTACGCCCCTGAGTGATATGCAGCAGTTCACTCAGCGGCTGACCGGCTGCCTGTTCCTGCGACAGGCCACTCATCTTCTCTGCTACCGGGTTCATAAAGGCGACGCGCATCTCTTTATCGGTGCTGATCACCGCTTCGCCGATGGAATCCAGGGTGATCGCCATGCGCTCTTTCTCCTGAAACAGCGCCTCATTAAGATTGCGCAGCGGCGTGATGTCCTGGCAGATGCCCAGCATGCGCTCAATGCGCCCCTCTTTGCTCAGTTGCCGGTTAGCCTGGGTGCGCACCCAGCGCTGTCCCTGGGCATCGACCACGCGGTACTCCATATGAAAAGCACTGCGCAGCTCAATTGCCTGCTGCACCGTCAGCGCGGCATACTCGCGATCGGCAGGATGGAGCAGATGGACCCAGAGGTCATAGCTGGGTGACTCATGCGGCGCAAGGCCAAACAGGGCGTACATGCGCTTGTCCCATAACATCTCGCCGGTCAGCAGGTTCCACTCCCACACGCCGATGCCGCCCGCCTCGTTGGCCAGCGTAATACGCTCCATCAGCCGGCGGTTCACCTGCTCACTCTGCTTCAGTTCTGAGATATCGATAATCTGCGCAATAAAGTAGAGCGGGGCATAGCTACTGTCGCGCACCAGCGAGACCGTCAGCCGCGCCCAGACAATTTCGCCATCTTTACGGAAATAGCGCTTCTCAAAAGTGTAGGTATCAATCTCACCCTCCAGCAACCGGGTCGCATGTTCCAGGTCGAGGCTGAGATCGTCGGGATGGGTAATCTGCTGAAAGGTCAGACGCTTCAGCTCTTCTGCCGGATAGCCCAGAATCTGACAGAGAGATCGATTCACCTGCAGCCAGTTGCCCTGCGGCGCGACGAGAGCCATACCGATGGCGGAATACTCCATGGCGTGACGAAAGCGGGTTTCACTGTCGGTAATGTGAAGTTTTTCGCGCCGGAACGCGTCCATCACCAGCGACATAATGTGACTGGGGATTAACACCAGCAGAAACGGCAGCCAGCTGGAGACCGGGCCGAGGGCGCTGTTGTTATTGACCACGTTGACCAGATCAAAAGCCAGCAGCATCGAGATAAAACTGGCGTTCAGGAAGAAGAGGACAAACGCCTGCAGCTTGGGCAGACGAACCGCGCACCAGAACAGGATCACCACAATAAAGGTAAAGGGCCACGGCAGGAAACGCAGTGCCAGATAACTGGCACCGAGGGTAAGCACCAGGGTCAGCAGCGATTCGGCCAGCCGCAGATCGCTGAACTGCGCGCGCCGTAGCGGCCAGGGCAGCAGCAGCAGCATCGGGCCTAATACCAGCATCCCGATGATCTCGGAGATGACCCAGGTATAGAAGAAGGGAAACGAGGCATGGCCACTGACCTGCAGCGTCCAGATCGCCAGCACGCCGCCGAGCAGCGGGGTCACGATGCCGACTGACACCACCATCCTTGCCCAGTCATGCAGCGAATTCAGCGGCGCGCGCCGATCCAGCAGGGCGCGCAGCAGCATGCCACCCACGCTGGCCTGAATAAGATTAAGCAGCGCGAATTTAATATTAGCGAGGGCAGGTCCGATGATGATGGCATTCGCCCCCGCAGTGCCCAGCACACAGGCGGTCAGCAGCAGCGGCAGCTGTCGTGACGGGCAGCGGAAAACCACGACGGTCATTAAGGTGGTCGGGAACCAGAGCGGGGAAATCTTCCCGCTGACAACGATCAGTTCAAGACAGAACATCGTCAGGACAAACACCACGCAGCCAAGCACCAGGGCCGAGAGCCAGCGGTTTGGCGGGTTATTTTGCGGGGACAGGATCTCTATCGTCATGCGGACTTCCGGCAGGGTGCAGGGCTCCGCAACGGCGAATCAGGCACCAGTCATTCTCTGACTGCATGCTAGCACATTCGGCAAAGAAAAAAGGGGTGAAATCAATATTGCCCGTTATTCGGCGAATTGACGGGCAGGGTAAAATTGATTGCCAGCGTGTTGATTACTGGCGGAAAAGATCGGCGCGGGTATAAGGTTTCTCCAGGCCCGCGAGGCTGGCAGAGAAGCGCTCCAGAAACTGCTGCGTCGTTGCGACGCGACCGTGACTCATCAATACAAACGGCACTAACAGCGCGGCACCCACCTGCGGCCAGCTGAAGCCTTTTAATGAGGTGCGGCGCTGCGAAATCAGAAACGCGGTGCTCAGCGTAAAGCCCAGCAGCAGACCGGTAGCGACCTCACTTTTAGAGTGGGCGTGGATCACCAGGCGTGAGAAACCGACCATCAGTGGGATCAGGTAACCGACGCCAATCGCCGCGATACGCCATTTTGCTGACCAGCGCCCGGAGATCAGCCATAACATGACCGGCCATAGCGTCGCGGACATGGCGCTGTGACCGCTGAAACCGGTGAAATTAAACCGGGCGCTGCCAATGCCAAATCCCAGAAACAGAATTTTCGAGAGGCTGACGGTCAGGCCAGCCAGGCCAAAAGCCACAATCCAGTAAAAGACCGTAAGACGATTGTCACTCTTCCACGGCAAAATCAGCGCAATAATCACCGCTGTCGGAATCAACAGCATGCTGTCGCCAAAATAGGTCAAAGTCTTCCAGTGCATACCACTCCTGATGCATCATTCGGTCGAAACGATTGCGGCGCGCGTCGTCAGAACAGCGCGCCGCGCAGGCCATTTTATTTATAGTATGGTGTGACGTTAGTTTATCGGTGAAATGAGTGGCGTCCAAAGGAGAAAGTCTGAAAAGTCGCCGACGCCATTTTTGTGGCATCAAAAGGCCGAAATCCCTATACTTAGCGCGAACACACCCTCTCCATTTCGGCCCGTCCGCTGCCCGCGTAATGTGTGACCAGTGGCAGGCTCCAGTTATCAGGTCCTAAAATAGTATGACTGACAAGTCTCATCAGTGCGTGATTGTAGGCATTGCCGGCGCTTCCGCATCCGGTAAAAGTTTAATTGCCAGCACGCTCTATCGTGAAATCCGTGATCAGGTAGGTGACGAGCACATCGGGGTGATCCCGGAAGATGCTTATTACAAAGATCAAAGTCACCTCACCATGGAAGAGAGGGTTAAAACCAATTATGACCATCCGAGTGCGATGGATCATGATTTGCTGTTGCAGCATCTGCAGGCGGTGAAAGCCGGCCAGGATATTGAGCTGCCGGTTTACAGCTATGTTGAACACACCCGCACCCAGCAGACGCATCACCTGAAGGCCAAAAAGGTCATTATTCTTGAAGGCATTCTGCTGTTGACTGACGCCCGTTTGCGCCAGGAACTCAACTTCTCTATCTTCGTGGACACGCCGCTCGACATCTGTCTGATGCGCCGCATGAAACGTGACGTCAACGAGCGTGGCCGTTCAATGGATTCGGTAATGAGTCAGTATCAGAAGACCGTGCGTCCGATGTTCCTGCAGTTTATCGAGCCATCAAAACAGTACGCCGATATTATTGTGCCGCGCGGCGGAAAAAACCGTATCGCCATCGATATCCTCAAGGCGAAAATCAACCAGTTTTTTGAATAACGCACGTCCTTCCGGACGTGGTGCAGACCGGCGGCAGGCACGCATGCCGGTTTGCTACACTTATGTCATGGAGTTACCGCAATGAGATTATGCGATCGCGATATCGAAGCCTGGCTGGACACTGGCAAACTGGCCATTGAGCCACGCCCGCCGGTCGAGCGCATTAATGGTGCCACGGTCGATGTGCGTCTGGGTAATCAGTTCCGTACTTTCAGCGGTCATACCGCGGCTTTTATCGACCTGAGCGGCCCGAAACAGGAAGTGAGTGCGGCACTGGACCGGGTGATGAGCGATGAGATCGTGCTGCCGGATGGCGAAGCCTTTTTCCTCCATCCGGGTGAACTGGCGCTGGCGGTGACGCTGGAATCGGTGACGCTGCCCGACGATCTGGTCGGCTGGCTGGATGGCCGCTCCTCGCTGGCTCGCCTTGGGCTGATGGTTCACGTGACGGCTCACCGCATAGATCCAGGCTGGCAGGGTCGTATCGTGCTGGAGTTCTACAATTCAGGTAAACTGCCGCTGGCGCTGCGTCCCGGCATGTTAATCGGCGCGCTGAGTTTTGAACCACTTTCAGGTCCGGCTGCACGTCCCTACAACCGGCGTGAAGATGCAAAATATCGCGGTCAGCAGGGCGCTGATGCCAGCCGTATCGATAAAGACTGATTTGAGGATGTAATGAAAAGAGTGATAACCACGCTGGCCATCCTGTTAGTGGTGGTCGTAACGGGAATGAGCGCGCTGGTACTGCTGGTCAATCCCAACGACTTTCGTGCCTATATGGTGCAACAGGTCGAACAACGCAGTGGTTATCGCCTTGAAGTCAGCAGCGATCTGCGCTGGCACGTCTGGCCTCAGCTCAGTATCCTGGCAGGGCGGATGAGTCTCACCGCGCCGGGTGCCAGCCAGCCGCTGGTCTCGGCAGAAAACATGCGGCTTGATGTCGATCTCTGGCCACTCTTATCCCATCAGCTCAGCGTCAGTCAGGTGCTGCTGAAAAATGCGATCGTGCGGGTCACGCCAGAGAGCAGCGCGCAGCGTGCTAAAAATGCGCCTCAGGGTCCGCGCGATGCGGAGCCAGCCCCGGCGTCCAGCGGCTGGTCATTTGATATTGCTAAGCTGCGGGTAGCTGACAGTCTGCTTATCTGGCAGCAGCCGGGCGGTGACGAATATAATTTCCGCGACCTCAACATCAATATGGAACAGGACGCGAACAAGCTGGCGACCCTGTCGCTGAGCACCAGCCTGATGCGCAATCAGCGCAACGCGACTCTGAATCTCAAAGGCCAGCTTGATGCCGCGCAATATCCCCATCGTCTCAGCGGCCAGCTGCAGCAGCTTGATTACTCGCTTTCCGGTGCCGATATCCCGGTTCAGGGAATTAAAGGCTCACTGAGCCTGCAGGGCGAATGGGATGGCGACCGCCAGCAGTTCTCTTTCAGCAATCTGCAGCTCACCGCCAACGACAGTACGCTGACCGGGCAGGGTAGCGGACAGGCTATTCCGCCACAGCAGCTGGCGCTGGATCTGAAAGCCAGCACGCTGAATCTGGATAATTTACTCACCAGCACGCCGGTCTCTGAAACGCCTGGCGTGCAGCATGCCTCTGTGGCCCGTTCGCCGGTGATCGCGGCCCCACGGGAGCGTAGCAACGCCGACTCTCCGCTGAATGACCTGAACCTGGCGCTGAAATTACAGGCGGACAGTGTGGTATGGCGCGGCCTCACCCTGACCGGCCTTGCGGTAAACGCCAGCAATCAGCAGGGACTAATGACGCTGAACACGCTCAGCGGCAAACTGGGCAATGGCAGCTTCTCGGTTCCCGGCAGCATTGATATTCGTCAGCCGGAAACGCAGGTCAGCCTGAAACCCCAACTCCGGTTGATTGCCATTCAGCCACTGCTGAAAGCGTTTGAACTGCCGGAAAGTCTGCAGGGAAACCTGAGTCTCGACGGCGAGCTGTCGGGCAATACGCTGACGGTTGAGGCGGCGAAGCGCAGCTGGCAGGGCAGGGCGACCATCAGCGCCAGTAACCTGAAGCTGGCACAGCTTAATCTGCAGCAGATGGTGCAGCGTGCCGTGGCTCGGGTCAGTGATAAAGTCAGCAGCCAGGAAGCCGTCGATGAAGGCATTGAGTCGATCAGTGGTCAGGTCGCGCTGAATAAAGGTGTACTCAGCTTCAGCGATATCAATGGCAATGGTCAGAATCTGGGCCTGCAGGGCGCGGGTAAAGTCGACATGGTGCAGCAACAGCTGGACGTCACGCTGGGACTGAAAATCAGCGGCTGGCGTGGCGATGAGGCGCTGGTGAAGACACTCTCCAGTCAGCCGGTTCCGCTGCGTATGTATGGTGACTGGAACAGTCTGCAATATTCCCTGCCGGTGGATGCCGTGCTGCGTGACCGTCTTCAGAGTGAAGCGAAGTCACGGCTGAATCAGTGGATCGATCGTCAGAAAGAGGGCGAGAATAAAGAGAACCTGAAGAAAATCATGCGCCCGTAGCGGGCGCATGCTGTCAAACCGGGTGACGGGTTAAACCTCGTAATCGCTATCAGGCTGCAGCAGAATTTCGACTTTCTGAACCCGATGATTTTCCACCTGCAGGGTTCTCAGCCGGTAATCACCCAGCTGCAACACTTCCCCTTCCTGAGGGATATGCTGCAGCTTATCCATCAGTAAACCTGCCAGCGTATGATAGTCACGCTGCTCGTCCAGCGGCAGTTTCACATAGAGCGCCAGATCTTCCAGTGGCATATGGCCGTTGGCAATCCAGTGCCCCTCTCCCTGAATCTGAATATCGTAGCGGGCATCAATCTCTCCCGCCTCATTCGGCAGATTGCCCGCAATGGTCTCCATCACATCGCTCAGGGTCACCACGCCCTCTACTGAACCAAACTCATCCACCACAAAAGCAAAATGCGTATGGGCCTGCCGGAACTGTTCCAGCGCCTGCAGCAGCGTCAGACGTTCAGGAAAGACCAGCGGCTGCCGAACCAGGGCGCGCAGATCGAGTGAATTGTGGTGCAGCGACTGGTGAAGCAGATCGATAACGTGCACCACGCCCAGCGGTTCGCTGGAGTTGTCCGTTATCAGGATGCGCGTGTGCTGATTGCGGTCGAGGCGTGACATGATCTCTGCCGGATCGTCACTGAGGTCGATATGGTCGACGTCATGGCGCGAGGTCATTATGCTGTTGACGTGGCGCTGGCCCATGCCCAGCACCCTGGCAATCATCACCCGTTCCTGACGATTGAACAGCATGCTGGCGTCGCTGTCAGCAATCAGTGACGAGGTTTTCGCATCCAGTTCCGCCGGTTCCGCTGCACCCCGCAACATGCGTAACACCGCTTCCGCCGTGCGCTGGCGCAGCGGACGACCCGCCGACAGCACACGCCGACGGTTAAAGTGAGCCAGCTGGTTCAGTGCCTCAATGATGACCGAGAAGCCGATAGCCGCATAGAGATAGCCTTTAGGGATGACAAAGCCAAAGCCTTCCGCCACCAGGCTGAAGCCAATCATCAGCAGGAAGCTTAAACATAGGATGACAATCGTAGGGTGGTTATTCACAAAGCGGGTCAGCGGCTTGCTGGCGAGCAGCATCAGCAGAATGGCGATGGTGACCGCAATCATCATGACCGGCAATTCATTCACCATGCCGACGGCGGTAATTACCGCATCCAGCGAGAAGATGGCATCCAGCACCACGATTTGCGCCACCACCGGCCAGAATTTAGCGCCGCCTTTTTGTTGACCGGCATCTTCATCATGACCTTCAAGGCGCGCATTCAACTCTGTTGTGGCTTTAAATAGCAGGAAAATCCCGCCTGACAGCAGCAGTAAGTCGCGCGCACTGAAGGGGTGGCCCGCCAGCGTAACCCAGGGTTCTTTGAGCGTAACCAGCCAGGAAAGCGAAGCCAGCAGCAATAAGCGGCACACTAACGCCAGCAGCAGTCCGATGACGCGCGCGCGGTCGCGAAGGGGGCTGGGAAGCTTCTCAACCAGGATGGCAATGAAGATCAGATTGTCGATGCCTAAAACCAGTTCCAGAACGATTAGCGTTACTAATCCCGCCCATAGCGAGGGATCTGCAATTACCTCCAGCATGCCTTGTTCACCTGAATGTCTTAAATTGGGTTTTCTCTGATGATAGTGGAGTGCGAAGCCGCGTACAAATGGCAGGGCAGGGGGGTGATAACCGGCACAGCCCGATATATTGTGCAAAATCTGAACATAACAGTGTGACGCTTTGATTAAATTCGCAGGGTTCAGGGGAGACTATTCTGAGTCATTTTGTCACGGGAAAGCGATATTCACCTGCCGGGCTTATGCGATTTATCTCACCACGAGTATGGCATTAATCCGAATTGTACAGAAAGGATTGCACTGCCTGTCAGGCATCAATACTAATTGCTGGTAGTCTTTTTCCTAAAATAGTCCAGGGATGGCGGGACCTGCTTGTAAACAAGCCAGTAATAACTAGTATAGCAACAAGTTAGCAAACTCTGCCCCAGAGTCGTAATTTGCGTACCGATTCTACATTAATCGCAATGTAAGGAATCAGTAATTCATCTATGAACACCTGTATGATGCGTTACGGTTACCTATTACGGGGAGCAATATGAATGATGACAGCGATATTGGCAGCGACAGCCAAGGGCGGTAGCGTGCCTGAATCGCGTTTTTCGTTGATAAAATGAGCAATGCTGGCGGTGATTAAAGTCAGAGTAATCTGTTGGTATTCATCACAATATTATTGGTGTCATGGTTAAGATCACTGGCGTAAACGCCGCAGGAGCTCCCCTTAGAAACGGCTCAGTCTGGAAAGGTTTCATCGCTTAACGATTAAACGGGCGATAGCCGTTGCGGGTTTAAGGAAATAAAATAAAGAGTTAAATATGCGCGATACAGAATTTACGTTTAAAAGTCTTATTACCAAATTAATGCTGGCATGTTCAGATTTAATTTGTTTCAACGCAGCGTTATTTGTGGCGATGATGCTAATTAATGTTCAGTCAGGTTCGCCGCTGGCAGATATTTCTGAAAAAGAAATGAATTTAAAAATTGCCACACACATTTGTCTGTCGGTAATTTGTATTGGCTGGTTCTGGGTAAGGCTGCGTCACTACACATACCGCAAACCTTTCTGGTTCGAATTAAAAGAAGTTTTTCGTACCATTCTTATATTTTCTGTTATCGACCTGTCGATTACCGCACTGTCGCAGTGGCAGATGTCGCGTTTCGTCTGGTTACTGACATGGGTACTGGCGCTGATTTTAATTCCGACGTGTCGCGCGCTGGCTAAACGTCTGCTGAATAAAAATGGCTTGTGGAAAAAACAGACCATTATTATCGGCAGCAGCAAAAATGCGCACGAAGCCTGGCAGGCGCTGCAAAGCGAAGAGGTTATGGGTTTTGACGTCATCGCCTTTTATGACGTTGACGGAACCTGTCCGCAGGAGATCATGAACGGTGTACCGGTTCTGCGCGACGAGCAGGAGCTCTGGAGCCTGACTAACAGCGAAACCCAGTTTATCGTGGCAGTAGAATATGAGCAGAGCCAGTATCGTGATGTGTGGCTGAAATCGCTGGCGATGCACAACTGCCGTTCAGTCTCTGTCATCCCGACGCTGCGTGGTGTACCGCTTTACGGTACTGACATGGCCTATATCTTCAGCCACGAAGTGATGATCCTGCGGGTTCAGAATAACCTGGCAAAACGCACCTCGCGTTTCCTGAAGCGGGCCTTTGATATCGTCGGTGCGCTGTCGATTATTCTGATGCTGATGCCGGCGCTGCTGGTCCTCGGCTTCCTGGTTGGACGTGATGGCGGACCACCGATTTATGGTCACGAACGTGTCGGCATGAATGGCCGTAAATTCAAATGTCTGAAATTCCGTTCGATGGTGATTAATTCAAAAGAAGTGCTGGAAGAAGTGCTTCGTACCGATCCGATTGCGCGTGCGGAATGGGATAAAGATTTCAAACTCAAAAATGATCCACGTATTACTAAAGTGGGCCACTTCATCCGTAAAACAAGCCTCGATGAGTTACCTCAGCTCTGGAACGTGGTGCGCGGTGATATGAGTCTGGTCGGGCCTCGTCCGGTCATTGAAGATGAACTCTGTCGTTATGCTGGTGATGTTGATTATTACCTGATGGCTAAACCAGGCATGACGGGATTGTGGCAGGTCAGCGGTCGTAATGATGTTGACTATGAAACCCGCGTCTATTTCGACTCGTGGTACGTGAAAAACTGGTCACTGTGGAATGACATCGCCATTCTGTTTAAAACAGTGGGCGTGGTGTTGAAACGCGACGGTGCCTATTAATCGTGAGTCGGAATGAGCGTGCTCACGCGCGCTCCGAGGTGTTGTGCCGTTGTCAGGCGTGTCGTTAATAGCGGCCATCATCAGGGATATCGCAGTGCATTCATAGTCCGCTATGATGCAAGGCGTTTCGGGTACACCCTGGTTGATGGTCACTACTTATAACAAGTGGAGCAAGGATAATGAACGACAGGTTCAGAGCTTAAGGCTTAAGTCAGCCAGGATTTACTTTTTGTTGGACGCTTACACAGCGGCGGTTTCGCCTCTATCAATAAATAACTGATAGCGAAGATCTAAATGATTACAATCAAAATGAAATTGATACCTTTGCTGGTATCCGCCACATTCCTTGTCGGGTGTACAGTCGAACCCGGTTCTCGTCTTTCTACATCAGGAAAAGATGTTATTGAGCAACAGGATAGCAACTTTGACATCGATAAATATGTCAACGTCTTCCCGTTAACGCCTTCACTGGTTGAGAAAATGCGTCCTAAGCCTCTGGTGGCTCAGGCGAACCCTTCACTGCAGAACGAAATTCAGAACTACGAATACCGTATCGGTGTGGGCGATGTCCTGACCGTGACGGTCTGGGATCACCCGGAACTGACGACCCCTGCGGGTCAGTACCGTAGCGCTAGCGACACCGGTAACTGGGTGCATTCTGACGGCACCATCTTCTATCCCTACATTGGCCGTGTGCGTGTAGCGGGCCGTACCGTTGGCGAAGTGCGTAACGAAGTGGCACGCCGCCTGGCACAATACATTGAAAGCCCACAGGTTGATGTGAGCATCGCCTCGTTTAAATCACAGAAAACCTATGTCACCGGTTCGGTAACGACCTCAGGTCAGCAGCCAATCACTAACGTGCCATTGACGATTCTGGACGCGATTAACGCCGCTGGCGGCCTGGCCGCTGATGCTGACTGGCGTAACGTCGTGCTGACGCACAACGGTCGTGAACAGCGCGTCTCGCTGCAGGCACTGATGCAGAATGGTGACCTGAGCCAGAACCACCTCCTCTATCCGGGCGATATCCTTTACGTTCCGCGTAACGATGATCTGAAAATCTTCGTGATGGGTGAAGTGAAGCAGCAGGCGACCCTGAAAATGGACCGTAGCGGCATGACGCTGGCGGAAGCACTGGGCAACGCGGCCGGGATGGATCAAACCACCTCTGACGCCACCGGCGTCTTCGTTATCCGTCCACTGCGCGGCACCGATCGCAATAAGATTGCCAACATCTATCAGTTGAACACCAAAGATGCGGCATCCATGGTGATGGGAACCGAATTCCAGCTTCAGCCCTATGACATTGTCTATGTCACCTCAACGCCGCTGACGCGCTGGAACCGTGTGATCTCGCAATTACTGCCAACCATTGCGGGTATCAACGATGTGAGCGAGAGCGCACTGCGTATCCGCAACTGGTCGAACTAAGGTCTGACCATGATTACGTCCGTGTTAGTCGTTTGCGTAGGCAACATCTGCCGCTCTCCGACCGGAGAGCGCCTGTTTAAACGTGCGCTGCCCGATTTAGATGTTCGCTCTGCCGGCCTGGGGGCCCTTGTCGGCCACCCGGCCGACAAAATGGCATCTTCCGTAGCCGAAGCGCAGGGTCTGTCGCTGGAAGGCCATCAGGCACAGCAGTTGACGGCCGAAATGTGCCGCAACACTGACCTGATTCTGGTCATGGAGAAGCGGCATATTGAACAGGTGAATCGCATCGACCCCGCCGCACGTGGCAAAACCATGTTGCTTGGGCACTGGCTCAATCAGAAAGAAATTGCGGATCCGTATCGAAAAAGCCGTGAGGCCTTTGAAGAGATTTACGGATTACTGGAAAACGCTACCCAGAAATGGGTCAACGTATTAAGCCGATAGTTGGGATTATCCATGAATATAAAAAATAAGGTCAGAACCGCGCCGGGAGAGGAGTCGAATGGATGGGATCTGGCGCATCTTGTGGGACAGCTAATTGACCATCGCTGGATCATTGTTGCCGTTACCGCTTTTTTCATGCTGGCGGGAACACTCTACACACTGTTTGCGACACCGATTTATAGCGCCGATGCGTTAGTTCAGGTTGAGCAGAAGAATGCCAGCACCGTTCTGAACGAAATCGACAGCATTCTGCCACCGACGCCTGCCTCTGATACGGAAATCGAGATTCTGGAATCCCGTATGGTCATCGGCAAAACCGTTGACGATCTGGGTCTGGATACCGTGGTTGAGCAGAACTACTTTCCGGTCATCGGCAAGGGTCTGTCGCGCCTGATGGGCAACAAACCGGCCAGTATCGCGATTTCGCGTCTGGAAATCCCACGCACTATCGACAAACGTAACGTTGAACTGGAAGTGACCGGTCCGGATAGCTACACCGTCTCGAAAGATGGTGATGAGCTGTTCAAAGGTAAAGTCGGCCAGCTGGAGTCGCACGGCGATATCAGCATGCTGGTGAGCGAGATTCACGCCGATGAAGGCACCAGCTTCACCGTGACCAAGCTGAATGACCTGCAGGCGATCCGTTCTGTGCTCTCTAACCTGACCGTGGCAGACAAAGGTAAAGATACCGGCGTGCTGGGTCTGGAATATCTGGGTGAAGATCCGGAGCAGATCAGCAAAGTGCTGAACCAGATCGTGAACAACTATCTGTTACAGAACGTTGAACGCAAGTCAGAGCAGGCCGAGAAAAGCCTGGAGTTCTTACGCACTCAGCTGCCTGCCGTTCGCAGCAAGCTGGATGAAGCGGAGAACAAGCTGAACACCTTCCGCCGCCAGAACGAATCTGTTGACCTGTCGCTGGAAGCGAAATCTGCCCTGGACTCCTCTGTCAGCGTGCAGAGTCAGCTGAACGAACTGACCTTCCGTGAAGCAGAAGTTTCTCAGCTGTTTACCAAAGATCACCCGACTTACCGCGCGCTGCTGGAAAAACGCAAAACGCTGGAAGGTGAGCAGGCTCAGCTGAACAAGAAAATTTCTGGCATGCCACAGACTCAGCAGGAAATCCTGCGTCTGACCCGTGATGTTCAGTCAGGTCAGGAGATCTACATGCAGCTGCTGAATCGTCAGCAGGAGCTGGGCATCAGTAAAGCCAGCACCGTAGGTGATGTCCGCATCATCGACAACGCGCAGACGGCTAACGCGCCGGTTGCACCGAAGAAGATGCTGATCATTGCCGCAAGCCTGATTCTGGGTCTGTTCGTGTCAGTAGGTCTGGTTCTGCTGAAAGCACTGCTGCATCACGGCATCGAGAACCCGGATCAGCTGGAAGAGCTGGGCATGAATGTCTATGCCAGCGTTCCCCTGTCTGACTGGCAGCGTAAGAAAGATACCGAAGCACTGGCGCGTCGTGGCAGCAAGGTGAAAACCGATCCGCACGAAACGCTGCTGGCGCTGGGTAATCCGACTGACCTCTCCATCGAAGCGATTCGTAGCCTGCGTACCAGCCTGCACTTCGCCATGATGGAAGCGAAGAACAACATCCTGATGATCACCGGTGCCAGCCCGGGTATTGGTAAAACCTTTATCTGTGCCAACCTGGCCACCCTGATTGCCAAAGCAGGCCAGCGTGTCCTGTTCATCGATGGTGACATGCGTCGTGGTTATACCCACGAACTGCTGGGCGCGGATAACAAATCTGGCCTGTCCAACGTGCTGTCCGGTAAAACCGAATTCAGCCCGGCGCTGATTCAGCAGGGCGTGTACGGTTTCGATTTCCTGCCACGTGGTCAGGTTCCGCCGAACCCGTCTGAGCTGCTGATGCATCGTCGCATGGGTGAGCTGCTGGATTGGGCGAGCAAGAACTACGACCTGGTGTTAATCGATACGCCGCCAATCCTGGCCGTCACCGATGCGTCAATTATCGGTAAGCTGGCCGGCACCTCACTGATGGTGGCGCGTTTCGAAGCCAACACCACCAAAGAAGTGGACGTCAGCTTCAAACGCTTTGCCCAGAACGGTATTGAGATTAAAGGTGTGATCCTCAACGCCGTGGTACGCAAAGCCGCGAATGCCTACGGTTATGGCTATGACTACTACGCCTATGACTACGGTAAGACCAACAAAAGCTGATCATTGAGTAACAACGAGGGGGCGGTCTGACCGCCCCTTTTTATCGTCCCTTTGAATGACGACACGCATCAATTTACACAGGTTATTCTGTCCAAACCCACAAAAGCGATACCTCTATAAATCGCATGGCGAGCGTCACTCAACAGAATTCATGACCGGCAGGGTATCGCCCGCACGCATAGCCGCTATCAGGCTCGCTGAAAAGCCAGCCGGGAAGGCGAAGCGTCATTGTTGCTGGCATGAGAACTTGTGGAATTAAGGAATCACACCATGGCTCCCTATTGGTATGTATCAGGCTTTTTGCTGCTGCTTTCGCTGTTTGAAATAGCGCTGAAAAAAGACGAACGCACAAATCATATTTTGACCTGGCTGCTCTGTTTTGCTGCCGTTTTGCTGATTATCTTCGGGGGAATACGCGGTCTCGGCACCGGCATGGATGATTTTCAGTACCGGAGCTTCTTTGAGGACTTTGTAAGACGCATTGAAATTAACGGCTTCTTTAAAACCGTTGCGTTTTTCCGTTACGAACCGCTGATTTTTGCGATGGCCTGGCTCACCAGTCTGGTTTCGCACAATGCCAGCATCTTCCTGTTTGTTTTCTGTGCCACGGCTGTTTCCATCAATACCTGGTTTTTCAGGAAGATGTCACCCTATCCGGTGCTGGCGCTGGTGCTCTATTCGGCCCACATCTTTATCAACAAAGACATTAACCAGATTCGCTTTGGCCTCAGTTCGGCGCTGTTCCTGGGCGTCCTGTGGTCGATCTATCTCAAGCGCTACTGGTGGGCGTTTACCTTCTTCATTCTGTCGTTCACGAGTCACAACACCGGTGTCATGGTCGTCACGCTGATACCGTTCCTGTTTATTCGTGACTGGCGCTGGTGGCCGGTCATTATCATCGTTGCCAGTCTGCCGCTGTCCGTGGTGGGCGGTTCCAGCTTCATTGCTCTGATTGCCGGTCATCTGGGGTCGCTGGGGGAGAGGGCATCGGGCTATAACAATGACCCGTCCTATGCCATGGGTGGCAGCATCCTGGCCGTGTCGAACCTGAAGAACATTATGCTGGTGTTCGTCTTCTTCTACTTCATGCTGACCGACGAGCTGAAGCGCGAAAACTACGCCCAGTATCGCCTTAACTACCTGCTGATTCTGAGCTTTGCTATCGGCGGTGCGATCAGGATCTTCCTGTACAACTTCCCGTCAGGTTCGCGTCTGTCCAACTATCTGCAACAGGTCGAGCCGATCATCCTGACCTCGCTGATTTACCAGGCCAGACGATCGTGGAAGCCCGCGCTTTACGCCATGCTGGTCTTCTTCCTGCTCTATTACCTTTACTACAACACCATTTCGACCAAGCAGGCGGTTACCGGCTATGAAGTGGCGCGTGAGTTTTGGCTGGTCCACTAATTAACCCATCGATCGCCCCTGCGTGAAGAGATTCACACAGGGGCGATCGACGGTAAGCACACCGGTTTTTTGTCGACCCTTGTCGATTGAACGGATTATTTTTGAACTATTTTAATGAGGTGCTGGCAATGAAGGACATTCGTTTCTCCATCGTAATTCCGGCTTATAACGCGTCAGAATCGATTGTCACGACGCTGGATTGCGTTAAAGCACAAACGTATCGCAATTTTGAAGTCATCATCGTGGATGATAAATCTGCGGATGCCGCCGCGCTGGCGGAGGTGGTTCGCAGCGACCGCTACCAGGATCTCGACATCAATCTGGTGCTCTCTGAGGTTAAGCTCAACGGGGCCGGTGCGCGTAACAAAGGCATTGAGCTGGCGACCGGTGACTATGTCAGCTTCCTTGACGCCGATGATGAGTGGGCGGCAGATAAACTGCAGCAGGTGAGTGAAAAGATTGCTCAGCTGGAAGCCCAGGGTAAAAAGAACTTCGTCATTTTCAGCCAGGTGAACATTTATCAGGACGGCACGTTCCTGAAAGTGATGCCAATGCAGCCACCGGGCAAAAATGAAACCGTCGCCGAGTATCTGTTCGGCTGCTACGGCTTTATCCAGACCAGCACCATTGTGCTGAAGCGCGAAGATGCGGCGAAGATTCAGTTCGATACCCGTTACATCCGTCATCAGGATTATGATTTCTGCATTCGTGCCGACCGCATGGGCTATGACTTTGTGATGATCGCCGCACCGCTGGCGAACTACCACCTGGTCACTAAGTTTGGCTCAAAACATAAAGGCGAATCGGTGAACTACTCGATGTTCTGGCTCGATAGCATGAAGCCGCATCTTACCCCGCGTGATATCCACACCTACAAAGCCTTTAAGCTGCCGCTGCGCTACAAAATGGATGGCAAGTCGCTGATGGCAAGCCTGAGCTTTGCGCGTTACTTCTTCCTCACTAACAAAGACAACCGTGCTTATTTTATGAACCGGGTTAAAGACAAGGTCAAAGCACGTTTTGGCGGTGAGAAAGCACTCTCCTGACGCGCGCCGCGCCTCGTTCTGCTCCTGACGCCAGGAGCACCTCTCTTTTCGTTTAATTCAGGGTTGAAGATGAATACTTCTGTTGGAACCGTTGGCATTGTCATGCCTATGTATAATGCACGTCAGACGGTATTACGCGCTGTGCAATCGGTTATCAATCAGCACTATACCGACTGGCACCTCTATCTGGTCAACGATAAGTCCACGGATGACTCGCTGGAATTTGTGCGTGAGCATTGTCAGGATCCGCGCATTACCATTCTGGATAATGCGGTCAACATGGGCGCAGCAGAGACCCGCAACGTTGGACTACGCGCGGCGACTGAAGAGATTATCGCTTTTCTCGACAGCGACGATGAGTGGCATGCCGATAAGCTGAGCCAGCAGGTTGCGGCCATCGCGGCCGGTGATGATTTTGTGATTACCGAATATCACTATAAAACCCGCAAGGCCGAGCACGACATTACCTACAGCAAACCGTACCTGCAGCAGGAAAACTTTGTGAAGAAGCAGTATCGCGTCTGCTTTTCTTCCGTCTGTTTCCGCCGTCCACCTCAGGGGCTTTTCTTCCAGCGCAAAGGCCACGAAGATTTCCTGTTTTTGTATGAATTATTCACCCGCTATAAGCAGGCACGCGTAATTCAGACGATTCTGGTCAACTATTACGAATTAGGCGATTCCCTTTCACGTAATAAGAACAAAGCCGCCCAGTGGCACCTTGAATTATTAAGAATTATCTATAAAAACAATCCTTTAAAAATCTATTACTATTACGCCTGGTATATGGTGAATGGTGTGCTGTTTACCCTTAAGCATCGTTAAGCCTGTCGGCAGGATTGTCTTTAAAATTTGAGGTGGATAGCGTTTCATGAAAAAAATTGTCCTGGTGATCAAAGATGCTTATTCGTATGCGGGCACCGAGAACATCTGTAACTTTATGTCAGAGTGTCTTGGCGAAACGCATGACGTCACCATCTACTCGCTGGAAGGCAGCGGTAAAACCTTTTATCCGTTTGAGCATGTCAGAGAGATCGTCAGCTTCGAAGGGCAGAGCAACCCGATTAAAAGCGCGGTAGCGCGCATCAACGAAGAGGGTTTCGATACCGTCTTTCTGATCAGCATGGGTCGCCTGAGCGTGATGTTCGCTTTCTGGAATCTGCTGGCCATGAAGAAGAAGCGTGGCAAAGCCTACGCCTGCGAACATATAGCCATTAACTCCTTCAGCAAACCGATTAAGTTCCTCAAGTTTCTGCTGCTGCGCTACTACGACCGCGTGATTGTTCTGACCGAAAAAGATCATCAGGTGTTCAGCCGCTGGCGCATTCCCAGCAAGCCTATCCCCAACCCGGTGGTATACAAAGGCTATCAGCGTCAGACCCGCCATCGTCAGGCGCTGGCGGTGGGCCGTCTGGATAACCAGAAGGGCTTTGATCTGCTGCTGGATATCTGGCGCGACTTCGCCCGTACGCATGCCGACTGGACGCTGGTGATTGCCGGTGACGGCGAACTGCGTCAGCAACTGCACGACCAGGCGGCCGTGCTGGGCATTACCGACAGCGTGAAGTTTGTCGGCAAGGTCAGCAATATCAATGACTACTATCGCGACAGCGACATGGCGCTGATGACGTCGCGCTATGAAGGTTTGCCACTGGTGCTGCTGGAAGCGAAATCCTGGTCACTGCCGGTGGTGGCGTATGACTGCCCGACCGGGCCACAGGAGATCATCAACCACAGTGAAGATGGGTTCCTGGTCCCGATGAATGACAAAGCCACGTTTCTGGCCCGAATGGAGCAGCTTGCCACCGATGATGCGCTGTTCTATGCCATGAGCGAAAAAACCAAACAAACCGCGCTGAAATTCGACGGTAACCAGATTAAGCAAAGCTGGCTGTCATTGGTTTAACCGGAGCTGGAAAAGCTCACTTGCGACGTGCCTCAGGGACACCGCCATGGCCAATGGCCTTATTGACTACGGGAATTGATGCATGAAAAGAAGAGAAGTTTTACAGACCGCCGCCTCCGCTCTGGTGGGGGCTCTCTCCGTGAGCACCTTTTCCAGCTACGCTGCAAAAAGTAACGGCATTGCCCTGAAGCCGGTTGATGCGGCGGCTATCCCTAAAGGCGACGTGCCTATCCTGACGCCTGAGAATGTTTACGCCATGCCGCCGCAGTTCTGGCAGGGCTTTGAGGGCAAACTCTGGATTGGTAAAGCGGGTGCGGATGCCAGCAAACCGGGTAACCAGATCCCGGTCTTCCTGCGTGATGCCAGCGGTAAAGTGTCTGAGATTGCCCAGCCTATCACGCTGAACAAGGGCAACTTTGCCCAGTTTATTCAGGACAACGCTGCACTGATTGCCGATCCTTCGCATTCGATGACGGTCGAGGACAATAACGGTCAGACGCTGTTTAACATCGCCGATGTCAGCCGTCCGGGCGCCGCCGATTTCAGTCAGCGTCTGGCGCAGCCGGCGGGTTATCAGCTGATTGGTGAGATCCCGTCCGTGGCGGAGTTACGTAAAACCCGACCGCTGTTTGAAGGGGCCAAGGTTAAGCTGAAAAGCTGGCATGAAGGACGGGAAGTGGGTGGCGGCGAGTTTGTCGGCAGCTTCCAGACCGTTCCGAATGATGGCGGCGTAAATTTTGCCGGTGAGGGCTTCTCCTGGCGTCGCGTAGTCGATGATTTTAACCGCCTGACACTGTTTGATTTCGGTGCGATTGCCGATGGTCAGACCGATACGGCGCCCGCCATTATGGCGATGTTCAACTGGTCGCAGCAGGCTAACCAGCAGATCTGCGTCCAGTTCCCGGCCGGTACCTTTATGGTTTCCGCCTGTAACCTGGGCGACAAGTATCTCAACTTCTTCCGCATGTCCGGTGCGATGGTGAACTTCGGCTACTTCCCGGCGACCACGATTGTCTCGGATGGTAAGTCAGAGTTCGTCTTCCAGATGAACGCCCGTCGTGTTGAGCTTTCCAACCTGAATTTCAACGGCAACAGTGATAAAAGTCCGAACCAGCAGGGCTTTTTCCATAACATCTGTCCTGGCGGACAATATTTCCGTGGTGCCTGCCTGCGCTTTAACGCCGTTGGCGGCACGGCCATCAGCCTGCAGGATACCCTCGATTGTAAAATCGACCAGTGGTACGCCTCACGCTGCAGCGGCGATGTGATCAAATCGGGCTGGTCAGGTCAGAAGCAGGGCAAATGGGACCACAGTACCGCGATTGAGCTGTCAAACTTCAATGCGCAGTACTGCCGTGGCGGCAAAGTGCTTAACCTGCCGCGCTGCGGCCAGTCGATTATCCATAATGGCTGGATTGAACACTGTGACAACCCTGGCGACCTCTCTAACGGTCAGTGGATCGTTGATGCGCTGAGCCTGGAGGATTGTAAGAATCCGCTGATCGCGCACAACACCCGTCTGAATATGCGTCAGACCAGCCTGCAGTCGGGCAGCTGGATCGACAACTCCATGCAGGGCGACCGTCTGCTCAGCATCTGGGAGATGGGATCGACCCGCGTCGAGTCCTATGGTGTCGCGCTGGATGGCAGCCTGAAGTACAACTACATCACCTCACGCTGGCGCTTAGAGAACAATACGAACCAGGAGACCTGGTTTGATCTCGGCAGCCTCTACTCACCGACGGTGGGTGATTCGTGGGAGATCGAAATTTTTGGTCAGTCGCAGTTCAGTAACGGCAGTGGCGATAAGCCGCTGATGAACCTGATTGGTGACAAGACCACCGGTGGTCGCGCAGTGATCCACGTGCAGCGTAAGAAAGACCTGTCGGAAGCGAGCTGGTCGGCCGAAGGCAGCAGCCCGATTGTGGATGTGCGCTATGTGGCAGAGCATGACACCGATGTCCGTATCTTCGTCAAACTGGCGGGCTGGACGCCGTCGGCTGCCGTGCTGGTAAAAACCACCGGTAAAGATCGCTTTGTGACCGGTCGCTGTGCGCGGGTCAACGCGAAGATGGAGAAGGGCAATCCGCCATCGGGCGACGCGACCAAACGCGCGCCGCAGCGTTTCAGCCTGCATAACGGCAAAGCGGGCGTGGGGGCCAACGAGCAGGGCGATCTGCTGATGGCTTCCCGTCCGCTCTCCGCCGATCAGGTCGATACCAGTAAGCCGGAAGGCTTTGTTTCCGTGGTGATCAACGGTAAACAGGTTGCGCTGCCTTACTTCGCGATTAAGTCTTAACCCCTTGTTTCAGGGCCGCCACGATGGAGGCGGTCGGTTTAACAGGAGCAGTACCTTTGGGTGCGTTATCCCGTAAAGCATTACTTTAAACAGAGTTCATTTTGCCCATTTCGGATCTGGGCGGCTTACAGAATTAAAAAAAATTCATTCGGAGTTGTTATGAAAATTTTATTGGTGGGTAACCATACGTGTGGGAATCGCGGGGATGGCGCGATTCTTCGTGGACTGATCGATTCGATGAAGTCTGCACGCAGTGATTTAGACATTGATGTTATTAGCCGTTATCCAACCAGCTCCGGTTATCTGCTCCAGCAGGATATTCAGCAGGATGCGCTGTATCTGCACAACAGCAAATCTGGTAAAGGTCTGGTCGGTTCGTTTAAGCGTAAAGTGGCGAACCGTCTGATGCCCGATATCATGATGGCGCATCTGGGCAAGGGCGGGATCTTTAAGTCATTCTCTGTGCCGCCGCACCTGAAGGCCTTTACCGAAAGCCTGGCAAAATATGATGCGATTATTCAGGTTGGCGGATCCTTCTTCGTCGATCTCTATGGCGTGACCCAGTTTGACCATGCGCTCTGTGCGCTGATGGCGAAAAAGCCAATCTACCTGATTGGCCATTCAGTGGGACCTTTCCAGAACCCGCGCGTCAATGCGCTGGCGAACTTTGTCTTTGATCGGGTCGACAGCCTGGTACTGCGTGAGTCGGTCAGCCTTGACCTGATGAAGCGCGATGGCGTGACCAGCTCTAAAGTTGCCTCTGGCGTGGATACTGCATTCCTGGTGCGTGCGCGTGAAGTGGAGAACCCGAGCCACAACCTGCTCTACTGGCAGGGCATTATCGCTGGCCGTAAAACCATCGCGATCACCGTGCGTGAACTGGCACCATTTGATAAACGTCTGGGCGTGACGCAGAAAGAGTATGAAGCAGCCTTTGGCCGGGTAATCAATGCGATGATTGCCGAAGGCTATCAGGTTGTCGCGTTCTCCACCTGTACCGGCATCGACAGCTACGCCAAAGATGACCGCATGGTGGCACTGACACTGCGTGACCACGTGGCGCAGCCTGAACATTACCATGTCATCATGGACGAGTTTAACGACCTGGAGCTGGGCATCCTGCTGAGTCACTGCCATCTGACCATCGGTACCCGCCTGCACTCGGCGATTATCTCCATGAACTTTGGCACCCCGGCTGTGGCGATCAACTATGAGCACAAGTCGATGGGTGTAATGAACCAGCTTGGTCTGCCGCAGATGGCAACCGATGTGAAAAGCCTGATGGACGGCTCGCTGATCGACAAGGTGAAAACCGTTCTTGCCGACTACGACAACATCAAGCTTAAGGTCGACACGGCCGTTGCGAATGAAAGGGAAATTGGCAACCGGATCACTGAAGAGATTCTCAAAGTATTAGGGTAATGTGATGAAACTGACTTTTTTCACCATGCGTTTCCCGGTTGCCTCTGAGACATTCGTACTAAATCAGGTGACCCATTTTATTGATGCCGGTTACGAGGTGGAGATTATTTCAGTCTTTCCCGGCGATTTAGTGAACCGGCATGCGGCGTTTGATGAGTATGGTCTGGCGGCGAAGACCCACTATCTGCTGCCGGAAGAGAAAGTCTCAATTGTCGATAAGCTCAACCAGCGTATCAAACTGGTGCTGCCAAAAGTGACGAAGCCGTCGCTGCTGCGTTCGCTGAATGTGCGCCGTTATGGCGCGCAGTCCAGCAAACTGCTGCTGCCGTCGATTGTGGCGAATGCTAAGCAGACCTTTACCGCAGATGTGTTTCTGGTGCATTTCGGCTATGCCGGTGCACTGGCAAACAAGCTGCGTGAACTGGGTGTGCTTAAGGGTAAACAGGCGACCGTGTTTCATGGCGCTGATATTTCCCGTCGTCACATTCTGGAAGAGCACAAACTCGACTACGTGAATCTGTTCCGCCAGAGTGAGCTGATGCTGCCTATCAGCCATCTGTGGGAGAACAAGCTGATTGAGATGGGCTGCCCGCCGGAGAAAATTCACGTGACGCGTATGGGCATTGAGCCGGAGAAGTTTAACTTCCAGCCGCGCCAGGCGTTCCATACGCCGCTGCGTATCGTTTCAGTGGCGCGTCTGACTGAGAAAAAAGGCCTGGATGTGGCGGTGAAAGCCAGCGCCATCCTGAAGCAGCGTGGCGGTCAGTTTCAGTACACCATTATCGGCAACGGCGATCAGGATGAGATGATGCGTGATTTCATTGCCCGCGAGGGGATGGAAGATTGTGTCAGCATGCCGGGCTTTAAGCCGCAGGAGGAGATTCGTCGTGCGCTGAGCGAGGCTGACATCTTCCTGCTGCCGTCCAAAACCGCCGCAGATGGCGATATGGAAGGGATCCCGGTCGCCCTGATGGAGGCGATGGCGGTCGGCTTGCCGGTGGTCTCTACCTTCCACAGCGGCATTCCGGAGCTGATTGAGAACAACGTGTCTGGCTGGCTGGTGGAAGAGGACGACCCCGAGGCGCTGGCGGAAACGCTGCTAAAACTGTCTCAGGGTGAAGTGGATGTGGCGCCGGTCGTCGCAGCCGCACGTCATAAAGTTGAGACTGAATTTAATCAGCATATCGCCTATGGCGAACTGGCACAGATTCTGGAGCGACTGGTGTGAGTGGATTTAAGTCACAGGCGATTTGGCTGTTTGGCAGCACCTGCTTTTCCGCAGTGCTGCAGGTTGCACAGCTGAGCTTTCTCGCCCGCAAACTGGAAACCCACGAGCTGGGGCTGTTAGCTATCATCAACGCCATCCTGGCGGTGGCGGGTGTGCTGCAGGATATGGGGATGAGCAGTTATCTGGTGCATCGCCAGAACATTACCCGTCGTGAGCAGAGCACCATCTATTGGGTGAACGTCTCTCTCAGCCTGTGTACCGGGTTGATCATGTTGCTGATCGCCTTCCCGGTCTCCTGGTTCTATCACCTGCCGGAGCTGACCGGGCTGATCATGCTGACCAGTCTGAACTTCCTGGTGCTGGGTCATCTGTCGCAGTATCAGGCGCACTACATCAAAACCAAGCGGATGGTCTCGCTGGCGAAGATTGAGATGGGTACCAAGCTGTTTGCCTTCCTCTGTGTGGTCGCGATGCTGGAGTTCACCTCGTTGACGGTGGCCGCGGCGATTCTGGGTCTGTTTATCAACGCCTTTACCCGCATCCTCTGCATGATTGCGCTGGGTGAGAAGTCATGGCGTCCGACCTGGGAGTTCGACAAAGCGACCTTCTTCGGCGCAATTCGCTACGGTAGCTATCAGCTCGGCTCTCAGACCATTAACCAGCTGCGTACCCAGGCCGATGCGCTGGTGGTCGGTAAAGTTATGGGCGCAGAGATGCTGGGCGTTTACTCACTGGCGAAAGAGCTGGTGCTGCAACCGCTGAAGCTGGTCACGCCGGTGATTAACCGTCTGGCACTGCCGCGCTTTGCTGAGAAACAGCACGATGCCGAGCAGCTGAAAAAGCTGTTCCTGAAGGGTACGCTGGGGATCATGCTGTTCAGCAGCGCCATGTATCTGGCTATTGGTATCTTCTCGCCGGTTATTGTGCGTGTGCTGTATGGCGCGTCACATGAGCAGGTCTATCACCTGATCCCGCTGATGCTGCTGTTTGGCATGCTGCGGCCGATGGGCGGACTGACCGGGGCGATTTCGCAGGCCAACGGACGCACTAACGTGGAGTTCTACTGGAACATCGTGGCGAGCATTGTGGTTCTGGCGGTACTGGCGACCACCTTTATCTGGCCAAACGTGCTCTACGTCGCACTGACGCTCTCTATCTCGCAGATCCTGATCTCGGCACTGGCGCATCCGTTCTTTATCAAGCCGGTGATTGGCATTCGGTTTATCCCGTATGCCCGGCAGTGGGTGGCAGTATCGGTGGTATTTGTTGGCGTGATGCTGCTGGTAAATCATTTTAATCTGTTTGTGATGCCAGAGTGGTTTGAAGGCTGGCTCTGACTACAAAGCGTTATATAAACGGGCGGCCTCAGGGTCGCCCGTTTTCATTTATGGCTGGTCTCAGCCATGCAGCGAATAGTGCGCCGGATCACAGTGGCAATATTCGATTACTGATTGTCTTTGTTCAGTTTATGGTGTCGCTGGCAATGGGCAAAATGCCGAATTTCCAAGTTATGACAGAGAGTTACTGTCCGCTTTTCAGATAAAGATTATACTTGCTCTTCCGGCCGATCCTGCATAATCGACCCACATCTTCATTTTATTAAACGGAATAAATATGACCAAGCTTAAAGCAGTAATCCCGGTTGCGGGCCTCGGTATGCATATGCTCCCTGCGACTAAAGCCATTCCGAAAGAGATGCTGCCTGTCGTCGACAAACCGATGATCCAGTACATCATTGACGAGTGTGTTGCCGCAGGTATTAAAGAGATTGTGCTGGTCACGCATGCATCAAAAAATGCCGTTGAAAACCACTTCGACACCACCTATGAGCTGGAAGCGCTGCTTGAAGCGCGCGTGAAGCGTCAGCTGCTGAGCGAAGTGCAGTCTATCTGCCCGCCAGGCGTAACCATCATGAACGTGCGCCAGGCGCAGCCACTGGGCCTGGGTCACTCCATTCTCTGTGCCCGTCCGATGATCGGTGATAACCCGTTCGTGGTGGTGCTGCCGGACGTCCTGCTGGATGACTCTACCGCTGACCACATGCGTTATAACCTCGCAGCGATGGTTGCCCGTTTTGAAGAGACCGGCCACAGCCAGGTCCTGGCGCAGCATATGCCAGCGTCCGATCTCTCTGAGTACTCTGTGATCACCACGGAAGAGCCGATCGATCACCCAGGCGACATCAGCACCATCACCGATTTCGTTGAGAAGCCTGAAGATACAGCCGGACTGAGCTCTGACCTGGCTGCGGTAGGCCGCTATGTCCTTTCTGCTGATATCTGGGCAGAACTGGAGCGCACTGAGCCAGGCGCGTGGGGCCGTATCCAGCTGACCGATGCGATCGCCAGCCTGAGCAAGCACAAAACGGTTGATGTCTCTCTGCTGACTGGTCACAGTTTCGACTGCGGTCGTAAACTGGGTTACATGCAGGCGTTCGTCTCTTACGGACTGCGCAACAACGCGCAGGGTCGCGATTTCCGCGAAGCTATCCAGACGATTCTCGCAAAACAAAAGTAATTAAATCGCCGCGTCCTGCGCGGCAGATTGAAAGGAGCTCACATGGCAATTTTAGTAACGGGCGGAGCAGGCTATATCGGCTCCCATACGGTACTGGCGCTGTTGCAGCGCGGTGATGATGTTGTGGTTCTGGATAACCTCTGCAACGCCTCACGCGAAGCGATTAACCGCGTTGAGAAACTGGCGGGTAAAAAAGCGACCTTCGTTGAAGGCGATATCCGTGACCGTGCCTGTCTGCGTGACCTGTTCGCATCCAACAGCATTTCAGCGGTGATCCACTTTGCAGCGCTTAAAGCGGTGGGTGAGTCGACCCGCATGCCGCTGGAGTACTACGAGAACAACGTCGCAGGCACCGTGGTGCTGCTGGAAGAGATGCGTAATGCCGGCGTCTGGAACTTTATCTTCAGCTCATCAGCGACTGTCTATGGCGCAGATGCACCGGTTCCTTACGTTGAGACTACGCCAATCGGCGGCACCACCAGTCCGTACGGTACCTCAAAGCTGATGACCGAATTCGTTATGCGCGACTTCGCCAAAGCAGAACCGAAGTTCAAAGCGATTGCCCTGCGTTACTTCAATCCGGTTGGCGCGCACGAGTCTGGCGAAATCGGTGAAGACCCGACCGGCATCCCGAACAACCTGCTGCCGTACATCGCGCAGGTCGCGATTGGCCGTCTGGAGAAGCTGGGCGTATTTGGCGGCGACTACGATACGCCGGATGGCACCTGCCTGCGTGACTATATCCATGTGGTTGACCTGGCAGAAGGCCACCTGAAAGCGCTGGACCATCTGAACAAAGTTGAAGGTTACACTGCCTTTAACCTGGGCGGTGGTAAAGGCTTCTCCGTGCTGGAGATGATCAAAGCGTTTGAGAAGGCTTCCGGCAAGGCGATTCCGTTTGAAATCAAGCCACGCCGCGATGGCGACCTGCCTGCGTTCTGGGCCGATGCGTCACTCGCAAACAGTACGCTCGACTGGCGCGTGACGCGCGGTATCGATGAGATGATGCGCGATACGTGGAACTGGCAGAGCAAGAACCCGGATGGGTTTCGGTAGTTGAAAAAATATGCAAATACCCGGCTTCGGCCGGGTTTTTTTTTGCCTGTGTTAAGAGGAACTGCATATTTCTCCGCTTCACTTTTACCCATAAGCCAGCCAGAGACCGGTCAATAACGCAATACGGATTTATCCTGGCCTGAATTACGTTCAGTTTTAATAAAAGCAGAACGCAAACCTACTCTGTGAAGAGATGCAAAGTGTGATTCTTCAATCGCTACTATGCTGTTTTGCCGGTTTTTATTTTTAACAAAGCCTCTCTGTGTCAATGTTTAGTCACTCTTAAGTTTTATCAGTGGCAATGAAAGATTAGGCATATTATTTTTGCCGCACAAAATGTACTATTTGCAGTTATCCCGGAACCCGTATGCGTTTGAATAAAATATAATCAGCGCATCGACAAGCTAACCTGTGATGGAGAGATTCCCATCACACAGCGCATTGGTTGCTGCAAGCCAGGGGCGGTAGCGTGGCTATTTATTCGTAATGAGTAAAATTTGACCCGCGTATATGCATAGCATGTTTAAATTTGTTAGAGGATATGGAATGTTACTTCCCGTAATCATGGCCGGAGGAACCGGCAGCCGCTTATGGCCCCTTTCCCGCGAACTTTACCCTAAGCAGTTCATCTGTCTGCACGGTGAGCACTCAATGCTGCAGGAGACGGTAAATCGTCTGGGCGGCATTGAGGCGCGCGCACCTATGGTAATTTGCAACGAAGAGCATCGCTTTCTGGTTGCCGAGCAGTTACGACAAATCAACAAGCTCTCTCATAACATTATTCTTGAACCCGTAGGCCGCAACACCGCTCCTGCTATAGCACTGGCTGCTCTGAACGCCGTAGAGCAGGGCGATGATCCGGTTCTGCTGGTGCTGGCTGCCGATCATGTAATTGAAGATCGTGCTGCGTTTCATCAGGCAATTAAAGTCGCTACCGCCTATGCGAAACAGGGCAAACTGGTGACTTTCGGCATCGTACCAACCGGCCCGGAAACGGGATACGGCTATATTCAGCGTGGCGAAACGCTTCCGGGTGCAGAACACGGTCCTTATCAGGTTCAGCGCTTTGTCGAAAAACCAAATCAGAGCACCGCAGAGCAGTATCTGGAGTCCGGAGAATATTACTGGAACAGCGGCATGTTCATGTTCCGGGCTAAGCGTTATCTGCAGGAACTCGAAAAATTCCGTCCGGATATTCTGGAAGCCTGCCGTCGTGCCATGGCTAACGTCAAAGAAGGCAACGATTTCATCAGTATTGATAAAGATGACTTTATCGCCTGCCCGGATGAATCAGTCGATTACGCGGTGATGGAACAGACCGATGCGGCTGTGGTTGTGCCTCTGGCAGCGGGATGGAGTGACGTTGGCTCATGGTCTGCGCTGTGGGAAGTAAACGATAAAGATGCACACGGGAACTCCCTGAAGGGTGACACCTTCCTGCACAACACCAAAAACTGTTACATCAACAGCGAAGATCAACTGGTTGCCGCCATTGGTGTTGAAAACCTGGTGATCGTGAACACCAAAGATGCGGTGCTGGTCGCGCGCAAAGATCAGGTTCAGGATGTTAAGCGTGTGGTTGAGTTCCTGAAGAGCGAATGCCGCAGCGAATACCGCCGCCATCGTGAAACCTACTGGCCATGGGGACGTTGTGATCTGGTGGTCAACACGGGTCGCTTCAACGTGAACCGTATTACGGTGAAGCCGGGCGAAGCCTTCCAGCTGCAGATGCACTATCACCGTACTGAACACTGGGTGATCCTCTCAGGCACAGCACAGGTCACCATTCAGGATAAAACCCTGTTGCTGACAGAGAACCAGTCAACCTTTATTCCCATCGGTCATCCACACACCTTAGAAAATCCGGGCAAAATTCCACTGGAACTGCTGGAGATTCAGTCGGGTTCTTACCTTGGCGATGACGACCTCATTTTGATTAAACAACAGTTTGCAAGTAAGTAAGGACAGACACGATCATGGCAGCACTGACCTGTTTTAAAGCTTATGACATCCGTGGTGAATTAGGCACTGAACTGAACGAAGATATTGCCTACCGTATTGGCCGCGCCTATGGCGAATTTATCCGCCCGAAAACAATCGTGGTGGGCGGTGATGTCCGACTGACCAGCGAATCGTTAAAGCTGGCACTGGCCAATGGACTGCGGGATGCAGGTACTGATGTTCTGGACATTGGTATGAGCGGAACAGAAGAGATCTACTTTGCCACGTTTCATTTAGGTATTGATGGCGGCATTGAAGTAACGGCCAGCCATAATCCGATGAACTACAACGGGATGAAACTGGTACGGGAAGGTGCCCGCCCGGTTAGCGGTGACACCGGTCTGCGCGACGTTCAGCGACTGGCAGAAGCCAATGATTTTGCTCCGGTTGAAGAGGGCAAACGCGGCAGTTATAAACAAATCTCTGTGCTGGATGCCTATGTCGATCATTTGATGGGCTATATCGACCTGAATAATTTCACTAAGCCGATGAAGCTGGTGATCAACTCAGGTAACGGTGCTGCAGGTCATATCATCGATGAGATTGAAAAACGCTTTAAGCAGTCGAATGCGCCTGTGTCGTTTATCAAAGTGCATCATGAAGCAGACGGGAACTTCCCGAACGGTATCCCGAATCCGCTGCTTCCTGAGTGTCGTAAAGACACTTCTGACGCTGTGCGTGAGCACCAGGCGGATATGGGTATTGCCTTCGACGGAGATTTTGACCGCTGTTTCCTGTTTGATGAGAATGCTGAGTTCATTGAAGGCTATTACATTGTCGGGCTGCTGGCCGAAGCGTTTCTGAAAAAAGAGGCTGGCGCGAAAATCATTCACGATCCGCGTCTGACCTGGAACACCATTGATGTCGTGACCCGTGCAGGCGGTATTCCAGTCATGTCCAAAACCGGTCATGCCTTCATCAAAGAGCGCATGCGTGAAGAAGATGCGGTCTATGGTGGCGAGATGAGTGCGCACCACTACTTCCGTGACTTCGCTTACTGCGACAGCGGCATGATTCCGTGGCTACTGGTGGCAGAACTGCTGGCGGTGAAGGGTGAGACACTTTCCGGACTGGTATCGGAAAGAATGAAGGCGTTTCCATGCAGTGGTGAGATCAATTTTAAAGTTTCAGATTCGAAAGTGGTTATCGCTGCGCTTAACGACAGATATTCATCTTCTTCAGTTGCTCAGGATAATACCGATGGCGTGAGTCTCGATTGTCAGAGCTGGAGATTCAACGTCAGAACCTCAAACACTGAACCTTTGCTGCGGCTTAACGTCGAAACCAAAGGTGACACTGAGGCCCTGAGCAAAATACTGAAGGAAATTGATTCGATTATTAAAGCATCATCGATTTAGTTTAACACCTAGATACTAATTTTAATTTTCTTAATCATGGGTTTACGAATGACGAATAAAACTGCAGTAATTACCGGAATTACAGGTCAGGATGGTGCTTATCTTGCTGAGCTACTCCTGAATAAAGGTTATACCGTTTATGGTACCTACCGTCGTACCAGCTCAGTAAATTTCTGGCGTATCGATGAACTGGGTATCCGGGCTAACCCTGCTTTGCATCTGGTTGAATATGACCTCACTGACCTGTCATCAAGTATTCGTTTGCTGCAGGAAAGTAAAGCGACTGAAGTCTATAACCTTGCTGCTCAGAGTTTTGTAGGGGTCTCTTTCGATCAGCCGCTGACAACTGCTGAAATTACCGGTATTGGCCCGGTGAATTTACTGGAAGCGATTCGTATCGTTAATCCAAAAATTCGCTTCTATCAGGCATCTACTTCCGAGATGTTTGGTAAAGTGCAGGCTATCCCGCAAAAAGAAGACACACCTTTCTACCCGCGCAGCCCATATGGCGTGGCGAAACTCTATGCACACTGGATGACTATTAACTACCGTGAAAGCTACGACATTTTTGCGTCCAGCGGCATCCTGTTTAACCATGAATCTCCTCTGCGTGGACAGGAATTTGTAACACGTAAGATTACTGATTCAGTTGCTAAAATTAAGCTCGGCAAACTGGATGTGCTTGAGTTAGGTAACATGGACGCCAAGCGTGACTGGGGCTTTGCGAAAGAATACGTTGAGGGTATGTGGCTGATGCTGCAGGCTGATGAGCCAGATACTTTTGTCCTCGCTACTAACCGCACTGAAACAGTACGTGATTTTGTCACAATGGCATTCAAAGCAGCAGGTATCGAATTGCGCTTTGAAGGTAAAGATGAGCAGGAAGTCGGTATCGATGTTGCGACCAGCAAAGTGGTCGTTAAGGTCAATCCTAAGTTCTACCGTCCTGCTGAAGTAGAATTGTTAATCGGTAATCCTCAGCGGGCTAAAGATATCCTTGGCTGGGAACCGAAAACAACGCTGGAAGAGCTTTGTGCCATGATGGTTGAAGAAGATCTGCGTCGTAACAAACAGGGATTCTCCTTCTGATATGACTAATGGCAAAAAAGCATTGATCACAGGGATCAAGGGCTTTACCGGCCAATATATGGCAGCGGAATTATCCGCTGCCGGATATGACGTATTTGGTTTCGGTTCTTCCCCTGCCCAGAATAAGCCAAACTATTTACAGGTCGACCTCACTAATTCTGCAGCGGTAAAACACGCGGTAGAAGCTGCTTCACCTGACGTGGTTGTTCATCTTGCAGCAATAGCTTTTGTCGGACATGCTGATCCCAAAGCATTCTATGACGTTAATCTCTGCGGGACTCGTAATCTGTTACAAGTGCTATCTGAATCTGCAAAACGTCCTGAAGCAGTCCTGATTGCCAGTAGTGCGAATGTTTATGGTAATAACACACCCGGTAAACTTCCGGAGTCAACGTTCGCCCGGCCCGCAAACGACTATGCAGTCAGTAAGCTGGCTATGGAATATATGGCCGGGCTGTTCTATGACAAATTACCTATCATCATTACGCGGCCATTTAATTATACCGGCGTTGGGCAGGCAGATAATTTCCTTATCCCGAAAATTGTTAAACACTTCCGTGAGCGCCAACAAGTTATTGAGTTAGGAAACATAGATGTCTGGCGTGATTTTTCTGACGTTCGCGATGTGGTGAAAAACTATCGGGCATTATTACAGGCTCGTGCTTTTGGTAAGACTGTGAATGTTGCTTCAGGTCAAATGCATTCGTTACGTGAGGTTATAAACCTCTGTGAAGAGTTAACTAATCATGAGATCCGAATTAATGTTAATCCTCAATTCGTTCGGCCTAATGAAATAAAAGAGCTTTGTGGCGATATCAGTTTGCTGGAAAATTTAATTAGCAATAATTCCGCCAGAATCACTCTCAGAGAAACGCTCAAATGGATGCTACAGGCAAAAGAATAAACGTTGTTTTTTCAACGGACTGTATCAAATATCCACTGACCGGGATTGGCCGTTACGCGTTTGAACTTGCTAAGCAACTTCACGAAAGAGACGAGCTTCAGCTCACGTTTCTTCATGGTACTAAAGTTCGCGATTCACTGAACGTGGCTAGTGAGTCAACACAGTCTGTTCAGTCTTTTAAACGCAGATTACAAAAAAGCAAAGCCATAAGTGAAATTTACCGCCTGACCTTTCCAGTAATGAAAAGCGTTGCACTCAGAAACTTCAAAGATCATATTTTTCATAGTCCTAACTATTATCTGCCACCTCGCGTCAAACATTGCGTAGCAACTTTTCATGACTTGTCTGTTTTTCACTGGCCGCAGTTTCATCCTGCAGGCCGGGTGCATCTTATGCAAAAAGAATTGAGGAATACGGTCTCGCGATCCGCGATGCTGATTACTGATTCGCACTATACCAAAAGAGAATTGATGCAATTTTTTGGTATTGAAAATGAAAAAATCACTGTTGCACCACTTGCATACAACGAGCAATTTCGGCCAAGACAAGAAACTGAAGTCAGCGCCGTTCTCGGCAAGTATCAGCTTAAATGGCGCAATTATTTTCTGTATACCGGTACGATTGAGCCAAGAAAAAATATCATCACGCTATTAAAGGCCTTCGACTCTCTGCCTTATAGCGATAAGCGTGCGTTTCCATTAGTCATTAGTGGTTACAAAGGCTGGGAGAACGAAGAGTTGTTCAGGCTCTTCAAAAAGGGTGAGGCTGAAGGCTGGTTAAAATATCTGGGTTTTGTGCCAGGCAAAGAGTTACCACATCTTTACAGTGCAGCGACCAGCTTCGTTTTCCCATCGATATATGAAGGTTTCGGTTTACCGGTTCTGGAAGCCATGGCTTCAGGAACTCCTGTCATCTGTTCTGATGCGACATCACTGCCTGAAGTAGGTGGGGATGCTCCTCTGATGCATTCTCCCGAGGATGTTGATACGTTGACTGCCCATCTCCGGTTAATGATTGAAGATGCTGAAGAAAAAAGCCGCATGACAGCTTTAGGGCTTGCTCGTGCCGGGCAATTTTCATGGTCCAGATGCGCGGATAAAACCATTGAAGCCTACGAGCAGGTTGCTAAATTTATATGATTAAGGTTCTTCACTGTTATAAAACATACTACCCAGATACATTTGGCGGCATTGAGCAGGTTATTTATCAACTGGCTGAAGGCGGGGTAAAGGAAGATATCCTGTCGAGAGTATTCACTCACAGCCCCGCTTTTAACGAGAAAGAGAGCCAGTTAGCTCATCATTCCGTCTATCGGGTCAAAACATTCCTCGAGCTGGCATCGACACCTTTTTCATATTCAGCAATCCGGGAATTCAGAGAACTGGCTGAAAGTGCTGATATCATTCACTACCATTTCCCTTATCCATTCATGGATTTCATGCATTTTGCTGCCGGTATAAACAAACCGTCGGTGGTGAGCTATCATTCTGATATTGTTAAACAGAAGTTGTTACTGAAACTCTATACGCCACTGATGAATCGTTTTCTCTCAAACGTGGATCGTATCGTAGCCGCCTCACCGAATTATGTCGAAAGTAGTCCGATTCTGCAGCAGTACAAAGACAAAGTTGAAGTAATTCCTTATGGTCTTGATAAAAAATTCTATCAAAATAACGATCCTGCCGTTCTTCAAAAATGGCTGACAAGATTTCCGAATGGCTTCTTTCTTTTCATTGGCACATTTCGTTATTACAAAGGGCTGCATATATTAATTGAAGCGGCAAAAAATAGCCGTTATCCCATCGTGGTGGTGGGCGCAGGTCCGATTGAAGCAGAACTGAAATCTCAGGCGCAGCAACTGGGTGTGGATAATATCCATTTTCTGGGAGCGCTGGAGGACACTGAAAAATCGGCGTTATTGCAATTATGTACTTGTCTCGTTTTCCCTTCTCATTTACGTTCAGAAGCTTTCGGTATCTCACTACTCGAGGGCGCGCTTTATTCAAAACCGCTTATCTCCAGCGAGATTGGAACCGGAACGACCTTTATCAATATTGATCGGGTCACGGGATTAGTCGTACCTCCATCAGATCCCGCAGCTTTACGAAAGGCGATGGATGAAATTTGGCAAAATCCCGAGCTGGCAAGGACCTATGGGGCCGCTGCGCTGGCGCGCTTTGAATCGCTTTTTACAGCTGACAAAATGATTCAAAGTTATACGAATCTATATAAGTCTTTGTTATAAATATGATTTTTATAAAAAGATTTCATCTGTACGACCGCACCATTCATTACCTTTAATCTGCGATCCTGAGTTAACATACTGATCACTTATAAAGTGGTGTTACTGGTAACACCATGCGAGACCACAGACAGGAGTATGTAATGTCCAAGCAACAAATTGGTGTTGTAGGTATGGCAGTGATGGGCCGCAATCTGGCTCTTAACATTGAGAGCCGCGGTTACACTGTTTCAATCTTCAACCGTTCACGCGAAAAGACTGATGAAGTCATCGCCGAGAACCAGGGCAAGAAGCTTGCTCCTTTTTACACCGTTGAAGAGTTTGTAGAATCGCTGGAAAAACCACGTCGTATTCTGCTTATGGTTCAGGCGGGTGAAGCAACCGATAAAACTATCTCCTCGCTGACACCACATCTGGATAAAGGTGACATTCTGATCGATGGCGGTAACACCTTCTACAAAGACACCATCCGTCGTAACAAAGAGCTATCCGATCAGGGCTTCAACTTCATTGGTACCGGCGTTTCCGGCGGTGAAGAGGGGGCACTGAAAGGCCCATCCATCATGCCTGGCGGCCAGAAAGAAGCGTACGAGCTGGTTGCACCGATTCTGGATAAGATCGCAGCACGTGCCGAAGATGGTGAAGCCTGTGTGGCTTACATTGGCCCGAATGGCGCGGGTCACTATGTGAAGATGGTTCATAATGGCATTGAATATGGCGACATGCAGCTGATCGCAGAAGCCTATGCATTGCTGAAAGGCGCACTGGGTCTGAACAACGAAGAGCTGGCTGAAACCTTCACCGACTGGAACAATGGCGAGCTGAGCAGCTATCTGATCGACATCACCAAAGATATCTTCACCAAGAAAGATGAAGACGGTAAATACCTGGTTGATGTGATTCTGGATGAAGCAGCAAACAAAGGTACTGGTAAATGGACCAGCCAGAGTTCACTGGACCTGGGTGAACCTCTGTCACTGATCACCGAGTCTGTCTTCGCCCGTTACCTCTCGTCACTGAAAACGCAGCGCGTAGCGGCCTCTAAAGTACTTAGCGGCCCACAGGCTAAAGCTTTCACTGGTGACAAAGCGGAGTTCATCGAGAAGGTTCGTCGCGCACTGTATCTGGGTAAAATCGTCTCTTATGCGCAGGGCTTCTCACAGTTGCGTGCTGCGTCAGAAGAGAACAACTGGGATCTGCACTACGGTGAAATCGCGAAGATCTTCCGTGCTGGCTGCATCATCCGCGCCCAGTTCCTGCAGAAAATCACAGATGCTTATGCAGCTGACGCAGGTATCGCTAACCTGCTGCTGGCTCCGTATTTCAAAGATATCGCTGATCAGTATCAGCAGGCGCTGCGTGATGTCGTTTCCTACGCGATTCAGAATGGTATTCCGACGCCTACTTTCTCTGCGGCGATTGCTTACTACGACAGCTACCGTTCAGAAGTGCTGCCTGCCAACTTGATTCAGGCGCAGCGTGACTACTTCGGTGCGCATACCTATAAGCGCATTGATAAAGACGGTATGTTCCACACCGAGTGGTTAGATTAAAAAAAGAATGAGGCTTCTCGCGAAGCCTCATTATTCTAGTCCAAACTGACCATATTAATTTAATAACCTAGCTTACGATTATTTTTAGCAATGCTTTTAATAAGAAATCATGTAGTAGCAGATAGCTATAAAATAGCACGGCATATAAATAAATATTTAAATAAATTTTATTTAAAATAACTTTGATTTATGTTGTTTATTCGGTTATTTGCTTTGATTTTATGTAGAGTTATCAAATTAATTCATCATTCATCGTACTGCAGGTTGCGTTTAAGCAGTCGCTACAGTAAGTGTGGTTAAGTCATTTCATAGCTAATTATAAATATGTGGACGATATTATATAAGTGTTGTTTGTGCCATTATGCGCAGTGCTTTGCATAAAATAATTTACAGCTTTAACACTGAGTTCACAGGAAATGAATTAATGAAAAATTTAACATTAAGAAAGGTGCGATAGTGAATTTTATAAAGCTGATTTGGGAGTATCGCGGATTTATCATTGGTAATGTGAAAAGAGAATTTCAGTCGAAATATAGAAACTCTCTGCTGGGTGTGACGTGGAGTGTTTTAAATCCTCTGTCAATGATAATAGTCTATACAGTGATATTCTCTCAGGTTATGCGTGCTAAATTGCCGGGGGTTGATTCTCAATATGCTTATAGCATATATATCTGCTCCGGTATACTTACATGGGGTCTTTTTGCCGATATAATCCTAAGGTCGCAAAATGTTTTCCTTGATAATGCCAACCTGATAAAAAAACTCAATTTCCCTAAAATCTGTTTACCTGTAACTGTTATCGGTGGAGCTTTAGTTAACTTCTCAATTATTTTCTCCTTATTTACGATTTTTTTAATTATTAGCGGAGATTTTCCAGGGTTACCGTATTTGTCATTGTTTCCTGTACTTGTCATTATGATGATCCTGGCAATTGGCTTAGGCATTATTGTTGGTGTAATGAATGTGTTTTTCAGAGATGTAGGGCAATTTTTTGGGATTGTACTCCAGTTCTGGTTCTGGTTAACGCCAATTATTTATCCTTCAACTATCCTTCCGGAAAGTTTGCGACCTATGATTAGCTATAATCCGATGGCGGGGGTAGTTGATGCTTGCCAAAAAATTCTCGTAAATGGAATTTATCCCAACTGGGTATCTCTGATATATCCGGCTTGCCTGGGTTTAATTTTATGTGTGGTTGGATTGAACCTTTTCAGAAAACACATTGGTGAAATGGTGGATGAATTATAATGGGAAGTATCATTGTCAGTAATCTGAAAAAAGAATATAAAAGTTACACAAGTAAATGGGGCAGACTAAGAGACTGGTGGGGAATTACTAAAAATAAGAATTTTAAAGCAAAGCCTATCTTGCAGGATATTAATTTTACGATTTCTGAGGGGGAGTCCGTCGGAATTATTGGAGTTAATGGTGCAGGTAAAAGTACATTATTAAAATTAATTACAGGCACTACTCAACCGACTAGTGGTGAAATAAAGGTCAACGGCCGTGTCGCCGCACTGCTGGAACTTGGGATTGGATTTCATCCTGATTTTACAGGTCGACAAAATGTGTACATGGCAGGTCAGCTGTTAGGTTACTCCTCCGTAGAGATCGATAGCCTGCTTCCCGGAATCGAAGCTTTTGCTGAAATTGGAGAATACATAGAGCAGCCCTTAAGAATGTATTCATCTGGTATGCAAGCTCGACTTGCATTTGCAGTAGCCACAGCAACTAAGCCAGATATATTAATTGTTGATGAAGCGTTGTCTGTAGGTGATGTGTATTTTCAGTCGAAATGTTATTCAAGAATTGCTGAATACAAAAAGCAAGGAATGACATTATTGTTAGTTTCTCATGCTGTTATGGATATATCTAAGCAATGCGACAGGGCAATTTTTCTTAAATCTGGCCGTATATATTCAGATGGTCCTTCTCGTGAAGTTGTCAACATGTACATGGACGATCTTTTTGGTAAGAAAAAGGTCCAGAATAAAGAAGCAAAAGCGCCAAAGCTAAATCTTAGTGCTGAACATCTCTATCATACGAGGCCAGGTTATCTCAAAGAAGAGCATCGGTGGGGACAGGGTGGCGCTAAAATTATAGATTTTCTTACTGTTTCTAGTGGCGTTGAATATCCCACTGTAATCAATACAAATGACAAGCTGGACATATACATTAAAGTTTTATTTGAAAAGGATTTCGAACACGTTACTCCTGGTATTTTAATTAAAAGCCTTGAGGGTGTTTTCATTTATGGCAGTAATTCCTATCTTTCTACAAAAGGTAAGGTTTTGCCAAGTGCTAAGGAAGGGAATGTAGCTGTATTTAAGTTTAGTTTTAATCTTTGCTTAAACGAAGGAAGCTATCTCTTATCTCTTGGTTTGTCAGCAGGAGATCCGACACAAACTACAGATCCTATTGATAGAAGATATGATTCAGTGCTGTTAAAAGTTACTAACCATTCCCATATGTGGGGGATGGTCGATATGCAGGCAGATTTCATGCAGGTTGAGGAGTTTTTCGGATGATTAATCAAGAGCAGTCAATTAAGAGCCTGGTTGAAAAATTACCAGAGGTTTACCAGCCAATTTTTAAGCATCCAGAATTTACAGCCCAGGCATCCCGAAGTTGTCTTGATAGATTAGAAAAGATTGCGTCTGTTTACGATTATATTTCTAAGGAAAAAGGACGACCTTTAAAGGTTCTGGATTTAGGATGCGCTCAGGGTTTTTTCAGTTTAAATCTTGCTGAGCGTGGAGCGATTGTTACTGCTGTAGATTATAGTCAGCCGAATGTTGATGTTTGCAATAAACTTGCTAGCGAAAATCAAAATTTTAAGGTCGATTTCTTGCTAGGTAGTATTGAAACAATAATTAATGAAAAAGTAAGCGAAGGTGAATTCGATCTTGTCCTTGGGCTCAGTGTTTTCCACCATTTAATATATGAGCATGGCGCTGATTATGTATTTGAACTTTTTCGAAATTTAGCTCAGAAAGTAGAAACTGGTATATTCGAATTTGCTCTTAATACTGAGCCACTTTATTGGGCTGATTCACAACCTAAAGATCCAAGAGAACTAATTAGTTACTATTCATTCAGCCATTATCTTTCAATGTATGGAACGCATCTTTCATCAGTAGAGCGTCCTCTGTTTTTTGCGAGTAATAAATACTGGCATATTGAGAATATGTATGGTGTTATCGATTCTTACATGCAACGCTCACATCAGCTGGATAACTTTTATCACGGAAATAACAGACGATATTTCTTTTCAGAAGACAAAACCATAAAGATATTCCTGGACAATGAGTCCGATACTAATCATAAGGAACTCCTTAATGAATCTCTGTTTCTTGAAAAGAAGGTTGAAGGTTTCAGAGCAGCCGGGTTAATTTCATACGGAAGTTTCGAACATGAATCCTGGATGGTGAGAACAACAATACCCGGAAAGTTATTACTGGATATTCTTATCAATAATGAAAGTTATGATGATGAGAAAGTTATTTCTGGTGTACTTGAACAAGTATGTGTGCTGGAAAAAAATGGCTTGTACCATAATGATCTTAGACCATGGAATATCCTTATTGGAGATGATGGGTTAGTTTATCTTATAGATTATGGTTCTATCAGTCCGCAGGTTCTTGATGGAGATGATTTATATGGCCAATTACTTTCATTTTTCATTTTAATAAAAGAGATTGCTCAACATCGCATTCGAGAGCAGGGTAGCCAGAGGCCCCCATATATTTCTCCATATGATTTCCCCGAAAAGTATCAGAAGTGGTTGTCTCAGGTTTGGTCTCTGCCAAGCCAAAAATGGAACTTTGAGACTATTCAGTCGCTATTTAATGAAGTCTCTGAAGTTGATGTCGATATACCTTTTTCAGCAATGCTTGAAAGCCATCTTTCTACGACCGTAAATTATCTTAGCTGGCAGTTCTCTCAGTTGCAAAATAAATTTTCTTTAAACATGGATGAGATAAAGAATAATATGGATGAGTTAAGCAGGAAACTTGACGGGGATGATCGCCTCCAGATTAATGAAATCATAGATAGGATTGAATCGGATTCCCTGAGTCGTGAGAAACAATCAAAAGAATATTTTAATGATTTCATTATTAAATTAGATGCTGTGATTAATGACCTTAAAACTGCTCAAGAAAACGATAAGCTAATTTTGAGTAATAAAATTGATCTCATTTTGCATAGACTTGAAAACTCGTCTATTTCTCAAAGTGCTAAGTATGAATCAACAAATGCCGATAAATTTTTAGCTAATTCTGAGCTTAATAAAGATCGTCTCGTTGCTGAACAACTACGTAATGAGCTTGATTTAGTGTATAGCTGTAATTCATGGAAAGTAACCTATCCATTAAGGATTGTATCTAAATCAGCACGATTGTTATTTAAGCCAAAAGCTGTAGCAGGTAGAATCAAAGCATTGTTCAAAAAAAAAAGTAATGCCTTAGTTCCTAAGATAAAGCTTTTTATAGAAAGTCGCCCGCATCTGAAGCAGCGGGCGATGCTATTTTTAAACAAAAATCCTGCATTAAAATATAAAATAAAAAAACGCATGCATGCTGTTAATGAAAACAATGTTTCAATCTCGCCTCTCAGTACAGTTGACGCGCCTGAAACAAACGCCGCACATTCAGAACAGAATCAGTCTTATACACCAAATAAATGTGGTGTGAATGAGAAACAAAAGTCAGTTCTTGAGTCATGGCTCAATTAATGGATTATAAATAATGAAAAAAATACTCGCTCTTAACTTTTTTCCTGCTTTCGTACCAGTATCCAACGGCGGAGAATCAAAGCTTTATAACTTTTATAAAGTATTAAGCAAGTATCATCATATTACTTTGCTGACGTCCACACATCCTGATGTTAGTGAAGAAGTGATTTATCATACTGCTACATTTGTTGAGCGCAGAATTCCTAAAGACAATTATTTCATGAATTGTTGGGCAGAATTATCGGAGCATCTGACTAAAGGTCATGGTGATCTTTCTGCTCCTGCTATTGCTGCAAGTGCTGCTTACCCAACATTAATGCATGCAGCCTATCTTCAGGAATATGAAACTGCAGATATTATTATCCATGACTTTCCATTTACTGTCGATTTTGACATATTTATGGGGTTCGATGATAAACCGAGAGTTTATAATTCTCACAATTGTGAAACAGTTCTGTACAGCTCATTGCATGCATCAGAAAAGTCAAAGCCTATTGTCGACATAGTCGCTAAAGCGGAGAAGAAATTACTAGAGCATGCAGATCTTATTTTGTACTGTGGAGACGGTGACTACGAATCTTTTAAAGAGTTAGCACCACATAAAGAATCTGTCATGTTTTATTCTCCAAACGGGATGATTGAGCAGGCAAAAGTACCATTACCTCAATCTGAAAAAAAGAAACACTCAGCTGTTTTTGTAGGAAGTGCTCATTTACCTAATGTTTCTGCAGCATTGCATATAGCAGAAAATATTGCGCCTAAATGTCCACAGGTTACATTTGATATTATTGGTGGATGTCTCCCAGAAGGGAATTACGCTAGCAATGTTATACGACATGGTCGCGTAACTGATGCTGAAAAAGTGCGTTTGTTTTCTAATGCCAGCATAGCCTTAAACCCAATGCTATCTGGCAGTGGATCTAATATCAAAGCACTCGATTATTTTTCCTATGGGCTGCCTATCTTATCAACATCTTTTGGTATGCGTGGTTTCAATACTCAGCCTGGAAAACATTATATTGAAAGTGATTTAAATAACTTTCCAGAAAGAATAAATGAAATTCTTAGCGAAAAATCCTTTAGCAATACATTAGATATTGGGGTTGAGGGGAAATCATATGCATCAACTCACTATACCTGGGAAGCAATAGTAAAAAAATTATTGCCACAACTTCATCTTCTGAATATGAAGAACCAAAATTTTGCATTGGTTTTAAATGATTACAATTCTTTTTCAGGCGTTGGAGGAGGAGCGACCCGAACCAGAGGCTTATATCAGGCAGTTAATGATATTGCCAATGTGGTCTTTTTGTGTTTTTCCGATGATGATAAAATTCACTCATATCAGTACGACCAGAAAACGCATGTAATCAGCCTGCCAAAGACTGATGCACATTTGCAGGAAGTAAATAAATTAAATTCACAGTTTCATATCTCCTGTGATGATATTATTGCAAGCAATCATTGTACAAGTAATAATTTCCTTGTCTCTGTCTATAATATAATAAAAAAAGCAGCAAGGTACATTATTGTCGAGCATCCTTACATGACTCCATTACCAATCAAATTTCATGATCGATTTGTTTATTCATCTCAGAACGATGAAACTAAACTAAAATCTGAACTGCATAAATGGAATCCTTGTAAAGATTATTTAGTTAACATGGTCACTATCGTCGAAAAAAATGCAGTTGAAAAAGCGGCTATGACTATTGCTGTTTCTGAAGACGATGCGTATAGCATGCTCGTTGGCAAACGTGCTTCGGGGCCGATGCTTGTCGTTCGTAATGGTTCGCAAGTGCCTGTGAGTATTAGTGAAAGCATTAACGAAGACGTAAAGAGCAAACTGGATGGTAAATCAGCTGTTTTTCTTGGCTCTGCTCATATGCCCAATGTGGATGCAGTTAATTTTTTACTGCAGCACGTTGTTCCCCTTTGTCCTGATGTCCAGTTCAACATTGTCGGCTCAGTCTGTAATGCTATTGCCATTAAGCCAGCCAAAAATGTGGTGCTGTGGGGCGTGGTTGACGAGGAAACTAAATGTGCGATCCTCAGTAATTCCCTCTTTGCGATTAACCCAGTTATCACAGGGAGTGGATCAAATATTAAACTTGCAGATTTCTTTGCTAATGGGTTATTTGTAGTCAGCACCGGTTTTGGCCTTCGTGGCTACCCAGACATTATCAAAAAGCATATCGCATTAGCTGAGACTGACAAGTTCTCCGACGTTATAAACAATCTCAGTGTTTCAGATTCTATTTTTTCTGAGAAAATGCGTCACGAAAGAAAGAACATTTTTTTGTCAGAACTTTCTATGGTCGGGATCGCCCGAAAATTTGTTGGCGCGTTAGAGAATCTTGAGAAGCCTAAACGTAAGGTTCTTTTCGTTACATATCGCTACACACATCCTGAGTTGGGCGGGGCGGAGTCGAACTTAAAACGTTTTCTTAAGGCATTAGGCGATACTGACGAATTTGAAATTGACGTTGTAACAAGTGAAGTTAGTAAGATAAACAATAATGCAAGATTTATGGAAAACTATGAATTCGATTCTGCACTTGGCGCACCCATTGAAATGTCGAATTTGAGATTTGCTCGTTTTCCTGTATTACAACAATTAGAAACCAGGACCAATAAAGCGCTGCACTCGGCATGGCGTATACAACCCGCTTTTGAAAAAGCTGTTTTTCAAAAATCGAATATAAGCCTATATGATGGTCTTGCATGGGGTTGGTCTGATGTCGAAGGAGTTGCATCAGAAGCCTATCGTTGGGGATACTCATCCTGCTGTATTTATGCTTCAAGTGCAGGGAATGTTCTGATTAAAGGATATGCCCCTGTAAAATCGATGCTAACTTTGCAGGCTGAATCTGGTGCAATTTATTCTTATAGTGAAGTGGAAGGAAGTTTCTCCCTTAACATTGCTGTTGAGAGCGGTGCTTTAGAAATCTTCACTTCATCACCTTTCACAAATAGTCATGACCCTCGTCCATTGGCTTTCATTCTTCATGAATTAAAAATTAACGACCAATTGATTGATATCACCCGTCCGGTGTTGGCAGACAAAAGTCGTATCCCAGCAGATGAAGTTTTTTCAACGCTATCTGAAGCGGCAGAGGAAACAAGATTTCCTCTTAATATCAATCTTACAGCCATGAGAGGTCCTCATTCACCATCAATGGAAGATTTTATATCCTCCAATGTTAGTAAATATGACCTGGTCGTTACACACAATATTGTTTTTAAACCTGCCGTGTTTGCATTAGAAATGGCGAAACAGAACAATGTTCCTTCGCTTCTGATTCCTCATGCTCATCTTGATGATGATTATTATCATTTTCCCGATTTGATGGAAGCAGCTCGCAACGCTACGCAAGTTCTGACGGTCCCTAAAGCTGCCAGTGAGTTCTATACTTCCAGAGGCTGTAGCTCAACCTATCTGCCCGGCGGGGCAGATATACATGAAGAGTTTTCTGAGAGTGACAGCAACGCTTTCAGAGAGATTTACAAAGATAAGCGGAATTTTGTCCTTATACTGGGGCGTAAATCTGGTGCAAAAGGCTATCGTTCAGTTGTACAGGCGGTAGAAAAAATAAACCAGTCTGGCAAAAAAATTAACGTAGTTATGATTGGTCCTGACGACGATGGTATCGAACTTGATTCGCCATTCGTTACCTATTTGGGAAGACAACCCCGGCAAGTTGTCAGGGGTGCGCTTCTGGAGTGTCTTGCGCTGGTAAATATGAGCACCAGCGAAAGCTTCGGTATAGTTCTTCTTGAAGCGTGGTTGGCAAAAAAACCAGTTATCGCTAACAATCTTTGTGTTGCTTTCCATGATATGGCTGTGGACGGTGAGAATGCTTTATTAGTGACGCCTGACGGGCTTCAGGAGGCTCTTGAACGTGTTACCGATGATGCCGAGTTATGTAAGCGCTTAGCTAATAATGGATACAGGACAGCACAGAATTTCAGCTGGGAAACCGTGGAACAGCAATTTGTTGATTTCTGTCGCAAGACTGTCAAAAATTAGCCTTATCCATTTTTTATAATTTAACCCATATATTGGTTGCCAGGTTTTTTCAGCAGTATAACTATTTTGGTTAGACCTATACTGCAGTCAAGGGATGGAGTTTTATAATCTGTATGACATTTATTTTGATAGGGATTTTTCGAAAATTTGCGTCATCACTGGTTAAATAAGATTCTCCTGCAACAATATGAATTTTATAATGTTTTATAATCGATGTTTTTGTTAAGTATGGTGTTGTAATTCTGGCATTTGTTGTTGAAAAGGGCTTCCTCCGGGAAGCCCTTTTTTTATCCCACCAGCAAATCCCCGCTCCGAATCTCCCGCTCTCCCGCCAGCCGCACAACCAGCATGCCTGCCGTCGCAAACCTTACCCAGTGTCTCGCATAGAGAATACCGCCATGCTCCGCCACCAGTGGGGTGATGTGGTCCGTAATCGGATCAATAATCTCAGCCACTACTTCTCCCGGGCGAATCTGCGCACCGAGCGGTTTGCGGTGCAGGATCAGCCCTGACACCGGCGAATGAATGTATTCACAACCTGATAACGGCGTAGCGGGGTTTTTCAGGGCAGGGGAGGCCGTCGCCATTCCCTCGCTATGACGTTCTTTAATCACACCTGCTTCTCCCGGTGCTTCAGCCACGTCAGGCACGGTTAAGCCAATCGGCCCGTCATTGATCGCCACAACATCATCACCGCCCGCGTTGGCCGGAACCAGTTCATCACCACCAATAACGGGCGCAGCTACCTCTACTGAAATCGATGGCTCGCTGTAGCCGATATAGCCGCCTTCCTGCATCGCCGAAATAATCGCATCTGCATCTTTCTCCGCTTGTTCAGGCGACACATCACGGACACCACGCAACTCAAGCGTCACCGGCAATAAGCCGCGCGGCATCGGGTAATCCTTGCCGAACCGCTCTGCCAGCGTCAGCCAGGGTTCGCAGCAGGCTTCGTCAAATGGTTCACCACCGGAGATCTGCGCCAGCAGCTGTACTTCACTGCCTAACCAGCGCGCCAGCGGCTCAATGTCCGGCCAGGCATGAGGCGTGGTGTAGAGATGCGGTACAGCTTCCCAGTCACAGTGCAGGTCAATCATCAGATCCGCCTGACTGGCCATCCGCATCAGCGTATAGCGCTGCGCATCCAGCTCGGTCTTTGGCACGGTATCGCGATAATGACGATCAATCGCATCGCGAATAAGGTTCCTGTTCTGTGATTCACTCTGGGTCAGACTCTCAGCCAGCCCTGCAGCCAGAGTATTGCCCAGTGACGGAAAACGGCGATTGAAGTCCTGACCGGAGAGGGTATGAAAGCGGCCCAGATGGGTGCCGTGCCAGTGCTGTCCCAGTGCCAGCGGATTAGCTACCGGAACCAGGGTAAATGCAGCTTTAAGCTGTCCGGCGGACTCCAGCGCCTGCAGCCGCTGCTTTAAATACCAGGCCACCGCCATACCGGGCAGTTCGTCGCCATGCAGCGCAGCCTGGATATAAACCTGACGTTCATTGTCCTCAGCAAAGTGAAAACTGATGATTTCACGCTGGGTGCCTAAAGAGGCGCTTAACAGTGGATGATGTTGTTGATGCATACCGTGTTAATGTCCTTTAATCGGCAAAGGACGACAGCGCGCCGTCCCGAAAAAGTTAGAGTATAGTGCCGGATCGCGGTGAGGACGAAAAAGGGCGACCGCGAGGTTACTGCTGAATAGAGATATCCGTGGCGAAGTAGCGCTTCTGAATCTGATCGAAGGTGCCATTCTTTTTGATTTCGGCAAAGGCGTTATCCAGCGCCGTTTTCAGTTCGGTATCGCCTTTGCGCAGGCCAATTGCCGTGCCGGGGCCGATAATCGGATCCTGAATAATCGGGCCAGCCAGTTCAAAATCTTTGCCCTGCGGATGCTTCAGGAAGCCAATCGCTGCCTGTGCCGCGTCGGTAAAGACGGCATCCAGTCGGCCTGAAACCAGATCGCTTTCAACCTGTGCCTGATCGCCATAGGGCACCACGGTCACACCGTAGGGCTGCCATTTCGCCAGCGCATAACGCTCCTGAACCGTTCCCTGTTCCACGCCGACCGTTTTCCCTTTCAGAGACTCGACGGTGGGCAGGATGCCGGCGCCTTTACGGGCAATCAACTGGGTGTGGGTGTCATACAGCGGCACGGTAAAATCGATCTGCTTCAGGCGCTCTTCGGTAATACCCATGTCAGACAGAATGGCGTCAAACTTACGCGCTTTCAGCGCCGGGATCATGCCGTCAAACTGGCTTTCAACCCAGACGCATTTCGCCTGCATCTGCGTGCAGAGCGCATTACCCAGATCGATATCAAAGCCGACCAGCTTGCCCTGTGGCGTTTTTGATTCAAACGGCGGATAGGTCGGATCGACCGCAAAACGCACCTGTTCAACTTTTGCCTGAGCGCTAAACGCGCAGCCTGCCATAACCGCCACAGCCAGCGTCTGGCGCAGGCGTTGAGTAAAAATGTTCATGATTTTGCTCTTATTCTGTCGTGATGAGTGATTATGCAGAGTATCGCCGGGCTGCCGGGATGGCAATTACTGCGTTATCTCAATCACGTCAGCTTTGCACAGCGCCCGGTAATCTTCGGTGTTCAGGATCACCGAGCACTCCAGCAGACCGGCGTTAAAGGCGATCTCCGGATAACGCTCAAACAGCGCGGGATCAACCACCAGTCTGAGGTCGGGATGAAAGCTGAACGGTGGGATAGCGCCAAACACGCAGCCGGTCAGCAGATCGGTCTCCGCCGGACTGGCGAGTGAGGCCCGGCGTCCACCGACCGCCGCGGCGACTTTGCCCAGGTCGGCCTGCCGATCGGCCGGTAACACCGCCAGGACATGCTGTTTAACGCCGTTGCCTTTCACATGACAGACCAGCGCTTTGGCGCCCTGGCCGATTTCGGTGCCGCGTATTGCCGCGACGGCTTCACATTTACCGGTCGCCTCATGTTGCATCAGGCGATAGCGCGCCTGATGCTGGTCGAGCAGGGCGATTAATTTTTCATGGGTTGTCACGGTTCTCTCCTGCGGTCAGTTGCATCATCAGTGTCTGCAGCATATGCGATTGACGCGGCACGATGCCGGTTTTCAGACCCAGCGGCTTAAGCGCCCGGTTGAGGGTAGCCAGCGTGGTATTCTCCCTGTCCTGTTCGATATCTGACAGTGTCCGGCGGCTAATCCCTGCCAGCGCGGCATAACGTTCCTGAGAGAACCCCAGCACGTTTTTGCGAAGCTGCATCAGGAGCTCGCCCTGTGACAGTTTCTCTTCAAGAAACTGCTGAAGAAGATCCAGCAGCATCGCTTCACGTTCAAAAGGTGACAGCGTTTTTTTCATAGTTGCCAGCCTTCAATACGCTGATCCAGATAATCGAATCCCATCGCTGGCATAGTCAGAATTGATGCCGGAACGCCTCGCTGCTGCAGGCGCTCTCTGAGTCCGGTTAGCTGGCGGGCCAGCGCGGCCAGTTCGGCCAGTAATCTGTCAGAGGGGATCAGATCATCTAAAGCCTCAGCAATCAGCTGCCATTGATAATGTCCCCCCTCTTCAAACGGTGATCCCCATTGCGTCGTTCGTACCACGCCTTCGGGATCGGCTTTCATCGGGGCAAAATCATAGATGGGTGCAAGCCACATACCGGTGTTCTGTTTCAGGATTGCGCTGTTACGGCCATGATTATCAGAATTGCCAAACGCAATATTCAGCATGTCGCGTTTTACCCACTCAATCACGAATCCCTCCTGCACAGCCCTTTCAGGATTAAGTCGTTTGAGTAGAGTGCGGATCACCTCGAAATGATTGAGATAGCTGCCCGGCGGTTTTTGAAGTATCGAATAGACAGACTCCAGGCCATACATCACTTTTTCGCCCTCAATGTAACTTACATCAAAGCGAGGCAACCATAAGGAAGGATAACGGCTACCTTCGCGCAACTTCATGTGCTCACAAGGAATTGTGTCGAATCCCATTGCCTCCAGTTCATGATAGTAGTGGTATTCGGCGCGAAGTATATCGCAGTCGATTGCACTGCGTGTTCCGCGCGGATACTTGACCAGATAATGGGCATCCTGATTGTGTAAATCATCCTGCCAGGTATCTATCCATACCTCATCCTCCGGCGTACAGCGTAATAAGAGTTTTGGTGCCTCACCGCCGGCCCCGGTCGCTCCGCCGCTGGCTGCACCCATTTGCTGTGCGTACGCCAGAAAATCACTGTCACGTTCGATGACCCATTCAGAGGGGAAGCGACGATCGCGCAGCTGACTCTGAGCGGGCAATGCGGGTACTGACTCTTTAATACGCAGATTTCCCACGGGCGCAATCGTGCCGGATTTCAGCAGCCAGTAGTCCTGTTCAGCCGCAGATTTTCCCTGTAACCCCAGTTGCTGAACCCAGTAACGTCGGCTGGCACCGGCAGGTATGATGTCATCAAGGAACGTAAACCACGGACGTGCGGCATAACTGCCAATAAGCATGACCGGATAATTCAGACTGCAGCTGGCGTAATCATTACGATCAAGATAATCAACAGCGTAGTCAAAGTCGTAAGCAAGTAAGGCGGCGCTTTCACGCCCCTGGAGGGGATGCTGAATATTGAGTTGAGCGGCATCATACCAGCGGCCTTTAATAAATAGCTGGAGCGTAAGCATGGCAACACCTGTTGAGCAATATTATGCTCAACAATAACGTTTAATTTAATTTTTGAGAAGTATTCTGCTCAGAATCTGCATAAAAACGAAATTCTGAGCAGGTTATTGCACAATTACTTGTGGCGGGCGCGCAGGTTATTGATCACGGCGCTGAAGTCGAGATCCTGATCCTGCAACAGCACTATCAGGTGATAGACCAGGTCTGATGCTTCATTGGTCAGCTCATCCCGATCGTTGACGGTCGCCGCCAGCGCGGTCTCAACGCCTTCTTCGCCCACTTTCTGCGCGATGCGCTTGGTGCCGCTGGCATAGAGGCGTGCGGTATAAGAGCTTTCAGGGTCAGCTGATTTGCGTGACGCCAGCAGCTCTTCCAACTGATAAAGGAAGGTCCACTCAGGCACAGCCGGCGAGAAGCAGCTGGTGGTGCCCAGATGGCAGGTCGGGCCAATCGGATTCGCCAGCACCAGCAGCGTGTCATTGTCGCAGTCAGGCGTGATGCTCACTACCTGCAGAAAGTTGCCGGACGTTTCGCCTTTGGTCCACAAGCGGTTTTTGGTGCGGGAGAAAAAGGTGACATTGCCTTCTGCCAGCGTTTTTTCCAGCGCCTCCGGGTTCATGTAGCCATGCATCAGCACTTCGCCTGAGACGTTGTGCTGAACGATGACCGGCATCATGCCCTCTGTTTTATCCCAGTCGAGAAGAGCCTGTTGTTGTTGAGTTAGCACGCGCGAATCTCCACTCCGTTGTCGATCAGAAAGCTCTTCAGCTCACCAATATTAATAATCTGCTTATGGAATACCGAGGCGGCTAAGGCGCCATCGACGTTAGCCTCAGTAAACGCCTCCAGGAAGTGCTGCATGGTGCCTGCGCCGCCCGAGGCGATCAGGGGCACGTTGCAGACTTCACGCATTTTCTTCAGCTGCACCAGGTCATAGCCGTTACGCACGCCATCCTGATTCATCATGTTCAGCACGATCTCGCCTGCGCCCAGCTTCTGCACTTCCTGCACCCACTCCAGCGTTTCCCACTGTGTTACGCGGGTACGCGCTTCGTCACCGGTATACTGGTTCACCTGATATTTGCCGCTGGCTTCGTCAAACCAGGTATCTATGCCGACCACGATACACTGCACGCCAAACCGGTCCGCGAGGCGGGTGATGAGCGTGGGATCGGCCAGCGCTGGCGAGTTAATTGAAATCTTATCCGCACCAAACTCCAGAATGCGCGCTGCGTCTTCCGGGGTTTTGATGCCGCCCGCCACGCAGAACGGAATATCGATCACTTCCGCGACGCGCGACACCCAGCTTTTATCGACAACCCGGCCATCAGATGAGGCGGTGATATCATAGAAGACCAGTTCGTCGGCACCTTCGGCGGCGTAACGCTGTGCCAGCGGCACGATGTCGCCGATGATCTCGTGATTACGAAACTGTACGCCTTTGACCACCTGGCCGTCACGTACGTCCAGGCAGGGAATTATCCGTTTTGCCAGCATGAGATCGCCTCCGAAACTGTGAATTTATCTTCCAGCAGCGCACGCCCGACAATCACGCCCTGAACACCGCTGCCGCGCAGTGCGGCGATATCATTGAGGTCGCCAATGCCACCCGATGACTGAAAAGCAATCGTCGGGAAGCGCGCCGTCACTTCCTGATAGAGCGCGACGTTGGAACCGCTCAGGGTGCCGTCACGGGAAATGTCGGTGCAGAGCACGTGTTTCAGGCCCACCTGCTGAAAATCGGTAATTACCTCTTCCAGGGTGACGCCCGCCGCTTCCTGCCAGCCACTGATCGCCACTTCTTTGCGGTTACTGGCATCAATACGCACATCTAACGCGAGCACAATCGCCTCTGCGCCAAACTCCGCGAACCACCGTTTGACCTCTTCAGGCTCTTTCACAGCGGTGGAACCGACCACCACACGACTCGCGCCCGCTTCCAGCAGCGCGTGCACATCGTCACGGCTGCGAATGCCGCCACCGACCTGCACCGTGACGTCAACGCCATCCAGCAGGGTTTTCAGCAGCGCAATCTGGCGTTTCGCCGGATCTTTCGCACCGGTTAAATCCACCAGATGCAGGACGGTCGCGCCCTGGCTGACGTAATCCTGCAGACGTGGCAGCGGATCGCTGCCGTAATCACGCTGCTGGCCATAATCGCCCTGATGCAGACGAACCACTTTGCCGTCAATTAAATCTAACGCGGGGATAATCATTACATCTCCAGGAAGTTTTTCAGCAGCTGCGCGCCCGCTTTGCCCGAGCGTTCCGGATGGAACTGGACGCCAAAGAAGTTATCTTTCTGCACCGCGGCGGTGAAGGCTTCACCGTAATGACACTGAGCGATGGTGCTGGCGTTGACCGGCATGGCATAGCTGTGGACGAAGTAGAAATATGATCCTTCATCGATGCCACGGAACAGATGATTGCCCGCCTGCGCGGTAATCTGGTTCCAGCCCATGTGCGGCAGCGGCAGGCCGTGGGTGTCCATCAGCGACACCGGCTCATCAATAATGCCCAACGTCGGCACGCCGCCGTTTTCATCGCTGCCGCGTCCCAGCAGCTGCATACCCAGACAGATGCCCAGCACCGGCTGGGTACAGGCTTTCACCAGATCGATCAGGTCACGCTCTTCCAGCTGATTCATTGCCGCCTGCGCGGTACCGACACCTGGCAGAAACAGTTTGTCGGCGCGCAGCACCACATCGGAATCGCGGCTCACTTCCGGGGTATAGCCCAGACGTTCAATCGCCCATTTCACCGACGAGAGGTTGGCGCAACCGGTATCCATGATCACCACGTTCATCACAGCACTCCCTTCGAGCTCGGCAGGGTATTACCCTCAACGCGGATCGCCTGGCGCAGCGTACGGCCAAAGGCTTTGAACAGGCTTTCGACGCGATGATGGTCATTCTTGCCTTTGGTTTTCAGATGCAGGGTGCTCATCATGGCGTAGGAGAGCGAGCTGAAGAAGTGCTCGACCATCTCAGTACTGAGGTCGCCCACGCGCTGATAGTTGAATTCGGCTTTGAACTCGATGTGCGGACGGCCGGAGATATCCAGCGCGCACCGCGCCAGGCATTCATCCATCGGCAGCACAAAGCCAAAGCGGCCAATACCGCGTTTGTCGCCCAGCGCTTTCAGCAATGCTTCGCCCAGCGCCAGACCGGTATCTTCCACCGTGTGGTGATCGTCAATATAGAGATCGCCTTTCACTTCAATGTTCATGCGGAAGCCGCCATGTACCGCAATCTGGTCCAGCATATGGTCGAAGAAACCCACGCCGGTATTAATCTTGCTGCCGCCTTCCCGATCCAGCCACAGTTCGACCCGAACCTGGGTCTCTTTGGTATTACGCTGCACCAGCGCATGGCGGTCACGCTGAGTCAGACGCTGCTGGATGGTCTGCCAGTTCTCGCCGTCAGCGCCGTAACGTATAGGCTGAATGCCCATGTTCTCCGCCAGCTGCACGTCGGTCAGACGATCGCCAATCACATAACTGTTGGCGGTATCCAGCGCGCCTTCTGCCAGCCAGGCTTGCACCATTCTGGTTTTCGGCTTGCGGCAGTCGCAGTGATCGTCCGGCATGTGCGGGCAAATCAGCACATCGTCGAACGCAATGCCCTGTGAGGTCAGGACCTGCATCATCAGATTGTGTGGACCATCGAAATCCGCCTGCGGGAAACTGGCGGTGCCAAGCCCATCCTGGTTGGTGATCATCACCAGGCGATAACCGGCGGCCTGTAGCGCCAGCAGCGCCGGGATAACGTCTGGCTCAAACGCCAGCTTATCCAGTCGGTCGACCTGATAATCCTCAGGCGGCTCAGAGATTAACGTCCCGTCGCGGTCAATAAAAAGGGTCTTCTGACTCATGCTTGCTCCAGAGAAAAGGCTTGCAGCGCGGCGATCGCTCGTTCGCACTCTTCACGCGTGCCGATGGAGATGCGCAGGCATCCCGACAGGCCCGGATTTTTGTTCTGATCACGCAGGATAATGCCCTGATCCCATAAGGTTTTGAAGACTTTTGGGGAATCGGTAAAGCGCGCCAGCACATAGTTGGTTTCGCTGGGGAACACCTGCTCAACGCAGGCCAGCTGCGCCAGTTCAGCCAGCAGCCAGCTGCGATTGTCATTCAGCTGGACCACATGCTCACGCATCAATGCAATGCCCTGCTCACTCAGCGCCTGTCCGGCGACGTCGGCAACCGGCGTCGCCAGCGGGTAGGGCGCAATCACCTTCATCAGCAGGTCGATCACCGGCTTATTCGCCAGCGCGAAGCCGCAGCGAAGGCCCGCCAGCGCAAAGGCTTTAGAAAGGGTACGCAGGATCACCAGATGCGGATAATCCTTCAGCCAGCCGGTCAGCGTCGCCTGCGGGCAGAACTCAATATAGGCTTCATCGGCTACCACCAGCGCTTTACCGGCGGTCATCGCCAGCAGCTGGCGGATGTCATCCTGATCGATCAGGTTGCCGGTCGGGTTGTTCGGGCTGCAAAGATAAACGACTTTGACGCCATCCAGCTGTTCGGCGATAGCAGGCAGGTTCAGCTGCCAGTCGCTCAACGCCGGCGCGGTACGATATTCAATGCCGATGGTTTCGGCGCTGACGCTGTACATGCCATAGGTGGGCGGGCAGAACAGAATGGCATCCTGCCCCGGCTCACAGAAGGCGCGCATGATCAGTTCGATGGCTTCATCCGCGCCACGGCTGACCAGCACCTGCTCTGGCGTTAAACCCGCGTAAGCCGCATAACGCTCAATCACCAGCTTAGGCTGACATTCCGGATAACGGTTCAGCGTCTGCTGCGACAGCTCAAACGGCACCGGCAGCGGGAATTCGTTGGCATTGAGCCAGACATCACCGTTGCCACCCAGACGACGCGCCGACATATAGGGCGTCAGGGCACGCACATTCGCGCGCGCCAGCTGCTCAATATCCTGACTCATGCTTGCTCCTTCAGTGCGGCAACGCGCAGGGTGACGGCATTCTTGTGGGCATCCAGCTGCTCGGCGGCGGCCAGGGTTTCAATCGTGGCGGCCAGATTCAGGAAGCCCTGCGGCGTCAGCTCCTGCACCGTCATGCGTTTCTGGAAATCGGCCAGGCCCAGGCTGGAACAGGTCGAGGTATAACCGTAGGTCGGTAATACGTGATTGGTGCCCGAGGCGTAATCGCCCGCAGACTCCGGTGACCAGTCGCCTAAGAAGACTGAACCGGCGCTGGTGATCGACTCAACCAGATCGCGCGGCTGACGGGTCTGCAGAATCAGGTGCTCCGGGCCGTAGAGATTGGAAATCTCAACGCATTGCTCAAGGTCGCGCGCCACGATCAGGCGGCTGCTCTCCAGCGCCTGACGCGCCGTTGCCGCACGCGGCAGCTGCGCCAGCTGCTGTTCAACCGCCTCCGCGACTGCTTCTGCCAGCGTCAGTGAAGGCGTCAGCAGAATCACCTGCGAGTCGGGACCGTGCTCGGCCTGTGAAAGCAGATCGGAGGCAACAAACGCGGGCGTGGCACCTTCATCGGCAATCACCAGCACTTCTGACGGCCCGGCAGGCATATCAATGGCTGCGCCATCGAGTCGCTGACTCACCTGACGTTTCGCTTCGGTCACCCAGGCGTTACCCGGACCAAAAATCTTATCGACGCGTGGTACGGTTTCAGTGCCAAAGGCCAGCGCGGCGATAGCCTGCGCGCCACCGACCTGGAAGACCTCCTCTACACCACACAGTTGCGCGGCATAGAGGATCTCATCGGCGATCGGCGGGGGCGAACAGAGCACCACGCGACCACAACCGGCGATGCGGGCAGGCGTCGCCAGCATCAGTACGGTAGAGAAGAGCGGGGCGGAACCGCCAGGAATGTAGAGCCCGACCGATTTCACCGGGCGGGTGATCTGCTGGCAGCGCACGCCGGGCTGCGTTTCCACATCTACCGGCGGCAGAATCTGCGCGTTGTGGAAGGTTTCGATATTACCCACTGCGACGGCCATCGCCTGCTTCAGCTCGTCACTCAGACGTAAACTGGCTTCTGCGATTTGCTGCGGCGTCACACGCAGATTTTCAACCTGCGCCTTGTCGAAGCGGGCGCTGAACTCGCGCAGCGCGTCATCACCGTTCAGCTTTACCTGCTCCAGCACATTGCGCACCGTCAGCGTGACGTTTTCAGAGGCGGCGATGGCAGGACGCAATAGCAGCGCCTGCTGCTGTTCGGGGGTGCACTGCTGCCACTCAATCGGGGTAGAAAAGGCCATGGCTTACTCCATCATCTTCTCAATAGGCAGCACCAGAATTGAACTGGCACCCAACGCTTTCAGTTTTTCCATGGTTTCCCAGAACAGGGTTTCGCTGCTGACCATGTGCATCGCCACGCGGCTGACATCGCCTGCCAGCGGCAGAACGGTCGGACGCTCAGCGCCAGGCAGCAGGCTGATTACTTCTTCCAGCCGCTCACTCGGCGCGTGCAGCATGATGTACTTCGATTCACGCGCTTTAATCACGCCCTGAATACGGGTCATCATCTTGTCGATCAGCTCCTGCTTGGCGGCGGGCATCTCGCCGTCGCGCTGGATCAGGACGGCTTTTGAACGATAGATGACTTCCACTTCACGCAGGCCATTCGCTTCCAGCGTGGCACCGGTGGAGACCAGATCGCAGATGGCATCCGCCAGGCCGGCGCGGGTCGCTACTTCTACTGAACCGTTCAATAAACAGGTTTTGAAGCTGACGCCTTTCTTGTCGAGGTACTGTTTGAGCAGATGCGGATAAGAGGTGGCGATGCGGGATTTATCGAGGCATTCCGGGCCGGTGTACTCGGCGTCTGTCGCCATTGCCAGTGAGAGACGGCAACCGCCGAAATCCAGGCGGCGCAGCGTAAAGTAGCGCGGGTCTTCACCCTGAGCGCGGCGTGAGAGTAACTCCTCTTCCAGCACGTTTTCACCGATGATGCCGAGATCGACCACACCATCCATGACCAGACCAGGGATATCGTCATCGCGCACACGCAGGATGTCGATCGGCATGTTCTCCGCAAACGCAATCAGGCGCTGTTGCTGAAGGTTGATTTTAACGCCGCAGCGCGCCAGCAGTTCGCGTGAATCATCACTTAAACGGCCAGATTTCTGCATAGCTATGCGTAAACGGGTGTTATCTAACATGGTTCCTGTCCTCTTAATCCTGTCCTGAAAGTGTGGTTGCGTCAGCCCATAAAAAAACCCCCGGAAGACGATCTTCCGGGGGTTCTCTTGCGTTCACACCACTGGAAGATCTTGAAAGTCTTCCAGCACCAATCGCCTGAAAGACTAGTCAGGATGATGGTGGTGATGATGGTTGAACTGAACGCGTGTCATATTAATCTCGTCGATGAATGAGTATTCATTTGTGGGGTTTAACCTAGCGAAGATGGGAGCACTTGGCAACACTTTTTTAAACAGCCGGTTCGGAAAGCGCTGAAACAGGTTGTTCTGGTTTGCAATACGGGGGCAAACTACGGTGAAGTCAGGATTGATGTTTCACGTCAGGAGTCAAAATGAAGAAGGTCGCGATTGTGGGACTGGGCTGGCTGGGTATGCCGCTGGCCACGGCGTTAACGGCGCGAGGCTGGCAGGTTACCGGCAGCAAAACCACGCCAGACGGTGTTGAAGCCGCACGCCGCTGCGGCATTGAGGCGTTCCAGCTGGAGCTGACACCGGAACTGCTGTGTGATGCTGCCGATATCGAGCCGCTCTTTAACGTCGATGCATTAATTGTCACGTTACCTGCCAGCCGTACTGCGGAAGGCGGCGAAGCTTATCTGCAGGCGGTGCAGAATGTGGTCGATACCGCGCTGGTGTATAAAGTGCCACGCATCATCTTTACCAGCTCAACGTCAGTCTATGGCGGCAGCTCTGGCATTAAACGGGAAAACAGCCCGCTGACCGCCGAAACGGTAGCCGGTAAAACGCTGGTTAAGCTGGAGAGCTGGCTGCACGATCTACCGGGAACCAGCGTGGATATTGTGCGTCTGTCCGGTCTGGTCGGGCCAAAGCGCCATCCGGGACGCTTCCTGGCCGGTAAGCAGGACGTGGCGAATGGCTCGCAGGGCGTGAATCTGGTGCATCTGGATGACGTGGTCGAGGCGATTACGCTGCTGCTGCAGTCGCCAAAAGGCGGCCGGGTGTACAACCTTAGTGCGCCGAAACATCCGACGCGCGACACCTTCTATCCCGCAGTTACGCGCCAGCTTGGTCTGCAGCCGCCGCAGTTTGCGCCAGAGGCCGTCAAAGACAGCGGCAAGCTGATAGATGGATCCCGTATCTGTAATGAACTCGGCTTCGAGTATCGCTATGACGATCCGGTGAAGATGCCGCTGGAGTGACAGGCGGCTGACGTTGGTGTGGGGGCAGGGTGCCCCCGCTGAAACACCTCTGTTTCGCTGCCTACATAGTTACAACATACTTATTTATCCTATTCTGCAGGACAGAATGTGCCCCTCAGAAAGACCTTTATCCGGCTGGCCAGACGTAATGCCTGGCCCTTAGTCTTACACCCCCAGCCGATCCCTCAACGCATACCACACCGCGCCCATCGCTGTCAGCGGCACCTTAAAGCGTCGGCCACCCGGGAACGGCAGGTGAGGCAGGCGGGCAAATGCGTCAAACCGCTCGGCATCGCCGCGTAATACTTCGCTAATCAGCTTGCCGGAAAGATGGGTACTGGTGACGCCATGACCGCTGTCGCCCTGCATAAAATAGACATTCTTCTCCATCCGGCCAAACTGCGGCATACGCGACAGTGTCAGCAGGAAATTGCCGCTCCAGCTGAAGTCCAGCTTCACGTTCTGCAACTGCGGGAAAGTGCGGCGCAGCTTGGGCCGGATCAGCGCTTCAATGTCAGCCGGTTCCCGCGCGCCGTAGACCACACCGCCGCCATAGAGCAGCCGGTTATCGGCGGTCAGACGGAAGTAATCCAGCAGATAGTTACAGTCTTCCACACAGTAATTGTTCGGCATCAGCGACAGTGCCTGGTCGGGTGTCAGCGGCTCGGTTGCCACAATCTGTGATCCGCAGGGCATGCTTTTTCTGCTCAGGCGCGGCTCCAGTTGGGGTGACAGATAGGCGTTACCGGCGAAGATCACAAACGTCGCACTGACCTCGCCGTGAGCGGTTTTCACCCGGTTAGGTGCGCCATAAACCACATTTGTCGCTGCGGACTGCTCATAAATGCGTCCGCCGTGTCGCCGGATGGCTTCCGCTTCTCCCAGCGCCAGATTTAGCGGATGCAGATGGCCGCCGCGTCGATCCAGCAGCCCGCCGACATAACGTTCAGTAGCGACTTCGCGGCGAATAGCGCGTTCGTCCAGCAACTCCAGGTCATGATTACCGTACTGCTGCCATAGCGTTTTCTGCTTTTGCAGATGGGCCATCTGTCTCGCATTCAGCGCTGCAAAAATGCCGCCGGGCCGGTAGTCGCACTCAATCGCATACCGCTTAATGCGATCGCGGATAATCTCAGCGCCTTCAAACATCATGCTGCCCAGCATGCGGGCACTCTCTTTGCCGTAGCGTTGTTCAATCACATCCACGTCGCGGCTGTAAGAGTTCACCACCTGACCGCCGTTTCGCCCGCTGGCACCAAAGCCGACACGCGCCGCTTCCAGCACGACCACGTCGTAGCCCACCTCAGTCAGATGCAGCGCCGCTGAGAGACCGGTAAAACCACCGCCAATGATGCAGACGTCGTACTGAATGCTCTCCTGTAAGATCGGCCAGGGCGCATGCGGATTGGCGGTCGCTGCGTAATAACTTTCCACATAATTCATAACAACCTCCGGGAAGCGCCTAAAAGTTGGCTGGCGTGTGGGCACTGACAATGCGGCAGGGGATTTCAGCCCTATTGGTGAAGCTGTGCGGTAAGCCGGTATCAATGACATAGCTCTCTCCGGCGGAGAGATGAAACTGCTGACCGTTAATGACCAGCGTAATTTCACCTTCCAGCAGCGTGCCGGTCTCTTCGCCCGGATGACGCAGCTTCTCGCCGGTGCTGGCGCCGGGTTGATAGGTTTCCAGCAGCATGCCCAGCGTGCGCTGCGCACGGCCATTGTCGATGAGCTTCAGCGACACACCCTGGCTGCCAATTTCCAGCAGATCGCTGGCGCGGACAATCACCTTTGGCTCTGCGTGGGGTTTAGGTTCCGAAAAGAATTCCGACAGCGACAGCCCATAGACTTTCAGCAGTTTCTGCAGGGTGCTGACCGCCGGGCTGACCTTATCCTGCTCTATGGTGCTGATGGCGCTGTGGGTCAGTCCGGCCAGTTCAGCAACGCGACGTTGCGACAATCCCATCGTCTGCCGAATCTGCGCCAGCCGTCGTCCCGGTGCCAGCGTGACATCACTCATCTGCTTTTCCCCTGTGATAGCGAATGGCGGCCTGAATAAAGCCGCTGAACAATGCCTGCGATCCCGCCGTACTTTCCGGCTGCCATTCGGGATGCCACTGCACCGCGAGGGCGAAGGGATGATGACGCAGACTCACCGCCTCAATCAGGCCATCCGGCGCGCGCGCCTCAACGCGCAGCTGCGGCCCCGGTTCACGTACGCCCTGATGATGCAGAGAATTGACCGCAAGCGGCTTGCTGCTGTCCAGCAGCGTTGCCAGCAGGCCATCCGGTTCGATAGCGATTGGATGCGCTGTCGCATACTGCTGATCCAGTGGCAGCGTCTCATCTTCATGATGACGCTGAAATTCTGACTGCTCACTGAGATCCCGCCACAGCGCGCCACCGTTGGCCACCACCAGCTCCTGCAGTCCACGGCAGATACCAAACATCGGCATTTTATGGCTGGTGACCCAGGTGATTAACTGAAAGGCGAGACGGTCGCGGCCCGGATCGGCGTGCGGTTCTTCACCGGCTTCGCCATAATGCCAGGGTTCGATATTGCTGGGACTGCCGGTGAACAGCAGACCATCCAGCACAGCCATAGCGTTTTCTGATAGATGAGGCGCATTAATAAGACTATGGGGCAGGGCGAGAGGCACGCCACCCGCCAGGACAATCGCATCAATATATTTGTTATGCACCGTCTGAGTCGCATGGCCGCCCAGATCTTTCTGGCACATCACTACGCCAATCAACGGTTTGTCAAAAATAATGCCCATCTTACGTCCTCGCATCACTGGTCGAAATATCTACCGAAAGGGCACATCTGGCGGTTAAGTGTGCAATATTTTTTCAATCTAGCAATCTGCTGTTTGTTCTTCAAACAGATTTGTTACATTTGCACACTTTTTATGTTGGCGCTATGTTAGTGGTGTGGCTGTTATTTTGAGCATTACGCAAACCTAATAGGGGCGGGTGAGATCATGACTAACCTGGTAGAAGTGGAAGACTTCACGCTTCACAGTGAAGAGAAACGAACCAGCGCGTTCCAGCTTGAGGTGAAAGCCTGGCTGGAGCGCCATCCTGAAACGCAGTATGTCGACATCCTGTTAAATGATTTAAATGGTGTGTTCCGCGGCAAGCGCATTCCGGTCTCTGCGCTGCCTAAGCTGGAAAAAGGATGTTATTTCCCCGCCTCAGTGTTTGCCATGGATATCCTCGGCAACACGGTGGAAGAAGCGGGACTCGGCCAGTCTCTTGGTGAACCCGATAATCTCTGCCTGCCCGTTAGCGGCACGTTAGTTCCCTCCGCCTCTGACCCTAAACACATCGCGCAGCTGCTGTTAACCATGTGCAACCAAGATGGCACTCCCTTTGACGTTGAACCCCGAAATGTCCTCAACCGGCTGTGGCAACAGTTGCGCAACCGAGGTCTGTTTCCGGTGGTAGCGGTAGAGCTGGAGTTCTATCTGGTGGACAAGAAGCGCGATGCTGAAGGCTTTATCCAGCCGCCCTGTTCGCCTGGCAGCGATGAGCGCAATATGCAGAGCCAGGTCTACTCGGTCGATAATCTCGATCATTTCGCTGATGTCCTGCGCGATATTGACGATCTGGCCCGTCAGCAGGGCATACCGGCTGATGGCGCGCTGGCGGAAGCCTCGCCCGGACAGTTTGAGATCAACCTGCATCATACCCGCGACGTGCTGCGTGCCTGCGATCATGCGGTGCAGCTGAAGCGCCTGATTCGTCAGGTCGCGGAAAATCACGGCATGACCGCCACCTTTATGGCGAAGCCTTACGAGGAGTACGCAGGCAGCGGGATGCATGTGCATATAAGCATGCTGGATGCCGCCGATCACAACGCCTTCGCCTGCGATGATGGCAGTGATTCACCGCTGATGAAGCGTGCGCTGGCGGGCATGATCGACCTGATGCCCGCGTCAATGGCGCTGCTGGCACCCAACGTGAATGCCTATCGCCGCTTTGTCCCTGAAGCCTATGTGCCGTTGCAGGCTTCGTGGGGGCATAACAACCGGACCGTCGCGCTGCGCGTGCCGTGCGGAGATATCGACAACCATCGTATTGAGTATCGGGTGGCGGGCGCTGATGCCAATCCCTATCTGGTCGTCTCGGCTATCCTGGCCGGGATGCTGCATGGGCTGGATACGCAACTGCCATTGCCGAATCCGGTCACCGGCAACGGACACCATGCCGAAGGGCTGGCCCTGCCGATCCGGCAGAGCGATGCGCTGTATGAGTTTGACAGCAGCTATCCGCTGCAGAAGTTACTAGGCGAACGCTTTGCCAGCGTCTGGCACAGCTGCAAAAACTATGAACTGATGCAGTTTGAACGACTGATTACGTCTACGGAAATAGACTGGATGCTGAAAAACGCCTGATGGGCTTCTCAGCGTTACTTTGTCGCGCTTTTTTTTGCATAAGGTGCCCCAACGGCTTGTATTACTGCCACGGGTTAGGGCAGAATACGCGGCCTGCAAAATCAGATGATAACCGACGCTTAACGCGCCGGTTATTTTTTTGCATCCAGTTTTAACAGAGCGTTTTTGCTGACTTAACCGAGGCCGGGCACGCACCCGGATAGATAAACACTGAAAACACGCGTAAGCGTGAGATTGAGGATTACAAAGATGGGGATGTTTTTCACTCTGCCAGCCAACGCTGGTACGCGTTTTCGTGATGACTACGGCGCCGCGTCAACCGCTAACCTTACTCCCTGTCGCTTAATGCGCAGTTGCCCTGTGACCCAGCCCAGCCAGGTTGTCGCACATGGGGGACTGAAGCATGTCGCTTAATACCTCCGCCGCACCGCAGCGTGCGCAACTCAAAAAGACGCTTACGTTACTTCCGGTCGTCATGATGGGCTTAGCCTACATGCAGCCTATGACCCTGTTCGATACCTTTGGAATCGTTTCCGGGCTGACCGATGGTCACGTCGCCACTGCTTATGCTTTCGCGCTGATTGCGATTCTGTTCACTGCCGTGAGTTACGGTAAGCTGGTACGCCGCTTCCCCTCTGCGGGCTCCGCTTATACCTACGCTCAGAAGGCGATCAGTCCGCACGTCGGCTTTATGGTCGGCTGGTCATCACTGCTGGACTACCTGTTCATGCCGATGATCAACATCCTGCTGGCTAAAAACTATTTCGAATCGCTGGTGCCGGGCATCCCGTCGTGGATCTTCGTGGTGTTGCTGGTCGGCTTTATGACGCTCTCAAACCTCAAGGGCATCAAAACCGTCGCCAACTTCAACAGTGTGATTGTGGTGCTGCAGGTGGTTGTCATGGTCGGGATCACCGGCATGGTGATCTACGGTGTGGCGAGCGGCGTCGGCTCCGGTACGCTGGTGAGCAGCCGTCCGTTCTGGTCTGAGAATGCGCATGTGGTGCCGATGATTACCGGTGCAACCATACTCTGCTTCTCGTTCCTGGGCTTTGATGGCATCAGTTCGCTGTCGGAAGAGACTAAAGATGCAGAACGTACTATTCCACGCGCGATTTTCCTGACGGCGCTGATTGGCGGTGTGATCTTTATCGCGGCATCTTACTTCCTGCAGCTCTACTTCCCGGACATCACCCGCTTCCAGCACCCGGACTCCTCACAGCCTGAAATTATGCTGTTCGTGGCCGGTAAAGCGCTGCAGGTCGGCATCCTGATCTTCTCGGTGGTCACGGTACTGGCATCCGGTATGGCGGCGCACGCTGGCGTATCGCGTCTGATGTATGTGATGGGCCGTGATGGCGTGTTCCCGGAGCGTTTCTTCGGTTATGTCCATCCAAAATGGCGTACCCCGTCGCTCAACGTGCTGCTGGTCGGTGCGATTGCGCTGATGGCGATTAACTTTGACCTGGTGACGGCTACCGCGCTGATTAACTTTGGTGCGCTGGTGGCGTTTACCTTCGTTAACCTGTCGGTAATCGCGCAGTTCTGGGTCCGTGAGAAGCGTAACCGCACGCTGAAAGATCACGTTCAGTATCTGCTGCTGCCGCTGCTGGGTGCACTGACTGTCGGTGCGCTGTGGGTAAACCTGGAAGCGAGTTCTATGGAGCTGGGCCTGATCTGGGCCGCCATCGGAATTATCTACCTGGCATTCGTGACCCGCAGCTTCCGTAATCCGGTGCCGCAGTTCAGCGAAGAAGTTTAATTGCGCTAACGTTGCCGCCTTCCGGCTTTATCGGGAAGGCGGCGACAGCTTAACCGGCCAGCACCAGTTCCCAGTTGCCCGCACTCAACAGTTCCCGCCCCGCATCACTCAGTTTGTTGTCCGTCACCACCTGATCAAATCTCTCCAGCGGTAACGCCAGAAACGTCGCTATTCTGTTGTACTTCGAACTGTCACTCAGTAAAACCCGTTTGCTGCTCACATCACACACTGCCTGCTTCACCATCACTTTATCTTCATCCGGTGTAAACAAGCCGCGTGGCCCCCAGCAGGAGGCGGAGATAAAGGCGATATCAATGGCCAGATTGCGCAGGCTGCGTGCTGCCGACTCGCCGACGCAGGAGCGGTTCTCCCGGCATACGGTGCCGCCCGTGTGGATGACCCGGCACTGACTCGCCTCCATCAGCAGATTCGCCACCATGAAATCATTGGTCACCACCAGTAAATCATCACGATCCACCACTTCCTGTGCCAGCGCTAACGTCGTAGTCCCGGCATCCAGATAGATGCAGCTATTACGGGGGATGTGACGGGCAGCGGTGCGGCCAATGGCGCGCTTCTCATCGTTGTAGAGGGTGCTTTTCGTCAGATGGGACGGTTCAGCTGCCAGTCGATCGGCGGAGCGCACGCCGCCGGAAACCGACAGCACGGCGCCTTGTTCTTCCAGTTTCTGTACATCCCGGCGTATCGTCATGTGCGATACGCCCAGCCGCTCAGTTAACTCTGCAATGCTCACTACGCCCCGATCGGCCACCAGTGCCAGAATCTGTTGATGACGTTCAACCGGAATCATATCTGCTCCCTGATAATTACCATTTTTTCACATTATAAATTATCTGCCGGTCAACCAGAACAAAAAATAACAGCTGATACAGGGCGGGCAGCTGCACTCACCGGGCTAACGCAAGGTGAGGCCGGTAAAACAGGCAGTGTTAAAAATTGTTCCTGTTCACACGGGTGATGTTTTTTTGTGAGGAGTGACACATTTTTACCGACAGGAAGCTGGCAGGATTAACAGTAACAAACAAATAATCACTTAATTTAACAGTGGAGGCGTAACGTGCCAGCTGAAAACATCTGCGTTATCGGATTAGGTTCCATGGGTATGGGGGCGGCGAAGTCCTGTCTGCGTGCTGGTCTCAACACCTGGGGCGTCGATTTGAATCCTGCTGCCCTGGAGAGCTTACGTCAGGCCGGCGCACGTGATGCGCAGTCATCCGCCTCAGCCTTTGCAGATCAGCTTGATGCCGTTTTGCTACTCGTGGTCAATGCAAAGCAGGTTAACGCCATTCTGTTCGGTGAAGATGGCCTGGCCGCAAAACTGCGTCCGGGCACGGTGGTGATGGTCTCATCCACACTCTCAGCGCAGGATGCGCAGCAGATTGAACAGCGGCTGGCTGAACATCAGTTGCTGATGCTGGATGCCCCGGTGTCGGGCGGCGCGGCCAAAGCGGCCAGCGGTGAAATGACGGTGATGGCATCCGGCAGTGATGCGGTCTTTGCACAGCTGCAGCTGGTGCTGGATGCGGTGGCTGCCAAAGTCTATCGCGTGGGCAATGAAATTGGCCTCGGGTCAACCGTCAAAATTATTCATCAGCTGCTGGCGGGCGTTCACATCGCGGTCGGCGCAGAAGCCATGGCGCTGGCGGCGCGAGCCGGTATTCCGCTGGAAACCATGTATGAAGTGGTCACCAATGCCGCGGGTAACTCCTGGATGTTCGAGAACCGTATGAAGCATGTGGTAGACGGTGACTACAGCCCGAAATCGGCTGTCGATATCTTCGTGAAAGATCTCAACCTGGTGGCCGATACCGCAAAATCGCTCCACTTCCCGCTGCCGCTGGCTTCAACCGCCCTCAACATGTTTACCGAAGCCAGCAACGCCGGTTATGGCCGTGAAGATGACAGTGCGGTCATCAAAATCTTCAGCGGCATCACGCTGCCGCAGGCAGGGGAGAACAGCTGATGCGTCTTGGCGTAATAGCGGATGATTTTACCGGCGCAACGGATATCGCCAGTTTTCTGGTGCAGAACGGCCTGACAACCATTCAGTTCAACGGCATCCCCGCCAGCGAAGAGAGGACCGGGGCGCAGGCGATTGTGGTAAGCCTCAAGAGCCGTTCCTGTCCGGCAGATCAGGCGGTTGCGCAGTCGCTGGCCGCGCTGGCGTGGCTGCAGAAGCAGGGCTGTGAACGCTTCTACTTCAAATATTGTTCCACGTTCGACAGCACCGCGCAGGGCAATATCGGTCCGGTGACCGATGCGCTGCTGAATGCACTGGGTGAGACGCAGACGGTCATCTGTCCGGCGCTGCCGGTGAACGGGCGCACCGTCTATCAGGGCTATCTGTTTGTCGGCGATCAGCTGCTGTCCGATTCCGGCATGCGGCATCATCCGGTCACGCCGATGCAGGATAGCAACCTGCTGCGTCTGATGACGGCACAGGCAACCGGCAAAGCCGGGCTGATCGCGGCGGCACAGGTCGATCAGGGCGCAGCGTCAGTGCGTCAGGCGCTGGACCAGCTGGCGGAGCAGGGCATTAATTACGTCGTCACTGACACCCTGCATCAGGCGCATCTGTTGACGCTGGGTGAAGCACTCAGTGACAGGCGGCTGGTGACCGGCGGTTCCGGGCTGGCCATCGGTCTGGCGCGGCAGTGGGCGACGGCTGAGACAGATTCAGAGGCGGAAAAGGCAGGCCGTCCGCGCGGCGATCGCGCCGTGGTGCTGTCCGGATCCTGTTCGCAGATGACCAATCGTCAGGTTGCCGCGTACCGCCAGCTGGCACCGGCCTGCGAAGTAGAGATTGAGCATTGTCTGGAAGATGCAGAAGGGTATGCCCGGCAGCTGTGCGACTGGGTGGAAGCTAACAGTCATCAGACGCTGGCCCCGCTGCTGTTTGCCACCGCGGACGCGCAGCAACTGCAGGTGATTCAGCAGCGCTATGGCGCGCAGCGCAGCAGCGAAGCCGTTGAGCAGCTGTTCGCCGCCGTCACCCGCGAGCTGAAAGGGCGCGGCTGGCAGCGCTTTATCGTGGCCGGAGGAGAAACCTCCGGTGTAGTCGCGCAGAGTTTGGGCGTAACCGCCTTTCACATCGGCCCGACCATTTCGCCCGGCGTGCCCTGGGTGCGCGACATCCATCAGCCGCTCTCGCTGGCACTGAAATCGGGCAATTTTGGCGACGAAGATTTCTTCCGCCGCGCGCAAACGGAGTTTACCTATGTCTGAATCTTTCCTTTTAGCGGAACAGCAGGCGCGTGACGAAATGGTCCGTCTCGGCGCCTCGTTCTTTCAGCGCGGCTATGCCACCGGCTCTGCGGGCAACCTCTCCATGTTGCTGGCGGATGGCAATCTGCTGGCGACCCCTACCGGTTCCTGCCTGGGAGAGTTGCAGGCTGAGCGGCTGTCGAAAGTGACGCCTGAGGGGGAATGGCTCTCCGGCGATAAACCCTCCAAAGAGATTGCGTTTCACCGCGCGCTCTACCTGAATAATCCCGACTGCCGCGCAGTGGTGCATCTGCATAGCCACTACCTGACGGCGCTCTCCTGTTTACAGGGGCTGGATACGGACAATTGCATCCGTCCGTTTACCCCCTATGTGGTCATGCGCGTCGGTGATGTGCCGGTCGTGCCTTACTACAAGCCGGGCGATGGGCGTCTGGCCGAAGATCTGGCGGCGCTGGCGCCGCGTTACCGCGCCTTTTTGCTGGCGAATCACGGCCCGGTGGTGGTGGGAAAATCCTTACAGGAAGCGGCGGACAACACGGAAGAGCTGGAAGAGACCGCCCGTCTGATCTTTACCCTGGGCGACCGCCCGATTCGTTATCTCAGCGATGCCGAAGTGTCAGAACTCAGGAGCCGATAATGCCGAAGTTTGCTGCTAACCTTTCGACGCAGTTTAATGAATATCCCTTTGCCGAACGCTTCGCTGCAGCGGCGAAAGCCGGTTTCAAGGCGGTCGAATTTCTGTTTCCTTATGACTATCCCGCCACGCAGATAAAACAGTGGCTCGATGATAACCAGCTGCAACTGGTGCTGTTCAATACCGCGCCGGGCAATGTCGCAGCGGGTGAGTGGGGCGTCTCCGCCATCCCCGGACGGGAAGCGGAAGCAAAGGCAGATATCGACCGCGCCCTGAGCTATGCGCTGGCGCTGAACTGCCCGCAGGTTCACATCATGGCGGCGACGGTGCCGCCCGATGCCGATCGTCAGCGCTATGTTGAGACCTTTATCAGTAACATGCGCTATGCGGCTGAGTGCTTTGCACCGCACGGCATCAGCCTGCTGATCGAAGCACTTAACCCGATTACCAAACCCAATTATCTCTACGCCAGTCAGTATCAGACGCTGGAGATGGCTGAGCAGATTGATCGACCCAACGTGTTCACTCAGCTCGACCTGTTTCACGCACAGCGGGTGGACGGCAACCTCAGCCATCTGATTCGCCACTATGCGGGACGGTATCGTCACGTACAGATTGCGTCGGCACCGGATCGTCATGAGCCGGATGAGGGGGAAGTTAATTATCCGTACCTCTTCTCGCTGCTGGATGAGGTTGGCTATTCTGGCTGGGTCGGCTGCGAATATATCCCGCGAGGCAGTACGACCGAGGGTCTTGGCTGGTTTGCACCCTGGGCGCAAAAAAACTGATTTAACGGGCTGAAAAACCGGTGTTAAAGCACCGGTCGGGAGCGGCTTGCCCTTTTTCTGACTCTGCACCTGCTATTTCTGTACGCCTGAAACCCAAAAAATATAACAATTTCTGAGGTTTACTATGTCCACCGCACTGCTGTTAGCCATAGCGACCGCCAGCATCGTGATCCTGCTGCTGCTGGTCATCAAAGCCAAAGTTCATCCGTTTGTCGCCCTGCTGATTGTCAGCCTGCTGGTGGCGATTGCGACCGGCATTCCGGCCGAGAAAATCATGGAGACGATTATCACCGGGATGGGCGGCCTGCTCGGTCACATCACCATCATCATCGTGCTGGGTGCCATGCTTGGGGCGATTATTGAAGCCTCCGGCGGGGCTGAATCCCTGGCGCAACGTTTCAGTAAAACGCTGGGGCTGAAGCGAACCGTTGCTGCATTGACCATGGCGGCTTTTATCCTGGGCATTCCGGTCTTTTTCGAAGTGGGCTTTATCATCGTCATTCCGTTGATTTATGGCTTCACTAAGGTGGCGCGGGTCTCACCACTGAAGTTTGGCCTGCCGATGGCGGGCGTGATGCTGACGGTGCACGTGGCGCTGCCAACCCATCCGGGTGCGGCGGCGGCGGCCGGGATCCTGCACACCGATATGGGCTGGCTGATGATGCTGGGTATCGCGATTTCCGTGCCGGTCGGGATCATTGGCTACTACGTAGCGAAAATGATGAACCGTCGCCATTACCATCTGTCTGTTGAGGTGCTGGAGCAGTTGCAGATGGCGAAGCCAGAGGGACAGGAAAAGAAAAATGAACCGGCCCCGCCTGGCGCGCTGACTATCAGCGGTCTGATTGTGGTCCCGATTGTATTGATCGTGCTGGGAACGCTGTCCCACACCCTGCTGGTGGAAGGCAGTCTGCTGCGTAACGTCATGACCGTGATCGGCACGCCGCCGATTGCCCTGCTGATTGCCTTGGGGCTGGCGGCCTGGCTGCTGGGCGTGCGGCGTGGCTGGAGCAAAGATAAGCTGGAAGATCTCACCGGGCGGGCCATTCCCACCTCTGCCAGCGTGATTCTGGTGGCCGGTGCGGGTGGGGCATTTGGCAAAGTGCTGGTGGAGTCAGGGGTCGGGAAAGCGCTGGCGGTCACGCTGGAAACGCTGCATCTGCCGCTGGTGCCGGCTGCCTTTATCCTGTCGCTGGCGCTGCGCGCCTCACAGGGGTCCGCCACGGTAGCCATCCTGACCACCAGCGGTCTGCTGACACAGGCGGTGACCGGCGTGACGGATATGCAAAGGGTGCTGGTGACGCTGGCAGCCTGTTTCGGCGGGCTGGGGTTGTCACATGTCAATGATGCGGGATTCTGGGTAGTGACGCGCTATCTGGGGCTTTCCGTGGCGGACGGTTTACGCACCTGGACGGTGCTGACGACGATAATGGGGTTAAGCGGTTTTGTGCTGACCTGGCTGGCGTGGACGGTGCTCTGATTCAGCAAGACAGTAAAGCCTGACCCTGCAGGGTCAGGCTTTGTCATTGGTTCAGGAGACCAGTTCCTGCGCATAAAGATAGAGCGCTTTGAGCTGCCCAACCTTTTCTGCATCCGCTTCATGCAGATTCGCCAGTCCCTCCAGCTCCTGCATAAACGCCTGTACCCGATCACCATTCAGTACTTCACGGCGATGCTGCAACCAGCGCTGCTGCTCGGCATCATCCAGCGTGCCGGGGAAGTTACGCGCCCGGTAGCGGAACAGCAGTTTCGCCACTCGCGCACTCTCAAAGCTCAGGTCCAGCGCAGGCAGATTGGCGGGCGCGGTCTGGCGGATAATATTCATTCCGGCACGGTCGGCATCACTGAAAAACCCATCATAGAGCTGCGTGTCCACGTCGTCTGACGGCGTAAACGGCTCGGCTTCGGCAAACAGCGTGACCAGTTTTTCCCGCACGTCAGGCTGCTGACGCAGCAGCGCCAGATTCGCCAGGCAGTGCTGACGATCAATGCCCAGCCGGGCCGCATCTTCCGGACGCAGCGTACTGGCAGGTGCCAGCACAGGACACTTGTTGATATGCACCAGTTTAACCGGCACCGCAGGCAGATCGCCCAGGTCGTTTTTCGGCGTGTAAAGACGCTCACGCAGTGTATCGGCATCCAGTTGCAGCAGCGGCGACATATCGCCCGCCAGATCCACCACGATCAGCGCATTGCGGTTATCAGGATGCCAGGCAAGCGGTACGATCCAGCTGGTGTTGCCGCGCGCCGCGCCGAACATGCCGGAGACATGGACCAGCGGTTTCATCTGCGGGATGTCGATCAGGTTCATCAGCTTGTTTTTGTTGCGGTGGGTAAACAAAAACTCAAACAGTTTCGGCTGCTTCTCTTTTACCAGCTTCGCCATCGCCAGCGTGGCGTAAACATCGGACATCGCATCGTGCGCATTTTCATGGGCCACGCCGTTGGCTTTGGTCAGATGCTCCAGCCGGAAGCTGGGGAAGCCTTCTTCATTTTCCGGCCAGTTGATCCCGTCAGGCCGCAGCGCATAGCAGGCACGCATCACGTCGAGCAGGTCCCAGCGTGAGTTGCCGTTTTGCCAGGCCCAGCCGTAAGGGTCGTAAAAGTTGCGATAGAAGATATTACGCGTCACTTCATCATCGAAACGCACGTTGTTGTAGCCCACCACGCAGGTTTGTTCGGTAGTGAACAGCTTATGAATGCGTTCGGCAAACTCAGCTTCGATTACGCCCCGGCTCATCGCTATCTGCGGGGTAATGCCGGTAATCATCACCGCTTCGGGCTGTGGCAGATAGTCATCAGGCGGACGGCAGTAGAACACTTCTGGCTCGCCAACAGGATTGAACTCACTGTCGGTGCGCAGGCCGGCAAACTGGGCGGGCCGGTCACGAGAGGGGCTGGTGCCGAAGGTCTCATAATCATGGAAGAGAAAAGTAGGCTGTACGCGGTCGTTATTCAAATTTCATATCCGTTCATTGCGTTCACTGACTTTATGAACAGAAAGCCTGCAGCTTTCTGTTCGCTCTGAATTTCTCTGCGCGCAGCAGGATGAGTTTTGATCGTTGTGTCTGAGTCGTTGAGCAGGGCAGATTATAGTGCTCCGGAGCAACATCTGACCTGACACATGGTAAACCATGTTCTGCCTCGTCTCCAAAGCATCCTGTCACACGTGCTCCTGCAGCAAGCATCCTGCCAGAGCGGAATCGTACTTTCATAGTTTATTGACTTGACCTTTTATGGTCTTAATAATCATAAAGTGGTGATTATTTTCACTAATAACAATCAGTTAAGTTCTTTGAGTTTCAGGTGGAACATTTCATCTGTTTAATAAACACAACCAGTCGGAAGCTTATCCAGCCAGATTATCTTTAAGATTATGTGAGAGGGTTCTCAAAGCTTATAAGAGATAATAATGTCCGGGCAGGGATGCAGGCTTATTTATAAAGAATGGTGCTTTAATATTACTGAGTGCCGTAAGTTAATCTCATTATTATTTTCATTCAGTTGAAATCAGTTTCTGCCTCCTCTGTTCCGGATTTTTAAATAGCCTATTGGCCGGTTCCATATGGAAATTTACAGTGAGGGGTTATACTATGCTGAGGCACTTAATGAAAAAGGAGTTTTAGTATGCCAATTCCGGCTTATTTGTGGCTCAAAGATGATGGCGGGGCCGACATCAAGGGCTCAGTCGATGTTAAGGATAGAGAGGGCAGTATAGAAATAATTGGCTTCAGTCATGGTCTCAATATCCCTGTGGACAGTACCAATGGTAAAATAACCGGCACGCGTTCCCATTCTCCCATGTTGCTTGAAAAAGAGTTCGACTCATCGAGTCCTTATCTTTATAAAGCAGTTGCCCGAGGGCAGACCCTGAAAAGCGCTGAAATTCGCTGGTACCGCATAAACCATGCGGGACAGGAAGAGTGCTATTTTGTGATGACAGCAGAAAACGTCAAGGTTACTGGCGTGAATCCGGCAATGCCGAATACTAAACGGCAAAGTAATGACGCTATCAATCATCTGGAAAGCGTCTCTTTTCTCTATGATAAAATCACATGGCGATATGTGGACGGCAATGTTCAGTTCACCGATGACTGGAATGTCAGAAGCTGAAGCTTGAGGCGGATCAACTCCGCCTTTTCTTCCAGAGGAAAGTTATCAATTCAGTTGTAGTAATGTAAAATATTATCGTGCCGAAAATTGTTATAAAGAAATTAATATAAAAGTAAACATCATCTGTTTCTTCAGGAAAAGCATGCCCATTGAAATGCTCTGCTATTTTTGACGCCAAATTCACGGGGATTATGGCGTAATAGTATGGATGATATAAATGGCTGGCAACCATAAGCAAAATACAAAAATAAAATATCTTTAGCGCTTTCAACGTTATCTTAGCCATTTGTGGTCACCCTGATAGTGCCATACGCCATCATGTTCTTCATGCAGATTACAGGGGTTTTTGTAGTTCTTAATAAAGCGTTACGCAGCAGACTATAGTCAGTATTATGCGCCAGAGTAATGCACCCTTCAGACAGCTGACCCGGATGAAGCCGAAATCCGCCACGACGTATCCCATCAATCCACAGACTATCTTTCACATTGCCCCAGTTGTCAGGAAATAACGCAAACCATTCGCTATGAGAAAAAACCGCACCTTTAAAAGTACGATTAAATGTATCACCCACTACTGCTCTGACCTGATTGAATGCACTTCCCTCAGGACGATCAACAATCCAGTACAATCCCTCTGGCACAGGTCCCTGAGTTGGGATAGCCCCGCAGATAGCATGATTACGGCAGGCCCCATTACCTGAGAACGCCAGAAAAGTACCCAGGCCGGGAAAAGTCAGTGGTGAATAATCAGCATCATTGAGTTCAAACTTTCCATGCAAAGCCATATTGCCTCTTCCTTAAGCCCGGCTGATAAATCAACAAATCGCCTGTCATTCCATGAACAACTGCCCGCAAAATCGGGTCAATTAGCCACACATAAAATAAGGCCATACGCGCATTTTGTAAACAATCAGATGAGTGCCGTTCTCGATTCGGCATAACAACGTTTAACGGGGTCTCTGAATATCTCCCGCAGTTCATACTTTTTTTCAATTTATTCAAACCTTCACAACGCTTTTGCCGTAAAACGTGCGGCTGTTTCCGTTTCGTTTTAGAAATTTTCTCTCCCGTGCAATTAAGGATGAAGTGTTGAAAAGGCGTCTGTTGTTCACCGTTACCGCTACTGTTTTTTGGGCCTCGCTGGCGCAGGCTGATGCGATTCCCTTTCCTGTGACGCCCCCGGCGATTGATGCGGCTTCCTGGGTATTGATGGATGCCACTACCGGGCAGGTGCTGACCGCGGGCAATCCCGATGAACGCCGCAATCCTGCCAGCCTGACCAAACTGATGACCGGCTACGTAGTCGACCGCGCTATCGACCAGAAGAAAATCAGCCGTGACGACATGGTCACGGTCGGCAAAGATGCCTGGGCGGCGGGAAATCCGGTGTTCAAAGGTTCCTCACTGATGTTCCTGAAGCCAGGCGATAAGCTGAGTGTCCGCGATCTAAGTCGTGGCGTGATTATCGATTCCGGCAATGACGCCTGTGTTGCACTGGCGGATTACGTGGCCGGCAGCGAAGCGAACTTCGTCGGCATGATGAATCATTATGTTGAGAAGCTCGGCCTGCAGAATACCCACTTCGAAACCGTTCATGGTCTGGATGCGCCGGGTCAGTACTCAAGCGCGCTGGATATGGCGAAGCTGTCACGCGCGATTATCGATGGTGAGCCTGACTTTTATGCCATGTACAGTGAGAAAACCCTGAGCTGGAACGGCATTACCCAGAACAACCGTAATGGCCTGCTGTGGGATAACAACCTCCACGTTGATGGGCTGAAAACCGGTCACACGGAAACCGCGGGCTTTAACATCATCGCGTCAAATGTGGTGGGTAAACATCGCCTGATCGCCGTCGTGATGGGCGGGAAAAGCCCGAAAGGCCGCGAAGAGCAGGCGCGTAAACTGCTGGTCTGGGGCCAGAACACCTTTGATACCGTTCAGCTGTTCCATGCCGGTAAGAAGATTGGCAGCGAAAACGTCTGGTACGGCAATCCGCATCAGGTAGAGGTGGGAACGGCAGAAGATGTCTATCTGTCATTGCCGCGCAGTGAAGTGCAGAACGTGAAGGCGAAGTACGTCATCGATCGCAAAGATCTGGAAGCGCCGCTGAAAGCCAATGAAGTGATTGGTGAAATTCAGGTGATGGATAAAGATCAGCAGATTGCTCACTATCCGCTGGTGGCGCTGAGTGCGGTTGAACCTGCCGGTGTGATTACCCGCCTGACGGACTATCTTAAACAGAAATTCTGATTAACCGCCGGGCAGTACAGAAACGGGCAGCCTGCGGGCTGCCCGTTTTCACATTTACACCCTGAGCCTGTTACTGATTCCTGAGAAAGGTTAAAAAGCCGTATTCAGTTGTTCATGACTTCCGGTCAGGTATGTGAGTCGGATGTTGATAATTGTAAGCGAACGTCAAAACTGTTTTGAAATATCCGGCCCGTGCTAAGCCCGAGCCGCGTTCAGGGTTAAGATAGCCACATCATGTTCCCGTAACCGGAAAGTCACTTTGCGTCCTGACAAGCCCATCTCGAAACTGGAGTTCTGGTTTTATCGCCATTACCGATCCGTCCACGGCGTGCGTATTGCCATCGCCTTTTTACTCTGCTTTATCTTTGTCCGGGCGACCGGTATTCCGGAAGGCACCTGGCCGCTGATTACGCTGGTGGTGGTAATGGGACCGATTTCCACCTGGGGAAATGTCTTTCCGCGCGCCCTGCAGCGCATCTGCGGCACGGTGGCGGGGTCGATTTCCGGTCTGATTGCCCTGAAGCTGGAGCTGATCTCCATGCCGGTGATGCTGGCCTGGTGCGGCATCATCATGGTAATCAGCGGCTACCTGACGCTGGGCAAGCATCCCTACATGGCGCTGCTGATCGGGATTACGCTGAGCGTGGTGGTGGGCGCGCCAACCGGCGACTTCACCGTGGCGCTGTGGCGCGGCGGAGATGTGATTCTGGGATCGCTGATGGCGCTGCTGTTTACCGCGATCTGGGCGCAGCGCGCCTATACACACTGGCGCATTCAGCTCTCCGACACGCTGGCGGGCATGGCAAAAATCTATCACGCTGGTTTCTCGCCCAACCTGGTTGAAAAGCCACGCCTCAACAAGCCGCTGGGCAAATTGCTGACCAGCGTGATCAAAATGCGGGCGCTGCTGGAGCCGTCGAGCAAAGAGACCCGCATCCCGAAGTCGGTGCTTGAAGCGATTCAGACCATAAACCGTAATATGGTTTACACCATTGAGATGCAGATTAATGCCTGGTGGGCCTCGCGTGAGAGTCACCTGATAATGCTTAACGCGCCTGCTCTCCGCCGTACACAGCAGATGACAGAGAACACGCTACGGGCGCTCTCGGTCATGGCGATTGAGGGTGAAACAGAAGAGGTGATAGCCAACAGCCATGAGCTGACCGAAATCAGTGGCGAACTGCGCAGACTGATCGCCGAAGCGGGCAGCGACGGGCTGGAAGAGACGCCAATCTACGGCTATGTCTGGCTGACGCTGGAACTGGCGAAACAGCTGGAGCGCATGACCGATCTGATGCGGATGGCGCTGCGCAAATAATCACCTCAGACAATGACTTAATGTGAAACCGGGTTTCTTTGCGCTAAGATAAGAGCCAGTCTGAATTTAGCTGTGAAAATTGCTTACCTGGCGGGCTAGCCGCTAAGCTGATCGTTTTGACTCTCTCCCTGCGTCAGCAGGCTTAAAGAAAGGTGCCATCATGGAAAATGCCAAGCAGTCATTTCAGGACGTACTGGAGTTCGTGCGTATGTTCCGCCGCAAAAACAAACTGCAGCGTGAAATTGTCGACAACGAGAAGAAAATCCGCGATAACCAGAAGCGCGTTCTGCTGCTCGACAACCTGAGCGAATATATCAAACCCGGCATGAGCGTTGAGGCTATTCAGGAAATCATCGCCAGCATGCGTGTGGATTATGAAGACCGCGTGGATGAGTACATCATCAAAAACGCCGACCTGTCGAAAGAGCGTCGCGAGCTGTCGAAAAAAATCAAAGCGATGGGCGTGGGCGAACACCCGAAAGCATAAGAACAGAGCGCTTATGCGTTTTGCGTTCCATGCGAACCCGCATTCACTTCGGTGGTGCGGGTTTTTTATTGCCTGTCTCAGCGCAGAATTATTTACCTGCCAGCCTGCGGGCAATCTCCTGTAGCTGACGGGAGAGCGCCACGACATCGACCCGCTCATCCGCGGGCGGGGCGGTGGTCTCACGGATCACCAGCGTGGTTTCCAGCGCGTTGTCTGGTGCTTCTTCACCCTGAAGCCGCGCCAGCATCCGCTCAACACTCTGCGCGCCAAGATAGTGTAAATCCTGCCGCACCGTGGTCAGCGGCGGCTGATACCACGCGCTCTCGGCGGTATCGTCATAACCAATCACGGAGATCTCGCCAGGAATGGCGACGCCATATTGATGCAGCGCGCGCATTGCACCCAGCGCCATCTGATCGTTGGCCACCAGCAGCGCCTGCGGCAGGTCATCGGGCAATTGTGTCAGCAGCGCCTGATAACCCGACTGCGCGCTCCAGTCACCGCGCAGCGCGCAATGCGGCGTTAGCTGATGATCGGCCAGCGCCTGACGCCATGCGTTTTCGCGCTGACGGGCTGACACCGAGCGCAGCGGCCCGCTTAACAGGCCAATCTGACGATGCCCCAGCGCAACCAGATGTTCAACGGCGGCACGTGCGCCGGACTCATTGGGATACTGACACTGCGCCACCGACGCCTGCGGTTCGACATCCAGAAACAGCACCGGCTTGCCGCCGCACAGCAGCTGGATCTGCTGCGCTTCATCGGCATCCAGCGGCAGGTTAATCAGCAGCCCATCAACCCGCTGAGCCAGCAGTTCATTCACGATGGCGGCCGCATCGTGGCCGCTGTCCATCGCAATCACCAGATGATAACCCGCCCGTGCAGCACGCTGCTGAATCGACGAGGCGATCTGCGCCGGTGCCATCAGGGCCAGGTCGCTGGTCGCGAGACCTAACGTGCGCGTCGCCTTGCCCGCCAGCTGCTGCGCCACCCGGTTGGGCACATAATTGAGCTGCTGCATCGCCGCCTCAACCCTTTCCCGCGTGCGGGCTGACACCTGTTCAGAACGATTTAAAACACGTGAAACGGTTTGATATGAGACGCCGGCCAGTTGAGCGACATCATCAAGGGTCACGGAGCGGGAAGTCATTGAACTCTCCAGTAGATGAAGCGACGAGTGTAACAAATTTTCATGCTGTGCTGCTGCTGCCAGCCACACGTTCACCGCCACGCCAGCGGGAAACGTGGCGGCAGCCGACCCGCGAACGCTGCCGGTTGTTAACGCTGCTGCAGATAGACCTGCAGGTTTACAACCACCACATTCAGCAGCGGCGTGGCAAGCCCGTTTCGTTTCGCCCGCAGCAGCAGGTCGCCGATGATCTGATCGGCTTCAATATCATAACCCTGGGTGAGATCGCGGTACATTGAGGAGGTCATCGGGGTCGCGGGATTGTTTAACAGTTCAAAAATGCGGGCCGTCACCGCCGGGCGCGGCTGATAGCCTTCGGCAGTAATGACGGACAGAATCTCCGTAAAGATCCCCTGAAGCAGCGCTTCGCCGCCGCGCGCGGTGAGGATCTGCCGGGTATCGCCGCGTGCCAGGCAGCAGACTGCGCCGAGGGTGCTGAGCAGCAGCCACTTTTCCCACAGCTCATCCATAATGTTATCGCTGAACAGGGTATCAACCTGACAGTCGCGCAGCGCAGCATCAACCCGCTGCAGCCGTTCATCATTGCTGCCGTCCAGCGCGCCGTATAAGAGCTGGTGCAGCGGCGTCATCTGGATGACTTCGCCCTGTTCACCCAGCGTGGCGTTGATTTTGCACAGGCCACCAATCACCTTATCTTCGCCGAAACGCTGTTGCAGCGTTGCGATATGCCGCATTCCGTTGAGAATCGGCATGATCAGCGTGTCCGGGCCGACGGCCGGCGAAATGTCCTCCATCACCTGATCAAGGGCAAAGCTTTTCACCGTCACAATAATCAGATCAAAGTGACCCGTCAGGGTGCTGGCCTGCGTCAGTTGCGGCTGTAACTTTTCGGTGCCCTGCGGCGTCTGCAACACCAGCCCATTGTTTTGCAGCTGCTGATAACGGCGTTCACGCACCAGAAAAGTCACGTCCTGACCCGCCTGAGCCAGTCGTGCACCAAAGTATCCACCGGTCGCGCCGGCGCCTGCCATCAGAATCCGCATTCCACTCTCCCTTTGCTGAAAGCCTTTACCTTAGAACGCCGTGAGTGCACTTACCAGCGTTAGCCTCCGGCGCAGCGTATCGGGGTGCGTGAAAAAACAGGCAGGGAAAGCGTGAGCAGTGAGGCGGGGATGCAGAAAAATCAGATTTTCCCGGTCAGAAGGGCGAATCAGCGTGCGGCGTTAAAGCCGGGTAACGCCCAGCGCGGCGGCCTGCTGTTCCCACGCCAGCACGTCCTGATAGTCGTCTCGCTGCACCGGGCTGAATCCACTGATGAGATTGTCGTCGCAGACGCCGCGCCAGGCGGGATCGCTTACCAGCTGATGCAGCGCCGTGCGTAATGTCGCCAGCCGGGCCGCTGACGTTGAGGCGGCCGTAATCAGCGGCAATCCGGGTGCGGCGGGCGTCTCACCGATGATATGCAGGCCGCGCAGTTCATCCGGCGCATAGCGCGCCAGCAGCGCCCAGCTCACACAGTCGATAGCGGCGATATCTGCCTGCGAATCACGCAGCGCTGCCAGCGACTGACGGTGTCCGCCGCTCAGCAGCAGCTGTGAAAAGGTCACGCCCTGACGCGCCGCCACAAACCGCAGCGCGTTATAGCCGGATTGTGAGTCCGGGCTGTTAGCCACGGCCCGCTGACCGTTGAAATCGGCCAGCGTCGCCTGTTTATCCCGCGCCACCAGCCAGCTGCGATAATCGCGCCCGCTGCAGCCCGCAGCCAGATAGTGAAAGGTGCCGACCAGCTGAACCGCCGGTAACTGGCTGACCAGCGGATAGCCGCAGGTCTGACTCAGCAGCAACCGGTCATCCCGCCAGTGGACCAGCAGATCGTCAGGCCAGACCGGCTGCGCGTAGGTGTTGTGCTGCGCCAGCAGCGTAACCACAGCCTGCATCAATGCCCGCGTGGCAGGCGGATGGAGGGCATACATGGGCAAAGCGAGCAGATTATTCATGGGTTTTCTCCCCTGAGCGGCCCGGATGGGCATTGACGCTAACCGGTCTGGCCCAGAACTGACGCAGCCAGACCTGATAGCCCGCCACCCGAAAACCGTGGTTGCGCTGATAGTATTGCTCGCGGTCGCGAAGATAGAGCGGGCGCAGGCCATACCAGGGAACGCCAGGCAGATCGTGATGCACTGAATGGTAGTTCAGATTCAGGAACAGTATGCGCCAGGGCCAGGCCGCTTCATTATTCACCGAACGTGCCAGCGGGTCGTCCGCCGCACGATGCTCATAAAAGGATCGTATCTTGGTCAGTGCCAGCGCCGGATAACTTACCGCCAGCAGATACCACAGCGGCGAAAACCCGAGCTCCGCCATCCAGTAAAACAGCAGAGCCAGCAGCGCGCCATGCAGCAGCCACATGCCCGTCGCAGAGCGATCGCCACGGCGCAACGTCGGCCACATCCCGCCAAGGGTCGACGCGATATCCAGTAGCGGGCCAAGCAGCAACCGTCCCGGAAACGTGTTGCGCAGATGAATCAGCCGCTGCTGCCAGCGCGGCAACTGCGCCCAGCGTGCAGCGGAAAAATAGTAGGTTTCCGGGTCTTCGTCCGGCTCGGTCAGGGTGTGATTGCGATGATGGGCCAGATGAGAGTCACGATAGAGCCCATAGGGATACCAGACCGCCAGCGGCAGGGTGCCGAACAGCTGATTCACCCGCGGCCAGCGCGTGGGATGACCGTGGATCAGCTCATGCTGCAGTGACATATACCAGGTGGTGAAAACGATCAGCAGCAGGGTAGCGGGCATCTGTCCCAGCGTCTGCCAGTTCAGCATCACCGAGAACCAGCCACCGTAAATCACGGCCATCAGCAGCCAGGTTGGCAGTTCGCTGCGCCAGAGCCAGCTGCGCGCGCGCTGTTTCAGCCAGGCGCGCTGCTGTAAAGAGAGATAACCGTTGTGCATCGTTCACCTGACAGCAGAAGCGGGAGTCTGGAGAGTGAAAGAAAGCGCGGACAAAGACAAAGTGGATAATCTGCTTAGCTATGTCGAAATTCCTGAATATGGCGCTTAAAGATATTGACTATCAGTGGCGGCGCGGAGGGCGTAACCTTTCCCTATCAAAAATCGACTCATGCCCACAGGCGTTTATCGCCTGTCAGGAGAAATACAGATGAAAAATATCGGCTTCTTATCCTTTGGTCACTGGACGCCTTCGTCGCAGTCCGCCACCCGCACCGCGCAGGATGTGTTACTGCAATCGATCGACTTAGCGGTCGCCGCCGAAGAGCTGGGCGCAGATGGTGCTTATTTCCGTGTCCACCATTTTGCCCGCCAGCTCAGTTCGCCGTTTCCGCTGCTGGCTGCCGTGGCAGCACGCACCAAAACGATTGAGATCGGCACCGGTGTCATCGACATGCGCTACGAAAACCCGCTCTACATGGTGGAAGACGCCAGCGCGGCAGACCTCATCTCCAACGGTCGTCTGCAACTGGGTCTGAGCCGCGGTTCCCCTGAGCAGGTTATCGATGGCTGGCGCTACTTTGGCTTTGAACCGAAAGCGGGTGAAAGCGATGCGGATATGGGCCGTCGCCACACCGAAGAGTTTCTGGACGTGCTGCGCGGCGAAGGCTTTGCTAAGCCGAATCCACAGCCGATGTTTCCGAATCCGCCAGGTCTGCTGCGCCCTGAGCCGCTTTCGGAAGGGCTGCGTGACCGTATCTGGTGGGGATCCGGCTCCAACGCCACCGCAGAATGGGCGGCGAAAATGGGCATGAATCTGCAAAGTTCAACCCTGAAAGATGATGAGACCGGCGAGCCGTTCCACATTCAGCAGGCGAAACAGATCCGCGCCTACCGCGAGGCCTGGAAAGCGGCGGGGCATCAGCATGCGCCACGCGTTTCCGTCAGTCGCAGCATCTTTGCGCTGGTAAATGATATGGACCGCGCCTACTTTGGCCGCAGCGGTAACGATCAGGATTCCGTTGGCTTCCTGGATGAGAAAACCCGCGCCATCTTTGGCCGCAGCTATGCCGCAGAGCCAGAAGTACTGATTAAGCAGCTGGCGCAGGATGAGGCGATTGCCGAAGCGGACACGCTGCTGCTGACCGTGCCTAATCAGCTTGGTGTCGCCTACAACGCCCATGTGATTGAGGCGATTCTGAAGTACGTCGCCCCGGAACTCGGCTGGCGTTAAATCTGAAGTCGAGCGCCCGCGTAAGCCGGGCGCTCTGTTGTTTCTTTCATAAAGCGGTGTTACCTGCCATTCACCTCTGCAATCGTTAACGCTTTTTAATCATTTTCTCTTCTCGTATTTCTGCCGTTTCTGCTTCGCACCTCTTTCGTCCATCCCTGCAACTACACCGGTTTAGCCAGCGAATGCGGCCATAGCAGGTCTGGCCGCTGCTCAGCCAGCCATGAATAAGACGGTTGTGTAACCGGTTGTGCCGGAATAGTCTGATTAGCATCGATGCCGCTTCGTTGATGATTCCGGGTAGTAACATCCGTTGCGCCATTGCTGGAAGCTGTTGAAACAAACCTTATTCAAAGGGATAAGCTATCAATCTTATAGGATGAGACAGGTGTGAGTTCCTGAAAATCCTCTATAGAGTAGCGATGAAAATACAAAAAGAGGTGTGACCATGAGCAATTCCATTGATGAAGATGCAAAAGATGCAAAGCCTATTGTTGAAGCCGATCGCGAAGCGCCTGAAAGCAAATGCCCCTTTCATGCGGGCAAGCCAGCGCAGCCCAATCAGGCGCCGGGTGGCGGCACAACCAACCGCGACTGGTGGCCTAACCAGCTCCGCGTTGACCTGCTGAACCAGCACTCATCCCGTTCGAACCCGCTTGATGAATCCTTCGACTACCGTAAAGAATTTGCCAAATTAGATTACTCTGCGCTGAAAGCTGACATTAAAGGGTTGCTCACCGAGTCACAGGCCTGGTGGCCCGCCGACTGGGGCAGCTATATCGGCCTGTTCATCCGCATGGCCTGGCACAGCGCCGGAACCTATCGCTCCGTAGACGGACGCGGTGGTTCAGGCCGTGGTCAGCAACGTTTCGCCCCGTTAAATTCCTGGCCGGACAACGTCAGCCTGGATAAAGCGCGCCGCCTGCTGTGGCCGATTAAACAGAAATATGGTCAGAAAATCTCTTGGGCTGATCTCTACATCCTGGCGGGTAACGTTGCGCTGGAAAACTCCGGCTTCCGTACCTTCGGCTTTGGTGCCGGACGTGACGATGTCTGGGAACCGGATATGGACGTGAACTGGGGCGAAGAAGCCGCCTGGCTGGAACACCGTCACCCGGAATCCCTGGCACAGTCGCCACTGGGTGCCACCGAAATGGGTCTGATCTACGTGAACCCGGAAGGCCCGGAACACAGCGGCGATCCTGCCTCTGCTGCCCCGGCGATTCGTGCCACCTTTGGCAACATGGGCATGAACGACGAAGAGATTGTGGCACTGATCGCGGGTGGACATACGCTGGGTAAAACCCACGGTGCCGCACCGGCCAGCCACGTGGGTGTCGATCCGGAAACCGCACCGATTGAAGCGCAGGGCCTGGGCTGGGTTAACAGCCACGGCACGGGCGTCGGCGCAGATGCGATTACCTCTGGCCTGGAAGTGATCTGGTCGCAGACACCGACCCAATGGAGCAACTACTTCTTCGAGAACCTGTTCAAATATGAGTGGGTCCAGACGCGCAGCCCGGCGGGTGCGATTCAGTTCGTGGCAGCTGATGCGCCGGATATCATCCCGGATGCGTTTGATTCCACTAAGAAACACAAGCCGACCATGCTGGTCACCGACCTGACGCTGCGTTTTGACCCAGAGTTTGAAAAAATTTCGCGCCGTTTCCACAACGATCCGCAGGCGTTCAACGAAGCCTTTGCGCGTGCGTGGTTTAAGCTGACGCACCGTGATATGGGACCGAAAGCGCGCTACATCGGACCTGAAGTGCCACAGGAAGATCTGATCTGGCAGGATCCACTGCCTGCACCGGTTTATCATCCAACCGTGGCAGATATCGCCCAGCTGAAAGAGAAGATTGCCGCATCCGGCCTCAGCGTCAGCGAGCTGGTCTCTGTTGCCTGGGCTTCGGCATCGACGTTCCGTGGTGGCGACAAACGTGGCGGGGCCAACGGTGCCCGACTGTCACTGCTGCCGCAGCGTGAGTGGGACGTCAATGCCGTCGCAGCACGCGTCCTGCCTGCGCTGGAAGCCATTCAGCGCGAAGTCCACAAGGCTTCACTGGCGGATGTGATCGTGCTGGCGGGTGTTGTCGGTGTTGAGCAGGCGGCGAAAGCGGCTGGCGTCTCGATCGACGTACCCTTTACCCCGGGCCGTGTCGATGCGCGTCAGGATCAGACCGACATTGAGTCGTTCGATCTGCTTAAACCGCGTGCGGATGGTTTCCGTAACTACGGCACCGGCTTTGGCAAAACCACCACCGAAAGCCTGCTGATCGATAAAGCGCAGCAGCTGACTCTGACCGTGCCGGAGTTAACGGTGCTGGTGGGCGGGATGCGTGCCCTGGGCGCTAATTTCGATGGCAGCCAGCACGGTATCTTCACCCACCATGTGGGATCGCTGAACACAGACTTCTTCGTGAATCTGCTGGATATGCGTACCGAGTGGAAAGCGACCGATGGCAGCAATGAGAAATTCATCGGACGCGATCGCGTGAGTGGTGAAACCCGTTTCACCGCCACACGCGCCGACCTGGTGCTTGGTTCCAACGCGGTGTTACGCGCCTCGGCGGAAGTCTATGCCAGCAGCGACGCCCGCGAAAAATTCGTCAAAGACTTTGTCGCCGCCTGGACCAAAGTGATGAATCTGGACCGGTTCGATATCTGATTGCTGTTGACGTTATTAAAGCTGTAATTCGCTAATACTCAACTGCACCCTAAAAGTCGGAGATCCGACTGATTAAGGTGCAGTTTTTTTTGCCAGATTTCTTCTGATTACTGGCCCTGTCTTCTGCGTATGGAAGCCACGCCGCAACTTTTTCATCGGATTTAGCCCAATCCTTTGCCTCCCCGGAAACGTTTTTTATTCTCATCCTGATGAAGACAGTTGATCCCCGTGCAGGTCCGGTTCAGGAGAATAAGAGAATGGAACTGATTAATAATTGCTCGCCATTGTCCGCCGGTGTTATATTAAAATATAACATCAGGAGGTGTTTTATGTTTATCACGCGTCTTAAAAAGGTTGGCGGATCGGTCATGCTGGCGGTTCCTCCCGCCGTTCTGAAAACCCTGGCATTGTCGACAAACAGCGAAGTCGGTATGACTATCGATAATGGTTATCTGATCGTTAAGCCCCAGAATCGCCCGCGATATTCACTCGAGGAACTGCTGGCGCAATGCGATCCACACGCTCAAATGAGCACAGAGGATCGGGAATGGATTAATGCGCCTGCAGCAGGTAAGGAGAACCTCTAAATGGAGAGAGGGGAAATCTGGCTGGTGACACTCGATCCCACCGCAGGTCATGAACAAAGTGGAAAACGTCCGGTACTGATCGTTTCTCCGGCCTCGTTTAACGCGTTCACCCGATTACCGATTGTGGTGCCGGTCACCAGCGGCGGAAATTTTGCCCGCTCAGCAGGTTTTGTGGTTTCACTGGATGAGGCGGGTTGCAGGACAAAGGGCGTCATTCGCTGCGATCAGCCGAGGACGCTCGATATGGAAGCCCGCGAAGGCAGGCGGCTTGAACAACTACCTGACGCTATCGTGAATGAAGTGCTGGCACGTCTTGAAGCCATTCTGAACTGAACAGATGATTTGGCTAAAAAACCCGCTCCGGTTTCCCTGAGCGGGTTTACGAATCTGGCTCATCTGACCGGGCACGTCTTTGCCAGTAACTGACTACTCATCACGCTAAGCCTGAATGATATTTCTGTCAGGACCGCCCTGATGACCACCAGTAGTTGCGGGTTTCACAAATCTGGTTGCACTGTCTGATGTAACTCCCTCTCTGTTTTGCTGGATCAAATGACACGCCACATGATGCCCGGGCGACACTTCACGTAATTCCGGTACTGCCTCGCGGCACTGCGTTTCCGCCTGCGGGCAGCGTGACGAGAAGCGGCAGCCGGATGGCGGGTGCGACGGATCCGGAATCTCCCCCTTAATCACCGCGATGGGTTCATGTTGTGGGTCGAGCGTCGGTACGGCGGCCAGTAGCGCCTGCGTGTAGGGATGCAGCGGCTGACTGAAAAGGGCGTCGCGGCTGGCGGTCTCCACCAGTTGCCCGAGATACATTACCGCCACGTCATCACAAAGATGTTCCACCACGCCGAGGTCATGCGAAATAAACAGGAAGGTGACGCCGAGGTCATCGCGCAGATCGGAAAACAGGTTGATGATCTGCGCCTGAATGGAGACATCCAGCGCTGAAATGGGCTCATCGGCGACAATAAAGTCCGGATTGAGAATCAGTGCCCGGGCAATGCCAATGCGCTGGCGTTGTCCCCCCGAGAATTCGTGCGGGAAACGCGGGTAATGTTGCGGAGCCAGCCCGCAAATCTTCATTACCGCGATTACCCTGTCGTACAACTCCGCTCGGGTGCAGAGTTTATGCGCCAGTAGCGCCTCACCAATGGCATCGCCGATACGCATACGCGGATTGAGAGAGCTGTAGGGGTCCTGAAACACCAGCTGGATTCTGGGGCGCAGCGCCTGCATTTCCCGCGCCGTCAGCGTCGACAGGTCCTGTCCCCGATACTTAATCGTGCCAGCGGTTTTATCATATAAGCCCAGCAGAGTGCGGCCTACGGTGGTTTTGCCGCTGCCGGATTCGCCCACCAGACCGAAAATGGTGCCCGGACGGATGCGAAAGCTGACACCGTCAACGGCACGAAGCTGACCGGTTTCCTGACCAAACAGGCCATCGCGTATCGGGAAGTGCTTCTTCAGCGCGTCCACTTCAATGATGTATTCAGAACTCATGCGAAAGATTCCACTTTTTCACGGTGAAAACAGGCGGCCTGCCGCGTTGTACCCACCAGCGGCGGTATGCCTGCCCGGCAGATTTCGCTGGCGCGTTCGCAGCGGTCAAAAAAAGCGCAGAATGCGGGCAGCGCGGCAAGGTCTGGCACCTGACCGGGGATGGAGTAGAGCCGACGTCGCCGCTCGCCGGGAACCGGTCGGGACGCGATCAACCCCTGGGTATAGGGATGCAGCGGATTACGCAGTACCTCTGCGGTGGGGCCGTATTCAACAACCCGCCCGGCATACATCACGACTACCTGCTCCGCCATCCGGGCAATGACGCCCAGATCGTGGGTGATCAGCATCAGCGCCATCTGGCTGGCACGGGCCTGATCGCGCAGCAGACGCAGAATCTGAGCCTGAACGGTGACGTCCAGCGCCGTGGTTGGCTCGTCGGCAATCAGCAGTTTCGGCTGGCAGCTGAGTGCCATCGCAATCATGATGCGTTGCAGCATGCCGCCGGAAAGCTGGTGCGGGTAGCTGGTCATCAGACTCTCCGCGCGCGCCAGTCCGACCTGGCTAATCAGCGCGATCGCCTGCTGCCAGGCAGCTTTAGGTGATTCTCCCCGATGGCGAATCAATGGCTCACACAGCTGCTCGCCAATGGTCAGCACCGGATTCAGGGCGCTCATCGGTTCCTGAAAAATCATCGCCAGCTGGTTGCCTCGCAGGTCGGCCATCCTGGCGGGATTGAGTGTCAGCAGATCCTGCCCCTGGAAGCGGATGGCTCCGCCTTCAATACGCGCGGCCTGCGGCGGCAACAGTCCCATCAACGACATGGCGGTAACACTTTTGCCACAGCCGGATTCGCCGACAATACCCAGGGTCTGTCCGGCATGAATAGTAAAGGAGACCTCCTGCACGGCCTGTACACGCCCCTGTTCGGCGGCAAAGGAGACGGATAACTGTTCGAAGGTGATCAGTGGCTGGCTCATTTCTGGCTCCGTTTCATGCGGGGATCGAGCGCATCACGCAAGCCGTCGCCCAGTACGTTAATGGCAACCACGGTGATAAAGATGGCGATGCCCGGTGGCATCCACAGCCACGGGCGACGCTGGAAGTCGATCAGGCTATTGGCGGCATCCATCATATTGCCCCAGGAGGGGGTCGGCGGGACGACGCCAAGACCGAGATAGCTCAGCGCCGACTCGCTCAGAATGGCGTTCGCCACAGCCATCGTCGCCATGACCACCAGAATCGGGATGGTATTGGGCAGCAGATGACCAAACAGGCGGCGACGTGATGACAGGCCCAATACCTGCGTTGCCAGCATAAAATCACGCTCGCGCAGCGAAAGGATTTGCCCGCGCACCAGCCGCGCCAGTTTAGGCCACTCCAGCAGGCTCAGCATGATGACCACCATATAGATGCGCGCATCCGCAGAGAAATCGAGCTCCGACAGCATGGCGCCGGCGACAATCAGCAGCGGCAGGCTGGGTATGGTCATGACCAGATCGGCCAGACGCATAATCAGCTTGTCGGTCAGGCCACCCGCGTAGCCCGACACGGCACCGAGCAGATAACCCAGCGCCACCGACAGCAACATCGTCAGCAGGCCAATGGTCAGCGAAATGCGCCCGGCAAGGAGCAAACGGGTGTAGACGTCCCGCCCCAGGAAATCGGTTCCCAGCCAGTGCTGCGCCCCTGGCGGTTTATTGATCATCAGGGCATCCGTGGCGTCATCCTGCCACGGTGACCAGATTGGTCCCAGCACGCACCAGATTGCCATGACAATCAGTAAAACCAGGCACACCATCGCCAGCGGATTGCGCCGTAATGCCTGCCATGCCTGGCGCCACGGTGAGGGCGTGGCCTGGGCCAGTGCCGGGATTACCGCTTTGCGCAGGCGGCGTTGCGTGGAAAAAAGTGAACTGATCATCATGAACTCACCCGAATACGCGGGTCAGCCCACGCGTAAAGCACGTCGGCCAGCAGATTGCCGAGGATAGTTAATACCGCCAGAAACAGCGTGAAACCCATCAGCACCGGATAGTCACGCGCAGCGAGCGAATCGATGTGGATATGTCCTGCACCCGGCCAGTTGAAGACTTTTTCGGTGATAATGGCACCCGAGAACAGGCCCGGCAGCTCAAAGCCGAGCAGGGTAATGATCGGCAGCAGCGCATTGCGCAATGCATGTTTCATGATCACCGTGCGTTCGCGTAAACCTTTTGCCCGGGCAGTGCGGATGAAATCCATTTTGATGACGTCGAGCATGCTGGCGCGGAAATAGCGCGTCAGGCTGCCCGCCTGCAACATCACCAGTGCCAGCACCGGCAGCATCAGGTGGGCCGCCACCTGGACAATGTAGGCCCAGCCGCTGTCATCACTGCCGGTGTTGGTCATGCCGCCGACCGGCAACCAGTGCAGATCTACCGCGAACCATTTGATTAACAGCAGGCAGAGAAAAAAGGTCGGAAAAGACATTGCGGCAAACACCAGCACGCTGACCAGATGATCGAACCACGAGTTGGGTTTGATTGCCGACGCGATACCGGCGGCAAGGCCAATTCCCCAGTAAAATACCAGCGCGACACTGGCGAGCAGGAAGGAATTCCAGACGTACTGGTTAAGCAACTGAGTGACAGGAATCTGGTATTGCAGTGAGAAACCCAAATCACCCCGCAACAGCTGGCCGAGCCAGTGCAGATAGCGGGTGAGCAGCGGCTGATCAAGGCCATAAATCGCCTTCAGCTCAGCCGCGCGCGCGGCGGTCAGCGTCACGTTGCCATCAATAAAGTCACCGGGTGTCTTTGCAAACAGCATAAAGATGATAAAAGAGGCAAACAGCAGCATGGGCAGGGTGTTCAGCAGCCGCCTCAGGATAAAATTTCTCATGGTCTTCTCATATCAGCCGTCAGGAAGCCCTGACGGCTGAACAGTGGGCAAGGTTACTTAACGATTTTGACGTCCGGCAGACTGCCGGTCAGGCCGTTATAGATATCCGGTTTAAAGCCGGTCACGCGGGCGCTGCTGGCGGAGAGGATCTGGCGATAGCCGAGCAGGATCACCGGTGGGTCATCTGCCAGCACTTTATACAGCTGGTGGTAAATCGGTTTGCGCTGTGCCACATCCAGCACGGCATTGCCTTCATTAATCAGCTTATCCACCTGAGGATTGTTATAACCAGACTCCTTAGCTTCGGTGCTGTAGTAATCCCATACCCCGTCATGCGGATCGTTTAACGTACTGGTACTAAAGGACGCCAGGTCGTAATTGCCCGCTTTGCGCTGGGCCATCAGCGCATTGAAGTCCACCACCTGGGGTTTCAGCAGCACACCAATTTGCTGCCAGTCCTCTTTGGCGATCGGGATAAGCGCGTCGTTCAGCACTTTTTTGCTTGCCAGTAAGGTCAGTTCAAGACGTTTGCCGTCCTTTACGCGAATACCATCGGCTCCGGGTTTCCAGCCCGCCTCATCAAGCAATTTTTTCGCCTGTGCCGGATCGTATTTGTAGGGATTCACGCCATCCGGGTTATACGCCCAGGAGATAGGCGCGATAGGTTCGACAGCAACCTTGCCATACCCCTGGTACACCACATCGATTAGCTTCTGACGATCCAGCCCGTAAATCAGCGCCTGACGCACTTTCGCATCCTGCAACGCGGGGCGGCGAACGTTGAACTCGACTTTGCTGTAATCACTGGACCCGTAGAGGTTGATATTGGCAAAGCCGAGCAGTTTCAGCTGTTCAATATCATCCGGTCGTGAAGTAAAGGCGTCGTAATCCGTTTCACCGGTCTGGAACAACTGGAAATTGGTTGAGGGGTTAGTGACGCGATAAATAAAACGAGGCGTTGGCGGTGTGCCACGATAAAAGTGGCTATTGGCATGAAAACGAATTTCCTGCCCGGGGATGTATTTGTCATAGACATAGGGGCCATTGCCCAGCGGTTTGCCATGCAGGGTGCGCAGATAGTCAAGATTGCCACGCTTATAGCCTTTGCCGTAATAAGCTTCCGACAGCACCGGCCCGCCAATTTTTGCCAGTGTGGTTGCGCCAGGTTGTGTGGTGGTGATCTGGAGCGTGAGGGGATCGATCACTTTCAGGCCACTGACGCTGTCGGCTTTACCTGTTTTATATTCCGCGCCCCCGGCAATATTGGCGAGGGTGATGTCGGTGTCGCCATCATATTTCGGGTCGTACAGGACGGTAAGGGTAAAGGCGACGTCTTTAGCGGTGAGTGGGGAGCCGTCGCTGAACGTCAGATTGGGGCGCAGCTTGATGGTATAGACTTTGTTATCCGGGCTTACCGTCCAGCTTTCCGCCAGACCCGGCACCAGATTGCCGTGGCTGTCCCAGTCAATCAGGCGTGAAAAAATGACGTTGGTGACATTTTCATCCCAGCCGTTGACAAAAAAGTAAGGGTTAAAAATTCCCTGAGGTTCAGAAATGCCCGCCACCACCGTGTCTTTGCGCAATTTCGCCGTCGCCGGAATCTGGCTGGAATCGGTCGCCGGGGTGATACCTTCTTTAAGGGTATCGTCGGCAAACGTCATAGAGCTGAAGGCTGCCAGGCTGCTGAAGAGTGCTATTTTAAGTCTGAACTGTATGCTTTGTTTGTTTATTAAACTGAGCAAAAGAGATCCCTCAAAAATATAATGACAATGTTCATTTACAAAAACTGAAAATTAATCTTCCCCTGATCCGGTGTCTAACAATCAAACGCTATAACAAATAACGAAATGTCCTTATGTTATTTATGGATAAGCTTGGGAATAATTGTCTTTATTATAAGAATGCGACTCAGATCAACGTTACGGCATAATAAAAAGATCGGTTAAGAATCCGGACGTCCGCGCTATTTTTAACGCGTTAAGCCGGAATGCTACGGTTAGGATATTTGCCGGTGACTGTCATTTTGGATTTCATTCAGGCTCAACGGGCGAGACATGCGGCAGTGCTGTCCAGCCCAGCTCCGGCGCAATCAGCGTCGCAAAATCGCTGATAATCTGGCTGTACTCCGCATAATGCAATTCATAAGGCAGTTCAATTCTCAGCTCATTCACCAGACGTAAGACGGGATCGTGAAACAGCCGTTCGAGAATCTGCTCCGCACTGCCCACGATATCCTGAGAGAACAGGGTGCGTCGGGAGCCTTGGGGTGCCAGAGTGCGCGGGTAGCGGCTGGCGGCAAACTGCTGATAATGTCTGCGGGTGGTGGCATCCGCACTGTCGGTGGGAATGATGACGCGTCCCAGGGCGATGCGCGCCGCATGCCGACCGGCAGCCGCGAGATTTTCACGATACAGCTGGATTTGCGCCCGCTGTGCCTGGTAAAAATCGTCCGTTTCTTCACCGGAGGTGAGATTACCCGCGAGCAGATTAAATCCGTGGCTGCCTGCCCAGCGCGCCGAGCGGAGTGATCCTCCGCCATACCACAATCTGTCGACCAGACCGGCCGCAAAGGGCTGAATACGCGGGCGTTGCGTATTGCCGGGTGAGAGAATAACCGTATTGTCATCGCCGAAGAAGCGGCCACTCAGGTTATCGCGCAGAGTCAGGACGCGCTGGTAAGAAAAATCCTGCTGCTGCCAGGCATCACCCCAGACAGAATGACCGATTAACTCAAGATGATTGGGTGCGCCTGCGCTCAGGCCGACATTCAACCGCCCCCTGGCGAGGATATCGACTGTCGCCAGGTCTTCAGCCAGACGAAATGGACTCTCATAACCCATCTGAATCACGGCGCTGCCCAGTTCTATCTGGCGGGTACGTTGCGTGGCGGCCGCGAGAAAGGTGCTGGCTGACGATACGCCATGTTCCAGATGTCGCTGGCGTACCCATGCACCATTAAAACCCAGCTGCTCACCGCGTTCGAACAGCTGTAACGTCTGTTCAAGACCCTGAAGCGGAGCGTCATCAGGATAATTTCCCGGTGTCAGAAACGAGATATGCGAGATAGCCGGTTGCGTCATTCTGTTTTACTCATACCGGGGCTTAAGGCGTCAGCGTGACGACATGCTGGCGAATATCCGGATGGCTGGCGATCAGACCCTGTTGCTGATACCAGTCGGCTATATGCCCGATATGGGTTATCGCGGCGTCATCGACCGGCGTAACAGGAACGGTGTTGACCTTGCCCAGCAGTGCTGCCAGTGTGCTTCCCTGCTGCCCCATCTGTGAAGCCCAGATCTTACCTGCCTCAAGCGGATGGGCTTTGGCCCAGTGGTTCTCTTGCTGCAATACGTCATAAACCCAGTAAAGCACTTCAGGATGCGCCTGATAAAACGCCTCGCTGACGAAATAACCTGCTGCATTTTCCGAACCAATCTGCTGACCCGTACTTAGCTGGCGGGCGTCATAACTCTGTCTGGCCAGAGAGAGGAAGGGATCCCAGGTCGCCCAGGCATCGACATGTCCCCCTACAAATGCCGTACCGGTGTCGGAAGGGCTGAGATAAACTTTGGTCACCTCCTGCTCCGGAATCCCGGCACGATCCAGTGCGCGTGAGAGCAGATACTCGCCGGTCCCGCCTTTGTTCACCGCCACTTTTTTGCCGCGCAGATCCTGCAACGAATGGATATCACTGCTATTGCGCACCACAATGCCTTCACCTTCAGCGGGCATGGCCTGATAAGCAAAGAAACGCAACGGCAAACCCGCAGCGATGGCGGTAACAAACGCTGTGGAGCTGCCGGTGGTCATGTCAATTGAACCGGCATTTAACGCCTCATAAGCAGGGGCGGCAGCCGCAAACGGGCCCGACCAGACGACATTCACCTGATGCGCGGCCAGCGCTTTTTCCAGCGTTCCTTTCTCTTTAGCCAGCGCTAAGTCCGTGGGACCACGCAGAAAACCAATGCGCAGCGTGAGCGGTTCAGTCGCCATGGCCATCCCGGCACACAATATCAGCGCAGCAACAGCGGTACGGGTTATCCAGCGGGTCATGTCTGTCTCCTGGCGTTCAGTGATAAAGCCGGCGGGATGAAACCCACGGCAAAAAGATCGTCAGCCTGCTGCTGCTGTTCGGCTAACAGAGCGTCACTGGCCGGGGTGATACCCCAGGGACGCCCGCGTATTGTTTTCAGCCACTCATCAGGCAGGATGGCCGGGTTGAGTTTGTCGGCAAGAATCTGCGCGGCGGCTACCGGATGCTGCTCAATCCAGGCATCATTTACGCGCAACTGTTTCACGACCCAGGCTGCGACTTCGGGGTAGCGTTGCTGCCAGGCGGCACGCGTCCAGAACAGTGAACGGTTAATGATTTCATCGCCGACGGTGGAGCGCGCAACGACATCCTTTATCTGTAACGCGCGAGTCAGCCAGGGATCGATCGCCAGCCAGCCATCAATGTCGCCATTGCGTAACGCAGTCATGGCATCCTGCCCCTGCAGGTCCAGCAGGGTGACATCGGTGCGGCGCAGGTTCTGTTTTTGCAGCAGACGCGCCAGAAAATGATCGGTGAAAGAACCGGGCATGCCCGCCAGTCGCTTACCACGCAGCGAGGAGATAGCGTTGCTTTGTAATGTCAGCAACGCGCAGTTGTTATTACGTGGCGGCGAGCTGGCGAGATAAGCGACGTCCAGCCCGGTGGCCTGCGCACTTATCGGCGGGGTTGACCCGGTGCCAACCACATCGACCTGTTCATCAGCCAGCCACTCGCCGCTGCGTGCGCCCTGGGTATAGTCGAACCATTCCAGCTGCCAGCCCCGGTCTCTGGCGGCAGGTTCGATGACACCGCGATGGCGCAGAATAAACAGCGAGAGATTACTGGGATGGCTTCCCAGACGGATTTTCATTGTGCTGGATCTCCACTTCCGACCGGACGATCCCACAAATTTCCCCAGGTAAAGGTATTCTTTGCCGCGTCATCCGGCGGGGTGAGTGACAGTCGTGGCATCACCAGTTCGCTAAAGCGATAGGCTTCCTCCAGCAAGGGGAAACCGGACAGGATAAACACCTCAACCCCCGCCTGCTGATAGGCTCGCAGGGTCCGTTCTACCGTCTCCGGACTGCCGACGATAGCGGTGCCAGGTCCGGGACGCACCAGGCCAATGCCCGCCCACAGTCCAGGGTAGATCTCCAGCTCGCGCGGATCAGCGGGTTTCTGATCATTGTGCAGGGCACTCATACGGGACTGGCCTATGGAGTCTGAACCGCGGGCCAGCTGCTGCCGGGCGGCAATGGCGCTGTCGTCCATCGAGGCATAAAGCGCGTCTACCGCCTGCCACGCAAGCTCATCGGTTTCGCGCACGATCACATAAAGACGAATGCCGTAGCGTAACTGGCGATGGTGTTTATCGGCTCTGACTTTCACCTGGGCGATTTTCTCTGCGGCTTGCGGCGGGGTTTCCCCCCAGGAGAGATAGGTGTCGATGTGCTTTGCCGCGACTTCCTGTGCCGCTTCAGAGGAGCCACCAAACCACAGCGGTGGTGGGGGATATCCGCCATTGCTTAATGCCAGCCTGGCGTTCTCAATATCCAGGTGTTCCCCTTTGAAGCTGACATTTTCTTCATTAAGCAGGGGACGTAATACCTGCAAAAATTCGTCACTGAGATCATAGCGGGCATCGTGATCCAGGTGCATGCCGTAAGCACCCAGCGTATTTTTATCACCGCTGACCACGTTGAGCAGCACCCGGCCTTTCGAAAACTGGTTAAACGTCACGGCCATTTTGGCAAGCAGGGTGGGTGAGATCAGACCCGGCTGGATAGCAATCAGGAACTTCATGCGTTCGGTATAGGGAATGAGTGACGCCCCCAGAATCCAGGGGTCATGGGCCCCGGTCGCCAGCAGCGCGCCGGTAAAACCCAGATGATCTACCGCACGGGCGACCTGCTGGAAATAGGCGTAGTTAACCTGCCGGCTGCCGGAGGCGGCCCAGGGTTGATGACCGTCTGGCGCGGTCAGATACCAGTAAATTTCCACGGTGGTTCTCAAAGTAATACAAACAGGAACCAAAGGAATAACAAAGGGTTATTGCGAGGGGAAATACCAATTATGGCAAAGTTTATCTATATCCAGGCTTAAGGTTATTTATCAAGCCGGGTTATGAGTGTTGTTAAAATAAACGGGACCCTGCTGGGCCGTTATTTATCCGTTACTAACAGTGATTCGCTTTCAGGTCATATTTTGACGCTTTACGGCGTTAAATAACGTATCAACAGGTGGATATCATTGGCAGGAGATAGTGATTGCGGTTTTTTTGTCAGGCTATGTTGTGCGGAGTTGGTATCAGTTACCCGCTTGCCCATTTCAGGCTGGCATCATCACAATCAGCGTTTATTAAACAGAAACAGGCTCGCCTGATTAGGGAATGATGACGCATCGCGGATTGCTTTCCCTGTGAGTTATTCTCTGTGGCGTTGTCTGTCATTGAATATTTGTTGTGGAACATTTGAACGGACATCAGAAAAGCAAAAAGCCCGCTCAGTTTCCTGAGCAGGCTTGCCGAATTTGGCTCTCTGACTGGGATCGCCTTTGCCAGTAACTGGCTAATAAATAAGCTAAACCTTAATCCTCTGCCTGTCAAGACCACCAGAATGACCCCCAAATTGAACGATGTTTATACGGCAAGAGTGCGGCAAGTAAAGGGTTATGAGATGAGGTACTTGTTAAGCGTTGGTCGATCAACACGCCAGGCGACTTAAAAGGAAGATCTCTCTAACCGTACCCTCGTCATCAAGTTGTCAGGCTGATACAATTCAGGGCATCGTTTAGTGCAACCAAACCATCCGTCAGTAAGAGTCGCATCTCCGTAAACGCCATAAATACAGTGTTTATATCCTTCCCTGAGGCAGGGCAATGGTCGAACCGAACTTCAAAAATAGCGACCGTGATTTCGCTGGCTGCTATGAAAAATGGGATCAAAACCTGTCTCATTGCTCTTGTGATCGACTTTCTGATGGCGTTGGGTTAATCCCAGCGACAATTAAATCCGAGGTACAGATTCACCAATGTCGTCTCCTAAACTTACACTCGCCCGCCTTGAAAGCCTGCTGTTGACTGCATGTGATGACCTGCGCGGCAATATGGACGCCAGTGAATACAAGGAATATATCTTTGGTATGCTGTTCCTGAAGCGTGCCAGTGACCTGTTCGATCAGCGCCGTGAAGAAATCAGGAAAGAAGGCAAAATAGCTGGCCTGTCGGAAGCAGACATCGCCCTCAACCTGGAAGATCCGGACCAGTATTTCGGCAAATATTTTTACGTTCCGCCGCGTGCGCGCTGGAACGACCCCTGGATAAATGCTGCGGGCAAGCCTCAGCCTGCGTTAAAACATGTTAAAGACAACGTTGGCTCAGCGCTTACCAAGGCCCTGGAAGAACTGGAAGACTGTAACACTGACGCTCTGCAGGATGTGCTTAAGGGCACCATCAACTTCAACCGCAAGATTGGCCAGAACACACTTGATGACGATACTCTGGTTGATTTTATCCAGAACTTCGAAAAGATTCCGCTGCGGGATGATGATTTTGAATTCCCTGACCTGCTCGGTGCTGCCTATGAATGGCTGATTAAGCACTTCGCCGATTCCGCGGGCAAGAAGGCGGGTGAGTTCTACACCCCAGCAGAGGTGGTGCGCATCTGCGTTGAGATTTGTGACCCACAAGCTGGCATGAGTGTCTACGATCCAACGGTAGGTTCGGGCGGTATGCTGATTCAGGCGCGTGACTATCTGCGTGAGTGTGGCGCGGATGCCAGCGAACTGTCGCTTAACGGACAGGAAAAAATGGGCACCACATGGTCTATCTGCAAGATGAACATGCTGCTGCACGGAATTTCGCACGCCGATATTCGTAATGCCGACACCCTGGTTGACCCGCGGCATAAAGCTGAAGATGACGAACTCAGGCGCTTCGACCGCGTGCTGGCCAATCCCCCGTTCAGCCAGAACTACGCACGCAGTCAGTCCAAAGACGACGGTACAGGTACTAAGAAAAAAGTCCCCATTGCCTACCCTGGCCGTTTCCACGTGTGGATGCCGGAAAAAGGGAAAAAAGCCGATCTGATGTTTGTACAGCACATGTTAGCAGTGCTCAAAAGCGATGGCCGCATGGCTACCGTGATGCCGCACGGCGTGCTGTTCCGAGGCGGGGAAGAGCGCGAGGCGCGCCAGTATTTTATTGAGCGAGGCTATCTTGAAGCGGTGATCGGCCTGCCTAGCAATCTGTTTTACGGTACTGGTATTCCAGCCTGTATTCTGGTGCTCAACAAGGCGGGTGCCGCAGAACGTAAGCATGTACTGTTTATTAATGCCGATCGCGAATACCGCGAAGGCAAGGCGCAGAATCACTTGCGACCGGAAGATATCGACAAAATTGTTCAGGCTTATCGTGCCGGGCAAGATATTCCGGCCTACGCGAAACGCGTGGCAGTGGCGGATATCCAGGCCGAAGAATACAACTGCAACATCCGCCGCTATGTTGATAATGCACCGCCGCCGGAACCGCACGACGTGCGCGCTCATCTGCACGGTGGCGTACCGGTCAGTGAGGTGGATGCTCTCGGCCACTTCTGGCACAACTATGCCGGTCTGCGTGAGAGCTGCTTTGTTCCGCGTGCCGTCAGCGCGTCTTCGGGTGATGGTGCGGTGGCCTATGCTGATTTTTCTCCAGCGCTGCAAGACAAGCGTGCTATTGCCGAACATATTAATAACCATCCTGGTGTTTCCCAACGACAAGCTCAATTTATGACCGGGCTGCAAAGCTGGTGGCAGCAATACCTGCCCGTGGTTGAAGCGCTGGCACCCGATGCGGATAACCAGCAGGCCAAGACCACTAATGTCTATCAGATGCGGGCCACGCTGCTCGATAGCATTGAGCGCACCTTTGCCAGCCAGCATCTGCTCAATAACTACCAGGTGCGGGGTGCCTTTGCCAATTACTTCAAACTGCTTGCCTCTGATTTTAAATCCATCGCCGCCAGCGGCTGGGGACCTGAGCTGATCCCCGATCAGGATATCCTGCAAAGCCAGTTCCCGCAGGTGCTGGTCGAACTGGAGCAACAGCATGCTCGTCTGGCTGAACTGCAGGCCCTGTTTGCTGCCGCTGGCGAAGAAGACTTTGAAGACACTGACGATACCGGCGTTCTGCCTGCCGATGAAGTTAAGGCCCTGAAAGCAAGCCTGAAAGAAGCTAAGAGCACAATGAAACTGGCCAAGCGCGACAGCGCCTTTGGTAACTGGCAAAGCCATCAGCGGGAAGTGGTTCGTATTGAAGCACAACTGGCTCGCCATAAAGCGCTGGAAGATGAAGCAAAAATACTGAAGACAGCAATTAAATCCACCGAGTCGAAAAAATATGAACTGGTTGAGCAGGCGCGTCTGAAGATCGGTAAAGATGACGCGAGGAAGGTGATTGTCGAGCGCTTAGGTAAAGTACTGTTCGACAGCTATCGCCAGTATCTGCGCGCCGATCAACGATCCTGCATTGCGGCGATTGAAAATCTGTGGAGTAAGTACGCGGTCACGGCTAAGCAGATTGAGGCAGAGCGTGATGATGCAGCCAAAGCCTTGCAGGCGTTTTTGATGGAGTTGGGCTATGAGTGAACTGCGTTATTCAGCTTGGAAAAAAGTCAGACTTGGTCAGTTAGTTAAGGGATTTAGAGGGGTTTCATATCACCCTGAGGATCTTCTGGCTCATGAATCAGAAACTTCAATTACTTTGTTAAGGTCAACAAACATCCAGAACGGTAGTTTAGTGTTCGATGATGTGCAGTTTGTACCATCTTGGTTAGTGTCTCCAACACAGATATTGAAAAATGGAGACATTGCCGTTTGTATGTCAAACGGGAGCAAAGCCCTCGTTGGAAAGTCAGCCCAGTATCACGATGAAAACGTCACTGTGTTTACGGTTGGAGCTTTTTGCTCAATTTTTAAACCGATTGAATTAGCTGAGGCTGATTTCATTTTCCATTTGTTTCGTAGTCAAACTTATCAGCATAATGTTGACTTGGTATTAGCCGGAAGTGCAATAAACAATCTCAAAAATTCAAGTATTGAAAACATTATTTTTTCTGTGCCAACATGCGGAAAGTTACGCCAAAAAATTGCGACAATTCTCACATCAATCGATAGAACCATAGAAAAAACCGAAGCTTTGGTCGCCAAATATCAGCAAATCAAGGCTGGTATGATGCACGACCTGTTCACCCGAGGAGTGTTGCCTGATGGCCAACTTCGTCCTTCTCTCAGTATGGCTCCCGAACTATATCAGGAAACGGCGATTGGTTGGATTCCGAGAGAGTGGAAGGTCCCCACTCTCGAAGAATTGCTTGCACCACTACCGAACAATATCCGCAGCGGACCATTTGGTAGTGCCTTACTTAAACATGAACTGGTTGAGAATGGCATTCCATTATTAGGTATCGATAATGTTCATGTAGAGCGCTTTGAACCTGAGTTTCGTCGGTTTGTAAATGAACGGAAATTTAAAGAGTTAGCCAAGTACAGAGTTCGTCCCCGTGATGTGGTCATCACCATTATGGGAACTGTCGGTAGATGTTGCGTCATACCTGATAATCTTGAACTAGGGCTCTCTTCCAAGCACCTTTGGACGATGACATTTGATCTTGAGAAAGTTATCCCTGAATTGATCTGCTGGCAGCTTAATCATTCAGCTTGGGCTAAAGCGTGGTTTCGCCGTGCTATGCAAGGGGGGATAATGGATGCAATTCAGTCCAGTACATTAAAGACTCTGCATTTGCCTGTTCCCGGTATTAACGAGCAAACATTAATTTATGCTCGGTATATCAAGATTTCGGAGCAAATTCAGCATGAAAGTTCGCTACTGAAAAAACTCAGAAAACAAAAACAAGGCCTTATGCAAGATCTGCTCACCGGCAAAGTGCCGGTGCAGATTGAGGAACCTAACATAGAGGTAACGGCATGACGCCAGAGCGCCCGGTTTCGATGACACCAATGCCCAGTGACTACGCCGACTGGCTGGTCGACCTCAAGGGCCGTATCCATAGCGCCCAGCAGCGTGCTGTACTGGCGGTCAACCGGGAACTGGTGGGACTGTATTGGCTGATAGGCCGGGATATCCTGGTTCGTCAGGCTGAACAGGGCTGGGGGGCCAAAGTCATTGAACGGCTGGCGCATGATTTACGCGCAGCCTTTCCTGACATGAAGGGATTTTCACCGCGTAACCTCAAATACATGCGTGCTTTTGCCGAAGCCTGGCCGGATGAGGAATTTGTGCAAGCGGTGCTTGCACAATTGCCCTGGTATCACCAGCTAGCCCTGCTGGACAAACTTAAGCGCCCGGAAGATCGTCGATGGTATGCCACCAAAGCTATCGAACACAGCTGGTCGCGCAACATATTGGTGATGCAAATCGAAACCGGTTTGCTACAGCGTAGCGGTACAGCAGTAACCAACTTTGATGACAGCCTGCCTCAGGCGCACTCTGACCTGGCGCGGGAATCACTGAAAGATCCGTACCGTTTTGATTTCCTCGGGCTGACTGAGGAAGCACAGGAACGTGAGGTGGAAAAAGCGCTGGTAAAGCATGTGACCGAGTTTCTGCTGGAGCTGGGCGCGGGTTTTGCCTTTGTCGGGCGACAGGTGTTGCTGGATGTTGGCGGTGACGAGTTCTTTATCGACCTGCTGTTCTACCATCTCAAACTGCGTTGCTATGTGGTAATTGAACTCAAAGGCGGTAAGTTCAAACCCGAGCATCTTGGGCAATTGGGATTCTATCTGACGGCAGTGGATCGGCAGGTGAAAGACGAGCAGGACAACCCGACCATTGGTCTTTTGCTCTGTAAGAGCAAAAATAAAGTCGTTGCCGAATATGCCTTAGGGGATAAGTCCCAGCCGATGGGTATTGCTGAATACAAGTTAGTTGAATCACTCCCGGCTGAGTTGCGAACCAGCTTACCAAGCATCGAACAACTGGAGCAGGAACTGGCAGGGAATGCAGAAGAGGACTCTGTATGAGCGAATACCGCGAAGTCGAAAAGCCGTTTCTGGACCAACTGGCTGAACAAGGCTGGACGGTAATTGACCAGGGCAGCGGCATCCCACAGCAGGCAGTTCCCAGCCTGCGCAACAGCTTCCGGCAGTGGCTTTTGCCGCAGGTGTTCGACAACGCCGTCCGCGCCATTAACCGTACCGACGATAATCGTGAATGGCTGACGGACAGACAGCTGGAAGAGTTGCGAGGCCAACTTCTGCGCCAGCCTAATCGTACCCTGCTGGAGGCTAACGAGGCGGTGCAGTCGCTACTCTTCAAGGCGCAGACCGACAGCAACGAACTGACTGGTGAGGCCGATCCGGTGGTGCGCCTGATTGACTTTCACACACCAGCGAACAATCAATTTCATGCCGTTAACCAGTTCCGCATTGATACGCCGGGCTGTGTGAAGGCATTTATCATCCCCGATATTGTGTTATTCGTGAATGGTATTCCGCTGGCGGTGGTGGAATGTAAGAAAGGATCGGAAACCTGCGCTAACCCGATGCAGGAAGCCTTCGTGCAGTTGCAGCGCTATATGGGACGACGGAAGGAAACCACAAACGCGGGCCTGAAAGAGGGGGAGCCGCGCCTGTTCCACAACAACCTGTTGCTGATCCGCACTTGTGGCTTGGAAGCGGACTACGGCAGTATTACCTCTGGCGAAGAACATTACTACGCCTGGAAAACGCTTTACCCGCAAGATGATGCCGCCCGCGAGGGCATGAATGCCCAGCAGCAACTGATTGCCGGGATGCTGAATAAGACCAATCTGCTACAGATTTTGCGCACCAGTGCGGTTTTTATGGATACCGACGGTGGGCCACGCGTCAAAGTGGTATGCCGCTATCAGCAGTTTCGTGCCGCGGGCAAGATCATCGAGCGCCTGCGTCAAGGCGATACAGTGCTGGAGCGTAGCGGTGTGGTGTGGCATACCCAGGGCTCAGGCAAGTCGTTGACCATGGTTTTTTTGGCCCGAACGATCCGTGCCAGTCTCGACCTGAGCGATTACAAGCTGGTTCTGGTGAATGACCGACAGGATTTGGAAGAACAGTTGTGTAACACCGCTACCCTGATCGGCGGGCGGGTGAATGTGATTGAAAGCCGCCAGGGCTTGCGTGCACATCTTGCCACTGATAGCTCGGACGTTAGCATGGTCATGGTGCACAAGTTTCAGGAGCAAAAACAGACGTTGACTAATGCAGTCGCCGAGGCGCTGGGTACCTATCTGGCCATGCCCGCAGGTAAGACCTTTGGCGTGGTGAACAGCTCTGAACGCATCATTTTGATGATTGATGAGGCGCACCGTACGCAAAGTTCGGACCTGGGTGATAACCTGTTTGAGGCCTTTCCCAATGCGGCCCGGATTGCATTCACTGGCACGCCCTTGATTACCGATCGTCATGGCGAAAAGAAAACCCACAAGCGTTTTGGCGAGTACATCGATACCTACCGGCTGATGGATGCGGTGAACGATGGCGCTACGCTACAAATCCTCTATGAGGGCAAAACCGCTGACAGTGCTCTGAACGAGAAGCATGCTTTTGATACGGCGTTTGAAGATTTATTCAAAGACCGCAGTGATGAGGAGTTGCTGGCGATCAAGAAGAAATACGGCGCTACCGGCGACATTCTGGAGGCAGAAAACCGTATCAACGCCATTGCTCGCGATTTGGTTGCACACTATGTTGACAACATCCTGCCAAATGGCTTTAAGGCACAGGTGGTGTGCCATTCCAAGCTGGCCTGTGTGCGTTACCGCAACGGTATCGAAGCGGCATTAGCTGAACGAATAGCCAAGGAAGAAGGGTTGACTCTGCCAGATACAGCGTTGATTGAGCGCCTGCGTTTTCTGAAAACTGCGGTGGTGATCTCCAGCGATGGCACTAACGAAGCAGCCTTTATCACCTCTGCGCGCAAACAGGCACAGCGCATGAATGCGGTGGAGAACTTCTGCCGTAGCTTCGATTTGAATGATCCCGACAAAGCAAATACCGGCATTGCCTTTCTGATCGTGTGTGACATGCTGCTAACGGGCTTTGATGCGCCGATTGAGCAGGTGATGTATATCGATAAAAAATTACGTGAGCACAATTTGTTACAGGCTATCGCGCGTACCAACCGTGTGAAAAAGGGTAAACAGCGGGGATATATCGTTGATTATATCGGTCTGGCCAATCATCTGACCGAGGCACTGACGCTGTACGCCGCCAGTGATGAGTTGCAGGAACTCCACGACGGAATGCAGAATATCACGTCAGAGTTGCCGGTGCTGGAGGAACGCTATCAGCGGTTGCTGCAACATTTCAGCGCCTTGGGGATCAGGCAGATTAGGGCCTTCGTTAATGGTGAGTTGCCTCATCTGGATGCTGAGGCCGTCATCGTGCATGAGGCGGTCAAGGCGCTTAAAGACGAGAAAAAACGTGCAGACTTCGAGGTCTACCTCAAAAAGTTTCTGATGAGTCTGGATATCATCCTGCCGCATCACTCTGCTCAAGCCTATCGTGTACCTGCAAAACGGTTCGGCTACATTTTGCAGGTCGCCAGAGAGCGTTATAAGGACACCAGTCTTGACCTTGGTAGCGCGGGTGAAAAGGTTAAGGCCCTGATTAATGAGCATCTGATCAGTCTTGGAATCAACCCGAAGGTGCCACCGGTAGAGTTATTATCAGAAGACTTTCTTGAGAAGCTGGCCAGTCATGCTGGGCAGAACAGTGAAGCCAAAGCGAGCGAGATGGAACATGCTATCCGCAAGCACTGTACCGTCCACCACGATGAGGATCCTGCCTTCTATAAAAGCCTGTCTGAAAAGGTGAATGCACTGATCGAGAAGCACCACGACGAATGGGAATTGCTGGCTGAAAAACTGACTGCTCTACGTAAGGAGGCTATTGCAGGCCGACAGCAAGGTGAGGGGGGGATGAGTAAGGAAGTGACCACTTTTTACCAGCACATTGCTCGGCTTGGCTTTGCCAGTGGTACTGTTAATGATGCGGATAAGCCCGCGTTCAAGGTATTGATGGGTACCTCGGTGACAATACTGCAAGAAAGCATTGCCAGCATCGACTTTTGGCTGAATCCTGACAAACAAAAACGTGTGCGTGGTTTGATTAAAACCGAGATCGCCAGGACCGGAATCGAGGAGTTGAAGCTGAATCGTGAGCGAGTTGCCGTGGAAATCATGAAACTTGCTAAAAATCGCCATGATGAATTGATTAACATGGTACGGACGGAGGATATATGATGCAACGCCGCCAGATTCGCGATATTGAATATCAATTATTGCCAGGAAGCGATCGTCAGACTACCGACATTGTGATTGAACGCAACGGTGCTATTACCGTGCGGCCTCCCCAGCGAATGACTCCTGAGCAGGTAGATGAAACCGTGTTCAGCAAGCGCATGTGGATCTACCGTAATCTGGCTGAGTGGCGCGATCTCAATGCTACTCGAGTAGTGCGCGAATGGGTTAACGGTGAGACTTTTCTCTATCTGGGGAGGGGCTATCGACTTCAGTTAGTCGCGGGACAGAACGACGATCTCAAGCTTAAGGATGGTCGCTTCTGCCTGCGGCGCGATATCGTCCAACAGGGAGACGACTTCGCGGCCCATCAGGCGTTCGTACTTTTTTACCAGGTTAAAGGTTTGCCTCGTATACGTAGCCGAGTGGCTTTGTTTGCAGCCAAAGTGGGTGTAAACCCCGGTACAGTACAAATTAAAGATCTGGGTTACCGCTGGGCTTCATGCGGCATGAACGGCGAACTCCATTTCCACTGGAAATGCCTGATGGCGCCGCTAAGCGTCATTGACTATATCATCGTCCACGAGCTTTGCCATCTGCGTTATCGGGATCACTCGGATGCGTTCTGGAACGAGGTAGACAAGGTATTGCCGGATTATCGCGAAAGAAAAGAGTGGCTCAGGGGCCGTGGGGCTGGATTGGATCTGTGAGAAACTGGTTGTCTCTCTATTTAATGAAAATCCCTGTCGTTATATAAAAAACCGCCCAGGTTTCCCTGCGCGGTTTTTTAAAATTTTGGCTCCTCTGACTGGACTCGAACCAGTGACATACGGATTAACAGTCCGCCGTTCTACCGACTGAACTACAGAGGAATCGTTTGAACGGGGCGCATAGTAACGGCCACGCCGGATCATGTCAAAGCTCTTTTTCACAAATCTGCGCGACTGCTGAAATAGTCACCACAATAGCGATTCGGACCATGAATGAATGGTCATCTCAGCGGCTTCCTGCGTTAAAAAGAGGCAGGTCAGACTGAGGTGTTTATGAGGTGTTCTGACGCGGTAAAGCCCTTGTCAGACCGCACTACGCATGATTTAACCGGATAGTTTTTTACAGGCGTCACAAAGTCTCGATTCTGACTTTGTCAGCAACAAATATGAAACGTAGATTCCATTTCAACCCTGAACTGAGTATCCGGAGTTGAAATGAACAAAGTCAGAATCGGCATGATTGGCAGCGGCTATATCGGGCGCTGCCACGCAATAGCCTATGCCCAGGCCCCCACTGTATTCGCGCTGAAAGGCGAAATCGTGCGGGAGATGCTGGCCGAAGTAAATCCTGAGCTGGCGGCGCGTCAGGCGGCGACCTTTGGTTTTGCGCGGTCCACCGGTGACTGGCGCGCGCTGGTCAGCGATCCGGCGATTGATGTGGTAGATATCTGCGCACCCAACTTCCTGCATAAAGAGATGGCGCTGGAGGCGATACGCCACGGCAAGCACGTCTATTCAGAAAAGCCGCTGTCGTTAAGCGTGGCGGATGCGCAGGAGATGGTGGCAGCTGCTGAGGCGGCAGGGGTGAAAACCCTGGTTGGTTTCAACTACATGAAAAACCCGACCAGCCAGCTGGCAAAAGAGATTATTGCCAGAGGCGAGATTGGCGACGTGGTGCATTTCTACGGCACCCATAACGAGGATTACCTCGCCAGACCGGAGACGCCGCTCGACTGGCACTGCCAGAAAGCGCTGGCAGGCCTTGGCGCGCTGGGCGATCTGGCAGCGCACATCGTCAATATGGCGCACTATCTGGTCGGCGATATTGCTGAGGTGAGTGGCGATATGATGACGGTGATCACCTCACGGCCTGATCCAAAAGAACCTGCCCGGCAGTTACCGGTTGAAAACGAAGATCAGGCCAGCGCGCTGCTGCGCTTCCGTAATGGCGCACACGGCGTGATTGAAACCTCACGCATTGCCTGTGGCGCAAAAATGGGCCTGACCTATGTTGTCACCGGCACCAAAGGCACGCTGCGTTACACTCAGGAGCGCATGGCTGAACTGGAGATTTATCTGCATGACGAACCTGCCGGGCGACAGGGATTTAAAACCATCCTGACCGGACCGGCCCATCCTGATTACGCGAACTTCTGTGTCTCTGCCGGGCACGGAATCGGGTTTAACGATCAGAAAACGGTGGAAATCCGCGACCTGATTAACGGCATCGCAGCCGGCGATCGCATGTGGCCCGATTTTGCCGAGGGACTGCAGGTGCAGAAGGTGCTGGAAGCGATTGCACACTCCGCTGAGCAGCGCCGCTGGGTCGAGGTGTGAGGTTGAATATGAGGCAGAGTGGACCTGGCGAACTGGCAGGCTACCGGGTTGAGTGAACAGGTGGGAAGGGCGGGAGTATCCCGCCCGTATACAGTCAGATCAAACCGCTTTTTTCCCACCACAGCTTATCCAGCGCATAGAAGCGATCGCGATCACTTTCGGGCTGGTTGAGATCGCGCTTCCACGGCTTCGCCAGAATATAGTGCAGATTCTTCACCTCATCACCCTGCCACAGCCCGCTGTGCTGGAACGGCAGCGTTTTTAACGCATTGTAGATATAAGAGAGCGGCTTCCAGCGTTCGGCGAACACTTCATTCAGCAGATCCTGCTCGGAGAAGGGATAGACGCTGAGATCATCAATCGCGGCAATGCGCTTCTCAAGCATATCGAACACCGCATTGTCAGGCTTCAGTACCAGAAAACCGCCGTTCAGGTAGTAGTCAACGCTCTCCGGAGCCTGCTCACCGCGTGCCTGCCAGGTATAGTGACACTGCTCTGGCTGCCACTCCGGCGGATAAGAGGCGATCTGGTTGGGATTACAGCGGCAGGCGTGACAGGCCGCCAGCGGATTATCGTCCAGATCCAGGGTAAATAGCTCATCCATGTTCTGCAAGACCAGCATATCGGCATCCAGAAACACTACGCGCTCATAATCGGTGAGCTGCCAGGCACGCAGCTTGGTCCAGACCTCGCCAAACTGCGCCGAAGCGTAATGCTGAGCCAGATCGGCGCGCGGATAGAGTGGGTCGACCGGTTTAATCACACAGCCTTCATCCTGCAAAATCTGACAGTCAGCGTCAGAAATAGCTGGCGTAGTCATCACTACCAGCGGCCACTGGCTGTGGCTCTCCTGCAGCGAACGGTGTAGCGCTTTGACGCCCACCAGATAGTCGGGTTGTGTTAACAGTGTTACCCAGGCAAACATAGCGTTCCTCAATCAGTCAAAAAGTGGCGTGATGTAGTCGTTCCCCAACCGGCCCTGCGGGTCGAGCTGGTGGCGCAGCGCGCGGAAGGCGTCCCACTGCGGATAGATCTCACGCCAGTTGTAGCGTTCTTCATCGTAATACTTGCCCCAGTGCGGGCGTCCGCCCTCTTCGGCCAGCAGTTTTTCCACTTCGGTCAGGAAGTGCAGGCCTTCCTGTGACAGCGAGCCATCGTCGGCGTAATAGACTACAAAGCCGAAGAAGCAGGTTGGCTGGTCAGCGGCCGGACTGAGCCAGGCTGAGGACGCGCCGGTGCAGCGCAGGATAATCGGGTAGTGCATATGCGGACGGTTCTCCGCATACCACGCCTTAATCCGGCGGATGATGGCCGGGGTTTTTGCCAGCGGCACGCCGATTTCCACATTAATCTGTGGCACCGCAATGCCGCGACAGAAGAGCTGGTAGATGTCACCGGTAACATCGGTGAAGTCGCGAAAGCGGGTGACGGTACGAAACTGCTTGCCGCCTTTGCCCTGAATCTGCGTGTCGCGGTGCATGTGCGCCAGCGTCTGGTCGATAGTGTCATTGAGACTGTCGTCAGCTTCACCCTCATGTTCCACCACCTGACGCCCCTGTGCGTCGTAACGCTGGCGCTCCTCGTCACTCGCCTCATGGGCGTTCCAGACGTGCATCAGGTTGTCATCAACAAACCACCAGGCTTTGCTCAGCGGATAGTCGTTGTTCCAGCGCAGCAGATCCTCTTCCAGCGTATCGGCAGAAACAGCATTTTTGTGGCAGGTGAAGATCTTAAACGGCTGGGTACGCAGGGTGACGGTGGTAACAATGCCCAGCGCGCCCAGAGAGACCTGCGCCGCCGGAAAGTCAGCGTCGCCGCGGACAAACTCACGCACGCTGCCGTCGGCCAGCACCATGCGTATCGCCAGCGCTTCATCGGCAATCGAACTCTGCTGCAAACCCTGACCGTGCGTGCCGGTCGCCATTGCGCCCGCCAGCGTCTGAATCGCAATCACGCCTGGCGATGAGGCCAGCATGCGGTTCATTTCAGTCAGGCGGTGATAAACCTGTTCAAGCGGCGTTGCGCCACCGAAGGTCACGCTCTGTTCATCACTGGCGATCTGGCCGCTCAGGGCACTGAGATCAAGCAGCACATCGTCGTCACCGACATGCAGCATCCGGCCCGGTGAGAGCTTGCTGCCGATCACCCGAATCTGCCCGCGTGACTCCCGGATAATTTTCTGTAGTTCCGCTTCGCTGGCGGGACGCTGAACCTGCTGACGGCTCCCGATCTGCGCGTTCTGTGCCCAGTTCCACAGCGCATCATCATCGGGTTCAATATGGGTCTCGCGAAGCGGATAGAGGCGTGCATCTCTGCTCACAACAGCATTCCTTATTATTGCATTTTAATGGCAAGTTAAACTAAGCGTAGACCATTACTAAGCGGAGCCCGGCAAGCGGGCATTTATTTGCGGATGTAGCGTAACGTTGCAGTAACAGCGAGCTGCCGATTGCGGCGGATACTCTCGGCTTCACTGTTGTCAGGACTGAACAGGGCGTTGAAGGTGTAGCGGTTTGAGACGTGATGAACGCAGATACTGCTGATCAGGCGATGAACATCGATGGTCTGTACATCGCCAGTAAATACCCCCTGCTGCTGACCGCGCGCCAGGATGTCATCCAGCAGATCCAGCGCGCTGCGGTTCAGCGCTTTAATCTGCGGCGACTGGGTGATGTAGCGACCGCGCAGCAGGTTCTCACTGCAGACCAGCCGGATAAAATCGGGATGCTCAACATGGTAATCAAAGCTGGCTTCCACCAGCCGGGTCATGGCCAGTTCCGGCGCCATCGACGCCAGGTTCAGGCCGGTTTCATGCTGACGTATCTGCTGATAAACCCGCTCAAGCACGGCGATATAAAGCTGCTCTTTACTGCCAAAGTGATAGACCACCATGCGTTTCGTGGTTTGCGCATGCTCAGCAATCTGCTCCAGTCTGGCACCCTGCATACCAAATTCAGCGAAGGTTTTCAGTGCGCCTGCGATGATGCGTTTTTTCAGCCCTTCAGGGTCATTTTTACGTTTTGTTAGCTCTGACATGGTGCTCAATAAGGTGATTTTGACCGGGGAATGTTAGCACAGTGTTGAGGCGTAACCCGCAATCGCGGCGTCAGCCTGGCACAGCCCGAAAGATTACAGGTATAATCCCGGACAAAATTTCACAGGTTCAGAGACGACAATGACAAAACTCACCTTGCAAGAGCAGATGCTGAAAGCGGGCTTAGTATCCAGCAAAAAAATGGATAAGGTTCAGCGTACCGCGAAGAAATCCCGGGTTCAGGCGCGCGAAGCCAGAGCGGCGGTAGAGGACAACAAAAAAGCGCAGCTTGAGCGGGATAAGCAGCTGAACGAACAGCAGAAGCTGGCTGTGCTGTCGAAAGAGTACAAAGCGCAGGTCAAGCAGCTGATTGAAATGAACAAAATTGACGTGGCGCGAGGCGACATCAGCTTTAACTTTACCGACAACAACCTGATTAAAAAAATCATGGTGGATAAGCTGACGCAGACGCAGCTGATCAATGGTCGTCTCGCCATTGCCCGCCTGACTGCTGACAAAAGTGGCGAGAGCCAGTACGCCATCATCCCGGCCAGCGTGGCGGATAAAATTGCCCAGCGTGATGCCAGCGCCATCGTCTTAAACAGCGCGCTGAGCGAAGAAGCACAGGACGAAGATGATCCCTATGCAGATTTCAAAGTGCCGGATGATCTGATGTGGTAATTGTCTGCTGATGCAGTCAGAAGGGGCTGGCGGCAGAGAGAGACAGCGTCTCGCCGCTGACAGGATGAACTAACGTTAATCCGCTGGCGTGAAGCATCAGCCTCTCTGTCTGCTCAGTGCCTGGCAGCATCAACCCGCCGTAAAGATCACAGCCCAGAATCGGGTGACCCAGTTGCTGACAGTGAATGCGCAGCTGATGGGTGCGTCCGGTTTCTGGGGTCAGCTCAACCCGCGTAACCGGCAATTCTTTTCCCTCTTTTCCCCGGTAATAACTGCGTTCAGTGACCCGATAGCGTGAGCGTGCGGGCTTACCCTGAGCGGCGCATATCACCATCCGGGGAAACAGCGCCGGATCTTTGGCTATCGCGGCGTCAATCACGCCTTCATCATCGGCAAGGTGTCCGCACAGCAGTGCCTGATAGGTTTTGCTCACCGTGCGCTGGCTGAACTGCTGACAAAGTGCGGCATTAATGGCTTTGTTACGTGCCACCACCATCAGCCCGGAGGTGCCAAAATCGAGCCGATGAACCAGCGTGCAGCCTGGAAAACGTTTTACCAGCCGATGATGTACTGAATCGAGGTTTTGCGGATTTTTACCTGACAGGCTCAGAAGCCCGGTGGGTTTGTTGATCACCAGCATATGATCGTCCTGAAACAGGAGAGTGATCTCATCAAAACAGGGTGGGGCGATAAACGTATCGATAATGGCAGACATCGGGCAACCGGCAGCAGAATGGCAGGGGATCATAACCGATTGCCGGTGCACTGACGACGCCGGACTTAACCCTTATTCTTCCGTAACCGTTTCACCGCTTTGAGCGGAAAGCGACAAGCTGGCCTGATGCGTGCCGAATCCACCATGGGCAGCAAACACCAGGTAGACCGTTGCGGCTAACAACGTGAGAAGAACAGAGAGTTTCATAGGTGCATCCGTTGCTGATAAGGCCAGCCAGTCTGGCAGGATGAACGGCAGAGACAAACAGAACAATCCGGAAAAAAACATAAAGTGTATTCGATCAGCAGGTTGCGCGATTTTCAGTGATTTATTCGGGCAGGTCTTGCTTTTACGACTACAGTCTCTGGTGAGGTTGTCATCAATTCGTACTAATGGAGGATTTTCTGTGTTAATTCAAAACGACGAGAAAGGCCACGTCATTATTGGCGAAGCGGCACTTAGCCTTGCCCTGGGTGAGAAAGAAATCAGTATCGCAACACTCTTTACTCAGCTGGGATACATGGCGAAATCTGAAAGCAACGCTGAACGACTGACGCAAATCGCTGAAGCCAGAAACTGGTTAAGCAGTTTTAAGTCACCGGAAGTTGCCCAAAAGCAGGTGCCGTACCTGCAGACACTTGCAGGCCTGAACGAAGAACTGAACTAGCAGTAACTGAACTGACGCCAGTGGACGTAGTCCGGCTCCGGCCGGAAAACGACGAAGCGGACGACCTCATCGGTTGCGCGAAAGCGTATACCGGCCGGAGAAACTGTCATGGACGACACTTCTCCTGCCACCGCGATTCGATACCCATCTTAAAAGCCTTCTAAGCCACAACCCTGCCGGACCCGAAACAATAACAGACCCGGGCGAATAGGCTCCCGTACCTGCTTTTTCTGTGATTACTCTGATGCCTTGTCTGTGGCGGATGTGTACTTCAGCCAGCCTCATTAAATCAGGCTGGCTGTATCCGCATGACGCTTAACTCAAAGCAGCGCGGTGTATCAGAAGCTTTCCCAGCTGGATTCTGTTGATGCTTTAACCGGCATCGCGGGCACTAAACGCGGTGCCAGGGCAGGTGCAGGCCGGCTGGTGCTGTTTTGCCCGGCTGATAAGCGGAACACCGCCACCGTTTTTTCCAGATCGTCCGCCTGCGCTTCCAGGGAACTGGCTGCGGCAGAAGACTCTTCAACCAGCGCGGCGTTCTGCTGCGTGGTGGTATCCATTTCGGCCATTGCTGTCGCAATCTGGGAAATACCGCGATTCTGCTCGTCGGATGCGGCAGCAATCTCACCCATGATGTCTTTGACCTGACTGACCGAGCGGACGATATCATCCATGGTGCTACCCGCGCGTTCTACAAACTCCGAACCATCATGAACCCGATCCAGTGACTCGCGAATCAGTGTTTCAATCTCTTTGGCCGCCAGCGAACTGCGCTGGGCCAGATTTCTGACTTCCCCGGCCACCACCGCAAAGCCGCGACCCTGTTCACCGGCGCGAGCCGCTTCAACTGCGGCATTTAATGCCAGAATATTGGTCTGGAAGGAGATGCTGTTGATGACGTGAATGATTTCGCCGATTTTGCCTGAACTCTGGCTGATGTTGTTCATGGTGACGATAACGTCACGGATAATTTCACCACCGCGTCCGGCATTCACCGACGCATCGGTTGCCAGCTGGCTCGCATGGTGAGCATTTTCCGCATTCTGTTTCACCGTAGATGAGAGCTCTTCCATGCTGGCAGCCGTCTGAACCACGGCGGCAGACTGCTGTTCGGTGCGGGAGGAAAGGTCGGTATTACCTGCTGCAATCTCCGCCGAGGCGCGCGCCACACTGCTGACGCCATCGCGCACATTGGTAATGATATTCTGCAGGCTGAGATTCATTGCATCGACGGCCTGCATCAGCTGGCCCAGCTCGTCACCCCGGGTGGTATTCAGTGAGGTGGTTAAATCACCGCTGGCAATACGCTGCGCTGTATTCAGCGTCTCTTTCAATGGCAGCGTAATGTTGCGGGTAATCCGCCAGGCAATCAGCAGGCTCAGGACGACACAGATCAGCGCAGCAAAGGCGATGCGCCACTCTGCCTGTTTGATAAATTCAGCCGACAGACGGGACTGGAAGGCAAAGGTATCAGAAACGGCCGCATTGAGCCGCTCTGCGGCTGCGGTCAGGCCCGCAGATTCGCTCTTTTCTTTCTCTGAAGCATCAACATACTGCGTCAAAGCCTGACGCTGCTGCGCAAGGGTAGTGATGACATTTTGCGTAACGGCATTGATCGCTGGCTGATTAAAACTGTCCAGTTGCTCACTCAGCGTGTTAATGGCGGTGTACTCCTCAATAACCGCATCTCTGCTGGCTGCTGTGGGCTTATCAAGAAACGCTTTTTCAATATTTGAGGCATCGAACAGCGCGGCGGCCAGTTTCATGACCGGCAGCGCGGCGTCGGGCGCCATAGCCATATCGAGTAATTCAGACTGATGAGCCAGACCGATCAGCGCGCCCGGTTTAATGGCAGCAAAGGCGGCAGATGTTACCTCCGCAGATGCCACAAACTTCTGGCGCTGACTCTGATAATCATTAAGTAACTGGCCCATCAGCGTGATTTTTTGCTGACCTTCATCATCCCATTTAAATCCACTCAGTCGTTGATAAAGGGTATCCAGCTCCTTAAGTGCCTGAACGTTCTTCGCGGCAAATTCAGGATTTTTGGTGTACTGGTAAAGCGTGCGATTAAGACGTGCCTTGCTTAACGTATTGACCATTTCCACGGTTGTCGTGCGGCGTGCAGAGTTGTCTTTAATACTGCGGAAACAGTCAAAAGCGATAAAGGTTATGGCGAGAGACGCCGCGATGACGACGATAAAACCGACGCCAAGTTTTTTCCCGATTTTAATACTGGAAATGCGTTGAGCAAGGCCCATGAGGTTCACCTTTATTGAGGTTCAAAAGCAGACAAAAGAAATTCAAATAATTTATTCCTGATCTTTTTATCGTCAGCTTCTGATAATACTTTAAAGCTATTTATTATTTATTCAGTAATCTTACTAATTAGAACTCCATTGTTTTGCGATGTAATTATCTGCCTGCTAATTGATATATTTTATATTTAAATGATTGATTGATATGGATTATTTAAAAAAATGGTTAGCATGCGAGAGGCTTTACAGTACCTGAATAAATATTTATTGATTTTGATCAATTAAATGACTGATGAAAATTCGCCTGAAAATACTCAGGTGATTTTAAAGATAAACTTATCAATAAAATGACACTTTCAGAGGCTGTTCGGCCGTTAACGAACCGCTGCGGAAACTACTATTATTTCGCCAGCGCCAGCAGACCTGCCCCATGTTCTTGCTCTGCAACATCTCACTCCCCCGATTAAAAAGCGGAGAAACCTCTTCATTGCCATATTCCGGCTAAATAATCCCGGTTTTAGCATTTGTGATCGCCGTCGGTCTTCACTGAGAATGACAACAGAACGTTACGAGGATGATAAAAGCACTGAAGCCCGCTGCTTCTCTGGCTTCCGGTGCTGACAACAGATCGCGATAACTTTTCCCTCTGGGGGGAACATTTTAACTATCAGGAGAAAGGTTCCAGTGAAATATATAAAAGGAATGACCCTTTTTGCCCTCGCGCTTAGTGCGCACGCCAGTTTTGCAGCCGAACCTTCAGTGCCTGCTGAAAGCAGCTTACATGTCAAAGCCGATCCGGCGCTGAAAAGCCTGATACCCGCGGATATCCTTAAGCGTGGCTATATTGTGGCGGGTACTAACCCGAACACGCCGCCCACCACCTTCTATAAAGAAGACAACAAAACGTTGGCTGGTCGTGAAATCGACATCATGAATGCGGTCGGCGAGCGTCTGGGCATCACCGTTCAGTGGCGCGACACCGGCGGCTTCGACAATATTATTCCCGGCCTGAAGACCGGACGTTACGACGTGGCGCTGTCAAACATCAATGCCACGCCGACCCGTCTGAAACAGATCGACTTTGTCGGTTATTACAACGCCAGCCTGCTGGGCATTATTTCCCGCAAAGACGCTGATATCCCGCCCTTTAAATCCCTCAGCGATGTGTGTGGCAAAGAGGTGGGCGCCGGCTCCGGTACGACTCAGGTGACGCGGCTGGAAGAGGCCAGCAAAGCCTGTGAAGCCGCCGGTAAGCAGCCCATCAAGGTAGCGATATTCCCGGATCGTCCGGCGGGCGTGCAGGCTGTAGTCAGCGGTCGCGTTCCCTTGTTCCTCGGTCCTTATGAAGGGCTGTTGTGGCAGACCAAAGTGATCAAACCGCTGACCATGAGCGGTGAAATCACCGTGAATGATGCACCGGTCTCTGTCGCTTTCCCGAAAGACTCGCCGCTGGAGCCAGCCGTACAGGCGGCACTGAATTCGTTAATCAAAGATGGCAGCTACCGGAAAATCCTCGATAACTGGGGAATCGGTTTTGGTGCCGTGACCGAAGCCCGACGCAACGAAGAGATCTTTAAATGAGAGAAACTCCGGACCACACCGACGACCTGAAAATCGTCGGTAAACGCTACTACGGTCGCTGGCTGAGTGCGCTGGTGGTGCTGTTATGCGTGGTGGCGATGGCGCATTCGATGATTAACAATCCGCGCTTTGAATGGCAGGTGATTGCAGAGAACTTCACTGCGCCCTCCATTCTGCAGGGTGTGTTAATGACGCTGCAGCTCACGGCCATCTCGGTGGTGCTGGGATTCGCTTTTGGCACGGTGCTGGCACTGATGCGCCTCTCTTCTAACCCGGTGCTGGTGGCGGTGAGCTGGGCTTACACCTGGTTTTTCCGCGGAGTGCCGATGCTGGTGCAGCTGTTTCTCTGGTACAACATCGCCGCGCTCTATCCCCGCATCGCGCTGTCGATTCCGGGATTGGGCGAACTCTGGAGCGCGCAGTCCAATGCGCTGGTGAGTCCGTTTAGCGCGGCGGTGATCGCGCTGGTGATGCATCAGTCTGCCTATGCCGCAGAAATTGTGCGTGCTGGTATCCAGAGTGTGGGCAATGGACAGATTGAAGCGGCTCGCGCCCTGGGATATCGCCCGGCGCAGATTTTCCGTCACACCGTTTTACCGCAGGCGATGCGCGCCATTATGCCGCCAGCGGGCAATGAGATTATCGGCCAGCTAAAAACCACCGCAGTGGTGTCGGTGATCTCTCTGCAGGATGTGCTGTTTTCGGCGCAGATTATTTATCAGCGCACCTATGAAGTGATCCCGCTGCTGCTGGTCGCAACCTTGTGGTATCTGCTGATGACCTCTGTGCTCTCTGTCGGCCAGTACTATGTCGAGCGCTACTTTGGTCGCGGTGTGACGCGGCGAGAAAAGCGCAGCCTGCTGTCATCACTCCCGCGCTTTTCACTGCCGAAAACGCAAAGGAGCGTGAGCAATGGCTGAAGCAATCGCACTGCGCAAAGTCACCAAGCGCTTCTCCGGTGTCACCATTCTCGACGAGGTTAATCTCGATATTCCTGCCGGATCGGTGACCGTAATTCTGGGGCCATCGGGTTCCGGTAAATCCACGCTGCTGCGCTGTATTAATCATCTTGAAAAGCTGGATGGCGGCACGATCCGCATCGGCGGCCAGATGGTGGGATACCGGCAAAAAGGCCAGGCGCTGCACGAACTCAGCAGCAGTGCTATTGCCCGCCAGCGGGCGGAAATTGGCATGGTTTTTCAGCAGTTCAACCTGTTTCCGCACCGCACTGTGCTACAGAACATTACGGATGCGCCGATGCGGGTGAAAAAGCAGAGCCGTCATCAGGCCACGACCAAAGCGCTGGCGCTGCTGAAGCAGGTGGGGCTGTCAGGCCGCGAAGATGAGTGGCCGCAGAACCTCTCCGGTGGTCAGCAGCAGCGGGTGGCAATTGCCCGCGCGCTGGCGATGGATCCCGGCGTCATGCTGTTTGATGAACCGACCTCGGCACTTGACCCTGAGCTGGTAGGGGAAGTGCTGCAGGTGATTAAGCAGCTGGCGCACTCCGGTATCACCATGGTGGTGGTCACGCATGAGATCGGCTTTGCCCGCGAAGTTGCCGACAACATCGTATTTATGGAGAGCGGCAGAATTGTGGCAGCGGGTCCGACGCAGCAGGTCCTCGACGATCCGGACAACGGGCGTGTCAGAAACTTTATTGCAACGGTGCTTTAGGCGCAGTTTCAGACTGCTGACAAACCCAAATCAGGGTGAGTCTGGCAGCAATGAATAAGCTCAATGCGCAGGGAACACGGTCAGAGGAGGAAAGCGTCCCGCGCCACGGACAAAAACGCCGGGAGCGTTTTTGAACAACGCAATGCGTTGGCCCGGTTACGGGCGCACCTCAGGGATGAGGTGCGTAATCGCGCGGGCCGAGCGGGCCATGGATGGCGGTTTTTGCGTCTTTCCGATCTGACCGTGTTCCCTTCGCTGGCTCGCACTTACCGCTACCGGGCCGGACTTTATCAACAATCTCCAACGGTGCTCTGAGCACCGTTTCTTTTTTGGTAATCAGGAATCAGCATGACCCAGAAACCGGTAATGCACAGCGCCCACTGGGGCGCTTTTCACGTCCAGCACAGGGACGATCAACTGCTGATTGAGCCGTTCCACCGCGATCCCGATCCCAGCCCGCTGTTGCAAAACTTCCGTCATGCACTCAATCATCCGGCGCGTGTCGCGCAGCCGATGATACGGCGTGGCTGGCTGGAAAACGGGCCAGGCCCGGATCAGCGTCGTGGTGCTGATGAGTATGTCGCGGTCAGTTGGGAAGAGGCCAGTCAGCGGGTGGCGCAGGAACTCAAGCGGGTTAGTGAAGCATACGGCCCGGAAGGCATCTTTGGCGGATCGTACGGCTGGTCAAGCGCAGGCCGTTTTCATCATGCGCAAAGCCAGGTGCACCGATTTCTGAACACCACGCTGGGCGGTTATGTCCGTTCGGTCAACAGCTACAGTTCCGGCGCGGCATCTGTCCTGCTGCCACACATTGTCGGTGACATGAACGAGATCGCCCGACGCGGCGTGAGCTGGGAGGAAATCGCCGCGCACAGCGAGGTGGTGCTGGCGTTTGGCGGCCTGGCGCTGAAAAATGCGCAGGTGGCCAGCGGCGGCCTGAGCGAACACACCGAGCGCGGTTTTATGCAGCGAGCGGCACAGCGCGGAACGCGGTTTATCTCAGTGAGCCCGCTGAAAAGCGATCTGCCTGAGGAGGCGCAGGGCGAGTGGCTGGCGCTGCGGCCCGGCACGGATGCGGCGTTTATGCTGGGTCTGCTGGCGGTGCTGATTACAGAAAAGTTAACCGACGAGGCGTTTCTGGCGCGTTACTGTGTCGGCTGGCCACAGATGGTCGCTTACATTCGCGGTGAAGAGGATGGCATAGTCCGTGACGCGCACTGGGCGGCTGAAATCTGCGGCGTCAGCAGCGATCTGATCGGCCAGTTTGCACGGCAGCTGCACGGTAAGCGTGTACTGGTGACTGTGGCTCATGCTTTGCAGCGTGCCGAGCATGGCGAACAGCCGGTGTGGCTCGGCCTGGTGCTGGCGGCGGCGCTCGGACAGCCTGGACTGCCCGGCGGTGGATATACCTATGCACTGGGTGCGCTGGGCCATTATGGCAAGCATCATAATCTGGTCAGCTTTCCGGCCCTGCCGCAGGGTAAAAATAGCATTGACCGCTTTATTCCGGTGGCGCGTATCGCCGATATGCTGCTCAATCCCGGCACAAAGTTTGACTACAATGGCCGCCAGCTGACCTATCCCCACATCCGTCTGGCTTACTGGGCGGGAGGCAATCCGTTTCACCATCATCAGGATCTGGCGCGGCTGCGTCAGGCTTTCTGCCAGCTGGATACGCTGATCGTGCATGAAAGCGCCTGGACCGCCACGGCGCGTCATGCGGATATTGTTCTGCCCGCCACCATGACGCTGGAGCGCGAGGATATCGGCGGTGCGCCGACCGATCGCCATTTAATCGCCATGCAGCCGGTGGCTGAACCTTACGCCCAGGCCCGGGATGATTATACGATTTTTCGTGACCTGGCCCGGCGGCTGGGCAGGGAAGCGGCATTCAGCGAAGGGCGTGATGCGCGTGGCTGGCTGCAGCATCTTTACGGTCAGCTGCAGGAAAAACTGGCCGCTCATCAGGTGCAGACACCCGATTTCAGTCAGTTCTGGCAGCAGGGCGTGCTGGAGCTGCCGCAGTTAAAGAATGGCGGCCGGATGATCAATGCGTTTCGCGCCGACCCCGACGCCGCGCCACTGCCAACGCCAGGCGGAAAAATTGAGATTTTCTCTGCTACTATCGCCAGCTTTGGCTATGAAAATTGTCCCGGCCATCCGGTATGGCGTGAACCGCAGCAAAAACCCAGCGCCGACTATCCGTTCTGGCTGATTGCCAATCAGCCCGCGACGCGTCTGCACAGCCAGCTCGATTTTGGTGATTACAGCCAGCGCAGCAAGCGGGGCGGGCGCGAAGTCTGTAGCCTGAACCGGGACGATGCGGCCGCACAGGCAATCGCGGATGGCGACATCATCGAACTCTTTAACGCGCGCGGCCATGTGCTCGCCAGCGCGCGTCTCACCGACACCATCATGCCTGGCGTGGTTCAGCTGCCAACCGGCGCCTGGTACGATCCGGTCGAGCCTGCTGCCGCCCGTCCGTTATGCCGCCACGGTAATCCCAATGTGCTGACCATGGATATCGGCACTTCGTCGCTGACGCAGGGCTGCAGCGGCCAGATTACGGTAGTGCAGGTGCGGAAATTTGCCGGTGAGGTTACGCCGGTTCAGGCCTTCGTTCCGCCGCGTTAAGCCACTATCGGGTCAGCGCCCCGGTCAGCCTCTGCAACTCTGCCGTGGAATGCAGCGCAGTGGCAGAAAGCAGTTCTGGCGACGCGTCACCCAGCGCCTGATGAAGCTTACTGCTGACATTCACGCCCTCCGCCAGCGATTGCTGGCGCGTACGGCGCTGATGCAGCGTTGTGCCATCCGCGAGCGTCAGCGTGACGACGTGAAAGCGCAGCGCGGGATTGAGCGCATCGGGCGGCGCACTCTGATCCGGCGTCCGTCGCACACGGGCAGCCAGCGGCATAACCTGATGATTGAGATCGCCTTCTGCAAAATCCTGCAGGCGCAAATCGCCATAAATCAGCATGGCGGAAATCACATATTCCAGGCTGAAGCGTGCTTCAATACCGTTAACCGGCACCCGTATCGAGGCGGCGATGTCACCGCCTGGCGGGAAGGCGACGGTGATATCAACAATCTGGCTCAGCAGCGCATCCAGCGGTTTACCCGCCGCCAGCCACTGCTGGCGCAGGATGCGGGCCGCTTCTGCCGCACTATGCGTACCGGCGCAGGTCGGGAAGGGTTTGAATTCCAGTCCCGGCGTGCTGATACGCCACGGGCTGCCCCAGTTTTCCAGCAATTTCTCCGGCTGTGCCTGGTCCGCGCTGCTGGCGGCAACAAAGGCTTCAATGACCCCCTGCTGGCGGCCATCGATTCCGGCCAGGGTCAGCTGAGCCGCTGTCACGGCCCGTTCGGCGGCAAAGCCCGCGTGCAGCGGTTTTACCGCTGAACCAAACTGGGCGCGTAAACCGCTGGCCTGGGTCGCCGCAATCCCCAGCAGGGTGGCCGCGGCATCACTCTTCATCCCCAGCAGACGCGCCAGTGCGGCCGCCGCCGCAAGGGTCCCCAGCGTCGCCGTGTTGTGATAGCCCAGTGCGTAATGTTGCTGGCTGACCGCCAGTCCCAGACGACCGGCCATCTCTACCCCCGTGACGTAAGCATCCAGAAACTGCTCCAGGCTTCCGGGCTGAACCCGTTGCCAGGCGAAAAGTGCAGGCAGGATCACCACGCTGGGATGACCGCGAAAATCGGCATGAAAGTCGTCGTAGTCCAGCGCATGTCCTGCATAGCCCAGCAGCAGCGCCTGTGAACGCACGCTGCCATCGCTGTAGAGGGTGCGCAGAGCCGGTAAGCCGCTATCCGGTACCGTGCCCTGCAGCACCGGCCAGCTCACCGCCAGAAAATCCCGGATGCCTTCGCGCGCGTGCTCACGTGCCGGGGCATCCGGCTGGCCGCTGAGAATCGCATCCGCCAGCGCGGCAGTCAGGCTCATTGTGGTCGCTCCGGAGAAAGGAGTGCCGCCCGTGCCAGGTCGGCCAGATAGCGCGCCGTTGGCAGCAGCACCTCATCATTGATGCGAAAAGCAGGGTGATGCAGCGCATAGGGTTCACCGGTGCCCACCATCACAAAGGCACCGGGCAACTGTTGCTGATAGAAAGCAAAATCTTCACCAATCGGACTTGCCTCGACCACGCGTGCTTCCAGTCCGCTGTTCTCAGCCTGCTGCAAAGCAAAGTCCGCCCAGTGCGCATCATTTACTACCGATGGCGGCCCGGCGTGCCAGGTAAAGCTCACCTGCGCATCAAAGGCTGCCGCGATGCCCGCCACAATCGCCCGGAAGCGCTGCTCAAGACGCTGGCGGGTGGATGATGAAAACGAGCGCACCGTGCCCTCCAGCCATGCACTGTCCGGGATGACGTTCCAGGTGCTGCCGCTGTGGATCTGGGTGATAGAGACCACCGCGTTATCGGCAGAAGGGGCATTGCGGCTGATCAGCGTCTGCGCCGCCGAGACAATCTGTGCCGCGATGACAATCGGATCGTTGCCCTGATCGGGTTTGGCGGCATGGCTGCCGATACCGGTAATCGCAATTTCAAAACGGTCGACGGCGGCAGTGAGCGGCCCGGCTCTGGAACCGATGACGCCAGCAGGCAGTGAAGGATCGTTGTGGATACCGAAAATCGTCAGCGCGTCAGTCAATGCGCCGCTGGCAATCACCTCTGGCGCACCCTGGCCGGTCTCTTCTGCGGCCTGAAACAGAATCCGTACCCGGCCTGGCAGGTTCGCTTCCTGCTGCTTTAACAGGATCGCCGCGCCCAGTGCCGCTGCGCTGTGAAAATCATGACCGCAGGCGTGCATCACGCCCGGACGCTGCGAGCGAAAGCTGACGCCAGACTGCTCTTCAATCGGAAGCGCGTCGATATCGGCCCGCAGTATAATCAGCGGCCCCGCTGATGCCCCGATTTCCGCCACCAGGCCGGTTTTCAGCGGCAGATCGAGAATGCGTATCTGATGCTGTTCCAGCTGATCGCGCAGTCGGCGCGTGGTCTCAAACTCCTGATTCGACAGCTCCGGGAACTGATGCAGTTCGTGACGGAAGGCGATCAGCGGTTCGCCTAATGTCGGGGGGATAGTGATGCTCATTGTGGGTTTCCTTGTGCTGCTGTCTGGCGGCTCAGCCAGGCATCGTGTGCCACCGGGTCCAGTACTTTCTTCATATAGAGGGTGATATGACCCTTGCCGAGGTCGCGGGTATGCATTGGCAGGAAGCCGCGCTTCAGGTACATCGCCTGCAGCCAGGGGTGACTGGTGGCCGTTCCCAGCGAGACCGCAGGAGCACGCAGCTGACCGATCAGAATCGCCTGTTCGACCCGTTCCAGCACCTGACGACCAAACTGCTGGCCGGGATAGTCAGGGTGCGCGCCGAACCAGCCAATATGCGGCAGACCAAACGGGCCGGGCAGCGGCCCCCAGGGATAGCGGACGGTCACTGACGAGACCATCTTCTCATCAGCATAGAGCGCATACACCCCGTGGCTCTGCAGGTGGCGCAGAGCCATAGCGCGGTCTGCGGTGGCGGCATCAAACTTAATGCCCAGCGCTTTCACCGGCGCATAAGCCGCATGCATCAGCGCCAGATAAACATCTGTTTCGTCTTCTCTGACCTGACGAAAATCGAGTTGCATATTCTTTCCCGGAACACTGCCTGATAAGCAGTGAATTAATTCAGCCAGAGGGGCAGGTTAACAGTAAAAAGCCGGGTCGCTATATGTGAAAAATAACTAACCTCATGCAGATTTGTGAATAAACAATGGCCGGTTTTCAATTGCTTAAATTGCTGGTTGTCGTAGTATTTAAATAAAGAAATAACACTACCCTCTCGTTAATAAATAAATGTAATTAAAGCCTTTTTGGCCTAATTCTTATAATCAGGATGCCGCTGTGTTAGCGATTACTTCTCCGCGAGCCTATGCACATGAGGCGGGCCTGCGTGCACGCGTCGGTGAGTTTATTAAACCCTACGCCAGCCATATCCGGATATTGACCTCGCCGCACGCGTGGCAGGCGGTTAATCCGGAATTAAGCCAGAGTCTTGAGGCATCGGGCATTCACTGGCAGCTGGATTATTTAGCGGGTGAATGTACTGAAGAGGCGATTGCCCGCGTAAAACAGCAAACCGAACAGCAGGGCGCAGAGTTGCTGCTGGCGATTGGCGGTGGACGGGTGCTGGATGCTGCCAAAGCCGCCGCCAGCCAGTTACCGGCACTTACGCTGGTTAACTTTGCTACTCAGGCAGCGACCTGTGCCGCCTGGTCACCGATTGCCATCATCTATAACGAAGCGGGCGGGCATCAGCGCAGCCAGCCTCTGGGCAAAATGCCGGAACTGTTGCTGGTGGACAGTGAGGTCATTGCCCGAAGCGACGTGCGCTTTCTGAAAGCGGGCATTGTGGATGCGTTGGCAAAATATTACGAATTCCGCCCTTACCAGCGACATAACCCCGACGATCTGGCGCTGGATTTAAAGGTGATGACCGCGCGGCAGGCGGCAGATGTGTTTCAGCAATATGGCGAGGCCGCGATAGCCGCCTGCCAGCAGCAGCGGGTCACACCCGAACTGGTCAAAGTCATCGATGCCAGTATCGTGCTGGCCGGGCTGGCGAACAGCGTGCGCGACGCGCTGCCGACGCCAGGGCTGGCGCATGCCATCCATAATCGTCTGACCCACCAGCCGGAACTCCATCACTGGCTGCACGGCGAAAAAGTGGGCTTCAGCCTGCTGGTGCAGTCGCTGATTGAGCATGGCGGGGAGCCGGATGCTGAACTGCTGGCGCTGCTGCGCTATTACGGCATGCCACTCAAGCTTCCTGCATTGCCGGGCGATCGTGACACCGCGCTGCGCAACATTGCGCAGCAGATTAAATTTCCCAAAGCCTGCGCAGAACGCCTGCCGTTTACCGTCTCTGCCAGCACGCTGGAACAGGCACTGCTGGCGACCGACACCCTTCTTTAAGCGCGCTGCGGCGTGCTTTTTCATCTTTCAGACCAGGAATCGTTTATGAACTCTGCAACTTCACCACGTCGCCTGCGGCTCGGCCTGTTTGTTCAACCTGTGGGTCAGCACGTCAGTGGCTGGCGTCTGACCGAACAACTGGGCGATCCCACCGATATTGACTGGCTGATCGCCCTGGCGAAAAAAGCCGAAGCGGGTAAGTTCGACCTCTTCTTTGTGGGTGATGCTCTGGCAACCAGCATGTATCGTCTGCCGTCCACCATGGCCCGTCTTGAACCCCTGACGATGCTGGCGGCGCTGGCAGTCAATACCCGGCGCATTGGCCTGGCCGCGACCGCCTCCACCACCTTCAGCGATCCCTTTACGCTGGCGCGCAGCTTCTCATCGCTGGATCACATCAGCCGGGGCCGTGCCGCGTGGAACGTCGTCACCTCGTTTTCCACAGACGTTGCGCGTAACTTCAGCCGCAGCGACATGCCCGATCATGCTTCACGCTACGCCCGTGCGCGTGAGTTCCTCGAGGTGGCCTGTAAACTGTGGGCGGGCTGGGAAGAGGGCGCCGTGCAGCCGGATAAAGCGACCGGAAACTATTTTGTTGATGAGAAGATCCAGCCGATTAATCATCAGGGTGAACATTTTCAGGTGCAGGGTCCACTGAATATCACCCGTTCGCCGCAGGGCCGTCCGGTGATTATCGAAGCGGGTTCTTCAGCGGATGGTCAGAAGCTGGCGGCGGAGACGGCGGAAGTGATCTTTACCGCCTCTGCCAGTCTGGAAGAAGCGCAATCTTTCTATCGCGCGCAGAAGGCGCAGGTGGTGGCTGCCGGACGCAACCCGGATCAGGTGGTGATCATGCCTGGCGTCATGCCGATTATTGGCCGCACGCGCGAAGACGCTAAGGCACTGTGGAAAGAGCTGAATACGCTGGTGGATATTGAGAATGGGCTGCGTCAGCTCTCACTGCGGTTCAGCATGGATCTCAGTCAGTATCCGCTGGATGGCTCGGTGCCGGAGGTGCCGCTGGGCGAAGGGAACCAGAGCCGCGTTAAGCTGATGACCGATATGGCAAAACGCGAAAACCTGACGCTGCGCGAACTGGCCGCCGTCGCCGCCGGTTCACGCGGACACCGCGTGATTGTCGGTACGGCTGAAGATATCGCCGATGACTTCCAGCTGTGGCTGGAGCAGGGTGGTGCGGATGGCTTCAACATCATGCCCGCCATCATGCCGGAACAGCTCGATCTGTTTGTGGAACTGGTGATCCCGGAACTGCGTCGTCGCGGGCTGTTTCGTGAGGAGTATGAGTTTGCCACGCTGCGGGAGAATCTGGGGCTGGATGTGATATAAGAGCCGCGCTCACTCTCATCGCGTGGAATGTTGTCGCCTGTACCGCACGGAGTCTGCCAGAAGATGACGTGCGGTTAGTTTAACCAGCACGAAATCTGTATCGTGCCCCATGCTTTACCAAAACCGTTTTGCAAATCACTGACTGCCCGATATAACAGACATTCACTCTACTGACCGCGAGCTCACTGAATGTCAGACTACAGATTCTATTCCAGAGGCAAACACACCGTTGCATTGAAAAGATCAGACGTAAACCGGGCTTCAGATCTGACAGAGCAGGGGTATAAAAAAGAGTTTGAGGAAGTGCGTGCATCAGATGAAACAGAGGCGCTGGCACGCTTCGCGGATATCCGCAGGAACCAGCGTATCGACCAGCACAACTTTCTGGCGGGCGCAGCGACCATGCCGCTGATTGGTGTGTTAACCGCGGTGGTTGCTTTTGTTTTCTGGCGTAATAAATCGATAAAATAAGCCAGCTACAATTCAGACATATTCACGTATGACTCTTTTCATTAACCCTTTTAAAAGGATAGTCAGCTGCACAGGAGTCACCGCCCTCGTTGCTGAAAAACAAAAAAGCCCGCGATATTCATCGCGGGCTTTTTGATATCTCTGGCAGGCCATTCAGAACTGATACGAAACGCTGACGTTCACATTACGTGGCTCACCGTATACGTAACTGTTCATATAGCTGTAATACTCGCGGTCGAAGAGGTTATCGACGTTGGCCTGCACCGCGACCTGCTTATTCACCTGATAGCGGGCAAACAACGACGCCAGGGGATAACTGCCCTGATAAACCCGTACGCTGTCGCCGCTGGCATTAGTGACATCTTTAAATACCCGGTTCTGCCAGTTGATGCCGCCGCCGACAGTCAGGTCGGTGATTGCGGCCAGTTGATAACGGGTAAAAAGCTTAAATGAGGTTTGTGGCTGATAGCTGTTAAAGCGGCCACTCTGGTCACGTGCCACATAGCGGGTTGCGCCAAAGGTAAGTTGCAGATTATCAGTCAGCGCACCATTTAGTTCGAACTCAGCACCTTTACTCACAGCACCTTTGGCTGCAACATAGGCCTGCTCACTGCCACTCAGGTAGACGCCATCCAGCGCCTGACCGACGTTATCCTGCTCGATGCGGAAAATCGCCACGCTGGCCGTCAGCAGCCCATCGTTCCATGCCGATTTCAGACCGGTTTCGTAGCTTTTCCCGGTGACAGGCGAGAGATAACTGCCATGAGTATCACGATAGGTCTGCGGCAGGAAAATGGCGGTGTAACTGCCATAGGCGGACCAGGTGTCATCGATGTCATAGACCAGCCCGGCGTAAGGCGTGGTGTTGTTTTTGGTCATCTCTCCGCTGCTGCCGTTCGTGCTCCACTGGGTATAGCGTGCGCCAACGATCAGTGACAGCGGATCGGCCAGCGAAAGACGTGCAGCACTGTACACCGATTTCTGACGAACCGTGTCATCATCGTTGAGATACCAGCCCTGCCACTCAGGCTCCGCGACGTTACCGCTCCAGTGATTATTGAAAATACCCATATCAGCAGTGGCGATCTCACGAGCCTCTGCATCGCTGAAACCATCCTGACTGTAAGCGGCATTATGCTGGCGACTGTAGCTCGCACCCGCCATTAACAGGTGCTGACGGCCCAGTAAGTCAAACGGTCCGCTGGCGAAACCATCAATGGAATCCATTTTACGCTTGCCGCGATCCATGCTGCCGTAGCCGGTGGTGCCTTCACCGCTCTCCTGATCGGGATTGCCCATCACATAGAGCAGCTTATCGCTAAAGGTGTTTTCGGCGTGCGTGCCGTTGATATGAATATTCCAGCCGTTATCAAAGTTATGCTCGATGTCCGCAAAGACTTTGCGCGAGTTAGTGTTGTAACGTGTCCAGTTGGCTGACGAATTCAGGCTGCGATCGTAATGTGTGGTGGCGTTGTTGCTGTAAAACATCGGCAGGCCACCCCAGGTCGGATTGCCGGTATTGTTATCTTCATAGTCGTAACCCAGTGACAGCGTGGTCTTCTCAGAGAGATCGGCATCCATCACACCGTAGATAAATTTTTGGGTTTTCTGATAGCGGTCCAGCCAGTTCTGCTGATCGGTATAACCGGTTACTACACGCCCACGCAGACTGCCGTCGCCGTTTAGCGGAGAGGAGAGATCCGCCACATACCGCTGTTTGTTCCAGCTGCCATAGCTGGCGCTCAGCGTACCGGTGGCGGTTTTGCTGTCGGCATGTTTACGCACCATGTTAATTGAGGCTGAAGGGCTGCCCGCGCCGGTCATCAGCCCGGTTGCTCCGCGCACGATTTCAATGCGGTCATAGATAGCCGTGTCAGACGCCGCATCGCCGTAATTCCATGTATCGTTAACCGACGTCGGAATATCATCGAACGTGAAGTTGCTGACCTTAAAGCCGCGTGAATAGTATTCGGAGCGTTCACTGTCGATCAGATTGGTGGAGATACCGGTGGCGTTAGTCAGCACATCGTTGACCGATTGCAGATCCTGATCCTGCATCCGCTGTTGTGTCACCACGCTAAGGGATTGCGGCACATCGCGTGGTGTCAGCATTAGTTTAGTGCCCGCGCGGGTGGTCTGGACTGCGTAATTCTGCTTTTCACTTTCACTGTTATCGGCGGGCGTCGCGCTGACTACCATATCCTGCGATGTTTCCGCTGCCGCCAGAGCGGGGTTGAGAAGGGCATGCACCGTCAGTGCCAGTAATGAAACGCTGAAAACGTTTTTAAAATCTGATTCCCTGCCACTACGAGCCATAAATTTTCCATTAAATGTTGGTATTGCGTTAAGTCATTACGCTTTGATCGTTATATTTCTCAGCCCATCACAGGAAGAGAGACGCTGAATCCATTTTGAGAATGCCAATGATAATCATTTGCTTTATAAATTCCCTGTAAGATTCAACTGAAGATGTAACATTGTATTAATTTCAAATAAATCAGATAAATAAGCGAGATAAAAGCCTCATACTTGCTGGCGTTTACATTATTCTGGCGCTGAAAAAGGGCGAATTGACCCTAATAAAAAGCGGAAGTTGAAGGTTTATGGCGTGAGAACGCACTGGAGCGCTACAGGAATCTGAGCCGTAGTTTGCTTAGCGACTGTTAATGAGTATGATTCGCATTCTTTATTCTGGCCGATCAGAATGGCCCGGCACCCTTTATTCCCTGATGGAGTTCTGCATGAAATCGTTAAGCCCGCGCAAAGCCGCTGTTGCCATGGCTGCCGCCGCTGCCATTAGCCTGACAGCGTGTCAGGCACCTGCTAGAAAAGTTGATGCGCCTGCTGCAGAAGCCTCTAAACCAGTCGACAGCGCGGTAACGCAGCGCGCCCTGGGGGATGGTCTGTATGAAATGGCTTATTCTCCTGCAGCAAAAGCGTTATTTGTTGCCAGTGCGCAGGCGTTTAAGGATGTGAACGGCGGCATGATCTACCGTCTTGACCCCGCCACACTAACTACTCAGGGTGAAACACATACCGACATGAAAAATTTCGGCACCGCTATCAATGAAGCGGGTGAGGTCTTCTACACTACCAACTCGCTGGATGGCGCGATTTCAAAAGTGGATGCCCAGAGCGGCAAAGTGCTTCAGCGTCTGGTGTTCCCCGGCAAAATCAGTAAAGAGGGCTATCCGGCTGGTGCGCGTGAAGTCCTGTGGCATGGCAACGAACTTTATGTAGGCCGTGTAGCCGATCCGGGCTATATCTCCGTGGTAGATACCCGCACCTTTAAGCTTAAAACCGAAATTAAAAATGCCGGTAAATGGGTGACCGGTATCATTTACTCGCCGCTGACTGAGCGCATTTATGCGGCCAATGGCTCGGGTGAAATCCTGGTGATCAATCCGCGCAGCCACAAAATTGAGAAGCGCTGGACGGCAGGCGATGGCAAAGCGTACCTGTTCCTGAACATGGCGGAAGATCCAGCAACCGGTCGCCTGTTTGTGACCGACGATTCCCAGGGCAAAGTCACGCTGATATTTGATGAGCGCACCGGAAAGGTCATCAAACGTATCGAAGGGGATGCGCTGGGCATTAAGTTCAACGCTAAGCGCAATGAGCTTTACATCAGCCAGCGCGAATCGAAGAAAGTGCTGCAACTGGATGCCACGACCTATGCGGTGAAAAACAGCTGGTCGTTCGAAAAAAATCCCAACAGCCTGCTGATAGGTCCGGATAACAATACCCTTTTTGTCACCCTTAAAGCGGAATTTAACAAAGATTCTTCCACGAAGGGCACTGACGAAATTGTTCGTATCGTGTTGCCATAAGCACGCGCCAGGCGTTACCTCTTAGCGTTTAGCCGCTAGCCTTCTTAAAGCCCACTCAGTGAAGTCTGAGTGGGCTTTCGTCTGACCGCCATGAGATCACCATAACCCGCAGCAAATCAGATACAGCTCGCGAATCTGTGCAGATCTTGTGCGGTTTTCACTGACATAACTGAATACTTCTCTCGCATCTCATTTAAGACCCATGATTTTGACATTCCGCTACATCACACTCGGTTATCGCTTTACACCTATATAGTATCTGACCTATATTGATAAGGAGATCCCGTGTGGATGATTAAAACGACAGAGCGGTTTGATCTCTGGTTTACGTTGCTTAATGACAGCGATCGCGCCTGCGTTCTGGCTGCATTGATGGTGTTGCGGGAAAAGGGGCCGGGATTAAGCCGACCCTATGCGGATACGATTAAAGGTTCCGCTTATATCAATATGAAAGAGTTACGTATCCAGAGCCGCGGCGACCCAATAAGGGCTTTCTTTGCTTTTGACCCGAACCGCACGGCAATTGTGCTGTGTGCCGGTAATAAGGCGGGCAATGAAAAGCGATTTTATCGGGAGATGCTTCCGGTTGCCGATCGGGAATTCACACACTGGCTAAAAAGCTTTAACCATAAGGAGTAACGTGATGGGCAGAACGCTGGAACAGCTTATTGCGGATGAAAAACCGGAAGTCGTTGCCGACGCACAGGCCATGGCGACCGAAATCCTGCTCAACATTCACCTTGCCGAGCTGCGTGAGAAAGTGCAGAAAACGCAGGTCGAAATGGCGCAGGCGCTGGGCATCACACAGCCGACTGTGGCGGGTATGGAAAAGCCGGGGCGTGACCTGAAGCTTTCCACGCTCAAACGCTATGTGGATGCGGCAGGGGGGAAACTGCGGCTGGTGGTGGAGCTGCCGGATGGTTCCCACTACGGGTTCGTGGTGTAAGCCTCTGGCGTGAAAACCATGCCACCGTGATTAAAAATCATAAATGCAAAAAGCCCGCTCAGGTTTCCCTGAGCGGGCTTTTCTAATTCTGGCTCCTCTGACTGGACTCGAACCAGTGACATACGGATTAACAGTCCGCCGTTCTACCGACTGAACTACAGAGGAATCGCTTGAACGGGGCGAATATTAACGGCGCTGATCCCGCTTGTCAAAGCCCTGTTTACTGAATTGCGTTCAGATGCTCGTAAAAGCAGCGGATTGGCGGTTTTTACGCAAATCTGCTGGCTTTTCAAACTGCCAACAGGATCTCACTTTGCGGGCATTTCTCGGCAGATGTTAGAGGCATGTCAAAGTTTTGTTGTTTGCCGATGTTAAAACAACCGTTTCAGTGCTTTTATGATAAAAATTTCAAAACGACATTATATGGAACAAATAAACTGCTTATCATCACGGTCGTGATTATCATCCGGAAATGAAACGGCATTTTTAAACTAACTGTTTGCAGATCAAGTGATTGTGAAAAGGAGTGGTCGATCACAAAAATAGCCATAACCTGAAGTCTTACCTCAAATTTCCCGAAACAGACGCCAGACAGGCTGGGTGAATGTAAAAGATATTTTTCATTCGCGGGTTCAGCCGCTGAGCAAGTTAACAAATAAGAAGGGTCCCTATGAACATTAAAAAAACGATTGTCGCCTCACTGTTAGCCTGCATGTTACCTGCCGCGGTTATGGCAAAAGATATCTCAGTGGGCGTCTCGATGGCGCTGTTTGATGACAACTTCCTGACGATTCTGCGTACGTCAATGCAGAAAGAGATGCAGAAGGATGGTGTTAAAGGCCAGGTTGAGGATGCAAAAGGCGACGTTTCACAGCAGCTTCAGCAGGTTCAGAACTTCATCGGCCAGGGTGTTGATGCCCTGATCGTTAACCCGGTCGACACCAACGCGGTGAAACCAATTATGGATCAGGCAAGCAAAGCGGGCATTCCGCTGGTCTTTGTTAACCGCCGTCCAGGGGCTGAACTCACCGGCAAAATGGCCTATGTGGGTTCCGATTCAGAACTGGCCGGGCGGTTACAGATGGAAGCGCTGGCGAAAGCAATGAACGGCAAAGGCAACGTCGCCATTCTGATGGGTGACCTGGCGAATGAATCGACTCGCGACCGTACCAAAGGCGTGGAAGAAGTGGCCGCTAAATATCCTGGCATCAAAATTGTTCAGAAGCAGACCGCCAAATTTACCCGTAACGACGCGGTGGATGTGGTCAGTAACTGGATGACGGCCGGTGATGAAATCAATGCTATCGCGTCGAACAACGATGAAATGGCAATCGGTGCGCTGCAGGCACTGGGTAAAAACCCGAACAAAATCCTGATTGCTGGCGTCGATGGTACACCTGATGCGCTGCAGATGCTGAAGCAGGGCAAGATGGTCGCCACCGTATTCCAGGATGCGAAGGGCCAGGGTGAAGGCTCAGTACAGACGGCGATCAAACTGGTGAAAGGCGAACAAGTCCAGAAAATTATCAACATCCCTTACCAGCTGATTACCAAAGAAAATATGGAACAGTTTACCCAGCGTAACCTGAAATAATCGTTCCCGACCCAGCTGTACGGAGGTGATGTATGAACGCGTTTGCGCTTGAAGCCGAAGGCATCAGCAAGTTCTTCCCCGGCGTCAAAGCCCTCGACAACGTGTCGTTGCGGGTGCGTCCGGGAACGGTACATGCCTTGATGGGCGAAAATGGCGCGGGCAAATCCACTTTAATGAAGTGCCTTATCGGGATGTATCGTCCCGATAAGGGCACCATCAAAATTAAAGGGGAGCCGGTGCAGTTTCAGGACACCATGGACGCGTTGCGTTCCGGCATTTCAATGATCCACCAGGAACTCAATCTGGTGCCTTACATGACCGTCGCCGAGAATATCTGGCTGGGCCGTGAGCCGATGAAGTTTGGCTTTGTCGACCACGCCCGACTTAATCTGAAGACGCAGGAACTGCTCAACCGCCTGAATATCCGCCTGAAAGCCGAGCGGATGGTGGGCGAGCTGAGCATTGCGTCGCAGCAGATGGTCGAGATTGCCAAAGCGGTCTCCTGGGATTCAGACATCGTCATTATGGATGAGCCGACCTCCGCGCTGACGGAAACCGAAGTGGCGCATCTGTTTACCATCATTCGCGATCTGCGGGAGCAGGGTAAAGCCATCATCTACATCAGCCACAAGATGGATGAGATTTTCAACATCACCGATGAAGTCAGTATTTTCCGCGACGGCAGCTGGATCGCCAGCGATCAGACGGCGAAATATACCCGTCAGTCGCTGATTACACAGATGGTAGGACGCGAGCTGACACAGCTGTTCCCGAAATTCAACAGTGCCATCGGGGAAGAAGTGCTGACGGTGCGTAATCTCACCTGCAAAGATCGTTTCACCGATGTTAGTTTCAGCGTGCGCCGGGGTGAAATCCTTGGTGTCGCCGGGCTGGTGGGGGCTGGTCGCAGCGAGGTGATGGAAAGCCTGTTCGGCATGGAGAGTTTCGACAGCGGTGAGATCCTGATTGATGGCGTACCGGTGACGATCGACTCACCCTCTACCGCGATTGAAAAGGGCATGGCGTTCCTGACCGAGGACCGTAAAAAGTCCGGTCTGTTTCTGGTGCTGTCGGTGATGGAGAACATGAGCATCGTCAACATGCCGGAGTACATCGGCAAAAGCGGTTTTGTCAGTCATGTGAAGATGGCGCAGGACTGCATGGAGCAAATCCGTCGGCTCAATATCAAAACGCCGACCATGGATCAGATCATCAATAACCTCAGCGGCGGTAATCAGCAGAAGGTTCTGATTGCCCGCTGGCTGCTGGCACAACCGAAGATTCTGATTCTGGACGAACCGACGCGCGGTATAGACGTCGGTGCTAAAGCGGAGATTTACCGCTTAATCAGTGAACTCGCCAACCGTGGCGTGGCTATCATCATGGTCTCCTCTGAACTGCCGGAAATCCTTGGCATGAGCGACCGGGTGATGGTGATGCACGGCGGGCGTATAACCGGCATCCTCGATAAAGAAGAAGCCGATCAGGAAACCATTCTGTCGTTGGCATCCGAGTGAGGCGCGAGACCACTATGAGCAATATGAAAGCTACTGCTACCCCGGCAGCCCCGCAGCAACCCTCTTTTTTTGCCAGCCTGCGCCATAAACTGCCGAAAGATACCGGCATTTTTGTGGTGATGGTGGGGATTGCATTGATTTTTGAAATGTTCGGCTGGTACGTGCGTGACCAGTCTTTCCTGCTCAACACCAACCGTCTGATCCTCATTGTCCTGCAGGTGGCGATTATCGGGATTATCGCCGTTGGCGTGACCCAGGTCATTATCACCACCGGTATCGATCTCTCGTCCGGTTCCGTCATCGCCCTGGCGGCGGTGGTCGCCGCCAGTCTGGCGCAGACCTCTGACAGCCTGTCGCCGATGTATCCGTCGCTGGTTAATATGCCTGCGGTGATCCCTATTGCGGCCGGTATCGGTGTTGGTCTGCTGGCGGGTGCGGTCAATGGTGTACTGATTACCCGCACCGGCATTCCGCCCTTCATTGCCACGCTGGGCATGATGGTGTCGGCACGCGGTCTGGCGCAGTATTACACCCAGGGCAATCCGATCAGCTTCCTTTCCGATGGCTTTACCTCAATCGGTCAGGGTGCCATGCCGGTCGTGATTTTCCTGGTGGTGGCACTGCTGTTCCACATCGCCCTGAAACATACCCGCTACGGTAAATATGTTTACGCCATCGGCGGCAACATGACCTCGGCGAAAGTCTCCGGTATCAACGTTAATAAGTATCTGATCATCGTCTACACCATTGCCGGCGCGCTCTCTGGCCTGGCGGGTGTGGTACTGGCGGCGCGCGTCAGCAGCGGCCAGTCGAGCATGGGGATGTCCTACGAGCTGGATGCGATTGCCGCAGCCGTTATCGGCGGCAGCAGCCTGATGGGCGGTGTCGGCCGTATCACCGGCACATTAATCGGTGCCGTTATCCTTGGCCTGATTAAAAGCGGATTCACCTTCGTGGGTGTCGATGCCTATATTCAGGACATCATCAAAGGGGTGATCATCGTCGCTGCGGTCTCTATCGACATGCATCGTAACCGTAAAAAACGTTAATCAGCAGGCGTTGCCTTCTTCCGCAACGGGAGAGGGCAACGGTTGCTTTTTTGTCTTCAGGAAGCGTCAGCGATAAGAAATCCCGCTGATAGCGGTTACATTCTCAGCCTGTTGGTTAATGCTTTCCTGTAAGTCCGGCAAGCCTTCATCCGGTGCAATACGTTTCCACTGCACTAAAACTGTACAGCCCGTCATCACTTTTCTGCACGTCTGACTCGCAGCATCTGCACTGCCACAGTGCGCCCGCTCGACTCCTCTGTTGCTATTACGCATTCCTGATCCTTATTAACCCTTAAGAGGTAATCAGAAACGCTTATTTTCCGGGCCGTTAGGAAAAATCTGGCTGACGGGCAAGGCACAGGATTTAAACCTGGCCTGCATCTTGCAAAATCTCTGTCATCAGAGCGATGGGCCAGACCCCTTTCGCTATTCAGGGTAAGTGACGGAGGCAAGATGAATTTAAGACGACTGAAGTACTTCGTGAAAATCGTCGATATCGGCAGTCTGACGCAGGCAGCGGAAGTGCTGCACATCGCGCAGCCTGCACTCAGTCAGCAGGTGGCAACGCTGGAGAATGAGCTGGATCAGCAGCTACTGATCCGCACCAAGCGCGGCGTCACGCCAACGGAAGCCGGAAAGATTCTCTATGGTCATGCGCGTACTATTCTGCGCCAGTGCGAGCAGGCCCAGACGGCGGTCATTAATGCCGGTCAGGTGCTGAGCGGCCAGGTATCAATTGGTCTGGCACCCGGCACAGCAGCCTCCTCGCTGACCATGCCGCTGCTGCAAACCGTTCGCGATCAGTTTCCTGAAGTACTGGTCTACCTGCACGAAAACAGCGGCAGCGTGCTGAATGAGAAAGTGATGAACGGTCAGCTGGATATGGCGGTACTGTACGATCGCGCTCCGACTGCCGGCATCAACAGCATGCCGCTGATGAAAGAAGATCTCTTCCTGGTCGGCGCTACCGACTACCCAGGTGCCAGCGTCGATCTGGCCGATGTAGCGCAGATGAGCCTGTTTTTACCACGCGACTACAGCGCAGTGCGCAAACGGGTTGATGAGGCCTTTTCACTGCGTCGCCTGAGTGCGCGCATCATTGGTGAGATCGAATCGATTTCAACCCTGACCGCAGCCATTTCCAGCGGCATGGGTGTCACCGTGTTACCTGAATCGGCCGCCCGTGCGCTGGTAGGTTCAACCGATGCCTGGATGTCCCGCATCAACAGCCCGTCACTGAGTCTTCCGCTGTCGCTGAACATCTCAGCCCGTCTGCCGCTGTCGCCTTCTGCACAGGCCGTTAAAAATATCCTGCTGTCGCTGCTGAATAAGCCGCTTAATGAGGAGCGGGAGTTGATGTTAGTGGGGTAGGGGGGCGAGCTTTGCAGCGGGCTGAGTCTGAGAAGGTTACGCCCGCCAGGCGGTGGGGAGTTTCAGGTTGCTTTCGCCTTGCAGCGGGCTGACATTGAGCAGGTTACGCCCGCCAGGCGATGAGGAGTTTCAGGGTGCCTGTGCAGGCGGACGCGTCAAGGGGCGGACGCCCGCCCCTTAACAATCCCGGCGTCCGGCAGCCTGCGCGCCCCGCTTTGCGGGGTGCCTTCGTCACGCCCTGCGGCCGACGGACCGTCCGGACGCGCCATCCCTGGCGCGAACCGTCCTTTCGCCGACGTCCTGTCGGCTCATCCTGGCCTCCGGTTGTTCCTCAGCACTTCGGATGCCTCTCCCAAACCCCCGCCTGCAAAATTTTTATGTTTTTTTAGTGCAGCGTTGTCTGCTGCCTAAAGACCCTTCCGGAAACGTAAAGCGATAACGTGCCTAACAAAGAAAGAAGAAATAACAGCGAGGGGTAAGGGAGGCCGTCAGAGCCGCTGAGCGGATGAGGGATTTCAGGACGAGCGACAGGGATGTCGCGAAGAGGCGGGTTCGCGCCAGGGATGGCGCGTCCCGGCGGTCCGTGAGAAATCCGGAAGAAGCGAAGGGACCGCGAAGCGGCGGTGAAGCAGGCCGGAGCCGGGGGTCAAGGGGCGCGGCGACTGGCGCCCCTTGTCGGTCGCCTGCAAAGGCGATTCTGAAACTGCCCGGCCCGTCAGGCGAACGAAACCTTCTCATAGCCCGTTCGCGCAGCGAACACCTCAGCGCATCCGCGGCCTCTTTATTCCCTAAAGTCATAAAGCCAAATTTTTTAGTATTTCCTGTTATCAATAATAGTTCTTAACATCAGGGAATCAGATTATGTAAAGAGAGGTAAATGTCGTGAATTTCCAGCAGCTTAAAATCATCCGCGAGGCGGCCCGCTGTGAGTTTAACTTAACGGAAGTCGCTAATACGCTGTTTACTTCTCAGTCAGGTGTCAGTCGGCACATTCGTGACCTGGAAGATGAGCTGGGTGTTGAGATTTTTATTCGTCGCGGTAAGCGCCTGCTGGGAATGACCGAACCGGGTAAAGCGCTGCTGACCATCGCCGAACGCATCCTCGATGAAGCAGGGAAAGTACGACGTCTGGCCGATGTCTTTACTAATGAAACCAGCGGCATCCTGACTATTGCAACGACCCATACTCAGGCGCGCTACAGCCTGCCGAAAATCATTAAAGCGTTTCGTCAGCTCTATCCCAACGTTCGTCTGGAACTCAACCAGGGATCGCCGCAGGAAATTGTCACCATGCTGCTGGCGGGTGAAGCGGACATCGGCATCGCCAGTGAAATGCTGGTCAATAACAGCAGTCTGGCGGCATTCCCCTGGTTCAGCTGGCATCATGCGTTACTGGTGCCGAAAGATCATGAGCTGGTGCAGAATCAACCGGTTTCACTGAGCACCCTCAGCCGTTATCCCCTCATTACTTACCGCCAGGGTATCACCGGCCGTTCGCGGGTTGACCGTGCCTTCCAGTCGGCGGGTTTAAAACCGGACATTGTGCTCAGCGCCCAGGACTCCGACGTGGTGAAAACCTACGTTAAACTTGGTCTCGGCGTCGGGATACTGGCCGATCAGGCGTGTGAAACGGAAGAGAGTGAAGAGCTGGTACGCATCGACGCCACGCATCTGTTTGATGCCAGCACCGTCTGGCTCGGCCTCAAGCGTGGACAGCTGCAGCGTAATTATGTCTGGCAGTTCCTGGAACTCTGCAATGCAAACCTGTCGCTGGAGGAGATCAAACGTCAGGCACTCTCCTACAGTAATGACGACGAACCGGTCATCGACTTCCAGATTTAAGGCGCGTGCGCATCCCACCGGATGCGCGCCCATTTCCGTACAGCATAAAATTTCAAATCCCCGCGAAAAACTCGCTTAGCGACCTTTCTGACCCCGCACAACAACATCCTGCGCTGACCCGGCGCGATAAAGTGGAATCAGCTGACCACAAGGGGATGTTATGTCGCGATTACAACTTAAAGACAGCGATCTGTTGCGCCAGCAGGCGCTGTTTGCCGGACGCTGGCAGGATGCACATCAGGGTGCCACGCTGCCGGTTACCGATCCCGCCACGGGCGAAACGCTGGCGACCATACCGGCGCTGGGCCGTGCTGAAACAGAGCAGGCGATAGCCTATGCGGAAACGGTTCGCATCAGCTGGGGAAAAACCACTAACGCCAGCCGTGCCGCGCTGCTGGAAAAATGGCATCAGCTGATTATTGAACATGCTGACGACCTGGCGATCATCATGACCGCAGAGCAGGGAAAACCGCTGGCGGAAGCCAGGGGCGAAGTGCTCTACGGGGCCAGCTTTGTGAAATGGTTCGCGGAAGAGGCGCGCCGTATCTATGGCGACACCATTCCCGCGCCCAGTGACGACCGGCGCATTCTGGTGCTGAAACAGCCGGTAGGCGTTGCCGCCGCCATCACACCCTGGAACTTCCCGATAGCGATGATCACCCGCAAGGTGGCCCCCGCGCTGGCCGCCGGATGCCCGATTATCGTCAAACCCTCTGAATTAACGCCGCTCTCGGCACTGGCCCTCGCGGTGCTGGCAGAGCGTGCCGGTTTCCCGTCAGGCGTATTACAGGTGCTGACCGGCCTGCCCACGGAGATTGGCGCGGCACTGACTGAAAGCCGCACGGTACGTAAAATCTCCTTCACCGGCTCGACCCGCATCGGGCAGCTATTAATGCAGCAGAGCGCTGACAGCATCAAACGTCTGAGCCTGGAGCTGGGCGGCAACGCGCCGCTGATCGTGTTCGATGATGCCGACATCGAGATTGCGGTCGCGGGCGTCATGCTCAGCAAGTTCCGCAACGCCGGGCAGACCTGCGTCTGCGCCAACCGCATCCTGGTACAGCGCAACATCTATCCGCGCTTCACCGCGCGACTGCTGGAGGCGGTCGCCACCCTGAAAGTGGGTGATGGCTTTGCGCCCGACAGCACCATTGGTCCGCTGATCAACCCACGCGCGGTAGAGAAGGTGAATGGTCACATCGATGATGCGCTCAGCCAGGGTGCCACGCTGCTGACCGGCGGCATCAGCCAGGGCAATGGTACTTTTGTTCAGCCTACGGTGCTTGGCGATGTTACGTCCAGCATGCGCATTGCCCATGAAGAGACATTCGGTCCGGTCGCGCCGCTGTTTATCTTTGATGATGAGGATGAGGCCATCGCAATGGCGAATGACACGCCCTACGGACTGGGCGCCTACTTCTTTACCGAAAGTATCCGGCGGGCCTGGCGGGTGGCGGAAGCGCTGGAGTTTGGCATGGTCGGCTTTAATACCGGCGCGATTTCTCTTGAAGTTGCCCCCTTTGGTGGCGTGAAACTTTCCGGTATTGGCCGGGAAGGATCCCGCTACGGAATTGATGAATATCTGGAACAGAAAACTTTTCACATTGGCAGTCTGTAATTAAATATGACCAAAACGCCAGCCGGACGATCCGGCTGGCGTTTTTGCCTGACACACAGAATTATTTCTGCTGCGTCAAATAATCCTCTTTAAAAAGTAAAGAATTTATCAGGGATGTGAGGCCGGTCGGTAAATCGGTGTGTTATGAGTGCAGAAGTAAGCAGCCTGAGCCGGAATATCCGCTTTGGTGCAATTTCCGTGCAGGTTGCACCAGCAGGGCGCATAAATTTTGTGAAGTAAATCATCTGTTTAATTGTTCGGCAAATCCGCAAAAATTACCCCGGCAATACGGCAGAAAATTTTTTTGCGCTGTTTTAAACGCATTTTTATTTTTTGCCCGGCTGGCATACTTTCTGCATTAGCTTATTAACAGCGCAGAAATCGCCAGTTAAAAACGCTAATAAGCCAGCAACTGATGGGTGTTACAAATAAGGAATTCTTCCATGTTAAGTTTCGACCCTGAAAAAATTTCTCTTCCGTCTGGCCATTATATTGGCGGCCAGCACTGCCAGAGCCAGGGCCCAGCCTTTGAGGTTAAACGGCCCTCTGATGGCAGGGTCTATGCCACGCTGCAGGACGCCACGTCTCAGGATGTTGATCGTGCCGTCACCGTGGCGCATCAGGCGTTGAAAACCAGCGGCTGGTCTGGCTGTCCACCGCGTGAACGCGGTCGCGTGTTACGCCGCTGGGCCGATCTGATTGAGCAGGACGCGCTGCTGGCACAGCTGGAAGCGCTGGGCTCAACCCGGCCCATCAGCGACGTGGTGCTGCACGAAATTCCGTTTACCGCCGAAGCCATTCGCTTTTACGCCGAATGCGCCGACAAATACAGCGGCGATCTCTTTCCCACCCGCGACAGCAGCCTCGGCATGCTGATTGCCGAACCCTATGGCGTCATCGCCGCCATTACCCCGTGGAATTTCCCGCTGTCGATGGCGTCGTGGAAATGCGGACCCGCGCTGGCAGCAGGCAATGCGGTGGTGCTGAAACCCTCTGAACTCACCCCGTTTTCGACGGTGCGCATGGCCGAACTGGCGATTCAGGCGGGCCTGCCAGCGGGCGTGCTGAACATTGTGCAGGGCAGTGGCGCGGTGACCGGCAGTGCGCTGGTGAAACATCCACTGGTGCGCAAAGTCTCGTTTACCGGCTCGACCCTGACCGGCGCGCGCATCATGAGCGATGCCGCGCAGCACGGCATGAAACCGGTGACGCTGGAGCTGGGCGGCAAAAGCCCGCAGCTGGTATTTAATGATGCGGGTGACCTTGAGGTGCTGGCTCAGCGCATTCTGCGCGGCTTCACCGCCAACGGCGGTCAGGCCTGCGTGGCGGGCACCCGTCTTATTGTGCAGCGCAACATTGCCGATCCGCTGGTTGAGCGGCTGGCCCAGCTTTGCCGGGAAGTGAAACCGGGCGTTACCTGGCAGGAGGGCAGCCGCTACGCGCCGCTGATCGATGAACGCCAGGGCAACAAAGTCTGCTCGGTCATTGAAGCTGCAAAAGCGCAGGGCGCAGAGGTGCTGGTGGGCGGAGAACGCTTTGCCGACACCGACAACGGCTGGTTCTGGCAGCCGACGCTGCTGAGCCATGTATCGCAGGATAACCCGGCGGTTCAGCAGGAAATTTTTGGCCCGGTGCTGACGGTACAGACGTTTGATGATGAAGAGCAGGGGCTGGCGATGGCTGCACACGACACCTACGGCCTCTGCGCCGGTGTCCACACCCTGAGCCTGCCACGCGCGCTGCGGGCGATGCGGGCGATTGACGCAGGCACCGTCTGGATTAACCGCTATGGCCGCTCCGGCGACTTCATCATTCCCACCGGCGGCTTTCTCGGCTCCGGCATTGGTAAGGATTTAGGGCGTCAGGCGTTTCAGGCCTGCCAGCGCCAGAAGAGCGTACTCATCGATTTCTAAGCGCAACTGACAAGACGAGGGTGTTACATGGCACTGTTTAAACCGAAATTCATCACGTTTGACTGTTACGGCACGCTGATTCGCTTCGATATGGCCGGTGCGGCGGAACGCTGTTTCAGCAACCGCGTCGACCCTGAGGCCATGCACGCCTTCACCGCTGACTTTGCCAGCTACCGGCTGGATGAGGTGCTCGGCGCATGGAAACCTTATTACGACGTGGTCAGCAATGCGATCCAGCGCACCTGCAAAAAGTGGGGCGTTAAGTGGGATAAAGCCGACAGCGACTTCATTTACACCGATTGCGCCAGCTGGGGTCCGCACCTCGACGTGCCGGCCGGGCTGGCGAAAGTCGCAAAAGAGTTTCCGCTGGTGCTGCTGACCAACTCGATGAAAGACCTGATCCCGCACCATATACCGCGTCTGGGTGCGCCGATCCACATGACCATCACGGCGGAAGAGGCGGGTGCCTATAAACCGCAGATGAAGGGCTTCGAGTACATGCTGGATAAGCTTGGCTGCGGCCCGGAAGAGATCCTGCACGTCTCCTCCAGCTTCCGCTATGACCTGATGACCGCCTACGATCTCGGCATCAAAAACAAAGTCTGGGTCAATCGCGGTCATGAACCGGCGAACCCGTACTACCAGTACACCGAAATCAAAGATATCGGCGGCCTGCCTGGCGTCGTCGGACTCTGAGGAACCCCCCATGAAACTGGAATCGTTCTGGCAGGCCACGGCTCCGGCCTTTGCCGGTGCTGCCCGCGAACCGCTGCCCGCCCAGGCGGACGTGGTGGTGATTGGCGGCGGCTTCACCGGCGTCTCGGCAGCCCTTAACCTGGCGCGCAGCGGCATCAGCGTGGTGCTGCTGGAGAGTGGCGACGTCATGAGCCAGGCATCGGCGCGCAACGGCGGCCACTGCAATACCGGTGTGGCGCAGAACTTCGCCTCGCTGGTGGCGAGTCAGGGTCTGGAGCAGGCCAGCCGCTTTTACCGGGCATTTGACGACGCGGTGAGCTACGTCCAGCAACTGATTCAGGATGAAGCGATCGACTGCGACTTTCGGCTGTGCGGCAAACTTAAGCTCGCCAGCAAAGCCTCGCACGTCGCCGGGCTGCGGGAGGCGTATGAACTGATGCGCCGTACCGTGGACCCGGAGATCGAACTGCTCGACAAAACGGCGGTGCGCGACGAGATCGCCAGCGACAAATTCCACGGCGGCCTGCTGCAGAAGCGTGGCGGTCAGATGCACATGGGCAAATTTGGCATCGGGCTGGCTGAAGCCGCCGCGCGCAGCGGGGCGAAGATTTATCCGCATCATGCCGTGACGAAACTGGAACGTCTGAAGGGTTATCAGCACCGGATTCACACTGCAAACGGCACCCTTCTGGCGGATAAGGTGCTGATGGCGACGGGCTGCTCCAACGTCGGCCCTTTTCCCTGGTTTCAGCGCCGCATCGTGCCGGTCGGCAGCTTTATCGTGGTGACCGAAGCACTCGACCCGGCGCTGCTGCGCCAGGTGCTGCCCAACAATCGGACCTATGTGACGTCGCTGAATATCGGCAACTACTTCCGCACCACTGCCGACAGCCGGCTGGTGTTTGGCGGCCGGGCGCGGTTTGCGGTCAGCAACCCGACCTCTGATTCGCGCAGCGGCGAGATCCTGCGCCACGCGATGACGCAGATGCTTCCGCAACTCGGCCAGGCAGCGCTGGATTACTGCTGGGGCGGCATGGTCGATATGACCGCCGACCGTCTGCCGCACGCGGGTGAACAGGATGGCCTCTTCTATTCGCTGGGCTACAGCGGCCACGGCACGCAGATGTCGGTGTGGATGGGACGGGTAATGGCCGATCTGCTGGCCGAAAAGCGCACTGAAAATCCCTGGCAGCGCGACGCATGGCCCGCGCTGCCCGGTTATCACGGCAAGCCATGGTTTTTACCGCTCGCAGGACTCTATTACAAAGCAAAGGATCGCCTTTCTTAACGTCCCGTCGGGTGCTGGCCGCCAGGTTGCCAGCACCGCCAGAACATGATCCCGGTTCGCCTGACTATTGAGGGTAGAGAGATGAGTAAATTTGATAATAACGACGCTGATGCGGTAAATCCGGCACTGACGCGCATGATCACCGAAGGCTCGCTGTCACGCCGCAGCCTGATGAAGATTCTTTCCGCCGGTGCGGTGATGAGCAGCGGGCTGGTGGGCTTTTCCGGGGCGGCACTGGCGGACGACAAGCCGGTCAAAGGCGGTAAACTGCGGGCGGCAATGTCGAATGCTTCCGCCACCGACACACTCGATCCGGCGAAAAGTAACAACAGCGCGGATTATACCCGTCAGTTTATGTTCTACAGCGGCCTGACCGAACTGGACAAAAACCTGATGGCGCAACCGGCGCTGGCCGAATCAGTGGAATCCAGCGACGGCATCACCTGGCATATTAAACTGCGGAAGGGCATCACCTTCCATGATGGCAAACCGCTGACTGCTAAAGACGTGATCTTCTCACTCAGCCGACACAAAGATCCGGCCATCGCCTCAATCGCCTTTAAGCTGGCCGATCAGTTCAAAACCTTCAGTGCGGTCAATGATAACGAGGTACAGCTGGAGCTGAACAGCGCCAACTTTGACGTCCCTTACATGCTGGCGACGCCGCCATTTTTGATTGTCAAAGACGGCACCACCGACTTCAGTAAAGGCATCGGCACCGGTCCGTTTGTCTGCAAAACCTTTATGCCAGGCACGCGCACCATCGGCACCAAAAATCCCAACTACTACAAGCCCGGTCTGCCGCATCTGGATGAGGTGGAGCTGATTGGCGTCACTGACAACGCGGCGCGTGTCAATGCCCTGATGTCGGGCGATCTGCAGATGGTCTCCACCCTGAGCGCCGCAGACTGCAAACGCATCAAAGCCAGCAGCGAGTTTGGCATACTGGAAAGCAAATCAGGCATGTACACCAACCTGATTATCCGTACCGACGTGAAGCCGGGTAACAACGAAGATTTCGTGCTGGCGATGAAATATCTGCAGCCGCGCGAAATGCTGGTGAAAACGGTACTGCAGGGTTACGGCGACGTCAGTAATGACACTCCGGTTCCGCCGTGGCATCCGCTTTACAACGCCGATCTCAAACCGCGTCCGCTCGATATAGAAAAAGCGAAGTTCCACATTAAAAAAGCCGGCATGGCGGGCGCTACGGTAGAGATCATCACGACGCCCAACATTGAAGGGGCGAACGAAGGCGGGCAGATGATCCAGCAGATGGCGCGCGGGGCAGGGCTGAACATAAAAGTGCGACGCGTGCCGTATGACGGTTACTGGTCTTCGCACTGGATGAAAGATCCGGTGGGATATGGCTCGATAAATCCGCGTCCGACGCTCGACATGCTCTTCTCACAGTTTTATCTCTCTACCGCACCGAATAACGAGTCGGGCTGGAAAAATCCGCAGTTTGATCAGCTGGTGGTCGCCGCGCGCGGAGAACGCGATCAGGCAAAGCGCAAACAGATGTATGGCGACATGCAGACGCTGATTTATGACCACTGCGGCACGATCATCCCGACCTTTATCAGCTCCACCGATGGCTACAACAAAAAGGTCAAAGGGGTCGAAGCCTGGCCGTCAGGCATGATGATGGGCTATCGCTTCCATGAGTTTGCCTGGCTGACCGCCTGATCTCAGCCTGTCCCATCAGGCTATTTATAAGGAGTTCGCCGATGAACCGATACATGCTGTTCCTGATTGCCCGGCGCATTGGCGCCGGCATCCTGACGTTGCTTATCGTCTCGGCGGTGGTGTTTTTCATCACCAGCCTGCTGCCGGGTGACGCGGCGCAGATGATCCTCGGCCAGAACGCCACGCCGGAAACGGTGGCGGCGTTACGGCAGCAGCTGGGTCTCGATCAGCCTTTACTGGTGCGCTACCTCCACTGGCTGACGGGTATGGTGCAGGGTGACTTTGGCATCTCGTTTGCCAGCCATCTGCCGGTCTCGCAGCTGGTGGCGCAGCGCATACCCGCCACCTTTGAACTGGCGGGCATCACCACGCTGATCTGCGTACCGCTGGCGCTGATTATCGGCATTATCGCGGCGATGAACCGCGGTTCAAGGCTCGATCGGGCGCTGGTTATCGGCACCATGGCGACGGTGGCCGTGCCGGAGTTCCTGGTCGCGACCGTGGCGGTGCTGATTTTCGCCGTCAAACTGCACTGGGTGTCGGCGATGTCGTTCGGCAGTCCGGACAGCGACCTGCTGAGCTACCTCAAAGCCTATGCGCTGCCGGTGCTGACGCTCTGCTGCGTGCTGGTGGCGCAGATGGCCCGCATGACGCGGGCCGCCATTATCAACCAGCTAGACAGCCCCTACCTGGAGATGGCGCTGCTGAAAGGGGTGTCGCCGCTCCGCGCCGTGCTGCGTCACGCGCTGCCCAACGCGGTCGGACCCATCGCCAATGCGATCTCTCTCAGTCTCTCCTACCTGTTTGGCGGGGTGATCATCATCGAAACCATCTTCAGCTATCCCGGTCTGGCCAGCCAGCTGGTGGATGCGGTCAGCAACCGCGACCTGCCGGTGGTGCAGCTCTGCGTGATGCTGTTCGCCGCCTGCTACCTGGTTCTGCTGCTGGCGGCCGACATTCTGACTATCGCCTTTAACCCGAAATGGAGAAGCGCATGAATACACTCTTGTTGCCCTGGCGTTTCTTACAGTCGCTCTCCTGGTCGGGCCGGCTGGGTCTGATCATGTCGCTGTTCTGGCTGCTGATGGCGGTATTTGGCACGCCACTGGCCCCGCACAGCATTGATGACATCGGCGGCGGCCCGCTGATGGGCGGCATGACGGCCGATAACCTGCTGGGGACCGACTACCTGGGGCGCGACATGCTGAGCCGTATCCTCTACGGCGCGAAGTTCTCCATCGGCCTGGCGCTGAGTGCGGCGCTTCTGGCCAGCCTGATCGGCACGCTGCTGGCCCTGCTGGCGGCGGTAACGGGACGCTGGCTGGAGGAGCTGCTGGGCCGCGTCAACGATGCCCTGCTGGTGCTGCCGGGCAAGGTACTGTCGCTGATGATTGTCGCGGTGTTTGGCTCCTCGCTGCCTATGCTGATCCTGACGGCGGTGTTCACCTACTGGCCGGGCGCATTCCGCATTGCTTTTGCCATGGCCAGCTCGCTGCGCAGCATGGATTACGTCCGGGCATCACGGCTGCGGGGCGAAAGCCGCTGGTATATCGCCATTCACGATATCCTGCCTAATATGGTGCACCCGATGCTGACGGACTTTGGCCTGCGCTTTGTCTACATCGTGCTGCTGCTGAGCGGCCTGAGCTTCCTCGGCCTGGGGGTGCAGCCGCCGTACGCCGACTGGGGCACGCTGGTACGTGAAAATATGCAGGGGCTGTTTGATGGCTCGCCCGCGGTACTGATGCCCGCACTGGCAATTGCCAGCCTGACCATTGGCGCCAACCTGTTTATTGACAGCCTGCAGGCGATGCGTCCGATGACGCTGGCGAAGGAGGGAGCATGAACGTGACACCACATACCGCTATGCCGGTGATTTCGGTGGATAAACTGCGCGTTACCGCGCAGACCGATCGCGGCGAAGAGATCGACCTTGTGTCGGACATTCACTTCACGGTGCAGAAGGGCGAGGTGCTGGCGCTGATTGGCGAATCCGGCTCCGGAAAAACCACCATCGCCATGGCACTGATGGGCTATGCCCGCAATGGTTGCCGCATCGCTGAGGGCAATATTCACGTTGCGGGTACCGACGTTAACAGCCTGACGCCGGGCCAGCTGCGCGCGTTTCGCGGTAACAAGGTCGCCTATATCGCCCAGAGCGCCGCGGCGTCATTTAATCCGGGCATGAAGATCCTCGACCAGGTGATTGAGCCGGTGGTTATTCACGGCACGATGACCCGCAAAGACGCGAAAGCCAAAGCGATCGGCCTGTTCCGTGAGCTGGCGCTGCCCAATCCTGAGACCATTGGCGACCGGTTCCCGCACCAGGTGTCGGGCGGTCAGTTACAGCGCCTGATGACGGCGATGGCGCTGATTGGCGATCCCGACGTCGTGATCCTGGATGAGCCCACGACCGCGCTGGATGTCACCACGCAGGTGGAAGTGCTGAAGGCGTTTCGCCGCGTGGTGGTGCAGCGCGGCGTCACCGCGATCTACGTCAGTCACGATCTGGCCGTGGTGGCACAGATGGCTGACCGGATTCTGGTGCTGCTGCGCGGTAAAATGGCGGAGTATGGCAGTACCGCGCACCTGATTGGCGCGCCGCAGGCGGAATACACGCGACTGCTGATGGAAGCGGCACGGCAGAAAGAGCGGCCCAGCAACTGGTGTCCGGCTGCCGCCGATATTCAGCCGCTACTGGAAGTGCGCGATCTTAACGCCGGTTACGGCCCGCGCAACAGCGACGGCCAGCCGAAAATACGCATTCTGGAGGAGATTAACCTTAAGCTGTGGAAAGGGCAGGCGACTGGCATCATCGGCGAGTCAGGCTCGGGCAAAACGACGCTGGCTCATGCGATTGCCGGTCTCAACGCGCCAAGCCACGGGCATATCCTGTTTAACGGCCACTATATTGCCGGCGATATGCAGAAACGTCCTGACAACGAGCTGCGGCGCATTCAGTATGTATTCCAGATGGCAGATACCGCGCTGAATCCGGCCCACAGCGTTGAGCGTATCCTGTCGCGGCCGCTGACGCTGTTTCATGGCCTGAGTGGTGCAGCCCGGCAGCAGCGACTTTATCAGCTGCTGGATCTGGTGCAGCTGCCGCGCAGCGTGCTGTGGCGGCGTCCCTGGGCGCTCTCCGGCGGTCAGAAGCAGCGCGTCAATCTGGCGCGTGCGCTGGCAGCGGAGCCGGATCTGATTTTGTGCGATGAAGTGACCTCGGCGCTGGATACCGTGGTCGCCGCCGCCGTCCTCGACTTAATCAGCGAACTGCGTCGCGAACTGGGGCTCTCGGTGATCTTCATCAGCCACGACATGCATGCGGTGCGCGCGGTGTGCGACGAAATTGTGGTGATGAAAAGCGGTCGCATCGTCACCCAGCTGGCACGCAATGACTACGACAAGCCGACCAGCGAGCTGTATTTCGAGCGGCTGAAACGCGCGGTGCCGGAGCTGCGTCAGGGCTGGCTGGATGAACATGAAGAGATTTTAAAAGCGGAGTGAGTGGCCGCTGAGCCTTACGGGCAACTGAATTTATCCGTCTGCGCAGTAGTGATGTGCAAGGCAGGCGGCGTGGGTCAGCGTACAGCGGCGATGTCGCCGTGCGCCAGACCCGATACTGACAACAGAGGTCATCTTGTTATGCCTGCACCGATTCGTTATGTACAGGACAGTGCTGACTTTCCCGATTCCGCCGATGTGGTGGTGATTGGCGCCGGTATCGCCGGTGCCGCCGCCACCTGGGAGCTGGCGAAGCAGGGAGTGAAGGTGGTGCTGATTGAAAAAGGGCTGGTCGGCGCTGAGCAGTCGAGCCGCAACTGGGGCTGGTGCCGCCAGCAAAATCGCGATGAGCGTGAGTTGCCGCTGATTATCTATGCGCTGCAACGCTGGGGTGAGCTAAATGAAGAAACCGGTGAAGAGCTGGGTTTCCGCCGCAGCGGGCTGGTTTACGCCACCCAGGAGGAGTCGGATATCGCAGCCTGGGATAAGTGGAACCAGATGGCGAAAGGCTATGGCATGCGCAGTTCGATTCTCACCGCAGAGCAGGCTAAAGCGATGACGCCCGGTAGCACCACAAACTGGCTGGGCGGTCTCTCGTCGCCGACCGATGGTCATGCTGAGCCGCGCCTGGCCGCACCGGGGCTGGTGGCGGGCGCGCAGAAAAAGGGTGCACTGCTGTTTCAGCAGTGCGCAGTCCGCGGGCTGGATATCGCCGCCGGACGGGTCAGCGGCGTCTGGACCGAGCGCGGTCTGATCAAAACCAGCCGGGTTATCTGTGCCGCCGGGGCCTGGACCTCCATGTTCTGCCGTCGTCACGGCATCGACCTGCCGCTGGGCAACGTGATTGGCACTGCCTTCCGCACGCAGCCTATTGAGCAGGCGATCGCTATGCCGCTCTACACGCCGGGCTTCGCCTGTCGCCCACAAATGGATGGCAGCTATACCGTCTCAGTCTCAGGCCGAGGACGTCTTGAGCCGGGCGCACAGGGGCTGCGCTATGCCCGTCAGTTCTATCCGACCTTTAAAAGCCGCCGCAAGAATCTGACCCTGAATCTCGGCCTGTCACCGTTCTTCAACGGCCCTGAGGCAATGGGCGGCTGGTCATTCGACCGCGAGTCGCCGTTTGAGCGGATGCGCATTCTCGATCCGGCTGCCGATGCAAAAATCGTAGAAGAGGGGCTGGCGGCAATGCGGCGTGAATATCCGGCGCTGGCGAATCTCCGGCTGGCGCAGTCATGGGGCGGCATGATTGACAGTACCCCGGACGCGATTCCGGTGATCTCCACCGTGGCGAAACTGCCGGGACTGGTGCTCTCGGCAGGTTACAGCGCCCACGGCTTCGGTATCGGACCGGGTGCAGGACGACTGGCGGCTGACCTGGCGACCGACGCCACACCCATCGTTGATCCTCAGCCGTACCGCTACAGCCGTCTGGTTGACGGCAGCGGACTTGACACGCCAGGCATGATGTAAGGAGAACGCGAATGAGCCTGACCATACGCGCAATGACGCCAGATGATATTGAAACCTGTTTCACCTTAACGCAGCTGCTGAAATGGCCCCATCGCCGTGAAGACTGGCAGCTGGCGCTGCAGCTGGGCGAGGGCACGGTAATAGAAGAGCAGGGCAAACTGATTGGCAGCGCAGTACTCTGGCGCTGGGGTGACCATGCCGCCACGGTGGGACTGGTGATTATCGATAACCAGCAGCAGGGACGCGGCCTCGGCAAGCAGCTGATGCTGGCGCAGCTGGAAAAAGTGCCCGACGTTAACGTGCGTCTGCATGCCACCGAAATGGGCAAAGGGCTGTATGAGAAGCTTGGGTTTGTCAGTTGTGGTGAGATCCGCCAGCACCAGACGCGTGCCGTGACCACGCTGCCAGAGGTGGTGATACCCGCGGGGCTGAAACTGCGCCCGGCGACAGCAGCCGATCATGACACGCTGGTGACGCTGGATCAGCAGGCGCACGGCATGCATCGCCCGGCGCTGATTGAGCATCTGCTGCGCGACTGCCAGACAGTGCTGTTGCAGGATGCGCAGCAGCGGATTCAGGGCTTTGCCAGCCTGCGCCGCTTTGGTCACGGCTGGGCGATAGGCCCGGTGATCGCAGCAGACTTTTCGATGGCTCAGGCACTGGTCGCCTCGCTAATGCAGTCGCTGCAGGGTGAATTTCTGCGCATCGACACCGACGCCGCGCTGCCGATGGCCGCCTGGCTTGACAGTCTTGGCATTCCGCAGGTCGATGCGCCCACCACCATGGTGCGCGGCACGCCCTGGACGCCGCAGGGTATGCAGGCATTTGGACTGATGACGCAGGCGATGGCCTGATGCATATCGTCTATAAATCGGAGCCGGAACGTGGGCGGATCTGGCAGCGCTGGCTGGCGGAACATGCGCCTGATATTCAGCTGCATCTCTGGCCGGAGACCGGTGATCAGGAGCAGGTTGAGGCGCTGGTCGCCTGGCAGCCACCCGAAGACATTCCGGCACTGTTTCCCCGGCTGAAACTGCTGTTCTCGGTGGGGGCGGGTGCCGACCAGTTTGATTTCAGCGCGCTGCCGCCTGACCTGCCGGTGATAAGAATGATCGAGCCGGGCCTGACGCAGGGCATGGTGGAATATGTCACCTTCGCGGTGCTCGGTCTGCATCGCGACATGCCGCGCTATTTCCATCAGCAGCGCCAGCAGCAGTGGCAGCCTCATGCAGCCATACCTGCCGGGCAGCGTCGGGTCGGCGTGATGGGGCTGGGCGAACTGGGGCAGGCTGCGTTAGCGCAGCTGGTGGCGCTGGGCTTTGACTGCGCAGGCTGGAGCCGCACACCGCGCGAGTGCCCCGGCGTGCGCTGCTGGTACGGCAACGATCAACTCGCTGACTTCCTGGCGCACAGCGAGATTCTGGTCTGCCTGCTGCCGCTGACCGACACCACTCAGGGTTTACTGAATCAGTCGCTGTTCAGCCAGCTACCGCACGGCGCGGCGCTGGTACAGGCCGGGCGCGGCCCGCAGCTGAATGATGATGATCTGCTGAAGGCACTGGAGAGCGGTCAGCTGCGTGCCGCCGTCGTTGACGTCACCGATCCGGAGCCGTTACCGCCGGGCCATCCCTTCTGGCACCATCCCGCCATCTGGCTGACGCCGCACATTGCCAGCCAGACGCAGAATGAGAGCGCCATTGCGGCGCTGCTGGAGAACCTGCGGCGCTACCAGCGTGGCGAGCCGCTGCACGGTGAGATTGACCGTTCGCGAGGATATTAAAATGGAACATTTAGTGGCACTGCGCCGCGACCTGCATACGCACCCGGAACTGGGTTTTCAGGAGCAGCGCACCAGCGACATCGTGGCGAACTTCCTGCACCAGCTGGGCATTGAGGTGCATCGCGGCATCGGTAAAACCGGCGTGGTCGGGATACTGAAGAAGGGCAGCAGTGAACGCATGATTGGCCTGCGCGCCGACATGGATGCGCTGCCGATGCAGGACCAGAGCGGCACGGAATGGCAAAGTCAGGCAGAGCAGGTGAGTCATGCCTGTGGCCACGATGGTCATACCGTGATGCTGCTGGGTGCCGCTGAAAAACTGGCGCGGGACGTCAGCTTTGACGGCAGCGTCTGCTTTATCTTCCAGCCAGCCGAAGAAGGACTGGCGGGTGCAAAAGCGATGATCGACGACGGTCTGTTCAGCCGCTTTCCCTGTGAGGCGGTCTACGCCATTCACAACTGGCCGGAACTGCCGCTCGGTCAGGTAGAGACCCGCCCTGGCCCGATTATGGCGGCGGCCGACCGCTTTGATATCCGGGTGCTGGGCGGTGGCGGTCACGCCGCGCAGCCTCACCTGACGCGTGACACTTTGCTGGCGACCAGTGAACTGGTGGTGCAGCTCAATACGCTGGTTTCACGCGCTTTGGATCCGTGCGAAACCGCGCTGCTTACCGTCACACGGATGCAGGGCGGCTTTTCACACAACATGATCCCGGCCGAGGCGAGTATCACCGGCACGGTGCGTACCTTCAGCCCGGCGGCCCAGGATACGATTGAAGCACGGCTGCGCCAGATGGCGGAGCACGTCACGGCGGCTCATGGGTTGCACGCAGAGGTGAGCTATCAGCGTTACTACCCGGCGACGGTGAACAGCGCGACGGAAGCGCAGTTTTGCCTGGAAGCGCTGACGCAGGCAGATATCCCGGCTGACACCGCGGCCAGACCCGCGCTCACCTCGGAAGATTTCGCATTTATGCTACAGGCGCGTCCCGGTGCCTATCTGTGGCTGGGATCGGCACCCTGTAAGCCATTGCACCATGCCGCATATGACTTCAACGATGCGCTGATCCCGCATGGCGTTAACGTTTTTGTCGCGCTGGTACGCCAGGCGCTGGCAGAGAAATTTCCCTGCTGAATGCAGCGGGATTTTGACAGGAAATGCCGCTGCCTGGGGAATTACGGCAGCGTGAGAAACCAGCGGGTTGCGATACTTGAGCCAACCGAACGTTACGTGGATGAGGGTTTAAAATGCAGAATGTCATGGCAGAGCAGCAAGCATACTCCGATAACAGCCTGTTACTGGATGCACGCGAGCAGAACGTGCCGCGCGGTGTAGTGACCGCCCATCCGCTGGTGATTGAACGCGCCAGAGGCAGTGAAGTGTGGGACGTTGAGGGCAATCGCTATCTCGACTTTGTTGGCGGCATCGGCGTGCTGAATGTCGGCCACAATCACCCGGCGGTAGTCAATGCGGTAACCCGCCAGCTTGGTCTGGTGTCACACGCCTGTTTTCAGGTGGTGGCCTATCCGGGCTACATCGAGCTGGCGCAGCGGCTGAACAAACTGGTGGGCGGCGATGAGGCGTACAAAAGTGTCTTCTTCACCAGCGGTGCCGAAGCGGTGGAAAATGCGGTGAAGATTGCCCGCTCATACACCCAGCGCCCCGGCATTATCGCGTTTGATGGCGCGTTTCATGGCCGCACCCTGCTGGGCGTTACCCTGACCGGCATGTCCGCGCCATACAAACAGAACTTTGGCCCGTTCCCCGGCGACATCTACCGTCTGCCCTTCCCGAATCCACTGCACGGGGTGACGGAAGCGGACTGCCTGAAGGCGCTGGACCAGCTGTTCGCGGTGCAAATCCTGCCGGAGCGTGTGGCGGCGATTATCATTGAACCGGTTCAGGGCGACGGCGGCTTCCTGCCAGCCGGACCAGCCTTTATGCAGGCGCTGCGTCGCATTACCAGCCAGCACGGCATTCTGCTGATTTGTGATGAAGTGCAGTCCGGCTTCGGACGCACCGGCACGATGTTCGCTTTCCAGCAACTGGGTATCAAACCGGATTTAATCACCCTGGCGAAAAGTCTGGGCGGCGGTCTGCCGATTTCCGGCGTGGTGGGACGGGCGGCGATCATGGATGCGCCCACGCCTGGCGGGTTAGGCGGCACCTACGGCGGCAATGCGCTGGGCTGTGCGGCAGCGCTGGCGGTGCTGGATCTGTTTGAACAGGAGAACCTGCTGCAGCGTTCCTGTCAGCTCGGCGAACAGCTCAATGCCCGTCTGCGACAGCTGGCGGATAAATATGCCTGCATCGGTGACGTGCGCGGCGTGGGCTTTATGCAGGCGGTGGAAATTCTCGATTTCGAAACCGGACGTCCCGATGCGGCGCTGACTCAGAAGATCCTCGACAGCGCCTGTCAGGAAGGCCTGCTGCTGATCAAGTGCGGCCTGCATCGCAACACCATCCGTTTCCTGGCACCGCTGGTCACCACCGACTCACAGCTGGAAGAGGCGCTGCATATTTTCGATATTGCGCTGGCCCGTGCCACTGGCCGGCTGGGTTAAACCGCATTCCTCATTGATTTTGTTAGAGTAATTTGAAAATCTCCCGCTGGTATAACCACTGCGAAGCGCTGGCGCGTTTACGGTAAAGCATGTTATATCTTCGGGAGGTTCTGAACATTTGATTGAGCGCCTGGCCCAACAGGCTCTGACAATGAGGGGGGTGCTATGAACGGCTTAATGAAACTCGACCGCATCGACATCAACATCCTGGTGCAACTCCAGAAAGATGGCCGTATCAGCAACGTTAACCTCGCCGACGCCGTAGGCCTCTCGCCCAGCCCCTGTCTGCAACGGGTCAAACGTCTGGAACAGGCCGGTTTTATCACCGGTTATGAAGCGCACATTAATCTCACCCGCATCACCGATTCAGTGACCGTCTTTACCGAAGTCACCCTGTCGGGCCATCGCCGCGAAGACTTTATGAAATTTGAAAGTGCGATGCGCGACGTCGATGAACTGATGGAGTGCCATCTGATCACCGGCGGCTATGACTATCTGCTGCGCTTTATTACCCGCAGCATTGAACATTACCAGGAAGTGATTGAGAAGATGCTCGACGCGCAGATCGGCATCGATAAGTACTTCAGCTATATCGTCATCAAATCCCCCATCATGAAAAGCAGCGTGCCGTTACGATCGCTCATCGGCAAACATAACTCAGTCGAATTCGGCGTATAACGGGCGGTCGCCCCTCGCCACCTCCCCGGTGGAGAGGGCGGCCACACGCATTATCTCTGTCTGCTGTTCACCACACCCGCCTTTGCTCACAGACCGGCTTCCTGTTCCTTTAACCTTTGCGATTTTTCCCTCAGCATAAAATTTTTTCCCTGCCCAAAATTCAGTCGCTCTGTCCGGTTTTGTCGCGTGCTACGGCCTCAATCGTTGAGCGAACCCTTTTACACTGAATTCAACCGATACAAGGAGTTGTCATGGACTCATTACAGATTGCTGACCAGCAGTGGCAGCGCGATGCGTTCACTGTCTCTACCGATCGCCAGCGGCTCGATCTGGCCTGGATCCACATCCAGCTGGCGGAGAAATCCTACTGGGCTAAAGGCCAGCCGGAAGCGAAAACCCGGCGGGCGATTGCCGGTTCGCTGCCGTTTGGCCTCTATCACCAGCAGGAACAGATTGGCTTTGCCCGACTGATCACCGACTACACCCGCTTTGGCTGGCTGTGCGACGTGATGATTGATGAAAGCTGGCGTGGTCACGGGCTGGGCAGCTGGCTGGCGACCTGCGTCCGGGAACACCCGGAGCTGCAAACGGTGCATCGCTGGATGCTCTCGACCCAGGATGCGCATGAGGTCTACCAGCGGCTCGGCTGGCGTGTGGTGCAACATCCCGAGACGCTGATGGAATTTCCCCCTTCCTGACACTGGAGTTAACCCGATATGCGATACCGCGTTGGCGTGGATATTGGTGGTTCCTTTACCGATTTCGCCGTGCTCGATCAGCAAACGAACCAGATCCACACCCTGAAGGTCCTGTCGCGACCGGACAAGCCTGGCAGCGAAATCTTAACCGGACTGGCGCAGTTTCAGCAGCAGGGCATTGACCCCGCTGAAATTGGCTACTTCACTCACGGCACCACGGTAGGCATCAACGCGGTGATCCAGCGGCGCGGTGTGCGGCTGGCGCTGTTTGCCACCGAGGGCTTCTGCGATGTGCTGGAGCTGGCCCGGCTGAAAATCCCGCATATCCATGACCTTTTCTCACGGCGTGCAGCACCGCTGATTACCCGCGACAGGGTATTTGCCATCCGCGAACGCAGCGACGCGCAGGGCAACATACTGCAACCCGTGGATCGCCAGAGCGTGCTCGACGCTATCGAACAGGCACGCGCCGCCGGCTGTCAGGGCATCGTGGTCTCGCTGCTGCACAGCTATCGCAACCGGCACAATGAAGCGGCGGTAAAAGCGATTATCGATGAGGTGGCGCCTGAACTGCTGACCTCTTGTTCCGCCGACATCTGGCCGATCATCCGCGAATATGAACGCACCATTACCGCCACCATCAACGCCTACGTGCAGCCGATGGTGATCCACTACCTGGAATCCTTTGAGCAGGCGCTGAAACGGCTTGGCGTGAAGCCGCCGCCGCGCATTACCAAATCCAACGGCGGGGTAATGGGCGTTGACCAGGCGAAGCGCGAATGCGTGCAGATGGTGCTCTCCGGCACCGCCTCCGGCGTGATTGGTGCCAGCTATCTCGCCAGCGCCTGCGGTTTTGACAAAATTCTCAGCCTGGATATCGGCGGCACCAGTGCCGACGTGGCGGTGATCATCGACGGCAAGGTGGCGCAGGGCAATGGCGAAATCATCGGGGATTTCCCAATCTTTATTCCTTCCGTCGCTGTGACCTCGGTGGGTCAGGGCGGCGGCTCGCTGGCGTGGATTGATGGGCAGGACGTATTGCAGATGGGGCCGGACAGCGCCGGTTCGCTGCCGGGTCCGGTCTGCTTCCAGCGCGGCGGCACGCAGCCGACCGCCACCGATGCCTTTGCCGCCTGCGGCATGATGGGCCACGGCGCACTGGGTTATGATGCGGTGACGGTTGATGTCGCCGCCGCCTGTGCCGCCTGGCAGCCGCTGGCGGATGCGCTCGCTATTTCGGTCGAAGAAACCGCCGAAACCGCAATCCAGCTGGCCATCTCCAGCATGTACAGCGATACCAGCGGCCTGCTGTCGCGCTTTGGTCTCGATCCCCGTGAATTCTGGTTCCTGGCCTTTGGCGGCGCGGGGCCGATGATGGGCTGTTTTCTCGCCCGCGAACTGAACATGAAAGGGGTGATCGTGCCGCCGACGCCGGGCGTGCTCTCCGCGCTGGGCGGGCTGGTAGCGGACATCCGCAACGACTTTATCCGCACGCTCTACGGCGATCTGACGCCTGGGCTGGCCGACACCTTAGCCAGTGAAGCCGAAGCCTTGCAGCAGCGCGCCTGCGGCTGGCTGGCGCAGGAGCACGGCAGCGACATGCCATACAGCCTGCAGTTCAGCGCGGATATGCGCTATCGCGGTCAGTCATTTGAGATCGACGTGCCGCTGGAGGCGAGCTGGCTGACGCAGGCGGACTTCGCTGCGCTGCATGACGCCTTTGATCGTCAGCATCAGCAGCTGTTTGGTCACTGTGACCCGCAGGCGCCGGTGCAGCTGATTAATCTGCGGCTGGTCATCACCTCGCCGACGCCGAAACCGGTGATCAATACACTTCCCCCCGCCACAGCACCCGTACCGGTGCTGAAACAGACCCGAGCCTGGATCGACGGCGGCTGGCATCAGGTGGACTTAGTGCTGCGTTCGGTGCTGCGCGCCGGACATCAGCTCAGTGGCCCGGTCATCATCGCCCAGGACGATTGCACCACCTGCGTGCCGCCCGGCATGGGCGTCACGGTCGATTCATTCGGTAACCTGCTGATCACGGCGAACGAGGCATAACATGGCGATTGATGGACGTAACTTACAGATTCTGGCGAACTACTGCGCCGCCGCTGCCGATGCGATGGCCTTTACGCTGATGCGCACCGCGCACTCCACCTTCGTCAAAGAGACGGAAGATTTCTCCTGTCAGATTGTCAGCCGCAGCGGCCTGGCGTTTGCCTCGCCGCGCAGCTTTGGCGCGCCCTGGTACAGCGGCATCGACTATGCGCCGGTGCTGGCGCTGATAGAGGAATACGCCGAGGGCGATATCTGCATCACCAACGACGCCTACGCCGGCAACGTGGCGACTCATTCGCCCGATATCCACATCTGGAAGCCGGTGTTCCATCAGGGCGAAATCGTCTGCTTCGTGGTGGGTCACATTCATAACACTGACGTCGGCGGCGCCGTGCCTGCCTCGCTGTCGCGCTCACTGACCGATATCGTGCAGGAGGGGATCCGCATCCCGCCGCTGAAGATCATGCAACAGGGGCAGCTCAATGAAGAGGTCGCCAGTATTATGCGACTCAACGTACGGGTGCCAGACCAGAACTGGGGAGATTTCAAGGCGCAGCTGGCGTCGGTGAACGTGGGCGAGCGCAAAATCCACGACATCATTGCCCGCTTTGGCATCGATGATTTCCTGCAGGGCATTGAGGGCATTCTCGATTATGCCGAAGCGCAGGCGCGCACGATTATCAGTACCATTCCCGACGGTGAATACTTTTATGCCGACTACGCCGATGAAGATGGCGAGGGCGGTTATCCCTGCCGCATCGCCATTACGCTGCGGGTGCAGGGTGATCGGCTGGAGCTGGACTACACTGGCAGCGACCCGCAGCTGGCGTCGTCGCTGAACATGCCGACCGGCGGGCGCGAGCGGCATCCGCTGGCGCTGGTGGGCGTTACCTATGTGCTCTCCACCCTTGATCGTTCACTGCTGCTCAACGCCGGTACGCTGCGGCCGACCCGGGCAATTCTGCCGCCAGGCACGGTGATGAACTGTGAAGCGCCCGCAGCGGTGGGGATGCGCTCGCTGACCTGTGCGCTGTCGCAGATTGCGACGATTGGCGTCTTCTCGCTGGCGATGCCGGACCGTCTGCCCGCGAATTCACCGGGCGGCAACTCGATCATGAACATCCGTACCCAGACGCACAACCGCAGTGTGGTCGCCTCACTGGGTCCGGTGGGCGGCGGCGCGGGCGGCACGCCGCGTCATGACGGACCCGACGGTTCCGGCGGCCTGTCTGCTTTCCTGAAAAATACCCCGATTGAGATCAACGAAGCGGAAGTGCCGATTCGTTTTCATCGCTACGGACTGGCGCAGGACAGTGCCGGAGCCGGACGCTATCGCGGCGGCTTAGCCACCGAAATGGCATTCGAGATTTTCTCGCCCAACACCACCATTACCGCGCGCAACCGTAACCGGTCGGTGTTTGCCTCGGCGGGTGTGGTGGGCGGGCAGAGCGGCGCGCTGTCGACCTTCCGTACCCGGCGCAACGGTGAAGTCATTAATCACGGTAACACCGATGTGATCCACTGCCAGCCAGGTGATGTGGTCGACGTGCGCGGCCCCGGCGCAGGCGGATACGGCCTGCCATCGCAGCGCGATAGTGAGGCAGTCATGCAGGATGTGCGCTGTGGCTATCTCAGCGTGGCGGCGGCCAGGGCGCAGTATGGCGTGGTGGTGGTTGATAATCGCGTGGATCGGGAAGCCACAGAGCGCCTGCGCGCTGACATGCCACAGCACCCATTGCACCATTTTGAGCACGGCGAAGCACGCCAGCGCTTCGAAACGCTCTGGACGCCACAGCGTTATCAGGCACTGACCACATTCCTGGCCAGCGCGCCGGTCAGCTGGCGTCATTTCCTGAAAACCCAGGTATTCCGGGCGGTGGAGGAGACAGGCGAAACGGCGGATATGAATCAAATATTCAGTGATTTGCGTCAGCGATACCCGGCAATGGCGAACAGTTAACGGCGATGGCTCATCGTCTACTACGCTTTAAGTCTGTAAGGACAACGAGGGGAAACGCGACGATGAGCATGAAAACCAGTGATTTTTTTGTCCAGCGCCTGAAAGAGTGGGGCGTCACACGCATTTACGGCTACCCGGGCGACGGGATTAACGGCGTGCTGGGAGCGATTCAGCGCGCGAACGCTAAAGGCGACGGCATCGAATTTATTCAGGTGCGCCATGAAGAGATGGCGGCCTTTATGGCGGCCGGACACGCGAAATTTACCGGCGAGCTGGGCGTCTGCCTGTCAACTGGCGGACCGGGTGCAACCCACCTGCTGACCGGACTCTATGACGCCAAAATGGACCATGCCCCGGTGCTGGCGATTGCCGGACAGGCAGAAGCGACCGCGCGCGGTGCCAGCTACCAGCAGGAGATGAATCTGGATCGCATCTTCTCGGACGTCGCCAACTTCGTTCAGGAAGCCTCGACCACGACCCAGGTGCGCCATCTGCTGGATCGTGGCGTGCGCATCGCCAAAGCGCAAAACGGCGTGGCGGTGATCATCATCCCTAAAGATATTCAGGATGAAGAGTGGCAGCCGCCACAGCATCTGCACGGCTTTACCCATTCCGGCAGCGGCTATCAGCGTCCTAAAGTCATTCCTTACGAAGCGGACCTGCAACGCGCCGCCGACGTGCTTAACGCCGGTAAAAAAGTGGCGATTCTGATTGGCGCAGGCGCACGCGACGCCGCCGTTGAGGTGGTGCAGGTCGCCAATGTGCTGGGTGCAGGCGTGGCAAAAGCGCTGCTTGGCAAAGATGTGCTGCCGGACGATGCGCCTTTTGTTACCGGCTCGATTGGCCTGCTCGGCACCAAACCTTCATCTGATTTAATGCAGAACTGCGACACCCTGCTGATGATCGGCAGTGGCTTCCCGTGGACGGAGTTCCTGCCGGAAGAGGGCAAGGCGCGTGCCGTGCAGATTGACATCGATCCGGCCATGCTTGGCCTGCGCTATCCCAGCGAAGTCAATCTGCATGGCGATGCGGCTGAAACGCTGCGCGCGCTGCTGCCGCTGCTGACCCACAAAGAGGATCGCAGCTGGCAGGAGGATATCGCGGTTCAGGTGCGTGACTGGTGGACGCTGATGGAAGAGCGCGCCATGGCACCTGCTAATCCGGTCAATCCGCAGCGGGTGGTGTGGGAGATGTCACCCCAGTTGCCGGACAACGCGATTGTCACGTCAGATTCCGGCTCCTGTGCCAACTGGTTTGCCCGCGACTATCGCGTGAAGCAGGGTCAGCGTGCCTCGCTCTCCGGCGGCCTGGCCTGTATGGGCGCGGCGGTGCCTTACGCGATTGCAGCAAAATTTGCCCACCCGGAAAAACCGGTGGTGGCGCTGGTGGGTGATGGCGCGATGCAGATGAACAACATGGCTGAGCTGATCACCATCCAGAAATACTGGCAGCAGTGGGCCGATCCGCGCCTGATCGTCTGCGTGTTCAACAACCAGGATCTTAATCAGGTCACCTGGGAGCAGCGCGTGATGGAGGGCAATCCACGCTTTGACGCCTCGCAGCAGCTGCCGGACGTGAAGTATGCCGAGTTTGCGCAGTCGCTGGGAATGATCGGAATTTTTGTCGATAATCCTGACGATCTGGCGGGGGCCTGGCAGCGTGCGCTCAGCGCCGATCGCCCGGTATTGCTGGAGGTGAAAACCGATCCGGAGGTCGCACCGTTACCGCCGCACATCACCTTTAAGCAGGCAAAAGCCTTTATGGCGTCGATGGTGAAGGGTGATCGCGGAGCGGCGCAGATCATCAGCGACACCGCCAGTCAGCTGTTTCATAAAAAGCATTAAGGGCTAAGTGAGGCGGTCGCGCCTCGCTAACCTTGATCCCCGGATGCACTCGCGTCCGGGTCTTAAACCACATCATCAAACTTATCGGGAGTCTTAACATGACTGCTCATTCCAGCCCTGTCTGGTTAATCTCGGGATGTTCGACCGGTTTTGGTCGTGAACTGGCGCAGCAGACCATCGCGCGTGGTTTTAAGGTCGTGGTGACGGCGCGTGATACGTCGTCGATTGCCGATCTGGTTGAAGGACACGACAACGCACTGGCGGTGGCGCTGGATGTGACCCGTCAGGCGAGCATCGACCAGGCCGTCAGCGCGGCACTGGACGCGTTCGGCACCATTGATGTGCTGGTAAACAACGCCGGTTACGGCTATCAGAGTTCGGTGGAAGAGGGTGTGGAAAGTGAAATCCGCGCCCAGTTTGATGCCAACGTTTTTGGCCTGTTCGCCCTGACGCGCGCCGTGCTGCCTGCGATGCGCAAGGCGCGCAGCGGTCATGTCATCAACATTACCTCTGTGGCAGGCCTGATTGGCTTTGCCAGCTCAGGCTACTACTCTGCCAGCAAACATGCGGTGGAAGGCTGGTCCGATTCGCTGGCGCTGGAAGCGGGGCCGCTGGGCATTCACGTCACCTGCGTCGAGCCCGGTCCGTTCCGCACCGACTGGGCCGGACGCTCACTGCACCAGACGCCGAGTAAATTGCCGGAATATGCAGAGACCGCGGCTGCGCGAATGAAAGCCACCGCCGAATACAGCGGTACTCAGAAAGGCGATCCGGCACGGGCCGCCGCGGCGATGATCGCCATCACCGAACATGACAACCCGCCACGCCATCTGGTGATGGGGGCCTGGGGCCATGACGCCGTGACCAGCAAGCTTAAAGAGCGCCTTGCTGAGATCGAAGCGTGGAAACAGACGTCAGTGGAGACGGATTTTCCGGAGTAGAAGTGAGTGCTCTGGGGGTGGCGGGAAGCCATTAAAATACGAAAGGCCCGTTTATCGGGCCTTTAAGCGCTAGTCGAGTGCCTTAGCTTCCTGCGTTTCACGCGCATTCAGCTCTTTCAGCTCTTTCAGCTTACGGCGCAACAGGGGAGATGAGGAACGTTTTCTCGCCTGAGCTAACTGGGCTTTAATGGCGGGCAGATCGGGCCGGGCCAGCCACTCAGCAATCAAAAGTGCCCTAAACTCTTTATATCGGGTTTCAACCGGAGCCAAAGGGGTTGTTTCATCGTGTGTATCATAAAACGACATAGCAAGCTCTCCCTGTAGTCACTACTTTATAAGCCTGGAAACAGTCCGGGATTAAAGGTTGCGGCGCTTTCTTTGGCAACCCTGTTCGGCGATTGTAGCGTAGTTCATTTTTTAACCCAAGCATGGCGTCATAAATCTCTTCAAGGGGAGTCGGACGATTGCGTTCAGCGATCTCTCCCGACGCAGGCTGGAAAATAAAACCGCCGATAGAGAAGCTTTCATGGTGTGCCATTAACGCAAGTACTACGCTTTTTAAAACGACTGCACTACCTAATCCGGGAATGCTGATGTGGCGAAAATCGCCCAGGCAATCCAGACCATCGAACACGTCAAAACAGACCTCAGCCAGGCCATTAACCGGAAAGGAGATACCTGTTGGCATCCGATATCCGATGCGGATAAAGGTCTTTTCATCTATCCGGTCGCCAACGATGACAGTGTAAGTTTCGCTACCGACAACAAAAACGTAGCTGTGATAAATCTGGCGATCATAAATGAATCTTTTTCGTCTGATTTCGTAGTTTTCGAGATAAATATCTTCTTCAATGTGCACTTCTCATCCCTGCCGTAGCATATGAATCCCTGAAACTCGATTTTTCAGTTGCTGTTGAGATCCGTCAAATATCCATATTAAAAGTGTGGCTATGCATTCCAGCATTTCATCTGCTCTTGCTGATTAACAACATCGTTTTGTAAGCCCTGTCGCAAACTAGCTGACAGGCCCACTTTGGACGAGCGAATCCTGCAAGCTCAAAGAGTGTCTGGCGGAGATAGAAGTGAGGAAACAGACGTCAGTGGAGACGGATTTTCAGCGTAACCGACAGGGCATGGATACCTTGCATGCGGTCAGAACGAAACGTGGATCAAGCAGCGGTAAGTGTTGAATTGCAGGATGCGTATGGCTGAGACGTTCATTAGAATTCCGGGCTTTACATTTCAGAGCTTCACGCTAAAACCCGGAAAGCAGAATCAGCGCCATCTCATTCGCCAGTGCGCTGAGTTCACGTTCCACATCTGCTGACTCTGAAGCGGACTGAGCATCAAGCGTAATGTCCAAATCTTCAGCACAGATACGATCGCCAAAAAGCATTAATGCCTTATCGCCATGCTGCTTCGAAGACCACTGAATTCCCTGTGCCTCTGGGTTAGAGTGATGTATCTGCTCAGCCCATTGTCGGGTTTCCGGGTAGTGATCGGCAGTTGAACCCAGTAGCTCACCTTGCGTAATGCCATGTTTTTTCATAAAGCGTGGATTGAGATCCACCAGCTTTATCTCTTCTTTAGGGGTGAGCTGACTGTGTGCCAGCTTATTCAGCACCGTCAGGTCTACGGGCGTATTCTCACAGGGCACAGGAAGATCGTGTAATACCGTCTCCATCAGGGCAACAGCCAGCGTTTTACCGCCATAAAGCGTCGGTATGATGCGACCCGCACGATCAGCAATTGGGCTGAAACGTCCAACGCCTTTTCCTGGATTAAACTCCGCAGCGCCATACTGCGACCAGTGAATGCGGTCAATCGTTTTACCTTTCGGCCAGGAGACCAGAGAGACCGATAAATCATCATCTTTGCCGGGTGTTTTGATCTTTTTAGCCATGAACCGGACCGTCCTTTGCCCGCTGTGCCGCCTCCAGTACTTTTGCCGGTTCCGACGTTATCAGATTCTTAGGTTTTTCATTACCGAGCCAGCTATTTGGCGTGCCAAACCAGACGGCCAGGGTCCATGGCGTTTTTGATTCTCCAAACAGCGCGATGATCTTTTTCATCAGCGGCAACGGTTGACCGCCAACGTCCAGCCCATAGGCCGGATAAAGATCCCTGCCTTCGGAGGAAAGTGCAAAAATCTTACCGGCTCGCTTCCACCGGTTAGGTAATCCGCTGGGATTTTTCACACTGGTACTGCTACCAGCGCGGCGTGAAACTTCCTGCGCAGGCAACCACTCGCTGTCGTCCAGAATATGCTTCCTGAGTTGTTCCAGCTTTGTAGTGTTACTCACTGTGACCGGCGGCCTGGTCTGTTCTGCTGTCGCCATCTCGCCAGCGCTGAAAGGTGACTTACCGTGACTGGCGAGCTGACTGATGCCCGATACCGCCCGGAACGCGGCATCCAGTGCGATTTTAAAGGCGGCTTCATCCACAGCGTCGGGACGCTTCACCACATAGTATTGCGCTGGCTCATCATGGCAGTGCGGGACTGACACTGTAATCTCTGCTTGTCCATCCTGGGAGCGGGAAGAGGAAATACTGCCTGCCGGCACGGGTATGACGTCGAAGCCAGTGGTTTTATCAGATCTGATCATGATTTTGCTCCTGCTGGCAAAATGCAAATATCGAATATCAACAATATATCGTATATAGCGAAAGCCCTCCACGTAAACTGATCAAAAACCATCCAGCGACTGACTGAGCTTTGGCATGACAAGCGCTGAGGAACTGCTCGCCCCCTTATCGCGCAGCCCTGCGCCATCTTCGTGCTGAAAAAATAAACAGCCTCCTGCCCGCGACATCATAAGAATTCGATCTTGTATTCCAGGCCGTATTCCATCTGGCATCCCTGTCTCAGACCGCTGGCATCACGGCTATCTGGCACGCTTCATGCACTCGCTGACAGGTACAATTCTGGCGAGGTTACTCATGTTTGATTCCTTATTAGACGAAGATGCCACCACGATGGCCGCACTGATTCGCAGCGGGGAAGTCTCGGCCTGCGAGCTGACCGGGGCAGCACTCGCGCGGATGGAGCGGCGGGAACCGGTGATACAGGCCTTTTGTACCCCGACACCGGAACTGGCGCTGGCACAGGCCAGAGAAGTGGATGCCCGACGGGCGCGTGGAGAAACGCTGGGCGCTTTAGCAGGCGTGCCGCTGGCAGTGAAAGATTTAATCTGCACCGCAAACGTCAGAACCACCTCCGGTTCGGCGGCGTATAAAGATTTCGTACCGGAAGATGACGACATCACGGTGGAGCGATTGCTGGCCGCCGACGCCATTCTGCTGGGCAAAACCACCGCGCCGGAGTTTGGCTATAGCGGTGTCGGACACAATCCGCTGTTCCCCTCGCCGCGCAATCTCTGGGATCTGGCGATGACGCCCGGCGGTTCCAGCGCCGGATCGGGTGCGGCGGTGGCGGCGCGGCTCTGTCCGATTGCACTGGGCAGCGACGGCGGCGGCTCGGTACGCATTCCGGCGGCGCACTGCGGCATTTTTGGCTTTAAGGCGTCAATGGGCCGGGTGCCGTTGTGGCCCGGCTGTCGTGATGAACGCTATCCCGGCGTGTCGAGCTGGGAGTCGCTGGAACACATCGGGCCGATGACGCGAAGCGTGCGTGATGCCGCCCTGATGATGTCGCTGATGGCGGGACCGGATATGCGTGACCGCCACTCGATCCCCTGTAGCGACGTTGACTGGCTGGGTGCACCAGAACAGCTGCCAGGCAAACTGCGCATCGCCTTCAGCGCAGATTTTGGCTATGTGGCGGTTGACCCGGAGGTGCGGGCGGTGGTCAGCGCAGCGGTGCAGCGCTTTGCCGCTGAAATCGGTGCGGAGCTGGAACTGGCCGATCCCGGCTTCCCGGACCCGGCTGCCGCCTTTGGCGCGCTGGTGGCGATGGAGAGCGATCTCACCGGCATGCGCCAGATGATGGCGGAGCAAGGCAGCGCGATGTCGCCACATCTGGTCGCCATGCTGCAGCGCGACTGGCGGGCGGAAAACTTCACCGATGCCATCGCCACCCGCAAAGCGGTCAGTAACAGCCTGTGGCGCTTTATGCAGCGCTTTGATTTGCTGATCACGCCGACGCTGGCAGTGCCGCCATTTCCGCTGGGGATGCAGGGACCGGAGATCATCGATGGCCGTATGGTCCGCAACGATCACTGGCTCTCGTTCTGTTACCCGTTCAACTTCACCGGACAGCCCGCCGCGTCCGTGCCCGCCGGTTTCACCGCCAGCGGCCTGCCCGTCGGGATGCAGATTGTCGGACGTCATCTTGATGATGCGTTAGTGCTGGCTGCCAGTGCCGCTTTCGAGCGCATACAGCCGTGGAATCACCTTCAACCCGGAATCGCCCAATGAAAACATCTGATACACCTGCGCTGGAGCAGGAGTTTGAACATGAGCCGGTGCCGCTGTCGCATCGCCATTCCACCCGCTCCGTCTCGGCGGTCTGGTTTGGATTCCCGATGATACTCACCAACGCGCTGTTTGGCGGCATCATCACCTGGCATCTGGGCTTCTGGCCCGCGCTGATTGCTATTCTGCTGGGCAACCTGGTGCTGTTCGCCTATGTCGGCGCGCTGAGCTGGTTCGCCGGTAACACCGGGATGAACTTTGCTTTACAGGCCAGACGCACCTTTGGCAGCAAAGGCTACATTCTGGTCTCCGGTTTTCTCTCGACGGTGGTGATCGGCTGGTATGCCTTCCAGACCGGCCTCACCGGCACGGTCATTAACCAGACCTTTGGCTGGAATGCGCTGGCGGTGACGGCTTTTGCCATGATCCTCTATACCGGCATTACGTTCCTGGGCGTGCGGGCACTGTCGGTACTCGGGATGATTGCCGCGCCGCTGTTTGTGGTGCTGGGGATAGTGGCGCTGTGGCTGATTGGCAAACAGCACGACTTCTCCATCGTGACGCAGTGGAAGGGCAGCGCCAGCGCCGCCGGAGCGATGAGTATGGGCACTGCCGTAACGATGGTGGTGGCTGGTTTTGCCGACTCCGGCACCATGACCGCTGACTTTACCCGCTGGTCGAAGAACGGCCGCTCGGCGGTGATCGCCGCGTTCTCCGCTTTCCCGGTCGCCAATGTGATCTCCTATCTGTTCGGCGTGGTGATTGTGGCAGTGGGTGCGGCGGTTGATCCGCTGACCAACGGCGGGAACTTCCTGCCGATGCTGATGGGACACAGCGCCTTCCTGTCGGTGGTGGCCTGTCTGTTTGTCTTTATCAATCTGGGGTCGGTCTGCACCCACTGTCTCTACAACGGCGCGGTGGGTTTCAGTCATCTGTTCAGCAGCAAAATGCGGCTCTGGACGCTGATCCTCGGTGCGATTGGCGGCGTGCTGGCGCTGGCGGGGGTCTGGTCTTACTTCCTGGAGTGGCTCAGCCTGCTGGGGATTGTGGTGCCACCGTTTGGTGCGGTAATGATTGTGGATTTGATTTTCATGGCGCGCATCAGCGAGCAGCGTCCGGCCCAGCGTTTCCGTGGCACCGCGTTTGCCGCCTGGGCGATTGGCAGCCTGTGTGCGGTCATCGCCCATGTGGCTTTCCCACAGTTCGGCGAAGCGGTGATTGGTCTGGTGACCGCCGCCATCAGCTACAGCGTGATCACTAAAATGCGTATGCCGCGCCCGGTAATGGAGAACAGCAATGCCCGATTACAGCGTTAATTCGACCCCCTACGCCTGGCCGTTTGACGGCAGCTTTACCCCGGCTGACACGGCGCTGATCGTGATTGATATGCAGACTGATTTCTGTGGCGTTGGCGGCTATGTCGACAGCATGGGCTATGACGTGAGCCTGACCCGCGCGCCCATCGCCCCGCTGCAACAGGTGCTGGCGGCGATGCGCGCCCGGCAGTTTCCGATTATTCATACCCGCGAAGGGCACCGGCCCGACCTCAGCGATCTGCCCGCTAACAAACGCTGGCGCTCGCGACGCATGAATGCCGGGATAGGCGATGTCGGACCATGCGGCCGTATTCTGGTGCGCGGTGAACCGGGCTGGGAGATTATCCCGGAGCTGGCACCGTTGCCGGAGGAAGTGGTGATTGATAAACCGGGGAAGGGATCGTTTTATGCCACCGATCTGGAGCTGATTCTGCGCAGTCGCGGTATCCGTAACCTGATCCTCACCGGCATTACCACCGACGTCTGCGTCCACACCACGCTGCGCGAAGCCAACGATCGCGGCTTTGAATGCCTGGTGCTCTCCGATTGTTGTGCTGCAACTGAGCGGCATCATCATGAGGCGGCGCTGAGCATGATCCATATGCAGGGCGGCATCTTTGGCGCGGTCGCTACGTCGGCCGCGCTGCTGGATAGCCTGGGCGTGTAGCGTTTTGCATCTCACATCAATAGGTGCTGCCCTGATTCTCAGGGCGATTCCGCATAGCCTGAGCGCCGTTATCCGCTCAGGCTATGCGCAGCACTATTCCCGCTGCGTCTCCTCTGGCGCAGGTAATCTCATCAGTGCCGCAAGCTGATCGGCGGGCACTGCCTGACTGAACAGATAGCCCTGTAACTGATTACAGCCTGCATCGGCCAGTGCAGACATCTGCCCGGCGGTCTCCACGCCCTCCGCCGTCACCATCAGGCCCATGGCGTGACCCAGTTTCACCACGGATTCGACTATCGCCACGGAATTTTCCGCCACGCCCAGCGACTGGGTGAATGAGCGGTCGATTTTGATTTTGTCCACCGGGAAGGTGCTGAGGTAGTTGAGGCTGGAGTAGCCGGTACCGAAGTCATCCAGCGCGATGCGGAAACCCGCCTCACGCAGCGACACAATAATCTCACGTGCTTCGCGCTCATCCTCGATTAACACGCCTTCGGTGATCTCCAGTTCCAGCCGCTTCGGGTCACCGCCGTGCTGGCTGACAATCGTCATCACACGGTCAACAAAGCCGGTAGAGCGGAACTGCACGGGCGAGACATTGACCGCTACCAGCAAATCGGGAAAGCGCTGCTGAGTGGCACAGGCTTCAGACAGCACCCATTCGCCCAGCGGGATAATCAGACCGGTCTCTTCGGCAATCGCGATAAATTCACCGGGTGCGATCAGGCCGCGTGTCGGGTGATGCCAGCGCAGCAGCGCCTCGATGCCGACCATCTGCTGACCGCCAACGTCCATCAGGGGCTGATACCACACCTCCAGTCCCTGACGGGTTTGCAGTGCCGTACGCAGATCGGCGGCAATGGTCTGCCGCGTCTGTACTGACTCATCCATTGCCCGTTCAAACTGACGAAACCGGCCACGTCCGCCGCTTTTGGCTTCATACAGCGCGATATCGGCTTTGCGCATCAGCTCCAGCCGATCGATGCCGTCTTTAGGTGCCAGCGCCAGTCCGATACTGGCCCCGCTCCAGACATCGCTGCCGAACAGGGTAAACGGCTGAGCCAGCTCGTCAATCATGCGCTGCGCCAGGCTGTTCACCTGACCGATGTTATCGACCTCCGGCATCACCACGATAAATTCATCGCCGCCGATGCGTCCCACGGTATCGCTGGCACGCACGATACGATTCAGGCGCTGTGCTACGGCGATAATCAGCTCATCGCCAGCATGATGACCATGGGTATCGTTGACGGCTTTAAAGCGGTCGAGGTCGATCAGCAGCAGCGCCACCCGCTGATCGTTGCGTGTCGCCAGGGCCAGCGCCTGGGTCAGCCGGTCTTCCACCAGCGCCCGGTTCGGCAGCCCGGTCAGCACATCATGAAACGCCAGATGCTGCGCCTGCGCTTCTGATGCGCCGAGCCTGAGCATCGATTGCGAGAGATTAACTGATGAGTTCCAGAGTCGCCGCACCATATAAAGACAAAGCAGCGATATTGCCAGCACCGCCAGCCCGGTAGACGGCCCGATGGTACGCAGCATCTGCGCGCCCGGACGGGAGGGGATCCAGTTGAGATAGCCGACCGGCTCGCCCGCCTGGGCGATCAGCAGATAGCGCGCGCTGGTGCCGGACTGAGACGAACCGTCGGAGAAGTGCAGTCCCTCCAGCTGATTGCGCTCCGCCAGGCTCGCCAGATAACCGTCATCGAGAAATTTCAGGCTCACCAGCCGGAATTGCGGCAGGCTGTCGCTATCCCGCTGGATGTTACCCACGGCAAGCGCCGCAGCACGCTGGGTAATACGGGCATAATCGGCGTTATCCTGGCGCCTGGGATCCTGGATCAGCGTGTTTTGCAGCACATCACCAATCAGCGGGTCACTCTCTGCTGCGGAGACCGTGTGGCCCTCACGCCAGACTCTGACGATCTGGTTTTGCGCATCCAGCACCATAATCAGCTGATGGCCGAACATCTCATAGAGCCACTGCCCGATGTTCTCATCCAGCCACCTGTCGCTGTTGCCCTCTGCCAGATGCTCCTCAAAGGGACGCCAGCGTGACAGGCTATGCAACTGGCGAAGATGCTCGTTCAGACTTTGCGAAAAAGAGGCCTCAATCATCCGCTGCTGCTGATGCCGGGCTTCAGTATTGGTCAGTGATGTGCCAATAAACAGTGCTGCACCCGCACCGGCAAATGTCAGCACCAGGATAGCCACCAGCGGCACCAGCACTTCGCGCAGGAAACTGCGGCGAAAATCAGAGGAAAGTTTAAGGGTGTTAATCATATTGTTGTTTTTCTCTGCAGCAGGGGAACAGCTTAAAAATTAGCAGATAGCAAAAGATCGTCCATGAAAAGCGTGATGGATAGTGAGCATGCAAGCGTTTTTCTGTTAACGGGTGGCCGGGGAAGGCTGACAGTGAGGGTAAGAAAGTCAGCGCGTTTTATCAGTTATTTTAATGAGGATGGCAGTCGTGCCGGGAGCATTCAGGTCAGGATGGTACACCCTGACCTGATGCGGTAAGGCTAAGTGCCTCAGCAATCCCATCACCGCGCATTTCCTGCCAACTTTGCTGCTATGGTTCATACTCATGAGCGCTGATTGTGTTACAGACGGATAACCGTGCAGACAACGGTTACTGAGTGGGTCACTTATCTGACAGCTTTAGCCTGTCAGCTAACAAAAAGGGAAAATAATGCCATTGTTATTCGGTGAGTTATCTGGTTTCCCGTCATGGGTGCCTGTTGTATTACTCGTCTCGCTTTCATTTGTACTGGGTTTTCTGGCTCGCCTTATCCTCCTCGCGTTTATCCGCTACTGGCAGGGCCGTGACAGAAAGCTGTTCAAATCCCTGGAAAAGCACCTTAGCGGTTCGATGTTCTTTTTCGTGCCGTTATTAATGATCAATGTCGGGATTAACTACATCGATTTTCATCCTGAATCACTCGATCTCATCACCAATATCATCAACGTCTTTATTATTATGTCATTCTGCTCAGTCTTAATCCGGCTGACCAACGTAGCGCAGGATATGCTTTATATCCGCTATGACATTAATATTTCCAATAACCTGCGTGCGCGTAAAATCCGTACGCAGATTATCTATGTCAAGAAAGTCGTCATTGTCATCCTGGTGCTGTTCTGCGTTTCGCTGATTCTGCTGAGTTTCCCCGGCGTGCGTAAATTCGGCACCACGATTCTGGCCGGCGCGGGTGTCGCCGGTATCATTATCGGTTTTGCTTTACAGAAGTCGCTGGTTAACCTGTTCGCCGGTATTCAGATTGCCTTTACCCAGCCGATTAAGATTGATGATGCGGTGGTGGTGGAAAAGGAGTGGGGCTGGATTGAAGAGATCAACCTGACCTACGTGGTGGTGCGCATCTGGGATCTGCGTCGTCTGGTGCTGCCGATTACCTACTTCACCGAGAATCCGTTTCAGAACTGGACGCGCAACAACGCCCAGATTTTAGGCTCGGTGTTTCTCTATGTGGATTACTCGATGCCGCTGGAGCCGCTGCGTAAGCATTTCGACAAAATCCTGAGTGAAACCAAGCTCTGGGACCAGGAAACCTCGGTGCTTCAGGTGACCGATACCACCGAAAAAACCATGACCATCAGGATGCTGATGACCGCCCAGAACTCGCCGATCGCCTTTGATTTACGCTGTTATGTGCGTGAGAAGATGATCGAGTTTATTCAGCAGAATTACCCGGAAAGCCTGCCACAGGTGAGGGCGTCGCTGACGGAGAGCGGGTCGGAGAAGGTTGGGAGAGCGGGGCTGGAGTAAAAGATCTTTAGTGAAACAGAAACGGCAGTTTACGTGAGCCTGTACGTTAACTCATGGCTGTCGTTTCTCTCTCGAAGTCAGAAAGTAATCCTGCGCGTTTGTGACTTTACCGGGCCGTGCAGACGTTAACGAGCCGTATAGAGGCAACAAATGCCCAAGGATTATATTGTAAAATTAGCTGGCAAAACATTCCGCACACCGATCAGGATTACCTTCTTCAAAACATTATTCTTTCTGTTAAAGAGAGCGGGTTCCGGGCTTCCTCTTTTAAAGGCGCTAGGGTATAAAACTCGCTAAATTATTATTTTTTATTTTCTTTTGATTATCCACAGACAGTCAGCATTTGATTTTTATTTGTGCCTTTTAAATGAATTGAACATCTCACCACGCCATTTTCATAGCGCCTGCCTTGAAATTTACCACTCAAAAATAAAAATTTTGCTCTTTTGTCAATTTATGCAAAGGCGGGGGTTGCTAAATCTCATGATGTATGTTGACTGCTAAATCAGTGGGTTAGGCGCTAATGGGTTTTTCATATGTTAAAAATCTGGTAGGAAAGCGAAACGCTGAGAAACATAACTTTACATTGCTTTTTTTATCTGACTCTTAGAAAGCTAATAAAAGACGTGGTTTTAAACAAAATATCTTAAATCAGGAAGTGTGCGTTTATTGCAATGAGCAGATGACGAATATCGTCATATACTTTCAGCATATTCATTGAATGAATATAAACCTGCTTTATTAACGATAATTTATCGCTGCATTGCTGGCGCGAGACCGGCGTCTTAGCACAGGAGAGAGTAAAATGGATCAAACCGCATTCATGATCGGGTTTTCGGTCATGGCCATCGCATCGCTGATTATCTACGCGACGGGCGACAAAAAATATCCTTTTGGTCACCATACACTGGTGCATGCATCCGTCCCGTTTATTGCGGCCACGGCCTATCTGGCCATGGCGTTTGGGTTTGGCAACCTCACGCTGGATAGTGGCACGGTAGTGTATCTGGCACGTTATGCAGACTGGTCTGTCACCACGCCTCTCTTACTGGCCGGGCTGGTCATGCTGGCTTTCCATGAACAGGGTAAGCCGGGCGAAATGGGCGGTTTTCTGACTGCCATCATTGTGCTGGATGTGATGATGATCGTCACCGGTCTGGTCTCTTCGCTGGCGGAAAATACTGTCGCTAAATGGGTCTGGTATCTCTGGTCATGCGCGGCATTTCTGGGCGTTGTTTATCTGCTTTGGGGACCGCTGCGTGCTATAGCCGCTACGCGGGATAGTGCGCTGGCAGGTGCATATAGCAAAAACGTGGCTTTGCTGACCATCGTATGGTTTATCTATCCGATCGTTTTTCTGGTCGGTCCGGAAGGGCTCAGAATCATTACTGATGCGTCATCGGTCTGGGCATTCCTGATTCTGGATATTATCGCAAAAGTTTTCTATGCCATCTACGCCGCGGCTAACATGAAGAAAGCCCTTTCTCATGCCGTGCCTGTTGGTGCAGTCAGGAGATGACAGGTCAGGTTCGGCTCGGCTGGGCAGGACTCTGGGGGGCAGCGCTGGCTGCCTCTTTCAGCCCTCTTGCCGGGCAGGTACTGTTTGCGATCGTCGCCATTGGCCTTATCGGCATGGCGCACGGTGCCAGCGATCTTGACGTGGTCCGACGCGAACGTCAGTTCCCGTTCCTTGCCGCCTATGGGCTGGTCATTGTGATTTGTCTGTTCTGGTGGCACGGTGCGCCGGCACTGGCGCTGCCAGGTTTTTTACTGGCCTCTGCCATACACTTTGCGCTGGAGGATGCCCCTCATGGATGCAGCATTGAACGTCTGGCGCGGGGGATAAGCATGATAGCGACGCCTGCTGCTCTGCATCTGCAGGCGTTCAGTACCATTCTGCACGAGGCGGGGCTGGGATTTCCGATGCCATACTCTTTTGCTGTAGGCATTGCCTTCACAGGGGGACTTTGTGCAGCAGGCCTTATTTTTGAGGGCCTGCTTCGCCGGGACAGGCGTATTCTGGCCGGTACACTGGCATTGTTAATTCTTCCCCCTTTCGTCGGGTTTTCAATGGGCTTTCTGATTCTGCATGCGCTGCCGCAAACCCGGCAGCGTCGCGATCAACTGGGGTGCAGCAGCTATGTTCGCTATCTGCAGGCGACATGGCCGGTTTTAGCGGCGGCTATTCTGTTAGGGGCGGGAACCGTTGTGATGATGCATCCCACAGATAAAGCGGGAATTCAGTCACTCTTTGCTGCTTTGGCGGCACTGGCAATCCCGCATATGCTCATTACGCCCTGGTTTGAAACACGGCAAGAAGCGTAAAGCCACTGTGCTGCACCCTGAAAGTGTCCCGGACAAACAGGGCAGAGGGTTTCAGGCCTGAGCGCTATTCTTATGACGCCTCTTTGTCCTTAACTGGCTTCTATCCCGACTACCACATTCACCCCACCTTCACCCCCGCGTCACCATTCTGTCATCTGCGTCCCTCAGGCTAACCCCATCCCGCAGCGTCTTATCACTGCGTTCCCACTCTGTAACCCGTGAGGATTTCATCGTGATGGAGTTATCCAGACATCCGACCACTGTCTATCAGGCTGTTGCCGCACAACTGGAGCAGGCGCTGAAAGAGCGCTACCGCTGCGGCGACTATCTTCCTTCCGAACAACAGCTGGCCGATCACTATGAGGTGAACCGCCACACGCTGCGCCGGGCCGTCGATGAGCTGGTGCATAAAGGTCTGCTGCAGCGCCGTCATGGCGTTGGCATTCTGGTGCTGATGCGCCCGTATGACTATCCGCTGCATGCCCAGGCACGCTTCAGCCAGAACCTGATGGAGCAGGGCAGTCACCCGACCAGCGAACGGCTGCTGGCGGTGCTGCGTCCGGCCAGCAACGACGTCGCCAGTGCGCTGGGCGTAAAAGAGGGTGACAACGTTATTCATCTGCGCACCCTGCGCCGCGCCAACGGCGTGCCGCTCTGCCTGATCAATCACTTCCTCGCCGACCTCAGCTGGTGGCCACAGCTGCAGCAATTTAACAGCGGGTCGCTGCACGACTTCTTAGTGGAGCACACTGGCAAGCAGCTGGTGCGCACCCAGACGCGTATCAGCACCCGCCGGGCGCAGGCCAAAGAGTGCCGTCAGCTGGATATCGCGCTGCATGCGCCACTGCTCTGCGTACGGACCCTGAACAAAACCAGTGATGGCGCACTGGCGGAATACTCCGTCAGTCTGACGCGCGGCGACATGATCGAACTGACTCTGGAGCACTAATGGAACAGCAAACGGATCGTCAGCGCTGGCTGTCGGTGCTGGCGCACAGCAGCGCCGCCCTGCTTGAACACCATTGGCAGGCGCTTAACCTCCAGCCGGAATTCACCCTGATTCGTCCGGCAGAGATCGGGCTGACGCGATTACAGGCGCGGATGGGGGCCACCGGCAAACGCTTTGTGATGGGCGATGCCACGGTGACGCGTGCGGTGGTGCAGCTGGGCGACGGCACCCTGGGCTACAGCTATCTGCTGGGGCGTGACAAAGCCCATGCCGAACGCTGCGCCCTGCTGGATGCATTGCTGCAGCAGCCGGAAACCCGGCCCCTGCTGGAAGAGAAGATTATTACCCCGCTGGCGGCGTGGCGCGATGAGCAGCGACAGCTGCGCGCCCGTGAAATCGCCAGCAGCAAAGTGGATTTTTTTACGCTGGTTCGCGGAGATAACTGATGACATTACTGGCAAGTTTTAACCATCCGGTCGCGGATGCACAGCGCGCGTTTCGCCGCATTCTGAAAGCGATGAGCGAGCCGGGCGTGATGGTCTCGCTGCCGCTGCAACAGGGCTGGGGCGCACTGTCACCGGCGGCCACAGCGCTGCTGCTGACGCTGGTCGATCAGGAAAGCCCGGTCTGGCTGGACGCGCAAATCGACAACGAACAGCTGCGCAACAATCTGCGCTTCCATACCGGTGCGCCCATTACCACGCAGCAGGATGCTCCGTTCGCCCTGAGCCATGCGGCGGCGCAGCCGGATCCCACGCAGTTCGCGGCGGGTGACAACATGTCGCCAGAAAAAAGCACCACGCTGATCATCGAAGTGCCGTCGCTGAATGGCGGATTAACGCTGCGTCTCTCCGGTCCCGGCCTGCGGGAAACCCGCGCCATTGCGCCACAGCTGCCGGAAAGCGTACTGCAATATCTGCGCACCCGTCCGCATCCCTTCCCGCAGGGCGTGGATCTGATCTTCACCTGTGGCGAAGCGATCATGGCCGTGCCGCGCACCACCGTTGTGGAGGTGTGCTGATGTATGTCGCGGTGAAAGGGGGCGAGAAAGCGATATCAAATGCCCACCAGCTGCAGGCCGATCTGCGACGCGGCGACAGAGCAGTCGCCGAACTCGGCTGCGACCAGGTGGCGCAGCAGCTGGGACTGGCGGTGGATCGGGTGATGACCGAAGGCGGAATATACGATCCGGAACTGGCGGCGCTGGCGATTAAACAGGCCAGCGGCGATCTGGTCGAGGCGATCTTTCTGCTGCGCGCCTATCGCACCACATTGCCACGGCTGGCGGAGAGCACGCCGCTGGCGACCGATGGCATGCGCATCGAACGCCGCATCTCGGCGGTGTACAAAGATCTGCCGGGCGGCCAGGTGCTGGGTCCAACCTATGACTACAGCCACCGTCTGCTCGACTTCACTCTGCTGGCTAACGGCGAAACGCCCGCTGCGCCGCGTGACGATCGATCGGTGCCTGACCAGTGCCCACACATGTTCAGCATGATGAGCGAGGAAGGGCTGGCCGCGGGAGAAGTAGATGACGGCAGCGAGCCGGTTGATATCACCCGTGAACCAGTGAGCTTTCCCGCCTCACGCGCCGCGCGGCTGCAACAGCTGGTACGCGGCGACGAAGGTTTTCTGCTGGCGCTGGGCTATTCAACCCAGCGCGGCTATGGCCGTACCCATCCGTTTGCTGGCGAGATCCGCACCGGCACTCTCAGCGTCAGCATCTGCCCCGAAGAGCTGGGTTTTGAGCTGGAGATCGGGGAACTACTGCTGACCGAATGTGAAATGGTCAACGGCGTCGCCCATAGTGACGACGCCGCGCCGCAGTTTACCCGTGGCTACGGGCTGGTGTTTGGCCGCGCCGAACGCAAAGCGATGGCGATGGCGCTGGTGGACCGGGCGCTGCAAAGCCGCGAGCAGAATGAGCGCGTGACCAGCCCGGCGCAGGACGAAGAGTTTGTGCTGTCACATGCCGACAACGTCGAAGCCGCGGGCTTTGTCTCGCACCTCAAGCTGCCGCACTACGTCGATTTCCAGGCCGAGCTTGAGTTGCTGAAACAGCTGCAGCACGATTATCAGGAGCGCAACCATGGCTGAACTCACCGGCTATAACAACGGCTATCTCGATGAGCAGACTAAACGCACCATCCGTCGCGCCATCCTTAAAGCGGTGGCGATCCCCGGCTATCAGGTGCCGTTCGCCGGACGCGAGATGCCGATGCCTTACGGCTGGGGCACCGGCGGCATTCAGATCACCGCCAGCGTGATTGGCGATCAGGATGTGCTTAAGGTGATCGATCAGGGCGCAGATGACACCACCAATGCGGTGTCGATCCGCCAGTTCTTTAAGCGGGTCAGCGGTGCGGCGACCACCGAGCGCACCGCCGATGCCACGCTGATCCAGACCCGGCACCGCATCCCGGAAACGCCGCTGGAAGAGGATCAGATCCTGATTTTCCAGGTACCGATCCCGGAGCCGCTGCGCTTTATCGAACCACGCGAAACCGAGACCCGCACCATGCATGCGCTGGAGGAGTACGGCATCATGCAGGTGAAGCTGTATGAAGATATCGCCCGCTACGGGCATATCGCTACCACCTACGCCTATCCGGTCCGGGTCAACGATCGCTACGTGATGGATCCGTCGCCCATCCCCAAATTCGACAACCCGAAGATGCACATGATGCCCGCACTGCAGCTGTTTGGTGCCGGGCGTGAAAAGCGCATCTACGCCTTGCCGCCATACACCCGCGTGGAGAGTCTCGACTTCGACGACCACCCGTTCACCGTGCAGCAGTGGGAAGAACCCTGCGCGCTGTGCGGCTCGCGCCACAGCTATCTCGATGAGGTGGTGATGGACGATCAGGGAACGCGGATGTTTGTCTGTTCCGACACCGACTTTTGCCATCAGCAGCAGGAACAGCAACATGCACAGTGAACAGCCGCTGCTTGCGGTGAACCAGCTCACCCATCTTTATGCGCCGGGCAAAGGGTTTGAGCAGGTCAGTTTTGATCTCTACCCCGGCGAGGTGCTGGGGATTGTCGGCGAGTCCGGCTCCGGTAAAACCACGCTGCTGCAGAGCCTGTCGGCGCGTCTGACGCCGCAGCAGGGCAGCATTCTCTATCAGAACCGCGACCTCTATCAGATGAGTGAAAGCGACCGCCGCCGCCTGCTGCGCACCGAGTGGGGCGTGGTGCATCAGCATCCGATGGACGGCCTGCGTTCGCAGGTCAGCGCGGGCGGCAACATCGGCGAACGGCTGATGGCAACCGGACAGCGCCACTATGGCGACATCCGCGCTGAGGCGAGCCGCTGGCTGCAGGCGGTAGAGATAGACGCCGGGCGCATCGACGATCTGCCGACCACCTTTTCCGGCGGGATGCAGCAGCGTCTGCAGATTGCCCGCAACCTGGTGACGCAGCCGCGGCTGATGTTTATGGATGAGCCGACCGGCGGGCTGGATGTGTCGGTGCAGGCGCGACTGCTGGATCTGCTGCGGACGCTGGTGCGCGAGCTGAATCTGGCGGTGGTGATTGTCACCCACGATCTCGGCGTGGCGCGACTGCTGGCGCATCGCCTGCTGGTGATGAAACAGGGGCGGGTGGTGGAGAGCGGTCTGACCGACCGCGTGCTGGACGATCCTCATCATCCTTACACTCAACTGCTGGTCTCTTCGGTGCTTAATTAAATGACGAATCACACTCCGCGCCTGCGGGTAGAGAATCTGTGTAAAACCTTTGTGCTGCACAACCAGAACGGCGCGGCGCTGCCAGTGCTGCACAACGCCAGTCTGACGGTAGGCGAGGGCGAATGCGTGGTGCTGCACGGTCACTCCGGCAGCGGCAAATCCACGCTGCTGCGTGCGCTTTATGGCAACTATCAGCCCGACAGCGGCCACATCCGGGTTGCCCATCAGGGCGAGTGGATCGATATGGCGCAGGCATCAGCGCGCCAGATTATCGCCCTGCGTCGCGACACGCTGGGCTGGGTGAGCCAGTTTCTGCGGGTGATCCCGCGCGTGCCGACGCTGGAAATTGTGATGCAGCCGCTGCTGGAGCGCGGCGTGGATCGCGAAATCTGTGAAGCGCGGGCCGCTGAGCTACTGACCCGGCTGAATGTGCCGCCGCGTCTCTGGTCGCTGGCCCCGTCCACCTTTTCCGGCGGTGAGCAGCAGCGGGTGAATATCGCACGCGGCTTTATCGCCGACTATCCGGTGCTGCTGCTGGATGAACCCACCGCCTCGCTCGACAGCGTCAACAGCGCGGCGGTCGTGGACTTAATTGAACAGGCGCGCGCCCGGGGTGCCGCCATCGTCGGTATTTTTCACGATCGGGCGGTGCGCGAGCGGGTAGCCGACCGGCTGCACCTGATGCATCCGATCGACACAGGAGTGCAGGCATGATTATCAATAACGTCAGACTGGTGCTGGAAAACGAGGTGGTGACCGGATCACTGGAGTTTCGCGACGAGCGCATCACCAGCTTCAGCGAAACCACCAGCCAGCAGCCCGGTGCGCTGGACGGCGAAGGGGCCTGGCTGCTGCCGGGGCTGGTGGAACTGCACACCGATAACCTCGACAAGTTTTTCACCCCACGCCCGAAAGTGGACTGGCCCGCGCACTCGGCGATGAGCAGCCACGATGCACTGATGGTCTCAAGTGGGATTACCACCGTGCTGGACGCGATTGGCGTGGGTGATGTGCGCGACGGCGGGCACCGGCTGGATAACCTCAGCAAGATGATCGACGCCATCCGCGACAGCAACCGCAAAGGGCTGAACCGCGCCGAGCACCTGCTGCATCTGCGCTGTGAACTGCCGCATCCCACCACCGCGCCGCTGTTTGAAGCGCTGATGGGCACGCCGGAACTGGCGCTGGTGTCGCTGATGGACCATTCGCCGGGCCAGCGTCAGTACGCCTCGCTGATCAAATATCGCGAATATTATCAGGGCAAATATCAGCTCAACGACGCCGAGATGGATCAGTTCGAGCATGACCAGCTCACCCTGGCGGCGGAGTGGTCGCAGCCCAATCGTCAGGCGATTGCCGGGCTGTGCCGGGAGCATGGCATCGCCATTGCCAGCCACGATGACGCCACGGCGGCGCACGTGGAGGAGTCTCACGCGGCAGGTAGCCGCATTGCGGAGTTTCCGACCACGCTGGAGGCGGCGCGTGCCTCGCGCTATCGCAACATGCAGGTACTGATGGGCGCGCCCAACATCGTGCGCGGCGGTTCGCACTCCGGCAACGTCGCCGCCTGGGAGCTGGCGTCACACGGCCTGCTGAATATTCTGTCGTCCGACTATTACCCGGCCAGCCTGCTGGATGCGGCGTTCCGGCTGGCGGCTGATGAGCGCAACAGCCTCGGCATGGCGCAGGCCATCGCGCTGGTGACCTGTAACCCGGCCCGCGCGTTAGGTCTATTCGATCGCGGCGTCATCGCCGAAGGCTGCCGCGCCGACCTGGTGCTGGCGCACACCGCCCACGGCTACCCGCACGTGCGGCACGTCTGGAGCAAAGGCCGGCAGGTGTACTGATGGCGCGGCTGATCTGGCTCACCGGTCCCTCCGGCTCCGGTAAGGATAGCCTGCTGGATGCGCTGCGGGAGGCACCGCCGCCCCGGCTGCTGATCGCCCATCGCTACATCACCCGTGCCGCCGATGCGGGCGGTGAAAACCATGTGGCGCTGACTGAGACGGAGTTTGACCGGCGCGCAGCACTCGGTCTGTTTGCGGTGAGCTGGGAGGCGCACGGCTTCCGCTACGGTATTGGCTGCGAGACGGAACAGTGGCTGCTGCGCGGGCAGAATGTGGTGGTGAACGGGTCGCGGCTGCATCTGGCCCAGGCGCAGGCGCGGTTTGGATCGCAGCTGCTGCCGGTCTGTCTGCAGGTGACGCCTGACGTGCTGGCGGCGCGACTGCGCCAGCGCGGGCGCGAAGATGAGGCGGAGATCGCCCGGCGGCTGGCGCGCGCTGCCCAGCCACAACCCGATGGCTGCCTGATTCTTAACAACGACGGTGCGCTGGCGGAAACCGTCTGCCAGCTGCGCCAGATACTGGAGGCGCATCAATGATACCTGGCACCAGTGGAATCCGTCCGGCAGCGACATCCATAACCGGAGGCGCATCAATGAAACTTACTTTTCTCGGCACCGGCGGGGTGACGGCCGCGCCACTGCCGGGCTGCGACTGTCCTGCCTGCCAGCGGGCGCAGCGCAATAGCGCCCATGCGCGTGCGCCCTGCAGCGCGCTGATTGAGTTTGGCCACGAGCGCATCCTGCTGGATGCCGGTCTGCCGCTGCTGGCGTCGCGCTTTCCGCCCGGCACGCTGACGCGCATTCTGCTGACCCATTACCACATGGATCATGTGCAGGGCCTGTTTGCGCTGCGCTGGGGAAAGGGCGCACCGATTCCGGTCTGGGGGCCGCCCGATCCGCGCGGCTGTGACGACCTCTACAAACATCCCGGTCTGCTCGATTTCCGTCCCGCCTTAACGCCGTTTGTGGCGCACGCCTTTGGTGAACTGCAGGTCACGCCGCTGCCGCTGCAGCACTCGAAGCTGACGCACGGCTATCTGTTCGACTGGCACGACACCCGGCTCGCCTGGCTGTGCGACACCTGCGGACTGCCGCCCGACACCGCCGACTTCCTGCGCGGCCAGCCGCTGGATCAGCTGGTGATTGACTGCAACGACCCGCCGCGTGCAGAGGCGGGCAACCACAATGATGTGACCCGGGCGCTGGCGATTGCGGCGCTGCTTCAGCCGCGTCAGACCTGGCTGACCCACCTCAGTCATGAGATGGATAACTGGTTAGCGGAAAATCCGTTGCCGGAGGGTGTGCAGCCTGCCCGTGATGGCCAGACGCTGCTGTGCGGTGCGCACTGGCCTGTCACGGTTTGATCATCTCGCTGTCATCCCGCGTTCATCGCGTCACGCCTTAATAACCGGCAGACGCAATCAGCGATGACGGAGAACAGCATGGCACAGGCACTTCTGAAAACGGTGGTCAATAACGATGCACCACCGGCCAGCCTCAGCGGACAAAAAGTCTTGTCGGTGCAGAAACTGAGCAAAGCCTATGGCGACACCCAGGTGCTGGAACAGGTCAGTTTCGACCTGCACGCCGGTGAGCTGGTGGCGGTGATTGGCCGCTCGGGCGCGGGTAAATCAACCCTGCTGCATATGCTCAACGGCACGATTAACGCCACGTCCGGTGCGATTATCAGCCTGCATGAAGGCGAAGCCGATCGTAACGTGGTCACGCTCAGCAGCCGCCAGATGCGCGAATGGCGCAGCCAGTGCGGCATGATCTTTCAGGACTTCTGTCTGGTGCCGCGCCTCGACGTGCTCACCAACGTGCTGCTGGGCCGTCTGAGCCAGACCGGGACGCTGAAGTCCTTCTTTAAAATCTTCTCTGACGAGGACCGGGCGCACGCCATCGAACTGCTGCAGTGGATGAACATGCTGCCGCAGGCGCTGCAGCGGGCGGAAAACCTCTCAGGCGGGCAGATGCAGCGCGTGGCGATCTGCCGCGCCCTGATGCAGAACCCGAAAATCCTGCTGGCCGATGAGCCGGTGGCGTCACTCGACCCTAAAAATACCAAACGCATCATGGATGTGCTGCGTCAGGTCAGCGAGCAGGGCATCAGCGTGATGGTCAACCTGCACTCGATTGAGCTGGTGAAAAGCTACTGCACCCGGGTGATTGGCATTCAGCGCGGCGTGGTGCTGTTTGATGGTCATCCTTCCCGACTCACCGACAGCCTGCTGCACCAGCTGTACGGCGATGAACTTAACCAAATCCATTAACGTCCACAGCAAGAGAATAATTCCGAATGAAACTGACTTCTTTAGCACTTCTGACCCCTGTCATGGCGTTTGGTGTCAGCGCAGCGGATGCGCCGAAACAGCTTAATCTGGGGATTCTGGGTGGGCAGAACGCCACCCAGCAGATCGGCGACAATCAGTGTGTGAAGACCTTCTTTGATAAAGAGCTGGGTGTGGATACCCAGATGCGCAACGCCTCAGATTATTCGGGCGTGATCCAGGGCCTGCTGGGCGGCAAGATCGATATGGTACTGAGCATGTCTCCGGCCTCGTTTGCCTCGGTCTACATTCAGGACCCGAAAGCGGTGGATGTGGTCGGCATCGTAGTCGATGACAAAGATCAGTCACGCGGCTACCACTCTGTCGTCATTGTTAAAGCCGACAGCCCGTATAAAAAGCTGGAAGACCTGAAAGGCAAATCATTCGGGATGGCCGATCCTGACTCGACGTCCGGCTTCCTGATGCCCAACCAGGCGTTTAAGAAGATGTTCGGCGGCTCGGTGGATGACAAATATAACAACACCTTCTCCAGCGTCACCTTCTCCGGCGGCCATGAGCAGGACATTCTGGGCGTGCTGAACAACCAGTTTGATGGCGCCGTTACCTGGACCTCGCTGGTCGGTGACTACAACAGCGGCTACACCTCTGGCGCATTTGGCCGCCTGATCCGCATGGATCACCCGGACCTGATGAAGCAGATTCGCATCATCTGGCAGTCGCCGCTGATCCCCAACGGCCCGCTGCTGGTCAGCAACAAGCTGCCCGCTGACTTCAAAGCGAAAGTGGTGTCGGCAATTAAAAAGCTGGATAAGGAAGATCACGCCTGCTTCGTGAAAGCGGTGGGCGGCCAGCAGCATATCGGTGAGGCGACCGTTGCTGACTATAAAAGCATTATCGATATGAAGCGTGACCTGATGAAAGGCAGCCGCGGCTAAGCCGACGACGCCCTGACTTTCCCCGCCCAGGCGGGGAAGGCGGGACGCGGCAAACCTGCCTGCGTCCCGCTGCTTTAGCGCCGGAGATCCTCCTTTGACCGACTTCGAACACTACTACCAACGTATCCGCCGCCAGCAGAAACGTGACACGCTGCTCTGGTCACTGCTGCTGGTGGCACTCTATCTGGCGGCGGGCAGGGTGGCAGAATTTAATCTGCTCACCGTCTGGCAGTCACTGCCGCACTTCTTCGACTATCTGCACGAAATCCTGCCGGTGCTGCATCTGCCGCTGCTGTTTGCCGACGGTAAGACCGAAGGCTCGCTGGCTTACTGGGGCTACCGTCTGCCGATTCAGCTGCCGCTGATCTGGGAAACGCTGCAGCTGGCGCTGGCTTCGACGCTGGTGGCCGTCGCCCTGGCAGCGGTACTGGCCTTTTTTGCCGCCGATAATACCCAGTCGCCGGTCAGCGTGCGGATGACGATTCGCGCCTTTGTTGCCTTTCTGCGCACCATGCCGGAACTGGCGTGGGCGGTGATGTTTGTCATGGCGTTTGGCATCGGCGCGATCCCCGGCTTTCTGGCGCTGGCCCTGCACACCGTGGGCAGCCTGACCAAGCTGTTTTACGAGGCGATTGAGTCGGCATCGGATAAGCCGGTGCGTGGCCTGGCCGCCTGCGGTGCCAGTAAGCTGCAGCGGATGCGCTTCGCCTTCTGGCCGCAGGTGAAACCGATCTTTCTCTCCTACAGCTTTATGCGGCTGGAGATTAACTTCCGCTCCTCAACCATCCTCGGGCTGGTCGGCGCGGGCGGCATCGGCCAGGAGCTGATGACCAACATCAAACTGGACCGCTACGATCAGGTCAGTATCACGCTGCTGCTGATCCTGATTGTGGTGTCACTGCTGGACACGCTATCCGGCCAGCTTCGTCGCCGTGTCACAGGAGATCGGACATGATAAGTCACGTACCGGATGTCGCACTGCTGAAGCAGCAGCATCGTGAACTGTTCGCCGCGCAGTCGCGCTATCTGCGCCGCATCGGGCTGATGGCGCTGGCCGTGCTGCTCTATTACCTCTTTTTCTTCTCGGTATTTGGCCTGGAGTGGTCGCGCCTGCTGATGGGCTGCCAGCAGCTGGGGCGCTATTTCCTGCGGATGTTTGTCTGGCACGACTTCCTGAACTGGCCGTTTGGCTACTATTTGTCTCAGGTCGGCATCACCTTAGGGATTGTGTTTGCCGGGACGCTGACGGCCTCGCTGCTGGCGTTGCCGCTGTCGTTTCTGGCGGCGCGCAATGTGATGCACGATCGCGCCGCGAAGCCGCTGGCGTTCCTTGTGCGGCGTCTGTTCGATGTGCTGCGCGGTATTGATATGGCGATCTGGGGACTGATATTCGTGCGTGCGGTGGGGATGGGGCCGCTGGCCGGCGTGCTGGCGATTATCCTGCAGGATGTGGGACTGCTCGGTAAGCTTTATGCCGAAGGGCACGAAGCGGTGGAGCGCTCACCCAGTCGCGGGCTGGGCGCGGTCGGCGCCAACAGCCTGCAGAAACACCGGTTCGGCATCTTCACCCAGTCATTCCCGCAGTTCCTGGCGCTGAGCCTTTACCAGATTGAGTCCAATACCCGCTCGGCGGCGGTGCTGGGCTTTGTCGGCGCGGGCGGCGTTGGCCTGGTCTACGCCGAGAACATGCGGCTGTGGAACTGGGATGTGGTGATGTTTCTGACGCTTATCCTGGTGGTGGTGGTTATGGTGATGGATTTGATCTCCAGCCGCCTGCGTAAGCGCTACATCAGTGGCAAGCCGGTGCCGCTGTGGCAGCCTGCTGCGCACGATTAAGTCGTTCACTGCGCTGCCAGGCGCGTTGTAGCGCCTGCACCAGCTGAGCCTGCTGCCAGGGTTTTGCCAGCCGTTCGCACAGCGGCAGCGTCACCGGCTGGTGGCGCAGATCCTGACCGCTGATCAGCAGCGTCGCCAGCTGCGGCCAGTTCTGCTGCGCCTGGCGGATCACCTCCGCGCCGTTAATTTCGCCGGGCAGCATCAGGTCGCTGATCAGCAGGTCGATATCGGGCGTCTGGCGCAGCAGCGCCAGCGCCGCTTCACCGTCACCACACTCCAGCGTCAGATACCCCAACTGGTGCAGATGCTCGCACAGCGTCTGGCGCACCGCCGGTTCATCATCCAGCACCAGTATCAGGCGGTTGTTCGCTGCCTCTGCCTCGGCGGGCTTTGGCGGTGGCGGGGCGATGACAGCAGCGGCTTCCGCTGCGCGCGGCAACAGCAGCCGCACTGTGGTGCCCTGGCCCGGCGCAGCGTCCAGTTCAATCTGCCCACCTGACTGCCGCACAAAGCCGTAAACCATCGACAGCCCCAGCCCGCTGCCGCTGCCGGTGGCTTTGGTGGTGAAGAAGGGCTCGAATACCTGCTCGCGAACGTCGGCGGACATGCCGCAGCCATGATCGATAACCTCAATTGTGACCCGGTCACGTTTTTCATTCCCTTGCGGCTGGCGCTGATTCCGGATGCGCAGCCGGATTTCGCCGCTTTGCTGATGCATCGCATCGCGCGCGTTGACCACCAGATTCATCAGCGCATTCTCCAGCTGGCTGGCATCAATCCAGGCCAGCCAGCCGGGACGCTGCGCATCAATGATCAGCTGCTGTCCCGGCAGCAGCGAGTGCTGCAGCAGCCCCTGCAGGTTATCCACCAGCGTGACCACCGACACCGCGCGCGGATAGAGCGCCTGCTTGCGTGAAAACGCCAGCAGGCGCTGCGTCAGCTGGGCGGCGCGATCGGCGGCCTGCCGCGCCCGTTCTATCCGGGTCGCCAGCGGGCCGGGCATCAGCTGGCCTTCGGTCAGCGCCAGACTGCCGATAATCACCGCCAGCAGATTGTTGAAGTCGTGCGCCAGGCCGCCGGTCAACTGGCCAACCGCCTTCATCTTTTGGCTGTGCTGTAGCGCCTCCTCCAGCGTTTTACGTGAGGTCCGGTCCAGCACGGTATTGACCATGCCGCGCCGCGGAATCGGACTGAAGCGCAGCTCCAGCGTACGGCCATCGGCCAGCCGGATCTCCTGCTGTTCACCGGGATCGTGCAGATCGACCGCCAGCGGGGCCAGCAGTTGCTGATAGTGGACGCCGCGATGCAGCTCACGCGGCGCGATTCCAAGCAGCTCCGCATACTGGGCGTTCCACACCACCAGCTGGCCGTTGTTATCGAACAGGGCAAAACCGTCGCGCATCGCCAGGAACGTGGACTCCAGCTGGTTGCTCTTCTCTTTCAGCAGTCGCGAAGTGTGGGCCAGCGAGGCGGTATTGCGGGCAAAGACGTTAAACGCCCGCGCCAGCTCGCCCAGCTCATCGCGCCGTTGCAGCCCCGGCACGCTGACGTTCTGCTCGCCCTGCGCCAGCCGCGTCATGGCCCCGGCAATCGCCGTCAGGCTCGACCCGAGGTTGCGATAGATATAGATCCCGGCATAGCCGGTGATCGCCAGCGCCAGCAGCACAAACAGGGCGATAAAGCCGATGATGGAGTCGAGTTCGTGGTGGGTGGCCTGGGTGCGCGCCTCGCTCTGCAACGCGACCTGCTGCACCGACGCATTGATATCGTCGTTCAGCATCGCCACCAGCGCTTTTATCCGGTAGGTGGCGTAGGCGATCGCCAGGTCACTCTGCTCCAGTGCCTCCGCCAGCGGCAGCAGGCGCTGCTGAGTCACCAGCAGCCGCTGTACCTGCTCGCCGGTGACACCCGTCAGCGGCACCGTGCGCCACTGCGTCATGATCTGCTGAAGCTGCTCAATCACGGCGATGGGCGAGGGCGTACGGATGGCGATAGTGATCAGCCGTTCGGTCTGCTCGCGCAGTGCGGCATCCGGCCGCGTCCGCTGTTCCCGCTGCACCCGCTGGTCGATATGACTGAGCAGGATCTGCGTCTGCCACAGATCGCTCAGCATGTTGTTGCGCTGCAGATGCCGCTGATGGCTGTTCAGCAGCAGGCTGTTAATCGTCTGTTCCAGCATCAGGCTGCGGGCGCGGATCCGGGCGATGCGCTCCGGCTGACGGGCCGCCAGCGGCGCACTTGCCAGCAGGCTCAGCGACTGCTGTAACGCCTGCTGATTCTGCTGCAGCCGCTGTGATTCGCTCTGATACTCCAGCGCCCCGACCACCTGCGACAGCCGCACGGCCGCCGTCGCGACGTTGGCGGTGTCGCGTGCCAGCGCCAGGCTGCCATTCATATCTGCCAGCGTCTGCGCCTGCGCCTGCTCCTGAATCGCCCCGGCATGACGAAAGCCGATGATCGCCACCACGCTCACCATCAGCGTGACCAGCACCACCAGCAGATTGAACATCAACAGGCGGCCACGCGCCCCGGCCTGCCACGGATAACTGCGCTGCATCTCACGACCTCTTCTTCACGGCAACCGTGGGCCGAGTATAGGAGCGTGACGCCGGGCGTTTATGACAAATATGAATGGCCGCTGACATTTTCCGTTTATCTGGCGTTGCTTAACTGGTGGCTATCCACAGTCCGCAGGAGCAGGGCGATGACAGCCACACCGATACTGGAAATGCGGGGCATTACCCGACGCTTCGGCAATTTTTATGCCCTGAAGGGCGTCGATCTCACGGTTTATCCCGGTGAGGTTCATGCGCTGATGGGAGAGAACGGCGCGGGTAAAAGCACACTGATGAAGATTCTGGCCGGTGCCTATACCGCCAGCAGCGGGGAAATTCTCATTGAAGGCAAGCCCTATACGATTAAGGGGCCGAAAGAGGCGCTGGCTGCCGGAATTACCCTGATTTATCAGGAGATCAACCTGGCACCCAACCTGACGGTGGCGGAGAACATTTTTCTGGGCAGTGAAATCGCCCCCGGCGGGCTGGTGAAGCGGCGGCAGATGGCCGAAGAGGCGCAGCGGGTAATTGACCGGCTCGGCGCGCAGTTCAGCGCCTGGGATCTTGTCAGTCGTCTGAGCATCGCCGAGCAGCAGCAGGTCGAGATCGCCCGCGCACTGCAGCGCAACAGCCGCATCCTGGTGATGGATGAGCCGACCGCCGCGCTCTCTAACCGCGAAACCGAACAGCTGTTTGCGCTGATTAAACGGCTGCGCAGCGAAGGCATGGCGATCATCTACATCAGTCACCGCATGGCGGAGGTCTATGAGCTGTCCGATCGCGTCAGCGTGCTGCGGGACGGGGAGTATGTCGGCAGCCTGACGCGTGACCAGCTCAACGCCAGCGAACTGGTGCGGATGATGGTCGGGCGGCCGCTCAGCGATCTGTTTAACAAAGACCGGGCTATCCCGCTGGGCGATATCAGGCTGGCGGTGAATCATCTGACCGACGGCGGCAAAGTACATCCCAGCAGTCTGGCCGTGCGGGCCGGGGAAATTGTCGGGCTGGCCGGGCTGGTGGGTGCGGGGCGCAGCGAACTGGCGCAGCTGATCTTCGGCGTGCACAAGCCGAAAGAGGGCGAGATCTGGATCGATGGCGAGAAGGTCACCATTCATTCCCCGCGTGATGCGATTGCGCGCGGCATCGGTTTCCTCACCGAGAACCGCAAAGAGCAGGGGCTGTTTCTGGAGATGGCGGCGCAGGAGAACATCGTGATGGCGACGCTGGAGCGCGACGCCAGTTACGGGATGCTCAACCGCCGCAAAGGACAGTCCATCGCTACGGAGGCGATCGCCTCCCTCAATATTCGTGTACCGCACGCTCAGGTCCGGGCGGGCGGCCTGTCAGGTGGCAACCAGCAGAAGCTGCTGATCTCGCGCTGGGTGGCGATTGGCCCGCGCATTCTGATCCTTGATGAGCCGACGCGCGGTGTTGATGTCGGCGCGAAAAGCGAGATCTACCGCATGATGCAGGAGATGGCGCGGCAGGGCGTGGCGATTTTAATGATCTCCAGCGAACTGCCGGAAGTGGTCGGCATGAGCGACCGCGTTTACGTGATGCACGAAGGCACCATCGTCGGTGAACTGGAGGGCAGCCACATCAGTCAGGAAAATATTATGACGCTGGCAACCGGTGCGCACAGCACGTCAGCAGGCGAAATCTAAGGAGACCACCATGTCACAACTGGCCCGCACTAACGCGCCGACGCTGAAACGCGCCCTGATGGGCGATCTGCTGCAAACGGTAGGTATCCTGCCGATTCTGATCCTGATCGTGGCGGTGTTTGGTTTCGTTACGCCGAACTTCTTTACCGAAGCGAACCTGCTCAATATCACCCGCCAGGCGTCGATCAATATCGTGCTGGCGGCGGGCATGACCTTTGTCATTCTGACCGGCGGTATCGACCTGTCGGTAGGGTCAATGCTGGGCACCACGGCGGTAGTGGCGCTGGTGGCGTCGCTGGATCCGATGCTTGCCTCCCTGACCATTCCGATGGCGCTGGGCGCGGGGCTGGTGATGGGGCTGTTCAACGGCATCTTGGTCGCCTGGGCCGGATTGCCGCCCTTTATCGTCACGCTCGGCACCTACACCGCGCTGCGCGGAGCGGCTTATCTGCTGGCGAACGGCACCACGGTGATTAACTCCGATATTAACTTTGAGTGGATTGGTAACGGCTATCTCGGACCGGTGCCGTGGCTGATTGTGATTGCCTTTGCGGTGATCGCCATCTGCTGGTTCATCCTGCGTCGCACTACGCTGGGCGTTCATATTTACGCGGTCGGCGGCAACATCCAGGCGGCACGTCTTACCGGCATCAAGGTTGGCGTCGTGCTGCTGTTTGTCTACGGCATGAGCGGCCTGCTGTCGGGACTGGGCGGCTTAATGAGCGCCTCGCGGCTTTACAGCGCCAACGGCAATCTTGGCGTCGGCTATGAGCTGGATGCGATTGCGGCGGTGATCCTCGGCGGCACCAGCTTTGTCGGCGGCATCGGCACCATCACCGGCACCCTGATTGGCGCACTGATTATCGCCACGCTGAACAACGGTATGACGCTGATGGGCGTCTCCTATTTCTGGCAGCTGGTGATCAAGGGCGCGGTAATCATCATCGCGGTCCTGATCGACAAATACCGCACCCGTCATCATGTGAGCTGAGGCTTAAAAGGGCGGATGCGCCGTGTCGCCGCCGCCACCCAAAAAACGCCATTAAGCGGTTGGCACCTTGAAAACAGCAGGAGAAGGTCTATGCGTTTTAATCCGATTGTAACCGGGCTGCTGGCGGCAACGCTGTTCAGCACCGGCCTGGCTCAGGCAAAAGAACTTAAATCTATCGGCGTCACGGTCGGCGACCTGGCTAACCCCTTCTTCGTGCAGATCACTAAAGGCGCAGAGATGAAGGCGCGTCAGCTGGCGGGCGATAAGGTCAACGTCACGCTGGTCTCCAGCGGCTACGACCTCGGTCAGCAGGTCGGCCAGATTGATAACTTTATTGCGGCCAAAGTCGACATGATTATCCTCAACGCCGCCGACTCCAAAGGCATCGCCCCGGCGGTGAAGCGAGCGCGTGACGCCGGTATCGTGGTGGTGGCGGTCGACGTGGCCGCCGATGGTGCCAATGCGACCATCACCTCCGATAACACCGAGGCGGGCGCGATGGCCTGTAAATATATTTCTGACCGCCTGAAGAACAAAGGCAACGTGGTTATCATCAACGGACCGCCGGTTTCAGCCGTACAGAACCGTGTTGAAGGCTGCATGAACGAGCTGAAAACCCATCCGGACATCAAGCTGCTCTCGTACAACCAGAACGCCAAAGGCAGTCGTGAAGGCGGACTGGAAGTGATGACCGGTCTGCTCTCGGCTAACCCGAAAATTGACGCCGTGTTTGCCATCAACGACCCGACTGCGATTGGCGCGGACTTAGCCGCGAAACAGGCGCAGCGCAGCGAATTCTTCATCGTGGGCGTCGATGGATCGCCGGACGGGGAAGAGGCGCTGAAGCGCAAAAACTCACTGTTTGTCGCCACGCCCGCCCAGGACCCGCAGGTGATGGCGGCAAAAGCGGTCGAGATTGGCTATGACATCCTGCAGGGCAAACCCGCGCCGGATAAACCGGTGCTGATCCCGGTGAAACTGATCGACCGCAATAATATCGGCAGCTATCAGGGCTGGACGGTGAAATAGGCTTTAATGCGGCACCTCCGGGTGCCGCTTCAGACTGAATCTGCCAGCTATGCATAAATTTATCGCGCAGGGAACACGGGCAGAGGAGGAAAGCGTCCCGCGGCATGGACAAAAACGCCGGGAGCGTTTTTGAACAACGCACCGCGTTGGCCCGGCAACGGGCGCACCTCAGGGATGAGGTGCGTAATCGTGCGGGACGAGCGGCCAGGGATTGGCTCAAGCGACTTTCCGATCTGACCGTGTTCCCTTCGCAGGCTCCGTCTTACCGCTAACCTGGCCACACTTTGTCAGCACTTCAGGAGGCCACCATGCAACGTTCAGAGGTTAATGACTACCTGCAGCATACGCGCGAGTTTTTCCGCCAGCAGGATGTGCATCTGCCGCGGTGGGCAGATTACAGCGTCAGCCAGTGGCGTGCGCAGGATCGAGAGGTAGTACAGGAGATTCTGGCGCTGCGGCTGGGCTGGGATCTCACCAGCTTTGGCGCGGCAGATTTTATGCAGACCGGCCTGACGCTGTTTACCCTGCGCAACGGATCGCCAGGCGGACAGCCTTGGCATAAACCCTACGCCGAGAAGATCATGCACGTGCGCGAAGGGCAGCTGACGCCGATGCACTATCATCCGCGCAAGATGGAGGACATCATCAATCGCGGCGGCGGCAACCTGATTGTCGAACTGCATAACCGCGACGGCGACGGGCTGGCAGATTCGCCGGTGGTGGTGTCGCTGGATGGCCTGCGCCAGATCCATGCCGCCGGAACACAGCTGCGACTCTCTCCGGGTGAAAGCGTGACGCTGGAGGCGGGCGTCTGGCACAGTTTCTGGGGCGAAAACGGCTTCGGCGACGTGCTGGTGGGTGAGGTGTCGATGCCCAACGATGACGAAAACGACAATGTATTTCTGACGCCGCTGGCCCGTTTCAACCCGCTGAATGAAGATGAAGCGCCGCGCTGGCTGCTGTGTAATGACTATGCGAACGGCTTTCTGTGAGCTGCCCTCCACTGAGCGCAGAACGGCAGGGCGCATCAGGTTCGCTTACCTGTCATGTTTCAGTGCCGGTCAGCCTGAGTTTTCTGATGCTGCGGGCGGGCGGCTCACCGAACAGGCGCGCATATTCCCGCGTAAACTGCGTCAGACTTTCATAGCCCACATCTGCTGCGACGGCGGCGACATTGCCGGGCCGCAGCACCAGCGCTTTGCGCGCCTCATAGAGCCGCAGATGTTTTTGATACTGCAGCGGCGAAAGTCCGGTGCTGGCCCGGAAGCCACGATGAAAGGCCGACAGACTCATGCCCGCCATTGCTGCCAGATCCTCAATGCGAAACGCGGTGGCATAGTGGGCGCGCAGCCAGACCAGCGCCTTTCTGATCTTCGCAAAATGCCCGTTTAACTCTGCTGCCTGACGCAGCAAGCCGCCCTGCGGACCCAGCAACAGCCGGTAAAGCATCTCGCGCTCCACCAGCGGTGCCATCACCGCGATCTCCTCCGGTTTTACCAGCAGGCGCACCATCCGCAGCCAGGCATCCGCCAGTGCATCATCCACCCTGTAAACCGAAATGCCTTTCTTCGTGGCAGGAAAATCGGTAACGGGCATCTGATGCAGCAGATCGCTGATGGCGGCGAAGTCGAGCGTCAGACGCACGGCGAGATAGGGCGAGGCTTCGCTAGCTTCAGTGATGTCGCCAGTGGCGGGCAGATCGAACGACGCGGTAAACATCTCACCTGCGGAATAGCGGATGGATTGTGCGCCCACCTGCAGCCTTTTTTCTCCCTGCAGAATCAGGCTGACGAACGGCAGATAGATTTCTGGCGGCAGAGCCATCGGCTGGCTGACGCGATAAAGGTCCACGCGCGGAATCGTCGTCGCAGTGAGGTCATCTGCCGCGCACGCCAGCACTTCATCTCTTAATACTTCAAGGACTTTCATATTGCGTGACTCCGGCGGATTCAGCGCCTGACAGGAGAAAAGCAGGAATGGGCAAATTTTAGGCAGGATTGCAGCCGCCGCGCAACCAGCTGAGGATTATTCTCGCTCTCTGGTCTTTGAGCAGGATGGTATGAAATGAAAATTGAAGAAGCCGTGATCATGATTACCGGCGCATCGTCGGGGATCGGTCAGGCCACGGCGCGTGCGGCGCTGCAGGCGGGTGCGCGGGTTATTTTACTGGCACGACGCAAAGACCGACTGGATGCTCTCGCGGAGGGATCAGGCAAAGCGCTGGCAGTAGCCTGCGATGTGACTCAGCCTGACCAGATTGCAAACGCCGTCAGACAGGGGCTGGCACGCTTTGGCCAGATTGATGTGCTCATCAACAATGCCGGGCAGGGGCTGTACGCGGCGGTTGAGGAAATAGAGACGGCGAAATTCAGGGCGCTGCTTGAGCTGAACCTGATTGCCCCGCTAATGATGATGCAGGCGGTGATCCCACCGATGCGGCGGCAGGGCGCAGGGCGCATTATCAACGTCAGCTCCGGGGCGACGCTGGCAACGTATCCAGGGGCAGCGGCCTACACCAGCTCCAAAGCGGGGCTGAATATGCTCTCCGGCGTGGCGCGGCTGGAACTGGCTGATGCCGGGATTACGGTTTCCACGGTGTATCCGTTTATGACCGCCTCGGAATTTTATCAATCGGTGAAGTCGGGACAGGATGTGGCGATTGCGCAGGCTGAGCAGAGCGCCGCATTCGCGCACGCGCCTGAGCGCGTGGCGGAAAAGATTCTGGCAATGGTCGAAAGCGGAGAGGCGCAGGGGGATCTGGTGCCTCGTGCCTGGGGCGGAACGTGTGACGACTGAGGTGAGCACGCCTGTTACTGGCAGGCCGCTCAGAATGACTCAGGCGATCTGGCTGGCGCGCGGTGCGATTTCCGGTTTCATCACGTCAGCGGAAAAGACGTAGCCCAGCCCGCGAATAGTGCGGATCAGGTCAGGCTGATGCGGGTTGGTTTCAATTTTGCGGCGCAGTCGCATAATCAGCACGTCGATGGTGCGGTCAAACACATCGAGACTTTCACTGTGGGTCAGCTCAAGCAGCTGATCGCGGGTCAGCACCTTACGGGCGTGACGCACCAGCGCGCGCAGCAGGCTGTATTCTCCCTGAGTCAGCGGCACCAGTTCGCGCTGCGGATTAAACAGCTGGCAGCGGCCATCGTCCAGTTGCCAGCCGCCAAACCGCCAGCCCGCCTGTTCTGAATCGGCCTGTGCAATACGCCCGCTGCGGCGCAAAGCGGCACGGGCGCGGGCCACCACCACGCGGGGATTAAAAGGCTTGGCGATGTAGTCGTCTGCGCCCATCTCCAGACCCACCACCATCTCCGCTTCGGACCCCATACCGGTCAGCATAATCACCAGCACCTCGGGTCGCTGACGCTGGAGCTGCTGCAACACCAGCAGCCCGTTGGTATCGGGCAGCATCATATCCAGCATCACCAGCGAAATCTCCGGGTGCTCGCTGAGCATAGATAGCGCCTCGCGTCCCTGATGACAGCGGTAGACCGTTAACAGATGTTCACTTAACGCATCCTGCAGGACGTCGCAGACAGCAGGATCATCATCCACCACCAAAATCGCTGGCTTCATGGCGCGGCCTCAATGTTACGAAAGAGTTAATTCTGGAGTCTACACAGGCCAGAGAAGGTTGCTGAGGCAGCGTGCTGAAACGTGACCAGCTTCGCCTGTGAGAGTACGGAAGCGTGCGCTGGCGCAGAGTTTTTGGCGGTTGCTGATTTGCCGCAGGAAAACGATTGCGCGGGATCGGTGCATTGCACCATAATCGCGCCTCGTTTTGGTTCGGAATCTTCTTAGGCGTGTCCGGCTCTGCCAGGTAATCGATTGCGTCGGCAGATGGCATGGCAATTGCTTTGGGCAGTGGGTAAGTCAGGGATTTCAGGCGGTTCTGGCATGCAAGTATGCAGCTGCCAGCATCCATGTCCCGGAAACAGAATAATCAGCATACAAACCCCTTTGGCAAGAGAGACGGCTGTCTCCTGTATCGAGAGATGATGATGTTAGAAAAACTATTCAAACTCAAAGCGCATAACACCACGGTTCGTACCGAGATTATCGCCGGGATCACTACCTTCCTGGCGATGGCCTATATTCTGTTTGTGAACCCGAGCATTCTGGGCGCAACCGGCATGGATAAAGGCGCGGTGTTTGTCGCGACCTGTCTGGCGGCGGCGATTGGCTGCGTGCTGATGGGGCTGATCGCTAACTACCCGATCGCGCTGGCACCCGGCATGGGACTGAACGCCTTCTTCACCTATACCGTGGTGCTGCACATGGGCTACACGTGGCAGGTTGCGCTGGGCGCGGTGTTTCTCTCGGCGGTAATTTTCTTCGCGATGTCGCTGTTTAAAATCCGCGAGTGGATTATTGCCAGTATCCCGCTGCCGCTGCGCGCCGGGATTGGTGCAGGTATCGGGCTGTTCCTGGCGATTATTGCGCTGGAAGGGGCGGGCATTGTGGTCGATAACCCGGCGACGCTGGTGGGCATTGGCGATCTGACCAAACCGGGACCGCTGCTGGCGATGCTTGGCTTTGTGGTGATCGTGGTACTGGAAGCGCGTCGCGTGACCGGTGCGGTGCTGATCGGCATCCTGCTGGTGACCTTTATCTCGATGGGCATCGGTCTGTCGCCGTTTGCCGGTGTCTTCTCTGCGCCGCCATCCATTGCACCGACCTTCCTGCAGCTGGATATCGCCGGGGCATTTAACGTCGGCCTGATCAGCGTGATCTTTGCCTTCCTGTTTGTCGATGTGTTTGATAACACCGGCACGCTGCTGGGCGTGACTAAACGTGCCGGTCTGGCGGATGAGCAGGGCAATGTGCCGAAGATGGGTCGTGCGCTGATTGCCGACAGTGCGGCTGCGCTGTTTGGTTCGCTGTTGGGTACCTCGACAACCACCAGTTATGTGGAATCGGCGGCAGGCGTGAGTGCCGGTGGCCGTACCGGACTGACCGCGATCGTGGTGGGTGTGCTGTTCCTGCTGGCACTGTTCTTCTCGCCGCTGGCCTCCAGCGTGCCGGTTTACGCCACTGCGCCTGCGCTGCTGTTTGTGGCGGTATTGATGGCATCGGGACTGGCGGATATCGACTGGAAAGATATCACCACGGCCGCGCCGGTTACCGTGACTGCGCTGACCATGCCGCTGACCTATTCTATTGCTAACGGCATCGCGTTTGGTTTCATTACCTGGACGCTGGTGAAGCTGCTGAGCGGTCGCGCGAAAGAGGTGAATGCGGCGCTGGTGATTCTGTCGATTCTGTTTGTGATTAAGCTTGGGTGGTTAAGTGCCTGATTGGTGCCTGACGGCGGGGTGAGTTTCGCCTCGCGGCGGGCAGGGATCGCTTTGCAGCATGCTTGCTCTGGGTGGGTTACGCGTTGCAGCGGGCGGGCTCTGAGCGGGTTACGCCCGCCAGGCGAGGGGGAGTTTCAGGTTGCCTGTGCAGGCGGACGCGTCAAGGGGCGGACGCCCGCCCCTTAACAATCCCGGCGTCCGGCAGCCTGCGCGCCCCGCTTTGCGGGGTGCCCTCGTCACGCCCTGCGGCCAGCGGACCGTCCGGACGCGCCATCCCTGGCGCGAACCGTCCTTTCGCCGACGTCCTGTCGGCTCATCCTGGCCTCCGGTTATTCCTCAGCGCTACGGATGCCTCTGGTGAAAACCTGCCGGTAGGTGCGTTTCGCTTTGCAGCGGGCTTGCTCTGAGAAGGTTTCGCCCGCCAGGCGATGGGGAGTTTCAGGTTGCCCGTGCAGGCGGACGCGTCAAGGGGCGGACGCCCGCCCCTTAACAATCCCGGCGTCCGGCTACCTGCGCGCCCCGCCGTGCGGGGTGCCCTCGTCACGCCCTGCGGCCGACGGACCGTCCGGACGCGCCATCCCTGGCGCGAACCGTCCTTTCACCGACGTCCTGTCGGCTCATCCTGGCCTCCGGTTGTTCCTCAGCGCTTCGGATGCCTCTACCAAACCTCCGTCTGTAATCCCTCCTTTGTTTTTCGGATGGTGTGTTGTCTGCTGGACTTAAAGCCAAAGCCAAAGCCAAAGCCAAAGCCAAAGCCAAAGCCAAAGCCAAAGCCAAAGCCAAAGCCAAAGCCAATCACGGAATCTTACCGCTACAATCTCAGTGCCCGAAGAAGACGTGATTACCGAGGATAGGGTGTAAGGCCTTTCTGACCGTTGAGCCTGAAGCCAGAGGCAATCCTGAAAACCACAGCGATAAAGTATCCAACACAATAAGAAGAGATAACAGCGAGGGGGCAGGGAGGCCATCTGAACCGCTGAGCGGATGAGGGATTTCAGGACGAGCGACAGGGATGTCGCGAAGAGGCGGGTTCGCGCCAGGGATGGCGCGTCCCGGCGGTCCGTGAGAAATCCTGAAGAAGCGAAGGGACCGCGAAGCGGCGGTGAAGCAGGCCGGAGCCGGGGGGCAAGGGGCGCGGCGACTGGCGCCCCTTGTCGGTCGCCTGCAGAGGCGTGTCTGAAACTGCCCAACTGCTCAGGCGAACGAAACCCCTCTCAGCGCCTGTTCGCGCAGCGGACAAACCCTAGCCTCAGCGCCACAGCAGCCCGTTCGCGCAGCGAACAAACCCAGCCTCTGCGCCTCAGGTAATCATCACATATCCTTTGTTCAGGAAAAAAGGCGGGATGTAGTTATCCCACCCCTCCTGCATACAATGCTGCTTCAACGCAGCGTTGCTGGTTGCACCAGATTTGTCGTAACAGCGTATAAGCCGGTTGCGAAGGGCCGGAGCACTGATGCCAAGAATTCCTGGCATAAGGTTCTGCTTTACCCCACAAAGCAATAGCAGAATCACTTCCCATTCTTTGTCGGTGAAGATATTCGCGGGCCGTGTAAAGACAAAGGATCTTCTGTCACGTGGCCGGAGGAACGTTGAAAAGTAAACATTGGTTATCTCAAGGTAGGTACAGATAATACCATCGGTTCCGTCACTGAGCGTCCACGGGCGTTTCTCCACCATAAAAGATCTCAGCCTGTTTTCTCTTCCGTATTCAAAAGTCTTAAGCACAATACTCATTTCTTTTGTATTCAGGATTTTTTTATCATCATGCAGAATATGATGGTAATAATCACTCATGTCTGGCGTCAGGTCGGTGTCAAATGTCCCCAAAATAGTGTCAGGCGTGACGTTGAAATAGCTGCATGCAAGCTTATTTGCATAAACATACCGTGAGGCACTGTTTTTTATAGCCCAGCCAAACAGCGAGTTATCAAAGTAATATTCAACAGGATTCAGCTTTCTGAGCATCAGTTCATCCTCTTATTATAATATGGCCTTTTTTCAGGAAGAACGGTGGAATATAGTGGTCTAACTTATTTTCACGGCAATAGCCGGTCAGTGCGGAAAGCGAATTCAGACCGATCTTTCTGTAACAACTTCTGAGTCTGCCATTAACTGCGTCAGCTGAAATCGCCAGGATGCTGCTTATTTCTTTTATGTTCATGCCACAGACCAGCAGATAAACGACTTCCCACTCTTTTTCTGTGAAGACGGATGAGGGCGCTTCAAAAGTCGCATGCTGAATTATTTTGCCGTCCAGCAAGGCACCCGGTGTGATGATTCTCACATGCCTGACGCTGACAACTGTTCCTATACAGTTATGCGCGTCGTCATACAGTGGCTCCTGAACGCTGTATGCGGGCTGCATGATTTTCTCTTTGCCCTGTATATGCGTAGTAATCGCTCTTACCGCCTGGCCAGTTCTTTCTATGTCTCTTTCCTGCTGGCTGAACAGGTCAGCAAATTCTGCGACCGGAACAGGCATATCTCTGATATGACGACCTTCATAGTCAAATCCTGTTGAAAGCGTCTGCCAGCTTTTGAACGTATTATTGACATAAACAAAGCGGGACTGATTGTCCTTCACTCCCCAGCCGACAATAGGATCGTTTTCAAACATCCTGATAAGTCTGGCAGGTAATGTAATTTCCTTCATGAGTGTGTCCTTACATTTTCATTACTCTACATTAAATTGACCTTGCAACTTAATAACCCTACAAAGAAATAACACTTTATATAAAACGCCGTACTTTAATTGTACCTTTATGCAAGCAGGAATGGGTGTGAAAGTAATATCACAAGCCAACGCGCAGGGAAAGTTGTCTGTATAATAAAAAAGAAGTATGCCCATAGCCGAAAGGTTATGGGCTTTTTGTTTTAAGCGGAAGATTAATTACGGGGTTTAATTGGGGTTAATGACAGGATTTAATGGTCCGCATAAATTTCGATTTGGAGCGGGCTGATGCTGGGAGGGGTTTCGTTCATCTGGCGAGCTGGGCATGCTTTACAGCGGACTGGCTTTGAGAAGGTTACGCCCGCCAGTCGATGGGGAGTTTCAGGTTGGCTGTGCAGGCGGACGCGTCAAGTTGCGTACGCCCGCTCCTTAACAATCCCGGCGGGTAGCGGCCCGCCAGGCCTTTAGTTCGCTGCGCGAAAGGGCGCTGAGAGAGTTTCGTTCGTCTGACGAGGTGAGCATGCTTTGCAGCGGACTGGCTCTGAGAAGGTTACGCCCGCCAGGCGGTCGGGAGTTTCAGGGTGCCGGTGCAGGCGGACGCGTTAAGGGGCGTACGCCCGCCCCTTAACAATCCCGGCGTCCGGCAGCCTGCGCGCCCCACTTCGCGGGGTGCCTTCGTCACGCCCTGCGGCCGACGGACCGTCCGGACGCGCCATCCCTGGCGCGAACCGTCCTTTCGCCGACGTCCTGTCGGCTCATCCTGGCCTCCGGGTGTTCCTCAGCGCTTCGGATGCCTCTCCCAAACCCCCCGGCTGTGAAATTTTTATGTTTTTTTAGTGCAGCGTTGTCTGCTGCCTAAAGACCCTTCCGGAAACGTAAAGCGATAACGTGCCTAACAAAAAAAGAAGAGATAACAGCGAGGGGATTGGGGAGGCCATCTGAACCGCTGAGCGGATGAGGGATTTCAGGACGAGCGACAGGGATGTCGCGAAGAGGCGGGTTCGCGCCAGGGATGGCGCGTCCCGGCGGTCCGTGAGAAATCCTGAAGAAGCGAAGGGACCGCGAAGCGGCGGTGAAGCAGGCCGGAGCCCGGGGTCAAGGGGCGCGGCGACTGGCGCCCCTTGTCGGTCGCCTGCAGAGGCGTGTCTGAAACTGCCCAACTGATCAGGCGAACGAAACCCCTCTCAGCGCCCGTTCGCGCAGCGAACACCCCCAGCTTTAGCGCATGCATTCGCCAGGCGAACGAAACCCCTCTCAGAGCCCATTCGCGCAGCGAACAATCCCAGCATCAGCTCTGCTGCCAGCCCGTTCGCGCAGCGGACAAACTCTAGCCTCAGCACCACAGCAGCCCGTTCGCGCAGCGGACAAACTTCCCCGAGCCAGCGGCGATACACCTACCGGAAAGGTGGCTCATTAAACGTCCGCAACTTGCGTGAATGTAACTTGTCACCCTCGGCGCGCAGCAGCTCAACCGCATGGATACCAATCTGCAGATGCTCTGAAATCGCCCCTTCATAGAAGCGGTTTGCCTGACCCGGCAGTTTGATCTCGCCGTGCAGCGGCTTGTCGGAGACGCACAGCAGCGTGCCGTATGGCACCCGGAAACGATAACCCTGCGCGGCAATGGTAGCGCTCTCCATATCGACCGCTACCGCGCGGCTCAGGTTAAAGCGCAGGGCTGACGCGGAGTAGCGCAGCTCCCAGTTGCGATCGTCGGTGGTCACCACGGTGCCGGTACGCAGGCGCTGCTTCACCTCTTCGCCGGGCATGCCGCTTATCGATTTGGTGGCGTCGTACAGCGCGCGCTGCACTTCGGCAATGCTTGGTACCGGGATGTCTGGCGGCAGCACGCTGTCGAGTACGTGATCGTCACGCAGATAGGCGTGGGCCAGCACATAGTCGCCGATCCGCTGGCTCTCGCGCAGACCACCGCAGTGACCAATCATCAGCCAGGCGTGGGGACGCATCACCGCCAGATGGTCGCAGATGGTTTTGGCATTTGACGGCCCGACGCCGATATTAATCAGCGTGATGCCGCGACGATTAGGTGAGGTGAGATGCCAGGCTGGCATCTGGTGTTTTTTCCATGCCAGATCCGAGAGCATCGACTCGCTGTCGGCGGTGTCGGCCGTCAGTACCACGTCACCCGCACAGGCCAGGCTGTCGTAAGGGGTGTTGGGATCGCGCACCTGCTCAATCGCCCAGCGCACGAACTCATCCACATAACGGGTGTAGTTGGTGAACAGCACAAACGGCTGGAAATGCTCTACGCTGGTGCCGGTGTAGTGACGCAGACGGGCCAGCGAAAAGTCGGTGCGCAGCGCGTCGAAGTGTGACAGCGGGAATTTGGCGTCGGCGTGGAACAGACCGTCGGTGGTCTCATCGCCAATCTGTGACAGCTCGGTAGTCGGGAAGTGGCGCGCGATACCGGCGCTCATGGTGCGATCCAGCGACAGATCGGAACCGTCGATCACGTAAGGATAGGGGATCTCCTGGCTGGACGGCACCACGTCGATCTCCAGCTGATACTCCTTTTCCAGCATCTGAAGCTGTTCTGAAATATAGTGGCGCAGTAACGCCGGACGGGTAACGGTGGTGCTGTAACTGCCGGTATGGGTAAAGCGGCCCCAGGCACGCGTGCGGTTCTGCTGCGGACCTTCACCGTGCCAGGTGATGCGCAGCTCCGGGTAAACAAAGAGTCCCTTTTCCCGTTCCGCGGCATCAGGCAGCGTTCCGTTTTCGGTAAACACTTTAATTGCCGCACGCAGCGCATCAACGGCACCATCGTAAAGGCGTTCGAGTTCATCCAGCGCCTGCTGGCTGGTCAGGTTTTTCCGTTGTGTCGGCATGGTTTCTCCTTCCATTTTTTTCCGCAATTTGCCCCAAGCTTAGCGGGTTTGTTGCAGAGATTGGTGAAGAATCTGTGATCGCCTTTTTTTTGCGCTAGCGACGCGCGTAATCTGACCAGTGCGGCGCTGAGCCGGAACGCACATCACGAAAATCCGTTAAGAAAATCTTTATGATTGAAACAGGCGATGTCGCTATGCCTGTTGCGCTGCAAACGATAAAAGAGCGGCAGCGCAGCCAGTGGCACCGTAATGACAGGCGATCGTAACGTCCCGGAAATAATCAGGTTTGCTACAGCGGTCAGTCTGGTGGGGCAGAATCTGCCGAATCTGAACTAAAAAGTTTGTAACCATGATTAATTTGTCCCGGAAAGACTTTGCATATTTCTCTGCCCACTATCATCATTAGATCTCGTCAGTCTCTTCTGATTTGGTAATCCTTTGCAAAATCCCGGCGTAGCAGTGATGCAGGCGATTAAGCGCACGGCGTGGTACCCGAAACGCCGTTCTTATCGCACGCTCTACTGGCGTGAAATATCGCCATTAGCAGTGCCTATCTTCTTCGAGAACGCCTGTGTGCTGTTGATGGGCGTACTGAGCACCTTCCTGGTCAGCTGGCTGGGCAAAGAGGCGATGGCGGGCGTTGGCCTGGCCGACAGCTTCAACATGGTGATCATCTCGTTCTTTGCGGCTATCGATCTCGGTACCACGGTGGTGGTGGCATTCAGTCTGGCAAAACGCAACGGCAAGCGCGCCCGCGCCGCCACGCGTCAGTCACTGGCGATGATGACAATACTCGCCTTTGTGCTGGTGATCGCCATTGAGTTCTGGGGGCATCTCATCGTCGATGCCATTGCCGGTGCCGCCGACCCCAAAGTTAAAGCGCTGGCGCTGAGCTATCTGCAGACTTCTGCCTGGAGCTACCCGGCGGCGGCCATCACGCTGATCGGTAGTGGTGCGCTGCGTGGTGCGGGTAATACCAAAATCCCGATGCTGATTAACGGCGGCATGAACATCCTCAACATCATCATCAGTAGCGTGCTGATCTATGGCTGCTTCTCGTGGGATGGTTTAGGGTTTATCGGTGCCGGACTCGGGCTGACCATCACCCGTTATATCGGGGCGATCGCGGTGATTTACGTGCTGATGATCGGCTTTAATGCCTCGCTGAAAATCACGCTGTCGAGCTATTTCCGGCGCTGGAACAGCAGCATTCTGATGGAAGTTTTAGGTATAGGCGTGCCTGCCAGTATCGAGTCGGTGCTGTTCAACGGCGGTAAATTGCTGACGCAGGTGTTTGTGGCAGGCATGGGCACCAGTGAGATTGCGGGTAACTTCATCGCGTTCTCGGTCGCCTCGCTGATCAACCTGCCGGGCAATGCGCTGGGTTCAGCCTCAACCATCATTACCGGCACCCGTCTGGGCAAAAATCAGGTCTTCCAGGCGGAGCGTCAGGTGCGGCATGTTTTCTGGCTGGCAACGGCGTGCCTGAGCGCGATAGCGCTGCTGACGGTGCCGCTGGCCGGGTTGCTGGCGCGGTTCTATACCAGCGACCCGGAAGTCATCAACGTAACGAAACATCTGCTCTGGCTGAATGCGCTGTTTATGCCGCTATGGGCCGCATCATGGGTGCTGCCGGCGGGCCTTAAAGGCGCACGCGATGCGCGCTACACCATGTATGTGTCGATGTTCAGCATGTGGTGCGCGCGCGTGGTGGTCGGTTATCTGCTTGGCATCCAGCTTGGCATGGGCGTCACCGGCGTCTGGCTGGGCATGTTCCTTGACTGGACGGTGCGTGGCATCTTCTTCTGGTGGCGACTTAACAGCGGCAAGTGGCTTAACCGCTACTATAAAATGATCGCGAAAACCGGGTAGCAGCATGCATATGCCTTCTCCTTTCGCCGGGGGAAGGCGTCACCTCTCAGACCTCACCTTTAAAAATAACATCTCCGTCACATCTCCAGGCTTTCAGGTATAATTTCAGTCAGTTGCACAAAGCCAGTCTCATCAGACAGGGTTAGCGTAATTCCTGCTGCGCATTGACGCAGACACTACTTATCAAGGTGACCCTATGATCCGTCTGAAAACGGCGCTGGCACTTCTGCCGCTGCTGTGTAGCACCCCGCTGTGGGCGACAACCTTTGTTTATGTGTCGAATGCCGAATCCGGCACGGTATCCCGCTATCAGCTCAGCGAGGCGAATGGCAGCCTGCAATGGCGGGGCGATACGCCCGCCGGGAAAAAGATTATGCCGCTCGCGGCCAGCCCGGATGGTAAACATCTCTATGGTGCGCTGCGCTCGCCGCCTTACGCAATCATCAGCTGGCGCGTCACCCGTCCACACGGTGATCTGCAGAAACTGGCGGTGACGCCGGTTACGGCCAGCTTTCCCTGGATCACCACCGATAAGCGCGGGCGCTACCTGCTGGCCGCCTCCTATGACAGCGATATCGTCACCAGTAACCGGATTGATGACAAAGGCATTGTGACGACCCAGGTTACGGGCGAAGTGAAAACCGGGCCGCATGCCCATTCGGTGATCACCGACGTCAGTAATCATTCGCTCTACGTTGGCAACCTTGGCGCGGATCGGGTGCTGCAATATGCCTTCGCCAGTGACGGGGCCATCACGCCGCTGGGTACGGGATTTGTGCAGGGCGAGAAGAACAGCGGCGCGCGGCATTCGGTGATTTCGCCGGATAATCGCTTTCTCTATAACCTTGCAGAGATGAGCGGCACCATTACGCAGTTCCGGCGTGCGGCCGATGGCACGCTGACGCCATTGAAAACCTGGCCCAACGCGGTGGCGAAGAAATATAACCTGCAGCATGGCGAGCAGCGTCCGGCGGGCTACAGCGATCCGACGCCGCGCATCTGGGCGGCAGACATTAAAATCACGCCGGATGGGCAATTTATCTATGTGACCGAGCGCACCTCCAGCACCGTCAGCGGTTACCGGGTGGATAAACAGTCGGGTGAGTTAACACTCGTCGGCAGCTGGCCGGTTGAGAAACAGCCGCGCAGTATCGCGATGGATGCACAGGGCAAATGGCTGATCGTCAGCGGAGAGAAGAGTGCGGTGATTGGCAGCTACGCCATCGATCCCGCCAGCGGCGAACTGAAACGCGTCGCTGAAGCGCCAGCTGGTAAAGGTGCGAACTGGGTGACGCTGATAACGCAGTAAATGTTTTGAGCAGCCAGTGTCTGGCGGCGACTGATGATGGGCCAGGCTAGGCGCATTATGCCATTTTCGGCATAAGCAGCGCAGAAATTTTTGGTTCTGATCGGGCGCATAAGCGGGTTTACTCAGGGCATCAACTGATGCGGAGATCCCGAGATGAAACAGAAACTGATAGCCTGGTTTGAACAGCTGCTGAGCGGCCCTGTGGCGAGTGAGCGTGTACATGATATTAATGTCGAACTGCTGCTGCCACTGAGCCAGCTGTATGGACTGGAATATTATCCGGCAGTGCATCGCTACCATGAAAAATAATGGTTGTTGTGTTTTATCCGGTTAAAGGCCCGCTACTTTGCGGGCCTTTTTGCGTTTGGGGCAGAGTGTCATTTGAACCCTCATGTCTGATCACGAAGATATCGCCATCACTGCTTTTAAACCTGTTAATACCTACGTACTGCTATAAGAAACAACAATCCCGCGCGTATAAATATTTATGCATGCAGAACAATACTTTCATTCCCTTAACAATCAAAAAGAGCGGCATCCTGCGAAAGTTGCAAGACAGCTGTGAATTTGATCTAAGGATTAATTATTTACCGAGAATTTCACTTTTTCTGAAATTACATCTTTTTTTCAAGTCAATAAGGAACTTCTGATTGTTAAGGTGGTAGTCTGCACGCCTGTCCTTACACAAAACTTACAATAAGTGCCGTTAATACTTCGATGAAAATGCCTCATACAGGGAAGTGGCTGGTTTTCGGAGCCAGTTTGTTTATCAGCAATCTCATGGCTGCGCCGGTTACGCCCGGTGATCTTGACCTTATTCAGAATCAGCAGCAGCAGCGTCTGCAACAGGATCAGCAGCAGCGCGACGCGTTAACGCAGGCGCATCAGGTTGAGTTGCAACAATCAGTGCCGGTTCCTGCTCATGGTCCCTGCTTCGATATCGGCCAGATTACCCTGCAACAGGCGACGTTAATTACGCCAGATAAGCAGGCGAAACTCGTCGCGCCTTATATCAATCAGTGTCTGAGTCTGGCGCGCATTAATCAGCTGGTACGCGTGATATCAGAATGGTACGTCCAGCGCGGCTATATCACCAGCCGGGCCTTCCTGACAGAACAGAATCTCTCTCATGGGATTTTAACGATTACGGTGCTGGAAGGCAGGCTGGAAGAAATTCGGTTGCAGGGTGCCCGTTCACGTCAGTTGAAAATGGCATTCCCGACCGGTGCCGGTCGCATTTTAAATTTACGCGACATTGAACAGGGTATGGAGCAGATAAACCGGCTGCGTACCACGCCGGTTCAGATTGAAATCATCCCGTCAGCTAAGCCCGGTTATTCCATTGTCAATCTGACCAGCACACCTGAATTCCCGCTGACGCTGGGGCTGAATATGGACAACAGCGGCCAGCGAACGACAGGCACGGGTCAGCTTTCCGCCTCGCTGGTGGGTAATGACCTGCTGGGTATTGCCGATCGCTGGTTTGTCAGCGGTGGTCGCAGCAGTGCGTTCAGCGACTGGCGTGACGCGCAAAATTTCCAGGCGGGCGTCAGCGTGCCTTATGGCTATGGGCTGCTGGATTACAGCTATAGCTGGAGCAATTATCACAGCCGCTTTAACGCCAATAATTTCGACTGGTATAGCTTCGGCGATAACATCTCTAACCGCCTGAGCGGCTCATGGGTGCTGTTCCGCAACGGGCAAATCAAAACCGGCGTTCAGCTCGGGCTAAACCATTATGTCAGCCATAACTGGCTGAACCAGACGCTGTTGCAAAGCAGCAGCCGCAAACTGACCAGTCTGCAGATCGGCTTTAACCATACACAAAAAGTCGCGGGCGGGGTGGCCACGCTTAACCCGATGCTGAGTCGCGGGATGCCCTGGTTTGATGCCGAAAGCGACAGCGGTAAAAATGACGATCTCCCCAAAGCTCAATTCCGCAAATGGAGTGTCAGCAGCAGCTATCAGCGTCCGGTGACGCAGAAAATGTGGTGGCTGAGCAGTCTGTATGCCCAGTGGTCACCCGATCGGCTTTATGGCAGCGAACGTTTGACGATTGGTGGTGAGAACTCGGTTCGCGGCTACAAAGAGCAATATCTTTCCGGCGATGTTGGCGGCTACCTGCGCAACGAACTCAACTACACGCTGTTTACCCTGCCGGCCATTGGCGAGGTCAGTACCACGCTGGCGCTGGATGGTGGATGGCTTCAGAGCGACAAACAGGATCGCTACGCCGCTGGCACCTTGTGGGGCAGTTCGCTCGGACTGGGTTCCCGAAACGCGCACGTCTCCACTCAGCTGTCGCTGGGCATTCCTGTCAGCTATCCGGATTACCTTGCGCCTGATCGCCTCAGTGTGTACGCGCGTATTGGACTCGTTTTTTAAATAAAGGCCCCGATTATGGATGATCAATTAACGCTTTCACTGCCGCGTCGTCTGCTGAGCTATCTCATCTGCTCACTGATCGCTTTTCAGCCCCTGCTGCCTGCCTTTTCAGCCGCGATTACGCCTGCTACACCGGGTACCCAGGTCGATGCTGCCGGTAATGGCGTGCCGGTTATCAACATCGCGACGCCAAATGCGTCAGGTCTGTCGCACAACCAGTATCAGAATTACAACGTCGGCCAGGAAGGGCTGATCCTGAATAACGCGACCGACCGGTTAACGCAGACGCAACTCGGTGGACTCATCCAGAACAACCCGAATCTGAAAGCGGGGCAGGAAGCCCGGGCAATCATCAACGAAGTGGTCGGGGCCAATCGTTCGCAGCTTCAGGGCTACACCGAAGTGGCGGGTAAAGCGGCCAACGTTATGGTCGCCAACCCCTACGGCATCACCTGCAACGGCTGCGGCTTTATTAATACGCCAAACGTGACGCTCACCACCGGTAAGCCGCAGCTGGATGCACAGGGCAATCTGCAATCGCTGGAAGTGACCAAAGGTGCCATCAGCATTGAAGGTAAAGGGCTGGATGGCAGCCAGGCTGATGCGGTCTCGATTATCGCGCGCGCAACAGAAATCAACGCGGGCATTCATGCCAGAGATCTCAATGTCACGCTGGGCGCAAACCGGGTTGGCGCAGATGGCAGCGTGACACCCATTGCGGGCGAGGGTGCTGCGCCCTCCGTCGCCGTCGATACCGGTGCGCTGGGCGGCATGTATGCCAACCGTATCCATCTGGTCTCCAGCGAAAACGGCGTCGGCGTCAATCTCGGCAATCTGAATGCCCGGCAGGGCGATATGGTGCTGGATGCGCAGGGTCGCTTAAGCATCAACAATAGCCTGACCAGCGGCACGCTGACGGCAAAAGGCAGCAGTATCGCCCTGCAGGGAGAACATAAAGCGGGTGGCAATGTCGCGCTGACTGCGCAGCAGGATATTGCTTTAACGGGCGCAAAACTGGGTAGCGACGCGGCGCTCGACCTGAACAGTCAGGGGCAGATAACGCTTAAAGGCAGCAGCCTGACGGCAGGCCAGACTGCCCGTCTTAGCAGCAATTCCCTGGATATTGATAACAGCAGCAGCGGCAGTGCGGCAGACGCGATGCAGCTCTCTGCCACCGCGCAGCTACAGAATAGCGGTCAGATGACAGCGGGAAAGAAACTTGATCTTCAGGCCGCGCAGATCGTCAACAGTGGCAGCCTGATCAGTCAGGGTGACCTGCAGGTTCGCACCAGCTCGCTGCAGCAGCAGGGTATGTTACTGGCTCAGGGTAATAACAGTGTCGTTGCCGGACAGCTCAGCAATGACGGTGAGATCAGTGGCAGCAGCCTGAACATTCAAAGTGGGGCAATCAATAACGGGGGCAAGCTGTTAAGCCGCGGCGATGCGCTGATCACTGCAGACAGCATGCAGCAGCGCGGCACCCTTTCAGCCAGCAAAACTAACCAGCTTAACGTTACCGGCACGCTGAACAACAGCGGTGAAGTGAGCGGGGGCAGTCTGAATATTTACAGTGGATCGCTGCTTAACAGCGGGAATCTGCTGGGCAGTCAGCAGACAGATATTACCTCTGGCATCCTGCAGCAGGATGGAACGCTCTCATCCCAGGGCAAACTGCAGCTGAAAGTTGCCGATCGGTTAAGTAATAGCGGTGAACTGAGCGGAAACAGCCTGGATATAACCAGCGGCACGCTCGACAACAGCGGAAAAATGATCAGCAGCGGCGATGCCCTGCTCACCGCTAATCGTCTGAATCAGGACGGCACGCTCTCCGCGCAGGGGAATGCAGCGTTTAATATCGCTGACACCTTCAGCAACAGCGGCAATATGGTCAGTCAGCGTCTGCAAATTGATGCCCCGACACTGATTAACAGCGGCGAGATGGTGAGTCATGGCGATGCTGTGATGAACGCCGATACGCTGCAGCAAAACGGCTCGCTCACGGCCCGGGGTGACGCGCAGCTGACCGCCCGTGGCTGGCTGGAAAATCAGGGCGCCATCAGCAGTCAGAACGCTCTCATCCTGAACAGCGCGCAGCTGCGCAATACAGGTTCATTAACTGCACCTAATCTGACTCTCAACGCCGGGCAAATCACTAATAGCGGCCTGCTGCAGGGCACTCAGCTGCTCTCCTTCCATACCGGTCAGATGGATAACCTGGCTGCGGGTACGATCAGCTCTGACAACGACTTTGCCCTTGCGCTGCCACAGCTCAATAACAGCGGATTGATCACCAGCGGCAAAACACTGACTGTCACAGGCGACCAGCTGAACAACAGCGGAGAGATCAACGCTGCCAGCCTGAGCACCACACTCAAAAACTTACATAATCAGCAGGGCGGTAAATTGCTGGCAGATGAGCAGCTCCGGTTGCAGGGCGATGCGCTGATCAATCAGGGAACGATGGCTGCCGGCACGCTGAACAGTGATGTTAGTCAGATCACTAATAGCGGGACGGTCCAGGGCGACAAGGCATTGTCGTTGCAGGGCAGCGCGTTAACCAACAACGGCACGCTGCTGAGCGCAGGCCAGCTGAATGTGCAACAGCAGACGCTGGATAACAGCGGACTGATGCAGGGTAAACAGCTGACAGTGAAGGCTGACCGCTGGCAGAACAGCGGCAATGCCCTGAGTGAGACTGACGCCGATCTGCAGAGCGATACCTTGGTCAATAGTGGCAAAATTCTGGGGCAGCAAGGCATCGCACTGAAATCTGACCACACCGATAACAGCGGCTGGCTGATTGCACAGGCGCTGACGCTGCGCGGCGATATGATCAACAGCGGCCTGATCCAGGGAAATCAGCAGATTACGCTGCAGGGCAACCAGCTGGACAATCAGCAGGGCGGCCAGTTGCTCAGTGACGGCACGCTGGACGGTGACTTTGTTGCTTTAAATAACCATGGTGCAATGCAGGCCGGGGAGATGACATTTAACGCGGGGACGTTGCAGAACGACGGTACCGTTCTTAGCGAAAAAGCATTCACCGCTGTGATTAACGGTGCGCTGACCAACAGCGGCAGTCTGCTCAGCCAGCAGCAGATGAATCTGCAGGCAGCGGAGATTGATAATCAGGGCACACTGGCGGCGGATAACTTCAGCCTGCATGCGCCAGTGCTCAGCAATGCCGGTCTGCTTCAGGGCAACAGCACCTTAACGCTGGATAATCAGCAGCTGCATAACCTCAATGGCGGGCAGTTGATCGCCGGAGGACCGCTGACGCTGACCTTAGATCAGCTGGATAACGACGGGCTGCTGCAGGTTAACGGTAAGCTTGCGGTCAACGGCAACCGTCTCAACAACAGCGGACGTTTGTCGAGTGACAACCTCACTCTTCAGATTGGCGATACGCTGACGAACAGCGGGACGGGTCAGATCGTAACCGGTCAGCAGGCCGATCTGCACGCACATACACTCAGTAACAGCGGTCAGATTGCGGCACAGCAGGTCAGCGCCAGCGGCAATACGCTGGAAAACGGCGGGCTGCTGCAGGGCAACGCGCTGCTGGATCTCGGATTTGCTCAGACCCTCAATCACAACAATGGGCAACTGCTGAGCGGCGATCGGCTGATCGTCAGCGGTGGCAGCGCGACCAATGATGGCAGCTGGCAGGGTCAGCAACTCGACGTCACGCTGGATTCGCTTACCAATCGCGACAGCATCAATGGCATCAGCGGCTTGCGCGCTGACATCACCAGCGATCTGATCAACAGTGGCTCGCTGGTCAGTCTGGGAGAAAGCGACCTGAATGCCAGCACGCTGAGCAACAGCGGCAAAGTGATGGCGAACCGGCTGGGGCTTCAGACCACCAGCCTGAACAACGACGGTCTGTTACAGGGCAATACGGCGCTGACTGCTCAGGCCGATAACATCACGCAATCTGCTGGTGGCAAAACGCTGAGCGGCGGAACACTGACGCTCAATGCAGGCCAGATCAACACTCAGGGGCTGCTGCAGGGCGAGCAGGCAACGGTTATTGCGGATAACTGGCTGCATCAGGGATCGCTGCTGGGCAGCAAAGATCTGAACGTCAGCATCAGCAATGAGCTGCATAACACCGGCTCTCTGCTGAGCCAGGACAAAGCCCAGGTTGCGGCTGGCACGCTGAACAATAGTGGCTCACTGCTCAGTGAAGGGGCGATGACGCTGAACGGTGCCGCGCTGAATAACAGCGGTTCGGTGCAGGGTAAAACCCTGACTATCACACCCGCCAGCGTGATGAATCAGGGCAGCCTGATTGGGTTGCAGGCATTAACGTTTGCGGCAATGCCACAGGTGAGCGGGCGAATGCTGCTCAGGGCGCTGGCCGCACCAGCACGTCAGCTGATCAATAATCAGGGCGGATCGCTGCTGACGCAGGGCACGCTGAACATCAACGGCGATGAAGTTGTGAATAACGGCAGCTGGCAGGGTCAGCAGATCCTGCTGAATGCACGGCAACTGACCAATAATGGCGCGATCCAGAGTGCTGATGCGCTGCAACTGATTCTGGCGGACCGCCTTGATGCGGGCGCGGGAAGCAAGATTTCGGCCAATGGTACGGCGGCGCTACAGGCACTGACGCTGACCAATCAGGGCGAATGGATTGCCAGAAACCTGACGCTGCGCGGTGACACGTTAAACAATAATGGCGCCGTGACCGGTGTCGAGGCGCTGACGGTGGGCCTTAACGGTGCTCTGACTCAGCAGCAGGATAAAACGCTGCTCAGCGCAGGCAGGCTGACGCTTCAGTCATCGTCGCTCAGTAATGCCGGACGCGTGCAGGGCGGCGACCTGCAGATCACCAGTGGTGCGGTGGATAACAATGGGCGCTTACAGGGCGACAACAGCCTGCTGATCAATGCCGGTGGGCGCATCACTAACGGCGGTAACGGTGCCGTGATCACCCAAAACGCCCTGACGCTGACCACGCCGGAACTGTTCAACTATGGCCTGATTCAGGGCAGTGGCAACGGTGTCGCGACGATAACCGGTTTAACGCAAAATGATGGCCGGTGGCTCTCAGGCGGCGCGCAGACACTCAATACATCGCAGTTGAATAACAACGGCTGGTTACAGGCGTCGCAGCTGATTCTCAATGCGACCAATGCCAGCAACAACGGCACACTGCTGGCCGACGGTCAGGGCACGCTGACCGGCAATGGCTTCAGCAATCAGGGCACAGCCCAGGGCGGCAACCTTGAGATTAATTATCAGCAGGTAAATAACAACGGTACGCTGCTGGGTAACAACCGGCTAAGTGTGATGGCCGCTCAGGTCGGTCAGCAAGGTAGTGGTCGTCTGTTTAGCGGCGGCGACCTGCTGGTTCACAGCAACGGCTTTGACCAGAACGGTCAGGTGGTGGCACTGGGCAACGCCACGCTGGACATCGCAAATGGCTTTACCGGCCGCGATGTACTGGCGGCGGGCGGGCGACTCACCGTCAGCAGTAATGGCGCGATAGATAACCAGGGCACGATGCAGGGCGGGGCGCTGACGCTGAGTGCAGGCGGCGATCTCACCAATAATGGTCAGCTCACTACCGGTTCGGGTGATAGTGCCTTAAGCGGCAACCGCATCGCCATGAACGGAAATGGCAGCCTGCAGGGTGGCGGTAACATCAGCCTGAATAGCCGCAGTGACATCACTGTTGATGGTTTTACGGGTACGTTGGGCAATCTGATGCTCAGTGCACCGGGCAGTATCGTTAACACCGCGCTGCTCTATGCGGGCAGCAATCTCTCGCTGTTTGCTAACAGTATTCGTAACCAGCGTGCCGATATGCTGGCAGGCGGCAGTATATGGCTTCAGGGCGATGCCGCAGGGAATGCCAACGGCGAGGTGATCAATAACTCCGGCACCATCGAAACGCAGAACGGCGATATCACGATTAATACGGGGCATTTACTGAATACGCGGGATGGGTTGCATGTAACTCAGACAAGCACGTCCTCACCAACCCGTGCAGGTGTTGGTGATGCAACGATGAAGATCACCATCTGGCAGTTAGCCGTGGGGGACTATGGTTACTACAACGTCACGACCACCACGCCAAGTACAGGTGGCGGTGGCAACCACTCTGGTTGTGGTTGTTCAGGCGGATCGACTGTTTCCAAAGATTATTATGCCCCTACTAAAGAGGCAGCTACCCAAAAGTTTGCACTTTCAAGTACTACGGTAGATGTTGTCAGTAATGGCGGTGCAGCGCGAATTGCGTCAGGTAGCAACCTCAATATCAACGCAGGGACACTGGATAACCAGGCCAGCAACTTACTCGCTAATGGTAATGTCTCGCTTTCTGGCGGCCAGCTTAATAATCAGAGCTGGCAGTCAGGAACTCAAAATGACAATGTTGTTTACGAATATAAAGGAGCGATAGCAACCGGAAAAATTGGTGCTGAAAGAACCAGGAATGGCACAAAAGGGAGTGAATTTACTTACACGCTGACCGGCCATGAAACTACCTTTACACTTGGCCAACTCTACCGCGCCGTTATTCAGGCCGGCGGCAACGTTTCTGCTAACTTCAGCGGCGATATCAGCAATACCAATACCACCGCGAATGCCGGCTGGAGTGGTAATACACTTTCTGCTCCAGCCCTGCGCGGGTTGACTGCCATAGGCACCGCTGTCGCGCAATCTCAACAGCCGCTGGCAACTGCCGATAAAGCCGCAATCAATACGCCGCAATGGCGCGATCAGCTCCAGAATGCGCTGCAGCAGGTCAATGGTGCAGGTGCGCTGGAGAGCACATCATCGGGCAGCGCAACGCTGACGCAATATGCTGCTGCAGGTAAAAACACTGCAGCACTGGGTAAAGCCATTAATCTGACGAATGCTCCTCAGGGTCCTGCATCGCTGCATAACTATAAGGCCGCTGAGGTCGATATCAGCGCCTATCCATTACCTTCAGGTGAGAACGGCTACTTTGTCGCGTCGAACAACAATAGCCGCTATCTGATTACCGTTAACCCCAAACTTAACGGCCTTGGCCAGTTGGATCAGAGCCTGTTCGGCGAGCTGAACGCAAAACTCAGCAAACAGCCTGCTACCACGCCATTACAGGAAACACGTCCTCAGTATACCGATGAGAAAGCTTTCCTCGGCTCCTCATACATGCTTGATCGTCTGAACCTGAAGCCAGATTATGATTATCGTTTTCTCGGCGATGCGGCATTTGATACCCGCTACGTCAGCAATGCGGTACTGAATCAGACCGGCAACCGCTACATCAATGGCCTGGGATCCGATCTCGCCCAGATGCGCTATCTGATGGACAACGCGGCGGCGGCGCAGCAGTCGCTGGGACTTGAGTTTGGTGTTTCACTCTCTGCTGATCAACTCGCCTCGTTAGACAAGAGCATGATCTGGTGGGAAGCCACCACGATCAACGGTGAAACCGTGATGGTGCCGAAGCTCTATCTGTCGACTAAAGATGTGGAAATGCGCGATGGCAGCGTGATTGCGGGGAACAACGTGACGCTGAAAGGCGGGAACGTCACCAACTCCGGCAGTAGCGTGATGGCCAAAAACGATCTGACCATCGACAGCCAGAATACGCTCAGTAACCTCAACGCTGGTCTGCTCCATGCGGGCGGCGATCTGCAACTTAGCGCGTTGAACGATATCAACAACGTCAGCGCGACTATCAGCGGTAAAAAGGTGGCGCTGGAGAGTCTTAATGGTGATATCAACAACCTGACCACGTCACAGCTCTGGCATCTGGATGCAGGCAACGGCAAAGGCGTACAAAAATCCTTTACCGAAACCCTGAGCGGACCAACGGCGAGCATCACGTCACTGGATTCGCTGAGCCTTAAGGCGGGCAACGATATTGCTGTCACCGGCGCGAACCTTAAAGCAGGTAGCGATCTGCTGCTGAACGCATGGAATGATATTGCCATTACCGGCAATCAGAATGTCACTGGCAGCGAGCAGTCCGGTTCCGGAAATCGCTGGCAAAAAGTTGATGCGACCAGCACTAAGACCGTTAATACGGTCGGCAGCCAGATCGCTGCAGGCGGCAACATGACGATGCAGGCGGGCCACGATCTGACGGTTACCGCCAGCGGCATCAACGCCGGTAAAAACGCGGCGCTGGCAGCCGGTAACGATCTTAATCTCAACAGCGCGACGACCAGCCAGAATGATGTGCAGGGTAAACGAGAAACTCATTCAACCGGTCTGGATCGCACGACGCTGACCAGCGGCGGCAATTTAGCCCTTCAGGCCGGACGCGATCTTAATAGCCAGGCGGCAGGCCTTGCCGCAGACAAAGACGTCACCTTACAGGCAGGGCGTGACGTCAATCTGCTGGCAGCTGAAACGGGTTCTGGTAATAGCTACAAATCCGGCAAAAAGGTTGAGATTAATGAGTCGGTACGCCAGCAGGGCACTGAAATTGCCAGCGGCGGCAGTACGACGGTGAAAGCGGGTAGGGATGTTAACAGTGAAGCGGCTCAGGTTACTGCCAGTGGTGATATCGCAGTGGGTGCCGAACGTGACATCAACCTGACGACTGCAACTGATAGCGATTATGCCTACAAAGAAGAGACCAAAACCAAAAAAGGATTCTTAAGTAAAAAGACCACTCATACCATCAGCGAAGACAGTGATACCCGTGAAAATGGCACCCTGCTGAGCGGCGACAATGTCACACTTAATGCGGGCAACAATTTACTGGTCCAGGGTTCACAGGTCGCAGGAGATGGCACCGTAGCGCTCAAAGCCGGTAACAACGTGGATATCGTTGCTGCGACCAATACGGATTCAACCTGGCGTTTTTCAGAAACTAAAAAAAGCGGCCTGATGGGAACCGGCGGCATCGGCATCACGGTGGGCAGCAGTAAATCGGTCCATGACTTACGTGACAAGGGCACCACTCAAAGCCAGAGCGCCAGCATTGTTGGCAGCACGGGCGGTAACGTCAGCATTGTTGCGGGTGGACAGGCTCACGTCAGCGGCTCAGATCTGGTGGCGGGGCGCGATCTCGCTATTACCGGCGACAGCGTAATCATCGATTCGGGCCATGATAAACGGACTCATGATGAACTGTTTGAGCAGAAGAAGAGCGGGCTGACACTCGCATTATCCGGTGCCGTCGGTGATGCCATCAACAATGCCGTTGCCGCCGCACAATCCTCGAAAAAAGAAAGTGATGGTCGTCTGGCAGCTCTGCAGGCAACAAAGGCTGCGCTCTCTGGCGTTCAGGCGGCCCAGGCCAGCCAGCTGGCGGAAGTGAGTGCCGATCCCAGCAATGGAATTGGCGTCAGTCTTTCACTGAATACGCAGAAATCCAAATCGCAGCAGCATCAAAGCACGGACAGCGTCTCGGGATCTACGATCAATGCCGGCAATAATCTCGCGATCACTGCCACAGAAAAAAATAACAGTGCGCACAGTGGTGATATTCAGATTGCCGGAAGTCAGCTGAAAGCAGCAGGCGACAGCAGTCTGAATGCGGCTAATGATATTTTACTGACCGGCGCAGCGAATACTCAGGAGAGCAGCGGTAAGAACAGCAGCAGCGGCGGCGGTGTGGGCGTCAGTATTGGTGTCGGCCAGGGCAGTGCAGGCATCAGTATTTTTGCCAGCATCAATGGTGCTAAAGGCAAAGAGAGCGGCAACGGCACGCGATGGACTGAGACCACGCTGGACAGTGGCGGCAGACTCAGCCTTATCAGCGGGCGGGACATCACACTGGAGGGCGCCCAGGTCAGCGCTGACCAGGTCATCGCAAACGCAGGCCGCGACTTAACCCTGACCAGCCAGCAGGACAGCGATCGTTACGATTCAAAACAGACCAGCTACGGCGCGGGCGGCAGCTTTACCTTTGGTTCGATGACGGCTTCCGGGTATGCCAGCATCAATCAGGATAAAATGCACAGCAACTACGACAGTGTGCAGGAGCAAAGCGGTATCTATGCCGGTAAAGGCGGCTTCGATATCACCGTCGGCAATCACACGCAGCTTAACGGTGCAGTGATCGCCAGCCAGGGTGATGCCGCAGACAACCGTCTGGATACCGGCACGCTGGGCTTCAGCGACATCGGTAACTCTGCTGATTATAAAGTCAGTCACAGCGGCGGCAGCATTGCGCTGTCGAATGGCGCTGGCATGGGTAAACAGATGCTTGCCAATGCCGCCTCCAACAGTGCCAGCACACTGTTATCGGGTCTGAATAATAAAGGGCACGCCGAAGGCACCACCCAGGCCGCCGTGGCAAATGGCACAATCATTGTCCGCGATCAGAACAGGCAGACCCAGGACGTATCGGCGCTCAGCCGTGATACCGAACATGCCAACGACAGCATCAGCGCGATCTTTGACAAAGAGAAAGAGCAGAAGCGACTTCAGACCGCTCAGTTAGCCGGTGAAATCAGCGGCCAGATGACAAATATCGTCACGACCATGGGCGATATCAAAGGCCTTGAGAAAGCGCAGAGTGCGAAGAACGCCGAGACGCTGCCCGCCGATGCATCGGAAAAAAGACGGGGAGAATGGCTGGAGAAAATGCGTGATTCGCCAGAGTATCAGGCGGAGATGAAGCAGTGGGGTATCGGCAGCACCTCGCAGAAGGTTGCACAGACGGTCGGCAGTATCCTGACGGGGCTGGTAACCGGTAATGCAGGTCAGGCGGTCGCAGGCGGCCTTAATCCGTGGGCAGCGCAGCTGATTAAGAAGGAAACGACCGACGCTTCCGGCAACGTTGACGTGGCAACCAATGCCATGGCGCATGCGGTGTGGGGTGCGGTATCATCACAGATGTCCGGGGGAAGTGCGGCGGCAGGTGCGGCGGGAGCGTTCAGCGGCGAGCTTGCCACCCGCTACATCGCAGAGAAATACTGGGGCGCGGACACACCTGAGAAGATAGCGGCACTGGGGCAGGAAGACCGAGAGCAGCTGAGCCTGCTGGGCACGCTGGCGGCAGGACTGGCGGGCGGCATGGCGGGCAACAGCAGTGCTGCGGCGACGAGCGGTGCGGTCGCCGGGAAGAATGCGGTTGAGAATAATGCGCTGAGCGTCCAGCAAAACCAGGATCGGGCCAACGAAATGACCCAGTGTCAGGGTGATGCCTGCAATGCCGTTATTGAAAAATATAAGAAAATAAATGCTGAGCAGCATGACAGCGTGGTGAACTGCTCCGGTGCTAAGGACTGTGTTGATAAAGCGAATGATGTTGGCAGGTTGCAGGCTGATTATGCTAACCGTACCAGTGAGTTGCTGGAAAAAGCCCGAGCTGATGGTGGTCTGAGTGCGGCAGCACAGAACGAGCTTTCCTTCCTTCAGGTAACGACGATCCAGCTTGAGGCGGACAGAAATGCAGCGATTCATAATGCGTTGATGTCTGGTGACTCGGAAGAGGCGAAGCAGCTTGCGATTAACTCGCTGGCACAAGTAGTAGGAACCAGTGCTGCGGGTATTGCTGCTGGAATCGGGAAAAGTAAAGGAAGCGCGATGCCTGTTCCTACCCCAACCCGGGCTGAAAATGGCTTGGTTTATCAATCGAATGGTAAACATACGCCCGGGCAAGCCGGTTATAATAGAAACGCTGGAACAGAACCTACAAACTCTATTCAGTTGTTTAGTAATTCAGTAGAGAATGGGAAGAAAAGGTATGCATTGGACGAGAATGGCAATGTACATCAGTTTACGAATACAAATGATGGTTCGTGGCATTGGTCAGGGAGCACGGGAGATGCATCAGTCCCAATCAAAAAAAGCGATATACCCAATGCTGTTAAAAAAGAATTCGGGTTGCCTGGGAAATGGAGATAAATATGATTTTCGGTGATCCATATCGGTTTGCTATCTGGATAGAGTGTATTCCTCAATGGAGTGAATCCTATAAAAATGGTTTTTTTTATTTTTTTATAAATGGACATATGTATCCAGAAGATATAAGAACATCAACATTATTTGTTGATATTAATGATCTTATTGATGAAAAAAATGCTCTGCTTTCTTTTCCATGCAATGATGATATTTTCAAGGCCACTACAATTGAAGCTTTTAATGCCTTATTTAAACTGACATACCCAGAATCGACACAAGATGATGAATATCCTGAGCAGGTGTTAGATTTTTGCGTATCCCCTACAATAATCAATGAATCAGGGGCGTATTTTTTTGCTGTTTCAAATGAAAGTTTAGTGAGGATTGTTGGGGGGAAAATAACTGAGTTAGTTGATGGAGAAAACGGAAGATCATGGGAGGACATAAAACAACCAAACCTTGAAGATATTACCATTCCAAAAAAAGAGATAAGTGAAATTATTGCGAGTTTGAAAAAATATTCGTCTGATTTACTTTAGTTATCGTTTTTAGTTTGGTATGAAGTGCCTGCCGGGATGCTTAGTTATAACGATGCACTCAGTTACCTTCTGTACGGTAAAGATGTATCGGAACTATCAGCCGATGACAAGATGCTGATTGCCAACATTGTAACGTTGTCAGGTGTGGCAGCGGGCTGTGCAGTTGATGGCAGCGCTGAGGTGAGCAGTGAGACTCTTCTGGTAGAACTGAGGTTGAGAATAACTATCTGAGCTGCACGGAAAAGAGCCGCCAGATAGAACTTAACTACAAAAAGAGCCTCACCCCGCAGGAGCAACAGAAACGCGACGCACTGAACCTCAAGGGTGCTTAAAACAATGTTTAGGCCAGATACTTCTGATCATGGATTTAAAACAAACTTAGATTACTTCAATGCGCAATAGTAATGGATTAAATGTATGCAGAGTATGTGGTGCTAAACAGTTGGAACCACCTTGGGGAGAGGATGGGCTGACACCTAGTTATGAGATATGCGACTGTTGTGGCGTTGAGTTCGGCTATGAAGATATGAATATTAACGCGTTAAAGCGATATCGCGAGAAGTGGCTTAAAAAAGGAGCTGTCTGGTTTAGAGAAAAGGAAAAGCCAGCTGTCTGGTCTTTAGATGAGCAATTAAAAAATATCCCTGAGCAATATCGCTAGATTTAATGTTACAAATCCCGGCCTTAATGCCGGGATTTTACTTTATGGAACAGTGAGTTATCCTTCACTCGCCAGCCGGATAATCAACTGGCCCGGCCCGGTGATCACCTCGATCTTCTGTCCGGTCGTAAATCCCAGCGCTTCCAGCCAGCGGCCTTTTATGGTCAGCTGTGGCAGCGGGTTCGGCTGGCCTTTGTTAGGCCGGTATCCTACTTTGTAATAATGTGCCTGCGATGCGCTGACGGTGGTTGTAGGCGTGCAGGTCTCTGGCTTATGATGCGTATCAGCCATAATCAACTCCTTCTTAGTTGCTTGTGGTCAGCGGCTGCTGCGGGTTGCACCCCGCTTCAGCCGCGCTAATAATCTCTCGTTATGCGCTTCCTGTGCTTTTTTTCCTGTTTAAATATACACCTTCTGCTACTCAAACTCGCTGAAAGCTGATTAATAAACTGCGAGATGACTCTGAAAACGGATTCTTTTTTCAGGTCTGCATTTCGCTTATCCCTTTTTCCTTTACACTTCTGAAATATCTGTTACGGATAAACTTTCTTACTATAGATAGCTGGAGAATGCGGCTACCTAAGTTTTATATTACTTTCGACAAGAAAATATATCGCCTCACTGATTGGGATAGAAGTCATGAAGCGTCTGTACCTTCTGACTGGAACGTCCAGGCAAGTAGTGATTTTGGCTTGTTAGTACCAGATTAAGAGTAATGTTGGCATATTAATGGCAGGAATTTTGGAAATCACAGATATAAATGGTGAGAACTCGTCCTCTAAGGTGGTTTTTTTGTTAAATATCTCAGTTAGTTATGCTTCTACTGCGAGCCGGGTGATCAGCTGCGCGGGCATGAGCACTGGCGGCTGCATCGGAGGAGGCTTCGCTAGTTGCATGGCGGATGGTATGCTGGCGGGGCTGAGCGTGAGCGGCTGCGCGAACAGCACCATGATGTCAGCGGTGAGCGAAAAATCATATTATCAGCGATAAGTTGAAACAGGTGCAGGACGTTCCAGACCTCAGCAGTGAATTGGCGAATCCGAATCTGATTCTTGAGGTTAACTCCGCCAGAGTGAAGTAGCATTACCTGATTAAGGCGGCGTAGCAGGACCCAATTGCCGCCGATAGTAAGTTCGTCGTTAGCCTGTATCTACTCTGCGCGTACTTCCTGAAAGCTTGCCTTTGCCTATAGGTAAATAGAATGAGGAAAAATATGATTATAGATGGTCGTGATATACATACAGAATCTGATGTTCATCGCATTCTGGCTGAGATAATGGAATTTGGCCCCTATTACGGCAAGAATCTGGATGCTCTCTGGGATTGCCTGAGTACAGATATTGAAAGGCCAATAAGAATTACCTGGTGTCACTCAGATTTATCAAAAAAGAGGCTTGGAGAGCGATTTGATAAAATCATCGAGGTTTTCGAAAGGGTAAGGCAGCAGGATATAATTTTTTCCTGGGAAGATAAATTTGATTACTATCTCAAATAACCTCTTCTTAGTATTTAGTCTTTGTGCTGAACAACTTTTCTCAATTCCCCTGAATCAGAAAGATAAAAGCCTTATATTTTCGCAGCAGGCTTTTATCTTCCCCTTGCATCATACTCAGTGCATTAACTGACTGACCAACCCGGTGAGATCGGCTTTTTTATCAATCATACCTGCAGATGACGCTTTATCCACCAGCTGTGGCAGATATTTTACCAGCAGATTCAGTGCATCGCTGGTGTTGATACCCATCCGCGCAGCCAGTTGCTCAATGGCCTCAGAGTTGATCATCTTCTGCACCAGATCGCTGCTCAGGGCAACGTTCTGCTGATCGCCCAGCCAGGAGTTAACCACCTCACTGTACTCGCCGCTCTGAAGATGGCTTACGATACTGTGTAAACCGCCTTGCTGTTCCACCCACTCCAGTACACCTTTCACTTCCTGACTGGTCTGAGTATTCAGGCCGCACATCGCCAGCACCGTTTCCAGTAAACTCATTTTATTTCCCCTGAATCGTAATCGCTTAAGACTGTTTACATGCTCTGATTTTATGAATAACAAACAGCACAATAATTGAACCCAGGGTTGCAATCGCAATGCTGTAAATATTGAAACCACTGACCTTGCCAAAGCCCAGGGCCGTACTGGCGACACCGCCAATCAGCGCGCCGATAATACCCAGAATCATGGTCATGAAAATGCCCATATGTTCTTTACCTGGCATAATACATCTGGCGATAATACCGGCGAGCAGACCAAATACAACCCATGACAATATACCCATTATTAACATCCTTCTTTTTATATAAATTACTGCACGTTTAGCAGTGGTTTAATCCACGAAATAAAAGCAGGTGTATCGTACGCCGCGCAGTATTTGTCTGGCAATCCTGTTTTTTTAATTAAACTAAACGTATCGGAAACGATAGGGGAGTAATTATGAGCATTCTGGATAATATTAAAAATATTGGCGATGAGTTGTTACATAGCGTTGATAAAAATGTTGAGAATAAGACCGATGCCTCAGCAGCAGGGGATCGCACTTATACGGTGAAGTCCGGGGACACGCTCAGCGCAATCGCTAAGCAGTTTTATAATGATGCTTCAAAATATATGAAAATCTTTGAGGCGAATAAAAACATCCTCAGCAACCCGGACAATATTGCGCCGGGTCAGGTACTGACTATTCCCGAGTAATCGTTAGCTGAGGGGACAAGCCAGCCAGAGCAGGGATTGCCCGGCTGGTTTTTTGCAGTTATGGCCGCCGGAATCATCAGGAATGTGCGGGTAACCGCAGGCGGGTCCGGATGGATAATCAGAAAGGAGGAGAAAATTGGCATTACTGAAAAGCAAAAAGCCCGCTCAGGTTTCCCTGAGCGGGCTTTTCTAATTCTGGCTCCTCTGACTGGACTCGAACCAGTGACATACGGATTAACAGTCCGCCGTTCTACCGACTGAACTACAGAGGAATCGTTTGAACGAGGCGAATATTAGCGGCGTCGCACTGAGGTGTCAACAGCAAAAAATACATTATCATTCAACTGGCTAGCTTTAGCGCAATGCGATCGGGATTTAAGCAGTCTGAGTCGTGTCAGAAGCTATCCGGCTCAGGGGATCCTGCTGGTAAAACTGGCGCAGATGCTGATACATGGCGGGAAAGCGTTCGGCCAGCAGAACCGGAGCCGTAAAGAAATATTCAGAGAGTACGGCGAAGCATTCCGCCGGATCGCTGGCCGCGTAGGGATCGATAGTCGCAGCCTGTTCGCCTGCCAGTTCCACTTCACTTTCAATCTCTGCCATCGCGGCTCGCAAATCCTTTTCCCACTGGGCTACGTCACGCAGCGGCATGACCGGAACGCCGCTGGTATAACCGCTGCCGCGCGCATCCAGTTTGTGTGCCACCTCATGGATCACCAGATTAAAGCCGGAGAGATCGAACGAGTCCTGAATATCGAGCCAGTTGAGGACGACTGGTCCCTGGGTCCAGCTCTGTCCGGCGTGAACGGCAGGCGCGCTGTGAACCAGCCCATCTTCATCCTGCCACTGATCATCGACCTCAAACGGCTCGGGATAGATCAGCACCTCATGAAAACCGTCCAGCCACTCCAGACCCAGCTTTAGCACCGGCAGAGAGAAGAGCAGGGCGATCCGCACGCTGCGCAGTTCATCCAGCTGAACGCCCCCGAGAGGCACCAGTTTTTTCTGTTGCAGAAAGCGCTTCGCCAGCTCCACCAGCGTCTGCTGTTCAGACTCATCCAGCGGGCTGAAGACAGGCTGTGACAGCGCCTGTTGCCACGGCAGTGCCGCCAGGATGGTATCGTTATGCGTTTTCCAGGGCCATTTAAACATCGCAACTCCTGCACAGAACCGGGCTATGTCATTATCCTGACGCGGCAGACATAAAAATGCCAGCATCGAATGCTGGCATCTTCTGTCTGACTTCAGGGCTGAAGGCTGTCTATTCAACCCGTTAGCGCGGCCGTTGTCTGTGATTTAACCCGCAAAGCGCAGGGTTGAGGCATTACCTGCGTTCAACGCGCTGAAATTCAATGACCCAGACCCAGGGATTCACTTCCCAGCTGGTCGCGCCATACTGTTTTTCCCAGGCTTTGCGATACGCCTCTTTAGGCGACTCAGAATTAACGTTCATGGTGAAGAAGTTATTAAGGAAGTGCGAGTCGGTCTGTACGCCCTCCGCCATAATGTCATCTTCACTGATATCCTGAATCTTTTCCGCACGTACGCCGGTAATTTCCAGATTGATACGACTGGCCCAGCGCGGCATGTGGATGGCGGTCTGCCAGCCAAACTCCTCGGCTTCCGGGGTGCTCATCGCATGCTGACCCAGCTCATTACTGTCGGCACGATACTGACAATATTCCGGCAGGCGAAACGGCGTCGGGTCACGTTCATATTCTGCCAGATCGCTTTCTGGCACCATCGGGCCGCGCCAGGTTTCACGTACCCAGAGGATGTCGCCCGGTTTGCCGTAGGGACACTGATAGCTGATGTCGGTCATCGACATCATCTTGTAGCCATGCAGATGGTTAGCACTCACGTCGAAAGCGTGAACGCCTTCGTGATGATCCTGTCCCGGCCCGAAAGCCTGAGTTTTCATAATGCGCCGGGTTTGTGTTTGCTGGCCAACCAACAGGGCACGAACACGCTGTTCGGAAAAAAGAATCGGCCGTTCTTTCATGGATTACCTCTTTTTATTAGTAGAACCCGGTTACTGCTGTAAACGTCCATTTGCTTCACATCTGAGAGTTATCATAAAAGCTTTAAATCATTTTGCTTAATAATTTGTCGCCTGACAGTCACTTTAAAATTGTCACGTTGGGTGTTAAAAACCAGCAAAATGCAAAAAGCGCACCAAAGCTTATCACGCAATCGGCAGAACGCGACGAACAGCCCGGATACAGTACGTTATAACACTAAAAATAGGAACCTTTTCAGACTTTTTCACCTGCTGTTGCCCACACTTTTACAATTAATTGCGTGACAAAAAAAGGCTAAGCACGGCCAGTTTAACGGGTTCAGAATGAATCAAACATTACTGCTGTTAAACTAATTTTCTTAGCAGCAATTCACTGAGGAAAGGCTGAAAACCGCCGAAATTGCGGTATTTATGTAACATAGGTGCTATACAGATGATCCAGATCTCATTTTTCTGCCCGAAATCGCTGGCAGCGCCGCTCTTTTCAACAGCACTGTAAAAAAAGTGTCATTAGCCAGTCGCTATGATGGCTTGCCGTTTGCGCACTGATCACGACAGAGAATCGGCTGTCGATCACTACAGGGAGATAGATTATGTCACTTACACTCTGGCAATCCCGCTATGAAAGCTGGTTTCAGGCGAACTGGATCCACGACGACGGCGCGCACGATATCGCCCATCTGCGACGCGTCTGGATGAGCGCGCAGCGAATCATGACCGGCACGAAGGCGGACCCGCTGGTGGTGCTCACCGCCTGCTATTTTCATGATGTAGTGAATCTTCCCAAGAATCATCCCGAACGACATCTCGCTTCTACTTATGCAGCGACCGAAACGCAGCGCATTCTGCAGCAGGATTTTCTCGATTTCCCGGCAGAAAAGATTGAAGCCGTAATGCATGCCGTTAAAACCCACAGTTTCAGCGCCGGTATCCCGCCAGAGACGCTCGAAGCCAGAATCGTGCAGGATGCAGACCGGCTGGAGTCACTGGGCGCAATCGGGCTGGCGCGGGTCTTTTACACGGCCGGTGCACTGAATCGCCCGTTATTCGACAGTCAGGATCCGCTGGGTAAAGATCGCGAGCTGAATGATGTTAAGTGGACGCTGGACCATTTCCAGAAGAAGCTGCTGCGTTTGCCGGAAACCATGCATACCGAAACCGGCCGCATGCTGGCTGAGCATAACGCCGATTTCCTGGTGCGCTACATGGCGAAGCTTTATGCCGAGCTTCAGGGCAATCTGGTGGGGATGGATGAGGGCGTACTGCGGGATTTCACCCCATTGAAAACTGAATATTAAATTTTTATGACAGTATGTTAATCGAAACGGTCATCCGGTAGCGTGTGAGCAATAACAAAAAGGAGCTGCCCGATGACCGAAACTGTTAATTTAACGATTAAAATTGATCCCGAGCTGAAAGAAACGATTAAACAGCTGGCGCTGGAAAACCAGATTTCAATGAGCCAGGAAATTGTGCAGCGTTTGCAGGCCAGTCTGGAAACGCATCCGCATCCGGCCATTGATAATCAGGACATCACTGAAGAGGGGACTGAGGAATCGGCTTCCACTGACGTGAAGGACGCTGGATTAAGCGCCAGCGAGTTGAAGCAGATCCGCCTGCTGCTGAAGAAGCAGAGCAAGAAGAAGAAATAAAACAGAAGCCCGTCGCAAGACGGGTTTTTTATTTGGAGAAAGGCTGGACCGTTTCGCTATGAGACTGTGCCTGCTCAGGGAACACGGTCAGATCGGAAAGACGCAAAAGCCGCCATCCATGGCATGCTCGGCCCGCACCGTCCTGGCGCGGGACGCTTTCCTCTTCTGACCGTGTTCCCTGCGAGTTGAGCTTACTTGTTGCTGTGAGAATCGTCAGATGTAAGTTCTTCATCAGCCTGAAACCCGTCGCAAGACGGGTTTTTCATTTCAGAACGATGACGACTTCAGCTGACGAATATGCGGCAGCAGCAGCTGGGCGACCGCTGCGAATACCGGCACGACCACCGAATTACCAAACTGCTTATAGGCCTGGGTATCTGAAACCGGAATGCGGAACGGCTCGCGGCCCGGCACATCAAAGCCCATCAGGCGCGCGCATTCGCGCGGAGAAAGTCGACGCGGACGCCGTGCCATGTTATCCGCATCCTGAAACTCCGCTTCACCCAGCGCGCTGTCCCAGCCGCGGTCAATCAGAATCTCTGAGCCATCTTTGTAGTAGCGTGCTGACAGCGTCCGCACGCAGCAGTCAGGATTGCGCGGATCGTTAAGGCCAAAACCAAAGCCGTTGCCTTTCGCTTTATGCTTTTTCGCATACTGGTAGAGGTAGCGCCAGAGTACCGGCGACAGAATATATTTATCGTCTGGCGCCTTCTCTAACAGGCTCTGCAGGCTGGGAACCTGCGCCGGATAGAAACGACGGATATTGCGTAGCGTAAAATCCTGCTTTTTCAGGTCACGGCGAATCCCCACCAGCACAATGCGTTCGCGATGCTGCGGCAGGAAGTGACGCGCATCGATCACTTTGGCATCCGGGCTGCCGGCTCCGGCATCGGCCACGTCATAGCCCAGCTCATCCAGCGTCTCCATGATAATGGCGAAGGTACGGCCCTTATCGTGGCTCTTGAGATTTTTCACATTCTCCAGCACAAAAAACGGCGGCTTCTTGGCGGCCAGAATGCGCGCAACATCGAAAAACAGCGTGCCCTGCACCTGACACTCAAACCCGTGGGCGCGGCCCAGCGCATTTTTCTTGCTGACGCCCGCCAGCGAAAAGGGCTGGCAGGGAAAACCGGCCAGCAGCACCTGATGATCGGGGATCGCCGCATCGATCGCGCGGTAAATCGCTTCATCGTCAGTCAGACCTTCCGGCTGGGTCACCTGCCGGATATCGGTATTGAAGTGATGCTCCTGCGGATCGCTATAGTGGTTTGCTTTATAGGTGCGAACCGCCTCTTTATTCCATTCACTGGTGAAGACGCACTTGCCGCCGATTGCCTCGAATCCTTTACGGATGCCACCAATGCCGGCAAAGAGATCGATAAAACGAAACTCAGGATTATCATAGTGGGCGGGCCGGGTCGGCAGCAGACTCTGCAACAGCGACAGCTCCGCCTCACACAGCGGCGGCAGGGCGCTTTTACCCTGACGGATCCGGTTCAGCAGGGCCGGTGTCCAGCAGGAAAATCCCGCCTGCTGCAGTCGGGCCGTGAGATCACGAACCGAATAGATGTCCAGCACCTGTCTAAAGAGTTCAGACGCATCAGCAGATGAAAGTGCAGCAGAGAGTGGTTCAGCGAGGGCGGCGGGATGCATGCGTTTTTCCTTAACAGTAAGGAGCCTATGCTAACACTCCAGAGGCTGCGAGGAAATTGCCGGGATGTGCCCTGTGCCAGACCGCCGGAAAGTTCTGTTTTTGCGGCGTAATCTCCGAAGCCGCCCTGTAGCGGCTTTCGCTTTTCGTGGCGCAGGCTAAAGTTACAGAACCAGCAAAAAAGGAGAAGTTATGGCTGATGTTCACTCCAGCGAAACACGCAGCAAAAATATGCGTGCCATTCGCGCTCAGGATACGGCCATTGAGCAACGTATTGCGCTGTTGCTGAAAGATCGGGGATTCAGCTTTCGCGTGCAGGATAAAAACCTGCCGGGACGGCCCGATTTTGTCCTGACCGAACAGCAGGCGATTATTTTTGTTCATGGCTGCTTCTGGCATCGTCATCACTGCTATCTGTTTAAGCTGCCGGCGACGCGCACGGAATTCTGGACCGGAAAAATCAACAGCAATGTTGAACGTGACCGGCGTTATGTGCGCCAGCTGCAGGAAAGCGGCTGGAAAGTGCTGATCATCTGGGAGTGTGCGCTACGTGGCAAACTGCGCCTGGCGGATCAGGATCTGCTGGAACGGCTGGAGGAGTGGTTGCTGGCGATGTCGGAGAGTGCCGAGATCGACCATCAGGGCATTCATCATTACAACGCGGATTGCTAATCAGCACCATAATTGGTTAGATCTGCGCTTTCTCCGTGGCCAGGAGCCTGACATGAGCAGCATAAAACTGACGGTTAAACGCCTTTACCAGATTCGTGACGAGCGGATGGTGAACACTAAAGCCACTGCGCGGGTCTATTGCGGCGACAGGCTTATCGCTACGGAGGAGATCACCGGCATGACCGAAAGCCCGGTCAGCAAATACCTGCATGCTGAAGGCGCAGAAGGTGATGCGGTGCGGGTGGAGTGGGATTGTGAGGGCATCGCTGAGATGACCGTAACGGAAATTGAGCGCTGCCCATGTTGTCAACATAACGAACCAGACTAAGGATAAGATTTTGGCGGGCACCAGTTTACTGACTTTACTTGATGATATTGCAACACTTCTGGACGATATTTCCGTCATGGGAAAAGTGGCGGCAAAAAAGACCGCTGGCGTACTGGGCGATGATTTGTCGCTGAATGCACAGCAGGTTACCGGCGTAAAAGCTAACCGTGAGTTGCCCGTGGTCTGGGGCGTGGCGAAAGGATCGTTTCTCAACAAACTCATTCTGGTGCCGCTGGCGCTGATTATTTCTGCGTTTGCGCCCTGGCTGATCACGCCATTGCTGATGCTGGGCGGTGCCTATCTCTGCTATGAAGGCGTGGAAAAGGTGATGCACAGTCTGCAGCACGACAAGCAGAGCAAATCACCGGAAGCACGCCAGCAGCGCCTTGATTCGCTGGCGAATCAGAATGCGGCAGAGTATGAGAAGAAAAAAATCAAAGGTGCGGTGCGCACTGATTTCATCCTTTCGGCAGAAATTGTTGCGATTACGCTGGGGATTGTCTCGGAAGCGCCGCTGCTCAACCAGGTGATCATCCTGGCGGGCATCGCCATTCTGGTCACCATTGGCGTTTATGGCATCGTAGCGGGCATCGTAAAAATTGATGATCTTGGCTTCTGGCTGCGTGAGAAACCCTCGCGCGTTGCGCAGGGGATTGGCAGCGTGCTGCTGGCCGCCGCGCCCTGGCTGATGAAGATTCTCTCAGTGGTCGGCACTCTGGCGATGTTCCTGGTTGGCGGCGGTATCGTGGTGCATGGCATTGCGCCGCTGCATCATCTGATTGAGGAAGTCAGCGGCGGGTTCAGCGGCTGGATCGCGATGCTGCTCAGCAACGGCGCAAATCTGGTGCTGGGCTTTATCATTGGGTCGATCGTGCTGTTAGTGGTCAACCTTATTGCCAGAGTGCGTGGGAAATCGGTATAAAGCGCACTGTGATTTACGGTCAGGAGAATGACGATGAACGACGACATGTTTGAATTTGATATCGACGCACAGCTTGAGCAGGCTGAAGCGAAAGCAGAGAAAAAAGCCAGCGAAGTGCCGGATGATCTCGGTGACGAAGCCGATTGCGAAGGCTGTAAAATCTGACGTCAGCGTCAACACTTCATCAAAGCGGATAAGTTTTATCCGCTTTTTTTATTTTCCGCATATCCAGCTGCTTAATTCTGAATTTGCCCGTTTTTTGCGTGCCTTAACAGGCAAGGGTTGGCTTTGCCTGCTATAAAGAAAATAGTCACTCAGGTTAATAACACGCATGAAAGGAGCGCCCCATGGTTTTCGCAATCAGTGAAGAAGTTCAGCACAAGGAAGAAGGTCACACGATGGTGGTGACCGGCTACGCCAGTGGCATGGTGGAATGCCGCTGGTATGACGGCTATGCCGTGCGCAGCGAGGCTTTTCGCAGTGATGAACTTTGCGCGCTGAATCCTGCGCAACAACTGGCAAGCTGAGAGCCTCAGGCCTGAGGGTCAGATGACCCGACAGGCCCGGTTTCTGACTGCCTGAGGCCCGGCACACTCCCTGTGCCGTCCTGTTTCAGACGTTACCGTCATTATCCTCTTCAACCGCCTGATAGATGCGCTGCAATACATCCGGGAACGCTGACTGAACCCGGCTCCAGCTGGGTATAAACGGCTTATCGTTAGGACGTTCAATAAACGCCTGTCCCGCTTCCAGAATCGACTGAGTAAACATCTCCACCGCGGCCTCTTCGACGTGCTGATCAAACTTCAGTCCGTTCATTGCCGCCTCGTGGTTATAGGTCTCCATCATATCCAGCGCATTACGGTAATAGGTTGCCTTCAGCACCCGGAATGAATCGCTGGTCAGCGGTACACCCATGGTCGCGAGCTTACGCAGCAGTGACTGGACGATGTCGCTGCTCATGCGCTTCAGGCCGCCGGTGCCATCATCTTCGGCCAGCGGCTGATGCTTGTGATCGTAGTTATCGGCGATCTCAACCTGGCACGACTGGCGGGTAGTGTAGTTACGGTAAATCTCCGATAGCACGCCAATTTCCAGACCCCAGTCACCGGGAATTTTGATGCCGTTCAGCACATGCGTTCGCATGGCGAACTCGCCGGAGAGCGGATAGCGGAAGCTTGTCAGGTAATCCAGGTATTCCGAATGACCATAGACTTTCTGCAATGAGCGCAGCAGCGGTCCGACCAGCAGACGTCCGACGCGGCCGTTAAGCTTGCCATCCGCGACGCGCGCATAGAAGCCCTTACAGAACTCATACTGAAACGCCGGGTTGGCCAGCGGATAGAGCAGGCGGGCCAGCATGCCGCGCTCATACGTGACGATATCGCAGTCATGCAGCGCCACACAGCTGGTGCGGTCCGACGCCAGCGTATAGCCGGTGCAGAACCAGACGTTGCGCCCTTTACCGGGATTGGTAGGCGACAGACCCTCTTTATCCAGTTCCGCATCAATCGCTTTCAGACGCGGGCCGTCGTTCCACAGAATGCGATGCCGTTGCGGCAGGCGGGAGAAGAACTCGCGGGCAAACAGGAACTGGTCGCGGTCGGCCCGATCCAGACCAATCACGATCTCATCCAGATAGGGTACTTTCGCCAGCTCATCGACGATTTTCGTCAGCGCCGGGCCTTCAAGTTCAGAAAACAGCGATGGCAGGATCAGCCCCATTTTGCGTTTGCGGGCAAAGCGCACCATCTCTTTTTCCAGCGACTCCACACTGCGGTGGGTAAGGTTGTGGAAGTTGGTGATTACGCCATTCTGATAAAAGTCACTCATCGCATCATCCTTTTAATGCCCGTGGGCAGCTTATTGAGGTTGAGTCAAAAAATAGTCCAGTCCTTCACGCCAGCCTTCGGGGCCATGGTGAGCGGTGTGATAGACCTGCTGCTGATCGGTCCGGCTGAGTGTTACCGGTGTTTTACTGTAGCCCTTAATCACTACGGCATAATCAACTGCATCCAGCATCGGTGCATCATTCGGCCCGTCACCGAGACCAATTGTGATGGGCGCTTCACCGGGAGAATGGTCCAGCAGCCAGCGCAGCGCTTCACCTTTGCCGCAGCCTGCTGGCATCACATGCCAGAAACGGCCGCCCTGCGTCAGTGCCAGCCCTTCAGCACCCAGTGCCGCCTGAAAGCTATCGAAAGCCTCGTCACTGTCGCGCCAGACAATCACTTCAGACGCGTCGCGCTGGCGTGCCAGCGCGGCATCTGCCTCACTCAGTCCGGTCATTGAGGCCACTTCCGGATCGGAGAAATCATGAAAGCCGGTAAAACGGTAGGTTGTTTTCAAGGCGGCCAGCCGCTGGCAGAGTGCGTCATAGGTCAGCGTATTATCAGGCAGACGGATACGCTGCTGATCCTGCGTCTGGACTACGGCACCGTTTTCGGCAATAAAGGGTGAACCACTGATCCCCAGTTTTTTTTGCAGCGGAAGGATTTCGGCGGCTGTCTTACTGGAACAGACCACCAGCGGAACCTCGTGCTGTTTCAGCGTGGTGAGCCACTCCGTGGCCGCATCCCAGCGGTAGGTATGGTGGTCGAGTAGCGAACCATCGAGATCGGTAATAATCATTAACGGCTGTTGAAGATCGGGCATTAACAGGCTCCTTTCATCACGTTCGCGGCTAAAGCAGCGATTTTTCAATATTATAGTTGAATATGGCTCACACTTTTTTTCCTGCCACGCTGACTGAAAATCCAGGATAAATCTTAAAAAAGAAATGGAGAAAAGCGAGGGATGCAGGAAGTGTGCGGGCGCTAAGTCACTGGCTGGCGCGGTTTTTTCGGCAACTATTGCCCCATAACGACCCGGTTCGTTGCAGAAACGTGCATATCTGATACTTGTTTTGGTGACGCGTTCGCGTAATCTGCTGAGGTGTTAAGAATTCCCTGGTGTAACGAATTGAATTTTTACCCGGCCTTCCCGCCGGGTATTTTTTTGAAATCGATTTCAGCGGTTAGCTTCATAGGCGCGATAGTCACAGATGTCGATTTCAAACGCTTCTGCCAGTTCGGTATACGAGTGGAAAATCTGGCCTTCAACTTCAAGCCGTGGCATCTGGCCCTGCTCCATATATTCCCGTATCTCTCCCGACGTTTTCGCCTGAATCGCCGCCAGTAAACCCTCAACATCTACCTTCAGATCGGACGCCGGCATATCGGTGTGCTGCTTTTCGTCTGTCATTTTCTGACTCCTGAGAGCAAACAGAATAATCAGTATAGAACGCGGTGCAGAAAGAGGGGATTGGGCAGATCGCAGGCAAAAAAAAGCCCGCGCTGCGCGGGCAAAATCCTTGTTACTTTAGGTTGTGGCTGCACCTATGGGGGTGGTGCAGTAGAGGGAGTGTAAAGGCCAGGCGCGTAAGAAGTCTTGCGGTGAAATGTTAAGAAATTGCAAAAATGGTCCTTACTCAGATTTACCTGACTTTGCCCCTGAACGGAGCAGATTCAGCTATAGTTGATGATAAAGCTGATTTTTTTCAATACCTAAAGGAATGGTTATGGACATCTTAAGAATTATTATCGCAATTCTGCTGCCACCGCTGGGCGTGTTTATGCAGGTCGGTTTTGGTGGTGCTTTCTGGCTGAATATTCTGCTGACGATCTGTGGTTATATCCCCGGTATCGTTCATGCCGTCTGGGTCATTGCCCGACGCTAACGCGCTGCATCGCGCCGGTTCTTCGTTTAGACTGTACGCAGTAAATAATCAGGAGAACCGAAATGAAGGTAAATGACCGCGTCAGCGTCAAAACCGATGGCGGCCCGCGTCGCGTTGGCACCATTCTGGCTATGGAGCCCTTTAACGAAGGCACCATGTTTCTGGTCGCGCTGGAGGATTATCCATTGGGCATCTGGTTTTTTAATGAAACGCAGCAGCCGGATGGCATTTTCGTCGAGCCTTACCACGACGCCTGAGCCTGACGTGCATAAAAAAGCCCCGTTACACATAGCGTAATGGGGCTTTTTGCATTCAGCGCCGCTGCCGTTGATGACAGTCGCTGATGCTTACCAGCATGGCGTCAGAAGGTTTCCCAGTTATCACTACCGGTGGCCAGCGCCGGACGCGGTGTCAGAGCGGGTGTTCTGGCTGGTGAAGTGACGCGCGCGGCCCCACTTTTCGTAGCAGGCGAATCCTGCAGACGGAATGCCGCCACTGCCTGTGTCAGTTTGCCCGCCTGATCTTCCAGCGAGGCCGCTGCCGCAGAGGCTTCTTCCACCAGTGAGGCGTTCTGCTGAGTAACGTTGTCCATCTCAGTGACCGCCTGGCTCACCTGCTGAATACCCCGGCTCTGTTCGTCCGATGCCGCTGCGATCTCAGACATGATATCGGTGACGCGACGTACCGCCTCGACAATTTCACCCATAGTGCTGCCCGCTGCGCCAACCTGATGCGAGCCGTCATTAATCAGCGTGACGGACTCAGCAATCAGGGATTCAATCTCTTTGGCCGCCTGCGCACTGCGCTGGGCCAGATTGCGCACTTCGCTTGCTACCACCGCAAAGCCGCGACCCTGTTCTCCGGCACGCGCGGCTTCAACCGCTGCGTTCAGCGCCAGGATGTTGGTCTGGAATGCGATGCTGTTAATGACGTTGGTGATCTCAGCGATTTTCTTCGAACTGCCGGAAATGTTGGTCATGGTTTTCACCACGCTATTGACCAAATCACCCCCGCTGCGCGCTTTGCCAGAGGCATCCGCGGCCAGCTGGCTGGCGTGATGGGCATTCTCAGCATTCTGTTTTACCGTGGCGGTAAGCTGTTCCATGCTGGCTGCGGTCTGTTCCAGTGCTGCCGCCTGCTGCTCGGTGCGTGAAGAGAGATCGGTATTACCGGCGGAGATTTCGCTGGAGCCCTGATAAATCGCGACGGCACCCTCACGAACTGTCCCGACGGTGGTCACCAGCGCCTGCTGCATCAGTTGCAGATTGTGGATCAATGTACCAATCTCACTGCGGCCAAAGGGCAGGGGAGCAGAGGTCAGATCGCCCTGTGCAATGCGTTCAATACGCAGCACAGACTGACGCAGCGGGTTAATCACTACACGGCGCAGGAAGACAAAGGTCATCAGCACCAGCACCAGCGCGGCACTAAACGCCACGGCCATCGAGATAAAACCGATGCGCGACTGACGATCGGCTTCTGCAGTAATGGCATTGGCGCGGTCAGTACGAATTTTTATCGCCTTCAGTAACACCGCGTTATAGTCATCATCCAGCTTGCGGGTAACGTCCGTCTCCTGGGCGATAATGCCCTCAAAGCTGCCCTGTTTACCGGCATTAATCATCGGTATCAGGCCTTTATTGATGTAATCGTTGAAGCGTGCCTGCAGCGTGGCATCCAGTTCAGTGTCAGCCGGAGACTTCACTTTGCGCGCTTCATAAACGGCAAAGCCATCTTTAGCCTGCTGAATACGTTTTTCGGCCGCCGCCACGTTGGCGCGAAACTCATCCATGTCACCAATACGCGCGGCGGCACCAGCCTGGATAATGGTCAGGCGTGCCGTACGCAGGTGGTTGGAGCTGTTAGCGAGGCCCATACGAACCTGGATTTCGTCCGTGGCATCATCGAGGGAGTGGTTGCCTGAAATAAGAAAGTAACTGGCGACACCAATACAGAGTGCGAACAGCAGCAAAATGCCGCCGAAGATCAGGCTAAACAGCGGTACCAGGCGGAGATTCTGCCAGATGCCAGCGCTTTTCTGTCCATCATTATCTAATGCAGTGTTCATATCCTTGCTCTCTTGAGGCTGTTGTTATAAGGCTTAACATCGGCAAAAGAGCGTAAAGGCTTAGCGGCAAGAGTGAGACCTGGCTCCCAATTCAGCGCAAAAAAAAACCGGCCATTAAGGCCGGTTCTTCAGGTCTGACGATCAGCGAATATTAACGTAAATACCCGAGGTCACATTATCGGTTAAACGCACCACATGATAAATAACCTGTTTATTATGGGTTTTGATTTTGCGTTTAATATTACCTTTGTGTGACGATACCGTTTTGGCCTTAATTTGCATTTTATCTGAGATCTGAATGGTGTCATGACCTGACATCCACATCTTCAGCATGTTTGACTCAGTCTGGCTCAGCGTCAGCGGGTGAACATCCATGCCCGAAGAGATGCGCGCAGACTGGTTAAGCTTCTTCTGCAAATAGGTGCTGAGTAAGGAATCCAGGGTCGATGTCTTCATCGATTTTGATGTAATAATCAGGTTCTTACGAACGTAGAGATATTCCTCAAAATGGATATTGCTAATCGCCATGAATATAAAGAACAGCGTATCAGGATGCTGCGTAATAATACTGCGGATACGTTCGCTGGAATCTGACTCATGAATGAAACAATCTTCATTAATAAAGACGACACCAGGGTTTAATTGCTCACATTTTTGCTGTAGTTGCTCAATATCGGAGACAGAAGAGATATTTTTCTTCTTAACTCCTTTTAAAGACATGTAGTCTGATAATCCCAGGCGTGTGTAGTTGCAGGAATCCATAATAATAGTTGGCATAATAGCGACCCTCACCAATTTGTTATCCGTTTAAATCAACGATGAATACGCGTTGCGGTACGAGAGAGATTTCTTAGGTACTTTTTTATTCTGCTCGTGCAGTGTGGCAACAGGCAAACGCCCGTAAAAGTCTTCATCCCTGACCCGTTCTGCAAAAAATTTGTGCTGCCATGACGTCACACATTCTCCGGCAATGGCGGGGAATGCCAGTGAAGTGCCGGAGATTCAGTAAAGCTCATTTTTTGAGACCTGTGTCACTATCCCTGAAAACAGGAAGTTTTCTGATAGGACAATTCTCAAAAGCATTTGTTTTACGAAAGTGTGATGTCTCAGCGTGCGATGACAATGCCGGAAAAAACATTTTTTAACAAGAAAAATCACTTAAAGTTTTTTTTCTTGTAAATTCAGTGCATTGCCGGTTTTGCCTGCACATTCACAGTCTGACAGCTTCTGTGAACCACCCAACTAAAATACGCGAAGCCCGGTTTAATAAGAATTATTTTCAGACTCTCAGCACATTTATCAGAATTTCCTTAGTTGCATTCTGGAAAACATGGTTCGGAAAATGCACGGATGGTTTTGCGATACTTAAGTGTGGCTGAGTGAAGGTAGTTAGAAACTTAATGTTCAGGGGCGGGATAGTTCTGTCAGAAACAGGGCGAGTAAATCAAATATTTCACTGAACAAATGCTCACAGAACGGGGCCAGCAGGGGCATCAACAGGCTGATGGTTAAAATTCCGACTGATAAGGTAATCGGGAAGCCAATTGCGAAGATTGATAACTGTGGTGAAACACGGTTTAACAAACCCAGTACCAGATTAACCATGAGTAACAAAACGATTAAGGGCAGCGCTAACATCATGCCATTAAGGAAAATTAATCCGCCGGATTTCACCAGCGCCATAAATGCGTTGGCATTTAGCGGGTGACCGCCAATCGGCAGCGTATGAAAACTGTCCGCCAGCAGTGAAATCAGCCAAAGATGTCCGTTAAAGGTCAGGAACAGCAGCATGGCCAGCATGTCGAGAAAACGGGCCAGCACCGGCATGTTAAGACGGCTGCCAGGGTCAAAAAAGGTGGCGAACGAAATGCCCATCTGCAAACCAATGACTTCCCCGGCAAGGCGCACAGCCGCAAACGCAAACTGCATGGTAAAGCCCAGCGCGATGCCAATCAGCATCTGCTGGATCAGCAGCCAGAATCCGGCAGGGGAAAACAGGGTCACATTGACAGCAGGTAACAGCGGCATCAGCAGCCAGGTGATCATCACCGCCAGTCCGATTTTGACACGTTTGCTGACGGATCGTTCACTGAGGATCGGTGCGGTGGCGAACAACGCCATGATACGCACCAGTGGCCAGAAGAACTGGCTGACCCACTGAACCAGCTGGCTGCTGTCGAGAGTAATCATCAGCCGATGATATAAGGCAGGTTAGTAAAGACGGTGCGGATATAGTCCAGCAGCAGATTTAGCATCCACGGGCCGGCAATGATACCGGTGGTGGCAACGGCCAGGATCTTAGGAATAAAGGATAAGGTCTGTTCGTTGACCTGGGTCGCGGCCTGGATCAGGCTGATCAGCAGACCGCTGACCAGGGCTGCCAGCAGCAGCGGGGCGGCCAGCATCAGGGCGACGCGCATCGCTTCCTGTCCCATTACCATTACTGATTCGGGTGTCATGTCGTGCTCCGGTAAAAAAGGGGGATCAGGAGTAGAAGCTTTGCGCCAGTGAACCGACCAGCAGTTGCCAGCCATCGACCAGAACAAACAGCATCAGTTTAAACGGCAGCGCAATGGACGCTGGCGGAACCATCATCATCCCCAGCGCCATCAGCACGCTGGCGACCACCAGGTCGATGATCAGGAACGGGATAAACACGGTAAAGCCAATCTGGAACGCGGTCTTCAGCTCGCTGGTCACATAGGCGGGCAGCAGAATACGCATGGGCACCGCTTCAGGACCGGCAATCGGCGCGGTATTTGCCAGACGGGCAAACAGGGCTAAATCCGCTTCGCGGGTCTGACGCAGCATAAACTCGCGCAGCGGCTGGGCACCTTTATCAATTGCCACATCCATGCTGATCTTGTCCTGGCTGAACGGCAGATAGGCATCCTGATAAATTTTGTCGAAGGTCGGCGCCATAATAAAGAAAGTCAGAAACAGCGACAGACCGAGCAGCACCTGGTTAGGCGGTGCCGACGGTGTGCCCAGGGCATTTCGCAGCAGGCCAAACACAATGATGATACGGGTGAAGCTGGTCATCATCAGCAGCACGGCCGGAATAAAGGTCAGCGCAGTGATAAAGACCAGTGTCTGAACCGGCAGTGACCAGCTCTGACCGCCGTTAGGCAGCGAGTGACTCACCAGGCCCGGCAGCTGGGCATGGGCAACCGGTGCCAGTAACAGCAGTGGCAGTAAAGGAAGCAGTCGACGCATCATTGTGGTTTTCCGGGACGTTTAACCAGATTCTGTAACAGCTGACGAAAATCCTGTGGCGCACGGTCAGCTGGCGTCACAGCGACCGGCTCACCCGGCGGCAGCGTATGCAGATGAGTAATCTGCTGGGCAGTGACGCCCAGCACCAGACGCGCGTCAGCAGTATCGATAATCACTACTCGCTCACGCTGGCCCACTGAGACGCTGGCCGTGAGTTTCAGCTCCTGACCACTGACCTTTTTCGGCGCGAAGCCGGCACGGCGTGCCAGCCAGGCGCAGGCCAGAATCAATAAAATAATCACTGCTAATACGCTACTGACCTGGGCCAGCATAGAACCGGTCGAAATCGCCTGTGCGTGCGGTGCAGCCGGTTGCAGCGTTTGATTCTGGCTATTCATAATGTGACTCTTAGCGACTCAGACGACGCATACGTTCAGACGGGGTGATGATGTCAGTGATACGAACGCCATATTTGTCGTTCACAACCACTACTTCACCCTGTGCAATCAGGTAACCGTTGATCAGGATATCCAGCGGCTCACCTGCCAGGCCGTCCAGTGCTACCACAGAACCCTGCGCCAGGCGCAGCAGCTCTTTGATGGTCATCTTGGTGCGGCCCAGTTCGACGGTGAGTTTCACCGGGATATCCATAATCAGATCGATATCCTGCAGCGATCCCGCAACGTTGCCGCTGTCGAATGACTTAAAGACGTCATCGGTCTGCGGCGCACTGCTGCTGCCGACCTGCTCGTTCATCGCTTCAGCCCACAGATCGTCCGCAGAGATATCGTCAGACGGTTTATTACTGTCAGTCATGGGGCTGTTCCTCGTTAAGCGAATTCAGAATCGGGTTAATCAGGTGTTCGACACGGAGCGCATATTGCCCATTCATCGTGCCATATTGGCTGGTTAAGACCGGCACGCTATCGACGTGGGCGATAATGCGTTCCGGCTTCTCAATCGGCAGCACATCACCGGGTTTCAGCTGCAGAATCCGTGACAGACGCAGTGAGGTTTCGGCAAAGTGAGCAATCAGTTCCAGCTCAGAGTGCTGCACCTGTTTAACCAGGTTATCGCGCCAGTGGTTATCTTCCTGACGGGAGTTTTCGAGCGGTGGGTTCACCAGCAGCTCGCGCAGCGGTTCAATCATTGAAAACGGGATGCAGATATTAAACTCACCCACCAGGTTACCAATCTCCACCTGGAACGGCGTGTTAACCACGATGTCGTTCGGTGAAGTGGTGATGTTGGTGAACTTCACCTGCATCTCTGAACGTACATACTCGACGTCCAGTGGATAAATAGCCTTCCATGCGTCGCTGTAACCATCCAGCGCCAGCTTCAGCATGCGGCGGATAACGCGCTGCTCGGTATGGGTAAACTCACGGCCTTCGACTTTCGTCGGAAAACGTCCGTCACCACCAAACAGGTTGTCGACGGCGATAAACACCAGGCTGGGTGAGAACACCACCAGCGCCGTGCCGCGCAGCGGTTTCAGGTGGATCAGATTCAGGTTGGTTGGCACCGGCAGATTGCGGGCAAACTCGTGATACGGCTGAATCTTAATCGCCCCGACGCTGATGTCCGGGCTACGGCGCAGCAGGTTAAACAGCGTCATACGGAAACTACGGGCAAAACGCTCGTTAATAATCTCCAGCGCCTGCAAACGCTCGCGCACCACGCGGCGCTGGGTATTCGGGTCGTAAGGACGAATATCGCCCTCCGGCCCGTTTTGTTTCTTTTCTTCTTCCGCGCTGCCACTGTCGCCGTTTAAAAGGGCGTCAATTTCAGCCTGGGAGAGAATGCTATCGCCCATTGATTCACCTCAAAATGAAGGCAGTAAACAGCACGTCGTTTACGGCCTGCGGAGGTTGACCTTTTACCAGCGGAGGTGTCAGCGCCTGTTTAATTTGTTCAACAAGCGCCTGTTTTCCTTGCTCTGTCGCCAGCGCCGCAGCACTCTGACGCGAGAGCAGCAGCAGCAGACGGCTGCGCACCTCAGGCAGATAGTCATTCATCCGACTCCGGGACTCCTCATCGGCCAGACGCAGGGTAAAGCCTACGTAAAGCACGCGGTCAGGATCGTTGTCGGGATTGACCAGGTTAACCGTAAATGTATCAAGTGCAAAAAAGACCGGAGCGGGAGGCGGTTCAACTTTCGCCACCTCAGGCTTATCGCCCTCGTGTTTATTCATCATTCGCCAGACTGCATAGCCTGCCACGCTGCAAGCGGCCAGCGTCAGAATGATCAACACTGGTATTAAGATTTTACGTTTGCTGCCTTTTGCTTTCGCGTTATCAGACATGGTGCAGTTACTTCCTGTGAATTATGGGCAAGCCTCTCGGCTCACGGGACAGATTATCCGCGTCTTAAGTCAAACCAATGGGTAGAAAAGACGCGGGTTTTACGCTTACCTTCAGCGTTTGCCGCTGTCAGGCGAAAGTGTCGACGGCGCTGTTGCCGCTAACGCGAGCCTGAAGGGCAGCGGGAACGGCGATCGGCGTAATGTCGGTGTCACTGTCCTGGGTGAGGGAGAAGCGGCCATGCTGTCCATCGCGGCGCGCCTCCTGTTGTTGCTGGAATTGCTGGCCCTGCGCGGAACTGTCACTGCTCACCTGACTCTCGCCCAGGTTGATTCCGCTCTCTGCCAGCGCGCTGCGCAGCTGCGGTATCGCGGCTTCCAGTGCCGATCTGACGTGGCTATGGCTGGAAACCAGACTGATTTGTGCCTGGTCGTTATCCAGTTTCAGGCTGATCTGAATAGCGCCAAGGTCTTCCGGATGTAAACGCAACTCCGCGTTCTGCTGGCCGTTGCGGCTGAACATCACAATCTGCTGACTCAGCGCCTGCTGCCACTCGTCGCTGCCCAGCTGTGAATTCAGCATCGGGGTGGACGGGGTGCTGCTGGTCGCGGAGGCGGTCACCGGCGCGGGCAGGCTGCTGGCGCTGGCGAACGGTGTGGCGCTGATCGCGTTGTCGCTGGTGCTGGCTTTGATCGCACTCTGATCATCCTGCTTCACCATATTGCTCAGCGCCTGCTGGAAACTGCTGTCGAGCGTCAGGCCGCTGCTGGTCGCACTTTGCGCGGCAGGCTGATTCTGACTGGCGGTGCTGTTCACGGCAGGTGAGTTCAGTGCGGCACCTTTAGCGTCGTGCTTCTCATCTTTACCCGGCGCAGGGCTATCTGGTGCGTGGCTCTGCTGTGCGCTGTTCAGCAGTTGCGTCAGCGAGGTCTGACTTTTCCGGCCGGTGTCGGTCTGGGCAATCAGCTCACCTGCTTCACTGCTGACCGGCGTCGAAGGCGTCGCTGTCGGCGTTACCGCACCCGGTAACATGGCGAACAGGGCCTGCACATTCTGCATGTCACTGGCGCTTAAGGGTGTGGCCTCCGGCTTGTCTTTATCATCGGCTGATTTTGTACCAGCTTTAATATTTTCCGGTTTAAACAGGGCGGTCAGTTCAGCAGGATTATCCAGCGCCGCCATTAGCGCATTCAGCGGCGCCTTTGGTCGGGCATCTTCGGCAGTTTCTGCTTTTACGTCAGCGGATTGCGCCGCTTTTCCCTGCTGTTTTGCCAGACCGATTAGCTGGTTTCCCAGCGTGGTCAGAAAGTCCTGCGGCAGGGCATCAGCGCCTGCTGCAAGGTCCGTCGCGCCTGATGGTTCCGCGCCGGTTTTAGCCGCCGCTTTTATGCCAATGTGTGGCAGCGTAATCATTCGCCTCTCCTCGATGCGGCCCGTTGGGCAAATTCGTCCATCCGTTTCTGATCGAGACGGTTTTCCTGTCGTAATGCATTTTCCGCTGCCCGCGTTATCAGGGTCTGATAGGCGTTCAGCCGCTGCTGTTTGTCGCGCCAGTTGATCAGCGCCTGCTCCAGTCGCTGATTCCAGTTATTCAGCTGGTTGCGATGCTGCTCAATCGCTTTTTCCAGCGTCTGAATAAACTGGTGATAGTTCGTCCAGCGGGTGCTGGCGATGCCGGACGACATGTCATCGTTAAGTTTGTTGCGATACTCGTCCTGATAATCAAGCAGCATCGTCAGCTGCTCGTTAGCGGCGTGCTGGCCGCGGCGCATATCGCCTAAATAGATGGCGGCACGTTCGAGATCCTGCTCCGCTAAGTCGCGCAGCGTATCAATGGCATTTGCAGTTTTCATTGCCGTTACCTCGCGTTAATTACTGTGACGAGCCAAACAGCGCATGCAAATGCAGGCTGGCGTCGTCATAATCGCTGCGCTCAAAGATGCCCTGTTGCAGGAAGGCTTCCATCTGCGGATAGAGCCTGATGGCTTTATCGAGCATCGGATCGCTGCCGGCGGCGTAGGCCCCGACGCTGACCAGATCGCGGTTACGCTGGAAGCTGGAGAGCAACTGCTTAAACTGGCGCACCTGCGCATAGTGGTTCTCATCGATCAGCGAGGTCATCGCACGGCTGATCGAGGCTTCGATATCAATAGCCGGATAGTGACCCGCTTCGCCAAGCCGGCGCGACAGTACGATGTGACCGTCAAGGATGGCGCGCGCGGAGTCCGCAATCGGGTCCTGCTGATCGTCGCCTTCGGTCAGGACGGTATAAAAGGCTGTGATCGAGCCGCCGCCATCGATGCCGTTACCGGCACGCTCAACCAGCGCAGGCAGTTTGGCGAATACGGAAGGCGGGTAGCCTTTGGTCGCCGGTGGCTCACCAATCGCCAGCGCGATCTCACGCTGCGCCATGGCGTAGCGGGTCAGGGAATCCATAATCAGCAGCACATGCTTGCCGCGATCGCGAAAATCTTCAGCGATACGGGTGGCGTAAGCGGCACCCTGCATACGCAGTAGCGGCGACACATCCGCCGGGGCAGCAATGACCACCGAACGGGCGCGGCCTTCAGCACCCAGAATGTTTTCGATAAAATCTTTAACTTCGCGGCCACGTTCGCCAATCAGACCGACCACGATAACGTCCGCTTTGGTGTAGCGCGCCATCATGCCGAGCAGCACGCTTTTCCCCACGCCTGAACCGGCAAACAGACCCATACGCTGCCCGCGACCGACCGTCAGCAGGGCATTAATGGCACGCACGCCGGTATCCAGCACGTCGGTAATCGGCGTACGCTGCAGCGGGTTAAACGGCGGGGTGATCAGCGGTGCGCGATAGCCGGTATCCGGCGACGGCAGGCCGTCCAGCGGTCGGCCGCTACCGTCGAGCACGCGGCCCAGCAGTTCCGGCCCCAGCATCAGCTGTTTGCCCGCCTGCGGGTTGTCGCCATTCTGACGCGCATAAACCCGCGCACCCGGTAAAATGCCGTCCACTTCTTCCAGTGGCATCATCAGCAGTTTCTGTCCGTTGAATCCCACCACTTCACTTTCGATTTCGCTGATGGTTTTGCCATCGTTGCGTTCGATGATGCAGGTCGCACCCAGCGGCAGCTGTAAACCGGTTGCTTCCAGCACCAGGCCGGTCGCGCGGGTCAGGCGGCCATAGCGGCGCACCGGCTGCACCTGGGTGATGCGTTTTTCAAAGGCGTCGAGCGAGCCCAGCCAGCGGTTCAGACGGGTAGTCATCAGATTTCTCCCGGCGCGGCAAGGCGGCAGAGTTCCTGCCAGCGCGTTGCGACGCTGGCATCCAGATCGCCATCTTCAGCGCTGAGTTTGCAGCCGCCAGGGTGCAGGGTGCTGTCTGCGATCAGCCGCCAGCCGTGCAGATCCAGCGTCGGACCTAAAGTCTGCTCAATACGCTGTAAGTCGTCCGGGTGAACACGCAGCTGCGGTTTGCCGCTGAACATCGGTTCCTGCTGCAGCAGACCCTGAATCTGGCGCAGCAGGGCGGTGCCATCCACCGTGGTGGCCTGACCAATCACCGAGCGAGCCGCTTCCAGCGCCAGCTGCATCAGACGGGCAGCAATCACGCTGTCCAGTGACTCCAGCGTGTTCTGGAACTCCGTTACCAGCTGCTGCATCCGCGCCTGAAGCGGCGCCTGCTGCTGCTGGGCATCGGCCAGCCCCTGCTGAAAACCGGCGTCGTAGCCCGCTTTCTGACCTTCGGTCATACCCTGCTGATAGCCTTCATTGTAACCCTGGCCCTGCGCCTCTTTGCGCATCTGCTGCTGCAGACGTTCGAGCTGCTGTTGCTGCTCATCCACGCCGTCTTCAGCTTCGTAAATTTCTGGCTGCAGCTCCGGTTCAGGCTCGTCAAAACGGCCTAAATCAGTGGGCTGCCACAGCTGCCAGGGACGGGCAGAAAATGCATCAGACATAAGTTTCCTCGCCACCACCAATCACCATCTCGCCCGATTCGGCCAGGCGACGTACCACCAGCAGGATCGCTTTCTGTTCGTTCTCCACTGCGGACATACGTACAGGACCCCGGTTGGCCAGATCGTCGCGCAGGATGTCGGCCGCACGGGCTGACATGTTCTTGAGGAACTTCTCGCGCAGAGGCTGTTCGGAACCTTTCAGTGCAACCAGCAGCTGCTCGGACTCCACTTCCTGCAACAGGCGCTGGATGCTGCGGTCGTCCACTTCCACCAGGTTTTCGAACAGGAACATCTCGTCGATAATTTTCTGCGCCAGTTCGCCATCGAAGTCGCGGACCGCTTCGATAACGGCCTCTTCCTGCTGCGTTTTCATCAGGTTGATGATCTCGGCTGCGGTTCTCACGCCGCCCATCTTCGCGCGCTTGAGGTTGGTGCCATCCAGCAGGCCATTCAGCACTTCGGTCAGCTCGGCCAGCGCGGCTGGCTGCACACCACCAAAGGTGGCGATACGCAGCATCACATCGTGACGCAGACGTTCGTCGAACAGCGCCACAATATCGGCGGCCTGGCCACGCTTGAGGTGGACCAGGATGGTGGCGATGATCTGTGGATGCTCGTCGCGGATAAGGTCGGCGGCCGCCTGCGGCTCCATAAAGTTGAGCGTTTCCATCCCGCTGGTGGTTTCGCGCGTTTCGAGAATGTCCTCCAGCAGGCTGGAGGCACGCTCTTCGCCCAGCGCCCGGGTCAGGACCGAACGCAGGTATTCGTTGGAGTTCAGGCTCAATGCAGCGAACTGCTCAGCATCGGTTTCGAACTCACGCAATATTTCAGTCAGCTGCTTGTGTGACACCTGACGCATGTTGGCCATCGCCGCGCTGAGGTGTTGTACTTCGCGCTGGTTCAGGTGTTTGAAAACTTCCGCAGCGCGCTCTTCGCCGATGGTCATCATCAGGATGGCGCTTTTTTCGGTTCCGGTCAGACTCATAGCTCTTTACTCATCCATTCGCGAATCACCAGCGCAACAACGCGCGGATCGTTTTCTGACATGTCGCGGATGCGTTGACTCATCACTTCTGCGCTCATGCGGTTGTTAGACTTACGTTCCTGATCCAGCTCATCTTTACTGAGCTGCACATTAAAGGCTTCTTCTTCTGGCTGTTGTGCAGCGGCGCGGGCAGCAACGGCTTCGGCAGCGGCTTTCTCGGCGGCCTGCTTACGAACCAGGTGCGGACGAACCAGTTTGCGGTAGAGGATAAAGGCTACCAGGGCAATCATCAGCCACTTACCGGCGTTCATCAGCTGATCAAAGAAGGACTGCTGTTGCCAGAAGGGCAGATCGGCGGTCACTGCTTCAGTGGTGTTGAACTGCGAGTTCACCACGTTGACGCTGTCGCCACGCGTCTGGGAGTAACCCATCGCTTCGCGGGTCAGGTCTTCAATCTGCTTCAGCTGCTGCTCGTTCAGCGCAACCGCTTTGCCTTTATCATCTGCACGGAAGTTCACGACGACCGCAACCGACAGACGCTGTACGTCGCCAACGTTAACTTTGGTATGACGAATGGTGCGATCCAGCTCGTAGTTCACCGTGTCATCGCGACGCGAGTTGGTTGGTGATGAGCTCGCTGCTGCTGTGCTGGTGGTCTGGCTGGCGTTGTTCGCCGCATTGTTCTGACCATTGGCATTCTGACCATTGGCCGCATTGTTGTTTGGCGTCGTGACCGGCGCGGTGTTGGCTGGCGCAGGCTGGTTAGAGAGCGCGCCTGGCACGCCACCCGGATAAGGGCTGCCCGACTGGTCACTAGTGCTGGTCTGACGTGAACGGATCGCCGTGTTCGACGGGTTAGCGTTAGGCTGATATTTCTCGTCGGTCTGCTCGGCGGTGTCGAAGTTAATCTGCGCGGTAACCTGCGCATGCACATTGCCCTGGCCGAGAATCGGATTCAGGATTGCTTCGATACGTTGCTGGTAGCGTGCTTCAACTTCAGAAGAGTACTTCAGCTGCGCGTCATTCAGATCGCGACCGGCGTTATCAGAACGGGTCAGCAGGCGACCGGTCTGATCGACCACGGTGACGTTGCCCGGCGGTAAACCGGCGACGCTGCTTGAAACCATGTGGGCGATGGCCTGAATCTGGCCTTCATCCAGCGCGCGGCCAGGCTGCAGGGTTAAGGTGACAGAGGCGGATGGCGCTTTCTGCTCACGCACAAATAAAGTTGGTTTTGGCATCGCCAGATGAACGCGGGCGCTTTTCACCGGACCCAGTGATTCGATGGTGCGGGCCAGTTCGCCTTCCAGCGCGCGCTGGTAGTTAACCTGCTCGCTGAACTGGCTGATACCGAACTTCTCTTTATCCAGCAGCTCAAAGCCCACCGAGCCGCCTTTTGGCAGACCCTGCTGAGCCAGACGCAGACGCAGCTCATGCACGTTCGCTTCCGGCACCATCAGTGCGCCGCCGTTTTCGGCAAAGCGGTAGGGGATGTTCATCTGCGTCAGCTGGGTGACGATGGCGCCGCCATCTTCATCAGTGAGGTTGTTATAAAGGACGCTATAGCTGGGCTGCTTCGCCCACAGCACCATCGCGATCACGATCGCCACCACGGCAGCCGCCGCGACGATTAAAGGAATACGCGGATTTGCGCGCAGGCGAGCGAGCAGGTCACCGAAGCCTTTCTTTTCTTGTTCTGTTGTGGCGGCTGTGCTCGCATTCATGACCGATTCCTGCCTGACGTAATTGACCGGGTAAGTTGAGATGGCAAAACAGACTCCCTGACCTGCGTAGATAAAATTTCCACTTCAATGCCAGGCATTATTAGGTGATAAGCAAAATTCGATGGCTGGATAAGGTAGGGTTTTTGCTGTCATTTAGCGGCTTTGTCTCATTGACAACGTGCTAACTTTTCCTCACATCAAAAATGTCATCCTCTTTAATAAGGTATCGTTCATGTCCATTCAGGCAATTGACGGCGTACTGCAGCAGCTTCAGGCGACCTCACTGCAGGCCAGTAACCGCAGCAGTGAAGCCACTAATCAGATCGATTTCGGCGCAACCATGAAAGCGGCGCTGGATAAGATCAGCGAAACGCAGACCACAGCACGCACCCAGGCGCAGGATTTCGAGATGGGGAAACCCGGCATCGCGCTGAATGACGTGATGGTCGATCTGCAGAAATCATCCATCTCCATGCAGATGGGGATTCAGGTCAGGAACAAGCTGGTGTCGGCGTATAGCGAAATTATGAATATGCAGGTTTAGTTGAACTGATTTCGCGGCTCAATGAGCACCTGTCTGGTGGCGGATGAGGGATGACAGCAATAATGCCGATTTCTTTGCTGAGTCTATGAGCCTGCAGTAGCAATCATGCAGGCCTCATTGTCTATACTGCCTCTTATCAGGAGCCGTGCAGCAGTGACCTCACTTTTTGGCACAGGCGATATCTCATCATCCATCAACAGGATAGACAGCCCGATGCTAAAAAAACTTATTCTGATAACGTCATTAATCGGTTTATCAGCCCCAGCTTTTGCCGCCACACAGTGCGGGCCGTTTAACCTTCAAACCGATAAGAGTGGCTGGTTCTCAGTCAACGGGGAACGCGCGAAGACCCAGAAGGTCACGTTTTCAAAAGAGAAGGGCGATTACGACAACGCCACGATAAAGTTGCTGGTTAAAAACAGCAAAGCGCCGGGAATGGTAGACATGGAGCTGACGAATCTTGAGGGCAAAGGAATGTTAAGGGCGCAAATCGTCCGCACCAGTCAGAGTCAGATCCGCATACGGGGACTCTATGATTGCGAACCGGCAAAATAGACTGACCAGCAACCAGCATGGTGATGCCGCTAACGCATGGTTTTGCAGTTAGTCATCATCGCTGAAACCAGAGCGCTGATATCCGGCGCTTTTGGATCGTAGTAAAACGTCGCACTGGTCTGATGATGGCTGAACTTCGCAATTTCAATCCAGGCGACGGTTTCATTATCCTTTTCGAGGTTATATCGCTTCGTGCCATCTGGCAGCGGATCATCCTGCTCCAGATAAGCCCGCTGATTCTGTGCCATTTCGTTAAGGCAGGATTCAACCTGATAAGGATGACCGTCGAACCAGGCGGTCTTCGTTTCCGGGTGCAATCCAACCCGACCCATATCCACGCATCCGCTCAGCAGGCTTACGCTCAGAGCAATTATTAATCTATTCATGGCATCCACTCTCGTTTAGCAATCACTATGATTTTCTGGGCTAATATAATACAAGCTGTTTAGCTTATTTCACTGAAATAGCTCTTATTTTATCTCTTAACTTTCTGATGTTATCATCAATCAATGAGATGCAGAGTAAAGACATTAAAATCGCAATAATATAACCAATAACGAAAATCTCCCAACTACGGGCAGGTTTATCAAATCCTATAATGTACCATGCTATATAACCCCCAAAATACTGGCATAAGAACACAGGGTAAGAGAGATCACCCAGCAGTCTGGCTATTTTTCCAGGTAAGTTACCAGGATTTAAATTAAATGTAAGCATAACTATAAACATCGATAATATGTTGTTTGTATAATAAAATAAGGGGTGCCAGCCATTGGTTTGATTAATATTGAAAAGGTGCCAGTTAACGAAGAAAATAGCTATTGATAAAATCACTACCTGCCATTGGTATTTTACTAATGAAAGCGATGATTGCTTCATTTTTTCACAAATAAAATATCCAGATGCACCAAGACTGAACGGCAAAACTGCTGCAATAAAGGGAAAATAGGCCATAGCAGAACTGCCGGTATGACGAAACACATAAAAATGATATGCAATCGAAGCAATCAGCGCGAGACAGGTGAGTATGTAATTTCTGGCAATGAACAACCATAAAAGGAAATAACACACCAACTCGACGGCGACAGACCAGCTTGATGTTATTATTCTGAACCTGTATAAATCAACATATAAAGGATAGTTATCAGTAAAGGCACCAAATGTACTGGGTACCGCATTATCAGATAGAAAAGCCCAAGGAAATATAAAAGCATTCCCTGACCAGTCTAACGGCAATAAGTGTTGAGACCAGGAAGGATGAAAGTTGCTGGTATTCGGCATGAAGTGAAAAATAAGCAACCCAACAGCGATGAAAAAATAATAAGTTGGATAAAGTCGCAGGAATCTATTAACTGAGAAGCTTAATGCATTGAATTTATAAGTTCTGTTCAGTATTAAGGTAATGAGAAATCCGCTAATAACGTAAAAGAAATTTACTGCGAATTGTCCAAGGAATGGCAGCTTGCCGGTAAGGTGAAATGCGACCACGCAGCTTGCCAGCAAAAACCTGATTATCCCTAACATTATGCTAAGGCTCCGTAATAATTTTATAAGTTGGCAGGATAGCATTATTTGCAAAAGCTATCCAACACTGGATAGCATCGGTTAAGAATACTGTTGATAACAGTGACATGTAATGCGGATTTTAGTAGGTGGATAAGATTAGAGGTCAGTTTATCAATTCAAAGTATCGGTAATGAATAGTTACAATTGGTAATAACTAGCCACTGCCGTAGAGGGGTTACAGGCTCTGGTAATGGTTATCGACAGGTATGAGGAAAGACAGCAACCGCTTTTAACACGATATTGGTAATCTGACTGTCGATATCAAAAGAGAGAACGCGGCTCTGGCAAGTTCCAGTTAAGCTGGTCATACCAGCGCGCCCGCCGGGCGCGCCATCTGCACATCAACCTGCTTTGTAGGGATCTTTCTTATCATCCTGGCTGTCATCATTTTTGCGCGGCACTTCACCATGATCTTTCGGCGCATCAGTGGCAGGGTGATCGTCTTCTTCATAGGCATTGCCCGCGTTTGGCGCAGCTTCAGGAAGGCTTTTGCTGACATCACCTTCTTTCTTACGTTCTTCATTCGTATTGTGCTTAAACATAACTCACTCCTTTTGTTCCAGTGCCTTAAGTCTAGACCAGCCCTGACATCGCGCATTACATCGAGCCCTGGAGAGCAAAAAAAGCCCGCCAGAGGCGGGCTAATCGGAGTTTCTCTCATACTGTACACGTCATTTTTCGATGTTCGGGTGTGTGCAGCACAATCATGCTAACGGGAAAGGTTTGATGCAGAAATGGACAAATCTGTCATATCACCTGCGGCAGGTCACATTCCCGACGATAAAAGTGTCGATAAATAAATTCGATTGAAGAGATTAATAAAAGGCATATAGTGACCTGCGTTACCAGGAGATAGAAATTATGTTACGAGACTATTTAAAGATTGAAGCAGAAGACCAGCTGATTGAACAGCGTACACTGAGCCTGAGAAATCGCGGTCAGGAAGAGGTGACGGAATGGATTATTGTCAGCGGTCAGGGTGTCAAAAAAGGCGGCGTGACCCTGTTCGACAAACTCAGCACCCGCCGCTCATGGCCAGTCAACTATCGCATTATGCAGACCGACCTGCAGGGCAAAGTAGTGGTGGATCAACTGGTCGACGCCCTCTAGTTGCACGGCTATGACTCTGGCGACTGTTGTTCGCTGAAAAGCTAACCCGCACCCGGCGGGTTTTTTTATGGCTGCCGATAGCGGCGTAATTCAACCAGTGTGCCTGTCAGTTGCAGGCTGTCGCGGCTTGAATGCAGCTCGGGGAAGTTGATATTGACCGGAGCCAGTTCAAACTGCGCAACACCCTCTTCACTGCCTCGCTGACGCCAGGTGCGCAGCAGGGCATTCTGTTGCTGCATTGCCAGCACGCAGTCGCCGGGCTGAGGTGCCAGACTGGGATCAATGATCACCACATCCCCCCGCAGAATTGCGGGCGTCATCGCCTGTTCTTCTACCCGGATGGCAAAACTCTGTTGCGACAGCGCCATATCGTTGTGCATCAGTAGCTCATGCCGGACAATACCCGCGTCATTAAGCCATTGTGCGACGTCGCGTTGTGCCAGCAGCGGGATCTGATGCAGACCAGCCCAGCTATTTTCGCTGAAAACAGGACCATCCCCATCTATCAGATAAGCCGGTGCGCAGCCCAGCGCTTCGGCAAGCCGCAGCAGGTTCTCACCGCGCGGCAGCGTCTCTTCTTTTTCCCATTGCGAAATGGCCACATGGGAAACTTTTACCTGTTGCGCCAGTTGCTTCTGCGTTAACTGCAGTGATTTACGTCGGAGTCGGATGCGGTCACCCAGCGTTTCGTTTTTCATCAGCTTGACTTTTTGGTTGAGAGTGACTTAAGTATACTTAACTCTGGTATTTAAGCAATCTTAAATTCAGGGCGGAGGACGTGGCTGTTCTGCACGCAATGTGTTCCAGAGACCTTACCGGAAAAAGGGGTGTGGCATGGAAAGTAGTCTGATTACCAGTATGGGTGCGTTAGTTCTGGGTGGGGGGGCAGCAGCACTGTTCTGGAAACCGTTATTGGCGGGTATTGCGTCAATCGTAACCAGTAATCGAGCCGGCGGCGAAATTATTACCAGCTACAAAGAGCAGGTGGTGTTGCTGAAAGAGAGCAACCTGATGATACGGGAGGAGAACGATGAGTTACGAGAACGTCATGACAGGAATCTGCGACGTATCGCGACACTCGAAACAGATCTGCGGTTAATCAAGAATGCCGTAGGCATTTTACTGGCAATGACCGAAACCGGTCAGAACGATAAATTTCGTAACGAGATTGATCGGCTGATCTCAACTCTGGAGGATCGCAGCGATGGCAACGATTAACAGCCTTAAGGCACCTATGTCATACCGGCGCAAAGTTATCCTCGGCTGCATTCTGCTGAGCTGTTCGATGATTTGCATCCTGATGACGATTATTTTTCTTTACGTCAGTAACACGGCAAATAAGCGGGTTGAGGAGATTCGGGCGGATTATCGGGTTATCGCGGCACGGCGTGATGACCGGGTGGATTTGCTGACGAGTCAGGTCGCCGCGTTACAGCACAAGCTCGATGTGATTCCGGATCGCGTGGCTGACAAAACGATCACAAAAGTAAAAGAAGTCGTGATTGAGAAGGAGGTGCCATCAGTCAAACCGACGGAGAAACCGTAACTTCCGATTATTCTTAGTGCGGCTTCGCTATTATCGACTAGTTTTAAATCTCCGGGCGACATTTTGTATCTGAACTGACGCCCGCTGATTGGCCGGTTGATGAACCGCTAAGCCTAATCACTTTTGATAACTGACCAGAAGGAAATTTAGCATGAGCGATTCAACAGAAACCAAAACCAAAAATGACTATCTGCGCGATGTGACTTCGCAGCTGAAAGAGATGCGCCACTACGCGCAGACCAACACCGAAACCCTGTCCAGCCATTGGTTAGCGTTTGATGCCGGTGAATATAAAGACAAGACCAACGCCGATCGTATTGATGCGTTGCTGAATAAGCAGGGGAAGCTGCTGGAAGATCTGGATGCCGCCATTCAGGACATCGAGATTGAAATCAATCACAGCGAGCAGGAGAGCTGATTCATCTCCCGCTAACTGATGCGGTGGCCGCTAAAGGATTAGTCGGCCACCAGCCACATTTCCGCTTCGTCGAACATCTCTTCAACAATACGCGCAACTGTCGCCTTATCGTTCTTACTTAAATCAGTATCAATCGCGTTACGTTCCATCGGCTTGACCTTAACTTCAATGTCAGGAAACACCCGATGCACCCGCTTTTCCAGCTCCTCACGAATCATCTCGCGAGCACCCGGTAAACCGGCAACGTTGCGCTTGTCATAAATCAACTCAACAAACATGATGGCAATCCATTCAGGGCAAAATCGCTGATATATAATACTGTAAATAAAAACAGTAGCAAGGCGGCGGGCCTGATTTCATGTAAATTTTTATCTCGCGTAAACCTCAATCTTCGACTAGCAAAATGCGCACGCATCGCGACATAATGCTGGCTTACTTTTCAGGAGGTCCGCGATGCGACAACTGGTAATTGATATTCTGCTAAAGCTGGCAAAGATGGACGTCGATGCAAAAGAGCTGACGGCGCAGCTTGAAGCGCAGTCCCTGCTGGTTGCAGCGCTGCTGGTGCAGGCGAAACAGGACAACTCGCTGACCATTACAGAAACGGTGCAGGATGCCATCATTACCGCTTCGCAATCGTCGACCGAGTTTCTGCAGTCGGATGTTGATCTGCTGCTGACGCACATCAATCGTCTGCTGGCGGTTGCAAGCTATGTAGAAGTGAAAGGCAAAGCCACGGAAGAGCGAGAGTAGGGCCATTTATCAATACAGCTCCGGAGAGGAAAGCCCGGCAACCTCTCCGGAGGCAGTGAAGATGCTGTGCCCGTAAGGGCAATCATCGCATGTGGCATGACGTGAAAGTATCGCGTTTTACTCTACTGTTTCATCCGATGCTGTGCGGCAGGCTGAAAGGTGTAATTTACACCTGTTCAGTGCATTGAAATTACAGCTCGTTTTTGATGCAAAACTCTTCCCAGCTCATTCCCAGTGACTCAGCATGAGATTTAAGATAGGTTTCGATAGCCTCAGCCGCTACCGCTTTATCCGGCTCAGCGAGCTGAATAGAAAAAATCATCCCATCCAGATTTTTCTGCCGCAAAAAGGCTGCATAGATGCGTTCGGCATGCCATTCACGCAGCTGTCGCAGCGACAGATTAGCGGCACGGGCATCGCTCTCCGTTAACTCATCCAGTGAAGACTGAAAGTCGGGGTGCGCGGTAAAAAACATTTCACGAGCCTGGGCATAGTAGGCTTCTGGCGTTTTCATATTTATATTCCTGAAAGTCTGATGCAGCGCGTCAGTGTATCGGGTTGTCTTCCGCTTGTCAGGCGTGCCAGAGCCCATTCAGACGGCCAGTTGCCGATCAAAAAGCTGACCGGTCTCCTGGCTCAGGGGTAAATTCTGCTGCAAACAGCCGCTCGCGGGTGTCTGAACAGCCAGATACCTTGCGCTAGTCGGTGGAAAAATTATAACGTAGCCGCCATCGACGCGATCTTAGGGATTAAACATGAAAAAGTGGATGCTGATTGCCGCGCTGGCACTGAGTGGCTGTGCGCAAATCAACGATTATGAAAATGCGGTACAGACGCCGGCACCGGCTGAATTGCAGGGGAACTGGCAAACCGTCGGCCCGCAGAGCAGCCTGATCAGCGGACAGGCCATGGCCAGTCTGATTATCAATGCGGATGGCAGCACGCTGGATTGCCGTCAGTGGATGCGTGTGATTGCGAAGCCAGGCAAACTGACCCGTCTGAACGGTGACTATGTCAACGTGACGCGCAGGATTCGCGTGATGCCGCTGGTCGTCGATAACAGCGAACTTAACTATGACGGGCTGACCCTACGCAAGGTGGCGCGTCCGACAATAGAGTGTCAGCAGGCCCTGGAAGAAGTGGCAAAACAGCCGAAAGCCGCGGTGATTCAGAATATTGAACCGCAGCTGCTGCGCACGCCGATTACTGAACATAACGCGCAGTCGTAACCGCAGCCCATAAAAAAAAACCGCCCCGGCAGCGCGTACACGTCTGCCGGGGCGGTTTTACGTCTACTCAGTCAGTTATTCTGCTACTACCCAGACGCTGACGCTGCCACCGTTACAGACAAAGACTGCTGTACCGTGCTCGTCGGCAGTAATGGTCTCTTCTCGGTTGCCCAGATGATCGCGCCAGACCTTACCGGCAAAGCCTTCGCCCATCGGCACACTTTTCTCGCCCGCATCGCCGTTCGACATGATCACCACACAGCCAGGCTGCGTTTCGGTACCGCTGCGGCTGAACGCCACGCAGTTGGGATGATCAAAATAGTCGGTCTGCACGCCCCAGCCATACTGCTGACGCGCCCGGATTAATCCTTCGAGTTCAGGAATGACCGGCATCTCAATTTTGTGCGTCTCGCCGTCGCCGCCCTCATCTTCGTAAGTCGCCCCGAACAGGTCAGGATAGAAAATGGTCGGCACGCCCTGCTCACGCAGCAGGATCAGCGCATAGGCCAGCGGTTTGAACCAGGCCTCTACCGGCGCTTCCAGCGACTGCAGCGGCTGGGTGTCATGGTTGGCCACGATCGTCACGGCATGCCACGGATCCGCCACCACCAGCGAGTTAGCAAAAATCTGGCTCATATCGTAGGCGCTGCCTGCGGTAGAGGCCTGATGGAAGTTCATGTGCAGTGGCGCATCAAACAGCATGGTTTTGCCTTCCACCTGATGCACATACTCCTGCAGCTTCTCGGTTTCAAACGACCAGTACTCCGCGACGATAAACATCGGATCTTCAGCGACTTCCTGAATATGATCGATCCACTCTTTATAGAACCAGGCCGGGATATGTTTTACCGCATCCAGACGGAAGCCGGTGCAGGGCACCTGTTCCATCACCCAGCGTGCCCAGTACTTCAGCTCTTCCCTGACTGCATTGTTGCGGAAATCGATGTTGGCACCCATCAGGTAGTCGAAGTTGCCCAGCTCGTTATCGACCTGATCGTTCCAGCCTTCGGCGGTGTAATCGTTGATGATTTTGAATACGCCGTTTTCGTCTGGGTTTTCGATGTGATCTACGCCGCTAAAGCATTTGTGGTCCCAGACAAATTTCGAATACTCACCGGCACGTGCCGGAAAGGTGAATTTCGTCCAGGCCTCGCAGGGCACGACCTCGTCGTAAATTTCATCACGGTTATCCGGATTGACGCGGTTAACGCTGATCGCCTCTTTCTCGTCAGCGCCCATTTTGTGGTTCAGCACCACATCCAGTAGTACCCCAACGTTGTGGCTGCGCAGAGCTTCTGTCGCCGCCAGTAATTGCGTTTTGTCGCCATATTTCGTGGCAACGCCGCCTTTCTGATCAAATTCCCCGAGATCGAACAGATCGTAGCTGTCGTAACCGACAGAATAGCCACCCGAATCCCCTTTGTAGCTCGGTGGCAGCCACGCCATGGTGATACCAATTTCGCTGAGCCAGGCCGCGCGATCGGCGACTTCCGGCCACAGTTTGCTGCCATCCGGGTAATACCAATGGAAAAACTGTAATAACGTTGGGTTTTGCATGTACCACACTCCAGGGGATGATGAAAATCAAGTATGGTGTAAGCGGCAGAAAAGAGACGCCGCGCAGAAAAATAAATCTGGCGGCGTAGCAGAGCAGGGGATCAGGAGAGGGTTTCGCGCGGCACCATTACAATGCCGCCCTGACTGGCATAGGCGGACATCACTGATTTTTGACGGCTGTTCTGACCGACCAGCGAGGCCAGCTCATCCATCCGGGCCTGCAGCAGGCGTTTCACTTCGCTTTCGTTGTCGAGGATACGGCGCAGTACCGGACGTAACTGCTCCTGCGTCTGCGACGAGGGCGATACCGCCTCTGTCGACTGGGCTAAGTTCTGCACCGCATTGACATACTCCATCTCCCGGCTGATCAATTCATCCCATTCGCCCTGTGCGGCATGACGCAGCATTCCCTGGCTGAGATCGAGTAATTGTTGGTAAACGGCAATCAGATGCGGTGCAGTCGTCATTAAATAGCGTCCTGAATCAGGTTAGGTTGAACCACTTCTTTCCACGCGTCTGCGATGTTGCGCAGCAGGCCTTCGACTTCCTCGACCGCTGCAACATCATTGTGCAGGTTGGCCTGCAACAGGCGACGCGTCATGTAGTTGTAAAGATCCAGCAGATTGTCTGCCAGCTCATCACCACGGTTTTCAGCCAGGCCCTCTTTCAGGCCCGCTTCGATAATATTGATGGCTTTGGAGATAGAGCTGCCTTTTCCTTCAATATTGCCATCCTGCATAAACAGACGGGCGCGGATTAACGCGCTCAGTGCGCCGTCGAACAGCATCACGACCAGCTGCTGCTGGCTGGCGCTCATCACGGCGCTTTCTACGCCAATTTTTGCATAGGCTTTGGTGCCTGTAGCGGTGTACATGGTCACTCCTATGATTTGTTAGAAGAATTTGACGTATCAAACTGCTGCGTCAGATAGGTACTGGTCGAGTTAAGTTTACTGATGGCCATATCCAGCTGAGTAAACTGTGTCTTATAACGCGCAATATCCGCATCGATGCGATCGCTGGTGGTGTTATAAAGGGCAGTTAAGTTATTCAGTGTCTTACTGACACCATCAGTTGCGGCCTGAACAATCCCTTTGGATGCCAGCCAGTCAGTCAGTTTGCTGTCTATTTTCGCGGTGATGCCGGTTTTACCGTCACCCACAATCATCTCTTTAACGCCTGCAGCATCTTTATCCAGGGCGGCGCTCAGTTTGGTCGAATCCAGTTTTAATGAACCGCTCGTGGGGTCGGTGGTAATACCAATCTGTCCCAGCGATTTATAGGTTGACGAGCTTTGTGCGTTGGTCAGCATACTTTTCAGCTGAGTTTCGATGGTACGTAACGTACTGTCGCCCAGAAGAGCACCGTTGCTGGAGTCCTGCGTATCGCTGTTGGTATCAACCTTGGTGTATTTCGTCAGGGTATTAAACTGATCCAGCAACGTATTGTAGGCATCCACCCAGGCGCTGACGGCGCTGGAGGCCTTGGAAGTGTCTTTGGTAATAGTCAGCGTCTGACTGCCAACCGTCTGCGCAGTCAGATTTAACGTAATCCCTTCCAGTGCATCGCTAATCTGGTTGCTGCTGTTCTCAATCGCAACGTTGTTTACCGTCAATTGGGCATTCTGCGCTGCGACGCTCTGCGTCATCGGATTGCTGCTGGCGCTGGCGTCAAAGCCCACAATTCCCTGCAGCGTGCTGTCACCGGTAACGGCAATGGTTGCCACCGCATTGTCACTGCCGGTTTTATTGGCGTTCATGGAAAGACGGAAGCTGCCGTCTGACACTTTGATAATAGTGGCAGTAATGCCAGCATTGGCGCCATTAATGGCGTCACGCATACCGGTCAGCGAGGTTTGATCAGCCGAGAGCGTCACGCTTTTGCTGGTGCCATCTTTTAAGGTAATGGCAATGCTGCGGCTGGCTACGGAGCTATCGCCCAGCGGGGCGGTGTTACTGCTCTGCACTGACGAGGTCAGGACCTGCGCCTGCGCCAGTTGAGTGACGCTAATCGCATATTTACCGGCCACGGTGCTGCCAGAGGTGGTGGCGCTGAACGCCGTAGAGCTGCTGGTTGCGGTGGTGGCAGTAAACAGGTCGGCACTGTTCAGCTTGGTGTTAGCAGTCTGAAACGTCGTCAGTGAACTTTTCAGGGTGGCATAGGCACTGAGCTTAGCCGTATAAGCCGTCTGCTGTTTTGAAATCGGTGTGAGTGCGGCTTTTTCAGCGGTGGTCAGACTGTCAAGCATAGTACTGAGTGGCAGGCCGGAACCCACGCCAAGGTTAGAAATACTAGCCATGTTCATTCCTTTATAAGGTCGACAGAGAAATTGATACCTGGGTTATCGGCCTTGAATAAGGAAAGTTTAAAATTATTTGCCTTAGGGTAATGAGGTAAATAAGCACTATAGAGAAGGGTAATTCAGCGACTAGAAAATTAATGAATCAGGCCTAAAGAAGTTCGGCAGGGTGGCGATAACTTAAAACGTGACAGGCTGAAGCAGAAAAATTCGCCTGGTACTAAAAAAATTCTAAAGGTTGTTAAACGGCAGACGATAACAACTTTGACGGCGCTGAAGCCGGCGGGTTGAAGCCCACACCTTAACCGAAAGACTTGATTAACAGGAAAATTTATCATGGCCCAAGTCATTAATACCAACAGCCTCTCGCTGATCACTCAGAACAACATCAACAAGAACCAGTCAGCTCTGTCTACTTCAATGGAGCGTCTGTCTTCTGGTTTACGTATCAACAGCGCGAAAGATGACGCTGCTGGTCAGGCAATTGCCAACCGTTTCACCTCTAACATCAAGGGCCTGACTCAGGCTGCTCGTAACGCCAACGACGGTATCTCTGCTGCGCAGACGACTGAAGGCGCGCTGTCAGAAATCAACAACAACTTACAGCGTGTTCGTGAACTGACTGTACAGGCTCAGAACGGTACTAACTCAGCGTCTGACAAATCTTCAATCCAGGACGAAATCAAGTCACGTCTGAGCGAAATTGACCGCGTATCGGGTCAGACTCAGTTCAACGGCGTGAACGTGCTGGCTAAAGATGGCTCAATGAAAATTCAGGTTGGCGCTAACGATGGCGAAACCATCACCATCGACCTGAAGAAAATTGACTCTTCTACGCTGAAACTGAACACCTTCAACGTAAATGGTCCACAGGGTACCCCAACTGCTGCAGCTGCAGCTGACTTCCAGAAAGTCTACGGCTCAACCAGTAACGTAAGCAAAGCAACTGTAGCAGAAAATACTGGTGGTGATCTGGCCACTCGCCTGGGTGTTGCAGCAGCTAACGTTACTGTAACTGCAGACAAAGTTTACAAAGATGACAACGGCAACCTGTTTGCTAAAGTCAACGTGGCTTCAACCAGCGCTGCTGAAACTAACAGCCTGAAAGCTAACGGCTTTGATATCGCTAACGGTTCTAACCAGGACTTCTACGTTGCAGTTGATGCGCAGTCAGCAGCAACAACCGCAGGTGGTGATACCGCTGCGTTCACACTGGATACGGCTAACATGAGCCTGTCTAACGTAACCACGGGTTCAACTTCTGACCCGCTGGCCAAACTGGACGAAGCGATTGCAAGCGTGGATAAGTTCCGTTCTTCACTGGGTGCGATTCAGAACCGTCTGAACTCAGCCGTGACTAACCTGAGCAACACCACCACTAACCTGTCTGCAGCACAGTCTCGTATTCAGGATGCTGACTACGCTACTGAAGTTTCAAACATGTCTAAAGCGCAGATCGTACAGCAGGCTGGTAACTCAGTGTTGGCGAAAGCTAACCAGGTTCCACAGCAGGTTCTGTCTCTGCTGCAGGGCTAATCGCCTTCCGACCCCATTCAAAACCCCGCTTCGGCGGGGTTTTTTTTATGCGTACGATTAGCCCCTCTTTGCCCTGTTTCTCTGCCAATCAATCTCACACGGTTCATTTATTCTCCACTCAGACTCCTTTTTAAAATGCTTATTTAGAGCGGGTAAATAATGAAAAATATTACTGTCGTCGAACCGCTGTTTGTCAGTGCCTTTAAATGCATCGGGAGCGAATGCCGCGATCATTGCTGTAAAGGCTGGGATATCACTCTGGATAAGCCCACAGTCAATCGCTATCTGAAATCTTCGCTGATTGAAATCAAAACGCTGGCGGCTGAAAATATCACGACTACCCGTAAAAGCTTTGCCAGTTGGGGAACGATGAAGCTTAACACAGCTGGCAACTGTGCATTTATGGATGAAAATCGCCTGTGTAAGGTGCATTCGCAACTGGGCGCAGCCGCATTAAGCAACACCTGCGCGACTTATCCGCGTGCGGCAAATACATTTAAATATGAACAGCAAAAAACGCTGGCGCTATCCTGCCCGGAGGCAACCCGGCAGTTATTAGCCCTGCCAGATGCGATGCTATTTGAGCAGACTATCCGGACTCAGCATGAAGCCAATAAAGCGAAAGATCTCGATCAGCATAAGAAGCTGCTGAATCTGATGTGTCTCAATATTGTCAAATATAGCGGTGTAAATCTTGATGAAGCGTTTTATGCGCTGGCCAGCTTTCTGCTGGGTGCAGAAAGAGTAAATCCTGGAGATGACTGGCTGGTACAGATGGAGAGTCACTTTTCTGACGTGCTGAATAATCTGGAGCAGGGTGAAATCAGGCTGAATCTTGATCAGGTTAAGCCCGATCATAATCTGCAGTGGTCTTTACTGCTGCGATTACAGAGCTGGTTCAGCACCATGGCGGATAAGCGTGCGTTTCCTACCCTGAATCATTACGTCAATAAGCTGATTTACATTCAGGCTGAAGGCGCTAAAACCGATGACGTGAGTCAGTCGATGATCCGGCTGGATAACGTATGGCAGACTCAGGTCATGCCCTGGCTCGCGGAGCGTCCATGGATAATGAATAACTATATTCAGTACCGCATCTATGATGATTTTTTCCCTAATGACGAAGGCCGTAGTCCATTACTGAGTCTCTATCTTCTGACGGCGGAATGGTTCCTTCTTAAGTCCCTGATTGCCGCAAATGTTGAACTGGTCGGCACCCTTAATGAAGAAGATATTATTAATATCATCTATAGCTATCACTCAATAACCAAACACACGGCACAATCGGTGCTGGCGTTTCTGGATGAGATTGATAAGGTCAAGGTCAATGACGATCTGTCGCTGATTTACCTGCTTAAGTAAATAAAGACTCCGCTTCAGCGGAGTCTTTATTTATCCCATTCCCAAAAGAGACTCAAATTTTATCTCAGGTCAGGGTTTAGCGCTCGTTTAACGCATTTCGGGTCATGTCATGGGCAGTATGCTGGCTGTTCAGGCATAATGACTACCCGGAATACAGATCCTGCATGAAGACCTTTATCATTAATCTCGCCTCATCAACCGGGCGTCGCGCCACTATTGCTGCACAGTGCGACGCCGCCGGACTCGACTACGAATTTATTAACGCTGTAAATGGCCATGCATTAACTGAAGCGGAAATTGCGCAGCATACCCGTACGGTTAATTATGCGTTCAAACCGGGCGAAATAGGGTGTGCATTAAGCCACATCGCTATTTATCGGAAAATGAAGGATGAAAAAATTGCACAGGCGTTGGTTCTGGAAGATGACGCCTTATTTACCGAACAGCTCGGCGCGGTATTATCCAGTCCGGCAATGCAGTTATCCCCGGATAACCCGACGCTGGTACTGTTATCACGCGTCAATAGATACGTTGATAAAGCGATCGCTGCGGTAGCCGAAACATCTCATCTCTATCCGGTCTACAGCGCCACCACCGCACACGCTTATGTGATCAATCTGGAGGCCGCTACGCGACTGCTTAAACTGCTCTATCCGGTCTGGATGGCTGCCGATAAATGGTGCCTGTTTGAAGAGTATGGAGCTATGAAGCTACTGGCGGTGCATCCTGCACCGGTGCTGCTGCATGATCTGGCGCAGCAGACCACCATCCAGCATTTCAGCGATGTTGCTCAGCATAACCAGCAAAAACGCGATATCTGGACGATGCTAATGGCAAATCGACCGCTCCGCGTCAGACTGCGTCATCGCTATCGTCGGGCTATGCTTCCGCTGCTTCATCGCATCGTTGATGTCAACGCCGCTGCAGATCGTCAGAAATAGCGAAAATCCGTTTAGTGCGGTGCGGGCGCGAAGAGGGCCAGCGCCGCCGGTCGCAACGCAGATGATCGCCCATCCCGTTACAGTTCCCCCCCGTACTGCCGATAACTCCTCACAGAACAACATCATTTTTGATTTTAACTTTGTGGAGTGTCTATGCGCTTCAATTATGACCTTTTACCGGGCGAGCAGCTGACCTTCGATGAGATCGCCCGGCGTTATGCGCTGCAATATCCTGATGATAAAGAGCTGACGGCGCGTGCCTTGCTGAGTCCGTCAACCGGCCTGCGCACGCTGAAAATCCGTGCGGTGTTCGCGCGGGAGGAGAGCAACAGTCCGCTGGAAGATCTGCTGTTCATCTCCCATGACAACGAACGTAAAAATTATCTGCGCCGCTTTGAGCACTACCTTAAGCAGAATCTTTCTTTCCTCTATTTTCGTCGCAGCGACAACGAGAAGCGCGACAACCTGTGGAAAGTGATGGGCAGCAGTCAGGTCTTCGCGATGATCGATCCACAATCGGCCACGGCACAGAACCTGTTAAACAGTCGCGGCTACAAACTGGTGCTGATGCATCAGGATGATGAAGACATTTACTGGCAGCTCTTTAATCCGCAGGCGGACCCCTGTTTTCCGCAGTCGCAGCGTATTCAGTTCATCGTGGTGCTTAGTACGCCGCAGCACAAAGTCCCTGCGGCAGTGATGCCAGGCACTGAAGTGGGGCGTCGCGTGAAAGCACGGGTGCTGCAGCGTGCCAGCCAGGCGGAATTCAGCGCCGGTGTCAAAGCGCGCTACGGTGCCTGCGTGATGACCGGCACCGAGCTGACCGAACGGCACAACTGGCCCTGGGTGGAAGCCTGCCATATCGACACGCAGGAGGGCGATGACGGCGTCCTGGCAGACAACAGCATCGATAATGGCCTGTTTTTACGCAGCGATCTGCAGCGGCTATTTATTAACCGACTGATTAGCATTGATGCTGAATCAGGAACGATTCAGGTGCATCCCGGCGAGGAGGCGCGGCAGCACATTGCGCCCTGGTATCAGGAGCTGGAGGGTCGTGTCTGTAGTTTGTGGGCCGCGGTGCCGCCCGCCACACGGCAACGGCTGCGCGCCCGTCGTTAATTTCAGGAAGCGTGCAGAAATAACTGCACGCTGACTTAACAAAAATCAAATAGCCTCGTTTTACCCCGCCTATTCAGCCAATCGAAAACGCTACAGAATTGGATAATCATGCCGATAACTTCATTAACGCAGGGTAGTCAACGTGAACGATTTCTATACCGCCGAAGGCGTGATGGACAAGCATTCGCTCTGGCAGCGCTACGTGCCGCTGGTGCGCCATGAAGCGTTGCGTCTGCAGGTTCGCCTGCCGGCCAGCGTTGAGCTTGACGACTTGCTGCAGGCAGGTGGAATAGGGCTGTTAAATGCCGTAGAGCGTTACGACGCGCTCCAGGGCACAGCTTTCACCACCTACGCCGTGCAGCGTATTCGTGGCGCAATGCTCGACGAGCTTCGCAGTCGGGACTGGGCACCACGCAGCGTGCGTCGTAACGCACGTGAAGTGGCGGGCGCAATGCACAGAGTGGAACAGTCGCTGGGGCGTTCTGCTTCCGAGCAGGAAGTGGCGCAGCAGCTGAATGTTTCCATGGAGGAGTACCGGCAGATCCTGCTGGACACCAACAACAGTCAACTCTTCTCCTACGACGAGTATCGGGAAGAGCACGGCGACAGCGCGGAGCTGGTGACGGAAGGCCATGAAGAGGCTAATCCGCTTCATCAGCTGTTAGAAGGGAGTCTGCGTGAGCGCGTCATTGAAGCGATCGAAGCGTTACCCGATCGTGAAAAGATGGTGCTGACACTGTACTACCAGGAAGAACTGAACCTGAAAGAGATTGGCGCAGTACTTGATGTGGGTGAATCCCGTGTCAGCCAGCTGCACAGTCAGGCGATTAAACGCCTGCGGGCCCGACTTGCGGGAGCGCGCTAGCAGTATCAGTTCCTGGCGATTCAAAATTATAAGAAACCGGGGACTCAGTAATGGGAGCCAAGACCAAGGCCAGACCGTTAAGTCGTTATCTTAAAGACTATAAACACAGCCAGACCAACTGTTCACACTGTGGCAAGGTATTAGATCGAATGGCGCTCGTTTTTCGTGGCCAGATCATCAATAAAGAGGCCATCGCTCGGATGGACCAGATGATTGATGAGCAGCTGTGGCTGAAACTTCAGCCCGAACTGACCGCGCTTTGTCGTTTTTGTAGTGATATTTTTTGTAATACCCATCCTAATTACTTCGACATTATGGCGTTTAAACAATATTTGTTTGAACAGACAGAGATGAGCCCCAGCACGATTCGTGAATATGTGGTGCGTCTGCGTCGACTGGATGAGATGCTGAAAGCCAAAAATTTCCCGGCCGAAAAGCTTAAAGGAAATAGCTGGCATCAGTGTCTGGAAAGCGATCTGCCCGATGCCGGTAATAACAATTACCGTATCGCGCTGCGTAAGTACGATCAGTTCTTAGGCTGGCAGCAGGCGTAAGCCTGTTCTGCACCGATTGCTCCCCCGCGTGCCTCCGGCACGTTATCTCTTACCCGCCAGCCGGGTTAAGGGAAGGGGGAGCACGGCGCTTCTTTCTTCTCGTCTTTATACTACCGCATCTGCTGTCACCTGAATCAGAGTGATCCTTTTCGCATCTTCTGCAACACTGTAAGGATAATTTTCATGCCCGACCGGAGGCAGCATTGTCTTTACATCTGTTACATCAATTCCCGCGTCTTGAATTGCTTGGCGCACCCACACCGTTAGAACATCTGCCACGTCTTTCCGACTATCTGGGTCGCGATATTTTCATCAAACGTGATGACTTCACGCCGGTAGCGATGGGCGGCAACAAGCTGCGCAAGCTGGAGTTCCTGGCAGCTGATGCGCTGCGCGAAGGCGCAGATGTGCTGCTGACCGCGGGCGCAATCCAGTCTAACCATGTGCGCCAGACGGTGGCCGTCGCAGCCCGGCTTGGCCTGAAGTGTGTGGCACTGCTGGAAAACCCGATTGGCACCCACGCTGAAAACTACCTGAGCAACGGCAACCGTCTGTTGCTGGACCTGATGGACGCGGAAGTGATTATGGTTGATGCACTGCACAACCCCACTGAACAGCTGGCAGAAGAGGCCACGCGTCTGGAAGCGCAGGGATTCCGCCCTTACATTGTGCCGGTCGGCGGCTCAAATGCGCTGGGTGCACTAGGCTATGTAGAGTGCGCGCAGGAGATCGCCCATCAGAGCGAAGGCGTGGTCGATTTCGCCGCCGTGGTTGTCGCCTCGGGCAGTGCCGGCACCCATGCCGGACTGGCGGTAGGCCTGGAGTATCTGCTGCCGGAAACTGAGCTGGTCGGCGTCACCGTTTCACGTCAGGTCGAAGCGCAGTTGCCGCTGGTAGAGCGTTTACGTCAGTCGCTGGCGGAGACGCTTGAAGTGCAGGCTACGGCACCGATCACGCTGTGGGATGACTATTTTGCGCCACGCTACGGTGAACCCAATGATGAAGGCATGGCGGCAGTGAAACTGCTGGCGCAGCTGGAAGGCATCCTGCTCGACCCGGTGTATACCGGCAAGGCGATGGCCGGATTGCTGGATGGCATCAGCCAGAATCGTTTCCGCCGTGAAGGCCCGCTGCTGTTTATTCATACGGGCGGCGCACCGGCGTTATTTGCTTATCATCCTTCGGTCTGAGACAAGCGAATAAAACAGTTTATACTCCGTGCGTTATCATTCTGGACTGGCAGCAACATAGGGTGCTGCCCTTATAAGAACACACACACAATACTGTCAATAATGGGGTGAATATGTCCTTTTCTCGTGCAGGTCGTCAGATGGTGATGGGCGTGATGGCTGTGGCGCTGATTGCAGGCGTCAACGTTAAAACCTTTGCAGCCGAAAACCTGCTGAACAAAATTAAAGAGCGCGGCACGCTGCTGGTGGGCCTGGAAGGGACTTATCCGCCATTCAGCTTCCAGGATGAAAAGGGCAAGCTGACCGGCTTTGAAGTGGAATTCGCGGAACAGCTGGCGCAGCACATGGGCGTTAAGGCGAGCCTGAAACCGACCAAATGGGACGGCATGCTGGCCTCACTCGACGCGAAGCGCATCGATGTGGTCATCAACCAGGTCACCATCTCTGATGAGCGTAAGAAGAAGTATGACTTCTCCACGCCATACACGGTTTCCGGCATACAGGCGCTGACGATGAAAGCCAACGCGGGCACCATCACCAAACCGGCCGATCTGGCGGGCAAGAAAGTGGGCGTGGGCCTCGGCACCAACTACGAGCAGTGGCTGCGTGAGAACGTGAAGGGCGTGGACATCCGTACTTATGATGATGACCCGACAAAATATCAGGATCTGCGCTCTGGCCGTCTGAATGCCATCCTGGTTGACCGTCTTGCCGCGCTGGATCTGGTCAAGAAAACCGGCGATACCATGGCAGTTGCGGGTGATGCCTTCTCCCGTCAGGAATCGGGCGTTGCAGTGCGTAAAGGCAACGACGATCTGCTGAAAGCGATCGACCAGGCCATTGCTGATATGCAGAAAGATGGCTCGCTGAGCAAGCTGTCTCAGAAATGGTTTGGCGCGGACGTGACGAAATAATGCAGGAAAGTCTTAAACTGGTGCTGGATTCAGCACCTTTTTTATTAAAAGGCGCGCTGTTTACGCTGCAGCTCAGCATCGGCGGCATGTTCTTCGGTCTGCTGCTGGGCTTTATTCTGGCGCTGATGCGTCTGTCGCGCTTCTGGCCGGTTCGCTGGCTCGCGCGGATCTATGTCTCGATTTTCCGTGGCACCCCGCTGATCGCCCAGCTGTTTATGATCTACTACGGCCTGCCGCAGTTTGGCATTGAGCTGGATCCGATCCCCTCTGCGATGATTGGTCTTTCCCTGAACACCGCCGCCTATGCTTCTGAGTCACTGCGTGGCGCAATTGCATCGATTGAGCGCGGACAGTGGGAAGCGGCGGCGAGTATCGGTATGACCCGCTGGCAGACCCTGCGCCGGGTGATCCTGCCGCAGGCTGCACGTACTGCGCTGCCTCCGCTGGGTAACAGCTTTATCAGCCTGGTGAAAGATACCTCGCTGGCGGCGACCATTCAGGTGCCGGAACTGTTCCGCCAGGCGCAGCTGATCACCTCGCGTACGCTGGAAGTTTTTACCATGTATCTGGCGGCCTCGCTGATCTACTGGGTGATGGCAACGGTGTTATCTGCGTTGCAGAACCGGCTGGAACAGCATGTTAATCGTCAGGATTCGGAGTCGAAATGAGCGCCATCGAAGTCAGAAAGCTGGTGAAATCCTTTAACGGCCAGAAGGTGCTGCACGATATCGACCTTGATGTGGCCGCCGGTGAAGTGGTTGCAATTATCGGCCCCAGCGGCTCGGGTAAAACCACGCTGCTGCGCAGTATCAACCTGCTGGAAGTTCCGGATAGCGGCACTATCCGCGTCGGGGAGATTACCGTGGATGCGGCGCTGGCACAGAGTAAGCAAAAGGAGCAGGTGCGTCGTCTGCGTCAGCAGGTCGGGTTTGTTTTCCAGAACTTCAATCTGTTTCCGCACCGTTCGGTGCTGGAGAACATCATTGAAGGGCCGGTTATCGTTAAAGGCGAAGCGAAAGCGGATGCGGTAGCCCGCGCCCGCACGCTGCTGGCGAAGGTCGGGCTGCACGGCAAGGAAGAGAGCTATCCGCGTCGTCTGTCGGGTGGACAGCAGCAGCGCGTGGCGATCGCGCGTGCGCTGGCAATGCGGCCGGAAGTAATCCTGTTTGATGAACCAACCTCGGCGCTGGATCCGGAGCTGGTGGGTGAGGTGCTCAGCACCATTCGCGCACTGGCTGAAGAGAAGCGCACCATGGTCATCGTCACGCATGAGATGAGCTTTGCCCGCGACGTCGCTGACCGCGCTATTTTTATGGATCAGGGACGCATTGTGGAGCAGGGCGAGGCGAAAGCGTTGTTCAGTAATCCTCAGCAGCCGCGTACCCGTCAGTTTCTCGATAAGTTCCTCAGTCAGTAACCTCACTGCCTTCCCGGGAAGGCAGTTTTAACCGCCTTAATAATCTCACTTTTTAAACGATAACGGGCGGCTGTCAGCATAATGCGCGCCGTAATATCACAACCTATTATTCAGCCGTTAAACCTTTTGCCACATCTGACAAATCTTTTCCTTTCATCGGATATTTAATGGTTTTTCCTGATGCCGCTTTCTCTTATTTATATTTGCTGCAATATGAAACATTATTACCCTTTAGCGTGGCTTTGGTGCTGATAATTAGCCTGTTTGCATACTGATTAATAAGTGTAAGGAAAGGTTCTGCTGAGTAAATAACTGTGGCATCAGGGCCACCCGACGGCTTTTAAGAGTTTCGCTACATTCATCATCGGTTCAATGGCGAATAATCGCTGGATAATCATAAAAGCAATACTGATTTCCTCGCTTTTACTTTCCAGCATTCTGACCTACATAGCAGGAGTCATTGAATGAGCCAGACTAAGTCAGACCAGATATTATGGGTAGATACCCTGAAGGGCGCCTGCATATTGCTGGTGGTCCTGTATCACACGGTGTTACCGGGTTTTGAAGGGACGATGAAATACCTCACTGCCGGGTGGATCCCCGCTGAAATATGGATGCAGTTTAATACGGTCCTGTCGCCGCTGCGTATGCCTGCTTTTTTCTTTGTGTCGGGATTGCTGGCGACCAATGGCATTATTAACCGGCCCTGGAAACAGGTCTTTACCAGTCGTATCACCAATCTCTTTTATCTCTATATTCTGTGGGGGTTTATTCAGTGGTGGTCAATTATCGGCATCTCCACTGAAATTACCGGCCAGCGCATTTCGCAGAATCTGAATGCCGCCTATGCCGGTTCGCTGTTTGAATTTCTCAAGCTGACCTTTATGGCCATGAGTACCTCGTGGTATCTCTATGGGCTGGGACTCTATTTCCTCTGCGCCAAAATTTTCCGTCAATATAAGCTGGCCCTGGTAGCGGTGGCGATTCTGCTGAATTATCTGGCGGTTGAAAAAGTGATCCCGTTCTGGGGGCCGCAGAGCCTGGCGCAATATTTCCTGTTCTTCCTGTTAGGGGCGTTCTGGAGCCAGACGATGCTGCGCCTGAGTGAATGGCGGCGGGAGAACCTGATGCCCTGGGCGCTACTGGCGGCAGTTGCCGGGATTCATGTGATATTCGGCCTGGATAAGAGCCTGTTCCTGTGTGTGCTGGCGGTGTTGTTCAGTATCGCTGCCTGCCGCTGGCTGAATCAGCATTTCAGCATGCGCTATCTCAACTGGGTCGGCCGCAATACGCTGCAGATTTACGTCATCCACCGTATTTTCATCGAGTTCTTTGGGATGTCCGCGATTCTGTTCGCGCAGCGGCATCATCTGTTTGAGCAGGCGTGGTTTTCGTTCCTGTGGGCCTGTTTCTATCCGGTGGCTATCGTGGGGCTCTGTTCGCTCTGCTCAGTGGCGATCTGGTCGCTGACCAATCGCGGGGTGGGGCAGTCGCTGTTTGTGTTTCCGACGCTGATGAAGAGGGTGCCTGGCGGCGGGTGAGGGGCGCTTTGCAGCGAGGTGGACGGTAGCTTCCACCCGGAAGCGGGCAGGGTACGCTTTGCAGCGGGCTGGCACTGAGAAGGTTTCGCCCGCCAGGCGATGGGGAGTTTCAGGGTGCCGGTGCAGGCGGACGCGTTAAGGGGCGGACGCCCGCCCCTTAACAATCCCGGCGGGTAGCGGCCCGCCAGGTCTTGAGTTCGCTGCGCGAAAGGGCGCTGAGAGGGATTTCGTTCGTCTGGCGAGCTGGGCATGCTTTGCAGCGGGCTTACTCTGAGCGGGTTACGCCCGCCAGGCGGTCGGGAGTTTCAGGTTGCCCGTGCAGGCGGACGCGTCAAGGGGCGGACGCCCGCCCCTTAACAATCCCGGCGTCCGGCAGCCTGCGCGCCCCGCTTTGCGGGGTGCCCTCGTCACGCCCTGCGGCCGACGGACCGTCCGGACGCGCCATCCCTGGCGCGAACCGTCCTTTCGCCGACGTCCTGTCGGCTCATCCTGGCCTCCGGTTGTTCCTCAGCGCTTCGGATGCCTCTGGCAAACCCCCGCCTGTTATCTCTTTTTTTTTCTGTGGTGCTGTATTGTCTGCTGACCTGTAAAGCCAAAGCCAATCCCGGAAACGTAAAGCGATAAAATACCCAACTTAAGAAGAAGAAATAACAGCGAGGGGTCAGGGAGGCCGTCAGAACCGCTGAGCGGATGAGGGATTTCAGGACGAGCGACAGGGATGTCGCGAAGAGGCGGGTTCGCGCCAGGGATGGCGCGTCCCGGCGGTCCGTGAGAAATCCGGAAGAAGCGAAGGAACCGCGAAGCGGCGGTGAAGCAGGCCGGAGCCGGGGGTCAAGGGGCGCGGCGACTGGCGCCCCTTGTCGGTCGCCTGCAGAGGCGTGTCTGAAACTGCCCAGCTGATCAGGCGAACGAAACCCCTCTCAGCGCCCGTTCGCGCAGCGAACACCCCCAGCTTTAGCGCATGCATCCGGCAGGCGAACGAAACCCCTCTCAGCGCCCGTTCGCGCAGCGAACACCCCCAGCTTTAGCGTATGCATCCGGCAGGCGAACGAAACCCCTCACAGCGCCCGTTCGCGCAGCGAACACCCTCAGCTTTAGCGCATGCATCCGACAGGCGAACGAAATCCCTCTCAGCGCCCGTTCGCGCAGCGAACACCCTCAGCTTTAGCGCATGCATCCGACAGGCGAACGAAATCCCTCTCAGCGCCCGTTCGCGCAGCGAACACCCTTAGCCTCAGCGCCGCAGCAGCCCGTTCGCGCAGCGAACACTCCAGCGCAGGTTCGCCGCAGCGAACAACCCCCTTAAGCCTCAGCGCTACCCAATGGTCATCAGACTCGCATTACCACCCGCCGCCGCGGTATTCACACTCAGCGAGCGCTCAATCAGCAGACGCTCAAGCAGCAGATTGGTCTCGCCACGGGCGAAGCCCTGCACCGAGACAATTGCGCCGTCACGCGCCGCGATCTGCTCACACAGCGTACGCAGCTGATCGGCATCGCCGTGATAGATCACCGCATCAAACTCTGCCGCTAATGGATCACGAGCCAGCGTGATGCGCGCTTTCACGGCATCAGGCAGCGAGGCCCGCAGGGCACGATGCAGCTCATCATCCTGCCACAGCGCTTTACTGCCGACGCTGGTCACAGCAGCCAGCTGGATTAACGCATCCTGCTCATTGTCCGCCAGACAAAGCACCATATCGCGCGGCAGCAGCGAGAAGGTATTGCGCTCGCCCGTTGGGCCAGGCAGCAGACGGACTACGCCCGCCTGAGCCAGCTCGCCATAGTGCTGGCAGAGTTGCGCCAGTTCAGGCTTATCTTTCACCCAGCTGCTCAGCGCCTGATGCGGTGCCAGCAGTGACTGACGCAGCGTGCTGTCTGCCGGACGCTCGGCATCCTGACGATCAAAGGTCAGGCGCAGCGCGCCATCCGGGCGACTGGCCAGCAGGCGGTAGAGATAGAGCGGACCGCCCGCTTTCGGACCAGTTCCGGATAAGCCTTCGCCGCCAAACGGCTGAACGCCAACCACCGCGCCCACCATGTTGCGGTTCACGTAGAGGTTACCGACACGGGCGTTGGCCGTAACCTGTGCGATGGTCTCGTCGATGCGGGTATGCACACCCAGCGTCAGGCCATAGCCGGAGGCGTTGATCTGCTCAACCAGCTTCGGCAGGTTGTTGCGGGTGAAGCGCACTACATGCAGCACCGGTCCAAAAATCTCTTTATCCAGATCGCTGACCTGATTCAGCTCAATCAGCGTCGGTTTGACAAAGGTGCCGCTGGTCCACTCTTTGCTGTCCTGCGGGTTATCCTGCACCGCCTGGTAAACCGTGAAGCCCTTATTACGCATCGCCTGAATATGGCGTTCGATATTGGCTTTCGCCTCGGCATCAATCACCGGGCCGATGTCGGTTGAGAAGCGCTCCGGATTGCCCATGCGGCACTCCGCCATCGCGCCGCGCAGCATCTTCAGCGTATGGTCGGCGACATCTTCCTGAATGCAGAGCAGGCGCAGGGCTGAGCAGCGCTGTCCGGCACTGTCGAAAGCCGACGCGACGATATCGATCACTACCTGCTCAGTCAGCGCGGAGGAGTCGACGATCATCGCATTCATCCCGCCGGTCTCCGCAATCAGCGGCACCGGACGACCGTGTTGATCAAGGCGACCGGCCAGATTCCGCTGCAGCAGGGTCGCGACCGCGGTCGAGCCGGTAAACATCACGCCACGGACCCGATTGTCACCCGTCAGCTGCGCACCCACGGTTTCACCCTGGCCCGGCAGCAGTTGCAGCACGCCCGGCGGTACACCCGCATCCAGCAGGATCTGAACCGCCTGTGCGGCAATCAGCGGTGTCTGCTCAGCCGGTTTAGCCAGCACGCTGTTGCCTGCTGCCAGTGCAGCCGCAATCTGACCGGTGAAGATCGCCAGCGGGAAGTTCCATGGACTGATACAGACCACCGGACCCAGCGGACGATGCGTTTCGTTGTCAAAATCGTCGCGCACCATTCCGGCGTAGTAATAGAGGAAATCAACCGCTTCGCGCACTTCCGCGATGGCGTTGTTATAGGTCTTGCCTGCTTCACGCACCAGGATGCCAAGCAGCTGCTGCATCTGGCCTTCCATAATCTGTGCGGCGCGTTCCAGAATCGCCGCGCGCTCCTGCGGCGGGGTGGCAAACCAGATCGGCCCGCTGTTCACCGCGGCATCCAGCGCCACAGAGACGTCCTGCTCTGTGGCTTCACGTACCTGACCCACACGATCGTTTGGTGCAGCCGGGTTCAGAATGTCGCGCAACTCACCCGCACCCGCTTCACCGTCGATCATCGGCTCGGCCAGGCAGGGCTGTGCGGCACTGCTCAGCAGGGCGCTGGAAAGTGAGGCGAGACGGTGCTCGTTAGCCATATCCAGACCCGCTGAGTTGACGCGGTTCTCGCCATACAGCTCGCGCGGCAGGGGGATCTTCGGATGCGGCAGGCCAATGGCGCCTTCGCTGATACCCAGTTTCTCGACGGCGGTCACCGGATCGGCCACCAGCTCATCAATCGGCAGCGAGGTATCGGCAATGCGGTTTACAAACGAGGTGTTGGCTCCGTTTTCCAGCAGGCGGCGCACCAGATAGGCCAGCAGGGTTTCATGGGTGCCGACCGGCGCATAGATACGGCAGGGGCGATTCAGCTTACCGTCAGCGACTTTGCCGACCACCTGCTCATACAGCGGTTCACCCATGCCGTGCAGACACTGGAACTCATACTGCCCCGGATAGTAGTTGTTGCCTGCCAGCTGATAAATCGCGGCCAGGGTGTGGGCGTTGTGGGTGGCGAACTGCGGATAGATCAGGCTGGGAACGGAGAGCAGTTTGCGCGCGCAGGCCAGGTAAGATATATCGGTGTAAACCTTACGGGTGTAAACCGGGTAGCCTTCCAGACCTTCCATCTGGGCGCGCTTAATTTCGCTGTCCCAGTACGCGCCTTTCACCAGACGGATCATCAGACGACGGCGGCTGCGTTGCGCCAGATCGATCAGCTCATCGATCACAAACGGACAGCGTTTCATGTAAGCCTGAATCACGAAGCCGATGCCATTCCAGCCTTCCAGCTCTGGCTCGAAACAGAGTTTCTCCAGCATATCCAGCGACAGTTCCAGCCGGTCTGCCTCTTCTGCATCGATGTTGATGCCGATGTCATAGGAGCGGGCCAGCAGCGTCAGCGACTTCAGAATCGGATAGAGCTCTTCCATCACGCGCTCATACTGTGCGCGGCTGTAGCGGGGATGCAGCGCCGAGAGTTTGATGGAGATGCCCGGACCTTCATAAATGCCACGACCGTTGGAGGCTTTACCAATAGCGTGGATCGCCTGCTGATAAGAGAGCAGATAGGCTTTAGCATCGCCTGCGGTCAGGGCCGCTTCGCCCAGCATGTCATAGGAGTAGCGGAAGCCTTTCTCCTCCAGCTTGCGGGCGTTCGCCAGCGCTTCAGCAATGGTTTCACCGGTGACGAACTGCTCACCCATCAGACGCATCGCCATATCCACGCCTTTGCGGATCAGGGGCTCGCCGCCCTTACCGATGATGCGGTTGAGCGAGCTGGAAAGATTTGCCTCGTTGTGGGTCGAGACCAGACGGCCAGTAAACAACAGGCCCCAGGTGGCGGCGTTGACAAACAGCGACGGGCTGCGGCCCAGATGCGATTGCCAGTTGCCGTTGCTGATTTTGTCGCGGATGAGCGCATCGCGCGTTGGCTTGTCAGGAATACGCAGCAGCGCCTCTGCAAGGCACATCAGCGCCACGCCTTCATGTGAAGAAAGAGAGAACTCCTGAAGCAGGCTTTGCACCATACCGGCGCGTCCGGTTGCACCTTTCTGGTGCCGCAACTTGTCGGCGAGCTGATAAGCCAGCTGATGGGTTTTCTCTGCCAGCGCTGCCGGTAAGCGCGCCTGCTCCAGCATCATTGGCACCGCATCGGTCTCCGGACGACGCCAGGCGGCGGTCACTGCTGAACGGGTCACCGACTGAGGTAAAATCTGCTCTGCAAAGTCAAGGAATGGCTGGTGCGTCTCCTCTGGCTGGGTGTCGTCAGACTCGGCCGCCGCCTGGGCAGAAAGCGGGATCTCCGGCACGGCATCGCCGTTCTCCAGCTGGCCCAGGTAGTTAAAGATGGCCTGTTTAATCAGCCAGTGTGGCGTGCGATCAATACGCTGCGCAGCCAGTTTGATGCGCTCACGTGTTGCGTCATCCAGTTTCACACCCATGGTGGTTGTAGCCATGACTCCAGAGCTCCTTGATAGTGGTTCGATACGGCGTTGGCTGCACTATCACTTAAGTTGCAACTTTGTGCAACCGTGTTAAATGTGAGCCAGTTAACACCCTTCTTACATCGGCAATTGTTAAATCACGCAATGCGGCACGGATATTGCTGCAAGATCCTCGCCAGGTCGGCAGGCCTGATAAAAAGCGGGTTTATGGCCGGTTATACAGAGGTACAACCGGATAACTGTGAGCGAGTGCAACCTATCAGCACGTTTTCACAAACGGTTAGTGAAATCACTGTAACGCCTGTGTTAAATCCATTGTGCGCGGAACGCCTTTCCGGCAGGATACCGCGCCGCTGGGAAATGACTGACGCCCTGACGAAGAAAATCGACCCGCTTTGCCCCGTTCCGGCAGGCGGGTAGCTGGCGATTTCTCTGGGATATCAAATAATAAGTGGAGAGACAGATGAGTGTAAGTACACCGATGCTGGTGACCTTTGTGGTTTATATTCTTGGGATGGTATTAATCGGTTTTGCGGCTTATCGCTCGACCAAAAACTTCGATGATTACATCCTCGGTGGCCGCAGTCTGGGTAGCGTGGTCACGGCACTCTCTGCCGGTGCATCCGATATGAGCGGCTGGCTGCTGATGGGCTTACCGGGTGCCATCTTCATTTCCGGCATCTCTGAGAGCTGGATTGCGATTGGCCTGACCATCGGTGCCTGGCTGAACTGGAAAATCGTGGCGGGTCGCCTGCGTGTTCAGACCGAGCATCACAACAACGCGCTGACCCTGCCGGACTTCTTTACCAGCCGCTTTGAAGATCACAGTAAAATCCTGCGCGTGATTTCCGCCATCGTCATCCTGGTGTTTTTCACCATCTACTGCGCCTCGGGCGTGGTGGCCGGTGCGCGACTGTTTGAAAGCACCTTTGGCATGGACTACCAGACGGCTCTGTGGGCGGGTGCAGCAGCAACCATCCTCTATACGCTGGTCGGCGGTTTCCTGGCGGTGAGCTGGACCGATACCGTTCAGGCAAGCCTGATGATTTTTGCGCTGATCCTGACGCCGGTGTTTGTCATTATCGCAGTAGGCGGCTGGTCCGATTCGCTGACGGTGATTGAGGCGAAAAGCCTTGAAAACCTCGACATGCTCAAAGGGCTGAACTTCGTCGCGGTCATCTCCCTGCTCGGCTGGGGTCTGGGCTACTTCGGGCAACCCCATATTCTGGCGCGCTTTATGGCGGCAGATTCGCATCGCTCTATCCGCACCGCGCGCCGTATCGGTATGGCGTGGATGGTACTCTGTCTGGCGGGCGCGGTGGCAGTTGGCTTCTTCGGTATTGCCTACTTCCAGAACAACCCGACCCTGGCAACCGGCGTCAATGACAACGCTGAGCGCGTCTTTATCGAGCTGGCACGCATTCTCTTCAACCCGTGGATTGCCGGTATTCTGCTGTCAGCCATTCTGGCAGCCGTGATGTCCACGCTGAGCTGTCAGCTGCTGGTCTGCTCCAGCGCCCTGACCGAAGACCTCTATAAAGGCCTCCTGCGCAAAAATGCCAGTCAGAAAGAGCTGGTATGGGTAGGGCGTCTGATGGTGCTGCTGGTGGCGTTGATTGCGATTGCGCTGGCGTCGAACCCGGAAAACCGCGTACTGGGCCTGGTAAGCTACGCCTGGGCGGGCTTTGGTGCGGCGTTTGGTCCGGTAGTGCTGTTTGGCGTCTGCTGGAAGCGTATGAACCGCAACGGTGCGCTGGCGGGGATGATCATCGGTGCCCTGACCGTACTGGTATGGAAACAGTATGGCTGGCTGGGACTGTATGAAATCATCCCTGGCTTCATCTTAGCCAGCATCGCGATTGTGGTCTTCAGCCTGATGGGACGTGAACCCTCAGTCGAAGCGCAGCAGCGCTTTGCCGCCGCAGAAGCGGAGTTCCAGACCAAATAAGCGAAGCGTTAGTCATGAAAGCCCGCCCCGTAAGGAGCGGGCTTTTTTTTGTTACAAAGATAAATCACCCAAAGATGAAATTATCTCCGCCAGTAACTTGTTTTTTTCGCAGCGATAATGATAATCGGTATCGTTTACACTTTACCTGATTTTACTGTTCATTGACGCTGCTTAACATTCAAGAGGTTGGCGATGTTTGTTCCTTTTCTCATCATGCTGCGCGAAGGGCTCGAAGCCGCGCTGATTGTCAGCCTGATAGCCAGCTATCTCAAGCGCACTCAGCGCACCCAATGGTTTCCGGCGATGTGGGCGGGCGTGTTTATCGCTGCTGCGCTCTGTCTGGGCCTTGGCCTGTTCATCAATGCCACTACCGGTGAATTCCCGCAAAAAGAGCAGGAGCTGTTTGAGGGCATCGTGGCGGTGATTGCGGTGGTAATCCTGACCTCAATGGTGTTCTGGATGCGTAAAGTCGCCCGCAACATCAGGGTCGAGCTTGAGCAGGCGGTGGATCAGGCGCTGCAACGTTCCGGCCGGGGCGGTCTGGCGCTGGTGCTGATGGTGTTTCTTGCCGTGGCCCGTGAAGGGCTGGAGTCGGTGTTCTTCCTGCTGGCGGCGTTTACACAGGATGTCGGTTATGCGCCGCCGATTGGCGCGATACTGGGTCTGGCAACCGCCGTGGTGCTGGGCATGCTGCTTTACTGGGGCGGTATCCGCCTGAACATGGCGCATTTCTTCCGCTGGACCAGCGTTTTCATCCTGTTTGTCGCGGCGGGCCTGGCAGCCGGTGCGATTCGTGCCTTCCACGAAGCGGGATTATGGAATCGCTTTCAGGATGTGGCCTTCGATCTCAGCAATACCTTATCAACCCATTCGCTGTTCGGCACGCTGCTGGAAGGCATTCTGGGTTATCAGGAGACGCCAAGCGTCAGTGAAGTGACGGTTTACTTCGTCTACCTGATCCCGGCGCTGATTCTGTTCTTTATGCCTGCGCGTCCAGCAGCATCAGCGACGGTGTAATCAGACATTTTTAGGCGCGCCCGCCGCGCCTGCAACTTAACAGGGAATATTGAGATGACAATGCGTTTCCGCCGCAAGGCACTGCTGCTTCCTCTGCTGGCAATCTCCGCATCGGCGACCGCAGCGGTTCCTCAGGTTACCGTAAGCGTTAACGACAGGCAGTGTGAGCCGATGAGCCTGACGGTCAAGGCTGGCAAAACCCAGTTCCTGATTAAAAACAACAGCCAGAAAGCGCTGGAGTGGGAGATCCTCAAAGGCGTGCTGGTGGTGGAAGAGCGTGAAAACATCGCGCCGGGCTTCAGTCAGAAGCTGACCGCTAATCTGGAAGCGGGCGAATATGAGATGACCTGTGGCCTGCTGAGCAATCCAAAAGGCAAGCTGATTGTAAAGGGTGAGGGCGCAGCGACAAACAGCACTTCCTCACGTATGCAGCTGGAAGGGCCGATCACTGAATATAAAGCTTATGTAACGGAGCAGGTGAACCAGCTGGTGAGCAGCACTCAGGCGTTCACGGACGCGGTTAAAGCGGGCGATGTGGAAAAAGCCAAAGCGCTGTTTGCCCCGACCCGTCAGTACTATGAGCGCATTGAGCCGATTGCTGAGCTGTTCTCCGATCTCGACGGCAGTATCGATGCCCGTGAAGATGACTACGAGAAGAAATCAGCCGATCCGAAGTTCACCGGTTTCCACCGTCTGGAAAAAGCCCTGTTTGCTGATAACAGCACCAAAGACATGGCGGACTACGCGGATAAGCTGAATAAAGATGTGAAAGATCTGCAGGTGCGCATCAGCGAACTGGCCTTCCCGCCAGCCAAAGTCGTCGGCGGCGCAGCCGGTCTGATTGAAGAAGTGGCTTCCAGCAAAATCTCCGGTGAAGAAGATCGCTACAGCCGCACCGACCTGTGGGATTTCCAGGCCAATATCGATGGTGCACAGAAAATCGTTGAGCTGCTGCGACCGCTGGTGAGCAAAGCGAATCCGCAGCTGCTGGCCAAAGTTGACGCCAACTTTAAAAAAGTGGATGCGATCCTGAGCAAGTACCGCACCCAAACCGGTTTCGAATCCTATGAGAAGCTGACCAGCGCCGATCGTAACGCGCTGAAAGGGCCGATCACCGCCCTGGCGGAAGATCTTTCATTACTTCGTGGCACTCTGGGTCTGGATTAATCATGAGTCGTAAGGAAGATGACGCGCAGCCTGCGCGTCGTCGTTTACTGAAAGGACTGGGTCTGCTGGGCGGCGCGGCGGCCATCGGCGGCGGCTGTCCGTTCCATACCGCTGCCGCTGACAGCTTTTCGCCGGGTACGGTGACGCCGCAGGCGCGACAGCAGACGCAGCCGTTTTATGGTCAGCATCAGGCGGGTATCACGACGCCCCAGCAGGCATCAATGATGCTGGTGGCGTTTGATCTGCTCAGCAGCGATAAAGCTGAACTGAAACGTCTGTTTCAGCTGCTGACCCAGCGTATCGCCTTTCTCACGGCGGGCGGTCCGGCACCTGCGGTCACCAATCCGCAACTGCCTCCGATGGACTCCGGTATTCTGGGGGCGACTATCGCGCCGGATAATCTGACGATTACCGTGTCAGTCGGGCATTCGCTGTTTGATGAGCGCTTTGGTCTGGCGCCGCATAAGCCGAAAAAATTGCAGCCGATGACGCGCTTCCCCAATGATTCGCTGGATGCCAGCCAGTGTCACGGTGATTTGCTGTTGCAGATCTGTGCCAACACTCAGGATACGGTGATTCATGCCCTGCGTGACATCATCAAGCATACGCCCGACCTGCTGGGTGTACGCTGGCGGCGCGAAGGTTTCATCTCCGACCACGCGGCACGCAGTCAGGGGCAGGAGACGCCGATCAATCTGCTGGGCTTTAAAGATGGCACGGCGAATCCTGATACCCGTGATTCTGCACTGATGAATCAACTGCTTTGGGTGACCGCGGACCAGGAAGAGCCTGCCTGGGCACGCAACGGCAGCTATCAGGCCGTGCGGCTTATCCGCTTTCACGTGGAAATGTGGGACCGCACGCCGCTGGGTGAGCAGCAGACCATCTTTGGCCGCGAGAAGCTGAGCGGTGCGCCGCTGGGGATGAAGCATGAGCGTGACGTGCCGGATTACGCCCATGACCCGGACGGCGACGTGATTGCACTGGATGCACACATCCGTCTTGCTAACCCTCGCACGCCTGAGACGGCCAGCAGCCTGATGCTGCGACGCGGCTACAGTTACTCGGCGGGTATCTCCGCCTCCGGCCAGCTGGAGATGGGGCTGCTGTTTGTCTGCTACCAGCACGATCTGGAACGCGGATTTCTTACCGTGCAGCAGCGTCTGAACGGTGAAGCGCTGGAAGAATATATCCGGCCTTTCGGCGGCGGTTACTTTTTTGCTTTGCCCGGTGTCCCCGACGCCAGCCATTATTTAGCGCAGCCGTTGCTGGAGTCCTGATTAAATTTTAACCATCACAGGCGGCCCATCCCCGACCGCCTGCCTTTTTGGTTTCTGCGCTTTGCTTACTGAGTTTTCGCTGAGATTAAGCCGTTGCCTGGTATATATAAAATAATCTAAGCACCTGTAATGTAAGAGTTTTACATTTCACCTTAAAAGAAATAGTTACGTGTGATTAGCAATTCCTTTGCCAGCAGGTAAAATTACTATTGCAAAGGTCTAACGAAATGATGCACTTTATTCAACAGGCGTAATCGGATGTGTCGATGTATCACACTGGAGTTCGCGCATGGGTCGAGTCTTTTATGGAACGTTACTGTCACTGAATAAATTGCGCCTGACCGCGAGGGCAATTCTTCCTCGCTATTTCTCCCTTCCTTCAACCATTTCTTTTGTCTTAGCACAGCCTGTTTTATCCGGTGTTCAGCCACGCTATTGCGCTGCTGCATACCCACTATCCTGTCCTGTCATGGCTCAAAAGGAAGCCAACTGTAACCTCTAAAGCGTTCACGTAATCGCAACGGGCCATCAGCCTCGCGCGGGAAATGAAACCAACTGAAAGGTGCCACTATGGGAAGACAGAAAGCAGTGATCAAAGCGCGTCGTGAAGCGAGAAGAGTGCTTCGTAATGACTCACGGAGTCATCGTCAGCGTGAAGAAGAGTCGGTCACTTCGCTGGTGCATATGAGCGGACTGGATGCAATTGGCATGGCGCGCGATACGCGTGACCGGCTACCGATTGAAGCCCGCAATGAAGCTCAGGCGCACTATCTTAATGCCATAGGAACGAAACAGCTGATCTTTGCAACCGGTGAGGCCGGATGTGGTAAAACCTGGATCAGTGCTGCGAAAGCGGCTGAGGCCCTGATTAATAAGGATATCGACAGGATTATTGTTACGCGCCCGGTACTTCAGGCAGATGAGGATTTGGGATTCCTGCCCGGTGATATTTCTGAGAAATTCGCCCCTTATTTCCGCCCGGTTTATGACATTCTGGTTAAACGTCTTGGCGCATCATTTATGCAATATTGTCTGCGTCCGGAAATTGCCAAGGTAGAGATTGCGCCCTTCGCCTACATGCGAGGCCGCACCTTTGAAAATGCTGTGGTGATTCTGGACGAGGCGCAGAACGTAACCGCCGCGCAGATGAAAATGTTCCTGACCCGACTGGGCGAAAACGTCACGGTTATTGTTAACGGCGATATTACCCAGTGCGACTTGCCCGCTGGGGTGCCTTCCGGTCTCGCGGACGCGCTGGCGCGTTTTGAAGAGGACGAGATGGTGGGCATTGTGCGCTTTGGCAAAGAGGATTGTGTGCGTTCTGCGCTGTGTCAGCGCACCCTGCACGCATATAGCTAGCGTTCGATTGAGTAGAAGTGTAGCGCCCAAACCCGGCTCCGGCCGGGTTTTCTTTTGGGGCAGGGCTGCGCCCGCGGTCGTACTCACACGCCGGTCACCATGCAATAGGCAAAAAAAAAGCCTGAACATAAGTTCAGGCTCTTCTTTAGAATGTGGCGGTGAGAGGGGGATTGATTCGCTGCGCTCACCCTGCGGGCAGCGTCGCGGGCTCCGCTGTCCAGCATGCTGCGCATGCGGTCGAACCCCGGCGGGGCTTCTCACCCCCTTACTGTGCAATAGGCAAAAAAAACCTGAACTTTCGTTCAGGCTCTTCTTCAGAATGTGGCGGTGAGAGGGGGATTGATTCGCTGCGCTCACCCTGCGGGCAGCGTAGCAGACTCCGCTGTCCAGCATGCTGCGCATGCTGTCAAACTCCGGCGGGGCTTCTCACCCCCTCTCGCAGTGCATTAGGCAAAAAAAAAGCCTGAACATAAGTTCAGGCTCTTCTTTGAATGTGGCGGTGAGAGGGGGATTCGAACCCCCGATACGTTGCCGTATACACACTTTCCAGGCGTGCTCCTTCAGCCACTCGGACACCTCACCACATTTACTTCGCTGACCGCGCTGGGTCAACGGGGCGGTACTATAGGGAGTCGGCTGAAAAGGGTCAAGCACTATTTTTTTCTTTCGATCTATTCGCTTAAGCTCTGAACGAATCGATTTACTGCGGCTTAAAACCGGGCATTTATGCGCCATATTCCACAGTAATAAAAAAGCCGATAGGGTAATGTTAAGGACGGCGTGACGACTGAAATAACCCGGAGCAGCGTCCGGGCCTGTATCCCAGCCAGACGCCGCTCCGTCAGACGCTAAATCAGCTCTTCACCCGATTAGCGAAGCTCTTACGCAGCTTCTGCAGTTTCGGTGGGATGACTGCCATGCAGTAACCGTTGCGCTGACCAGCACCGTCCCAGTAATCCTGATGATAGGCTTCCGCGGGATACCACTCTTTCAGCGGCTCAATCGTGGTCACAACCGGCACATCATGATCAGCCTGGGCGCGTTCAATGGCGGCGCGCGCTTCTGCTTCCTGCCCGGCATTCGCCGGGAAAATGGCAGAGCGATACTGGGTGCCGATATCATTGCCCTGACGGTTCAGCTGTGTCGGATCATGCGTAACAAAGCTGATATCCAGCAGATCGCCGTAAGTTACCTGCTCCGGATCAAAGCCAATGCGGATCGCTTCTGCATGACCGGTTGCGCCGCTGCAGACCTGCTCATAAGTCGGATTAGGACGGGCACCGCCGGTATAGCCGCTTTCAACCGACTCTACGCCGATCACATCCTTAAATACCGCTTCGGTACACCAGAAACAGCCGCCAGCGATAACTGCGTATTCGATTGCCATAATAATTTACTCCTGTCAGGTCGAAAGAGGTGAATGGGGGCACAGCAGAGCGCTTTCAACTAGATGAGCATCTCCGGTTTAAAATCTCCGCTCTTATCCAGCATTTTGTCGCTCATCACGCTAAACCGGCCTTCACCGGTGTAGTGCAGGGTCGGGGGATATTCCGGCTGCTCGGCGACATGCGCTTTGACGATCTCAAAAATAAACAGGTTGTAGCGGGCGACCATGGCGTCGTCATAAAGCTGACATTCGAAGCTGGCAAAACATTCGGCAATCATCGGCGCACCCACTACCTGAGCCGGCTCCGGCGTCAGGCCAAACGCTTCAAACTTATCAATACTGTCCCCATGGCTGTTGCCGACAGCCACCACTTCATTAATCAGCGAGGCAGAAGGAATATTCAGCACGCACTGACCGCTGTTGCGGATCAGCTCATGGCTGTGATTCATACCGGCAATCATGCAGCCGACCAGTGACGGCGAGAACTCCAGCACCGTGTGCCAGCCGAGCGTCATAATGTCATGCTGATCCTGATACTGCGAGCTGAGCAGCAGCACCGGTCCCGGCTCAAGGTATTTGCGGGCTTTGCTGACCGGAAAAGCATATTTGTGCATGCGTTGGCTCATGGCGTAGCTCCTTTAACGGAAGGGTGCCATTAAGTGTAGAGCACACTGCGGGTGCGGCGGGAAGGTCAGCGGCCATAAAGGCAAGGTCAGCGGGGAAGCAGGGCAGAGCAGACATTTTTACCGGCAGCCTCACGAGCTTAAGGTTTCCTTAATATGCAGTCGCGATACTGCCTGCTTTAACGGAGGATAATGCTATGAAAACTGCGCCTGCTACCCTGTCTGTTACTGCTTCACGTCCGATGAGCGAATATGCGGCACTGCTGATCGCCGCAGCAACGGTTGTTCTGTTCCTGTCTGCCTGGTTTACCGCTTAAAACTTAATGACGGCCCGGCAACCGCTCCGGTCGCGACGGTTCTCTAAGAAAAACTGAAAACGGTGTAACTGGACGATGCGGCTGACAATGCTCAGCCCGAGTCCGATACCGCCATAGCGACTGTCCATCCGGATAAACGCTTTACTCAGCTCGCCACTTTTACTCTCATCAATGCCCGGTCCCTCATCTTCCACTACCATCATGGGCTGTGGCACAGACAACAGCTGCACGCTGATGGTGCTGTTATCCGGACTATAGCGATGGGCGTTCTCCACCAGGTTACGCAGCAGCATCTTGAGCAGGGTCGCATCACCACGCACAAACTGCTCCTGCGGCAGATCGAGCACCAGCGTCTGCTGATGCGCCTCCAGCATAATACTCAGCTCCGCTTCCATCGGCAGGATCACATCTTCAATCAGCCCGACGTTCTGATAGGTGCCCGAAGTGAATGACTGTCCGGCGCGCGCCAGATTCAGCAACTGCGACACGCTGTGCGTCATCTGATCAAGACGCTGCACCAGCGGCTGAACTTTGACATCGCTGTTGCGTTCGATTAACTCCAGATGCAGCCGTAATCCCGCCAGCGGCGTGCGCAACTCATGCGCTACGTCGGCGGTAAACAGCCGTTCGCGCTCCAGACTGCTGTTGAGGCGGGCGACCAGCTGATTGATCGCCTGAGTCACCGCATCGATCTCATGAACCTGACTGTGACAGGCGACGGGATCGAGATTCTCTTCGCTGCGGCTTTCGAGTTCCCGCTGCAGCTGATAGAGCGGCCGGGTGATCCATTTCACCGCCTGATAGCAAAGCAGCAGCGTCAGCGTAATCATCACCAGGCTCGGCACCGCCAGGCTGGCCACCGCTTCATGGACTTCGCGCTTCACGTGACTGTCCATGTTGCGCTTCTGCAGTTGGGCTTCCACCAGAAACTGAATCTGCTCTTTACTCTCATGCCACAGCCAGACCACGCTGATCACCTGGAAGACCAGCAGGATCAGACCAATGGTCAGGATCAGGCGAAAGCGCATACTGCGGTGATCGAAACGTTTTATCATGTTGCCTCGCGAACGCCATCCTGCGTCACCAGCGCATAACCAAACCCGCGCACGGTACGAATGGCGCTTTTGCCAATTTTGTCGCGCAGATTATGGATATGCACTTCCAGCGTATTAGTAGAAGGCTCGGTCTCCCAGTTATAGATGTCCTGGTAGAGAATTTCCCGGTGAACCGGATTGCCGGCCTTCAGCATCAGTCGTGACAGAATCGCAAACTCTTTGGGTGTCAGATCCAGCAGCACATCGCTGAGGGTGATCTGACGATGGGTCATATCCAGCGCCAGCGCGCCGACTCTCACCTGACTGTCGCCCTGATTGACGTGACGGCGGATCAGTGCGCGGATCCGCGCCAGCAGCTCATCCAGCGAAAACGGTTTAATCAGATAGTCGTCAGCACCCGCGTCGAGCCCGGCTATGCGCTCGCTGATGGTGTCGCGTGCGGTCAGAATCAACACCGGCGTCATCTTCTTCTGCCGGCGCAGGCGTATCAGGAAGTGCAGTCCATCTTCATCCGGCAAACCCAGATCCAGCACCACCAGACTATAGAGACCGCTGGCGAAATGCGCTTCTGCATCCCGCACCCGCGTCACGCCATCGCAGACATAGCCTTCGCCTTCCAGCGCCAGCATCAGGCCCTGCAGCAGCAGCGCATCATCTTCAACAATCAGTATCTTCATTAAGGTTGGCTCCGACACGACGTCAAAATATCATCCGCAGGCACATATTCGTGGGTCGCGGTGCCGGTTAATCCCAGCATGGTTGAAAACAGATTATCCTGTGAAAAATCGTCTGTCGCCGCCAGTTTATTCAGACAGCCGCGATTAACCGCATAACGTTTCTGATAATCATCGGACAGCCAGATCAGCATCGGCACATGTTTCTGCGTATCCGGGGCAATAGCATAGGGCAGGCCATGCAGGTAAGCGCCATTTTCACCCAGCGATTCACCGTGATCAGAAAGATAGACCAGGCTGGTGGTGAAGCGATCCTGATGCGCGCGCAGGACATTGATTGCCTTATCGACAATATGATCCACATTGACCAGCGTGTTGTCATAGGTGTTGATCAGCTGTTGTTGCGAACAGTCCTGAATCTGATTGGTGTCACAGGTCGGTTCAAACTGACGGAACTGTGGCGGATACCGATGGCTGTAGGTCGGGCCATGACTGCCAATGGTGTGCAGGACAATAACCCCGTTGCCTTTCAGCTGGCTGATGTAGTCGTCCAGACCGTGGAACAGCACGTCGTCATAACACTCACCATTAATACACATGCCGGGCAGGTTCAGGCTGGTCATGTCCTGATGCGGCACCCGGTCACAGGCCCCTTTGCAGCCACCATCATTTTCATTCCATAACACGCTGATGCCAGCGCGCTGAATAATATCCAGCAGTCCCTCCTGATGCGCGGCCAGCACATCATCATAGTGCGCGCGCGGCATGTTGGAGAACATGCAGGGCACCGAAACCGCCGTCGCCGTGCCGCACGAGGTGGTGTGCGGGAAGTAGATTACATCGTCTTTCGCCAGTAAAGGATTGGTCAGACGAGCGTAACCGCCCAGCGAGAAGTTTTGCGCGCGCGACGTCTCTCCCAGCACCAGAATCGTCAGATTCGGCTTACCGCTGCTGCGGCTGGGCTGCAGATGGGCATCTTCACCGATGCGCACCAGCGGCACATTCTGCAGTTGCTCATGCTTATACCAGGAGAGCGTTGCCGCAATGCTGTTCGACGGGCTGAGCGCTTTAACCAGCTCGCGGTTGTTGCGGAACAGCGAAGCGTAATCTTTATAGAAGAGCAGGGCGACCAGCACGATCAGCGCCGCCGACAGCAGCACGCTGAGCACGCGCGCCAGCACGCCACGCCACTGCTGCCGTTTTATGCGCGGCCAGAACACCAGCAACGCCATCAGCACGCCCGAGGTGAGCAGGGTGAAGAGCAGCTGCGGCGTAATCAGCGCAAAGGATTCAGAAGCGGTGGTATCCATCATGTTGGTGATCATCGAGCGATCGACCACGATGTTATAAGTCTGAATAAAAAACTGTGCCGACGCAGAGAGCAGAATAAACAGGGCGGCCAGCAGACGATCCAGCCAGACAAACGAGGCCAGCGTAATCACGATGTTAATCACGCTAAAGGCGACGAAAGGCATCGATAAAAATACCAGCGTGGTATGCAGATTGTTCAGCGGCATCACCGCCAGCACCTGACGGTAGTAGGCAATATTAAGGAAAACCGCGATATAAACCGCAGCCAGGATCAGCAAGGTAAGGCGGCTAATCAGCGGCCTCTTCAGAGTAAACGCCATGTGAGCAGGAACCAGAGTAATAAAAGTGTCACGAGATTGCGCTTTCTATATTAGGAATACCTTAAGAAGCTTAAGCTTTGAAGAATGTCATTTGTATGGAGTACGTAACGGGCATCACTCCAGCGTGATGCGGACCGATACCGCTACGATTATTAAAAAAGGAACAGGTGTGAATGGCGCTTTTCTGCTGACTTAACCGCAGCGGCTGGCATGAAAAGTGCATATTTCTGGCATAACCCCTGTTAATGACTACACTTAATGTGAAGATGTTCTCAGTTAGCCAGTATTGTCAGCAATGCGCTTGCAAGTTTGAGGAGAGTGACCTATCCAATCACCGCGTTTTACCCCTCAATCACCGCTTTATCAGAATTTCCCGCTTGCTGACCTGACTGCGTCAGGACATTCTTGTTTTAACTCAATGTTTTATTAAATTTGATTTTCAGGAGAAGTAACGTGACCCAAGCGGCAGACACCCATGCCAGGTACCCGACATTAAGCAGCGGGCAGTACGCCTTCTTTTTTGATGTCGACGGTACGCTGGCAGCGATACAGTCCCGTCCCGAAGCGGTATTTATTCCTGAGCAGGTCATCGCACAACTTCAACAGCTCTCTGCGCTGTCTCAGGGCGCACTGGCGCTGGTCTCCGGCAGACCCATCGAACAACTGGATGCGCTGGCTGCACCGTGGCACGGCCCGGCGGCGGGCGTGCATGGCGCTGAGCGTCGTGATGCAGAGGGTCATGTGCAGCGCATCAGCCTGCCTGTTGAGGTTGAACAAAATCTCAGGAAGGAATTGCAGGATGCGATGGCATGCTGGCCTGGCACTCAGCTTGAGGTGAAAGGCATGGCCTTTGCACTTCACTACCGTCAGGCGATGCAGCATGAGCAGGATGTGTTGCGACTGGCTGAACAGTCAGTGAAGCGTTTCCCGGGACTGGCGCTTCAGCCAGGGAAATGCGTGGTTGAGATTAAACCGGCAGGCATCGATAAAGGTGCCGCAATCAGCGACTTTATGCAGCAGCCCCCTTTTGCCGGACGCACGCCAGTCTTTATTGGCGACGATTTGACGGATGAGAAGGGCTTCCTGGCCGTCAACGAACGGCAGGGCGTCTCAGTTAAAGTCGGCGAAGGGTCAAGCCAGGCCGGTTATCGGCTTAATGATGTCGATGCCGTTTATGGCTGGCTGGAAAGAACATTATTACTATTAGAGCAAGACAACGTCGGTAAGGAGTTTAGGTTATGAGTCGTTTAGTGGTTGTATCTAACCGTGTCGCCATGCCAGATGGGTCTAAAACGAGTGCAGGCGGCCTGGCCGTCGGCATTCTCGATGCACTGAAAAGCACCGGTGGATTATGGTTTGGCTGGAACGGTGAAATCAGCGAATTCACCGGCGAAGAAGTAGAAGACGTCAGCGTGCAGGAACATGAAGGTATCGAGTATGCTTCCTTCCCACTGAGCCAGAACGATTACGATCTCTATTATTGCCAGTTCTCGAACACGGTTATCTGGCCCGCCTTCCATTATCGCCTCGATCTGGTGCAGTTCCAGCGTGAAGCGTGGGAAGGGTATTGCGAAGTTAATGACGCGGTGGCGCAGCGCTTAAAACCGCTGATCAAACCGGATGATATTGTCTGGATCCACGATTATCACTTCTTACCCTTTGCTGCAGCGCTGCGTCGGGCCGGTATTAATAACCGCATCGGCTTCTTCCTGCATATTCCGTTCCCGACGCCAGAAATATTCAATGCACTGCCTCCGCACAAAGAGCTGCTGGAAATGCTGTGTGAATATGACCTCCTTGGCTTCCAGACTGAATCGGATCGGGTGGCGTTCCTGGACAGCGTCAGTCAGCTTACGCAACTGCAGAATAAAGGCGACAAAAAGCATCGCGCCTTTGGCAACACCTTTATGACTGAGGTCTATCCGATCGGGATCGAGCCAGACAGTATTAAAGAGATGGCCGAAGGGCCACTGCCGCCGAAAATGGCAGCCATGAAGAAAGAGCTGGGCGATGCACGCAACATTATTGCCTGCGAACGCCTCGACTATTCCAAAGGGCTGCCAGAGCGCTTTCTTGCCTATGAAGCGCTGCTGGAAAACTTCCCGCAGCATCGCGGTAAAATCCGTTACTCGCAGATTGCACCGACCTCACGTGGTGATGTACAGGCCTATCAGGATATCCGGCATCAGCTGGAGACCGAAGCAGGACGGATTAACGGTAAGTACGGTACGCTGGGCTGGACCCCGCTTTACTACCTTAACCAGCATTTTGACCGTCGCCTGCTGATGAAAATCTTCCGCCTGACCGATGTAGGTCTGGTGACGCCGCTGCGTGATGGCATGAATCTGGTCGCGAAAGAGTATGTCGCTGCGCAGGACCCGGACGATCCGGGTGTACTGGTGCTGTCGCGCTTTGCTGGTGCCGCCAACGAGCTGACCTCAGCGCTGATAGTGAATCCGTATGACCGCGATGAAGTCGCTGCTGCGCTGGATAAGGCGATTACCATGCCGCGCACCGAAAGAATTTCACGCTACAACGACATGATGGCGGTATTACGCAAAAACGACATTACCGCCTGGCGTGAGAGCTTCCTGAAGGACCTGGAGCGCATTGACCCACGCAGTGTTGACCACAGCACCGTGAACAAGGTAGCGACCTTCCCGAAACTCGCCTGACCTGAGCCTATATCGCAATAATGGAAGCAGCGATACCACCCTGGTATCGCTGCTTTTTTTTCGGCCCAGCTCACAGAAAACTCGCCCGCTATCTGTTAATGACGCTGTGCGGCGATTTTGTGCCGATGTCCTCAGTGGCAGCGCAGAGTGGCCCGATATATGCAGAGAACCCCAAAACCCAGTCATACCGCTGTCTGCCGCTTTCTTTAACTACTTTGCTAAAGTTTTTCTTCAGACTGCCGATAGTGATAGTGCCAACGCATAACCCACCGTTAATTCATTCGTCTTTCTTATGTAACCCCTTGTTACATCGGGTGTCAGAGCCTGAACATTCCGCTGTCACTGTTAACACCAGGTTGCCATAAGCCCCCCTTACTGCCGTAGAAACCTTAACGATTTCATTACTCACACCCTGCGATACTCCCCTTAAGTAACTAATTTAACAGCAAATAACGCCCTGTCCTACCAGCATAATATGCTGACAACCCTGATTTAGATGGTTCTAAATAGGGTGTTAAAACGATTAACACCCGATAATCATTCCGGACTGCTTAAAGCGTCGAATAGCGATGCTTTTACCCCCTATTAAACCTTTCTCAGGACGAATTGGACTTAAAAACACACTTTTTTGTTCAAAAAGTGACCAGTCGGTAAGCAATCGTAAAGGGTTGCTGAAGAAATTTGCGTTAAAAGTGTGATCTACATCACACTTTATCTAAAATTTCATCTGGCTGTCGTTGTATGTCGAAATCAGACGATATAGATTTGCGTTGTTTTCGGAATAGTCCTAAAAAATGTAAGAAGGCGTCACGGAAGATGTCCGGAACTCGAAAATAGAATGGCATGGATTTTCGACCTTCAGTGGGTCTGAAACCCACGAAAATAGAAGGCGAAAAACAGTGACATTGAAATTATGTGAAGTTTTTTTTGCCATCTTTTGATTTAACAAACAGCAGCTCGAACCGCAGATTTTAATCTGCGATACAGTTACGTCGCATCTCTCAGGATGGAAAAATAATGGGCACCTCTGAAGTACTGAAACATATTTATGACCTCAACTTGTCTTATTTACTGCTCGCGCAGCGTTTAATTAACCAGGATAAAGCTTCTGCAATGTTTCGCCTCGGCATTGACGAGAAAATGGCGAACGCGTTATCTGAATTAACATTGCCTGAGATGGTAAAAATGGCGGAAACCAATCAACTGGTTTGCCAGTTCCGTTTTACCGATAGCAGCACCATTAATCGCCTGACGCAGGAATCACGCGTGGATGATTTACAACAAATCCACACCGGCATTTTATTATCGAGCCGTTTACTGCGTAATGCGTCTAAAGATGAAGCGCCTGCTAAAAAGAGAGCAATGTCATGAGTGAGAAAAGTATTGTTCAGGAAGCACGTGATATTCAGCTCGCGATGGAGCTGATCACTTTAGGTGCGCGCTTGCAGATGTTAGAGAGTGAAACTCAGCTGAGCCGTGGTCGTCTGATCAAGCTCTATAAAGAATTACGTGGCAGTCCGCCGCCAAAAGGCATGCTGCCGTTCTCCACGGACTGGTTTATGACGTGGGAGCAGAACATCCATGCTTCTATGTTCTGCAACGCCTGGAAATTTTTACTGAAAACTGGCCTGTGCAGTGGCGTCGATGCTGTCATCAAAGCCTACCGCCTGTATCTTGAACAGTGTCCTCAATCGGACGAGGGCCCGCTGTTGGCGCTGACTCGTGCCTGGACCCTGGTCCGATTCGTTGATAGCGGTATGCTGGAACTGGCCGATTGCAAATGCTGCAACGGCAGCTTTATTAATCATGCGCATCAGCCGGTTGGCAGCTTTACCTGCAGCCTGTGCCAGCCACCATCACGTGCCGTAAAAAGACGTAAACTTTCTGCAGAACCTGCCGATATGTTTCCACAACTGCTGGATGAACAGGTTAAACACGCCGTTTAAGTTTGTTCGCACTGTGGAAGCCATCCAGCAGCGGTTAATACCGCTGCTTTTTTTTTGCTTGCGGTTCAGGAATAACCTCTGCGGCTCTCTGGCTTAACTTCCACCAACACGTTACGGACGTAAGGATTTTTTTGTGCTGATAATTATAGGTTACCTGATTGTTTTAGGCTCCGTGTTGGGCGGATATGCGCTGGTAGGTGGCCATCTGGGCGCACTTTATCAGCCAGCCGAATTATTAATGATCGGCGGTGCTGGTGCCGGTGCTTTTTTAGTCGGTAACAATGGCAAGTCGATTAAAAAAACGCTGAAAGCGCTGCCTAAGTTATTTCGCGGCTCCAAATACAACAAAGCGGTTTACATGGATTTGATGGCGCTGCTTTATCGCCTGATGGCGAAGTCGCGTCAGCAGGGGATGTTATCGCTGGAACGCGATATTGAAGATCCCAGCCAGAGTGAAATTTTTGCTAATTATCCCCGCATCCTTGCCGATAAACAGTTAGTCGATTTTATTACTGACTACTTGCGCCTGATGGTCAGCGGCAACATGAACGCCTTTGAAATCGAAGCGTTGATGGATGAAGAGATTGAGACCTACGAACACGAGTGTGACGTACCAGCGCAAAGTATTGCTGCGGTGGGTGATGGTCTTCCGGCCTTTGGTATCGTGGCCGCGGTAATGGGCGTGGTGCATGCGCTGGCTTCGGCCGATCGTCCGGCTGCTGAACTGGGCGCGCTGGTCGCGCATGCGATGGTGGGAACTTTCCTGGGCATCCTGCTGGCGTACGGGTTTGTCTCTCCACTGTCGTCAGTACTGCGTCAGAAATGTGCGGAAACCACCAAGATGATGCAGTGCATTAAAGTGACATTGCTCTCGAGCCTCAATGGTTACGCGCCGCAGATTGCGGTGGAGTTTGGTCGTAAGACGCTCTATTCCGCTGAGCGTCCGTCGTTCAGCGAACTGGAAGAGCATGTGCGTAACGCCAAGAACCCGGCTAAACAGACTTCTGACGAGGCTTCATGAAACACGGCAATCGCCCCATTGTGCTGATCAAAAAGCGCAAACATAAAGGCCATGAAGGCAGCCACGGATCGTGGAAGATTGCCTACGCCGACTTTATGACGGCGATGATGGCCTTTTTTATGGTGATGTGGCTGCTGTCGATCGCCAACCCGCAGGAGCTGGTGCAGATTGCAGACTACTTCAAAACGCCGCTGAAAGTTGCGATCACAGGCGGTGCACGCAGCAGTGACAGTGACAGCCCGATCCCGGGTGGCGGCGATGATCCGACCAAAAAGATTGGCGAAGTGAACAAAGTCGTCGATATGGACGCCCAGAAACGCAAGCTGGATGAGATTCGCCTTAACCGGCTGCGTGAAAAGCTCGACCAGATGATTGAAGCGGATCCGCGTCTGAAAGCGCTGCGGCCGCATCTGATCATCAACATGGTGGAAGAGGGGCTGCGTATTCAGATTATCGACAGCCAGAATCGCCCGATGTTTAAGACCGGTCGGGCCGAGGTGGAGCCGTATATGCGCGATATTCTGCGTGCCATTGCGCCGATCCTTAACGACATTCCGAACCGTATCAGCCTGGCCGGACATACCGATGATTTTCAGTATGCCGGCGGTGACAAGGGCTACAGCAACTGGGAACTCTCTACCGACCGCGCTAACGCTTCACGCCGGGAACTGGTGATGGGCGGCCTGGATAGCGGCAAAGTTTTACGGGTGTTAGGTATGGCCGACACCATGCGCCTGAAAAATCGTGGCGGTAACGACGCAGTTAACCGCCGCATCAGCCTGCTGGTGTTGAACCATGACACTGAAGCAGCAATAGAAAAAGAGAACGCAGAAAGTGATGCCGTCCAGATCAGCGATCCGGCGGCCATTGAACAGATTCGCGCACCTGCAACACCAGGCAGCGCGGTGAATACAGCAGCCCCCTCACAGCCGAGGTGATTCCCGTGAGTATGGACATCAGCGATTTTTACCAGACGTTTTTTGATGAAGCCGATGAGCTGTTAGCGGATATGGAACAACACCTGTTGGGCCTTGACCCGCAGGAGCCAGATTCGGAACAGCTTAACGCCATCTTCCGTGCCGCTCACTCCATTAAGGGTGGGGCCGGAACCTTTGGTTTTACGGTACTACAGGAAACGACCCATATCCTGGAAAACATTCTGGATGGTGCTCGTCGCGGCGAGATGCAGCTCAGCACCGACATCATCAACCTGTTTTTGGAAACCAAAGATATTATGCAGGAACAGCTCGATGCTTATAAAACCGCGCAGGAGCCAAACGCGGAGAGCTTCAAATATATCTGTGAAGCACTGCGCCAGCTGGCGCTCGAGGCCAAAGGTCTGCCGGTTGATGTTCCGGCTACGGTAACCACTGCCAGCGCGGAACCGGCCAGCGCCAGCGGTCTGCGTGTACAGCTGATCGACCTCAAAGAGAAAGAAGTCGACCTGATGCTGGAAGAGATGAGCAATCTCGGCACCCTGACTAATGTGCAGAAGGGCAGCACCACGCTGGACGTCTGCATTGATGGCGTCGGTAAAGATGACATCGTGGCGGTGCTCTGCTTCGTGATCGACGAAGCGCAGATCCGCTTCCCGGCCGCTGACGAAGCCGTTGCCGCGCCGGTCGCTGCTGCTGTTGCAGCCGCACCGGTGGCAGAAGAGGTTCACACCGCCAGCGTTACCGAACTGCCTGTCGCAGCGGTGAAGCGTGAAAGTAAGCGCGTCGCAGCACCGGCCAAGTCGAGCGAATCGACCAGCATCCGTGTTGCGGTCGAGAAGGTCGATCAGCTGATCAACCTGGTCGGTGAACTGGTGATTACCCAGTCGATGCTCGCCCAGCGTTCCGGTGAACTCGACCCGGTGGCGCACGGCGACCTGCTGAACAGCATGGGCCAGCTGGAGCGTAACGCCCGCGACCTGCAGGAATCGGTGATGTCGATTCGTATGATGCCAATGGAATATGTCTTCAGCCGCTTCCCGCGCCTGGTGCGTGACCTGGCGAGCAAACTTGGCAAAGAGGTCGAACTGACCCTGCTGGGCAGCTCAACCGAACTCGATAAGAGCCTGATCGAACGCATCATCGACCCGTTAACGCACTTGGTGCGTAACAGTCTTGACCACGGTATCGAAACGCCAGAGAAACGTCTGGTGGCCGGTAAAGTGGCAACCGGTAACCTGACGCTTTCTGCGGAACACCAGGGCGGCAACATCTGTATCGAAGTGTCAGATGATGGTGCCGGTCTGAACCGTGAACGTATTCTGGCTAAAGCCCTGTCATCGGGCCTGCCGGTTCACGAGAACATGAGCGACGAAGAGGTCGGCATGCTGATCTTCGCACCGGGCTTCTCTACCGCGGAGCAGGTGACGGATGTTTCAGGACGCGGCGTCGGAATGGACGTGGTGAAACGAAATATTCAGGAGATGGGCGGTCACGTTGAAATCGCCTCGAAGCAGGGCAAAGGCACCACTATTCGTATCCTGCTGCCGCTGACGCTGGCCATCCTTGATGGCATGTCCGTTCGCGTCGCCGATGAAGTCTTTATTCTGCCGCTGAATGCGGTGATGGAATCACTGCAACCGCGTGCCGAAGAGCTGAAACCGCTGGCGGGTGGCGAGTGCGTGCTGGAAGTGCGTGGTGAATATCTGCCACTGGTCGAGTTGTGGAACGTCTTTGATGTGCAGGGTGCCAAAACCGAGGCCACGCAGGGCATCGTGGTGATCCTGCAGAGCGCGGGCAAACGTTACGCGCTGCTGGTTGATCAGCTGATTGGTCAGCATCAGGTGGTGGTGAAGAACCTGGAAAGTAACTATCGCAAAGTGCCGGGCATCTCCGCCGCGACCATTCTTGGCGATGGTAGCGTAGCGCTGATTGTTGATGTATCAGCACTGCAGTCACTTAACCGTGAAAAACGTGTGGCCGGCGCTGCCGCCTGACAGATAACGAAAGGGTAAATAACATGAATGGAATGGCAACCGTGACAAAAATTGCTGGCGAAACTGTGGGTCAGGAGTTTCTGGTCTTCACGCTGGGCGACGAAGAGTACGGCATCGATATCCTCAAAGTTCAGGAAATTCGCGGTTACGATCAGGTAACGCGTATTGCGAATACCCCTGAATTCATCCGCGGCGTCACGAACCTGCGCGGCGTAATCGTGCCGATTATCGATCTGCGCGTTAAGTTTGCGCAGCCAGACGTTGAGTACAATGACAACACCGTGGTCATCGTGCTGAATCTGGAAAATCGCGTGGTCGGTATCGTGGTCGATGGCGTTTCTGACGTGCTGTCACTGACCCAGGATCAGATTCGCCCTTCACCGGAGTTCGCGGTAACCATGTCTACCGAGTACCTGACCGGTCTGGGTGCGCTGGGCGATCGCATGCTGATTCTGGTCGACATTGAGAAGCTGCTGAGCAGCGACGAGATGGCGCTGGTGGATAACCTGCGTACCGCGTAATAGCCTCCTCACGGGCTGGCTCTGGCTGGCCCGTGATTGTTACATCATGTAATAATTTACTTAATATTCATATATTTAAAATCGCTTCTCCCCCTAATTTCCTGCTGTCACCTGCCGATAATCTCACTGTCACTTTTAAATCACCTACATTGTTCAGGGTTACTCATGTTAACGAAAATCCGTGTGGTCACCAGCCTGTTGCTGGTGTTGCTGGTGTTCGGGCTGTTGCAGGCCTTCTCCGGTTCAGTTTTCTATTCCGCATTAAGCCACGACAAGCAGAGCTTCGCCGTATCGCAGCTGGCGATGCAAAACACGCAGGTGCTCAATGACGCCTATATGAGTCTCAACCAGAGCCGTGTGCTGCTGACCCGCGTTCAGCTGCGTATCGCCACCAGTAAACTGGAAGGTAAAACGGCCGATATCGCCGGTCTGTTTGAGGATAGTCAGCGTTTCCAGCAGGCAGCAGCGGGTTTCTACAAGACGTTCAAAGATACGCCAGATACCCCAGGACAGGATGAGCAGCTTAACAATCAGCTTGACCAGCGCTTCAATGATTATGCGGGCGCGCTGAACAGCCTGCAGAGTGCGCTACAGGTCAATGATATGGCCGCAGCCGCAAAAGCCCCGGTGGCACCGAGCCAGAGTGCGTTTCTGACGCTTTACCGCGAATGGCGCGCCGATCAGAGTCGCCTGACCACACTGGGTGTGGCTGAGAACAGTAACGCCTATACCCGAATGATGTGGATCCTCTCTGCCATCATGGCTGCCGTGGTCGCGGTGATTGTGCTTTGCTGGTTTGGCCTGCGCAAAATCGTAATAACGCCGCTGAATGGCAGCATTAATCACATTCAGCATATCGCCCAGGGTGATTTAACCCAGCCGATCGCGGTGGAAGGGCGTAACGAGATGACGCAGCTCGCCGCCAGCCTGCATGAAATGCAGCAGTCGCTGGTCCGCACCGTGACCAATGTCCGTGAAGGATCGGATGCGATCTTCACCGGTGCCAGTGAAATCTCTGCCGGAAACAATGACCTGTCCGCCCGTACAGAGCAGCAGGCGGCGTCACTGGAGCAGACGGCGGCCAGTATGGAGCAGCTCACCGCCACCGTGAAACAGAACGCCGAGAACGCCCGCCAGGCGTCACAGCTGGCACTCAGCGCGTCTGAAACCGCAGAAAAAGGCGGTAGCGTCGTAGCGGGCGTGGTGAAAACCATGAGCGAAATCGCCGGCAGTTCGAAGAAGATTGCCGATATCACCAGCGTGATTGATGGCATCGCGTTCCAGACCAATATTCTGGCGCTTAACGCCGCCGTTGAAGCGGCGCGTGCCGGTGAACAGGGTCGCGGTTTTGCCGTGGTCGCGGGCGAAGTGCGTAGTCTGGCACAGCGCAGCGCCCAGGCCGCCAAAGAGATTAAAGGACTGATTGATGATTCAGTCAACCGCGTCAGCGTGGGTTCGCAGCTGGTCGGCACCGCCGGGGAAACCATGAGCGATATCGTCAGTGCGGTCACGCGCGTCACCGACATCATGGGCGAAATCGCCTCGGCGTCGGACGAGCAGAGTCGCGGTATCGACCAGGTCGGGCAGGCCGTTACCGAGATGGATCGCGTCACCCAGCAGAACGCCTCGCTGGTGGAAGAGTCCGCGGCAGCGGCCGCTTCGCTGGAAGATCAGGCCAGCCGGTTAAGCCAGTCAGTTTCGGTCTTTAAAATCAAACGTGAAGCCAGGCCGACGCTGACAAAGCATCTGCCGATTGCTTCGACCGTAACAAAGGCGCTGGCACCGTGCAAAGCCCTGACGACCCCGGTGAATGATACAAACTGGGAAACCTTCTGATGTAAAGCTGCGCATCCTGGGGGATGCGCAGCAACCCCCTTTATTCCTCTGCGTAAAGCCAAACTCCGCAACGCATGCTGATAAAAATAATTACAAAAGCCACAACTCTCCTGAAAGCGTCGAAAAGCGTTAATTAATCACAAAAACCCGCCGATATAGCCGCTGCACCTTAATCAACCTGCAGGGGAACGAGATGTTAAAAAAAATAAAAGTGGTCACCAGTTTAATCGCCGTACTGGTTATCTTTGGCGCGCTTCAGCTGATTTCTGGCAGCCTTTTCTGGTCGGCGCTGAATAATGATAAAGAGGCGTTTGCGCTGTCGCAGATTTCTAATCGCAACGTCACGTCGATGACAGATGCCTATATCGCCCTGAACAACAGCCGTACCGTGCTGAACCGCGCCATGCTGCGCTTACAGACCAGCATGGCCTCGCAGATGAATGGCGGTCAGCTCGACGATCTGATGAACAGCGCCAACGCCAGGCTGGCAGAGGCCGACCGTCACTTTAAAATCTATTACGATCTGCCCGCCACGCCGGGGCTTGAAGTGGCACTGCGTGACAAACTCGAAGCGGATTACGCGCAATATGAAAAAGGGCTGAAAGGCATGGTCGCCAGCCTGCAGGCCCGCGATCTGGAAGGGATGTTTAAACAGAATATTGAACAGAAACAGGTCGCGATGCAGAGCAGCTACGGTGAGTGGCGTGCACGTCAGACCGAGCTATCCGATCAGGGTATCGCACAGAACCATAAAGCCTTTACTCAGATGATGTGGCTGCTGGGCACCATTGGCGTCGCGGTCATCGTGGTGATCCTGGCCTGCTGGTTTGGCCTGCGTCAGGTTCTGATTCAGCCGCTGCAACACCTTCTGACCCAGATTCGCGCTATCGCCTCCGGCGATTTGACCCAGCCGATTGTGGTTGAAGGACGTAATGAGATGAGCCAGCTGGCTGCTGGTATCCATGAGATGCAGCAATCGCTGGTGATGACGGTCGGTAATGTGCGTGACGGCTCAGATGCCATCTTCACTGGTGCCAGCGAAATCGCCGCCGGTAATAACGACCTGTCAGCCCGCACCGAAGAACAGGCGGCCTCGCTGGAGCAGACTGCAGCCAGCATGGAGCAGCTCACCGCCACGGTGAAACAGAATGCTGACAACGCCCGTCAGGCCTCGCAGCTGGCGCTGACTGCCTCTGAAACCGCGCAGCAGGGCGGCAAAGTGGTGAATGGCGTGGTGACGACCATGAAAGAGATTGCGGGCAGCTCGAAGAAGATCGCAGACATCATCAGCGTGATCGACGGTATCGCCTTCCAGACCAACATCCTGGCGCTGAATGCCGCGGTTGAAGCGGCGCGTGCCGGTGAACAGGGTCGCGGTTTTGCGGTAGTGGCCGGTGAAGTGCGCAGCCTGGCACAGCGCAGTGCTCAGGCCGCCAAAGAGATCAAAGGCCTGATTGAGGACTCGGTGTCGCGCGTCAACAGCGGTTCACTGCAGGTTGAAAGCGCCGGCAGCACCATGAATGAGATTGTGGGTGCCGTGACCCGCGTGACCGATATCATGGGCGAGATCGCTTCTGCATCAGACGAGCAGAGCCGCGGTATTGAGCAGGTCGGTCTGGCCGTTACGGAAATGGATCGCGTGACCCAGCAGAACGCCTCGCTGGTGGAGGAGTCTGCCGCCGCCGCCGCCGCACTGGAGCAGCAGGCCAGCGTCCTCACCCAAGCCGTCTCGGTTTTCAAAATTTCCCGCGCCTGATTTTCTGCCTTTCAGCGTGGCGGCGGTTTAAAGCCGTTGCCACGCATAAAGTTCCCCCCGACGCCGCCGATAAATAAACACGAATCGCCAACCAATGAGGTGTTTATGTTTAGTCGAGTACGCGTTGTTTCCGGCCTGCTATGTGTGCTGGCGCTGTTTGCGCTGCTGCAGCTGTTTTCCGGCGGAATGTTTTTCAAAACTGTCAGTTCAGATAAAGAGAATTTTGCCTACAACCAGCGTCTGAATACGTTGCAACAGGCGATGGGCACCTCATGGGTTTCGCTGGTTCAGGCGCGTAACACCCTTAACCGCGCCGGTATCCGTTTTCTGCAGGATGCGCAGATGTCGGGATCGGGCGCCAGCGTAAAAGAGCTGGTCGCACTGGCGGGCGAAGAGCTGAAACAGGCTGAAGTCAACTATCAGATTTTCAACGATAACCTGTCAGAACAGGGCAAAACGGCTGAAAACGTCGTGGCGTTGCAGGCGAATTATAAGGCCTATCACGATGCGCTGGCAGAACTGATGGTGTTCTTCACCACCGGCAACTTCAAAGGGTTTGTGGATCAGCCAACGCAGAGTTTCCAGGACAAGTTCCAGAAAGATTACAGCGCCTGGCTTGAGAACAACAAAGCCCTGTCACAGCAGGGCGTGGAAGCCAACCAGCAGGCTTACAGCCGCTCCATCACTATCGTCATCGCCACGCTGGCCGTGACGTTGCTGATGATTATCCTGGTGTGGAACGTGATGCGTTCAGTGCTGATCCGTCCTCTGCGTCAGAGCATTGAGCACATCCAGCACATCGCACGCGGCGATCTGACCCAGCCGGTTGAGATTACCGTACGCAACGAAATTGGTGAGTTACTGACGTCACTGCAGCATATGCAGCAGGAGCTGGCGCGCACCGTCCGCACCGTGCGTGACGGCTCAGATGCCATCTATACCGGTGCCAGCGAAATCTCCATCGGCAATAACGATCTCTCTTCGCGTACCGAACAGCAGGCTGCCTCGCTGGAGCAGACCGCTGCCAGCATGGAGCAGCTCACTGCGACCGTGAAGCAGAATGCCGAAAACGCCCGTCAGGCGTCGAAGCTGGCGCTGACCGCCTCGGAAACCGCGCAGCAGGGCGGCAAAGTGGTGGATGGCGTGGTCACCACCATGAAAGAGATTGCAGGCAGCTCCAAGAAGATTGCCGATATTACCAGCGTGATTGACGGCATTGCCTTCCAGACCAACATCCTGGCACTGAATGCGGCGGTTGAAGCCGCACGGGCCGGTGAGCAGGGGCGCGGCTTTGCCGTCGTGGCGGGTGAAGTACGCAGTCTGGCGCAGCGCAGCGCCCAGGCCGCCAAAGAGATCAAGGGTCTTATTGAGGATTCCGTAAGCCGCGTTAATACCGGCTCGGTGCTGGTAGAGAGCGCCGGTGACACCATGAGCAACATCGTCAGCGCCGTCACACGCGTCACCGACATCATGGGCGAGATTGCCTCTGCGTCAGACGAACAGAGCCGTGGCATTGACCAGGTGGGCCTTGCCGTGACCGAGATGGATCGCGTCACGCAGCAGAACGCCTCACTGGTTGAAGAGTCAGCGGCAGCGGCTGCAGCGCTCGAAGATCAGGCAAGTCACTTAAAACAAGCGGTATCAGTGTTCAATATTGGTAAAGAATTTGTCGCGCAGGCCGTTAACAAGACAACGGCGACAAAAACGCTCCAGTCAGATGCACCGTTAGCCGTTGGTCGTTCGTCTGCGGTACGCAGCGACGACAACTGGGAAACCTTTTAATCGCCCGTGGCCCGGCCGCCATTGAGCCGCCGGGCATCGCAGCAGACAGTTAATGTATTCAGTTCGGGCCAGGTGCAGAGATGAAAAAATCGACGATTTTAGATCAAAATGAGACGACAACGCTGCTGTCGCAGATGGTGCAGCGTTTACCGCTCTCCGATACGCATTTTCGCCGTATCAGCCAGCTGATCTATCAGCGTGCCGGTATCGTACTGGCCGATCACAAGCGTGAGATGGTTTATAACCGTCTGGTTCGTCGCCTGCGCACGCTGAATATCGATGATTTCGGTCGTTACCTGGCGCTGCTGGAGTCCGATCCGAACAGTGCCGAATGGCAGGCGTTTATCAACGCCCTGACCACCAACCTGACCGCGTTCTTCCGCGAAGCGCATCACTTCCCGATTCTGGCGGAGCATGCACGTAAGCGCCAGGGCAACTTCAGCGTCTGGAGTACCGCAGCGTCAACCGGCGAAGAGCCTTATTCCATCGCCATGACGCTGGCGGAAACGCTGGGTACCGGGCCAGGTAAGTTCCAGGTCCATGCCAGCGATATCGACACGCAGGTGCTGGAAAAAGCGGTGTCAGGTGTTTATCGCCAGGAGGAGCTGCGCACGCTGTCACCGGCGCAAATGCAGCGTTTCTTCCTGCGCGGCACCGGTCCGCACGCCGGAATGGTGCGGGCGCGTCCCGAGCTGACCAACCTCGTCACCTATGCACAGCTTAACCTGCTGGCCAACGACTGGGCGCTGCCGGGTCAGTTCGACGCTATTTTCTGTCGCAATGTGATGATCTATTTCGATAAAGAGACGCAGGAGAAGATTCTGCGTCGGTTTGTCCCGCTGCTGAAGCCGGGCGGCATCCTGTTCGCCGGACACTCAGAAAACTTCAGTCAGATCAGTAAAGAGTTCTGGCTGCGCGGACAAACCGTCTATGGACTGACGAAGGAAAGATGATGAGCAAAATCACCGTGATGTGCGTAGATGACTCTGCGCTGATGCGGCAGTTGATGACCGAGATCATCAACAGCCATCCGGATATGGAGATGGTCGCTACCGCGCCCGATCCGCTGGTCGCCCGCGATTTGATCAAGCAGTTCAATCCGCAGGTGCTGACGCTGGATGTGGAAATGCCGCGCATGGATGGCCTCGATTTCCTGGAGAAACTCATGCGGTTACGGCCAATGCCGGTGGTGATGGTTTCATCGCTGACCGGGAAAGGCTCCGAAATCACTCTGCGGGCGCTGGAACTGGGGGCGGTGGATTTCGTCACCAAACCCCAGCTCGGCATCCGCGAAGGCATGCTGGCCTACAGCCAGATGATTGGCGACAAAATCCGCGCGGCGGCCCGGGCCCGACTGCACAACCGTGCTGCGATGCCGGTGCCGGCGACGCTGAAAGCGGGGCCACTGCTGAGTAGTGAGAAGCTGATTGCGATTGGCTCCTCTACCGGCGGCACCGAGGCGATTCGCCACGTGCTGCAGCCGTTACCGGCGACCAGCCCGGCGTTGCTGATTACCCAGCATATGCCGCCAGGCTTTACCCGCTCTTTTGCCGAGCGTCTGAACAAGCTGTGTCAGATCACGGTGAAAGAGGCCGAAGACGGTGAGCGTATTCTGCCAGGGCACGCTTATATCGCGCCAGGCGCAATGCACATGGAGCTGGCCCGAAGCGGTGCCAACTATGTGGTGAAACTGAATGAAGGTCCACCGGTTAACCGGCACAAACCCTCTGTGGATGTGCTGTTCAAATCGGTGGCAACGTACGCCGGACGAAATGCGGTGGGGGTCATCCTTACCGGCATGGGCAACGACGGTGCCGCCGGGATGCTGGAAATGCACCGGGCAGGTGCCTGGACTATCGCCCAGAACGAAGCCAGCTGTGTGGTATTTGGCATGCCGCGTGAGGCTATTGCCACAGGCGGCGTGAGCGAAGTCGTGGATTTAAGCAACATCAGCCAGCATATGCTGGCGAAAATTAGCGCCGGACAGGCATTGCGTATTTAACAGGCCCGTCCCGCCGGGCGAGACAACTCAGGAGTAGATATGGCTGATAAAAACATGCGCTTTTTGGTAGTAGACGACTTCAATACGATGCGTCGTATTGTGCGTAACCTGCTGAAAGAGCTGGGCTTCAATAACGTAGAAGAAGCGGAAGATGGTGTGGATGCCCTCGGCAAACTGAAAGCGGGCGGTTTCGACTTCGTGATTTCCGACTGGAACATGCCAAACATGGATGGCCTGCAGCTGCTGCAGACTATTCGTGCCGACGCGGCGATGAGTTCGCTGCCGGTGCTGATGGTGACCGCGGAAGCCAAGAAAGAGAACATTATCGCCGCCGCGCAGGCGGGAGCCAGCGGATATGTCGTGAAGCCATTCACTGCGGCAACCCTGGAAGAGAAGCTGGGTAAAATTTTCGAAAAACTGGGCATGTAAGGGGATGTGATGAGCGACTTTCCGAAACCAACTGAGGATGCCGCGGCACACGACATCATTTCACGTATTGGCTCACTGACGCGCATGCTGCGCGACAGTCTGCGCGAGCTGGGGCTGGATAAAGCCATTGCCGATGCAGCTGAAGCCATTCCTGATGCCCGCGATCGTCTTGATTATGTGGTGCAGATGACGGCGCAGGCCGCCGACCGTGCGCTGAACTGTGTTGAAGCAGCACAACCCCATCAGGATAAGATGGAAGCCGGGGCAACCCAGCTGAAAGGGCGTTGGGATGCGTGGTTTGAAAACCCGATTGAACTGGGTGATGCGCGGGAGTTGGTGACGGATACGCGCGAATTCCTCACCGCCGTGCCTGAGCACACCGCCTTTACCAACAAGCAGCTGCTTGAAATCATGATGGCGCAGGATTTCCAGGACCTGACCGGTCAGGTGATCAAGCGCATGATGGATGTGATCCAGGAAATTGAGCGCCAGCTGTTAATGGTGCTGCTGGAGAACATGCCAGAAGTCAGCGCTGAGAAGCGTCAGGAAGGCACCAGCCTGCTGAATGGACCGCAGATCCACGCCGATGCACCGGGCGTGGTGGCGAACCAGGATCAGGTTGATGACCTGCTGGACAGCTTAGGGTTCTAAGCTTCGTCCGCCTGCGGGCGGACAAAACGGCTCCCGGCGTTATAAAACAGGGTCACCTTCGGGTGGCCCCGTTCCGCATTGTCAGACCCATCCCCGAAAGAACGCCTGTTTTCCCCATCTTATCTCCGCTTTAACTTAAGCCAGATTTGGCATCCTATGCTCAGAATTCCTGCCAACCGAGGTTTGTCGTGGCTGAAGATAGCGACGAAGACAAAACAGAATCGCCCACGGCCCACCGACTTGAGAAAGCACGTGAAGAGGGCCAGATTCCGCGTTCGCGCGAACTGACGTCACTGCTGATGCTGCTGGCTGGCATCATGATCCTGTGGATGGGCGGCAACATGATGGCGCACCGGCTGGCGGCCATGGTCGCCACTGGACTCCGTTTTGACCACGGCATGGTCAGGGATGACAAAATTATCGTCAGCCACATCGGCAGCCTGATCACCCAGGCACTGATGGCCCTGCTGCCGCTGATGGGCGGTCTGGTGCTGGTGGCGATTGCCGCGCCCATGCTGCTGGGCGGACTTGTTTTCAGCGGTAAATCGATCAAGTTCGACCTGAAGAAGATGAGCCCGATGGCGGGGTTCAAGCGGATGTTCGCCGCGCAGGCCTGGACCGAACTGTTTAAAGGCATCCTCAAAACCATTCTGGTCGGCGCAGTGGGCTGGTGGTACATCTGGAGCCACTGGCCGGAGATGCTGCGACTGATCAGTGAGGCGCCCGTCACCGCGCTGATTCACGGCATGGAGATGATCGCGGTCTGCTGTTCACTGGTGATGCTCGGGCTGATCCCGATGGTGGGATATGACGTCTTCTGGCAGCTCTACAGCCACTTCAAAAAGCTGAAGATGTCGATGCAGGAGATCCGCGACGAGCATAAGCAGCAGGAAGGTGACCCGCACGTTAAAGGGCGTATCCGGCAGCAGATGCGCGCCGCCGCGCGACGCAGAATGATGGCCGATGTGCCAAAAGCCGATGTCATCGTCACCAACCCGACGCACTACTCGGTGGCATTGCAGTACAACGAGAAGAAGATGAGCGCGCCGAAGGTTGTGGCCAAAGGCGCGGGCGAGATCGCCCTGAGAATTCGTGAACTGGCTGCCGAACACCGCATCCCGGTTCTGGAAGCACCGCCGCTGGCGCGTGCGCTATACCGGCATACCGAAATTGGTCAGCACATCCCCGGCGCGCTCTATGCTGCCGTGGCCGAAGTACTGGCGTGGGTCTGGCAGTCGCGTCGCTGGAAGCGCGAAGGCGGCCTGATCCCAACCAAACCAAAAAACCTGCCGGTTCCGGCAGAGATGGACTTTGCAGGAGAGAGCAAAAACGATGGCTAATAACCTGGCCGCAAAACTACGTTTACCGGGCAACTTTAAAGATATGCAGTGGCAGGTGCTGGCTGGTCCGGTGCTGATCCTGATGATCCTGTCGATGATGGTTCTGCCATTACCGCCGTTCATCCTTGATCTGCTGTTCACCTTTAATATTGCGTTGTCGATCATGATCCTGCTGGTGTCGATGTTCACCCAGCGGACCCTGGAGTTTGCGGCGTTCCCGACCATTCTGCTGTTCTCTACTTTGCTGCGTCTGGCACTGAACGTGGCTTCAACCCGTATCATCCTGATGGAGGGGCACACCGGTGCCGCCGCGGCAGGACAGGTCGTTGAAGCCTTCGGTCACTTCCTGGTGGGCGGTAACTTCGCCATCGGTATCGTGGTGTTTATCATCCTGGTCATCATCAACTTCATGGTTATCACCAAGGGTGCAGGTCGTATCGCCGAAGTGGGCGCGCGCTTTGTATTGGACGGGATGCCCGGTAAGCAGATGGCGATCGATGCCGACCTCAACGCCGGTCTGATCGGTGAAGATGAAGCGAAACGCCGCCGTGCTGAAGTGACCCAGGAAGCGGACTTCTACGGTTCGATGGACGGGGCCAGTAAGTTCGTTCGTGGTGATGCCGTCGCCGGTATCATGATCATGGTGATCAACGTCATCGGCGGCCTGCTGGTGGGTGTGGTGCAGCACGGTATGGATGTCGGGCACGCCGCAGAGACCTATACGCTGCTGACCATCGGTGATGGTCTGGTTGCCCAGATCCCGGCGCTGGTTATCTCTACCGCAGCCGGTGTTATCGTGACGCGCGTCGCCACCGATCAGGATGTCGGCGAGCAGATGGTTACCCAGCTGTTTAAGGATCCCCGCGTACTGATGCTCAGCGCCGGGGTGATTGGCCTGCTGGGTCTGGTGCCTGGCATGCCTAACTTCGTCTTCCTGCTGTTCACCGCCGCCTTGCTGGGTCTGGCCTGGTGGCTGCGCGGACGCGAAACGCAGCCGAGGAAGAAAGTGGACGTTGCTGGCAGCATCAGCAACAAAGCGGCGGCGGACACGCCAGCCGCCACCGAAGCCTCCTGGACCGATGTACAGCTGGAAGATACGCTGGGCATGGAAGTGGGCTATCGCCTGATTCCGATGGTCGATCATCAGCAAAACGGCGAGCTGCTGGGCCGTATCCGCAGTATCCGTAAGAAAGTTGCGCAGGATGTCGGTTTCCTGCCGCCGGTGGTGCATATCCGTGACAACATGGAGTTGCCACCTGCGCGCTATCGCATCCTGATGAAAGGGGTGGAGATTGGCAGTGGTGATGCCTATCCTGGCCGCTGGATGGCGATTAACCCGGGCACGGCTGCCGGCAGTCTGCCGGGTGAAGCGACTGTCGATCCGGCCTTTGGTCTGGCGGCGGTCTGGATCGACAGCGCGCTGAAAGAGCAGGCGCAGATTCAGGGCTTTACCGTGGTAGAAGCCAGTACCGTGGTCGCAACACACCTTAACCATCTGATCGGCCAGTTCGCCAGCGAGCTGTTTGGCCGTCAGGAAGCGCAGCAGCTGCTGGATCGCGTGACGCAGGAGATGCCGAAGCTAACTGAAGATCTGGTGCCGGGGGTGATCTCGCTGACCACGCTGCATAAGGTACTGCAGAACCTGCTGGTGGAGCGGGTCTCGATTCGCGATATGCGCACCATTATTGAAACGCTGGCGGAGCATGCGCCGGTACAGAGCGATCCGCAGGAGCTGACCAGCGTGGTGCGTGTGGCGCTGGGCCGTGCGATTACGCAGCAGTGGTTCCCGGGCAATGAAGAAGTGCAGGTCATCGGGCTGGATTCCACACTGGAGCGTCTGCTGTTACAGGCATTGCAGGGCGGTGGCGGCCTGGAGCCGGGTCTGGCCGATCGACTGTTAAGTCAGGCACAGGCGGCATTGCAGCGTCAGGAGATGCTGGGCGCGCCACCGGTGCTGCTGGTCAATCATCCGCTGCGTGCGTTGCTGGCGCGATTCCTGCGCCGCAATCTGCCGCAGCTGGTGGTGCTCTCGAATCTGGAGCTGAGCGACAATCGCCAGATCCGTATGACTGCCACCATCGGAGGCAAATAATGCGCGGGCTGCTGATGGTGCTTTTCATGCTGCCGATGCTGGCTCAGGCGGCCGGTGGTGCCTGGAGTGCCACGGCCAACGGCCCGCTGCTGGCGAATCGCGGCAGCTGGCAACGGGCGCAGCCGCTGACGCCACCCGCCGATGTCGGCGGGGAGGTCAGCATCATTAACTGGCGTTATGAGCTGAGCAGACCAGCGCCGTCGGGCCTGGAAGTGCGGCTTTGCGGCGAGCAGCGCTGCACCACGCTTGAGGGTGCCAGCGGCACCACGCGCGGGCTGGCACATCTCAACGCTGGCGAAACCCTGCATATGGTGTTTGGTTTTGCCGGCAGCGGGGCGCTGCCACCCGGATTGCGGGTGGTGAGCAGCGAAGTCATGGTTAATTATCAGTAAAAGTCTTGCTGCTGAGTTGATGAAAAGGGAGACAGACGAACACCGTCTGGCTCCCTTTTTCATGATGGTGCTGGCTGTGAAATGATGTTGACCTGGCACGCCTGCCAGATGATGCACCTGTTCGACGCTCTGTCATGACCCTATGCGTGATAAAACTTTCACGCCACCTGATTCTCTTTCTGCGTCAGAAAATCCTTTAAGGGCGTTACACGGCTGATCTCCTCCTGAGCCCTGGTGTCATGCATGACTTCCCAGATATCGACACTGTTTTGCAGGTTAAGCCAGAACTCAACGCTGGTGTCAAAGGCGGCGGCCAGCCTGAAAGCCATATCCGGCGTCAGCTTCCGGTTGTTGTTCACCAGGGCACTGACCGTGTTGCGGTGCACCTTGAGCATCTCCGCTAAGTCGAGAATCTTCAGGCCGGTTGGCTCCAGATATTCGTAAAGTAATACATCGCCAACAGTGGTCGGTTTGCGTGTCGCCTGGTTCATAGTCTTGCTCTCTTTATTTACTGACAGAGGTTGATAAGGCTCTTTCATTCAGGCAGCAGGCTAGCGCACCGCAGCACAGTGCGCAAGTGCGCAATATGTCTTCAGGCGTTAACGCCCTTCATTCCCTCCTCAGAATAACGACCGCCTTTGACCTCAATCTGCTGATGAATCGTATTCAGCAACCGCACGTCATCCTCTTCCAGCCTGATATCCGCGGCCTGCGCATTCTCAGTGAGATAAGCAATCTGTTTAGTGCCCGGTATCGGCACAATTTTTTCATACTGGGCCAGCAACCACGCCAGCGCAATCTGCCCGGTGGTGGCGTGATATTTCTCCGCCAGCGGCGTTACCGCGTTAAGAAGTTGCAGATTGTGGTCGATATTGTCCTGCTGGAAACGGTCATTGTTTTTGCGGAAATCGTCTTCGGCAAAATCGCTGTTGTTGCGATATTTACCCGTCAGAAAACCTCTGCCCAGCGGTGAGTAGGGCACCAGTCCGATGCCAAGCTTTTTCACCATCGGCAAAATTTCTTCTTCGATGTCACGTGTCCAGAGTGAATACTCCGTCTGCAGCGCGGCCAGCGGATGGATCGCGTGCGCCCGACTCAGCGTTGCAGCAGAGGCTTCACACAGCCCAATCCGGGCGATCTTCCCCTCCTGCACCAGACGGCTGAGACACTGTATGCTCTCCTCAATCGGTGTCGCCGGGCTGATGCGATGCAGATAAAAGAGATCGATACGCTCAACGCCCAGCCGTTTCAGGGAAGCATGGCAGCTGCGGGTGATGTAGTCGGGCTGATTATTGATGGTGCGGGCATAGGCCTCGTCCGCCGGACGCTCAATGCCACATTTGGTGGTGACGGTAAATTTCAGCCGTTCGGCTTTGCTCAGCCCGGCAAGAAACTGGCCTATCAACTGCTCGTTGTGGCCGCGCCCGTAAAGGTCGGCGGTATCGATAAAGGTGATATCCAGGTCGCGCAGCTGGCTGAGCAGTTGCAGGGAATGACGGTCATCGGTCTGACCATAAAATTCGCTGAGCCCCATCGCGCCATAACCGATAGCGCTGACCTCCAGACCCTGAGTTAACGTTCGCTTTTTCATTGTCTCTCCTCGTAAGTGAGACGCGATTGTTTCACCGTAGGCCGAAGCATGGAATTGCTCCTTCCGTCATGCAGAAAAGGTATCAGCGAGTTTCAGGCAATATGGGTACGGATAGCACAGCGACTTAGTCGCGCGGATGGGCGGGGGTTTCGGGTTCAGCAGGCTGCGAGAGTGCGATCAGCGCATTCACTACTGCCGCACGGGTTTCATCGGCGCGAATCGCCGCATAAACGTCAATTGACAGCTGTTTAGCTGCATCGTCAGTCAGTGGCCGGTAACAGAGTCCTGCCTGATTAAAGGTGCATTTTGACTGCGGCATCAGCGCAAACCCTTTGCCTCTGGCGATGTGTGCCAGCATCAGCAGGGAATCTTCTGGCTCTCTGACCCGTTTCAGTGTGACGCGGAGCGTGGCGAAGTAGCGCTCGCATTTATCGTAAAACTGCGGATTGGCACTGCGCGCAAACCAGAAAAGTGGAAGGTCAGCCAGCGCCTCCAGCGCAACGTTTTCAGACAGGCTGGCGGGATGTGCTGACGGCATCGCAACCCACAGTGGCTCACGGTATACCCAGGCGTACCGGACGGCATCTTCCGCTTCCGGACCTTTTTCCCCGGTCAGGATCAAATCCAGGCTATTTTTCGCCAGGCACTGCAGCAACTGAGCCGAAGTGAGGCTGGGCATCTCCATCTCGTCGCTGGCATAAAAACTGGCGAGCTGCTTATTAAGCGGCGCGATGAGTTCGAAATTCAGCGTGCGGGTCAGCCCGATACGCAGCTGTGCTGCGACAGGCTGCGCATCCTCTTTTAGCGCATTCAGTGCGATAAGGATCGCTTCCGCTTTCGTAACCAGCGCCCGGCCAGACTCAGTCAGGGTGACCTCATGCGTCGTACGGCTGAACAGCGGCTGGCCCAGCAGATCTTCCAGACTCTGAATCTGACGGGTGAGCGGAGGCTGCGTCATGCTAAGGCGTTCTGCGGCCCGGCGAAAATTAAGCTCGTGCGCGACCGCCAGAAAGCACTGTAACTGTTTAATGGTGGGAAGGTGGCTGCTGATGAGATGCGCGGCTAAAGACATGGCGCCATCCTGCTGCTGAAAGAGTGAGGGAGTGTAGGGGAAACGTGTGAAGTCAGCAACGGAGAGGGAATTCCCTCTCCGTTGCAGCGATTACATGCGCTCGACGGTGTCGATACCCAGCGTATCCAGACCCTGCTTCAGCGTCTTCGCGGTCAGCGCGGCCAGCTGCAGTCGGCTCAGACGCGTCGCGTCTGATTCTGCGCTGAGAATCGGGCAGTGCTCGTAGAAGCCAGAGAACAGACCGGCCAGATCGTAGAGATAAGCACACATCACGTGTGGTGTACCGTCGCGCGCCACCTGCGTGATAACCTCTTCGAACTGCAGCAGACGGGTTGCCAGCTGTGCTTCGCGCTCTTCGCTAATCACGATCTCTGCATCCAGCGAATCGGCATCAATGCCTGCCTTGCGGAATACGGAGAGCACGCGGGTGTAGGCGTACTGCATGTAAGGCGCCGTGTTGCCTTCAAACGCCAGCATGTTGTCCCAGTCGAAGATGTAGTCGGTGGTGCGGCTTTTTGACAGGTCAGCGTATTTTACCGCGCTGATGCCCATCACTTCCGCCAGCGCTTTGACTTCCGCTTCGCTCATCTCCGGGTTCTTCTCACGCACCAGCGTGTAGGCACGCTGCCAGGCTTCGTCCAGCAGATCGGAGAGCTTGATAGTGCCGCCGCTGCGGGTTTTAAACGGACGGCCATCTTTGCCCAGCATCATGCCAAACGCATGGTGCTCCAGCGGTACCGATTCCGGCACATAACCCGCTTTACGCACGATAGTCCACGCCTGAACCAGATGCTGATGCTGACGGGAGTCGATGTAATAGAGCACACGATCGGCTTTCAGCGTTTCGTAACGGTATTTCGCACAGGCGATGTCAGTCGTTGTGTAGAGGTAGCCGCCATCCTTTTTCTGAATGATGACGCCCATCGGCTCACCTTCTTTGTTCTGGAATTCATCCAGGAACACCACGGTCGCGCCTTCGCTTTCAACAGCCAGACCTTTCTGTTTCAGATCGGCAACAATGCCAGGCAGCATATCGTTATAAAGGCTTTCACCCATCACGTCATTGCGCGTCAGCGTAACGTTCATGCGGTCATAGATTTTCTGGTTCTGACTCATGGTGATGTCGACCAGCTTCTTCCACATCTGGCGGCAGTACTCATCGCCACCCTGGAGTTTCACGACATAGCTGCGCGCACGCTCGGCAAACTCAGGATCTTCATCGTAGGTGCGCTTGGCTTCACGGTAGAAGCCTTCGAGATCGGCCAGTGCCATCTCAGCGTGGTTTTCATTCTGCTGTTTTTCCAGGAACGCAATCAGCATGCCGAACTGCGTACCCCAGTCGCCAACGTGGTTCGCCCGGATCACCTTATGGCCCAGAAACTCCAGCGTGCGCACCGCCGCATCACCAATGATGGTGGAGCGGATGTGGCCCACGTGCATCTCTTTCGCAACGTTGGGCGCAGAGTAGTCGACCACAATGGTCTGGGGTTCGGCCAGCTGCACACCAAGACGCGGCAGACTTAGTGCTTCGCGGGCATGCTTTGCCAGCCAGTTGTGGTCGAGGAAGATATTGATGAAGCCCGGTCCGGCAATTTCAACTTTGCTGGCGATGCCGGTCAGGTCGAGGTGCTGAATCACCGCTTCCGCTAATTGTCGCGGTGCCTGTCCCAGCTTTTTCGCCACGGCCATAATGCCGTTGGCCTGATAGTCTCCAAACTGAACCCGGGCAGACTGGCGAACCTGCGGTTCGCAATCGGTGGGTGCGCCGGCTAAAACCATTGCCTGACTGACTTTTGCGGAAAGAAGTGCCTGAATATTCACCGAGTTACCTTCATGTGCTGAACAACGCCCGGACCAAAAGCCGGGCTGTCATCATCTTGCCTGAGCGCATCGCGTAACGAATTGATAGAAACGGATGGGGCAGACAAAACGGAAAAAAATGAGGGGAAAAGTATACGTGAAATGTGGGTGGGCGTCAGCAGTTGGATGAAGCGGGGAAACAGAGCTGAAGAAGATGTTTCCCGGAGGCGTTAACGACGTCGCAGATGACGGCGTGGGTTCTTTACGCTTTTATCTTCGCGCACCTTCCAATGGCGGGAAATTGCAAACCCCATCAGTGCGATCAGGACAGCGACAACGATGAGCATAGACATAGAGCCATTCCTTTTGGTTGTGTTAGGTCAAATTTATAGGAAGGTGGGGGAGGCTGCAATTGTTTGCTCTTCAAATAAGAGTTATCTTATTGTATTAAAGAAGTTGATTTAAATCAATATATTAGACTGCTTTCATCAAGGAACTCATGGTCCTAAACAGGGGATAAATCCGAAATGAAAGATGTTATTATACGGTTTTGCGTTAAATTCCGGTCCAAATAAGATGAATCTTACCATTTTGTGACGCCGGACACGCGGCGCACAATAAACCAGACTGATTATAAATGCTAAACAAATAGAGAGGAATCCCGGTGGCTGAGCGATCTTTTCCGTCAGAATTGGATGATTTAAAGACAGATTTGGAACGTTTTGAAGAATCGTTGCAAATTTTTGCGCAGAGACTGGGTTTGCGCCTTAACGATCTGGACGTTGACCATATTGCGGTGCGTTGTCATCAGGACACGACGGCGATGCGCTGGCAGCAAGGCCTGCAGCAGATTGGTACTGAGTTTTCGGCAGCGATGATCAACGGACGACAGATTTGCCTGTTTAAACTACATGATCCGCTGTTGGTGGCGGGCAGGCAGGTTGATGTGGTTGAGCTGCCATGGCCGGGTGAAAAGCGTTACCGCCATGAAGGCTGGGAGCATATTGAGGTGGTGTTGCGCGGCGATCATCAGACGCTGGGCATGCGCGCGATGGCATTGCTCTCCGATGACGCGCTGACGCAGCCGGGTATTTCATTTAAAACCAGCTCACCAAAGGGCGAGAATGAGCGTCTGCCCAATCCGACCCTGGCGGTAACGGACGGGCAGACGACAATCAAGTTTCACCCATGGCGACTGGAAGAAATTGTCGCCAGCGAGCAGAACTAGATACGGGCGGCTACTGCGCGCTTCAGGCGCGCAACGGCCTCATCCAGCAGCGCACGAGTGCAGCCGAAATTGAGCCGGACAAACTGGTCATTGCCAAACTCACGTCCGGCCGATAAACCCAGTCCGTGCTTCTCAAAATAGAGTGCAGGGCTGGCCACGCCCAGCGCACTGGCGTCGATCCAGGCCAGGTAGGTCGCTTCCGGCACGGCGACGGACAGGCCGGTCATTTTATTGACCTGTGACACCAGCCAGTCACGGTTACTGCGCAGGTAGGTATTCTGCGCCTGCAGCCAGGGTTCACCTTCGCGCCATGCCGCTGCCGCAGCGGCGAGCGCCAGAATATCCACATCCGGCACAATCCCGCGTCGCATCCGGTTAAAGCGCGAACGCAATTCGGCATTAGGAATAATGGCAATGGACGCACCCAGACCGGCAATATTAAAGCTCTTGGAAGGTGACATCAGCGTGACACTGCGCTGCGCGGCATCTTCACTCAGCGACGCAAACGGAATGTGTTCAGCGCCCGGCTCCAGCAGCAGATCGCTGTGGATCTCGTCGGAACAGACGATCAGATCGTGCTTCTGCGCAAATTCCAGCTGTGCCTGCAGTTCGTCGCGGCGATAAACGGTGCCGCCCGGATTCTGCGGATTGCACAGCATTAACAGTCGCTCTTTGCCGGTGAGCTGATCGTCAGCCGCATCCATATCCACTACCCAGCGCCCCTGTTGCAGCGTCAGCGGCAGACTGAGCTGACGCCGTTCTGCCAGTTTTGCCGAACCGCGAAACGGCGGATAGATGGGCGTGGGGGCAATCGTCAGCTCGTCCGGTGCGGTAAACGCACGCACGGCGAGATTCAGTCCGCAAACCACGCCCGGCAAAACTACAATCCACTCCGGATTAACGTGCCACTGATAGCGTGAGGCGAGCCACGCTATCGCACTGTCAATAAACTCAACCGGCGTATCGCCATAACCAAAAATCCCATGCGCGGCGCGGGTCTTAATTGCCTCGATAACGCAGTCAGGCGATCGGAAATCCGTATCTGCCACCCACAACGGCAGAATGTCCTGGTCCGCATATTTGTTCCATTTAAGGCTATCGCTGTGACGACGGTCTATCCGTTGGTCGAAATTGAATGCCATAGTTAACTTTCCCGGTAAACTCATTCCAGCAGCCAGACTAACTGATGAATCTGCCTTGAACCAGAGTCATGTAAAGGAGAAGAGAATGACCACACTGGAAATTTGCTGCTATGGCGTGGATTGCGCCGTGACCGCACAACAGGCGGGCGCTGATCGGGTTGAACTTTGTGCCGCACCGCGTGAAGGCGGCCTGACGCCGTCGGCGGGGATGCTGAATGCCGCCCGGCGCGAGGTTTCGATTCCGGTTCATCCTATTGTCCGGCCACGGGGTGGCGATTTTTGTTATACCGCACGTGAATTCGAGGCGATGAAATCGGATGTGGCGTTAATCCGTGAACTCGGTTTTCCCGGTCTGGTGATTGGGATGCTGGATGAGGACGCCCATATTCATCAGGGCCAGATGCGACAGATTATGGCGCTGTGTGAGGGTCTGGCGGTAACCTTTCATCGCGCCTTCGATCTCTGTCACAGCCCTAAGCGCGCACTGGAAGCGTTAACGGATTTGGGGGTGGCGCGCATTCTGACATCCGGTCAGCAGCAGAGCGCTGAAAACGGAATTGCATTACTTCGGGAACTAAATGAGACCAGTACCGGTCCTATCATTATGGCGGGTGCGGGCGTGCGTCTCAGCAACCTGCAAAAGTTTCTCGACATGGGGATTGATGAAGTCCACAGCTCGGCCAGCCGCCTGATGGCGTCACCGATGCGCTACCGCAAAGCGGGGGTCTCCATGTGTTCAGAAGCCGAAACCGACGAGTTCAGCCGCTACTGTGTAGACGGCGATGTGGTTGAGGCGATGAAAAGCGTGATGCAGATGAGCACCGTTCGGGTTGCCTGAACCACAACAGATTTTGCCGCGCAGCACGCCGATCATTGACGTGGTGTTTGCAAGTACCAAACCCCAGTATGCTTGCTGGGGTTCTTTTTATCCGAAACAAAGGTTTATGATAAAAGCGATCTGGTTGTTGCCAAAATGACTCAGCAACAATAAACATCTGTAAATCTATGAACTCATTATTGAAGCCAGGATGATGATCCCATTAAGGTGCTTAACTCTGCTCAGCGCCTTAACGGGATTAGGGACTACTGAGCCGTCTTGCATCCAGCGTGCAAAAACATAGCTGTAGGGCGGGGTCAAAATGCCGTGTCTCCACAACTATTGCTTTGTTCAGACTGACAAACACCTCTGTGAAAAAGCCTGAATTGTATGAAATCTTTATCAGTCTTTACCCTTTGCTGTCTGCATTTATCATAACGGTTGGGCGCATTCATCAGTTCAGGAAAATCTTCCAGGAGTTTTTTTGTCACAGAGAAAAGCTCCCATCGTTATGTGCTGATATTCCTGGCAGCGTGGTTTAGGTCATACGCAAATGTGTGTCTGTAAACTTTACAGACCTGTACGGTTCTGCCTCCTGACTGTCGTGACAATCACTGGAAATCATCCGGCTCAGTCGACGCTCTTAACCTGATTCCCTTTTACTAAGCATCAGGGTGCATTAACCACAGCGAGATGGTGATTAAATACACGTCTTTCAGGCGTTTGAGTGTGCCCGCCTTGCTATGCAAGGGGCAGTGGAATACATCCTCCTCACTAATCTCCAACACAGCAACCCCTGGGCTCAGGACACCAAACTGTGAACCAAAGTTTCATTGCCGGATTGCAGATTTACAACGCCAGCATCTTCATTACAGATAAGGCGTTTGTCGAGAGCAATGCCTGTGAAATAACAACAGAATGAGTATGCAAAATATGCATTTCAATAAATGCTTGAATTGCAATTTTTAAAAATGCCAAAAGCGCAAAAACCCGGGCAAGCCGGGTGTTGAGTGCTATTATGAGGTTCAGCCGTGACGCTTAAACGATTGCGACTGGCTAATCATGACTTTGCCGAAGATGTAAAAGCGGTGCTCATTTGTTTCATCAATGAACCAGTCCCGATAGCGTGTGTTATCAGAAATGACGACGATTTTATCAGGAACAATCTGCAGACGCTTGATGTGTATTTTTCCATCAAAACCAAATACATATATCCCATCACCATCAAACTGAGTCACTGAAACATCTACAAAAATCAGGTCTCCAGGTTCAATAGTCCCTGACATGCTGTCGCCGCGAACGTTAACCATCTTTACAGTAGTCTGAGGCTTACCGCCGAAGAAGTTTCTGGCATGGTCGGCGTTGTACTCAATAGAGCGAATAACATCTACGATGTCACTTCCTATATACGCTCCTGGACCAGCACTCACATTTACATCAAGCAAATCCACACGATACACATCCCCCCCTTGTATGACTTTTTCGGAATCCTTACTGTTATTATATACAGTATTTTCTGGATTGGGAGGAATAAATAATTCTCCAAGGCTTACATTTAGTACGCTTGCAATTTTATTAAGCGATTGCTCAGTAAAGGATTTTTGCTTTCCTGTTTCAAGACGTGAAATATTTGCCTGATCGACGCCCACAGCATCTGCCAGATCGTTAAGCCTCATTCCCCGCGCAAGGCGAAGTTCTCTGATTCGATTTCCTATGTTCATAGGCCTATTTAATGACTGGCTTGCATGAAACGCAAATTAACTTGCGCAATCCGAATGCATACTCTAGCATGCGTATTATGCAATGAGTGATAAAAAGTGCACAAAATACCTATAAATTGCGTTTTGCGCAACAATGATCGCTTAGTGAAGTCGGTTTGGCTATTGGCTGGATAGAGGAGATCTGAGCCGTATGGAGCGCGGAGTGAGGGTTGAATCACGGAATACAGTTCAGTAACTGGCAGTGTTCATTCATGGGGAAATCAGTAAACCAGGCATTCTCTGTACCCAGCACTTTTCAAACTGGCACCATGTTTCAAATAACTACGTCATCAGTAACGAAATCAGAAGAGAGAGGGATAGCCGAGGATCAAACGCACTGGCATGAAGAAAAGGCACCAGCATGGCTGGGAGCGGCAATGGAAAAGATTATTTCAGGTATCCCGGGTGGGTTTACAAAAGCTGCTGAATCTCCTGGCAGGACTAAAGGGCGTTATTTAAGGGCTAATGGGCTAATGGGCTAATGATAATAAGATTTTTACAATGCACCTGGCCATGATTACAAATCAGACAAGTAGCATCAGGCACATTGCTAACGCTCTATCCCCGCGGTCAAACACCTTAAATGTTCCGCTGGTGGATATTAAAAATATTGATAATGCAGACATTAATCTATGCCTGATGAAATCAGTCGATGCCGTTAGAAAGCATTCAGCCTGCATTTACAAAATAACACGCTGACAGTCTGGTGGATGCGAATGAGCATATTTGAGAAAAAAGCCATCAATGCATGGCGATGCGGGCAGGGCAATTGACGCTAATGTATTGCCTGTTTTGTGTATCAGAAAAGGTGAATGCCGGGGATTGCAGTTCGTGGCGCTCGATGCGACTAAATTAACGTTTGTGGAGAACTAATCGCGTGATCAATTTAACCAGGCATTCAGGATTACCGCCATTTCATTGCCTTCATTCTGCCTGTGGTCGCTTATGTCATGGACCAGGGCATTACGGGCTCAATATACCAGGGATTATTAACGAAGTTTGTTACAGCTTTGTCGACAGGGCTGTAGACAATATAGATCAGTCGATGAAGGTGAAAATGCGAAAACTGACCGTATTGTCCATGATATATGCAGTATGCATGTGCGGGTCATTAGCGGGGAGTCAGAAAAAAACCAGATTATCTAATCGCATGAAAACGATGAACATGATGAGTGCTTCATTTCTCTCAAACTGTGTAAGCAATATTTCAGGGAGGTCAAAATAATTCATGAGCTTACTTCTGAAAATTAAGCCATTAGTAATTAGCCCGATGCTCGCCAAGCGTATTGGTTTGAATGAAGCGATAGTGCTGCAACAGATTTGCTACTGGCTGGAGGACACCCTATCTGGTGTCGAATATAACGGTACGCGCTGGGTTTATAACACTATCGAAGAGTGGACAAATCAGTTTCCATTTTGGTCATCGGACACAGTTAAACGTACTCTGAAATCACTTAAAAAACGTGATTTGATTTTTGTAGAGCAGCTGAAAAAAACACAGCATGATCGGACTAATTACTACGCAATCAATCATGCAAACCCACTGTTGGCCGATGAGGGTAATTTGCCCTCATCGAAGAATGCAATCCTCACTCGTCGGGCAGGGCACTCTGCTCTCTTCGACCGGGACAGTCTGCCATCGTCCATAGGTGCAAATTGCCCTCCTCTTACAGAGAATACAACAGAGAATACAACAGAGATTACAACAACCCCTACTTGTCAGTTTGCTACGCAATCAGACGATGAGTGGTCGTTCGTCAGGCGTTCCCGGAAAGTCTTATGCCATCTGAACAAGATTACCGGCGCTAAGTACACTGAGGCGCAGTCGTCGATGGGCCACATCCAGGCCCGGCTTAAAGATGCGTTTACAGTGGAAGAGCTTTGTCTGGTGGTGGATTACAAGCATGTCCACTGGGAAGGCACTCAGGAATATCAGTATATGCGTCCCAAAACGTTGTTCATCCCTGGCAATCTGCCTGGCTATCTGCAGTCAGCTGCCAAATGGGATAAGGCCGGGCGCCCACCGCGTTCTGAGTGGAAAGCCCTGAAACGAAACATTCAGCGGGATATCACGGTGGTGCCAAAACCTGATTGCTCCGTGCCCCATGGTTTTCGCGGCTAAAAGGAGAACAATATGGTCAATAACGAATTAAAAGTTCTTAAATTAATTACCCGCAGAGGTCCGCTAAAGGTCCGCGAACTCTGCATGCTGACCGGCATGCATGAAACCACTATAAAGCGTGTTATTAAACCACTCTTAACCAGAGGAGTGCTTAAACTTGTCAGCGACTGGCGTTATTCAATCAACAGCGAAATGGTCATAGAAGAGAGTGAACAATATCGCCAGCATGTAAAGCAGGCTACCTTGCTTGAGGCTAAAGGCTTTTGGTTGCGTGCGGTACAGGTATGGCGTGAAGCAATACTTGTAGCTCGATTGGATGCATCCCGAAGTGAAGCTAAAGAGAACTGCGATCGCTGTGCAATCAATGGAGCCCGGACTTACGTAAGTTATAGTGGGATTGAGACAGGGCGTATCCCTGAAAACACATTGCGTGAGGATCATCAGTGAAGGCAAGTCTACTGCGCCATTTCGGTGCCAATGAGATCGTATATCTGAATTATTAACTGCTGAACATTTATGAGGAGTATTTCGAAAGTAATTACAACATACAATATGTCATGTCAAACCAGTGGCAGGAGATTATGCGACATCTTTATCGCGGGTAAGTTTGACTTCCCCGGGTTGTTAAAGTCACTGATCGCGGCATTAAATCATTGACTGCGACAATCGTCAGTGCAAAGAGAAACTGGCTCAGCATGGGCAGACCAGACAGTACAAACGATGGGTAGAGTGGCAGAACTGGGCATGACTCGGCAGCGAAGCTGACGTTTCTTATAGCATCGCCAGACATGGTCGGAAGAGAATGGCAACGAATACCCATCATTTATTCGTGATATCGCTTTGCAGAGCGCCTCACGATGATCCGCACCAGGATACGAAAGTAGTTGAAGCAGAATATGGCAGCCAGGCTGAACCGTTATTCAGGTTCCTTAATTTCGCGACTAAATCTGGTGTAATCGCGACAAATGAAAAACTGAATGTGTGGGGAGAATTAAATATGCGTGATATGTCACAGGTATTAGAACGTTGGGCAGGATGGGCTAAATCAGAAAGTCGCAACATCGGTTACCCAACAATTGCAGCAGGGTTTAAAGGGCTGCTGCCGCAGGATTCAAAATTAACGCTTAGATGTAGTGATGAAGACGGGCTGATTATAGAGGGTTGCCTGTCAAGGCTTAAAGCCAGACGTCCGGATGAGCACGCGCTCATTGTGATGTATTACTTTTTCAATATTTCCAAGCGTACCCTTGCGAAGCAGGCTAAACGCGATGAGAAAATAGTAAGAATAGAAATACAGATGGCAGAAGGGTTTATTGAGGGATGTCTGGCAGCGTTGGATGTGCGGCTTGATATGGACGACGAATTGACGCCGAAAAAAAATTTTAAAAAACCTTTAATGCGGTCCGCAACTTCTCTAGTATTCTGATAAGGTTGATTGCTTTGAAGCAGGTTGAATGTGCTAATAAAATATTGAGCATTGAAATTCAGAATGCTGAAAAATTTATTAAGGGGCTGGATGCGCGGCTTGATCGGGGCGACGAATTGACCGAAAAATTTTTAAAAACTTCTCACGCGGTCCGCGACTTCTTTAGTATTCTGATAAAGTCGACTCTTGTGACGCAGGCAGAAAACGATAAGAAGATAGAAGAAATCAAAGCTAATATAGCTGAAGGCTTTATTGCGGTGTGTCTGACAACGTTGAATGCAGGCATTGTAAGGAAGAAGAGTTGACGCAAAAAAATATAAAAAAACGCTAGCGCGGTCCGCAATTTCCCTGGTAATGTGATAAGGTCGATTACCCGCTAATGCAGATTATCGGCAAAAGTCAGTTCCTGATGTGGATGTCAAAACGCCTCAGACCTCACCAGTCTGGAGGCGTTTTTATTTATCCCCTATAAAGGATAAGTCCTCATCTATCCCCTTGCGGGGATAAGATCCTGACCACTGTTGCCATATGTTAGGCAGTTAACCACGTAGTGCCAACGCTACTACCCTAGGAATGAAAGCAGATTTAATCCCCTTCAAATAAACCCGGTGCAGCCAGAATCCGCACATAGGCTTTCTCAGGATATATTTGAGGCCCTCATTCAGGCCGAAATGCGTTAACAGGCGTTAGAAACGGCGCTGGATGCGCAGGGAAAGCGGCTTGAATGAGTTACAACCTGATCGCTTTAGATATTCTGATTAAATGGCTCACTTCGGCGGGCCTTTTTTATTTCAACCTGCCAGCACCCAGAATACCGTAATTTTCAGGATGGCCATCAGCGACTTTTATGCAAAAAAATCCGTACAGCGGCGTGTTCTTTCTCATTAGCTACCCAACGGCGACCAGGCTTTTGTATCTCAATAGCCTGAAAGCTAACGGTCTTGTCCGGCTCGGAAAATAGACAATTTCTAATTGGTCAATTCCCCGAACCGGGATGGATATGTTTCGTATGAATCAACATGCAGACACTGCAATCAGCGGAGGCACCTGGATGGCAACTCTTTCGAGCCTGGCAGGTGTCGTGACACTCGACAGGGTGTACATGGTCACCGCCCTGGCAGGCTTGGTGATAGCCATCTTTGGGTATCTGGACAAACACCGTACAGAGACATTAAAGCGCAAAGAAATTGAACAAAACATGCTTAGCGAGCAGGAGCGCCTTGAACTGGACCGCGTTCGTGCACAGGCGGTGCTCGATTACCTCAACGGGTCTAAAGACTCACCTGCTGTACAGAAATCACCACAGGTCATCCAGGGCATTAACAGGGTGCTCGACTCCGTCAAGGATTAAACATAATGCTATCCCCACAGCTGAAAACAAAGCTAAGTGCAGCAATGCTGGCACTGATTGCTGCTGGTGCATCAGCGCCCACCCTGATGGAACAGTTCCAGAAGGAGAAAGAGGGAAGCAGCCTGAAAGCTTATGCTGACGCGGGTGGCGTGTGGACGATCTGCGGCGGCGTAACGCAAATAAAAGGTAAGTCAGTCCTACAGGGCATGAAGCTGACAGCCGATCAGTGCCGGATCCTCGACAGAGCGGAGCAGGCTAAGGCGCTGGCATGGGTAAACAGGCATGTAACCGTTCCGCTGACGGATCCACAGAGAGTCGGAATTGCTTCGTTTTGTCCCTGGAATATTGGTCCTGGTAAATGTCTGCCGTCATCATTTTACCGTAAGCTGAATGCCGGGAATCGCAGGGGCGCATGTGCAGAGATGAAACGCTGGATATTTGACGGGGGTAAAGACTGCCGCATACGCTCTAACCACTGCTTTGGACAGGTTGTGCGTCGCGATCAGGAATCAGAGTTAACGTGCTGGGGGCTGGATCAATGACGAGATTACTGCTGATAAGTATTGCGGTAGTAATGTGTCTGACCTGTGCAGGATTGCTGGCACTTCATTATCACGAGCAGGCTGTCACATTTGAATCTCAGCGCGACAAGGTAAAAGAACAACTGAGGCTGGCTAATGACACCATTATCAATTTGCAGATGCGCCAGCGCGATGTGGCCGCGCTTGATGCGAAATATACAAAGGAACTGGCAGAGGCTAAAGCCGGGCTTGATTCTCTTCAGCAGTGCGTTAGCTCTGGTAAGTGCAGGCTGCACCTCAACGCAACCTGCCCCAGAGGTGAGGCCACCATCACCGCCGGCCTGGATGTTGCAGCCAGCCCCGGACTTACTGACGCCGCTCAACGGAATTATTTCATCCTCAGAAAGCGAATCAGCCTTGCCGGAAAACAGATAGCGGGATTGCAGCAGTACATCAAAGAGCAGTGCCTGAGGTAGAAAACTGATGTTTATTTTTTTGTACCAGCAATTTACCCAGCCGATTCATCTGGCCCTGCATAAAGCGGGGCTTTTTTATGTGCCTGACCCGGGCATACCTTATCCCGGAGTCTGCAAAAATCGAGCCTTAAAGCCCCCCTCAGAATTGCGAATATCTTAGCCAGGCCTGACAGCTCATGGCGTACGACCTGACGGCTCGATAACTCGCTGCAATTGCTCCTTTTGAAGCGCGGGAAAGTAGATCTGCACAGTGTGACAGCAAAATGCCAAAAAACAGTAGTCCTGTAACAAAAATTTCTGGATAGGGGCATCGAAAATACCCGGAAGCTCACAGTCAGCTCCCTGTAATCGGAAGCCCGAGAGGTCCTGGATGGGAATACATCAGGCGTTATGCCGGAACCGGCGGCGGCTGGTCAGATCGTAAGGGATGGAGCACAAAGTATGTCATCAGTTCTGATGACAGCCTTCACACACTCAGAGATAAGGCCAGCAGCGCCTCACGAACCAGCATTCTACTGACGATAAATCGGCATGTATTAATCACTTTAAATCAATATCTTATGAAGATTTGGCAGGTGGTGCCATAAAGGGTAGCGTGCGGCTCGATTCAGCGACGTGACAAGCCCTGGCGTCGCGGCCCGCGACGATACCGATTTTGTATAGGTCCACTTTAGGCTAATGAAAACTGCAAGAGGGTTATCCGTTGAACAACGACAGCACGCAGCCTGGCTATCTGATCCCCACAGATACAGGCCCGGAATACGATGAGGCACTGGAGCATCAGATCAGTCGATGGATATGTGGCGTAACCGGACTGGCGACCGACATGGTGATGCCACGCTGGACAGAGCCGCAATCTCAGAAAGGATTGACCTGGTGCGGATTTGGTTTATCAGTCACCCCGCGTGATGGCACGCCGGCAACTATTCAGGGAGATGAAAGCAGCGAGCAGTGGACATGGGAGCAGGTGACGGTGCTGAGTAGTTTTTATGGTCCGTCCGGCGCTGGCATGGCCTCGCGATTCAGAGAGGGCATCGCAGTGGAACAGAATGCTGCCACGCTTCGTAGCGCGGCAGGTCTTTCACTTATCGAAACCGGGACAATCTCTGACCTGTCCCGGTTTATCGATAACGAATGGGTGCGCCGTTATGACATCACTACGACGCTTTCCCGCAAAAACATCCGTACCTATGGCGTTAAATCGCTGGTGGACGGTTCCATATCAATCACCGGAGAATAACTTATGGCACAGGGCTTACCTGTATCCAGCATTGTAAATGTTGACGTGATTCTGTCGCCCGCTGCGGCGGCAGGTCGTAATTTTGGTTCACTGCTCATTCTGGGCACTTCAACGGTCATTCCGGTGACCGAGCGCCTGCGGCTTTATACCCGTACAGAAGACATTAGCGCAGATTTTGGGGCAGACAGCCCCGAATATGCGGCTGCACAGGTTTATTTTTCTCAGTCACCGCAGCCGACGCAGGTCTATATCGGGCGCTGGGCAAAAACGCTGGAAGCCGGCGTGGCCGGTAGCACTGAAACACTGGCGCAGGCTGTCACCGCCGTTCTTCAGTTCACCAACTGGTACGGCCTGGCCATTGCTGATAAAGACGATCTGACCGCAGCGGATATCACAGCCACCGCTGCTGCTATTCAGGCGTCAGGCGAGAGCCGCATCTTTGCTGTGACTTCTGCAGATTCCGACATTCCTGATCCAGCGTCATCCACCGATATTGCATCAACGCTGAAAAAAGCGGGTTACAGCCGGACTTTCATTCAGTACTCAACAACCAGCAAATATGCTGCGCTGTCAGCATTCGGGCGCGCCTTTACGGTGAATTTCACCGGCAGTAACACCACCATCACGATGAAATTCAAAGATGAACCCGGCGTAGCTTATGAAACGCTGAGCAATGCTGCAGCGGCAGCGATCGATGCGAAAAATGCCAACGTCTATGTCTATTACGCGAATGACACGGCAATCCTTCAGCAGGGCGTTATGGCTAACGGCGATTTCTTCGATGAACGTCACGGGCTGGACTGGCTGCAGAACTTTGTACAGACCAACTATTTCAATCTGCTTTACACCTCACAGACCAAAATTCCCCAGACTGACGCGGGCGGGACCCGGCTGCTGGCTAATGTGGAGCAGTCAATGGAGCAGGCAGAAAAGAACGGTCTTATTGCGCCGGGCGTCTGGAATGGTGGCCCGATTGGAGAGCTTTCATCCGGCGATACCCTGACAAAAGGGTATTACTGCTATATCACACCCATCGCTGAACAGGCACAGGCCGATCGCGATAAGCGCAAAGCTCCCCTGCTGCAGATGGCCTGTAAGCTGGCAGGTGCGGTGCATTATGGCGATGTTCAGATCAACGTAGTCCGTTAAGGGGATTCTTATGAGTACTTATAGTTTTATTGATGTTACAGCGTCGCTGGCCGGTCCTTCAGGTGCCGTGGACCTGGGTTACGGAGCCGCAAACTCTGAGGAGGGGATTGTGGTTGCCATGACCGAGGCCAAAAACACGATGACAACGGGTGCAGATGGTGAAGGCATGCACAGCCTGCATGCGGGAAAAAGTGGCACAGTGACGATTAATCTCCTGAAAACCTCACCCGTGAATAAGAAGCTCTCAATCATGTACAACGCGCAGAGTCTTTCTTCCACGCTGTGGGGTAATAACGTGATTGTTGTGCGTAATACCGCATCCGGTGATTTGGTCACTGCGCGCGGTTGCGCTTTCCAGAAAGTACCGGACTTCAGTAACCCGAAGGTAGCAGGAACGGTAGCGTGGGTTTTTGACTGCATCAAAATCGATAAACTGCTCGGGGAATATTGATTATGGAATTTGAGATTAAAGGTGTGCGTTATCGCACCGCAAAACTCACTGTTTTTGATCAGCTTAAAGTTACCCGAAAACTGTTGCCGGTGCTGGCTGGCCTGTTTTCTGAGTTCGGCACTATTCGAAATCTTTTGCCAAAACCGGGCGATGAAAAAACGACCGGCACGCTTAACAGCTATGCACCACTTTTCGAAAAGCTGCTGCCGCATGTTGCGGATCAGCTGGCCGGGCTAAGTGAAGAGGATACCAACGCGATCATTTTCCCCTGTCTTGCCGTTGTGTCCCGCCATCAGGATAAAGCCTCATGGGTGCCGGTCACCAGACAGGGTGAACTGATGTTTGATGACATTGATCTCATCAGTATGCTGCAGATGGTGGGGCGGGTCGTGGGTGACAGCCTGGGAAATATTTTGCCCGCAGCCCCCGTCAGCGAGACTGCGGGCCAGTTGTTACCGGACTGATACTGGACAGTCTGCCGGACGATGAAAACTTCCTGATGCGCCCGGTGGATGCCGGGTACATCAGTTATGACAAGCTGCTTGACGGAACTGTCGATCTGGCTGACATCGCCCGGATGAATGACTGGCTGGATATGAAGGCTGACAATGAGGAGCGGATAAGACGCTGGAGAGAGGCGAATGAACGCTGAAACAATCAAAGATTTTCTGATAAGCCTCGGGTTTAAGGTTGATGATGCGGGTGCAAAAAAATTTGATGCCACTATCGCCGCAACCACATTACAGGCCGTTAAGCTGGCAGATGCTGTTAAAGCGACTGCATTATCAGTGGTCGCATTTACAACAAAAATCGCCAGCGGACTCGATAACCTCTACTGGATGTCGCAGCGTACCGGAACCAGCGCCAGAAGTATCGAGCAGATAGGCTATGCCGTATCTCAACTGGGTGGAACAGTTGATGGCGCACGTTCATCACTGGAGGGGCTGGCACAGTTTGTCCGTAATAGCCCCGGTGCTGAAGCCTTGCTGAATCGTCTGGGTGTAAAGACGCGGGATGCCAGCGGCAATCTGCTGGACATGGCGTCTGTTTTCACCCGCGTCGTTCAGATGCTGAATAAAATGCCTCCTGACCGCGCAAATCACTATGCGCAGATGCTGGGCATTGATGAAAAGACCCTGATAGCAACGCGCCGTGATGTGGGTCGGTTCAGTACACAGTACGCGCAGATGACGCAAGCTATCGGCTACAACCCTGACGTCGCGGCTGCCAGCTCTAACCGGTTTATGACCGCTCTGCGTTCATTTGGGCAGATGGCAGACATGACGCGGGATAAAATTGGTTCCGGTCTGGCTGACGGTCTGGCAGATTCAATTGATACGCTGACAAAGAAGGTGGTCGATAATTTTCCACTGATTGAGCGTACGATTACCCTCGGCATCGAGGGTATCGTGTGGCTGGGGGAGGTAATTGGGAAGGTAATTTTCAGGCTGATTCAGGCGGCCAATGATATCCGGGACTGGTGGAATACCCTTGATAGCAGTACGCAGCAATTGACAGCGATACTGGGCGGGCTTGTGGTTGCCTGGGGGCTTCTGAACAGTGCGTTTATGGTCTCACCAGTCGGTATTGTTGCTTCTCTGGGGATGGCAATCATTGGACTTTATGATGATTACCGGAAATGGAAAGAAGGCGGGGAATCGCTGATCGACTGGGAGGCGTGGGAGCCGGGGATTACGCAGGCCGTAAACAACATCGAGGGCATGGTCAGCAGTATTAAGGCGCTGGTAAGAGAAGCGGCTAAGTTGTTTGGTATCGATCCGAAAGCGTGGAGTCTGAAGTGGGAATTTACAGACCTGATGCGCAACCTGGGCGATCTGAAAAAAATGCTGACGCTTCTCGGGGACCTGCTGAACGCTCTGAACGAACATCGCTGGTCTGACGCAGTCAGCATCGGCAAACAACTGCTGCAACAGGGCAGTGAGAGGCCTGATGCATTACCCGGTGTGACAGAGAATGCCCAGGCGGCCCGAAAGGAGATTAGCGGCTGGTATCACACTTTCATGGATAAATTTAATCGCCTGCTCCTTCAGCGGTCAGGTGGCTCATCGGAACCTCCTGCTATACCGGGCAAGCCGGTAAAAGATACAGATACGCCGGCTCCTGATTACAGGCCAGCGCAACAGGCCAATGCCTTCCGTTATTCCCACCCGGCAAAAGAGGGTCTGACGCTACCGGACGCATTGCCGCCAGCCTTTAAGATGCTGGAGCAGTTATACCAGCTACCGGAAAGGCTTTTGCGCAGTGTGGCAATCTCCGGGTCCGGAGGTAATCCCGACACCGTTTCCGGCGCGGGCGCTCATGGGCTATTTCATATTCTGCCTCCTTTTGATCGCAATGTGGGGTTGCCGGGCAATGAGGCGCTTTACCCGGTAAAAGCCGCTGGCGCAGCAGAGCGATATCTTAATCAGCTACTTAAGGCTGATAACGGTGACCTGGCTAAATCACTGGCTTCTTATAACCTGGGGCTGGGCAATGTGCAGAGATATGGAATGTCACTTATGCCGGCAGAGACAAGAAGCAATCTGCCTGGAGAGATGAGCAACCTGCCGTCTTCTGGATACGGCCCGATTAGTCAGGAAACAAACATTCATGTTCATGGTGTCAACGATCCATACCGGGTAGCCACTGAGGTTGCTGATAAACAGCTGGCGGTTAACTCCCGCTTTATGCAGACCATCGTAACAGGGCCACGCTAATGGACATTCTCTCAACACTGTTTCACCAGCAGAAACGTAAAATTGAGCTGTTCGTTCCCAGTGTAGTCATTTCTGAGAAGCATGTTGACACGCTGGAAATCACCCAACATCCGGTAGAGGACAAGGCACCAATAACTGACCACGCCTTCCGTGTGCCCGCTGAAGTCGTCATGGAGGTAGGTTTTGCTGGCGGGGGGGCGCTGCTTGACCTGCTGGATACTTCATCTTACGGGCTGAGTTACAAGCTGGGCCCGCAAGAGATTTATATGCAGCTTCTGGAACTCCAGCGTAGTCGCGTACCTTTCGATGTGGTCACCGGCAAACGACTTTACCGCAACATGCTGATGCGCGTGCTGGATGTGACCACCGACAAAGCCAAAGAGAATGTATTGTCTGCCACGCTGACGCTGAGGGAGGTGTTAATTACCTCTGCGCAGAAAAACGCAATTGCAGATAAAACTAATATGAGCCAGGGGGTCAGCACCTCCGCTATTCAGAACGCCGGTGTTAAATCACTAAAGCCGGTAAATAAGCCGGGGCTGTACTGAATGGCTAATTTCCCAGGGGGAGTATATGCAGACCAGTGAAATTCCTTTGTCGCCGGATAACCAACAGTTCACCATTACAATTAACGGTGTCAATTACTCGATACTGACGCTGTGGCGAGATGAAGCAGGCTGGGTGATTGATCTGCTCGACAGCAGCGAGGTGGCGATTGTGACAGGTATTCCTCTCGTTACCGGTACAAACCTACTGGGACAGTCCGGCTTTCTTCATCCGGGATTTGGGCTGGTAGTGGTCTGTGATGATCCGGCGCAGAATTATCCGACACGGGATGATTTGGGGATAAAAAGCCACTTGCTGGTCATAACGGAGTAAACAGCATGTCACAGAACTGGATGCGCCATTTTGAGCTGCAGATTGTCAGTGAAAGCGGTAATGGCATCAGCCTGAGCGATTTTAAAGTGGTGTTTAATATCAACTGGACTGTAACCCGCTGGCCCGCAGCAGGAACAATAAAAATCTACAACCTCTCCGCGGATACCGCATCGCGGATACTGGGTAAGGAGTTTGCGAAGGTAAAAATCATTGCCGGTTATGACGGGCTGGCCCGGAACATTAATGCCAGTCAGGTCGGTGTTGTCACTAACCTTGAGGCCGATCAGGTGGGTAAGGTTAATGGCACTAACTTTGGAGAGATATTCAGTGGTGATATCCGTTATACGCTGACAGGCCGCGACGGTCCGACGGATAACTGGATACTGATTCAGGCTGTGGACGGACATAAGGCATTTACAAATGCCTACGTGGTTAAAACGCTGTCAGCCGGTTACAAAGTTGCCGATGTTCAGGCAGCCCTGATGCAAAACTTCAATCTGCATGGTATTACTCAGGGCACAAGAGGTAATTTTCCGGCAACCGTTTTTCCACGCGGGCGTGTACTCTATCAGCCTGCCAGGGATGTGATGGATAATGTGGCCGGACAGTGCGGCGCGACGTGGCAATTGTCTGGCGGTCAGTTACAGATGGTGCCGGTTGATAAATATGTTCGTGATCTCATCGTGCTAAACAGTGACACCGGTATGATCGGTATGCCGCAGCAGACAATGGATGCGGGCATCAATGTTTGCTGCCTGATTAATCCTAATATCCGCATCAACGGCCTGATTCAGATAGACCAAAGCTCAGTGTACCGGGCCAGTCTGTCAGAAGATAAGATTTTGAAACTATCGAAAAGGGTCAGTGAAACCCGTGTAGAGGGAAAACCACCGGATGATGTTAAAAATCTTCAGCCGTCAGCCATTGCCGCTGACGGGGTCTATATTGTCTATTCTATAGACTACAGTGGCGACACGCGTGGACAGGCCTGGTACATGAATCTCATGTGCCGTCCGAAAAACAATGCGACTCTGCAGATACAGGCTGTGGATTAACATGCTCAGCCATGATAACGCGGGAGAATTCCTGTTAAGCTACTGACAGAATCGGTCAGCCGGCAAGCAGTAAATCATTTACGGCTATATTGGAACAACGCCGCTTCAAAGCCAAAATGCCGGTGCAGTAAAAAGCCTCAGGGGCTATTCCACTTCAGAGGCCCCCAGCGCGCGACCTGTCTCAAACTGGTATTAACATCCTCATCCTGAACCCGCCTGCGTGCGGTTTTTTTTTTATTATCCGGAGTTTTCATGACAGTCTCTCCACAGTCGCTGGCAGGCGGTGAACAGCAATCCATGAAGGTACTGGCCGACAGCATTTTCTCCTCGCTGCGTGTTTCCCTGCCCGGCATTATTGAATCGTTTGACCCAAAATCCTGTACCTGCACGGTTCAGCCTGCGCTCAGAGGGCAGCTCACGGACAGCAGCGGAAATTACAGCTCGTCAGCGTTACCGCTGCTGGTGGATGTCCCGGTAATTTTCCCGCGCGGCGGAGGCTGTACCATCACATTTCCGATAGCCGCAGGGGACGAATGCCTGGTGATATTTTCCGACCGCTGCATTGATTTCTGGTGGCAGAATGGCGGGGTTCAGGAAACTGTCGATCCACGCATGCACGATCTGTCTGATGCTTTCGCTATAGTCGGTCCGCAGTCACAGGCGAAAAAAATCAGCGATATTACGACAACGTCTGTACAGATTCGCACGGATGACGGCGCCAGTTTTATTGAGCTAAAACAGGATGGAAACGTCAATATCACGACTGCATTACTGACAGTAAATGGAGACGTAAAGGTAAATGGCTCGGTCACATCAACTGGCGACCAGATGGCCGCAGGCATCAGTCAAACAGGACACATGCATAGCGGTGTCCAGAAAGGGGAAAGCATCACAGGAGGTCCGCAGTGAAATACCGGCGAGAGGATGAGAAGGGCGACTATACCTTCGGTCAGGGTGATAATACCTGGCTGACTAATTCACCGGAGGCGGTGGCACAGGCAGTAAAAAACCGATTCCTGCTCTGGTACGGTCAGTGGTTTCTTGATACGTCGGAGGGAACGCCCTGGATAGAGTCAGTGTTGGGTAAGCAGCGTCCGGACACTTACAATCTGGCTATCCGCAGACGAATTCTGGAAACACGCGGCGTTAATTCCATCATCGCATTTGATACCACCCTTAACACCTCATCCCGGCGCGTACTCTTTAGCGCGACGATTGACACTCTTTACGGAACGACAACAGTCATAAGCGAGGCGTAATGGCACTCAATATAGACACGCTGGGGTTATCGGCAACGATAACGGCCCAGGGCATCAGTGCGCCCGGATACCAGACTATCCTCGCCACCCTCACCGGTTATTTCCAGCAGATATATGGCAGTGATGCTTATCTGGAGCCCGACAGCAAAGACGGACAACTGGTTGCTCTGGTGGCGCTGGCTATCAACGATGCTAACAATACTGCTATACGGGTTTATAACTCTTTCTCTCCGTCCACAGGCATGGGATCTGCCCTGACTCGGAATGTTAAAATTAACGGCATTTCGCGGCATGGAGCAACGAATTCGACAGTTGACGTAACGCTGACCGGCACCACAGGAACGACCATCGTAAATGGTTCAGTGCGTGACACGAATAGTATTTTATGGAACCTGCCTGCGAGCGTCACGATCGGCATTGACGGTACGGTGTTAACGACAGCAACCTGCACAACATCCGGCCCGGTAGCCGCAGTTAAAGGGGCTGTTAACCAGATCAACACGCCCACACGCGGCTGGATGTCCGTTATTAATGCAACTGCTGCTGCAATCGGCAGTGCGGCAGAAACCGATGCTGAATTACGTGTGCGACAGGGGCAAAGCGTTGCACTGCCGGCGTTAACCCCCTTTGAAGCGCTGGACGGTGCTATTGCCAATATAACCGGTGTTACACGTCATAAACTTTATGAAAATGACACGGGTGAGATTGATGACAATGGACTTCCTGCCCATTCCATCGCGGCAATTGTCGATGGCGGGGATGCAACAGAGATTGCTCAGACTCTTCGCAAAAAGAAAACACTGGGTGCGCCCACATATGGAAAAACATCGGTAAGCCTTACGGATGCCCATGGTAATCCCGTAAAAATTTCATTCTCGCGTCCGGTCGCTGTTCCCATTTTTGTCAATATTGAAATAAAGGCGTTTACCGGTTACACCAGTGCCGTCGGGGACAAAATTATAAATGCGATGGTTAATTATATTAACAGCCTGGGAATTGGTAATAACATTTACTTCGGTCGATTATTTTCGCCAGCGAACCTGACAACGGGCACCGATAAAGACGATAGCCAGTTTTACGATATTGTCAGTATCGCTATTGGCACCGGTAAAACATCTGTGACGACATCGAACATAGTCATCGCCTATGACAGTCTGGCCACCTGTACCGCGGCTAATATTTCGATCAGGGTGGTTTCATGAGCAAATATGTGGAACTGATAACTAACGTTCACAGGAATAAATCCCGTTATGCAGATCACGTCGATCTTTCAACGCGGCCACTAAGTGATGTTTCTGCCGCGCTTAATGGACTTGATGACGACTTCGACCTTGACAGGGCAACCGGTGCACAACTTGACATTATAGGGGAGTGGGTGGGCCGTAACCGGCGTATAACTGCTCCGATAGACGACTATTTTTTTACGCTCGATAGTGACAGCCTGGGGTTTGATTTTGGCACATGGAAGGGACGATACACCCCAGATAATGGTGCTATTGACGTGGGCGATACCGAATTCAGGGCAATGCTCCGCGCCAGAATAGGTGCAAACAACTGGGATGGTACCGTCGAAAGTCTGACTCCTGTTCTGGACGGCATATACCCGGACGGTAATATCAAACTATCATTTACAGATAATCAGGATATGACCATGAGTATCTATGTAAACGGCAGCGTTATATCCGGTATCACAAAAGAAATAATCAGGCAGGGGTTTCTTTCCATCAAACCCGCTGGCGTTTCGGTTACATACGTAATAAACGGTGAATAAGATGGCAAAAAATGATTTCAAGGCATTTGCAACGGGTGAAAACGCCAACGTTCTGACTCAGGCTGAATATGAAGAACTGGCTGCACTGCCCGCGGGATTTAGCTCAGGTATTGCCCGAAGTGAACAGCTGAATAAAGTCTGGCGACAGGCATCGACGATTGCTGCGGTAGTGTCGTCATTCATGGCGGATAAGAGCGGCGATGATGTTCTGGATGAAGGGGATATCTCAGCGCTGAAAGCGACGCTTGTAAAAGCATTACTTGCCAATTCTCGCACTCAACTTGATGATGTTTACCTGCAGAAAGCCAGAAGTCTCGCCGATCTGCCAAATAAGCTCACCGCTCGTCAGAATCTCGAACTGGACAAAGTTGGAAACTTTACTTCGGTACAGCAGGGGGGCGGCGATGGGATGCTTACAAATAAAGTTTATGTGGGCTGGAATGGCACAAAAATGATTGCCCAGGTCGACGCGGTTCGTATGGGAGATTTGTATTACGGCAATAATCCACCACCTTATCCCGTCACTAGTGTTAATACTAAAACAGGGGCAGTAACCCTCGATAAATCAGATGTAGGCCTGGGAAATGTGGGCAACTGGCCTGCTGTTCAGGCCAACGGTGGCCTCCATTCATCCGGTAATCACCGTTATTACATGGATTGGGGAACGGACGGTAAACTACATATTACTGTTGATTCGACAGACGTCGGGGAGCTCTTTACCACTCAAAATCCCCCAAATGCTGCACAGACGGGCGCTTACCCTAAAACGGGTGGCATTCTGAATGAGGAAGCCAGCGTTACCGTAATGTCTAATCTCAAAAGTGGTAATTCAGGGCAGGCTCTTTATGCACCTTTGTTTCGATCGTGTCTTAAAAACCGTGGTGGCGACATGGATTTCAAGGATGGCGCTTCGGCATGTTTCCGCATGGTTGAGGTTATCAGCAATTATGCATTTGCTGAGATTCTGTTAGATGGTTTTGGTGTAGTCCAGTCATTTGCATTCCGCAGTGACGGTAGTTTCAGGTCGCCCAGTTCTGTCTATGCAGGCGGTGCTTTTATGCCACCCGATGGTAACGTCTACGGCAGTATGTGGGGCGGCTACCTGAACAACTGGATCAATGGGCAGCTTGGTAACGTAAATAATGCAATCAATGGAGTAAGAGGCACAGCAAACGATGCCTGGAACAAAGCACAGGATGCGCAGGTTAACAGAGTTTCAGATGTCGCCTTGGGTGGTGAAGGCGCATTTCAGATAGTTAAAAATGGCCAGCAGCGTGTTCCTGGTGGTTGTGTGATGACTGGCTGGAATTTTGAAGGCGATAACCCCGGCGGAGATACGGTATTTTACCGTCCGGTTCAGAAGCACTACCCCTCAATAGGCTGGGTAAACGTAGGACATACAGCATGATGTTAATACTGAAAAATTTCACGCAGTACATTCCGGAATATGCGGATTTAATGATTCCCGCCCTCTATTTTCAAAGTGAAGAGGGTGAGGACTGGTATTTTCACCGTATGCGCTTTAGTGCCGACACGCTAAAATTTTGTTATGACAGCGAGAGCGTAATTCGCTCTTTTGGATTTGATGCATCACGCCTTTACCCCGGCGGATATTCCATTGCAGAAGTTGATAAAAGTGCGGTACCTGAAGGTATCGCGATTGATGGTTCATGGATGTTTGATGGTTCCGCAATTGTGCCACGTACTTATACGCGGACTGAAAAAGTTGAGCTGGCAAATAAAAAACGCCTGTCACTTATGGCTGATGCGGTTACTGAAATGTCCCCGTTGTCGGATGCGGTTGAGCTGGGCAGGGCAACCGATGAGCAGTCGGAACGGCTGACGGTGCTCAAAAATTATCGACTTGATCTAATTGATCTTGATGTTTCAGAACCAGATGATATTGTCTGGCCGGAGCTAAACGCATGAAGAATTAATATCAATAGTGGTGTCATAAAAAATATTTATTATCTGAGATGTGAAATATATTAATTTCGGTGTTTAATTGAGTCGATTTAAATATGAGGGTGGAGGAGGGTAAAATGTTGCTTTTGGCTTGGAGAAGCCCCCGGCATTGCTGAATAGAGTCAATGCATCTGCAGTTTCAGGTAATAAGTGGCCAGAAGTACTTGTAGTCGTTACTTTAAAAGAAAAGCCCGCTGGAAAGGCGGGCAAACGACAGTGTTATTTAATTATTTAGTTTTTCATTCTCGCTGAGGTAGCGAATGTTTATAGTAGTATGTTTATCTTTATTTGATAAATTTTATTCCCGTTATTTGTGACGCTTTCTGTTTTTTAAAAAATAACGCCGCCATGAGAGAAAATATACTCTTCAGCGATCACAGAAGAAACTCGCCTATTTTTTGAAATTGACCAATTAGTCCAATCCTCTGAATGCAATAAAATTAATAAAGCCAGATGTAACAGCAAGTGGGCCTGGTCTGTTGGCGCCTGATCATCTGAAATTATGCCCAGTGAATTATTAAATAGATGTAACCAGGTATGGAAGATATATCGCTGCAAGGAATGCGCTTTGACATGATCTTACACTGTCAGACGAAGGATCGATTGATTATATGCAGGGGAAATTTCATATTCAATACTCCCCAGCTTTGAAGCGATCCGACCTTTTTGTACACACGAATAAAGGCGATCCTACTTTACGAGATAAGTCAGTTCTTGTGGCAAGTTAAGGTCAGAGTCAATCAACAAAACTCCATTTTTGGGTTGGCCTGGAGTAAGTTCTTAATTTTAGCATATTTGTTATCAGGCATTTCGATGTCTGGAGTCGCAAATCTAACTTCGAATGGAAGAACGCCAGGCTTGGAAGAGGGTTGATCTGTTACAATAACTATTTCGTCAGCATTATGGCATTGATTGAGGAAGATTTAGCATTAAGAAGGGCCTCATAAATAAAATCTTCTCTAACGGAAAGGCTCACTACACTATTAACTTTTTCTCTAACATAAAGTGTGTATTTAGCATGGCTATGTTATAACGCGCACTATTATGCATCTATGGCGATAGTGTCAGTAGCTAGCGTCCAACCTCCGACAGTGGAGTCTGGATCCTAAATGTGATTAGATGCCTGCATCTGCCAGCCGATGAAGTGCCGCCATGAATCCCAGGGAAAATATTGTCAGCCAGTTCAGTGCATTGTCGCCTGAGTTGCAACGTGCTGCCGAGTTCTCACTCCAGAATACGAATCAGCTGGTGGTGCAATCCATGCGTGCTTTTGCCACAGAAGCGGGAGTGAAGCCTGCCACGCTGCTGCGCCTGGCACAGCGCCTGGGCTATGAGGGCTGGGGTGAACTTAAAGACGCGTTTATTGACGATATAGGTCTGCGCGATGATACCTACGTATCCAAAGCTGAAAAGCTGATCGCAAAACCAACCCAACCTCAGCTCTACGAAGAGGTCTTTCAGGCGCATCAGGCTAACCTTGCGGCGACGCAACATGAGAATCATCAGAAGATGGATCAGGCTGTCACCCTGCTGGATGCGGCGGAAAACGTCTATATCTGTGGATTTCGTGCCAGTTTTCCCATCGCCTGGTCACTGTTTTATATCTATCGATTATTTAACCGCCAGGTTTCATTGATTGATGGCCTGGCGAGCAATATCGAAGTCTTTACCCGCGAACTGACGGCGCAGGACGCGATTCTGCTGACCAGTTTTGCCCCTTATTCACGCGAATCGCTGACGGTGTTACAGGCTGCCAGGCAGGCAGGCGCGAAAATCGTCGCCATTACGGATTCGCCGGTTTCCCCTCTGGCGCAGGCCGCCGACTGTACCTTACTCTTCTCGGTAGAGAGTCCCTCTTTCTTTCCTTCTGTGGTTTCCGGTATGGGGCTGGCCGAATGTCTGCTGGCGATGCTGGTGGCACGTCATGGCCGCGAGGCGGTCAGCAAAATCGAAAATGCCGAACGCTACCTGATTGATTCAGGTGCCTATGTGGTGCCTGGCAAACCCTGAAAGAAGATCCATTTGAATCCGTCATAAGAAAATAGAATGCATATGTATCATTCTTGCGTTGACGTGATCCAAATGGATCCGGCAAGATGCGCTGAGTTATCGCAGCGTATTCAGGAGCAGGACCCAGCATGAGCCATATCATTCACCGCAGTCTGCGCAGCACGCCCGCCGTTGCAACCGGCGCACACGGATCGTACATCTTTGATGCACAGGGAAAACAGTATCTGGATGCCTGCGGAGGCGCTGCGGTTTCCTGCTTAGGTCACGCGCATCCTGACGTGCTGGCTGCGATGCATCGCCAGATCGACCAGCTCGCCTATGCACATACCGGTTTTTTTACCAGTGACACGGTTGAACAACTCGCGGAACATCTGACCCGCCATGCGCCTGGCGATCTCAATTATGCCTATTTCGTTTCGGGTGGTTCCGAAGCCGTAGAAACGGCGCTGAAGCTGGCCCGGCAATATTTCGTTGAAATCGGTCAGCCGTCCCGTACTCGCTTTATTGCCCGCCAGCAGAGTTACCACGGTAATACGCTGGGTGCGCTGGCGGTGGGGGGCAACGAATGGCGTCGTCGCCAGTTTGCCCCGCTGTTAATCGACGTGATCCGCGTTTCTGCCTGTAATGAATATCGCGACCGCCGTGCTGATGAAACACAGCAGCAATATACGCAGCGCCTGCTGAATGAGCTGGAGCAGGCGATTATTGATGCCGGCCCGGAGACGATCATCGGTTTTTGCGCAGAGACAGTCGTAGGCGCGACCACCGGCGCAACGCCGCCTACACCGGGTTACTTCAAAGGCGTGCGCGCCCTGTGTGATAAGTACGGCCTGCTCTATATTGCGGATGAAGTGATGTGCGGCATGGGACGTACCGGAACGCTTTACGCGTTTGAACAGGATGAGGTGGTGCCGGATCTGGTGACCATCGCCAAAGGGCTGGGGGGTGGCTACCAGCCTATCGGTGCGGTACTGGCGAGCGAAAAAATTGTCTCCGCTCTGCAGGCGGGCAGCGGACTGTTCCAGCATGGTCATACCTATATCTGCCACGCAACGGCGGCATCGGCCGCTTTGGCGGTGCAGCAGGTCATTAACCGCGACAATTTATTAGCAGTCGTGAAACAGCAGGGGGATTACCTGCAACGTGCGCTGCGCGATCGGCTGGGCGAGCTGCCACAGGTCGGTGACACCCGCGGGCGCGGCCTGTTCGCCGGGGTTGAACTGGTTCGTGATAAAGCCAGCAAAACGCCGTTCGATCCGGCGCTGAAACTGCACGCCAGAATTAAAGCTAATTGTATGGCACGGGGTCTGATGGTTTATCCCATGGGCGGAACGATTGACGGGCAATACGGCGATCACATTCTGATTGCACCACCCTTTATCATCACGACAGCACAGCTTGATTTTGTGGTGGAAACGCTGGAGCAGGTGATTCGTGAAGAGACGGCCAGCTTATGATTAACCGTCTGCCGCCGCTGGCGCATCACGAATGGGACGATCAGCAACGTCCGCTCGCAGAAGAGATCATTAACGGGCCGCGCGGCGCGCTGCTGCCACCGTTTGAGCCGTTGCTACGCAGCCCTGAGCTGATGGCACACGCACAGCGCATGGGGGAATATCTGCGGTATCGCAGTGCGCTGGGACAGCGTTTATCAGAGCTGGCCATTCTGATGACCGCCCGGCACTGGTCACAGCCGGTAGAATGGGCAATCCATGCGCCGATAGCGCGCGAGAAGGGCATTACTGCGGCCGCCGTGCAGGCGATCAATGAAAAGCGCCCGCCGGAAGACCTCGAACCCGATGAGTGGGTGATTTATCACTTCTGCCAGCAGCTGCACCAGCAGCAGAAAGTCAGCGACGCTACCTGGCAGCAGGCCATCGATTTGTGGGGCGAGAAGGGCGTGGTGGATCTGATTGGCATTAACGGCTATTACAGTTTTCTCTCAATGATCATGAACGGCGCACAGACGCCGGTGCCCGACACGCAGGATCATATTATTCCTGAATAAGTCATCGTTTAATCCGGGCGCAGCCTGATACGCCCTGCATTTCAAATAAATTCTGTTCAGTCATTCCGGCGATAACCTCGCCGGATGATATTCACTGTACGCTATTTCACCGACGCCGGGGGTTAGATATGTCTGGATTATTCTCTAAATTAAAAGTCTCATTGGTATTAGTTGCCTGCTCAGCCAGTTTTATTACTACTGCTCAGGATAAACTGATGGTAGGTGTGGATACCGCATTTGTGCCCTTTGAATTTAAACAGGGCGATAAGTATGTGGGCTTCGATATTGACTTGTGGAATGCTATCGCTAAAAAGATGAACGTCAGCTATGAATTACGCCCGATGGATTTTGGTGGCTTAATTCCAGGGCTGCAGTCCCGTAATCTGGATGTTGCGATGGCTGGTATTACGATTACCGATGCGCGGAAACAGGTCGTTGATTTCAGTGACGGCTATTACAATGCGGATTTACTGATGGCGGTAAAAAGCAGTGATACCGCGATCAAAAAATTCAGCGATTTAGCCGGTAAGAAAGTGGGCCTGAAACAGGGCACCGCGGCGGCCAGCTTTATGAAGAGCAAATATAAAGCCGACTATGTTGAGTTTCCTAACATCGATAACGCTTATCTCGATTTGCAGGCGGGTAATCTTGACGCGGTAGTGCATGATTCGCCGAACGTACTCTATTACGTGAAAAAGGCGGGCAATGGCAAAGTGAAATCCACAGGTGAGACAGACAGCATTCTGCCGCAGCAGTACGGGTTCGCGATGCAAAAGAACAGCAGCCTGACGCCGAAAGTTAACGCTGCATTGCAGGCGCTGCGTGCGGATGGCACCTACGACAAAATCTATGTTAAGTGGTTTGCGAAACAGCCGAAATAATTCAGACAGGTCGGCACAGTCCGACCTCATTTCGCCTTAATGGATCGAACTATGAATTTTGACAGTAAATATATCTGGGAATCCCTGCCGTTATTATTGCAGGGTTTGCAACTGACGCTGATTATTTCATTATCGGGTTTGCTGGGTGGTTTCGTAATCGGTCTGCTGGCCGGAACCTGTCGCGTATTAGGTGGGCGAATAACTAAAACGCTGTCGCTGATTTTCGTTGAGTTAATTCGCGGCACGCCAATTATGGTGCAGGTGATGTTTATCTACTTTGCCCTGCCGGTGGTTATTCCTATTCGTATTGATCCCATTACAGCGGCGATTGTGACCATTGTGATTAATTCCGGTGCCTATATCGCCGAGATTACGCGCGGTGCGATCCTCTCTATCAATAAAGGATTTAAAGAGGCGAGTCTTGCTATGGGATTATCGCAGCGCAGCACCCTGTGGCATGTGATTATGCCGCTGGCACTGCGGCGTATGATCCCCGCGCTGGGCAACCAGTGGATCATCAGTATTAAAGATACGTCGCTATTTATTGTTATCGGTGTCGCGGAGCTAACCCGTCAGGGACAGGAGATTATTGCCGGTAATTTCCGCGCACTGGAGGTCTGGACCGCCGTCGCGATGATTTATCTGCTGGTGACGCTCTGCCTGAGTTTCCTGCTGAAGCAACTGGAAAAAAGGATCCACATTCTATGAGCATGGTTGAATTTAATGCTGTGTCGAAAAATTTTGGCGCGACGCAGGTCCTGCACGATATCAATCTGAAGATAGAGGCGGGCGAAGTGGTAGTGATCATCGGGCCGTCGGGATCGGGTAAATCAACGCTGCTGCGCTGTATTAACAAGCTGGAAGACATCTCTTCCGGAACGCTGCTGGTGGCGGGCAAGCACATCACCGATCCGCATGCGAATGAATGCGACATCCGCCGCGAGGCGGGCATGGTGTTCCAGCAGTTTCACCTGTTTCCTCACCTGACCGCGCTGGAAAATGTGATGTTTGGCCCTGTCCGCGTGCGCAGGCAGAGCAAAGCGGCGGCCCGCGAACAGGCGCTGGCCTTGCTGGACCGGGTCGGCCTGCGTGAACGTGCCAGTCATTACCCCGCAGAACTCTCTGGTGGACAGCAGCAGCGTGTGGCGATTGCGCGCGCACTGGCGGTAAAACCCAAAATGATGCTGTTTGATGAACCCACCTCTGCGCTGGATCCCGAACTGCGTCATGAGGTGCTGAAAGTGATGCGCTCGCTCGCCGAAGAGGGCATGACGATGGTGATTGTGACTCACGAGATTGGTTTTGCCCGGGATGTGGCCTCAAGACTCATCTTTATTGATGGCGGGACCATTGCTGAAGATGGCTCACCTGATAAGCTGCTTAACGACAGCACGAATCCGCGCCTTAAAGAATTCCTGCAACACGTCTCCTGAAAGAAGTGAATGACAGCACAATGAAAAAAATTGCAATCAGTGGTTCGGCGTTTGAAATCGGTCAGCAGCTCGGCGAATTTGGCCGGGAGGCGTGGCATCAGAAACTGACGCACATCGCGCTGTGGCAAACGGTCACGGCCATGAAACACACGGAACAGACTCAGCGCATGCGCGCGCAGGTTCAGGCTGACTTCCCGCAAATCTGGCTTGAGCTGGAAGGGCTGGCCAGCGGTTTGCAGGCATCCATTGACGACGTGTTTGCATGGAACTGCCGGGGCGATCTGGTGCGTTCTACCTCAGACGGCTGCACCACGGTGGCCGGGCAACGCCGCGATGGGGCGTTGGTCATTGCGCACAATGAAGATGGTTTTCCGCAGCTACGGGGTGACTGTGCAGTGGTTCGTGTGCTGCCGGATCAGGGCATCGGGTTCACCAGCTTTGCCTACCCGGGTTCGATTTGCGGCCATACGTTTGCCGTCAATGACCGTGGGGTGGTGAACACGGTGAATAACATTCGTGCCGTGCATCGTCCGGCTGGCCTGCCGCGCCAGATTCTGGCGCGTGCAGCGCTGAATGCAGCCACGCTTGATGAGGCGATTGCGCTACTGACGACGTCGCCGCGCGCAGGCGCTTTTCATCATACGCTGGGGCAGCGGGGCGATAGCCGACTGTTCAGCGTTGAAGCGACCGGTACAGGTTGTTCTGTCACGCAGCTGTCCGGCCTCTTTGTGCATGCTAACCATCTTATCCATCCGCAACTTACTGCGACTGAGCAGGTGATCACCGACAGCTCTGCTTCACGCCAGCAGCGTCTGGATGTGTGGCTGAAAGGAGATCCAGCATTTGATGGTGACGCTGCAAAAGCCATTCTGTCTGATCAGCATGATGTGGTATTGCCCATCTACCGGCTCTCTCCGCAGGATCCCGACGAAGAGAATACGCTGGCAACGGCTATCTTCACGCTGGAATCACAACAGGTTGAGTGGCAGGTGTTCACGCTGGATCGCGGACAGGCCGTTTTGCAGGATGTGGTTAGTGAATAAATAACCCAGACCTGGCGAGAGGATCGCCGAAGGAAAACGTTATAAACCCGCTCAGGCGGGTTTTTTATCGCCAGCGGATGAACGGCTATGCGCCGCGTCTGCTTCCTGTTGCCGGCTGTCAGCCTTCACGTACAGGCGTTTTTAATTGTCATCCAGGACTTTTATCAAAAGCCGCAACACAATCTGCACGCTATCCGTTACGCTGCCACAGCCGATGTCTGTCATGAGAGGTTGAGTTAAATCGTCCCGGATTTCCGCTGTTCATCCCCGCAGCGTTTACACTGAAAGCAACGTCGCCTGGAATTTACCCTATGAAACGCAATCAGATTCTTACTTTAAGCCTGATACTGACCGTACTGTGCAGCGGCAACGCTGCGGCCAGCGCATGCCGCGCTGACAACGCCGCCGTGGTCAACAGCAACACCCTGATTTTGCTGGGGGGCAATGCGAAAGGCGCAGTGAAGCAGGTGATTGCAGGTGAATTTGGCAAAGATGTGAATTCGCAAAAGCGGGTGCTGGGTCAGTTTGACGCCTGTGGCGATCTGACGGTGGCTGACGTCAGCTACGACAAAAGTGAACGTAACGTGATCCTCAGCATGGAGCAACATATCGCCAGGGTACAGGGCGGCTGGGTGGCGGAATATGCGTATCTGGTCAAAGTGCTGAAAGAGGGCAAAGAAGTCGTTGTTGATAACCGGCAGGGGACGATTAACTGGCAGAAAGGCCAGCATGGCAATATTACCAGCGCCTCCGACAGGTTTACCAGCATGGGTAAAACCGGCTTTACCGACACCACCTATCGTTACGATCGCCAGCTACGGCTTGAGAAGAGTGTGGCACGTGGCAGCGATCCGCTGACTAACGGCGAGTTCCATTACCACTGGAATCCAAAGGGGCTGGTGACGCGCACCACCTCCGCCCGGGGAACTGACGAATACACCTACGATCCCCAATGGCGTGAAGTGCGGCTCAACGGCACGGCGACCACACCGCTGAGCACCATCCGCTCGGTTGATGAGTGTCAGTCCTGGGATGAGGTCGGCAACTGTACCCTGAGCTATCTGCATGAAACCGAAATCTTCACGCGTGGCACCATCGAGCGCCATCTCAGTTCCGCCTACAAATATGAGTACTGGGACCAGCCTGCGGCAGAAGAGTAACAGGCGATCGAATGATCGCCTGTTGGCGGCTTATTTCACCGTCTGACTAAAAGCATCCAGCGCCAGCAGGGCGTTGGCGATATCCTCAGGTGACAGATGAGGATTAAGGTTTTTCAGCGTATCACCCTCACTGTTCGCCAGTGCCCCGACTTTCACCAGATTTTCCCAGCTTTCATTCTCCAGATGCATTTCACGCAGCGTGGTCGGCATGTTGATGCTGCGATAGAAACGGATATAGCGCGCAATTTCCTCATCCGACCGCTGCTCCAGCACCATCTGCGTCAGTGTGCCATAGGCGACTTTTTCGCCGTGGGTCAGATGGTGGATATCGCCATCGATTGCGGTAAAACCATTGTGAATAGCGTGTGCAGCTGCCAGCCCGCCGTTTTCGAAGCCCAGCCCCGAGAGCAGCGTGTTCGCCTCAACCACAGCTTCCACGGCGGGCGTGACCCGTTTTTCGGTAACGGCGATATAGGCGCTGTACCCCCACTTAAGCAGTGTTTCTTCGCAGGCGCGGGCAATCGCCAGTCCGGCAAGGGTCGGATCGCCGCTGACCATGGATTTAGCATGGGACCGCGCCACGGCCTGCGCTTCAACCCAGGTGGCCAGGCCATCGGCAATGCCGGAGGCAAAGAGCCGTGCAGGCGCACTGGCGCAGACTGCGGTATCCACCAGCACCAGATCGGGATTTTTGCTGTAGAAGCGATAGCTCTCAAATACGCCGCTGTCAGAGTAAATCACCGACAGCGCGCTACAGGGGGCATCGGTGGAGGCAATGGTCGGCACGATGGCTACCGGCTGTTTAAGTTCGTCCGCCACCGCCTTGACCGTGTCCAGCGTTTTGCCGCCGCCCAGCCCGACCACCACGTTACAGCCCTGACTCTTCGCCAGCGCACTGAGACGGGTGATCTCATTACTGGAGGCTTCGCCATTAAACTGCTGCCAGCTGAATTTCACCCCGGCGGACTGCAGCGTCTGTTGCGCCCGTTCGCCAATCAGTTTCCAGACAACCTCATCTGCCACCAGAAAAGCCTGATCGCCCAGCTCAGTCAGGTACGTGCCCAGCTCATCCAGTACACCGGCGCCCTGCACATATTTACGGGGTGATGAAAAAATAAATTTACTCATAATCACATCTCCTTAATATGAATGGTTCGACCCGATCCAGCCTGGCACAATCCGCTCAGCGTGGCAGGCGATCCCGCATATGACCGCGCCATGGGCTGTTAAGCTGCCTGAACACCCCTTGCTCAGAGATAACGGAGAATCATCATGAGCGCCACGCTCTTTTCATTTCTGTTTGCAATAACCATTCTGACACTCACACCTGGATTTGATACCGCGCTGGTGCTGCGAACCGCCATTGCGCAGGGCTGGCAGCGCGCCTGGGCGACAGCCCTTGGCGTGACGCTGGGTTGTCTGCTCTGGGGCATCGCAGTTGGGCTGGGACTGGGCGCGCTGCTGATGGCCTCTGAGATCGCCTATAACCTGCTGAAGTGGATCGGTGCCGGCTGGCTGCTCTATCTGGGCATAAAGATGCTGCTTAAGCCGCGTCAGCAATCCGTGGAGACAGCTGAACAGCCTGCACAACAGCAGGGCTATCTGGCCTGCTTCAGCCGGGGATTAATGGGAAATCTGCTGAACCCGAAAATTGGCGTATTTTACGTCACTTTTCTGCCGCAGTTTATCCCGGCGGGGGCGTCGGTGGCGCTCTGGTGCACGCTAATGGCGCTGGCACACATGCTGCTGGGGCTGATCTGGAATGCGGTCCTGATTGGCGGCAGCCACTATTTCTCCGGACATCTGCGAAAACCGAATGTGCTGAAGGGGATGGATCGCCTGACCGGCTGCGTGTTTATTGGATTTGCGGCGAAACTGGCGTTGTCTCGCCGCTAGGGCATTAAGGTTTGGTGGCGACCAGCACGGCGCGCAGGGGAGCCGGATAGCCTTCAACCGTTTTGCTGGGGTCCTCGGGATCGAGGAATTCCGCCAGCGACTCGCTGGTCATCCAGTCGGTGCGGCGCTGCTCTTCAGTGGTGGTCAGCGCAAAATCGACAATCCGCACATCGACAAACCCGCTTTTCTCCAGCCAGCTTTTCAGTGCTTCCGCTGAAGGAATGAAGAAGACGTTGCGCATCTGGGCATAGCGTTCACCGGGTACCAGCACCTGATTGACATCGCCTTCAATCACCAGCGTTTCCAGCACCAGCTCGCCCCCACTCACCAGCTGATTTTTCAGCTGTAACAGGTGATCCAGCGGGGAACGACGGTGATAGAGCACACCCATCGAAAATACGGTATCAAACGCCTGTAACGCCGGTAGCTGCTCAATGCCCAGCGGCAGCATATGCGCCCGGCGGTCGTCATTCAGCAGCTTACGCACTGCTTCGAACTGCACCAGGAACAGCTGCATTGGATCGATGCCCACGACCAGATGTGCGCCCGCGCCAATCATCCGCCACATGTGGTAACCGCTGCCACAGCCCACATCCAGCACCGTCCGGCCCGCCAGCGGGGAGATGTGCGGCAGCACGCGTTCCCACTTCCAGTCAGATCGCCATTCAGTGTTGATGTGGGTGCCGTAGAGGAAGTAGGGCCCTTTGCGCCACGGCATCAGGTTACGCAGTAGTTTCTCAATCCCCTGACGATGGCGGTCGCTGATGTCATCGCGGTCGGCGGTGACGCTGTGCAGCAGGTCGAGCTTTTGCGGCTCCAGCAGCGGCAGATACTCCAGCGACTTGTACCAGTCACGAAAGTGACCATGCAGGTTTTCACGCTGCCATTCGCTGATTTGCGCCGGTAATACTTCCAGCCACTTCGCCAGCGGGCCCACTGCAATTTGCTGATAAAAACGGCCAAAGTCGATCATTTCAACGCCACCAGAGATCCAAAATTAAAGCACTGGAACCAGAGTTCGGCGTGCGAGAAACCGGCCTGTTTCAGGCGGGCTTTATGCGCTTCGACGCTGTCAGTCAGCATCACATTTTCCAGCATGCTGCGTTTCTGGCTGATTTCCAGTTCGCTGTAGCCGTTGGCGCGTTTGAAGTCGTGATGCATGTTGAATAACAGCTCACCGACCTCGGCATCTTCAAAGCTGAACTTCTCCGACAGCACCAGCGCGCCGCCCGGTTTAAGTCCCTGCCAGATCTTTTCCAGCAGCGCCAGGCGTGCAGGCGGCTCCAGAAACTGCAGCGTGAAGTTGAGCACCACCAGTGAGGCGTCTTCAATCTCAATGTCGCGGATATCCGCTTCCAGCACCGTAACCGGCGTGTCAGCGCGAAACGCATCAAGATGCCGGCGGCAGCGCTCCACCATCGCCGGGGAGTTATCCACCGCGATGATCTGGCAACCTGGCACATGAATATTGCGGCGCACCGAGAGGGTGGCCGCGCCCAGCGAGCAGCCCAGGTCATAGACCCTGCTGTCCGGGGTAACAAAACGTTCTGCCAGCATGCCAATCATCGAAATGATGTTGGAATAGCCCGGCACCGAGCGCTGAATCATGTCAGGAAAGACTTCAGCTACACGCTCGTCAAAAGTCCAGTCGCCCAGTTTTGCAATGGGCGCTGAGAAGAGTTGATCGCGGTCAGACATATCGAAAATCCGAAGAGACGACGGAAAGGGCGTTATTCTCGCAGAAAGTGGGGCGGGCTGCACCCCTTAACCCAGGCTGGCTTAATGGAGCGTCAGGACCAGTTCCCACGGCATGTAGATCAGGTTGAAAATCACCATGCCGCACAGGGAAAACAGCGTCAGGAGCATGCCATATTTACGGCCCGCCATGGCACTGCTGCGCAATCCCCACGCATGCAGCAGGCGGCTGATAAAGAACAGCAGGCCGGTGAGATGTACCATCCAGATATCGGTGCCGTTCATCTCCATCATCACCAGCAGAAACAGCGCCAGCGGAATGGTTTCAATGGCATTGCCATGAATGCGGATCGCCATTTTCAGGTCGTGATAGCCGCCATCGCCATACGCCACCCGGTAGAACCGGCGGTAACGCACCACATCCAGCGTGAATTTCATTACCAGCAATGCCCCTATCACCACATATAACGCGCTAACCATAGCCACTCCAGCGACTGTCCATAATGATTCTATTCTAACGGGCGTGCAGCCCGCTGTCCTGTAACGCAATCAAAACAGTGACGTCTGTTGCGGCCAGTCTGGTCCATTGCCAATAGCCGGATCGATCTCCTGCAACTGCGGCCACAGTGCCTGCACCAGCGGAAAAACCTGGCCCATATCGGGGGTGTGCAGAAACAGCATGGCGTCGCCCTGTTGCTGCCACTCAGCCAGCTTGGGCCGCCAGATCTGAAACAGGGGAATGCTCTCGTCCACGCTATCGCTGCCGATAAAGCGCACCATCGGCTGGGAGCCGGTTCGCAGGGCATGCGGCGGCACTTTCGGCTTCTGCGAACGCGCGACCAGTGCCGCCGGACTTTGCGAGGTGGAGGCGTGAACCGGACGGCTATCGAGCATCACACGATTGATGCCGCGCTCAAGCAGGCCCCGATTGAGTGACCGTTCCGCCTCGCCCTTGGCGAAGAAAGCCGGATGACGCACTTCGACGCCGTAGTGAAAGCGGCGCGGCAGACTATCCAGAAAAAGCCACAGGTCGTTGAGCTGAGCCGGGGAGAAGCTGGCGGGCAGCTGCAGCCAGTACTGACCGATGCGGTCGGCTAGCGGTTCCATCAGGCGCAGAAAATCGGTCAGCAGATCATCGCTATGCTGCAGCGCCGCCTGATGGCTGATGGTACTGGGAAATTTAAAGCAGAAGCGAAATGCATCGTGCGTCATGTCGCGCCAGCGCATCACCGTTTCCGCATTCGGCAGCGCATAGAGGGTGGTATTTCCCTCTACGCAGTGGAAGTAGCGGGCATAGTCCGCCAGGCTTTCGATACCCCAGCGTTTCCAGTGTGAATGCTGCCACTGGGGCAGGCCAATACGAAGTGTCACGCGCGCTCCTGGCTGCAGGTTAAGAGATTGCATTATCCGCTATGGTCGGGCTGAGGGGCAAATGCACACAGGAAATCGGCGCTTTGGCGCTGATCTGCTTATCCTGTCTGGCTTTTTCCATTATAATGGCCGCCATTTTTGCGACAGCATCGCATCAGGTAACGCGGCCGGATGCTGTCAGCTGCAGCGGCGAAGTTAAAAGGATAGTGTTATGCGTACAGAATATTGCGGACAGCTCAATCTGTCTCATGTGGGTCAGCAAGTCACGCTTTGCGGCTGGGTAAACCGCCGTCGCGATCTGGGCAGTTTGATTTTTATCGACATGCGCGACCGTGAAGGCATCGTGCAGGTGTTTTTTGATCCCGATCGTCAGGACGCATTTAAGCTGGCTTCTGAACTGCGTAACGAATTCTGCATCCAGATCACCGGTACCGTGCGCGCACGCGATGAGAAGAACAAAAACAGCGACATGGCGACTGGCGAAGTCGAAGTGTTTGCCCAGGCGCTGACCATCATCAACCGCTCTGAGCCCCTGCCGCTGGACTCGAATCAGACCAACAGCGAAGAAGCGCGCCTGAAATACCGCTATCTGGATCTGCGTCGCCCTGAGATGGTGACGCGTCTGAAAACCCGCGCAAAAATTACCAGCTTTGTCCGTCGCTTTATGGATGATGAAGGTTTCCTGGATATCGAAACCCCGATGCTGACCAAGGCGACGCCAGAAGGCGCGCGCGACTATCTGGTGCCAAGCCGCGTTCACAAAGGCAAATTTTATGCGCTGCCGCAGTCACCACAGCTGTTCAAACAGCTGCTGATGATGTCCGGCTTTGACCGCTACTATCAGATCGTAAAATGCTTCCGCGACGAAGATTTACGAGCCGATCGCCAGCCAGAATTTACCCAGATCGACGTAGAAACCTCCTTTATGACTGCACCACAGGTGCGTGAAATCATGGAGCGTCTAATCCGCAATCTGTGGCAGGACGTGCAGGGCGTGGACCTCGGTGAGTTCCCGCAGATGACCTTTGCGGAAGCGATGCATCGCTACGGTTCCGATAAGCCGGATCTGCGTAACCCGATGGAGCTGGTGGACGTTGGCGACCTGCTGAAAAACGTGGAGTTCCAGGTCTTCTCTGGCCCGGCTAACGATGAAAAAGGCCGTGTTGCCGCGCTGCGCGTGCCGACCGGTGCCCAGCTGAGCCGTAAGCAGATTGATGAATATGGCAAGTTCGTCGAGATTTATGGTGCGAAAGGGCTGGCGTGGATGAAGGTTAACATCCGTGCCGACGGCCTGGAAGGCGTGCAGAGCCCGGTTGCCAAGTTCCTCAATGCAGAGATCGTTGAAGGCATTCTGAGCCGTACCGGCGCACAGGATGGCGACATCATCTTCTTTGGTGCCGATCGCGCCAAAGTGGTCGCGGACGCACTGGGGGCGCTGCGCCTGAAAGTGGGCCGCGAGCTGAGCATCACCGATGAGAAAGCCTGGGCACCGCTGTGGGTGATCGACTTCCCGATGTTTGAAGAGGACGAAGAGGACGGTCTGGCCGCGATGCACCATCCGTTCACTGCGCCGAAAGAGATGAGCGCAGAAGAGCTGGCGGCCGATCCGACCCGTGCCGTGGCGAACGCCTACGACATGGTGATCAATGGTTATGAAGTGGGTGGCGGTTCAGTGCGTATCCACAACGGCAAAATGCAGCAGACGGTGTTCAGCATTCTGGGTATTGAAGAGCACGAGCAGCGCGAGAAGTTTGGCTTCCTGCTGGATGCGCTGAAGTTCGGTACACCACCGCATGCGGGCCTGGCCTTTGGTCTGGATCGCCTGACCATGCTGCTGACCGGCACCGACAACATTCGTGATGTTATCGCGTTCCCGAAAACCACGGCCGCAGCCTGCATGATGACCGAAGCGCCAAGCGAAGCGAACCCGGCTTCTCTGCTGGAGCTCGGTATTCAGGTGGTTAAAAAAGAAAAGCCTGAGAATAAATAATGGGCTATAAACACCCGGTTTCAGTGCTGGTCGTCATTTCGGCGCGCGATACTGGCCGGGTGCTGATGCTGCAGCGGCGTGACGATCCCGCGTTCTGGCAGTCGGTGACCGGCAGCCTGGAAGCGGGAGAGTCACCGCTGGCAACTGCGTATCGTGAGGTGAATGAAGAGGTCGGCATTGACGTGCTGGCTGAGCGGCTGGAAATAGAGGATTGTCAGCGTCAGATTGACTTTGAAATCTTTCCCCATTTTCGCCATCGCTATGCACCGGATGTCACCCATAATCACGAACACTGGTTTCGCCTGCAACTGCCGGAAGAGCGGGATATCACGCTGACCGAGCATCTGGCGTTTCGCTGGCTGGCACCCGCTGACGCTGCAGCATTAACCCGATCGTGGAGTAACCGCCAGGCAATTGAAGAATTTATCTGAATGCTCGCCATCGCCCGGTATTCCGGCGGCGGATAGATTAAATTTTATGAATCTGGTGAGTTTTAACAGGACTACACCAACCTATTGAACAGTCAGGCGTCATCCTCGCCACGAAATTGTTCACCGTCAGCGCGACGTCGCCTCCGTATACCGCTACGTGAGGATGATGCGCAACGCTCGCCTCTCAGAGCAGTCAGGTTGTCACTTACCTGGCTGAGCACCGACGGTAAATAAGCTCGCAGCCAGGAGAGCCTGCACCCTGTAAAAGATCGGAGAAAAGTTAACATGGCAGGACACAGTAAGTGGGCAAACACCAAACACCGTAAGGCGGCGCAGGATGCCAAGCGCGGCAAAATCTTCACCAAAATCATTCGTGAACTGGTGACGGCGGCCAAGCTGGGCGGTGGCGATCCGGGTTCCAACCCGCGTCTGCGTGCAGCAATGGATAAAGCGCTGGCGAACAACATGACCCGTGACACCATGGATCGCGCTATCGCTCGCGGTGTGGGCGGCGATGACAACGCCAACATGGAAACCATCATCTATGAAGGTTACGGTCCTGGCGGCTCAGCCATCATGATTGAATGCCTGAGTGATAACCGTAACCGTACCGTGGGCGAAGTGCGTCACGCCTTCACCAAAACCGGCGGCAACCTTGGTACCGACGGCTCCGTGGCTTACCTGTTCAACAAAAAAGGCGTCATCTCCTTCGCGCCAGGTCAGGATGAAGACGCAGTGATGGAAGCCGCACTGGAAGCGGGCGGCGAAGACATCGTCACCTATGACGACGGCGCAATTGATGTCTTTACCGCATGGGAAGAGATGGGCACCGTGCGTGATGCACTGGAAGCCGCTGGCCTGAAAGCGGATACCGCAGAAGTGGCAATGATCCCGACGACCAAAGCGGAAATGGATGCGGAAACCGCACCAAAACTGCTGCGTCTGATCGACATGCTGGAAGATTGCGACGACGTGCAGGAGGTTTATCACAACGGTGAGATCTCCGACGAGGTGGCGGAAACGCTGTAATGGCGTTTACCGTCACAGCGTTAACCGGAGAGGCGTAATGTCGATTATTCTGGGTATCGATCCCGGCTCACGCATCACCGGTTATGGTGTTATTCGTCAGACCGGCCGCCAGCTCACCTATCTGGGCAGCGGCTGTATCCGCACCAATACCACCGAGTTGCCCGCCCGCCTGAAGCTGATTTATGCGGGCGTGTGCGAAATTATCACGCAGTTTTCACCCGATTTCTTCGCTATCGAGCAGGTGTTTATGGCGAAGAATGCTGACTCTGCGCTGAAGCTCGGCCAGGCGCGGGGTGCCGCGATCGTTGCTGCGGTAAACCACGATCTGCCGGTGTTTGAGTATGCCGCCCGTCAGGTTAAACAGACGGTGGTGGGCATCGGCAGCGCCGAGAAAAGTCAGGTGCAGCATATGGTGCGAACCCTGCTGAAACTGCCGGCAAACCCGCAGGCGGACGCCGCCGATGCGCTGGCGATAGCCATTACTCACTGTCACGTGGCGCAAAACGCCGCGCGCATGAGTGACAGCAAGCTGGTGCTGACGCGCGGACGGTTGCGCTCAGGTTAGGGCATCGCACAGAACAGACGCTCAGGCTGGATATTCATCCAGCCTTTTTTATGTTATAAAATCCGCCACATTCGTTAGTTAAGGAAGCATTCAGGTGATAGGTCGTTTACGGGGCAACATTCTGGAAAAGCAGCCGCCACTGGTGCTGCTTGAGGCACACGGCGTCGGTTATGAAATTTACATGCCCATGACCTGTTTTTATGAATTGCCTGAACTTCAGCACGAAGCGGTGATTTTTACCCACTTCGTGGTGCGTGAAGATGCTCAGCTGCTGTTTGGTTTTAACAGCAAGCAGGAGCGCGCACTGTTTCGCGAACTGATTAAAGTGAATGGCGTCGGCCCCAAGCTGGCACTGGCGATCCTCTCCGGCATGTCGGCGCAGCAGTTTGTGACCGCTGTTGAGAAAGAAGAGATCGCGTCACTGGTAAAACTGCCTGGCGTGGGTAAAAAGACCGCTGAGCGTCTGGTCGTCGAGATGAAGGACCGCTTCAAAGGGATGCACGGCGACCTGTTTGGCGGCGATTCGGCCTTTACGCTTACCACACCGAGCGCCGAGCCGGAAACCAACGATGCGGAATCCGAAGCGGTTGCAGCGCTGGTATCACTGGGTTATAAACCGCAGGAAGCGAGCCGTATGATCAGTAAAGTCGGCCGACCGGATGCGGATTGCGAAACCCTGATCCGCGAAGCGCTCCGCGCCGCCATTTGAGGTAAGTCATGATAGAAGCCGACCGCCTGGTCTCCGCTGCCAGTATTAACGAAGAAGAGATAATTGACCGCGCCATTCGCCCGAAGATGCTCACCGAGTATGTCGGTCAGCCGCAGGTGCGTGAGCAGATGGAGATTTTCATCAAAGCCGCACAGCTGCGTGGCGATGCGCTGGATCATCTGCTGATCTTCGGTCCGCCAGGTCTGGGGAAAACCACGCTGGCGAACATCGTGGCCAACGAGATGGGCGTGAACCTGCGTACCACCTCGGGTCCGGTGCTGGAGAAGGCGGGCGATCTGGCGGCGATGCTGACCAACCTTGAACCGCATGACGTGCTGTTTATCGATGAGATCCATCGCCTGTCACCAGTGGTGGAAGAGGTGCTCTACCCGGCAATGGAAGACTATCAGCTGGATATCATGATCGGTGAAGGCCCGGCAGCGCGTTCGATTAAGCTCGATTTGCCGCCGTTTACCCTGATTGGTGCCACCACCCGTGCAGGCTCGCTGACCTCGCCGTTGCGCGATCGCTTTGGCATTGTGCAGCGTCTGGAGTTCTATCAGGTGAAAGATTTGCAGCACATCGTGGGACGCAGTGCCGCCTGTCTGGGCCTGGCATTGAGTGACGAAGGGGCGTTAGAAATCGCCCGTCGCGCACGCGGCACCCCGCGTATCGCCAACCGCCTGCTGCGCCGCGTGCGTGACTTTGCCGAAGTGCGGGCTAATGGTGATCTCAGCGGTGAGGTCTCCTGCAGCGCGCTGGATATGCTTAACGTCGACAGCGAAGGGTTCGACTATATGGACCGCAAACTGCTGCTGGCGATCATCGACAAGTTTATGGGTGGGCCGGTGGGGCTGGATAACCTGGCGGCCGCGATTGGTGAAGAGCGTGAGACCATCGAAGATGTGATTGAACCCTTCCTGATTCAGCAGGGTTTTATTCAGCGCACACCGCGTGGCCGTCTGGCCACGCAGCATGCTTATCGTCACTTCGGCATTACGCGCGAAGAGTAATTACATAGCCGGTTTGCGCACCATGCTGAAGATAAACAGGATGGCGGCGCAGAGCACCACGGACGGCCCGGCAGGCGTGTCGTAGAACGCAGAGAAGGTAAGACCGCCGGTGACGGCAATCACGCCGATGACCACCGCAACGGCCGCCATGCCTTCCGGCGAGCGCACAAAACGACGTGCGGTGGCAGCCGGAATAATCAGCAGTGAAGTGATAATCAGCGCACCCACAAACTTCATCGCCACGCCAATTGTCAGCGCCGTAACCAGCATCAGAATCAGCCGGGTTCGCTGGATATTCACGCCATCCACCTGCGCCAGTTCCGGGCTGATGGTCATCGACAGCAGCGAACGCCACTGCCACGCCATCACCAGCAGCACAATTATCACGCCGCCACCCATCATCCAGAGGTCATCAGGCGTTACGGCCAGCAGGTCGCCAAACAGATACGCCATTAGATCGACGCGCACGTTCTTCATCAGGCTGACGACGACCAGGCCCAGCGACAGCGCGCTGTGCGCCATAATGCCCAGCAGGGTATCAATTGCCAGATGCGGACGCCGCTCCAGCCAGACCAGTCCCAGCGCCAGGCAGACCGTCACCAGAATCACCGCGTAGTAGGGGTTCACGTTCAGCAGCAGGCCAAAGGCTACGCCGAGCAGAGACGCATGCGCCAGGGTATCGCCAAAATAGGACATCTTGCGCCAGACGACGAACGAACCCAGCGGACCGGCAGCCAGCGCTAACATCACACCGCCTATCCAGCCTGGTAATAACAACTCAATCATGATGAACCCTGTCCTTTGCGTAAAACGATACGTCCCTGAAGGTCGTGACGGTGATTATGATGATGACGGTAGATCGCCAGCTCCTGCGCGCCACGCGGGCCAAACATCGCGATAAATTCGGGATGCTGCGAGACGGCTTCCGGCGTGCCCGAACAGCAGATATGGTGATTGAGGCACAACACTTCGTCGGTTTTTGCCATCACCAGATGCAGATCGTGGGAAACCATCAGCACGCCGCAGTTCAGTTCCACGCGTAACTGATTGATCAGGTCATACAGGGCAACCTGACCGTTCACATCCACACCCTGCGTCGGTTCATCCAGCACCAGCAACTGAGGCTGATTCAGCAGGGCGCGTGCCAGCAACACACGCTGAGTTTCACCGCCGGACAGCTTCTGCAGCGGGGAGTTGAGCAGATGGCCCGCCTGCACACGTTTCAGTGCTGGCATAATCTCCGCGTGTTTGCTGCCCCGGGTCAGACGCATAAAGCGCTCAACCGTGACCGGCAGGGTGGGATCGATGTGCAGCTTCTGTGGCACGTAGCCGATACGCAGAGCAGGATCACGCTGAACCGAACCGGTTGTAGGGGCGAGCAGGCCGAGCACCACACGCACCAGCGTTGATTTTCCGGCACCGTTGGGACCCAGCAGGGTGAGAATGCGGCCAGGCTGCAATGCCAGGCTGACGCCTGATAAGACATTGCGCTGGTTAAATTTTATCGAAACGTTATCGAGTGTGACAAGTGAGGTCATAGTATTTACAGGTTGCACAGAATTTCGAATGTTATAATATCACATTCCACCTCATGGTCACGATGGAATGACGCAATATGTTACATAATAAAAAGGGCACAATTTTCGCCCTGACTGCTTTATCTGTTTCAGCTTTGTTAACCCTTCCTGCCCAGGCGAATGTCGTGGCTTCACTCAAACCGGTAGGTTTTATTGCTGCTGCCATTGCCGATGGTGTCACACCGGTCGAGGTGCTGCTGCCGGATGGCGCGTCTGAACACGACTATGCCCTGCGGCCATCTGATGCAAAACGCTTAAAAAACGCGGACTTAGTTGTCTGGGTCGGGCCAGAAATGGAAGCCTTTATGGCGAAGTCTGCGGCTGAACTTCCGGCTCAAAAAAACCTCGCGATGGTGAACATCGACGGGGTAAAACCGTTATTGATTAGCGGTGGTGAAGATGAAGATGAACACGCAGCGGAAAAATCCGAAGATCAGGATGCTGAAGCGCATCATCATCATCACGGCGAGTTTAATATGCACCTGTGGTTGTCGCCAGAGATTGCGCGCAAAACCGCGGTTGCAATCCATGGAAAATTATTGGAACTTATGCCGCAAGATAAGGCCAAACTTGACGCCAACCTCCAGCAGTTTGAGGTAGCTTTGGCAGACACGGACAAACGCGTCAGCGCACAACTTGCTCCGGTCAGAAATAAAGGATATTTCGTTTTTCACGACGCTTACACGTACTTTGAAAAGCACTACGGTCTCTCGCCCGCCGGGCATTTTACCGTCAATCCTGAAATTCAACCGGGCGCTCAGCGTTTACACCAGATACGAACACAGTTGGTTGAGCAAAAGGCGGTCTGCGTCTTTGCTGAGCCACAATTCAGACCAGCAGTCATCGATGCTGTCTCCCGCGGAACACAGGTGCGTAAAGGCACGCTTGATCCCCTGGGCACGGACATCAGCTTAGCCAAAGACAGCTATGTGAAATTCCTCTCACAACTGTCGAGCCAGTATGAAAGCTGCCTGAATGGAGCATGAGGAATAGGTAAAAGTGCAGCAGATAGCCCGCTCTGTCGCCCTCGCATTTAATAATTTGCCGCGCCCCCACCGCGTAATGCTGGGATCGTTAACTGTAGTCACTCTGGCCGTCGCTGTCTGGCGGCCTTACGTTTATCATCCGACGGATGATGTGACGCCCATCGTTAAAAACATTGAACTGGATAAGAACACGCTCCGCACGCTGTTGCCGGAAGCCAGTGAGCCGATCGATCAGAGCACACCGGAACCGGACGAAGAGCTGCCTGCGGATGATGTCGACACTGACGTGCCCGAAACGGCAGGGGTGCATGACTACACCGTCTCATCCGGCGATACCCTGAGCAGTGCCCTGAATCAGTATGGCATCGACATCGGTGACATCAATGCGCTGGTGGTGAGCGATCGCGATCTGCGTAATCTGCAGGTCGGTCAGCAGCTGAGCTGGACGCTGGATGATGATGGTGGCCTGAAAACCCTGAGCTGGGAAATATCCCGTCGCGAAACCCGTACCTATGAGCGCACCCCAGCCGGTGGCTTTAAGATGGATGCGGAGATGCAGAAGGGCGAATGGCGCAACAGCGTGATGCAGGGCGAAGTGCGCGGCAGTTTCGCCGCCAGCGCCATGCGAGCGGGGTTGAGCGGGGCTGAAGCCAGCGCCGTGATTAAAGCGATGCAGTGGCAGATGGACTTCCGTAAGCTGCGTGCTGGCGACCAGTTCAGCGTGCTGATGTCACGTGAAATGCTGGATGGCAGGAGTGCGCAGAGTCAGTTGCTGGGCGTGCGCCTGCGCAGCGGTGGCAAAGACTATTACGCTTTCCGCGCGGAAGATGGCAAGTTCTACGATCGCAGCGGCTCCGGTCTGGCACGCGGTTTTATGCGCTTCCCGACGGTTAAGCAGTATCGTGTCTCTTCCAACTTTAATCCGCGTCGTCTTAACCCGGTAACCGGCCGCATTGCGCCGCACAAAGGCGTCGACTTTGCGCTGCCAATCGGTACGCCGGTGCTGGCCGTCGGTGATGGTGAGATCGTGGTAGCGAAAAACGGCGGTGCCGCCGGTAACTACGTCGCTATACGCCATGGCCGTCAGTATATGACGCGCTATATGCACATGAAGAAAGTGCTGGTGAAGCCAGGTCAGAAAGTGAAACGTGGTGACCGTATTGGACTGTCCGGCAACACCGGACGCTCCACCGGACCGCATCTGCATTTTGAAATCTGGATCAATAACCAGGCGGTTAACCCATTAACGGCGAAGCTGCCGCGCATGGAGGGTCTGACCGGCAAAGATCGCAGCGATTACATGGCACAGGTTAAATCCTGGCTGCCTCAGCTGGGTCTGAAGTAAGCGAATTTCGTCAAATCGCGCAAAAACCGACGGCTTCTCCGTCGGTTTTTTGCTATCTGGCGCAGGATGATTGCAAAATTTCAGGTCGACACTATCATAAGCCGGTCATTGCTTGAGGCGAGTGCATGGAAACCCGTAAAAAAAATAACATTGAATTTATTCCCGTTTTTGAACGTTCTTTTCTCAAACCTAAGTACTGGGGCAGCTGGCTGGCAATAGGTGCGCTGGCGGGTCTGGCGTATTTACCGCCGAAAGTGCGCGATCCGCTGCTGGGCCGGTTAGGCCGGTTTGCCGGTAAGCTGGCAAAGGGCGCACGTCGCCGCGCGCTGATTAATCTCTATTATTGCCTGCCGGAACTCAGTGAAGCGCAGCGTGCCACGCTGGTCGATGAGATGTTTGCGACAGCGCCGCAGGCGATGACAATGATGACCGAGCTGGTGCTGCGCGATCCTGCTCGCATCCGGCAGCGCGTTGAGTGGCATGGTCGTGAAATCATCGACCAGATGAAAGCTGAGCAGCAGAATGTGATTTTCCTGGTGCCACACGGCTGGGCGGTGGATATTCCTGCCATGCTGCTGGCGTCAGAAGGCCAGAAGATGGCGGCCATGTTCCACAATCAGAGCGACTCGCTGCTGGACTATGCCTGGAACACTGCCCGTCGTCGCTATGGCGGCCGGATGCATGCCCGCAACGACGGAATAAAACCGTTTATCAGTTCAGTACGTCAGGGTTACTGGGGCTACTATCTGCCCGATCAGGATCACGGTGCTGAGCACAGCGAATTTGTCGATTTCTTCGCTACCTATAAGGCAACATTGCCTGCGGTAGGCCGGCTGATGAAGGTGTGTCGTGCCCGCGTGGTGCCGCTGTTCCCGGTTTATAACAGTGAAACGCATAAGCTTGAGATTTATGTGCGTCCGCCGATGGACGATCTGCTGGAGGCAGACGATCACCAGCTGGCTCGCCGTATGAATGAAGAGGTGGAAGTGTTTGTCCGCCCGCATCCCGAGCAGTACACGTGGATCCTCAAGCTGCTTAAGACCCGTAAAGAGGGTGACATCGAACCCTATTCGCGCAAAGAGCTTTATCCGCGCAAATAGCAGAAAGGCCGCGAAAGCGGCCTTTTTGGTACGTCGGGTTTGGTTAGCGGTAAGTTCGAAAATGCTTAGGGAACACGGTCAGATCGGAAAGGCGCTTAAGCCATCCCTGGCCGCTCGGCCCGCGCGATTACGCACCTCATCCCTGAGGTGCGCCCGTAGCCGGGCCAACGCTTTGCGTTGTTCAAAAACGCTCCCGGCGTTTTTGTCCATGGCGCGGGACGCTTTCCTCCTCTGCCCGTGTTCCCTGCGCTTTAAGTTTATTTGCCGCTTTCAGATTCACCCAGATCCAGCGATTAAGTGATAATAAAAAGGCCGCTTTCGCAGCCTTTTATGAGTGAATAAAAGAGCTGGGTCAGGAAGCATACCCCCTGCGCAAAGACGCAAACCGCCATTCGTGGCATGCTCAACGCAGACGATTACGCAGCTCTGTTATAACGCCTCCAGCCTGCTGCGACGTTTACGCTCGCGCATAAACAGGGTCACGAGACCAAACCACAGCACGCCGCTGATAAAGTTAATCAGACAGAACCACAACGTGCCGCCGCTGAAGTAACCACTTTTTGCCAGCTCAATCCCCACCGCCAGCGTCAGAATACTGATCATCCCCAGCATGGCCGCCACGCTGCCTTTGCCTTCATCGCTGGCGTAGAGCGTCAGTCGATAGAGTCCGGCATTCACCATCCCCGCGCCAAAGGCGTAGAGGCTCAGGCCAGCCGTGATGAGCAGGTAACCGTGGCTGTTCAGCAGGCTTGCCACCAGCGCCAGACTCAGGCCAATCAGAATCGGCCAGGCGGCGAATTTCACCGGCTGTTCAATCGGCACCCGTCCGGCCAGCTTACTCAGCGTCAGGTTACCGGCAATCATCGCCAGAAACACCGGCAGCTGCAGCAGGGCATACTGCATGCGAGAAAGACCTTCGTCATGCATCAGGATCACCGGTGACAGCGCAACCCAGGTGAGGATCGGGATAAACACCAGCCCGATAGCAAAAGACCCGAACATCACCAGCCGGTCTTTCATCAGTCGGCCATAGTTACGCGCCAGGTTCGGCAGGGCGATGGAGTGGCTGCGGTCGCCTGCGGTTTCTGGCATCACACGCCACAGCACCACAAACGCAACGAGGCTGCAGGCGGCAAACAGCCAGAACATACTGCGCCAGCTGCCCACGGTGAGCCAGGCGGCACCGGCAAGCGGACCTGCCAGCGGAGCCAGCAGCGCCACGTTGGCCATCAGCGCCATCATGCGCACCGCCAGCGCCTCATCAAAGGCTTCCTGAATGGCGGCATAGCCGACCGCACCAATAAAGCAGAGGCTGATACCCTGAATAAAACGCAGGCCAACAAACTCTTCAATCGAACTGACCCAGTTGGTCAGTATGCAGGCGACGGCAAAAAACAGGATGCCGGAGAGCATCACCGGTCGCCGGCCAAACTTATCAGAGAGTGGACCCAGCAGCCATTGCAGCACCACGCCACCAATCAGGTAAGCGGTCAGCGACGTAGAAACCCATTCCGGGCCAACGGAGAACTCGCTGGTGACGATCAGCATGCCGGGCTGGATCATGTCGTGAGCGATATAGGTAGCAAACTCGAACAGCACTAACGCCAGAGGAAAAAGTAAAATTCGGCCGGTAAGCTGGCTGATGGGCTGGAAACGGGGCATCTTGCCTCCTTGTCAGAAAAGAAAAACGCGACTGCCAGGCAGTCGCGTCGTTGATTCTACACCGACAATGTAAACGCGGGCGCAATTAATCCACGCGCAGCACGCGGGTCGTGTTAGTGGTGCCGGTGGCGCCCATCACATCACCCTGGGTCACGATAACCAGATCGCCTGAAACCAGGAAACCTTTATCGCGCAGCAGGTTAACCGCGTCGTGTGCGGCCGCGACACCGTCGTTGTTACTGTCGAAGAACACTGGCGTCACACCGCGATAGAGTGCAGTGAGGTTCAGCGTGCGTTCATGGCGGGACATCGCAAAGATCGGCAGGCCCGACGTGATACGTGAGGTCATCAGCGGAGTACGGCCCGACTCGGTCATGGTGATGATCGCAGTAACGCCCTGCAGATGGTTTGCGGCGTACATGGACGACATGGCAATCGCTTCTTCGACGTTGTCGAACTGCACATCCAGACGATGTTTGGAGACGTTGACGCTTGGGATCTTCTCCGCGCCCAGGCAGACCTTCGCCATCGCTGAGACGGTTTCTGCCGGATACTGACCCGCTGCGGTTTCTGCAGAGAGCATTACGGCATCGGTGCCATCCAGCACGGCGTTAGCCACGTCCATGACTTCTGCGCGGGTTGGCATCGGGTTAGTAATCATCGACTCCATCATCTGCGTCGCGGTAATGATGGTGCGGTTAAGCTGACGGGCACGACGAATTAATGCTTTCTGAATGCCGACCAGTTCCGGGTCGCCAATCTCAACGCCCAGGTCGCCACGCGCAACCATCACCACGTCTGATGCCAGAATGATGTCATCCATCGCTTCCTGGCTGGCAACCGCTTCGGCACGTTCCACTTTAGCGACCAGCTTAGCGTCACAACCCGCTTCACGTGCCAGACGACGCGCCAGGTTCATATCTTCGCCACAGCGTGGGAAGGAGACGGCCAGATAATCGACGCGGATTTTAGCGGCGGTGATAATGTCTGCCTTGTCTTTTTCGGTCAGCGCTTCAGCTGACAGGCCGCCGCCCAGCTTGTTAATGCCTTTGTTGTTCGACAGCGGGCCACCCACGGTGACCTCGGTGAAGACTTTCGTGTCCTGAACTTCCAGCACCTTCAGCTGCACGCGGCCATCATCCAGCAGCAGGATATCGCCCGGCACCACATCTTCAGGCAGACCTTTATAGTCGATACCCACGCGCTCTTTATCGCCTTCGCCTTTACCCAGGCTGGCATCCAGCAGAAAACGGTCGCCGATATTCAGGAAAACTTTGCCTTCTTTGAAGGTCGAAACACGAATTTTTGGACCCTGGAGGTCACCGAGAATAGCCACGTGGCGGCCCAGTTTTGCGGCAATCTCACGCACTTTGTCGGCACGTAGCTGATGGTCTTCTGGCGTGCCGTGAGAGAAGTTGAGTCGTACAACGTTCGCACCGGCAGCGATGATTTTTTCGAGGTTATTATCACGATCGGTGGCCGGGCCGAGGGTTGTTACGATTTTGGTTCTTCTGAGACGTCTTGACATCGGGGACTCCGTAAACATTTAAGCGTGTCCGGGTCTGTGGACACAGCATGGTTATCTATTCTATATGATCGACGGGTTGTGATACGACTCACATTGTAAATGTGATGTTAATTTTTTTGCTGATCACTCTCTTCCCGAAGGGTGTTCTTTTCATAACGCGACGCTTTCAACGCCTCTTTCACGCGTTTCAGGTTTTCCCGGAAGGGGGCACCCCGTTCCAGGGTAAAACCGGTCGCCAGCACATCGATCACGGTTAACTGCGCCAGGCGCGACACCATCGGCAAATAGACATCCGTATCTTCCGGTACATCAAGCACTAAAGCTATCGCTGCTTCATGGGCAAGGGGTGAATCGGGAGAGGTGATGGCAATAACGGTGGAACCGTTTACACGGGCCAGGCGAGCCAGTTCTACCATATTTTTTGTGCGTCCAGTATGTGAAATGAGAACAAAAACGTCACCGGCTCGACTATTTATGCAACTCATGCGCTGGATCACAATATCGTCCGACCAGATGACCGGCAGATTAAAGCGCAGAAATTTGGTAAAGGCGTCATGCGCCACGACCGCCGATGCCCCCAGCCCGAAAAAGGCGAGTTTGTCGGCCTGCGCAAGCAGGGTGACGGCCTGTTGCAGCTGCGTGCTGTTCAGCTGATCGCGCACCCGCTGCAGGCCAGCCAGCGCCGAGTCGAAGATCTTGTGGCTGTAGTCCTCCACACTGTCGTTATCCTCCACACCCCGGCTGACCCAGCTGCTGCTTTTCACCAGGCTCTGCGCCAGCTGCAGTTTAAAGTCGGGAAAGCCGCGTGCGCCCAGGCGATGGCAGAAGCGGTTTACAGTGGGTTCACTCACGCCGGCAAAGCCTGCCAGCGTCGCAATGCTGGAGTGCATCGCCGCCTGGGGGGCAGCCAGAATCTGCCGGGCGACTTTCTGTTCCGCTTTGCTGAGTGCAGCGAACTGCGCCTCAATTTTTTCCAGCATATTCATAAGCCGATGACCATTATCGCTTTTATCAATTTCAATTATCACTGTCGTCAGCGCCGATTAACAGAGACTATATCGCGTTAGCAGCCGACAGGCGCAACGGCGGACAAGCCGATGGCGCTTTTTTTTGGGATACTTTGACCGGTGCCAGATTTCCTGACACCAGTAGACACAGAAAAAACCGGCAATCCGCACGTGTCATCACACGCGTGCCGCGCATCCGGTACAGAGTTAATGCGGTTGACCCGGCGAGTCGGTTTACCTGGCGCGGGGAAAAAAGTACATTGTGCTGAAAGAAAATAATAACCTGGACCCGGTGGCAGAGGATGCATCACCACCGGACTATCCTGCAACGAGGAGAGGAAAATGGCGGTAACACAAACAGCCCAGGCATGCGATCTGGTGATTTTCGGTGCCAAAGGCGATCTTGCACGCCGTAAACTGTTGCCTTCACTGTACCAGTTAGAGAAAGCGGGTCAGATCCACGAGGAAACCCGCATTATTGGTGTCGGCCGTGCCGAGTGGGACAAAGCGGAATACACCAAAGTGGTACGTGAAGCGCTGGAAACCTTCATGAAGGAGAAGATTGACGAAGCGCTGTGGGACAAACTCAGCAATCGTCTCGACTTCTGCAACCTCGATGTTAATGACACCACGCACTTCCCGAAACTGGGCAAGATGCTGGACCAGAAAAACCGCACCACCATTAACTACTTTGCGATGCCGCCGAGCACCTTTGGCGCCATCTGTCAGGGGCTGGGCACCGCGAAGCTGAATGCGAAACCGGCGCGCGTGGTGATGGAGAAGCCGCTCGGTACCTCACTGGAAACCTCGCAGGAGATCAACGACAGCGTTGGTGAATACTTCGATGAGAGCCAGGTGTTCCGTATCGACCACTATCTCGGCAAAGAGACCGTCCTTAACCTGCTGGCGCTGCGCTTTGCAAACTCTATCTTCGTGAATAACTGGGATAATCGCACCATCGACCACGTGCAGATCACCGTGGCCGAAGAGGTGGGTATCGAAGGCCGCTGGGGTTACTTCGATAAAGCGGGTCAGATGCGTGACATGATTCAGAACCACCTGTTGCAGATTCTGACCATGATCGCCATGTCGCCGCCGTCCGATCTCAGTGCCGACAGCATCCGTGACGAAAAAGTTAAAGTGCTGCGCTCGCTGCGCCGTATCGACCAGACCAACGTGCGTGAGAAGACCGTACGCGGTCAGTACACCGCGGGCTTTGTACAGGGTAAAAAAGTGCCGGGCTACCTGGAAGAAGAGGGGGCCAATAAAACGAGCGCTACGGAGACTTTCGTCGCAATTCGTGTCGATATCGACAACTGGCGCTGGGCAGGCGTGCCGTTCTACCTGCGTACCGGTAAGCGTTTACCGACCAAATGTTCCGAAGTGGTGGTGTACTTTAAAAACCCTGAGATGAACCTGTTCAAAGATTCCTACTCAGAGCTGCCGCAGAACAAGCTGACTATTCGTCTGCAGCCGGACGAGGGCGTGGATATCGAGATCCTGAATAAAGTGCCAGGCCTCGATCACAAGCACAAGCTGCAGACCACCAAACTGGATCTGAGCTACTCCGAGACGTTTAATCAGTCGCACCTTGCCGATGCTTACGAGCGTCTGCTGCTGGAGAGCATGCGCGGTATCCAGGCGCTGTTTGTGCGTCGCGATGAAGTGGAAGCCGCATGGACCTATGTTGATTCGATTATCAACGCATGGGCGGCAGATGGTGACTCTTCCAAACCATATCAGGCCGGCACCTGGGGCCCGGTGGCCTCGGTGGCGATGATCACCCGCGATGGTCGCTCGTGGAACGAGTTTGAATAACTGAAGTGATGATGAAGCCCGTAACGCGGTGGTGAGATTGGTGATTATGTCAGCCCGGTCTGTTGTAAGACTGTGACTGCGAAGGGAACACGGTCAGATCGGAAAGGCGCTTGAGCCAATCCCTGGCCGCTCGGCCCGCGCCGTCCATGGCGCGGGACGCTTTCCTCCTCTGCCCGTGTTCCCTGCGCCTTAAACTAAGACATTGAGGCCAGGCAAATACGAAACCTGGTTTCATCTGCAGTTACAGCCCGCCACGCGGGCTTTTTTTTCGCCTTGAAATCGTGCCAGCAGATACGACTAAAACTGAACTGCTGTTTCAAAATGGGCGCAGGAGGATAGACGCTCAGGAAGCGAATCATGTATGGTAGTGACGCAATCTACAGGGCAGGAGCCGATGCTCCATGACCGGGCCACAATCCCGGTGTTATCAAGCAAGGGGAACTGATGAAAAACTGGAAAACGAGTGCTGAACAGATTCTGACCACCGGACCTGTCGTGCCGGTCATCGTGGTAAACAAACTGGAACACGCTGTGCCGATGGCGAAAGCGCTGGTGGCAGGCGGTGTCAGAGTGCTGGAAGTCACGCTGCGCACGCCCGTAGCGATGGATGCACTGCGTGCGATGATCAAAGAAGTACCGGATGCGATTGTCGGTGCGGGCACAGTGATTAATCCGCAGCAGTTACAGGAAGTGACCGATGCCGGAGCACAGTTTGTTATCAGCCCTGGCGTCACGGAATCGCTGCTGAAAGCGGCGGTTGAAGGCCCGGTTCCATTGATTCCGGGAATCAGCACGGTTTCTGAGTTAATGACCGGTATGGACTATGGTCTGCGCGAGTTTAAGTTTTTCCCGGCAGAAGCAAATGGCGGCGTGAAAGCGCTGCAGGCGATTGGCGGACCTTTCCCGCAGGTGCGTTTCTGTCCGACCGGCGGTATCTCTCCGGCCAACTACCGTGACTATCTGGCGCTGAAAAGCGTGCTGTGCATCGGCGGCTCCTGGCTGGTGCCTAACGATGCGCTGGAAGCGGGCGACTGGGATCGCATCACCCGCCTGGCTCGCGAAGCTGTCGAAGGCGCGAAGTAAGTAATGGCGGTGAGCGTCTGCTCACCGCACACCTTTACCCCTGAACCGTAACCGCCGCTGCGCTGGCAACTGCACGCGCAATCGCCTGCGTGGTGCTGTCACCGCTGGCCAGCGCGACGCCCAGACGACGCTGACCGCTAATCTCCGGCTTGCCGAACAGCCGAAGTTGCAGACCGGCCCCCAGTGCGGCTTCGACATTCACAAACTGCACATTCTGGCTGGTCAGTTGCGGCAGGATAACGGCAGATGCCGATGGACCATACTGACGAATCCCGCCAATCGGCAGACCCAGGAACGCCCGCACGTGCAGCGCAAACTCTGACAAATCCTGTGAAATCAGCGTCACCATGCCGGTATCATGGGGACGGGGTGATACTTCACTGAACACCACCTCATCACCACAGACAAACAGCTCAACGCCAAACAGGCCATAGCCACCCAGCGCCTTCACCACCTGCGCGGCAACATCCTGTGCCCGCTGCAGCGCCAGTTCGCTCATCTGCTGCGGCTGCCAGGATTCACGGTAATCGCCATCCTCCTGACGGTGACCAATCGGCGCACAGAAGTGAATCCCATCGACGGCGCTGATGGTCAGCAGGGTGATCTCAAAATCAAAGTTAACAACGCCTTCAACGATGACGCGACCGGCACCGGCACGACCACCCTGTTGCGCATAGTCCCAGGCTTTCTCAAGCTGACTGGCGTCGCGGATAAAGCTCTGACCTTTACCGGATGAACTCATCACCGGCTTTACAATGCACGGGAAGCCGATCTCTGCGGCGGCTTCATCAAAACGCGCTTTGCTATCGGCAAAGCGATAGCTTGAGGTCGGCAACGACAGCTCTTCAGCCGCAAGGCGACGAATGCCTTCACGATTCATAGTCAGCTTTGCGGCGCGGGCGGTCGGAACCACGCGCTGGCCCTGCTGCTCCAGCTCAACCAGCGTATCCGTGGCGATGGCTTCAATTTCCGGCACCACAAAGTCTGGCTTCTCTTCGGCAATCAGCGCAGCCAGCGCTGCGCCATCCAGCATATTAATCACATGACTGCGATGGGCGACATGCATCGCCGGGGCATCGGCGTAACGATCAACTGCGATAACTTCCACACCCAGACGCTGACACTCCAGCGCCACCTCTTTACCCAGTTCACCTGAACCTAATAGCATTACACGCGTCGCCGCCGGACGCAGCGCTGTTCCGAGAGTCGTCATACATTCCTCTAAGCAGTCAAAATTCGCGCGCCAGTATAAACGAAAACGTTTGCGTTCTCATCTTTCGTCCATCTGGCACCGCCGTTTGCTGTACTTTTCCCGCTCTGACGTTTCCTGACATCCTTTTGGTCAGGATAGCGGGCTGACATCCTGAAAGGAGTGAATGATGAATAACTGGTTGCAACAGATTCAGTCGGTACTGGCAAAGAAGGGTGGTGAAGGAAAATCGGGCGGCGGCTTAAGTGACATGCTGGCACCGGGTGCGCTGGGCGGTCTGGCCGCCATGCTGGTCTCCAGTAAGTCTTCACGCAAACTGCTGACCAAATATGGCGGCAAAGCGCTGATTATTGGTGGTGGCGCGGCCGCTGGTGCGGTGCTGTGGAATAAATATAAGCAGCGGGTCAGCGAAGCGCACCAGAATGAACCTGACTTTGGCGTGGCTCAGACGCCAGTCGACCAGCGCGCTGAACGTCTGGTCACGGCGCTGGTGTTTGCCGCTAAAAGTGACGGACACATCGACGATCAGGAGCGGGCAGCCATTGAGCAGAATATTCATCAGTCCGGTTACGGCCAGGATGCAGAACAGCTGATTCAGAAAGCGATGAACCGTCCGCTGGATCCGCAATGGCTGGCCGCAGATGTGAAAAATGAGGAAGAGGCGCTGGAGCTTTACTTCCTGAGCTGTACCGCTATCGACGTCGATCACTTTATGGAACGCAGCTATCTCTCCGCGCTGGGCGACGCGCTGAAAATTCCTCAGGATGTCCGTGACGGCATCCAGCAGGATCTTGAGGCTGAAAAAGCCCGTCTGCCTGCCGGTTAATCCTGGCTGAAGTCCGCTGGCTGGTCACACGAAGTGATTGGCCAGCGGCAGCTTCTCTCGTCATACCTGGCTTCCGGCTGCTGAAGTGTTACGCTTACAGATCATTACGTTAATGGAGACGGATGGATGAAAGCACCCATCGCAAAAAAAATTCCCCATGAGATGACGCTGCACGGCGAGACGCGCGTTGACGATTATTACTGGCTGCGCGACGACAAACGTGAAAACAGCGAAGTCCTTGATTACCTGCGTGCCGAAAACAATTACGGCAAAAAAATCATGTCATCGCAGCAGCCGCTGCAGGACCGGGTATTAAAAGAGATTATCGATCGGCTGCCGCCGGAAGATCACTCAGTGCCCTATGTGAAAAACGGCTACCGCTATCAGAGCCGCTACCAGAGCGGTAACGAATATCCGGCCTATTACCGTCAGCCGGCAGCAAGCGAGGAGTCTGGCGAGTGGAGCCTGCTGCTGGATGCCAACCAGCGCGCCTCACACAGCGATTTTTACACGATGGGCGCGCTGCACATCAGCCCCGATAACCGGGTGATGGCGCTGGCCGAGGATTTCCTGTCGCGACGCCAGTACGGCATCCGGTTCCGCAACCTGGAGAGTGGCAGCTGGTATCCTGAAGTGCTGAGTAACGCCTCATCGAGCTTCGCCTGGGGCAACGATTCCCGTACGATCTACTATGTGCAGAAACATCCGCAGACGCTGCTCTCTTATCAGGTGTGGCGACATGAATTAGGTATGCCGCAGTGGGAAGACAAGCTCGTCTACGAAGAGCAGGATGACACCTATCATCTCAGCGTGCACAAGAGCACCTCCAAGCAGTTCATCATGATTGCGCTCTACAGCACCAATACCAGCGAAATTCAGCTGATCGATGCGAACTTCCCTGATGCGCAGCCACATGTGTTTCTGCCGCGCCGTCGCGATCATGAATACAGCATCGACCATTACGATCATCAGTTCTTCATTCGCTCCAACCGCGAAGGCAAAAACTTCGGGCTGTATCGCAGTCGCTATCTGGATGAGTCACGCTGGGAAACACTTATCCCGGCACGGGAACAGGTAGTGATGGAGGATTTCCAGCTGTTCCGCGACTGGCTGGTGGTTGAGGAGCGCCAGCGCGGCTTAACCAGCCTGCGACAGATTAACTGGGCCAGCGGCGAGACCAGCGGCATCGCCTTTGACGATCCGACCTATGTAACCTGGCTGGCATACAACCCGACGCCGCGCACCAGCAAACTGCGCTACGGCTATTCGTCGATGACCACGCCGACCACGCTGTTTGAACTGGATATGGATACCGGCGAACGCCGCATTCTCAAGCAGAGCCAGGTTAAAGGCTTTAACGCGGAAGATTACAAAAGCGAGCATCACTGGATCAAAGTCAGCGATGGCACCGAAGTACCGGTGTCGCTGGTCTATCACCGCAAGCATTATCAGCCCGGTCAGAACCCGATGCTGGTCTATGGATATGGCGCCTACGGCAGCAGCATGGATGCCGATTTCAGCGTCAGCCGTCTGAGCCTGCTGGATCGCGGCTTTGTCTATGCGCTGATACAGGTGCGCGGCGGCGGTGAGCTGGGGCAGCAATGGTATGACGGCGGTCGCCTGCTGAACAAAATGAACAGCTTCACCGACTTTATTGATGTCACAGATGCGCTGGTGGCGCGCGGCATCGGCCACCCGGAACGGCTCTATGCGATGGGTGGCAGTGCAGGCGGCCTGCTGATGGGCGGCGTGATTAATCTGGCGCCTCAGCGGTTCCACGGCGTGGTGGCGCAGGTGCCGTTTGTGGATGTGGTCACCACCATGCTGGATGAGTCGATTCCGCTGACGACCGGTGAGTATGACGAGTGGGGCAACCCCAACGATCCTGAGTACTACCACTACATCCGCCAGTACAGCCCCTATGACAACATTGAGGCGAAAGCGTATCCCCACCTGCTGGTTACCACCGGCCTGCACGACTCACAGGTGCAGTACTGGGAACCGGCCAAGTGGGTGGCGAAGCTGAGATCGCTGAAAACGGATAACAACCTGCTGCTGCTCTGCACGGATATGGATTCCGGTCACGGCGGCAAGTCGGGGCGTTACAAAGCCTACGAGGGTATCGCGATGGAATATACCTTCCTGCTGGGACTGGCGCAGGGCACCCTGCCGCCCGCTCAGGATTACTGAGACTCCGACAGGTATTTATTCAGCGCCTGCCGCAATGGCGGGCGCAGATCGCTGACATTATTCAGCACCCACTTCAGATAGCCCGGATCCTTTCTCGCAATCACCGCAATGGCCTGGCCGCGATATTTGCCGAACGGCAGAATATCGTCGCGCTGGGCCGCCGGTTGTGAACGCACAATCATCTCGGAAGCACCCCAGCCGGAGACCTCCATAATCCGAATCAGCAGCGCCGCCGTGACATAGCAGTCATAGAGCGCGCGGTGCGCATGCAGATCAGCGGGCGGCGTCACATCCAGCTTCAGCGAATGACGCAGTGCCTGGTTGCCATATTTAATGCCCGGCCAAAGCTGGCGCGCCAGCTGCATGGTGCAGATCCATTCACCGTACATCTCCGGCAGCATCCGGCGATCAAAGCTAGCATTATGCGCCACGTAGAAAGCGCTGCCGTAATAGCGCGGGATCGCCTCTTCAATGGTCGGTTTACCAGCGACCATTGCTTCAGTGATGCGATGCACCGCCATCGCCTGACGGCTGATAGGGCGGTCGGGCATGGTGAGATCGCTCATTGGATTCACAATCTGACCGTTGACCACATCCACGGACGCGACTTCCACCACGCCGCCCTGCAGACCGCAGGTTTCGGTATCGATAACGCGGAACATCATTGCTTCATCTTCGGTTCATAAGGAAGGCGCGACAGGCTGAGTGATGCCTGGCGGTATTGCATCAGACGCTGACGAAACCAGTCACGCAGCGCTTCGGGTTGCTCCTGCGCCACCATCTCGGCAACGACCGGCATGTTATAGCGCTCTTTGAACGCCACGCCCGCTGCCGCCAAATCGACATTGATCTTGTCTTTCTCTTCCTGGGACAGCACGGCAAGGTTATGGCTCATAATATTCTCCTGACGATAGCCGGCAAAAGTAATGTTTTCGGCGGTATGAATCAAGGATAAGGATCGCATCGCTGGCCTCGACAGTGCAAAATCAGCAGCGTATCCTTTTGCCACGTTTATCGCCCTGGCGGCGGTTAAAAGGATGATCTTATGCAGAAAAAACCCATTTCCCGCATGGTTATTGCGCTGGCGGCAGCCGGACTGATGGCATTCAGCTCGCTGGCCGCAGCGCATGCGCATCTCCAGTCTTCCGCACCCGCAGCTAAAGCGCAGGTTACGACATCCCCCGATGCGCTGACGCTGAACTTCAGTGAAGATATTGAAGCGGCATTCAGCGGCGTTACGCTGCTGGACAGTGCACAGAAACCCGTTGAGACGACCAAAGCCCGCGTTGAAGCTGACCAGAAAAATCGCCTGATTGTCGGCCTTTCTCAGCCGCTGAAAGCGGGCAGTTATCAGGTTAACTGGCATGTGCTGTCGGTGGATGGACATAAAACCGCAGGAAGCTATCGCTTCAGCGTGAAGTAAGCCGGTGACCACCCTCTGGATCCTGTTGCGCGGACTGCATTTCGCCGCTGTGATGCTGCTGACTGGCAGTGCCTGTTACAGCGCGCTGCTGGCACCCAAACGCTATCGACATCTGCTGGCGCGACGATTAAATCCGCTGGTGAAGGGCAGCGCCTGGCTGGCGCTGCTGAGTGCGCTGGCGATGCTGGCCTGCCAGAATGTGCTGATGAGCGGCGACAGTACCAATCTGGCCGATACCGACATCTGGCTGGCGGTACTCGACACACATTTTGGTGCGGTGTGGCAGTGGGAAATCATTTTCGGCGTTATGGGCATTGTTGCGCTGACACTGACCGGAAAGCTGCGTCAGCAGGTGTTACTGCTGGCGGGCGTGCTGCAACTGGCCTGCATGGCCCTGATTGGTCATGCCGCGATGCGCGACGGCTTGCCCGGTCTGCTTCAGCAGATCAACCAGGTAATGCATCTGATGGCGGCGGCGTTCTGGGTGGGCGGACTACTGCCGCTGCTGCTGTTGATGCGCGAGGCGCGCCAGATCGATCGCCGTACTGACGCGATTCGTACCATGATGCGGTTTTCGCGCTATGGTCATCTGGCGGTAGCGTTAACGCTGCTGAGCGGTGTGATAAACAGCGTGATGATCGCAGGCTGGCCACTGATGTGGCACGATTCACGCTACATTGTATTGTTGCTGTGCAAAGTACTGCTGGTAGCCCTGATGGTGCTGGTGGCGCTGATTAATCGATACTGGCTGGTGCCGCGCTTCCGCCTGGCGGGCAGCGGGACGCAGCAAAAATTTATTCGCATGACGCAGCTTGAACTGCTGCTGGCGTGTGGCGTGGTTGGGCTGGTGAGCGTATTTGCTACTTTGTCACCAGCCTGAATGTAGTTTAAGAGAGAAAAGGGTAGTTATGTTGCTGAAGAAAGTGATCCCCGCAATCCTGTTGTTATCCGTATGCGGCCAGGCGCTGGCGGCACAAATCATTACCGTCAGCCGCTTTGAGATCGGTAAAGAGAAGTGGCCGTTTAACCGTGAAGAAGTGATGCTGACCTGCGAGAAAGATGGTGCGATGTTTGCCATCAATCCAAGCACGCTGATGCAATACCCGCTGAACGATATCGCCGACCAGTTGTTTAAAAACAAACAGGTGAAAGCGCAGCCGATCAGCGTGATACAGGCCGAAGACAAGGCGCATCCGGGCCAGAGGATGAGTCTGCAGCCGATTGTTGAGCGCACTCAGGCGCTGTGCGGTAAATAAACCTCCCGGGTGCAGCTTTGCGCTGCGCCCAATCACCGATTTTTTGCCGTTGCGATCACAAACTGATCCAGTTTATGGCCCTGATCCCTGCGTTTACTGGCATTTCCACCGCGCTGTTCTAACCTTAAATTGCAAGGCGACACCGCCTTCATAAATGCCAACTTTTAGCGCACGGCTCCTTGAGAGCCATTTCCCTGGACCGAATATAGGAATCGTATTCGGTCTTTTTTTGGTTGGCTGAAGCTGAAGCCAGGATTTGAATCAACTCATCAGAATTATTATTTACCAAAGATAGCGGGATTTACCGAAACCTCAGTACACTCATCCATGTATGAAAATACACTAACCCTTTCAAAGACTTTCTGTGTATCAGACTATGACATGCTCACGTTGTTTTTCTTCGAAAATCAGTATCGACCTGGTGACGTTGTCCAGGAAACAACGATTTTAGGTGCTTGTTCCGCCTGCCTCGCTCCGAAAAAAGGGAGCAATAATTACAGAACGCTAAAATCAATATTAATAATGTGCTTAATTGGCAGTCATTGTAAGTGAAGCCAATTACAGCTAATACCAGACTTCATTTGTTCTTTGAGTTTGCTCTTGTCTGATAGATTTTTTTGGAAATGGATACGGTGATAACAGCCAGAAAGATCGAAAAAATTCCTAAAAAAATCATTAATGAAAGCAATGGGTTCAGCATTCCTCCTAAGCTTGTAAAATCACTCAGACTTGCCAGCTGTTCAGGTGTCGTTAGTCGAAGGGTAATCTCCGGTATAATTAGAAAAAAAATAATAACAACAGGGACATAAATCAACATTTTTTTTGCTTTACTCATCTTCTTTCTTGCCCTTAAAGGTGAACATGATCAAAAATTGGTTAAATGATACAACATGGACCTAAATAATGTCACAAACCTATTTGCAATTGAAGATGCAGGCTAATAAGCAGCTAGCGGTAGTTCTTACAAATTCTCTTAATGACATCCATGCAGACCATATATCTACAATTGAAAAATTCAGATTAGGTAGTCAAAGGCTTATGAATTATGGTTCATGTTTCGTTGCCGATGAATATTATCGCAGTTCATGCCGTGATACGTGGAGAGAGGACAAAAGGTTAGTTCTCGCTTTGGGTGAAATATATGCAAGAGATGACGTTAGTCTTGATATGGTTGAAATTTATTTTCGTAAAACGTTAGCAAAACTCGGGCCTCAAAAAAGTAGTGATCTTGTGTCTCGGATCCAGCAATTGATCGGCAAAGCAGCAGAACATGCTTCAACCAAAGCTAACAAGCTTTCCCTGTCACTGACTCTCGCTAATTTAATTCTTGAAAGTGGCGATTTCAAAAAAAACATGTCCAAATCGTTAACTCCTTCTCTACATGGTTTGTGAATGGAGCTACGCTGTATGCTAATGCACAAATTGCCGCAGCTGCAGCTAACAGGCTGAAGTTTCAGGATCCTTCTTACTATCATTCCTTGTGTCAGGAAAATATTGAAATGCTTTACTTTCTGATTGAGCCTCAAATGAGCCAGATAATTTATCAGATAAATTCAGGCGATAATAATGAAGAAAAAATCGCAGATGCTTTATATGAGATATTAAATAAATGAAGCGTGTACTTTTATGGCTAGTACAGTCTTTTTTCTATTTAATACCTTTTGCTGTCATTATGGCAGGTTTGTACATTTTTATCCGGTTTATTCCAGAGCATGCAGGGCTTCTTAGCATATCATGGATAGCTATCGTTTCTTATGTGTATATTAAATACAATAGATGGTATTAGCTCGCTCCGGAAATATTTAAATGTTCTATCCAAATCATGAGCGATTAAAGTGAGAGAAGAGTAACACCCTAAACAGGAGACCTGGTTTATATGTAGTGATTATATCAACTTGTCGTCACTGATTGAGGCTAAGAAAGCGTATCAGTTAATCTGACTAACGATCAGTGGCGTGCTCAAAAATCAATCACTGCTCCCCTATTTTTGTCATTATCTTAGGTCCAGTTAATGCTCATTGACGCTTTTACCTTACTGCCAGCATAACCGATCCTTTCCCGATAGCAGGTCATCCCCAAAATTGACCTCAATCAACCCTCCCCAACATCCTCCCCAAACCCCTTCCAACGTTTACCCACCGTATAAAAACCGGGACGTAACCTGCCCCGGTGATATTCAACCAGGGTCAGTTATGTTCTTAAAAAAAGTTATTCCTTGTGTGATTTTAGCGCTGGCAAGTGCCGCAATGTCAGGTTGTGTGATGGCTGATGGGGGTCATCACCGTGGCCCATCTTCTGACTGGCATCGTCATCATGAAGGCCAGCATAACAACACCAGCTGGAGCCATCACGCCGGACCAGCTACGGCGGCAAACAACGCTTCCCAGCATATGGGACCACCGCCAGCACCGGATAGTGCCGCTCAGCATATGGGGCCGCCACCCGCTGACAGTGGCATTCACCGCTGGCACTCTTAAGAGGCGTTTGAGCAATCAGTACGAAATCATCTGAAGCGAGAGGGGCTTAATCGCCCCTTTTAACGCGCAATGTTTACCTGACCAAATTGTTCAGTAAGCGCGCTTCATCTCTACCCGACAGAGAACGTAAGCCTGACGAAGCGTTGCCGCTAAACACGATCCCTAAAAAACCGACCCCACTCGCAAAAGTCACAACAACTCCCGCAGCAAGCACCCAAAGCTTACCTGTCATCTTGTCATCATCTCCGTTTGGCTTATTCTTAATCTCCAGTCAAAAGGAGGAATGTTTATGAAAGCGGCAATTGCTAATAGTGAACACCAGGTTGAAGTGGTTGAGAAGACGCTGCGTCCTCTCAAAACCGGCGAAGCGCGGCTCAGGATGGAATGCTGTGGTGTATGCCATACCGATTTGCATGTGAAGAACGGTGATTTTGGTGATAAGACCGGCGTCACGCTGGGTCACGAAGGGATCGGCATCGTTGAGGAAGTCGCGCCGGATGTCACCTCGCTCAAGCCGGGCGATCGCGCCAGCGTCGCCTGGTTCTTCAAGGGCTGCGGGCACTGTGAATATTGTAACTCCGGTAACGAAACGCTCTGCAGAGACGTCATCAATGCCGGTTATACCGCCGATGGCGGCATGGCTGAAGAGTGTATTGTTGTTGCAGATTACTCGGTTAAAGTTCCCGATGGACTCGATCCTTTCGCCGCCAGTAGCGTCACCTGCGCCGGTGTCACTACTTACAAAGCGGTAAAAGTATCAGAGGTCAAACCGGGGCAGTGGCTGGCGATTTATGGCCTTGGCGGGCTGGGTAATCTCGCTCTGCAATATGCGAAAAACGTCTTTAACGCCAAAGTGATTGCGATTGATGTCAGTGACGGACAGCTGGCGCTGGCGAAAGAGATGGGTGCCGATCTGGTCGTCAACTCTGCCAGCGAAGATGCGGCACGCTTTATTCAGGAGAAAACCGGTGGGGCGCATGCGGCTGTGGTTACAGCCGTCGCCAAAGCGGCCTTTAACTCGGCGGTGGATGCGGTCAGAGCCGGAGGTCGGGTTGTTGCAGTCGGACTGCCGCCGGAAGCGATGAGCCTGAATATCCCGCGACTGGTGCTTGATGGCATCCAGGTGGTGGGATCGCTGGTCGGAACGCGCAACGATCTGGCGGAAGCTTTCCAGTTTGCGGCAGAAGGCAATGTGGTACCTAAGGTAACTAAAAGGAAGATTGGTGAGGTCAATGCCATCTTCGATGAGATGATTCACGGCAAAATCCGCGGCAGGATGGTGATCGACTTTACCGGTCAGTCTGCCAGTTAGGACCCAACTGAGCGTCACTAAGGCCCGCGTATTGCGGGCTTTTTTTATGCCTGCAGCGCCTGGTCCTGCAACGTGAAAGCCTAAACGTGTATTCTCCACAAACATTAATAAGCGCGGCTTTATGTTTCATTGTGTGATTTTCACTTGCACTTTACCGGTAACATTATAGTTTATGAGGTGAGCTCTTGATTACACACAACTGAAGGAGGGTTATTTATGGCGAAGCATCACTTACTTAAATCCATTGAAATTGCTGCAATTGTACTGTTTGTCCTGATACTGGCGTATCTGGCCGTGACCGGTCTGATGTCATCAACGGGTATGGATCACGCCTGGCCTTATCCCACTAAGTAACTGAGTGCCGCACCAGGGAAACTATAAGTATAATAAATAGAAAATGACCCTCACACAGGGCAGAAAAAACCCCGCCATCGCGAGGTTAATCAGAGGTTACACCAGACTTACCGACAGAAGCGTCAGTTCTTCCGTTTCCAGCGACAGGCTTTTTTTGGTTTCAAACATAAAGGCTTCGAGCGCCTCCTCAACATTGTCACCCTCAATAAAGGCGTGCGTCGTGACATGATTTTCACCTTTTGGCTTAATCACGTAGGAAACAAACCACTTCTTCTTTTCCATAATGCTCTTCCTCTTCTGAAAATGGTGATGCCGCGTGGCGGTAAGGCATTAACAGGCCGTTTTCCCGCCGGGCCCTCAGCGGAACATGCCGTTGAAGGCAGCGTGGCCAACAAAGGCTAATCCAGCGGGGCAGGATGCAGCAGGTCAATCACGTCATCGATTTCATTACTGGCCGCATGGCGATCCAGGGCAACCGCATAGTAGCGTCCCTTACAGTAATGCTTTGTGACCGCCACCCGATGGCCGGTATCACTGTCAGCTTCACCGCCGCTCAGGGTCTGCAGATGGGGCGGGATAACCAGCTCGCTTTCGAGTTGTTCTGCTTCAATAATCACCGCGCCACCGTCACTGGATAGCAGCAGATGCTGAATGCTCATGTTCTCTCCTTTGCGTCAGATTGCTAACCGGGAAAGTGTAGTTCACCTAAACAGGCGTGCTGGCGACGGCGCGTAATCAATGCCTGTGCAGGGCTGATAACGAGCGTCAGAGGCAAAAAAAAAGCCCCAGTCAGGGGCTTAATCATGATTATTAGCGAACTCAGCTGGTCTGATCGGCCAGCTTCGGCTTCAGCACGCGCTTACCCATCTGAATGCCGGGCTTCTCAACATACTTATAGAGTAAAGAAGCCAGCGCATAGGTCACAGGGATAGCGGAAACGCAGACAATCAGGAAGCGTGTCATATCGCTCTTATACTCAATGTCGGTGTGAGTGAGCAGCAGGGCGATCAGCGGGATCACAATCAGCAGGTGCAGCAGATAGACTGAGAACGAGACGTCGCCCAGCCAGGTGCTGAGGCGGTTGTTCAGCAGCTTACGCGGCAGGGCAATCAGCTGTGCCATCATGCTGCCCTGCGGGTATTGCCACAGAATTGCCGCCATACCGACGATCATCAGCGCCTCCATAATCACCTGCAGCTTAATCGCGTCCATGCCAATCGCTACGGTGACGACCGGGCCGAGCAGCGCAAAGGCAACATAGAGCAGGGATTTACGGCGAATCGCTTCGGCCAGCAGCATACCCGCCAGGAACATGTTCAGCTTAATCAGGATCATCGAAGGCATCTCAAACGCCTCATAATAATCGGCCAGCACATAGCGACCGGCGCAGCAGAGCGCCATGATGCCAATCAGCGAGGCAGCATAACCAAAGCGCAGCGTGACCAGCATGATGAACGGGAACAGCAGATAGAACTGCATCTCCAGCCCGATGCTCCAGTCTGGCAGCACGGTGTTAAACCCATACTCGGGCAGCATGCCAAACAGGAAGCTGAAGTGAGTCAGGATGTTTGCCAGTGACTGGTCGTTGTAACGCGACGACTCCGTGGCGGTGCCGGAATAGAAATGCGCAATGGTGTCACGCATCTCACCAAACCACGGGCCATAAATCAGGGCGATGATTAACAGCAGATAGTAGAGTGGGGCGATACGGAAGAAGCGGCGGATCCAGAACTTCTTAATCGTCTCCGCGCTCTGCCATGGCTCCTTCTGCTGGCGCTCGACGTAGTTTTTCGCCATCAGATAACCCGATAACAGAATAAACAGGTCGACCCCGATGCCCGGTGATGAAATCAGCGTGATGTGGCAATGAACCAGTAAGCTGATATGGCCAACCAGAACCCAGAGAGAGGCAATGCCACGTAATCCTTCCAGCTCCGTTGACCAACCTCGTGTTGCAGACATAACTTTTCCTCGTTTTTATCCGGCTTTTGGCGCTCACTAAGCCTTAAGGCAAAAGATATGTAAACGGCCCTTTACAAAAGTAAGAGGATTCCGAGCACAGGAAAGAGAGAAAAATCAATCAGGAAAGGGAGGTAAAGCACAGTAAGTTAAGGGCGTGCAGTGACACACCCTTAACCTGGATTACTGATTATGGGGATCCATCAGGCCAGCTTTAACAGGATCATACCGGCCAGCAGCAGGGTCAGACCGGCCCACCCTTTGCGGTTCAGTCGCTGACCAAACAGCACCCATCCGGCCGCAACTGTGGCGATGATGCCAAAACCGCCCCAGACCGCATAGGCGATCGACAGATCGATACCTTTGACCGCCTGCGCCAGTGCGCTGAACGCGAGCAGGACACAGCAGAGTGACAGTACGCCGTGCAGCGGTTTCTTAAACCCATCAGAGTATTTAAGGAATATGTTGGCGGCAATCTCCAGCATGATCGCCAGCGCCAGCCAGGCGGCATGCACAAAATCAGCCATGACCATGATTAACCTCCGCTGATGATTGGGTGCCGGTCTTGATCAACACAATCCCGACGATCAGCGTCACCAGCCCGCAGATTTTCAGCGCGGACAGCGCTTCACCAAACAGCTGCACGCTGAATAAGGTAATCAGCATGATGCCGATACCTTCCCACAGGGCATAAGCCACGCCCAGCGCGATACGTTTGATGGCGAAACTCAGCAGAATATAGGAACAGGCAATCATGCCCAGCATCATCAGGTAGCCTGAATGGCTGCCATTAACGCTGGACCACTTCATGAAAAGGGTACCAATAATTTCAGTAACAATAGCGAGTGATAATAAAATCCAGGCGAACATGGATGCTCTCCAGCAACGATAAATGACGACCTGCCACAGTACACAGGGCAGACTCAGAACAGTGTCGAAGTGGTGAGGGGACTACAGGGCGTTACGCCAGTGCTGATCGGCGACGTTCCAGCCAGAAAGGAAGGTGGGGGTAAGATGTGACATGAACATTCTGCTCATAAAATTTACAACGCATCCACATTGTTGCTTCTCATCAGTGGACGGATAGTGCCTCCGGTTAAATCCACGCCGGATTTATAGCATTCTGCACATCATGAAATCAACAGCAGATGCTGCTTTATTTGACGCAGGTTAAGGTTTGATGGTTTGAAAAAGGAAGTCTATGTAAAAGGATGTATGGAAAAGGCGAGCCGTCAACCCTGCATAAAAAAAGCCGGGCAACAGTGTGCCCGGCCATTGCTACGTGACACCGTCACAAATTACTCTGTGCGCTGCGGCACGGTGCGAACCGGCGCGTCACCCGCGACATAATAAGAGGCGGTGCTGCGTGGCAGCGGATCGCGTCCACGAATCTTATCGGCAATCTTCTCACCAATCATGATGGTGGTGGCATTCAGGTTACCGGTGATGATCAGCGGCATAATCGACGCATCCACCACGCGTAATCCCTGCAATCCATGCACGCGTCCTTCGCCGTCCACGACGGCCATCGGGTCATTACCCATCTTACAGGTGCCGCATGGGTGATAGGCAGTTTCACCGTGGTTACGCACGAACTCGTCCAGCTGCTCATCCGTCTGGCAATCCAGGCCCGGACTGATTTCACGGCCACGATACTTATCCAGCGCTGGCTGGTTGATGATCTGGCGCGTAATGCGGATTGCATCACGGAACTCATGCCAGTCCTGCTCATGTGACATGTAGTTAAACAGAATGGCCGGATGACGACGTGGATCGCGTGACTTCAGGCGCACATGACCGCGGCTTGGCGAACGCATTGAGCCGACGTGACACTGGAAACCGTGAGCATCTACGGCGTTTGACCCGTTGTAGTTAATCGCCACCGGCAGGAAGTGATACTGAATGTTCGGCCAGGTGAACTCTTCGCGGCTGCGGATAAAGCCGCCTGCTTCAAACTGGTTGCTGGCGCCGATACCGGTGCCGTTAAACATCCACTCTGCACCGATTTTCGGCTGGTTCCACCACTTCAGGGCCGGATAGATAGAAACCGGCTCTTTACATTCATACTGCAGATACATCTCCAGATGGTCCTGCAGGTTTTCACCCACGCCCGGCAGGTCATGCACCAGCGGGATGTCGAACTGCTTCAGCAGCTCAGGCGAACCCACGCCAGAACGCTGCAGGATCTGCGGCGAAGCGATAGCGCCCGCGCACAGCAGCACTTCACGGCGAGCGGTCACTTTGTTAATGGTGTTGCTGTCGCCCTGCAGATACTCCACGCCGACCGCGCGCTTGCCGTCGAAGATGATGCGATCGGTGGTGGCATGCGTAATGATCTTCAGGTTAGGGCGGCCTTTGGCCATATCGAGATAGCCACGCGCGGTGCTGGAGCGACGACCCTTTGGCGTCACGGTACGATCCATCGGACCGAAACCTTCCTGCTGGTAGCCATTCAGGTCGTCGGTGCGCGGATAACCCGCCTGCACGCCTGCCTCAATCATCGCTTCAAACAGCACGTTGTTGCCCGCTTTAGGGGTTGCAACGCACACCGGGCCATCGCCGCCGTGGAAATCGTTCGGGCCGATATCACGGGTTTCCGCTTTACGGTAGTAGGGCAGGCAGTCCAGATAGCTCCAGTTTTCCAGCCCCGGCTCGCTGGCCCAGTTGTCCAGATCCATCGCGTTGCCGCGGATGTAACACATGCCGTTAATCAGGGATGAACCGCCCAGGCCTTTGCCGCGACCACACTCCATGCGGCGGTTGTTCATGTAAGGCTCTGGTTCGGTTTCATACGCCCAGTTATAGCGTTTTCCCTGCAGCGGGAAGGCAAGGGCCGCAGGCATCTGGGTGCGAAAATCAAAACGGTAATCCGGGCCGCCCGCTTCCAGCAACAGAACGCTCACATTGCTTTCTTCGGTCAGGCGGGTCGCCAGAACGTTTCCTGCGGATCCGGCTCCAATAATAATGTAATCAAATTCCATTCGTCGTTCCTCAGGTTAAGTGATTAAAAGACTGACTGAAAACGCGTCAGCTCAACCTGCACTGACTTCACCTGGGTGTAGCTCTGCAGCGTCATCAGGCCATTCTCGCGGCCAATGCCGGAGTGCTTGTAGCCGCCCACCGGCATCTCTGCGGCGGACTCGCCCCAGGTGTTGATCCAGCAGATACCGGCTTCGATCTGATGAATCACACGGTGTGCTTTATTCAGATCCTGCGTCACCAGTCCTGCGGCCAGACCGAATTCGGTGTCGTTGGCGCGGCGGATCACTTCTTCTTCGGTTTCGTAGCTCAGGATCGACATCACCGGCCCGAAGATCTCTTCACGGACAATCTTCATCTCATCCCGGCAGTCGGTGAACACGGTTGGTGCCACCCAGGCACCCTGGTCGAAATCGCCACCGGTCAGACGTTTACCGCCGCACAGCACGCGTGCGCCTTCAGCAATGCCGGACTCGATGTAACGCATCACGTTGTCGCGATGGCTGAAGCTGACCAGCGGGCCAAAGTTGGTGGCCGGGTCACGCAGATCGCCTGCTTTGATACGGGCAACGCGTTCGCTGATTTTCGCCTCGAACGCCGCCTGCAGTTTTGCAGGAATAAAGACGCGGGTGCCATTGGTGCAGACCTGACCGGAGCTGTAGAAGTTCGCCATCATGGCGATATCTGCGGCCAGATCGAGATCGGCATCATCAAAGATGATCAGCGGTGATTTACCGCCCAGTTCCATGGTGACCTCTTTCAGCGTTGAACCCGCTGCATTGGCCATCACTTTTTTGCCGCTGACAACGCCGCCGGTGAAGGAGACTTTATCAATGCCAGGATGCTCAGTGAGCAGCTGACCGGTCACCGAACCGATGCCCGGCAGCACGTTAAACACGCCATCCGGCAGGCCCGCCTCGGTGTAGATTTCAGCCAGCTTCAGGGCGGTAAGCGGGGTCATTTCGCTGGGTTTGAAAATCATCGCGTTACCCGCTGCCAGTGCAGGTGCGGATTTCCACAGGGCGATCTGAATCGGGTAGTTCCAGGCACCGATACCGGCGACCACTCCCAGCGGTTCGCGGCGGGTATAAATAAAGGAGGTTTCACGCAGGGGGATCTGCTGACCTTCCAGCGCCGGAACCAGACCCGCGTAGTACTCCAGCACGTCGGCACCGGTGACGATATCGACCGCTGAGGTTTCGCTGTAAGGCTTACCGGTGTCGAGCATTTCCAGCTCTGCCAGCTCATCATTACGCTCACGCAGAATATCGACGGCGCGACGCAGGATGCGTGAACGCTCCATGGCGGTCATGGCGGCCCAGACCTTCTGGCCTTTTCTGGCGGCAGCAACGGCGCGATTGACATCGTCCTGGCCGGCGGCATGAACCTCTGCCAGCACTTCGCCGTTGACCGGATTAATCGTCTGGAACGTTTCGCCAGACGCTGCGGCAACATAAGCGCCATCGATGTAGAGTTTCTGCTCGGTGAATCGGGACATGTTTTCTCCTTCCGTTATTCGTGCTCGCCAGCCAGTTGCTGACGGATGAATTGGGTGGTCAGTGTGAGGGCGATAGCGGGATCGAATGGCTTACCGCTCAGCGCGGCGCGCAGCCACAGACCGTCGATCAGGGCCGCCAGACCGTGTGCGGCCAGGCGTGCTTTTTCCAGTGGCAGTTCACGCCGGAATTCGACCACCAGTGTTGAGTAGAGCCGACGGCTGCTGACCCGCTCAAGTCTGTTGAGCTGGGGCTGATGCATGCTGCTCGACCAGAAGTCGAGCCAGGCTTTCATCACTGCGGTGTGCACCTGGGTTTCATCGAAATTCCCGTCGACAATGGCACACAGCCGCTGTTCTGCGGAAGCATCGGCCAGCGGTTTCAGCCGCGTCAATACCGCTTCGCGCAGCTGACGCGTCACATCACGCATCGTAGCTTCCAGCAAACCGTTCTTGTCCCTGAAGTAGTGACTGATGATGCCGGTTGAGACCCCGGCCCGTCGGGCAATCTGGGCAATCGTGGCATCATTAATCCCCATCTCATTAATCGTGCTCAGGGTCGCATCAATCAGTTGCCGACGTCGTATCGGCTGCATCCCTACCTTTGGCATAGCTCCAGCTCCACCCTCAAATCGAGCCCCTATTAAATCTTTTTTTGATTGCACGTTCAATATAAAAAGAAAATTTGTTAGGATGCTGTTTTTTAAATGTAGCGTAAGCGAAACGGCAATGAGTGCTAAAATAGGCTGGATTGTCATAGCGATTAACAGGAAGTGACAGAACGAAACAGAGCCGCACGGCCTGAACACCGTGGGCGGCAAGACGTATCCATTGCGTATTTTCAGGACATTAACCAGAGGTAATCGATGAATAATCCACCTGCCGGTGAAAAAGACAGACTCAATCCCGTTGTATTTTATACCTCTGCCGGATTGATTCTGACGTTTTCACTTGTGACGATTCTCTACAGTGAACTGGCCGCGAGCTGGATCCTCAAGGCGGTCAACTGGGTTTCCGCCACCTTCGGCTGGTACTACATGCTGGCTGCCACGCTCTATATTGTCTTTGTGCTCTATATGGCCTGCTCACGCTTTGGCTCTATTAAGCTCGGGCCGGAGCACTCCAAACCCGAATTCAGCGTGCTCAGTTGGTCCGCCATGCTGTTTGCTGCCGGGATTGGCATCGACCTGATGTTCTTCTCGGTCGCCGAACCGGTGACGCAATATATGCAGCCGCCGGAAGGAGCAGGGCAGACGCTGGAAGCCGCCCGCCAGGCGATGGTCTGGACGCTGTTCCACTACGGACTGACTGGCTGGTCGATGTATGCACTGATGGGCATCGCGCTGGGCTACTTCAGCTACCGCTATAACCTGCCGCTGACTATTCGTTCGGCGCTCTATCCCATCTTCGGTAAACGCATCTATGGCCCGATTGGTCACACGGTAGATATCGCAGCCGTGGTCGGCACCATCTTTGGTATCGCCACTACGCTCGGCATTGGGGTCGTGCAGCTGAACTACGGCCTGAAAGTGCTGTTTGATATCCCGGAAGGCCTGACCGCGCAGACTGCGCTGATTGTCCTCTCCGTGGTGATCGCCACCATCTCTGTAACGTCGGGCGTTGATAAAGGGATTCGTTTCCTCTCCGAACTCAATGTGATCATGGCGCTGGGACTGATTCTGTTTGTGCTGTTCTTCGGCAACACCGAGTTCCTGCTGAATGCGCTGGTGCTTAACGTCGGCGATTACATCAACCGCTTCATGGGCATGACGCTCAATACGTTTGCCTTTGATCGTCCGACTCAATGGATGAACAGCTGGACGCTCTTCTTCTGGGCGTGGTGGGTGGCCTGGTCACCGTTTGTCGGCCTGTTCCTGGCGCGTATCTCACGCGGTCGTACCATCCGTGAGTTCGTACTGGGCACGCTGATTATTCCGTTTACCTTTACGCTGCTGTGGCTGTCCGTGTTCGGTAACGCGGCGCTGTACCAGATTATTCACGGCAATACGGAATTTGCGCAGGAAGTGATGAACCATGCGGAGCGCGGCTTCTACAGTCTGCTGGCGCAGTATCCGGCGTTTAAGCTCAGCGCATCGGTTGCCACCATCACCGGCATGCTGTTCTACGTTACCTCGGCGGATTCCGGTTCGCTGGTGCTGGGTAACTTCACCTCGCGGCTGAAAGACATTAACAGCGATGCGCCGAACTGGCTGCGCATCTTCTGGTCCGTAGCGATTGGGGTGCTGACGCTCAGCATGCTGATGACTAACGGGATTACTGCCCTGCAGAACACCACGGTGATCATGGGACTGCCGTTCAGCTTTGTGATCTTCTTTGTGATGGCGGGTCTGTTTAAATCGCTGAAGATTGAGGATCACCGCCGGGCCAGCGCGACGCGCGACACCGCGCCCTATCTGGCGCATGCGACCGACCGTCTGACCTGGAAGAAGCGTCTGTCACGCCTGATGAACTACCCAGGCTCGCGTTACACCCAGCAGATGATGGAAAAGACCATTTTCCCGGCGATGCAGGAAGTGGCGAAAGAGCTGGAACTGCGTGATGCCCGCGTCACGCTGGAAAGTGTCGAAGCAGATGAGGCGAACCCGATTGGCTATCTGGATTTGCGCGTCCATCTGGGCGACGAGCAGGACTTCATTTATCAGGTCTGGCCGCAGCAATATTCGATTCCGGGGTTTACCTATCGCGCCCGCAGCGGTAAGTCGACCTACTATCGACTGGAAACCTTCCTGATGGAGGGCAGCCAGGGTAACGACCTGATGGATTACAGCAAAGAGCAGGTGATCATCGACATACTGGATCAGTATGAGCGACACCTGAACTTCATCCATCTCAACCGTGAAGCCCCGGGCAGCAATATCAGCTTCCCGAGCGTGTAAACCAGGGCCCGTCAGCAGTGTGCTGGCGGGCTTTTTTTTGCCATCGACGAGTTGTTAAACGCCGTCGCCTGCCGATATCGTCTATCTTTAGGGCTTTGCTGGCCTGATGCCTGAAGGGTATAGACAGGGAGTCATATGGGAAAAATATTCAGTACGTTTCTGCCGCTCTACACCACCACGCTGTTGATGCTGCTCGGTTCCGGTCTGCTGACCACCTATGTCTCATTACGGCTGGCCAGTGAGCAGGTTAACGGTGCGCTGATTGGTGCGATTATCGCGGCAAACTATATCGGGCTGGTGATTGGCGGCAAGGTAGGGCACAACCTGATTGCCCGCGTCGGCCATATCCGCGCCTATGTGGCCTGCGCCGGAATTATTACCGCCTCCGTGGTGGGTCACGGCCTGACTGACTTTATTCCGCTGTGGGTCTTTCTGCGTCTGATTATCGGACTCTGCATGATGTGCCAGTACATGGTGCTGGAGAGCTGGCTCAACGATCAGGCGGAATCGTCCCAGCGTGGCATGATTTTCGGCTTATATATGGTCGCGACCTACCTTGGACTCAGTGGCGGACAGGTGATACTGAGCCTGCAGACCGGATTTGGTGTCAGCACGCTGCTGATTGTCGCACTCTGCTTCGCGCTCTGTCTGGTGCCGATAGCGCTGACCACCCGCACCCATGTCAGGCCGATGACACCCGCGCCGATGGAACTGGGCTATTTTATCCGCACCATCCCCAAACTGCTCGGCACCACGCTGGTAACCGGCATGGTCATTGGTGCCTTCTACGGTCTGGCACCGGTTTATGGCAGCAGCAAAGGCTTCACCACCAGCCAGACCGGCTATTTTATGAGTCTTACGATCTTTGCCGGGCTGGTGTCGCAGTTTCCGCTGAGCTGGCTTTCTGACCGCTACGATCGTCAGCGGCTGTTATTTATCATTGCCATGCTGTTTGCCGTCATCTGCGTCCCGCTGATCCTGCTGCCGCATCTGACGTTTGACTGGATGATCGGCATCGCCTTTGCCGCCAGCATGATGCAGTTCGCGCTCTATCCGTTGCAGGTGGCGCTTGCCAACGATCAGGTTGCCGCCGAGCGCCGCGTGTCGTTAACCGCCTGTCTGCTGATGGCATTTGGTATTGGTGCCAGTATCGGCCCGCTGGTGGTGGGTGCGCTGATGCAGCCGCTGGGCAGCAATATGCTTTATCTCTTCTTTGCGCTCTGTGCGCTGGTGATTGGCGGACTCAGTTTTGTCCGTGCGCCAGGTCCGCTTCCCACAACCGAAGTGCCGCTGCCGCACGTGGTCATGCCTGACAGTCTGGCGACCTCACCACTGGGTGCTGCGCTGATCCCGACGCTGGAAGAGGAGGTGATTCAGGCGTCAATGGGCGGTCAGGAGCCGGAAGTGGAGAGCGATGAGGATGCTGAAACGGCTGATGAAGAGGTATTGCCCGATGATCATCCCGGTGATGTTCGGGAAGATCAGCGTCATTAATAGCCGCGACAGGGCATCACGTTGTTCGCCCCTCTCTGCGGGGTTAAATGCATGATGTCCGGATCTGGCTCACTTCTGTCCGGTCGCTGGCTCGACATCCGGGCCAGCAGCGGCGATGCTGGGTAACCCGTTTCTTCAGGAGTCACACCATGCTGGAACTGCGCCCTAATTGTGAACGCTGCGACGTCGATCTGCCGCCATCCTCTCTGGCGGCACGCATCTGCTCGTTTGAATGTACTTTCTGCGCTGACTGCGATGAGCATTTCGCGCATGTTTGTCCCAACTGCGGTGGTGAACTGGTGCGCCGTCCGGTGCGTCCGGCAGAGAAGCTACAGAAATATCCAGCTAAAATGCGCAGCCGATCTCAAATGACGACGAATACGTCAGAGGCAGAATAGCCTGCGCGGCCCGATGTCGTTATGATGAATTTCGTCCCTGACAGAGCTACCACCTTAACTGAGTGCCGGAGATAAGCGCCGGGAGGGACGCACTTTTCAGGCCCGGCGAATTTTTCATTCCCGACAGCGTGACGCCTTCTCTTTCACACCCTGCTTTCTCTCTCCTCACTCCTGTTCACCGTCAGCTCTTATACTCTTAGGGTACTTTCAGCACAGAGAGGCGCATGCACCGATGTATTATGAATTCCTGAATGGCGCAGCATGGCGACGGATTTGGGTCACTGGCGATCTGCATGGCTGCCGCCGCGAACTTGATGCGCTGTTGCAGCAACATCAGTTTGACCCGCAGCAGGATTTACTGATTTCGGTTGGTGACATCATCGATCGCGGGCCAGACAGTCTGGGCTGTCTGGCGTTGCTGCAGGAGCCCTGGTTTCGCTGCGTGCGCGGCAATCATGAAGAGATGGCGCTGTCGGCGTTACAGGGGCAGGACATGGCGCTCTGGCAAATGAACGGGGGCGACTGGTTCTTTCGGCTGCGGGGCGCAGCGTTAATCGCGGCCCGCCACGCGTTGCGGCGCTGCCGTGAACTGCCGCTGATACTGCATCTGCAATTGGGTGAGCGCACTGTTGTGATTGCTCATGCGGACTATCCGGCACGGGAATACGCGCTGAATAAGCCACTCGACTGGCAAAAGATAGTCTGGAGCCGTCAGCGACTGGAGGAGTTGGAGTCAGGTGAGCAGGCGGGCATCCGTGGCGCAGATGCCTTTTACTTCGGTCATACTCCGCTGAAACAGCCGCTGACGATTGCCAATCTGCATTACATCGATACCGGCGCAGTGTTTGGCAATCATCTGACGATGCTGCAACTAAAGTGACTCAGCGGAACAGGCGGCCGTCACGCACCAGTTCGCGTGGATAGCTGTTCTTGATGCGATTGCCGACTTTCTTCGCCAGCCCCAGCGGCTGCTGCTGATAGGTCACAATCATCTCATTGTTAGCCGGTGCCGTTTCCGGATAGATATCGCGGCCGCGATACCACTCTTCTGCTTCTGCCGCCGTAAGCTCAAAGGTCTGCGTCGCATCAGGTTGCGCCAGTGCTATCACCGCTTCATGTTGCCAGCGATAGCCTTTAGCAAAGGTTTCTGCCAGCTTCAGGCCAATGCGCGAGAAGCGCACTTTGCCCAGCAGCGGGGTAACGGCCTTAGGGAACAGCCAGATCTCTTTATCTCGCTGCCAGAGTTCCAGTGCGTCATCCCATTTGACAGAGACAGCAGCGGCAGCCTGTACGATCTCACTTTCCAGCTTACGGCTGAGATGGGAGAAGGGCAGCTTGCCGACTTTGTAGCCCGGCACAGGCAGTGGCTCGACTGATGCGGTTTTACGCAGACGCGCCACGAAAAAGCCTTCGCTGTCGAACATCTGCGGAAAGACATGCAGATAGCCCTCGGGTGTCGCGGCCCGATCGGCACCCTCAAACAGCCCGTCGAGCGGCACGACCTCAACCGCATCCGGATAGCGCTGCAGCAGCCAGTCAATCACCTGCTGATTCTCAATCTGATTCAGTGTGCAGGTTGAATAAACCAGCGTGCCACCGGGTTTGAGTGCGTGAAAGGCACTGTCGAGCAGATCGCGCTGGGTCGCGGCGATCTCTTCGGTGCTCGCCAGCGACCAGTTTTTCAGCGCATCTGCATCTTTGCGAATCACTCCTTCGCCGGAGCAGGGCGCGTCCAGCAGGATGGCGTCGAACTGTTCCGGCAGCGCTGGCCCGAAGACCCGCGCGTCAAAGTGCGTCAGGGCACTGTTGCTGACGCCGCAGCGGCTGATATTAGCGTGCAGCACTTTTACCCGGCTGGAGGAGAACTCATTTGCGAGGATAACGCCCTGATTGCCCATCCGGGCCGCAATCTGGGTGGTTTTAGAACCCGGTGCCGCTGCCATATCCATCACGGCGCTGACCTCTGGCTGGGCGTCAAACAGGGCGGTTACCGGTAGCATGGAGCTGGCTTCCTGGATGTAAAACAGGCCGCTGAGATGTTCAGCCACGCTGCCCAGCGGCAGGCTCTCATCTTCCCGGCTGATCCAGAATCCCTCTTCGCACCACGGCACCGGCGTCAGCTGCCAGTCATAACCCGCCGTCTGGCTCAGAAAATCGGCCACGCTGATCTTCAGGGTATTGACGCGAATACTGCGGCGCAGGGGCTGCTGACTGTAAGCGATGAACTGCGCGAAGCTCGCCTCATCGGGCAGGCTCTGACGCATTAATGAGAGAAAATCGGCGGGGAAAAACGAAGACGCATCTGACACGGGCACATTCCAGTTAAGGCAAAGGCGGCAGTGTACCATGAGGAATGAAAACGGGCAGCCAGGCTGCCCGTTTGAGGGTGTGAATAACGTGAAGGCTCATATTGGCCGCTCGGAATCCGCTTTTTCCGACGGCTCAAAACGCAAAGCGATGGGAGCACACGCCTGGAGCAAAGCATCGCGGTCCAGGGACAAAAACGCCGGGAGCGTTTTTGAACAACGCGAAGCGTTGGCCCGGCTACGGGCGCACCTCAGGGATGAGGTACGTAATCGCCCGCGCTGAGCCTAGCCTTAGAGGGCGTCTTTTGCGTCTTTGCGGAAGGCGTATGCTCCCTGAGCCACTGCTGATTTAAACGCTCAACCGGGCAGAACAGTCTGCCCGGTTGAGTTAGCCTTTACTGCGGAGACGGAATCGCCGTTCCCCAGTTGCGCCACTCTTTCGGTGCTTCATCCTGCAGCAGGAAGTGTTTATCGGGGTTGGCCTGCGGTGCCAGCGGCACCGTCGGTGGCGTCGCAAACTGAATGCCACCGCGAATAAACTGCTGGAAGGTCCCGGTTTTCACCACGCCGCCTACCAGACCGAAGTCGAGGTTGTAGCCGGACGCCAGCCAGAACACCGAATTGTTCCGCACCAGATGCTGATACTTCTTACTGATGCGCAGGGCGATCTGCACGCGGTCCGCCATGTTCCCCAGTGACGTGCCGGTGACGGTACCCACTTCCACACCCCGGAACAGCACCGGCGTACCCAGCGACAGGGAACCCGCCTCGGTGGCATCAACATAAATGTTCAGGCCATTCAGGTAGCGCGAATCGGTAATGGTGCTCTCCTGCAATTCAAAGGTGCGTGCGGCACTGCCTTTGCCCGGATCAACGTTGACGTATGGCTGCAACAGGGTCTCCAGATGATTCACGCCGGTAGCGGAAATCTCCGGTGAAACCACTGAGAAACGGCTGCCGAGGCGGGCAAAGTCATTCACATACTCAGGGTAAAGTACGGCTTTCGCCACGACCTGATTGTTATCTTTGCTTAACGACAGAGATTCCACCTGACCAACGTTGATACCGAGATAACGAATCGGCATTCCGGCAGAGAGTTTGCTGGCGTCATAGGTGTGCAGCGTAATCTGACTGCCCACCGCGCGGGCGGCGGTTTCAGAGGAGTAGAGCATGCGTTTAGCCCCTTTGACCGACTGCGCACCACTCATATTGTCGAAACTGATTGCGCCTTTTAGCGCACGGTTAAGCGGCGAGGCCTGCACCGTCAGGCCGCTGCCGTTCAGGCTGACGCGTGCGCCACCCTCAGCCCAGAACACGCTTTCGCTGGTCAGCAGCTTGCGATACTCCGGCTGAATGTGCACCGCGATATCAAAGGCGTCAGCGCGCGGCGTCACTTTGACAATCTCACCCACCTGGAATTTACGGTAAAGCACGACCGAACCGGCCTGTACGTCAGGCAGGCTGCTGGCGGTCAGCATCAGCGTCGTGGACGGGCCATCGCCGGTAATGCCTTCGTCCGCTTTTTCAGCATCGGCAAACAGCGGATAGGCCGTTTTCGGCTCGCCTTTTTTACCCGGCTCCAGCCGGATACCGCCATCCACCCACTCGCGGGCACTGGCACCTAACACCTGCATGCCATCAAGGCCGAACTTCACATCGAGGCGACTGTTGACGATAAATTTGCTGTCGCCATGCACCAGATTACGGTTTTCAGGATTGACCGCGACGACGAAATTGACGCCATTTTCATCCAGCGAACGCGACATCACCTGACCAATCTGCATGCCGTGCAGCATCAGCGGCTGGCCCTGATCGATGCCGTAGCTCTCAGGTGCGCTGAGTTTTACCGTCAGCACGTTGGGTTTCTGCAGCAGGGTCTCATTGGACGCCAGCACGGTGTAGTGCTGCTGCGGTTCGCCTTCACCCGGCACCAGTTCCAGCGTATTACCGGTCAGCAGTGCGCTGAGGCTGGTATCGGTCAGGCTGATTTTCGGGCTGTGCATCTCGATGCGGGTGCCGCTGCGCATCAGGCCGACCACAGAAGGATCAATCGTCAGCTCGCCGGTCACCTTGCCGCCATCCAGCAGGTTCAGTTTGGTCAGCGTACCGACCTCCAGGCCCTGGTACATCAGCGGCGTGCTGCCGGCCTTGAGATTTTTACCGTTGGGCAGGTCAAGCGTGATCTGTACGCCGCGCTGGCTGTGCGCCAGATCGGGATAGAGCCGGTAGTTCTGCTCCGCTTTGGCGGTTTCCGCCCCCTGCGGTGAGTCAAACGCAATCGCGCCATTAACCAGCGCCGCCAGACTTTCCAGCTGGACTTTAGCCCCGCTCAGGCTGACGTCGGCATTGACGCCCGACACGTTCCAGAAGCGGCTGTTGGTCTTCACCAGATTGATAAAGCGACGGTCAATCAGCACATCAATTGCCACGCCATCGGCTTTATTATCAATGCTGTAGTCATAGACCCGGCCAACCGGAATTTTGCGGTAGTAGACCAGCGAGCCAGTGTTGAGTGAGCCGAGATCGGGCGCATGCAGATGGATCATCAGCTCGCCAGTATTGACCCGATATTTCGGTTGCGTATCCAGCGCGGTAAACGCCTCGCTGGGTTTACCTTTACCTGGCATCATCCCGATGTAGTTACCACCGACCAGCGCATCCAGACCCGAGACGCCCGCCAGTGAAGCTTTGGGCGTCACCAGCCAGAACTGGGTATCTTCACGCAGCGCGTCGCGCATGTCGCTCTTGATGCTGGCTTTAATCTGGATGCTGCGATAATCGTCGCTGAGATTAATACCCTGCACGGTGCCTACTTCCACGCCCTGATAACGGATCGGGGTACGACCCGGCACGATACCATCCGCCGTCTGGAAATTGATGGTGATAGTGGTGCCGCGCTCCTGATAATTGGTCCAGAGCAGCCAGCAGGCGATCAGCATCGCAATGACCGGCAGCAGCCAGAAGGGCGAAATTTTTCGCTTATTACGCAGCGTTGCGTTAGTCGGTGTAGTCGGCGTTTCCTGTTGCATGTGCATCCCAGAGCAGGCGGCTGTCCAGCCACTCAACAGACATAATGGTCAGGATGACGGCCGCGCCAAAAAATAGCGCAGCCGGTCCCATGGTAAAAGCCAGCAGCTGATCACGGTTGACCAGCGACATGGTTAATGAAATGACAAACAGATCGAGCATGGACCAGCGGCCAACCCAGGTCACAAACCTCAGCAACCGGATGCGGGTTCTCAGTCCCTGTTCACAGCGGAAATGAATGCTGAGCAGCAGGGTCAGCATGACCAGTACTTTGGTAAAGGGCACCAGAATACTGGCGATAAACACAATCGCTGCCACCGGAATGTTGCCTTCACCCAGCCCCAGGATGCCGGAGAAGATGGTGTCCTCGCGCCGTGAACCGTTGAGGTAAACCACGGAAATGGGCATCAGGTTCGCGGGTATCAGCAGTACGATCGACGCGATCAGCGCGGCCCAGGATTTCTGCAGGCTGTGGCGGCGTCGGAAGTCGAGCGGCGTGTGGCAGCGCGGGCAGCGCCCCCGTTCGTCAGGTATGCCGGTGTTATGACAGTTGAGGCAGACCTGCATGTCGTCACGGGCCATATTGCCGGGGCTTTGCGGATAGAAATGCTCCCACAGCTGCTCCATATTCAGATGGATCATGGTCAGCACGCTCAGCACCGTCAGGGCAATGTAAGCCGCCAGCCCATAGCCAATCTCCAGCGAAGCATAGTCCTGCACTTTGATGGATGCCACGGCGATGCCGATCAGATAGATGTCGAGCATCACCCACTCTTTGAGCTTCTCCAGCATGATCAATACGGGCCGCAGGTTCATGCCCAGGCGATGACCGATACCGAGATAACAGATGCCGGCGACCAGTGTAACCGGCGCGCCAATAGTGCAGAACGCCACCATCGAAGCGGTCAGCACATCACCCTGCTGGGTCATCTGAATCACCCCTTCCAGTACGCTGGCATTGATGCGCATACCCAGCAGCCGGATATCCACCAGCGGCATGGAAAAGGCGAAGGGCATTAACACGATCATGGTGGCGGCCATGGCCATCAGTCGGGTCATTGGCCAGTCGCGTCCACTGAGAATCTCAGCGTTGCAGCGCGGGCAGTGTGCCGACTGATGCGTTTTCACATCCGGTAAGGAAAAAAGGGTATCGCATTGCGGGCAACGCTGATAACGTGCGTGAGGCAATGTCTGGCTGATAGCGTGAATTTTCATAGGGTGATGCAATTTTCGCTCTTCAGAGGGAACAGATATCGGTCATTAAGACATTGTCTGTGTGCCTGTCTCGGGCATCACGCTTCGATCCACAGAATGCTAAGGGTATAGCAACTAACGCTATGATTCACCTTGTGGCTCTGGATATTTAAAACTTATTTTTAACGAACGGTCTCTATTACCCGTTCAGATGTCATTGGTAACGGTTGAATAATGAACAAAACTGCCTTTTACGCCGATTTGAATCGCGATATGCGCGCCTTGCTGGCGGGAGAAACGGCGTTCCTCGCCGCGATGGGAAACTTTAGCGCGCTGCTGTACGAACGTCTCGATGGCGTGAACTGGGCAGGTTTCTACCTGCTGACGGAAGCCGATACGCTGGTGCTTGGCCCGTTCCAGGGGAAAATCGCCTGTGTGCGTATTCCGGTCGGTAAAGGTGTGTGTGGCACGGCGCTGGCAGAAGAAAAAGTGCAACGCGTAGATGATGTGCATGCTTTCCCGGGCCACATCGCCTGTGACGTTGCCAGTAATGCTGAGATTGTGATTCCTCTGAAAGTGAATGGCACTGTGGTTGGAGTGCTGGACATCGACAGCGTTGAGTACAATCGCTTTGACAGCGACGACGAATCGGGGCTGGTCACACTGACTGATGGGCTTTGTGAAGTGCTTGCGAACAGCGACTTAGAAAAATATCTGCAGCTGACGCGCAGCTAATCGACTGGATCACATGGCATTTAGCGATGTTGTCATTATAATGTCGCCTGTTCATGCCTGCGCTGGTCGGCAAACCCGTTGTAATCAGGAAATTTCATGGAAAATCAACCTAAGTTGAATAGCAGTAAAGAAGTCATCACTTTTCTGGCGGAGCGCTTTCCGCACTGCTTTAGCGCTGAAGGTGAAGCGCGTCCGCTCAAAATCGGTATCTTTCAGGATCTGGTCGAGCGTGTTCAGGGCGAAATGGGTCTGAGCAAAACACAGCTGCGTTCCGCGCTGCGTCTTTATACGTCAAGCTGGCGTTATCTGTACGGCATCAAAGCCGGTGCGATTCGTGTCGATCTCGACGGCAACGCCTGTGGCGTGCTGGATGAGCAGCACGTTGAGCATGCCCGCAAGCAGCTGGAAGAAGCCAAAGCGCGCGTTCAGGCGCAGCGTGACCAGCAGCGTGCTGCACGCCGTGAAGCAGGCGAAAGCGAAGAGGGCGCCGCACCGCGTCGTCCACGCAAGCCCGCGCCACGTAAGCCTGCAGAAGGCGATGCTGCGCGTAAACCCCGTCCGCAGACGACTGCTCCGCGTGCGACCGCCTCACAGCATCGCAAGCCAGCCCCACGTCCGGAGCAGGAAGCCCGACCCATCACTGATACCTCAACTTTGCAACCCGGCCAGAGTATTAAAGTTAAAGCAGGCAAAAGTGCGATGGACGCTACCGTTCTTGAAGTCTCTAAAGACGGCGTTCGGGTCCAGCTCGCTTCCGGCATGGCAATGATTGTGCGCGCAGAACACTTGCAGTTCTGAAACGGAGGCTAACCCCGGCATGAACACCCTTTTTAAAGTTGGACTTATTGCGGGCCTGCTCTTAGCAGGCCCAACCTTCGGCGCAGAGAATATTACCCGCGCCGATCAGATTCCCCAGCTTCACGAAGACCCGCAGGATCCGACGGTCAGTGAGCGCGTCACGTCGCGCTTTACCCGTTCCCACTACCGCCAGTTCGATCTGGATCAGAACTTTTCCGCGAAAATTTTTGATCGCTACCTGAACATGCTCGACTACAGCCACAATGTGCTGCTGGCGTCAGATGTGGCGCAGTTTGCCAGCAAAAAAACCACCGTCGGCGATGAGCTGCGCAGTGGCAAGCTGGATCTCTTTTACGATATTTATAATCTGGCGCAGAAACGCCGTTTTGAGCGCTATCAGTATGCGCTGACGGTGCTGGCGCGTCCGATGAATTTCAGCGGCAATGACACCATCGACATTGACCGCGCCAAAGCGCCCTGGCCGAAAGATCAGGCTGAGCTGAACGCGCTCTGGGATGCCAAGGTCAAATATGACCAGCTGAGTCTGAAGCTGGCAGGCAAAGACGATAACGAGATCCGCGACGTTCTGACCAAGCGTTATAACTTCGCGATCCGTCGTCTGGCCCAGAGCAACGGCGAAGACGTTTTCCAGCTGGTGATGAACGCCTTTGCCCGCGAAATCGATCCGCATACCAGCTATCTGTCGCCGCGTAACACCGAGCAGTTCAATACCGAGATGAGCCTGTCACTGGAAGGCATCGGTGCAGTCCTGCAGATGGATGACGACTACACCGTGATCAACTCGATGGTCGCAGGCGGTCCGGCAGCGAAAAGCAAAGCCATCACCGTGGGCGATCGCATCGTGGGTGTCGGTCAGCCAGGCAAGCCGATGGAAGATGTGATCGGCTGGCGTCTGGATGATGTCGTGGCAAAAATCAAAGGACCCAAGGGCAGCAAAGTGCGCCTGGAAATTCTGCCTGCCGGTAAGGGCACCAAAACCCGTACCGTGACGCTGACGCGTGAGAAAATCCGTCTGGAAGATCGCGCGGTTAAACTGACTATCAAAAATGTCGGCAAGCAGAAAGTGGGCGTGCTCGATATTCCTGGCTTCTATGTCGGTCTCACCGACGACGTGAAAGTCCAGCTGCAGAAACTGCAGAAACAGAACGTCGATAGCGTGGTGATCGATCTGCGCACCAACGGCGGCGGTGCGCTGACCGAAGCGGTCTCGCTTTCCGGCCTGTTTATTCCGAGTGGTCCGGTGGTGCAGGTTCGCGACAATAATGGTCGGGTGCGTGAAGACAGCGATAACGACGGCGTGGTCTACTACAAAGGTCCGCTGGTGGTGCTGGTCGATCGCTTCAGCGCCTCTGCTTCTGAGATCTTTGCTGCCGCGATGCAGGATTACGGTCGTGCAGTGATTGTCGGCGAGCCAACCTTTGGTAAAGGCACCGTTCAGCAGTATCGCTCGCTGAACCGCATCTACGATCAGATGCTGCGTCCGGAGTGGCCAGCGTTAGGCTCCGTTTCTTACACCATCCAGAAGTTCTATCGCATTAACGGCGGCAGCACACAGCGTAAAGGCGTCACGCCGGACCTGCTGATGCCAACCGGCGTTGAAGCGGCTGAAACCGGTGAGAAATTTGAAGATAACGCCCTGCCATGGGACAGCATCAAAGCGGCCACCTATACCAAAACCGGTGATGTTAAACCGCTGGTCGCGCAGCTGACGAAGCAGCATGCTGACCGTATCGCTCAGGATCGCGAGTTCCAGTACATCATGAAGGACATTGCCCGTTACAATGCCCTGAAAGATAAGCGCAACATCGTGTCACTCAATCTTGCGCAGCGCGAGAAAGAGAACCACGAAGATGATGCGTCACGTCTGGAGCGAATCAATGCGCGCTATCAGGCCGAAGGCAAAAAACCGCTGAAGAACCTGGATGAGTTGCCGAAAGATTATAAAGAGCCGGATCCGTATCTCGATGAGACGGTGAAGATCGCTAACGATCTTGCGCAACTGGAGAAATCCCAGCCAGACGCGCCAGCAGCGAAATAATCCGCTGTTGTCAGAAAAAGCACCGCTTTGCGGTGCTTTTTTTTGCCCCCGGAAAAGTTTCCGGTAACCAATGATTAGCGATGGTGAACCCGTCTGCAGGCCGTGCCGCCCGGCAGACGTGTCAGAATGTAAAGTTATGTCTTTTTAGGCACTTAAACGTTAAGGTCGCTTGAAAAGCCGCACAATGCTCATAGGATATGTATCCGCGTATAGGCGCGTGAACTACTGAGGAAGATTAACAAAAATGATGCGTATTGCTCTTTTCCTGATGACCAACCTGGCTGTGATGTTGGTATTCGGGCTGATTCTCAGCCTGACAGGGATCCAGTCAAGCAGTGTTCAGGGCCTGATGATCATGGCAGGTCTGTTTGGCTTCGGCGGTGCGTTTGTTTCACTGCTGATGTCGAAGTGGATGGCGCTGCGATCGGTTGGCGGTGAAGTGATTGAACAGCCACGCAACGAAACCGAGCGCTGGCTGGTGGATACCATTGGCCGTCAGGCCCAGCAGGCGGGCATTGCGATGCCACAGGTTGCGATCTATCACGCACCAGATATCAACGCCTTTGCGACCGGTGCGCGTCGTAACGCCTCACTGGTGGCTGTCTCAACCGGTCTGCTGCAGAACATGAGCCGTGATGAGGCGGAAGCGGTGCTGGCTCACGAAGTGTCGCACATCGCTAACGGTGACATGATCACCATGACGCTGATCCAGGGTGTGGTGAACACCTTCGTGATTTTCGTTTCACGTATTCTGGCGCAGATTGCGGCGGGCTTTATGTCCGGCAACCGTGATGGTGAGGAGAGCAGCAACGGCAATCCGCTGGTCTACTTTGCGGTGTCGATGGTGCTGGAACTGGTGTTTGGTATTCTCGCCAGCATCATCACCATGTGGTTCTCCCGTCATCGTGAGTTCCACGCCGATGCCGGTTCAGCGAAGCTGGTCGGTCGTGAGAAGATGATTGCGGCGTTACAGCGTCTGAAAACCAGCTACGAACCGCAGGAGCCGAGCAGCATGATGGCGTTCTGTATCAACGGTAAGGGCAAATCGTTCAGCGAGCTGTTCATGTCGCACCCGCCGTTAGACAAGCGTATTGAAGCCCTGCGCAGCGGTCAGTATCTGAAGTAGCGCTAAGCAGAGTAAACAAGGCGACCCGCGGGTCGCCTTTTCTGTTTATGGAATTACGTGCGGGTCTGCGTCATGCGCGACACGCTCACCAGCGCCGCCACGGCGGCAAAGCTCCCTGCAAGCAGCAGCGAAACGTGCGTCCCACGTTCATCAAACAGATTAAACATCAGTGCGACCAGCGCGGCACCCATACTCTGCCCCAGAAGACGCGCAGTACCCAGCATGCCGCTGGCTCCGCCACTGCGATTACGTGGCGCGGAGGTGACAATCGTGTGGTTGTTGGGTGACTGGAACAGCCCGAAACCGGCACCGCACAGCATCATGCGCCAGATAATATCGCCATCGCCCGGATTTACCGGCAGCCAGGCGAGCAGGAACAGTCCCAGCGCGAACATCGCCAGTCCGATCCCCCCTAACAACCCGGCATGCACCCGTTCAATCAGACGGCCGGCAATCGGCGCAAATACCATCGTTGCCAGCGGCCAGGGCGTCAGCAGCAACCCGGTCGCCACCTCATTACGCTGCAGGACGTTCTGCAGAAAGAAGGGCAGTGAGACCATCGCCAGCATCTGGGCACAGAACGAACAGACCGACGTTCCCATCGACAGGCTGAAAATCGGGATACGCAGCAGATCAACCGGCAGCAGCGGCACCGCCATATTGAGCTGACGACGAATAAAGAACCAGCCCACGACCAGCAGCGCAACGACCTCGGAGAGCACCAGCAGATGACTCTGTCCCTGGGCAAAGCCGCTCAGAGCGGAAATGATCAGGCCAAAGAACAGGGCGTTCATGATCGCGCTGGGCACATCGAATTTCTGTGTTGTGGCTTTCTGCGGGTTATCAGGCAGGGTTCGCAGCGCCAGCCAGAGTGCAATGGCCCCCAGCGGGACGTTAATCAGAAACAGCCATTTCCAGCTGGCTACCGAGAGTATTGCTGCCGCTACCGTCGGGCCAGCCGCGGTTGATACGGCCACGACCAGCGAGTTGATCGCCATGCCGCGTCCCAGATAGCGCTGCGGATAGATAATGCGTATCAGCGCGGTATTCACACTCATCAGCGCCGCGCCGCCCAACCCCTGCAGCACGCGGGCAAAAGTCAGCATGGTTAGCGTGGTCGAAAAGGCGCAGAACAGTGAGGTCGCAATAAACAGTGCCAGGCCAGCCTGATAGACGCGGCGATAACCCAGCATGTCGCCCAGAAACGAAAGTGACAGCAGCGAGACGATAATCGCAATCTGATAGGCATTCACAATCCAGATGGACTGTGCCGGACTGGCATTCAGTTCACGGGATATGGTCGGTAACGCGACATTAGCAATCGCGCCGTCTAATACCGCCATGGTCAGGCCCAGCGCAATGGTGACGATAGCCATATAGCGCTGACGCGGAGGTAATCCATCCTGAGGAGGAGAGAGTGTCATAAGTTAATTACTAAAGAGGGTGAATATCATCATGCTAATGAAATCAGCGCTGAAAAGCAGCGTCCGGCCGGATAAAAAACTGTCTTAAAATATGACTCAATGGTTAAAACATTGCTGCCGTCCTGTGCATCCCTCTATACTGACAGTCCGTTCCATTTTTTTTGAAACAGGTTTAACAAGGTGCGCGATGTCCTCTGCTGAAAATGATAAACAGCCCGATTCCGTCTCTTCGGTTCTTAAAGTGTTCGGCATTCTGCAGGCGCTGGGTGAAGAGCGCGATCACGGTATAACCGAGCTTGCGCAGCGCGTGATGATGTCAAAAAGTACCGTCTACCGTTTCCTGCAAACCATGAAATCGCTGGGCTATGTGACACAGGAAGGTGAGAGCGAGAAGTACTCACTGACGCTGAAGCTGTTTGAACTGGGTGCTAAGGCGCTGCAGAACGTCGATTTGATCCGCAGTGCGGATGTACAGATGCGTGAGCTGTCGCGTCTGACTAAAGAGACGATCCACCTGGGGGCGCTGGAAGAGGACAGCATTGTCTACATCCATAAAATCGACTCACTCTATAACCTGCGCATGTATTCGCGCATTGGCCGTCGCAACCCGCTGCATACCACCGCGATTGGTAAAGTCCTGCTCGCCTGGCGCGATCGCAGCGATGTTGAGGAAATCCTGCGGGATGTGGAGTTTAAACGCAGCACAGCCAATACGCTGCTGAGCGCGGAAGCGCTGATTACGACGCTGGATCAGGTCAAAGCGCAGGGTTACGGCGAAGATAATGAAGAGCAGGAAGAGGGATTACGCTGCCTTGCCGTGCCGGTGTTCGATCGGTTTGGCGTGGTGATTGCGGGACTCAGCATCTCGTTTCCCACCATTCGCTTTTCGGAAGATGCCCGCCAGGATTATGTGGCAATGCTGCATCGGGCGGCGCGTACGCTTTCAGCAGAAATGGGCTATCACGACTACCCATTCTGAATAAAGCGGGCCATCCGGCCCGCTTTATCACTAGTTATCGATCACTTCTCCGCTTTTCTTCAGCAACGGACAATCCGTCACGCCCACCACGCCACTGTCGGTATGCAGATACTGCGCGCTGATCACGCCGCGAGCGGTAAGATAGCTGCACTGCAGGCCAAGTCCGGCAGCATTTTTAGTACTGCCGGTTAACACACCATAGCCGGTAAGCAGCATTGCCAGCCAGATCACCGCCAGCAAGCCTATTGTGCGAATAAACAGTTTCATTGTGTCTCCTTGTGAAAGATAACTCAGCGCGCCACCTGGTGCTGCCGGTTATGATGATATCAGCATGCCTCGCTTTTCTGGTGGGATCGATCAGAGATAACTGAAACGGCAAATTCTGCATTGCTGTATTCCCCATTATCTTTTGCGATGGCTACAGGTAGAATAGGCGGTTGCCATGTTCTGGCGTTTCCACTGAGTTTTACGAGGCAGTTATGAATGAGTTAGCCGCAAATCCGGGCCCCCTGGTCAGCTATGGCCTGCTGGTCATTATTTTGATTGTGGCGTTTATCGTCTGGTTCTTTGTTAACCGGGCCAGCGTACGCGCAGGTGAGCAAATCCACTTACTGGAATCCTTACTGGAAGAGCAGAAGAAGCAGAATCAGCTGCTGCGCCGCCTGATTGAGATGCAGCCTGGGGCAGAAAATACAAAAACCGATGACGATCGGGAGAAGCGCGACTTTATCCGGTTAATCCCGGAACGTTAATCACAACAGAGAGACGGAATGGCCTGGAAAAATCCGTGGTATGACAGCAGTAAAGCGCATCACACGCCAGAGGGATTCCGTAATCCTGAACCGGAACAACGAAAACCGGGTGACCTGCAACGCTGGCGCAGGGAGCGTAAAGCACAGGCGCTCCCTGCGCCACCCCAGCAGGGTTATGCGGCCTTCACCAGGCAATGGTGGCAGCCCGCGGATATCAGCGGCAGTGACGATCGTATCTGGTGGCTGGGACATGCTGCCGTCCTGTTACGGCTCAATGGACAATATATTCTGATCGATCCGGCGCTCTCACCACGCGCCTCACCGCTGGCGTTTGCGGGGCCACAGCGTAAAACGCCCGCGCCCATCAGCATCGCTGATCTGCCGCAGCTTGATGTCGTGCTGATTTCACACAACCATTACGATCATCTGGATAAACTGACGGTTAAAGCGATTATCCGGCATTTTCCGCAGGCGACCTTTATTGTGCCGCTGGGACTGGCGAAATGGTGCAGAGCGAAGGGCGTGAAACAGGTGCACCAGATCGACTGGTGGCAGCAGATAACGCTCGGCGACCTCTGTTTTGATGCGGTGCCAGCCCGTCACTGGAGTATGCGAACCCCACGCGATCGCAACCGTTCGCTCTGGTGCGGCTGGGTCGTGCGCTCTGCCTCCCTGCGTTTCTGGTTTTCGGGCGACAGTGGCTACAGTGATAGCCTGCTGGAGATTCCGGCCCGGCTTGGCCCGTTCAGCGTGGCTGCGTTGCCGATTGGCGCGTATGCACCCAAATGGTTCATGGCAAGCCAGCATATGGATCCCGATCAGGCGGTGGCGTTATGGCAGGCGGCAGGCAGGCCATTGACGCTGCCTATTCACTGGGGCGTGTTTGAGCTGGCCGATGAGTCGCTGGATGCGCCACCCCAGGAGCTGGCGAATGCGCTACAGCGGGCAGACGAACATAACGGCCGCTTCGCCCCCTGGCGAATAGGCGAAGGTCGCAGTCTGAATAATTGCAGCCAGGAATAATCCTAAAGCCTCCGGTATAAATAAAAGCCGGAGGTTTTTTATCAGACATCAATTTTTCAAATCGAAAGTTAAATTCCTAATAAGGAAAATCCGCATCGTTGCTTTTATTTGGAGCAAGGCTAATGGCTGGCTCCTGATTTTGGTGCAAAAAAAGCGTTATTTGTACGAAATAAAAGTCGCTGTACAGGATTGACGCCCAATCTTTGATATCTGCCACAGTTACCGTTTCGCTTAATCATTTCGCTATTGCCATATTTGTGAAATATTAATTTCTTATGGTATCCATCAGGTTAAGCCTGGCAACACAGGCAGGAGAGGGCGCTGGCTGCCCGCGTACTTTATTCGCAGACGCAGTTGTAAACCCCACGGAACAGGCAATGTGAGCCTTCTGGCAAATATGTGCGCAGGCGCGCCAGGGCTTTAAAAATGGCTTGCCATTATTTTTGGGATATGTGATAACAATTCGTGGGTTAAACGAGGTACAGTTCTGTTTATGCATGGCATCTTCAGTAAAGAAGTACGAGTAAAGACGTTGACGTTGAATACCGCTTCCTTGCCGAACCTTAATTAGTGCCTCATGCAGTAATGTCTCTGGTTTTTCTGTAAGACAGCCTTCGGGCTAAATAAACATCTAAAGGAATTTGCAAAATGGCAAAGATTAAAGGTCAGGTTAAGTGGTTCAACGAGTCTAAAGGTTTTGGTTTTATTACTCCTGCTGACGGCAGCAAAGATGTGTTCGTACACTTCTCTGCTATTCAGGGCAACGGTTTTAAAACCCTGGCTGAAGGCCAGAGCGTTGAGTTCGAGATTCAGGACGGCCAGAAAGGCCCTGCAGCTGTTAACGTCACTGCTATCTGATTCGACTCCACCTCGGTGCAATGCACCCTGACATGGAATCTTAAAGCCCTGGCTCTTCAGCCGGGGCTTTCTTTATGCTTCCGATGCGTAAACGTTAAGGTTACACTGCGCCGCGTTATCTGATGCCGGAGCACCCTATGTCCCTGATTTGCCCTCTTTGTCACTCTCCACTGACCCTCACTGACCGCAGCTGGTGCTGTGAAAACCGCCATCAGTTCGATCAGGCGAAAGAAGGGTATGTCAATCTGCTGCCCGTTCAGCATAAACGGTCGCGTGAACCGGGTGACAGTGCAGAGATGATGCAGGCACGACGGGAGTTTCTTGAGGCAGGCTATTATCAGCCGCTGCGTGAGCAGGTAGTCAGCCTGCTTGCGCCGGTACTGAATCTGCCAGAGTGTAAAATCCTGGATATCGGCTGCGGTGAAGGGTACTACACCGCCGCACTGGCGGAGGCGGCGAACGGAGACGCTGAGATTTATGGCCTGGATGTTGCCAGAATGGCCATCCGGCTGGCGGCTAAGCGCTATCCTGCGGTGCGTTTCTGCGTGGCTTCCAGTCAGCGCTTACCCTTTGCCGATCAGTCCCTGGATGCGATTGTACGCATCTACGCACCCTGCAATGAAGCGGAACTGGCTCGCGTGCTGAAGCCGGGTGGTCTGGTGCTGACGGTCACTCCAGGCCCGCATCATCTGCAGCAGTTCAAAGCGCTGATTTATCGCGAAGTGCAGCTGCATGTGCCGGAACAGAAAGATTATCCTGGCTTCCGGCAGGTAGCGCAGCATGCCCTGCGTTATCCGATGGCATTAACCGGCGCAGCGGCGACGACATTGCTGCAGATGACGCCCTTTGCCTGGCGGGCGCGTGAAGACGTCTGGCAAACGCTGCAGCAGAGTGAGCAGTTCAGCTGCGATGCTGATTTTACCCTGACAATGTGGCAGCGCGACTAGCGCGCCTCGACCAGCGTATTGTAGATGCGCTCCAGGTCGTCGAGTTGCTGCACCGCAATCAGCAGACGGCGTTGCTCCAGCTGAATCACCAGAATGCCATCCTCAGAAAGATTCATGCCCTGAATCCGCCGGTAATCGATCCAGACACCGGCGTAAAACAATCCCTCATTTTTCATCAGCAGCGTGGGTTTGCGCAGCCAGAAGAGCCAGAACGCCATAAAACTCAGCACCATCAGCAGTGAGGTGGTGAGCTGTGGGCCGTGATGACTGACATTGTTCCACAGTAAAATCAGCAGCAGGCCGATGAATATCAGGCTATCAAGTTTATGCTGCCTGCGCAGCGTTACCCGTAAGCGGGTCGGTCCGTGCCGACGCGGCAGAATCGCCTCATGGTAAACGGCAAATCCCATCAGGGCGGCGATACAACACGCAATCAACGCGTCAGTTAAGGACATCACGTCTACCTCAAACAGGGTGAGCTCAGCCGGTTGTGGCTCAGCTCACCACGCTTAAAAGCCGGGAGCAGAGGCTCCCGGCAGGATGAAATTACAGACCGAGCAGGCCGATCCAGTAACCAAAGATACCGATGGCAAAGAAGCCGACGATAATCCACAGCGCATTCACTTTACGGCGTAACAGCCACATACAGCCAAAGGTCAGCAGCAGCGGCACAATGCCTGGCATCAGCTGATCGAGGATTGACTGTACCGTAGTGACGGTGGTTTTGCCGGTGGAGTCAGTAATGCGCGATACCACCAGCGGGATGTTGACGTGCGTCCACTTGTTGACCAGCGCCCCCATGACAAACAGCCCCAGAATTGAGGCGCCCTCCGTGAGCTTCTGCAGGAAACCGCCGCCCATGTCGCTGACGATGTCGATCCCTTTGCGATAGCCATACGCCACGCCGTAGTAGCGGGTCAGCAGACGGGCCAGGTTAAACAGTACGAAGAACAGCAGCGGACCCAGCAGACTGCCGCTCATGGCAATACCGGCACCCAGCGCGGCAAACACCGGACGTACCGTACCCCAGAAGATCGGGTCGCCAACACCGGCCAGCGGCCCCATCAGCCCGACTTTCAGGCCGTTAATCGCACCGTCGTCGATAGGTGCGCCGTTGGCACGCTGCTCTTCCATCGCCATGGTAACGCCCAGTACCGGCGCGGCGACATAAGGATGGGTATTGAAAAACTCCAGATGACGTTTGATCGCCTGCCTGCGTTCATCGTTATTCTCAGGATAGAGGCGGCGGATGACCGGCACCATTGAGAAGCAGAAGCCCAGCGCCTGCATACGCTCAAAGTTCCATGAACCCTGGAAAAGGTTAGAGCGCAGAAAAACGGCGCGGACATCACCGGGGGTCAGTTTCTTTTCAACTTTCGTCATATCAACCATGTGATCACCTGTTCCTTAATCGAGTTCGTTATCAAGATCGTTTGCGGTTGCAGCACCTGTCGGTACGCCCGCCACACGGTTGTATTTCGGGCTGAGCTGAATGTAGAGCACCGCCATCACCACGCCAATGACGCCCAGCGCCACCAGGTTGAAGTTGGTGAAGGCCGCGGTAACGAAGCCCAGGTAGAAGAACGGCATCAGATAGCCTGCGCGCATCATATTGATGACCATCGCGTAACCGACCACCACAATCATGCCACCGGCGATATTCAGGCCGTTGGTGACCACTTCAGGAATGGAACTCAGCAGCGCATGAACGGCACTGGTGCCGACCGAAATCGCCACAATCAGCGCCGGGATGGCGATACGCATCGCCTGTAACAGCAGGGCAGAGACATGGATCCAGGAGATGGCCGTAAGGTTACCTTTCTCGGCGGCTTTATCAGCCGCGTGCTGGAAGGCCACGGTGAGCGTACGCACGATAATGGTCAGCACCTGTCCGGCGGCAGCCAGCGGAATCGCCAGTGCAATACCGGCACCCACACTCTGACCGCCAGCGATGACCAGGATAGTGGAGATGATAGAGGCGAGGGCGGCATCAGGGGCAACCGCGGCACCGATGTTCATCCAGCCCAGCGCAATCATCTCCAGCGTACCGCCGATGATAATACCGGTTTTCATATCACCCAGTACGATACCAATCAGCGTACAGGCGACCAGCGGGCGGTGAAACTGGAACTCATCCAGAATCGACCCCATACCGGCAATACAGGCGACAATAAAAATCAAAATAATTTGTAGCGAGGTTATTTCCATCATACTTCTTGTCCTCAGCAGGATAATCAGGAGCCCGGAAACGCAGGCGCAGAAGTGCTTCTGTTACGCGTTTACTTTCGCAATCAGATCCATCATTTTCAGTTTTTGATCGCTGGAAACTTTTCGCACTTCCAGTTCAATATTGCGTTCATTGAGTTTGCGGAATGCGGCGATATCTTTTTCATCAACCGAGACCGCATTATTGACCTGGGTTTTCCCCTGGCGGAACGCCATCCCGCCGATGTTGACCGTTTTAATATCGACACCCTGTTCAACTACGCGCAGGACATCGGCGGGGTTGGTAAACAGCAGCATGACGCGATCCTGACCATACTTCGGGTTGTTCCACACCCGCACCATTTTGTCGACATCCACCACATGGGCCGTCACGCCGGGCGGCGCGACCTGCGTCAGCAGGGTTTTGCGCACGTGATCGTTGGCCACTTCATCGCTGACCACGATAATACGCTGAACGTTGGTCTCTTTAGTCCAGCGCGTGGCGACCTGTCCATGAATCAGACGGTCGTCAATGCGCGCCAGCCCGATCTTCATGTGATCACCAGGCGCCATTGGCTTAGCCGGTTGTGCCGCAGCGGCCGGTTTCACCGCAGCCAGTGCCGGTGCTTCTTCTTTCGCTTTCAGGGCTTTGACCCCTTCACGACCGGTCTCCACCGCCACGGCGACCAGTTCGTCAAATCCGGGATCGTCATCACGCGCCATCAGGGTTTCGACCAGCATCGGAATATTGACCCCGGCGATGACCTCATAGTGTGGCTTGTCGACAACAATGCGGCTGGCCGCATTGAACGGGCTGCCGCCCCAGGTATCGACCAGAAAAAGAACCCCCTTGCTGGTATCCAGTTCTGCCAGTCGTGCCTGATATTTTTCAATCAGCGTTTCTGCATTTTCACCGGGGACAAAGTCTATCCAGCCGATATTCTCCTGCTCGCCTAACAGCATTTCTGCTGTTTTCAGCAGTTGTTCCGCTGCCCAGCCGTGTGTACCAATTACTATCGCAATGGTCACGTGCTACCTCCGTTCGCTAGAGATGCTCATCTGAGTAAATGAACTGTATTGAGACATGTTTTGATTATCTGTTTAACCCGGTCATTCGACTTTCTGATATAGCGCCGAAAAAACAGGGGTTAACTTCATCAAGGCGGTAAAGTCGCGATTTATTTTAGTGATCGAAAAAATAAATTATGTGATGTCTGTCAGCTATTCACCCCGTCAGGTGGCGCTTTACCTTTTTTATGCGCCCGATCATCCGTTATGCAGATTGTAAAAATAAGAAAATTTTTTGACGCAATTTACCGACCTGATACATTAACGTTCTGTTTATTACTCAGGAGTAACGGGCTTCAGCCCACCTTTATGGATCGTCACCGACGTCGCTTAATCTGTTCTTTGCGCCTGCTGGCGCGTCACCTTTCGCCTCGCGGCGTTTTCACCGCTTTCCCGACTACCCGGATGTCACGCTTCGCTGCGCTGACAGGCACCGGCTCGATCTGTTCCCTGTTCTGGAGTCATAAATAATGGAATTTTTATTCGACCCCTCAATCTGGGCGGGTTTACTGACGCTTATCGTGCTGGAAATCGTACTCGGTATCGATAACCTGGTGTTTATTGCTATCCTGGCCGACAAACTGCCGCCAAAGCAGCGTGATAAAGCACGTCTGATTGGCCTGTCGCTGGCGCTGGTGATGCGTCTGGGCCTGTTGTCGCTGATCTCCTGGATTGTCACGCTGACCACGCCTCTCTTCAGCGTAGGCGGTTTCAGCTTTTCCGGACGAGATTTAATCCTGCTGTTCGGTGGTTTCTTCCTGTTGTTTAAAGCGACCATGGAGCTACACGAGAGGCTGGAGAACCGTCAGCTTGATGGTTCCGCAAATCGGGGATATGCCAGTTTCTGGGCAGTGGTATTGCAGATTGTGGTGCTGGACGCGGTCTTCTCACTGGATGCGGTGATTACCGCCGTGGGTATGGTGAACCACCTGCCGGTGATGATGACTGCCGTGGTGATTGCCATGGGTGTGATGCTGCTGGCGTCTAAACCGCTAACCAACTTTGTTAACGCGCATCCGACCGTGGTGGTGCTCTGTCTGAGCTTCCTGCTGATGATCGGTCTGTCGCTGGTGGCAGAAGGCTTTGGTTTCCATATTCCGAAAGGCTACCTCTATGCGGCGATTGGCTTCTCGATTCTGATTGAGCTGTTCAACCAGATTGCACGTCGTAACTTTATTCGCCATCAGTCAAATCGTCCGATGCGTGAGCGTACCGCAGAGGCGATTCTGCGCCTGATGGGCGGCCGTAACCGTGCTCAGACGGCCAGCAATGGCAATAACAGCAGTAACGCCAGCGCCAGTGAAGAGTCGGCGCTGACGGAAGCGATGCCGCAGGAAGCGTTTAAAGATGAAGAGCGCTACATGATTAATGGCGTGCTGACGCTGGCTTCCCGCTCGATTCGCAGCATCATGACGCCGCGCGGTGATATCTCCTGGGTTGATGCGAATCGTCCGGTGGATGAGATTCGCGGTCAGCTGCTGGATACGCCTCACAGCCTGTTCCCGGTCTGCCGGGGTGAACTGGATGAAATTGTTGGCGTGGTGCGCGCCAAAGAGCTGCTGGTGGCGCTGGAGCAGGGTGTGGATGTGGCGACCTTCGCGGCGAATACACCGACCATTGTGGTGCCGGAGACGCTGGATCCGATCAACCTGCTTGGCGTGCTGCGTCGTGCCAAAGGCAGCTTCGTGATCGTCACCAATGAGTTTGGCGTGGTGCAGGGTCTGATTACGCCGCTGGACGTGCTGGAAGCGATTGCGGGTGAATTCCCGGATGAAGATGAAACGCCTGATATTGTTGCAGATGGCGATGGCTGGTTAGTAAAAGGCGGAACCGATCTGCACTCGCTGCAGCAGTTACTCGACTTCCATGAGCTGGTCGATCCGACAGAAGATCACGCTTCTCTGGCGGGCCTGCTGATTGAGCAGAAAGGGCAGTTACCGCTTCCCGGCGAGGTGATTGATATCACGCCGCTGCACTTCCAGATTATCGAAGCGACGGATTACCGTATCGATCTGGTGCGTGTTACCAAAGATAAACCGCATGACGAGGAAGATGAGGAGTAACGCTTCACGTTGTTACTGAGGCGCTGCCGGTATCACCGGCAGCGCTGAATCTCTCTGACAGCCGCTGCTGAAACGCCGCGGCTGTTTTTTTGTGTGCAGGGAGTTATATCAGGGCGGCGCGGCGCTGACGCGGCAGTTAACGGCGGGCATCAGCCTGATGCAGCGTCAGCCAGGCTGGAAAGTCTTCCAGCGGCATCGGGCGGGCAAAATAGTAGCCCTGCAGATGATCCACCCCGCGTTCGCGCAGATAATCCGCCTGTTCAGCCGTTTCCACCCCTTCAGCCACCAGACTGATATTCAGGCGCTGGGCCAGCGAAATCACCATATCCGTTACCGTGGCGTTAATGGCATCCGTACCGATAGCCGCTGTGAAAATCTTGTCGATTTTGAGCACGTCTGGCTGCAAATCTTTCAGGTAGGAGAGCGAGCTGTGACCGGTGCCAAAGTCATCAATCGCCAGCCGGACGCCAATGTCGTGCAGTTGTGCAATCACCGATTGATCGACGACCGGCAGGGCATCCCGCTCAGTGAGTTCCACTACCAGTTGCGGCACCGGACTGGCAGGCCACCACAGGTTCTGCAGATCGTCCAGAATGGCGCGGTCGCGGAAATGACTGGCGGCCACATTGATGGCGATATGAAAAGCGGGATCATCGGGCAACTGCGGCAGCTGTCTCACCACCTCGTTCAGCACAAAGCGCGTCAGCGGCTTGATCAGATTCTGGCGCTCGGCCAGCGGAATAAAGACATCCGGTGCGATCCAGCCCTGGCGGGCGTTATGCCAGCGCAGCAGCAATTCTATCCCGTCACACTCGCCGCTTTTGCTGTTGATCAGCGGCTGGCAATAGACCATAAACTCACGGGCCGTAATGCCGTAGCTGATTTGCCAGCTGAGGCTCATGCGATTTGCCGTCGCCAGCCAGATAATGTAGCCCATCAGCAGGCTCAGCAGCAGCGCCAGCGGCAGCTGTGAGGGAAGTGTCGCCAGCGCCAGCCGTGTCGGCGAAGGGCCATAGAGGGTGAGCGTAAACGGGTAGCGCAGCGAACCCTGCTCGTAACTCACTTCGTCATCTGCCGGCACCGTTGGCTCTATTAACGGATTGCCATACTCCAGGCTCTCACCATTAACATTAAACACAGCGCGTTCCACCCAGGGCAACTGAGGCTCCAGCAGGTAGTTACTCATCATTTCAATGTTGATGACCTGCAATATTCCCGAACGGTTATCCAGGCTTTTTGGCGTCCACAGCAGTAAAACCGGCGAGCCTTTCAGCAGATACTGATCGGTTGAGAGGGTCATACGCTGGCTGTTGAAGGCAAGGTCAGGATAAGTCTGGCTGAAAGGGATATTGCGCGGGCCGTAAATACTGGAGCAGTAAAGCATGTCGTTTTCGACCAGCAGAATGGCACGTACCGTCTGCAGAGAGGAGATTTTTTCGACGAGCGGAAAACGCACGTCCTGACAGGGAACGCCCACCAGCCCCAGCGTATTATTGGCTGAAACCTCCAGCGGTGAAAACATCCGGTCAAACCGCATAATCGCTTTGTCGGCGAAATCCATCGCCTGCTGTTCAATACGTGACTTCTCTTCGATGTAGCGAAAGGCCAGCGTTAATATCAGCACCACGGTGGCGATTGACAGTGCGATCAGCAAACGCTTGCGTCTGAATTGTCCAACAAATTGCTGGGCCATAAACATCAGTATCCACCTTCACAAAAAGCCAGAAAAAAGCAAAAAATAACGGGGTTAGTATCGGCACGGCCAGGTCAATATTGAGGCCGGAATGCAGAAAAGCGGGTCTGGAAAGCTGCGCAGACCGGACGGCTGCGCGGAAAACACTCTACCGTTTAAACCTGCGCTGAGATAGCGCAGGATGCGGATTTTATTACGTTTGCACGTTATTTATACGATCAAACGTTTCGCTTAATCACACTGAACTTTAATCGCCAGACCGCCACGGGAAGTTTCACGGTATTTCGCGTTCATATCCTTGCCGGTCTCATACATGGTCTCAATAACCTTATCCAGCGAGACGCGGGGTTCACTGGTGCGGCGGAGTGCCATACGCGCCGCGTTAATAGCTTTAACCGAGGCAATAGCATTACGTTCAATGCAGGGAACCTGAACCTGACCGGCCACGGGATCGCAGGTCAGTCCCAGGTTATGCTCCATGCCGATTTCAGCGGCGACGCACACCTGTTCCGGGCTGCCGCCCAGCAGCTCTGCCAGACCGGCCGCCGCCATCGAACAGGCGACACCCACTTCACCCTGGCAGCCCACTTCCGCGCCCGATATAGAGGCGTTCATTTTGTACAGCACGCCTATGGCCCCCGAGGCGAGGAAATAGCGCAGGAAAATATCGGGTGTCACCGGCTCGATAAAGTGATCGTAGTAAGCCAGCACCGCAGGCACGATACCGCAGGCACCGTTCGTCGGCGCCGTGACCACACGGCCTCCCGCGGCATTCTCTTCGTTGACCGCCAGCGCAAACATATTGATCCAGTCGATAACAATCATCGGATCGCTGGAGTGCTTGGTGGAGGAGGTCAGCAGGCGGCGCAGGGAGGCGGCACGACGGGGTACGCGCAGCGGTCCTGGCAACACGCCTTCAGTATTCAGACCGCGATCGATACAGGCCTGCATGGTCTGCCAGATGTGGGTGAAATAGGCATGAATCTCGTCGCGGCTGTGCAGTGCCAACTCATTTTTCATCACCAGACCCGACAGCGACAGGCCGGTTTCGCGACAGTGCGCCAGCAGATCTTTGGCGGAGTGGAACGGCCAGGGCACAGAGACCTCATCCAGTGCCGACTGACCGAAGTGCTCTTCATCCACAATGAACCCACCGCCCACGGAGTAGTAGGTTTTCGACAGGATCAGCAGGTCGCCCGCAAACGCCAGCAGGCGCAGGCCATTTTCATGCAGTGAAAGGTTCTCACTGCGGAACACCATGCCGCCTTCACGCGGGAAATCAACTTCATGCGCGCCTTTTGCCAGCAGCAGACGCTCACGCTGTTCAACATCTTTAATAAATGCGGGAATGGCATCGATATCTACCGTGTCCGGCGATTCGCCAGCCAGACCCATAATAATGGCGATATCCGTGTGATGCCCTTTGCCGGTCAGCGACAGAGAACCGTAAACATCCACGGCGATCCGGGTGACCTCCTGCAGCTTTCCCTGTTCGCACAGCAAATCCACAAATTGTTTACCCGCTTTCATCGGGCCGACAGTATGCGAACTCGAGGGGCCAATGCCCACTTTGAACATGTCGAAAACACTAATCACAGGTGACACTCCTCACATTTATTCTCAGTCTGCCGGGGCAGTTTATGGCGCCCATAGTAATGGTCATGCCCCGGAAAAGAGCAGCTTTTCGCATGAAATAAACTTATCAAAACAGATAGAAAAAATTATAGCTCAGCCCGGCAGGTCGCTGACGGGCTGGAAGGGAGAAAAAGAAGTAGAAAGGTCTCAGAAGGCGATCTGCGTACTCAGTGAACGGATAATCCCTGCTGTCATGCCCCACACCAGATAATCCTGATAGCGCGACAGCCAGACCGGATGGCGTACACCCGCCCTATGCACCTCCAGCGCGCTATAGCGGCTGAGCTGCAGTGCCTCAGCCAGCGGCATCTCGAAGGCACTGCTCACCTCATCCGGATTAATCGTTAAGCGCAGATCGGCTGGAATAATGCCCAGCACCGGTGTTACCTGAAATCCGGTACTGCTGGTGACAGCGGGCAGCGCGCCTAATATCTCGACCTGCTGTGGATCGATACCGACTTCTTCCTGCGCCTCACGCAGGGCGGTGGCGATCAGCGAGGCATCGGTGTCATCCTGCATCCCGCCGGGAAAGGCGACCTGTCCGGCATGTTTGCGCAGGGCGTGCGAGCGCTGCGTCAGCAACAGACCCGGTTCATGACGGGCTACAACCGGCACCAGCACCGCGGCATGACGTCCGGAAAGACGCTGCGTGCTGCGGGCTGGCTGCTGCAGGAGAAAGCGGCTGCGGAAAACCTCAAGCGTCAGTGCCAACTGAACCTCCTGTCTGTTCGAGAGCCGGTAAAATCCGGCTGACTTTGTCGAGCGTTTCCTGATACTCCGCTTCTGGATCGCTGTCTGCCACCAGCCCGCCACCTGCGGCACAGTAAAGCTGCTGGCCTTCGGCAATCAGCGTGCGGATCGTGATGCTGGTATCCATCCGGCCACACAGGCTGATATAGCCGATACTGCCGCACCAGGCATTACGCCGCTGCGGCTCCAGTTCATCAATAATCTCCATCGCCCGAATCTTGGGCGCACCGGTTATTGAGCCGCCCGGAAAACAGGCGCGCAGCAGATCGGTAGCCTGCAGGGTGTCAGGCAACTGCGCCCGTACCGTGCTCACCAGATGATGGACGGCGGGGAAGGGTTCAACCACAAACAGTTCCGGCACCGTGACCGAGCCGGGCAGCGCCACGCGACCAATATCGTTGCGCAGCAAATCGACAATCATCAGGTTTTCAGCCCGATCTTTCTCCGCATGACGCAGTGCCTCAGCCTGTCGCGCATCGGCAATCGGATCGGCACAGCGTGGCCGGGTGCCTTTAATCGGTCGGGTTTCAATCTGGTGTTGATTCAGCGACAGAAAGCGCTCCGGCGACAGGCTGAGGATTGCACTTTCCGGCAGGCGCAGAAACGCGCTGAACGGCGCGCGGTTAGCCGCGTTAAGCAGAGTAAACGCCTGCCACTCATCACCCTGATAACCGGCCTGAAAACGCTGCGCCAGGTTGACCTGGTAACAGTCACCGGCCTGAATATAGGCCTGAACCGCGGCAAAGCGCGTAGCGTATTCGGCATAGCTCAGATTAGAACGCCAGCCGCTGGTCAGTGAAAAAGGCACGTCTTCACGCGCGGGCCACTGCGTCAGCCAGGCGGCGCGTGCTTCAGCGTTCTTCAGTGCCACCAGCGTCAGGGTTTGCTGATGATGATCGGCAATCAAGGCCCAGTCATAGATCCCCACGGCCATGTCCGGCGTTGTAAGATCGGCTGCGGCTTTGTGGGGCAGCAACTCAAACCGGCGGCCCAGATCATAACCAAACAGGCCGAGCGCGCCGCCCTGAAACGGCAGCGCTTCGCAGGCCGCAGGCGTCACGCCCAGCGCATCACACTGTTGCTGCACCAGCAGCAGGGGATCCGCAGTCGATTCGGACGTGCCGGTCGCGTCGCTGATGGTCGTTAGCGGCCCGCGGGTCACCAAGGTGGCGCGGGGATCGGCCGTCAGAATATCGAAGCGGTTGTCGCTGTGGCTGGCCTGCGCGGAGGAGAGCAGCATCGCCCACGGCAGATGGGCAAGGGTGGCGAAACGCTGAGTCAGCGCATCCGGGGTATAATCAAGCGTGAGGGTTTCAACAATCATCGGGCAGACAAATCAGCAGGCAAAGAGGCGGTCAGACTGACATATTTTTTCCCGACTGGCACCTGTTAGTTCCGCATGGGATACTGTCGGCCCCAACGCAGGAGTAGAACATGTTTATTGGATTACCGGCTCTCTCACATGAGCAGCAACAGCAGGCCGTCGAACGTATTCAGGAGTTAATGACGGGTGGTTTATCGAGCGGTGTAGCGATCGCCCAGGTGGCGCAGGAAATCCGTCAGAATCACAAGGGCGAACAGATTCGGGCGTTATTCGACGACGAAGATGAAGAAAACGAAGAGGAATAACACCCGACGTCTTTAGCGTGCAGCGATGATTTTAATTTCGATTTTGTATTTAGGATTCAGCAGCCCGGCCTGAACGGTGCAGCGCACTGGCGCATTGCCCGGTGAGACCCAGGCGTCCCAGGCGCGGTTCATGGCGGGGAAATCGGCTTTATCCACCAGAAACAGCGTCGCATCCAGGATCTTACTTTTATCACTGCCGAGGCGGGTCAGGATCGCGTCAATGACCGCCAGCGCATTGGCGGTCTGCGCTTCTGCGTCAGCATCCAGGTTTTCAGGCACGCTGGTGTAATAGATGGTGTCGTTATGAATAACAGCTTCGGACATGCGATGTTCCGGGTCAATGCGGGTAATACTCATCGGTTTCTCCCTGGTTAAGTGCGCATTAGCCTGGCACACTCCCGATATCGCTGTCACTCTTTACGGCCCTCTCGCCTTACAGGCAGCGTTCAACAATCGCCTGTCTGTCTGCCATCACATCCGGGGACATCCGGAATGTGGTGAAATATTTCACCTCCGCCCCTTTTCTGTGGGGTGAGACGTCCGCAAAAATCGAATCTTCCCAGGTGAAGACGCTGATCTCGCTGCCAGCAGGCTGGGTGTGAGTGGTGTTATCCCGGGCAATAACGCTGGTGGTGGACCAGCCACGATAAATACAGTCGCTGAGCTGAGGGACGGTACGGGTGCTTTGACCCTGAAAAACGGGTGGCTGCAGACGAGCCTGATCAGGCGTGGGAGCCTGGCAGCCACAAAGCAGCAGCACGCCAGCCAGAGAGCCGATGCGGTAATAGTTCATAACATGCCTCCGCCTGAGTCAGGCAGTCGGGTTAAGGCCATCTGCATAACACCGCCTGAACGGCAATGTTAAGCCAGTCTCAGCACGTCAGCCTACGGGTGCCACATCCCAACAGTAAGCTGATTTAATCATTATAATCCGGGCGGTTATTTCCTCGCTGCGTTCCTCTGCAATTGATAACTGCATCACACTGTCGGTCTGGCAGGATTGAATGAGGTATCACAGGTTACTCGCCAGCCCATGACGTTAACAGGCGAGCTAAGGCACGGAATTGAGGGCGCTGATGGCTTAAAAATGATATAAATCCGCCCAAAGTTAACGCCACAGGATGAGGATGAGAACATGGCGAATACGCAGTATCTGTTTTGGGTGATGGCTGGCGCACTGACGCTGCTGTTTATTGTTATTGCGGCGTTTGTGGGGTTATCCAAAGGCAGTAAGCAGGGCGTGATTACGTTTGCGGTACTGTTCGTCATTATGCTGGCGGGCGCGCTTTACATACACCACTAGCGCTGAGTAATCGGATCATTTTCAGACTGTTACAGCAATTTCACGCCTTGCTCACATTTCAGGCGGAAAATGTGCGGCCTCGGGTGCCGGTTAACTATGCTCAGTTGAAATAGCAGCACTGCTATTTATCACCGGAGGTAATTATGTCTGAACGTCCTGATTATGATGAACCGCTGCCAGATGATGCTGAGATCTATCCGGAAGATGAAGAAGAGGATGAGGAAGACGATCCGTCAGAAAAGGATGTTTAACCGTCTGAAAGGGATAGCTGTCGAAGTGCCTTTCTTCTGATTCAGGCTTACACCGCAAAACCGCCAGTCGTGCAGTTTTGCGGTTTCTCACTTCTGTAGCCTGCACCGATTCGCCTCTTTCATCGCTGTTTTATCTCTGAGCCTGCCGATCAATTTGTTCTTCAGGTTTGCTGCTGAGTCTATTTCCTGAGGCAGATAATCCATTTTAATTATCGCGAAAACCGTTATTTGGAATATAAATCCTACAAGTGATATTTATTAAATTAACATCGATAAAAATTATAGACTCGTTATTCAATCCTGTTTTGATTAACCGCATTTTGTCATCTTGCTGACGCAAAGCAGAGAGGAATAGTATTCCTGCCGCACATTAGCTTATTAAGCAGGGATAAAATGAAACAACTAAAAATGTTAAGTCTGGTTATAGCGATTTCGTCTGTCAGCGCAGCAGGCGCCGCAGAGCCACACTGGACGTATGAAGGCAAAGCCGGTCCGGCGCACTGGAGTGAACTGACCAGCGACTTCCACATGTGTCACGAAGGCAAGTCACAGTCGCCCATTAATATTACAAATCCGATCGAGGGACATTTACAGCCGCTTGATCTGGCTTATCACACATCCGCTGAAAAGGTTATTAACAATGGTCACACCATTCAGGTAACCGTTGATGAGGAAGATGACTTTGTGCTGGATGGGGAAAAATTCACACTGCGTCAGTATCATTTTCATACGCCGAGTGAAAACCAGATTAACGGAGAAGCGTTTCCGCTTGAAGCCCACTTTGTTCACAGCAAAGAAGATGGCGATCTGGCCGTGGTTGCGGTGATGTTTAAGGTTGGTAAAGAGAATCCGGCACTGGTGCCATTAATTGACGCAATGCCGAAACAGGAAAACAAACAGGTAAACATTAACCGGCAGGTAGATTTACGCGCACTCTTTCCGGCAGACCTGCACTACTATCGTTTCAGTGGTTCCCTCACCACGCCACCCTGCAGCGAAGGTATTCGCTGGCTGGTGCTGAAAGATCCGGTTACGCTCTCTCAGGCGCAGCTCGACGCGTTTAAGCAGGCGCTGAAAACTACCAATAACCGTCCGCTGCAGCATCTGAATGGCAGGATGATTGTTCAGTAATAACGGCTTTTAGCGCTTCTTCAGCCTGCGCAAATGACGGCTATGTCCTCAGGCATACCGGCAACGCGACGGGTTCTTTTCAGGCGGCTTCGGGCCGCCTTTTCTGTGTCTGTCAGCTGTAAATTCGGGTGGCTTAAGACGGTATTGCTATCGGCATAAAAATCATAAGTGGTTGATATTTTTCGATTTTGCTTTGTTAATCCAATACTGACATAATTACAGTGTTTTTGCCGTTCTTAGTGAGGGTATGTGGCAGACGATTTTGCAGTGGATGGCGCTCTGGCGCTGGCGATCGCAGGCTTTAAGCCGCGTGAAGCACAACGTGAGATGGCGCAGGCGGTATCTGAAGCCGTAAAACAGCAGGGTGAACTGGTGGTCGAAGCCGGCACCGGCACCGGTAAAACCTATGCTTACCTGGCACCCGCTTTGCGAGCCGGTAAAAAAGTGATTGTCTCCACCGGATCCAAAGCGCTGCAGGATCAGCTCTATGCCCGCGATCTGCCCACGATGATCAAGGCGCTAAAGTTCAAAGGCAAAACGGCCTTACTGAAAGGACGTTCCAACTATCTCTGTCTGGAACGCATGGAACAGCAATCTATGGCAGGCGGCGATCTCACCGTACAGGCTCTGACTGACCTGGTGACGCTGCGCAGCTGGTCATCACAGACGGAAGATGGCGACATCAGCAGCTGTGCGGGCGTCACTGAAGACAGCCCGGTCTGGCCGCTGGTGACCAGCACCAACGATAACTGCCTTGGCACCGATTGCCCGCGCTATAAAGAGTGCTTCGTGGTTAAAGCGCGTAAGCGCGCCATGGACGCCGATGTGGTCGTGGTTAACCACCACCTGTTTCTTGCCGACCTGGTGGTGAAAGAGGGCGGCTTCGGTGAACTGATTCCCGAAGCGGATGTGATGATATTCGACGAAGCCCATCAGTTGCCTGACATCGCCAGTCAGTATTTTGGTCAGCAGCTCTCCAGCCGTCAGTTACTCGATCTCGCCAAAGATATTATTACCGCCTACCGCACCGAGGTGCGTGATGCTCAGCAGCTGCAGAAATCCGCTGACCGCCTGGCGCAGTGCGCGCAGGATTTCCGCCTGGCATTAGGCGATCCCGGCTATCGCGGAAATCTGCGCGAACTGCTCAGCGATAATCAGATACTGCGTATGTTCACCCTGCTGGATGATGCGCTGGAGCTCTGTTACGACGTCATCAAACTTTCTCTGGGGCGTTCAGCCCTGCTGGATGCCGCCTTTGAGCGGGCCGCGCTCTATCGTGGCCGGTTAAAACGGCTGCGGGCGATCAACGAGCCGGGCTACAGCTACTGGTATGAATGCACTTCACGCCACTTTATCCTGGCGCTGACGCCGCTCTCGGTAGCGGAACGTTTTCGTGAGGTAATGGATAACCGCAAGGCGGCGTGGATTTTCACCTCGGCGACACTGGCGGTAGATGAGAAAATGGCCCACTTCGCCGAACGACTGGGTGTGAATGCGGCAAAGAGCCTGATTCTGAACAGCCCGTTCGATTTTGCGAAGCAGGCCCTGCTTTGTGTACCACGCAATCTTCCGGAACCTAACCGTCCCGGTGGCGCTCGCCAGCTGGCCGCGATGATGAAACCGCTGATCGATGCCAATAAAGGCCGCTGTTTCTTCCTCTGTACTTCGCATCTGATGATGCGAGAGCTGGCCGCAGAGTTTCGCGCCTCGATGACACTGCCGGTGCTGGTACAGGGTGAAACCAGCAAAGGTCAGTTACTGAAACAGTTCATTGAGAAGGGCAATGCTCTGCTGGTGGCGACCAGCAGCTTCTGGGAAGGGGTGGACGTGCGCGGTGATGCGCTATCGCTGGTGATCATCGACAAACTGCCCTTTACCTCACCGGAAGATCCATTGCTGAAAGCCCGAATGGAAGACTGCCGGATTCGCGGCGGCGATCCCTTTGCCGATGTGCAGTTGCCGGATGCGGTAATCACCCTGAAGCAGGGGGTAGGCCGTCTGATTCGTGATACGGACGATCGTGGTGTGCTGGTCATTTGCGATCAGCGTCTGGTCTCACGACCTTATGGCGCGCTGTTTCTCAACAGCTTGCCGCCGACGCCGCGCACCCGGGACATTGCCCGTGCCATTGCCTTTATCCGCCAGCAACCCGAACCAGACGCATAATTTTATGCTAAGATGCGCGCCGTTTTCTTTCTTCTGAGGTAGTCATGTCAGCCCGAATTTTAGCGCTGGATACGGCGACAGAAGCCTGTTCAGCCGCCTTGCTGAATCAGCAACAAATTGATGCCCGATTCGAGATTGCTCCGCGCGATCATACGCAGCGTATTCTGCCGCTGGTCGAGGAGCTGCTGCTGGCGCAGCAGCTGGAGCTGACCGAGCTGGACGCGCTCGCCTTTGGCCGGGGTCCTGGCAGTTTTACCGGCGTGCGGATCGGTATTGGTATTGCGCAGGGACTGGCACTGGGCGCATCACTGCCGATGATCGCCGTTTCCACCCTGGCGACGCTGGCGGAAGGGGCCTGGCGTCTGCACGGGGCAGCCCGGGTCTTGACCGCTATCGATGCGCGGATGGGCGAGGTTTACTGGGCCGAATATCAGCGTGATGAGCAGGGTGCCTGGCAGGGTGAGGCCAGTGAAAGCGTGCTGTCACCCGAGGCAGCACTCGCCCGGATGCAGGCGCTTTCTGGTGACTGGATGACCGCCGGTACCGGCTGGCAGGCTTATCCGGCACTGCAGCAGGGGCACGATCTGACCCTGAACGCCAGCGACGTTACACTGCCCGCCGCTCAGGATATGCTGCCACTGGCGAGCCTGGCGCTGGCGCAGGGCAATACGCTGCTGCCGGAGACGGCGGAGCCGACGTATCTGCGGAATGAAGTTGCCTGGAAAAAATTACCTGGCCGGTAAAATCCACGCAACTTATTGTTATACGTCCAGTCTAAGTCTTTACCTAACGGGAGAACGTCTATGTCGTCAATGTGTGGTAAAGGGCTTTCAGGTCTGCTGCTGACCTGTGTGCTGGCGTTAACCGGCTGTGTTTCCATTCCTGACACGCTGCAGGGCAGCTCACCTCAGCCGCAGCAGGATCTGTTGCGGGTGATGAGCGATCCCTCGCTCTTTGTCGGGCAGGAATCGCGCTTTGGCGGCAAGGTGGTGAATGTCACTAACCTGAACGGCAAAACCCGGCTTGAGATTGCGGCACAGCCGCTGGATGAGAGCGCCAGACCGCGTCTGGGTGCGGCCTCGGTTGGCCGGATTTATGCTGACATACACGGTTTTGTTGATCCGGTGGATGTCAGAAACCAGTACGTTACCGTGCTGGGTACGCTGAAGGGTACGGAGCAGGGTAAAATTGGCGAGGCCGATTACAAATTTGTGGTCATCGATGTGCGCGGTTATCAGCGCTGGCGGATTGCCCAGCAGGTAACAGCACCGCCACAGCCGATCGATCCCTGGATCTGGTATGGTCCGACCCGTCATCGCGGCGGATACTGGGGACCTAATCCCTACTGGGGAATGGTCAACACCGGACCTTCAGAGGTGCAGACCATCCTGACCGAATAAGTGTAAACATGATTTATCCAGCCCGGTCGCGGTGCTCGCTACCGGGCTTTTTATTGGCCTGTTTTCCCGGCACGAAATTTAGTGATGCACTTCGCAACCTCAACATGCCGAAACAGGCAAACTGGTACAATCAGTTAAAATATTGTTAACAAACCAGATTGGCTGAGGCAGCGATGGAAATACAACATAATTATCGGGGTGGATCCTTGAATAAGGTTTGGCTGAAACGCTACCCGGCAGATGTGCCTGCCGAAATAAGTGCAGATCGTTACACCTCGCTGGTGGATCTGTTTGAGCAGGCCGCAAAACGCTACGCCGATCAACCCGCGTTCCTGAACATGGGTCAGAAGATGAGTTATCGTCAGCTGGAAGAGAAGAGCCGTGCCTTTGCTGCTTATCTCCAGCACCAACTGGGCCTGAAAGCAGGTGACCGGGTGGCGCTGATGATGCCTAACTTACTGCAGTATCCGGTGGCCCTGTTTGGTGTGCTGCGTGCCGGTATGGTGGTGGTCAACGTGAATCCGCTCTACACGCCGCGTGAGCTGAAGCATCAGCTCAATGACAGTGGAGCCAGCGCCATCGTGATCGTCTCTAATTTTGCGCATACGCTGGAAAAAGTGGTGGCGGAAACCGCTGTGCGGCATGTCATCCTGACCCGGATGGGCGATCAGCTGGCACCGATAAAAGCCACACTGGTTAACTTTGTCGTTAAGTATATTAAGAAGCTGGTGCCGAAATACCATTTACCGGGTGCCATTTCGTTTCGCCAGGTACTGGAAGTGGGTGCCACGCTCAATTATCAGCGACCGACGGTTTCGAATGACGATCTCGCCTTCCTGCAATACACCGGTGGCACCACCGGCGTGGCGAAAGGGGCGATGCTGACCCATCGCAATATGCAGGCGAACCTGGAGCAGACCCGCGCGACCTATGGCAAAGTGCTGCGTGACGGAAAAGAATTTGTGGTCACCGCGCTGCCGCTTTATCACATCTTCGCTTTAACCGTGAATGGCCTGCTCTTCCTGGAGCTTGGCGGTCAGAATCTGCTGATCACCAATCCCCGCGATATTCCCGGCTTCGTTAAAGAGCTGGGTAAAGTGCCGTTTACAGCGATTACCGGCGTGAACACGCTGTTTAATGCGCTGCTCAACGATGAGCAGTTCAATAAACTCGATTTTTCAACGCTGCGTCTCTCTGCGGGTGGCGGAATGGCGGTGCAGAAAGTGGTGGCTGAGCGCTGGGAAAAGCTTACCGGACACTATCTGCTGGAAGGCTACGGCCTGACCGAATGTTCGCCGCTGGTATCAGTCAATCCGTATGACATCAGCTGCCACACGGGCAGTATCGGCCTGCCGGTTCCTTCAACCGACGTACGCATTCTGGATGATGCCGGAAACGAAGTGCCGCCGGGGGAGCCAGGCGAACTCTGTATCAGCGGTCCGCAGGTGATGCTGGGCTACTGGCAGCATCCGGAAGCGACAGCGGAAGTGCTGAAAAATGGCTGGCTCCACAGCGGTGATATTGTTAACGTTGACGAGGAAGGGTTTATTCGCATCGTTGACCGCAAAAAAGATATGATTCTGGTCTCAGGCTTTAATGTCTATCCGAATGAGATCGAAGATGTGCTGATGCAGCATCCGAAAGTGCGTGAAGCCGCGGCAATTGGCGTACCCAGCGATCTGTCAGGTGAAGCGGTAAAAGTCTGCATCGTGAAAAAAGAGGCGTCGCTGACCAAAGAAGAGGTGCTCGATCACTGCCGCCGCCAGCTGACCGGTTACAAGGTGCCAAAAATCATTGAGTTTCGTGATGAGCTACCCAAAACCAATGTAGGCAAGATCCTGCGACGTGAGCTGCGCGACGAGGCGAAGCCCGGCGCGAACTGAATCTTTATAAGAATTGAGGTTGAACGCCGGCATGTCCGGCGTTTTTATTGTGTTTAACATGGAGCGCCGCGCGTTGTTGGCTGCGGTGGAAATCAGACGTGAACTATTCCCTTATTGACCAGGATGAACAACTGGCTGACGTGTGCCAGAAAGCCCGCCAGCATACGGCGGTGGCACTGGATACCGAATTTGTCCGCACCCGCACCTACTACCCGCAGCTTGGCCTGATCCAGCTGTTCGACGATCACCAGCTGGTACTGATTGACCCGCTGAATATCCGTGACTGGTCACCCTTTATTGCGCTACTGACCGACACCAGCGTGACTAAATTCCTGCATGCCGGGGGAGAAGATCTGGAAGTCTTCCTGCACCGTTTCGGCGTGCTGCCGACGCCGATGATCGACACCCAGATTCTGGCAGCCTTCTCTGGACAGCCCCTCTCCTGGGGCTTTGCCTCCATGGTGGCGCATTTCACGCAGGTCGAGCTGGATAAAAGTGAATCACGTACCGACTGGCTGGCTCGCCCTCTGACCCAGCGTCAGTGCGAGTATGCGGCGGCGGACGTTCACTATCTGCTGCCGATTGCCCGTCAGCTGATGATCAACACGGAAGAGGCGGGCAACATGGCGGCGGCACTGAGTGAGTGCGATAACCTGTGTCAGCGCCGTCTCGACAGTGTGGCACCGGATGAAGCCTGGCGGGATATCACCAACGCCTGGCAACTGCGTCCGCGTCAGCTGGCGGCACTGCAACGGCTGGCGGCCTGGCGTCTGAAGCTGGCACGTGAAAAGGATATGGCGGTTAATTTTGTGGTGCGCGAAGAGCATCTCTGGAAAGTGGCGCGCTTTATGCCTGGCTCTCTGGGAGAGCTGGATCATCTGGGGCTGTCAGGCCACGAAATCCGTTTCCACGGCAAAACGCTGGTGGCGTTGGTGGCCGAAGCAGAGGCGCTTGACGAGAATGAACTGCCGGCTCCGCTGGGCAATCTGATCGACCATCCGCACTACAAGCAGGTGTTTAAGGCAATGAAGGCGCTGGTGCAGCAGGTGAGCGAGCAGAGCGGATTCAGTCAGGAGTTACTGGCATCGCGACGTCAGATTAATCAGGTGTTAAGCCTGCACTGGGGCCTGAAGCCACAGGGACGTCAGCCGGAGCTACTTACCGGATGGCGGGGCGAACTGCTGAAACCCGGCATTGAGGAGATTCTTGCGGGTTGTTAACCGGTTAAATTTCCCCTGCCACTGCGCAGGGGAAATTCAGGAAACGGTCAGCGTCATTTAGTCACTTCATCCGTTTCCGGCAGCGTGACGTTCAGCTCCAGAATCGAGATGTCATCACCTTTCTGATCGAGCTGTACCGTGACCATTTCCGGATCGATCTTCACATATCTGCAAATCACTTCCAGAATGTCGCGCTTAAGTTGCGGAAGATAGTGGGGCTCACTGTCGCCCCTTCTCCGTTCTGCCACGATAATCTGCAGCCGTTCCTTGGCTATGTTGGCAGTGTTCTTCTTCCGGGATAAAAAGAAATCAAGTAATGCCATGGTTTATCCCCCGAACAGGCGTTTCAGGAAACCCTTCTTCTCTTCTTCGATAAAGCGGAAGGGGCGTACTTCACCGAGTAACCGTTCAACGGTATCGGCATAGGCTTTGCCAGCATCAGATTCGCCGTCAAGAATCACCGGCTCGCCCTGGTTAGAGGCACGTAACACCGATTGATCTTCAGGGATCACGCCGACCAGAGGAATGCGCAGAATTTCCAGCACATCTTCCATGCTCAGCATATCGCCACGGTTTACCCGGCCAGGGTTATAACGGGTCAGCAGCAGATGCTCCTTCACCGGGTCCTGACTGTTTTCAGCGCGGCGGGATTTAGAGGAGATGATGCCGAGGATGCGGTCGGAGTCGCGGACAGAAGAGACTTCCGGGTTGGTGGTGATGATGGCTTCATCAGCAAAGTAGAGCGCCATCAGTGCGCCCGTTTCAATCCCTGCCGGTGAATCGCAGACGATGAAATCAAACTCCATTGCGGCTAAATCGTTCAGGACTTTCTCAACACCTTCACGGGTCAGCGCATCTTTATCGCGGGTCTGCGATGCAGGCAGAATGTAGAGCTGCTCAGTGCGTTTGTCGCGAATCAGCGCCTGGTTGAGTGTGGCATCGCCCTGGATAACGTTAACGAAGTCGTAGACCACACGGCGCTCACAGCCCATGATCAAATCCAGGTTACGCAGACCGATATCAAAGTCGATAACGACCGTCTTTTTGCCTTTCTGCGCTAAACCGGTGGCGATGGCCGCGCTTGACGTGGTCTTACCAACGCCCCCTTTACCGGATGTAACTACAATAATGCGTGCCATAAATGTTGATTTCCTTAACAAAAGAAAAGGGGCCTAATTAAGTGTCTGGATAGTCAGCGCGCCATCCTGCAGGCACAGGCGCGCGGCTTTACCAAAAAATTCTTGTGGGATCTGATCCATGATCCAGTACTCCCCGGCAATCGAGACCAGCTCGGCCGCCAGGTTAGTACAGAAAATCTGGCAGTTGCGATCGCCGCTGGCACCTGCCAGGGCGCGACCGCGCATCATGCCGTAAATATGAATGTTGCCATCGGCAACCAGTTCGGCACCGGCACTGACGCTGCTGGTGATGATTAAGTCGGCGTCACGCGCATAAATCTGCTGGCCTGAGCGCACCGGCGTGTTCACGATGCGGGTTTTCGCTGCTGCCGTCTCGGTTACAACCGGCTGCGGTTCAGGAGTGGGGGCTGGCTGCGGTGCCTCGGCGCGCGGCCTGGCCTCTTTGCCTTCTGCCAGTACCGGCAGCCCTGCACGCGCGATCATGCGTTTCAGGGCTTCATCTTTGCAGCCGCTTACGCCGACAATGCGTAAACCGGTAGCAAGAATCGCCTGCTGCAGCTGTTTCCAGTTAACATCGGCACTCAATGTGGCGACGTTAAGCACCACCGGGGCGTTTTTCAGGAAATCGGGAGCCTGGTCAATCTTGTCCTGGAGTGCCTTGCGAATCACCGCAGGGTCATGGTGATGCAAATGGACGACAGACAGGGTGAAACTGCTACCTTTGAATTCGATTGGCGTTTGCGACATCTGTCCCGACTCAGTCCTGTTTTCACTACCGTTAACCTGACGATGATAAAATCATCGCTGAAGCGCTAACGGTGAATATTCGAAGTTCTGCAAGCATGTTATAGTTACAGCTATATTCAGACAAGCCTCAACGCCGGTTAATTCGAGTAAAAAATATGTTTTGTGTGATCTACAGAAGCCCGTTACGTGACCAGACTTATCTCTATGTTGAAAAAAAGGACGATTTTTCGCGCGTTCCGGAAGAATTGCTGAAAGGATTTGGCAAGCCGCAGCTGGCGATGGTGCTAAAGCTGGCGGGCCGCGACAGGCTGGCTAATGCGGATATCAATAAAGTTAAGCAGGGATTGAGCGAGCAGGGTTATTATTTACAGCTTCCACCGCCGATTGAAAGTCTGCTAAAAATTCATTTAGAGGCCGATAAAAAAGTTTAACTCGGATTCTTCTGTAAATATAAATCCTGTTGGTGCGATACTGCAGGGTTAATATTGCTCTGAAGCTGCGCAAAATTAACGGCGCAGCTTATCTGTTTCACCCCTGTTTAAATACCCAGTCCACATTTTCACACCTTATTTGTACGATTATTCAGCATGCCAGGGGCATCGTTTACGCTTTTTGACAAATTCCGCACCCTGGATGGTTAAAAGGATCTTATTATCACGCTCTGTTGCTGGCATTTCGATCAATGCATCAGCAAACATCAACCCGCCAGCCGCGCTGGCATCACACCTAACCTGAACAGGGGATGAGCATGTATCAGCATCATAACTGGCAAGGCGCTCTGTTAGATTTTCCGGTCAGCAAAGTGGTTTGCGTCGGCAGTAATTATGCAAAACACATTAAAGAGATGGGCAGTGCGACGCCAACCGAGCCGGTGATCTTTATCAAACCGGAAACGGCGCTGTGTGATTTGCGCCAGCCGCTCTCCATCCCCGACGCCTTTGGCGAAGTTCATCACGAAGTCGAACTGGCGGTGTTGATTGGTGCGACGCTGAAGCAGGCGAGTGAAGAACATGTGGCTAAGGCGATTGCAGGCTATGGCGTGGCGCTGGATCTGACGCTGCGCGACCTGCAGTCCGGGCTGAAAAAAGCGGGACAGCCATGGGAAAAATCGAAAGGCTTTGATAACGCCTGTCCCATCTCCGGTTTCATCCCGGTAGCCGAATTCAGTGATGATCCACAGAATGTCGAGCTTAAGCTGGTGGTAAACGGAGAAGTGCGTCAGCACGGCAACACCGCCGATATGATTCACAAAATTCTGCCGCTGATTGCCCATATGAGCCACTATTTTACGCTGCGTGCAGGCGATGTCATTCTGACCGGAACACCTGAGGGTGTGGGTCCGATGCGCTCGGGTGACAAGCTGGAAGTGTCGCTGGCGGGTCACGGCATCAGCACGCGCGTACTCTAAAAACTTGCATCACCGCAGCATAGGCTTTATAAGGTGCGTTTCAGGCACAACCCGGACAAATCATCATGACTGACACCCCTTTCTGGCAACAAAAACGCCTGGCACAAATGAGCGATGAGGAATGGGAATCCTTGTGTGATGGTTGTGGCCAGTGTTGCCTGAACAAGTTGCAGGACGCTGACACGGATGAGATTTACTTCACCAACGTCGCCTGCAATCAGCTCAATATTAAAACCTGCCAGTGCCGTAACTATGAGCGCCGCTTCGAATTAGAAGAGGATTGCATCAAGCTGACGCGCGAAAATCTGACCACCTTCAACTGGCTGCCGCGCACCTGCGCCTACCGGTTGCTGGGTGAGGGCAAAGGATTGCCAGTCTGGCATCCGCTGCGGGCCGGTTCGAAAACCGCGATGCATGCGCAGCGAATTTCGGTGCGTTATATTGCGGTGCGGGAGAGTGAAGTGCGGGACTGGGAAGATCACATTATTGATCGCCCCGATCGCAACGGCTAAACGCCACGACATCATCTGAAACGTAAAAAGGCTGCCAGTGGCAGCCTTTTTTGATCTCAGCACGTTTCGTGTCAGCGACCAAAGAGATCGCGACGCTTAGGTTTGAAAGGCTGAGCAATCAGTACCAGCACGGCGACCAGCAGATAACCGGCAAACACCCCAATCATCCACTGCGGCATGCTGAGCGTCAGGAAAGTCCAGCTGCGTTCTGCACAGTCGCCGCTGGCCAGAAACACCGACGGCAGCCACTTATCCAGTGGTAACCCGCTGGGAAAACGGGCAGCAAAATCACAGGTCGTAAACGGGTTTGGATGCAGCTGAATCATCGTATGTTCATAAGAGAGACGCAGGCCCTCCCAGGCACTGTAAATCCATAACACCAGAGCACCCAGACGCAGCGGTGATTTCGGCGCAATCGCACCGACCAGACCCGCGCCCAGCACACCAAACAGCGCATTACGTTCATAAATACACATCACGCAGGGCTTTAATCCCATCACGTGCTGAAAGAAGAGTGCCGTCAATTCCAGTGCAAGCGCCGTCAGTGCCAGTAATAACCAGGCTCCCCGACCACGAGAACATTGATTCAGATATCGCAACATATTGCATTCCCTGTAAACGTTAATGCCACGCAGTGTAAACCAAAAGCGCGGGCAAACCAGCCAGGGACAGGGAAAAATCGTGTGCAAACATGACCTGATTCTGATCCAGAGCAGGTTACAGGAGGATAAGCGGAGGCCCTCCAGCTGATGCCTGCTCAGTTAACAGCGCCAGGATGGCGACGTTGAGAAAAACCCGGCTGCAATGGGCAGAAAGCGAAACGGCAAGTGCAGGCCATCCGGAACCCGCATACTGTGCTTGAGGATAATTTTCTGCTGCTTTTGAGACTGAATGTTCCGGCACAGAAAAACGTGCATCCGGCCGTCGTCTTATAACAGCAGCGTTCGCCGCCAGCCAGTCTGAAATATGCGCCCGCGCCCGGTTTTAATGGTTACGCAGGCTATATCCGCTATAGGGCGTCTGGTATGATGAGTCCCCATCATGATTAGAAAAGCAACGAGAACACATTGCTATGGTTATAAAGGCTCAGAGTCCAGCGGGATTTGCTGAAGAGTATATTATTGAAAGCATCTGGAACAGTCGCTTTCCGCCCGGATCGATTCTTCCTGCTGAGCGTGAGCTTTCTGAATTGATTGGGGTAACGCGCACCACATTGCGTGAGGTGTTACAGCGCCTGGCACGTGACGGCTGGCTGACGATTCAGCACGGCAAACCGACGCGCGTGAACGATTTCTGGGAGACCTCCGGCCTTAATATTCTGGAAACGCTCGCCCGCCTTGATCACGACAGTGTGCCGGTGCTGATTGACAATCTGCTGTCAGTCCGCAGCAACATTTCATCGATTTTTATCAGCCGTGCGCTGCGCCATCATCCGGACAAAGCGCGTGAAGTGCTGGAGACGGTAAGTGCCGCGGCCGATCAGGCGGATGCCTATACCGAGCTCGACTACCGGGTGTTCCGCGGTCTGGCATTTGCATCAGGCAATCCGATTTACGGTCTGATCCTCAATGGCCTCAAAGGTCTCTACACCCGTGTGGGCCGTCACTACTTCTCTAATCCGGAGGCCCGTCAGGTCGCGCGCGATTTCTATCTGAAACTTCTGGCGCTGTGTGATAAAGAGCCGGGACAGGATGAGATTGTGGATGTAGTGCGCAACTATGGCCGTCGCAGTGGTGAAATCTGGCACAGCATGCAGAAGAACCTGCCAGACGACCTCGGCAATAAACGATAAAAAAAACCGGACATCGCGTCCGGTTTTTTGTTTTTAGCCTATCAGAGCGATGAACCGCGCGGCGGATTACGATCCAGCAATTCGACGCTGCCATCTTCGTTCTGCTGTTCCAGGATCACATCAAATCCCCACAGACGATGCACATGCTTCAGCACCTCGCGACGACTCTTATCAAGCGGCGTACGGCTCTGTGGCACATAGCGCAGAGTCAGCGAACGATCGCCACGCAGATCGACGTTGTAGACCTGAATATTAGGCTCAAGATTACTCAGGTTGTACTGTGCAGAGAGCTGCTGCCGAATGGCGCGATAGCCCACCTCATCGTGGATGGCAGCGATCTCCAGATAGTTGTTGCGGTCGTCATCCAGTACGGTGAAGAGACGGAAATCACGCATCACTTTCGGCGACAGGAACTGGCTGATAAAACTTTCATCCTTAAACTCACGCATCGCAAAATGCAGCGTTTCCAGCCAGTCGGAGCCGGCGATATCCGGGAACCAGTAGCGATCCTCTTCAGTCGGTGACTGACAGATCCGTTTGATATCCTGCATCATCGCAAACCCTAATGCATAAGGGTTGATGCCGTTGTACCACTGACTGTTATAGGGCGGCTGATAAACGACGTTGGTGTGACTGTGCAGGAACTCCATCATAAAACGTTCCGACACTTTGCCTTCATCGTACAGGTGATTAAGTATGGTGTAGTGCCAGAACGTCGCCCAGCCTTCGTTCATGACCTGCGTCTGCTTCTGCGGATAGAAATACTGGCTCACCTTGCGCACAATGCGCAGGATCTCACGCTGCCAGGGCTCCAGCAGCGGGGCATTTTTTTCCATAAAATAGAGCAGGTTTTCCTGCGGCTCAGAAGGGTAGCGTGCCGCTTCAAAAGCCACTGTCTCTTTCTCACGCCGTGGCAGCGTTCGCCACAGGGTATTCACCTGGCTCTGCAGATACTCTTCACGGCTTTTCTGCCGCGCCTTCTCCTCCTGAAGGGAGATTTTCTGCGGGCGTTTATAGCGATCGACGCCATAATTCATCAGGGCATGGCAGGAGTCGAGCAGTCGCTCGACCTCTTCAACGCCATAACGCTCTTCGCAGTCACTGATATAGTTTTTGGCGAACAGCAGGTAATCGACAATCGAGCCGGCATCGGTCCAGCTGCGGAACAGATAGTTATTCTTGAAGAAGGAGTTATGACCATAGCAGGCATGCGCCATCACCAGCGCCTGCATGGTCATGGTGTTCTCTTCCATCAGGTAGGCGATGCAGGGGTTAGAGTTGATAACGATTTCATAGGCCAGCCCCTGCTGACCATGCTTATAGCGCTGCTCGGTCTCGATAAACTTTTTACCGAATGACCAGTGTGAATAGTTGATGGGCATGCCAACGCTGGAATAGGCATCCATCATCTGTTCTGAGGTAATCACTTCAATCTGGTGCGGGTAGGTATCAAGCCGGTAGAGTTTAGCAACCCGGTCTATCTCTGCTAAATAGACATCAAGCAGTTCGAATGTCCAGTCTGGTCCGTCATTGAGTCGTTTGCTGTCTCTGATGGCTTCGTCAAAGATTGTCGTCATAGCGCACCTCTTTTTTGCAAACCGGCTGACCCGAAAGACAACCCGTTCTGGTTATTTAAGGCTTCATCCTGAAAAAGGGAACCCGAAAAAAACTGAGCGAACACAACAATGATAGCCCACTGTCGCTTATCCGAAATGCGAACTCAAACGAATTCTTTGGCACAAAATCATTAAGACAGGTGCGGCAGAGAATTTAATAGCCTTTAATTCGAACGTTATTTGAAAGTGCGGAATATCATCCTGTTTATAAGCAGAATGTATGGGGTTGAATGATTCTCCTGCCATGCGCAGATTTAACTGCTTTCGTTGTCATTTATTTCTGTGTTTATGGATTAAGGCGCATAAAGCGCTGAAATTGGCCGTGCGACAAGATTTTAGTTACCTGAAAAATGAAAAAGATGTGAAATAGATGCTGAATTTATGGGGTGGTGTCCGCTGTGTAAATCCGCTGACTATCATCTGCTGAACAGTGAATTATGCTTTTATATGCCGGGTGGGGGAGCTATGCACGTAGTCATTCTTGGAAGTGGTGTGGTTGGCGTGGCAAGCGCCTGGTATCTGGCGCGTGCCGGACATCAGGTTACCGTCATCGATCGTCAGCCCGCTGCCGCGATGGAGACCAGCGCAGGCAATGCGGGTCAAATCTCACCGGGCTATGCCGCACCCTGGGCGGCGCCAGGCGTGCCGCTGAAAGCGGTGAAGTGGATGTTCCAGCGCCACGCGCCGCTGGCTATCCGGCTCGATGGCAGCAGTTTCCAGCTGGAGTGGATGTGGCACATGCTGCGCAACTGCGACATCAACCACTACCAGCAGAATAAAAGCCGCATGGTGCGGATTGCCGAATACAGTCGTGACTGTCTGAAAGCGTTGCGCGCTGAGACCGGCATCGCCTATGAGGGTCGTCAGGGCGGAACCTTGCAGCTGTTTCGCACGCAGCAGCAGTTCGACAGCGCCAGTAAAGATATTGCGGTACTGCGCGACGCGGGCGTGCCCTATGAGCTGCTGGAGGCGCATGAACTGTCTCGCGTGGAACCGGCGCTGGCGGCAACCCAGCATAAACTCACTGGCGGACTGCGCCTGCCTAACGATGAAACCGGTGACTGCCAGCTCTTTACGCAGCGGCTGGCAAAAATGGCCGAAGAGGCGGGCGTGGTTTTCCGCTTTAACACCCCGGTCGATCACCTGCTGCGCGATGGCAATCGCATTTATGGTGTGAAGTGCGGCGAGGAGATCATCAAGGCGGACAGCTATGTAGTGGCCTTTGGCTCCTACTCGACCGCACTGCTGAAAAACGTCATTGATATTCCGGTCTATCCGCTGAAAGGCTACTCACTCACTATTCCGATTAAAAATCCTGAGGCTGCACCGGTTTCGACGATTCTGGATGAGACCTACAAAGTGGCGGTGACCCGGTTTGACGATCGTATCCGCGTCGGCGGGATGGCGGAAATTGTTGGTTTTAACACCAGACTCACCAAAGCGCGGCGGGAAACGCTGGAGATGGTGGTCAGTGATCTCTATCCTGAAGGCGGTCATCTCGCGCAGGCGAGTTTCTGGACCGGTCTGCGTCCGATGACGCCAGACGGTACGCCGATTGTCGGTGCCACGCCACTCTCCAATCTTTATCTTAATACCGGTCACGGTACGCTGGGCTGGACGATGGCATGTGGTTCTGGTCAGCTGCTGGCCGATCTCATCTCCGGTAAAAAGCCAGCCATTGCGGCGGATGACTTAGCGGTGTTCCGCTACTTACCCGGTTTCGCGGCGACCTCATCGCCGCTGCGTAACGCCAACGCAACTCGTTAAGTATTCAGGGAGAGAAAGGATGTCACGTCCGATTGTCGCTACCATTAACCAGCAGGCGCTTCGTCATAACCTGACTGTTGTTCGCCAGGCGGCGCCCGCATCCCGCGTCTGGTCAGTGGTGAAAGCCAATGCTTATGGTCATGGCATTGAGCGCGTACGCGAAGCGTTATCTGCCACCGACGGCTTTGCGCTGCTTAATATGGAAGAAGCCATTCTGCTGCGCGAGCAGGGCTGGAAAAAACCGATTCTGCTGCTGGAGGGATTTTTCCAGCCAGAGGATCTGCAGCTGATTGACCGCTATCGCCTGACCACCAGCGTACACAGTAACTGGCAAATCAAGGCGCTGGCCAGTGCCAGCCTCTCTGCGCCGGTTGATATCTATCTCAAAATGAACAGCGGCATGAACCGTCTGGGCTTTCGCCCGGAGCAGGTTTCTGGCGCCTGGCAGAAGCTGCGGGCGCTGAGCAATGTCGGTGAGATGACGCTGATGGCCCATTTTGCCGATGCCGAAAATCCGCAGGGCCTGATTGCACCGCTGCAGCGTGTTGAGCAGGCGGCGGAGGGGCTGAACTGCCCACGGTCGCTTTCGAATTCCGCCTGCACCTTATGGCATCCTGAAGCGCATTTTGACTGGGTCCGGCCCGGTATTATTCTGTACGGCGCGTCGCCCAGTGGTGACTGGCAGGACATTGCCGGCAGCGGCCTGAAGCCAGTGATGACTCTGAGCAGTGAGATTATTGCGGTTCAGCAGTTACAGGCGGGCGATGGCGTCGGTTACGGCTACCGTTATCACGCCAGCACAGCGCAGCGGATTGGCGTCGTAGCCTGTGGGTACGCCGATGGCTATCCGCGCCATGCCCCGACCGGCACGCCGGTCTGCGTCGATGGTGTGATGACACAGGTGGTTGGCGCGGTTTCCATGGATATGATTACGGTGGATTTAACCCCCTGTCCGCAGGCGGGCATCGGTTCATCTGTTGAGCTGTGGGGTGAGCAGGTGAAAATCGATCAGGTGGCAAAAGCGGCCGGAACGGTAGGGTACGAGCTGATGTGCGCGCTGGCACCCCGCGTCCCGGTCACGGTTATTTAAGCGCGGTCAGGCTGCCGCGCATCTTTCTGCTGCAGCGCCAGGCGATAAAGGCCAGCGCTGCACCCAACAGCATCATCAGACTCAGCGACAGCTTCTCCGCCACCGGCAGCGCAACGATTACCAGGCTGCCTGCCGCACCACCGGCCATCTGAATAAAGCCCTGCAGGGCGGACGCCACGCCCGCCTGTTGCTGATAGGGCTCCAGCGCATAGCTGGTGGCCGGCCCCACCGTAAAGGCCAGCCCGGCCACCGACACGGCGACCGGGAACATGTAGAGCGCCCAGTGCGTCTGCATCTCCGCCGGGAAAATCTGCATCCCTGCCACCAGCAGCACCGCGCCCAGCAGCATGGTGAAGAATCCCATTGCCAGGCAGAACGGTCGACCCGCTTTACGAATCGCTTTATTCACGAACATGCTGACAAACATGATCCAGAAACCGTTAGCGCCAAACGCAAAGGAGAACTGGATCGGCGTCAGCCCGCCTTCGGTCATTAACACCTGCGGTGCCAGCGACACATAGGTCAGCACCATACCCAGCGCACCGGCATTGGCAAAGGCGAAGGCCAGGAAGCGCGGCTGACGCAGAATTTCAGCGTACTGCTTAATCGGCAAGCCTTTCACCCGCAGCGTATTCGCCGGACGGGTTTCTGGCAGCCAGATAATCACCAGAAGTGTAATCAGCACGCCATAGGCGCAGAGGAACCAGAAGGGTGCGCGCCAGTCAAAGGCGCTGGCCAGCAGTCCGCCCAGCAGCGGGGCCAGAGCCGGGACGATGTTCAGTGCGCCGTTCAGGAAGCCATAGGCGCGGGCGGCATCATCACCGCTGAGTCGGTCACGCACGCCGCTAAAGGCGACTACCGCGCTGCAGCAGACGCCACAGCCCTGCACCAGGCGAGCCACGACAAACAGCGGGAATGAGGTCGCGGTGGCGGCAATGGCGCTGCCGGTGATGTAGAGCCCCAGCCCCAGCAGGGCAATCGGCTTACGGCCATAGTTGTCCACCAGCGGACCGGTCACCAGTTGTCCCAGTCCCATCACCAGCAGAAACAGAGGAATGGTGGTCTGTACCAGTGAGACCGGCGTATTCAGCCCTTCTGCGATTTGCGGCAGCGTGGGCAAATAGAGATCGATGCCTAAAGGTGCCAGCAGCACCAGGCTTAATAACAGCAGAGTAAATTTTTGCATAACAACCAGAGGGTAAACGTTCTGTTAAAAAACGAGCGCAGAGGGTAATGATTCAGAGGCAAAAAAGATAGAGGAAGTCGTGCGGAAAGTGCGATGCCTGCTGTAAACAGGCATCGCAGGCTCTTGCTTAGTAAGCACCGTCGCGGCGTAGCACCACGCCTGCGGTTTTGAACAGGATCGCGATATCGGTCCAGAGCGCCCAGTTTTTGACATACCAGGAGTCAAAATAGACGCGGGTATCATAGTCGATATCGTTACGTCCGCTGACCTGCCAGAGGCCGGTCATGCCTGGCTTGGCCATCAGGTAGTAGTCAACGTCACCGGCATAACGCTCCAGTTCAGCTTCGATGACCGGACGCGGGCCGACCAGACTCATCTCACCACGAATCACGTTCCACAGCTGCGGCAATTCGTCGAGGCTGGTTTTACGCAGGAAGCTGCCAATTCGGGTTACGCGCGGGTCATTTTTCAGTTTGAAATCTTTGTCCCACTCCATCCGGGCCTCTTCACTGGTCGCCAGCAATTTCTCCAGCACCTCTTTGGAATTGGTCACCATGGAACGGAATTTCAGGCATTTGAATTTTTTGCCATTCTGACCCACACGCTCGTGACCATAAATTGCATTGCCGCCGTCACGCTTCACCATATAGCAAAGCAGGGCGAAGATTGGGCCAAGGAACAGCAGCAGCATCGACGCGACGACAATATCAAAGGCACGCTTCATGAAACGGGAGGAGTGTTTCGCCAGGTTATTGCTGACGCGCAGGATCATCACTTCATGACTGAAGATGAAAGACATGTCCGTGCCGTAAAGCGGCACGCCGCGCAGCGTCGGGATCACCGAAACTGACCGGCAGTTCATCTTCGACAGGAACTTCAGCCAGCGATCGCGCATCGGCTGCTGCTCATACTCCATAGCAACAATAAACTGCACGTTGTCACGGTCAATGGTCTGCCAGTTAATATCTTTCCAGGTGATCACTGGCACACCATTCACGCTCTGCTGAGCCGGAACATCATCGACCGAGATAAAGGCCTGCACGTTGTAGCCCAGAATCTCTTCACTCTGCAGCGCCGCATACGCTTCAGTGGCGTTGCGGCCGGAACCGATAATGATGGTCTCTTTCTGCCACTGGCCCGCCTTGTTAATGGCACGTTTAACCAGAGCGCGCATCAGCGGCAGCAGCAGCAGGGCATATGTCCAGCTGAAGACCCACACCATGCGGGAGAAGTCCCATTTAGAGAAGGCGATAAGCGCCAGGTCGAGCAGCGAGAAAACAAATAATGTTTTAACGATCTCTTTCAGCTCAAACCAGAAGGGTTTGCGATAGGTATAATGGCGCAGTCGTACCCAGAACCAGCCGGTACACATCACTGACATAATAAACTGCGCCACAAAACGATATTCAATCTGATGCGGTGGAATAAAGGTATCCAGCTCGCCCCAAATACCCTGTATTGTCGCGGCAGATAAAAACAGCGCCAGGTTAAGTGCAATCAGATCGGAAAAACTCAGGGCGAATTTCACGATGATATTTTTACGCGTTCCGCTCCACGAGCGGCTCGGGCTATTCATTATCAATGTACTTGCCATAAAACCTGCTCTCTTTCTCAAGTAAAAGATGGCCTGATCAGAATCAAATACGCGCTCAGGAGTGGGCCTCTGAAAAATTAAAAAATAATTTTCAGTCTGTTGCAGTCAGTACAGCCAGTGCAGCTGCAAAAAAGGTAACGATTAAAGCGTGATGGTACTCACGAAATGTTGCAGCATTGAGAATGAGTATGCAGGAGTTATTTGACAGAGTTAATACGGAAAAAATCTGAAAACATCAAAAGTGATTAAAGTTTTAAATCGCTAACTGCAGGTTTTTATTGAATAAAATAAGGAAGGGGTCGGTTATAACTAAACTGTTTAAGACGCTTTTTAGGAATTACCGCCAAATCATATGACTGGCGGTAGTGATAGTGGCTCAGGCAGGTTTCTTTAAAATCCAACGGTCCTGCTGTTTATCGTAGTGGCCAATCTGCAGATTCACCGGCTCCCCGTCAATCCAGGCCGGTACGCTGGTATCACGATCCCAGCCATCGAGTTGGGTAATTAAGCCGGGATTAGTGTGACAGGGAATACTGACGGTGTCTGCGTTCTCACTGTCAAGATCGGCATCTACAATCTCATAACGACCAATTTTAACCACGTGTCCCATTCATTTCTCCCGTTTTAACTGGCATAGACAGTTAAGCTTAGCGCACTGAGAGAAAATAACGTGGCTGAATGATTAGGATTATTCCTTCTCTTCAGCCGGACGGACACCAATCTTCACGATGCGGTTATCCTCTTTCTCTGCGACGGTCCAGGTCAGCTGATTCCACTCCACCTGATCGCCGACGACCGGCGAGCCGCCCAGCATTGCCAGCACCAGTTGCCCCAGTGACTGCTGATCGTTAGTGCTCTCATCCAGCTCAAGTCCGTAAATCTGCGCAACGTCGCGCAGGCGGGCCTCTGCATCCAGAATAAAGTCACCAAAGAAGCGCTGATCGAGCGATACCGGCGGTGACTGGCTGAACATCTTGCCCAGCGCCGGAAGATCGCGCTCACGACCAATCACGCAGATGACGTCATTCTCTTTCAGCCGTGTCCCGCCGTTGGGGTGCATCAGTACATTGTCACGGAACAGGGCGGCGATGCGGGTCTCGCGCGGCATCTGCAGGTCACGCAGGGCGGCACCCACGCACCACTTGTCAGCGCTGAGCTGATAAACAAACTGCTCCCACGGATTTTCCGGATGAATATCAAGGCCGACACGGCTGATTGGCGAGGCGGTGGGCGGCACCACCACTTTGGCTTTTTTCGCCGCAAAGCCCAGCGAGGTGCCCTGCAACATCAGGGAAACCAGCACCACGAAGAAGGCGATATTGAAATAGAGCGAGGCGTTCTCTAATCCAGCCATCATCGGGAAGACCGCAAGGATAATCGGCACCGCACCGCGTAAGCCGACCCAGCTGATAAAAAAGCGTTCGCGCGTGGTGAAGCTGCGGAACGGCAGTAGCCCAATAAACACCGATAACGGGCGCGCTACCAGAATCAGCCATAGCGAGAGGATCATCGCCGGCACCGCGATATGCCATAAATCAGACGGCGTCACCAGCAGCCCCAGCACGATGAACATGCCAATCTGGCTCAGCCACGCCATCCCATCAAAGGTCTGCAGAATGCCGTGTCGGTTGCGAATCGGGCTGTTGCCCAGTAAAAAGCCACACAGATAGACCGCCAGGATACCGCTGCCCTCTAACACTGTGGTCAGGGCGAACACCAGAATGCCACCGCTCAGCGCCAGCAGCGGATAAAGCCCTGGGGCCAGACTGATGCGATTAATCAGCTGCTGCAGTGCCCAGCCGCCGCCCAGGCCTAACACAATACCCAGGCCAAACTGCTGCACCAGATGCACCAGGAACATCCAGTCAAGGCCGCTGCGGCCCTGCTCGATCATCTCAATCAGGGTGATGGTCAGAAACACCGCCATTGGGTCATTGCTGCCCGACTCAATCTCCAGCGTGGAGCTGACGCGCTCATTCAGGCCTTTATCACCCAGCAGAGAGAAGACGGCGGCGGCGTCTGTAGAGCCGATGATGGCGCCAATCAGGAAGCCCTGCATCATATCAAGATTAAATAACCAGGCCGCCACCACGCCGGTCAGGCCCGCGGTGATCATTACCCCGACGGTAGCCAGCGACAGCGCAGGCCCCAGCGCAACTTTAAACGAGCTGGCCTTAGTTCGCATGCCGCCATCCAGCAGGATGATCGCCAGCGCCAGGTTTGAAATCAGATACGCCGCCGGATAGTTATCAAAGGCGATGCCGCCGATACCATCAATACCGGTCAGCATACCCAGTGCGAGGAAGATAACCAGAATAGGAATGCCCAGCCGGGATGAGAAAGAGCTGAGCAGAATACTCGATGCGACCAGCACGGAACCGATGATAAACAGACTGTAGACAATAGTGTGGTTCAAACCCGGTCTCCTGAGATATGGCAGTGCGATGCGGCAACTGATGACAAATATCCATGCTATCTCTGAAAGATAATGTTTTATCAAGGAGTTGTCATTGTGAAAATGCGTATTATACGAATTGCTTAACAGCATATGGAATCAGATTAATGTGAAGAATGAGGGGGTTGGCAGGCAAGCGGGAGAAAACAGACTGTTTTAGCAGGTTATTCGGCAGATAAAAATAGCCGGTGGTTAACCGGCTTAGTGCATCAGGCTTCCGTTGCCTGTTTATGGAACAGCGATCGGAACACCGGATAGATATCTTCCGGCTCACGAATATGTTCAATGGCAAAGTTATCAAACGTCGCCTGCAGATGCTCATACTCGCGCCACAGGGTCTGATGCGCCCGGCGGGTGATCTCGATATAACTGTAGTAACGCACGACCGGCAGAATGTGCTTCGCCAGAATTTCATGGCAAAGCGGTGAGTCGTCAGCCCAGTTATCCCCATCCGAGGCCTGTGCTGCATAGATGTTCCATTGCGCCGGGTCATAACGCTCTTTCACCACCTCATCCATCAGTTTCAGCGCACTGGAAACGATGGTGCCGCCGGTCTCCTGAGAGTAGAAGAACTCCTGTTCATCGACTTCTTTAGCCTGCGTATGATGGCGGATATAAACCACATCGACATTCTTGTAGGTGCGGCTCAGGAACAGGTAGAGCAGGATATAGAAGCGTTTGGCCATATCCTTAGTCGCCTGATCCATTGAACCGGATACATCCATCAGACAGAACATGACTGCCTGGCTGGAAGGCTCCGGGCGCTTCTCAAAGTTTTTGTAGCGCAGATCGAAGGTGTCGATAAAGGGCACGCGTTCAATACGCGCCCGTAACTCGGCAATCTCTCTGCGCAGCCGTTCCTCTTCCAGTAACTGAGCCGGTTCAGAGTTCTCAACTTCCTGCAGCGTCTCTTCCAGTTCATGCAGCATCCGGCGTTTACCTGCTGTCATCGCCGTACGACGCGCCAGTGAGTTCTGCAATGAGCGCACAACGCTGATATTGGCCGGCACGCCATTGGAGGTGAAACCGGCCCGGTGGGTCTTATACTCATTCAGCTGACGATGCTGGTTACGACGCAGGTTAGGCAGGGCGAGGTCTTCAAACAGCAGGTCAAGATATTCATCTTTCGATATCTGAAAGACAAACTCATCCTGACCTTCACCATCCTGACTGGCATTGCCCTGACCACTGCCGCCGCCACCGCCACCCTGCGGACGTTCGACGCGGTCGTTCTGCACAAAATGGTCGTTGCCCGGATGGACCCGATGGCGGTTACCGCCGCGCCCCTGATGGAAAATCGGCTCATTGATATCGTCAATCGGGATAGAGACGGACTCACCGCTGCTTACGTCGGTCACCGAGCGTTTATTGATGGCCTCGGAGATCGACTGCTTAATTTGCGACTTATAACGGCGCAAGAAGCGCTGGCGGTTTACCGCGCTCTTGTTTTTGCCGTTAAGCCGGCGATCGATGAAATAGGCCATGGTATTCCCCCAAACTACATTGTAAGCAGGCCGGGCGAACCCGACCCTGTCAGACCGGTATCACTTACCGGCAAGCTTACAGACTCTTATCAGGACGATTTACGCACACGCAGATACCATTCACACAGCAGGCGAACCTGTTTGCGGGTATAGCCTTTTTCCATCATGCGATCGACAAAATCATCATGCTTTTTCTGCTCATCGGTAGAGGTCTTGGTGTTAAACGAGATGACCGGCAGCAACTCTTCCGTATTCGAGAACATTTTCTTCTCAATCACGGTGCGCAATTTCTCGTAACTGGTCCAGTTCGGATTGCGGCCGTTATTGTGTGCCCTGGCGCGCAGCACGAAGTTGACGATCTCGTTACGGAAATCTTTCGGGTTACTGATGCCAGCAGGCTTCTCGATCTTCTCCAGCTCCGCGTTGAGCGATTCACGGTCAAACAACTGGCCGGTATCGGGATCGCGATACTCCTGATCCTGGATCCAGAAGTCGGCATAGGTCACGTAGCGGTCAAAAATGTTCTGACCATATTCAGAGTAGGATTCCAGATAAGCGGTCTGAATCTCTTTGCCAATAAACTCAGCATATTTGGGAATCAGATAGCCTTTGAGGTGCTCAAGGTATTTCTCCGCCTGATCCTGCGGGAACTGCTCACGCTCAATCTGCTGCTCCAGCACGTAGAACAGGTGCACCGGGTTAGCTGCGACTTCGGCGTGATCGAAGTTAAATACCCGCGACAGAATCTTAAAGGCAAAGCGGGTCGAGAGACCGTTCATGCCTTCATCCACACCGGCGTAGTCGTGATACTCCTGCCAGGACTTCGCTTTAGGGTCGGTGTCTTTCAGGCTCTCACCATCGTACACCCGCATTTTGGAGTAGATGCTGGAGTTCTCAGGATCCTTGAGTCGTGACAGGATTGAGAAGCGTGCCAGCGTTTCCAGCGTGCCCGGTGCGCAGGGCGAGGTTGCCAGCTCACTGTGATTAAGCAGTTTGTCGTAGATTTTGATCTCTTCAGAGACCCGCAGGCAGTAGGGCACCTTGACGATGTAAACGCGGTCAAGGAACGCCTCATTATTCTTGTTGTTACGGAACGTCACCCACTCTGATTCGTTGGAGTGCGCCAGAATAATGCCGTTAAACGGCAGCGCCGAAATCCCCTCGGTGCCGTTGTAGTTACCTTCCTGCGTTGCCGTCAGGAGTGGATGCAGCACCTTAATCGGCGCTTTAAACATCTCTACGAATTCCATAATGCCCTGGTTCGCGCGGCAGAGTGCACCAGAGTAGCCGTAGGCATCAGGATCGTTTTGCGCGTGGTTTTCCAGTTTACGGATGTCCACCTTACCCACCAGCGCAGAGATATCCTGGTTGTTCTCATCACCCGGCTCGGTTTTGGCGATCGCCAGTTGTTCCAGAATCGACGGCCAGACTTTTACGACTTTGAACCGCGAAATATCGCCACCAAAGTCGTGAAGGCGTTTCGCAGCCCACGGCGACATGATAGTGCCGAGGTAACGGCGCGGCACGCCATACTCTTTTTCAAGAATATGCGCGTCTTCCTGCGGATTAAACAGGCAAAGAGGATGATCGTTGACCGGACTGCGTTCACCGTCAGCGCTCAGCACATAGATGGGCACCCGCTGCATCAGCGACTTAAGCCGTTCCGCCAGAGAAGATTTACCGCCACCCACCGGACCCAGTAAATAGAGGATCTGTTTCTTCTCCTCAAGTCCCTGAGCGGCATGTTTCAGATAGGAGACGATCTGTTCAATCGCTTCCTCCATGCCGTAAAACTCCTCGAACGCCGGATAGCGTCCCATCACACGGTTGGAGAATATTCTGGAAAGGCGTGGCTCCTGAGCAGTGTCGACCATTACTGGCTCTCCGATAGCCATTAACAGTCGCTCTGCAGCGTTGGCGTATGCACTGCGATCCTGCTTACAGATGGCAAGAAATTCCTGCAGTGTGAACTCTTCGTCCTTGGCAGCTTCATAACGCTGACGATAGTGATCGAATATATTCATAGCGATGCCCGTCCTTTCGTTTTTAGCACAGGTAAGGAGCGTAATTTAAGACTTGTAGCAGCTCCCGGAAGATATTCTCTGTTGAGTACAGCAACCCTTATGCCAACCTGATCTTTTTTATCGGGATACACAACTTTTGTGGTTACTCTGCTCGTACAAAATCTCTGCTGTTAATTCTAACTGTAGATGGCTTCTAGGAAATTTCCTCCATGGGTTTGGGCGAATGAGGGGGAGATCAAGACTAATTCGGGTCAGTTGTGAGATGAGTTCATATGGGTGATGCTTTAACTTAACTTGTTTTTAACCTTTGGTGCCACTTTCATCTGTTGGTTGCTTAAAGGATTTCGATATAAGTTAATCCAGCCGTAAAAAAACGTTAGACTTCCTGTTTGATTGTTATATTTATGGAATGAATAAATTGTGAACCAATTCAAATTTAAGACGCTTGTTGCACTTTTACCCTGTTATTTACTGGCGGCGCACGCCAATGCCGCTCCGCTTTCTGTTGGGGCATCGGTCATCTATGCCGACTCACCTTATCGTGGCGGACAGGACCGTTATCTTCCGGTTCCGGTCATCAATTATGAGGGTGAAGACTTCTGGTTCCGCAGCCTGCAGGGCGGTTACTACCTGTGGAAAGATCCTCAGAATCAGCTCTCGCTGACGCTGCTGGGCTCACCGCAGGAGTACAAACCCAGCGACAATGATCTGGGCGATATGAAAGGGCTGGATAAGCGCCGCATGACGCTGATGGGTGGCGCTACTTATCGTCACACCGCCGACTGGGGGGTTGTCCGCACGGCATTGCTGGGCGACGTGCTGAATAACAGCAACGGCATGATCTGGGACCTGACTTACCTCTATCCCATCCAGATGGGCGACTTCAGCCTGACGCCGGGCATCGGTGCCATGTGGAATAGCGCCAATCAAAACCGTTATTATTATGGTGTTTCCGCGCATGAAAGCGCACGTACCGGCATCAGTCGTTACAATCCGGACGACAGCTGGTCACCTTATGTTGAGCTGAGTGCCAGCTATCAGATTGCAGCGCAGTGGAATGTTGGCGTGGTGGGACGTTACACCCGCTTCGACAGCGAAATTAAAGACAGCCCGATGATTGATAAGAGCGGGCAGACGACGATCTGGACAGGTGTCAGCTACACCTTCTGATAACGCACCGAAAGAGGGCACCCAGTGCCCTCTGTTCTTTTATGGGGCCTCAGAATGAGGCGGGAGAGCAGAATGCGCAACACGATCAACTTCGCTGGCTTCAGCGACCTGCCGGTAATCGGTCAGGGCACGTGGTATATGGGCGAAAACCCGGCTCAGCGGGCCGGTGAAGTCGCGGCCTTACAGGCAGGTCTTGAGTGTGGATTGCAGCTGATTGATACCGCCGAAATGTATGCAGACGGCGGCGCTGAAGAGGTGGTCGGGCAGGCACTGCTGGGGCGTCGCGATAAAGCATTGCTGGTGTCGAAAGTCTATCCGTGGAATGCCGGCGAAGTAGATGCCATTGAAGCCTGTGAACGCAGCCTGCGTCGTCTGCAGACCGACTACCTTGATCTCTATCTGCTGCACTGGCGCGGTAATATCCCGCTGGAAGAGACTCTGCGTGCCATGGAACGCCTGCAGCAGCAGGGCAAGATTCGTCACTGGGGCGTCTCGAATTTTGATACTGATGATATGGCCGAACTGTGGGACGAACCCGGAGGCAATCAGTGCGCGACCAATCAGGTGCTCTACCATCTGGCTTCACGCGGTATTGAATTTGATCTGCTGCCCGTCTGTCAGCAGCGTGGCGTGCCGGTGATGGCCTATTGTCCGCTGGCACAGGCTGGACGGTTGCGGGACGCACTGTTTACCGACGTGGTGCTGAATCAGATTGCACAACAGAAGGGCATCAGCGTGGCGCAATTACTGCTGGCCTGGGTAATTCGTCAGCCTGGCGTCATTGCCATTCCCAAAGCCAGTTCTGTGGTTCACGTCCAGGAAAATGCTGCGGCGCTGGAGGTGGAACTGACCGATGAAGAGTTGCAGCTCATCGATCGTGCCTGGCCAGCACCACAGCATAAATTACCGCTGGATATCGTTTAGCCTTAAGCTTTGTCGCTGGCTGCGACTTTCTTCTTAAGACGGAACGTTGTGGCCAGGCGTGCCGGCTTTTCACCCGCACTGCGCAGCGGCTTACTGATTCGGGCCGTCTCTACACAGACCATTGTTTTATAACCTTCATTCGCCATATCCGCCATGCTGCAGGAGAGTTCTACTCCCGGATTCCAGGTGACAACGTCACTGTGATGGTGGTGGTAAACTTCGATCTGTCGCTCACCGGCTGTATCATTGATGACCGAGCAATCTTCTGCTGCAGTGAAGATACGGTCGATGCGTCCCGGATAGCGCTGTTTGCCATCACTGCTGGCAACCTCACCGTTATTTACTTTGTCGATATAGCTGTTGCCCAGACCGGAAACCTCAACGCCGTTGATGTCACTGACGGTAAAGTAGCTATGCAGTGCTGCCGTGGCTTTAAAGTCACCATGCGCTTCCAGTTCAATTTCACAATGCTGACCCAGGCGGAAGCGGGCAATCAGGGTAAATTCGTGTGGCCACAGTTTCAGCGTCTGAGCGTTGCTCTCAAGCACCAGCGTCAGCATTACGCCATCTTCATTCTCATCATGCGCCGTAAGCTTCCATGTCTGAATCCGGGCAAAACCGTGTGCCGGTTCGCCTGCCGGACCAAACCAGGGCCAGCAGATCGGTACGCCGCCACGAATCGCTTTGCCTGGTGAAAACAGACTCTTGTCGCTCAGCCACAGTACCGGCTTTTCGCCACTTGGCTGCCAGGCGATCAGGTGCGCGCCCTGCAGCGTAATCGCTGCCCGTACTTTAGGGTGACTGACAACAATCGTCGGCAGTTCGCCAACCTGACGTTGCGAAAGGTAAGGGGAGATCTGTGTGACCACGGGCAGAGAAAACAGTTTATCTTGCATGTTCGATTCCTTCCTGTGCGGATCAAAAAAAGGGCGACCGAAGTCGCCCTTAATCTCAATGATGTCTGTCTGCCTTATTTAGCAGAAACCAGCGCAATCAGGTCGAGAACTTTGTTTGAGTAGCCAGTTTCGTTGTCGTACCAGGAAACCAGTTTCACAAAGTTGTCGTTCAGCGCGATACCCGCTTTAGCATCGAATACTGAAGTCAGGACTTCGCCATTGAAGTCGGTAGAAACCACGTCATCTTCAACGTAGCCCAGAACGTCTTTCATCTCACCTTCTGCAGCCGCTTTGATTGCAGCACAGATTTCTTTGTAAGAGGCCGCTTTTTCCAGACGCACGGTCAGGTCAACAACGGAAACGTTAGGGGTAGGTACGCGGAATGCCATACCGGTCAGTTTACCGTTCAGCTCTGGCAGAACTTTACCAACGGCTTTTGCTGCGCCAGTTGATGAAGGAATGATGTTCTGCGATGCGCCACGGCCGCCGCGCCAGTCTTTGTGAGACGGGCCATCAACGGTTTTCTGAGTCGCAGTGGTAGCGTGAACGGTGGTCATCAGACCTTCAACGATACCAAACTTGTCGTTGATGACTTTTGCCAGTGGAGCCAGGCAGTTAGTGGTACAGGAAGCGTTAGAAACGATATCCTGGCCATCATATTTGTCGAAGTTTGCACCACGAACAAACATAGGGGTGTCATCTTTAGATGGACCGGTCAGAACGACTTTCTTAGCACCTGCGGTGATGTGTTTACGCGCGGTTTCGTCGGTCAGGAAGATACCGGTTGCTTCAGCAACAACGTCAACGCCCACTTCATCCCATTTCAGGTTGGCTGGATCACGCTCAGCAGTAACACGGATTTTTTTACCGTTAACGACCAGTGCGCCATCCTGAACTTCTACGGTGCCGTCGAAACGACCGTGCGTAGAGTCATACTTCAGCATGTACGCCATGTAATCCGCGTCCAGCAGGTCGTTGATAGCAACGATTTCGATGTCAGAACGTTTCTGAGCAGCACGGAAAACGATGCGACCGATACGGCCAAAACCGTTGATACCTACTTTGATAGTCATATATTCCACCAGCTATTTGTTAGTGAATAAAAGGTTGCCTGTAAAATTACAAAAACCTTACCAGGCGTCAAGCGGAATCGTGTCAATTGTTGCGACAAATCAATTCGCCTGAGAGGAATTATTCAGTGCGCAACCGCTTGCGCACCGCCAATGATATCGTGCTTCGTCGAATCAATCGCCGAATATATAGGGATGCCCGGAACAAAAGGTGATCGAAGTCACAAATCCGCTTAGCGGAAGGCAGACTGAAAGGGTGAGCACAAAAAAAGACCCGGCTTATGTTGATCATTTGTTAGAATAATAGTCGAATTTTTCAGAATGGCACTTCCCGGAATCCTAAAATGGCTAAAGACACCGCACCCGAAGCAAAAATTGCGCAGCTGACTGAAATGCAGCGCTACGTCACTCAGCATCGCGGAACGGAACCGCCTTACAGCGGCGCGTTGCTCCACAACAAGCAGGAAGGGATCTACCACTGTCTGGTTTGTGAGGCGCCACTTTTCCTCTCAGAGACTAAATATGATTCAGGCTGTGGCTGGCCCAGTTTTTACCAGCCGGTGAATGATGATGCGATTCGCTATATCGAAGACAACTCTCATGGCATGCAGCGTGTTGAGATCCGCTGCGGGAGTTGCGATGCGCATCTGGGGCATGTCTTCCCCGATGGTCCGCAACCGACTGGTGAACGCTACTGTGTTAACTCCGCCTCGCTGAATTTCACCGACGAGCAGGGCGAACAGACCAAAGGGTAAGGCGATGAAGGAACAACTTGAAGCAATGCTTGCGTCGATGACACCTGAAGTCTACGAACGACTGGCAACAGCAGTTGAGATTGGAAAATGGCCGGATGGCGTGGCACTGACGCAGGAGCAGCGCGACAACTGCCTGCAACTGGTTATGTTGTGGCAGGCAAGACACAACGATGCGCCGCAACATATGACCATCGCTAAGGGCGGCGAGATGGTGATGAAGTCGAAGAAAGAGCTGAAAGAAGCGTTCGGCATCGACCCGGATGTCACCCGCATTCATCTGCACTAAAAAAAAGCTGGCGTCATGCCAGCTCCATTTTTAAATCAGAATCGCGCCCTGAGCCGTCATCTGAGCAAAGGCGATTTCACTGTCCTCAGGATTCAGATTGACGCCACGGCAGCCTTCTTTGACTACCTCGACGTGATACCCCAATTCCAGCGCATCCAGCACGCTATATTTCACGCAGTAATCTGTCGCCAGCCCCAGCATCACCAGATGGGTGATGCCACGCTCACGCAGCCAGCTGTCCAGCTCGGTTTTACGACGGTGGCCATTATCAAAAAAGGCGCTGTAGCTGTCGACATCCTGATCTTCACCTTTATGGAACGTCGCATCGAACAGTGAACGATCCAGACCAGGATGGAAGTCGGCACCTTCTGAGCCCTGAATGCCGTGATCGGGCCACCAGATTTGCGCCAGACCATTTAACTCGCCCAGCGTGTAGACCGGCTCACCGGAAACCGAGGCAAAGCTGCCGTGATCGGCCGGGTGCCAGTCCTGCAGGGCCAGTACGCATTCACCGTTTTCACGGAACAGCCGCGCATAGCGATTGGCCACCTCGACCGTGTGGTCGCCCTCATGGACTGCCATCGGGCCGCCGGGGCAAAAATCGTTCTGAATATCAATAATGATGAGTGCCCGCTTCATTACATGTCGCTCCGTTTCAGTCTTCAGTCAGTTCGCCGCGCAAATTCTGCTGCATTCTGGCACGGATTTGATCGGCAGAGAGTTCCTGGCTGAGTAAAAAGTGTAGCTTGGTCAGCGCGGCTTCTACCGTCAGGTCAAATCCGCTAATCACGCCAGCTTCTTCCAGCGCATTGCCGGTGGCGTATCCGCCCATATTCACCTTGCCTGAAATACACTGGGTCAGGTTAACTACCACGATACCACGTTCGCTGGCCTGCTGAAGTTCGGTCAGAAATTCCTTGTTCTGCGGGGCGTTGCCCACGCCATAAGAACGCAGGATCAGCGCCTTCACCGGCTGACGCAGGAAGTTACGCACCACGTCGGCGGAAATTCCAGGATAGATGGTCACCACGCCAATAGGCTGAGGCGTAATGGTGTGAACTTTCAGTTCGCCCTGACCGGATGGGGCAGGTGGCGTATTGAGGCGGCGAATATGAATGCCCGCTTCCAGTAGTGCAGAGAGGTTAGGCGACGCAAAGGCGTTGAAGCCATCGGCATGGGCCTTGGTCGTACGGTTACCGCGATAAAGCGTGTTATTGAAAAACAGAGACACTTCGCTAATCGGGTAGTTAGCCGCCACGTAGAGCGAATTTAACAGATTCTGCTGACCATCTGAGCGCAGCTCCGCCAGGGGGATCTGCGACCCGGTCACGATCACCGGCTTGGCCAGATTTTCCAGCATGAACGAGAGCGCGGAAGCGGTAAACGCCATGGTGTCAGTGCCATGCAGAATCACAAAGCCATCATAGCGATCGTAATTTTTTCGGATATCGTTGGCGATAAACTGCCAGTCTTCCGGAGTCATGTCAGATGAGTCGATCAGCGGCTGATATTCATGAATGGTGAAATCAGGCATCTCGGGGCGGTGGAACTCGGGCATATTCGCCAGCTGCTGCTGCAGGTGCCCTGAGACCGGAATATAGCCCTGCGCAGAGCGCTGCATACCGATTGTCCCGCCCGTGTAGGCTACGTAGATGTTTTTCTTTTGCATTAGAGAACTCAGACTCGCCATAAAACGCGCAGTATAAGGGGAATAGCGGGGAAAAGCAGCCCGACCAGCGGCCGGGCTGAGAGGTTTATCGCACTTCGCCGCAGTTCAGGCAGAAGGCATAACGGTTCTGAGGATCGTTCTGCTTATCGAACAGACCCGGCTGAGCTTTCATGGCACTCATGACATCCAGCATCGGTGCGGGCAGCCAGGCTTTCAGCGTATCCGGCAATACGGCCTGTACAGAGGCGTTCATCTGGCCCAGCACCATATCCAGGAAGGTCGGTTCATCCTGATACCAGCTCAGCATGGGTTTACTGACTTTCGCCAGCTCGCCCGCCTTCTTCACGGCATCATCGAAGTCACCCAGCGCATCCACCAGCCCATTGGCTTTGGCATCGCTGCCGGTCCAGACATGGCCCTGCGCTATCGCATCAATCTGCTCGGGGGTTTTATGACGCGACTTCGCCACCAGACCCACAAAGTTGCGGTAACCATTTTCGATAGTCAGCTGCATCAGCTGCTGAACTTCCGCTGGCAGCGCCTTGGTGGTGGAGATATCCGCCAGCGGGGAGGTCGCGACACCATCTGTGTGCACGCCAATGCTGTCCAGACTGTTCTCCAGCGTATTGATCACGCCGAAGATACCAATCGAGCCGGTCAGCGTGCTGGGGTTCGCCACAATGTAGCTGGCAGGCGTTGAGATCCAGTAACCACCGGATGCCGCCATGCCGCCCATAGAGACCACAATCGGCTTACCTGCGGCCTGGGCCGCCGCCAGCTCTTCACGAATCGCTTCCGAAGCTGTCACGCTGCCACCCGGGCTGTTCACCCGCAGAATAATCGCTTTGATTTTTGGATCGAGGCGCGCATCGCGGATCTGAGCAGCTGTTGTGTCGCCACCGACGTTGCCCGGCGTCTCTTCGCCATCCATGATGGCACCGCTGGCCATGACGACCGCAATGTTGCCATCCTGCTGCGAGGAGGCCGGTTTCACGCTGTAGTCATAGATGCTGACGCTACGGTAATCGTTGCTCTGCTTATCCAGACCAAAGGTTTTCACCAGCTCCTGATCGGCCGCTGCACGGGAACCCAGGGCATCGACCAGCTTGTTATCCAGCGCATATTGCGCGGTGTCGCCTTTAACCGCGTTTAAACCAGCAATAATCGCTGCTGCACCCGGGAAGAGTTGTTTCGGCGTCAGCTGGCGATTCGCCGCCACGGTATTCAGGTAGTTCTGCCACAGCTGACCTACCCAGCGGCTGTCAGCGTCACGTGCCGCGGGTGACATGTCGTCACGCAGGAACGGCTCGACCGCTGATTTGTAGGTCCCGACACGGAAGACGTGTGAGGTGACTTTCAGCTTCTCCAGCAGGGTTTTGTAATAGAGTCCGTTGGTGGCGAAGCCATGCAGATCCACGGTGCCCTGCGGCGACAGATAGATTTTCGTGGCGTAGCTGGCAAGGTAGTATTGCGCCTGGCTGTAGCTGTCGCCCAGAGCATAAATTGGCTTGCCGCTGTCGCGAAATTCACGCAGCGCTTTACCCACATATTGCAGCGAAGGCTGATCGCCACCAGCAAACTCGCGTAAATCCAGCACCATGCCTTTAATGTTGCTGTCACCCTTTGCCTGGCGAATGGCATCGACCACATCAAACAGCGAATTTTCCTGTAAACGGTCACTGCTGGCACCCAGCAGCTGGCGGCCGATTTTACTCAGACGATTGCTCACTGACGGTTTATCCACCAGTACGCCGCTGAGATCGACTTTCAGTGCGCCCTGCTGAATCGGCGCTGAACTGCCGCCCGATCCGCTGACCTGCAGCCAGATCCCCACACCCACCACAATCAATAAAATCAGGAAAATATTCAGAATGAATTCCCTGATAAAATTCAATACCCGCCAGCTCCAGCGGAACAGACCTGCAATTATTCGCCACAATGTGCGCATCAGACTCTCCATAAATATGTAGCAGGAAGTGGCCGCCGCGCGGACCAGACTTCCCCGACGAGCTCATCCTAAAGAGCGGCGTGTTAAAAGTCAGCAGGAAATCACTGCGCACTGTTACAAAAAATCTGCCTGTGCCAGGATAATGGCAACATTACAGAGATCGGGAGAGAAACATGGACGCACTGGAGTTACTGGTCAACCGACGTTCGGCTTCACGCCTGACTGAGCCGGCACCGGCGGGTGACGCACTGGAAAATATCCTGCGGGCTGGCATGCGCGCGCCGGATCACGGCACGCTGCAACCCTGGCGCTTCATCATTGTGGAAAATGAAGGCCGCGACCGGATGAGTCAGCTGCTGGAGAAGGCGGCACGCGATAGCCAGCTGGATGAAAAGGCGATTAATAAAGCAAGCCAGGCGCCGTTTCGCGCACCGATGATCATTACAGTGGTGGCACATTGCGAAGTGCATCACAAAGTGCCGCGCTGGGAACAGATTGCCTCGGCCAGCTGTGCAGTGATGGCGATGCAGATGGCGGCGCTTGCTCAGGGGTACAACGGTATCTGGCGCAGCGGTCCCTGGACCGATGACGAGCAGGTCCGGCAGGGTTTTGGCTGCCGCGAGCAGGATGCCATTGTTGGCTTCCTTTATCTGGGTACCCCGCAACTGAAATCCAGCATCACGGTGCTCCCGCCTGACACTGCGCCTTTCGTCCGTTACTTCTGATCTGCCTGTCCGGTTCCGGCAGGGTGTGTTTCAGCCCTGCCTGTTGCACGGTTCCTGTGCGAACGATCGCTAACACCGCGCGTCATGCTTACACCCGAAGCCCTGCCAGGCTAACATAGCCCGCGAGATTCCAACCGACAGCGAACAACCGGTTATCACTGTGTTCCCCTGATGTTAAGGATGTCCTGATTCAATGCGTTTGTTTATTGCGGAAAAACCGAGCCTTGGGCGTGCTATCGCAGATGTGCTGCCGAAACCGCATCGCCGCGGTGATGGCTTTATTGCCTGCGGCAACGATCAGATCGTCACCTGGTGCGTGGGACACCTTCTTGAGCAGGCGCAGCCCGACAGTTATGACAGCCGTTACGCGCGCTGGTCGCTGAACGATCTGCCGATCATTCCGGAAAAATGGCAGCTGAAACCACGTCCGTCGGTTGCGAAGCAGCTGAAAGTGGTTGAGGGCCTGCTGGCGCAGGCGAGTGAAGTGGTGCATGCCGGTGACCCGGATCGGGAAGGGCAGTTGCTGGTGGATGAGGTGCTGGATTACCTGAACCTGCCCGCTGAAAAACGCAGTAAAGTGCAGCGCTGTCTGATCAACGATCTTAACCCTCAGGCAGTGGATCGCGCCGTAAATCGCCTGCGTGAGAATCGCGAGTTTATCCCGCTGTGCGTCTCTGCGCTGGCCCGCGCCCGGGCTGACTGGCTTTACGGCATCAATATGACACGCGCCTGGACGCTGCTGGGACGCAATGCCGGCTACGATGGTGTGCTGTCAGTAGGCCGGGTACAGACACCGGTGCTGGGGCTGGTAGTGCGGCGCGATGAGGAGATCGAGAACTTCGTGCCGAAAGACTACTTCGAAGTTAAAGCGCATATCCTCACGCCTGATGGTGCCAGATTTGTTGCCAGCTGGATCCCCAGCGAAGCCTGTGAGCCGTGGCAGGATGAAGAGGGCCGGCTGCTCAAACGCGCACTGGCAGATCATGTGGTGGCGCGTATCACCGGTCAGCCCGCCATTGTCACGGCCTACAGCGATAAGCGCGAAAATGACGTCGCTCCGCTGCCATTCTCCCTGTCCAGCCTGCAGATCGAGGCCGCAAAACGGTACGGACTGAGTGCCCAGACGGTCCTGGACACCTGTCAGCGGCTCTATGAAACCCACAAACTGATTACCTACCCGCGTTCAGACAGCCGCTATCTGCCGGAAGAGCATTTTGCCGGTCGTCATGCGGTCTTGAAGGCGATACAGGCGCATCAGCCCCAGCTCACGCCACCAGCAGACTTTAACGCCGATCGCAGAAATCGCTGCTGGGACGATAAAAAAGTCGATGCTCACCACGCCATTATTCCCACGGCCCGAAGCAGCGTGGTGAAGCTCAGTGAAAACGAACAGCATATTTATGAGCTGGTGGCGCGCCAGTATCTGATGCAGTTCTGCCCGGATGCGGTATTCCGTAAATGTGTCATCGACCTTGATATTGCGGGCGGAAAGTTTGTGGCGAAAGCGCGCTTCCTGGCTGAAGCGGGCTGGCGTGCGCTGCTGGGCAGCAAAGAGCGGGATGAAGAGAACGACGGCATGCCGCTGCCGGTAGTGGCGAAAGGCGATGAGCTGCTGTGTGAGCGTGGCGAGGTGCTGGCGAAGCAGACTCAGCCGCCACGCCCGTTTACCGATGCGACGATTCTTTCTGCAATGACCGGCATCGCCCGTTTCGTTCAGGATAAAGAATTAAAGAAAGTGCTGCGTGCGACCGATGGTTTAGGAACGGAAGCCACACGCGCCGGCATTATCGAATTACTGTTTCGTCGTGGCTTCCTGGTGAAGAAGGGCCGTTACATCTATTCCACGGATGCCGGACGCGCCCTGATTCACTCTCTGCCCGATCTGGCAGCGCGCCCGGATATGACGGCGCAGTGGGAATCGACACTGACGCGTATCAGCGAAAAGGCCTGCCGCTATGATGAGTTTATGCAGCCGCTGGTGCAGACCTTAACCGGCCTTATCCAGCAGGCGCGGCAGCAGCCTGCGGCGCATGCATTTCGGGGATTACCGTCCACCGGACAGAAACGTCCGGTGCGCAAAACCAGGCGTAAAGTGAAGGAGACGGAATGAGGCGTTATTCGGTATTTCTGGTCGTGGCTCTGACGCTGGTGACCAGCGCAGTGCAGGCCAACAGTCGTTATCAGTCGATGCCACAACAGGGCAGCAACGGTGTGAACACCGATGTGGTGGTGGATATGCCGCCAGAAGCCTGGACGCAGTCAGAGAGACGTCAGCAGGACTGTCTCCGCTGCTGTATCTTTGAGAACCGCAACTACACAGAAGGCGCGGTAGTGAAATCTGAGGGCGTGCTGCTGCAGTGCGCGCGTGATGAACAGTCTCTTGGCACCAACAACCTGATCTGGAAAATAGTGAAATAGTCGTCGCGTGGCGTTCTGCCACGCGACCATTAATTAAAAGCGGAAGGTTGACCAGATGGGGGCGTGGTCAGACGGCTTCTCCATGCCCCGAATCTCATAATCAATGCCGCTCTCAACGCAGTGCGCTGCCAGATTTTTACTTGCCAGCACTAAATCAATGCGTAAGCCACGATTATCATCAAACCCTTTCGAACGATAATCGAACCAGGAGAAACGGTCCGCCACCTCCGGGTTGTGCTCGCGCCAGGTATCCACCAGTCCCCAGCCCAGCAGGCGATCCATCCACTCGCGCTCTTCCGGCAGGAAAGAGCATTTGCCGGTGCGCAGCCAGCGCTTGCGACTCTCCTCACCAATGCCAATATCCCGATCGGTGCTGCTGATATTCATGTCGCCCATAACCAGAACCGGTTTATCGGCAGGCAGATCGTCGGTCAGCAGGCGTTGCAGATCGCGATAGAACTTCTCTTTAGCCGGGAACTTGGTGTGATGGTCGCGACTCTCGCCCTGTGGGAAATAGCCATTGATCACTGTGATGTCGCCGATCGGGCTGGGGATTTCCGCCATGATCAGGCGGCGCTGGGACTCTTCGTCATCGCCCGGAAAGCCCCGGCTCACTGAAACGGGCTGCGCTTTGGTTAGCAACGCCACGCCGTAGTGGCCTTTCTGCCCATGATAAAAGACGTGATAGCCAAGCTTAGCCACCTCATCCAGCGGAAACATGTCGTCGTGGACCTTGGTTTCCTGCAGACCGATCACATCGGGCTGATGCTGTTCGACAAGCGCCTGAAGCTGATGCGGGCGGGCACGCAACCCATTGATGTTAAATGAAACAAATTTCATGAGATCGACCATTGTTCAGCGAGTAATGGGCAAAGATGGTAGCGATTTTTATTGAAGAAGTCATGGCAGAACAGGCTGAGATTGTGTGAAAGCGGGTAAAAAACGTGAGGAGGTGTAAGGCAGACCAGGTATCGTTTTGGGATTGTCTGCAACATGCAAGATGGTGGTGGGAGAAGGATTATTCGGCGCGTTGCGCCTCACCCTCCGGGCCGCGCTGAAGCGCGTTGTCTCGCGATGCTCGACACGAACCTTGATCGAAGGTTCTCATCCCTCTCCCCACAGAACAGGAGGCTTTGATATTTTTTTGGGATGGAGTGCGACATACGAGATGGTGGTGGGAGAAGGATTATTCGGCACGTTGCGCCTCACCCTTCGGGCCGCGCTGAAGCGCGTTGTCTCGCGATGCTCGACCCGAACCTTGATCGAAGGTTCTCATCCCTCTCCCCGCAGAACAGGAAGCTTTTGAGTTAGTTTGGGATTGTCTGCAACATGCAAGATGGTGGTGGGAGAAGGATTCGAACCTTCGAAGTCTGTGACGGCAGATTTACAGTCTGCTCCCTTTGGCCGCTCGGGAATCCCACCAGAGATATTTGAAGTGGCTTAAGATGATTCAGATTCAGATGGTGGTGGGAGAAGGATTCGAACCTTCGAAGTCTGTGACGGCAGATTTACAGTCTGCTCCCTTTGGCCGCTCGGGAATCCCACCATGGCCTGAATCTTTGTCTCTTAAAGCGGGGCGCATCATACCAAATGCAATAAGGGTGTAAAGCGCCCACTGGCAAAACCGCAACTGTTTGCCCACTTTTTACACGTAGCGCTGAATCTGCAGACAATTCAGCGCCCTGGCTGATTAAAGAATAATCGTACGGTTGCCGTAAACGAACACGCGCTGTCCCAGTACTTTGTACAGTGCGTTGCTCAGGACATTCTTTTCTACGTCGCGACCGGCACGCATCATCTCATCCGCGGTGTAGCTGTGATCGACGTTAATCACATCCTGCATGATGATTGGACCTTCATCGAGATTGTCATTCACGTAGTGCGCGGTAGCACCGATGATTTTCACGCCACGCTCATAAGCCTGATGGTAAGGGCGGGCTCCGATAAAGGCGGGCAGGAAGGAGTGATGAATATTGATAATCTGGTTAGGATAACGCTGCACGAAAGCGGGCGTCAGAACGCGCATATATTTTGCCAGCACCACGTAATCGGGCTGATAGCGGTCAATCTCTTCTACCATGCGGTTATCGTGCTCTTCCCGCGTCAGCCCCTCGTGACTCACCAGCACAAACGGAATATCGAAACGCTCAACCAGTGAACGCAGGGTGTCGTGGTTACCCACTACCGCTGCAATTTCCATATCCAGGCCGCCAAACGCGCTCTTCATTAACAGATCGCCCAGGCAGTGTGCCTCTTTAGTCACCAGAATCACTACACGACGGCGACCGGCACTGTGAAGTTCCCGCACGGAACCCTGCGGCAGGGCGCTGTCGAGATCGGCGAGCAGGGTATTGTCGTTGAAAATCCCTTCCAGCTCGGTGCGCATGAAAAAACGCCCGGTGCGATGATCAACAAACTCATTGTTCTGCACGATATTAAGTTCGTGCTTGTAACAAATATTGGTGATTTTGGCGATCAGACCTTTTGCATCGGGACAAATGGTTCGTAAAACTTTTCTTTGCATGGTTTGCGCTTGCATCTCAATCAGAGTCCTGTCAAAGCATTAGGGGTGTAAACCGCTGGGGTAGCCGTCAGCTTAACCACAACATTTTTTGTATTTTTTGCCACTGCCGCACGGGCAGGGATCGTTACGCCCCATGGGCGGTTTTGTTCCGTCAACATAGTACCAGCGTTGATCCTCGCGAAGAAAGCGTGAACACTCATGAATGGCATGAATGTTGGTTTTCTCGCGGCATCGCGCAAAAAAGGTAACGAAAGCTTCGTTCTCATGGCTTCCATGAATACAACGGGTTACATTCAGGCTAAGCCATTCGGTGCCTGGAAAACTTTCAGATAAAAGCCCCGATAGCGCCGGATGGCGTTTCTCAGGATGCCAGGTTGCAACCAGATAGTCCGCATTATGCTGAACATAGGCGCAATAACGGGATCGCATAAGTTGTTCAGCTGTAACAGGAATCTGGTTACCCTGCAGAAAGGGCCCGCAACATACGCTATACTGCTCTCCGCTACAACATGGGCAGGTTTCTGACACATTGTCTCCCGGGAATGATGAGTCGATTTCACAAGCGCGCTATGTTAGCTGACCCCACGTTGTGACGCTACGTATTGACGGCAGGACCAGATACAAATGAGAAAGGTAAAAATTGGATTGGCTCTGGGGTCTGGAGCGGCCAAGGGATGGGCGCATATTGGCGTGATTAACGCGCTGGAACGTGCGGGCATTGAGATCGACGTTGTTGCAGGCTGCTCAGTCGGCGCACTGGTCGGGTCTGCCTATGTGAATAACCGTCTGCCACTGATGCAAAAATGGGTGAGCGCATTTCGCTACTGGGATGTAATTCGCTTGATGGATGTCTCATGGCAGCGTGGCGGGCTATTACGCGGCGAGCGGGTATTCAGCCATGTCCGTCAGCTGATCCCGAATGATGCGATAGAGCACTGTAATAAACCCTTTGGCGTGGTGGCGACCAACCTGAGTACGGGGCGTGAGCTCTGGCTGACTGAAGGCGATCTTCATCAGGCGGTACGCGCATCCTGCAGTATGCCAGGTTTATTACCGCCGGTGGGCTACAATGGGTATTGGCTGGTGGATGGCGCCGTCGTGAACCCGGTGCCGATTTCACTGACGCGTGCCCTGGGGGCAGACATTGTTATCGCCGTTGACTTACAGCATGACGCACATTTAATGCAGCAGGATCTCTTTTCCGTTACACCTCAGAACAGTGAAGAAGAAGCCGCCGCAGCGGCATTGAGTTGGGGTGGAAAGTTGCGACAGCGCCTGGTGAATTTCACCCAGCGCCGTGCATTTCAGTCACCTGGCGCGATGGAGATTATGTCTACCTCTATCCAGGTGCTGGAGAATCGCCTTAAGCGAAACCGTATGGCAGGCGATCCGCCCGATGTTTTGATACAGCCGGTCTGTCCGCAAATTTCGACGCTGGACTTTCATCGTGCTGAAGAGGCCATTGAGGCAGGCAGGGCCGCCGTAGAGAAGAAAATGGATGAACTATTACCACTGGTCCGTGGCAGATAATCAGGTTGTTCATTCAAAACGGTGACTTCGGGCAATTCTGAAAGGCGCAACTGCGTTTTATGAACCACTATTGAATTATCTGGTACGCAGGGGGAAAGAATGGAAAAACCACTACTCGGCAAAAAGATACTCATTGTCGAAGATGAGGCTGTTTTCCGTTCGTTGCTGGACCAATTTTTGTTATCGATGGGTGCTGTGACGTTACAAGCGGAAGATGGTCTGGAAGCAATTGCACAACTACAACAGCATACTGTCGACCTGATTATCTGCGATCTGGAAATGCCCCGTATGAGTGGCATCCAGTTCGTTGAGCATATTCGTACCCGTGGCAATGTCGTGCCGATTCTGATCATCTCGGCCACTGAAAATATGTCCGATATCGCCCACGTACTGCGTCTTGGGGTGCAGGATGTGCTGCTTAAGCCACTCAAAAACTTCGAACGCTTCCGTGAAGCGGTATATGAGTGCCTTTATCCCTCAATGTTCACCTCAAAAGTGGAAGAGGATGAGCAGCTTTTCCAGGACTGGGATGCGCTGGTTCGCGATCCAAAAGCAGCCGCCAAGCTGCTCAAGCAACTCCAGCCGCCGGTGCAACAGACCATTGCTAACTGCCGGATTAACTACCGTCAGCTGACGATGGCCGAGCAGCCTGGGCTGGTACTTGATATCGCGGCACTCTCCGATAAAGATCTGGCGTTTTACTGTCTCGACGTGACGCGCGCCGGTGATAACGGCGTGCTGGCGGCGTTATTACTTCGTGCACTGTTTAATGGCCTGCTGCAGGAGCAGCTTACGGGCCAAAAACAGCGTCTGCCGGAGTTGAATGGACTACTCAGACAGGTCAATCTGCTGCTGCGCCAGGCGAATCTGAGCGGTCAGTTCCCGCTGCTGGTGGGTTACTATCATCGCGGTTTAAAAAATCTGATTCTGGTTTCGGCCGGATTAAACGCCACGCTTCATGTTCATGCCCATCAGATTCAGCTCAGTAATGGTGTCCCGCTTGGCACTATGGGCAGCACCCATCTTAATCAAATCAGTCAGCGCGCAGACAACTGGCAGTGCCACGTCTGGGGTGCGGGTGGCCGTATCCGGCTGATGCTGTCCACGGAAGAATAAGTGCAAAAAACAGTGAGATTCTGGCGCTGATCTCAGGGCCAGAGTTTAGCTTTACAGTTGGGTAATAGTCTTAATTTCGACGGTTTGGTCCCTTCCAGGATAAATCCGTTCGATACTAACTGATATACTCATTTCCGATTTTAAACCGACATATCAAGTATTAACTTGAACGGCCTATGAGAGAGGTATCTTAATGTCTGCCAATAATACCAAAGTAAAAAAAGCGGTAATCCCGGTAGCGGGTTTGGGTACGCGTATGCTCCCGGCTACCAAAGCGATTCCAAAAGAGATGTTACCGCTGGTTGATAAGCCGTTAATCCAGTATGTCGTTAACGAGTGTATCGCTGCTGGCATCAACGAAATTGTGCTGGTCACGCATTCATCAAAAAATGCCATCGAAAACCACTTTGATACCAGCTTCGAACTGGAATCAATGCTGGAAAAACGCGTTAAGCGTCAGCTGCTGGATGAAATCCAGTCTATCTGCCCGCCACACGTTACCATCATGCAGGTCCGTCAGGGCATCGCTAAAGGTCTGGGTCACGCTGTGATGTGTGCACACCCGCTGATCGGTGATGAGCCATTTGCGGTCATCCTGCCAGACGTCATCATCGACGAATATGAATCCAACCCAACCAAAGATAACCTGGCAGAGATGCTGAGCCGTTATGAAGAGTCTGGCCGCAGCCAGATCATGGTTGAGCCGGTTGCCGATGTTACCGCGTACGGCGTTGTTGATTGCCAGGGCGCAGAACTGAACCCAGGCGACAGCGCACCTATGGTCGGTGTGGTTGAGAAGCCTAAAGCGTCAGAATCACCATCAAACCTGGCCGTTGTAGGTCGTTATGTGCTGTCTTCAGACATCTGGCCTCTGCTGGCGAAAACGCCTCCAGGTGCAGGTGGCGAAGTTCAGCTGACTGACTCCATTGCTATGCTGATGGAAAAAGAGACTGTTGAAGCTTATCACCTGAAAGGCGTGAGCCATGACTGTGGTAACAAGCTGGGCTACATGCAGGCTTTCGTTGAGTACGGTGTTCGTCATCCGGTATTGGGCAAAGATTTCTCTGAATGGCTCGATGGCGCAGTTGGCAACAAAAAGTAATTCATAAACACAGGATAACTCGATGAAAGTCACTGTATTTGGTATCGGCTATGTCGGTCTGGTTCAGGCTGCGGTGTTAGCCGAAGTCGGACATGACGTTCTCTGCATTGATGTCGACGCTAATAAAGTCGAAAATCTGAAAAAAGGCATCATTCCTATTTTCGAACCAGGTTTAACGCCGCTGGTAATGTCCAATTACGAAGCGGGTCGTCTGAAGTTCAGCACTGATGCTGAGCTGGGCGTAAACCATGGTGTTATGCAGTTTATTGCAGTCGGTACACCACCGGACGAAGACGGCTCTGCCGATCTGAAATATGTGACCGCCGTAGCGCGCACCATTGCGCAGCATATGAACGATCACAAAGTGGTTATCGACAAATCAACCGTTCCGGTTGGCACAGCAGACAAAGTTCGTGCAGTAATGACGGAAGCGCTGAAAGCGCGTGATGCCAACATCACCTTCGATGTGGTTTCAAACCCGGAATTCCTGAAAGAGGGTGCAGCAGTTAATGACTGTATGCGTCCGGAGCGTATTGTTGTCGGTACCGACAACGACGACGTGGTCGAACTGTTACGCGAGCTCTATGAGCCGTTTAACCGTAACCACGATCGCATGATCATGATGGATATCCGCAGCGCAGAGCTGACCAAGTATGCCGCAAACTGCATGCTGGCAACCAAAATCAGCTTTATGAACGAGATGTCTAACCTGGCTGAACGTTTAGGCGCGGATATTGAGAAAGTACGCCAGGGTATCGGTTCTGATCCCCGCATTGGCTATCACTTTATTTATCCTGGCTGTGGCTACGGCGGCTCCTGCTTCCCGAAAGATGTGCAGGCGTTAATCCGTACCGCTGAGTCCATTGGCTATCAGCCACGTCTCTTGCAGGCGGTGGAAGATGTGAATGACAACCAGAAAAACAAGCTGCCTACCTTCATTAAGCGTCATTTTGGTGACGATCTGAAAGGTAAAACGTTTGCACTCTGGGGCCTGTCATTCAAGCCGAACACTGACGACATGCGTGAAGCCTCCAGCCGTGTGCTGATGGAAACACTGTGGGAAGCGGGCGCATCTGTTCAGGCATTTGACCCTGAAGCGATGGATGAAGCGCAGCGCATCTATGGTCACCGCAGCGATCTGAAGCTGATGGGAACCAAAGAAGCCGCACTGCAGGGCGCAGACGGTCTGGTCATCTGTACGGAGTGGCAAAACTTCCGTGCGCCTGACTTCGACGTTATCAAAAATGCACTGAAAGAAGCCGTGATTTTTGATGGTCGTAACCTGTATGATCCAGAGCGTATCAGCAAACGCGGTTTCGTTTATTATGCAATCGGCCGCGGAGCGTCTATTCAAACTGCATAATTAACGAGGGATTTATGAACTTTCTGGTCACCGGCGCCGCAGGCTTTATTGGTTTTCATGTCAGTCAGCGTCTGCTGGCCGCCGGTCACCAGGTTGTCGGTATCGACAACCTGAATGATTATTACGACGTAAATCTCAAGCATGCCCGTCTCGATTTAATTAAAACTGATTCTGGTTTTACATTTATTGAGATGGATCTGGCGGACCGTGACGCAATTGCGTCACTGTTCGACCAGCACACATTCCAGCGCGTTATTCACCTTGGCGCTCAGGCTGGCGTCAGGTACTCCATTGAAAACCCTCATGCCTACGCAGACTCAAATCTGATCGGCCACCTCAATATTCTTGAAGGCTGCCGTCATCATAAAATTGAACATCTGCTCTACGCCTCATCCAGTTCAGTTTATGGTCTGAATCGCAAAATGCCGTTCTCAACCGAAGACAGCGTTGATCACCCGGTTTCTTTATATGCGGCGACCAAAAAAGCTAATGAGTTAATGTCGCACACTTACTCACATCTTTATCAGTTGCCGACGACCGGACTGCGCTTCTTTACCGTTTACGGTCCATGGGGCCGTCCTGATATGGCACTCTTTAAGTTCACCCGGGCAATGATTGCGGGTGAAGCGATAGATGTTTATAACCAGGGCCAGATGAAACGCGACTTTACCTATATTGACGATATTGCTGAAGCGATTGTCCGACTGCAGGATGTTATTCCGCAACAGGATGATAACTGGACCGTTGAAACCGGTTCACCCGCAACCAGCTCTGCGCCTTATCGGGTTTACAATATTGGTAACAGTCAGCCGGTTACGTTGATGAACTATATCGAAGCGATTGAGAAAGCCCTGGGGATTACGGCGAAGAAAAATCTGATGCCAATGCAGCCCGGCGACGTACTGGAAACCAGTGCGGATACCGAAGCGCTGTATAAAGGCATTGGTTTTAAACCGCAGACCGGGGTCGAAGAGGGCGTTAAAAACTTCGTTGAGTGGTATCGCGATTTCTACCGCGTCTGATTAACAGAAAAAGGAAGCTTCGGCTTCCTTTTTTATTGGTATCAGGCTAACGCTTAAGCGGCGAAGCCGCATGCATTACAGTAAAAAATCGTCCAGTGATTTACCCTGTTCTTCCAGCGCCTTTTTAATCACGGCCGGAGTCCGTCCCTGACCGGTCCAGGTTCTGGACTCGCCTTTTTCATCGGAGTAACCATATTTGGCCGGACGCACTGAGCGTTTACCTTTTGCCGCAGCGCGGGGAGTGACGGTCAGCGTGTTAATCAGTTCATTCGGGTCGATTCCATCCGCCAGCAGCATTTCACGATACTGATTAAGCTTACGCGTGCGTTCTTCATTTTCTGCCTGAAAATGTGACTCTTCTTCGCGGCGTTCTTTTACCACCACGTCCAGTTTTTCCAGCATCTCTTCCAGTGTTTCGACGGAATACTCTCTGGCCTGGGCGCGCAGCGTACGGATATTATTAAGAACTTTTAGTGCTTCGCTCATTGTCCTGGTCTCTGAATAAGGGAAAAGTTGTGTTGCCCGCTAATAGTAGTGGTGACATTAAATAACTTCAATCTTAAAAAAATATTCAGAACGATAATTGCCAGAGTAATTAAAATAATCACTGTCAAAATTCCACGGTAATGGCAAATAAAAAATAGTTTTCGCGGGTCTGATATGCAATAAATTTAATGTATTTAGCGTAGTAACAAAAATGTCATTCCTTATGTTGCGGGTAAAATAAGCAAAACTTATCCAGCGTGAAGTGTACATAACCGGCACCCTGTGAAGCACGAAGAGGAATAACCACTCAGCCGTTACGCTTTAATTGCCGCTACAGCGCAACGTATTACCTGCACTTTGTGATAATATGCGCGCCATTCCGTTAAGTCCTGATGAAGATATGCTCCTATGGCTCAACTCTATTTTTATTACTCTGCTATGAATGCAGGGAAATCGACGGCACTGCTGCAATCCTCCTATAACTATCAGGAGCGCGGCATGCGTTCGCTGGTCTATACCGCTGAGATCGATAACCGGTTCGGTGCCGGGCAGGTGAGTTCCCGTATCGGACTCTCGTCACCGGCCATGCTCTACAATGCTGAAACCGCACTCTACAGCGACATTGCCGCCGAACATGCTGCGCAGCCAATCCACTGCGTGCTGGTTGATGAGAGTCAGTTCCTGACCCGGGAGCAGGTTAAAGCGCTCTCTGATGTCGTAGACGATCTGGATATTCCGGTGCTCTGCTATGGCCTGAGAACCGATTTTCGCGGTGAGCTGTTTGTGGGCAGTCAGTATCTGCTGGCATGGGCAGATAAGCTGGTTGAACTTAAAACCATTTGTCACTGTGGCCGCAAGGCGAGCATGGTGCTGCGACTTGATAGCGAAGGTAAACCTTTCAGTGAAGGCGAGCAGGTGGTCATTGGCGGTAATGAACGCTATATCTCCGTCTGCCGTAAGCATTACAAACAGGCGATAGAGCAGGGATCGTTACAGGCGATTCACGGCGCACAGACTCCGCTGAATTAACCGCGTCATTCAGGCAATAAAAAACCCGCCGAGGCGGGTTTTTTTATCAGACAGTCAGAAGCGGGCTATCAGACTTTTTTCACTTTCTTATCAACTTTCACGCCTTTTACCGGCTGCTCAGCTACGGCTTCGGCGACACTTGAGAACGGTTCGACAAATTCACGTCCGTAGTAGGTATCGAGCATAATCTGTTTCAGCTCAGCAATCAGCGGATAGCGTGGGTTCGCGCCAGTACACTGGTCATCGAACGCATCATCGGCCAGTTTGTCGACTTTCGCCAGGAAGTCCGCTTCCTGCACACCGGCTTCGCGGATTGAGGTCGGAATACCGAGTTCAGTTTTGATCTCGTCCAGCCATGCCAGTAGCTTCTCAATTTTCTGCGCGGTGCGGTCGCCTGGTGCGCTCAGACCTAAGTGGTCAGCAATCTCAGCGTAACGACGGCGCGCCTGTGGACGATCATACTGGCTGAACGCAGTCTGTTTGGTCGGGTTGTCATTCGCGTTGTAGCGGATAACGTTCGAGATTAACAGGGCATTCGCCAGACCGTGTGGGATATGGAACTCTGAACCCAGTTTGTGGGCCATTGAGTGACAGACCCCGAGGAAGGCGTTGGCAAACGCAATACCGGCGATAGTCGCGGCATTGTGAACGCGTTCACGCGCCACCGGGTTTTTAGCACCCTCGGCATAGCTGGCCGGCAGGTTCTCTTTCAGCAGTTTCAGTGCCTGCAGCGCCTGACCATCAGAGTATTCATTTGCCAGTACAGAAACATAAGCTTCCAGCGCGTGGGTTACCGCATCCAGACCACCGAAGGCGCAGAGTGAACGCGGCATATCCATCACCAGGTTGGCATCAACAATCGCCATATCCGGCGTCAATGCATAGTCAGCCAGAGGATATTTCTGACCGGTCGCATCATCGGTCACCACAGCGAACGGTGTGACTTCTGAACCGGTACCTGAGGTTGTTGTAATGGCAACCATACGTGCTTTGACGCCCATTTTCGGGAACTTGTAGATACGTTTACGGATGTCCATGAAACGTAACGCCAGCTCTTCGAAGTGGGTTTCCGGATGTTCGTACATCACCCACATGATTTTCGCGGCATCCATTGGGGAACCGCCGCCAAGGGCAATGATGACGTCAGGTTTAAAGCTGTTCATCTGCTCTGCACCTTTACGTACGATGCTCAGCGTTGGGTCAGCTTCAACTTCGAAGAACACTTCAGTCTCGATGCCGTGTGATTTCAGCACGCGGGTCACCTGGTCAGCATAACCGTTATTGAACAGGAAGCGGTCAGTGACGATAAAGGCACGTTTCGCGCCGTCCGTTGCCACCTCTTCCAGCGCAATTGGCAGTGAACCCCGACGGAAGTAGATGGATTTAGGAAGTTTATGCCACAACATATTCTCAGCTCGCTTGGCGACAGTTTTGGTATTGATCAGGTGTTTTGGACCGACGTTCTCTGAAATAGAGTTACCGCCCCAGGAACCACAACCCAGCGTCAGAGACGGCGCCAGTTTAAAGTTGTAGAGGTCACCGATACCACCCTGAGAAGCTGGGGTGTTGATCAGAATACGCGCGGTTTTCATTTTGTCGCCGAAATAGTGCACGCGCTCAGTCTGGTTATCCTGGTCGGTGTAAAGGCAGGAGGTGTGACCGATACCGCCCATGGCGACCAGTTTCTCCGCTTTATCTACGGCATCCTGGAAATCTTTTGCCCGATACATCGCGAGGGTAGGTGAGAGTTTTTCGTGGGCGAATGGCTCAGACTCATCCACCAGTTTTACCTCACCAATCAGGATTTTAGTGCTCGGTGGCACGCTGAGACCCGCCATCTCTGCAATTTTGAAGGCAGGCTGACCCACGATGGCCGCATTCAGGCCGCCGTTTTTAAGGATGATATTCTGTACAGCGCTCAGTTCAGCACCCTGCAGCATGTAGCCGCCATGGCTGGCGAAACGTTCACGCACGGCGTCATAAACTGAATCAACCACAATGACAGATTGTTCAGAGGCGCAGATCACTCCGTTATCAAAGGTTTTCGACATCAGAATGGAGGCAACGGCACGTTTCACATTGGCGGTTTCATCGATCACTACCGGCGTGTTACCGGCACCGACACCAATCGCCGGTTTACCGGAGCTGTATGCCGCTTTCACCATGCCCGGACCGCCGGTGGCGAGAATCAGGTTGATGTCAGGGTGATGCATCAGCTGGTTTGACAGCTCAACAGACGGGGCATCGATCCAGCCGATAATGTCTTTAGGCGCACCGGCAGCAATGGCGGCCTGCAAGACGATATCGGCAGCTTTGTTTGTTGCGTCTTTGGCGCGTGGGTGGGGCGAAAAGATAATGCCGTTACGGGTTTTAAGACTGATTAACGCTTTAAAGATGGCGGTTGAGGTTGGGTTGGTGGTCGGGACGATACCGCAAATCAGGCCAATCGGCTCGGCGATGGTAATGGTACCGAACGTATCATCAGTGGCTAACACGCCACAGGTCTTTTCATCTTTATAGGCGTTGTAGATATACTCAGAAGCAAAGTGGTTTTTAATGACTTTGTCTTCGACGATGCCCATACCGGATTCGGCAACGGCCATCTTAGCTAGCGGGATTCGGGCGTCTGCGGCGGCAAGGGCGGCGGCACGAAAGATGGCGTCGACCTGTTGTTGAGAAAAGTTGGCATATTCACGCTGGGCTTTTTTTACACGTTCGACCAGTGCATTGAGTTCAGCGACATTGGTTACGGCCATGGTGTTCTCCTGAAGGAAGTTAAACTTTTTTAGTAAACAATCCTGCGTCCTGAGTATAGTCACGCTGAAATAACGTGACTGGCTGGCAGGGAACGCCTGAATTTTCAACTGTTTACTGAACGAGTCTTCTGCTGGCGTTAACGAGCTTTCTTACGCTGACGCTTATACTTCCGTTAAGAAAAGATTACCTGGTTTGGGGTAGTTCAATTTTGATGCAGATCAATTTAAGCGCAAGCTGACACCTTTCAGCACCCCTTTTTACTGCTTTTCTATTAAGCCGGTCTGCTCCTGCGCTTAGCCCTTATGGTAGTGGCTAAATCCAGCCACTTTTTAATCTCTGGCGGAAAGCGCTAAATGCTTTGCTGTTCATCAGGATAAATAGCCAGGCGCACATCTGGCGTCTCTGCACGTTTTCACATACATTAGGCGCGTTTTCCCCCTGTGGTACGGAGTAATGTTGTGAATCCAGCGCTGTTAGATCTATCAGGCTATATAAAATTTTTTGTCGGGCTCTTTGCGCTGGTCAATCCGGTAGGCATTATTCCGGTGTTCATCAGCATGACGCGTTATCAGGGGGTGGCGGAGCGTAACAAAACCAACCTTACGGCTAATCTGGCCGTTGCCATTATTCTCTGGACGTCACTTTTCCTCGGCGATGCGATTTTGCGGGTGTTTGGCATTTCGATTGACTCGTTCCGCATTGCGGGCGGCATTCTGGTTGTCACCATTGCGATGTCGATGATCAGCGGCAAGCTGGGCGAGGATAAGCAGAATAAACAGGAGAAGTCAGAAACCGCGATTCGTGAAAGTGTGGGTGTAGTGCCGCTGGCATTACCGCTGATGGCAGGACCAGGGGCCATCAGCTCGACCATCGTCTGGAGTACCCGCTACCACAGCTGGATAAATCTGCTGGGATTCACGCTGGCGATTGCCATTTTTGCGTTCTGCTGCTGGCTGTTGTTCCGGGCTGCGCCATTAATGGTGCGCATTCTTGGGCAGACCGGCATCAACGTCATTACCCGAATTATGGGTCTGTTACTGATGGCGCTGGGCATTGAATTTGTCGTCACCGGTATGAAGTCGATTTTCCCCGGCTTACTGAACTAAAAACTCACTTATTTCATGCAGCGAAGCGAAAGGGTGACCTGAAGTGGTGCAGTAAAGCGTTTTATTGCACCATAACAATGCAGTTATTCATCCTGCTTAATAAAAACAGAGGATTATAAATTCCGTTACTGCGGGTTTGCTCACAGACTTTTTTTTGCAAAATAATGTCACTATTTTCACACGACAATCTGCTATCTGATTTCCACTTAACCCGATAAATCCCCATACTTCAGTGCTCAGCCTGAATTTCATCACGTCCTTGCCATTTTAATCAATACAAATACCAAAACAGACGCTTTTTGCGGCTCCATACCGCCCTGGAAGCAGGTTTCCAGCTAAATAGTCTATTTTTCATATCGATATAATATTTTCAGAACGAAAATTAACACTTTCGCTGCCTGACATCTCATGATAAAAGAGAATTAGTTAACATTTTAGCTATTTTGCTTTGGCGCCCCTTCACGGCTTCTGATAATTTTTGGCACAGCGTAAATTTTTTCTCCGAAAGTCCAAAGTGAGAACGCTTTTTGCTTAAGCCTATCGGGATACTTAATTAAAGGTTGGCGTTTCGCATGATTGGGATGAAAAACTTGCAACAACAGCGGTCAGCAATCGCACTCTTTTTGTTCACGGCTTTTTCTCCGGCTTACGCCGCCACGGTTCCGCCTGGAACGGTTCTGGCAGCGCAACAGCAAATAGTGATCAACAACGGAAGCGAAGTCTCCTCACTGGATCCGCATAAAACCGAAGGCGTGCCGGAATCCAATGTTATTCATAACCTGCTGGATGGCCTGGTAAACACCGATAACTTTGGTCAGGTTGTGCCGGGCGTCGCCAAAAGCTGGGAAAATCCACAACCCACAGTCTGGATTTTTACTCTGCGGGACGATGCGAAGTGGAGCAATGGTGAACCGGTAACCGCCGCTGATTTCGTCTATAGCTGGCGTCGTCTGGTAGACCCGAAAACGGCGTCGCCTTACTCCAGCTATCCGCAGGCCGCTCATTTTGCCAGTATCGATGCCATCCTTGCCGGTAAAGCGTCACCCGACCAGCTGGGCGTGAAAGCGCTGGATGCCCATCGCCTGCAGATTACGCTGAGTGAACCGGTGCCTTACCTGGTGGCGATGTTAGCGCACACGGCGATGACGCCGGTTTATGCGCCTGCCATTAAGCAGTGGGGCGACGCCTGGACCCGTCCCGATCACTACATCGGCAACGGTGCCTATACGCTGAGCGACTGGGTGGTGAATGAAAAAATCGTCGTGAAGCGTAATCCCCATTACTGGGATAATGCGCATACGGTGATTGAGCAGGGGACCTTCCTGCCGATCGCCTCTGAAAACAGTGATATCAATCGCTACCGCAGCGGCGGCACGGATATAACCAATAGTGCGGTGCCGCCGGAGATGTTTGGCAAGCTGCGCAAAGAGCTGGGCGATGAAGTAAAGGTCAGCCCGCTGCTCTGCACCTTCTACTACGAAATTAACAACAAAAAAGCGCCGTTCACCGATGCACGAGTGCGCGCCGCACTGAAAATGACCCTCGATCGTGAGGTGATAGCTAATAAAATCATGGCTCAGGGGCAGATTCCAGCCTATAGCCTCACGCCACCCTTTACGGCGGGTATTAAGCTATCCCCGCCTGAATGGTTCACCTGGACACAGGCGCAGCGTAATGAGGCGGCGAAAAAGCTGCTGGCAGAGGCGGGCTTTGATGCCAGCCATCCGCTGACCTTTACGCTGCTCTATAACACCTCTGATCAGAACAAACGCCAGGCAATTGCGGCCGCATCGATGTGGCAGAAAAACCTGGGCGCGAAGGTGACGCTGCAGAATCAGGAGTGGAAAACCATGCTGGAGACCCGTCATCAGGCCCAGTATGACGTGGTGCGTGCCACCTGGTGTGCCGATTACAACGAGCCCTCCACCTTCCTGAACATGCTGATCAGTAACGCCTCGATCAACACCGCATTCTACAGCAGCGCGACCTTTGATCGCTTAATGGCGGAAACGCTGACGGCGGGCAGCGAGGCGCAGCGCGCCGGCCTGTATCAGCAGGCTGAAACACAACTCGACAAAGACTCACCAATTGTGCCAGTTTACTACCGCGTAAGTGTGCGCCTGGTAAAGCCCTGGGTTGGCGGCTTTACGGGCAAAGACCCGCAGGACATGACAGACCTGAAGTACTATTTCATCAAACAACACTGATCTGATCGCCGCTTCGGCGAGACAGTCGGGACACGCATCAGCGTACAGACCATTTTGGGGTCAATCTCCCTGGGAACAGGCCAGGGAGCCCGGAGACGGGGGACGCCGGGGCAGAGCATCGCCACGGTGACGATAATAAAACTGGAGTGTAATAATGAACAACATCACGAAAAAAAGCCTGATTGCAGCGGGCGTTTTCGCCGCAGTGAGTGCCCTGGCAGGGAATGCGGCTTTCGCAGCAACCGTGCCTGCGGGCGTTGAACTGGCTGCAAAACAGGAGCTGGTTCGCGGCAATGGCGATGAAGTCCAGTCGCTCGATCCGCACAAAATTGAAGGCGTGCCGGAAGACAACGTGGCGCGCGACCTTTACGAAGGTCTGCTGGTCAATGACAGCAACGGTAAACCGATTCCGGGCGTAGCGGAAAGTTACGAAAACAAAGATTTCAAAGTGTGGACGTTCCACTTACGTAAAAATGCCAAATGGTCCAATGGCGAGCCGGTGACCGCGCAGGACTTCGTCTACAGCTGGGAGCGTCTGGTCGATCCTAAAACGGCTTCCCCGTACGCCAGCTATCCGCAGTATGGTCATATCCTGAACGTCGATGACATCATCGCCGGGAAAAAACCGATTACCGATCTGGGCGTAAAAGCCATTGATGACCACACGCTGGAAGTCACCCTGAGCGAGCCGGTTCCCTATTTTGATAAGCTGCTGATTAACTCCGTCATGTCACCGGTTTATAAACCGGCAATTGAGAAGTTTGGCGAGCAGTGGACCCAGCCACAGAACTGGGTCGGCAACGGTGCCTTTAAACTGGACGCGCACGTGATTAACGAGCGCATCACCCTGGTCCGTAACCCGAACTACTGGGACAACGAACACACCGTGCTGAACAAGGTCACCTACCTGCCAATCAGTTCTGAAGTCAGTGACGTTAACCGTTACTTCTCTGAGAACGGCAGCGACATGACCTACAACAATCTGCCGATTGAGCTGTTTAAAAAGCTGCAGCGTGACAATGGTAAAGAGCTGCACGTCGATCCTTACCTCTGCACCTACTACTACGAAATCAACAACCAGAAAGCGCCATTCACCGATCCCCGCGTGCGCGCGGCCCTTAAGCTGGGTCTGGATCGTGACATCATGGTGAATAAAGTGCTGGCGCAGGGCCAGAAACCAGCTTACAGCTACACGCCGCCATCCACTGACGGCATGGAAATTCTGCCGCCAGACTGGTTCACATGGTCGCAGGACAAACGTAACGCCGAAGCGAAAAAACTGCTGGCTGAAGCGGGCTACACCGCCGACAAACCGCTGACCTTTAACCTGCTGTATAACACTTCCGATCTGCACAAGAAGCTGGCGATTGCCGCCTCGTCGATCTGGAAGAAAAACATCGGCGTGAACATCAAGCTGGAAAACCAGGAGTGGAAAACCTTCCTGGATACCCGTCATCAGGGTAACTTCGATGTGTCGCGTGCGGCATGGTGTGCGGACTACAACGAACCGACCTCCTTCCTGAACACCATGGTGTCCAACAGCAGCAGTAACACCGCACACTATAAGAGTGATGCGTTTGACAAAGTAGTGCGTGATGCGATCAAAGCGCCGGATGCCAAAGCCCGCGCAGCGGACTATCAGAAGGCGGAACAGATCCTGGATAAAGACAGCACCATCGTACCGGTTTACTACTACGTGAATACGCGTCTGGTGAAACCTTATGTCGGCGGTTACACCGGTAAAGATCCCCTGGATAAAACGCTGTCTAAAGACTTCTACATCATTAAACACTAATAGCTTTCAGGCTATCAGCAGTGGCGGCGCGTCTGGCGCCGCCTTTTTTAATTTTTTATATGTTGTGAAGCAACAGCCTGGTAGGTACGGCAATGTTAAAATTCATCCTGCGTCGCTTGCTTGAAGCGCTACCGACGCTGTTCGTCCTGATTACCATCTCCTTCTTTATGATGCGCCTGGCCCCCGGTAGTCCCTTTACCGGCGAGCGTACGCTGGCACCCGAAGTCATGGCCAACATTGAGGCGAAGTATCACCTCAACGATCCCATTGGTAAGCAGTATGTCGATTACCTTGTGCAGCTGGCGCACGGCGATTTCGGCCCATCGTTTAAATACAAAGACTATTCGGTCAACTATCTGGTCGCACATGCGTTCCCGGTTTCTGCCAAACTCGGCCTGGCCGCGTTCCTGCTGGCGATAGTGCTGGGCGTAACCGCTGGCGTCATCGCCGCGCTCAAACAAAATACGTTGTGGGACTTCGCGGTGATGGGGGTGGCAATGACCGGAGTGGTCATACCCAGTTTCGTGGTCGCGCCGCTGCTGGTCCTGCTGTTCGCCATCAGCCTGAAATGGCTGCCGGGCGGCGGCTGGAATGGCGGGCAGTGGAACTACATGCTGCTGCCGATGGTGGCGCTGTCGCTGGCGTATATCGCCAGTATCGCCCGTATTACCCGCGGGTCGATGATTGAAGTGATGCACTCCAACTTTATCCGTACCGCGCGTGCCAAAGGCCTGCCGCTGCGCCGCATTGTGCTGCGTCATGCGCTGAAGCCCGCATTGCTGCCGGTGATCTCCTACATGGGACCGGCGTTTGTCGGCATTATTACCGGTTCGATGGTGATTGAGTCGATCTACGGTCTGCCGGGCATCGGTCAGCTGTTTGTGAACGGTGCGCTGAACCGTGACTACTCACTGGTGATGAGCCTGACCATTCTGGTCGGTTTGCTGACCATTGTCTTCAATGCGATTGTTGACGTGCTCTATGCCGTTATCGATCCAAAAATTCGTTACTGATAGCGGAGTTCGCCATGATGTTAAGTAAGAAAAACAGCGAAGCTCTTGATGCGTTCAGTGAGAAGCTGGAAGTAGAAGGGCGCAGTCTCTGGCAGGACGCGCGTCGTCGTTTTATTCATAACCGTGCTGCCTCAATCAGCCTGCTGGTGCTGTTACTGATTACCCTGTTCGTGATTTTTGCGCCGATGCTGGCGCAGTTCACCTACGACGATACCGACTGGGCCATGATGTCCTCGCCGCCGGATACCACTTCCGGCCACTGGTTCGGCACTGACTCATCGGGTCGTGACCTGCTGGTGCGCGTGGCGATTGGTGGCCGCATCTCCCTGATGGTGGGTGTGGCCTCTGCGCTCATCGCGGTGATCGTGGGCACGCTTTACGGTTCGATTGCTGGCTATCTCGGCGGCAAAACGGACTCGGTGATGATGCGTATTCTGGAAATCCTCAACTCCTTCCCGTTTATGTTCTTCGTGATCCTGCTGGTGACCTTCTTTGGTCGCAACATCCTGCTGATTTTTGCCGCTATCGGCATGGTTTCGTGGCTGGATATGGCACGTATTGTGCGCGGCCAGACGCTGAGCCTGAAGCGTAAAGAGTTTATCGAAGCGGCCCATGTCGGCGGGGTATCAACCTGGAAAATCGTGGTGCGCCATATCGTGCCGAACGTGCTGGGGGTAGTGGTGGTTTACGCCTCGCTGCTGGTGCCAAGCATGATCCTGTTTGAATCCTTCCTGAGCTTCCTGGGTCTGGGTACGCAGGAACCTTTAAGCAGCTGGGGCGCACTGCTCAGCGACGGCGCTAACTCGATGGAGGTGTCGCCGTGGCTGCTGCTCTATCCGGCGGGCTTCCTGGTGGTGACGCTGTTCTGTTTCAACTTTATCGGCGATGGCCTGCGTGATGCCCTCGACCCGAAAGATCGTTAAGGAGTTTCCCGATGACTATTCATGAATTTCAGCCAGCAATGGCGGCCCGCGCGGGAAGCGAACAGCTACTTACGGTCAAAGATTTACGCGTGACCTTTGGCACGCACGATGGGGATGTGACCGCTGTTAATGACCTGAACTTCTCGCTGCGCGCGGGTGAGACGCTGGGCATTGTTGGTGAGTCGGGTTCAGGCAAATCACAGACGGCCTTTGCCCTGATGGGGTTGCTGGCTAAAAATGGCCGCATTGGCGGCTCGGCGATGTTCAACGGCAAAGAGATCCTGAACCTGCCTGAGAACCAGCTCAATAAACTGCGCGCCGAACAGATTGCCATGATCTTCCAGGACCCGATGACGTCGCTGAACCCCTATATGCGGGTGGGCGAGCAGCTAATGGAAGTGCTTAAGCTGCACAAAGGAATGAACAGCGCACAGGCGTTTGAAGAGTCAGTGAGAATGCTGGACGCGGTGAAAATGCCGGAAGCGCGCAAACGCATGAAGATGTACCCGCATGAGTTCTCTGGCGGGATGCGTCAGCGTGTGATGATCGCGATGGCGCTGCTGTGCCGGCCAAAACTGCTGATCGCCGACGAGCCCACTACGGCGCTGGATGTGACGGTGCAGGCGCAGATCATGACGCTGCTCAACGATCTGAAGCGTGAATTCAACACTGCCATTATCATGATCACCCACGATCTCGGCGTGGTAGCTGGGATCTGCGATAAGGTGCTGGTGATGTATGCCGGGCGCACCATGGAGTATGGCCGCGCCCGCGATGTCTTTTATCAGCCTGCGCACCCTTACTCAATCGGTCTGCTGAATGCAGTGCCGCGCCTGGATGCGGAGGGCGAGAGCCTGACCACTATTCCGGGCAATCCACCCAATCTGCTGCGTCTGCCGCAGGGCTGTCCGTTCCAGCCGCGTTGTTCGCACGCCATGGATATCTGCACTCAGGCTCCGCCGCTGGAGCCGTTTGGCGATGGCCGTCTGCGTGCCTGCTTTAAGCCGGTGGAGGAGTTAGTATGAGCACCGTAGCTGAAAAAAGAGTATTACTGGAAATCGCCGACCTCAAAGTCCATTTCGACATCAAAGATGGCAGGCAGTGGTTCTGGCAGCCGTCAAAAACTCTGAAGGCGGTGGATGGCGTCAGCCTGCGCCTTTATGAGGGAGAAACGCTGGGCGTGGTAGGCGAGTCTGGCTGCGGTAAATCGACCCTGGCGCGCGCCATTATCGGGCTGGTTAAAGCGACAGAAGGTCGGGTGGCCTGGTTAGGCCGCGATCTGCTCGGCCAGAGTGAAGAGGAGTGGCGCAAAGCGCGCAGCGATATCCAGATGATATTCCAGGACCCGCTGGCGTCGCTGAACCCGCGTATGACCATCGGCGATATCATCGCCGAGCCACTGCGCACCTACCATCCGAAAATGGCGCGGCAGGAAGTGAAAGACCGCGTCAAAAATATGATGATGAAAGTGGGGCTGCTGCCTAACCTGATTAACCGCTACCCGCATGAGTTTTCGGGCGGTCAGTGTCAGCGTATCGGTATCGCCCGTGCGCTGATTCTGGAGCCGAAGTTGATCATCTGCGATGAACCGGTCTCGGCGCTGGATGTTTCGATTCAGGCGCAGGTGGTGAATCTGCTGCAGCAGTTACAGCGTGAGATGGGGCTGTCGCTCATCTTCATTGCCCACGATCTGGCTGTGGTGAAGCATATCTCTGACCGTGTGCTGGTGATGTATCTGGGGCATGCAGTGGAGCTGGGTACCTACAGCGAGGTCTACAGCAATCCGCAGCATCCTTACACCCGTGCGCTGATGTCTGCCGTGCCGATTCCCGATCCCGATCTGGAAAAGAACAAGCAGATTCAGCTGCTGGAAGGGGAGTTGCCATCGCCGATTAATCCGCCGTCAGGCTGCGTGTTCCGCACCCGCTGTCCGATCGCCGGCCCGGAATGTGCGAAAACCCGGCCGCTGCTGGAAGGTAGTTTCCACCATGCGGTCTCCTGTCTGAAGGTCGATCCGCTCTAAAGCAAAACGCCGGGCAAGTGCCCGGCGTTTTGTTATCTGATGCTTACTCGCGCCACAGGATATGACAGAGCTTGTGATCTTTCTCGCGGCACAGCAGCACGCGGGCAAAGACATCAGTGATCGGCTCACCATCCGCTTCACCCAGCCCGATGACCACCTCAGCGAAAAAGTCCGGGTTCAGATCGAAATCGACATGATCTTTCCAGTCTTCAGAGGGATCAAACAGCTCTGCGCCACCGCGCTCTTCGAACTGCAGATTGAAGAGAATGACATCTGCCGGGTCGAGATTGTCGACGGCCAGTTCGAGAAAAATATCGTAGGCCTGTTCCAGCGTTTCATCTTCGGTAAGGCGATTATTCAAATCCATAGTCTGTCCTGTCGGCCTGCGGCCATTTACACAATCTGGCTCGTTTTACAGTAAAGGGCTGAAGAAGTAAAACAGTCGTTCGACGATGCGCTGCCACCACGCACGTTTTGCCCAGCGCTTGCCATCCAGCAGGCGTGAGCGGGCGATATAGTCATCCTGCACACAGGCGAGATCGCTGCCAAATCCGGCATCATCCACCACCAGCGTCACTTCAAAATTCAGCCATAAACTGCGCATATCGAGATTGACGGTTCCCACCAGACTCAGCTGTCCGTCGACCAGCACGCTTTTAGTGTGCAACAGCCCATCTTCGAACTGATAGATCTTCACGCCCGCTTCCAGCAGTTCGCTGAAGAAGGAGCGGCTGGCCCAGCCGACCAGCAGCGAGTCATTGTGACGCGGCACAATCACGCTGACACTGACGCCACGCTGTGCGGCTGTACAGATAGCATGCAGCAGATCGTCGCTCGGCACTAAATAGGGCGTGGTCATAATCAGCTGTTCACGCGCGGAATAAACCGCGGTCAGCAGTGCCTGATGGATCATATCTTCCGGGAAGCCAGGACCGGAGGCGATAACCTGCACGGTGTGGCCGCTCTCCTGCTCAAACGGCATGATGTTGCGATCGGGCGGTGGTGGAAGAATACGTTTACCGGTCTCAATCTCCCAGTCACAGCTGAACACAATGCCCATCGCGGTCGCGACCGGGCCTTCCATACGCGCCATCAGATCAATCCACTGGCCCACACCCGCGCTCTGTTTAAAGAAGCGCGGATCCACCAGGTTCATGCTGCCGGTATAGGCGATGTAATTATCAATCAGAACGATTTTGCGATGCTGACGCAAATCCATCCGTCGCAGGAACACGCGCAGCAGGCTGACCTGTAAGGCTTCCACGACGTCGATACCGGCATTGCGCATCATGCCGACCCATGGGCTGCGGAAAAAGTTGACGCTGCCTGCGGAGTCGAGCAGCAGTCGGCAATGAACGCCACGGCGTGATGCAGCCATCAGCGATTCTGCGACCTCATCCGCCAGTCCGCCGGGATGCCAGATGTAAAACACCATCTCAATATTATGACGGGCCAGCTGGATATCACGAATCAGCGCCTGCATGACGTCGTCCGCGCTGGTGAGCAGCTGGAGTTGGTTGCCCTTGACCCCGGCAATGCCCTGACGATGGTAGCAGAGCTCAAACAGTGAACGGGCAACGTCGCTGTGCTCGGTGGCAAAAATTTCCCGGCACTGTTTCAGGTCGTTGAGCCAGCGGGCGGTCGACGGCCACATGGTGCGGGCGCGCTCCGCGCGACGTTTGCCCAGATGCAGTTCGCCAAACGAGAGATAAGCGATAATACCCACCAGCGGCAGAATATAGATTACCAGCAGCCATGCCATCGCCGAGGTTACGGCCCGGCGCTTCATTAACACGCGCAGCGTAACCCCGGCGATCAGCAGCCAGTAACCAAATACCAGCAACCAGCTGATCAGGGTATAAAAAGTGGTCATAAAGTGGACATCCCGTTCGCGCTTTCGTCTGGCAAGTTTACGTGCAGATCACCGCTAACGAAACCCTTTATCCCGGACAGTCTCGATGAGAGATCTGATTTGGCATTACGGCGGAGATCTCTATAATGCCCTCGCACAGGTTTGCACGTATGAAGTCAGAGAGGAAGTGATGAAACGAAGCAGAAATGAAGTGGCGCGCTGGAGAATGTTACGTCAGGTGCATCGCCGCCGCTCCCGCTGGCTGGAAGGGCAGTCGCGGCGTTACAAGCGTATCCATTGCATTCGCCATCAGCTGGCCCAGCAACAACGTCGCTCGATCCTGTTTATTACGCAGTTAGTCTAGGTTATTTCGGGAACAGCCCTGTTCAGGCTTCAAAAAATCCCGATTCTGCCATGACGCGTCGCGCCATTGAATGTTCCTGACGCGACGCACCCCGGTCGGTGACTTCGCGCATCAGGCACTCCATCGTGCTGCCCAGCGCCGTCGGTCTGCGATATCCCGTCCGATCGTACCATTCGTAAGACCATTTTCCCGATTTACGCTGGTAATAGACGGTCAGCCACGCAGAGCAGTTTGCAGGGTAGCCACTCATAACTTCGATTTTCGGATCAACAATCGCCACAATTCGTGATAACAGTGGGTCGAGCAGAGTAAGTGCCTGGCCGGGATACGTTTTATTCATAATTTGCCCGCGATTCCGCTGTGCTTCCATTCAGAGGTTTAACTCACAAGAGCTAAATGTAGACAGCTCTGCCAGATAATTCCTCCCGACTGCTAAAAAAATGACACAGAGATCATTTTTTAAGGCGAAACAGGCCATCTCAGGGTGTATTTATGGGGGTGTACAGCCGCTGACGTTAAACCTGTACAACTTTACATTTTATCAAGTCATTGTTATGTAATGGTTTATCGATTTAATCAGCAGGCAGGGCGATATTTTGCGTTAAATACCTGTACAAGGAAGGCGTTGTTGTATAACTTTACCGCATCGGTTAGTAACTTTTAATGAATCCTATGAGGGTCAACCATGCAGACTAACGTTCGTATCCCCGCTTCAGTATCTGACATCTCCGCTTATTTACACAGTGCTGCGCAGCCTTCCCAGCAGGCCATTCTGGGTTCTGTGGTGACGGAAATTATCGCCTCTGGTCGTAGCCTGAATCGTAAAGCGATTTGCTCAAAACTCATCAGCCGTTTACAGCATGTCACCAGCCCGGAAGAAGAGCAGCACTATCATGCGCTGATCGGTCTGATTCTGGACAGGGGTTAATTCAACGCAACTGTGCCAGTGAGTGACGGGAAATCAAAGCGGGTTAACTGAGCAGGCAGGCCCGCTTAGCCATGAATAAGCGCTTAACGGTTATCCAGCGATCGTCGCGTTCAGCCGTATAAACAGAGGCGTAATGCAGTGCGAAAGCCCTGTCTCGCAGAGGGTATTCACGTTAATAAGCTGTATGAATAATTAACCCGAAAGACGTTGTGACGTCATCATCAGCGTTACATTCACCAACTGCAGTGCTGCCGCCAGCACGATCAGCATCACAATCCACTGCTTTTTATTACGCCAGCCCTTTGCTCGCCAGAGGTATAGCGCACCGCCAATCAGTAAAGCGATAATTGCCAGTAGCCCCGGAATGATTATCTGCATCTTTTCTCTCTGAATATTCAAAACAAAAATGGCTTCTGTGCCAGGCACAGAAGCCATTCTGACTGCAGATACGTTATCAGAAGACGCGTTTAAACGGCTTAACCGAGACCTGTTTGTAGACGCCCGCCGCAAAGTAAGGATCATCCTGCGCCCAGGACTGCGCGGCTTCTAATGATGGGAACTCAGCAATAACGGTTGAGCCGGTAAAGCCCGCCACGCCAGGATCGTTGCTATCCACAGCAGGCATCGGGCCTGCGATGATCAGGCGTCCCTCTTCCTGCAGCAGTTTGAGTCGCGCCAGATGGGCAGGGCGCACGGCGTTACGTTTTTCCAGTGACTCTGCAGTATCTTCTGCATAAATGACGTAAAGCACTAAGGAACTCCTGGTTATCAGAATTTTGCAACACGTTAAGGGATTGACGATTAGAGTGCAAACGAAACCTGTGGGCGGCTAATGGCTCAGCATAAAGGGCTAAAAAGCGCTTTTCTTCAGGCCGGATGGCGGGAGTTATTGAAACTGATTGCTATTTGCATTTAAAATCGCTGTTCTATTCAATCACTGCGACTGTTATGACCACGCTGACTATGCCATTACCTAAACGCACCCCTGTCTCTATGTTGTTGTCTGTTGCGCTGCATGGAGTCGTGATTGCCGGAATTCTTTATGCTTCATTCCAGCAGGTGATTGAGGTCCCCAAAGCATCGCAGCCCATCAGCGTTACCATGGTCGCGCCTGAAGTTCAGCCCGAGCCTGCACCGGCTATCGCAGAGCCACCTGCGCCACAACCTGAACCGCAGCCGGAGCCGGAACCGCAGCCCGTGCCGGAACCGCCAAAAGCGGAGCCGGTACCCATTCCGAAACCTGAGCCGAAGCCTAAGCCTAAACCAAAGCCGGAACACAAACGGGAGCAGCCAAAACGCGAGGTGAAGCCGCGTCAGGAGAGTAAGCCTCAGGCCGATCCGTTTAAGCAGGAAGCACCGGCGACACAAAGCAAACCGGCGACGGCGCCAAAAGCAACGCCGGCTCCCACCGCGTCGGCATCAAACGGTCCTAAGGCACTGAGCGTGAGTAAGCCTGGTTATCCTCAACGTGCCTTTGCATTGCGGGTAGAAGGGCGTGTCAGGGTGAAGTTTGATGTGGACAGCGACGGACGGGTGGATAACATCCAGATTCTCTCTGCTGAACCGCGCAATATGTTTGAGCGGGATGTTAAGCAGGCGATGAAAAAATGGCGCTATCAGAGCGGACAGCCAGGACAGGGTCTTACCATGAATATCGTGTTTAAAATTAATGGTGGCGCCAGCATTGAATAAGGCGTCGGGTCAGGCAGAAGCCGCCTGACCCGTCACTTATTCGGCAGGCTGCTGATTGGCGCGACCGGCTGGCAGAGGACGTGAATTGCCCTCATTGTCGACCGCCACATAAATAAAGACCGCCTCTGTGGCACAGTAGGTCTGCCCGATGGGCTCAGACGACACTTTTTTAATCCATACTTCCACATTAATCGTCATCGAACTGTTGCCGGTCCGGAGACAGCTTGCATGACAGCTCACCACGTCACCCACCGCGACAGGCTTCATAAATGACATGCCGTCGACGCGCACGGTAACAACGCGCCCTTCAGCGATCTCTTTCGCCAGGATAGCGCCGCCCATATCCATCTGTGACATCAGCCAGCCGCCAAAAATATCGCCATTGGCGTTGGTATCTGCCGGCATGGCGAGCGTACGCAGCACCATTTCGCCTTGCGGCAATTTATGTTTTTCGCTCATTGCTTCCACTTCTTATGCAGATGAATGCTAAAAAAATGCCCGGCGTACCGGGCAGATGATTATTTTTGTTCCTGCTGCGGCATCTGACGCCAGATATAAAGCCCGCTGAGCAGGGTAAACAGTAAGGTCAGACCGGAGAGACCGAACACTTTAAAGTTAACCCAAAACGCCTGAGATAACCAAAAGGCGACATAGATGTTCACCAGGCCGCAGATCAGAAAGAACAGCGCCCAGGCGACGTTCAGCCGACGCCAGACCGCGTCAGGCAACTGCAGCTCTTTACCCAGCATGCGCTGAATCAGCGTCTGTTGCATAAACCACTGGCTGTAAAGCAGGGCGGCGGCAAACAGGGTGTAGATCACCGTGACTTTCCACTTAATGAACTCATCGTTGTGGAACACCAGCGTCAGGGTGCCAAAGACGGCCACCAGCACAAAGGTGAAAATCGTCATCTTTTCCAGCTTGCGATAGAGCACCCAGCTGACGACCAGGGCCAGGCCAGTGGCCACAATCAGAGCGCCCGAGGCGACAAAAATGTCATACAGCTTGTAGAAGATGAAAAAGATCACCAGGGGAAGAAAGTCGAGTAGCTGCTTCATAGTTTTTCCATTCAGAGTTGCCTGCGAATGTGCCCGAAGGCACACCGTCAATCAACGTAACAGCATATAGAGCCGATAGAGATAGATAATCAACATGGCTGAAACCACATTGCCTGCCGCGGTAAAAATCACCGACGAGACATTGAGGGGTAATACCGTCAGCGATGAGAAGAAAAGCATCACAATGACTTTAGCCAGCAGCCAGAGCAGAATTGCCGGGGCGATCAGCCTGACATTCTTCCACGCCATCCGCATGCTGGCGCGCATGGCAGCAAAGACACCCATCTTCTCACTGGCCACCATTACTGGCGCCAGCGACAGCAGGATCGTCAGCAGAATGCCTGGCACCACCAGCACCATAAAGCCCAGCTGCGCGACCAGCGTCATCAGGAAGGTGAGCAGCAGCAGCTTTGGCAGCAGCGGTGCTGACGCGCCAATGGCCCGCAACGCACTGACGCGCTGGCCGGAAGAGACCATCGGAATCAGATAGAGCATACCGCCAAGCAGCAGCGTATTCCCCATCAGCGCGGCAAAGGTGCTGGCCGCCGAGGCGCGCAGCAGCACCTGTTGCTGTTCCGGTGACATATTCTGCACTATCTCAAACAACGAACTGGCGCTGTCATCGCCCTGCTGCAGGATGGCCATCTGATCGGCACCAGGTGTCAGCACATGCACCAGCATGACGGTGACAAACGCGGCCAGCAGCGACATCAACAGCACCGTAGCCAGTTGATGGCGCGCGAAATTTCCTGTGTCACGGTATAACGAGCTTGCCGTGATAGACATGTACACTCCTTGGAGGAACCGGGTTAATTAACCCGGCGATTGTACATGTTCTGGCAGCTCCGGGGCACCCGGCAGGGCATAACTTTCTGTAATATGAGGTAAAGAGGGTGCAAAAAGGGGAGGAAGGCCATAACGCGCGCGGGCGCGATCGCAGGCTTCGTTATGGATACCTTCTTCACCCGACATTGAGAACTCCCGACAGGGCGTCGGGCGTTGTTCATAAATGCCGCAGGAGACGCAGCCGCCAATGTCACCCTGCAGGGCGACGCAGCGAGGCGCACGATCGTTCGTACCACGCATGTTGCGCATTAACAGGCTTAGCGGCTCAGTTAATTCAGTGGGCACCAGACCGCCTGCATCGTCGGCTTCAGCCCAGTAAAATGAGACGCGGAAATGGGCGCAGCAGGCGCCACAGCTGACACAAGGGTTAGAGAGTTCACTCATTTGATCACCCGCCCCTCCCAGGGCATCGAACCAAAATCAACAATGAAGATAAGCAACATAGAGCTGGCGAAATTATTCAGCAAGCGGTATTTGCGTGCTGCTGAAAGCTCCGAAATTGATCTAAATCAATTCATTGTTTTTTAAGTAATTTATCTCAGGGCTACTGAGTGCAATTTTCTGTAAATCACGTTAAATAATTGCCAGCAAAAAAAGCGATTCCGTTCGCGACATTAACATTAAGCAAAGGAGTGATAATGAAACTGGCAAAATGCGCGATGCTGCTGGCCCTGGCTCTGCCTCAACTGGCGATGGCCCACGAAGCAGGCGACTTCTTTATGCGTGCCGGCAGCGCCACCGTCCGGCCCACCGAGGGTTCCGATAACGTGTTAGGCATGGGCGAGTTCAGCGCCACTAACGACACGCAGCTGGGCCTGACCTTCACGTACATGGCAACGGACAATATCGGTGTCGAGTTACTGGCCGCCACGCCTTTCCGTCACAAAGTGGGTCTTGGCCCGACCGGTACGCTGGCTACCGTACGCCAGTTACCGCCGACGCTGATGGCGCAGTACTATTTCTTCGACAGTAAAAGCAAAGCGCGCCCTTACGTTGGCGTGGGGATCAACTACACCACCTTTTATGATGCCGATTTCAACCAGACCGGTCGTGATGCAGGCCTGACCGATCTCAGCGTCAAGGATTCATGGGGTGTTGCGGGCCAGGTCGGTCTGGATTACCAGATTAACCGCGACTGGATGCTGAATGCGTCGGTGTGGTACATGGATATCGATACGGAAGTGAAGTTCAAAGCCGCTGGCGAGCAGCAGAACATCAATATGCGCATCGACCCATGGGTCTTCTTCTTCGGGGCGGGTTACCGCTTCTGATGAGAAAAAGGCCGCTGAATTAGCGGCCTTTTTTTGTCTGTGAAGACGTTATTTGATCTGCATATTGTTGACGACTGATTTCACGCCCGGCACGCTGCGCGTAACCTGAACGGCACGATTCGCCATCTGTGGTGATGAAACAAAACCGCTCAGCTGAACTTTACCTTTAAAGGTTTCTACGTTGATTTCAGTCGATTTCAGCGAGTCATCTTTCAGCAGTTCACCTTTAACTTTAGTGGTCACCACGGTGTCATCAATATAGCCACCGGTTCCCTCTTTGGTTGCGGTTGGCGCACAGGCGCTCAGTGTCAGCGCAACCACGCCCGCCAGTACAGCACCTGTCAGCAGTTTAACGAATTTCATTGCTTTCTCTCCCTGTCACAAAATGGATGCGACGTTACCGTAACGGCGCATTGTCATTGTGGTGCAGATTTTGCAAAAAGGGCAAATAGCGGAATGAAAAAAAAGGAAACAAATCATGCCTTATCGCGCGATAAGGCATGATGGCAGGATTAACGGCTGGCGGCCTTGAGGCGGCTGACAAAATTCTTCAGTTCACTCAGCATGACCTCAGGCTCTGCATGGTGTTTTTCAATGATTCTGACAATCGCAGAGCCGGAGATAGCGCCCGCTGCACCGGCAGCGATCGCCTCCTTCACCTGTTCCGGTTCTGAAATACCAAAGCCCTGCAGCGGTGGCGCGGCGTGGTATTCACGCAGCTTGTCGATCAGATGCTTCAGCGGCAGGCTGGCGCGGTTTTCAGCACCGGTCACACCCGCGCGTGACAGCAGATAGGTGTAACCCCGTCCGTGCGACGCGATCTCACGCAGCAGCTCATCGCTGGCGTTAGGCGGACAGATAAAGATAGGGGCTACACCATGACGCAGTGCGGCCTGACGGAAGGGCGCAGACTCTTCAACCGGCACATCCGCCACCAGCACCGAATCCACACCGGCTTCAGCACAACGGGCATAGAACTCATCCACGCCGTTGGTGAAGACCAGGTTCGCGTACATCAGCAAGCCAATCGGCAGATCCGGGTATTTACGGCGGATAGTCGCCAGCATTTCAAAACACTGGCTGGTGTTGGTGCCCGCCGCAAAGGCGCGCAGCGTCGCGTTCTGAATGGTCGGGCCATCTGCCAGCGGATCGGAGAAGGGAATACCCAGCTCCAGTGCATCAGCGCCACCTTCCACCAGCGCGTCAATCACGCGCAGTGAAAGCTCCGGAGAGGGATCGCCCAGCGTAACGAAAGGAACGAAAGCGCCTTCGTTATTCGCTGACAGCCGGGTAAACAGTTGATTGTAACGTTCCATCAGATTTCTCCCTGCGCTGTCAGAATGTCATGAACGGTGAAAATATCTTTGTCGCCGCGGCCAGAGAGGTTGACCACAATCAACTGCTCTTTTTCTGGTTCAGCGTGAATCATCTTCAGGGCGTGCGCCAGCGCGTGCGAGGATTCGAGCGCCGGAATAATACCTTCCGCGCGACACAGCTGTTTAAAGGCGTCCATCGCTTCATTATCGGTAATAGAGACATACTCCGCGCGACCAATGCTGTTCAGATGCGCATGCTGCGGACCGACCGACGGGAAGTCGAGGCCGGCAGAGATGGAGTAAGACTCCTCAATCTGGCCATCGTGGGTCTGCATCATCGGCGATTTCATACCGAAGTAGATGCCGACGCGACCATGTTTAAGCGGTGCGCCATGCTCGCCGGTTTCAATGCCGTGACCCGCAGGCTCAACGCCGATCAGCTTCACGCTGGTCTCATCGATAAAGTCGGCAAACATCCCGATGGCATTTGAACCGCCGCCTACGCAGGCGAGGATCGCATCGGGCAGGCGGCCTTCTCTTTCCAGAATCTGCTTTTTGGTCTCTTCACCAATCATGCGCTGGAACTCACGCACGATCGTCGGGAAGGGATGCGGACCCGCCGCGGTGCCGAGCATATAGTGTGAAGTCTCATAGCTGCCAGACCAGTCACGCAGCGCTTCGTTACAGGCATCTTTCAGCGTGGCGGAGCCGCTGTGAACCGGGATCACTTCTGCGCCCATCAGACGCATGCGGAACACGTTAGGGGACTGACGCTCGACATCTTTCGCGCCCATATAGATGCGGCATTTCATGCCCAGCAGCGCACAGGCCAGCGCGGAAGCGACGCCATGCTGACCGGCACCGGTCTCGGCAATGATTTCGTTTTTGCCCATGCGTTTGGCTAACAGCGCCTGACCCAGCACCTGGTTGGTTTTATGCGCGCCACCGTGCAGCAGATCTTCACGCTTGAGATAGAGGCGGGTTTTGGTGCCTTTCGTCAGATTTTTACACAGCGTCAGGGCAGTAGGACGGCCCGCGTAGTTCTTCAGCAGGTCGGTAAACTCGGCCTGAAACTCGGGATCTTTCTGGGCGTCGACAAACGCCTGTTCCAGCTGGCGCAGGGCTGGCATCAGGATCTGCGGAACATACATTCCGCCAAATTCGCCAAAGTAGGGATTCAGTAACGTCATTTTTTATCTTCCTTTCTCGGGCCCGCCGTAGAGCAGGCCAGGCAAATCAGTAGGCACGCAGTGTCTGAAACACCGCGGCAATTTTACGGGCATCTTTGATGCCAGGCGCGCTTTCCACGCCCGAGTTGAAGTCCAGTCCGGCACAGCCCAGCTGCGCGGCTTCAACACAGTTATCCGCACTCAGGCCACCGGCCAGCAGCACATTGTCCAGCGTCTGCCCCTGTAACAGCGACCAGTCGAAACGCTGTCCGGTTCCGCCATCGCCATTATCAAACACATAACGGTCGACGTGCGGCCAGTCGCGTGCCGGCAGGGCACCTTCAATGCGCAGCGCCTTCCAGATTTGAATCTCTGCTGGCAGAGCCTCGCGCAGTTCGGCCACAAATTCTGGTGTTTCATTACCATGCAGCTGTACTGCTGACAGCGAAAGCGCGCTGGCCTGTGTGACAACGTCACTGACAGAGTTGTTGCGGAACACGCCGACGTAGCGCAGCGGCGCGGCGGCGATCACGTTCTGCGCGGTAGCGGTGTCAATCTGACGTGGTGATCCTTCCGCGAAAATCACACCGCCATAAATTGCGCCAGCTTCATAGGCGGCACGGGCGTCTTCGGCACGCGTCAGACCGCACACTTTATTGCTACCCAGCGTAACCCGACGCACCGCACCGGTCAGGTCAGCTTCTTCCATCAGGGCAGAGCCAATCAGGAAGCCGTTGGCAAAGTGGCTCAGCTCACGAATATCTGCGTAGCTGTTTATGCCCGATTCGCTGATCACGGTGACGCCGTGTGACAGGCGCGGCGCCAGCTGACGGGTGCGGTTGAGATCGATAGAGAGATCGCGCAGGTCGCGGTTGTTAATCCCCACGACTTTTGCCTGTAGCGCGATAGCCCGCTCCAGTTCCTCTTCATTACTCACTTCGGTCAGAATGCCCATCTTCAGGCTATGCGCCACGGCGGCCAGCTGACGATACTGCTCATCATCCAGCACCGACAGCATCAGCAGAATGGCATCCGCCTGGTAGTAACGGGCCAGATAGATCTGATAGGGGTCGATGATAAAATCTTTGCACAGCACCGGCTGGGTAATGGCGGCGCTCACAATCGGCAGAAAGGCGAAGTCGCCCTGAAAATATTTCTCATCGGTCAGCACGGACACCGCAGAAGCATAGTGGCGGTAAACCCCGGCAATGGCGGCCGGATCGAAATCCTCGCGAATCACGCCTTTTGAGGGGGACGCCTTTTTACACTCCAGGATAAACGCGGTTCTTGCACCCTGCAGCGCGTCGTAGAAATGACGGCTGGCAGGTTCAATGCTGTTCTGAAAGGTGGAGAGAGGCTGCTGCTGCTGACGGGCTTCAACCCAAATCGCTTTGTCCTGAACAATTTTTTCTAACACGGTGCCTTTCATGATTATCCTCTTGCTGCCAGTGCGACGACGCGTTCATAAGCCTGCCCGCTGCGGATGGCGTTAAGCGCCTGCTGTGCGTTTTCACGCAGATCTTCCTGACCGAATACTTTAAGCAGCATCGCCACGTTAACGGCGACCGCTTCCTCATGGGCCTGCTGGCCATTACCCTGGAGTAAAGCCGTCAGAATGTCACGATTTTCTTCCGGCGTGCCGCCTGCCAGCGCCTCTTTGGGATGGAAGCCAAAACCAAAGTCTTCCGGCGAGAGCTGATAGCGGGTGATTTCCCCTTCACGCAGCTCAGCCACATGCGTCACATCGTGCAGCGCCACTTCATCCATGCCGCCACCGTGAACCACCGCCGCACGCTGATAACCCAGCACTTTCAGGGTCTGCGCAATCGGCAGCACCAGTTCCGGGCTGTAGACGCCAATCACCGCCAGTGGCGGGCGCGCCGGGTTGATTAATGGACCTAACACGTTGAACAGCGTGCGGGTCTTCAGCTGCTGGCGCACTGGCATCGCGTGGCGAAAGCCGGTGTGATACTGCGGCGCAAACAGGAAGCAGACGTTAAGGTCGTCCAGCGCCTGACGCGCCCGATCAGCGGGCATATCCAGATTGATACCAAAGGCAGCCAGCAGGTCAGACGAGCCCGATTTGCTGGAGACGCTGCGGTTGCCGTGCTTCGCCACTTTCAGACCGCAGGTGGCGGCAACAAAGGCGCTGGCCGTAGAAATATTAATGCTGTTGCTGCCATCGCCGCCGGTGCCGACGATGTCCGCGAAAGCGTAATCCGGGCGGGGAAAGGGTTTCGCATCTTCCAGCAGCGCGGTGGCGGCTCCGGCGATCTCTTCCGGCGTTTCACCGCGCACTTTCATAGCGACCAGTGCAGCGGCGAGCTGCGTGGGTTCCAGCTGTCCGGTAATAATAGCGCTGAACAGCTGATGACTCTCAGCCTGATTCAGCGTCTGCGCCTGGTAAAGTTTTTCCAGTGTCTGTTGCATCGTTATTCTCCCTGTTACTTCGCCAGCGCCCAGGCCAGCGTCTGCTCAAGCAGGCGCGCGCCCTGAGAAGTCAAAATCGATTCAGGATGGAACTGAAACCCGCAGACGCGATCGGTTTCATGACGAACCGCCATCACCATCCCGTTAAAGCTGGCATTAACCGTCAGCTCATCCGGCGTGTTGCTGCCTACCAGCGAGTGATAGCGCGCCACCGGCAGCGGATTGCTCAGGCCAGCAAACATCGCCTCGTCGTCATGGACGATAGACGAGGCTTTGCCGTGCAGGATTTCGCCCGCCTGGCCTACATGGCCGCCATAGGCTTCCACAATCGCCTGATGTCCCAGACAGATGCCGATGATCGGCAGGCGTCCGCGCAGCACCCGCAGCAGCTCCGGCATACACCCGGCATCTTTTGGCGCGCCGGGGCCGGGTGACAGCATCAGCACCGGATCTTCCATCCGCTCCAGCTGAGCAATTAACAGTTCAGCGGGCAGGTTGTTGCGGTAGATCACCACGTTGTGACCAAAGGTCCGCAGCTGATCAACCAGGTTGTAGGTAAAAGAGTCGATGTTATCGAGCAGCAGAATATCGGCCATCAGAAGATCTCCTTGCAGTGATGGGCAGTCGCGATAGCGCGCAGAACGGCGCGGGCCTTATTGCGGCTTTCATCAGCTTCAGCCTGCGGATTAGAATCCAGCACCACACCAGCACCCGCCTGAACGGTGGCAACGCCATCTTCGACATAGGCCGAACGAATAACGATGCAGGTGTCGAGATCGCCCTGCGCGGTGAAGTAGCCCACCGCGCCACCGTAGCTGCCGCGACGGGTGCGTTCAGCACCGGCAATCAGCTGCATAGCGCGAACTTTTGGCGCACCGCTCAGCGTGCCCATATTCATACAGGCGCGATAGGCGTGCAGCACGTCGAGGTCGGCGCGCAGCGTGCCGACGACGCGGGAAACCAGATGCATCACGAACGAGTAGCGATCAACTTTGGTCAGGTCAGCCACGTAACGGCTGCCGGGCACGCAGATGCGCGCCAGATCGTTACGCGCCAGATCGACCAGCATCAGATGTTCAGCCAGCTCTTTATGGTCGGTGCGCATCTCCAGCTCAATGCGGCTGTCGAGGTCGCGGTCCAGCGAGCCATCAGCATGGCGGCCGCGCGGGCGGGTACCGGCAATCGGGTAGATCTCAATCTGACGCGAGGTGGCGTCATACTTCAGTGAACTCTCTGGCGACGCGCCAAACAGGGAGAAATCCTGATCCTGCATAAAGAACATATATGGGCTGGGATTGCTGTTTTTCAGCGTGTCATAGGCGGCCAGCGGTGACGGGCACGGCAGCGAGAAGCGGCGTGATGGCACGACCTGGAAAATTTCACCGATGCGAATCGCCTGCTGCATGGTGCGAACGACTTCACAATATTCTTCATCGCTCTGGCTGGTGGTCAGCGTCATCTGTTCGACCTTTTGTACCGGCAGCGCAGGTGCTGGCTGCAGCATCTGGCCATGCAGCTGCTCGATACGGCGTTGCAGACGCTGGAATTCGCTGGTGGACGGGCAGAACAGGCTGGCCTGCAGACGCGCGCTGCGGGTCTGGTGATCGATCACCAGTAATGTCTCTGCCAGGTAAAAACAGTAGTCAGGGCAGCGCTGCTGATTATCCAGTTCCGGCAGGGTTTCAAAACCAGCCACCAGATCATAGGCAAACAGACCACCCAGCAGCACGGCTTCGCGCTCGTCGGCAGGGGCGTTAACCAGCTGGGGAATCAGTCGCAGTGCATCAAACACCGAAAGTGCTTTGAGACGGGAATCTTCGTCCTGATGCGGATCGGTGCTCTGCGGAAAAGTCAGCTCACGGCCATCGGGACGGACCTGATTGCTGACGGAAGCGGGCAGAGCCTCATCCAGCAGCGGCAGCACGGCACGGCCATTTTCTGACAGCGCCTGAACGGTCACCGTATTACCCATGGCGCTGATACGCAGCGCGCTGTCGACAATCAGCAGACTTTTTAAATTACGCTTGCTGTCGATATCCGCAGATTCGAGCAGCAGGGTTGCCGGACGTGCGCCGCACAGCTGGTGAAACACTGCGGCCGGATCTTCGCGATAAGGCGCGGTGCCGGTAATCAACTTCACTGTAGGTTTCGCATTTGGCATGATGATTTCTCTGAATTTCGCTCAAAAAAAAGCCCGCTCGGTGGCGGGCTCAGGTATTAGCACAGCGGTTACGCAAAGTGTGCACGATCCTGTCGCCCGTTTTCGGGAACATCGCGCCAACCGTTAAAATGCGTGATTACAACAGCCATGATTGAATACCCGTTACGTGTGAACTTGTGTACTAGTTAACGGGTTCATGGCGTAAATGTCAATACACTTTTTCACTGACCGTGAAAATCGTTATCATGCTGGCCGGTTTAGTTTTAGCAGGAGTTCTCTTGAGCGATATCGCCCGTTTCCCGGTTTATGATTTACACAGCCACACGCGCGCCTCCGATGGCTTACTGACGCCAGCAGACCTGGTGCAGCGAGCCGTTGAGATGCGCGTTGGCGTACTGGCGATCACCGATCACGACAGCGTTGCAGGGGTAGAGGAAGCGCAACAGACGGCACGCGACCACGATTTACCGATAAAAGTGCTGGCCGGGGCAGAGATCTCCACGCTGTGGGAGAACCATGAGATTCACATCGTCGGCCTGAACATTGATATTCATCATCCGGCGATGGTGACGTTTCTGGCCGGACAACATGACTGCCGTCGGACGCGGGCGGAAGAAATCGGTGAGCGACTCGCGAAGGCACGTATCCCGGATGCGCTGGCGGGTGCGATGCGTCTGGCTGATGGCGGCATCATTACCCGTGGTCACTTTGCCCGCTTCCTGATTGAACAGGGCAAAGCGGACAATATGGTGCAGGTATTCAAAAATTATCTGGCGCGTGGCAAAACCGGCTACGTGCCGCCACAATGGTGTACAATTAAACAAGCTATTGATGCGATTCATCATTCTGGTGGGTGTGCCGTGCTGGCGCATCCTGGCCGATACGGCTTATCGGCGAAGTGGCTTAAACGGCTGGTCGCCCATTTCCGCGAGGCGGGCGGCGATGCGATGGAAGTCGCGCAGTGCCAGCAGCCACCCAATGAGCGTACAACACTGGCACAATACGCCAGAGATAATGAACTGGCCGCATCACAAGGTTCTGATTTTCATCAACCCTGCCCGTGGATTGAGCTGGGCCGTAAACTCTGGCTGCCCGCAGCGGTTGAGCCGGTCTGGGAACGCTTCCCGGATCTCGCGCCCGGCCTGACAATCACGGAAAGGTGACACGAGGTTTCTATGAGTCAATTGTTTCACATTCATCCGGACAATCCCCAGCCACGGCTGATTAACCAGGCGGTCGACTACCTGAACAAAGGCAGCGTTATTGTCTATCCTACCGACTCTGGCTATGCGCTGGGCTGTCGGCTGGAGGAGAAGGGCGCAATGGAACGCATCTGCCGTATCCGTCAGCTCGACGGGCACCACAACTTCACCCTGATGTGCCGGGATCTTTCGGAGCTGTCGGTTTATTCGCAGGTCGGCAACTCGGCTTTTCGCCTGCTGAAAAACAACACGCCAGGCAACTACACCTTTATTCTCAAGGCGACCAAAGAAGTGCCGCGTCGCCTGATGAATGAAAAGCGTAAGACCATTGGTCTGCGCGTGCCCTCCAATCCGGTGGCGCTGGCGCTGCTGGAAGCACTGAATCAGCCGATGATGTCGACTTCATTGATTCTGCCGGGCAACGATTTTACCGAGTCAGACCCGGAAGAGATCCAGCACAGCATTGGTAAGCTGGTCGATCTGATCATCGACGGCGGTACGCTGGGTCAGCAGCCGACCACGGTGGTCGATCTGACCACCGATTCGCCAGAAATCGTGCGTGAAGGCGTGGGCGATACTCGCCCGTTCCTGTAATTACGTCGGGCTTCAGACACCGCGCGACGGTGTCTGAGCCAGATTCGACTCTAACCAGTTCTTAAACTGACCGTAAGGAATATAAAGTGATACATCTTTAAGGATCACTTTGTTATTACGCCCATTCTTAATCGAGTCAGAATAGCCAACAATAACGCCGCCCAGCGTATCATCCCGATTATAAACGCCACCGCCAGACATTCCCTGAACGACGCCCGCATTCGAGGCCATCGCTAAGCAGGGGCTTTTATTCCATTTATTCCGAATAGCCGTGCGGGCTAAATTAACCCCGGACGATTCAACCGGCATCGCTGAAATAAAGCTGTAGCCATACATTTTAACCGGATCGCCGATGTCGCTGCTGCGGAACTTAGTCAGCGTGCTGGCATCATTCTTGTGATAAATAATCGCAAGGTCGCAATATGGGTGATAAGACTTCACACGCTGCACAGCAGTTTTAGCCACGTGCGCAGCCGTGAGGCTATATTCAGGCGTCAGAGGAATGCTGGTGCCCAGTGTACCCAGACCGAGGATCGTCGGAATGCCTGTCACGCTCATATCTACGTGCTGCATCGCCGTACGACTGTACTCGGTGTGGCCCACGGAACACCCGCTCAGCACCAGTGCAGCGAGCACCGGGCACAGAAACAGGTTTCTCATGATGTTTTTCTTTATTCAGGCATGTCGGGAAATCCCTGGTGAAGATTTTTGACATGCAAGCAGGGTTCATCACTGAACCGTATTAACGCAACAACTCCGGATGCGCCGGTTTATTGGATTAATGTAAAAACACTATTTTTATTAACGATTGGCAAAAGCCAGACTGCAATGTCGCAAGGCCTCTTTAATACGGCCTTTGCTTTTTTATTGTGCTGCTGAGATACAGTGTATCAGCTTAATAGTGTCGTACAATTTATTAAATCTTATAAAAACCAAATGCCATGAGAAATAAGGTTTTAAATAAATCTTCATTAAGAATAATCTGATGTTTTGCGTTATTTGTGGTTTTTTGTATCAAAAAAAACTTAATTTGTGGTTTTTTGTGCCAGGTATGTCGTTTTTTATCAGGGGATTAATGGTCAGTACGAAGTCGTGGAAGTGTAAGATAGCGTTAAGATTTTTATCTGTCGGACATGACATTAATGAGAAAAGAGTGGTCAGGAAATTTAATTGTCTTCAGCTATAAAGTTTTCGACATATGCATTTTATTAAACATATTTTCTAATCATTGCAACGATCCTTATTTAATCAGCCATAAAGATTATCAGGGTTAAAACTATCTGAGACTGACTCTTCTTTATTCGCTGTTGGCGTACTGATAAAGCGCGTTACTTCAACGTTAAATGCCTGTATAATGGGGCGAACTTACTAAGTTAACCTGTTGATTTAGAAAGGATTATCACCTAATCATGACGCCTGGGAAGGCGACAAAGAGGAAGCTCAATGAGCGAAAAGTTACAGAAAGTCTTAGCGCGTGCCGGTCATGGCTCGCGTCGTGAAATCGAATCAATGATTGCTACCGGCCGTGTCAGCGTTGACGGCAAGATCGCCACCCTGGGCGACCGCGTCGAAAGCAGCAAATCCCTGAAAATCCGTATTGATGGCCATCTGGTTTCTATTGCTGAATCAGCAACCGAAGTCTGCCGCGTGCTGGCTTACTACAAACCGGAAGGCGAACTCTGTACCCGCAGCGATCCTGAAGGCCGCCCGACGGTGTTTGACCGTCTGCCGCGTCTGCGTGGCTCACGCTGGATTGCCGTTGGCCGTCTGGATGTGAACACCTGTGGTCTGATGCTTTTCACCACCGACGGTGAACTGGCGAACCGCCTGATGCATCCGAGCCGTGAAGTGGAACGTGAATATGCGGTGCGCGTGTTTGGTCAGGTGGACGACGATAAAATTCGTCAGCTGAGCAAGGGCGTTCAGCTGGAAGATGGTCCGGCTGCGTTTAAAACCCTGAAGTTTGGCGGTGGAGAAGGCATCAACCAGTGGTACAACGTGACTCTGACCGAAGGACGTAACCGTGAAGTGCGTCGTTTGTGGGAAGCGGTCGGTGTGCAGGTCAGTCGTCTGATGCGTGTCCGCTACGGCGATATCACGTTACCAAAAGGCCTGCCACGCGGTGGCTGGACCGAACTGGATCTGCCTGCGGTTAACTATCTGCGTAACCTGGTGGAGCTGGATGATGAAACGGTCACCAAGCTGGTGGTCGAAAAAGATCGTCGTCGTACCAAGGCGAACCAGATTCGTCGTGCGGTGAAACGCCACAGCAAAGTGAGCAGCACGCCACGTGCGCCACGCCGCAATCCGGGCAGCAAACGTAACTCCGGTTAATCGTGTTGCCCGATTGCTAAAAACGCAGCCCCAGGGCTGCGTTTTCTTTTTCTGTTACCAGTCAATGCCCTGCTGAGCCTGTATACCGGCATCAAAGGCGTGCTTCACCGGCCGCATCTCCGTCACCGTATCCGCCATTTCAGTCAGGCTGCGATGACAGCCACGTCCGGTAATGATTACGCTCTGATGCGCCGGGCGCTGTTGCAGAGCGGTAATCAAATCGTCCAGCGGCAGATAATCCATGCTGACCATATAGGTGATTTCGTCCAGCACTACCAGGTCAAGCTGCGTATCGGCCAGCATGCGTTTTGCATGCTGCCACACGGCCAGACAGGCGGCGGTATCCGTTTCGCGGTTCTGCGTATCCCAGGTGAAACCGGTTGCCATCACCTGAAACTCTACACCATGCTGTTCCAGCAGATTACGCTCACCATTCGGCCAGTCACCTTTAATAAACTGAATCGCCGCCGCACGCTTGCCATGTCCTGTAGCGCGCAGGGCGGTGCCAAAAGCCGCCGTCGTTTTGCCTTTGCCGTTGCCGGTGAACACCATCAGGATGCCACGCACCTCGGTGGCTGCCGCAATCCGCGCATCGACCTGCTCCTTTAGCCGCTGCTGACGCTGTTGATGACGATCGTCAGCCACTACTCTGCGGCTCCGGGTTTTCTGCCCGGCTGCGCATCAAAGCTGATACCGGTTTTGCGCCGGCTGTCATCACCCATCAGATAAAGGTAGAGCGGCATCAGATCGGCAGGCGTTTTCAGCTTGTTAGCATCTTCCTGCGGGAAGGCGCTGGCGCGCATTTTGGTCCGCGTTCCGCCCGGATTAATGCAGTTCACCCGCAATGCCTGCGTTTTATACTCATCCGCCAGCACCTGCATCATGCCTTCGGTGGCAAATTTAGAGACGGCATAAGCCCCCCAGCCTGCGCGACCGGTTCGGCCAACGCTGGAGGTGGTAAACACCAGTGAACCGGCATCTGACTTCAACAGCAGCGGCAACAGCGCCTGAGTCAGGAAGAAGGTGGCGTCCAGGTTGATGTTCATGACCTGCTGCCAGATCTGAGGGTCGAGTTCCGCCAGCGGCACGATTTCACCGAGGATACCGGCATTGTGCAGCACGCCATCAAGACGCGGAAACTGCTGTGACAGCTCTTCTGCTACCTGATGACAACGTTCCGGTGTCGCTTCAGCCAGATCAAACACGACGGTATGAGCAGCACATTTATTAAGTTGATCGATAACCTCTTTGACCTGCTGAAGCTTCTCAGGGTTACGGCCCATCAGGATCACTTCAGCGCCATAACGGGCATACGTCAGCGCCGCTTCCCGGCCAATGCCATCTGAAGCGCCAGTGACCAGGATAATACGGTGATTGAGCAGGTCGCTTTTCGGTTGATAATGCACAGCGGGGTCCTCCAGCGAAAACAGCATGATTCCGCTTTATGCCTGAATTTACGAATGGGCGCAATCGCCAGACCACCCATTCTGTGCCGGCTGCTGGCATTTCAGGCGACGGAGCAGGGTAAAACGGCTAAACTGGCGAATTGTTTTTTTATTCTTTGTGACTAAGGCGACCTGATGGATTTTATTTCAACGTATGGACTGTTTTTAGCAAAAGCGGTGACGCTGGTGGTTGCCGTCGCTGCGATTGTCATGATTATCATGAATGCCGCGTTGCGCAAACGGGCACAAAATGGTCAGCTTCGCCTGACCCATCTGGGTGATGACTATCAGCAGATGAAAGAGGATTTGCAGCTGGCCAAAATGAAGCCGCAGGCGCAGAAAGTCTGGCTGAAAAATCATAAAAAAAGTGAAAAGCTGAAAGCCAAAGCGGAAAAACAGGCGGCAAAGCAGGGACAGACAGAGAGCGTTAAGCCCACGCTTTATGTACTCGATTTTAAAGGCAGCATGGATGCCGGTGAGGTGAGCTCACTACGTGAAGAGATTTCAGCTGTGCTGGCGGTGAAGCAGCCTGGCGATGAAGTGCTGCTGCGTCTGGAAAGCCCTGGCGGCGTGGTGCATGGCTATGGTCTGGCAGCGTCGCAGCTGCAGCGCCTGCGCGATGCGGGTCTGCGCATCACGGCGGCCGTTGATAAAGTGGCAGCCAGCGGGGGTTACATGATGGCCTGCGTGGCCGATCGCATTGTGGCGGCACCGTTCTCGATCATTGGCTCCATCGGCGTGGTTGCGCAAATCCCTAACTTCAACCGCCTGCTGAAGCGTAACGATATTGATGTTGAGCTACATACTGCCGGACAGTACAAGCGCACGCTGACGCTGTTTGGTGAGAATACCGAAGAGGGACGTGAGAAATTCCAGGAGGATCTTGACGAAACGCACCTGCTCTTCAAGCAGTTTGTTCACCAGATGCGCCCGACACTCGATATCGACCGGGTGGCAACCGGTGAACACTGGTATGGTCGCCAGGCACTGGATCTCGGCCTGATTGACGAAATCGGCACCAGCGATGACCTGATCATCCGTCAGATGGATCAATTCAGCGTACTTGGCGTGCATTACGCCCGCCGTCGTAAAATGATGGACCGTTTTACCCAGAGCGCTGGCTCAGTGGCTGAGCGGTTGCTGCTGAAACTCTGGCAGCGCGGCGAAAAGCCACTGCTCTGATGCGAAACCCGGCCTGTGCCGGGTTTTCATTCCAGGTGATAGCGCGGCGACAGCTCCACAGCAAGGTATTTGAAGACGTTAAACACCGCCGTGGTTTTCGCGGTCGGCAGTCCATCCGCATCAAGAAAGAACGGTCCGCGAAAGACCAGCACATCCGCCTGCTGACTTACCTCATCCGCCTGCATGCCTGCTAAATAATCATCATGTTCTTTAATCAGCGCATTGGCCTTTTCCAGCAACGCCTGGCGGGAAATAGCCTGAGTTGATCTCTGCATTTATTCGCTCCTTTTTGACAGCATCCAAATCCTTTCTATATTACTGGCCTGTCACGCGCTGTGACAAATCGGTCTGAACGATGAAAACCTGGCGTAAGTTCGGGCTGAGTGCTAATTAAGTTGCGTAACAGATTTTATCAGGTAGAGTGTGGGCGATTCCGATTTCAGGGATTTTGCACCGGGATGTGCGAAGAGTTCAGATGGAAAAAGCACGCTTTATCATGCAGTTGCAGCAGGCCGCATCATCTGATCTGAGATTGACCCCTCCGCCTTGAAATGTTAAACAGGCGCAGCAATATTGAACCCACTGGGTTTTTGGGCATCCAATCCTCTCCCGTTAAGCAGGATGTTTTCATTAGGTAAAGGTAAATATGGGTAAAGCACTCGTTATTGTTGAGTCCCCGGCAAAGGCTAAAACAATCAATAAATACCTGGGTAGTGACTACGTGGTTAAATCCAGCGTGGGTCATATCCGGGATCTGCCGACCAGTGGTTCAACCGCGAAGAAGAGTGCTGACGCTTCGACAGATAAGAAAGTCAAAGACGCTTCAACTGACAAGAAAGTCAAAAAAGTTAAAAAAGATGAGAAAGCCGCACTCGTCAGCCGCATGGGTGTAGACCCTTATCACGGCTGGGAAGCGGATTATCAGATTCTGCCCGGCAAAGAGAAAGTCGTTGCTGAACTGAAGGCGTTAGCCGCCAATGCTGACCACATCTATCTCGCAACCGACCTTGACCGCGAAGGGGAAGCCATTGCCTGGCACCTGCGGGAAATGATCGGTGGTGATGACTCGCGCTTCAGCCGCGTGGTCTTTAACGAAATCACCAAGAATGCGATTCGTCAGGCATTTGAAAAGCCGGGCGAACTGAATATTGACCGGGTAAATGCTCAGCAGGCGCGTCGTTTCATGGACCGCGTGGTGGGCTACATGGTTTCGCCACTGCTGTGGAAAAAAATCGCCCGTGGCCTCTCGGCCGGACGTGTGCAATCTGTTGCGGTTCGCCTGGTGGTGGAACGTGAACGTGAGATCAAAGCCTTTGTTCCCGAAGAGTACTGGGAAGTTAATGCCGCACTGACCACGCCAAAAGGCGATGAGCTGTCCATGGACGTGACGCACAAAGGTGATAAAGCCTTCCGTCCGGTCAATCGCGACGAGACTTATGCCGCGGTAGCGCTGCTGGAAAAAGCGCGCTATGAGATCGTCGACCGTGAAGATAAGCCGACCAGCAGCAAGCCGGGCGCGCCTTATATCACCTCGACACTGCAGCAGGCTGCCAGCACCCGTCTGGGCTTTGGCGTGAAGAAAACGATGATGATGGCTCAGCGCCTGTACGAAGCCGGTCACATCACCTATATGCGTACCGACTCGACCAACCTGAGTCAGGATGCGGTCGCCATGGCGCGTGGCTATATCGAAAGCAATTTCGGTAAAAAGTATCTGCCTGAAACCGCCATTACTTACGCCAGTAAAGAGAATTCCCAGGAAGCGCACGAAGCGATTCGTCCTTCCGACGTGGAAGTGGTGGCGGAAAAGCTGAAGGATATGGAAGCGGATGCGCAGAAACTCTATCAGCTGATCTGGCGTCAGTTTGTTGCCTGTCAGATGACACCAGCAAAATATGACTCCAGCACCATTACAGCGGCGGCGGGTGAATTTAAACTCAAAGCAAAAGGCCGTATTCTGCGTTTCGATGGCTGGACCAAAGTCATGCCAGCGCTGCGTAAGAATGATGAAGATCGTACATTGCCTGCCGTCAGCGTGGGTGATGTTCTGGATCTGCAACAGCTTCTTCCGGGTCAGCACTTCACCAAGCCACCGGCGCGCTTCAGCGAAGCGTCACTGGTGCGTGAACTTGAGAAGCGCGGCATTGGTCGTCCATCCACCTACGCAGCCATTACCTCGACCATTCAGGATCGCGGCTACGTGCGGGTAGAAAACCGCCGCTTCTATGCGGAAAAAATGGGTGAAATCGTCACCGATCGTCTGGAAGAGAACTTCCGCGAACTGATGAACTACGATTTCACCGCCCGCATGGAAAGCAACCTCGATCAGGTGGCGAATAACGAGGCGCAATGGAAAGCGGTTCTCGATCACTTCTTCGCCGACTTTACTCAGCAGCTTGAACTGGCTGAGAAAGATCCTGAAGAGGGAGGCATGCAGCCGAACCAGATGGTGCTGACCTCGATTGAGTGTCCGACCTGTAGCCGTCAGATGGGAATCCGTACCGCCAGTACCGGCGTTTTCCTGGGCTGTTCCGGCTATGCGCTGCCGCCTAAAGAGCGCTGCAAACAGACCATCAACCTGATTCCGGAAAATGAAGTCCTCAATATTCTGGAAGGCGATGATGCTGAAACCAACGCCCTGCGTGCCCGTCGTCGCTGCCAGAAGTGTGGCACCGCGATGGACAGCTACCTGATCGACAACGAACGTAAACTGCACGTCTGTGGTAATAACCCGGAGTGTGACGGTTACGAAATCGAGAAGGGCGAGTTCCGCATTAAAGGCTATGACGGCCCGGTGGTGGAGTGCGAGAAGTGTGGTTCGGAGATGCACCTGAAGATGGGACGCTTTGGTAAGTACATGGCGTGTACCAACGAAGAGTGCAAAAACACCCGCAAGATTCTGCGCAGTGGTGAAGTTGCACCGCCGAAAGAAGATCCGGTTCCGCTGCCAGAGCTGGCGTGTGAGAAGTCCGATGCTTACTTCGTATTGCGTGACGGCGCAGCGGGCGTTTTCCTCGCGGCCAACACCTTCCCGAAATCACGCGAAACGCGTGCGCCGCTGGTGGAGGAGCTTCAGCGCTTCAAAGATCGTCTGCCTGAGAAGCTGAAATATCTGGCCGACGCGCCAGCAGCCGATCCGGAAGGCAATAAAACGCTGGTGCGCTTCAGCCGCAAAACCAAACAGCAATATGTCTCCTCTGAAAAAGAGGGTAAGGCAACCGGCTGGTCCGCCTTCTATATAGATGGCAAGTGGCAGGAAGCGAAAAAGTAAGTCTCAGGCCAGCATTTGCTGGCCTTTTTTCTGAAGACAATGTCTGAGCCAAAGTCGGGCTAATCTGACCCAGCGGTTTAGTCTGATGCGCAGGGAACAGGGACAGAGGAGGAAAGCGTCCCGCGCCCGGGACAAAAACGCCGGGAGCGTTTTTGAACAACGCGAAGCGTTGGCCCGGTAACGGGCGCACCTCAGGGATGAGGTGCGTAATCGCGCGGGCCGAGCGGCCAGGGATTGGCTTAAGCGACTTTCCGATCTGTCCCTGTTCCCTGAGCCAGCAAACGCGCAAAAAAGGCAGAACCAGACTCTGTCGTCACAATCCGGCCAGCGCTCGCTGGCCTTTTTCTGAGCCTTATATCAATCCGTTCTACTCTGTCACTTAAACTGATATAGTTGTTATAGCATTTCCGACCTTTCCTGATGCATAGCATTTCTTGACCCTTGCGACTATACGTCAAGCGGGGATGCGACTCTGTAACTTACCGGGATGGAATAGATATGAAATTACAGCAGTTGCGCTATATCGTCGAAGTGGTGAACCATAATCTCAATGTCTCTTCGACAGCGGAAGGTCTCTACACCTCTCAACCCGGCATCAGCAAACAGGTGCGTATGCTGGAAGATGAGCTGGGCGTGCAAATTTTTGCCCGCAGCGGTAAACATCTCACTCAGGTGACGCCTGCAGGGGAAGAGATCATCCGTATAGCGCGTGAAGTCCTTTCCAAAGTGGATGCGATTAAATCCGTTGCTGGCGAGCATACCTGGCCGGATAAAGGCTCGCTTTATGTCGCCACCACACATACTCAGGCACGTTACGCGCTGCCAGGCGTGATCAAAGGATTTATCGAGCGCTACCCGCGCGTCTCTTTGCATATGCATCAGGGTTCACCAACCCAGATCGCCGAAGCCGTTTCCAAGGGTAATGCGGACTTTGCAATAGCCACTGAAGCCCTGCATCTCTATGACGATCTCATCATGCTGCCGTGCTACCACTGGAACCGCGCGATTGTCGTCACGGCTGACCATCCGCTGGCCGGAAAAGGGCAGGTGAGCATCGAAGAACTGGCTGAATATCCGCTGGTGACTTACACCTTTGGCTTTACCGGGCGCTCAGAACTCGACACGGCCTTTAATCGCGCTGGATTAACACCCCGCATTGTCTTCACCGCGACTGATGCTGACGTCATCAAAACCTATGTCCGTTTAGGTCTGGGCGTGGGGGTTATTGCCAGTATGGCGGTTGACCCGGTGGCCGATCCTGACCTGATTCGTATTGAAGCCGCCGACATCTTTACCAACAGTACTACCAAGATTGGCTTCCGCCGCAGCACCTTCCTGCGCAGCTATATGTATGATTTTATCCAGCGTTTTGCGCCACACCTGACCCGAGACGTGGTGGATACCGCCGTGGCGCTGCGCTCAAACGAAGACATTGAGGCGATGTTTAAGGACATTAAGCTGCCATTTAAATAGCGTTGATGCGCTACGCGACAACATAAGGCTGCCTGGTGCAGCCTTTTTTGTTGCCAGGCTTTAGCGCCAAATGAGAATCAAAAGTTTTTATGATTTTTTTGTAAATGAAACATTGATCACATGTTTTCCGGTTGGGCTTTCTTAAATGCGAAATACAACACACTTTTAACTATGTCACTTTGCGACTCGCCAGGATTATTCCCATACTCCAGTTAAGAGCTGATGTGTGAAGCCAGTAAACATAAGGTTCTTTAGATGGGTCTTTAGTTTTAAATGGATCTGTTTTTAAATTAACTCAAATTTTTCAGGTGACTGTTTAATTAAATATTCGTTCAGGAGTTAATGATTTCTTACGTTATCGAAGCCTATTGATTAATACCGTTAATCGTTTTACTCAATAAAAATAACTGGATTTTTGGCCTTAACGCGTTTAGGATTCCTCCTAAATCTTAATCGATGTTATCAATCATTTTGTTGAGAGTGATTATCAAAAACTATGAATACACGACTGACTGTACAACCGGGCTTCCCGGCAAAAAGCACCAAGGTTGAGCGTACTGGCAACACCCGTCGCAATGCCTGGTTAACCGTATTCGCTGCCTCTGCGCTGTTCTGGGTGGTTGTAGCGTTAATGATTTGGCGTATCTGGGGCTAAAGCCATGTGGGCACATACACTCAGTCATAAACGTTCTTTGACCACGGGTCAGCACAAGCCAGTATCCTGCAAAGGAAAAGAAGCTCTTGCAAAGGACGAAAAAGTGTCTATCCCCGAGTCATGGGATTTGAGTGATAACCAGCGACTGTTTATTGAGTCGTTTCTGGACCCTAAAAACAAATAACGTTGTAAGACCATCTATTCGTCACTGCTCTTTTATAACCGGAGTTTCCGGTGGGCTTTTAAATGCCCCTTTCCACATCCTGTAAGACCAAAGGGTGTCGCCGATTGACAGGCGACCGCAAAAACTTTTACGCCCGATTCCGGCGAAGGAGTGAACCAAATGAATATTATTAAAATGTCCTGGCTTAGCGCGTATGCTTTCTCCTTTGCGTTCTGGTCTGCGGCGGTGTGGATAACGCTGTAATTTGAATTAAATCACCTCTTTCTGATGCCTCGTGTTTTCACGGGGCATTTTCGTTTTCGGCGATTGTAGCAATTTGTGTTGTAATCAAAACGTTAACGAATTTGTGGTCTATCTTTAACATAAACCTTTATCTCACTAAGGTTTAAGACCATGACCGAAAAAGGAGGAGCTATGTCGTCTACCCTACGCGAGCTGAGTCAGGAAATACTGCAGGTCGACACCAACAAATATCACATCTTCAGTCTTCCCCGCGCGGCTCAACATCTCGGCAACATCGATAGCCTGCCCAAATCTCTTAAAGTTCTGCTGGAAAACTTACTGCGCTGGCAGGATGGCGACTCTGTCACCACAGAGGATATCCAGGCGCTGGTTGACTGGCAGAAAGATGCTCACGCCGACCGTGAAATCGCCTACCGGCCAGCCCGCGTATTAATGCAGGACTTTACCGGCGTGCCGGCCGTGGTCGACCTGGCGGCCATGCGGGAAGCGGTGAATCGTCTGGGCGGCGATGTCGCCAAAGTGAATCCGCTGTCGCCCGTCGATCTGGTTATCGACCACTCGGTCACCGTGGACCATTTTGGTGATGATGACGCTTTTGAAGAGAACGTCCGGCTGGAGATGGAGCGTAACCATGAGCGCTACGTTTTCCTTCGCTGGGGTCAGAAAGCGTTTGATAAATTCCGCGTCGTGCCCCCAGGAACCGGCATCTGCCATCAGGTGAACCTGGAATATCTCGGCAAGGCGATCTGGCATGAAACCCTCAATGGCGAAGAGTATGCCTGGCCCGACACGCTGGTCGGTACCGATTCACACACCACCATGATCAACGCGCTCGGCGTGCTTGGATGGGGAGTCGGGGGCATCGAAGCTGAAGCAGCCATGCTGGGTCAGCCTGTCTCCATGCTGATCCCGGATGTCGTAGGTTTCAAACTTACCGGCAAACTGCGCGCAGGCATTACTGCTACCGACCTCGTTCTGACCGTCACTCAGATGCTGCGTAAGCATGGCGTCGTCGGCAAATTCGTTGAGTTTTACGGTGACGGCCTGGCCGATCTGCCGCTGGCTGACCGTGCGACCATCGCCAACATGGCACCGGAGTATGGTGCGACCTGCGGATTCTTCCCGGTCGACGACGTCACGCTGAGCTACATGACGCTGACAGGACGTGATGCCGATCAGGTCGCCTTAGTGGAAGCCTATGCTAAAGCGCAGGGTCTGTGGCGCAATCCCGGCGATGAGCCGCGTTTCACCAGCACCCTGGCACTGGATATGAATGAGGTGGAGTCGAGCCTTGCCGGACCAAAACGTCCGCAGGACAGGGTGTCGCTGGGCGATGTGCCCGCTGCGTTTGATGCCAGCAACGAGCTGGAAGTGAATCAGGCGCAAAAACCGCATAAGAATGTTGAGTATACCGATAGCGACACCGGCCTGACTCACACACTGACCGATGGCGCGGTGGTGATCAGTGCAATTACCTCCTGTACCAACACCTCTAACCCAAGCGTGCTGATGGCAGCCGGTTTACTGGCGAAGAAAGCGGTAGAGCGTGGTCTGAAACGTCAGCCGTGGGTCAAAGCCTCGCTGGCACCCGGTTCCAAAGTGGTTTCCGATTATCTGGCCGTCGCGCAGCTGACCTCGTATCTCGACGAGCTGGGCTTTAATCTGGTCGGCTATGGCTGCACCACCTGTATCGGTAACTCCGGTCCGCTGAAAGATGAGATTGAGTCTGCGATCAAAGCGGGCGATCTCACGGTCGGTGCCGTTTTATCCGGCAACCGCAACTTTGAAGGCCGTATTCATCCGCTGATTAAAACCAACTGGCTGGCTTCGCCGCCGCTGGTGGTGGCTTACGCGCTGGCGGGTAACATGAAGATCAACCTGCAGACGGAGCCGCTGGGCCACGATCGTCAGGGCCAGCCGGTCTATCTGAAAGATATCTGGCCGTCGCCGGAAGAGATAGCCACAGCCGTGCAGCAGGTTACCAGTGATATGTTCCACAAAGAGTACGCCGAAGTCTTCGATGGCACGCCAGAGTGGCAGGCGATCAGGGTCAGTGAAGCGGCAACGTACGACTGGGATGAAGGTTCGACCTACATCCGTCTGTCACCTTTCTTTGATGATATGGAGAAAGAACCTAAGCCGGTGCAGGATATTCGCGGTGCGCGGGTGCTCGCATTGCTGGGCGATTCTGTCACCACGGACCACATCTCGCCAGCGGGTAGTATTAAAGCGGAAAGTCCCGCCGGACGCTATCTGCTGTCACACGGCGTCGAGCGCAACGACTTTAACTCTTATGGGTCGCGTCGCGGTAATCATGAAGTGATGATGCGCGGCACGTTCGCCAATATTCGTATCCGCAATGAGATGGTGCCAGGCGTGGAGGGCGGCTATACCCGACACTATCCGAGTGGCGAACAGCTGGCCATCTACGATGCGGCGATGAAATATCAGGCGGAAGGCGTGCCGCTGGCGGTCATTGCAGGTAAGGAGTACGGCTCTGGTTCAAGCCGCGACTGGGCTGCTAAAGGGCCACGTCTGCAGGGGGTAAGGGTCGTGATTGCCGAATCATTTGAGCGTATTCACCGCTCTAACCTGATTGGGATGGGCATTCTGCCCCTGGAGTTCCCGCAGGGCGTGACCCGCAAAACTCTGGGGCTGACTGGTGAAGAGCGCATTGACGTGGAAGATCTTCAGGCACTGACGCCAGGCTGCAGCGTGAAAGTCACGCTGACCCGTGCTGACGGCAGTAAGGAAGAGCTGGACACCCGTTGTCGCATCGATACCGGTAATGAGCTGACCTATTACCGCAACGACGGCATCCTGCACTACGTTATCCGCAACATGCTGGACTGACAAAAAAGCCGGGGAGACCCGGCTTTTTCATTTATGACTTCGGCAGCAGATGCCCCATCTTTTCCGCTTTCGTATCCAGATAGTGCGCATTCTTTGGATTACGTCCCACGACCAGCGGCACACGTTCAACAATGTTGATCCCGGCTTCGCTGAGGATCTCCACTTTGCGCGGATTGTTGGTCAGCAGACGCACTTCATTCACGCCCAGCAGTTTGAACATATCTGCGCACAGGGTGAAGTCGCGCTCATCGGCGGCAAAGCCAAGCTGATGGTTCGCTTCTACGGTGTCATAACCTTTATCCTGCAACGCATAGGCGCGGATCTTATTCAGTAGACCAATGTTACGGCCTTCCTGACGGTGATAGAGCAGCGCGCCGCGACCTTCTTCTGCGATGGCATTGAGCGCGGCTTCCAGCTGAAAACCACAGTCGCAACGCAGGCTGAAGAGTGCATCGCCGGTCAGGCATTCGGAGTGAACGCGTGCCAGTACCGGCTCGTTGTCATTAATATCGCCAAAGACCAGTGCAACATGGTCATGTCCGGTTGCCAATTCTTCAAAACCAACCATCAGGAAATCTCCCCATGGCGTGGGCAGTTTAGCTTCTGCCACCCGTTTAAGCTGCATGTGACTCTCCAGAACCTTCAGAGGATGCACTATCATCATGATAGCGCACAGGCCAGTGTGGCCTGACAAACGTGCAATATTGTGCCACAACCCGGAAGCGGGCTGGTAATCTCTGAGACCAATTGCAGTGATAAAGCACAATTATCCAATCGGCAACGGTTATGTTATTCTTTTTTAAGCTAAAGTTATGCAAATGTTGCCATTTGACACTAGGATAAGGGAAGAGGATGTTTAAGATTTCGCGTCGTACCACCTTCGGAATGCTGCTGTTGCTCATCATGCCGGTTGCCGTCTGGCTTACCGGCTGGCGCTGGCAGCCAGGTGAAAGCAATGCGCTGCTGAAAGGTTTCTTCTGGATGACGGAAACCGTCACCAATCCGTGGGGTATTGTCACCAGCGTGCTGCTGAGCGCCTGGATGCTCTGGTGCCTGCGCTTTCGCCTGAAGCCCGCCATCCTGCTGCTGCTGATCATGAACGCCACTATTCTGGCGGGACAATACACCAAATCCTTTATCAAAGAGCAGATTCAGGAGCCGCGTCCCTATGTGATCTGGCTGGAGCAGCATCACGGGCTGGATGAGAAGACTTTTTACGAGCTGAAGCGTAAACAGCGTGGTGAGATGGTGACGTCACTGATTGCCGATGAGACGCAGATTCCGGGCTGGCTGAAACGACACTGGGCATTTGAAACCGGCTTTGCTTTTCCGTCGGGGCATACCATGTTTGCCGCCAGCTGGGCACTACTGGCACTGGGGCTGCTCTGGCCCCGCCGGCATTATAAAACCGTGGTGGTGATTTTCCTGTGGGCGACGGGCGTGATGGCGAGCCGCCTGCTGCTGGGCATGCACTGGCCACGCGATCTGGCGATGGCAACCGTGCTCTCCTGGTTGCTGGTCACCGTTGCGACCTGGCTGGCACAGCGCTTCTGCGGCCCGCTGACGCTGCCGCCGGAAGAGCAAAAAGAGGTGGCACAGCGGGAGCCCTGATTGTAATTCACCCTTAAGACCCCATATTATTAGTCGGGCCTGCGCAAAAGCGACTCGCCCGATGCTGCTGGGAGCAGCATTTATGCTGGATTTTTGGCATAATTCTACCCGATAACCTCACAACAGGATGCACTGTGAAATATTTGCTGATTTTTTTAGTGGTACTGGTCATTTTTATCATTTCCGTCACCTTAGGCGCGCATAACGATCAGGTCATTACTTTTAACTATCTGCTGGCGCAGGGTGAGTTCAGCATCTCGACCTTACTGGCATCACTGTTTGGCGCAGGTTTTGTGCTTGGCTGGGTCATCTGCGGGCTGTTCTGGTTACGGACCCGTGTTTCACTGGCCAATGCCAACCGGAAAATTAAGCGTATGCAGACGCAAATTGAGCAGAGCACCGCCCTGGCGACAACGCCATCTTCTCCGGCTGGCCGGGAATAATCCTCAATGCATGAATTGCTGTTTCTGTTACTGCCGGTTGCGGCTGCCTATGGCTGGTATATGGGCCGCCGCAGCGCGCATCAGGATAAGCAACAGGAAGCCAACCGGCTGTCACGTGAATATGTGGCGGGCGTCAATTTCCTGCTCTCCAATCAGCAGGACAAAGCCGTTGATCTGTTCCTCGACATGCTAAAAGAGGACAGCGGCACGGTAGAGGCACATCTGACGCTGGGTAACCTGTTCCGATCGCGCGGAGAAGTTGACCGCGCTATCCGTATCCATCAGGCATTAATGGAAAGTGCTTCCCTGAGCTACGAGCAGCGTCTGCTTGCCGTTCAGCAGCTGGGTCGCGACTATATGGCGGCGGGCTTATATGACCGCGCAGAAGATATGTTTAAGCAGCTCACCGATGAAACGGATTTTCGTATCGGCGCGCTGCAGCAGCTTTTACTGATTCATCAGGCCACCAGTGACTGGCAACAGGCCATCGAGGTCGCAGAACGCCTGGTTAAGCTCGGCAAAGAGAAGCAGAAAGGTGAAATTGCTCACTTCTACTGTGAACTCGCACTGCAGGCGATGAGCAGCGATGATCTGGATCGTGCGATGAGCCTGCTGAAGAAAGGGGAGGCGGCCGACCGCAACAGCGCACGCATCTCCATTATGATGGGCCGTATTCTGATGGAAAAAGAAGACTTCGCCAGAGCGGTGGGTCATCTGCAGCGCGTGCTGGATCAGGATAAAGAGCTGGTGAGTGAAACATTGGGCATGCTGGAGACCTGTTTCCAGCGGCTCAATCAGCCTGACGCCTGGGCAGACTTTCTGCAGCGCTGTGTGGAACAGAACACCGGCGCGGCAGCGGAACTTTATCTTTCAGACATCCTGGAGCAGCAGCAGGGCGCTGAAGCGGCACAAAATTACATCAGTCGTCAGCTTGAGCGCCATCCGACGATGCGTGTTTTCCATCGCCTGATGGATTTAAACCTGCGTGAAGCCGAAGATGGCCGGGCCAAAGAGAGTCTGATGGTGCTGCGCGACATGGTGGGTGAACAGATTCGCACCAAGCCACGCTATCGCTGCCAGAAGTGTGGTTTTACCGCACATGCACTTTACTGGCACTGTCCATCCTGCCGGACATGGTCTTCAGTGAAGCCCATCCGTGGTCTCGACGGCCAGTAAAGCGGCCGTGATAACTGAATTAACATCACCTCATAATAGTTACAACATACTGTATAGGCAATAATCAGCAGGCTTCGGCAGAGGTGCATTTATTGCCAGGCAGAGGGGCAATGGCGATTGTGATGGCCAGACGCCGCAGGTAGAATGCTTGCCGTTTGTCAATCGCGCCTGCGGGTGCTCACTGCAGAGGAAATGCCATGCCTTCACCCCACAACGTGACCGCTTCGCCGATTCTGGTAGCGCTGGATTATCATGATCTCGACAGCGCATTGCGTTTTGTCGACCAGATCGATCCCCGCAGTTGCCGCCTGAAAGTGGGCAAAGAGATGTTTACGCTGTTTGGTCCCTCGCTGGTTAACACTCTGCAGCAGCGCGGCTTTGAGCTGTTCCTCGATCTTAAATTCCATGATATTCCTAACACCACCGCGCATGCCGTGGCTGCCGCAGCCGATCTTGGCGTCTGGATGGTCAATGTGCATGCCAGTGGCGGGGCGCGGATGATGAATGCGGCGCGCGAGGCGCTGCTTCCCTTTGGTAAAGATGCGCCGCTGCTGATTGCGGTGACCGTACTGACCAGCATGGATGCCGACGATCTCAGAGAGCTGGGCATTACGCTTTCCCCTGCCGAACAGGCTGAGCGACTGGCGAAGCTGACCCAGTCGTGCGGACTGGATGGTGTGGTCTGTTCTGCACATGAAGCGGTCCGCTTCAAACAGGCGCTGGGTCAGGACTTTGCGCTGGTCACGCCGGGAATTCGTCCGGCAGGCAGCGATGCCGGCGATCAGCGTCGCATCATGAAACCGCAGCAGGCGAAGCAGGCGGGCGTGGACTATATGGTTATCGGGCGTCCGATTACGCAGTCCGCCGATCCCGCCGCCGCCCTGCAGACGATCCTGGACAGTCTGGAGACACAATAATGGCGAATGACAATCCACTGGTTTACTCAACCGACAGCGGGCGCATTACGCAGCCTGAGCCAAAAGCGGAACGGCCAAAAGGGGATGGTGTTGTGCGGATCCAGCGTCAGACCAGCGGACGCAAGGGCAAAGGCGTCTGCCTGATCACCGGCATCGACCTGGATGATGCGGCTCTGACGCTGCTGACAGCTGAACTGAAAAAGAAGTGTGGCTGTGGCGGTTCGGTAAAAGAGGGCGTTATTGAAATTCAGGGCGATAAACGCGATTTACTGAAAACGCTGCTGGAAGCTAAAGGGATGAAGGTCAAACTGGCGGGTGGCTGAATAAAAAATCGGGCTACCAGAGTAGCCCGATTGTCATGCAGATGCTTAGCGTAGCCGATTATTCTTTTAATAAGGTCCTTAGTGGACCTGATGACCGATAATACCACCGACAGCGGCGCCGCCGACTGTGCCGAGTGCGCTACCATTGGTCAATACTGAACCACCAATTGCGCCCGCGCCCGCGCCAATCGCGGTGTTGCGGTCACGTTTAGACCAGTTAGAACAGCCGCTCAGTGCAACAGCTAACGTGGTCGCCAGTACAACGGCAGTGATTCGTTTCATTGTTGTTGTCATACACTTCTCCTTTGATGTGCTCACAGAGGCAACACTCTTAGTATAGCTCCGATATTTCCTCAGCCCGCTTGTGTCGCATCATTGCCGCATCCGTGACGGCATCGAAATGTGATCACCATGGACAAACCGTTTGTAGCGGGTGAGGCACAATGCCGGACCCGACAGGTCCACGCATTGCCTGAGAAGATTCTAAGCATTCTGGATAAATTCCGAAGATAGAAAATTCTTAAATCACGACACATTTTTCGATTCACAGCTATTCCTTCTGCGTTTATAGCCATTTGCTCCATAACCCTTTGGCGTCTGACTCCGCAAAATTCAGGGACGATTGTCAGCAGGAGAAAAGGCATGCTGGAACACCTTAAACAACAGGTTCTGGAAGCGAATCTGGATTTACCCAAATATAACCTGGTGACCTTCACCTGGGGCAATGTCAGTGCGGTTGATCGCGAACAGGGCTTGCTGGTGATTAAACCGTCTGGCGTAAGCTATGACGTGATGAAGCGCGACGACATGGTTGTGGTCGATCTGGCGACTGGTGAGGTGGCAGAAGGGGATAAACGACCCTCATCGGACACGGCGACGCACCGTGCGCTCTACCTTGCCTGGCCCGAGGCAGGCGGTATTGTCCATACTCACTCGCGGCATGCCACTATCTGGGCACAGGCCGGACGCCCCATTCCGGCCTGGGGAACTACCCACGCTGATGATTTCTATGGCGAGATCCCCTGTACCCGTGCAATGCGCAATGAAGAGATTCAGCACGACTACGAGTGGAATACCGGCCAGGTGATCATCGAGACCTTCGCGCAGCGTGAATTGTCACCCTCGGCGATCCCGGCGGTGCTGGTCAACTCCCATGGCCCCTTTGCGTGGGGGAAAGATGCCCACGCCGCCGTGCACAGCGCCGTCGTGCTGGAAGAGGTAGCTTATATGGGTCTGTTCAGCCAGCAGCTGACCGCTAACCTCCCGCCTATCAATCAGACGCTGCTTGACCTGCACTATCTGCGAAAGCATGGCGAGAATGCCTGGTACGGCCAGAAATAACAGGCGGGACGCAATAGCGTCCCGTTTTTTTGGTCTCTTTTGAGACTGGTATGGCGATCCGCATCATAGTTAACAAAACAAGCTATCAACAAAAATAAAACAGTGTTTCATTTAATCGAATCGATCACTGTTTTGATTACCTCAAGTCACTACTTTGCCTGCATCGCCTTCGGGCACTTCAAGCTCCACCCTCTGGCATAGCAAAGGTGACATTCATATGCACATCAAACGGGCAATAGATAAAATTCCGGGCGGCATGATGCTCGTACCGCTGTTTATCGGCGCACTCTGCCATACGTTCTCACCAGGGGCCGGGAAATATTTCGGTTCCTTCACCAACGGTCTGATGACCGGCACCGTGCCCATCCTGGCCGTCTGGTTCTTTTGTATGGGGGCGTCGATAAAACTCAGCGCCACCGGAACGGTACTGCGTAAATCAGGCACGCTGGTGCTTACCAAAATTGCCGTGGCATGGGTGGTAGCGGCGATCGCCTCGCGGGTGATGCCGGAAAATGGCGTAGAAGTGGGGATGTTTGCTGGTTTATCGACGCTGGCGCTGGTCGCCGCGATGGATATGACCAATGGCGGTCTTTATGCCTCCATCATGCAACAGTACGGTTCGAAAGAGGAAGCGGGCGCTTTTGTGCTGATGTCGCTGGAGTCCGGGCCATTGATGACCATGGTGATCCTGGGCACCGCCGGCATCGCCTCATTCGAGCCGCACGTGTTTGTCGGCGCTGTCCTGCCGTTTGTGGTGGGATTTGCATTAGGGAATCTTGATCCGGAGTTACGCGACTTCTTCGGAAAAGCGGTACATACGCTGATTCCCTTCTTCGCTTTTGCCCTGGGTAACACCATTAACCTTGGGGTGATTGCGGAAACCGGTCTGCTGGGCATCATGCTGGGCATAGCCGTCATCATCATTACCGGCATTCCGCTTATTCTGGCCGATCGGCTGATTGGCGGGGGAGATGGCACGGCTGGCGTGGCCGCATCCAGTACGGCAGGCGCGGCGGTGGCCACACCGGTGCTGATTGCCGAAATGCTGCCGCAGTTCAAACCGGTTGCCCCGGCAGCCACGGCGCTGGTTGCCACGTCCGTGATTGTGACCTCTGTGCTGGTGCCCATCATCACCGCCATCTATTCAAAACGTCTTAAGCGTCTTCATGTTGCCGTCGGGCAGCGTGCCGCTATTAAGTAACCCGCCTAATCAATCCCCGACGCGCCAGTCGGGGATCACTCTGGATTTTGTGTTGTAAATCAATCTCTCATTTGGTCTGGCCTCACTCTGCATTACGCTGATGTGGCGTATTTAACGCATCAAAATATAAACAGAGGATGAGACAATGACAGTTATTAACCAAGCAACGTGCAGATTATTTACCGAAGTCGGCAACACCACGCAGTTAGTCGCCTATTACGAAGAAGGGCGTCGTACCATGTGGATGATGCTGCGTGCGCAGCCCCGTCCGAGCTTCAACCACGAACTGATTGAGGAGATCATGAACCTGAGCTACGCCGCTCAGCGCTCCGGTCTGCCAATTGATTTCTGGGTCACCGGCTCACTGGTGCCGCAGATGTTCAACGCCGGTGGCGATCTGCGCTTCTTCGTCGAGTGCATTCGCAATAACCGCCGTGAGGCGCTGCGAGCCTATGCCCGAGCCTGTGTGGACTGCATCCATTCAGCAGCACGCGGTTTCGACACCGGCGCGGTGACGCTGGCGATGATTGAAGGCAGTGCGCTGGGCGGTGGATTTGAAGCGGCGCTGGCGCATCACTTCATTCTGGCGCAGAACAACGCGCGGATGGGCTTCCCGGAAATTGCCTTTAACCTGTTTCCTGGCATGGGCGGCTACTCGCTGGTGGCGCGTCGTTCCGGCATGAAGCTGGCAGAGGAGTTAATCTGTGAAGGAGAGTCCCATAGCGCGGAGTGGTATGAGACGCGCGGACTGGTGGATAAAGTCTTCCAGCCTGGCGACAGCTACCGCGCCACACGCACCTTTATCGATACGTTACGACCTAAGCTCAATGGCGTGCGGGCGATGCTGAAAGCGCGTCAGCGCGTGCTGCAACTGTCACGCGCTGAGCTGATGGATATTACTGAGGATTGGGTTGATTATGCCTTCACTATCGAACCCAAAGATATTGCTTACATGGAACGCCTGGTACAGTTACAAAACCGCCACAGCGCATCACTGCGTAAAGCGGGTTAATCTTAACCAGCGTTAAACGCGGGCAGGATGCTTAGCCAGCCAATGCCCAAATTGTTCCGCGGGCATTGGTTTTGCGTAATAGTAACCCTGACGCCCATCGACACCACTTTTGAGGACAAACTTCTCTTCATCCGGGGTCTCAATACCCTCAGCGATTACCTGCAAATCGAGCGCCTTGGCGACGGCGACGATAGCGCGCACCAGCGATTGTGAAACCGGCTGCTTGTTAATATCGCGGATAAAGCTCTGGTCGAGTTTGATGGCATTGATTGGTACGCGTGCCAGTTGAGAAAGCGAGGAGTAACCGGTGCCAAAATCATCCAGGTGCACCTGTGCGCCCAGTTCCTGAAACTGCTTCATCAGCTTCAGCGCTTCAGTTTCATTCTCAATCAGGCAGCTTTCGGTCAGCTCAATATCGATGGGGCAGTCGGTGATATTAGCCTCGTGCAGCGCCTGTTTCAGGTCAGTGTAGATGCTCTGATCAATCAGCTGACGGGCTGAAACGTTGACGGCGACGCGCAGAAAAATACCCTGCTCACGCCAGGCGATAATCTGCTTCAGCACGTTTAGCATGACCCAGCGTCCCAGCGGCACAATCAGCCCTGACTCTTCAGCATAGGGAATAAAGTCAGCGGGCGAGACCAGACCACGCTCAGGTGAGTTCCAGCGCACCAGTGCTTCAGCGCTGCGGACCTGGCCGTCGCTGTCGATTTTTGGCTGGTAGTGCACCAGCAGATGATCCAGTTCCAGCGCCTTGCGTAGGTTAGTATCCAGCCACAGATACTCAAAGACCCGCTGGTTCATCTCTGCCGCAAACACGCAGAACTTGCCGCGCCCGTTCTCTTTGGCGTGATACATCGCGGTGTCCGCGTTGCGAATCAGGCTCTCGCGATCGTCGCCATGGAGCGGCGCAAAAGCGATGCCAATTGAACAGCCGCTGTAAACTTCGATTAGCCCGATACGGAAAGGCTGACGCAGCCGCTCAAGAATGCGGGAAGACATCGCTTCCAGTGCAGCCTGGCTGGTGTGCTCAGCCAGCACCACAAATTCGTCGCCACCCAGACGGCCCAGGGTCTGGTCTTTACCCAGACAGCTGAGGATGGCCAGTGAAACTGCCTGCAGCAACTGATCGCCGAACATATGACCGTAGGCGTCGTTCACTTTTTTAAAATTATCGAGGTCGAGATAAACCACGCCGGTCTCATCCCCCTCGGACCGCTCCAGCGCCAGGCTAATCTGTTGATGAATGGCGTTGCGATTGGGTAAACCGGTCACCGTATCGGTGTTTGCCAGCACCCGCAGGCGTTCCTGGGCGCGTCGCTCCTCGGTGATGTCTGTGCCAGAACAGATGAGGAAAATTTCATTTTTGCCACTGCCGCTGTGAACAAACTTATTACGAAACAGAAACAGTCGCTGACCCTTTTTGGTTTTGACCCAGCGCTCAACCTCATAAGAGTTACCGTCACGGAAGAAGCCTGCAATGTTGCGTCGTGACTGTGAGGCTTCCTGTTTGGTCATAAAAAGCTGAAAGACATTACGGCCAATAACCTCGTGCTCATTCAGGCCGGTATATTCTTCACTCAGGCGGTTAAAACGCTGAATATTGCCGCGCTGATCGAGGATTACAATCACCGAATTAGCTTCAGAAACCACCTGTTCAGCGAACGACAGCCCCAGGGTTAAATCGCGTGCAACTGCAGACGTATCGCCCCAGGCAGAGGCGGTGCCGGCCCATGAAGCCTGATTCACTTTACGTCCGACAAAATGCATCGGCACATCAATGCCCTGGAGGGTCATAGTCAGATTGATGCTTGAGGTGATGACCGGCATCGCGCGGATCATTGCGGCCTGGCCGGGGGTCAGCGGCAGGGCGATATTGGTTTGTGATGACTCATCTTCGGCAAAATGCAACGCATCGCTGTCCGCGGTCAGACGCCAATGAGGGCTGGTTGTACCAAAAAGAGTGTACAACAACGTTTGCCCGTGTTCATCGGTCATGGAAACTTCCTCCGGGAAGTGCTCTGCAGGCGTTATCTCATTATTTTAGCAACAGTATTCATCATCTGACGCCAGTACAAGATGCAAACCAAATATATTTTTCTATCCAGATAAGAATGGCACAAAAAAGCCCCGGCGGCGCGGGGCTGTAGCGTGCGGTCAGCAGGGGCATTTGCCCAGTTTACCCGCCTGGCTGGGGAAGCGGGCGTCAAGGCAGTAACGGTGGAAATCGCGCTCATTCATCGGCGGCTGGTCGGGATGATGCAGACGCATATGCTGCAGATATTTTTGATAATCCTGGACCCCGACCATTAAGCGGAAGCACTGTTGCAGACCGCGCCAGAATCCCCGCCAGCTGAGGGCCTGCGGCATCGGCGAAGCCGTCAGGTGGCAGCGGATAATCTGCCACTCACCCTGTGGACGGTGGCCCTGATGAATGGCATCAGACATGACGCACCGCCTTGTTGCGCAGTGCCACCGGCGTCTCGTTGGTGGTTGGCACTGTACTGTTCAGCGCACGACGAATCACAAAGAACGCGGCGACCAGCATCGTGACCGCCACCAGCATAAAGAAGGCGCACAGCGCCGCATTAATCTGATTGCTGAACACGATGGTCTGCATATCCGCCACGCTTTTTGCCGGCGCAATGATCACGCCTTCATCCAGCCCTTTGCGGAACTTATTCGCCTGGGCCAGGAAGCCGATGGACGGTTTTTCGTGGAAAATTTTCTGCCAGCCCGCGGTCATCGAAGTGATAAACAGCCAGACGGTGGGCAGAATAGTCACCCAGGCGTAGCGCTGTTTTTTCATTTTGAACAGCACGACGGTGCCAAGAATCAGCGCCATCGACGCCAGCATCTGGTTGCCGATACCAAACAGTGGCCACAGGGTGTTGATGCCGCCCAGTGGATCGACCACGCCCTGATAGACAAAGAAGCCCCAGCCCGCGACCGCGACGGTGGTGCCCGCCATGTTACCCAGCCAGGAGCGGTTGTTCGCCAGAGAGGGCACCACGGTGCCCACCAGATCCTGCACCATAAAACGGCAGGCGCGGGTACCCGCATCGACGGCGGTCAGGATAAACAGCGCTTCGAACAGAATGGCGAAGTGATACCAGAACGCCATCATCGCGCGGCTGTTAAAGATCTCGGTAATGATGTGAGCCATACCTACGGCGAAAGTGGGCGCGCCGCCTGCGCGGGAGAGAATCGAGCCTTCACCCACATCACGGGCGATGCCGCTCAGCATTTCTGGCGTCACGACAAAGCCCCAGCCGTTGATCACCTGTGACGCGCTTTCAACGGTGGTACCAATCAGCGCGGCAGGTGAGTTCATGGCAAAATAGACGCCGGGATCCAGCACCGAGGCACAAATCAGCGCCATGATCGCCACAAACGACTCCATCAGCATGGCGCCATAGCCAATAAAGCGGATATGACTTTCCCGCTCCACCAGCTTCGGCGTGGTGCCGCTGGAGACCAGCGCATGGAAGCCGGAGATCGCGCCGCAGGCGATGGTAATAAACAGGAACGGGAACATCGCACCGGAGAAGACCGGGCCGGTGCCGTCGATAAATTTGGTCACCGCTGGCATTTTCATCTCAGGCATCGCAAAGACAATGCCCACCGCCAGCCCGACAATCACGCCGATTTTAAGAAAGGTCGAAAGGTAGTCGCGCGGTGCCAGCAGCAGCCAGACCGGCAGCACCGAAGCAATAAAGCCGTAAATCACCAGTACCCAGGTCAGCGAGGTGCCTTTCAGGGTAAAGAAGGGGCCCCAGTAAGGATGCTGTGCCACGTCACCGCCATAAATAATCGCCGCCATCATCAGCACAAAGCCAATCAGTGACACTTCGGCAATTTTACCAGGCCGGATAAAGCGCATGTAAACGCCCATAAACAGCGCAATGGGAATGGTGGCCGCGATGGTAAACAGGCCCCACGGACTGTTCGCCAGCGCCTTCACGACAACCAGCGCCAGCGCCGACAGGATAATGATCATCACGCCCAGCGCCCCGAGCATCGTCACCACACCGGCAAACGCCCCCAGCTCCTGCCGCGCCATCTCGCCCAGCGAGCGACCGTCACGTCGGGTTGAGATAAACAGGATCAGGAAATCCTGTACCGCGCCCGCCAGCATCACGCCGACCAGAATCCAGATGGTGCCCGGCAGAAAGCCCATCTGCGCCGCCAGAATCGGACCGACCAGCGGACCGGCACCGGCAATAGCCGCAAAGTGATGACCAAACAGCACCCATTTATTGGTCGGGACATAATCGAGTCCGTCGCTCAGCCGCTCGGCGGGAGTCATCCGGCGATCGTCCAGTTCGAAGATATTGCGGGCGATAAACAGGCTGTAGAAGCGATACGCGATGCTGTAACAGGCGACAGCGGCTATCACCAGCCAGACTGCGTTGACGTGTTCGCCGCGGCTGAGGGCCAGCATGGCGAAAGCGCCCGCGCCGATTAACGCCACCACTAACCAGATGACACTGGTTTTGACGTTTTTCATGACTAACTCCTTGTAGGGACCGAGGGAAGGCGATCGAAAACAACGAGTTAAACTTAATGTAATGGAATGTAAGTGAAAGTTAATCAGTGGAGAAGTGTGAAGCGGGGTACAAATTTAACGTTTTTGTAACGCGGACGGGGCGGGAACAGGCGGGATAACCGAAGTTATCCCGCCAGATTTATCGCTTAAACACGCCGTGTTCAGACGGCAGGACGGGCCACAACGCTGCGGGTTTCCATACGGACTTCGGCGATGATCACATCAATCACGTCAGTCACGCGGTAAACCACTTCACCTTTAATCTGGACGCTGCCATTTTCCTGGCTGAGAACCAGCTCATCACGCACGGCGTGAATGAAGGGTGCCGGGATAAAGGCGACGGCGCCAAACTCGACCAGGCGAACGCGCATACCGCCGCGCGACACATCGATAATCTCAGCGCTGAAGCGACGGTCGGTGCCCGCAAACGGGGCCAGATAACGGGCGTAGAGCCAGTCACCGACATCACGTTCCGCCATCCGGTTCAGGCGACGGCGCTCACTCATCGTCACCGTTACGGCATCATCCGGGCGGGCAATCTGCTCACCGCGAATAATCGCTTTCAGCAGACGATGGTTGATCATGTCGCCGAACTTACGAATCGGTGAGGTCCAGGTGGCGTACGCCTCCAGACCGAGGCCAAAGTGCGGGCCTGGCTCGGTGCTGATCTCCGCGAAGGTCTGGAAACGACGGATGCGGCTGTCGAGGAACTGGGTTGGCTGAGCATCAAGCTCACGACGCAGCACGCGGAAACCATCCAGCGTGGTGATCGCCTGTGCATCCACGGTAATACCGTGATTGGCCAGCACGGCGGCGGCCTGCTCAGCATTGGTCGCATCGAAACCGGCATGGACGTTATAGATACCAAAGCCGAGACGGTCACGCAGCACTTTCGCCGCGCAGACGTTCGCCAGAATCATCGACTCTTCAACGATGCGGTTAGCGATGCGGCGAGGTTCAGCCACGATCTCCAGCACTTCGCCTTTTTCACCCAGCAGGAAGCGGTAGTCCGGGCGATCTTTAAACACCAGCGCGTGGGTCTGACGCCACTCGCTGCGCGCCAGGCAGAGACGGTGCAGCAGACGAATCTGTTCCGCAATCGCCTCACTCTCCGGCTGCCAGCTGCCGCTGTTTTCCAGCCAGTCTGAGACGTCGTCGTAGGCCAGCCTGGCTTTGGACTCAATCCAGGCCGCAAAGAACTCGACGTCATCACTTAAGGTGCCATCGGCGGCCACCGTGACGCGGCAGGCCAGCGCCGGACGGCGCACATTCGGACGTAGCGAGCAGACATCATCAGAGAGTTCGCGCGGCAGCATCGGGATGTTGAAGCCCGGCAGATAGTTGGTAAACGCGCGCTGCGCCGCCAGCTTATCAAGCTGGCTGCCTTCCGGCACGTAGGCGGTCGGGTCAGCGATGGCGATGGTCAGACGCAGGGCGCCATCATCCTGCGCTTCCACATAGAGCGCATCATCCATATCCTGGGTGCTGGCGCTGTCGATGGTGACAAAATCCAGCGCGGTCAGATCCTCACGCGTCAGATTTTCATCCAGCATCTCGCCAAAGCTGACGTCAGGCGCTTCACGCTCAAGGTTATGACGCGACAGCGTCACCCACCACGGTGCCAGGTGGTCATCAGCTTTAACAATAAAATCGGTAAGTTCGGCATAAAAGCCGCGATCGCCCTTCAGGGGATGGCGACGCATTTCTGCTACGGCCCAGTCGCCATTTTCAAATGCATGGCTGACATCGCGCGCAGGGCGACACTGAATGGCATCTTTCAGCAGGGGATGATCCGGCACAATCGACAGGCGATCGTCTTTTTTCTGCACCCGACCAACAAAGCGGCTCAGGAACGGTTCAATCAGGGTTTCCGGCTCAGCGCTTTCGCGATCTTTATCGCTGTGGATCACGGCGGTGATACGATCGCCATGCATGACTTTCTTCATCTGCGGTGGCGGAATGAAGTAGCTTTTTTGCGCATCGACTTCCAGAAAGCCGAAGCCTTTTTCGGTGCCTTTAACGACGCCTTCAGCACGAGGCGTTTGCGAATGGAGCTTCTCTTTCAGCTGCGCGAGCAGCGGGTTATCCTGGAACATAATTTTTACGTTTCGTTGGCTGATTGCGGCTGACAGTTTTACGCGAATCGACGCCGCGCGGCAAGGCAAAAAGCCGGACGAACCGGCTTTTCAGGGAGTAGCGAAGGCGCTATCAGGCGATGCGCTGTTCGGCCAGTGCCTCAGAGAGTTCCAGCTTCACCGGCACCGATTTAGAGGTCGGTGTACCGCTGTCATCGCCAAAGCTGTTCAGCGGCACCAGCGGGTTGGTTTCCGGATAATAGGCCGCCAGGTTACCGCGCGGAATATTGTAGGGAACCAGTTTGAAGCCGCTGACGCGACGGGTGATGCCATCATTCCACAGCGTTTCGATATCAACATTCTGGCCTTCGGTGAAGCCCAGGTCTGCCATATCGTCCGGGTTAATGAACACCACTTCACGCTGACCAAACACGCCACGATAACGGTCATCAAGGCCGTAAATAGTGGTGTTGTACTGGTCATGGGAACGCAGCGTCTGCAGCGTAAAGGGCACGTCCTGATCCAGCGTCGGGAACAGCGAGGTCGGCAGCGCCGACGCGTTGAACTCCGCTTTCTGGCTTGGCGTATTAAAGCGCAACTCTGCTGCCGCGTTACCCAGATAGAAACCACCCGGGATATCGCATTTGGCGTTGAAGTCGGCAAAGCCCGGAATCGTCGCGGCAATGTGCTCACGGATCAGGTTGTAATCACCCGCCAGCTCGCGCCATTTCACTTTCTCATCACCCAGCACTGCCTGGGCGATACCCGCAACAATCGAGGTCTCTGAACGCTGTGTTTCTGCCAGCGGAATACCGATACCTTCAGAGGCGTGGACCATGCTGAAAGAGTCTTCCACGGTAATGAACTGATTGCCGGTTGCCTGGGTATCGCGCTCGGTGCGACCCAGCGTTGGCAGAATCAGCCCTTCGTGACCCGGCACCAGATGGCTGCGGTTCAGTTTGGTGCTGATATGGACGGTCAGACCACAGCGTGACAGCGCCTCTTCGGTGCGCGGTGAATCCGGCGCAGCCGCAGCCAGGTTGCCACCCAGCGCGATCAGCACTTTGACTTCATCACGCAGCATCGCGTTAAGCGCTTCAACGGTGTTGTGGCCTGGCGCACGCGGTGGCTCGAAACCGAAATGATTACCCAGCGCATCCAGGAAGGCTTTGGCCGGTTTCTCATCGATACCCATGGTGCGGTTGCCCTGCACATTACTGTGACCGCGAACCGGGCAGAGGCCTGCGCCTTTTTTGCCCAGCTGGCCAAACAGCAGCTGCAGGTTGGTGATTTCGCGCACCGTGTCGACCGAGTGCTTATGCTGAGTGATGCCCATCGCCCAGGTACAGATCACGCGGTCAGCGCTCTGATAGATGGCAGCCGCTTCACGGATTTGCGCCTGAGTCAGGCCAGACTGCGCCACAATCTGCATCCAGCTGGTGTTATCCACCGCGTCGAGATAGGCCTCAATGCCGTTGGTTTTGGCATTGATAAAGGTCTGATCAAACAGGCCACTTTCACCGGCGGCCAGACGCGCACGATGGGTCTCCAGCAGGGATTTCACCATGCCGCGTACCGCCGCCATATCACCGCCCAGGTTCGGCTGGTAATAGGAGGAGCTGATGTTGCCGGCTTTCGAGGTCACCACTTCCAGCGGTTTCTGCGGATCGGCAAAACGTTCCAGACCGCGCTCGCGCAGGGTATTAAAGGTGACGATCTTCGCGCCGTGATCGGCAGCGTGACGCAGGCTATGCAGCATACGCGGATGGTTGGTGCCAGGATTTTGCCCGAAGACAAAAATGGCATCAGCGTGATCGAAATCATCCAGGCGGATGGTGCCTTTGCCGACGCCAATACTGCGCTTCAGACCGGTGCCGCTGGCTTCGTGGCACATGTTGGAGCAGTCAGGGAAGTTGTTGGTGCCCATCAGGCGGCCAAACAGCTGATAAAGCCAGGAGGCTTCATTGCTGGCGCGACCGGATGTGTAAAGCTCCATCTGGTCCGGATGGTCCATCGCCTTGATGTGCTGCGCGATCAGTGCAAAGGCATCATCCCAGCTGATCGGCTCGTAGTGGTCGGTTTCCGCGTTGTAGCGCAGTGGATGGGTCAGACGCCCCTGATACTCCAGGAAGTAGTCACTCTGGGTATAAAGCGTTGTCACGCTGTGCTTAGCGAAAAAATCGCTGTCGACCATGCGGCGTGTCGCTTCCCAGGTCACCGCTTTGGCGCCGTTTTCGCAGAAGCTGAAGGTACTTTTATTGTCATCACCCCAGGCGCAGCCCGGACAGTCAAAACCGCGTGCTTTGTTCATGCGCATCAGATTGCGCATATTTTTCAGGGCCGCTTTGCTGTCAAGAACGAAACGCGTGGTGGCTTCCAGTGAACCCCAGCCGCCCGCAGCCGCGCGGTAGGGTTTGATTTGGCGTTTAAATTTCATATTGAGTGCAGGCTTTTTATAGTAGGAATTATTGTTTGGTGTTTGTTATCAGGTTATAGCCTGATGGTGAAACAAAGTCTGCAGATATCCTCATACCTTGTCTAATTGATTGACTTAATGGTGCGATAGCTGCCGTTTATCGTGCATCGGCCTGAATTGTGATGGTGGTCAGATTTTACCCGCCTTTAACCGGCTGATAACGGGAGTTCTCCCCACAACAGGCTAATACTTGCTGTTCACTATCAGAGAGGGCGCAAATCCATGAAACAGCTGACCAGCCAGATCCATGCGTTTGGCAAAGCGTTGATGATGCCAATCTCGGTCATCGCTGCAGCGGGTATTTTCCTCGGGCTGGCGGCGGCGATGCAGAACCCGGCGGTGACCGGCGAGGCCTTTGCGCAGATGCAGGTGCCGCAGTTAATCATTGGATTTATCCGCAAGGTCGCCGGGGCGCTGTTTGCCAACCTGCCGGTCTTCTTTGCAGTGGCGAGCGCCATCGGACTGGCGAAAGCGGAAAAACCTACCGCCGCCTTTGCCGCGGTGATTGGCTATATCGTGATGAACGTGGGTATCAGCGCCACGCTGGCGGCGAAAGGGATCACCGCAGCCACTACTACGCCCGCCTCGCTGCAGCAGGCGGGGATGGATCAGACCACCGCCATGATGACCTCGGCGGAGTACATCAACATGCTGGGCGTCTTCACCTACAACATGAGTGTGCTGGGCGGGGTGATTGCCGGTCTGATCACGGTGGCGCTGCACAATCGTTTCTATACCCAGCAGCTGCCAACCGCGATCAGTTTTTTTGGCGGACGGCGTTTTGTGCCGATCGTGACCGTGGTCTGTCTGCCGCTGATTGGGGTGTTGCTGGCGCTGGTCTGGCCTACCATCGGGCAGGGTATCGCCTGGATTGGCCAGATGATTGGCAAAAGCGGCCAGTATGGCGCGTTTCTGCTGGGGGCCTTTGAACGCATTCTGATCCCCACCGGCCTGCATCATATCCTCAACGAAACCGTGCGCTTCACGCCAATTGGCGGCATGGCGGTGGTCGATGGTCAGACGGTGGTCGGTGCGCTGAACATCTTCAATGCCTCGCTGACCCATCCGGGATCAATACCCGATGAGACGCTGCGCACCGCCACGCAGTTTCTGGCACAGGGCAAGATTCCGGTGATGATGTTTGGTCTGCCTGCTGCGGCGCTGGCGATCTATCACACCGCGCGGCCCGAACATAAGCAGCGGGTCAAAGCGCTGGTCATGGCGGGCGCGCTGACCTCATTTACCACCGGGATTACCGAGCCGCTGGAGTTCTGCTTTATCTTTGTCTCGCCAGTGCTCTATCTGCTGCATGCTTTCCTGACCGGTCTGTCGTTTATGCTGATGTCGATGCTGCATCTGATGATCGGCAACGTGCAGGGCGGCGTTATCGATCTGGTGGTGTTCGGCATGCTGGGCGGCGCGAAAACCCACTGGTGGTGGACGCTGGCGCTGGGCGTCATCTATGCACCGATCTACTACTATGCTTTCCGGCTGGTGATAACCCGGATGCATGTCGAAACGCCGGGCCGGGAGTCAGAGGAGGAGAAACCGCAACAGGTCGCTGCGGATGAGCGGACGCAGGTAATTATCAGCGGACTGGGCGGGCAGGCCAATATCGAGGATGTCGATTGCTGCTTTACCCGCCTGCGGGTTCGGGTCAAAGAGATGAATCAGGTGGTCGATCAGACATTGATGAGCACCGGTGCTAACGGGGTTAATCGCGTCAGCGAGCACGATGTACAGGTTATCTATGGTCCGCAGGTCGAGAAGATCGCTAATGAAGTGAAAATGGCGCTAGGTGTCGCGTAACGACAGTTCTCTTCAGACTTGATTACTTCGCTAACCGTCCGGTGCCCGCAGGCGGTTAGCACCTCTTTCTGCTCATATACTGAACACTGCCGTTCCGCTTATTGTAACTAAAAAAAGTACAGCCCTAATGGGGCGCACCTTTCTGCCGATATAGCGACTAATACTCCCTGTTTCGGAACATCGCGATGTCGTTAAAAAAGTCTTCCCTGATTATCTTTTCCTTCCTGCTGGCGTTGTTTCTTACCAGCGTGGCGATCAGCACCTGGCTGCTGATTCAGAGCAATCACTCCCTGAACGCGGTCAACAAAGAGATTCGCGTGGTGCTCTCGGTTATTGACCCGATTAACCACAGCCGTACGCTGCGTGTTCGTCTGATGGAGTACATGAAGGAGATTGAGGGCAGTGATGCCAGCAATCCCGCCACGCTGGACAGCGTGCGGACCGTGGCAGGTAAAGCCGATGCCGCCTTCCAGGCCTATATGAATGCGCCGCGTCTGCCGGGCGAAGAGGCGGAGGCAGATGCCTACAGCCAGGCTTATCAGGCCTATCGTCAGCAGGGGTTGCAGCCGCTGATTGAGGCCGCAGAGGCGCACGATCAGGTGCGTTTTAAAAATCAGATTCCGACCGTGGTTCGTCTGGATCGTCAGTATGAAATTATTCTGGACCGTGTTCTTGCCCAGCACGAAACCTACGCCAAAAAGCTCAACAGCGACGCACAGAGTCACTTCACCTCTGGTATTACGTTGCTGGGTCTGTTTGGCGTGCTGTTTTTCGGCATCATCATCGCCATTTACATCTTCATGAAGCGCTATGTCCTTTCGCCAATCAATGAAGCGCAGGAGCACTGCAAGCTGATTGCGGCGGGCGTGCTGGATGCCACCGTGCCGGTAAAACCGGGTTCACGCAGTGAAATTCAGATGCTGATGGGCTCGCTGGAGCAGATGCGCAGCGCGCTGACCGCCATTATTCTTCAGGTGCGTGATTCAACCCGCTCAGTCTCTACCGCCTCGCAGGAAATTGCGGCGGGCAACATCGATCTCGCCTCGCGCACTGAACAGCAGGCCGCTGCGCTGACCGAAACCGCTGCCAGCATGGAGCAACTGGGCGCAACGGTGAAACAGAACACTGAAAACGTCTTTGAAGCCTGCCGTCTGACCAGTGAAGCGGTGAAAAACGCGGAAAGCGGCGAAAAAGTCTCGCAGGAAGTGGTGACATCGATGGCGCTGATTAACGCCAGCTCGAAGAAGATTGAAGAAATCACTACCGTTATCGACAGCATCGCCTTCCAGACCAATATTCTGGCGCTGAACGCGGCCGTTGAAGCCGCCCGTGCGGGTGAGCAGGGACGTGGTTTTGCGGTCGTTGCAGGGGAGGTGCGTAACCTGGCCCAGCGCAGCGCCACCGCCGCCAAAGAGATTGAGGGGCTGATTGCAGAATCGGTCTCCATCATCCACGCCGGTTCCGACCAGGTCAGCCGGACCGGCGAGGCGATGAGTGCCATTATCTCCTCGGTCAGCCGCGTGAATCTGCTGATGGAGCACATCTCTACCGCGTCTGATGAACAGAGTCGCGGCATCGGTCAGATTGAGCAGGCGGTTACCGAGATGGACAGCGTGACCCAGCAGAACTCGGCGCTGGTGCAGGAGTCTGCGGCGGCGTCGGCCTCACTGGAAGAGCAGGTGCAGTACCTGACGCAGTCGGTCTCGACTTTCCGTCTGGCAAACAGCTGACTGGTTTCTTCCGCGCTGCGTCCAGGCAGCGCGGGATCCTGCATGGGGCTGTGATGCGCATCGTGAGGCAGAGAATAACGTGTTTGATTCAGCGCCTTGTGGCTGAGGCAGAATGGGCGGATTATACGGCTTTGCACTGAACACGGGGTTGTCATGCTAATCAGCACAGAAAGTGCCCGCAGCAACAGCGCCGATACCCGACTGGCCTGCACGCTGGCCGCTGCCGCAGGCGCGCTGAATACCGCCGCCTTTGAGATTGTCGGTTTCTTTTCAGCTAACATGACCGGGAATGTCTCGCTGCTGTCCGATCATCTGGCAAAAGCGAACCTGGGGCCTGGCCTGTTTTTTCTGTCGATCGTGCTGCTGTTTATTGCGGGCTCCATGTTTTCAACGCTGATAATTAATGCCGGGCACCGCAGGAATATCCGTACTATCTATGCCTTCGTTATTCTGATTGAGGGGATCGCGCTGATGACGCTAGGCGTGATTGAGAATCACTTTCCGCCGCTGTCGCCCGGCGTGGTGTTGATCATGAGCCTGAGCTTTTTAATGGGGTTGCAGAATGCGGTGGTCACGCGGATCTCCAATGCCCGGGTTCGCACCACCCATATCTCCGGCACGGCGACTGATATCGGGATTGAGCTGGCGATGCTGTTTGAAGTGTTGCGGCGCAAAGCCTCAACGAAAGATGCGCCGCTCTGGCTGGGGCGGTTGCGGCTGCACAGTCTGACCCTGCTGTCTTTCCTTGCAGGCGGGGTGGCCGGCATCGGGCTTTACCGACTGCTCGGCTACGATTTCCTGTTACCCATAGGGTTCGGGTTAATCTGCCTGGCGCTGAATGCCCTGGTAACAAAGTCAGTAAACCAGAGGGTATGAAGCGGTGATTTTGCGGTTATCGCTGCGGTTCAGATAAGCGTCGCGCGTAGCTCTGATTTATTTGTCCCGACTGCGCCGATGATCCGTGCGGTTAAAAGATCAGAGCCCGCGCAGGGTAACATTGAGCCTTATACTCTGGTTGATACTGCCAGTGAGACAGTCACGCGAACAGTCTTAAACCTGCTGATGGATAATTAACATCGACATTAAACAACTTATTTACCTGTGTAACCTGGAGCGGGAACGCCATTTCGGGCGGGCCGCGGAAGCCAGTTTTGTTACACAGCCAACCCTCTCAATGCGTCTGAAAAATCTCGAGCGCGAGCTGGGCCTGCCGCTGATTAACCGCAGCAATAACTTTGCCGGATTTACGCCAGAGGGCGATCGCGTGCTGGCGTGGGCCCGGGAAATAGTTTCGGTCTATCAGGGGCTGAAGCTGGAAGTGGAATCGCTGAAACATGGGGTAAACGGCACGCTGCGGGTAGGCGTGGTGCCGCAGTGCAGCGTGGCACTGCCGCTGCTGCTGAAAGCCGTGCAGGCGCGTTATCCCCAGCTCGATTACCGCATTGCGGTACTCAGTGCTGATCAGCTGCTGGAAGCGCTTAACAGCCACACCGTGGATGTCGGCATTGGCTTTTTTGAGATGGCGACGCTGCGGGAGCTTCATTTCCAGACTGAGATGCTGGCCGATCAGGGCGTTGAAGCCGTATTCCATCCTGACCACTTCCCGGCGCTGGTGGGAGCAACCCCGCTGACGCTGGACGAACTGGCACAACAGCCGCTCTGCCTGGCAGAGCAAACACGCTATTTCCGCCGCTATCTTGATATGGCCTTTCGCGAGGCAGCGCTGGTGCCGCGGGTTATCGTGGAGAGTGCCTCAATCATGCAGCTGATGCAGTGTGCTCAGGTCGGTCTGGGGTTGCTGGTCTCGCCGGTGGGTCATCTGCTGCCCGCATCACTTCAGGGGTTACAGCAGCGCGGCATTACGCTGCCGCCGATGGCGCGCCAGGCGGCGCTGGTGATAGCGGAACCTGGCCGTGCCACTCCGCTGGCACAGCACTTTTTTGACGAAGCGCGCGGTCAGTTACCGGTCTAGCTCAGGCTACTGCGCCTCGCCCAGCGCGTAAAACAGGCGACTGTTCCAGTTGCCTATCGCCACGCTCTGAATCAGCGCGAACAGCGCCTCAGGTTCCCAGCCCGCCTCCATCAGCGGCTGCAGATGGGCCGCACTGAAACGCTCGGGTGAACGGGTCAGCTGCGCCGACAGCGCGACGATCTGTTGCTCTTCTCCTTTTAAATTCGTGTCATCGACACCCTCGATCAAAACCTCATTCCTGGCCAGAAGCCGGAACGCCCAGCGGCTGCCGAGAATACGGGCGGCTGTCGCTTCCGCCAGGGTGTTTTCCTGTGAGAGATGCTGATGCAGCTGCGCCCAGCCATACAGCGCCGATGGGTCATGGGCCAGCAGCCATACCGCGTCCTGCATACCGGGCAACGTCTGACAACGCGTAACGGCAGCGAGCTGCTCTGCACTGGCATACCGCAGCTCCAGCGGCTTCAGTACCGGCTGCCAGCGGGCTGGCTGGTCAAAACCAGTGGAATCTGCATCAGGTGGTGCGATGCTACCGGGCAGCCAGCGTACCGGCTGGGCCTGCAGCGCCTGTAATCCGGCGACGACGCGCGCCTGATAACTGACAAAGCCAATCAGCTGATTCAGCGTCACAATATCGGGTTCGGTCAGGCCGACCGTATCCAGGGCGGTGATGGCGCTGGCATTGATCAGTTCAGGCTGCATCGCCAGCTGGCGCGCATACTGTGTAATCTGGGTCAGGCGATTATTACTCTCCCGTGAAGAGTCAGGGCCAGGCAGCGGATTGAGGCGGGCAGAGTAGTGATTACACAACCGCTGTACACCCGCGACCTGTGCCACGGTCAGTGCGGTGCTGAGGCGGTCATAAAGCGTTAAGGTGTGCGTCAGCGAGGTGACAACGCGATCGGGAAACAGCAGCTGTGCCAGATCGCGCGCCGCCAGCAGTGCCGGCTGATGCGTGCGCAGCAGTGACTGCACTACGGCGTCGCTGGCGTGGCATCCCAGCAAAAAACGGTCATCGATATGGGCGGCCTCTGGCACCAGCGGTGCGGCCTGCGTGGTACGTGGACTGGTCTGGCTCTCGTAAAACCAGTGGTTATGGCCCGGATAGCGGCGTTGTTCCATGATCAATCCTTTTGCAAATTCGGGTTCGGTATGCAGGCGGCAGAATCTGAAAATATGCATAAACCGAAGGGCAGGCTTATCGTCGCTGATGGCCAGTCCGGGGCAAAAGATTGATCGGTGATAATTAATAGCGTTACGGTATAACGGCAGCGAAATCAGGCGGGAAGGGCAGGATGGGCGTAAAGTGAAGGGCGAGCCAGGCTCGCCCTTGCAGAACTTATTTCAGTTCCAGTTCGTTCATTGCGGCGATGCTGAAGCCGCCATCAACGTGTACCACTTCACCGGTGATGCCGCCAGCCAGGTCAGAGCAGAGGAATGCTGCTGAGTTGCCGACATCTTCAATGGTAACGGTACGGCGAATCGGGGTAACCGCTTCGCAATGTGCCAGCATCTTACGGAAATCTTTGATGCCTGATGCAGCCAGGGTGCGGATTGGACCGGCAGAAACGGCGTTAACACGCACACCTTCCGGGCCCATGGCGTTCGCCATGTAACGCACGTTCGCTTCCAGCGACGCTTTAGCCAGACCCATCACGTTGTAGTTCGGGATCGCGCGCTCAGCACCCAGGTAAGAGAGGGTCAGCAGCGCAGAGTGTGGATTCAGCATCTCGCGGCACTCTTTGGCCATCGCGACGAAGCTGTAAGCACTGATGTCATGCGCGATTTTAAAGCCTTCGCGGGTAACGGCGTTCACGTAGTCGCCAACCAGCTGCTCGCCAGGGGCGAAACCGATAGAGTGAACGAAACCGTCAAATTTCGGCCAGGTTTTTGCCAGTTCAGTGAACAGAGATTTGATGCTCTCATCTTCGGCTACGTCACATGGCAGCACGATGTCTGAACCCAAATCTTTAGCAAACTCTTCCACACGACCCTTTAACTTGTCGTTCTGGTAGGTGAAAGCCAGTTCTGCGCCCTGTTTGTGCATCGCCTGTGCAATACCGTAGGCGATGGAAAGTTTACTGGCAACGCCAGTAATCAGAATGCGCTTACCGGAAAGAAAACCCATAGCTGTAATCCTTATGGTCATTGTAGTTGGCGGCCGCATGGTTAAAAAGTAAGCGACCGACGTTAATCGACGTGCGGATTCTAGCACGTCTCTCATTAATCAGGTAAATCGGCCCGCAATTTCCGCGATATGCAGCAAAAATCAGCGCTCGCGCCGCCAGGCCTCGGCACTCAGTGCTTCGCCAAAATGGCTGCTGATCAGGCGTCGGGTCAGATCGTGCAGCGGGGAGGCGAGCACATCAGCCGTGCCGCCGCGCTCAACCACTTCGCCCTGATGCATCACCAGCACTTTATCGCTGATGTGCTTCATCATGCCCAGATGCTGGGTGACATAGATGTAGGCGATTCCATGTTTCTCCTGCAGCTCCAGCATCAGATTGACCAGCTGGGAGCGCATGGTCATATCCAGTGAGGCCAGCGCTTCATCGGCCACAATCACTTTAGGTTGCAGGATCAACGCGCGGGCCAGACCCAGACGCTGTTTCTGACCGGGTGCCAGCATGTGTGGGTAATATCCGGCGTGATCGCGCAGTAATCCCACCTGTCGCAGGGTGGCGATAATGCGTTTCTCGCGCGCTTCTGCATCCAGTTCGGTATTAAGTCGCAGCGGAAATTCCAGAATCTGACTGATGCGCTGACGCGGATTCAGTGAGGTTGAGGGATCCTGAAAAATCATGCGGATGCGCTGACTGCGATAGCCGTAATCGCCAAAGGTCAGCGGGTGGTCGTCAATCAGAATCTCACCTTCGGTGGGGGCAATCATGCCGCTGAGCATCTTCGCCAGCGTGGACTTGCCGGAACCGTTTTCACCGATAATCGCCAGCGTCTGTTTTTCGCGCAGGGTAAAGCTGACAGACTTTACTGCCTCAACGTGCTGACGGCGGAACAGCCCGGTGCGATAGCGAAAAGTTTTACTCAGGTTGCGCACTTCCAGCAGGGTCTCCATATTACTGGCCCTCCATATTCAGCGGGAAATGACAGGCAAAGAGATGTGTTTTACTGCCGGTGAGGCGCGGCGTTTCGACACATTTACGCTGCGCGTAAGGACAGCGTGGCCCCAGGCGGCAGCCTATCGGAAGGCTCTCCAGTGATGGGATCGCCCCTGACAGCGTATTGAGACGGCTTTTGTGCGGCAGCGCGCGGCCAAAATCGGGCATCGCCCGAATCAGCGCCTGCGTATAAGGATGATGTGGCGTGCTCATTAAATCTTCGCTGTGAGCGGTTTCCACCGTCTGACCGCAGTACATCACGTTAATACGGTCCGCCCACTGGCTCATGGTGCGCAGGTCGTGGCTGATCAGCAGAATAGTGGTGTTGTTATTCTGGTTCAGGCGGCTCAGCAGGCGGAATATCTGCGCCTGCGTTGTCGGTTCCATCGCATTGGTGGGTTCATCGGCAATCAGCAGACGCGGCTGGTTAGCCAGCGCAATGGCAATCATCACTTTCTGGCATTCGCCTTCGGTCAGCTCATAGGGGAAGCTGCGCATGATGTCTTTATGATCTTTAATGCCGACGCGATGCAGCAGTTCGATAGCGCGGGTTTTGCGCCAGAACCAGAAGCGTTTCAGCCAGGGGCCTTTATAGGTCCAGCGCGGGATCACCTGCATCAGCTGACGGCCGATACTTTCAGAGGGATCCAGACAGGATTGCGGCTCCTGAAAAATCATCGAGACGTTATGCCCGATAATGCGACGGCGCTCGCGCGGGGAGAGGCGCAGCAGGTCCACATCATCAAACACCATGCGATCGGCCGTCACACGCCAGTTATCGTTGGTCACGCCGCAGATAGCCTTGGCGACCAGACTTTTACCGGAGCCGGATTCACCGACCAGCCCCCGGACTTCACCTTCGCCCAGCGTCAGATTGACGCGATCGACCGCTTTGACCGGCCCGTCAGCGGTCATAAATTCAATGGTCAGATTACGGATATCAAGTAACGGCATTTATTCCACTCCCGCTTCGACGGCGCGACGGATGCCGTCACCGAGCAGGTTAACAATGAGTACGCTGACCATCAGCGCCACCCCGGGCAGCATCACGGTCCAGGGCGCAACGTAGATCAGCTCCAGCGAATCGCCCAGCATCGCGCCCCATTCCGGTGAAGGCAGTTGCGCGCCCAGGTCCAGAAAACCGAGTGCGGCAATATCCAGAATCGCCATCGACAGCGCGCGGGTAATTTCGGTAATCAGCAGCGGCAGAATATTGGGCAGGATGGCGTAGCGCAGGATATTACGACCTCTGGCACCGTCCAGGCGCGCGGCAACCACATACTCTTTTTCCAGCTCATCATGCACGGCACTGTAAATTTCGCGCACCAGACGTGGCATCAGCGCCAGCCAGACCGCCAGCAGTGCGTGCTCAAGACGCGGCCCGAGAAACGCCACCACGATAATCGCCAGCAACAGCGACGGAAGAGAGAGCAGGGTATCCAGCACGTGGTTCATCACCGCCGAGCGAATGCCGTGCGTCATGCCCGCCAGCACGCCCAGCACCAGCGCGCCCAGCGTAGCGAACAGCGTCACCAGAATCGCGGAACCCACCGTCGGACCGGCACCGCTCAGCAGGCGACTCAGAACATCCCGCCCCAGATCGTCGGTGCCGAGGAAAAATGAGACATCGCCGTAGCGCGACCATGACGGTGGCAGCAGCTGATATCCCAGGAACTGCTGATCGATACCATAGGGTGCCATGAAACCGCCAAACAGGCAGAGCAGCAGCAGTGCGCCAAAGCCATACAGGCCGACCATCGAAATCGGGTTGCCATAGAAATGATGCCAGCTCTGACGAAACGCGCTGGGCAGGCGTTTTTCGGCGTAGATATTATCGGAGGGCATACGTTTTCACTTTACTATCCTTAAGGCCGGGCAATATTGTTTCAGAAAAATCAGTCATTTTAGTTACTTGCCCCGTGAGTCTGCTTTATGTTGCTTTGTCATGGAAAACTCTGAACAGCTTTAATTTACAGGGTTTGTGTACGCCTTTGCGAATACGCAGAGAAAATGTACCTGTCGCTTATCGATATCAGACACAGTTAAGCGCCGCGATAAAACGAAGGTATTCACGAACACGTCCAGCCTGCATGTCAGCCTCTTCCTTACTGGCGAAGTGACATTTTTCAACCGTTATTGCTGGGAGGGTAAGCCCGTTCAGCTGACTATAGGGGATTATCCGTCGAGATCCCCGTCACAGGCAAGGAAATGGCGTCAGCAATTTCGGCGCTGGGTTACAGAGAATTACAATCCGGGCCGTCAGGTGTTCCGTGACAGGCTGCAAAAAATGGCGGCAAAGCCGACAGAACGTTAAGACCCACATAAATCAGCAAAACTTCCTGGATCCTATTCTGGCGGTCCTGGGCAAAGGAGAGTGAACCAAATAATTAAGAGTGACGTTATGGGAAAAAAGCCGCTCACTCAGGTCAGTCGCGGGTCATTAGGATATCTTGTCGTTACCGTCGCTACAGCGTGCCATGCAAACGGACAGGGCCGTGATGTTAATCGAATCCGGCCAGCCACTGTCAGAGCAATCGGGCAAGACGATTCATGTGTGAACCCTGATGACGGTAGCGATCGCCTGATGAAATAAAAAATCGCGATTTTTAAGCGGTTTTTGATGTGAGTGACAATAAAACGTTGGGTAACATTCAAAGTGTATTTTTTATGATTTTTATATAAACGTAATATTTTATTAACAGCATTGATGGTTTATGTTTTTATGTCGTCACCTTAAAATTATGTTTTCTTTTTAAAACTTCACCTTTGTCGTCTGGCTTATTTTTTATCGGTGCGTTTCGCTTAACTGGTTTTTATCGCCGGGTCTTTCCGGGTGCGCTTGCAAACATCAGGGGTGCTTCTAGAATAAATATTTCAACACGACTATGACCGGTATGACTTATTTATACTGGTTGCCATCTATAAATAGAGTTATCCAGGAGGATATCATGGCCGAACATCGTGGTGGTTCAGGTAATTTTGCAGAAAACCCTGAGAAAGCATCTGAAGCGGGTAAAAAAGGCGGGCAGCATAGCGGAGGTAATTTCGCTAATGACCGTGAAAAAGCCTCAGAAGCCGGTAAGAAAGGTGGCCAGAATAGCCACAGCGGCGGACGTAAGTCTGAATAATCTGATCTTCTGATCAGGCCGCAGGCCCCGGCAAACCTGTCGGGGCTTTCACGTTTAAATGTTTTTTATATAACGTGGTTTTTACAATGAAAATATCTGCCCTGAATAAATCCCTGCCGAAAATGTACGGTTTATTAGCGGGGGCTTATGTGTTTGCCTGCGTTAACTATCCCCGTGATTATAAAAATGTTTCTCATTCGCTTGCTGGATTGTCATAACAGAGTAAACGAAGCAGGTCTTAAAAGAGAACGTGTTAAATTAATCAGCCATTCACCGCGCGACATCATTAAAATATTGCAACCTCTGCCCGGCCGTCGTTTATGCAAAAATAACGCTGTCTGGACTTTGTCATTTACTCCCTGCCAGACCTGATTCAGTCTCTTAAAATAAAATGCTTAAGTCATAAAAATAATCAACGCTGACAACGGTTGATATATTTTTCCGGCGTGGCATCCGCAGCGTGAAGACCGTGGTGATCAAAGGATTCAATTTAATCAGGAAACATGCTGTCTGGCAGCGGCAGGCTGGACGCTCACAGAACTCACAACAACATCGTGAGTCATCCCGGTCTGCTTGAAGTTATCTCATGCGTAAATTATGTTTAAGTATCAGGATTTAATGGAAATCATTGTGTTGAATAAAAACAGTGGCGGTGTTGTACCTTCAGGTATCCGTAATTCTCTTGGCCGCACGATGGCGTTTTTCCTTTTGGCAACCGTGCTTGCTGTCGTTGTGATTAACATATTTACGCTCTGGGGATCGTGGCAGCACAATCAGAATGTCCGTGAAGATGATGCCCGTAACCTCTCTGTTTCTCTCGCCAAACAGGCAGAAGATGCCTTTCTGCAGGTGGATATTACGCTGGCGGATGCCGTCAGACTGCTCAGCCTGAACGGGCTGGATTACGCGGCAACGCCCGTCTTCGCTCGTCAGCTTAAAGAGCAGCAGGGGAAACTGCGTCAGCTTCATGGGCTGTTTATTTATGACGCACAGGGTAAATGGATTGCCACGTCGGGCAACTACGTTCCGGCCAAAGGAAGCAACGCCGATCGGGACTATTTTATCTGGCACCGTACTCATGAGGATACCCGCGTAAGGATTGGCCGTGTTATCCGCAGCAGATCTACAGGTGACCTTGTTATTCCGGTATCGTTGCGGCTGAACGATTCAAAAGGCAACTTTGCTGGCGTCGCGCTGGCAACGGTTAAAGTAGACTATTTCCGGCAGTTCTACAGCTACTATACGCTGGGTGATCGCGACGTTCTGGGGCTGATTCTTGCTGATACCTCTGTCCTGTATATCCGGCCCTTCCCGCATTCTGCCATCAACCGCAGCCTGTCCATGAGTCCATTATTTACAACTGTCCTGAAAACCTCTGCCAGTGGCAGCGCAACGTGGCGTTCTGCACTGGATGGGGTGGAGAGGGTTTATGGCTACGCCCGCCTTGAGCAGTATCCGCTCATTGTCACGGCGGGATATGACCTCGATAAGATCCGGAGCGACTGGTTCTCCGCCAATATCATCGACGTCATCCTGAACGTGGTTCTGCTTGTAATGATTTCCGGGATGGGGATGTTTGTTCTCAGACAGGTTAAAAAGAACGTCAGAAATCAGCTGGAATTAACACAGATCAGGGATGAGCTGACCACGATCAACCATACGCTGCAGTCACTGGCATTGATTGACGGGCTAACCGGACTGGCTAATCGCCGCCAGTTTGATGCGATGTTAGATCAGGTCCTGAAGCGCTCTCAAAAATCGGGTGAACCCGTGTCACTGATCATGTTTGATATCGACTTTTTCAAGCGTTACAACGATACCTACGGGCATGTCGCCGGCGATACCTGTCTGCAGCGTGTCAGCGCCATTCTGAAAGAAATTACGCAGCGGCAGGATGCTGTGGTTGCACGTTACGGCGGGGAAGAGTTTGTTATTATCCTGCCTGCCAGTGGAGAGAGTGTCGCGAAAAAGCTGGCGGAGCGTGCAGTAAACGCAGTTATGTCTGCCGGAATACCGCACGAAACCTCCGGTATTCCTGAAGGTATTGTGACCCTCAGCGCCGGATACAGTAGCCTGATTTCAAACGGACAGCCAGATGAGGCCAAAAGACTTAAGCAACAGGCTGATAAGGCGCTCTATGAGGCAAAACACAATGGCCGCAACCAGGTTCATGGACTGAGTTAAATGAAATTCAGGATGTGATGAGTTCGTCCTGCTCTGGCCGTTTGGGAGTCTGGCGCCGCGCATGACCCGGCTGTGGTGACAAATCAATCGGCTGACCATTCCAGGGTTTTGGCGACGAAGGCTGCCTGACGCAGGCTTGTGGCAGAGGCTGACGTTGTTTCACCCTCCGTTAACGCCATCGAAAAACACTCACCCTTTAAGTCACCCTTCAGCTTTACCTATTTAACCCGGGGATTCTCTGGTTCCTGTGAAGATATGTGACTAAACGCTGGCTGGTTTTGGGTACAAAAAAGCCCGCGTTACGCAGGCATGAATTGCATCAAAAAAGGAAAATCGTAGCATCAGCAAAGGCTGATTCGCACACCATACAGTGTTACTGTGCGATTGATAGTGACAAAAGATTTAATAGCGAAGCGTAAGCACGTTATGGTGGCAGGAGCTGAAAAAGGCCCGCCCGTACCAGATTAGCTGAATGAACCTGATTGCTTACTTGCCATCAGCCCATCGGGTAATCTGATTATCGATTTTGTCATCAAGATAATGCGTAACCCTGAATGAGCCCGCCTTGAGTAACAGGGCAATACATGCTGCAAAAACCAGTACAAGTAACACTCTGCTGAGACTCATAATCTTTTCCCTGATGAATAACCTGTGGTCTTTATACCAGAATTTGTAAAGTCTGGTCGCGATATACAGAATCCTGCGGTGTCCCCTGAAATAAAACAGAAAGCCGTCCCGGTCACCACGGCTTCATCATTGCACCAGACGCATAAGCCATTGAAGCTTTAAGGAATTGCCAGAAAGGCGGCAGGATGTGCTTCTTCGCGTTCCTGTGCGAGGTCAGCATCATCCATAAATTCATAGCCTCATCCAGGTTGAAAGTCATTTAACAGCCCAAATTCATACCGGCATGTTTTGAATAACTTTCCCGCGGCGCATAAGCCCTACCGGAGGGCATACCATTCCTTGTGTTTCAGCGGATTCATTGCTGCACCAATCACGTCAGAAATCACATTCACCAGAATCACCAGCCCGCCAATCACCATCACACCGGCTGAGATTGCGGCATAATCCTGCTGACGAATCGCGTTAATCAGCCAGCGGCCCAGACCCGGCCAGTTAAAGACCATTTCGGTGATCATGGCCAGCGTCAGCATGGTGGAGAACTGCAGCCCCAGACGCGGGATGACCGGCGGTAGCGCGTTGTGCAACACGTGGCGGCGGATCACCGTAAAGCGCGAAAGACCGCGCGTGGCCGCCGCTTTGACATAGTTTTTATCCATCACGTCGCTGGTGCTGTTGCGCAGCAGGCGGATCACTTCTGTGGTCGGGGCCATCGCCAGCACCAGCACCGGCAGAATAAGGTGGGACAGGGCGCTGATAATCATCTCATGCCGCCACGGCGAAGGACTCATCCAGGCGTCAATCAGCGCAAAGCCGGAGATATTCTGCACCGGATAAAGCAGGTCATGACGTCCCGATACCGGCAGCCAGCCCAGCGTCAGCGAAAAGAACAGCGTCAGCAGCAGCGCCAGCCAGAAGATGGGCGCAGAGAAGCCGACCAGTGCCAGCGCACTGATGGTTTTATCCTGCCATTTATTGCGCATCACACCGGCGCAGATCCCCAGCGGAATACCTGCCAGCAGCGCAAACAGAAACGCCAGGATACAGAGCTCCATGGTAGCCGGGAAAACCTCACGCAGCTGCAGCCCAATCTCCTGACCGTTAGTGCTGGAAACGCCGAAATCAAATTGCAGCATCCCTTTGAACCAGAACCACCAGGCATCGGAGAGCGCAGCGCCTTCCAGCGGGGCGTTAGGGGTAAAGTAGCTCAGGCTGAAGCTGACCAGCGACAGCAGGAACAGGGTAATGAGCAGCAGCAGCAGGCGGCGCAAAATATAGATAATCACTCACTTACCCTCATCATCTTCACGATAAACCCCGGCAAACGAGGCGTTGCCAAACGGGCTAAGTACCAGCCCTTTGATGTCATGACGAAATGCCTGCAGTCGCAGAGAGGAAGCCAGCGGCAGCACCGGTAACTCCTGCGCCAGAATCTGCTGCGCTTTATCATAACTGTCGATGCGGCCAGAGAGTTGTTGTGATAGCAGAGCATTCTGCAGCGTTTCGTCAAAGGCCGGAGAGCACCAGTGCGCGTAATTGGTCTGCGAGCGAATCGCCGCACAGCTGAGAAGCGGGCGGAAGAAGCTGTCCGGATCGTTACTGTCGGTGGCCCAGCCTGACAGCGTCAGATCATGATTCATCGCCATCAGCTGCGCCTCCTGAAAACGGCCCTCGACCGGCACAATGGTCAGCCGGACACCAACCTGCGCCAGATCCGCCTGTAACAGTTCGGCGGTTTTCAGTGGGCTGGGATTCCACGACTGCGAGGCGGCAGGCACAACCAGCCGCAGATGCAGATCGCTGATGCCGAGTGCGGCAAGCGCGGCGCGTGACTTCTCAGGGTCGTAGCCGGTAATGCGCGCATCATTGTCATAAGCCCAGGACGCGCGCGGTAATATCGAAGCGGCCGTTTCGGCAGTGCCGTAGTAGATCGACTCCATTAACCGCTCATTGTTGATGGCCAGCGCCAGTGCATGCCGGACTTCAGGCCGGTCGAGCGGAGGCTTACGGGTATTAAAAGCCAGGTAAGCAATGTTCATACCGGGACGCAGCGTCATCCGCAGGCGCGGGTCATCGCGCAGTATGCTGAGCTGGCTTGCCGCGGGATAGGCCAGTACGTCGCATTCACCGGTTAACAGTTTGGAAAGGCGACCGGTCCCGCCGGAACCAAGATCGATCACCGCCTGTTGCAGACGCGGCACTCCACGCCAGTAGTGTGGATTGCGCGCCAGACGGATGTACTGACCGGTGCGGTATTCGCTGAGCTGATAAGGACCGGTGCCCACCGGCTGACGATCCATCTCTTCCTGACGGCCCTGAGCGGTGAGCTGGTCGGCATACTCTTTCGACAGTACCGGCGCATAGTGGGTCGCCATATGCCACAGGAACGAGGCATCCGGGCTGTTCAGCCTGAACTCAACCGTCCTGTTGTCGATCTTCTTCACACTCTGGACGGAATCGGCAAATTGCAGACTATCAAAGTAGGGGTAGTTACCGCCGTTGACGTTATGCCAGGGATGATGACGGTCAAACATCCTTGCGAAGCTGAATACCACATCGTCGGCGTTTAGTGCGCGGGTAGGGCGAAACTGGTTAGTCTGCTGGAACTGGACGCCGCTGCGCAGATGAAAGCGATACGTCGCGCCGTTATCGCGTACTTCCCAGCTCGACGCCAGATCGGGCTTAAGACGATAGGTATAGGGATCGACATCCAGCAAGCGGTCATACAACTGTGCCGCCAGCGTATCGACAGTGAGCCCGCTGCTGGCCATCTGCGGATTAAAGGTGTTCAGCGTGCCGCTGACGCAATAGACAAAGCCGGTCTGGCGGATATCCCCCGCAGGCGCTGACCACGCAGGCGAACTCAACGCGCTGAGGCTGAGCAACAGCGAACATAGTAGTTTTGACATAGAACTCAACGATTTTGAGGCATTAACCAGAGTGTATCGCAAAGCAGGCATAGTCCCAAAACCTGCAACCACTGCCAGCCTGATTTTCGTCATCGCAACTTAAAATGAGCGCACAAATGATGTGGTGATGAGAAAAGTTCTCAATAACCGCTTTACAGATGATAATAAGAATGATTATTATTCACCTGCACTTCGACGGTGGCTCTGCCGAAGAAGAGCACGACATTGCTCACATTGCTTCCAGTGTTGTTGCCCGCCTTAATGGCGGGCTTTTTTTTCATTTGGGGTGGAAGCAGCAGTGAGGGAGAGAGGAGGCATTCACTGAATGAGCAGTCTGTCTCAAAAGGGAGAGGCGTTGAGGAACACCGGAACCGAATAAAGAACATCGTCAATACGAATGCCAGGCGAACTGTAAAATGCAAAAATCTCTCCTTTAACCCTCAGATAGACCGCCTTGTCCTGAACCCGTTTAAAAGCGTTACCATCAGAGGTAATCAGGAAAGGTTGCAGGTTGTCGGTTAGGTTTTCTTTAAAAGACTCATCGTTTCTGGATGCATCATAAAGATAAAAGCGATAAGAGAAGTCTGTTGTGGCCCCCGCACTGGCTTTAGTGATGTAAAGATTAATCCGGTTACTTATGTTTACTTTTTTAATAATCGACTGTTCCAGCGGTGACAATTTAGAGAGTTGCCAGCCTGTAAAGACAAATATTATCAGCATCAACACCAGTAACAGTAAACGCTTTTTAAAAACCGGAGCGTTTTGCATAGTCGATCCCTGCTCTTATCCAATATTGATCATCAGGATCATCGCCAAAAGGAGATGCCCCATACCAGTAATTAAATTCCTCTTTACTGGTTCCGGCCCTGCTTTGCGCCCAACCCGCAGCGCGAAGTAAAACCGCTTCTCTTATTCCAGCGGCATAACCCACAGCACCATAATGAAAGTTACCAAAATGCTCATATTGAGTCCCATACTGGAATTTGTAATCCCAGGGACCATGTCCTTTAACCTGGTTATAAAACCAGACATATGTAAGGGCTGACGGTCCTCTGTGAAAACGTGCAATCATCATATTGTTTATTAGAGAAACTCCAGGTGGCGTAAAAGATTCAATATCATAAGGCGGGGCTGGGGACGCAGCCAGAGCAGGATATCTCATGATTTATGCCTTATCATTCCAGCTATCTGAAAAAATAATATTACCATCACAATGCTTCCAGGTTATTTTCTCATAAGCAAACTCAACGCACTCCAGATGATTATGGTTTTCTTTTTCGGGATCTTTTGTGTCATGCATTATGGGCGAAATACCGACAACCTTGACATTTTCAAGTAGTATATTAAAATATTCTTCTTCCTGACCTGCATGGTTGATATTATACCATTTTAACTCGGCGGACATTAATGTCTTCCCTGTGGCTACAGCTTTATAAAGATAGGGAGAAGATGAATCGAACTCTTTTTGAACGATAATGGGTGCATGTTTTCTTGTGCCTGTTGGCTTGCCTGTCATTGAATCAGTGGGCAGTCTTAAGTTATGAGAAAAACCAGTTACTTCTACGCTTCCTTCTCTATCTTTAACATCTACCGAACCTTTGATGATCGCTCCGCCATCATCCTTCAGCCAGAGGTAAGCTGGGATAGCCATAGTAAAATCCTTTCAACTGTGAAGTAGTTTCCCTTTCGTACTGGTATTTAATGCCGGATTTATATATTTCTCAAATGCATATTTTAAAAATAGAGCGCATGATGATTGAGATCAAGTTTTACTTAGTGCTTATGTATTATTCAGCGCTTTGACATGCCACTGTTGTGTGATAAAAAAAGAAATGGACTAACTCATTCATATCAATCTGCTTCAAGTGTTACATCAATCATTAACTTTCCTGCTGTCATGTTTGTGTCATTGTATTTTATTCGGGTGCTAATCAGAAAGGTTGGAGAAACTTTTCATTCAACTTTTAAATGAGTTAATGTCAGCTGTCGCTCCGTGAATCTGATATGGGATAATGTAATGCTGTGCTTAACATTTGCAGAAACGCGGTTATCATAAGCCCAACCTCCGGCCATCACATTCCTGACAATGAATAAATTCCAGAAAAATGCTCAGGCTTTTCAGCATTCATCCTTTCGTTATCTCTTTTTCGGACGTCTGTTCACGGTACTGGGGAATGGGATTGCACCCATTGCGCTGGCCTTTGCGGTTCTGGATATTGGCGGCTCTGCCTCAGATTTAGGCGTAGTGGTGGCATCACGTTCTCTGTTCAACGTGCTGTTTCTGCTGGTGGGGGGTGTTATTGCCGACCGCTACTCTCGCAGTCGGGTATTAGTGATTTCAGCGGGGGTTGCGGCGGTTTCACAAGCAATCGTTGCCTGGTCTGTGCTCGATGGGTCAGCCACCTTAATCAGCCTTACTTTGCTGGGTGCCCTCAATGGAGCGGCAGCAGGCATCGCGCTGCCTGCTTCAGCTGCGCTGGTTCCACAGGTCGTGCCTGCAAAGCATCTGCGTCAGGCCAATGCTTTAATTCAGCTTGGTGTTTATGGTGGCACGGTGATGGGGGCATCGCTGGGAGGTGTTATCACCAGCGCTGTCGGACCGGGTTGGGGACTGGCAATTGATTCCCTGGGCTTTGCCGCTTCTGCACCCCTATATTTCTTCATTCGTGCGAGCGCAGAGAAGGCAGGAACCTTGCCGGGCAACATCCTGCAGGATTTAAAAGAAGGCTGGGCGGAATTTGCTGGACGAAGCTGGATTTGGTCGATAGTCGTCCAGTTCGCTGTTATCAATGTCGCTTTCAATGGCATTGTCGTGGTACTGGGCCCAATGATTGCTGACGCCTCATTCGGACGCACGCAGTGGGGGATAATTGTAGCCGCCCACAGTGCAGGGTTAATTGCGGGTTCTTTACTGGCCATGAAATGGCATCCACGTCGCGATCTCTTGACTGGCGCTATGCTGGCAGGACTTTACGCACTCCCGATATTTATGCTGAGCCAGAATGCAACAGCAATATGGCTGATAGCCGGGTTCTTTATTGCCGGCACTACATTAGGTCTGTTCGGCGTAATATGGGCGCACGCATTACAGACTCATATCCCACCGGATAAGCTCGCCCGCGTGTATGCCTATGATGCAATGGGTTCTTTTATTGCCATTCCCTTTGGACAGCTGGTAGCGGGTCCGCTGGCAGCACAATATGGTATGAGCAATGTGCTGCTGATGTCAGCGCTGGCCGTGATAATCGCTACGGCTGGCGTCGGACGGGTTCCCGCTATCCGGCAGCCTGAAAAGATGGGTGTTCAGCCGCGCAGTCTGTAAATGATATATTTCTGAAGGCCTGAACAGTCCGTTTGATACCGGACTGTTTTAACACCTAAAGCACAGGCCTTTCGTTCCATGCATCTGAGTAATGAATATTACCGTCGATAATTTTCCAGGTGATTTTTTCATACTGCAGACTCACACTTTCGATGTGATTCATCCTGTCGTTACCCGCTAATTTGACATTCGGGACGCCGCAGTTGACGCCGGTGATTTTTACATTTTCCATCAGGACGCTGTAATAGCAGACTTCCTGACCGGCGTCGTTAATATGGTAAAACTTAATCTCTGCGCTTTCGAGTGTCTGGCCGGTCGCGGCAGCTTTATAGAGATAGGGGGTAGAGCGGTCAACATCTTTTTCAATCATCATGCAAGAATGCTGACGCGTGCCGGTTATTTTGCCATTGGCGCTATCGACAGGCAGATTAATGCCATGACTCAGCCCGATGATTTCTATACTGCCTTCGCGGTCTTTCACATCCACGGATCCTTTGATATCTGCGCCGCCATCATCTTTAAGCCACATGTAGGGAGGAATTGGCATCTTACTTTCTCCTTATTTTTTTGATTAACGTCATTGTTACGAGGTAAAAAACGGTGCTGATAATCAATAAAATGATTAAATCTATATATGAATATGCATCATACATAGAATCAGCGCTTTCATTATCGTTAATAAATAACGCTAATTTCCTGGCCATTTCATAGTTAATGTAAAGCTCCGGCGTGGGTAAAATATGTCCAGCGCAAAAAATCAAAACTATAAAGTAGCCAATTTTAAATAATCTACGGACAACTTTTTTTATAGCCACCTGCTACTACCTCCACCCAACCGCGCGCCATGAGTGACCGTGTACAGGGAACATTAATAAGTGAAGTATTCATCAGGGCATTACGGATCATTGCAAAATCTGAATTGTTAGCAATGGTAATGCAGCCCTTAGACACGGTTCCAGGATGCAGGTGGAAATTACCCCGCATGACACCCTCAATCCATGTGTAATCATCTATCCCCCAGTCATCGCACCAGAGAGCAAACCAGTCAGTTCTACCGAACTCATGGCGACCGATCCGGCTATTCAGCCAATCATGTACCTCTGCTTTCTTTTGAGAGAGCCAGTTGCCCTCCTTACGATCAATAATCCAGTATTTACCTGGAGAAGTGGGGCCGTAGTTTGGGAATGCCGCGCAATTTGCATTGTTCTTTTAGGCTCCCAGCCCAGAGTGAGCCATAAAAACCCCGACGCCGTACAGATTAAACGGCGCATAATCAGCACCATTGAGAATCATTTTTCCATGCAGTGCCATGCTTAATCCTTAAGCCTGTTAAAATAACCGTTAATTAATCTTTAAAACGACAGGAATGATGCGTCTGAATGACTGAATTAAAATAAAACGCTTTTTTTCAAAAGTAAATGGTCGGGCGGGTCATATTGGTTTGCGCATTGACTGAGTTAACATGTAATTCACATTGATCAGTGCAAATATGTGAAATCGAGATTCATAGCCACTTATTCATATTACAGGAAAGAGTATTGTCAGGAAGGCTGGAGTCATTCTTTCAGACAGTGCTGACTTTTATCAGCCTTAATTCTGATATGGGCAAGGAGCCTTGCCCATAAATCAGTTGCCTCGCGTAAGGCAATGTTTTACCGGGAAGAGAGTATAAATCCTATAATATGGATTAACTCTCAGCCTTTATATCGTGCTTTTTCATCATCGCGCGCAGCTGATGGTAAGTAACGCCTAATAATCCGGCGGCGCGGCGCTGGTTGTAACGAGCCTGGTGCAGGCTGGCATCGACCAGATCCCGCTCCTGCTGATTCTGCCATTGACGCAGATCCAGCGGCAGGGCAGGCAGGCCGCCGCTCTCCGTCTCCTGACTGGAGCGCGGGAGCACAACCGGTTCGGATCGTGAAGCGAACGGATTAATAATGACATTATCCAGCGGCAGCTCGCTGCTGTTGTGACGATAGACGGAGCGCTCAACCACGTTTTTTAGCTCGCGAACATTGCCGGGCCAGTGATAATCAAGCAGGGCTTGCTGCGCTTTAGCGGTAAAGCCGGGAAACAGCAACAGGCCAAGCTCGCGGCACATCTGAATCGCAAAATGCTCGGCCATCACCAGAATATCACTGCGGCGTTCGCGCAGTGGCGGCAACTGCACCACATCAAAGGCAAGACGATCCAGCAAATCGGCGCGGAATTTCCCTGCCGCTGCCAGGGCGGGCAAATCTTCGTTGGTGGCGCAGACCAGCCGTACGTTAACCTGCAAGGCATGATTGCCGCCCACGCGCTCCAGCTGGCCGTACTCAATTACCCTGAGCAGTTTTTCCTGCACCAGCATCGGTGCGGTTGCCAGCTCATCCAGAAACAGCGTACCGCCGTCAGCACGCTCAAAACGTCCCAGATGGCGCTTCTGTGCGCCGGTAAAGGCGCCGGCTTCATGACCAAACAGCTCAGAGTCGAGCAGATTCTCATTCAGCGCGGCGCAGTTCAGCGAGATAAACGGTCCCTGCCAGCGGTCAGAGAGATAGTGTAGCCGGCTGGCGATCAGCTCTTTACCCGTGCCGCGCTCGCCAATCACCATTACCGGTTTCTCAAGGGGAGCCAGTTTTGAAACCTGCTCCAGTACCTCCAGAAAATTATTAGACTCACCCAGCAGATTATCATTCGTGCCTGTCATGATGAATTTCGCTACCCCTTAATCATTTTGACTATCTTAAAACATGGCGAAAAGCCTGTAAAATTTAAAATGTGATTTAAATCAAAAAGATAAAAAGTTGGCACGCATATTGTATTAATCAGGCAGGACATCACGTTTTAAAACATTAAAAAGAGGAACATCATCATGGGTATTTTTTCTCGTTTCGCTGACATCGTAAATGCCAACATTAATTCCCTGCTGGAGCGCGCAGAAGATCCACAAAAACTGGTCCGCCTGATGATTCAGGAAATGGAAGACACCTTAGTTGAAGTACGCTCTACCTCTGCGCGGTCGCTGGCTGAAAAGAAACAGTTGTCACGCCGTATTGAGCAGGCTGAGCTGCAGCAGGCCGACTGGCAGGAAAAAGCGGAGCTGGCGCTGCGCAAAGACAAAGACGATCTGGCGCGTTCGGCGCTGATTGAAAAACAGAAACTCACCGACCTGATCGTCTCCCTGAAACAGGAAGTGGGCCAGGTTGAAGAGACGCTGGAACGCATGAAAGGCGAAATCAGCGAGCTGGAGAAAAAACTGACCGAAACACGTGCCCGTCAGCAGGCGTTAACCCTGCGTCATCAGGCGGCTTCTTCATCACGCGATGTGCGTCGTCAGCTCGACAGCGGCAAAATCGACGAAGCGATGGCCCGGTTTGAATCTTTTGAACGTCGCATTGACCACATGGAAGCGGAAGCTGAAAGCCACGGTTTTGGTAAACCGAAAACCCTGGACCAGCAGTTTACTGACCTGAAAGCGGATGATGAAATCAGCCAGCAGCTTAATGCGCTGAAAGCCAAAATGAACCGCAGTGAGTAATCATCGACGTTGCGATAAGTGATTAAGGAGAGTCAATGAGCGCACTTTTTCTCGCCATACCGCTAACGATCTTCGTGCTGTTTGTCGCACCGATCTGGTTATGGCTGCATTACAGCAACAAACGCAACGGCGGTTCGGAACTGTCGCAAAGCGAAATCCAGCGGCTGCAGCGCGTCACGCAGGATGCGCAGCGGATGCGTGAACGTATTGACGCGCTGGAAGCGATTCTGGACGCTGAGCATCCCAACTGGAGGCAGCCATGATGAAAGGTCGTAAGTTATGGCGCAAGCCTGATGAAGGTAAGCTGATGGGCGTCTGCGCGGGTCTGGCGGAGTATCTCGACATCCCGGTTCGCCTGCTGCGGGTTATTGTGGTGTTATCGCTGTTCTTTGGACTGTTTGTCTTTACGGTGATCGCCTACTTCGTGCTGGGTTTTGTGCTGGATGAGAAGCCTGCCAACGCCAGTGACGGCGAACGCCAGCCAACCGCCAGCGAGTTGCTGGATCAGCTGGAGAGCACCCTGCAACGGGATGAGCGCAATGTGCGCGACCTGGAGCGCTATGTCACGTCTGAAACCTTCAGCGTGCGCAGCCGCTTCCGCCAGATTTAATTCTGCTATTGCCGGGCCTGTTTCAGGCCCGAACGCTGGCTCAATGGAGGTTTAATGTCTTTTTCGCGATCCACTGCTTTTCGTCACCGCGCGGCACCTGCATTGAAGTCGGCGGCTAAATTCATCATTATCAATGCTGTTACCTACGGTCCCGCTGGTGTGACTGGCTGGGCGGTGAAATCGGTAGCGCGACGCCCGTTACGTCTGTTGCTGGCTGTGGCACTGGAGCCACTGCTGAAACGCGTAATGAACCGGGTGGCTTCGCGCTTCATCAGGGAGAACGATGAAAAGACTACAAACTGAATTAGTGGCGTTGATGAACCGTGGCGTCGATCGCCACCTGCGGCTGGCGGTAACCGGCTTAAGCCGCAGCGGTAAAACCGCTTTTATAACCTCACTGGTTAATCAGCTTTTAACGGTTCACAGCGGCGCACGTTTGCCGCTGTTTTCCGTTGTGCGGGATGAACGCCTGTTGGGCGTAAAACGGGTACCACAGCGTGACATGGGCACGGCACGTTTTACCTACGACGAAGGCCTGGCTCAGCTCTACAGCACGCCACCTGCCTGGCCCACGCCAACCCGCGGCGTCAGCGAAATGCGTCTTGCGCTGCGCTACCGGCCCAATGATTCACTGCTGCGCCACCTGAAAGAGACGGCGACGCTCTATCTTGAGATTGTCGACTATCCCGGCGAATGGCTGCTGGATCTGCCGATGCTGGCGCAGGATTACCTCGCCTGGTCCCGACTGATGAACGGTCTGCTGCAGGGCGACCGCGCTGAGTGGGCTAAGCCGTGGCGCGCACTCTGCGAAAAACTCGACCCGCTTGCCCCCGCCGATGAAACCCAGCTGGCGGAAATTGCTGCCGCCTGGACCGACTACCTGCATCGCTGTAAAATGGAAGGCTTACACTTTATTCAGCCCGGCCGCTTCGTGCTGCCTGGCGATATGGCCGGTGCGCCTGCGCTGCAGTTCTTCCCCTGGCCGACCTCTGATGAGGCGCAACTGACTAAACTGGCGCAGGCGGACAAAGGCAGTAACTTCAGCATGCTGCAGCAGCGTTTTAACTACTATTGCCAGCATGTGGTGAAAGGCTTCTATAAGAATCACTTCCTGCGGTTTGATCGCCAGATTGTACTGGTTGACTGCCTGCAGCCGCTGAATAGCGGTCCCCAGGCGTTTAACGATATGCGGCTGGCGCTTACGCAACTGATGCAGAGTTTTCATTACGGTCAGCGCACCCTGTTCCGCAGGCTGTTCTCACCGGTAATCGACAAATTACTCTTTGCCGCTACCAAGGCGGACCACATTACCAGCGATCAGCATGGCAACATGGTCTCCCTGCTGCAGCAACTGGTGCAGGATGCCTGGCAAAACGCGGCGTTTGAAGGCATCAGTATGGACTGCATCGGGCTGGCGTCGGTGCAGGCGACGCAGAGCGGGCTGGTCGATCACCGTGGCGAGAAGATCCCGGCCCTGCGCGGTCATCGTCTGACCGATGGCGAGCCGCTCACCGTCTATCCCGGCGAATTACCGCCGCGCCTGCCCGGTAATGCCTTCTGGCAGCAGCAGGGCTTTCAGTTTGAACAGTTCCGGCCGCAGCAGCTCGACGTTGATCGTCCGCTGCCGCATATCCGCATGGATGCCGCGCTGGAATTTTTATTGGGAGATAAATTGCGATGAACGATCCGCTGAAGCCGCGTATCGATTTTGCCCGTCCGCTGGATGAGAGCAGCACGACGCCGCTGCGCCCGGCGCAGACCTTTGAAGCCGAAGCGCAGGCTGCATTTCTGGCGGTGCAGGATGAGGATGCCGCCGTTGAAGAGGAGGGCGCAGGTGAGCGGGCGGTGGAAGCCGCGCTGAAGCCTAAGCGCAGTCTGTGGCGTAAAATGGTGACGGCAGGCGCACTGCTGTTTGGCGTCAGCGTGATTGCACAGGGTGTACAGTGGACGCACGATGCCTGGCTGGCCCGCGACTGGTTTTCGCTGGGCAGCGGCGTGGCAGGTGGCCTGATTGTGCTGGCGGGTGTGGGTGCGCTGACCACCGAGTGGCGTCGCCTCTATCAGTTGCGTCAGCGCGCGGAAGAGCGGGATGTGGGCCGCGAGCTGCTGCACAGTCATGGCATCGGCAAAGGCCGCGCATTCTGCGAAAAGCTGGCGCAGCAGGCGGAGCTGGATCAGGCGCATCCGGCCCTGCAGCGCTGGCATGCTTCACTGCATGAAACCCACAATGACAGTGAAATTGTCCGTTTATATGCACAGCTGGTGCAGCCAGTGCTGGATCGCCAGGCGCGACGCGAGATCAGCCGTCATGCAGCGGAAGCCACACTGATGATTGCGGTCAGCCCGCTGGCGCTGGTGGATATGGCGTTTATCGCCTGGCGTAATCTGCGGCTGGTCAACCGTATCGCGGCAATCTATGGCATCGAGCTGGGCTACTTCAGCCGCATCCGGCTATTCCGTCTGGTGCTGCTTAATATGGCCTTTGCCGGCGCGTCTGAGCTGGTGCGGGAAGTGGGTATGGACTGGATGTCGCAGGATATCGCCGCCCGGCTTTCCACGCGTGCCGCGCAGGGTATTGGTGCAGGTTTATTAACCGCCAGACTGGGTATCAAAGCGATGGAGCTTTGCCGTCCGTTGCCCTGGCTGGAGCAGGATAAGCCAAGGCTCGGCGACTTTCGTCGTGAACTGCTGGGGCAGATGAAAGAGGCGCTGCAGAAGGGCGGCAATAAGTCAGCCTGAATCTCTGTTGGATGATAAAGGCGGCCTGGCCGCCTTTTTTTAGTGTGGCTGGCGCAGGACCTGCCTCGAATCGATAATCAGGCATTTACCCGGACACGCCGCTTCATCGGTGATAACCGGATTCGCTGGCAGCGTAAAGGCCATTCCGTTTTTCTCCCGGATAAAATGCGCCATCCCGGCGAATGTCCATGACATGCTCAGCCCAAGCCCACCGAAATCATCATATTTTCGTAACGTCGCAACCTTCGGCAAATACTCGCCAGTCAGGCGATAATAGAGTGCGCCATTGAAATCTTTCGGCACCTGCTGAATGATCGCCTGATCGAGCAGGGCAAACTCTTTGCGAGCCGGAACTGAATAACCGTTGATCAGATGGCTTATCGTCAGCGAGCCAGCCACTATCACCAGCAGCGCATAGAATGGCTTTTTCCATTTTAACTTTTTGCTGATTTCAAACAGGCCGAGAATAAATGCGCTGGTGGTTATCAGCGCACCGGCAATCAATGTCCGGTAAGCGGCCATGCTTTCGCTGACAATCAGATTAGGCAGTGCGGCAATCAGCAGTAAGACAAACATCAGATAAAATTTGTCGTTGCCCGCGGCTTTAATTTTCTTCAGGCCAAAACCAATAATGATCGAAGAAATGATCACCGATACCGTTTTTGCGCCGAGGTCAAAGTTGCAGATCACGTTCTTCAGGTATTCGGTAAAAAACCATTTCAGTTTAACCAGGATGTCGTAGCTGAATGCCGAGCGTGGCAGCGTATGACCATAAAGCTGGACGGGCAGCACCTTCGAGGCGATTAGCGCTGCAAACATGCCTGCGCCCAGCACCATCAGTGAGATGAGCGCCTGTTTCTTATCAATTTTCCGCACGGAAAAGCAGAGGTGCAGCGCAGCAAAGAAGGTAAAGCTCATCGCAGCCGGTTGATAGAGACAGAAAGCGATTGTCAGCAGGCAGAATGCTGACAGGCGGGCGGGGATGCCCGGTTTAATCGACCAACGGTAGCTGGCACTCGCCAGTAAAATCGCAGCGATATAGGGGAAACAGGATGCCCATGCAACGTAAACCTGGAATGAAGGGAGCAGACAAAGCAATAATGCAAAAGTAATTCGCTGAGCCTGATTCTCCAGCAGTGCCTCTTTCTGACACAGGCTGTAGATGTAATACCCGGTAAAAATAAGCAAAACAATCGCGACTGAACGCAGCAGTGCCAGCTTTTCTACGCTCTCCACCAGAAATGAGGCGCTGTACTGAATGATCCCATACACCGGCCTGCCGGATAACGTATCCCAGTTTAAAATACTCAGCCTGTCAAAGTTAGCCCAGTAGAGATTCGTCCAGTCATCGGTATAGGCGTACTGGGTTAAATAAGCAGGGCTGTAAGCAATCAGAAAAACTACCGCAATAAGTAAAAAAACCTTACGACGTGTCAGTCCGGTATCAGTGGCGAACATCATTCATCCTTTTTTAATCTGGCCATCTTCTCTGCGTCTGAACGGGCAGTTTAATCCGTGTTCTGAGGCGGGTTTAGTCTGGTCGTCGCGGATTTTCGCAAAATATAGCGAGGCCGGTTTTTGGTTTCCATATAGATGCGGCCAATATATTCACCCAACACGCCAATGCCAATAAGCTGAACCCCACCGAGAAACAGCACCGAAACCAGAATAGAGGGGTAACCCGGCACCGGATTACCAAACAGCAGTTTATCCACGATCATCCAGAGTCCATACAGGAAGGCCAGCGAGGCCACCAGAAAGCCCAGATATGACCAGATGCGTAGCGGAACGGTTGAGAATGAGGTCAGTCCCTCCAGCGCAAGATTCCACAGCTTCCAGCCGCCGAATTTACTGCGGCCTGCGATCCGCTCAGTGCGCACATATTCCACGATGTCCGTCTGTCCGCCGACCCAGCTCAGAATGCCCTTCATAAAGAGATTCTTCTCGGGCAGCAGCTTAATGTTCTCAACCACTTCACGTGACATCAGCCGGAAATCACCGACGTTCTCCTCTATCTGCGGATCGCTGATGCTGTTGTGCAGTTTATAAAACCAGTGCGCTGTTTTACGTTTGAGGTGACCATCGGCACGTCTGTCAATCCGCTTGGCTAACACGATATCAGCGCCTGCCTGCCATTTACGGATCATGTCGGGAATAATCGTGATCGGATCCTGCAAATCCACATCAATCGGGATCACGGCCTCGCCGGTGGCGGCTTCCAGGCCGGCAAACAGTGCCGGTTCCTTGCCGAAATTACGAATAAACGACAGACTGCGCACCAGCGGATCGCGCTGGCTCAGCTGGGATATCAGTTTATAGGTTGCGTCTGTGCTGCCATCATCGATAAAAACAATCTCAACCTGCCACTCTGCCAGCGCTTCATATTTTCTGACCGCATCATAAAAAAGAGGGATAACCTCCTCTTCATTAAATACCGGCACCACCAAAGAGATTTTCATTATTCTCCCTTGAAGACGATAAAGCGGGAAAAAAGAAAGCCACACACCAGGCTGATAGCCGATGAGGTGACAAGGGTAATAATCGGATAGAGGCCTAATCGATCGGCCAGATAACCCACGCTGAATGCCATCGCACCCATAAAAACGACGTAAAGAATATAACGCCACGCGGTCGCCTGCTGTTTAAAGGTCCAGCGCGCATTCACAAAGAAAGAGAAGGTAACGGCCATGCAAAAGGCAATCAGGTTAGCGGTCGACTGCATGAGACCCAGGCTCAGGACGATGAAAAAGGTCACCCAGTGAATCAGGGTATTAACCATACCCACAGTCAGATATTTTGCGAAGAAAGTCAGCATTTTATAATCAATTCTAATCAGTTATGAAAAATATACCCTGGTTAGCCCGCAATCAACAGTCCGGTGCTGACAAAGACTGACATTCAACCGGCAATGACAGTCGACAGCAGGTCCGTACAAAAGTCCACCATACGCGCTGTAACTGTCAACATTTCCTGACAGATACCTTTCTGCAGGTGCGCCACATAGCGTATTATTGTTTTATCTGAACCTGATTAAGGCGAACGCAATGCGTCTGGAAGTGTTCTGTCAGGACCGTATCGGTCTGACGCGTGAACTGCTTGACCTGCTGGTGGCACGCAACATTGATTTACGCGGTATCGAAATCACGGCGCTGGGCCGCATCTACCTGAACTTTTCAGCACTGGAATTTGACGCCTTCAGTAATCTGATGGCGGAAATCCGCCGTACACCCGGCGTAACAGATGTGCGCACGGTGACGTACATGCCCTCTGAACGGGAGCATCGCGCGCTGAGTGCGCTGCTGGTGGCGATGCCGGATCCGGTTTTCTCCATCGACCTGAAAAGCAAGGTTGAGCTGGCCAATCCGGCCGCTCAGAACCTGTTTAATCTCGATGAAGAGAAGATGCGCAACTTTAGCGCCGGTCATCTGATTAACGGCTTTAATTTCCTGCGCTGGCTGGAGAGCGATCGGGTTGAGGCGCAGGCCCAGCATGTCGTCATTGAGGGGCGTGATTTTCTGATGGAAGCGCGTCCTATCTATCTGCCGGGTGAAGAGGGCCAGAGTGACAGGCCGGTTGGGGCGATGGTAATGCTGAAGTCGACAGCCCGCATGGGCCGACAGTTGCAGAATCTGGTGGTCACCGACGAATCGGAGTTTGACCATATCATTGCCGTCACGCCGAAGATGCGTCAGGTCGTTGATCAGGCGCGCAAACTGGCGATGCTCGATGCGCCGCTACTGATTGTTGGCGACACCGGCACCGGGAAAGATATGCTGGCACGCGCCTGCCATCTGCGTAGTGCCCGCGGAAAAAATCCTTTCCTGGCGCTGAACTGTGCCTCTCTGCCCGACGACGTGGCGGAAAGCGAGCTGTTTGGTCATGCTGCCGGCGCTTATCCGAATGCGCTGGAAGGCAAGAAAGGCTTTTTCGAGCAGGCCAATGGCGGATCGGTTCTGCTGGATGAGATTGGCGAGATGTCGCCAAGAATGCAGACGAAGCTACTGCGTTTTCTGAATGACGGCACTTTCCGTCGCGTCGGTGAAGAGCATGAAGTGCATGTCAATGTGCGGGTGATCTGCGCCACGCAGAAGAACCTGATTGAACTGGTGCAGCGCGGGGAGTTCCGCGAGGATCTCTTCTACCGTCTCAATGTGCTGACGCTGCAGCTGCCACCGTTGCGCGACCGTCCACAGGATATTCTGCCACTGACCGAGATGTTTGTGGCCCGCTTTGCGGATGAGCAGGGGATGGCGCGTCCGCGTCTCTCGCCACAGCTCAATGCGTTTCTGACCCGTTATGCCTGGCCTGGCAACGTGCGTCAGCTAAAAAATTCCCTTTACCGCGCATTAACGCAGCTGGAAGGCTACGAACTGCGTCCGCAGGATATCGTGTTGCCTGAACAGGCGCTGGATGTGTCACTGGGGGATGAGGCGCTGGAAGGCACGCTGGATCAGATCACCAGCCGTTTCGAACGTTCAATTCTGACGCGGCTTTATCTCTCATATCCCAGCACCCGAAAACTGGCAAAACGGCTGGGCGTGTCGCACACCGCGATTGCCAATAAGCTGCGGGAATATGGTCTGGGGCAGAAGCGCAACGAAAGCGAATAAGCGGCAAACAGAAGGTGAAAGCGGATAACCGGGTTATCCGCTTTTTTTATTACTTCAGCGCGGCCAGCGCAGCGTCGTAATCAGGCTCAGTGGTGATTTCATCCACCAGCTGGCTGTAGATCACTTTATCGTTCTCATCCAGCACGATCACTGCACGAGCAGTCAGACCTTCCAGCGCACCATCGGCAATTTCCACGCCATAATCATATTTAAACTCTGAGCCGCGCAGCGTCGACAGGGTCACTACGTTGCTCAGGTTTTCTGCGCCACAGAAACGTGACTGGGCAAACGGCAGATCCGCAGAAATACACAGCACCACCGTATTATTCAGTTCGCTCGCGGCCTGATTGAATTTGCGCACTGATGAAGCACAGACGCCGGTATCAACACTCGGGAAAATGTTCAGAATTTTGCGTTTTCCTGCATACTCAGAGAGCGCAACGTTGACCAGGTTTTTAGCGACCAGCGTGAAAGCTTTGGCTTTATCGCCAGCCTGAGGAAACTGACCAGCAACCGGTACGGCGTTACCCTGAAAATGAACAGTCTGAGACATAGTGATTCCTTTTGATGAGAAAAAATATCCAACACAAAACGGCTAAAGATAGCCGTTGTTTATGACATAAATGTTAAGGGTTTACGAGTTCAATTGTTGAATTTGACGTGGCGGTCTGCCACTACGTCCTGCATTGTGGAGTGGAAATGAGAACGGTAAAAAGTTATCCCGAAGCCTGGCCATTGCATACGCCGTTTGTCATTGCCCGTGGAACGCGAACCGAAGTCAAAGTGGTGGTGGTTGAAATTGAGGAAGACGGCGTCAAAGGCGTCGGAGAAGCGACGCCTTATGCGCGCTACGGTGAAAGCGAAGCCTCGGTGCTGGCGCAAATCGCCACGCTGCTGCCCGCGCTGCAACAGGGCATGACGCGCGAAGCGCTGCAACAGGCACTGCCTGCTGGTGCTGCACGCAACGCCATTGACAGCGCACTGTGGGATCTCGCCGCACATCAGCAGCAGAGCAGCCTCTGGCAGCTTAGCGGCGTTAGCGCGCCTGAGGATGTGGTTACCGCACAGACCGTCAGTATCGATACCCCGGAGGCGATGGCCAGCAGCGCACTGGCGCTGTGGCAGCATGGTGCAACGCTGCTGAAGGTTAAGCTGGACGATGATTTCATCACCGAACGCCTGATGGCGATCCGCGCCGCCGTGCCGGACGCGACGCTGATTGTGGATGCGAATGAGTCATGGCACGCCGAAGGCCTGGCGGCACGTTGTCAGCTGCTGGCCGATATCAATGTCGCGATGCTGGAGCAGCCTCTGCCCGCGGATGAGGATGCGGCACTGGAGAACTTTATCCATCCGTTACCAATCTGCGCGGATGAGAGCTGTCATACCCGCGAAAGCCTGGCGGCACTACGAGGTCGCTATGAGATGGTCAACATTAAGCTGGATAAAACGGGCGGGCTGACCGAGGCGCTGGCGCTGGCCGATGCGGCTCAGCAGCAGGGTTTTACGGTGATGCTGGGCTGCATGCTTTGTACCTCGCGGGCGATACGCGCTGCGTTGCCGCTGGTGCCGCAGACCCGCTTCGCCGATCTCGACGGGCCAACCTGGCTGGCGGTCGATGCAGAACCGGCGATCAACGTGCGCAACGGTCAGCTGATTATTGCTGCCAGCGCAGCAGATTGACCATCATCTCAAGGTAAGTCTCTGTGGCTTCATCCACGGAAATCACCGGCATTTCAGCGGTGACGCAGGGCAGACTGAGATCGTGACACCAGCTGCCGAATGAGCCTGGCGTGTCATAGCCGACGCTGCTGACGCGGGGAAGGCCGGTGTGGCTGGCCAGCCAGCCGCCAATCTCCACCTGATGCGGATCGTCAATGCAGCCCAGCGGTTCATGCCATGAAACGATCCAGCACGGCTTAAGCTGATGAATCAGGGCACAGAGCGCCTGGGTTTCCGGTTCAGAGCCCGGATGCGTGCCGGTTGAGAGGGCCACATCACGCGCATCGGCCGCGCTGTTCCAGCGATACACCGTCTCGCCTGACTGCCAGTTTGCTGCCGGGAAGTTACGGTTGAGATCGACGCCATTTGCGTTAGCGCGCAGCCCAAGCTGACAGCCATCCGGATTGACCGCTAATACCACATGGTGCCGACGCATGCCGTCGGGCAGCGTGCGTAATGCGGCGGAGAGCGTCGCGATGGCCGCATTCTCATCACCGTGGGTGCCGGCAAGGATCAGACCGCTGTCAGGGTCGCCGAGCGGAGCCGGAAACCACAGCAGCGGTGCGCCCAGCACAGAGCGGCCATACTGCTGATAGGGAACGTCAAGTTTGCCCCGCAGGGGTCGCGGATGGAGTGTTGACATACTCATTTCCTCAAAGGGTTTTACTCAAAGTAGCGGAAAAGCCGTGCGCGGAAAATAGCTATTTATCTGTCAGCCATTTGCGCTAAAGTGCCCTGCACAAGCTGTATCAGCAACAGACTGATGCAGCACTTCTTTGGGGTAAAGGAGTGATGATGGTTAAGACCTTTCGTATGACGCTGGCAGCAATCAGTCTGAGCAGTGTTATCACACCCGCTATCGCGGCGAATCCACCCGCTGGCGCACAGCTGGCTGAACAGCAGCAGATCGTTCGCCACATTAAAGATGAACCCGCTTCACTTGATCCGCTTAAAGCAGTCGGACTGCCGGAAATTCAGGTGATTCGCGATCTGTTTGAAGGCCTGACCAATCAGGATGCGCAGGGCAAAATTGTGCCGGGCGTGGCACAGAGCTGGAGCAGTAACGATAACAAAACCTGGGTCTTCACCCTGCGCAATAACGCGCGCTGGTCAAACGGCGATCCGGTGACTGCGCAGGATTTTGTCTACAGCTGGCAGCGCCTGGTCGATCCTAAAAACAGTTCACCCTTTGCCTGGTTCGCGGGCTTAAGCGGCATTGAAAATGCGGCAGCGATTACCAAAGGCGAAATGACGACCGATAAACTGGGTGTGGTCGCTCAGGGTAAAACGCAGCTGAAAGTGACGCTGGATCGTCCGGTGCCGTGGTTCCCGGCGCTGGTGGCTAATGTGGCGCTCTTCCCGGTTCCTGAGAAGACGATTGCGCAGGAGGGCGACAGCTGGACGGCACCCGGCAAACTGGTGGGCAACGGTGCCTATCAGCTCAGCGAGCGGGTGGTAAATGAAAAAATCGTCCTGATCCGTAATCCGGACTACTGGGATGATGCACATTCGGTGCTGACAAAAGTGACCTTTGTCCCGATCAATGAAGAGTCGAGCGCCACCAAGCGCTATCGCGCGAATGATGTCGACATCACTGAGTCCTTCCCTAAGAATATGTATGCGATGCTGAAAAAAACGTTGCCGGGAGAGGTCTACACACCTGACCAGTTAGGCACCTATTACTATGCCTTTAACACGCAGAAGGGGCCGACTGCCGATGTACGGGTCCGCAATGCGCTGTCATGGTCTATTGACCGTAAAGTCATTGCTGAAAAAGTGCTGGGCACCGGTGAGAAGCCAGCGTGGCACTTTACGCCAGATGTGACAGCAGGCTTTAAGCCCTTGCCCACTTTCATGCAGCAGCACGATCAGAACACGCTGAACGCGCAGGCGAAAGCACTACTGACATCAGCCGGATATGGTCCTGGCAAGCCATTGAAACTCAAGTTGCTCTATAACACCTCTGAAAGCCATCAGAAGATTGCGATTGCCGTGGCCTCAATGTGGAAAAAGAACCTCGGGGTGGATGTCACGCTGGAGAATCAGGAGTGGAAAACCTATATCGACAGCCGTAATAGCGGGAACTTTGATGTGATCCGTGCTTCGTGGGTGGGTGACTACAATGAGCCCTCTACCTTCCTGAATCTGCTGACCTCAGGCAACAGCAGCAATATTTCGCGTTTCAGCAACGCGGATTATGATGCGGTCATCGCCAAAGCAAGCAAAGAGACCAATGACCAGGCGCGCAACAGCGACTACAACCGGGCGGAGCAGATCCTGGCTGAACAGACACCCATTGCCCCTATCTATCAGTATACCAATGGCCGCCTCATTAAACCCTGGGTCAAAGGCTATCCCATCACCAATCCTGAAGACGTCGCCTATAGCCGTGAACTCTGGATTGAAAAGCACTAAGCCACTGGTGGCCGGTTTTCCGGCCATCGGCTGACATCTTTCTACACAGCCCGGAGATTGCAACTCAACGCCGTCACGCTAGACTGTATCGTATTGATTTCAGTAGAGAGGGGACGGCGTGGACGTTATTGAAGGAAAAGCATTACAGGTTTCAGATGCCATCATTTCCTGCCAGCTGGATGGCAAGGGTGGAATGATCCCGATTGCTGAAGATGAAGTCATCCAGTGTGAGCAGCCCTGCTGGCTGCATCTCAACTATACCCATCGCAAGAGCGCCGAATGGCTGCAGTCAACGCCACAGATCCCCGATACGGTGCGTGACGCCTTAGCAGGCGACAGCATGCGTCCTCGCGTCAGCCGACTGGGCGACGGGTTTATGATCGTACTGCGCAGCGTCAACCATAATAGCGATGCACGTCGCGACCAGCTGGTGGTCATGCGGGTCTTTATCAACGACAAGCTCATCGTCTCGACCCGGCGGCGCAAAGTCTCTGCCGTCGATGAAGTGCTCACTGATTTGCAAAACGGCAATGGCCCGATTGACTGTGGCAGCTGGCTGGTGGATGTCTGTGATGCGCTGACCGATCACACCAGCGAATTTATCGAAGAGTTACATGACAAAATCATCGAGCTGGAAGATGCGCTGCTTGATCAGCGGATGCCCGCGCGCGGCGAGCTGGGCCTGCTGCGCAAGCAACTGATTGTGATGCGACGTTATATGGCACCTCAGCGCGATGTCTATGCCAGGCTGGCCAGTGAAAAACTGGCCTGGATGGATGACAGCGAACGCCGCCGGATGCAGGAAATTGCCGACCGTCTGGGACGCGGGCTGGACGATCTGGATGCAGGCGTGGCGCGCACCGCGATTCTGGCTGATGAGGTCGCCTCTGCGATGGCGGAATCGATGAACCGCCGCACCTATACCATGTCACTGATGGCGATGATCTTTCTGCCCGCCACGTTCCTGACCGGCCTGTTTGGCGTCAACCTGGGCGGTATTCCGGGCGGTGAATGGAAATATGGGTTTTCAATCTTCTGTCTGCTGCTGGTGGCGCTGGCAGTAGGGGTCGCGGGCTATCTGCGTAAACGGCGCTGGCTCTGATGCGCCAAAGGGAATGCGGCAATCACGATATGTGGGCTGAAAATCCCGTTAAGCGAGCAAAAGCTGATCGACATCAAGAACCCGTTGTCGCTGCTGACGCAAACTCTCTCCCGCAGGTGAATGCAACGTCAAGCGATGGGCGTTGCGCTCCATATTGTCTTACTTCCATATTTAGAATTATTGCATAGCACATTTAATTCGAAACATGCCGGCCAGTGTGCCGGCTTTTTTTTGTCTGCCTGGCTGTAACGCCGTTCCTTATCTAAGCTTAAACTCCATTCGCAAGAAAAGGAGTACGGCATGAGCGTGATTCTTAACAGCGAGCCGATCCCCACGGATCCAATCCCGATTCCTGAACCCATTCCCCAGCCGCAGCCGCAGCCTGATCCACCAACCGATCCGGAATTTCCGCCGATAATGGATCCACCGCCACATCGAAACATATAAAAAAAGGGCGTGCTGCCTGCAGCACGCCCTTAAACTTTCCCGCACTTATTTAATCTGTAGTACATCCAGACGCGCGCTGATATCGGGTACATCGTCTTCATCGACCCGCCAGCCCACAGGCTGAGCTGGCAGCGTTTCCCGGTCAAAGGCGAGATCGCCGCCATCAACGACTGCATCGCCATGTTTGATGCCTTTAAAATCGAACAGATTGATATCTGCCAGGTGCGACGGCACCACGTTTTGCATCGCGCTGAACATGGTTTCGATACGGCCAGGATAGCGCTTATCCCAGTCACGCAGCATATCGGCTACCACCTGACGCTGCAGGTTCGGCTGAGAACCGCAAAGGTTGCACGGAATAATCGGGAACTGACGTGCTTCGGAGAAACGAATGATATCTTTCTCACGGCAGTAGGCCAGTGGACGGATCACAATCTGCTTGCCATCGTCGCTCATCAGCTTTGGCGGCATGCCTTTCAGTTTTCCACCGTAGAACATGTTCAGGAACAGCGTCTGCAGGATGTCATCGCGATGGTGGCCCAGCGCAATTTTTGTGCAACCGAGTTCTGTTGCGACACGATAGAGAATGCCACGGCGCAGGCGCGAGCAGAGTGAACAGGTCGTTTTGCCTTCCGGAACCTTATCTTTGACGATAGAGTAGGTATCTTCTTCGACAATCCGGTACTCAACACCCTGCGACTCAAGATATTGCGGCAGGATGTGCTCAGGGAAGCCCGGCTGTTTCTGGTCAAGGTTGACGGCAATCAGACTGAAGTTTACCGGTGCGCTTTTTTGCAGACTGCGCAAAATTTCCAGCATGGTGTAGCTGTCTTTACCGCCCGACAGGCAGACCATGATGCGGTCGCCTTCTTCAATCATATTAAAATCTGCAATGGCTTCGCCGACATTACGACGCAAACGCTTCTGCAGTTTATTCAGGTTGTACTGTTCTTTCTTGTCAACCGTTTGATTATCTTGCATTTTCACCTATCTCAAAAACCAGAAAGCGTAGCTAAAGGGCGTATTAATGCGCGCGCCCAGCCGGTCACTTCACTGTGATGTCACGAATATGCAGCGTATGGTACGGATTGTTGCCACGAATGCCAGCACTGGAGTGAAGTAATCAGCGGATAATCGCCGTAAGAGTCACAGGCCGCTTTCCCGTCAGGGCGATGATTGCCGGAATGCGGTACTGCGAAAGAGCGCGAGCAAAGAGGGCGGGTTTTGCTTCGTCGTGAGCAAACCGGCGGGCTGAGGCGACTCGAAAAGGATTCAGCTGCGCGATGTCAGCTGACGGGCACATCTTTCCACTGACAATCAATTTCATCGCTGTGCGTTGAACAGGACGGCGGTGATGACGGGTAAGCATCAGTCCGCGCATGCTCTCTTTTTACCGCACAAGCTGTGGTCATAAAAATGACAGAGATAATTAAAAAAATTTTCATCAGCACTACCGGATTAATAAAAAACACAGCATGCGCTGCTATAACTCAATCAGGCCTAAATGCATTCCGGGTTGTATCGGTCTGATTTGATGCACATCAAAAGAAATGTTTTCATTAAATTCACAGCGAGTCGGATATTAATCGCTGCTTTCATTTTTCAGGTGATAATCTTAAAAACAGGCTCTGTTGAATGTGCGTTGACCCGTCAGGTTTATAATAATAAATTCAGACGCACTGACGTGTTGTGTATCTCATTAAAAACGATAGTTTTATAATTCCTGTGGCGCGCACTAAAAAAATGACTTTCCAGTGAAATCAGGTGATGTTCATGACATCCGATAAGCCGACGGCGTAAGAGCGGGCGTTTACATTTATGCTTATATGCAACACAGAGTCTCTTACATTGACCTGTCGGTTCGCACATTTCGTCAATACAGACTGCCTGTGAAGCCGTTTAATATCGGGCTATCAATGTGAAAAAAATGAATCAATATTTAATGTCTATGAGGCATCCGGATAAAAATCGCAAAATAAAAAAGTACGGCATCAGATTTATTATGACGCTGATTCTTTTTTTACTTTGCTATGTTGCGGTTATGTATTGCGGCGTTATGCTGCTGGTCAACCGGCATGGCTTACTCCATTTTATGCTGCACTGAATTCAGCCGCAGGCCTTAAAAATCCAGCGATAAGCATGATGTAAAAAATGCCTGAGTACTTCCAGAATATCTTCCGCACCTTCTCCAGCAAGACATTGTCCGGTCTCCAGCGCATTATTAACCGAGTTCCGATGATCCAGGATCATCATGATCGTCACAGCGCCCGCGCCCGCAATCAGCGTAAAAATCAGCACCATTAATGCAGGCTGGTAATTTTTTCGCGCAGCAGCAGGCAGGGTATCTTGAGAATGGTCAGAGTTTTGGCGCATTGGTCCCCGGGGAAAATTATTACAATGATAAACAATAACGGATTATGCCATTAATTACCGGCTCGCTCTATGTCTCAGGTCAGGCTGTAAGCTTCTTTGGTTTGCGGGCAGATGGATTCGGATGGGGGAGTGCAGAAGGCGCTGGCTGCTACTAACTGCCTTCTGCGATGTACGGATGCCTGCAGGAAGACATCTGGTCTGAGCCCTGTTTCCGGCGGGATTACATCATTTCCAGCGACTGAACACCCTTGATCTCCATGACCTTGTCATAGAGGTGCGCATCGTTTGATTTTCGTGAAAGCGTCACCTGAACACTCAGTTCGCACAGACCGCTCTCTTCATCACGATTAATCACCGTCACATTGCCGTAGCGAATGCCTTCGCGCTGCATCACCAGCAGCACCAGCGGCACGCTTTTAGGCTTAAGGAAAACCAGCAGCGTATGGTGTTTGCCGATTAAAACATGGCTCAGGCGGCGGAACACCTCCAGCACCACCAGCGCCAGCACCGTGCCATAGATGCCGATCTCATACATGCCGCTGCCGATTACCAGACCAATCGCTGCCGTCACCCACAGGCCCGCCGCGGTGGTTAAACCCTTCACCACCTGCTTCTGGATCATAATGGTGCCCGCGCCAAGAAAGCCCATTCCGCTGACCACCTGAGCGGCAATACGGCTGGGGTCCAGTGCCACGTGGTCGCTACTGAGCATGTCGGCGAAGCCATATTTCGACACCAGCATGAACATGGCACTGCCGATACCGACCAGAATATGGGTACGCAGCCCCGCTTCCTTGGCTCGCATCTGACGCTCCAGGCCAATCAGGCCGCCGAGAATGCCCGCCAGCGCGATGCGAATTAACATATCCATTAGCATGGCTTTACTCCGAATTAAAAAGTGCCGGAAAAGGGTGGCAGGTCAGCGATAACAGGTAAACAGGATAATTCTGCTTGCAAATGACGCCGGAGAATTTTGTAAAAAGCTGTTTCACCTCTCGACCCCTTGTGCCGCCTGACATATGCTGAGCCAGCCTATTACACCCATTCCCGGAGTCCGACTGATGAAAGCAGCCACCTTTTTGCTGGCCGGTGCCGCGCTATTACTCTCTGCCTGCAGCAGCAACAGTGATGATAACGAGCCACCACAACAAGCCACCGCCGCCCATATCCAGCCACGGGTGGTGATGTCTTCCCTGGCAGAAAGCACCTGTTCAAATGCGGGCGGAACGCTGGCGTTTTCACATCAGCTGGATGGATCGCGCGTGGGAATGTGTCAGTTAGTGAATGGCCGTCGCTGTGATGAGCAGGCGTTAATTGGCGGAAATTGCGCGCGCTGATGAACAGGCCGGATTGCTCCGGCCCGCATAGCTATACAGAGAATAATCAGGCAGAGAGTCGGTTCGGACACTCCTCACCACGGTCGAGCTGGCTGAGATTACTGAGCGTCGTTTCAGAAATGGCAGTCAGCGCTTCGGCGGTTAAAAACGCCTGATGGCCGGTGAACAACACGTTATGGCACGCTGACAGACGACGGAACACATCGTCCTGAATCACATCATTCGACTTATCTTCAAAGAACAGGTCGCGTTCATTCTCATAAACATCCATGCCGAGCGCGCCGATCTTCTGCTGTTTCAGCGCGTCAATCGCCGCCTGTGAATCAATCAGACCACCGCGACTGGTGTTAATAATCATCACGCCATCACGCATCTGTTTAAACGCGTCAGCGTTGAGCAGATGATGATTCTCCGGCGTCAGCGGGCAGTGCAGCGTAATGACGTGGGATTCAGCAAACAGCGTCTTCAGATCGACATATTCCGCGCCCAGTTCCAGTGCCTGCTCGCTTGGGTAAGGGTCAAATGCCAGCAGCCGCATACCAAATCCTTTCAGAATGCGCATCGTCGCAATCCCGATTTTACCGGTGCCGATTACGCCCGCAGTTTTGTTGTGCATGTTAAAACCGGTCAGGCCATCGAGCGAAAAGTTTGCATCACGGGTACGCTGATATGCACGATGAATACGTCGGTTCAGGGTCATCATCAGGCCGATTGCGTGTTCAGCCACCGCTTCCGGTGAGTAGGCCGGAACCCGGACGACTTCCAGACCCAGCTCTTTCGCGGCAGCCAGGTCGACATTATTGAAACCGGCACAGCGCAGCGCGATATATTTCACACCCAAACCGGCCAGCTCTTCCAGCACCGGGCGACTCCCGTCATCATTGACAAAGATGCAGACGGCATCGCAGTCCACAGCCGTTTTCGCCGTGCTTTCAGAGAGTAAAAAGTCAAAAAACACCAGTTCAAAACCGAACTGCTGATTAACCTGCTCAAGGTATTTCTGATCGTAATGTTTGGTGCTGTAAACCGCGATCTTCATCGTTATGCTCCTGCAGAGTGATAAACCAAGGATAACGTTTTCTGACTGACTTTGCTGAAACAGCTGATTTGCGCCAGGCACAGGCCTTCACCTCTGGCAGATTACATGCCATCATTCCTGTCAGGATACTGTAAGGAAAAGGATTATGGCTTTTATGCCACGGATTTTCCGGCGACGGCTGGCGGCTATTCTGGCGCTGATTCTGCTGCTGCTCGGCCTGATGTTGACTGTCACGCAATGGCTGCCACGGCTGGCCGGCATCTGGCTGCCTGACGGGACGCGCATTGCGCTGTCAGGCGCGCCGCGCTGGCGGAACGGTGGACTGTGGTTGCCTCAGATTCGTTATCTCGCCGGTGATTGCTCGCTGGCCACCGTAAAGGCGGTGTCACTGGGCTGGCATCATTCGCGCTGGAAACTCAATGCGGAAGCGCTGACGCTGGATAGTGACTGCCTGCAAAAATTACCGGCCAGTAACAGTACGGCTGCGCCCAAAACGCTGGCCGAATGGCAGGCAATGCTGCCTGGCGCCGACGTTCATCTGGGCAAACTCATTGTCTTGCCCTGGCAGACCTATGCGGGCGCGCTGGATCTCACGCTGGAAAAAGATCGCCAGCAACTCAATTACCACGGCGATAATCTGCAGCTGGCGGCCACGCTGACCGGTCAGCAGCTCGCTATCCGTGACCTGACGCTCACCCATCCTGCACTGCCTGAACCCGTCACGCTGAGTGGTCATCTGACGTTGCCCACCTTCGCCACTGATCTGCCGGTAAACGGTGAGATGGCCGGGCAACTGGCGCTGGACGCGCTGCCACACCCGCTGCAGCTGTCGCTCAACTGGCAGCAGCAGCAGGGCGAGCTGCGGGTGGCAATGGCGGAAGAGAGCAGGCCGCTTCTCCGGTTACCGTGGCAGATCAGCCACGATCAGATTCGGATTGAAAAGGGCGAATACTTCTGGCCACTGGCGGACCAGCCCTTGTCTGGGTTTGTTAACCTGACGCTGGATAACTGGCAGTCGGGCCTTGAAGGCAGCCAGATTACGGGTCGCGTTAACCTGCTGACGCAGGGACGCGGCGGCAAGGGCAACGTGGTGCTGGGCGTCGGTCCCGGTAACCTCAGTCTGACCAACAGCAACCTGCCGTTTCAGCTGACCGGTGAAAGCAAACTGGCCGATCTGCAACTTTACGGCTCGATTCCGGGTGTGCTTAGTGGTTCGCTGCTCGATCCTCAACTGGTGCTGCAACCTAAATCGCTGCTGCGTCTGCGTGGCCGGCTGCTGTCAACGCTGGAAGTGGACGAGGCGCGCTGGCCGCTGGCGGGTGTGCGTCTCTCCTCACAGGGCATAGATGGTCGCCTGCAGGCGATTCTAAACGCACACGATGCCAGTTTTGGCCGCTTCCGGCTGCATCTCGATGGACGCGCCACAGATTTCTGGCCCGATAAGGGTGAATGGAACTGGCGCTACTGGGGCGGAGGCGAGATGCTGCCGCTGCAGGCTCGCTGGGATGTTAAAGGAACCGGCGGCTGGCATGACACACTGATCCAGCTTGATACTCTTTCTGCCGGCTTTAATCAGCTGGCCTACGGCAGCGTCAACATAGCAAAACCGCGTCTGACGCTGACTGAGCCGGTAAACTGGCAGCGTGATGCGGCACATCCTTCCTTTAATGGCCATTTCAGACTGCAGGCGGGACCGACCCGCTTCACTTATGGCGGCCGTCTGGCTGACTCAGTTCTCGACTTTGAAGCTAAAGGCCGGGATCCCGGCTATTTCCTCTGGCGGGGCGAGTTAAAAGCGGGCAAGGTTGGCCCGCTGCGGGTGAATGGTCGCTGGGATGGCGAACGATTACGCGGCCAGGCCTGGTGGCCGGCTCAGTCGCTGACGGTATTTCAGCCGCTGATCAGCCCCGACATGAAAATGCAGATTCAGGGCGGCAGTCTGCAGGCACAGGTCGCTTTTTCCGCCGCCAGCGATCAGGGCTTCCAGGCCGGGGGCCACTGGACGGTTAAGCAGGGCAGCGTCTGGACGCCGGACAGCCAGGTAAACGGTATCGACTTCTCGCTGCCGTTCAGATTCCACGAGCAGCAGTGGCAGTTTGGTCAGCATGGCCCGGTTTCACTACGCATTGCCGAGGTGAAGAACCAGTTTGCGATGCAGAATATTCGTGCCGACCTGCAGGGTAACTGGCCATGGTCTGAACAGGCGCCGCTGACGCTGCAGGATGTCAGCCTTGACCTGCTGGGCGGACAAATCACGCTGCCCTCCCTGCGTATGCCGCAGCATGAACCCGCACGGGTGTCGCTGCGTCAAATCAGCCTCAGCGAGCTGGTGACGGCACTGAAGCCGAAACAGTTCGCCATGTCGGGCAAGGTTAACGGCGAGCTGCCGCTGTGGCTCAATAATCCGCGCTGGCTGGTGGAGAAGGGATGGATTGCCAACAGCGGCCCGCTGACCTTCCGGCTGGATAAAGATATGGCGGATGCCATTACCCGCAACAACGTAGCGACCGGCGCGGCGCTGGACTGGTTACGCTATATGGAGGTTTCCCGCAGCTGGGCCACGATTAATCTGGATAACCTCGGCGACCTTACTATGGAAGCACAGGTGCAGGGCGTCAGCCAGTTCAGTAACCGTCGGCAGACGGTCAATCTTAACTATCATCATCAGGAAAACCTGTTTCAGCTCTGGCGCAGCCTGCGCTTCGGCGATAATTTGCAATCCTGGTTAGAGCAACATGCGACTTTGCCATCGAACAAGGACACTTCACCATGAGCCTGAGGCCACTACTGGTTCTGGCAGCCGGACTGCTGAGCATTGGCTGCGTGCCGCGCATCGAAGTCACGGCACCCAAAGATCCCATCACCATTAATATGAACGTAAGAATCGAGCATGAGATTCACATCAAAGTCGACAAGGATGTGGAAGCGTTACTGAAAAACCAGAGCGGTCTGTTCTGAGGAGAGCAACGATGAAACGCATAAGTGCGGCGCTGTTACTCGCCCTGGCGATGGCGCAGCCTGCCTGGGCACTGACGCTCGATGAAGCGCGGCAGGCGGGTCTGGCAGGCGAAACGCTCTCAGGCTATCTGGCGGCACGCTCACAGGACAGTGAAACGCTGGCGCTGGTGCAGCGGATTAATGCCGGACGTAAGCAGGAGTATCAGCGGCTGGCAGAGCAGAATAATCTCTCCACGGCTGATATCGCCAGTATCGCCGGACAGAAGCTGGTGAGCCGTGCGGCAGCGGGGGAATATGTGCGCGGCATTAACGGTCAGTGGCTGAAAAAGGAAACAGGCAGCGGCCAGTGACAGGCGAAAAAAAACCGGGCGCATGGCCCGGTTTTCAGCGTCATCCTGAGATGACGGAGACTTATGCGGTCACGATCTGCTTAATTGTGTCTTTTGCTTCAGCGGTCGCTTTGCTGGCCACTTCCGGACCGTACGCGATGCCTTCTGCAAACACGAACTCAACGTCAGTGATGCCGATGAAGCCCAGGAACAGCTTGACGTAAGGGGTCAGCAGGTCAGTTGGGGTATCTTTGTGAATGCCGCCACGGCTGGAGATCACCACGGCCTTTTTGCCTTTAACCAGACCTTCCGGGCCTGCTTCGGTGTAGCGGAACGTCACGCCAGCACGGGCAATCAGGTCGAAGTAGTTTTTAAGCTGAGTTGGAATGTTGAAGTTGTACATTGGCGCGGCAATCACCACTTCATCATGAGCCTGCAGTTCTGCAATCAGTTCATCGGACAGATCCAGTGCTTCCTGCTGACGGGGTGACAGCGGCGTTTCGGATGGGCGCATTGCACCGACTAACTCACCATCCAGAACCGGAATCGGGTTAGCGGCCAGATCACGTATAGTGACGTCTTTACCCTGTGCTTTTGCCTGTTCGATGTAGAAGTCAGCGAGCTGGCTTGACTGTGAGTAGCCTGCAAGGATGCTTGATTTCAGAACTAAAACTTTGCTCATGGTGGTTTCCTGTCTGTTACGCGGAAGACTTTCCGCTCAATGGTTTACACTCTACGGTTATCGATGGCGCGGTGAAAGCGCAATATTTCGAGACCCATGTTCGAATTTATTGAATAAGCGTAACCGGGGCCAGCCGCCGGAACGGTTCAGAATGTGCTATGATGCGCACAATTATTTTTATTGAATCAGCTGGTTATCCCGGCTTGCAGGGCGCTGCTTCAGGCAGCGACACCGTCTGAGTAAGGTACGTCACTATTATGTCATCTCCCGATACTTCCCCACTGGCAGCGCTCTGGCCACGGCTCGACGGTGTCATGCTGCGCGATCGCCAGCGTCTGCAGCGCCGCTTGCAGGGTGCCAGAAAAGCTAAAAATCCCGAGGCACAGCAGGGCATTGCCCGCGAGCTGGAGCAGGAATTTATTGCTGCTGAACAGCGCGTAGCCCAGCGCCGCGCGGCAACGCCAGCCATAACCTTCCCGGACAATCTGCCGGTCAGTCAGAAGCAGCAGGATATTGCGGCGGCGATTCGCGACAATCAGGTGGTGATTGTTGCGGGTGAAACCGGTTCAGGTAAAACCACGCAGCTGCCGAAAATCTGCCTGGCATTGGGACGCGGAATCACGGGTCTGATTGGTCATACGCAGCCGCGTCGTCTGGCTGCGCGCACTGTGGCGAATCGCATTGCTGATGAGCTGAGTACCTCACTGGGCGGCTGTGTCGGCTATAAGGTGCGGTTTAACGACCAGGTCAGTGACCTGACGCAGATTAAACTGATGACCGACGGGATCCTGCTGGCGGAGATCCAGCAGGATCGCCTGCTGATGCAATATGACACCATCATCATTGATGAGGCGCACGAGCGCAGCCTGAATATCGATTTCCTGCTCGGTTATCTGCGTGAGCTGCTGCCGCGCCGTCCCGATCTGAAAGTGATTATTACCTCGGCGACCATCGATCCGCAGCGCTTCTCGCGTCACTTTAATAATGCGCCGGTCATCGAAGTTTCCGGCCGGACTTACCCGGTCGAAGTGCGCTACCGGCCGGTGGTTGAAGAAGCGGATGATGGCGATCGCGATCAGCTGCAGGCAATATTTGATGCGGTGGATGAGCTGGGACGCGAGAGTCGCGGCGATATCCTGATTTTCATGAGCGGTGAGCGCGAAATCCGCGACACCGCCGATGCGCTGAACAAACGCGACCTGCCGCACACCGAAGTGCTGCCGCTCTATGCGCGACTGTCGAACGCCGAACAAAACCGGGTGTTTCAGTCGCACAGTGGCCGTCGCATCGTGCTGGCGACCAACGTGGCGGAAACCTCGCTGACAGTGCCCGGGATCAAATATGTTATCGATCCCGGCACGGCGCGTATCAGTCGCTACAGCTTCCGCACCAAGGTGCAGCGCCTGCCGATTGAGCCGATATCGCAGGCCTCCGCCAACCAGCGAAAAGGGCGTTGCGGCCGTGTTTCAGACGGTATCTGTATTCGCCTCTACTCGGAAGATGACTTCCTGAGCCGTCCGGCCTTTACCGATCCGGAAATCCTGCGTACCAACCTGGCGTCGGTGATCCTGCAGATGACCTCGCTGGGACTCGGCGATATCGCCGCCTTCCCGTTTGTGGAAGCGCCCGATAAGCGCAACATTCAGGATGGTATCCGCCTGCTGGAAGAGCTGGGTGCGCTGACTCTGAATGAGGAGAGCGGACACTACAAACTCACCGGCTCCGGTCGTCAGCTGGCACAGCTGCCGGTCGATCCGCGTCTGGCGCGAATGGTGCTGGAAGCGCAGAAATTTGGCTGCGTGCGTGAAGTGATGATCATCACCGCCGGTCTGTCGATTCAGGACCCGCGCGAGCGCCCGGCAGAGAAAAAGCAGGCGTCCGATGAGAAGCACCGGCGCTTTGTCGACAAAGACTCCGACTTCCTCGCCTATGTGAATCTCTGGAACTACCTGGCGGAGCAGCAGAAAGCGCTGTCCGGCAACCTTTTCCGCCGCCAGTGCAAAAGCGACTTCCTGAACTATCTGCGCGTACGGGAATGGCAGGATATTTATACCCAGTTGCGACAGGTGGTGCGTGAACTGGGCATTCCGGTTAACAGCGAACCGGCTGAGCTGCAGCCCGTTCACTGCGCGCTGCTCAGCGGTCTGCTGTCGCACATCGGTCAGAAGGACACCGACAAGCAGGAGTACACCGGCGCACGCAATACCCGCTTCTCGATTTTCCCGGGTTCCGGGCTGTTTAAGAAGCCGCCGAAGTGGGCCATGGTGGCAGAGCTGGTTGAGACCAGCCGCCTGTGGGGCCGCACGGCGGGGCGGATTGAGCCGGAGTGGATTGAGCCGCTGGCGCAGCATCTGATCAAGCGCAGTTACAGTGAACCGCACTGGGAGAAATCGCAGGGCGCGGTCATGGCTGCCGAGAAGGTTACGCTCTATGGCCTGCCGATAGTGGCCGCGCGCAAGGTGAACTATGGCAGCATTGATCCCACTCTGAGCCGTGAGCTGTTTATCCGTCACGCGCTGGTGGAGGGCGACTGGCAGACGCGTCACGCCTTCTTCCGTGCTAACCAGAAGCTGCGCAGTGAAGTCGAAGATCTGGAACACAAATCCCGCCGTCGCGATATTCTGGTGGATGACGAAACGCTGTTTGCTTTTTATGACCAGCGCATCGGCAAAGAGGTGGTCTCAGCGAAGCATTTCGACAGCTGGTGGAAAAAGGCCAGCCGTGAAAACGCGGAGCTGCTGAACTTCGACAAACAGATGCTGATCAAAGAGGGCGCGGATAAGGTCAGCCAGCTTGATTACCCTAACTTCTGGCATCAGGGCAACCTTAAACTGAAGCTGAGTTACCAGTTCGAGCCGGGTGCCGATGCGGATGGCGTGACGGTACATATTCCGCTGCCGTTGCTGAATCAGATTGAAGATAGCGGTTTTGAATGGCAGATCCCCGGGGTTCGCCGTGAGCTGATCATCGCGCTGATTAAGTCACTGCCCAAGCCGTTACGCCGCAACCTGGTGCCGGCACCCAACTACGCCGAGGCGTTCCTGGGACGCGTCAACGCAATGGAGATGCCGCTTCCCGATGCGCTGTCCCGTGAGTTTCGCCGCATGACCGGCGTCACGCTGGAGCGGGAAAACTGGCAGTGGGAACAGGTGCCCGATCATCTGAAAATGACCTTCCGGGTGGTGGATGAGCACAACCGTAAACTGCTGGAAGGTAAAGATCTCACCGCGCTCAAGGCACAGCTGAAAGGCAAGGTGCAGGAGACGCTGTCGAAAGTGGCAGATGACGGGCTGGAGCAGAGCGGTCTGCATATCTGGAGCTTTGGTGAACTGCCGCGCAGCTACGAACAGAAGCGCGGTAGCTATCAGGTCAAAGCCTGGCCTGCGCTGGTCGATGAGAAAGAGAGCGTCGCCATTCGCCTGTTTGACAGCGAGCAGGAGCAGCAGAAAATGATGTGGCGCGGTCAGCGTCGTCTGCTGCTGCTGAATGTGCCGTCACCGGTTAAATATCTGCACGAGAAGCTGCCGAACAAAGCTAAGCTCGGACTTTACTTCAACCCCTATGGCAAAGTGCTGGAGCTGATTGATGACTGCATCGCCTGCGGCATCGACAAACTGATGGGTGAAGCGGGCGGTCCGGCCTGGGATCAGACCTCGTTTGAGCAGTTGCGTGACAAAGTTCGCGGCGAACTCAATGAGACCGTCGTGACCATTGCGAAGCAGGTTGAGCAGATCCTGACGGCCGTCTTTAACATCAATAAGCGTCTGAAAGGCCGGGTTGATATGACGATGGCGCTGGCGTTGTCCGACATCAAGGCGCAATTAAGTGGTCTGGTTTATCGCGGCTTTGTCACCGGCAACGGCTGGCAGCGACTGGCGGATACGCTGCGTTACCTGCATGGCATTGAGCGGCGGCTGGAAAAACTGCCTGCCGATCCACACAGCGATCGTGCGCGCATGTTAAAAGTGCAGGCAGTGGAACAGGCGTATCAGGCGTGGCGCAACAAATTGCCACCGCAGCGTCAGGATGATGAAGAGGTGAAGAACATTCGCTGGATGATTGAGGAGCTGCGTATCAGCTACTTTGCTCAGCAACTGGGCACGCCGTATCCCATCTCAGAGAAGCGAATTCTGCAGACAATGGAGCAGATAGCAGGGTAAAAGCCATGATGCGCGCCGTAACAGGCGCGCCTGATAGTAAAGAAGCGATTACTGCGCGAGAGATTCCAGCTTATCTTTAAACGAGGTGACTGAAATCGCGCGGTTATCCGCCAGATAGCGATCTTTCGCTGCCGGCGCAGAGCTTTGTACCGCGATTAACTGCCAGCCTTTATCACTTTTGAGCAGCAGCGGTGATCCACTGTCACCCGGCAGGGTGTCACACTGATGCGACAACACGGCGCGCTGCGCCCAGCCGGTAATCAGGCAATCACTGTGAGAATAGAGCGTATCCAGATGATCGGCCGGATAGCCTGCCTGCGTCACTTTTCGTCCGGTCAGCTTCAGCGCTGCAGTAAGATCGCTGCGTGAGCCATCGAACAATGGAATCGGCGTAATCGCGGAGGGCGGATTGCGTAAAATCACGATGCCATAATCATAGGGCGCCGCACTGCTCGGCACGATCCAGCCTTCACCATCCGCTTTTAATTTTGACGCCAGCGAGGGTTCAACCCGCGCATCAATATCATGAAGTTCGTAGCGCCAGCCTTTATCACTGGCCATAAATCGCAGCGCAACCGGCTTATCGAAATTACCCGGCGGGGAGAGCAGACAGTGTCCGGCCGTCAGCGCCAGATGCGGAGAGATGAGCGTGGCAGTACAGAGGTTGCCGCTTTCGGTTTCCAGCTGACCAATGGCATCCCAGGGGGCAGCAGTAATATCGGTGATTGCCTGGCGATGATCCTTGCCGAAGAACAGCATCTTAATTTCAGCAGGAGTAGGCGAGTCATCGTCATCATCGGCGTGAACCGTGGTGGCAAAGCTGAAGAGTCCAACCATTAACAGGGTAGCCAGGCGCATAGAAATCTCAATGGCGAGAAAAATTAACGTTATTGTTATTACGTAAGTACGGTAACTATAGTCGGTGAGCGTTGAAAAAGGGAGTTTTATTGGTTAATCAGTACGCTACAGCGGCTAAATAAAAAAACTGGCTGCAACAATGCCACACAGGATCATAACAAGCAGAATAATTTCGAAGCGATAGCGACGCACTATTTCATCCACTCTCGTCATTTCATCCACTCCAGTAAAGAAACACCCGGCAGAACCGGGTGTTTTTAATTATCATCTCGTGGCCGTGCGCTGAAGGCGACCTTAGTTTTTAGCTGCTGGTTTCACAACTTTTTTGTGGTGAACTTTTTTAGCGGCCTGCGCTTTCTGAGCAGGTTTTACTACTTTTTTGTGGTGCACTTTTTTAGCAGCCTGGGCTTTCTGAGCAGCTGGCTGAGTTACTTTTTTGTGGTGAACTTTTTTAGCAGCCTGGGCTTTCTGAGCGGCTGGTTTAGTTACTTTTTTGTGGTGAACTTTTTTAGCGGCCTGCGCTTTCTGTGCAGCAGGTTTTACCGCTTTCTTGTGGTGCACTTTTTTAGCAGCCTGCGCTTTCTGCGCGGCATCTTTTTTCACTGCTTTTTTGTGGTGTTTCTTAGCAGCCTGGGCTTTCTGAGCTGCTTTATGGTGTTTCTTGTGCGCAGTTTTGTGAACGGTTTTAGCCGGAGCTGCAGCGGTAGTAGTAGTTGTTGCGGCTGGCGCAGCAGCTGGAGCAGCTGTGGTGTCAGCAGCGAAAGCAACAGAAGACATACCCATAGCAGCGGCGACAACCAGTGCAAATAATTTTTTCATTGCAAATCCCTCGGAGACTATTTTTTCATGTGTAGCCCACTGCGGGGCCGGTGAAGAGACTATAGGGAAATCAATGAACGGTGTCCGTGGGTGTTTGGTATCGGCGTGTAACCGATTGTACAAAGGGGGGAAAGGGCGGTCAGCAGACCGCCCGGAAGCTTAGCTATTCAGGTAGCGTTGTTCAAGATGCTGGCGGAAGAAAGCCGGATTCAGGGCTTCGCCGGTGGCATTGATCAGCAACTGGTCGGTGGAGAAACGGCTGCCGTGCTGCCAGATGTTCTGTTGCAGCCAGTCAAATACCGGCTGCAGTTCACCGTGCTGAATCAGCTCGCTGAGCTGAGGAATGGCATTCTGTACCGACCGGAACAGCTGTGCGGCATACATCGCGCCCAGCGTATAGGTCGGGAAGTAACCAAATGCGCCGTCGGTCCAGTGGATATCCTGCATACAGCCATCGCGGTAGTTACCACGGGTATCCAGCCCTAGCGACTGCATCATCTTCTCATCCCATAACGCCGGGATGTCCTCAACCTCAATCTCGCCTTCAATCAGCGCCTGCTCGATTTCATAGCGCAGAATGACGTGCGCCGGGTAGCTCAGCTCATCGGCGTCAACCCGGATCAGACCTGGTTTCACCTGCTGAGTCAGGCGCACGAAATTATCCGCCTGCAGGGCGGGCTGATCGCCAAAGGTCGCGATCACCTGCGGCAGAATGCGCTGCAGGAATTCGCGGCTGCGACCCAGCTGCATCTCCATAAACAGGCTTTGTGATTCATGAATAGCCGTGGAGCGCGCCAGCGCCACCGGCTGACCGCGCCACTGCTGCGGCAGATTCTGCTCATAGCGGGCATGACCGGTTTCGTGAATTACGCCCATCATGGCGCTGAGAAACTCATTCTCGTTGTAACGGGTGGTGATGCGCACATCTTCCGGGACGCCGCCACAGAAGGGATGCGCACTGATGTCGAGGCGGCCATGGTTGAAGTCGAAACCCAGCGTCTCCATGATGCTCAGACCGAGCTGGCGCTGTGCAGGCACGGCGAATGGACCCTGCGGCGTGATAATCGCCTGTTGCGCCTGTTTTTCCACCACCTGCTGCAGCAGATCGGGCAGCCAGGTTTTCAGCTCGCCAAAGGTTTCATCCAGTCGGGCGCGAGTCATACCCGGCTCATAGAGATCCAGCAGCGCATCGTAACGCGAACAGCCACTGGCGTCAGCGCGGCGCTGTGCCTCTTCGCGGCTCAGTCGTACGACTTCTTTGAGGTTGGCGGCAAAGCCCTGCCAGTCGTTAGCGGGACGCTGAGTGCGCCACGCATGTTCACATACGGAACCGGCGATCGATTTAGCTTCCACAAAGTCATCAGGGAGCAGGGTGGCCTGCTGATAGGCGCGCTGCATCTCGTTGAGATTGGCCCGCTCGACATCGTTCAGGGACTGCTGCTCAGCAGCTTTTAGCCACTCACCGACCTGTGGGGCGGTCAGGATCTGGTGCTGCAACACGCTCATTTCGGCCAGTGCTTCACCACGCGCCTGACTGCCGCCTGGCGGCATGGTGGTTTGCATGTCACAGCCAGCGATAGCCGTGACGTGACTGAAACGGGAAAGGCGCTGGAAGGTTTTGGTCAGTTGTTGATACGCTGAGGTCACGTAAGACTCCTTGTGGATTTTAACGCAGCGGAATTTCCCGCAAGGTTAGATCAACCGGCCAGCAAAAGCGAACGCTGGCGCCGCCCAGCGGGCTGGACTCAATGGTTACGTTGCCGCTCAGCGCCTGGGCAATGGAGTGAACAATGGCCAGGCCCAGTCCGCAGCCGCCTGTTGCGCGATCGCGGCTGGGATCAAGCCGGACAAAGGGTTCGAAAACCCGTTCACGTTCGTCGGGCGGAATGCCCGGACCGTCATCTTCCACCTGCAGACACCCGACCGGACCGTCGAACCATAAACTGACGCGCAGCCGCTGCTGCGCATAACGCAGCGCGTTGTTCACCAGGTTATCCAGCACCCGCTCCATGAGTCGGGTGTCAGAAACACCGATGTTTTCACGCTGCGGCAGGTCAAGGTCAAGTCGTATGTCCGGGTTGATGGTGCGGAAATCGTCCAGCCGCTCACTCAGCCAGCTGGCCAGATCCAGCGATTTCAGATTCAGATCGACGCGCGGCCGATCAAGACGTGCATAGGTCAGCAGCTCCTCAATCAGGCTTTCAAGCTGGCCGATGTCGCGGTTCAGCGCCACCCGTTCGCCATCCGTAAGGTTATCGCTCATCTCCAGCCGGTAGCGCAGCCGCACCAGCGGCGTTCGCAGCTCATGGGCAATACCGTCAATCAGCTGCTTCTTACTGGCGACCAGCGTGTTGATGTTCTCGGCCATCTGATTAAAGGCGATGCCCAGCCGAAACAGGCTGGAGGTGCTGTCGAAATGCGTCCGCACATCCAGCTCGCCCCGGCCAAAGCGCTGCGCCGCTTTTTCCAGGCGCTGCATCTCCTGCCAGTGCGGACGCAGCCAGATAAATACCGGCAGCGCCAGCGACATGCCAATAAACACCAGCAGAGCAATATCCAGCAGTCGCATCTGGTGCAGATAAAAGAGATAGGGAATCGGCCCCACCGATAAGACATAGTGGCTGCGCGGAATATGCTGCAGAAAGGTGTATTGATCGTCGAGCGCGACAATCTCTCCGGCGTGTAACCGGCGCATATTGCTTTCATCAAGCTGATATTTGTTCATCGGCTCAATGTGCAGATCAAACGACAGGCCGAGATCGAGACTCTTGATGGTTTTGTTCCAGTCACGCGGCGGGATCTCACGCAGTTCGCTGCGGATCAGGTAGAGCGAGCTGGCCATCAGGTCATTCATTGACTGCCGGCCCGCGCGCTCAGCGGTGAACTTATAGACCAGACCTACCAGCAAAGCCATGACCAGAAAGCAGACAAACAGCAGCAGATAGAACTGAATAAAGAGCTTTCTCATAATTCGCGGGTATCCCAGGCCTGGGGGGCGAACAGATAGCCTTTATTGCGGATGGTTTTAATGCGGAACGGCTCGGTAGCGCTGTCGTGGAGCTTTTTACGCAGGCGGGAGATGGCCACGTCGATGCTGCGGTCCAGGCCGTCATAACTGACGCCGCGCAATGTTTTCAGCAGTGCATCCCGGTTAAGCGTCTGACCCGCATGGCTGGCGAGAACCCACAGCAGATCGAAATCCGCAGTGGAGAGGGCGATCTGCTCATCAAACAGCGTCACCTGGCGATTCAGGGCATCAATGGTCAGCGAGCCAAAACGCAGCATACGATTCGCGGCAGGCGCAGCAGGCGCATCTTCCGGCTGCCCGTGCTGGGACTGGCGCAGATGCAGACGCAGGCGGGCCAGCAGCACAGCGGGTGGTGTGGTTTTCAGAATGTAATCCTGCGCACCCATCTCCAGGGCCAGAATATGGTTCATGTCGCTGTCCAGTGAGGTAAGCAACACGATCGGTCCCTGCCAGTTGGCCCGCAGATCGCGACAGATGGTCATGCCATCTTTGCCCGGCAACATGATATCCAGCATCACCAGGTCGGGCTGCTGTTCGGCGATAACCGCTTCAGCACGGTCGCCACGTGTTTCAACAATGACTTCAATATCGTGACGGCCAAGATAGGCCGCAATCAGTGAACCCACTTCGGGTTCATCTTCTACATAAACAATTTTGTTCATAGTTCACAGGGCAGAGTCAGGGATGGATGAAAGCATATCTTTTCCTGGTCCTGAGCTCTACGCTATCGCACGAAATATCCAGGGCTTGCTGGTATATATCCGGCAAAATGTGCAATCATTAGCGCGGCCTTTTTGCGCCAGGTTTGGGATATTGATGATTACCATGAGGAGCGTTAGTGTGTCTGATAAAGAGCTGGCATCAGCCATATACCCCGACCGCATCTGCTTCAATTACAGTGACTTTCTTTCCGCTTCCTGCAAAAAACGCTGGAGCTTCGTCGATGCTATTTATGGTGTGATGCCAATATTTGGCATGGTGACACGTAAATCGGCACACCGTTTACAGGGCAGTGACGACCCGTTAAAAGAATTAGCATTACAAATCATTTCCACTCAGGTCAGCGACGAAATTAATATCGCGCGCCTGATTACTCTCGCAGAACAGCAGCAGATTAGTCGCTTTGATATCCAGCTCCCTTATCCGCTCTCAGCGGAGCAGCTGGACGCTATCCACTATGAATATGCGAAGCCGCTGAATCTCACACAGCAGGATGACCTGCTGTGCGTATCCATTCCAGCACTTTCACACTGAAGCCTTTCTGTCAGGCTTTACGTCGTCAGCTCCCACACGGCGGGCAGTGTCGCGGCAATCAGCAATCCCATCGCAATCCGCTCCAGCGAGGTCAGCGCAATATCGGCGCGGCCGCCGCGTCGTGCAAACAGGAACAGCAGCAGGCCCGGCGTGTAGAGCACCACTGACATCATCAGGTGCATGGGTCCCGAGGCGTACAACAGCCAGATGCCATACACGCTGGCACCCACACCGATCGCCATCGCCAGCGGCTTATGCTGTCCGCGCACCACTTTGATCAGATATAACCCCACCAGCAGATAGGGCACCAGAATCATCTCCGAGGCGATGGTCAGCAGGCTGTTGTAGTCAGCACCGGTCAGGGCAATCAGGATCAGGCAGAGCTGAATACTGCCGTTGGTCAGCCACAGCGAGGCGGCTGGCGCGTTATGGCGGTTCTGCCGGGCGATACTGCGGGGAAAGGCACCCTGTTGCGCGGCAATCAGCGGCACTTCCGCGGCCATAATCGTCCAGCTCAGATAGGCCCCGCACACGGAGACAATCAGACCCACCGCAATCACCGCATCGCCCCAGTTACCCATCAGTCGGGTCATTAATCCGGCCATTGAAGGATTACGCATCTCAGCCAGTTCAGCACGCGGCACCACGCCCAGCGACAGCAACGTGACCAGCAGATAGACCAGCAGCGCAGCCAGCACGGCGAAAAGGGTGGCGCGGCCCACATCCTTTTTCTGGCGAGCACGGGCAGAGACGACCACCGCACCTTCGACCCCGATAAAGACCCATAGGGTGATCAGCATGGTCTGCTTAACCTGCTCCCAGAGCGGTTTTCCCAGCGTGACGCCGGAAAAATCGAAGCGGAAACGATCATAATTGAACGCCATCACCGCCAGTACAATAAACAGCAGCAGCGGCACCAGCTTGCCCAGCGTCGCCATCAGATTGATGCTGGCCGCGGTCTGCACGCCGCGCAGCACCAGCCAGTGCACCAGCCACAGCAGCACGGACGCTCCCAGCATCGCCTGCCAGGTGTTGCCATCGCCAAAGATGATCCGGTCGGGCGTATCGGTAAAGAAGCTCAGGGCAGAGAAGACAATCACCAGATAGGAGACGTTGGCGATCACCGCGCATAGCCAGTAGCCCCAGGCGGAACAGAACCCCATCAGTTCGCCGAACCCGGCACGCGCATAGGTAAAGATGCCGCCGTCCAGCTCGGGTTTAAGGCGCGTCAGCAGCAGCATCGCCAGCGACAGAAAGATAATGCCGACACCGGTAATCAGCCACCCCAGCAACAGCGCGGCCGGACCAGCCACTGCGGCCATGTTTTGCGGCAGACTGAATACGCCCGCGCCCAGCATTGAGCTGAGCACCAGCGCGGTCAGCGCACCGAGACCTAATTTTTTCTCCAAAACAACCTTCCCGCTAGCATATATGGCTGGGTAAACCGGATTTCATCACTGAGTTATCGCAGCGCAGCGGCAAAATACAGAGACAATATCCGGTAAAACAGGCGGAGGATTTTACGGAGAGTGACAGGGGATGGCAATGCGTGACTATGCAAAACAGCGCAGGAATTATGCAAACAGCAGGGCGGCGGGTGCCGCCCTGAAGGGATTACTTAAACAGGTCAGCCGTAACGGTCAGGTTACCGCCACTCTGGTTCTGCCACTGGCGGGTGACGTGGTAGAACTTCGCACCTTTATCGGCTGCACGCTTCGCCACTTCTTCTGAAATCGCTGTTGGTGTACCGAAGTGCCCGGTAAAGGTGACGGTATCAAACGGCTGCATCTGCGCAGCAGTGATTGCGTTCACTTCCTGCACGGATTTACCGTTTGGCAGATTCACCGTATAGCGCTTACCGGTAGAGCTTTGGGTTTCAAAGAAACGGCCCACTTTATTGCTTGGTGTTTCAGACGAGGCTACGCCTGGAATCTCGACGTTAGCAGCTGCAGCACCACCGGTTGCCAGCGCGGCTTTACCTGCTTCTGAATCGGCAGGAATCGCATTCGGTGTCTGCACCTTGCGCTCTTTAGCATCCGCTTTATAGACATAGGCGGTGACATACTGATTGCCGCCACTGTTGGCATCGATCTGGCGAACGATAAAGAAGGAGGCTGCGCCTTTCTGTTTAGCCGCTTTCGAAATCGCGTCGTTCACATCCGGCTGGCTGGCAAAGAAGCCGCTGACCGAAACGGTATCGAACGGTTCAAGCTTATACGCTTCTGCTTTAGGCAGTTCGTTGACGCCGTTGAAACGACGATAAGTCGTGGACTGCGTGGCTGCGGGGGCATCGGCTTTATAGAGGTCAGCCGTGACGCGCCAGTTACCGCTGTTGCCGTTGCTGTCGTTGATCGCCTGGATGTAATAAGAGGCAGCGCCCATCTGATCTGCACGCTTAGAGACCGCATCGGCTGCGTCGCCAATTGCGTTGAAACGGCCGGTGATATTAATACGTTCGAATGGCTTCAGCGCGGCCGCTTTTTCTGGCGTTAACTCCTGCGCAGCGAATGCATTGGCTGCCAGCAGAGACAACAGAGTGGACGCCAGAATAGTGTTCTTCAGCTTCATAAAAATAATCCTTCGCCTTACGCAAAAATGAGTACGAAAACGTGCTGGACTCTTGATGTATAACAGATTAGCCGCTGATTATTGCATGTTATAAACAGACTGTCGCAGCGATTTTTTGTGTCAGATCGCGTTATTCAACCATGATTTTTTCATTTGTTTGTCATCAAACGCAGTTATGGCGCGTTTTCGTGCGGGTTACCACTAAAAGCGGTAACTGTTAACGCTTAAACAGTTAATGCATTGTTAAATAAAGGTTTTTATTGATGGTTAATTCGGCCGGGCACAATTTTTTCTGGCAGAATATCTGCCTGCAGGACTGTTTCGCAGTGGGATAACGCAGCTTTTTTAGCAGAATCCTGAATAATCATGTGAATGTCACTACTCTGCGTAGCCGCTCTGGATCGCTCGTCACATTTTCAGTAGGTTATAAACACTTTGAAATACATGCATTCCGACTATAAGTAGCTGAAACGCTGTTTCAGCTGCGCTGTCGTCGTGCAGATTCGGGCCATCATCCTTAACCGATGAAAGGAAACACTATGTTAATTGGAATCCCCAAGGAAAGGTTGCCAAACGAGTCGCGCGTGGCTGCCACGCCAAAGACCGTGGAACAACTTATTAAGCTGGGTTTCAGCGTCACTCTTGAGCATGACGCCGGTCAGCGCGCCAGCTTTGATGATGAAAGCTACAGAGCAGCAGGTGCCACACTCGGCAGTCAGGAACAGGTCTGGCAGTCCGATATCGTTCTGAAGGTAAATGCACCGGATGAGGATGAGATTGCGCTCATCCGTGCCGGCAGCACGCTGGTCAGCTTTATCTGGCCTGCACAGAATCCCGACCTGCTTTCAAAGCTGGCTGCGCGTCAGGTCACGGTTATGGCGATGGACTCAGTGCCGCGTATTTCGCGTGCGCAGTCGCTGGATGCCCTGAGCTCCATGGCGAACATTGCCGGTTATCGCGCTATCGTCGAAGCCGCCCATGAATTTGGTCGCTTCTTCACCGGTCAGATTACCGCAGCCGGTAAAGTGCCACCGGCCAAAGTGATGGTGATTGGGGCCGGTGTGGCGGGGCTGGCGGCGATTGGTGCAGCGGGCAGCCTGGGCGCGATTGTCCGGGCCTTTGATACCCGCCCTGAAGTTAAAGAGCAGGTGCAGAGTATGGGCGCCGAATTCCTTGAACTCGATTTCGAAGAGGAAGCGGGCAGTGGCGATGGCTACGCCAAAGTCATGTCCGAGGCGTTCATCAAGGCAGAGATGGCGCTGTTTGCCAGTCAGGCCAAGGAAGTAGACATCATTGTCACCACGGCGCTGATCCCAGGTAAACCAGCACCGAAACTGATCACCGATGAGATGATCGCCAGCATGAAGCCTGGCAGCGTAATTGTTGATCTGGCGGCGCAGACCGGCGGCAACTGTGCGCTGACCGTCGCCGATAAGGTGACCGTGACGCCCAACGGCGTGAAAATCATCGGTTACACCGATCTTCCCAGCCGTCTCGCGACACAATCTTCACAGCTTTACGGCACCAACCTGGTCAATCTGATCAAGCTGCTGTGTAAAGAGAAAAATGGCGAAATCCAGGTCGATTTCGACGATGTGGTGGTGCGGGGCGTGACTGTCGTGCGCGAGGGCGAAGTCACCTGGCCGGCACCGCCGATTCAGGTCTCTGCTGCGCCACAGGCTAAACCGGCAGCTCAGAAACCCGCAGAGAAGGCTGAAGCAAAGCCGGTGTCTCCGTGGCGCAACTATTTGCTGATCGCACTGGCTATCGTGCTGTTTGGCTGCCTGGCCAACGTAGCGCCAGCTGAGTTCCTCTCCCACTTTACCGTGTTCGCGCTCGCCTGCGTGGTGGGTTACTACGTGGTCTGGAACGTTAGTCATGCGCTGCATACGCCGCTCATGTCCGTCACCAACGCCATCTCCGGCATTATCGTCATCGGTGCGGTACTGCAGATGGGCCACGGTGGCTGGGTCACCTTTATCTCCTTTATTGCCGTGCTGATTGCCAGCATCAATATCTTTGGTGGCTTTACCGTCACCCAGCGCATGCTGAAAATGTTTCGTAAGGGGTAACACATGTCTGGCGGATTAGTCACTGCAGCCTATATTGTGGCTGCAATTCTCTTCATCTGTAGCCTTGCGGGTCTCTCGCGTCACGAGACCTCAAAGCGCGGGAATATTTTTGGTATCAGCGGCATGGCGATTGCGCTGGTTGCTACCATCTTTGGCCCGGACAGCGGAAACGTCGTCTGGATCCTGCTGGCGATGGTCATTGGCGGCGCTATCGGGATTCGTCTGGCGAAGAAAGTCGAAATGACAGAAATGCCGGAGCTGGTCGCGATTCTGCACAGCTTTGTCGGCCTGGCCGCCGTGCTGGTCGGCATCAACAGCTATATCGACCACGCACCTGGCCTGCCAGCCGTGATGGAGAATATCCATCTGAGCGAAGTGTTTATCGGTATCTTTATCGGTGCCGTCACCTTCACCGGCTCGCTGGTAGCGTTTGGCAAGCTGTGCGGCAAAATCTCTTCAAAACCCCTGGCGTTACCGCATCGCCACAAGCTGAATCTGCTGGCGCTGGTCGTCTCGTTCCTGCTGCTGCTGTGGTTTGTTAACACCAGCAGCACCGGTGCTCAGGTGTTTGCACTGCTCCTGATGACGGTGATTGCGCTGGCGTTTGGCTGGCATCTGGTTGCCTCTATCGGCGGCGCGGATATGCCGGTTGTGGTGTCGATGCTCAACTCCTATTCAGGCTGGGCAGCAGCCGCAGCGGGTTTCATGCTGAGCAACGATCTGCTGATTGTTACCGGTGCGCTGGTGGGCTCGTCGGGTGCAATTCTCTCCTACATCATGTGCAAAGCGATGAACCGTTCGTTCATCAGCGTGATTGCGGGCGGGTTTGGCACGGAAGTCAGCAGCGGCGATGAAAGTCAGGAAGCGGGCGAGCATCGTGAGATCACAGCTGAAGAAACCGCAGAAATGCTCAAGGCATCCAGCTCGGTGATTATCACCCCAGGCTACGGTATGGCAGTGGCGCAGGCGCAGTACCCGGTCGCGGAAATTACTGCCCGACTGCGTGCGCTCGGCATCAACGTGCGCTTCGGCATTCATCCGGTGGCGGGGCGCTTACCAGGTCACATGAACGTGCTGCTGGCCGAGGCCAAAGTGCCTTACGACGTGGTGCTGGAGATGGACGAAATCAACGATGACTTCAGCGACACCGACACGGTGCTGGTGATCGGTGCCAACGACACGGTTAACCCGGCGGCGCAAGATGATCCCCGCAGTCCGATTGCCGGCATGCCAGTGCTGGAAGTGTGGAAAGCGCACAACGTGGTGGTGTTCAAACGCTCAATGAATACCGGCTATGCCGGGGTGCAGAACCCGCTGTTCTTCAAAGAGAATAGTCAGATGCTGTTTGGCGATGCCAAAGCCAGCGTAGAAGCCATTCTTAAAGCGCTGTAATAAAAAAAGGGCGGCTAATCAGCCGCCCGTCTTTTATCAGGAGAAAATCAATCCTCCTCATCCTCTTCGTCATCCAGGTCAATCGGCGATTTGAAATCGTCAGGCTTAAGCGCCAGCAGATCGCAGCGCAGATGATCAATCACCTGTTCCGCCGTATTACCCAGGAAGGCTGCCGACAGGCCGGTGCGTCCTATGGTACCTAATACCACCACACCCGCACCGAGATGCGCAGCCAGATCCGGGATGACTTCTTCCGGCAGGCCTTTAGCCACATGGGTGAACTCTTCACCAATCGAGAACTTCTGCCGCAGCGCTTTCATCGCCACCAGATGCTGACCACGAATCGCATCGTTATAGACACTGGGATCAAAGTCCGGCAGTTCGATAGCGATGTTGATAGGGGTTATCGGGTAAGCACCGACCAGGTGAACTTCGGTTTGATTCACTTTTTCTGCCAGTTTGACAGTTTCACGAATCAGCTTCTGATTCAGGCCATCGTGATGTGGTTCTTCACTGGCAAGATTGACCGCGACAATGGCTTTACCGCCTTCCGGCCACGGCTGATCTTTGACCATCCAGACCGGGCACGGGCATTTACGCAGCAGATGCCAGTCGGTCGGCGTGAAGATCACCGATTCAAGCCGGTCATGCTGATGCGCCATCTTCAGCACCAGGTCGTGCTGATGGGCAAGCACTTCCTGAATGATGGCCTCAAAAGGGCGGTTGTGCCAGATCACTTTGATGTCAATTTCGACACCGGCATCCAGATAAGCGCGGGCCTGCTCACGGATCCATTCAGTGCGCTGGCTGATGACGCCCTGGCGCATCGACGCGCGTTCGTCAGGCGAAAGCAGGGTGGTCATCTCATATGAGAAATCGTAGATAGGCAGGAAAGCTTTAATCCTTCCGCCAATGCGTTGATTCAGATAGACCGCACGTCGCAGCGCGGGCTGATCGTCTTGCTGGGCATCGATGGCGACCAGAATATTTTGGTACTGGGACATGAGGCGTTCTCCTTAAACCAGAGCGACTGGAATAAAGATAGCCTATGTTGCAAAGCGGAAGAAGGGAAAAAGTTACTGCTGGATCAACAAAATAAGATTTATTGATCCAGCTGCGGATCAGGCGGCCTGATGGCTCTGACCGGCTAACTCTTCCAGCAGGGCGTGGTTTTCAATAGTGATGTATTTGCCTTTCACCGCCAGCATGCCGGACTTCTGGAAACGACCCAGCAGGCGGCTAATGGTTTCAACCGTCAGGCCCAGGTAATTACCAATGTCACCACGCGTCATGGTGAGGCGGAATTCACGCTGTGAAAAACCGCGCTGGCCGAAACGACGGGACAGGTTCCAGATAAACGCCGCCAGGCGCTCTTCGGCATTTTTCTTCGACAGCAGCAGGATCATATCCTGATCGCCTTTGATTTCACCGCTCATCAGACGCATCATCTGCTGACGCAGGGCAGGCATTTTTCCTGACAGGTCATCCAGGGTTTCAAACGGAATTTCACAGACCATTGCCGTTTCCAGCGCCTGCGCAAAGCTGGGATGGCTGGAACCCATGATGGCATCAAAGCCGACTAAATCGCCCGCCAGATGAAAACCGGTGATTTGCTCATCACCCTGTTCGGTAATAGTGTAACTTTTGATCGTGCCGGAACGAATCGCATACAGAGATTTCAGTTCGTCGCCTGCTTTGAAAAGGGTTTGCCCTTTCTGGATCGGTTTTTTACGCTCAATGATATTGTCGAGCTGATCCAGCTCATGTTCATTTAACGTGAAGGGGATGCAGAGCTGACTGATGCTGCAATCCTGGCAGTGAATGGCACAACCGCCCGACTGAATACGACGAATGCTGCGTTTTTCAGGGATCATAATGGTTTGCTCGACGATTATTGACTGGGGTCAATTTTAACATTTTTTGTGCTGAAGGGAACTCATCCGAGCAGTTTTACACCCACAAACATTATGGATGAAGCACACATCGACAAACGCTGATGTGACGGGCTTCTCAGAATGCAGCTACTGCTGACTGTCACGAAAAGTTTCCGCTTTTGTGATCTGTCACCCCTATTTTCATCGGCGGCAACATGGGTTAAAGCGGGGTAGTCCGGTGATTACAGCTTTTGCTACGCTAACTGTTCAGGCCTGTTTTACCGGCTCCATCAATTTTAATCAGGTGTGAGAAACCATGAACCTTGATGATAACGATCTCTTTCGGGATGCCATGGGCGATGTCACGCCGTTAAAAGACACCACCACAACCTTATGGCTTAAGTCGCCCTCAACTAAAGCACCACGCAAACCGCCAGGAGAAACAGAGCAGGAGAATTTCCTGACACGGGGTTATCTGGAGATTGTCCCGCTTAACACACCGCTGGAGTATAAAGCCGACGGCATACAGCAGGGTATTCTGGATAAACTGCGTCGAGGTGAGTACAAACTGGATGCCAGTCTCAACCTGTTGCGGCAACCGGTAGAGACCTGCCGTCAGGCCCTGTTCAGCTTCATGATGCAGGCGCAAAAGCAGGACTTACGAAATCTGCTCATTATTCATGGCAAGGGCCGTGATGACGAATCCCATGCCAATATCGTGCGCAGCTATCTGGCGCGCTGGTTACAGCAGTTTGATGACGTACAGACCTTTTGCGTGGCCCAGACCCGCCATGGTGGAGCCGGGGCGCTCTATGTGGGATTGCGGAAAAGCGATAAGGCGCGCCTTGAAAACCGCGAGCGGCATGCCAAACGCAGCCGCTAGCTGTGAAACTTACGAATGGTGGACATTAACACTTCGGCACTCAGACTCAGCTCGGCGCCGGTCCGGGTAATGATGCCCACCGGCTCGCCTGGCCCGGAGGAGTTAATCGGCAGCGCACAGACCGCGTTATGGCTGAGATCCTCTTTAATCGCGCCGGACGGCACGAACCAGATGTAGTCGTAGCGGAGTGCCAGCTGACGCGCCAGTGAAGTCGATGATGTTTCAATGCAGTGGGGTGGCAGCGTACAGCCTTGTTCATCCAGCATCTGCTGCGCAATCCGGCGCGGTGCGGTGCCCTCGGGGGAAATCACCACCGGCCACTGCATTGCCCGCGACAGCGTGACGTTGTCACTTAAAAGCGGATGTTCAGGTCTTACTACCAGCTTCAGGGACTCCAGAAACAGCAGCTCATAGGTCAGCCCGGTCATCATGTCGCTGTCCGCCATCCGGCCAATGCCGATGTCAAACTCGCCGCCGCGTAACCCCGCCAGTAACACATTGTTATGCAGCGTCGCCACCTGAATGGTGGTGTTAGGCTGCAGCTGATGAAAACGATCAAGGATACGTGGCAGCATACCCATTGCGGCGGTGGTTAATGCACCCAGCCGGATAATCACCGGCGCATCACCCGGCTGCTCATTAAAGCTCTGTCCGGCATGATTCAGTGCGTCAAGCACCCGCACAGCATGGGTCAGAAACTGTTCTCCCATCGTGGTGAGCTGAGCGCCCAGGCGGCCACGCTCAAACAGTCGCACGCCCGTCAGCTCTTCCAGCTCATTCAGGGTTTTGGACAGGGCAGGCTGACTCAGGCTTAGCGTCTCTGCCGCACGGCCCAGTGTGCCTTGCTGCGCTACCGCAACAAAGGTATGTAGATGGCGCAAGCGAATGCGCTGATTGAAAAGGATATTTTTTTCCATACCCTAAACTTAATGAGAATGACCGCCTTCAGGCAACTGTTTAAAATGAATTCTGTTAACTTTGCTGCAAATTTATTTTAACAAACAGGGCAGGATGGCAACTTTATCCGTTAACTCTCTGATTAAAAAGCGCTCGTCTCACTTTATTACTAACTTGGTGGTTCCTGAGAGTACGCGATATCAAGAGCTTAACGGCCTAAAGTTGAATAATTCTCACTATCATATAAAAATCTGACCGCTTAAGGTTAACGATGGGCTATCATAAGCGCCGTTTTTTTTACTTAATCTGATGCCAGATTGCGCTATTGCCAGGGAGTGTCCATTGACCAGCATCGGGGCGGTAGATGTCCGCCAGCTTATCAACCAGCAGAGCCTGAGCCACTGGCAAAAACGGCTCATTGCGCTCTGTTTTATTGTGGTGGCACTCGATGGCATGGACATTGCGATCATGGGATTTATTGCGCCAACGCTTAAAGCTGCATGGGGCGTAACCAATCACCAGCTCGGGGTCGTCATCAGCGCAGCATTGATCGGGCTGGCGCTGGGTGCCATGGTGGCGGGGCCGCTGGCTGACCGCTATGGCCGTCGCATGATGATTATCCTCAGCGTTTTCTTTTTTGGTCTCTGGACACTGGCAACAGCGCTGTCTCAGAACATCGAACAGATGATGCTGTTCCGCTTCCTGACCGGTCTGGGACTCGGTGCGGCAATGCCCAACGTCGGCACGCTGGTGGCGGAATATGCGCCTGAGCGGAGACGGGCTTTCATTATTACTGTCGTGTTCTGTGGCTTTACCTTTGGTGCCGCCAGCGGCGGATTTGCCGCGTCCTGGCTGTTACCACGCTATAACTGGCACTCGGTGTTGCTGCTGGGCGGCATTCTGCCGCTGCTGGTGTTGCCCTTTTTAATCCGTGGCCTGCCGGAGTCAGTGCGGTTTCTTATCAGTCGTGGCGCACCCGCTGCCCGCATTCACGCTATCCTCGAACGGATGATGCCGGGCAAAACCGCGCCCGATTGTGCATTTCACGCGCCTGAAGCGACATTACCCGCAGGCGGCGCGATTAGCACGGTGCTGTCGCGCCGCTATCTGTTTGGCAGCACAATGCTGTGGGGCGGCTATTTCATGGGGCTGTTCATGGTCTACCTGATTGGCAGCTGGCTGCCATCTCTGGTGAATACCCTGGGCATGTCGGTCACCGAAGCGGCGATAATCACCGCCATGTATCAGGCAGGCGGAACGCTGGGCTCACTCTTTGCGGGCTGGATGATGGATCGCTTCAACGCCAACCTGGCGCTGGCCGCGATCTACGGCTGCGGCGGACTGTTTATTGTGGCACTTGGCTTCTCGCCCGCCGAAGTAGGCATGATGAGCGCGATCGCCTTTTGCAGCGGCTTCTGTTTTAACGGTGCCAATACCGGCATGAATGCCTTATCTGCCAGCTACTATCCTACTCACGCACGCGCCACGGGCTCCAGCTGGATGCATGGCGTGGGTCGCATCGGCGCAATTCTGAGCGCCTTCGTGGGGGCAGAGATGATGTCACTCGGCTGGTCTTTCAGCGTTATTTTTCTGCTGCTGGCGATACCGGCTGTGATCACCACCCTGATGCTGCTGTTAAAAAACCGCTACGGCTTTAAGCCGATCACAGATTCGTGATTTTTTCCACTGAGGCCAGCGCGTTGCATTACATTAGCAGCAACGCTCATGGTGTCAGGTGGATAAGATGGACAAGTTTCTCAGTGCGGATCTCATCCGCACCCGTTTCTCTCAGGCGATGTCAGCGATGTATCAGCAGGAGGTGCCGCAATATGGCACGCTGATGCAGCTGGTCGCCACCGTCAACGAGCGCACGCTGGAAGCCGATATCGCGCTCAAAGATCGTCTCACCGCCGCGGATGAAATTAGCCGGCTCAGCCTTGAACGTCACGGCGCAATCCGCGTTGGCACGGCAGACGAATTAACTACGCTGCGGCAGCTGTTTGCGGTGATGGGGATGTCCCCGGTAGGCTATTACGATCTCTCTCAGGCGGGTGTGCCGGTGCACTCCACGGCGTTCCGGCCAGTCACCGATGCGGCGCTGCGGCGTAATCCTTTCCGGGTCTTTACCTCGCTATTACGTCCTGAACTGATCGACGATCCCGCGCTGCGTGAAAAGGCGGCTGAGATCCTGGCCGCACGCGACATTTTCACTTCCCGTTGCCGGGCGCTGCTGCAGCTACATGAGCAGCAGGGCGGATTAACTGACGCTCAGGCTACCGAATTTGTTACCGAAGCACTGGAAACCTTCCGCTGGCACGCCCACAGCAGCGTGGACAGTCAGACCTATCAGGCCCTGAACCAGCAGCATCGCTTGATCGCAGATGTCGTCTGCTTTCCCGGCTGCCACATCAACCATCTCACCCCGCGTACGCTCGATATCGACCGCGTCCAGCAACTGATGCCGTCGCGCGGCATCGATCCGAAAACGCTGATCGAGGGGCCGCCGCGTCGTCAGGTGCCGATTCTGCTGCGCCAGACCAGTTTCAAAGCGCTGGAGGAGCCGATCATCTTTAAGGACGGGCATCAGGGCACCCACACAGCGCGCTTCGGTGAAATTGAGCAGCGCGGCGCGGCGCTGACGCTTGCAGGGCGTGCGCTCTACGATCGACTGCTCAGCGAGGCGGGCAGTGGTCAGGACAATCAGCAGCATCAGCAGCATCTGGCGGCCATTTTCCGTGACTTCCCCGACGACGAGACCACACTACGCCAGCAGGGGCTGGCCTGGTTCCACTATCGCCTGAGTGAAAAGGGCGTCGCGACACCGCCGGACAAGGGTGAAGCGCTGGAGGATCTGATCAGACAGGGACGTGTGCTGGCAGACCCGATCGTCTATGAGGATTTTCTGCCCGTCAGCGCGGCAGGGATTTTTCAGTCCAACCTCGGCGATCGGGCGCAGGTCCGTTCGGCGGGACAGGCGAGCCGGCAGGCGTTTGAAGCGGCGCTGGGCTGTGCGGTACTGGATGAGATGGCATTGTACGAAGAGCGCCAGCAGCGCTCGCTGGCGCAGTGCGGAATACAGACGGCCTGATATTATCGCCGGGCAACTTCTCCGTTGCCCGCACCACCTTCACTAAGGCGGTTTTTAAAACCCTGGTCCTGACGCGGAGCAATAAGGGAAACAGGCTGATCTTATTGAAGAAAAATTACGCTTTACCGGCCAGCGCAGGTTTCGCGGCGTGAGTATCTTAAACAGTTAGCGAGCTGACTTCTTAGCTGTGTAAAAAACAGCACAGAATCAAAGCCGGACACCGCTTACAGGCGGAGTGGCACGGTATTCACCCTGAGCAAAAAGATAAACAATGCTTAACCCTGGCTGAGACTGGCGCTCTGAACCTGTTGACGAGCATGTTCATGCCCATCTCTGACGCTTCGGCATATTCTGCAAATACCCTCCGTACCTGGACAATGGTGGCGGGCCTGCAAATAATGGAGGAACGTCTGAACAGGGAAACAGGAATGAAAAACGAAACAGGTCTGAGGATCATGACGGCCGAGGGGGAGTTGCGTGGATGCATGGACGATGACCTTTTCGTATTCAAAGGCATACCTTATGCGGCGGCTCCGGTTGGCGCACTGCGCTGGCGTCCGCCACAGCCGGTCACGCCCTGGCAGCAGATGCGCGATGCCACCGCATTTGGGGCTGCCGGCTGGCAAAATCGCACATACTGTCAGGCGGTGGGCGGTGGCGATCCCGGTGAGTTTAGTGAAGATTGCCTCTACCTGAATGTCTGGACACCCGATGTTGCGCCGTCAAAGCCGTTGCCCGTAATGGTGTGGCTGCACGGTGGAGGCTTCACCATCGGTGCTGGCGGGCTGGCTCCGTACAACGGCAAGCCGCTGGCTTCACGTGGTGCGGTGGTGGTTACGCTGAACTACCGTCTGGGTCACCTCGGTTTCTTCTCCCATCCTGCGCTGGATGCAGAATACCCTGCTGCGGGTACGGTAAATAATTTTGGCCTGCTCGATCAGATTGCCGCACTGCAGTGGGTGCAGCGCAACATTCCAGCTTTTGGCGGCGACCGCCGTAATGTGACACTTTTCGGTGAATCCTCTGGTGCGCGCAGCGTGCTCTCGCTTTGCTGTTCGCCGCTGGCAGAAGGGCTGTTCCACAAAGGGATCGTGCAAAGCGCCTATAGCCTGCCGGATACGCCGCTGAAAAAAGCGCGTCAGCATGGCTTGGCAGTGGCGCGCCATTTCGGCCTGCCGCCCGATGCCAGCGCGGATGACCTGCGCGCACTGCCCGCCGATGCCTTCTGGCCGCTTGAGGGGCAACTGGCGATCCCGCCGGTGCCGATTGCCGGTGATGCCGTTCTGCCCGAGCCGATGCTGAAAACCTTCATGGCTGGCAAACAGCACCGTCTGCCGCTGATGGCGGGCAGTAACAGTGATGAAGCCAGCGTGCTGGAATATTTTGGTGTGGATGCCACCGCGGTATTGCATCAGCTGCGTGATAAAAACCGGCTCACCTATCGGACGCTGAAATGGATGTATGACATCCATGACGATCAGTTGCTGGGACGTGCCGTGGCGCGTGATATGGCCTTCAGCCTGGTGCCGTGGCTGGTGATGCGGGCGCAGCACAATGCCGGTATGCCGGGCTGGCGCTACTGGTTCGATTATGTTTCTGAACATGCTCGCGATCTTTATCCTCATGGCACCTGGCACGGCAACGAAGTGCCTTATGTCCTGAACACCCTGAGTCAGATGCCGGATCCCAATGAAGCGCGGCCATTCAGTGAAGCCGATCGCGCTTTTGCGGCCCGTGTCAGCGAATACTGGTTTACTTTCGCCCGTGACGCTACGGAATATAAGCATCAGCTTGAAGGCGAGGTTATCTGGCCAGCCTGGCATCCCGGCAATGACGTGACAATGTCACTTGGGGATGAGCATAAAAACGGACTGGTTCTGAAACGAAACTTTATGCGCGCCCGCATGCGGCTTTTCAGGCTGTTGATGACGCGTATGGTCCGGCTATAGGGCAGTGGTGATAGTTAACCTGCTAACCATTAAACTGCGTGAATGGAATTTTTCTGCTTTTTAAAGTTTAACTTATTGAAATTATAAAAATTTCTCTAAACGCATGCATGAGGACGCTGTAAAAAATCAGGTAACAAAACAGTTACATTTTCACTATCTCATGCCGATAAATCTCCTATGCCCGACGCTTGCGGGTCAACGTGTATAGGATTTTGGTATGGGAATGCTCAAAAATTTTACCATTCGCGCAGTGATGCTCACGATTCTGGGGCTGTTCTGTTTACTGTGGAGCGGCGTCGGGCTGTACAGCATCCACTCGCTTGGTGCGCTCAGCGAAGGCAATGACGTTGACCGTCATCTGGTTGAGCAAATGACGGTGCTGAGCAAAGGCAACGATCAATATTTTCGCGTCATCACGCGCCTGTCCCGCGTGATGGAAGGCAAAGCCGCGGGTAAAACGCTGACCGATGAGGCCTATGCTCCTGTGCAGCAGGCGCTGGATAGCATGACTCAGCAACTGGCGCGCTTTAAACAACTGGCTCCCGGTCCGATGAATCCGGACGTCGTCGATGGCGTCATTCAGAGCTGGCAAAAGCTGCTTGATGAGGGCGTGACGCCACAACTGCAACTGGCCCGTCAGGCCTCACCGGACGCATATCGCCAGCAGGCGAACAATGTCACCCCGCCGCTCAGTCGTGCCTTTGGCATCAGCGCAGAGAAGTTTAACCAGGGCGCAGCCGAAAAGCTGGACAAAACCCGGGTTGAAGTCGACCACCTCACCGCGATGACCAAGACGATTATTACCATCACGGTGATTATTGGCCTGCTGATTCTGCTGTTTACCGACCGCTATCTGGTGGCGATGCTGGTCCGTCCGCTGGAAAGTATTCGTACCCACTTTGCAGTAATCGCGACAGGCGATCTCAGCCAGCCGGTAGCCGATTTTGGTCGCAACTGTGTCGGTAAACTGGTGCCGCTGCTGAGCGCCATGCAGGATAGTCTGCGTGAAGCGGTCAGCGCCATTCGCAGCGGGACCGAGAATATCTCGCGCGGTGCTGCTGAGATTTCTGCCGGTAATAATGACCTCTCTTCACGTACCGAAGAGCAGGCCGCTGCGCTGGAGCAGACGGCAGCCAGCATGGAGCAGTTGACGGCTACGGTGAAATTCAACGCCGATAACGCCCGCCAGGCCAGCCTGCTGGCAGAAACCGCCACCACCACGGCACAACGTGGCGGTCAGCTGGTGAGTGAAGTGGTCAGCACCATGGATGGCATCTCTGGCAGTTCGAAGAAGATTGCTGAGATTACCAACGTGATTAACGGCATCGCCTTCCAGACCAATATTCTGGCGCTGAACGCCGCGGTCGAAGCGGCACGTGCCGGCGAACAGGGTCGTGGTTTTGCGGTCGTGGCATCTGAAGTACGTAATCTGGCACAGCGCAGCGCTAACGCCGCCAAAGAGATCGCGACGCTGATTGAAGACTCGGTGCAGCGTGTAGGAAAAGGCGCGGAGCTGGTCAGCACGACGGGCGGCACCATGAATAATATTCTGAAGTCGGTGCAGGATGTGGACGCGATTATGAAACAGATCGCTTCTGCGTCGGAAGAGCAGAGCAAGGGTATTTCTCAGGTGGGCACCGCAGTTACCGAGATGGACAGCGTGACGCAGCAGAACGCCTCACTGGTTGAGGAGGTCTCCGCCGCCGCGAGTGCGCTGGCGCTGCAGACTGAAGCGCTGCAGGCCTCTGTGTCGAAGTTCCGCCTTTCCAGCAACCGTCCGGTTTCACCTTCCGTCAGCAATACACCGGCTGCGCCAAAAGCTCCTGCGCTGAGTGCGCCTCAGGCGAAACCTGCTGATAATGGCGACTGGGTGACGTTCTGATCCCTGCAGAGCCACGCCACTAGCTCCGCGAGGAACGGTGGCGCATCCTGCGCGGGCCGCTGCAGTAAACTGTAAACGGCTCCGGTTTTAACCTCGCCAGCGAACGGCTTAATCAGCCTGCCGCTGGCGATGTCACTCTCCACCAGGTTGCTGTCGGCAATCGCCACGCCATACCCCTGAATCGCTGCACTGATCGCTAAATCCATCGTGGCAAAATGCTGGTTTCGCTTCATGCTGAGCGTTAGCTGCTGCGCCTGTAACCAGCACTGCCAGTCACGCGTGTCTGACGTGGGATGCAAAAAGGTCATTGCGGCCAGCGCCGCCGTCGTCTCCGGGCAGGGCTGACCAGCCGCTATTACCGGCGTCAGCGATTCGCTGAACAGGCAAATCCCGTCAGGATGCGGCTTGCCGTAGACAATCGCCGCATCAAAGTTTTCAAGCTGCGCCGCGTGATCCAGGGTGGTGGTCAGGGCCACATGCAGTTCAGGGCGGTGAAGCTCCAGCGCCATCAGCCGCGGCACCAGCCAGCGCATGGCACAGGTCGGCGCTTTCAGGCGAAGGCTGACCTGACTGCGACGGACCTTTTCGCTGGCCTGAACCATCAGCTCAAAGCCCTGGCTGAGTTCAGGCAGCAGCGCGGCACCCTGCGGGGTCAGTCGCAGCCCGCGCGCATGGCGGTCAAACAGCGTCACGCCCAGCCACTGCTCCAGTGCGGCAATCTTACGACTGACAGCACCCTGCGTCAGGCAGAGTTCGCGGGCAGCATGGGTCAGATTAAGGTGACGGGCCGTCACCAGAAAGGCGTGAATGGCATTGAGCGGCAGCGATGAGCGTGACACGGTGGACCTCAGCTATGCAATTTTGTCATGGCTATTATGACGACATTTCGCTTGCCGACTCAAGCCGCAGCCCGTTGAATAACGATGTATCGCATCTGACCAGTTATGCACCTGACGGAGAATATATGTCCCTGAAAACGCCTGTCGCTATCCACTCAAAATTGCCGGACGTCGGCACCACTATCTTTAGCGTCATCGGCCAGCTTTCGGCGCAGCATCAGGCGATTAACCTGTCGCAGGGCGCGCCCAGTTTCCCCTGCGATCCGGCGCTGGTCGACTCAGTCAGCCGTGCCATGCAGGAGGGGCACAATCAGTATGCCGCGATGATGGGCCTGCCCGCCTTACGCGAGGCACTCGCTGGCAAAGTGCAGACGCTCTATGGACAGAAATATGATGCCGCGAGTGAAGTGCTGATCACCGGTAGCGCCAGCCAGGGACTCTATATGGCGATTACCGCGCTGGTTCATCAGGGCGATGAGGTGATCTTCTTTGAACCGGCGTTTGACAGTTATGCGCCGGTGGTGCGGTTACAGGGTGGTACGCCGATAGGCCTGAAGCTGCAGGTGCCGTCGTTTGCTATCGACTGGGATCAACTGCGGGCGGCGATCACGCCGCGCACCCGGATGATCATTATCAATACGCCGCACAACCCCAGCGCGCAGGTACTGACCCGCGACGATCTCAACCAGCTGGCGGCTCTGATTCGCAACACCGATATCGTGGTGCTCTCCGATGAGGTTTATGAACATATTCTGTTTGATGGTTGCCCGCACTGCGGCATGGCGACGCATCCGGAGCTGGCCGCACGCAGCGTCATCGTCTCCTCATTTGGTAAAACCTTCCACGTCACCGGCTGGCGGGTCGGATACTGTCTGGCACCGGCGGAGCTAATGACCGAGCTGGTGAAAGTGCATCAGTTTATGATGTACGCCGCCGACACGCCGATGCAGGTGGGATTCGCACACTATCTGCAAACGCCGGAAAACTATCTGTCGCTCAACGCTTTCTATCAGCAGAAGCGCGATCGGCTAATCGACCTGATGCAGAACTCGCCGTTCCGGCTGCTGCCGAGCGCCGGTTCGTTCTTTATGCTCGCCAGCTATGGACATTTCAGTGACGAACCGGACAGTGAGATGGTAAAACGTCTTATCGTCGATTACGGTGTGGCAACCATACCGCTGTCGGCGTTTTATATGGATGGCACTGACAACAAACTGATTCGTCTCTCTTTTGCGAAAGACGAGGCGACACTAGAGGCTGGCGCGGCTGCGCTTTGTGCTTTTTCTCACTGAATCACGCGAGCGTGATTCAGTACGGGGAACAGGTAACCAGGACTTTTCGGGGTAATTAAATAATGAAAAAACTGAACGCGCTTTTTCTCGCTCTGGGCATGATGACCACGGTACAGGCACTGGCTCAGGATTTGCGTTACGGCGTGGAGTCACAATATCCGCCGTTTGAAAGCCGCAACGCTAAGGGTGAGCTGGAAGGCTTTGATATTGAGCTGGGCAATGCCATCTGTAAGGCAGGCAACTTCAGCTGCCACTGGGTTGAGAGCAGCTTTGATGCGCTGATCCCGGCACTGCAGGCGAAAAAGTTCGACGCCATTAACTCGGCGATGAATATCACCGAAGCGCGCGCCAAAAGCATCGCGTTTACGCAGCCGATCTACCGTATTCCGACCATGTTAGTGGCGAAAAAGGGCGAAAATCTGTCTCCGACCGCCGAAGGTCTGAAAGGCAAAAGCATTGGTGTATTGCAGGGATCGATTCAGGAAACCTATGCGAAGAAGCACTGGGAAACCCAGGGCGTAACGGTGACGTCGTATCAGGATCAGAACCAGGTTTATAACGACATGGTCGCGGGCCGCCTTGATGGCACGCTGGTGATGTCCGCTGCCGGTCAGTCGGGCTTCCTCGATAAGCCGCAGGGCAAAGGATTTGGTTTTGTGGGCAAGCCCGTCGAAGATGATGCGATTCTGGGTTCAGGCATCGGCTACGGCCTGCGTAAAGATGACGCGCCGCTGAAGCAGTCACTGGACGCGGCAATCGCCAAAGTGCAGGGCGATGGCACCCTCAAAAAGCTGGCTGAAAAATACTTCCCGGGTATTGATGTCAGCGCGAAGCCATAACAGCAATCGGGCGCGTTCTGCGCCCGATTTCTCCGCTTAACCCGCAGCCAGATAACAGAGCTTTTCTGCCACCTGATAGGACTTCACAAACGATGTGACTGGCAGAAACTCGAAACGTGAATGGAAGTTATGCGCGCCGGTAAAGAAGTTCGGCGTCAGCAGGCCTTTGGCTGACAGCGCGGCACCGTCCGTGCCTCCCCGCATCGGAATTACTTTCGGCTCAATCTCCAGCGCGGCAAAGGCGCTGAAGATCAGATCTATTGCCCGGCGATCCTCACCCAGTGCATTGCTGATATTGCTGTAGATATCGCTGATCGTAATGCTGACCTCGCCGGTTGGATAACGCGCCGCCAGTTCCTCTGCCGCCTGCTGCAACTGTTGCTTACGTGTCGCGAAGCTGGTGAGATCAAAATCACGAATGGAGGCCTTCAGCGTCGCCTTGCTGGCGTTGGCCTGAATCTCATTAAACCAGATATAGCCTTCACGACCTTCGGTGTGCTCCGGTGTCTGCTGACGATCAAACAGACTGATGTAGTCATGGGCCATCAGCAGCGGATTGACCAGCACGCCTTTGCCCGACATCGGGTGTGCCGGAACGCCGGTAAACACAATCTCAGCCGCGGCTCCATTAAAGTTCTCGTAAACCACTTCGCCCAGTTCGCAGCAGTCGATGGTCCAGGCAAAATCGACATTAAACCGCGTGTCCAGATCCAGCGCTTTCGCCCCGCGCAGGCCAATCTCTTCGTCCGGCACAAACGCTACCACGATATCGCCATGGTCGCCTTTGAGGTTCGCCATCAGCGTCATCACCACGGTGACCGCCGCTTTATTGTCTGCGCCCAGCACGCTGGTGCCGTCGCTGAAGATCACCTGCTGGCCGACGTAGGGCGCGATCTCCGGATGTTCATCGCGGCGCAGCCAGATATCCTGCTCTGTATTCAGACAGAGATCGTCACCCTGCCAGGTGAGGATCTGCGGGTGGATATCGGGCGATAAGCCCACGTCAACGGTATCGATGTGCGTGATAAACCCGATGCGCGGAGCGTCTGGACGGTTGCCCCGTTTAACCGCCGTCACCGTAGCATGTTCATCAATCACCACCTCGTCCAGCCCCAGCGCCCGCAGCTCGTCCGCCAGCAGTTCCGCCATGGCGTGCTGGTTCGGCGTACTAGGCAGAGTCGTAGACTTGGCATCGCTCTGACTGCTGACGGCGAGGTAACGGAAAAATCGTTCGGTGAGTTGCGACTCAAGTTTGTCTGTCATCACTATTCCTTATTAGTCAGTCACGGGCGGGGTTCGCTATGGTGCCGAATCGTGCTATCAATGAAGCATCTGAATGATTCATTTAGATATTGTGATCACCGGAAGTCAATACAAAGCGAGGATGATAATGAAAATCAAGATAGCCACCTTAGCGCTTGTTACGGCTGGGATAGCGCTGGCTGGCAGCGTTAACGCCAAAACGCTGGTCTACTGTTCTGAGGGATCGCCAGAGAATTTTAACCCTCAGCTCTATACCTCGGGAACCAGTGTTGACGCCAGCGCAGTGCCGGTCTTCAACCGGCTGGTGGACTTCACGCCCGGCACCACCAATCTGGTGCCCAGCCTGGCAGAAAGCTGGGAGATCAGCCCGGATGGCACCGTCTACACCTTCCATCTGCGCAAAAATGTGAAGTTCCAGAGCAACAAACAGTTCAGACCCAGCCGCGACTTCAATGCCGATGATGTGATCTTCTCGTTTATGCGCCAGATGGACCCGAAAAATCCCTACCACAATGTCTCTGGCGGCACCTATTCCAACTTTGAAAGTCTCGAGCTTTCCACGCTGATTAAAAGCATCGACCGGGTGGATGACCATACCGTGCGCTTTACGCTCGCCCATCCGGAAGCGCCGTTCCTTGCCGACCTCGCCTGGTATTTCGCCTCGATTCACTCAGCAGAATATGCCGACGCCATGCTGAAAGCGGGGACGCCGGAGAAGGTCGATATGAACCCGATCGGCACCGGTCCGTTTGAGCTGGTGCAGTACCAGAAAGATTCCCGCATCCTCTACAAAGCCTTCCCGGACTACTGGCAGGGCAAGGCGAAGCTGGATCGACTGGTGTTCAGCATTACGCCGGATGCTTCGGTGCGTTACGCCAAGCTGGAGAAGAACGAGTGTCAGGTGATGCCATTCCCGAACCCCGCCGATCTCGACAAGATGCGCGCCAACCCGGATATCACCCTGGAACAGAAGGCGGGTCTGAACACCGGCTTCCTGGCGTTTAACACCACTAAAGCGCCAACCGATAACGTTAAAGTGCGGCAGGCGCTGGCGATGGCGATAAACAAACCGGCGATCATCGAGGCGATATTTAAAGGTACCGGCACGGTCGCGAAAAATATCCTGCCGCCTGGCGTCTGGAGTGCTGACAAAGATCTGAAAGATTACGACTACGATCCAGAAAAAGCCAAAGCGTTGCTGCAACAGGCGGGTGTGAAACCCGGCACCGAGATTGCGCTCTGGGCGATGCCGGTTCAGCGGCCTTACAACCCGAATGCACGCCGCATGGCGGAGATGATTCAGTCGGACTGGGCCAAAGTCGGCATCAAAGCCAGTATCGTCAGTTATGAGTGGGGCGAATACCTGAAACGCGTGCGCAGCGGCGAGCATCAGGCGGCGCTGATGGGCTGGACCACCGCGACCGGCGATCCGGATAACTTCTTTGGCCCGCTTTACAGCTGCACCTCTGCGCAAGGCGGTTCTAACTCATCAAAATGGTGCTATCAGCCGTTTGAGAAGTTAATTACCGAAGCCCGCGCCGAGCCGGATCAGGGCAAACGTACTGCGCTCTATCTGCAGGCGCAGCAGATGATGCATGACCAGATGCCTGCGGTGATGATTGCGCACTCCACCATCTTTGAACCGGTGCGCAAATCGGTCAGCGGTTATCAGGTCGATCCGTTCGGCAAGCATATCTTCTATCAGGTGGATATTAAGCAGTAAGCGATTGCCACAAACCCAGAGGCCTACTCCGTAGTTAGTCTCTGCTTATGCACCAAAGTCAGGATAAATCTGACAGCGATAAATAAGCTCAACGCGAAGGGAACATGATCCGAAGAGGAAAGCGTCCCGCACCAGGGACGGTGCGGGCCGAGCATGCCATGGATGGCGGCTTTTGCGACTTTCCGATCGGGTCGTGTTCCCTTCGCCACCTCAATCCCATAGCCATCCGGAACCGGCCTGGTTATTCACAACCCTGTAATCCTTATCCCATCCTCACCTGCTGATCCATCTCCGTCAGCCGCTGCTGCAAAAACTCCAGAAACAGCGTCAGAGCCGCATTGCGCTGACGACCCGACACCGTCTGAAGCTGCAACGTCCGCTGACTCAACTGATCCACCCCCAGCGATCGCAACACCAGATTCTGGGACTCGCGCTCAAACAGCAGGGTAAATGCGCTGCAGATGGTCACCGCCTGTGGCGTATGCAGCAAAAAGTGATAGAGCGTGGCGAAATAGTCGCAGGTCAATACCGGTTCAACCACGCAGTCATTCATCTGACAGGAGAGATCAAACAGCTGCCGCACGGTGGTGTGATGGCCCGGCAGCGCCAGCGGCCAGCGATGCAAATCGCCCAGCGTCACCTCGCGTGACGCCAGCGGATGTGACTGATGCATCGCCAGTAAAACCGGGGCAGGCCACGAGCCGAGTACCTCGACGCTGCGCTCCGGTTGCAGACTGAACTGCAGCGCCACATCGCATTCACCCGCCCTGACGCATGCCGCCACGCCCTGAGAATGCGTCACGTTAATCGCAAACAGTGCGCCAGGATTTGCCAGTCGAAACGCCGCCAGCAGGCCAGGTAACAGACTGAACGCCATGCCATCCGTGCAGGCGATACGGATCAGGCTGCGGCGTACCGCTTTCAGGCCCTTAATCTCCGCCAGCGCATATTCCATATCAAGCTGACTTTTACGCACGTGATGCGCAAAAATTTCCCCCGCCTCATTCAGCACCATGCCGCGTGCATGCCGTTCAAACAGCGGAACACCGACCTGCGCTTCCAGCCGCTGAATCTGACGGCTGATCGCCGACACCGCCACAAACAGTTTCTCACTGGCGGCGCTCAGCGAACCGCTCTCGACGACCGCCAGGAAATAGCGTATCTCGCTGCTTAACATGGTCACTCCAACAAAACGCATCATAAAAGGGCAGCAAAGCCTTGCTTTAAAAGCAAAGACCACTCGATAAATTGATAATTGTGGCAAAGAGAGAAGTTTGTCAAAGATAAAGCACGATAAAAATAACAGACAGGGCAAACATGACAGAGCAACAGGCAGTTGACCAGGCGATGCACTATTTCGATGGCGGTGAGTTTCAGCAACTGCTGGCACGGCGCGTCGCCTGCGTGACCGAAAGCCAGCACGCCAGCAGACGGACAGAGCTGGACCACTATCTGCAGCAGGAAATTGGTCCGCAGCTGGCGGCGATGGGATTCACGCTACACCCGTTTGACAATCCGCAGCCCGGCAGCCCGCCGTTTCTGATCGCCACCCGTATCGAAGATCCGTCTAAACCCACGCTGCTCTGCTATGGCCACGGCGATGTAGTGTTTGGTGACGATGAAAACTGGCGTGAAGGGCTATCGCCGTGGCAACTCACAGCCGAAGGCGATCGCCTGTATGGACGTGGCAGCGCGGATAACAAAGGCCAGCACTGCGTGAATCTCGCGGCGCTGGAGCAGGTGTGGCAGGCACGCGGCGGCGCGCTGGGCTTCAACTGCAAAATCCTGTTCGAAATGGGCGAAGAGATCAGCTCGCCAGGGCTGGCTGAGATCTGCCAGCAACAGCAGGCGCTGTTAAAGGCCGATCTTTTTATCGCCTCGGATGGCCCACGCCTCAATGCGCTGCGGCCAACACTGTTTCTGGGTTCACGTGGAGCGGCGAACTTTCGTCTGACTATTCAGGCGCGTGACAACGCCTACCACTCCGGCAACTGGGGCGGACTGCTGAGCAATCCTGGTACTCAACTGGCCAGTGCGATCGCCTGCCTGGTGAATGCGCAGGGCGTATTACAGGTTGCCGCGCTGAAACCAGACTCCCTGACCGATGCCGTGCGCGCCATTCTCAGTGATATTGATGTGGGCGGCATGCCAGGCGACCCGGCGCTGGCGGAAGGCTGGGGTGAGCCTGGCCTGACCCCTGCCGAGCGTCTTTACGGCTGGAACACCCTGGAGGTGCTGGCCTTTGAAACCGGTAATCCGGCACGACCCATGAACGCTATTCCGGGCAGCGCTACGGCGGTGTGTCAGCTGCGTTTTGTAGTCGGCACCGACTGGGAAAATCTGGTGCTGCATGTCGAACGTCACCTGCATCAGCATGGCTTTGATAACGTCAGCGTGGAGTTTCTGCGCGGCTCACCGGCGACGCGGCTTGATCCGCAGGATCCGCTGGTGGACTGGGCGCTGGATACGCTGGCCCGCAGCAGCGGCAAAAAACCGGCGCTGCTGCCTAATCTCGGCGGTTCACTGCCCAATGAGGTCTTCGCCGATATCCTGGGACTGCCGACGCTATGGGTGCCACATTCTTATCCCGCCTGCGGCCAGCACGGCGTTAACGAACATATGCTCACCTCAATTGCACGCGAAGGCCTGGCGATTATGACTCGGCTGTTCTGGCAACTGGGCGAAGAGGGCGAACAGCTGATGACGCGCCACCATCAGTGGCGGAGAGGTGAACAATGAGCAGCATCGCGCAAAGTGCCCCGCAGGTGAAACCGAGCCTGCACAAAACGCTGTTCGCCACCTGCATCGGGAACGCGCTGGAGTGGTTCGACATTGCGGTTTATGGCTTTTTCGCCAGCTACATCGCCCACGTTTTCTTTCCGGTCAGCGATCCGTCGGTGTCGCTGCTGCTGACCTTCGGCAGCTTCGGTATCTCCTTTCTGATCCGTCCGCTGGGAGCCATCGTCCTGGGCAACTATGCCGACCGGCATGGCCGCAAAAAGGCGCTGCTGCTGTCGATTAATCTGATGATGCTGGGCGGGGCGATCATTACGTTTATGCCGGGTTACGCCACTATCGGTCTGGCTGCGCCGCTGCTGATTATTCTGGCGCGGCTGATACAGGGCTTTTCTGCCGGCGGTGAATTTGGCAGTTCGACCGCCTTTCTGGTGGAGCATTTTCCCGAGCGCAAAGCGTTCATCGCCAGCTGGCAGTTCGCCACCCAGGGTGCCAGTACGCTGATGGCATCGGCTTTCGGACTGGGGCTGACACAGTGGCTGAGCGAAAGTGAGATTCAGGCGTGGGGCTGGCGCATCCCGTTTGCTTTCGGCTTGCTGATTGGGCCACTGGGGATCTACATCCGCCGTCATGTGCAGGAACCCGCCAGCTTTGCGTCGCAGGAAAAGGAAGCCGCACCGCTGAAAACGCTGTTCGGGCGGCAGAAAGCGCTGATCACGCTGGCGATTGGCGTGATGGTGATTTCGACCGCAGTCAACTACATGCTCAACTACATCCCGACCTACGCCACTAAAACGCTGCACCTTCAGGGATCGGTCGCCTTCACTGCCACGCTGATAGCGGGAATTATACTGACGGTGGTGACGCCCATCATGGGATTGTGGGCGGAGCGGATTGGGCGGTTGCCGCTGATGTGGGGATCGCTGCTGTTGCTGGTGGTCACTATCTATCCCGCGTTTAAATGGATGGTCGATCACACCACGCCCACCACGCTGATCCTGCTGGTGGCCTGGATGGCGCTGCTGAAGTCGATCTACTTCTCGACGGTGCCATCGGTGATGGCCGATCTCTTCCCGGCGACTACCCGCGCCAGCGGAATGGCGATCAGTTACAACGTGGCCGTGACGGTATTCGGCGGATTTGCGCCGCTGATTTGCAGCATGCTGATTGCCGCCACCGGCAGCAGTCTGGCACCAGGCTACTACCTCATGGCAGTGGCAGTGCTGAGCGGTATCGCGCTGCTGCGTTGCAGTAAGCGGGTGGCATAGCAGAGCCAGGAACGTTCTGTGGTGAGATCGAGCCTGCGCAGAAAACACGGTCAGATCGGAAAGTCGCAAAAGCCGCCATCCCTGGCATGCTCGGCCCGCACCGTCCTGGCGCGGGACGCTTTCCTCCTCTGACCGTGTTCCCTGCATGTTGAGCCTATGGGGTGCTGCCAGATTCACACTGATTCAGTCTTGTCACTAATCTGTCAGGTCTGAAAATCGAGCCTGCGCTTAACTGAACTGCAGATAGGCAACATGGGTCTGCAGATACTCCTCCAGACCATGTTTTCCATCGGCTCCGCCGACACCCGACTTACGCCATCCGGCGTGAAAGCCCTGCATCGCTTCGAAGTTCTCACGGTTCACATAGGTCTCGCCAAACTTCAGCTTGCGCAGCGCGATCATCGTGGTATTGAGATTCCGGGTATAAATTGATGAGGTCAATCCATACTCGCAGTCGTTAGCCAGCGCAATCGCCTCATCCAGCGTTTTAAAGGTCATCACCGGCAGCACCGGGCCAAAAATCTCCTCTTGCATAATCGCCATATTCTGACGCACATCGGTCAGCAGCGTAGGCTGGAAGAAGAAGCCTCTCTCTCCGGCGCGCCTGCCGCCCAGAACGACTTTTGCACCTGCGGCAACGGCATCGGCCACTTTCTGCTCGACCCGATCCCGTGCGGCGGCATTAATCAGCGGTCCCATATCGATATCACTGCGTTCGGCGGGATCGCCAAACGTCACCTGCTTAAACGCGGTAGTCATTGCGCTGATAAACCGATCGTAAATGCCTTCCTGCACATAGACGCGCTCCACGCAGTTACAGACCTGGCCGCTGTTGATCACGCGTGAACTGATTATGGATCGCACCGCCAGATCCAGGTCGGCATCCTCCATCACGATGGCGGGCGCTTTGCCGCCCAGTTCCAGCGACACTTTGGTCACATTTTTAGCCGCGGCTTCCATGGTGGCGATACCTGCGCCGACGCTGCCCGTCAGACTCACCAGCCCGACCTTTGGATTGGCCGCCAGTTCCTGTCCCACTTCCGGCCCCAGACCATAGACAATGTTAATGACGCCAGCTGGCAGACCCAGCGTCTGGATAATCCTGGCAAACAGTGCGGCATTGTTCGGCGTCAGCTCGCTGGGTTTAATCACAATCGTGTTACCGGTGATCAGGGCAGGCGCTGCTTTGCGGGCGATCAGGAAAAAGGGAAAGTTCCACGGTAAAATTCCGGTGGTGACGCCAATCGCTTTTTTAAACAGGAAGATGTTTTCGTTAGGCCGGTCGCTGTTGATGATCTCGCCTTCATAACGCCGTGCCCACTCCGCCATATAATCGAGATAGTCGGCGGTGAACAGCACTTCCGTCTTCGCCAGGCCCTGGGTTTTGCCGCCTTCCGCCACGATGGTCGCCGTCAGTTCAGGCTCGCGGTCGCGGATGGCGCTGGCGATTTTGTGCAGCCAGACACCGCGTTCAACCGCAGGCAACGCTTCCCACGCTGGCTGAGCAGCTTCGGCGGCATTGATCGCAAGGCTGGCATCCTGACGGCTGCCCTGGGGAATGCGTGACAGCAACGCTTCAGTGGCCGGATTGATGACCTCAATCCACTGGTCACCCTGATGGGCGACAAACTCGCCATTAATGTAATGTTGATGATGTGTTGTCATTCGCTTGGCTCTCCGCTATCGATACGTTGCAGTAATGTGATAGCAGGGTGAAACAGATCGCTAAGCGTGACCTTTAGCTTATTGCCAGCTTGCGCGTCCGGCTGGCAGCCAATCACAGATATCGGTGAGTTCTGCGGCAAAAACGTCAATCTGTTGTAGATTTAAAGGAGTGAAATCGTGAAAAAGGGGTTAAATAATGGCAAGCGGATGGGCAGGAGACGGCGCAGTACAGGAACAGATTGATAGCACTGTTAACGACGGGATTGAGCGGGTCAGACAATCGCTCGGGCAGGGCGAAAGTGCCACCGAATGTGAACTCTGCGGCGAACCGATTCCTGAAGCGCGCCGTCAGGCACTTAAAGGCGTGCATTACTGCGTGGCGTGTCAGGAAAAAATCGATAAACAGCAGCAGACCAGCAGCTTATATAACCGTCGTGGCAGTAAAGACAGTCAGCTGCGCTAACGCTCAGGAGCCTGGCATTGCCAGGCCGCTGCCAATAAACCACGCCAGAAAGCCCACGCCCGCCACGATGATGGCGATCGGAAACAGAATTCCAATTCTCATATTCAACCTGCTGCAAACAGCGATTTCAGGGAGCGCGATCTTATCATGAGATCTGGAGGACTGCGCGGTGGGTTTTCAGCAGGGTGAAAAGCTGGAATTGCGTTGCCTCGTTCTCCTCACGCAGCACCTCGCCTTTTTTATAAATAATATGGTGCACTTGGCCGAGCTGACGCCAGACCACAATCGCCGAGGCGATCAGGGCGCAATGTTGCTCCGCCTGCACACACTCAATGGTGGCATAGTGCGTTTCATCCAGACCATTCACAAACACCTTTATCGCATCTGCAGGTAGTATCGCCCGGAGATCATCCAGCATCACCCGGCTGACTGACTGCGAAAGAAACAGTGTTAACCACTTCGTTGTCATTCCAATCCCTGATCCCATCAATTTGCCCCAGTTTATACGACCTTGTCTGCGGTAAAGAAGGCTTCTTTGCCCTTTTGCCACCATACCAGTTTAAATGGCAGTCAGTTTAAAAGTGTGCTGCGCCACACAGCAAAACGATAAAAAAGTCAGAATAATAAGTCACTTACCTTATTCATTGTCCGGTTATCTGACAACTGTGAAATTGTGATCCTTAACGTTAATAACGGGTAAATATTGCCACTCCGTTGCGGCTTCCGGCATTTATCCAAAGGCTGAGGAATTCCTGCAAAACGTAGACTGCCTGCTGAACGGAAGCTGACAGGTTTCCGACAGGCCTCAACCTAACCGGGGAATAACAATGAACAGCGCCATTATTGCAGGTATCTTCTGGCATTTTGTCGGTGCTGCCAGCGCCGCATGTTTTTACGCGCCTTTTAAACAGGTGAAAAGATGGTCATGGGAAACCATGTGGTCAATTGGCGGCCTGATGTCGTGGCTTATCCTGCCGTGGGCGGTCAGTGCTATTTTATTGCCAGACTTCAGGGCCTATTACAGCAGTTTTACGCTGTCGCAGCTGACGCCGGTTTTTCTGTTTGGCGCGATGTGGGGCATAGGCAATATTAACTACGGCCTGACCATGCGTTACCTCGGCATGTCGATGGGGATCGGTATCGCGATTGGCATTACCCTGGTGGTCGGCACGCTGATGACGCCACTCTTGCAGGGCCGTTTTGGCGAACTGTTTGCTTCGGCAGGGGGCCGGTTAACCCTGCTGGGCGTGCTGGTGGCGCTGATTGGCGTTGGGATAGTGACGCGTGCCGGGCTATTAAAGGAGCGGGCGCTGGGGATAAACGCCGAAGAGTTTAACCTCAGAAAAGGACTGCTGCTGGCGGTGATGTGCGGCATTTTCTCAGCGGGTATGTCCTTTGCGATGGACGCGGCGAAACCGATGCATCAGGCCGCCGCTAATCTGGGCATCGATCCGCTCTATGTGGCTTTACCCAGCTACGTCATCATCATGGGCGGCGGGGCACTGGTGAATCTGGCCTTCTGTTTCTGGCGGCTGGCCACCCGGCCTGAACTGTCGGTACGAAAAGACTTCTCTGTCGGAAAGTCGCTGCTGATTGCCAATACCGCTTTTGCGGTGCTCGGCGGCACCATGTGGTATCTGCAGTTCTTCTTTTACGCCTGGGGCCATGCCCGCATCCCGGCGCAGTATGACTATGTCAGTTGGATGCTGCATATGAGCCTTTACGTCCTGTGTGGTGGGCTGGTAGGCCTGCTGATGAAAGAGTGGAAGTCAGCAGGGCGTCGCCCGGTAAGCGTTTTATCGATCGGCTGTGTGGTGATTATCATTGCCGCTAACATCGTCGGGCTGGGTATGGCGGCCTGAATGCGAATATAAAGACAGTGTCTTTATAAAGAAGGCCCTTAGAGTTAGCAGAATGGCGGTCAGATCGTGCCCGCTCAGGGAACACGGTCAGATCGGAAAGACGCAAAAGCCGCCATCCATGGCCTGCTCGGCCCGCGACGTCCTGTCGCGGGACGCTTTCCTCTTCTGGCCGTGTTCCCTGCGCTTTTTAGCATAATCATTGCTGCTAATAATTCATTGGGGGAATTTCAGTGCGCTAAATTGCTTGCCGGAAGGGTGTTGAAAGGGCCTGCTATGCAGGCCCTTTTTAGTCAGACTCGGTACTCTTGAGCGCCTGCCGGGGCGCAATAAATCGCTGACGCCAGGCACTGGGCGTTAAACCGGTATCACGGGTGAAGACCACCGAGAAATAGTTACTGTCATCAAAGCCGCAGCGGGCGGCGACCTCACTAATCAGGCAATCCTGTGTGCGCAGCAGATATTTTGCCTGGCAGAGCTGCAGCTGGCGCAGGTAATGACCAATGGTCATCCCGGTCTGCTGACGAAAAAGCTGCCGCAGCGCCCGCTCGCTGAGCTGATTCTGCTGACAAAACGCCGCCAGATCGAAGGGACGGGCAAGGGCACCCTGTAAGGCTGACATCAGCAGATCAAGCTGTTCACCCTCCGGCAATGCCCAGGGACGATCGGCGGCGTAGCCATGGCGGCGCAGAATCAATGCCAGCTGTAAAAACAGCGCCTCAGAGAGCTGTACTGACAGCGGATCGCTTTTGCGGCTTTCACGCTCCAGCTGGCTGATAACGCCACGGGCCAGTGACATGCCGCGTGTGGTCAGACGCCAGCAGCCGGGCGTGTCCGGTCCCTGTTGAGGCAGCAGTTGATTCCAGTCAAGGCCAAGGCCAAAGCGGTCACGGCAGTAGAGGATATTATCCAGCACCAGATTGTTAACGCTATCGTAGCTATGGCAGTCACTGTCGCGGATATAAAAAACGTCGCCGCAGGTTATCAGCCAGGGACGATCGTTGAGGACATGCAGGCCGTTACCGCGCCAGACAATCACGATTTCACTGAACTCGTGTTGATGGGGCGGAAAGGAGGGTTGGGGCATCCTTTCGGCAACCGCCACCGGTAAACTGGTGGCGGGAAAATAGTCATCCCGACTGAGTATCAATGCCATACGTTGCTCCTTTACAACATCTGCTGGCGCTCCGCTCGCGGTGCACAGCCAAATTCGCGCCTGAACAGGGTTGAGAAATGGTTACTGTCACCAAATCCACACTGGAAGGCGATATCGGTAATTCGCATATCACTGTGACGCAGCAGATGACGAGCCTGTAACAGCCGCAAACGGTTCAGATAGCGCTGCGGCGTACTGCCGGTTTGCTGCTTCATCTGCCGATGCAGGGTTCGCAGTGACAGGGAGAAGCGATCAGCCAGTTCCTCCCAGACAATCTCGTCACTGTAATGGTCGCCAAGCCAGTCGAGCAGGCGATGCAATCGTGCTTCCTGATCCTGACTCTGCCCGTCAATACAGGCTTCCCGCAGCAACACCAGCAACTGCAAAAAGAGCTGTTCCTGGTGCGCCTGTTTCTCCAGCGACCAGGTATCATCCTGCTGCATCTTCGCTGTCACACTCAGCGCCTGCGCCATCACTTTGTGATTGATACGCCAGTGAGAGGTGTATTGCCCGTCCTGATCGCAGGGCAACAAAGCCTGCAGCCCGGAGAGAAAGCGAAACGCGCCGGGACTGCGATAAAGCACATTGGTCAGGCAAAGATTTTCGGTCTGCTCATAGAGATGACGATCGTGATCGCGCACAAAGCAGACACAGCCCGCACACAGCGTCTGCGGCTGACCATTAAACACATGAATGCCGGAGCCTTGCTCCACCAGTACAATTTCATGAAAATCATGATGATGTTCCGGAAAAGCTGCCTGCGGTATGCGGGGTTCAATCGCTATCGCGTAATCGCCTTCGGGAAAAAAATCTGCACTGTGCAATATGGTCATCGTCGTCTCTCGCTGCTTAACAAAACCGTAACGCAGTCTAATCAGGACGCCGTTACCTTACCTTGAATTTTCAGCTGGACTCAGCAGGAATCATGCTGATTTTTCAAGAAATCCCCGGCAGTTACCAGATTTGCGGCAGGGGTCACATCGCCTCTGCTGCCATCTCTGTGATCTCCCTCACGAAGTTCTTTGCCCATCTGCCAGCCACTTACGCCTGTTGGCATTCTGGGGAAGGTGACAACCAGGCAAGATTTTTACTCTGTGACCACTTAATCACAGGGAAAAGTCGCCATGACCAGGAGAAACATTGTTGCTATCGATCTCGGCGCATCCAGCGGACGGGTCATGCTCGCCAGCTGGGATGCCGCGCAGCGCCAGCTGGCACTGCGTGAGGTCCGGCGCTTTAAAAATAAGCGCCAGCGTCGTGCCGGTTATGACTGCTGGGATCTGGCTATGCTGGAGCAGGAGATACGCGCCGGGCTGGCTCAGTTAGATGATGAAGGCGTTGTCCCTGACAGTATCGGCATCGACACCTGGGGTGTTGATATGGTGCTGCTGGATGCAGAGGGTGAGCAGGTGGGTGAAGCGGTCAGCTATCGTGATGCGCGCACGCACGGTCTGATGGAGCAGGCACAGCATGAGCTGAGCCGCAGCGCCATTTATGGCCGAACCGGCATTCAGTTTCTGCCGTTCAATACACTCTATCAGATGCGCGCTCTGCATCAGCAGCAGCCAGACTGGCAGGCCCGCGTGGCGCATGCGCTGATGATACCTGACTACCTGCATTATCGCCTGACCGGTAATCTCAACTGGGAATACACCAACGCGACCACCACGCAAATGCTCAATATTCACAGCGGTGAGTGGGATCGCGATTTGCTCGCCTGGGCGGGCGTTGACGCGCGGTGGTTCGGTCAGCCGCAGGCACCCGGCAATACCGTTGGTCACTGGATCAATCGCGCAGGCACGGCGGTTCCGGTGATCGCCGTCGCCACTCACGACACTGCCAGCGCAGTTCTTGCAACGCCGCTGATGCAGGACGACGCCGCTTATCTCAGCTCAGGAACCTGGTCGCTGATGGGCTTCGAAAGTCTGCAGCCCTATGCCTGCGATACGGCACTGCGCGCCAACATCACTAACGAAGGCGGCGCTGAGGGGTATCGCGTACTGAAAAACATCATGGGGCTGTGGCTGTTGCAGCGTATCTGCAGCGAACTGCAGATTGACGATCTCAGCATGCTGATTGAAGAAACTGCCCGTCAGCCCGCCTGTGTTTCACTCATCAGTCCCAATGATGCGCGCTTTATCAATCCGGACAGCATGGTTAATGAGATTCAGAACGCCTGCGCAGAGCAGGGCATGCCGGTGCCGCAATCTGCCGCTGCGCTGGCTCGCTGCATATTTGACAGCCTGGCGCTGCTCTACCGTGAAGTCATTCAGGAGCTGGCACAGTTGCGCGGCAAGCCTTTCAGCCAGTTGCACGTGGTGGGAGGCGGCAGCCAGAACCGCTTTCTTAATCAGCTCTGCGCCGATGCCTGCCAGATCCCGGTACTGGCAGGCCCGATTGAAGCCTCCACGCTGGGTAACGTTGGTTGCCAGCTGATTGCCCTGGGCGAACTGACCGATGTGGCTGATTTCCGCTGCAGCGTCATTAACAACTTCCCACTCGAAAAATTCGAACCGCAAACACACAGCGTCTTCAGTGCCAGTCAGGCACGCTTCGCGACGCTGAGTCAACCCGCTAAGGAACCCGCTTATGACTAAGCAGATTGAACAGGCTTTTGAACTGGCTAAACAACGCTACGCTGATAATGGGGTTGATGTTGAGCAGGCCATCCGCCAGCTGGACCGCATTCCGGTCTCCATGCACTGCTGGCAGGGTGATGATGTCCGGGGATTCGAGAACCCACAGGGCGCACTGACCGGCGGCATTCAGGCGACCGGCAACTACCCGGGACGGGCACGGAATGCCAGTGAACTACGCAGTGATATCGACAAGGCTATGTCGCTGATTCCTGGCGCGAAACGTCTGAACCTGCACGCTATCTACCTTGAAAGCGACAAGCCGGTGGACCGGGATGCCATTGAACCTGCCCATTTCGCCAACTGGGTCGCCTGGGCCAAAGAGAATAAGCTGGGCCTCGATTTTAACCCAAGCTGCTTCTCGCATCCAAAAAGCGCGGACGGCTTTACGCTGTCGCACAGTGATAAAACCGTCCGTCAGTTCTGGATCGACCACTGCAAAGCGAGTCGCCGCATCTCTGCCTCATTTGGTGAGCAGCTGGGCACGCCGTCAGTGATGAATATCTGGGTGCCGGACGGCATGAAAGATATCACCGTAGATCGACTGGCTCCGCGTCAGCGCCTGATGAGCGCGCTGGATGAAGTCATCTCAGAAAAACTCAATCCGCAGCACCATATCGATGCGGTAGAGAGCAAGCTGTTTGGCATTGGCGCTGAGAGCTACACCGTAGGCTCTAACGAGTTTTATCTCGGCTATGCCGCCAGTCGTCAGACGGCGCTATGCCTGGATGCAGGGCATTTCCACCCAACCGAAGTGATCTCCGACAAAATTTCCGCCGCCATGCTCTATGTGCCGCGCCTGCTGCTGCACGTCAGCCGTCCGGTGCGCTGGGACAGCGACCATGTTGTGCTGCTGGATGATGAAACCCAGGCTATCGCCAGTGAGATCGTCCGTCATCAACTGTTCGACAAAGTGCACATTGGCCTCGACTTCTTCGACGCCTCAATTAACCGGATTGCCGCCTGGGTTATCGGCACCCGTAACACCAAAAAAGCGCTGCTGCGTGCCTTGCTGGAGCCAACCGACCGCTTACGCCAGGCCGAGAACAGTGGCGATTACACCGCGCGGCTTACCCTGCTGGAAGAGCAAAAATCACTGCCATGGCAGGCGGTCTGGGAAGCGTGGTGCCTGCGCCACGACGTCCCGGCTGATGCCAGCTGGTTAGGCGATGTCCGTCATTATGAACAACAGATCTTGAGCCAACGTTAAGGATTTCACTATGCAAAGCATTCTTTCTTCCGGGTTTGTTAAGGGAATGGTCAAAGCGACCAGCGACATGTGGCTGAAGGGCTGGGACGAGCGTAACGGCGGTAACGTCAGCCTCCGTCTGCTGGAGGAGGAGGTGAAACCCTTTGCCGCCGATTTCTGTAAAGAGCCGCGCTGCATTGAGCTGACCCAGCCTGCGCCAGCGCTGGCGAACGACTGGTTTCTGGTGACCGGGTCAGGAAAATTCATGCGTAACGTCCAGCTCGATCCGGCGGATTGTCTGGCGCTGCTGCAGGTCGATGACAAGGGACTTTCTTATAAAATTCACTGGGGCCTGTCGAATGGCGGTTTGCCGACCTCTGAGCTGGCATCACACTTTCAGTCTCACGCGGTACGTAAAGCCGTCAGTAAAGGCGCAGATCGGGTGATTATGCACTGCCATGCGACCAACTTTATGGCTCTGAGCTACGTGGTTGAGATGGACTCTGCCCGCTTTACCCGTTTGCTGTGGGAAGGCAGTACCGAATGTCTGGTGGTCTTCCCGGATGGCGTGGGTGTGCTGCCATGGATGGTGCCTGGCACCGATGAAATCGGCACGGCGACTGCCGGACAGATGCAGTCACACACCCTAGTGATGTGGCCATTCCACGGCGTCTTTGGCACAGGCCCGACACTCGATGAAACCTTTGGTCTGATTGATACGGCGGAAAAATCGTCAGAAGTAATCGTCAAAGTGCTGTCGATGGGCGGAATTCGTCAGAGCATCACCACCGAACAGCTGATCGCGCTGGGTGAGCGCTTTGGCGTTAAGCCGTGGCAACCGGCGCTGGATGTGGGCCCAGCCAATGCTGCGTAAAGCCTTTGTGATGCAGGTGAATGCCGACTGTCATGCAGAGTATGAACGTCGGCACTCCCCAATCTGGCCTGAACTGGCTGAGACGCTGAAGGCACACGGCGCGCACAACTATGCCATCTGGCTGGACGCAGAGCGGAATCTGCTGTTCGCCAGCGTTGAGATTGAATCTGAAGCACGCTGGGAAGCGGTGGCAGAAACGGAGGTGTGTCAGCGCTGGTGGGCGTCAATGAAAGATCTCATGCCGTCTAACGCAGATAACAGTCCTGTCAGTCAGCCGTTAAAACCGGTGTTTTTCCTGAACTAGATGACGAAAAGGGCGGCAATGCCGCCCTGTTTTCTAGCCCCTGGCCTGACACAAGCCGGTTAGCGTTGGCCACATGGCCATCAGCGTATCAATAATACCCTCAAGATCGTCACGCTCTGCGCCTTCACGGGCCCGTACCGACATGCCCTGCAGCATACAACCCAGATAACGTGATAGCGCAGGAATATTCACTGCTGCACTCAGTTCGCCACGCTGCTGGCGCGCCAGCAGAAAATCACTCAGCACATGCTCCTGCGACTGATGCTGCTGTTGCAGCATGGCGGCAATCTCTGCCGAAGCCGCCGACAGGGCAGTTGAAGTACAGATAAAGAAGCATCCGCCGGGAGAGTCGCGTTCGGTAAAACAGGCCGCAGTAGAGCGGAAATAGGCCTCAATGGCCCGATCTACCGGTAACTGGTCATCGCCTAATGCTGCTTCACGCCATGCGCTGAACTTCTCTACATAACGCTCCATCGCTGCGCGAAACAATCCCTCTTTATTCACAAACTCTGCGTAGAGGGTTGGTGCTTTTGCGCCAGTGGCGGCAACCAGATCGGCGAGAGAGGTTCCCTCGTAACCGTGTGTCCAGAACAGGGTCAGAGCTTTATCGAGCGCAGCTTCGCGATCGAACACTTTGGGACGGCCGCGGCATTTCTTTACATCGCAATCCTGAACCTGACTCATACACCCTCACAGACAGTAAAACATCCTATTAAATTACCGATCATTATAAAAATGTGCAAGGCCCACTGAAAATGTCAGCCGCAGGCGTTGTCATTTTGTGCGCCAGCGCATTTTTACCGCCCCTATGGTTAAGTCAGAAAAGGGGTGGAAGCCCATAATCACGCCACTTCGCGAATAAAATAACGCTCATTAAATAAATATTGACGACGAACCAGATCGGGGTCTATCATTTATTTAACGGTCGTTAACTAAATAGCGACAACCCAATTCAGACACACCGAATTCAAATACCGAACAGAGAGAATATTATGAAAACCATCAAAACCACCCTGGCAGCACTGGCACTTACTACCCTGGCTTTTGGCGCATCGGCCGCTGATCTCGTCACCAGCGATCCGGCTAATCAGCAGCCCGTTGGCACCATCTCCGTACTGGGTGGCACCAACCTGAGTTCTGTTGAAGCACAGCTGAGTGCCAAAGCGGATGAAGCCGGTGCGAAATCATTCCGCATCACTTCAACCAGTGGTCAGAACAAACTGCACGGCACGGCTGTGATCTATCAGTAACAGGCAGTTCATCAGATAATGTGAGAAGGGGTTCGTTATGAAACGTATCAATATGATGGTGGCGGCGGCGGTGCTAAGTGGCCTCTCCTTTGCCAGCGTGGCGGCCCAACAGGTGAGCAGCACCCCGTTGGATCAGCAAAAAATCGGTGTCATCAGCGCAACGGGCAGTATGAATCTGACCTCGCTGGAGCAGCAATTGTCAGAGAAGGCCAGCGATATCGGCGCAAAGTCTTTCCGCATCACTTCGACCTCTGGCAGCAACAACCTGCATGGCACAGCCATTCTTTATAAGTAACAGATGCTATAAATAATCATAAACAGGCTTCAGATAAACCCACTTATCTGAAGCCTTTTTTATTTGGTACGGCGCTGATTATCCGTTGCTGCGTAACTGCGGATAGCGTCGGAAAATATAAACACACCACAGCAACGCCACCAGACCAATCATCCCGCCGACATTCCCCACTTCCGCCATGCTCAGATGGAGACTGACCTGATTACCCAGCAGCGCGCCCGCGCCAATACCAATATTGTAGATACCGGACATCAGGGACATCGCGACATCCGTGGCGTCCGGTGCCAGCGAGAGCACCCGCACCTGCATACCCAGCCCAATCATCATCATCGCCACTCCCCAGACAACGCACAGCGTGGAGATAGCGGCAGGGCGAACGGCGGCAAAGATCAGCAGGCCCATGCAAAGGGTGATCAGCGCAATGGCGGCAATCAGCAGGGCGGAAGGGAATTTGTTACCCAGCGTACTGAAGAGCAGGCTGCCGACAATGCCCGCTGAACCAAACAGCAGCAGCAGCAGGGTTGTGAAATTGCCGCTGGAGTGGGCGACGGTCTGCATAAATGGCTCGATATAGCTGTAGGCGGTGTAATGCGCGGTCACCACCAGCGTCACCAGCAGATACATGCTGACCAGCGCCGGACGGCGAAACAGCATCGGCACACTGCTCAGCGAGCCGGTATGCTCACTCGGCAGGCGCGGCAGAATACGTACCAGCATGATCATCAGCACCAGCGCCGACAGACCAATCGCGCCGAAAGTGGTGCGCCAGCCAAGATACTGACCCACCACGCGGCCAATCGGCACGCCCAGCACCATCGCCAGCGCGGTACCGGTCGCCAGCATACTCAGCGCCTGGGTTTTCTTACCCGCCGGGGCAACACGAATCGCCAGCGAGGCGGTGATCGACCAGAACACCGCATGAGACAGAGCGATGCCGACGCGCGACACCATCAGCGACCGGAAATCCCAGGCGACGGTTGAAAGCACGTGGCTGACGATAAATATCAGGAACAGCACGCCCAGCAGCAGCCGTCGCTCAATATTGCGGGTCAGCAGCATCAGCGGCAGTGAAAGCAGCGCGACGACCCAGGCGTAGATGGTCAGCATGATCCCGACATCAGCCGTCTGCATTGAAAAGTCAGCAGCGATATCAGATAACAGGCCAACCGGCACGAACTCGGTGGTATTGAAGACAAATGCGGCGATGGCCAGCAATACCACGCGTAGCCAGGCAGTTTTACGTGAAACAGTTGTTGGTTGCATGAGGAGTCAAGTCAGTCAGTACAGCGAAATCGGATGTGGCAGAAACATCCAGCGAAAGTGACCTGCGTCACAAATTACTGACCATTGTAGTGAATAAAGCGGGAAGCGAAACCTTATAAATGCCTTTTATTGCTGATTTTTTATTATCGCCCTGTGACAGGGCGATAGCCTGAGGTTATCGAGGACGAAGCGGTGCAGACATCATTCAAAGCAGGGGGTTGCCCTCAGGCAGAATGTAATTGAACAGCACGGCGGAAAGCGTTTTACCTCCGTGCTGTCCAGTCGATTAACGCGATGGCGGAGTATGTTTTAGGGCCACGCTGAGCTGACTGGCCTGCGGGTCGCTGTGATTAAGCGGACAGCAGTTTTCGCAGCCGATGGCGCCCGCATAATATTTTTTTGCCTGCAAAATAGCGGCATTCACATGATAAAAACTTCCCAGAAACAGTCGGTTATCCATGTCGGGAAGATGGGGGCAGCCCGCGGCATGAACAACATGATTATCGTTATATCCCGATTGTTTATTAACGTAGTAATAGAGAGCCACAGGCGTTCCTTGTTGCCGTGTTAAAAGGCAAAGCAGATGAATTATTACAATAAAAAGGATTATAGCGGGAAAAGCACGTTTTGTTTGTTATGGATCTGAAGGGAATGTTCAGCGTGACAAGCTGCCAGGCCCGCCGGGGAGGTCGGGGCCTGGCATAAGAGAAATCAGTCAGAGTCTTTTACTATGCAGACGCCAGGCAACCAGCAGCGCCAGAATTAACAGGACGCTGATAAACAGCGTGATTCCGCTCCAGCCAAAATTATGCCAGAACAGACCGCCCAGCGTGCCCGCCACGCTGGAACCCACATAGTAGCTGAACAGATAGAGCGACGAAGCCTGCCCACGCGCCCGGCGTGCACGGGGACCAATCCAGCCGCTGGCGACCGCATGGGCGGCAAAAAAGCCGGCGGTGAACAGCATCATTCCGGGCAGAATCAGCCAGAGTGAGTTGAAGGCAGTGACCAGCAGACCCAGCAGCATGATGGCTGTCGCGCCCAGCATCACCGGCCCGCGTCCCAGGCGACTGGTCAGCGCACCCGCTTTAGGTGAACTCCAGGAGCCGGTGAGATAGACCACCGACAACAGACCCACCACGGCCTGACTGAGGTGCCAGGGCGCATCCAGTAAACGGTAGCCAATGTAGTTAAACAGGGTGACAAACGCACCCATCAGCAGAAAACCTTCGGCAAACAGCCAGGGCAGGCCCGGATCACGCCAGTGCAGCCGGAAGTTAATCAGCAGATTGCGCGGGCGCAGCGTAATAGGGCGGAAATGACGCGATGCAGGCAGGATTTTCCAGAACATCAGCGCTGAGGCCAGTGAAAAACAGCCAATCACCGCCACGGCGATGCGCCAGGAGAAGAGGTCGGTCAGGACACCGCTTAACAGACGCCCGCTCATTCCGCCAATGGAGTTACCGCTGATATATAACCCCATCGAAAAGGCGACGACCCGCGCATCCATCTCCTCGCTCAGATAGGTCATACCGACCGCCGCAACACCGCTGAGCGACAGTCCCATCAGCGCCCGCATAATCAGAATGCCGTGCCAGCTGGTCATGGTGGCGGAGATCAGCGTGCAGATGGCCGCCAGCATCAGAGCGGTCACCATCACCGATTTTCGCCCGATGGCATCAGAGAGCGGCCCGGTCACCAGCAGGCCCAGCGCCATCAGGCCGGTAGAGATAGAGAGCGACAGACTGCTGGTCGCCGGAGAAACACCAAACTGCTGTGACAGCACCGGCAGAATCGGCTGCACACAGTAGAGCAGGGCAAAGGTCGCCAGCCCGGCAGAGAAAAGCGCCAGCGTGACGCGCATAAAAGCGGGTGTTCCCCGCCGGATATAACCTGCTGCGGCAACAGACGCCTGCGGTTCAGTCACCGCTTTCTCATCCACTGTTGCCTGTATTGAGCGACTCACACATCTTCCTCTTAGTCAGAAAACCTGTCGTCAGCTTAGGAAAGCGGCATTATGCTGTCTAATATATTAATAATCTCAAATAAGACGTTTAAAATATGAATATCGAACTGCGTCATCTGCGCTACTTCATTGCAGTGGCGGAAGAGCTCCATTTCGGGCGGGCGGCCCAGCGTCTGAATATTTCTCAGCCGCCGCTCAGTCAGCAGATTATTCAGCTGGAAGCGGAGACCGGCGCAAGGCTGTTCAATCGCACCAACCGCAGCGTGCAGCTTACCGCTGCCGGACAGCAACTGCTGAGTGATGCCCGCACGATAATCCTGCAGGTTGAGCAGGCAGCCGATCGTGCCGCCCGGCTGCATCGTGGCGAAGAGGGAGAGCTGCGTATCGGCTTTACCTCGTCGGCACCCTTTACCGCTGTCGTTTCTGATGCGCTCTTCCGGTTCCGGCAGCGCTGGCCACAGGTGCATATTCAGATGCAGGAGATTAATACCCGCCAGCAACTGGCCCCGTTACATGACGGACGGCTCGACCTCGGCGTGATGCGCAACACGCCGCTGCCCGCCGACCTGCGTCATCAGCTGCTGCTGAGCGAGCCGCTCTATGCTGTGGTGCACAAGGCGCATCCGCTGGCTGAGGCTGAAAAGATCTCTGTGACGGCGCTGGCGGCTGAACCCTTTGTCTTTTTCGATCCTCAGGGCGGAACCGCGCTCTATAGCGACATACTGGCACTGCTGCACCGCTACCACATCAAGCCGTACATCACTCAGGAAGTCGGTGAGGCGATGACCATCCTGGGGCTGGTGGCAACCGGTTTAGGCGTTTCCATTCTGCCCGCCTCTTTTCGCCGGGCGCGGCTGGCCGATCTGGTCTGGCTGCCGTTAACGGAAGAGGATGCGATTTCAGAACTCTGGCTGGTCTGGTCAGCCGGACGCGAAATAAATGCACAGATGGAGAATATGATGGCGTTGCTGCGGGAAAACCGGGCCTGAAGCGAGCGCGACGCAGCATCAATCTGTGCGATAAATCACATTTCTAATCAAATATTTGACGCTGTCGCCTGATCTGCCTCACCATGGCGCATGTTTATTTAGAAGCGCGAAAATAACCGGGAGCAGGGTTGTGAATCCGGACAGTCAACCTGGCCACATTGACCAGATCAAGCAGACCAATGCAGGTGTCGTATATCGATTAATTGACCGTTACGGTCCCATTTCGCGTATCGAACTTTCCCGCCGTGCTCAGCTTGCTCCGGCCAGCATAACCAAAATTGTGCGTGAGATGCTGGATGCGCATCTGGTGCAGGAAACCGAGTTTCAGGATCCCGGCAGCCGTGGCCGTCCGGCGATTGGCCTGATACTTGATACCGACGCCTGGCACTATCTGGCGATTCGTCTGCATCGCGGTGCCATGACCTTTACGCTGCGCGATCTCAGCAGCCGTGAGCTGGCAGAAGAGAGCCTCCCGCTGCCCGATGAATCTGCTCAGCCCTTACTGACCTCGCTGATTGAACAGGTTGATGCTTTCTTTATTCGTCATCAGAAGAAGCTGGAACGTCTCACGGCCATCGCCATTACGCTGCCGGGGTTGATCAACGCCGCGTCAGGCGTGGTGCATCGGTTGCCGGGTTATCAGGTACGCGATATGCCACTGGGCGATGCGCTGGCGGCGCGAACCGGCTTGCCGGTGTTTGTACAGCACGACATTTCAGCCTGGACGCTGGCGGAGTCGCTGTTTGGTGCCTCGCGCGGTGCCCAGGATGTGATTCAGATTGTGATTGATGAAACTGTGGGTGCTGGCGTTATCAGCGGCGGTCAGCTGCTGCATAAGAGCGGTCGGGCGCTGGTCGAGATTGGCCATACTCAGATCGACCCTTATGGCCAGCAGTGTTACTGCGGGAATCATGGTTGTCTGGAGACGGTAGCCAGCACTGGCAGTTTACTGGCGCTGGCGGCGCAGCGACTGCCTGCCCAGCCTGACAGCCTGCTCAATAACCAGCCCCTGACGCTTCAGTCACTGTGTGCGGCCGCGCAGTCGGGCGATCGTCTGGCGCGTGACACCATTGCCAGCGTCGGGCATCACGTTGGGCGGATCCTGGCAATGATGGTCAACATCTTCAATCCACAACATATTCTTATCGGTTCTCCTCTTAATGCCGCCGCTGATGTGCTGTTTCCCGCGGTAAGCAACACTATTCTGCAGCAGTCACTGCCTGCCTACAGCGCCGGCATTCAGCTGGCACCCACTGAATTCAGCGAGCCTGGAACCTTGGGCGGTGCCGCGTTGATCAAAGACGCACTCTACAACGGGCACCTGTTAGTGAAACTGTTGCAAGGTTAAGCAGGCCTGAACTTGCGCTAACGCAATCCATTCTCATCCTTCATTCCTTAAAATGCCGTTTCGCAGCAAGGTTAATCACCGATTAACCGCAACGGTTCGAGAGGAGAAGTTGTGTGAACAGACTATTTGTTACCGGCACCGACACCGCAGTGGGCAAAACGGTGGTGTCCCGTGCGCTGTTACAAAGTTTTATCCAGACCGGACAGAGTGCAGTGGGCTACAAGCCCGTTGCGCGCTGTGCCGTAAAAACCGCTGATGGCCTGCGTAACAAAGATGCACAGGTTCTGCAAAGTTCGTCATCTATCGACTTACCCTATCTGGCGATCAATCCGCTGGCTTTCCAGGAAGAGGAGATCTGCACCCATCCGGGGCAGATTATCGATTACGGATTGCTGACCCGGGGATTAATCAGCCTGACGCAGCAGGCCGATCGCGTGGTGGTTGAGGGCACAGGCGGCTGGCGCAGCCTGATGAACGACGGACGTCCGCTCTCCTGCTGGGTCGTTGAGCAGCAGCTTCCGGTGGTGCTGGTGGTTGGGATCCAGTCGGGTTGTATCAGTCACGCCCTGCTGACGGCAGAGGCGATAGCGCGGGATGGACTGCCACTGGTCGGCTGGGTTGCGAATCGCATCAATCCGGGACTGGCACAATACAGCGACATTATTGAGGTCCTGCAGGAAAAAATTGCTGCGCCACTGCTGGGCGAACTGCCTTATCTGCCGCGCGCTGAACAGCGTGATCTCACGTCCTGGATCGATATTTCACTGCTGGAACAGGATGCTCTGCACGCTGTGAGTGCAAAGATCGCCTGATGATGAAACAAAACAAATCAACTGAGTCCGGGATGAGCCTAAAGTTTCAGGCTCATCCCGGACTGTCTGCAACTATTTCTGTTTAAATTTGAAAGACCTGGATCGACTGTCGCGAAACCCTGACGTCATGGCGCAGAAAATGCATTAACTCCGCTTATCACACAGAGCCGGAGCACCACCATGTCGCACTCGCACGAGAAAGGTTTGTTATATGGGCTTGAAGCCCGCATTGGCCCCGTCCCGGCGTTCTTCGCCGCGCTGCAACATCTGCTGGCCAGCGTGGTAGGGATTATCACACCACCGCTGATTATTGGCTCGGTTCTGGGATTGCAGGCCTATATTCCTTATCTGATTAGCATGTCGCTGTTCGTCTCCGGTTTAGGCACGTTTATGCAGGCCCGACGTTTTTATGGCGTTGGCGCGGGCATGATCTGTCTGCAGGGAACCAGTTTTGCATTTCTGGGTGTTATTCTCTCCGGTGGCCTGATGGTAAAAGGGCGCGGCGGCTCGCCGGAAGAGATTATGGCGATGCTGTTTGGCTGCAATCTGGTCGCGGCGCTGATCCCGGTTCTGATCAGTCGCTGTGTCGGCACGCTGCGTAAAGTGCTGACGCCAGTGGTGACCGGTACGGTCATTACCCTGATAGGCATCAGCCTGATTAAAGTCAGCATCACTGACTGGGCAGGTGGTCACAACGCCACAGATTTTGGCTCACCGGGTAATCTGGCGCTGGGCGCACTGACGCTGCTGGTGATTGTGGCGCTGAACCGCTCACGTAACCGCTGGGCGCGACTGGTGGCGGTGGTGGCTGGCATTGCGGTGGGATGTATTGCAGCAGCCTTAACTGGTCACCTGCAACTCAGGGCCGCGCCGGAGAGCAGCTGGCTGGTGCTGCCTGCTTTCTTCCGGTTTGGTTTCGACTTTGACTGGACCATTTTTCTGCCGATTGCGCTGGTGTCTGTGATTGCGGTGATTGAAGCGGTCGGGGATCTCACCGCTAACTGCCTGATTTCACAACAGCCGATTACCGGCAAACCTTTTCAGCAGCGGTTGCAGGGCGGCATTGTTGCCGATGGCCTGAGCTGCGTGCTGGCCGCAGTCTTTTCTGCCTTTCCTAACACCACGTTTGCGCAGAACAATGGCGTGATCCAGATGACCGGCGTTGCCAGTCGATATGTCGGTATGCTGCTGGGGATTATGCTGGCGCTGCTGGGGCTCTTTCCCTATGTCGGGTCGCTGTTGCAGCAGATCCCGCCACCCGTGCTGGGCGGGGCGACAGTGGTGATGTTTGGCAGTGTAGTCGCTGCCGGTATCCGGGTGATGACGCAGACGCCGCTGGGCCGCCGCGAGATGCTGATTGTCGCGATCTCATTCGGGATTGGACTGGGGGTGGAAGCGGTGCCGGAGGTACTGAAGCAGTTCCCGCCGCTGATTAACAATTTATTTGGTCACGCGGTGACGACCGGCGGCATTCTGGCGATTGTGCTCAATCTGGTGCTGCCAGATGAGGCACCTGCGGTGGACGAGGTTGAAGCGGAAACGCTGACTGAAAGTTAAAAGCAGATGATCAGGAAGTTTAGAAACACAGAAGGATCAATGTATTTCTTACAGACAACACAGAAATTAAAGCGATGGGAGCATACGCCAGTAGCAAAGCATAGCGGGCCAGGGATGGCCCGCGCTGAGCCCGCCATGGATGGCGGGTTTTGCGTCTTTGCGGAGGGCGTATGCTCCCTGAGCCATTACCTGAAACACCAGAAAGAATGGTCCCATGCAGCCCGTAAACTGATTCGCTTTAAGATTGAGTCTGCGAAGGGAACTGGGTCAGATCGGAAAGACGCAAAAGAGTCATCCCTGACTGCTCGACCCGCGCCGTCCCTGGCGCGGGACGCTTTCCTCTTCTGACCCAGTTCCCTGCGCATTAAGCTTTTGTATTGCTGTCAGTTTCACCCAAATTAGGGTTTCTCTGCGATTGAATGGGCCATGGCGGCCCTTTCGTCTGACTGGACTATGGATTCAGACGACGACGGGTTCGACCCGAGCTGAGGTAATCCGCGATATAATCCTGCGAAATCTCACCGCTGTAGCGACCCTCTTCATCGACAATCGGCATCCAGACCGTGTTGTGCTCATAAAGTTTCGACAACACCACACGCAGGTTCTCTTCGGCTTTACCGGTGACCTTAAAGGTATGCAGCTTCTCTTCACAACGGCCACTGACGTTTCGCGCCTCACGCCGCTTCACGAAGCCCAGCGGTTTGCCATCCTCATCGACCACGGTAATCGACCGCATATCGTTCTCATCCATGGTGCCAAAGGCTTCTTCCAGCGGCGTCGAGCGGCGCACGGTGATAGTCGGCTGCTGATCGGTCACGTCACCAGCCTGCACCAGTAGCAGGCGCTTAAGCGTACGGTCCTGACCGACAAATGAGCCGACAAACTCATTGGCAGGGGTCGCGAGCAGTTCATCAGGACTGGCGCACTGTACGATCCTGCCCTGACCAAATACTGCGATGCGATCGCCGAGCTTCAGCGCCTCATCAATGTCATGGCTCACCAGCATCACGGTTTTCTTAAGCTGACGCTGCATGTCCAGAAACTCGTTCTGAATCACTTCACGGTTAATCGGGTCGACAGCACCGAACGGCTCATCCATGAGCAATACCGGTGGATCCGCGGCCAGCGCACGAATCACGCCGATACGCTGCTGCTGACCGCCGGACATCTCACGCGGATAGCGGTGCAGGAACTTTTTAGGGTCCAGCGCAACCATGCTCATTAACTCTGTAGCGCGCTCATGACACTGCTTCTTATTCCAACCCAGCATGCGCGGCACGACGGTAATGTTCTCCTCGATGGTCATGTTGGGAAACAGACCAATCTGCTGGATCACATAGCCAATGTTGCGGCGCAGGGTGGTTGTGTCCTGGGTACTGGTGTCTTCGCCATTAATCAGGATCCGGCCACTGGTGGCCGGAATCAGGCGGTTAATCATCTTCAGCGTGGTGGTCTTACCGCAGCCTGATGGACCCAGCAGCACGCACATCTCACCGGCTGGCACATGCAGGCTGACGTTATCGACGGCTTTATTGGTGGTGCCGTTTTTCTGGGTAAAGGTTTTCGTCAGGTTTTCCAGCGTAATCATTATCGAATCCCCTTTGGAGTCAGCGCCTGCTGCAAACGGTGCAGCAGCCAGTCAAGAAAAATAGCCAGCAGACAAATCATCAATGCGCCGGCAATTAACATACGAATATCACTGCCGCTGATACCATCCAGCAGCAGCTGGCCCAGACCGCCCGCGCCAATGACGGCGGCAATCGCCATCACGCCAACGTTCATCACCACGGCGGTTCGGATGCCGCCGAAAATTACCGGCAGCGCCATCGGGATTTCAACCCAGCGCAGACGCTGCCAGAAGGTCATGCCGATGCCGCGACCGGCTTCACGCAGACCGTCCGGCAGATTCTCCAGCGCGGTATGCGTATTGCGCACAATCGGCAGCAGCGAGTAGAGGAACACGGCGGTAATCGCTGGCAGCGCGCCGATGCCCTGACCGATCAGCGAAAACAGCGGGATCATCAGACCAAACAGCGCAATAGTCGGAATGGTCAATACTACGGTGGCGATACCGAGAATCGGTGTAGCCAGCCATCTGACGCGCACGATCAGAATGCCCAGCGGCACACCAATCACGATGGCCAGACCAACCGCAACCAGCACCAGCCAGCTGTGCTGCCAGCTCAGGGTGAGCAGGGTGCTCCAGTTATCCATGATGTAGTGAAGGGTATCCACAGTGCCTCCTTACAGCATGTTTTTGGATTGAAGGAAATCACGTGCCACTTTTTCCGGTGACTCATGGTCGATATCGACCCGCTTGTTCAGCTCGGTAATCGCCTCATTGGTGATCTGTGCAGAGAGCTGATTAAGGGCACTATCCAGTCCTGGATGGCTCGCCAGCACATCCTGACGCACGACCGGCGTCACGTTGTAGCTTGGGAAGAAGTGTTTATCATCCTCCAGCACTTTCAGATTAAAGCCCTTAACCCGGCCATCGGTGGTGTAGATCAGACCGGCATCCACGAATTCGTCACGAATAGCGTTATAAACCAGACCCGGATCCATCTGACGGATCTGCGGGCGATCCAGCGCCAGGTTGTAAGTCTTCTGCAGCGGTTTCAGGCCGTCTGAACGACCTGCGAATTCCAGATCCAGTCCCAGCCGCCAGTTGTGGTCCGGGTCAGACTGCCGAACCTGTTCAACTTTCGCGACCAGCTGTGACATCGTATTGATGCCCTCTTTTTTGGCCCGCTCCTGAGTCATGGCAAAGGCGTAAGTGTTATTCATCGGCGCCGGGTTCAGCCAGACCAGCCCCAGTTTGCCGTCCAGCTGTTTTACCGTCTCATACGCCTGCTGTGAAGACATCGGCTGGCTGATGTGGTTGAAGATAATCAGTGACGTACCGGTATACTCCCAGACCATATCAATCTGCTTATTCAGCAGCGCGTTACGGCCAATGGTGGTGGCGATATTGCGTTTAGGGACTACCTCAAAACCTTTCTTTTGCAACCAGAGTACCGTCATGGCTGACAGGATATGCTGCTCGGTAAAACTCTTGGTTGCCATTACCAGTGGGGCAGCCGCCTGTGCCGTCTGGCTTAGCAACAGCGTCGCGGTCAGCGCGACAGCGCTTTTCTTAATCCACTTCGTTAGCATTACAAAGCTCCTTGTGGTCAGGCCGCAGCGTGCGGACTCAGAAAGCGGCCCAGCGCGGCCAGCATCATATCCAGAACCAGTGCCACCAGCGCAGTCGCAACGGCACCCAGAATCAGGGTCGGGAAGTCATTCAGATAGATACCCGGGAAGATCAGCTCGCCAAAACTGCTGGCACCAATCAGGAAGGCCAGTGGCGCGGTGCCAACGTTGATGGCGGTGGCGATACGCACGCCAGAGAGGATCACCGGCATCGCGTTGGGCAGCTCAACCTGGCGCAGACGTTGCCATTTGGTCATGCCGATGCCGTTGGCGGCCTCAATCAGCGACGGAGTAACCGCGCTCAGACCCGAGAAGGTGTTGCGGACGATGGGCAGCAGCGACGCCAGAAACAGCGCAATCAGCGCCGGACGGTCGCCAATTCCGATAATAACCATCGCCAGTGCCAGCACCGCGAGCGGTGGCAGGGTGTTACCGACATTGAAAATCTGCATCACATACTCGGCCCAGCGACGCGCAAACGGGCGACTAAGCAGGATGCCGCTGGGAATACCGACCAGCAGGGCGAACAGCATTGACCAGAAAACTAAGAAAAGGTGTTGTTGCCCGAGATAAAGCAGATCGACTTTACGTGCGACCAGCTGATCCCAGCCTAAGCCCCAGATCAGCACCGCGATCACCGCGACCACTGCAAGCAGTGCCAGACCGGCGCGTCGGGCCAGTGAAGCATTTTGCATAGGAGAATCTCCCTGATAACGATCTCAATTGTTATAACAACCATAAACAGCCCGACAGGTACGGCAAAAACTGCCGCCGCGCCCAATACCGAAACTGCGATAAAATGTAGATAAAATGACTGTTTATCCACTCTTTTTCAGTGAATACCGAATAAGATGGTGTAATGCTATAGCAGGCCTTTTTTGTACAAGCCAGCTTTTAAGCCCGAAATCAGGCAGATAGAAACAGGTTAAAAGCGTGTTAAAGCCGCGTAGCCGCTGGGCTAATGCGACAATAAAAAAAATTCATCGACTTTAGGTGACACCGTCACAGATGGCGCAGAAAATGCGCACGCGTGGGAAACTGTACTGGCTGTTTTTCAGCTAGCCTTGCAGATTAAAAAAGGAACCCTATGACTGACAGCGCACAACTCCAGACCGGACATCGCCACTGGATCTTAATCGCCTGCATGCTGGCGATGTTTATGGCGGCCATTGAAGTCACGATTGTGGCCACCGCGATGCCGACCATCATTGCTGACCTTGGCGGTTTTTCGCAGTTTGGCTGGGTCTTCTCCATCTATCTGCTGACGCAGGCGGTCAGCGTGCCGCTCTATGGGCGGCTGGCGGATATGGTGGGGCGCAAAACGATGTTTTTTGTCGGCACCTCGATTTTCCTGGTGGGATCGGTGCTGTGTGGCTTCGCCCATACCATGACCTGGCTGATCCTTTTCCGGGCCTTTCAGGGCCTTGGCGCGGGGGCCATCATGCCGCTCAGCTCCACCATCGTGGCCGACATTTACTCGCCGCGTGAACGCGCCAGTGTGCAGGGCTGGCTCTCCAGTGTCTGGGGTGTGGCGGCGATAGTGGGGCCGCTGACCGGCGCCTGGCTGGTGCAGCATTTTAGCTGGTCGGTGATTTTCTGGGTCAATCTGCCGATTGGCCTGATCAGCATGCTGATGCTGGCACGCTGGTTACCGGCGCATCAGAAAGAGGAGTCATCGCAGCCGCTGAACCTGGCGGGCAGCAGCTGGCTGATGCTCTGTGTGACGGCCCTGTTGATTGCACTGCTGCAGGCGGAACAGCTGGGCCTCTGGCTGGTGCCGTTCCTGCTTTTCTCTCTGTTCGCGGGCTGGCAGCTCAAGCGTCACGAGCAGCGTGCTGCGGCACCGCTGTTTCCGCTGGTGATCTGGCGCAGCCGGCTCATTGTGGCAGGCAATGCGGGTAACCTGATTATCGGGGCGGCGATGATGGGCATCAGCGCGTTTCTGCCCACCTGGATTCAGGGTATCAGCGGCGGCTCACCGTTACAGGCGGGCAGTGTGCTGGCAATGATGTCGATTGGCTGGCCGCTGGCCAGCACGCTGAGTGGCAGATTGATGCTTCACACCTCCTACCGCTTTACTGCCCAGCTCGGCGCGCTACTGCTGGTCGCCGGCAGTGCCCTGTTGCTGTTCCTGCAGCCCGCCAGCTCCCTCTATCAGGCGGGCTTCACGGCGTTTCTGATTGGCACCGGCATGGGGATGACCAGCACCACCTTCCTGGTCTCTGTGCAGAACCAGGCGGACTATCAGATCCGCGGCATCTGTACCGCCTCTATCATGTTCAGCCGGATGATGGGTTCGGCGGTGGGGACGGCGATTATGGGGGCGGTGCTGAATCTTAATCTGCAGTGGCGTCTGCCGCAGGTGCAGGATCCGGTGCAGCAGATTATGTCCGAGCCCAGCCGCCAGCAGTTGCAGCCGGAAAACCTGCAGCAGATGGTCGCAGCGATAGCCGCATCCCTGCACTGGGTGTTCGTGGTAGCCCTGGTGATTGCTCTGTTTGCGGTGGGAGTGGCATGGATGATGCCGCGTCAGCGGCCGGAACAGGCGGAATAACGGGCAGGGCGACAGGATGTCGCCCTGGTTTGGTGCTTACTATTGTGCTGGCGCGTCCTGAGAACTGCCGGCACTGGCTGGGACGCTGGCTTCATCGTCACGGCCTGTACGCTTGTAAACAATCTTTTGTGTGTCGTTTTCACAATGTCCGACGACCTGACCGCCCGCCTGATCAACCTGATCGTTGGCAACGATATCGAGACTAAAACCCGATTCAGGTACGCCGTTCTGAATAATCTTCTGGCTGATATCGGCTTTTACCGATTCGCAGGATGCCTGCGCCATCAGCGGCAGAGCAAATAACGCCGCGCTTAACAAAACCCTCTGTAGCTTCATCACGTCTTCCTTATGTTAGTCGTCCGTCATTACTATAGCTCAAATTTACGGCGCTACCGGGCGACCTGAACGGCGATCCAGACAACGCAGGGTGTTAGGTTCCCAGTACGCGTTGAGATTGAGGCTCTGCTCGCACTTGTCGCGGGTATCAAAGGCGCGATCGGTTTTATCAAACTCTTTTTCGACGCGGGTGTTCACTTTGTTGCGCAGCATACGCGTGTCATTCCATTGCTCTTTGTCCTGACGCGCTGCTTCATTGCTCAGCGCAGAACTGCCATCTTCAATGATCAGACGATTAGTATTCGCAGTGGCAGCCAACGCCGCTGTGGAGAGCAGCACCATCAGCACGGCAGGGATCATTTTTTTCATCACAATTTCCTTTAGTTAACGCAAACATCGCCATCCGGGACGGCTGTTGCAGCGAGTACTCATAGTATATCATCGCCGTTTCTTTGCTCACCAGCGGTGAGTCGTTTGTTTACGTTCAGGAGAGGTAAGGGTGCTGATTAAGACCGCCTTGCTGTTTTTTATTACCGCGCTGGCGGAGATCACCGGCTGCTTTCTGCCGTGGCTATGGCTGAAAAAAGGGGGATCGGCGTGGCTGTTACTGCCCGCTGCGGCGAGTCTGGCGCTGTTTGTCTGGCTGCTGACCCTGCATCCTGCCGCCAGTGGACGGGTCTATGCCGCTTATGGCGGTGTCTATGTGCTGACCGCACTGCTCTGGTTGCGCGTAGTGGATGGTGTGAAGTTAAGTGCGTGGGACTGGAGCGGTGCATTGATTGCCTTCAGCGGCATGCTGATCATCGTCATGGGCTGGGGACGCGGCTAGCGCCAGCCGTGATGGCTGGCGCGGCAGAGGCTTACGGCTTATGCACTTTCAGGCCCGCCAGCGTCTGGCTGACCGGCATCATTTCCAGGCTATTGATATTGACATGCTTAGGCAGTGTGGCGACCCACCAGACTGCTTCAGTCACATCTTCCGGCGTCAGGGCGGTAGCGCCCTCATAGACCTGACCGGCTTTGTCATCATCGCCTTTGAAGCGCACGTTGGAAAACTCAGTGCCGCCAACCAGACCCGGCTCAATGTCGGTCACACGCAGCGCGGTGCCGTGCAAATCGGTACGCAGGTTCAGGCTGAACTGACGCACAAAGGCTTTGGTCGCTCCATAAACGTTGCCACCGGCATAAGGCCAGCTGCCGGCAATGGAACCGATGTTGATGATATGACCCACATCCCGCTCCACCATCTGTGGCAGCAGGGCGCGGGTCATATAGACCAGCCCCTTGGTGTTGGTGTCGATCATATTTTCCCAGTCTTCGACGTTAGCCTTGTGCGCAGGCTCAATGCCCAGCGCCAGACCGGCGTTGTTAACCAGCACGTCAATATTGCGCCATTCGGCCGGTAACTGTGCCACCGCCTCTTCAATAGCGGCACGGTTACGCACATCCAGCTGCACGGTATAGAGGCTGTCGCCCAGCTCATCCTTCAGCGCTTTCAGACGTTCCGCGCGGCGTCCGGTGGCGATCACTTTATGACCGTTCTCAATAAAGCGGCGGGTGATGCTTTCACCAAAACCGGCGGTCGCGCCGGTGACAAAAATAATCATCTCACTGTTCCTTATGCCATTTTCAGAGTCGATGGCTTCACCATAGCATTTCGTTTCTGCTTCTGCGCGTGGAAAAGCAGACTGACCTGTAAACGGATTTAAACGGATATCCCGCTGCGCCTTTTCAGGGCAGTCTGCACCGTAAAAGGGCAGATTGTCGGGTGGCAGGCCATACTCAGGTTAACCTGTCTGCGTGATATCGCATCGCAACCGTTTGCATCAGCTCCGCAAACGGTTGCTACGCTATCAGAAGGCACTTTTGTTGCGCAACGCGCTATTTTTGTAGTTAATTTACTGATATTTAAGGTTTTTATTGCATTCCAGATCTGGCACGCAGGTTGCAGGGTTTTTATCAGAGATTCCTCTGCAGATAATCAATCGCGCTTTCAGAAAGGACATACCATGCTATCAGCAACCGATACGGCGATACGCGCCAGCTTCTTTGACTTCACTGGCGTGGTGGATCATCCCGACGATTTGACCGGAAAGGCTCGCTATCTGGAGGATGGGGTGCTGCTGCTGCGTGACGGACACGTAATTGGGCTGGATAGCTGGGAGAACAGCGAGGCGAAGCTGGCAGGTCATCCCGTGACCGATCTGCGCGGCAAACTGATTGTGCCGGGTTTTGTCGATACCCATATTCACTATCCGCAGACGGAGATGATTGGTGCCTTTGGCGAACAGCTGCTGGAGTGGCTGAATCACTACACGTTCCCGGTAGAAGCGCAGTATCACTGCCCGGATCACGCGGCAAAAATGTCCGCTTTTTTCCTGCATCAGCTGCTCTCCAACGGCACTACCAGCGCGCTGGTGTTTGGCACCGTGCATCCGCAATCCGTCGACGCGCTGTTCAGCGCCGCCGAAGCCCTGAACATGCGGCTGATTGCCGGCAAAGTAATGATGGATCGCAATGCGCCCGACAATCTCATCGAAACCCCGGAACAGAGCTACCAGCAGACGCGGGCGCTGATTGAGCGCTGGCACAAACGTGGACGGCTGAATTATGCGCTGACGCCGCGCTTTGCGCCGACCTCATCCCCGCAGCTGCTGGAAAAAGTGCAGCAGCTGCGTCAGGCGTTCCCGGATACCTGGCTGCACACCCATCTCAGCGAAAACCCGCAGGAGGTTGCCTGGGTGAAAGAACTGTTCCCGGAGCGCGAGGGTTATCTGGATGTTTATCATCATCACCAGCTGACCGGTCGCCGCAGCGTCTTTGCGCACTGCCTGCATCTGGAAGAGCAGGAGTGGCAGTGTCTGCACGATACCGATTCCTCCATTGCCTTCTGTCCCACCTCAAACCTGTTCCTCGGCAGCGGCCTGTTTAACATCAAACGCAGCTGGCAGCAGGGCGTGAAAGTGGGGATCGGCACCGATGTCGGCGCAGGCACCACCTTTAACATGCTGCAGACCCTGGGCGAAGCCTACAAAGTCGGCCAGCTACAGCACTACCGGCTCAGCGCCGCCGAAGCCTTTTATCACGCCACGCTGGGCGGGGCGCGTGCGCTGGATCTCGACCATGAAATCGGTAATTTCAGCGTTGGCAAAGAGGCGGACTTTGTGGTGCTCGATCCGGCGGTCTCTGCGCTGCAGCAACTCCGCATCGGCAACAGCAAAGATATCTGGGAAAAGCTGTTCGTATTAATGACGCTGGGCGACGACCGCAACATTGCCCAGACCTGGGTCGGCGGTCGTCCGGTCTGGCAGCGCGATGCACAGGAGCAAGCCGCATGATCCAGTTTCTGTTAAACAATCAGCTGGTCAGCGAAGACGCGCTCGACCCGAATCTTACCGTGCTTAACTATCTGCGCACCCGTCAGCATCGGCCTGGCACCAAAGAGGGCTGTGCCTCCGGCGACTGCGGTGCCTGCAGCGTCACGCTGGGCAAAGCTGTTGAGGGAGAGATGCAGTATGAAACGGTCAACAGCTGCCTGACGCTGGTCTCCGCCTTACAGGGCAAGCAGCTGATCACGGTTGAGGATCTGCGTCACGGTCGCGCACTGCATCCGGCGCAGCAGGCGATGGTTGACTGCCACGGTTCACAATGCGGGTTCTGTACGCCAGGCTTTGTGATGTCGCTGTTCAGCCTGCAAAAAAAGGCAGCGGGCTGGGATCGGCATCAGGCGGAAACCGCACTGGCGGGCAATCTCTGCCGCTGCACCGGCTACCGGCCAATCATGGCTGCCGCTGAACAGCTCTGCTCGCAGCCGGTCAATGATCAGTTCGATCACAGTGCTGCCAGCACCGTACAGCGGCTCGAGGCGCTGGCCACCCCGGAAATGCAGGAAATAGGCGATAAGGGTCATCGCTGTTTTCTGCCCAAAACCCCGTCTCAGCTGGCGGCAATCTATCAGGCGCATCCCGACGCGAAGCTGATTGCGGGTGGCACCGATCTCAGCCTGCAGATCACCCAGCAGCATAAAAAAATACCGCTGCTGATTGCACTGGAGCAGGTTGCTGCGCTCAAAGTCTGCAGCGAATTTGATGACCACTACCTGCTGGGTGCAGGCGCCTCGCTGCAGCAGGTCAGCGAGTTTCTTGACAGCCGCATTCCCGGCGTCAGTGAAATGCTGCAGCGCTTTGCTTCACTGCAAATCCGTTTACAGGGGACACTCGGCGGCAACATCGGTAACGCTTCTCCTATAGGCGATGCTTCGCCGGTGCTGCTGGCCCTCAATTCCAGCTTGCTGCTGCAGCGCGGTGAGCAGCAGCGCAGCCTGCCGCTTGACCAGTTCTTTACCGGCTATCGCCAGACGCAGCTGGAAAAAGGGGAGTTTATCCGCGCCATTCGTATCGATAAAGTGACAGTGTCACCTGATTTTGTCGCATGGAAAGTTTCAAAGCGGCTGGATGATGATATCTCTGCCGTGTTCGCTGCCTTTAACCTGCAAATGGAACAGGGCATTGTCAGTTCCGCCCGTATCGCCTTTGGCGGCATGGCAGCCACACCGCAACGCGCCCGGCACTGTGAAGCGGCGCTGGCCGGTCAGCCGCTGAATGCCGTGACGGTGTCACGGGCAGCCGCTGCGCTGGCTGAAGATTTCCAGCCGCTTTCTGATTTCCGCGCCAGCAGTGACTACCGCCTTCAGGTGGCACGCAACATGCTTCGCCGCTACTGGCATCGCCATAACGGCGAAATAACCTGTCTTGAGGTCTCCCGCTATGTCTCATAACCGTCCTGAACTCAACGAAGAGGTGATTAAGGCGCAGTATGCCGCGGATTTACAGAGCGGCGTGGGTCACAGTCACCGTCATGAGAGCGCGGAAAAACATGTCTCCGGCGAGGCGCGTTTTATCGACGACAAGCCTGAACTGCCGGGTCTGCTGCACCTCTGTCCGCGCCTGAGTGAACATGCGCATGCGCGCATCCTGCGCATAGATGTGCAGCCCTGTTATGCCGTGCCTGGCGTTGTCAGCGTCTTAACCTGGCAGGATGTGCCGGGCATTAATGATGTTGGCCCGCTGGAGCCGGGCGATCCGCTGCTGGCCCATGACAAGGTGGAGTATCTGGGGCAGATCGTGATCGCCGTGGCGGCGGAATCGCCGGACGCTGCACGTCTTGGCGCAGCCGCGGCGGTGATTGAGTATGAGGTGCTGGAACCGCTGCTGGATGTGGAGCAGGCGCTGGCGCAGGGCAGCTTTGTGCAGGAACCGCACATCCATCAGCGCGGTGACGTGGACGCGGCACTGGCGCGTGCGCCGCATCGGGTCAGCGGATCGTTTCATATCGGCGGGCAGGAGCATTTCTATCTGGAAACCCAGACGGCGATGGTCATTCCTGGAGAAGATCAGCAGTTGCAGGTTTTCTCCTCGACTCAGAACCCCACCGAAGTGCAGAAGCTGGTGGCGGAAGTGATGGGCATCAGCCTGAATCTGGTGACCATCGATATGCGCCGGATGGGCGGCGGCTTTGGCGGCAAAGAGACGCAGGCAGCGGGTGTTGCCTGCCTCTGCTCTATCGTGGCGCGCCAGACCGGGCGGGCGGCGAAGATGCGACTTTCACGCCGCGACGATATGCGCGTGACCGGCAAACGGCATCCATTCTTTGTGCGCTACGACGCAGGCGTGGAAGAGGACGGGCGTCTGTGCGGCATCAAAATCGATCTGGCCGGTAACTGCGGCTATTCGCTGGATCTGAGTGGATCCATTGTCGATCGTGCCATGTTCCACGCCGATAACGCTTATTACCTCGGCGATGCGCGGGTAACCGGCTACCGCTGCCGCACCAACACGGCCTCGAACACCGCCTATCGCGGTTTTGGCGGGCCGCAGGGCATGGTGGCGATTGAACAGATCATGGATCATATCGCCCGAGACCGTGGACTGGATCCGCTGGCGCTGCGCAAGCGCAACTATTACGGCAAGCAGGATCGCAACATCACCCATTACCACCAGCAGGTAGAGGACAATCTGCTGGATGAGATCACTGAACAGCTGGAGCTGAGCAGCGACTATCAGACGCGCCGCGCGGAAATCACAGCGTTTAACGCCCGCAGTCCGCTGCTGAAACGCGGTCTGGCGCTGACGCCGGTGAAATTCGGCATCTCCTTTACCTCCAGCTTCCTCAATCAGGCGGGCGCGCTGATCCTGATCTACACCGATGGCACGGTGCAGCTTAACCACGGCGGCACCGAAATGGGCCAGGGCCTCAACACCAAGGTGATTCAGATTGTCGCCGAAGTGCTCCAGATTGAGACCGATAAAATCCAGATCACCCCCACCGACACCGGCAAAGTGCCCAACACCTCGCCGACGGCGGCCTCCAGCGGCGCTGATCTCAACGGTAAAGCGGCGCAGAATGCCGCGGAAATCCTGCGCGACCGCATGACCGCCATGCTCTGTAAGCTGCATCAGTGCGATGCGTCAGCGGTGAGCTTCCGCAACGGCGTGGTGCGCGCTGGTGAAAAGCATTACACCTTTGCCGAGGTAGCGAAGCTGGCCTGGCTCAATCAGGTGCCGCTCTCCGCCACCGGCTACTATCGCGTGCCGGGCATTCATTATGACAGGCTGGCCGGGCGCGGTACCCCGTTCTATTACTACGCCTTCGGGGCAGCCTGCTGCGAGGTGGTGATCGATACCTTAACCGGCGAATCCCGCCTGCTACGTGCCGATATCCTGCATGACGTCGGCGCCTCGCTGAACCCGGCTATCGATATCGGCCAGGTTGAAGGGGGCTTTGTCCAGGGCGTCGGCTGGCTCACCTGCGAAGAGCTGGTGTGGAGTGATAAAGGACAGCTGCTGACCGATGGTCCGGCGAGCTACAAAATTCCTGCCATCAGCGATGTCCCGGCTGATCTGCGGGTGACGCTGGTGGAAAACCGCAAAAATCCCAAAGACACGGTGTTCCACTCCAAGGCCGTGGGCGAACCGCCGTTTATGTTAGGGATAGCCGCCTGGTGCGCACTGCAGGATGCGGTCGCCAGCGTTAACGATTACCGTCAGCACCCGGGGCTGGATGCGCCTGCTACGCCGGAGCGGATCTTCTGGGGCGTACAGCGCCTGACGGGAGCCATTGATGATCTATCATGACTGGATCGGCGTGCTGCATCAGCTGCGTGAAAAACGCCAGAGCTGCGTATTAATTACCGTGCTCAGCGAGCAGGGTTCGGTGCCACGTGATAGCGGCAGCAAAATGGTTGTCACGCAGCAGGAGAGCTTTCTCACGATCGGTGGCGGTCATCTGGAGTTTGCGTGCATTGCTCAGGCCAGATCAATGCTGCAAAGTGGAGCAACTGCGCCACACACCGAGGATTACAGTCTCGGCGCGCGGCTCGGACAGTGCTGTGGCGGCAAAACCACGCTGCTGTTTGAGCCGCTACTACAGGCGCAGCCGGAAATCTATCTGTTTGGCGCGGGCCATGTCGGACAGGCGCTGGTGAATCTGCTGGCGACGTTACCCTGTCACATAAAATGGATCGACAGTCGTCCGGATCAGTTCAGCCACGTTCCGGCTGGCGTGGTCACACTGCAGCCGGACGACCCGCTCGACTGTGTGGCCCAGGCACCTGCGGGCAGTTACTTCATCATTATGACCCATCATCATCCGCTCGACTTTGAACTGTGCGAAGCGGTGCTGAAACGCGGCGACTTTCGCTATGCCGGCGTCATCGGTTCCGCGACGAAAAATCAGCGTTTCCGCTACCGGCTGGCGGGCAAAGGTGTGGCCAGCGAGCCGCTGGCGCGCCTGCGCTGTCCGATTGGCCTGCCGGACGTTAAAGGCAAGCTGCCCGCCGAGATTGCGGTGGCCATTGCCGGTGAGATCATCAGCGTGTATCAGCAGCAAATCGCCTGAGTTGCGCTTTCGCGGCAACCTGTCAGGATAAGACTTTGCGATGCCCATCAGGAGCGAACCATGAACGCCCGTCAGAATCCCTTCTTTAGCGTCAGCACACTGCCTTACCAGGCGCCTCCCTTTGACCAGATTGAGGAGCAGGATTTCCTGCCCGCGCTGCAGGCGGGCATTGAGGAGAAGCGTCAGGACGTTGAGGCGATCGCCCTGAACAGCGAAGCGCCCACCTTTCTCAACACCTTTGAGGCGCTGGAGAAGAGCGGACAGCTCCTCAATCGGGTGAATCTGGTCTTCAGCGCCATGACTTCGGCCCATACCAGCCCTTATCTGCAGCAGGTAGATGAGGAGATTGCGCCGCAGCTTACTGCGCTCAACGACGACATCATGCTGAACCGTCCGCTGTTTTCACGGCTCGATGCGGTTTATCTGCAGCGCGCCAAACTGGATGCCGAATCAAAACGGCTGGTTGAGGTGATCTGGCAGCGTTTCCAGCTGGCGGGCGCCAATCTCCCGGAGGCGCAGAAGCAACAGCTTAAAGCCCTGAATCAGGAAGCGGCGCGCCTCAGTACCCGTTTCACCAATAAACTGCTGGCCGCCACCAAAGCGGGCGGACTGGTCGTTAATGATCTGCAGCAGCTGGCGGGACTGTCACCGGCCGACCTGGCGGTGGCCCAGGCGGAAGCGCAGGCGCGCGGACTGGAAAAAAGCTGGCTGCTGGTGTTGCAGAATACCACGCAACAACCGGCGCTGCAGAGCCTGGCCGATCGCGCAACCCGGGAAGCGCTGTATAAAGCGGGCGTGACGCGCACGGAAAAAGGCGATGAGAACGATACCCGTGAGCTGGTATTACGGCTGGCGCAGGTCAGGGCGGAGCAGGCCCGGCTGCTGGGTTTTACCAGCTATGCCGAGTGGAAGCTGCAGGATCAGATGGCGAAAACCCCCGATGCGGCGCTGGCCTTTATGCGCAACATCGTGCCCGCCGCGCGCGCCCGTGCGGAACGTGAAGCGGCGGCCATTCAGCAGACCATCGATCAGCAGCAGGGCGATTTTACTCTGCAGGCATGGGACTGGCGTTTTTATGCCGAACAGGTACGGCGTGCCCGCTACGATCTCGATGAGAGCCAGATTAAGCCTTACTTTGAGCTGAATTCGGTGCTGCAGAATGGGGTCTTCTGGGCGGCGACGCAGCTCTATGGCATCCGTTTTACCGCGCGACAGGATCTGCCGGTTTATCATCCTGACGTGCAAGTGTATGAGATTTTCGATGCCGACGACACGCCGCTGGCGCTGTTCTATACCGACTTCTTCAAACGCGACAGTAAAGGCGGCGGTGCCTGGATGAGTAACTTCGTCAACCAGTCAACGCTGCTCGACAGCAAACCGGTGATCTACAACGTCTGTAACTACACCAAACCGCCCGCCGGGGAATCGGCGCTGCTGAGCTGGGACGACGTCATCACGATGTTTCATGAGTTCGGCCACACGCTGCACGGCCTGTTTGCCAGCCAGCGCTACCCAAGCCTGTCGGGCACGGAAACCCCGCGCGATTTCGTTGAGTTTCCTTCGCAGATCAATGAGCACTGGGCCAGCGAGCCCGCGGTGTTCCTCAATTACGCCCGCCACTATCAGACTCAGGCGTTAATGCCTGCTGAGCTGCATGACAAGATCGTCCGGGCCGCGACGTTCAACAAAGGCTATGAGATGAGCGAGCTGCTGTCTGCCGCGCTGCTGGACCTGCACTGGCACAGCCTTAACCGTGATGCCGCGCCGCAAAGCGTGGAAGGGTTTGAGCAGCAGGCGTTGCAGAGCGACAATATGGCGCTGACGGCGGTGCCGCCGCGCTATCGGTCCAGCTATTTTCAGCACATCTGGGGTGGAGGCTATGCCGCAGGGTATTACGCCTATATCTGGACGCAGATGCTCGCCGACGATGGCTATCAGTGGTTTGCGGAGCATGGCGGACTGACGCGTGAGAACGGTGACATCTTCCGGCAGAAGATTCTGTCGCGCGGCAACAGCAGCGATCTCAAAGCGCTGTATGAAAGCTGGCGGGGCGCAGCGCCTCAGCTGGAGCCGATGCTGAAGAATCGCGGTCTGGCGGATTAATAATAAAAGGGCTGTCGCGGTGACAGCCCCTGTTTTTCTGGATTAGCCCAGCGGGCCGCCTTCAATGGTTTCGCACATTCCGGCCAGCACCCGCTCACCGGTTTCGTTTTTCAATGACTGATACCATTCCGCCGTAACCGCCGGGTCGCGCGCATGGGTCACATCACAGCGTTTACGCGCTTTCAGCACCAGATCTTTTACCCGCTCAACCCGTCGTGCCTGATAGCGCAGCAGGGCATCTTCGATGCCCAGCGAATGCGAAGCCAGCGTCGTGGCCAGCACCACGGCATCTTCCATCGCCGCACAGCCACCCTGACCAATATCAGGCGTGGTGCTGTGGGCGGCATCGCCAAGCAGCGCTACGCGCCCTTTGACAAAGCGGCTGAACGGTTCGATGTCGTGGATCTCAACCCGATTGGTGGTGTCGGGATGAATTGCCGCAATCAGTTGCTGCACCGGCTCCGCCCAGCCCTGGAAGTAGCCAGTTAAGTCCGCTTTCACGGTGCTGCGATCCTGCGGCAGTCCCTTCGGCAGCGGCACATCAAAGAAGAAGTAGAACCGATTGCCGCTGACCGGCATCAGTGAAACTCGCTTGCCGTCACCGACAAACGTGGTCCACTGATCGGCGGGCGCAATGCGCTCATCAATGGTAACCAGACCGTTCCAGTTAACGTAACCGGCATAACGTCGTTCCAGCTTCTCTTCCAGCACATAGTCGCGGACGACGGAATGAGTGCCATCGGCGGCAATCAGAAAATCGCCGTGCGCCTGACTGTTGTCAGAGAAGGTTGCGATAACGCCATTTTCAGTCTGTTCGACCTGGATCACGCGCTTGCCAAACTGCACCCGTTCACGTCCGAAGGTGTCAATCAGCATCGCCTGCAGTTCTGCCCGCGCCACAGGACAGGGATATTCGCCCACCTGCTGCACCAGCGGTGCCATGCTGAAGCGGGTCAGAGGTGTACCTGTTGCGCCATCGTGATAGGCCATATAGGCCATATTGCCGCCCAGCTCACGCAGCGCGGTTTTCATTCCCAGCGCATTCAGGCATTTAACGCCGTTGGGCCAGATGGAAATGGCCGCGCCGACGGGCTTCATTTCCTGAACGGCTTCAAAGACCTCAACGTCGATTCCGGCTTTCTCCAGCGCAATCGCGCTGCTCATTCCACCAATACCGCCACCAATTACGATTGCTTTCATAATGCTCTCCTTTCTGCATAAAGAGACTCCTGCAACTTTTGTACCAGCAACATGGCTAAGCGTGATGTAATTATAAAATTCAATAAAAACAGTTAATTATGAGTATTTCAGTGGAGTGAGGCGAGCATAGCCTTTCTGACGCGATGCACTTAAATGTCGCAAATCAGGGCGCAATAAGAGTGCAAATGTGAGCGGGCTGCATCTTTTGTTTCATCATTTGCTTTATTATTGCTGCCAGGTTTCCGGAATACTTATCAGCCAGTAAGAACCGGCCTCCCGTTATCCCGCGCGGTTAATTACTTTAAAAGTTATGAACTATTAAGTCGCTTCGCTTTGATAGCATTGCTGACAAATAATTAAACATAGACATAACAACTGGCGTGAATATTGCCCGAAAGATTCTCATTTTATTCAACAATGAGTTAGGGTGACACAATTAAACACACCTGTTAATAAAAAACGCAGATTCATAATCAGACGCAACTGTGACCGTTTTATCACCGGTCGAAATCATTAGTAAAACTGTGCAAGCCGCAGCAGAAAAGGCTTTTAGGATATTGCTCAAACGTATCAGCCGCGATCGCGTGATATAGATCACTCTGGACATAAAGGACTCTGGAAGACGATCATGAAAATTGGAATTACGAATAACCAGTATCCGGAGCAACGTAATATCTTAGTTAATCCGGAAAACGAATATATAAATCTGAAAAAGAGCAATCTGTTCTATTTTATTAATCCGTTACGCACCCGATTACTTAAAAAGAATAAAACCTTTGTCTTTCAGCCTGTGCCTTTTTCCGGGGCATCGCGGGCTGACATCCTTCACCTGTTCAACGAAGTTGCGATTACTCAGCAGAAGTGGGTTGCCTCGTTTGAAACTGAACTGCCGCGCGTGCTGCCGGTGGCGGGTGTCGCCAAGCAGGACAATCCCGAGCTGAAACGGCTTGTTCCTTATCTGTTAAAAGATAACTGTCTGGGGCTGATTGCCATCTCAGACGCCACGCTGAACATCCAGATGAAACTGTTCAAACCGGATGTTGCGCAGCAAATCCGCCGTAAAACCCTGGTGCTGCATCCGCCGCAAAAGCTGTTCGTTCAGCAAAAAACGCCGCGTCAGCCAGGTGTCCTGAAGCTGATTTTTGCCGGCAATGAGTTCTACCGTAAAGGCGGGGCGGAAGTGGTGCTGGCAATCAGTGAGCTGATTGAAGAGCACCGGCTGGATGAGTCGCAGCTGGACCTGCAGCTGATTGGCGATCTCACCAAACGTCGCAACGTTGCTCATCGTCAGTTCCAGGATGATGATGCTTTCTGTCGCGACATTGAGAACCGCATCAAGCGCTATCGCTGCATTACGCATCATTCACAGATGGAAAACAGTGCGCTGATGCAGCTGTTCCGTCAGAGCGATGCCGGACTGTTACCGACCTGGCAGGAGACTTACGGTTTCTCCGTGCTGGAGATGCAGGCCAATGGCTGTCCGGTCATCACCAGCAACGTGCGTGCGCTGCCGGAGATCAATCCTGCCAATGCGGGCTGGGTGATTGCGAGTCCGCTGAACGCCGATCGCGAATACAGCATCACCTCGGCGGAGCAAAAATCGCAGCTGCGCCGGTCGCTGGTGGACGGGCTGAAATCGACGCTGCTCGCCATCATTGAACGTCCTGAAATATTGCAGGAGAAAGGGGAAGCGGCCATTCTGCGCATCAAAGAGCAGCATGACACCCAGCGTTATATCGCCCGGCTCAACGATATCTATAGCCGTGGCGTGATGAATGTCACTCAACACCCTCCTGTTGTCTCAATTTGATGAGATTTCTCTGACGGCACGCGCCAGACTGGCCATACTTAGTGCTGCGTACCTCAGGAGAAATGTTATGAAAATTATCCTCACTCTGCTGCTGTCCGGATTACTGGGCAGCAGCGCTTTCGCTCAGCCTGCACCGCTTTTTCCGGCCCGCGCGCCGCTGGCGCAGTTGACCCCCGTTGCTGATCGCTGCGATCTCTCCACCTGTCAGACCAATTGCTACGTAGAGCAGTCCCACTGCAACACCCGGGATAGCGGTGCCTGTAGCTCAAAGGCGCAGATGTGCGTACAGGCCTGTTCCAGCCAGTGTAAATAATTCGATTCAGTGAAGAACGCATAGTTAATAATGAAAAAGCCATTGTTTTACCTTGCTTTATTTTCTCTCTCTGCCAGCTGTGTTGCCGCCGATCTCTCCTCACAGCAGGTCACTTCTCTGGTTAAAGCCGCGATCGAACCGCTGATGGAGCAGCAGACGATCCCCGGCATGTCGGTGGCGGTGCTTTACAAGGGCCGGGCGCAGTTTGTGAACCTCGGCGTGGCCGATCCTGAGTCACGCCGGCGGGTCACAGAAAACACGCTGTTTGAACTGGGGTCGGTGAGTAAAACCTTTACCGGCACCCTGGCCGGGGTCATGATCCGCAACGGCGAAATACGCCTTAGCGATCCGGTGCAGAAGCGCTGGCCACAGCTGACCGGTGAGCAGTGGCGTCCGGTGCGCATGCTGCATCTGGCGACCTATACCGCAGGTGGCCTGCCGTTACAGCTGCCTGATGAGGTTACCGATCAGGCTTCGCTGCTCCGCTTTTATCAAAACTGGCAGCCAACGGCAGCACCCGGTTTGCAGCGCCAGTACTCTAACGCCAGTATCGGTCTGTTTGGCTCGCTGATGGTGAAGGGCGATTATGAGCAGGCGATGGAGCGACATGTGTTCCAGCCGCTGCGCCTGACGCGCACGTACATTACCGTGCCGCCGTCGATGATGCTCAACTATGCGTGGGGCTACAAAAATGGCCAGCCGGTGCGGGTTTCGCCCGGCATGCTTGATGCGGAAGCGTATGGCATTAAATCCACCGCGCGGGACATGCTCACTTTTATGCAGGCGAACATCGATCCAAACCGTTTATCGGCGGGCAATGCGGTGCTGCGGAATGCCATCCGTACGGCGCAGTCGCGCTACTTCAACGTCGGCAGTCTCTATCAGGGGCTGGGCTGGGAGATCTACGACTGGCCCGTCGATGCTGAGACGCTGCTCAGGGACAACGATAATGCTGTTGCGCTAAAGCCGCGTCCGGCCACGCAGGTTAATCCGGTCGGGCCATCGCAGCGCGCCAGCTGGGTGCATAAAACCGGTGCCACCAGGGGTTTTGGTGCCTATATCGCCTTTATTTCAGAGCAGAACAGCGGCATCGTTTTACTTGCCAACAAAAATTACCCCAATCCGCTTCGCATCAGGGTGGCGTGGCAGATTCTGCAGGCGCTCCAGCAGGGGACTCCGGAATAAAACACCTTACGCCTGCTCAGGCCGGAGCAGGCTGGCACATTCTGTTCATTTGCGCTAAAATAAAAATCAAATGAACAGGAGGGCTGCTATGTCCATCGCCATCTACACACCCACTCAGCATCAGCCTGACCGTTCGCTACTTCACGCCCTGAATCTGCCGGAAACGCTGCCTGATGCACACCAGCGTATTGCAACAGGATTCAGCAGCGGCGTACTGAAACGCACCGCGTCATTGTCCACTTTTGACGAGGGCTGGCTCTGCCGTCTGGCGGGCATCGATCGCACCACATATAACCGTAAAGTCAAAGATCCGCAGCAGACCTTCTCGCCCGATCAGAGCGGACGGATCTATATGCTGATCCGCGTCCTTTCTGCCGCCAGCAAACTGTTTCGTGACGACAGAGAGCGGCTGGTACAGTGGCTGGAAACGCCCGCCAAAGCGCTGGGCGGTAAAAAACCGGCTGAGATGACCACCACGGTGGCCGGTGCTGAAGCGGTGATTAACCTGATTGGTCAGCTTGAGCATGGCGTGATCACCTGATGGCGGTGCCTTTCTTTCGCCTGGTGAAGCGTGAGTATGCGATGACCGCCTTTGATGGGTTCGGTGCCCGTACCTATGGCGGGCGCTGGAATTCTGTGGGAACGGTCTGTGTCTACATGGGATCGAGCCGGGCGCTCTGTGTGCTGGAGGCGCTGGTGCACCTCACCATTCAGGATCTGGCGCACGACTACGCAATGCTGGCGATTAACGTACCGGAATCACTGATCACCGAGCTTTCACTGGGGGCATTACCCGCTGACTGGCAGGCCGATCCTGCGCCATCTTCTACCCGACAAATTGGTGATGACTGGCTCGCCAGCCCGGACAACGGCCTGGTGCTGAAGGTGCCGAGCACGCTGACGGGTGAATGGAACGCGCTGTTCAATCCCCGTCATCCGGCAGCGGCTGGCATCATCAGTAAAGTGGTGGTGGAACCGTTTTTCTTCGACCCGCGCTTCGGGCTGCACCGGGACGCCGGTTCCCCGACCGCCCAGTAACACCACTCATCACGCTGTCGCCTGCGATTCTGATAACGCCTGCGCCGCGCAAATCAGCGCCAGATGGCTTAGTCCCTGCGGCATATTGCCGCGCCAGCTCTGACTGCGGACGTCATACATCTCATTGAAGATATCGACGTTACCGTGGCCGTCCAGCGTTGCCAGAATCTCCTGCATCGCCTGTTCTGCCTGGTCTGTTTCGCCCATCTCTGCCCAGGCTTCCACCAGCCAGAAGGCGCAGGCAAGAAAGGTACTCTCTTCCTCTCTGACGCCGCTGTAGCGATAGAGCATGGCGCTGCCGTCGCCCAGCGCCTGCTGAATCGCGCGGTAGGTCGAGAGCATCCGCTCTGGATTGACCGCATTGCCGTAGCTGTGAACCAGCGCCAGCGATGCGTCGAGACGATCGTCGCTGCCCGCGTAGAAGAGATAAGCCTGTTTCTGTTCTGACCAGCAGTGCGACTCAATCCAGTCACGGATGCGATCACGTTCCCGCTGCCAGCGCCCCAGCCACGTCGGTTCGATATGCTGGCTTTCGGCCAGGGCGACCGCCCGGTCCAGCGCCAACCAGCAGGCCATCTTGGAGTGGGTGTAGTGTTGCAGCTCCGGCAGTTCCCAGATGCCGCAATCTTTCTGCCGCCAGTGATCGGCGCAGCAGTTTGCCAGCTCGCCCAGCATGCGCGAGGTGGTGATATCCAGCACGTGTCCCGCTTCAATAAAGTGCTGTGCGGTGACCAGCAAGTCGCCATACATGCTGAGCTGCAGCTGGTCGCGTGCGTTGTTGCCAACCCGCACCGGCTGAGAGTTTTTATAGCCGCTCAGCGGCGGATAACGTTCGGCGGGCACCTCATCACCGTTCAGGGCATAGCAGGCGCGCAGCCTGACGCCGTGACGTATTATGGTCTGTGACAGCCAGGAAAAGGCCGCCTTACAATCTTCCAGCGCCCCGATATAGACGAACGCTTTAATAATCAGGCAGGCGTCGCGCACCCAGGCGTAGCGGTAATCATAATTTTTCTCGCCGCCGATCCCTTCCGGTAAAGAGGTCGTTGCGGCAGCCGCCAGCGCGCCGGTCGGCGAGTACCAGAGAAACTTCAGCGACAGGGCAGAGCGCTTCACCAGTGCCGGATAGCTGCCCGCGTAGCTCAGGCTCTCCACCCAGTTGGTCCAGCCGGTGTGACTGGTTTCAATCCGCTGATCGATAGCCTCCAGTGGCGGCACCGCCAGCGGCTCTTTTTCGGTTACCAGCAACGCGCAAAGCGATCGGGAACCGGCCGTCGTGCGCAGCGTGGCGCAGACCTGCTCGTCATCCAGCTCGGTTATCTGAATATCATCGCTGGTGCGGAACATCGCCATGATCTCCGCGATGTGAAAGACCTTGCCTTTCTCATTATCAGCCACCCAGGGCGAACGGGTTTCGGCGGCAGTGCCGAAGCGCAGGGTGATCGCTAATTCCACCTCACCGCTGACGCCCTCAATGCGGCGTGCCAGTTCACACCATGGCAGACGGCCCGCCAGCGTGCTGTTGATGGATTCAGTCAGCAGCACGCTGCCGCTGTCCGTCTCAAAACGGGTTTCCAGCACATTGCTGTTGTCACGGTAGCGGCGCGAAACCTGATAGGGCGTGCGCGGCACGATCTGAAAGTAGCCACCGAGTCCGGCATCGAGCAGGCGATCAAACAGCGGTTTCGCGTCGAGATTAGGCGCGCACCACCAGTCAATCGCCCCATCCGGCGCGATCAGCGCCACCGAACGGCCTTCACCTATGGCGGCATAATCACCCAGACCCGCAAAGCCATCTTCTCTGATCGGCGAATGAAAGATCGGGTTTTCCATGGTCTGCTTCCTTATTTCACGGTAACGGGAATTCTTCTGTGGGCAAAAGCGGGACAAAAAAATGGCCGCGTTATGCGGCCATCAGAGACAATTTACAGCGTGCCGGTGCCGCCATCCGAGCACCAGACCTGACCGGAAGAGTAACTGCTCTCGGTTGAGGCCAGAGTGACGTAGAGCGGGGCGATCTCAACCGGCTGGCCCGGACGGCCCATCGGGGAATCTGCACCAAACTGTTTCACTTTTTCCATCGGCTGTCCGCCGCTCGACTGCAACACGGTCCAGTATGGGCCAGGTGCTACGGCGTTAACCCGGATACCATCGCCACCCAGCTGCTTCGCCAGGGATTTAGTAAAGGCGACGATGGCTGCTTTCGTCTGCGCATAGTCGAGCAGAATATCGCTGGGTTTAAACGCCTGTACTGACGAGGTATTAATAATCGATGCACCGCGTGGCAGATATTCCAGCGCTGCTTTGGTGATCCAGAACATCGCATAAACGTTAGTTTTAAACGTCGCGTCAAAATCTTCCGTACTCAGGGTACGAATGGACTCATTAAATTGCTGACGACCGGCGTTATTAACCAGAATATCCAGACCGCCTAATTTATCCGCAGCGTCTTTCACCAGCTGCTGACAGAATTCTTCAGAACGAATGTCGCCGGGAATAGCGAAAACTTTACGGCCTTCCGCTTCGATTAATTTAACGACTTCATCAGCGTCGGGCTGTTCTTCGGGCAGATAGTTAATCACCACGTCTGCACCTTCACGGGCATAAGCGATAGCCACTGCGCGGCCAATACCGGAGTCACCGCCCGTAATCAGCGCCTTGCGGCCGGTCAGTCGGCCAGTACCGCGGTAGCTGGTTTCACCGTGGTCCGGAACCGGGATCATCTTGCTGGCCAGGCCTGGTGCCTGTTGTGGCTGGTCCTCAAACGGAGGCTTAGGAAAGTGATCCAGATCGAGCGTCTTGTTAGTTGGTGTAGCCATTGTATGCTCCTTGAACAGAGTTATCTGAGACATTAAGCCTGGCACAAATGTGATATTTGTCACATCTGACTGCTGATTCATTGAGCAGGTAAAACCAGAAGAACTTAATAATGCAGATAAAGCGTAGTCAGGAAATCGGTATTGTGTGCTGCACTGTCCGATTATTTTTCAGAGGAGGCAGGGAATAATTAAAGCGAAGCGTAAAAACGGCTGGGGATTATTTCAGTACGTGAAATGTTCCGGCTGAAAATAAAAAAGGGCGGTTAACCACCGCGTACCGAACCGCGCCAGACCACATCGACCGCATATATTCTGCGCTCCTGCTGCTGTTCATTTTTGGGTGTTAATGTTTCCGGTTGCGCTTCCGTCTCCACCAGCCAGGCAATGGCATCGCGGGCAAACTGCTCCACCGGCTGCGCAAAGGTGGTGAGGTTGTACGAGGACCAGCCCGACTGCGGAATGTTGTCATGTCCCATGATGCAGAGATCCTCCGGAATGCGCAGCGCAAAGCGGTGACGCGCCTCATCCATAAAGCCGCAGGCGAGCAGGTCGGTAGCACAGTAAACCGCATCCGGGCGAATGTTACGCGTCAGCAGACGCTGGGCCAGAATCTGGCCGCTTTCATAGGAGGTGGTGCCAAAGCGTTCTAACTGAACCGTAACGCCTGCGTTCTGCGCTGCCGCCAGAAAATCGGCTTCGCGCTTCAGCAGGCTCGGCGTGCCCGCCAGCGAATTCACAAAGGCGATGCGATGGCAGCCCGCCCGGACAAAAGCGTTAACCGCCATTTCAGCGGCAGGGCGGGAGTCGAGATTAATATTGAGCGTACCGGGCAGGGATTCGTCGCGGTTAATCAGCACCAGATGCTGACCATGTTTATAGCAGAGCCGGGTAATGCCGCTGTCCGGCATGCCGGAGAGAATGATAGAGGCGTCGGCACGGAAATTAATCGCCTGCTGCAGTGCGTCGGAAACCCGCGCATCCGAGCGGTCGGTGTTGATCAGCATCGCCACTTTTCCCGCTTCCTGCAGATACTGGGTCATCCAGCGCACCAGACTGGCACGGTAGGGCGTGTCCACCTCGGAGGCGATTAAGCAGACAATGCCGCTGCGGTTGCGTACGAGGCCGCGAGCCAGATGATTGACGTGATAGCCCAGCTCTTCAGCCGCTTTCATCACCCGCTGACGGGTGGACTCCGACACGCTGGCCCCTTCTGTAAAGGTGCGTGAGACCGCTGACCGGGAGACGCCCGCCCGGTCAGCCACATCCTGCGCACTCACTACCGCTTTAAGCTGCTGCATCTTTTTTCCTCGCCCCTGTGTTGCCTGCACTGAGTCTGCCTGAATTTGCAAGGCTGTGCAAAGGATGCCTGTACGCCAGATGTTTCAAATTTGTGACAGAGCCTGACAATTGCACAACAACTCAATTGACAGTGTCGCCGGGTCGCCGTACTACTTTGCTCATACCTTTGCACACATGTGCAAAAGCTGGCGCACCTGCGTCATCCAGCCCAGGAGAACACCATGCGTTATCCCTCTCTGCTCGCTGCTGTCATCGTCTGCCCTGTGGTGCCGTTTGCTGCCCCGGCGGCGGGCCTTAATATGATCTGCTCTGCTGATGTGGTGGTGTGCGAACAGATGACCACGCTGTTCAGCCAGAGTCATCCCGACATCAAACTCAGCATGGTGCGGCTCTCTGCCGGTGAAGCTTATGCCCGTATCCGCAGTGAAGCGCGCAATCCCCGTACCGATATCTGGTGGGCGGGCACCGGTGACCCGCACATGCAGGCCGCCGAAGAGGGCTTAACCCAGGCCTACAAGTCACCCCTGCTCGATCAGCAGCAGCCCTGGTCACAAAAAGTGGCGGAGATCTCCGGCTATCGCACCGTGGGCGTCTATGCCGGTGCGCTGGGCTGGGGCTACAACACGAAACTACTGGCGGAGAAAAAGCTGAAGGTCCCGGCCTGCTGGGCTGACCTGCTCGACCCGGGCTTTAAAGGCGAGATTCAGATCGCCAATCCCAACTCCTCCGGCACGGCCTATAACACCCTGGCGACGCTGGTGCAGATCATGGGTGAAGACAAGGCCTTTGACTACCTGAAGAAGCTCAACGCCAACATCTCGCAATACACCAAGTCCGGCTCTGCACCGGTCAAGGCCGCCGCGCGCGGTGAAACCACCGTCGGCATTGTCTTTATGCATGATGCCGTGGCGATGGAGGTGGATGGCTTCCCGATTAAGCCCGTCGCGCCCTGTGAAGGCACCGGCTATGAGATTGGTTCGATGTCGATCATTAAAGGGGCGCGCAATCTGGCCAATGCTAAAAGCTGGTATGACTGGGCGCTCAGTGCGGAGGCGCAGTCGCATATGAAAGAGGCGAAATCGTTCCAGCTGCCTTCCAACCGCAAGGCGGCGATCTCTGAATACGCGCCGCGCTTCGAGAACATCAAACTGATCGATTATGACTTCAAAACCTATGGCGACTCGGCAAAACGCAAAGCGCTGCTGGGCCGCTGGGATAAAGAGATTGGTGCCAGCGCGCAATAACGGGGGTACCAGCCCGGCCGCCTGAGCCGGGTTAGTGCCAGACCGCGGTGGCGTAAGCCTGATGTCCGCTTCCTGATGGAGGTGATTTATGAATGCGCATAATCGTCGCTTAATCGGCGCGCTGCTGGCGGGTGCCGTCGCGCTGACGCTGCTGCCCTGGTATAGCCTGGAGCAGGGCGTCTTCAGTGGTGACTGGCTGTTCAGCTTCTGGGGCGATGAGAACAACGCACCAGCGCTGGGACAGCTCGCGTTGCACCGCTGGCTGGGCATCGCCGTGGCGCTGTGTCTGCTCTCGGCGGCCAGCGTCTTCCTGCCGCCAGGACGCACGCGCAGCACGCTGCTGCTGCTGTTCAGCGTGGCGGGCATCCTGTTTCTGGTGCTGGAAGGGCATGCCATTGGGTTTAGTGGCTGGAACTGGCTGTGGCTGGAGAACCTCTTTGGCCCGCTGGCGCAGGGGCAACCGGCGATGGGCGCGGGCGCACTGCTGCTGCTGACCGTTTTTCTGCTGATCTTCGCCTTTGCCCTGGCGGAGCGCGGCGTGCTGAAAGGCGATGCCTTTGTGGTGGCGTCGATTGTGCTGCTGGTGGCGCTGGTGACGACCTTTGTGCTCTATCCGGTGCTGAGCCTGTTTGTCGCCTCAGTGCAGGATAATGACGGCAGCTTTAAACCGGATGGACTGATTGCCAATATGCAGGACCCCGCCATCTGGAGCCTCGCCTGTTTCACCGGCGGCACCTGCGGCACAGCCTGGCGCACGCTGGGACTGGCGCTGATGACCGCCAGTGGTTCCACGCTGCTGGGCCTGGCGTTTGCGCTGGCGGCCACGCGCACGGCGCTGCCCTATAAAAAAGCGCTGCGGATGCTGACCATTCTGCCAATTATCACGCCGCCGTTTGTTATCGGTCTGGCGCTGATCCTGCTGTTTGGCCGCTCCGGCGTGGTGACAGCATCGCTGGCGACGCTGTTCGGCATCGAGCCGGGTCGCTGGCTCTATGGCATGACCGGCATCTGGATTGCCCAGGTGCTGTCGTTTACTCCCATTGCGTTTCTGGTGCTGATTGGCGTGGTTGAGGGGGTCAGTCCGTCACTGGAAGAGGCGTCGCAGACCCTGCGCGCCAGCCGCTGGCGCACCTTCTCCCGCATCTCGCTGCCGCTGATGGCGCCAGGTCTGGCCAACGCGTTCTTAATCAGCTTTATCGAAAGCATGGCCGATTTCGGTAACCCGATGGTGCTGGGCGGCAGTCACGGCGTGCTCTCAACGGAAATCTTCTTCTCCGTGGTCGGCGCACAGAACGACCCGAGCCGCGCGGCGGTGCTGGCGATGATCCTGCTGGGCTTTACCCTGACTGCGTTTCTGGTGCAGCGCGTCTGGCTCTCCGGCAAAAGCTTCGCCACCGTGACCGGCAAGGGCGACGGCGGCCGTCATGTGATGCTGCCGCGCCCGGTACGTTACAGCGTTTATGGCATGGTGATTCCGTGGGGACTCTTCACCCTGGTGATCTACGGCATGATCATGATTGGCGGCTTTGTGCAGTCGTGGGGTCTGAATAACAACCTGACGCTGGATCACTACATCCGCGCCTTCAGCATCAGCGTGAATCAGGGGCAGCTGGTGTGGAGTGGCGTCGCCTGGAACTCCTTCTGGACCACGCTGGAAATCGCCCTGATTGCCGCACCGCTCACTGCCATTGTGGGGCTGCTGACCGCCTGGCTGATCGTGCGGCAGAAGTTTGCCGGCCGTCAGACCTTTGAATTCATGCTGATGCTGAGCTTTGCCATTCCCGGCACGGTGATAGGTGTGAGCTATGTGATGGCCTATAACCTGCCGCCGCTGGAGATCACCGGCACCGCGATGATCCTGATCGCCTGTTTTGTCTTCCGTAATATGCCGGTCGGCGTGCGGGGCGGTATCGCAGCGATGAGCCAGCTGGATAAAAGCCTGGATGAAGCGTCTCTGACGCTGGGCGCCAACAGTTTCCGGACGCTGCGCAAAGTGGTGCTGCCGCTGCTCAAACCGGCGATCAGCGCCGCGCTGGTCTACGCCTTTGTGCGGGCGATTACCTCGATCAGCGCGGTGATTTTCCTGGTCAGTGCGCAGTACAACATGGCGACCTCGTACATTGTCGGGCTGGTGGAGAACGGAGAGTATGGCGTCGCGATTGCCTACTCCTCGGTACTGATCGTGGTGATGCTGCTGATCATTGGCCTGTTCCAGCTGCTGGTGGGCGAACGTCGCCTGCGCCGTGCAGCCCAACCGGCGGTGATCGTTGCCGCACCCTCTGTATCCACGCTGACTCAGGAGAGAGCCGTATGACGACCATTAACGCCGGATCGGTGGTGTTTGAACATGTCGCGAAGCGTTTTGCCGGTTTTACCGCGGTGCCGGATCTGTCGCTTACCGTAGAGCCGGGCACGCTGGTCACGCTGCTCGGGCCATCCGGCTGCGGCAAGACCACCACGCTGCGGCTGCTGGCCGGGCTGGAGCATCCCACCTCGGGGCGGATTCTGATTGGCGGCAAAGAGGTGACCCATCTGCCCGCCAACGAGCGCGACGTGGCGATGGTGTTTCAGTCCTACGCGCTGTTTCCGCATATGAACGCCCTCGACAACATTCTTTACGGGCTGTTATCCGGGGGCATGAATAAACGCGAGGCGCAGGACAGGGCGCGCGAAGGGCTGAAGCTGGTGGGACTGGAGAGTCAGGGCCAGCGGCTGCCGTCCGAACTGTCTGGCGGACAGCAGCAGCGTATTGCGGTGGCGCGTGCGCTGGTGCTGGAACCGCAGGTGCTGCTGCTCGATGAGCCGCTGTCGAACCTTGATGAGCGTCTGCGCCGGCGGGTGCGCACTGACATTCGTGATCTGCAGCAGCGGCTCGGGTTCACTGCCGTCTACGTGACCCATGACCAGGAGGAGGCGCTGGCGGTCTCCGATAAGATTATTGTCATGAAAGAGGGGGATATTGCCCAGCAGGGTGCGCCGGAGACGCTTTACCACTCGCCCAACTCGGTCTTTATCGCAGACTTTATGGGAGAGGCGAACATTCTGCCCTGTGAAGTAGAACAGGCCGATGCGGATGACGCGCTGGTTCGTCTGGGAAATCAGCGCTTCCGGGTGCGGGGTGCCGGTGCAAAAACCGGCAGTGCCCAGCTGGCGGTGCGACCGCAGTTTATTACGCTGTCCGGCGACGGTCAGGGCGCGTTGCAGGGTGAAGTGATCCACAGCACCTGGCTGGGCGATCATATCGAATATGAAGTCGCTACCGAGGTGGGCGCGCTGTTCATTATCGATCCACAAATGGAACAGCGTCTGCCGCTCGCCGCCACGGTTGGCGTCAACTTTAAGCCGCAGGGTTTAGCCCTGATTGCCCGTTAATCTGATTAATCCGAGGAGTTCGCATGGAATCGCAGGAAATATTGGCGCGACTGGCGTTAGCGGAAGCCGTGGCACGCGAAGGTGGCGCGACCGCGCTATCTTACTTCAACCGCCGCGACACGCTGGTGGTAGAGACTAAGTACGATTTGCAGGATGTGGTGTCGATAGCCGACCGTGACGTCGAGCAGCTGATCGCCAGCCGCATCCGGCATGCGTTTCCCGATGATGGCTTTCTTGGCGAGGAGACGGGACTGCAGGCGGGAACCTCTGATTACACCTGGGTGGTCGATCCCATCGATGGCACCAGCCCGTTTCTCAATGGAATGCCAAACTGGTGTGTTTCTGTTGCGGTGCTGCGTGACGATGTGCCGGTCATCGGGGTGATTTTTGCGCCCACCTATGAGGAGTGCTATGTGGCGGCACTGGGGCAGGGCGCGACGCTGAACGGGCGTCGTCTGCAGGTCGATCCTGCGCGCACGCTGCAAAACCACGTCACGGGTTTTGGTGCTAACAGCTATGTCAGTCCGCAGCAGGTGGGCGAGATTGTGGCGGCGCTGCTGTCGGCGGGTGGTAACTTCATCCGCATCGGCTCCGGCGCGCTGATGCTTGCCTGGGTGGCGGCTGGTCGGGTCGTGGGTTACTACGAACCCTATATGCACGCCTGGGATTGCCTGGCGGGTTACTGCCTGGTGAAAGAGGCAGGCGGCTGGTACCACCCGTTTAACATTGAAGGCGACCGCATCACTAAAGGGGCGCAGGTGCTTGCTGTGGCACCCGGCGCCGAAGCGGACCTCCGGCGCATTGCTGGTTTGTAGCTCAGTGACCCTGTCACGTTGACTGTTCCAGGGTCAGCGTGATTCCGCAGGTCGTAGCGTTTTCGTCAGATAGTGGCGCTGCATTCCGTCCTGCGGAAAATCGGGCAGGGACATCTGCTGCTGATAACCCTGTTTCTGATAAAACGGCAGCGCCTGAAAACTGAAGGTATCCACCAGCGCAAACAGACAGCCCAGTTTAACTGCTTCCTGTTCCGCCGCTTCCGACAGCGCACGACCCAGACCACTGCCACGCAGCGTTTCATCCACCCAGAGATAATCAATGCAGAGCCAGTTTCCTTTGCGCGAGGCGATCAATCCACCCCGTAATATACCTTCTGCATCCCGGTGAGAAACCGACAGCGGGCCCCAGTTCTCCCGACTGATAAATTGCCGGTTGTAAGCCCCTAATCCTGCCAGTAACTCTTCCCAATCGTCGTCGTTTTGCTGATGGGTAAGGGTAAATGTGCTCATCCTGTTCCTCTGCTAGCCATGTATTGTCTTTATCCCTTATAAAGGATAATTACGGCATTATCCTCTATGGGGTATAATTTGCATATTATCCTCTGTAGGGTATAGAATGCGCTTTATACCCTGCCGAGGATAACCCCTCTGCGCTATGCTTACAGCCTGTGATCCTGAAGGAGTCACCCCATGATATACAGCCCGCTACAGCTGGCAAACCGGCTAAAGCTTATCCGCCAGCGCAATGGCTGGACCCAGAGTGAACTGGCAAAAAAGGTGGGCCTGAAACAGGCCACCATCTCTCACTTTGAAAATTCGCCTGACAGTACTTCGCTGGCCACGCTGTTTAAGCTTTTACAGGCGCTGGAAGTGAGTCTGGACGTAGTGGAAAAAGAGGAGGCCAGTGCGTCTCAGTTGCATGATGAGGATGAATGGTAATGCAAAGGCTGAATGCGTGGATGAACGGTGAGCGGGTAGGCGTGCTTACCCGGCAGCGGAATGGCGCTCATGAGTTTCAGTATGACACCGGCTGGCTGAGTAACCCGCTCTCCAGGCCGCTGTCACTTTCTCTGCCGTTGCAGGTTAAGGCGATTACCTCACACGCCGTAATTAACTTCTTCGATAACCTGCTGCCGGATAGCCCGTTGATTCGTGACAGGATCGTGGCGCGTTACCAGATTAAATCCCGTCAGCCGTTTGACCTGTTGCAGGAAGTGGGACGTGACAGCGTCGGGGCGACCATGCTGTTGCCGCCCGATATGCCGCTGCCCGCACTGCAGGCTCGCTATGAGGTGCTGGATGAAGCCCGGCTCGAGAGCGTGCTGTCAGCCTATCAGTCCGATATCCCGCTGGGGATGCTGCGTGAAGAGACCGACTTCCGCATTTCGGTGGCGGGCGCACAGGAGAAAACGGCGCTGCTGCTGACCGAAGAGGGCTGGAGCATTCCTGCCGGCGCCACGCCCACCTCGCACATTATCAAGCTGCCAATCGGTGAGATTAAACAACCAGCCGCGACGCTGGATATGCGTGAAAGCGTAGAGAACGAATATCTTTGTCTGGCGCTGGCCCGCGCACTGGGTATTGATGTGCCGCAGGCGACGATTATCCGGGCCGGTAAGATGCGCGCCCTGGCCGTTGAGCGCTTTGACCGCCGCTGGTCGCGCGACCGGACCCGGCTGATTCGTCTGCCACAGGAGGATTTCTGTCAGGCGCTGGGGCTGCCATCCTCGACTAAATATGAGTCGGACGGCGGGCCGGGCATCGCAGAAATAATGCAGATACTGATGGGATCGAGCAATGCCATCGAGGATCGCTATCGCTTTATGATGTTCCAGGTGTTTCAGTGGCTGACGGGCGCAACCGATGGTCACGCTAAAAACTTCTCGCTGTTTATCGAGCGCGGCGGCAGTTATCGACTGACACCCTTTTATGATGTGATCTCCGCTTATCCGGTGCTGGGTGGTACCGGCCTGAACAGGCGTGCACTCAAACTGGCGATGGGGCTGCGTGCCACTAAGGGAAAGAAGACAGAAATCGACAAAATCTTTCCGCGCCATTTTATCGCCACGGCGAAGCAGGTGAATTTTGATCGTGACAGCCTGCAGCAGATCTTTGACTTCTTCGTCCGTGAGTTTCCAAAGGCGGTAGTCTCAGTGCGCGAGGCCTTACCGGCCGATTTCCCGCAGCACATCGCGGATGCAATCTTCAGCCATTCACTGATTATGCTGGAACGGTTACGGCATAACGATTGATGGCGGGTATGAGCTGGCACTATCCTGAAAAGCCCTTTGACCACTCTCTGGCAAACCGCCTGTCAGCTATGATTATCTGACAGGCTTATCAAGGGAGTAAGGGTATGAAGTGTCCGGGATGTGAAGGAGAGGCGTTTGTTTACGCCACGCGTGACGTCAGTCTTAATACGGGTAATCCCGATGACGTCGTGCCGGATGTGAAGGGCGATCACTGTATTCGCTGTGGCGCGGTGATTATGAACGCCGGAACGTCGGAGTTGTACCCCGAAAAGGCGGAAGCGCTGGAGAATGCAGGCGTGCCTGTTAAATGATACAAAGAGCCCGCTTAATGCGGGCTTTCGTTATGTTGTTCCACGCAGCGGCACGTCACCAATAAAAAAGCCTGCACAAGGCAGGCAAAATCGTTACAAGGGAATGTCCATCTTTTGATAACACGCAACGAGTAAGTTGTGTGATGGTTGCACCGTACAGGAGAAACATTAGGTTTACCCTGGGAACGGAAATCACAATCACATCAATCTGGCTGCTGGAGTGCGTTATGGATGCCAATCGCTATGCCCTGAAAATAATCCCTTCACCGCCGACTTTTCCCGGTGCCGCCAGCCCGATAATGTCTGATGACACACTGCATCGCCGTCTGGCTGCCATTATTCAGCGGATGCAGCAGCAGCAGATTACGCAGCTGATTATCTATGCCGACAAAGAGCACGGCAGTAACTTTGAGTATCTGGCGGGATTTATTCCGCGTTTTGAGGAGGCGCTGCTGGTGGTGAATCAGCAGGGCGGGCTTACCTATATCATGGGCAATGAGAACCTCAAGCTGGTGCCTTTTGCCCGCAATCCGGGACGCTGTCTGCATGCGCCGGTGTTTTCGTTGCCCAATCAGCCAATGCATGGGGATCAGCCGCTGGATCAGCTGTTGACAGAAGCAGGCATTAAGGCGGGTGAACGCACCGGACTGGTGGGCTGGAAGCTGTTTACCGGCAGTCAGCATGAGTTGTTTGATCTCCCGCAGTTCGTTTATACCGCAGCGGCTCAGGCGACGGGTGGCGATGTGCATCTGGTTAACGCCACCGGATTGTTTATCTCGCCAGATCACGGTGCGCGTTGTGTTAACTGCGCCGATGAAGTCGCCTTTTATGAGGCTGGCGCCAATCTGGCGTCAACCGCGATGCTGGCTGCGCTGGATAGCGTTGCGCCGGGCGTCACAGAGAAGGCGTTGGGCGCACGGCTGAATGCAGAAGGGCAGTCAAACAGCGTCGTCACTATCGCCGCAACGGGCGATCGTTTCGCCCATGCCCGGCTCTATCCGTCAGACAAACAGATTTCAACTGGCGACAAACTCTCACTGACGGTCGGCTACAAAGGCGGCCTGACCAGCCGCTCTGCGTATGTCGTCAGCGAGGCCTCTGAGTTACAGTGTAACGTTTCTGACTGGTTAACCCGGCTGGCCATTCCTTATTATCACGCGGTCGTCAGCTGGCTGGAGCAGTTGCGGATCGGGATCACCGGCGGCGAACTCTATACGCTTATCGAAACGGTATTGCCCAAAGCGCAGTATGGCTGGCATCTCAATCCGGGGCATCTGGTGGCTGACGAAGAGTGGCTGAGCTCGCCCATCTATCCCGATTCTGCGGTGACCCTGAAGAGCGGAATGCTGCTGCAGATTGATATCATCCCATCGGTACCGGGTTATGGTGGCTGCAGTATCGAAGATACGGTCGGACTGGCAGATGCGGCATTGCGTAATGAGCTGGCGAGCCGTTTTCCGGAAGTCTGGCAGCGTATGACCCGCCGCAGAGACTATCTGACCGACGTACTGAAAATCCGGTTGCCGGAGGAGGTGATTTTGCTCTCGAACACGGTAGGGTATCTGCGCCCTTTCTTGCTGGATAAGCAGCGTGCGCTGGTGCGGCAGTAAGGTATTGATTCGCTCTGGACAATGCTGTCTGGCCTGATAAGTTAATTAAATCGTAAATCTGCCTGTTCTCAGGAGTATTGATGCTGGATATTGTGCATTTTCCGCTGTTCGTCGCGTCGGTCGTGCTGCTTTGTGTTACGCCTGGTCCTGATCTCGCCTATATCATCGGTCAGAGTATGGTCAGGGGACGACGCGCCGGGATCCTTTCGGCGACCGGCGTGGCATTGGGCAGTTGTACGCATGCTATTGCCAGTGCACTGGGTTTAATAGCGCTCATTGCGGCTTCACCGCTGCTGTTCACGGTCATTAAATATATCGGCGCGGCCTACCTTATCTATCTTGGCGCTAAAATGATGCTATCAACCTTTGGCGTCAGTAACGAGCGCCCGCTGGACGTTCAGAGCAATATGGCTGAGGTCGAAACCCGACGGTTGATGCTGCGCGGTTTCATTACTTCAATAACCAATCCCAAAGTATTGCTGTTTTTCATCGCGTTCTTTCCTCAGTTTGTGGTGATTGAGGGCGACCATCATGTGATCTCATTTCTGGTGCTGGGAATGGTCTATGCGTTGATTGGCGTCATGATTGATGTGTTGTTTGCCATTCTGGCCGGCGGTGCTGCAGGTGCTGTGGCAAAAAATCAAACGCTGCGAAAAATGCTGGATCGCGTCGTGGGTGCCACCTTTATCGGGTTGGGAATTCGCCTTGCATTGACACGGCGCTAAGGCAGTTGCGTGCTTAACAGAATCGCACACTCATCTCTTGTTACCGGCCGCCTCAGGCCGGTAATAATTTGTAAAATTTAACTGAGAGTAAAACGCAGGCGCTTCTGTCAGGATACGCGCCTAAGAAAGTTCCTGGTTGCTCTCATTCGATGAAATGGTTTACCAAAAACGCGGTTTTGTTTGCCTGCAAAACCTCCCTTGCCGCGTTTATCGCACTCTCTGTGGCGCTGTTACTTAACTTCGAAAAACCGGCCTGGGCGCTGACCACCGTGTTTGTCACTTCACAACTCTATGCCGCCTCGACCGTCTCGAAATCGCTGTTTCGTCTGATGGGCACGCTGCTCGGCGGCATCTTTATTCTGCTGATCTATCCTGAAACCGTGCAGTCGCCAGTGCTGTTCAGCCTCTGTGTGTCGCTATGGGTGACGGTCTGCCTGTATCTTTCTCTGCATGACCGCACGCCGAAGAGTTACGTCTTTATGCTGGCGGGTTACAGCGCGGCGATTATGGGCTTTCCTGACGTGGATACGCCGTCGGCGATCATCAATACCGTGATTTCACGTATTGAGGAGATCACGCTGGGGATCCTCTGCAGCACGCTGGTTCACCGGCTGGTGTTCCCGGTGTCGATGCACCATCTGCTGGGGCAGAGCGTCAATCTCTGGTTTCAGAACGCGCGCAAACTCTGTGATGAATTGATCAGCGGGATGGCAAAGAACAAATCGCTGGAGCGGGAAGATATCCTGATTCAGATGGCGGGCTATCCGCTGAACGTTGAAACGCTGCTGACCCACTGCGTCTATGAAGGCGAAGCGGCGCGTAATGTCATTCGTCTGGTCAGCGTGCAGTATCAGCATCTGACCTATCTGCTGCCGACCCTGACCGCGATTGAGTCACGGCTGGGCGTGCTGGCCGAACTGAATATCCGTTTTCCACAGTGCGTCACCGACGTGTTTCAGGAATTTCTGCTGTGGCTGCATCATGACCGGATAAACGATATCGCCGGACTGCGTGAGGCGATTGCCGCCAGTCAGACTACCCTGGAAAATCAATGGCGGGCAGGGCAGCTGGCCACCGAAGAGAGCCTGCTGCTGATTGGCCTGCTCGAGCGGCTGGCCAACTTTGTCCGTATTGCCGATGCCTTTGAGAATGTCAGTGCGCGCGCCGGGGATCTCTATAGCCACGGGGATGGGGCTGCGATCCGCAATATCCGGGAACACCGGCACATCGACAAGGGGCTGCTCAGGCTCTCTGCGCTGACCGCTTTTCTGGCGACCTTTCTCTCCAGTCTGTTCTGGATTGGCAGCGGCTGGGCTGACGGTGCAAATGCGCCTCTGATGGCGGCGATCATCAGTTCATTCTTTGCCGGTGTTGATTCCCCGGTAACCCCCATGAAACTGTTCGTAAAAGGGGTGATGGTTGCGCTGGTGGTCAGTCTGTTCTATATCGCTTTCCTGATCCCGCAGGCCAATACTTTGCAGGCGCTGATGATCTGTCTGCTGCCGGGTCTGATGCTGCTGAGTCTGATCATCGCTAATCCGGCGACCAATATGGTGGGGCTGAGTGTCGCCATTCAGATCCCTGGCTTTATCGGCCTGAGCCATCACTATGTCCCGAATCTGATCGTCACTCTGAATGCAGCCATCTCATCGATGGTGGGGATTATGTTTGCGGTGGTGCTGACGGCGCTGATCCGTAACAAACGACCGTCCTGGATTGCCAGAAGAGCGGTGCAGCGCGGACTGCGCGATCTGTTAGGGTTTATCAAAATGGTGGAGCGCAATTCCGCCACGCTGCTGTCACGCCAGCAGTTTATTGCGCGGATGCTCGACAGGGTGAACGTGATTCTGCCGCGCAAACGGCTCGATCCGGTGCCGGATATTGTGGTGGGGGGCTATCTGATTACTGAAACCTGGCTGGGTGCGAACTGTTATGATTTTTACGCACGTCATCGAGAGGTGCTGGAAGGGCATCGGATTGAGAGTGGACAGATGTTTCACGAGCTGGCGCTCTATCTGAAACGCAAGATGAAGTCGCTACAGCTAACGCCACATCAGGATTTGCTGGATGAACTGGACCTGTTACTGCTGCGGCTGGAGCCGATTGCGCGACAGGAGAGTGTTGCAGTCGCACCGTTAATCCATCTGTTTAATATTCGGGTTTCACTGTTTCCACATCAGCGCTGGCCGGAATGAAGCGTAGAAGAGTCGCTGGTGGCGTAGAGAGAGACGTGAACAGCGACCGGAAGATATAAAGGAAGTGTATTTTAGTTACATCATACAATAGCTCTTTATTTAAAAAAGAGCAGGCATAGTGCCTGTTTATCTGGTCTGTCAGTAGAAAAGGCAGGGCTGAGGGGAAAAGCAGAGATAACGGAGCGGTGAGTTAACCTGGCATTATACCGATTTAAAATCAGTGTGTTGCATACTATTTACTGTCAGACAGCGACAGACACACCCCAGCTCAGACGCGCATCCCGCTGCGCCTGAAGCCAGTAATAAGAACAGGGCGCACGCATCTTTGAGCGGGCTAACTGTTTCCCTGTGGCTGGAGCTGATAAATCCACGCGGTGTAATGCTGATTATCCCCGGCAGAGACGCGAACTTCGACGCGATCATAGCCATCTTCAAACGCATCCAGCATCGGCCAGTGCGCATCCAACTGGTCAGAGACAAACAGATAGCCCGGCACATCGGGGCCATGCTCATCCAGAACGATGCCCGGGAAATCCGCCGCCGCACCCCAGCCACGCTCGTAAAAGGTTCCGTTCACCGAACCGGCCAGCCATTGTCCGCCAATGTTTTCCAGGATATGGGCATTCTCGCGGCCCGGACAGAGCGTGCCGTAAACAAATAAGCGTTTCATTTTCTTTCATCATGGAATCCGTCGAAGCCCGCAACTTTAACGTGCCTGAAATCAGATGTCATGTAGCTGTAGGGATTTCCTGAAATCAGGCGAGAGGCTATGGTTAAGATGATGGGCTGTCGTTAATTCTGCGGTCCATGAGCCACGCGGGCGTCTCAGAATTCACGTAGCGTTGCCATTTTGCGGGCAGTAATCTGTTGATGTGTCCTGAAAGCCAGAGTGCGTAAAAGAAAGGGATGGCGATTGTCGGGGAGCGAGGCTGGAACCAGAAGCGACAGGATAACAACGTTTTCTTTGCCAGACGTTAACGCCAGCAAAGTGCAGCGAGCTGTGAAGATCGTTTTGCCTGGGAATGTGAAGCCATAACTTCATTGTAATAACACAAAGCTCAGGGATGACGTCATCATGGAAACCTGGGGCGCAGACTCAGCAGTGAAATGATCGCCGTATTGACGTTGCGACCGGATAGAGTGGCGATAGTGCTGCGGAGTGATCAGGTGTAGCCCTGAAATAGTCATAATACAAAAAGGGACGTATTGCTTTCAGGACATGAAGGGAAACCTGATAATGACAGCGGCCCATAAACAATCCAGAATGTCAGCCGTGTTTGATGAAAGAGATAAGTTGGGTGGTAAAGCGGATCCAGCCGTCAGAATCCAGCCATTTTCGGGATGTCCGGGCATCATAATCAGGTACGCACTAAAGATCGCATAATGTATATTATGTTAAATAAGGTATTAGGTTATCCGTTTTATCCTCGTTCTTCTGTGTTCTTCTGTTCCCTGCCGGATGTTATTACGATCGTTATAAACCTGAGTGCGTCCACTGATAGCGATGCTCATCACTATCACACTGTTCTGATCAATCACTCTGACTAACATCCGTTACCCTTTTTAATCAGGCCCGACATAAGCGTGTATATCGTCGAGTCAGAACCCGAGCAAACGCCATCCCTGCGGTCTGAAAATTCCGCATCAATAATAAGTCAGCGTAAATTGCGTCGCGGCATTCGCCTCACCCGGCTTTGCGTTATTTTCACCAGTCGAGACATAATCAGCCCAGAAATCCAGCGTGCCATTACCGTTGGTATCAATTACCGCTGACGGTGTATCCGCGCCCATCGGTATACGATTATGCTGGCTGTCCAGAATCTCAATCGCGACACCAGAAGCGGCATTCTCATCTTTGCCATCAACTGCAAGCAGCGTTGAGTCAGTCGTGTCTTTAGTACCGGTGAACGTCAGTTTTGCAGAGTCAGCTGTACATCCGGTCAGATGAATAGTAAACGGCACGGCTTTGGTTGTCTGCCCCGCTTTGACCAGCTGCTTTGTCTGCCATTCGCCAAGGTAAACCGGTTTATTGACGTCAACCGGATCGACCGTACAACCAACCGCGACTACGGTTGCCGAAAGATGAATATTAATCTGTGCCAGCGCATCTGCGGCGACCGTCTGAGAGGGTTGAAAAAAGAACAGTGCAAATGCACTGGCCAGCAGTGTCGCTTTTGGCACTACGCGATGACCTGACTGATTCATGATCATTCCCTTCCCGCCTTAGTCAAAATCGACCCGAAGATAGCCTTCGGAGGTAAACTTTCCTTCAGCCGGTTTATTACCCGTTATGCTGATGGGCCAGGCCGTTATTGGAACGGTTGCTGAGGCATTGCCATCAAGCTGAAAAGGAATTTTACTCTCCGCGTTATTAGGTATTAACGGCTTTTTATCTTTGTCGGCCAGAACGAAACCGAGATCCGGGTTATCTGAAACAATGGCGTTGCTGGCGACATTGCTCGCTTCAAGTCTTAAGGAAAGCATCGCCTGGGCATCAATATTTTTGCACGTAATACCAATATTGCGGGTCTGCGGATTCACTCCTGCAGGCTTATTACCCGCACCTGCAGCAGCAAAAGCAGAGGCACCAATATTACCGAATTCAATGGTAATAATCTTATCTGGGGTGAATTCGCAATTCTGCGGAATGATAATCTGCCCACCAAGGGTTACGCTGGCAATAGCCTCACCGCTCACCTGAATGCCTGGTTGCGTATTTAAATAGGTCTGCAATGCAAGAACGCTGAACTGCGAAAATCCGATAAAAGGTTTACGGATCCGTAACGAGATTTTACCGCTGTTGCCGGTTCCCCAGCCACTGCTCATCTGACTGCGGTTCATCGCAAGCTTATTTGACGCATCGTAAAAGGGTACCTGAGGATAGGTCTGACTGTTTCCTCCGACAAAAACCTGAAAGGAAGCATCAAGATAGTCATTCAGTTTGTACCACTGAGTGTCGCCGATCTTTTCTGAGGGCTGAAGCGGACTCACTGCGGTTGCATAGGCTTCTGCTGTAAAAGGATAAGGTGGCTCGTCGCAATGACCAGTATAGGAGCCCTGCCCCTGAAAATCGGTCGCATCCATAATAATGGTGCCCGCTTTATCCTTATCTTTATCCGAAATATCCTGCTGGATATTGTTGATTACAAAATTGTGCGTTCCACCCTGTGCCGTACAATGGTAACTGTAACCAAAGGCAGGTGCGCTGCCTGCCAGTAACGATAAAGTTAAAAGCGTTAATGCAGAATGGCCTGGCTTTCTGTGCATTATTAACGGGGATGTATTCATTTACTGTTTTTCACCATGGCAATGCAGTTAAGTGTCATGCGTGCGACAGGTAATGTTTCACTTTCTGCGGGTAGCTGATAAGGAATAGTACAGTTATCCGCTGAACCGCTGCCCCATACCACTGAGAGCGTGCCTTTCTGTTTCACGCCAGTCAGATAGGCTTCGCCGCTGTCACCCACAATGCTGGATGCACCTGTTGTTTTCTCTGTCACTGAGGCTCCAAAAGGCACGGGATGGCCGTCGTGTATCAGGCTGAAAATAGCCCTGAGTCCGACATGCGTATTATATTCTGCCCGCACAATGGCCCCTTCAGTCGGCACCACATCACGAACGGTGTCGTCGAGTTCGGTATGCATATCCAGGCTTTTCACATCCAGAGCAACACGATTGCTACGATAAACGGAGGCATAAGGCATCACTGCATAACCACGCCAGTCGGTGGTGACGCCGGTTTCGTTCTCTACCCGCACACCTTTCGCACCCGGTGCTTTGATAAGCACATTGGTATCGCCAAGCGGCTGGCTGAGTGTAATACCGTTGGCATGGGCAATGACGCCGCCTGAAATGTCCCAGTTCATTGCGTGGTCACCATTACTGTAGCTGTAGCCACCGCTTGCCCTGGCATCTGATCCATCCCAGCTGACATTCAAATTGCCACTGTTGCCGTTCCGGTTACTGTGGCCTTGCATGACGCTGTAGCTGAGGTTATTTCCCTGCAGCAGAGTACCGGTTACACCGGTCTGCATTTGAGTAACCCCATTCTGATCGCGGTTAGCCTGGGCTGTCGCATACATACTGTTAAGCGCTTCATGCTCGGCCATGTCATGGCCCAGCCAGCGCCCAAATGGAATTGAAATGTTCAGTGAGATAAGCCGATCTGTTTCTGGCATACCCTTACTGCGGCTGAGCGAATAGGCCAGATTATAATTAATTCCGTGCCAGCCACTGGAGAAGCCAGCCTGATACCATTCATCACTGCCATTACTGTTCCAGTAATCCTGATGTGTGGCGCTCAGGTTTAACGATCCCCAATCACTGATCTGCTGCGAAACACTAAGCTGGAAGCGCCCTTTCTTGCTATTCAGAAGATTGTGGTAACTGACAGGTTCAAACTGCGGACCGCGCCCGTCACCATTATCTTTCCATTCATTCTGATAGCCGTTCATCGCTTCCCATGCGGTTTCACCCAGCGTGTAGAAGCCGCGCGTTGAATAGCGATACCCCAGCAGTTGAAACGTGGTGCCGGTATGATTAAGCGATTTGGCATAAAGGAAACGAACAGACTGGCCGTTGTGTGTGCTTCCATCTGTTAGCTGACTGCGGGCTGCGGTGACATCAACCGATACCGCGCCCCAGTCGCCGAGGTTGCGTCCAATTCCGGTCAGTATTGAGAAATAATTTCTGGCAATCTGGCTGCCGCCATAAAGCGTGGTGCCATTTGTCAGTCCTCTGGCCAGCGTTCCCTGTGCAAATAATGGCGCCTCTTTACCCGCCAGGCCGCTGCGATAGCGACCGGCAACGACATCATATTTAGTGCGTCCCTCACGCTGAAGTAGTGGCACCGTGGAGTATGGCACAACAAATTTCTGTACCGATCCAGCATCATTTTTTATCGTAACTTCAAGATCGCCACTTGAAGACGTTGCATTCAGATCGTTAATCTCAAATGCGCCAGACTGCACCACATTCTGATAAATGACGTAGCCATTTTGCCGCACCGTAATCTGCGATCGTCCGGAAGCGATACCGCGAATCGCTGGCGCATAGCCTTGTTGGCTGTTGGGGTACATCGCATCTGAGGAGTAGAGCCGGACGCCACGAAAACCCAGACTCTCGTAGATATCACCTGAGCTATTACTGTCGCCCAGAACCAGTTCGCTTTTAAATGGAATGATGGTGCGTTCAACAAAGGTAGAGATATTCTGCCACTGACTTTGATGGTAGCCATCAGCATAATCGGCGTAATTCCAGGCACCGTTGTTTCTGAGCCGCCATGCTCCGATATTTAAACCGCTGGTCAGGTTCAGATAATAACTGCTGTTTCTGTCACCTTTGCTGCCGGTCAGCGTGTAATTCAGCAACGCTGCATTGATACCCTCATCCCAATCCTCTGGCGGAATATAACCTTCTGCACTGTTTCTTAGTGCAGCCTGAGGGAACGTCAGCGTCAGGCGCTGCGATGAAAAATCATAATATGAGGTAGCACCCGGAAAGCTTTTAGCGAAATCTATGCACTGATCCTGGTTATCTGTTGCCGTTAACGCCATCAGATTTTCAGTATGAATGCCCAGCCGTTTCAGCCATGCCACTGTCAGGCAAGGCTGCAGCCCTGTACCGTCCGATTTTACGACTGCAGGCGCGGTGCCGGTCTGAGGCTGAGAAGCAATGGCGACAAAGCGCAGTGGACTGGTAGTGACAAATTCGTCGTTGCGCCAGATATCAACGCGATAAACGCCGGGAAGCTGCCCTGAGCCATTTTCGAAGCGAGAAAGATCGGCAACTTCATTGCCTTCTTTCGTCAGAAAGGCCGGGTTAAACCAGTCCTGAGCATGAGCAGAACCAGAGAGCGCGACAAACAGGGCAAGAGCTGAATACCGAAAAAATGGCATTTTCCCCTGAGCCGATCTGCTGAATACCGGGTGGCGCATTATCGTGTCCCTGAGCGTTTAAAAAGAGGAAATCGTGGCAATGGATTAATGGATACCGCTGCTTTGTGGCGCAGTGATAGCACCATAATCATTTATGGTCTGGTAACGAACGTTTCCGGAAACACCCTTTGGCAATGAAAGGGTGAGATGTCCGAAGGGAGAAACCATTGTGTTTTCAAATTTCTTATTCCCCACGCTGATATTCACAAGCGATTGATAATATGGCGTCGGGTTATCAATGGTCAGCTGCCCTGCTCTTTCCTGAAACCCAATCTTTTTGGCCGACTCCATTTCGCTAATCGGTAAGCCATCCGGTCGCATAAAAAGCTTCATTCTGGACAACACAGCCAGCTGCAGAGTATTCCCCTCATTCACTGCGTCTTTATTAACCGCCGGGATCGCTTTCACATTCATCCAGTACACTTTTTCCCGGTCTTTGGGCAGAGCCGCACCGGTATAAACGATACGCAGATTGTTTTCACTTTTAGGTGCAGCGGCAAACAGCGGCGGCGTAACAATGAAATCTTTTACACGTTGTCCATTTTCATCCTCTACCCACGCCTGAATAAGATAGCGTTCATGTCCATCACTATTGGTGACAGATAACGATGCCTGGCTGTCATTTTCCGGGTAAATAATTCGGGTAGCACCTGGCGCAATACCGCCCGCATGAGCCGGGTTAAATACACAGGCTGCCAGCATGGCCGCACAGATTAATGATTTTTTCAGCATGATGTTTTGACCTGTTTAAGGGGTTCAGATTAGGGGTACGCGATATTCAGACGAACTTCACTATGCAGTTCTTCAGGATGAACACGTAAAGATGAGGCAAGATAACGTGCGATATAATGAATTTCCGTATCCTTTCCACTCGCCTGACGCACCATCACGGGTGCCCCATCGGGTCTAATCTGTTTCCCTTGTGTATCGGAGATTAATAATCCGACATGACTATCTTCACTTTCCTGCCTGATGTTTTCCGCACTCTCATCATCAGAGGCCACCTGAAAAAGGGTCGGCATTAGCGGGTTCGCCGCTCCTGAAAAGGAAATATTTACGCCACCACTGATTTCACTTTTACAGTCGGCTAAGTAAACCGTAAAAGGCCGCGCTGCTGTGGTGATATCACCCGAATGCCTGAAGGCGTGTAACGTAAAGTTCCCCATATCAACATGCATATCCGCATGGTCTGAGGTGACAATACATGCTCCGGCAATAACCTTTCCGTGGATGTGTAATTTCCCGCTTGTTATTTCAGCATCGTAATTTTTCACAGCGCCATATCCGGCGAAGGAAGTCAGAAATAATCCGACGAGCAAGGTGGTAAAATCAGGACGCATCATATATTCAGTCTCTAAGAAATGCCCATTCTGCCCAATAAGGCATCGAACAAAATGGGCGAAAAACTTAGTTGTACTGCATGATGAAGTTCGCGTCAGCGTTTGCATCACCTGCTGTTGCTACGCCAGTTGATTTATATTGCGCCGCAAATTTCAGGATATTTTCACCATTGATCAGTGTGGTTTTATCCGTAAAGGTAGAACCATCCATCTTAACGACGGCAGAGGTATTATCCAGAACCTGAATACCAATATTTGTTGCGGTGCCGCTGTTTGAGGATGAGAGATCCTCATCTACAGCCAGTAAGGTTGGATCCTGAGCATCAGTACGACCTGAGAAAGCCACTGCAGCGGTTTTAGCAACAGAGATGTCACAATCTTCCAGTTTGATCTGGAAAGGAACAATCGAGCCAAGTACACCGGCAGTTTTGAAATGATGGGTGGTGTATTCGCCCAGCTTAACTTCCTGATTGTCAGTGTCTGTGCTGACTGAGCACGGTGCTGCAACCAGTTTCCCTTTAAAATGGACCGTACCGCCGTTAACTGTGATTGGAGTATCAGCATGCGCCACACCTGCAAAAAATGCCACAGCGGTGCTCATGATTACAGCCAGTTTTTTCATTTTCATTATATATCCCTTGATTAAAGTTTCTGTAACTACACAACACAACTTCACGTTTCTCCCGGTTTTCCGCCCCGTGAGAATTATGACGTGCCCTGTCCCTGCCACTTATTAAAGGTGCAGGGAAAGATTGAAAAACACTAAAATTCGATACAGGTAAACTGATTGAGATGTTTTTTTAAAATCGCCAGCCTGAAGTTTTTTCCGTTACGTATACGTTTATTTCATTTATCTGGCTTTGATAAAGCGCCAGGGCCAGAAGGAATGTCGACGAGTATAAAACCTGGTTGGACAGATGACAAACCCTGCATCGCTGACTTAATAAGCCAGCAAAGATTAACTTTCATCAAAAATAAGGAATATGTGTATTTAATAACCAGCGCAACACCAATAAATATCAAACACTTAAATGGAAAGGTAATTCATCTGAATATACATATTGCGAGAATATCAGTTAAAATAAACACCATTGACCCTCCGGCTTAACCTGAATTTTACCGGGTTCGTTTTTGTTTCGTTTATTTTTAATAAGCATGAACAGGTTTTCAGACCAGTGCGACTGAAAGAATGAGCATAAATAAAATTTAAACGCGTCAGCGTCATGCATAAAAAATGAATACTAAAGGCTGATGATATAAGGGGTGATAATTTAATAAAGACAATGTCAGACGTATACAGCAAGAAAAACCGGAAGAGCTGCTGCAGCCCTTCCGGTAGGTTCAGGAGGATAAAATTTAAATCAGCAAACGTCAGAACAAGACACAATCACTTTTTCTGCTGACCGGATGCTTTACTGATAGCATCCTGCAGCGCTTTTTCATCCGTGCCGCCAGGGAAAATTGTCACGTTATCCATTGATGCACCTGATGCTGGCATCACGATCATGCCAGGCGTTCCCTGGAATCCCAGGTTTTGCGCCAGTGCATCGGTGCGCGCCAGGATACTAAGCATCTCCTGTTCATCTTTGGCTTTTAACTTACTGGCACCGGCTGCTGAAGCCGCTTTGTTAATATCGCTCTGGGTCAACTGGCCTTCAGTGTGATTAGTGGCAAATAGCGCATCATGATAATTCATGTAAGCATCGCCGCCCTTCTGCTGCCAGATTTTAAGACCCGTTTCGGCTGCTTTCAGAGAGGGTTTCCAGCGATAACCAAAAATAGGCCATTCTTTGAAAACAAAACGTACCTGAGGATTGTTCTTCATTAACGACTTAATCACCGGGGCCTGGTGCGAACAGACGCTACACTGGTAATCGAAGAACTCTGTAAACACCACTTTTGCGTCGGCGGGGCCGATTGAAGGCACGGATTTGTCATTCAGTAATGCATCCTGATGCTGCAAAACGGCGCTGGTCATGACTTTACGCTGCTCTTCATGCTGCAACTGCTGAAGTTTTTGATCGACTTCAATCAGTAACTCCGGATGTTTAAGTAAATATGCTTTAGCCACCTCTCCAATTCGTGCTTCCTGTTCAGGTGTAAACAGCGCTTCAGAGCCTGCAGCGTTACCTGTCGTGGATTTGTCCGCTTTGTTGGCATCAGTTGTTTTCTTGTCGGGTGCGACCAGTGGCTGCGATGAGGTGTCAGTGGCGCCTGAAGCGCTCTCAGCCGGCTGTTTTGCTGCTGCCGGTTGTTCAGCATCAGAGGTTACTTTTTCTGGCTGAGGCTGTGCTGCCTCTTTGACATCGGGCTTCTGTGGTACAGCAGCAGGCGTGGCGGTTGATGCTTCCGGGGCTGCGGTAGCCGGCGCTTCATTGTTCTGTGATGATGACGCAGAGTCAGATGTCAGCGCTGCTGTTGCATTGTCTTTTTTACTGCTTTGCGGTGTTGAATCCGCGTCAGATTGAGCGGTAACCGGTGCTGATGGTGCCGGACTGGCCGGAGATGACGATTCTGGCTGCGGCGCAGATTGAGGCGCTGTCGACGTTTTGGTTGCTGACACGTTGCCTGCCTGTGATTCAGATTGTACAGCCGATACTGGCGAAGTATCGCTGACAGCCTGCTCGCTGGCGCTGGCATGATTCTCTGCATTATCAGAGACAACGGCCTCATTCGCCATTGCAGTTGAAACGCCGGTAGCCCCTGCCAGCAACATAATGGCCAGTGCCAGATTATTCATTCTCATTGCTTGTTTTGTCCTGAAAGTTGGGTCGTTCACGTGTTATAGCGATAGCCATCGCTCTGGTGCCCGGATTGATGATGTGGATCCCCGGCAGCGCCTGTAAGCGTTGATCTGCGCTGCTATGCCTGAGCAAAACAGCAACGATGACAAAAGAAGAGCGGCGCTGCAGTAGCAGCGCTCTGGCTATTTTCATTAGTGCTCTCTGTAACTTATTGATGCGCGTCATATAAAACGGCGTTAAGTGATTACCCGCCCCGCTTTCAGTACTGAATTGAGCCGGTGTTTAAGCTGTTGACCTGATTACGCTGAAAGGCCGTTAACGCACGACAGCTGAATGATTGATTGGAAGATCTTTTGTATGATGTAACTAATTTACCGATATTTATCCTCTCTCGGAAATTTCACATTTCTTTCGGGTAAATACCGCTTTCGGCACAGGCACATTACTCTCTCAGCACTGTCACCCGACCTCAACAGTCAATAAAGGAAACATTGATGAAAACTTCATATGCTTTGATTGCTACATTACTGATGACCTCTGGCGCATCCGCTATCGCAGCCCAGCCGGCTGCCGCGAAAAACCCGCTGAGCGTGCACGTTCTTAATCTGCAGACGGGCCAGCCAACAGCCGGTATTGAAGTTGAACTGGATCAGAAACAGCAGGATAACTGGGTGAAGCTGGCGTCAGGCGTCACCGATAACAACGGTCGTATCAGCGCCCTGTTCCCGCAGGATAAAACGGCCAGCGCAGGCAGCTACCGCGTCGTATTTAAAACCGGTGACTTCTATAAAAAGAGCAACCAGAAGACCTTCTTCCCGGAGATCCCGGTTGAGTTCAACATGGAAGCGAACGGTGAGCATTACCATATTCCATTACTGCTGAGCCCGTTTGGTTACTCAACCTATCGCGGCAACTGATGACCGTCCGGCACTCAGGTGCCGGATTCCCCTCTCCCGCGACACGAGCCGGAAAACTGGACACCAGCCAGTCAATGAAGACCCGTAATCGTTGCGTCACGTGCCGGTTTTGCGGATAGACCAGATGAAACGGATAACCCGCGGGACGCCAGTCGCGCAGGATCTCCACCATCTCACCCCGCCGCAGAATCGACGACAGCGAATAGCTGAACGTCTGAATAATCCCCAGCCCTGCCAGCCCCGCGGCCAGATGCCCGTTACTCTCATTGACGCCAATACGATGCGCACTGATGATCTCAACTTTCTCTCCCTGCCGTTCGAACCGTAGCGGAAACGGTTTACCGGTTAGCGGCGAAAGGTAACTCACCAGCCGGTGCCCGTTATGCAGTTCATCAGGATAGGCAGGCACGCCAGACGCTTTCAGATAGGCGGGTGTCGCGCAGGTGATCAGCGTAGCGTGACCAATCAGTCGGGCGACCAGTGAAGAGTCAGCCAGGGGACCGCCACGGATCACGCAGTCAACGTTATCGCTAATCAGGTTAACCGGGCGATCGGAGACGCCAAGATCGAGCGTAATGTCCGGATAGCGGGCAAAGAAGTCAGGCAACATCGGGATCAGAATATCCCGCGCGGTTGATCCGCCGATATCGACACGTAAATGCCCGCGCGGCTTACTGCGCAGCGCATTGAAACAGGCATCGATATCCTCCAGATCGTGCAGGATACGCAGTGCCTTCTCATAGTATTCCCGCCCCTCCGCGGTAACGGTCACGCGTCGGGTCGTGCGCTGCAGGAGCCTGACGGAGAGATGCGCTTCCAGCTGCTGAACCAGCTTGCTCAGCGTGGCTTTCGGCATGTTCAGCGAGTCCGCCGCGCGGGTAAAACTGCCGCTTTCCACTACCCGTGAAAAAGCTTTAATCGCCAGCAGCTGATCCATTCGCGTCCCCTATTATCCACCAGCATGGATAGTCATTTTCATTTTAGCGGATTTATCCGTCAATCCTCCTCTCTTACATTAGCCATCAGTCCGGCAGCCCCGCTGACCGGAAGAGATAAATCAGTCAATGCAACCATTCGGAGAAACGCTAATGAACGCATCACTTGCAGGAAAAATTGCGCTGGTAACAGGCGGAACCAGCGGAATTGGCCTGGCCACCGCACGGGAACTGGCGGCACAGGGCGCGCAGGTATTTATTACCGGCCGGCGTCAGGCGGAACTGGATGCTGCGGTCGCTGAAATCGGCGGAACCGTCAGCGGTATCCGGGCCGATGCCTCTCAGCTGCACGATCTCGACAACGTTTACTCCCGCATTGCAGCGCAGGCCGGACGGCTGGATGTTCTGTTCGCCAACGCCGGAGGCGGCGACATGCTGCCGCTGGGCGCGATTACTGAAGAACATGTTGATCGGATCTTTGGCACCAACGTGCGCGGCGTGCTCTTTACGGTACAAAAAGCCCTGCCTCTGCTGGTTGATGGCGCGTCCGTGATTCTGACCGGGTCAACCACTGCTTCACAGGGTACAGCGGCCTTTAGCGTCTACAGTGCCAGTAAAGCGGCGGTGCGTAACTTTGCCCGTTCGTGGGCGCTGGATCTGAAAGATCGCGGCATCCGGGTTAATGTCGTCAGTCCAGGCCCGATCCGCACGCCGGGGCTGGGTGGTCTGGTCAGTGAAGATCAGCGTCAGGGCCTGTTTGATGCGCTGGCCGCGCAGATACCGCTTGGCCGACTGGGAAAACCGCAGGAAGTGGCCAGAACCGTTGCTTTTCTCGCGTCAGATGCCGCCAGCTTTATCAATGCGACAGAGCTGTTTGTCGATGGCGGAATGGCGCAGGTCTGAGTGCTGATAACAGACCCTGTTGCGACGGCAGCGGGGTCTGCATCCCGCTGGCTAAGCGCAGCGGTGTACTCAGCTAAGCCCAGCCGCAGTCATAAAAAGTCACGTTGCAATCATCCCGCCCGGCCAATCCCCCGCTATAGTTATTGCCTGTCACGTCCGTCATAACACCATGGAGATAACATGAGCCAACTTTTTTCTTCTGTCTCACTGGGCGAACTTACGCTGGATAACCGCATAGTGATTGCGCCGATGTGCCAGTACTCCGCTGAGGCAGGCAATGCCACTGCCTGGCACCGTATCCATCTTGGTCAGCTCTCGTTTTCCGGCGCGGGTCTGATGATTATCGAAGCCACTGCCGTCGAGGACATTGGTCGTATCTCTCCCGGCGATTTGGGCTTATGGAATGATGACAATGAAGCCGCGCTGAAAACGGTGCTGGAAGATGTGCGCCGCTACTCCTCTATTCCGGTGGGTATTCAGCTTGGCCATGCGGGCCGCAAAGCGTCGTGCGCCGTGCCTTGGGAAGGCGGTAAGCAGATTGCGCCAGATGCCGGCGGCTGGCAGACCGTGGCGCCGTCAGCTGTGAGCTACAGCGAGGGTGAAGTGAAACCGCTGGCTATGAGCATTGACGATCTGCAGCGGGTAAAACAGGCCTTTGTCGACACCGCCCATCGCGCGGTACGCCTGGGCATTGAGCTGATCGAAGTCCATGCCGCACACGGCTATCTGCTGCATCAGTTCCTGTCGCCGCTGTCGAATCAGCGTAGCGACGAATATGGCGGTTCGCTGGAAAACCGTATGCGCTTCCCGCTGGAGGTGTTCAAAGCCGTCCGTGAAGCCGTACCCGCGTCCGTGCCGGTAGGCGTGCGCATTTCCGCTACGGACTGGGTCGAAGGCGGCTGGGAAATTAAGCAGTCGATCGCTTTCTCACGCGAGCTGGAAGCGCTGAACTGCGCTTATATCCACGTCTCAAGTGGGGGTCTGTCGGAAGATCAGAAAATCAGCGTCGGGCCAAACTATCAGGTGCCATTCTCTCGCGATATCCGCGAACAGGTGTCGATTCCGGTGATTGCGGTTGGCCTGATTACGGAACCGCAGCAGGCGGAAGGTGTGCTTCAGCAGGGAGATGCCGATCTGGTCGCTCTGGCGCGCGGTATTCTCTACGATCCACGCTGGCCATGGCACGCCGCGGCTGTACTGGAAGGTAAAGTTCAGGTTCCGCCGCAGTATCTGCGTTCTGAACCGCACGATGTTAAAGGCATTCTGACGCAGGACCAGTAAGCTTTAAGGGCAGAGCGAATAGACGGCGCTCTGCCCGCTTTCTTATAAAATGCCTTTGAGTCGCAGATGCTGTAGCAGCATGATGGTTTTCGCATCCACAATCTCACCCTGGTCAATCGCCTGCAACGCCTGGTCGAAACCGATCTCCAGCACCTCGATATCCTCACCCTCTTCCGCTATCCCGCCGCCTTCACCGCTGCGCTGCTGGTCGTCATACTCAGCAATAAAGAAGTAGAGCTTCTCCGTCACCGAACCGGGGCTCATAAAGGCTTCAAACACCTTCTCAACGCGGCTGACGCGAAAACCCGTCTCCTCTTCCGCTTCAGCAACAATGCGCGCTTCCGGCGAGGCGTTATCCAGCAGGCCCGCGGCCGCTTCAATCAAAAAGCCATCATGCCCGTTGAGGAAAACCGGAAAGCGAAACTGACGTGTCAGCACCACCGTGCGTTTGTCACGGTTGTAGAGCAGGATGACCGCGCCGTTGCCCCGGTCATATGCTTCACGGCTCTGCTCCTGCCACTGGCCATCACGGCGCAGCAGCGAGAAGGTATATTTCTTCAGGGTATACCAGTTATCTGACAGCAACTGCTCACTGATGATGCGCACATGGGATTGGTTCTGCTGCATGGTGCTCTCCAGGATAAGTAGACAGCCCACACGCTATCATGCACAATCGTGCACATTCAAGAAAAAACACGCAAAGGAAAGAGATGCTATCCAGCCAGCGTAAACAGAAAATCCTTGCCCTGCTCGCTCAGGAAAAACAGGTGCAGTCGCGCGACCTCAGCCAGCGCTTCAACCTCTCTGAGGATTCTATCCGCCGTGACCTGCGTGAGCTGGCAGCGGAAGGTTTATTGCAGCGGGTGCATGGCGGTGCGCTGCCGGTTTCCGCTGCGCTGGGCACCTTTGAAACACGCAAAAGCGTGCAGACTGCGTCAAAACAGGTCATTGCCCAAAAGGCGGTTTCGCTGATTCAGCCGGGACAGATCGTACTCATTGATGGCGGGACCACCAGCGCGGAACTGGTGCGACAGTTACCTGCAACGCTGAGCTTTACCGCCGTCACCCACAGTCCCAGCGTGGCGCTGGCATTAGCCGATCATCCACTGGTGGAGATCATACTGGTTGGCGGACAGCTCTATAAGCATTCAGTGGTGACCGTAGGTGCATCGATGCTGGAGTCGATCAATCGCATTAATGCCGATCTCTTTTTTATGGGCGTTACCGGTGTGCATCCGGCTGCCGGGCTGACCACCGGCAATTTCGAAGAGGCGACGGTGAAGCGTGCGCTGGCAGGACGTGCAGCAGAAACCGTGGTACTGGCGTCAGCCGAAAAGCTGAATTCCGCCTCAGCTTTTGCCATCGGCGACTTGTCGCTGGCCAGCACGATGGTTGTAGAAACGCAGCCGGACGACGCACTGCAACAGGCGCTGAGCAAGCATAACGTAACGATCATCTGAGATCGTAGCACGCCTGCAAAGCCAGATGCGGACCGGTCAGCGGTCGCCGGGGCGCGGGAAACTTTTGGGCAACCGGCGTCATTGAGCTTTGCGCCAAAGCCACCGCAACGGCGCCCTGCTGATACGCCTGCTCTGCGGCTGCCGCGATCAGGTCAAAATAGCGTGTTGTGTCCCCCGCTTTAAACGCCGCCCATGCGTCCTCCACCAGCGCAACCTCTGTCTGGCTGCCGGGCTGGCAGAAAAGCGCCCGCGTCGCCGCCAGCGTAGATTCTGCCGCACAGAGCGCCACGGTCGGCCCCGTATGACGCTGCAATGCCGCCGCTAACATGCCGTCGGTGCGCATGACCCGATCCTGCACGGAGAAATCATCGGCAACCGGTCCCAGCGTGGAACAGGTAATCAGTACCGCATCGAACTGCGGCAGCATTGCTTTAATCAGTTGCGCGATACGGCAGCGTAACTCCGCCATCATCCCGCCGCTGCGTTCCGCCTCGGCCAGCAGCGAAGGCATCACCAGGTGATTTAGCGGCGAGTTGTCACGCCCTAATGTTGTGGCGGCATCATCAAAGATCGCGATATTGCTGGCAGCGGTGTGGAAGCAAAGAATATTCAGGGTGAGTTCCTTTTCTGATGGGTGCAGGATCAGCGTGTGGGTTGCCACAAGCCATGCTGGATAACGACACGATAACCATCCTTGTCGATAAATGTCACGCCCCGCTGATCCCAGAAAGGATTAAAGGATGGCACCCGCTGGAAGCCTGCGTCATCCATAGAAGTACAACGAAACAGCCAGTCTGGCTGGTGGGGAATGTAAAGCACCAGCAGATCGTCTTCCGTTGGCGCTGGCCGGACGGGATGGGTATGGCAGAGCGTGAATTCGAGATGCCAGCCCAATCCCTCCGCGCCCAGCATCACACCACTAAAACCCTGATGATCGGTAAACTCACCGATTTCCTGCAACCCCAGCCCGTGGCAATAGATCTGACTGCTTTGCGTCAGGTCAGTCACAGGTCGGGCAATTCGCAAATGCTGAGTAGTCATGGTTATCTCCCTGTTCAGTTCACTGATATTTATCACACTCTTCAGCGCTTCCTGTGATCCTGGATGCTAACAACCGCCCAGGCAGTTCCATCAAACGACCGTATTTGCAAATGACGCAAAATCCGCTTACCGCTCACAGCGCTAAATGCATTCCCGCTGCAGTCATCTACACTTTCCCGGTATTCATACGGCAATGCCCAGTGCATCGCCCGGCGATAAAAGGAAGACAATATGACTGAACAAGCAACCCAGAACCATGCCTGGTTACTGGCTTCACGCCCTCACGGTGAGCCGACCAAAGAGAATTTCCGCCATGTGGCGCAGCCCATCACGGAAATCAAAGAAGGCGAAGTACTGCTGAAGACCATCTACCTCTCACTCGATCCCTACATGCGTGGCCGGATGGACGACGGTAAATCTTACGCCGCGCCGGCAGAGTTGGATCAGCCAATGGTCGGTGGCACCGTCTGTCAGGTCGTCGAATCGAAAAACAGCGATTTTAAAACCGGTGACTGGGTCCTGGCGCAGAGTGGCTGGCAGGAGTATGCCGTCTCCGATGGCAAAGAAATTGCGAAGCTGGGCAACGATCTGCCGCATCCGTCATGGGCGCTGGGCATTCTCGGAATGCCAGGCTTTACCGCCTATATGGGTCTGATGGATATCGGTCAGCCGAAAGCGGGTGAAACACTGGTCGTCGCCGCGGCAACCGGTCCGGTAGGCGCAACAGTGGGTCAGTTAGGTAAGCAGAAAGGCTGTCGTGTCGTCGGTGTCGCGGGCGGTGAAGAGAAATGCCGCTACGCGGTCGATACGCTGGGCTTTGATGCCTGCCTCGATCACCACAGTGCCGACTTTGAAGAGCAGCTGAAAAACGTCTGCCCGGATGGCATCGATATCTATTTCGAAAATGTGGGTGGCAAAGTGTTTGATGCGGTATTCCCGCTGCTTAACACTGCCGCGCGTGTACCGGTCTGTGGCCTGGTTTCCGCTTACAGCCAGCGCGAACTGCCTGAAGGCCCGGACAGAACCTCACTGATCATGGCGGGCATTCTGAAGCGCCGTATCCGTATGCAGGGCTTTATCATCTTCCAGGATTACGGTGACCGTTATCCTGAGTTCCTGGAGGCGATGCGTCCTATGGTGGAGAGCAAAAAAATCCACTATCGCGAGCACATGATTGAAGGGTTAGAGAACGCACCACAGGCGTTTATCGATATGCTGAATGGCAAAAACTTCGGTAAAACCGTGGTGAACGTCGGCGCATAATGGTTAGCGTGCCACGTCACTGACGTGGCACGCGAGCAATCAGTGCGGCTGCCGGGAAACGTGTTCGGCAGCTGCCCGGTTAGCGTCGCTCACTGCCTCTGCCAGCGTTGCGCCAACACTTAACCGCTGACACAACACCCCGACAAAACAATCCCCGGCACCATGGGTGCTGACCAGCGTCACCTTCTGCGCGGCCAGCGTGTGCGTCTCTCCCGCCTCGCTGTAAGCCACACCCTGTTCACCCGCTGTTACGACCACTCTGGCAAACCGGCTGGCCAGCGATTCTGCGGCCTCGCGCGCGGACGTCAGATCCTGCACGCTAATTCCGCACATATCGCGCGCCTCAATGGCGTTCACCACCAGCAGATCGATACAGCCTTCAAACGCTGCCGACAACGGCCGGGCGGGCGCGGCATTAACGCAGACCATAATATCCCGCTGCTGTGCCGCCTGGGCCGCGCTGAGATTCACTGCTTCCGGAACTTCGTTTTGCAGCACCAGCAGCGAGATATCCTGCCAGAAGTCGGGCTGTTCAAAGGACTCCAGCGGGATCTGCTGATTAGCATTAGAGACCACCACCGCACCGTAATCCCCTTCGGCATCGCTAATCGCCACGCTCATACCGGAGGGAAGCGCATCGCTAACACTCACATAAGCGCAATCGACTCCGGCCTGCTTAAGATGATCCAGCAGGAACTCTCCCTGCTGATCGCGCCCCACCGCCCCGGCAAAACGTACCGCTGCACCTGCACGGGCCGCCGCCACCGCCTGATTACCCCCTTTGCCACCAAACTTATAGTGACAGGCGCTGCCCATGACCGTTTCGCCTTTCTCCGGACGATGATGCGCGTCCAGCATAATGTCGTAATGAAGACTGCCGGTAACTGCAATTTTGCTCATAGCTAGAATTCCCGCAGGTCCTGAACCGCATGCTGGGTTTTCATCAGGTTCTTCTCCGCCCGCTTCAGATCTTTCTTGGCGATAGCGACAAACAGCGCATCCAGAATATTCAGCTGGGCGATGCGTGACGCGGCGTTTTCACCCAGCAGATGCGATCCCTGAGAGGTTGAATTGAGGACAACATGCGCACTCTGCGCGATCGGGGATTCAGCGTAGTTGGTAATGGCGATCACCTTCGCGCCATTTTTTCCCGCCAGTCTGACCGGATCGTTCACAGCACGTGTCGCACCCGAATGGCTGATGGCGATAACCACATCGTCATCAGATAACACGGCGGCTGACATCAGCATAATATGGGCGTCGTCATAAGCGGTCGATTTGATGCCAATCTTCAGCATCTTGTGCGACAGGTCGCGCGCCACAGCGGCAGAACCGCCTACGGCATAGAGATCGATATGACGTGCTTTAAAGATGATGTCCGCCGCACGGTTAAATTCAGAGACATCCAGAATCGATAGTGTTTCTTCGATTGCCTGGATAGAGGTTCTGAATACTTTAGCCAGCAACTGCTCCGATGAATCATCCGGCTCAATTTCCGCATGCAGCCCCGCCACTTCAGACTGGTTGTAATAGATCAGGCCACTTCTGAAATGCCTGAAGCCGGTGAAGTTAAGTTTTTTGGTAATCTTAACGATCATCGCTTCAGAGACATTATTCTCCTGTGCAATCTCCTTTAAAGATGACTGCTCGGTAATATCGGTTCGGGCAATTATCGCCTCCGCCACACGACGTTCTAACGGCGTCAGCTGGGGCAAACGCATACGAATCTGAGCGCCAATGGCTCGCGGATCTTGCTTCATTACTTGCCTCGGGTCGCCCGGTCAATCAACATCGCTATGATAATAATAAGGCCGGTAGCGAGCAATTGATAAAAGGCCTGAATGTTCAGCAAGGTCAGGCCATTACGTAACACCCCGAGGATCACCACGCCAATCAGCGTGCCAAAGATACTTCCCTTACCGCCCATGAGTGATGCGCCACCAATGGCCGCCGCCGCGATAGCGTCCAGCTCCCACAGGTTGCCGATAGTCGGTTCGGCGGCACCCAGACGACCAATCAGAATCAGCGAGGCGAGTGAGGCGAGCAGACCGGAGAAGATGTAAACCGTGACTTTGGTGCGCTTCACCGGCACACCCGCCACCCGCGCTGCCTCTTCATTGCCGCCAATCGCCAGAATATATTCCCCCAGCGGCGTCTTGTTCATCACCGTCCATAGCACCAGCGCAATCACCGCCACAATCACAATCGGCGCCGGAATACCAAAAAGCGTGCTGTTAATCAGACTGCGGAACGCCAGCGGAATACCGAAAACCGGATTGCCACCGGTGTAGATCAGCGCGATCGCCCGGAACAGCGACAGCCCACCCAGCGTGACGATGAACGGCTGCAGTCCCGCATAGGCAATCAGCGATCCGCTGAACAGGCCGCATAACGCGCCGACACCCAGCGTCGCAAGGATCGCCAGCGGCACCGGCACACCCGCCACCATCAGGGTCGCGCCCAGCACCGCCGAGAGCGCTGCCGTGGGGCCGACCGAGAGATCAATACCACCGGAGATAATGACCAGCGTCATACCCAGGGCAATCAGGGCGTTGATCGAGGACTGCTGCAGAATATTCAGCAGATTTGGCAGCGTAAAAAAAACCGGCGACAGAAACGAAAATGTCACCACGATAATCAACAGGCCGATCAGGGTTCCGGCATCGCGCACGTTAAATTTAAGCCGCAGCGCAGGTCGGATACCCGGGCCGGTTGAGGTTTGAGTCGTCATAGTTATCACCTTAAATAGTGTCGGTAAGCGGTCAGGCGGGCTGATCGATATCTTTAATGGCATAACGGGCAATGTTCTCTTCGGTGATTGCGCTGCCGGTGAGCTCTTTGGTTATCCGTCCCTCGCGCATCACCAGTACCCGGTCAGAAACGCGCATGATCTCGGTCATCTCTGACGACACCACCACAATGGCTTTGCCCGCCTGGGCCAGTTTTTCAATCAGGTGATAGATCTCCGACTTGGCACCAATGTCGATGCCCCGGGTCGGCTCATCAAACAAGAACACATTGGCATCTGCCGCCACCCAGCGGCCGATGATCACTTTTTGCTGATTGCCGCCGCTTAGCGTGCCGATGGTTTTTTCGATATCGAGCGGGCGCAGTTTCAGCTCGCCCATCACTCTCAACGCCTCACGGTCAAGGCGGGCCTTGTTCATCAGCCCCCCCGAGGTAAAACGGTGCATCGACGGCAGCGCCATGTTCATCTTCACTGCCCGCTCTTTGATAATGCCCTCTTTCTTACGATCCTCCGGTACCAGGCCTATGCCCGCTTTGATCGCCGCGCGCACGTTGTGGTTCTGCACTGCGTTGCCGTTGACGCTGACCGTGCCACCGGTGCGCCTGTCGATACCGGCAATCAGCTTCAGCAGTTCGGTGCGCCCTGCACCCACCAGCCCGGCAATCCCCAGCACTTCGCCGGCACGCACGCTGAAACTGGCCGCGACCACCTCATTGCCACGCGTCAGATCCTCTACCCGCAGCACTTCGCGATCGGTCACAAATGCCTGATGGTCGGGCTTGTCGATCTTCCGCCCGACCATTCTGGCGACGATACTCTCCTCATCCTCATCACTGATGTTGAACACGCCGACCTGCTTTCCGTCACGCATAATGGTGGCGCGATCGCAGACCCGGAAAATTTCATTCATCTTGTGCGACACGTAGATCAGCGAGACGCCGGTCGACTTCAGATCGCTAATCAGCTCTGCCAGTCTGTCGAACTCGCGGGGCGTCAGGCTGGAGGTAGGCTCATCCATGGCGATGATTTTCGCGTCATCCAGCAGCGCCCGGGCAATCTCAACAATCTGCTGCTGCGACACCTTAAGGTTTCTGATCGGCGTATCGGGATCGATGGTGGGATCCAGAGTCTTCAGAATCAGCATCGCCCTTGCCAGCTGGGCTTTTTTATCCACCCACCAGCCGCCAGCTCGGGTCAGCGGGCGTCCCAGGAACATGTTCTGCGCCACGGAAAGCTCAGGGACATGCTGCAACTCCTGATGGATCATGGCGATCCCGGCCTGACGAGCGCTGAGGGGGCTGCGGATCTGCACCCGGTTTCCATTAACGCTAATCTCTCCGCTGTCCGCGCCGCGTACGCCAGAAAGGATATTCAGCAGCGTCGATTTACCCGCGCCGTTTTCCCCGATCAGCGCATGCACCTCGCCGGGCCGTACTGAAAAATCGACATCCTGCAGCGCAGCGGCGTTACCGTAACTTTTGCTGATGCTGCGCATCATTAAGCGAACCTGTTCCATATCTGCTCCCGCCGACTTATTGCTGGGCCAGCAGCTGGCGCAACCGGTTGTTGTCTTTAGTTGAGAACGCGTCAGCATTTTCTTTGGTGATCAGCGCCTGAGGCGTTGAGATGACGCGCGACAGCTTCTGTCCATTGATGAGACGGATCATGACGTCCATCGCCACTTCACCGGTGAGTACCGGGAAACTGTCCACCGTGCCGGTAAGTTCACCGCGCTTGATCGACGCATAGGCGTCGGAGATACCGTCAGTACCGAAGATCGCTACCTGTGATGCTTTGTTCTGCGCCCGCACCGCTTCCACCACGCCCAGCGCCATAGTGTCGTTGTTGGCATAGAAGCCGATCAGATCGGGATGCTGCTGCAGTATGGTTGAGGCGGCATTAAAGGCCTGCTCACGACTCCAGTTAGCTGGCACGCTGGCAACGATGGTGAACTTACCGTTACTGTCCAGCGTCTCTCTGAAGCCCCGGGTACGCTGTCCGGCGGCATAGACCCCCGGCTGCCCTTCAATCACTGCCACCTTGCCGCCCTGCGGATGATGCTGAATAAACCACTTCGCCACGCGCACGCCGTTATCCTTCTGAACATTGCCGACGTAGTAGCGCACATTCGGCATCACCGCATCGTTGACGTTCACCACCGGGATATTTTTACTGCTGGCACTCTCCAGCGCAGGCTCCAGATTAATGTCGGTCTGGGGCGACACCAGCAGACCGTTAAAACCCTGCGAGATCAGAGTTTCCGCAATCGACAGCTGACCGAGCTGATCGTCCTCATTGGCCGCTGCCTGATACGCGACGGTAATGCCATATTTCTTTGCGGCGTTCTGGTAGCCCTGGCCGAGCAGGCGCCAGTACTCATTGGTCAGGGTTTTCGATACCCCGCCAATCTTCAGAGACGCGTCGACTTTCGGCAGCGTGCCATATTTCGTGTCAAGCTGGCTCCAGTCGGTGCGATCCGGTTCAGTGTCTGACTGCAGCGGGGCCAGTTTTGCCGCATAGACGGTGCTGCAGAGCAGTGAGGAGGCGATAAAGGCAAGCAGGCGTTTTTTCATTTTTTATTCTCAGCGTATTGGTAGAGTTTTTTGTTATGCAGGGTGCCGTTGTTATCGCGCCAGCATGATGTCATTGACGATTTGCTGGGAGGCCACCGCATCCTGGCGCTCGATGGCCGCCAGTAACGCCGCGTTGCCGTGCAGCTGGTCACACAGCCTCAGCAGCCGGGTCACGGTCGCGATATTGCTTTCTGCTTCCCGGATCGGGTCAAGCCCGCTGGCATCCGGGAAGGTATCGAAGTAGTAGGCACCGTTGTAGCCATCGCGCTGCATCTGCCAGAGAAACTCCAGCGTGGCGCGCGGGTTAACCGAGCCAACCATCAAACCGTCGTCACGTTTGCCCCAGCCATCATTCAGGTCCAGCCCCAGCAGCCGTGAGCGGCGCGCCACCATTGCAGCGGCACAGGCCGGAATTTCATTGGCAAACAGCACGTGCGCAAAATCCAGCGTGATCCCCAGATTGGCGCAGCCCGCCTCTTCTACCGCCAGCAGACAGGTGGTTGCGTTGGGGAAGATGCTGTAGGCGCGCGGCTCATTGGGTTTATATTCAATGCTCACGTCAACGTCCGGTGCATACTCCGCTACTTCACGAACGGCGCTGACCGCATCCTCCCAGATCTTCTTATAGTCCGCCTGGAAGCAGTAATCGAAGCCGTCCTGCCCCATCCACAGCGTCATCAGCCGCGAACCAAACTCACGGCCGGCGTCGATGCCGCGTTTAGTCAGCTCAATCGCTTCACGCCGCACTCTGGCATCAGGATGGGTAAACGCGCCGATTTTGAACTGCGGCGCATCCCAGCGCATCTGCATGCCGTTGACGGCCAGACCCGCATCTTCGATCGCCTGCCGCAGTGTGGAAATATCACTGGTGAGATGCTGGGGAAAGTTAAGGTCGAGATGCGTTAAGCCTTTTACCTTGCCTGCGCGGGCAATCATCTGCAGCACAGAGGGCTTGCCCTGCTGATCGGGCCAGTAAAGGTGCGCCCCCGAGGCGAATGAGTTGAGACGAGTGGCAAATTTCAGTTCCGACATGAGCATCAATCCTTCAGAGTTCGCTTGTGAAGTACTTTTCATATTCACGATTAGTTGTGAAGTCATATATTAATCTACGCCTCGCAATGCAATGCGCAAGTCTGTCAGGACGGGGAAATCCTTAAACCGGGAGCGTGGTCACGAAATAGTTTCAGTGTGGTAATAGATAACGCTGGTGCTATGAGGGAGGAATTTAAAATAAATACAATAAGTTGCAGTACGAAGCCGGGTGTGAGATGAGGCGTGCAAAAAAGTTAAAAAGCTGAGCGCCAGGGCGGCGCTCAGCAGGTCAGGATGATTTTACTTCAGACGGAACGCGACAACGCTGTCGCCCGCCGTGGTGCCAAGCGAGCCATGGCCGCCTGCGGCAATCACCACATACTGCTTACCATCTTTGCCCATAAAGGTTGATGGCGTGGCCTGTGCACCCGCGCTCAGTTCCGTCTGCCACAGCAGCTCACCGGTGGTGCTGTCGTAAGCACGGAAGAAGTTATCTGCCGTTGCGCCGTGGAACACCAGATCACCCGCCGTCAGCAGCGGTCCACCGTGCGCCACCATCCCCATCGGGAAACCGAGCGGGAAGCGGCCAGGCAGGAAGCTGGTTTTGAGGTTTTTGGTGGTGCCAACGCGACGCAGCCATTCGGTTTTGCCGGTGGTGAGATCCACTCCCACCATCCGTCCCCACGGTGGCGCGATACAGGGAATACCCAGACCCGACGCCATCTGCTGGATGTGGATAGCGTAATCTCCGTGGAAGTTCTCATTCCAGTACGGTGTGCCATCTTTGGTGAAGGTACGCTGGGTTTCGGTTTCCGGCGTGCGCTTGATCAGGTTGTACTTGTAGGCCAGGCGCACCGGTGCCGCAATCAGCATCTGACGCTGTGGATCAACCGCCACGGAACCCCAGTTAAACACCCCGATATTGCCCGGGAAGATCAGCGAGCCTTTTTCGGTTGGCGGCGTCCACGGGTTACCGTCATAACGCAGTTCACGGAAGGTGGTACGGCAGGCCATCTGGTCAAACGGCGTGATGCCCCACATCGACTTCTCAGTCAGCGGCTGCGGAATGAAGTTCAGGCTGGAGACCGGCTGGGTCGCCGCGTACTGCTCGCCCTTGATGCCATCCGTGGAGACCTTAACCTGCTCTACCGGGTAAACCGGTTCGCCGGTCAGGCGGTTCAGCACAAACAGGTTGCCGGTTTTGGTCGGCAGGATCACCGCCGGTTGCGGTTTGCCCTGATAGTTGATGTCTACCAGCGACGGCTGTGACGGGTTATCGCGATCCCACAGGTCGTGGTTCGAACTCTGATAACGCCATTTGAACGCACCGGTTTTCAGATCCAGTGCCACCAGCGCATCACGGAATTTTTCGGTATTGCTGGCAGGATCGCGTTCAATGCCGACTTCATCCGGCGAGGCGTTACCAAACGGCACATAGACCAGACCGTTTTTCAGGTCGGCGCTCAGCGTAGCCCAGGCGACCGGGGTATCCTGCGGATAGGTTGCGTCTGCGGCGACCGGTGCGGTGTTATCCGGATTAGCCGGATCGAAGTTCCACATCAGACGACCCGTAACGGCATCATAGGCACGGATCACACCCGATGGGTTGCCGCTGTTGAAGCCGTTATCCATCACAGAACCGCCAACAATCACCAGATTGCCTGCCACCAGTGGTGCGGCAGTCTGCATCAGCGCATGCGGACGCACCTCGCCCATGTTGGCGCGCAGGTTTACCACGCCGTTGTCACCAAAGTCAGCACACGGCTTACCGGTGTCAGCATCCAGCGCCAGCAGGCGGGCATCGGTGGTCGCATTGAAGATACGTTTGCGGCAGATAGCCGGGGATGCGCCTGTCTGCTGCTCTGCCTGCTGACCGGCATCGAAGTAGCTCACGCCACGGCAGGTCTGGTGCTGCTGCAGATAAGAGCGGTTTTTATCCGGCGCTGTTTTCCACTTCACCGCACCGGTTTCCGGGTCAAGAGCATGAACCTCGTTGTGCGGCGTACAGAGGTAGAGCATGCCGTTGGCTTTCAGCGGCGTCGCTTCAAAGGTGTATTCGGTTGCATCATCACCCTGACGCAGATCGCCGGTGTGATAGGTCCAGGCCACTTCCAGATCTTTGACGTTATCTTTAGTGATCTGCTTCAGTGCCGAGAAACGCTGGCCATCTGTGGTCCCGCCATAGGCGTTCCACTCTTCAGCAGCACCGCCGGTCGCGGAACTGTTACGCTGGGTATTGATGGTGCCCTGTTGCGGCAGCGGATCGTAGAAGCAGAGGCCAGTCACCAGCAGCACCATCAGCACCACGGAGCCGCCAAGGAAAGGATGGAAGCGACGCTGTCCCTGATAGAGAGGACGCACCACCCACGGCATAGCCAGCCAGACACCCAGCACACCAAACAGGTCGCCGCGCGGGATCCACTGCCACTTATCGAAGCCCACTTCCCAGATCGTCCAGAACAGCGTGATCCACATCAGCAGCGCATACAGCGTCAGTGCACTGCGTTTGTTCATCATCAGCAGAATCGCGCTGAGCAGAACGCCTACCCCCATCAACGCATAGAACGCGCTGCCTCCTGCAAGCAGAAGTTGTCCTCCCATGTAAATCAGGGCGATAGCAAATATCACCATGATTACACTGGTTATTTTATTTATCATGATCCATCCTCGGGTCATTAGCGGTCATCAGAAAATTAAGCTGGAAACATAAATTCAACGAGATCTTAACTTACGTGAGAAATATGTAAAAACGTGTATAAGCGTAACCCATTAAAAATATTTATTAATAATGTCGACTGCAGGGGCGCTGAGACCGCTTTATTTACTTTCCTAAGGGGTGAATACGCGATATTCATCACAAAAAATTAACGATAGGCCGTGAGTTATCGCACCTTTTGTTCAAAGGCGAATAATTAACAGACCAGCCGCGCTTCATGAACGCCAGCTTAAGTGTGATCAGACAGGGATAACGAGTGTCAAATAAGCATAATGGTTTATTCACTCAGTTCTGCAACAACTCTTAATGCTAAAATCAGAAAACTTAGTGCGCTGCTGTTTTAAACCGTCTGGTTATCAGTGCTCATGCGGTTTCAATGATTTTCAGATTATTAATTCTGGCAATTGACTTTGCTCTGCCATTATTTTTTAACGCTGCCTTCAGCAAGGAATAGATTAATAATGAAAGGGATTCTGGTGAGTAAAACGTTTTAAGATATTCCGTAGCCCGACCCGACTTTTATCTGTGATATATATCGTCACTCTTATAAAAATTTATCCGGCCAGCAGGCGGGATTTTCACTGACAGCAATAACCCAAGGATAATTATGTCCGCACTTAACGCTATTTATCGTAAGTTTCGTTTCCCGTTTAAATTTATTAATGCGGCCATTCGCTATCCTGCCGCGCAGGCACGGGTAAAGCGTTATTCCGTCATGTCGATAGAAGAAACTATTGATCTGCTATTACGTAAACCGCAATTATCACTGGCCCGTTACGGCGACGGGGAACTGGAGATGACCTGGTATAAAAACATTGGCTTTCAGCCATTTGACCCAAAACTGTCGGCAAGACTCAAGGCGCTGCTGCAGCAGACGCCTCAGGACAACCCGAACTGTCTGATTTGCCTGCCAGATGCTTTTCGCACCACCCGCAATATGAAAAATGGATCGGCCCTGTTCTGGTTCTTCCATAAATCATTTTACTTTAAACATTATGATGCTCTGCTGAATCATCAGTACCAGTATGGCAACACCTCTGTTACCCGCCCTTATCACGATTATAAAAGCAAACAATTATCCAGAACGATATTCGATAAATTTAAGCAGCTCTACCAGGGTCGCCGGGTATTAATTGTTGAAGGCAGTGGCACACGTCTGGGATTAGGCAATAATTTACTGGAGGGGGCCAGTGAAATTAAACGCATTACGACGCTGAACCGTAATGCTTTTTCCGTTTATGATCGTCTCTTCGATACGGTATTAGCGAATGCAGTCAACTTTGACCTGGTCTTAATTTCTTTAGGCCCGACGGCAACCGTGCTGGCGTATGATTTAAGTCAGCGCGGAATTCGCTGTATTGATAGCGGCCATGTCGACATTGAATATGAGTGGATGCTGGCCAGTGCCACCAGCAAAGTAAAAGTGGCAGGAAAAAATGTTAATGAAGCGGGCGTGCTGCTGAGTGAACAGACAACAGTCGCTGATGCGACGTATCAGCGGCAGATTTTGCAGCACGTTGGCGAAACGCCACAGGATAAAACCACGGCTGCAACGGAAGTGGTGGTTATCCCGCTGCCCCACGTCAGCAGCACCCATCATAACGCAGCCTGAGGTTCACCACCGACAGGCAATGACTGCACCGCATTGATGCGCAGGCGAATAATTAGCGGGATCAGTTAACCCGTTAAGCGCAGGCTCAGCAGCCCGCAGCCTCTGTCAGCCCGGGTTTTGCCGGATGAACCTCTTTTCCGGCATTACTCTTGCTTCGGCTCTCCTGAGACATTTAATCAGGAGACGTGAGATGACATCCAGCCGTTACCGTTACACCATATTTTCACTGCTGTTCCTGATCGCCCTGATCAACTACATCGATCGCGGCGCCCTGTCGTTTGCGGCCAACGCCATTGCGGCGGAGTACCACTTCAGCAAAGTCCAGCTCGGTGCCGTGCTGGGTTACTTTGGCTTTGGCTATCTGTTTGGTTCGCTGTGTGGCGGCTTCCTTGCCGACCGTATCGGCACGAAGAAAGTCTGGCTGCTGGCTGGTGTGCTCTGGTCTTTGCTGGAGATCGCCACCGCCTGGGCCGGTGAACTGGGCATGGCGCTGTTTGGCGGCTCCGCCATTATGGGCTTTGCGGCCCTGCGCATCCTGTTTGGTTTTTCTGAAGGCCCGGCCTATGCGCTGATGAACAAGGCGATTGCCCACTGGGCACCCGACAACGAGCGCGGCTTTGCGCTGGGCATCGGCCTGCTCTCTACCCAGGTTGGCGCGCTGCTGACCGCCCCGATCGCGGTTGGCCTGCTGCTGCTGACCCATGACTGGCGCATGATGTTTATCCTGCTCGGCGTGTTCTCCCTGCTGGCGATGGCACTGTTTGCCCGCACCTTCAGCGACAGCCCGGAAAAGAGCCCTCACACCAATGCCGCTGAACGCACACTGATCCAGCGCGGTCAGCGCCGCAGCGCAGGCGACAGCGTCTCCCTGCCCTGGTGGCGCTTCTTTACCAGCCGCACGCTGGTCTGCAACGCGCTGGGCTACTTCTCATTTCTCTACATCACCTTTACCCTGGTGACCTGGATGCCGAAGTATCTGCAGGATAATTTCCATTACGACCTGCACTCGCTGTGGTACGTGGCGATGATCCCCTGGAGTGGTGCCTGCATCACCGTGCTGCTGGGCGGCCGTATTGCTGATGCCCTGCTGGCCCGCTTCGGCAACCTGCGGCTGGCGCGCAATCTGTTTGCGGCGGTCACGCTGTGCGGCACCGCCTGCTGCTTTATGGCGATCCCCTACGTACAGTCGGCTGCCGGGATTATCGCACTAATGACGCTGGGCAATGCGCTGAATGCGCTGGTGAATAATGTCTACTGGTCGGTAGTGATTGATGTTACCCCAAAAGCGTCGGTCGGCACCTACAGCGGCATGACACTGGCCATAGCCAACCTGGCGGCAATTATCTCTCCGATGCTCTGCGGCTGGCTGGCGGAATATTACGGTTACAACGCGATGTTTACCGTCACTGCAGTCATCGCCTTCGGTAGCATGCTGGCGATGACGCTGCTGCAGCCAGAAAAGCCGCTGGTGGCCGAAGCGCAGACTGGCGCGGCAGATGTTTCAGCGGCCTAATCTCAGGCAGGAAGATTCCCTGGCATGACGGCTTGCGCCTTAGCCTGACACCCTGCCGATCACACATTCAGCCCGGAACAAAAGCCGCCTTTCATGGCGGCTTTTACCTTTTCACATAGCGGTATAGATTGACTGTTCAGGTCTGCCACGACGATCCCAGCGGCTGGCAAATAGCCATAACAGCGCCGTCGCAAACCAGCCGATGATCCACGAGACATCATTGCCGGCAAAAATCCAGGTCAGCGAGCCATGGTGCAGCGGATTATCAATAAACGGCAGTTGCACCACCACCCCCAGGAAATAGACGGTGATACCGGCCAGATTCCAGCGTCCATAGCGTCCATCCGGCTGCGACAGTGCCGGGACATCGACCCTGCCTTTGGTAATCAGATAGAAATCGGTCAGGCTGATCGCGCTCCAGGGCACAAAGAAAGCCAGCAGGAAGAGCAGGAAGTGGGTGAAGGATTTCAGGAAGGCCGGTTCACTGAGCAGAGCAATGACGCAGGCCAGCGCCACCATCAGCACCACAAACAGAATGCGTGCGCCCCGACTCAGCGTGGTTTGCTGACGGAAGCCAGATACGATGGTCGTCAGTGACATAAAGCTGCCGTACGCATTCAGCGTGGTAAAGGTGATTTTCCCAAAGCAAATTGCGAAATAAATCACCATTGCCATGGTCGCCGTGCTGCCCATGCTCACGATGTAACCCACCTCATTACCTGCAAACGCACTACCGGCAATAGCCGCGACGATCACCCCCAGCGTCATTGACGCCTGCGTGCCAAGCACGGTGCCGAAAAAGACCGCGCTGAACAGTTTCTTTGCAGAGACATCAGCTGGCAGATAGCGCGAATAGTCCGAGACGTAGGGACAGAAGGCAATCTGCCATGACGAAGAAAGAGAGACCGCCAGCAGGAAATTCGCCACGGTAAAGTGCTGATTCTGCCAGACGGCGGATAAGTCATGCGCAGAGAACAGCGTGATGAACAGATAAGCAAAGGCTAAAACGCCGATAACGCTCGCCACTTTCCCCAGCTGATGGATGACACGATAGCCCAGCACCGCAATGATCACGATAAGGATGCTGAACAGAATCATTCCGGCTGAATTGCTGACATGGATAAGTTTAGCCAGCGCCTGTCCCGCTAACACTGTCCCGCTGGCTGAAAACCCCACATACATCATGCAGACCAGCACCAGCGGAATAACGGCACCAAATACGCCAAACTGCATACGGCTGGTGATCATCTGCGGTAAACCCAGGCGCGGTCCCTGGATCGCATGCAACGACATGATCGCTGCACCCAGAATCTGACCCACCAGTAAGCCAATGAGCGACCATACAACGTCGCCACCCAGCACCACGGCCAGCGCACCCGTGACAATGGCCGTGATTTGCAGGTTGCCCCCAAACCAGAGCGTAAACTGGCTAAAGGGATGACCATGGCGTTCGCGCAACGGGATGTAATCAATGGAACGGGTTTCTGACAGGCGCTGTTTCTCTGCGCCTGAATAGTCTGCTGCAGATGTTTTGACCGACATAGATTCCTCGCTGAAACAGTGAGAGACGCGTTAACTGAAAAGGTGAAGTACCCGGATCAGGGTTGAAAATACATGTCTATACAATCAGCGAGAATGTCATGCGCATCGGCAAGTTACAAGGCAACCTGTCATTGGAAAATGTGATGATATCGACAGGCTGACAATCATGATCGGGATTGCGTGGAATGTCAGGCCTGCCAGATTCAGAGAGTGCAAAGGCGTTAATCCTCTGACAGTTAACCTTCAGCCACCACCCGCTGGCGATGACAGTCTGCCGGGTCCAGTTTTTGCCCCGTTGAGGAACAGACCTCCAGGCGCGGCAGCGGCTTGCCTTCTGCATTATCCAGCAGCACCGAGTGCGTCTCGCCCTTCTCAAACAGATAGCGCTCGCCCCACTGACGCATAGCCACTACCACCGGAAACAGCGCACGGCCTCTCTCAGTCAGGACATATTCGTTGTAGGCGCTGCCATCGGAGGCTGGCGCAATCTCAAATACCCCCATCTCCACCAGCTGCTTCAGGCGCGACGCCAGGATGTTTTTCGCCAGCCCCAGATTGCGCTGAAAATCACTGAACCGGCGGACGTCATCAAAGGCTTCACGGACGATCATCATGCACCAGCGTTCCCCGATTGATTCCAGGGTTCTGGCAACCGGACACTCACTGGTTCTCAGGGATTCCTGCTTAGCCATGTTTTCTCTCACTTTGCCTGTCTGATGAAGCCAGCTTAGCCAGCCGGAAAAGAAGTTGCAAAAAAAAACCTCTCCTGATAATTATGTTGCAACCTGGTTTCAAATAAAAACCACTCAGGCGCTGTTATGACTACAACAACTGGCAAGACTTGTCCTTCTGAAGCAGATTCGCCGGCCGCTGCGACGCCGATGCTTACGCCCCGGATGATCTTTTTGTTCTCACTTACCTCTGCGCTGGCGGTCGCCAATGTTTACTCGGCGCAGCCATTGCTGAAATCGATAGCCGCCAGCCTGAATGTTTCCCCTGGCACCATTGGCGCGGTGGTGACGGCCACGCAGGTCGGTTACGCCATCGGGCTGATCGTTCTGGTGCCGCTGGGCGACTGCGTGAATCGCAAAAAACTGGTGGTTATCCAGCTACTGCTTTCCGTGCTGGCATTAACCGCCGCGGCTTTCGCGCCCGATCTGATGACGCTGCTGGGCGCGATGCTGCTGGTGGGGTTAATGGCGGTGGTCACACAGCTGATGGTGGCCTGGGCCGCCATGCTGGCATCGCCCGCGCAGCGCGGGCGGGTGGTCGGCAGCGTGACCAGCGGCATCGTGATCGGCATCCTGCTGGCGCGCTTTGTTTCGGGGATGATTGCCGATCTGGCGGGCTGGCGGACGGTCTTTCTGACAGCCGCCTGCCTGTTGCTGCTGATCTCGCTGGTACTCGTAAAAGTGCTGCCCACCTCAACCGGTCAGGCGCAGCGCACCGCTTACCCGCTGCTGTTACTGTCAGTTTTGCGGCTATTCCGTACAGAACCCCAACTGCGCAAACGTGGCATCCTGGCGCTGCTGATTTTCGCGGCCTTCAGTATGCTCTGGTCCTCGATGGTGCTGCCGCTGACCGCCCTGTCGCTGTCACACACTCAGACCGGGATGTTCGGACTGGCGGGCCTGGCCGGTGCGCTGGCGGCCACCAGAGCAGGCGCATGGGCTGACCGTGGACGGGGCCAGCGTGCCACCGGCTTAGCCCTGGTGCTGCTGACCCTCTCCTGGCTGCCGATAGCCGCGCTTCAAAGTTCGCTACTGCTGCTGGTTTTCGGGGTGATCCTGCTCGATTTTGCTGTTCAGACAGTGCACGTGATTAATCAGAGCCTGCTCGTCACTGCCCGCCCCGAAGCGGCCAGTCGTCTGGTCGGTGCGTACATGTGCTTTTACTCGCTGGGCAGTGCGCTGGGTGCCATCGCGGCAACTCAGCTTTACGCTCACTGGGGATGGCAGGCTGTCTGTTATGCTGGGGCAGCCGTCAGCGCCTCAGCCTTTCTTTACTGGTATGGAGCACGTCAATCATGAAATTATCGCATCTGCTACTCGCCGTGCTGATCACCGCCATCTGGGGCGTTAACTTTTCCGTTATCAAACTCGGGCTGCATGCGGTCGATCCCTTTATCCTGGCGGGCATCCGCTTTACGCTCTGCGCCCTGCCCGCGCTGTTCTTTATCCGGAAACCGGACGTGCCGTGGCGCTACCTGATCAGCTACGGCCTGGTCTTCGGCATCGGTCTGTGGGGACTGGTGAATCTGGGGATTAAAACCGGGCTGTCGGCGGGCATCGCCTCGCTGCTGTTGCAGTTCAGCGCCTTTTTCACCCTGCTGCTGGGTGGCTGGGTATTCAGAGAGCGTCTCAGCCGCTATCAGGTCGCCGGATGTCTGCTGGCCTGCGCCGGTCTGCTGAGCATTTTCTTTATTACCGATGGCTCGGTGACCTTCTCCGGCATGCTGCTGGTGCTGGCAGGCGCGATCGCCTGGAGCATTGCTAACATCATCAACAAAAAAGCGGCGACCCGGCAGGTATTTGCGTTTCTGGTCTGGTCGAGCGCCTTTGCACCCATCCCGCTCTTCCTGCTGGACGGTCTGGTCAATGGCAGCGCGGGCTACCATGCGCTGTTCACGCAGCTGGATATGAAAGCGGTGTTATCAATACTGTTTCAGGTCTATCCCAACACCCTGCTGGGCTACTGGGTATGGAACTGGCTGCTGAAACAGTACCCGGTCTCCACGGTGGCGCCACTGTCGCTGCTGGTGCCGGTGTTCGGCATTCTGGGCTCAGTGGCGATATTTGGCGAAACGGTTTCAGCTCAGAAAATCGTCGCGCTGATGCTGATCGTCGCAGGGCTGGCAGTGGGACTTTATGGGCAGCGGATCGTGCGCTTTATCGGCGTGCGAACCGGCTGACGTTGAGATAATTATTCCCCGTGCCGCTGGCAGAACGCGTCGATGTCGCCGTGCTGAAAATCGGGCAGATTCGCGAGCAGTTTCTCCAGTGGCCAGTTCCACCAGGCAATGCGCTGCAGGCGGGCGGCAATCGCAGGCGTAAACCGGACCCGCAATGGCCGGGCCGGAACACCGCCCACCACGCTGTAGGGCGCAACGTTTTTGGTTACGACTGCGCCCGCGGCCAGCACCGCACCATCGCCAATAGTCACGCCGGGCAGCACAATCACGCCGTGCCCGATCCACACATCATTGCCTATCACCACCCGATCGGCACGACGGGCAGCAAAGAAGCCCTGATCGCGCCGCGCGTCGGGATGGTAATACTCCGGGCAGTAGGTAAAGCGATGCTGCGAAGCGCGGTCCATCGGATGATTCGGCGCACCAATCCGCACCTGATTGGCAATGGCGCAGAAACGTCCCACCTGGGTGTCGGCCAGACAGCAGTGCTCACCCACATAGGAGAAGTCACCCAGCTCGCTGTATTCCAGCACGCTGTGCGCCAGGATCTCGCACTGCTGACCCACGGTGGTTTCCCGCATCCGTACACTGTCATCAATCCAGGTATCGGCTAATCGGGCGGGCATAACGGCGGCAATGGACATATTACTCCCTGTCAGGATAAGCAGCACCCCGGCGGCGTGCTTTTGCCGCACCACCTTACCCGCCTTTAATGACAGAGAATTGACACAGAAAAAAGGCGGAGTGGTTAGCTCCGCCTTGTTTCAAGTTCCGGTTAACCTGCGTGACCGGTCAGTTGCATAAGGGCAACGATGATCTGCAAGATGACCCGGATAAGATCCAGAATCAGCTTAGTCAGTTCCATCACTTTCCTTCTCCTTTTTCAGGAGCGCGCTATTCGGCAACCAGGGCTTTGACTCTACCCGCCGGGTGCCTGAGCACATCTTTGTGGAGAGGGCTGAGCGGCACTCATGGTTAAAGCCACAGGCCAGCACCACCTGATGCCTGCCGGGATTTTTAAAACCGTGCCCCTGGGAGCGGCCAGTCGACAATGAGGCGATGCTCAACACTCAACACATGTATAAACATACAGTATTTTGGCGAAACTTGAAATCCTTAGCCGCACATTTTACAATCTTGTTTGTGGAGAGTGCTGAGCACCTCGTTCGTAGCGCGGTTACCAGCCGGGTAGCGAACAAAAAAATAAAGGATTTGGCGCGATGCCAAATCCTTTTTTTATGCCTGTTTTACGGCGATAACTCAATCCGCGCAGAACTTATTTCGCGGCGCTGATACGCCAGATGGTGTTCCCTGCGTCGTCAGCAATCAGCACGCCGCCCTGTTTGTCGCTGGCGAGACCGACCGGCAAACCACGCACCTGCTTTTCATCGTCCGTCAGGAAGCCCGAAACCACCGTCTGTGGCTGCCCCACCGGCTTGCCGTTCTCGAATTTCACCCACACCACTTTATAGCCATTGAGCGGCGTCCGGTTCCAGCTGCCATGCTCGCTGATAAACGCACCGCCACGGTACTGCGGCATGTTATCACCACCGTAGAACAGCAGGCCCAGCGGCGCGACATGCGAACTCAGGGCATAATCGGGCTTGATTGCCTTCTCAACCAGGTCGGGCCGCTGCGGTTCGGCACGGGTATCCACATGCTGACCAAAGTAGCTATAGGGCCAGCCGTAAAAGCCTTTATCCTGCACCGAGGTCAGGTAGTCTGGCACCAGATCGGAGCCGATTTCATCACGCTCGTTGACGATCGCCCACAGCTTGCCGCTCTGCGGTTCCCACTGCAGGCCGGTCGGATTGCGCAGACCGCTGGCGTAGATACGGCTGGCACCGCTGGCCGCATCCACTTCCAGTACCGCTGCCCGGCGATACTCTGCGCCAATGCCGTTTTCGGTGACGTTACTGTTAGAGCCAACGCCCACATAGAGCTTGCTGCCATCGGGGCTGGCTAACAGCGCCTTGGTCCAGTGGTGGTTAATCGGTCCGCCCGGCAGCTCCGTTACCTCTTCAGGAGCAGTACGGATCTCCGTGTCACCTTCGCGATAGGGGAACTTCACCAGGCTGTCAGCATTCGCCACGTAGAGCGTGTTGCCAATCAGCTGAATACCAAACGGCGAGTGCAGATTCTCAATAAAGCGATGCTGCTCCCATTTGCCATTGACGTTGCGCAGCAGCGTAATCCGGTTGCCGCCTGCGCCGCCCTTGCCTGACGCTTTCTGGACGATGCCCATGATCAGCTGTTTAGGTCGGGTGGTCGGTTTGGGCGGGCCATTGGATTCGGCGACCAGTACATCATTGTTTGGCAGCACGTAAACCTGACGCGGATGCTGCAGATTCTCAGCAATCTTCTCAATCTTCAGGCCATCAGCCACTTTTGGCATTTCACCGGCTTTCCAGGGCGTGCCTTCCGGCACCTGCATCGGCGGCATAAAGAAATTCTGCGCCTGCGGCAGTTCGGGATTGGGTCCGATCTGCTTTTGCGGATCGACCAGCGCACCATCATCACAGCCTGCCAGCAACGTGGTCAGGGTCAGCGCGAGCAGCGTTTTATGCGGTATGTTCATGGTGGCTCCTCCTTAAGCGCTACGCTGACGTAACGCAAGTTGCACATTCGCCAGCAGCAGCAGCGCTACTACCAGCGTCGAGAGCGTTACGCCCAGCGGGATCACAGCGGCGGCATCACGGCTGTGAATAAACGCATTGACGATAGCGATGATGATGGCCACCAGCCAGAGCCAGAAATGGCCCTTTTCCGCGCTGTCACTGCCGCGAAACAGATAAACCAGTGCAATAAGGCGTGGCACGATGGCCAGTATCAGTCCCAGCGCAATCAGCCAGCCTGCGGCATCCGTCCAGAACTGCACAAAGGTCTGCATGTAGAGAATGTCAAACAGCCAGGCCGCCACAAAAAAGCCCAGCGGCACCGGCTCCAGCAGAGCATACAGCGTCACGGCAAACGCCGATCTTCCCAGGGTATTGCGCATGTTTCTCTCCATTTTTAACGTGAATGCGGACCAGGTCAGATGTCGCGCTGCTCAGAGCAACCGACCCCGCGCCTGTAAAAGATTAGTAAATCTGAAGAGAAACAGAGGGTTTATTCGGAGGGAATTGCAAATCAGGCGGATGACGTCCCTGTCATCGCCGGTCAGTCAGGGCTTATCGGCGGGTAAGGTGACCCAGTAGCCTGGCTGGTAAGGCAGCGGCAGGAACTTCTCGTGGAACGCGCGGAAGGTGGCATCCGGATCGACATCGGCAAACAGGTCAGGATGCAGCCATTTCGCCAGCGCCTGAATCGCCACAAACTGATACGGGCTGTCATAGAACTGATGCCAGATGGCGTGGACGTTGCCGTTATGCGCCACCGGCAGGGTTTTAAAGGCATCGCGCATCATCAGTGCCTTAAGACGCGCCGTCGCGTCGGTGACATTCGCACCCGGACCGACGCCGACCCATTTGCCCACGGTGTTGTAGTTCTTCCAGTTTGCGCCGGTCACCACCACCACATCCGGCTGGCTGGCGATAATCTGCTCCGGGTTAACCGTGCCGAAGGTGCCAGGGATCAGGTCTTTCGCGATGTTGCGACCGCCTGCGATCTCCACCATCTGACCAAAGTTCTCATTGCCGAACGACATACAGCATTCGTCGCTGTAGCCGCCTGCGCGGTCGATCATCACTTTCGGGCGATAGCCGGTGAAGTTCTTCAGCCGCGAGGTGACAAGGTCAATCTGCTGCTGGCGGAAAGTGATGATCTCCTGCGCGCGTTCCGGTTTGTTCACCAGTTCGCCCATGATGCGGATACTTTTCTCCGCGTTAACCATCGGCGCTTCACGGAAATCGATAAACACCACCGGCACACCCACGGCCTGCAGTTTTTCAATCAGCTTGCCTTCATCGGTCGCCGCTTTCGACTCCAGATTCATCAGCACCAGATCGGGCTTCAGGGTTAGCGCCTGCTCGACGTTAAAGGTGCCATCTTTTGCGCCGCCGAAGGTCGGTAATTTTTTAATTTCCGGATAACGCTTCTCATAGGCCTGATAACCGTCCCAGTCCGCCTTGTGAAGGTCATCACGCCAGCCAATCACCCGACTGAACGGGGCGTCGGTATCAAATGCGGCCAGCAGATAGATCTGACGGCCCTCACCCAGAATGATGCGCTTTGCCTCCTGCGGCACCTCGACCTGACGGCCTGCAACATCGGTAATCATTTTGGCCGAAGCCGTCCCTGCCAGCGTGAGCAGCCCCAGCGCTAAAAACCATTTTTTCATTATGAAAACCCGCACAAATGATAATGAGAATTATTAATGTAAAGCGGCGTTACTATCACCTAAAACAGCGTTCAGGGGAAGTCATGCGGTTAAATGTTTTTTGCGACGAGGTTAACGCGCTGAGCGGCCATTAACAGCGAGCTTAATCAGGGAAAAAGCGCAGCGTGTTGCTGCTCACAAAACGGATAGCTTTCGTGAATATGCTCACAACACCCTGGGCGGCTGCACACATATTAGCCGTTAATCGTATCAATTTGGCCAGTGCGTTAATGAATTGTGAGCGCTAGATTGAAAATGAAACAGCGTTTTAATAATTCATCAGGACAGCCAGCCACAGGAGCGTAACCGTGAAAATCAGCGCCATAGATGTCACCCTTTTTACCTATCCCACCCGGCGCGTTGCCGACAGCGCCGGCCACTCCCATCCCGGCCCGGAAAATGATGCGCAGATGGCGCTGTTGACCCTGACCAGCGAGGATGGCGATTGCGGCTACGCCTTTGCGCCGCCGGAAGTCGTGCGATCACATGTGGTTGATGCCTTCTTTCGCAAGGTGCTGATCGGTCAGAACGCCTTTGACCGCGAGCGTCTGTGGCAGGATCTGGTGCACTGGCAGCGCGGCAGCGCCCACCAGCTTACCGAGCGTGCCCTCTCCGCTGTTGAGCAGGCGCTGTGGGACCTGATTGGGCGCAGGCTGAAACAGCCGGTGCATAAACTGCTGGGCGGCTATCGCGAGAAGATCCCGGCTTACGGCAGCACCATGTGCGGCGACGAGCTGAGCGGTGGTTTATCGACGCCGGATGAGTATGCACAGTTCGCGGAAAAGCTGGTGGCACGGGGCTATCAGGCGATCAAGCTGCACACCTGGATGCCGCCGGTTGCCTTTGCGCCCAGCCCGGCCATGGACATTAAAGCCTGCGCAGCGGTGCGTGAAGCGGTTGGCCCGGATATCGCACTGATGCTGGATGGCTACCACTGGTACAGCCGCAGTGACGCGCTGACCATCGGCAAGGCGCTGGAGAAGCTTAACTTCACCTGGTTCGAGGAGCCTATGGAGGAGGAGAGCATGGCCTCTTACGCCTGGCTGGCGGACAACCTCTCAATCGACGTGCTCGGCCCGGAGAGCCTGGGCGGCAAACATCACAGCCGCGCCGACTGGGTCCGTGCCGGTGCCTGCGACATTCTGCGTGCCGGGGCCAATGGCGTAGGCGGCATCTCCGCCACGATGAAAGTTGCCAGTCTGGCGGAGGCCTTCGGCATGGATTGCGAAGTCCACGGCAACGGCGCAGCCAGCCTGGCGGTGGTCGGGGCTATTCGTAACTGCCGCTGGTATGAGCGCGGCCTGCTGCATCCCTTCCTGGATTATGAGACGCCGCCTGCGTATCTCAACAGCCTGATTGATCCGATGGACGATCGGGGCTTTGTCACCCTGCCCACCCGCAGCGGGCTGGGAGAGGATATCAACTTCAGCTGGATTGAGACCCACACGCTGAACCGCTGGTAATGAAGTACGGCAAACAATAATAACCCCGTTGCCGCGCAGCCCTGATGACGCGATAAACGGGAAAAACCTCTGACCTGCTGGACTTTACCTATGACCCTGACACAACGATGTGGCGCGTGGCTGATCACGCTGCTGATGCTCACGAGCGCGTCAATCCAGGCAAAGACCCCGGATGACCAGCTGATCGTCGGCATGAATATGAACAACCTGCTCACCTTGGATCCGGCCGCGATGACCGGCAACGAGGTGGTCGGCATTGTGGTGAATCTCTATGACGGCCTGGTGGAGCTGAATCCGCAGCAGCTCACCGAAGTGCGCCCGGCGCTGGCGGAACGCTGGTCAGTCAGTCCGGATAACCGCACCCTGACCTTCCACCTGCGCAACAACGTCAGGTTTCACTCCGGCAATCCGCTCACCAGCGCTGATGCGGTCTGGTCGATGCGCCGGGTGCTGCATCTGAATCTGGCGCAGGCGTCGGTGTGGAAGTCCTACGGTTTCAGCCGCGAGAATGTGGACCAGATGATCACCGCCCCCGACGACCGCACGCTGGTGATCACCCTGCCTAAGCCTAACGATCCGCAACTGGTGATCTACTCGCTGGCGGCGCTGGGCAGCATGGTGGTGCTGGACCGCAAAACCGTGCAGCAGCATGAGGTCGATGGCGACTGGGGCAACCGCTGGCTGACCACGCATGAAGCGGGTTCCGGCCCGTTCCTGCTGGATGTCTGGCAGGCAAAAGATGTGCTGCGGATGAGTCGCTCGGCAGACTACTGGCGGGGTGAGGCGAAGATGTCGCGGGTGGTGTTCCGCCATCTGCAGGAGTCGCAGACCCTGCGGCTGATGATGCAGAAAGGCGATCTCGATATCGCCAGCAACATGGCAATCCCCGATGTGCGCGCCCTGCGTCACGATCCCGATCTCACCATCGATGCCGTCAGAAAAGGGACAATCTACTACCTGGCGATGAGCATGAACGATCCGCGCTTTGACAATATTAAGGTGCGTGAGGCGGTCCGCTATCTGGTCGATTATCAGGGCATCAATAAAAGCCTGATGACCGGCTATGGCGAACTGCACCAGCGCCCGATTCAGGCGGGGATGCCCGCCACGCTGCCCGACCCCGGTTACCGGCTCGATGTGCAGCGCGCCCGTGCGCTGCTGGCTGAAGCGGGTTATCCGGAGGGCTTTGACACTACGCTGCGGGTGCTGGCCGATCAGCCGTTCCTGAATATCGCCATCGCCATTCAGTCAACGCTGCTGCAGGGCGGCATCCGGGCAAAAATCATTACCGGCACCGGCAACCAGATTTATGGTGCGATGCGCGATCGCCAGTTCAGCCTGCTGGTCGGACGCGGCGGCAGCGGCGTGGAGCCGCATCCCCACTCCAGCCTGCGTGCGCTGGTCTACAACCCGAACAATGCCGACAGCGCCCGGCTGACCAATTTCCAGGGCTGGCGTACCGGTTTCTACGACGCGCAGCTCAACCGCATGATCGATCAGGCGCTGGTGGAACGCGACAAAACCCGCCAGCAGCAGGCTTATTTCGCCATCCAGCAGCGCTATGACCAGCTGGTGCCTGCGCTGATGCCGATTTCACAAATGCTTGACTCCGTGGTGGTCAGTAACCGGGTACAGGCGTATCAGCCCCATCCTTCTGCGACCACCTTCCTGCGCGACGTCTGGAAAACGCCTGACAGCCTGGCGGGAGGCACACCATGATGATGACCCTGACACGAAATCAGTGTCGCCGCATCAGCCATCGCGCGGTGCAGGTGCTGATCACGCTCTTCGGCCTGCTGCTGCTGACCTTTTTTATTGGCCGGGTAATGCCGCTGGATCCGGTGCTGGCGATAGTCGGCCCCGACGCCGATCAGGCCACTTATCAGCAGGTCTACCACCAGCTTGGCTTTGATAAACCGCTGTGGGTGCAGTTTGGCCTCTATCTTAATGCCCTGCTGCATGGCGACCTGGGCCACGCGCTGCTCACCGGCCAGCCGGTAGTGCATGACATCCTGCGCGTCTTTCCCGCCACGGTAGAGCTGGCCACGCTGGCAATTGTCATTGGCGCAGGGCTGGGCGTACCGCTGGGTGTGCTGGCGGCGGCGCGGCGTAACAGCGTCATCGACTACGTGGTGCGGATGCTCAGCCTGGCCGGTTACTCCACGCCGATCTTCTGGGTCGGCATGATGGGCCTGCTGCTGTTCTATGCCCATCTCGGCTGGGTCGGCGGTGCTGGCCGGGTGGACTTCAGCCTTGATGGCATCGTGCCGCGTCGCACCGGCTTTATGCTGATTGATGCCCTGCTGGCGGGCAACGGTCAGGTGTTCCGGAATGCGCTGAATCATCTGGTACTGCCCGCCTCGCTGCTCGGCTTTCACTCCATGGCCTACATCAGCCGGATGACGCGCAGCTTTATGCTGGCGCAGCTGTCACAGGAGTTCATTCTGACCGCGCGTGTCAAAGGCCTGACCGAGTGGCAGGTGATCTGGCAGCACGCGTTTCGCAATATCCTGGTTCAGCTGCTGACCGTGGTGGCGCTGGCCTATGGCTCGCTGCTGGAGGGTGCCGTGCTGATTGAAACCGTCTTCTCCTGGCCCGGTTTTGGCTCCTATCTCACCAGCAGCCTGATGCTGGGTGATATGAATGCGGTGATGGGCTGCGTGCTGGTAGTCGGCCTGATCTTTGTGCTGCTTAACCTGATCGCCGACCTGCTCTATCAGGTGTTCGATCCGAGGACCAAAGTATGACGATCTCCTTTGACACCCCTTCTGCCGGTCACACCCGCGAGCGGCTGGCGCGCTGCCGGCGATTCGCTGCCCGCTGCGGCACTTTCCTGTGGCGCATGGCCTGTAATCCCCTGACCGCCATCGGCGGCGGCATTGTGCTGCTGCTCTGCATCGTGGCGCTGTTTGCGCCCTGGATCGCACCGTATCACCCGCTGATTCAGGATCTGGATAACGCCCTGACGCCGCCCGGTACAGCCCACTGGTTCGGCACCGATGAGTTTGGCCGGGATATCTTCAGCCGGCTGGTGTGGGGGGCGCGCATCACGCTCTACATCGTGCTGCTGGTCTCAGTGACCGTCGGGCCGCTGGGCCTGCTGCTGGGCGTTACCGCGGGTTACTTTGGCGGCAAAGTCGATGGCGTGCTGATGCGTGTCACCGATATCTTCATCTCCTTTCCCAGCCTGGTACTGGCGCTGGCATTTGTTGCGGCGCTGGGTCCGGGTCTGGAGCATGTGGTGATTGCCATTACCCTCACTGCCTGGCCGCCGATCGCCCGTCTGGCGCGTGCCGAAACGCTGTCGCTGCGTCAGGCGGACTTCATCTCAGCGGTGCGATTACAGGGCGCGTCGCCGCTGCGGGTGCTGTGGAAGCATATTATTCCGCTCTGCCTGCCCTCGGTGATTATCCGCATCACCATGAACATGGCGGGCATAATCCTCACCGCTGCCGGGCTGGGTTTTCTCGGACTGGGCGCACAGCCGCCGGATCCGGAATGGGGCGCGATGATCGCCAGCGGCCGTACCTACATGCTGGAGTGCTGGTGGGTGGTTACCGTGCCCGGTCTGGCGATCCTGATTAACAGCCTGGCATTTAACTTCTTAGGAGATGGCCTACGTGACCTGCTCGATCCCCGCAGTGAGTAACGCCTCGCCGTTGCTCGACGTGCGCGATTTGCACGTGAACTTTGTTAACGGACGCCAGATCACCCCGGCGGTGCGCGGCGTCTCCTTTCAGCTCGGTCAGGAGAAGCTGGCGATTGTCGGCGAGTCCGGCTCCGGTAAATCGACCGTGGGCCGCGCCCTGCTGCAGCTGCATCCGGCCAGGGCGCGCATCGAGGCGAGCCGGATGCAGTTTGGTGATATCGACCTGCTGCACGCCAGCCCGGCGCAGATGCGCGCCATTCGCGGCAAACGCATCTCCATGATTATGCAGGACCCGAAATATTCCCTGAACCCGGTGATTCGGGTGGGCGAGCAGATCGCCGAAGCCTGGCGCAGTCATCATCGCGGTCAGAAAGCAGCGGCGCGTCAGCGGACGCTGGCGATGCTGGAGGAGGTGCAGATCCGCGATCCCGAACGGGTCTATCAGCTTTATCCGCATGAAATTTCCGGCGGTCAGGGGCAGCGCGTGATGATCGCTATGATGCTGATCACCGAGCCGGAACTGGTAATTGCCGATGAGCCGACTTCTGCGCTGGATGTCTCGGTTCGCCTGCAGGTGCTGGCGCTGCTGGACGATCTGGTGAAGGCGCGCGGGCTGGGACTGATTTTTATCAGCCACGATATCAGTCTGGTACGCAGCTTCTGCGATCGGGTGCTGGTGATGTACGCCGGACGCGTAGTGGAGTCGCTGGCCGCCAGTGAGCTTGACCACGCGCAGCATCCCTATACCCAGGGATTGCTGGCGGCACTGCCCGACCTTGATCACCGTCGTACACGCCTGCCGGTATTACAACGTCATGCCAGCTGGTTGACGGACTAAGGAGTTCGCGATGATTGATGTGAAAAATCTCAGCCTGAGTTTTGGTGACGACGATTGCCGGAATCAGGTGCTGTTCGACGTAAATCTGCAGGTGAAACAGGGTGAAGTTTTCGGGCTGGTGGGCGAGTCGGGCTCGGGTAAAACCACGGTGCTGAAGTGCCTGGCGGGATTATTTACTCACTGGCAGGGAGAGCTGAGCATTGATAACCAGCCGCTGGCGCACCGCATCGATCGGGCGCGCTGTCGTCAGGTACAGATGGTGTTTCAGGACCCTTACGGTTCGCTGCATCCGCGTCACACGCTGGGCGACATCCTGGAAGAGCCGTTGCAGATTCAGGGTATCGGGCAGCGCCAGCAGCGGGTGGTGGCGATGCTGGATAAGGTCGGGCTGAATCGCGCCTGGCAGACGCGCTATCCGCACCAGCTTTCAGGAGGCCAGCGTCAGCGCGTGGCGATTGCCAGGGCGCTGATACTGGAGCCGCGCGTACTGCTGCTGGATGAGCCCACTTCTGCTTTGGATGTTTCGGTTCAGGCGGAGATCCTGAACCTGCTCAGCGATCTGCAGCAGCAGGAGACCCTGACCTATCTGATGGTGACGCACGATCTCGGCGTGGTGGCGCATCTTTGCCATCGTGTGGCGGTGATGCAACAGGGCAAAGTGCTGGAGACGCTGGATGTGCCGACGCTGGTGGCGGATCGCGCTGCGATGCCCTATACGCGGATGCTGGTCGAGGCGAGTCGCCACACTCATGTGGCAGGCTGAAAGTCAGCGGAGGTCAGGAAAGAGAATAAAAAAAGGCCGGTCAGACCGGCCTCGTGAAATCGGAGGACTTAGTGCGTCAGCTGACGCACAAAGGCAACGATCTCCTGATTTTTGCCATGCTCAAACAGGCACTGCTGGAAACGCGGGCCGCTGACAGCGGTACGCACCAGTTCAGGATCAATAGCGCGCAGCGTGTCGAGATAGTTATCTTTGATCACTGCAGCCTTAACCTGGTTCAGCAGACCGGCATTGCGCACCTGCGGCTCTTTACGCTCTGGCGGATAGCCATTGCCCTTCTCGCCGGTGAACGCTTTTTCAAAGATAAAGCGCAGATTCAGTTCTGCACCCCAGCCAAACCCTTTGGCAAATGGCAGGGATAAGGCATTGCCGTTGTTGATCTGCGCAAACAGGTAAGCATCGGCAGGATCGATACAGTAGCCGCAGACCACGCCCGGATGGATGTTCAGCGACATCAGCGCGCCCTGTCCGGTGCCGCAGCCCGCGACCACGAAATCCACCGCCTGGCTGTTGAGCAGTATGCTGGCCTGAATACCGAGGTGAATGTAAGTCAGATGGTGATCCTGCTCATCGCTCATCCCGACGTTGAAGACCTGATGGCCCAGCGGCTGTGCGACGCCTTCCAGTTCTTTCAGCACGGTAACGTTTTTAGCGGCCTGGCTGTTTTCCATCATTAATGCGATTTTCATGATCTACCCTTATAAATTAATTGAAACACTGTTTCATTTTAATGAAAAAGCACTAAAGTGCATGGGCTAATTCACCTGCGCGCTGTGAGAGCCATCACAAAACGGCCATTGCAGTGCCTGTTACCGCATGAGGATTCCGATGTTTATCTATCATAAAGACCAGCCACTGGACGATTTGGGTGATGGCGTGACCCGCCGCGTGCTGGCACATGGCGGCACCATGATGGCGGTTGAAGTCCGTTTTGAAAAAGGGGCGACTGGCCCGCTGCATCACCATCCCCATGAGCAGCTAACCTATGTACTGAGCGGACGCTTTGCCTTCACCATTGACGGTGAAACGCGGGAAGTCGGCGCAGGAGATACACTCTACAAAGCACCTGATGTGGTTCATGGCTGCGTCTGTCTTGAGGCGGGTGTGCTGCTGGATACCTTTACGCCGCAACGCGAAGATTTCCTCGCTGCTAAATAACCGACGCGGCCCGATGGGCCGTTTGTTGAACTGACCTGATGTTGTCTCTTTTCCCTGCCCGCCGGATTTGACTTAAAACCGGTGCAATTTTTCTGAATTTCTCTTCACTGCTAACTGAATGATTAGCCAGCACTTCCTCTGCAGCCGCGCTACGCTTAGCGCCGGCTTAAAAATCATTCAGGCAGATTTCTGTACAAAATAAGGATCGTTGTATAAGTTTAATAGCAACACCAGTGCGTTTTTTAACCCGAAACAGGACAATAATATGCCAATGCAAAACACCCTGACCCTGCCGGTGAACCATACCATCCCGGTCAAAAATGAGTTCACATCATCCTTTGCCGCCTCTGAGCAGGACAAACTTAATTTTCTGATTGAGGAGTTACTGGAAGCAGGCAAAGAAAAAAGCTGCATGGAACTGCTGCGTCATCTGGCCTCTGCGGACAGCGCAGAAGAAGAAGCGTGCTGCCGTGAACTGCTGACGCTGCTGATGGCACAAAAATGAAGCCTGTGGCTGGCGGTTTAGCGCAGATTCACTACGCTTCAGGACCTTTATTACTACTCCGGACATTCGCCTGACCGCACGTCGCCGTTCAGGCGTATTCATTTTCATGTAAACATTGCCTGTTGTTCCCAACGCCAGATTGCCCACAGCAGCGGATGCTGTTTCGGGCGGTTAATCCGGGGTTACTCACCAGCCCTCCCCGCCTCTGATTGCTTATCCCTCCCTGCGTTTGTTAGCCTGAATCGCGCATCGGCGAGACGCGCCTTACACCGGCCGTACGGTTTATTACCCACCTGTTAAAGGAGTGACACGATCATGACTTCTGCACCTGCCACACTGCATCTGCTGTGTGGAAAAATTGCCTCCGGGAAATCGACGCTGGCAGCGGAACTGGGCGCTTTACCGGGTTGCGTGGTCATCAGCGAGGATCAGTGGCTGGCCGCGCTCTGGCAGGACGAGATGCATTCAGTGGCCGACTACGTGCGCGTTGCGGCAAAACTCAGGAAGGCGATAACGCCCCACCTGGTGGCGCTGCTTAACGCGGGTGTCTCGGTGGTACTCGATTTTCCGGCCAACACCCGGGCGAATCGTGACTGGATGCGCTCAGTGATAGAGGCGTCCTCTGCCGATCATCGCCTGCATTATCTGGACGTGCCGGACGCACTGTGTAAATCGCGTCTGCACGCCCGTAATCAGGGCGGCGAACACGCCTTTGCCGCCACGGACGAGCAGTTTGCGCTGATTACCCGCTATTTTGAACCGCCGCAGGAGGAAGAAGGCTTTCACCTGGTGCGCCACGGTTAACGTCTTCTGCTATCAGGAGAGATCGAGAGCGGCAAGCACGTCAGCAATCTCCCGACAATCGGCAGCGGAAAGCGGCAATAGCGGACGCGGCAGGCAGTCGCGTTCGGTCAGCCCCAGCAGCCCTGCCGCAGCGCTGATTACCCGGAAACTTCCGCCGTGCTGGCGGAACAGTGTCCACAACGGCTCAAGACGATCGGACTGTGCTCTGACGCTCGCAAAATCACCTGCGGCTGCCGCCCCGGTCATCGCTTTTGCAACGCGCGGAAACAGCCCGCCGCACACCGAATACCAGCCATCACAGCCTGCAATCAACCCGTTGCCGGCAGAGGCATCACCGCTAACGCCAATCGATACGGAAGCAGGCAGCGTGTTGCGCAGTTGCGCGAGGCGATCATTCGCTGCGGACTGCTCCGCCGGTACACCCGGAATTTTCACTGAACCCACGCCACGCAGTTGAGCGATCCGGCCCAGCAGCGCATCAGAAAACGTAAAATGAGTCGTGCCCGGATTGTCATAGACACAGATTGGCACCGAGGCGTGACGCGTCACGGTCTCATAAAGCGCGAACACTTCCTCCTCTTTCAATGCCTGATAACCCAGCGGCGGCAGCAGTAATGCGGCAGCACCCGCCTGCTGCGCATCTTCAGTCAGCGCCAGCACCTCATCGGTGCTCACCGCACCTACGCAGATCATCACCGGAATCGAATCTGCATGTTCAACCGCCAGCGTTGCGATGCGCCTGCGCTGCGTGCGGGTCAGATACGCATAGCTGCCGGTTGAACCCAGCACGCCAAGGGAGTCAACTTTTGCCTCCGTCAGCCTGCTCAGCAGCCGCAGAAAGGCGGCTTCATCGGGTCTGCCCTCTGCAAAGGGAGTAAGGGGAAAGGCGCTGAGTCCACTGAACATATCGTCTGCTCCATTGTAAGAATGCGTTGCCTGGCTGACGTTCGTCCGTACAGCCATATTTCGGTTCCGGCCGAAGCATCGGTTCGCTCCGCCCGCTATTTTTGTGCCATCACCCTCTTTACTCTCGTTTAAAGGAAGATAGCGATGATTGCCGTACTGTTTGAAGCTGAAGCCCGCCCCGAACACCAGATGCGTTATCTGCAACTGGCCGCCGACCTGAGTCCGCTGTTAAAGGACATTGATGGATTTATCTCTATTGAGCGCTTTCAGAGTTTGGGTGATGAGAAAAAAATCCTCTCGCTCTCCTGGTGGCGCGATGACGCCGCGGTGCAGTCCTGGAAACGTAACCTCTGCCACCAGGCTGCGCAGCGTGAAGGTCGTGAAACCCTCTTTGCCGGTTATCGCATTCGCATCGCCGCGCTGGTCAGAGAATATGCCTCACAACAGGGAGTAAATTAACATGTTCGATATTCATGTGATCCTGCAAAATAGTCCAGGCACCCTTTCCCGACTCACCACGCTGCTGGGCCGTCATGCAATCGGGCTGGAAGGCGGCGGCCTGTTCTCGTCTGGTGCGCAGAGCCATGCCCATTTTCTGGTTGCGGAAGGTGAACGGGCGCGTGCCGTGCTGGAAGCGGAGGGGATCACCGTCGAGGCTGTAAATGTCCCATTAATTCGCAGGCTACCGCAGCAGCGTCCTGGCGAACTGGGGGCGATCACGACACGCCTGGCCGATGCCGGGATCAACATTCTGGTGCAATACAGCGATCACGCTAACCAGCTAATCCTGATCACCGATAACAATCAATCAGCCGCCGGGCTGACCACAGAATGGGCTCCATAATCTGATGACGACACAGCAACACCATCACGCAACGGACGACAGCGACGCGCTTGAGCACGCAATTGTGAGCGTCGCCGCCGCGATGGCCGATTCGTCTCGGGTAAAGATGCTGTCAGCGCTGATGGATGGACGCGCCTGGACGGCTACGGAACTTAGCGCCGTCACCGATGTTGCCCCCTCCACCGCCAGCGCGCATCTGAACCGGTTGATTAACAGCGGCCTGATCGTCTGTCTGGCACAGGGCCGTCACCGCTATTACCGGCTGACCGGCAGTGACATCGCAACGCTGATTGAGAACATGATGGGGGTGTCGTGGCGACGGATCGCCGCGCCGCAGAGCACGACGCCGACATCACTGCGCACTGCCCGCACCTGTTATGACCATCTGGCGGGTGAAGTCGCGGTGCAGATCTACGCCGCAATGGCACAGCAGGGCTGGATCACGCCGGAGGGCAGCGCGCTCACCCTTTATGGACAACAGCAGTTTGCGGCGTTGCAAATTGATCTGTCGCAGCCCGGACGCCGCAAAGCGTGCTGTGGCTGTCTCGACTGGAGTGAGCGCCGGTTTCATCTCGGCAGCTACGCAGGCGCAGCGCTGTTAACCGCCTTTGAGGTGCAGGGCTGGCTCACCCGACAGCCTGGCTACCGTGAAGTGACGTTTACTGCGGTGGGCGCCAGGCATTTACGTCAGGTTTTCGATATCACACTTCGCTGACACATCACGCCTGAGTTCAGAGACCCTTTGCTGCCAGGCTCTGCGCGGGCGGCCTCAGACTGCCTGGAATCCCCTTATCAGCCCGTAACAGGCTTATGAATTCTGTCACATTTCCGCAAACTCACCTCAGAGTCGATAACACGCCGACAAAATCGACAGGTGCATATAACCTTATGAATCATAATGCTTTTAAATGGTAACGCCAGGCAATCATGCAGCGAACACATTAATCATTGTCATTTTTGCACTTATTCAGCGCCGGGCGCTGATCCACTCTTCAGTCACAGGCGCGGCAAAAAGCGTCATACCTTACTGGAGTTACTGATGCAGACAACCTCACCCATGACTCACCGCGCCAGGATTGGCGCTATATTTCGTGTTACCTCGGGCAACTTCCTCGAACAGTTTGATTTCTTCCTGTTCGGTTTTTATGCCACCTATATCGCCCATACCTTTTTCCCGGCCAGCAGTGAGTTTGCCTCACTGATGATGACCTTTGCCGTGTTTGGTGCAGGCTTCCTGATGCGCCCCATCGGCGCAGTGGTGCTGGGGGCGTACATCGATAAGGTCGGCCGTCGCAAGGGGCTGATCGTAACGCTCTCCATCATGGCGGCGGGCACCTTTATGATCGTGCTCATCCCCTCTTACCAGAGCATTGGCCTGTGGGCACCGCTGCTGGTGCTGATCGGCCGGCTGCTGCAGGGCTTCTCCGCCGGTGCAGAGCTGGGCGGCGTGTCGGTTTATCTGGCCGAGATCGCGACGCCGGGCCGCAAAGGCTTCTACACCAGCTGGCAGTCGGGTAGTCAGCAGGTCGCGATTATGGTGGCGGCGGCGATGGGCTTTATTCTCAACGCCGTGCTGGAAGAGAGCGCTATCCGCGAATGGGGCTGGCGTATTCCGTTCCTGTTTGGCTGCCTGATTGTGCCGTTTATCTTCGTGCTGCGTCGCAAGCTGGAAGAGACGCAGGAGTTCAGCAATCGCCGCAGTCATCCTGATGTGAAACAGGTGTTCCGCATCCTGCTCAGTAACTGGCAGGTGGTGATTGCCGGGATGCTGATGGTCGCGATGACCACCACGGCGTTTTACCTGATTACGGTTTATGCCCCGACCTTTGGCAAGAAAGTCCTGCTGCTGAGCGCCTCGGACAGCCTGCTGGTGACGCTGCTGGTGGCGGTGTCGAACTTCATCTGGCTGCCGATTGGCGGCGCGATCTCCGACCGCTTTGGCCGTAAACCTGTCCTGATTGCCATGACCCTGCTGGCGATCGCCACCAGCTATCCGGCCCTGAGCCTGCTGGCAGCGGCACCGGGCTTCTCTATGATGCTGGGCGTGCTGCTATGGCTTTCGATGATTTACGGTCTCTACAACGGCGCGATGATCCCGGCGCTGACCGAAATCATGCCAGGGGAAGTCCGCGTGGCAGGCTTCTCGCTGGCCTACAGCCTGGCAACCGCGGTGTTTGGTGGCTTTACCCCGGTAATGTCGACCGGCCTGATCGAACTGACCGGCGACAAAGCCTCGCCTGGCTACTGGATGAGTTTTGCGGCTGTCTGTGCGCTGGGCGCGACACTTTATCTCTATCGTCGCACCCGTAGTGTCGTATCGCCTGCCCATAAAACCGTTAGCTGAGGAACTGAAGATGAAACTGAAAACGATGTCGCTCTACGCTGCCCTGCTGTTCAGCGTGGCGGGCAGCACCACGGCGCAGGCAAAAGAGCTGACGGTAATGATTTCCGGCGGATTTAAAGCGGCATGGGATACGCTTTCGCCACGCTTTGCCCAGCGTGAAGGGATCACCATAAACACGGTTGCCGGCCCGTCGATGGGCAAGACGCCACAGGCGATTCCGGCGCGGCTGGCGCGTGGTGAACCGGCTGATGTGGTGATTATGGTTGGCGATGCGTTAAGCGATCTGCAAAAAAAGGGCGCAACGCTGCCGGGTTCACGGGTTGAGCTGGCGGACTCGCGCATCGGTGCAGTGATAAAACAGGGTGCCACGCCGGTGAAAATCGGCAGCGAGAGCGAGCTGCGTACTGCCCTGCTGAACGCCTCTTCCATCGCCTACTCCGACAGCGCCAGCGGCAAATATGTCAGCAGCCAGCTGTTCAGCCGACTGGGCATTGAGAATCAGGTGAAGGCGAAAGCGGTGAAGGTTGAGCGCATCCCGGTGGCCTCCGAGGTCGCGGCGGGTAAATACGCTATCGGCTTTCAGCAGGTCAGTGAACTGCTGCCGGTCTCCGGCGTAACGTTCATTGGCGAACTGCCGGACACGCTGCAGTACACCACCCGCTTCGCCGGTGCCGTAGTACGCAGGTCAGCGCAGCCGGACGAGGCGGCGAAGCTGCTGCACTGGCTCGCCTCGCCTGAGGCACAGCAGGCCGTGCACGCCAGCGGCCTGCACAGCGTGAAGGCGTCAAAACCGGCTAAAGTCGCTGATACTGTTCAATAATCAGGTTTTCCAGTTCGCTCGCGATGTGCGAGAGCACCCGGCCATTTTTACGCAGCAGTCCGACGGTGCGTTTCACCTGCGGATCGGTTAACGGCACCGCCATCAGAAGGGCGTGATCGTAGCCGGGCATCGACATAGCGGGGACGGCAGCAATGCCAAGCCCCGCCTCAACCATCCCCAGCATGGTGGTGACGTGTCGGGTTTCACAGACACAGGGCTTCTCCGGCATGATCGCCTGCAACGCCTGGTCCAGCAGGTTGCGATTGCCGGAGGTTTTATCCAGTCCGACCCATTCATACTGATAAAACGCCTGCCAGCTCAGACTCTTTTTGCCTGCTATCGGATGGTCACGCCGACAGGCCGCCACATAAGGGTCGTCCATAAGCGGCTGGAAGTGCACATCCGGCTGCGAGCGGCTGGAAAAGCTGATGCCGAAATCGGCCTGACCGCCAATCACCGCGTCATAGACGTTGGCCGCACTGCTGTCGACCAGTTTGACTCGTACGCGGGGATAGCGCGCCTGAAACAGCCGGATGATGTTGGGCATAAAGTAGTAAGCGGCTGACGGCACGCAGGCGACGGTAATCAGGCCGGTGCGGGCTAAGCTCACTTCACTGAGATCGGCCATCACCTCTTCAAAATCGGCCAGCAGCTTTTCCGAACGCTGCGCAAACGCATGTCCTTTCAGCGTCAGCGTGACACGGCGCGTGGTCCGCTCAAACAGTTTGATCCCCAGCGTGGTTTCCAGCTTATCGATGCGGCGGCTCAGTGCCGACTGTGAAAGGCAGATCGATTCCGCCGCCAGACGAAAATTGCCAAACTCCACCAGCGCGCGAAACGCGTAGAGATCGTTGAGATCGAAATTAACCGGCATACATTCCTCTTCCCCTAAACCGCATCAGGCTTGTCATCATCATTTTCATCGCCTTCCGTCTGGCTGAAATCGCTAACGAATTTACTGAGCAACTGTTCCAGCGTCTCGCGGTCGCTCTCTGGCCAGTGGAGGAAAATGCGCTGATAAACCTGCACCCGTTGCGCATCGATTTTATCGGTCATCGCCCTGCCAGCCGCAGTGATTGCGGCTTCGTTGATCCTTTTGTCCTGCCGGTTTTTCTGCCGCACGACCAGCCCGGTCTCCTCTAATTTCGCTACCTGACGGCTGACCGTGCTGTAATCACGACCCACCCGATCGGCGAGCTCGCCCACGCCGATCGGCCCGAACCGGCTGACCTGAACCAGCAGTGGAAACAGTGCCCGATCCAGCTCAATACCCGCCGCTTTAATCATCGCCATATCGCGCTGAGGCCGGTTAAGCGCGCCCGCAATTGTCAGCAGACAATCATGCAGTGCATCGTATTTATGTGTATTTTGCACGCTTTTCATTGACGCCATCCAGAGGCAGGAATAATGTGTGTACTTTACACCTATTAACTCCTGAACAGAAGGATAATAAACAATGAAAGCAGCAATAATCGGGCAGGCAGGCGCACAACCCTACTACGGCGACATGCCGGAACCCCAGCCCGGTGAGCATCAGCAGCGGGTGACGGTCAACGCTGCGGCACTCAGCCAGCTGGCAAAGGCCCGCGCGGCAGGCACCCACTACAGCTCTGTAGCGCACTATCCGTTTATTCCCGGCATTGACGGTACCGGATATCTCGATACTGGCGAGCCGGTCTATTTTCTGACGTTTAACGCCGCGACAGGCAGCATGGCCGAGCGAACTGTGGTCAACAGTGAACATATTATTCCACTGCCTGCCGGTCTGGATCTGGTACTGGCTGCCGCTCTCGCGAATCCGGGCATGTCCTCCTGGGCGGCGCTGACCCGTCGGGCGGCACTGCGTCCTGGCGAGACCGTGCTGATCAATGGAGCCACCGGCACCTCGGGACGTCTGGCGATCCGCATTGCCCGTGCGCTGGGCGCAGGCAGAATCATTGCCACAGGCCGTAACCGGGAGACTCTGGAACAGCTACAGAGTGAGGGTGCTGATATCACCCTGACGCTGGATGCATTATCGGCAGAGCTTCCTTCTCTGATGGCGGAAGGCGTTGATGTGGTGCTGGATTATCTGTGGGGTGAGAGTGCACTGGCGATCATGACGGCGGCGGTACGCGGTGGTGACAAGGTGGTTCGCTTTGTCCAGATTGGTTCACTGAGCGGACAGGAGATTTCTCTGCACAGTAAACTGCTGCGTTCATCCGGCTTAACGCTGATGGGGAGCGGGCTGGGCAGCGTGCCAGACCGTGAGCTGATCGCCTCAATAGGGGAAATGCTTCAGGCCGCCGCATCACATGGATTTGCCATCCCCTTCCAGTCGCGGCCACTCAGTGAGGTCGCTGAGGCCTGGCAGAGCGACGACAGCCGCTACCGCACGGTCTTTACCCTTCCGATGTAACGGACGGCTCCACCTTATGCAGAAAGCGTCCTGGATAATCGGGTTGGATGGCGTGCTGACTGCTGTAGCGGCCAAACAGTTTGTAGCGGTTTAACGCGATGCGGTCATAAGCAAAATTACCGATGGCATCCGGAAAGTGGCGCAGCACCGCCAGCCCGCGCCACGGGGCTGGCAGATGCTGCATCACGCGGAATACCGCCTGCGCCCGTAGCCAGTGCTGATTGCCAGCGATATAGACAATGGTGCTGACGTTTTCTTCCGGCAGTCCGGCCCAGCGCAGCAGCGCTTTGCCCTGCTCGCTCTGCACCGAGGCAAAACGAACCTGCCGCGCCAGATGGTGACGCAGCAGAAACTGAACCCAGCCGTTGCACAGTTTACAGACGCCGTCATAGAGCACGGCGCTTTCACCGGTTTGCAGATACGGGGGTGATGACATCCTGCAACTCCTCACTCATCTGATGATGAGCTGAAGTGTAGCGGGTTCTGGTCAGTTGCTGGTGCAGCCAGTGGATAACGGCCGCGTGATCCTGGTTGCAGGCATTCACTTCGCACACCGGCCCCAGCGCCATCGGCCGGGCCTGTTGCGCCAGCTGGCGCAGCTCCGGCAGATACTCAGCGCCCGGATGGCCAGGCAGCCGCTGCGACAGCCGCGCCTGATAGCGCGCCACCGCCACCTCCGGCGCGATCTTCAGCCACAGCTCCAGCGCCTCTTCGACGCCCGCCTGTTTCAGACCCTGCTCAAGCAGCGTGCGCGGCTGAAAGCCAAACCAGGCGTCGATCAGCCAGATCTGACTGGCGGGTGCCTGGCCGACAATGTTCCAGATCGCCTGATAAGCCGCGCAGCCCAGTTGCCGGTTACGCTGGCGATCGACGGGCGCAAAAGCGTGCATAAACGGCTCTTTCAGGCTGTCGAGGGTCAGCACCGGCCAGCCAAAGTGCTGTGACAGCGCGTGCGTCAGAGTGCTTTTACCCGATGCCGGAATACCGTTAACCAGTACCACACGTTTGGGGGGGATGTTTTGCGTCATAGAATGTCGATGACCTCCGCCACGCTGCTGGCCTGACGTAACCGGACCAGCGTCTCCTCATCCTCCAGCAGCGACACAATCGCGCGGATCCCCTCTTCGATATGCGCGTTGCTGTCGCGTGCGCCAAACATAATCACGATGTCCGCCTTATCACTGCCTTCAAATGAGATCGGCTCATTCAGCAGGATCAGACTAAAACAGTCGCGGAGCACCCCCGCTTCCGGTCGCGCATGAGGAATGGCGATCCCCTCCTCAAACACATAATAAGCGCCGTGAGCCAGCGTATTGGCGATCACGGCATCAGGATAGGTGGCATCAAGATAACCGCCGCTGACCAGCGGTTCGGCGGCCAGCGCGATAACCTGACGCCAGTCCGTGGCGTCGATGCCAATCTGAATGGCGTTGGCCTCCTGCAATAACTGCTTAATCGTCATCAGCTCTCCTTAAATCGACTGGCGAACCACATTGCGTAATTCATCGATTTTGACAAACAGCGCATCAATTTCATTGCGGTAGCGGCGGCTTTTCGCAAATAAGCTTAATGCCCGGTTATATTCCAGCATTAATTGTTTTTGCGTTTCGCCATCACGCGGATTAATCGCCAGCTGCTGCTCCAGCTGCGTTATTTTCTCGCGACTTAATTCCGCCAGATGATCCTGCTGCTGCTCGCTGGGTGGTTCCACAGCCGGAGACTTTTTGAGGAATCCAAACATAGGCTCTCCTGCCCCGCATAATATTGGGGTGGCTAATATAAACAGAGAATAAAAGATCGTTAACGCATTAACCCGGTGATGGCGGCGCGGGTAATTACCGGAATAACTGCATTTTCTCTACCAGCACATTCGTGACCGCATCATTGGCTGGCACCAGGAAATTACGCACGCTGTCATTGACCTTGCCTTTCTCAAAGGTTGATTTGCACTGCGCTACCCACTGCACATTCATTTCAGTGCCGACATTCACCTTCTCGATACCGCTGCTGACCGCCAGCCGCATATCCTCATCGCTGACGCCGGTGCCGCCGTGCAGCACCAGTGGCGTGTGCGTTGCCGCCGTAATATCCGCCAGGCGCTGATGCTGTATGTGCGCTTTACCGGTGTAAAGCCCATGCACGGTGCCGATGGAGATCGCCAGCATATCGACGCCGGTCTCTTCGACGAAGCGGCGTGCATCTTCCACGGGCGTGAACGCTATCGCCTCCATCTCTACGCATTTGCCATCTTCCGACCCGCCGATGGCACCCAGCTCCGCCTCTACCGAGACATGATGTGGTCGCGCCATATCAATCACCCGACGGGTATTCGCAATATTCTCATCAATGGGCAGATGTGAGCCGTCGTACATGACAGAACTGAATCCTGCATCAATCGCCGTCTGTATCGCCGCTAAATCGGAACAGTGATCGAGATGCAGGCAGGTCGGCACATTCGTACTTTCGGACAGCGATTTAATCGCATCGACCAGCAGTTTATGGCCAAGATATTTCGCCGTGCCGGTGGAAATCTGAATCATTAACGGGCTGTTGGTTTTCTCTGCCGCTTTAAAATAGGCGGGCAGCATCTCCAGACAGTGAAGATTAAACGAACCGACCGCTTTGAAGTCACGCTGTTTAGCCAGCTGTAACAGATCGGCGAAGTTATAAAGTTTCATGGATTTTTTCCTCCTGAGGTTTGGTCGATTTGCCATTAACAAACCAGGCAAGCGCGGTAATAAAGGCGATAAACAGGGCGACAAACAGCCAGTTATTCTGGAAGGCGTGGCCGAGCACCAGGCCGGTACTGATCACGTCGGAATCGCTGAAGGTAACCCCGGTGAAGCCGTAGCTCTCCAGCATCGGTACCAGGATGGCGGGCAGAATGGTGATAAAGAGTCCGTGGACGAAGCCGCCGATCATCGCGCCGCGCCGTCCGCCCATGGCATTACCAAATACGCCGGCGGTGCCACCGGCAAAGAAGTTGGTCAGCAGGCCAGGCAGGATCATCGCCAGACCAAACATCGGGAAGACCAGCATGCCGACGATGGAACCCAGCGTGGTGGCGAGGAAGCCGACAATTACCGCGTTCGGGGCGTACGGAAACATCACCGGGCAGTCCAGCGCCGGTTTCGCATCCGGCACCACACGCATCGCGATACCCCGGAAGGCTGGCACCAGTTCGTTCAGCAGCAGGCGTACGCCGCTGTAGAGCACGAAGACCCCGGCCACGAACTGAATCGACTGCATAAAGGCGTACATCAGGTAGTTCATGCCGTTGCTGTACTGGGCGATAAACGCCGGGCCGGCTGCCACAGCGGGGATCAGGTACATCGGCACCATCACCAGCGCCATCGACAGATAGGTATCCTGCAGAAACTTGAAGTTATCGGGCAGCTTCAGGTCTTCGGTGGAGCGCGAGCCTTTGCCGACGACTTTGGCGACCGCCGCCGTGACCAGATAACCGATGGTGCAGAAGTGACCCAGCGCCACGTCGTCCGAGTCGGTGATCCGCCGCACCACCGGCTGCGCCAGCGCAGGCATGACCACCGCCATGATCCCGCCAAAGATGCCGCCGGTCAGAATCAGCGGCAGGCCGGTCAGCCCTGCTTTGTAGCCGATGACTGCGCCAATGGTCGCCATCCACAGCAACGCCTGGCCGGTCAGGAAGATGTACTTAAATGGCGTCAGTCGCGCGATGATGATGTTGACGATAAAGATCACCAGCAGCGTCAGCGCCACTTCAGACCCCAGTTCACGATTAGCCAGCCCGGCAATGGCAGCCACATCGGTGATATAGCCGCGCATGCCAAAGCCATGGGTAAAAATGGTATTGAGGAACGTCAGTGTGCCCACAATAATATTGATACCCGCCATCATAATTAAAAAGCCAAGCAGGGTTTTAAAGGTGCCTTCCACCACCTTACCTGCCGATTTTTTTTGCAGCAGCAGACCAATCAGGGCAATAAAGGCGATCAGAATCGATGCCTGCCCCAGCAGATCTTTTACCAGGAAGTCGATCACACTATTCATGGGCGGCGACCTTCTGGTTGCGTTCTTTTAAAAAGGCCAGGATCTTCTGCTCTATTTCCGCTTTATCGGTGAGCCGGTTAAGAATAATGACCCGTTTAATCTGTTCCGGACTGGCGTCGGCGTTTAAAACATCGGCGAAGGCTTTTTGCGTCAGGATCATATCTGACTTAAACGCATTCGCTTCTGAAATGGTGGTGTGATCGATGTCGGCCTCAATCTCCAGTTTTTTTAATACCGCTTTTGCGCTCATCTCAATCGCAAAACTGGAACCTAATCCACAACCACAGACACATAATATTTTCAGCATGGTTTTTTCCTCACACTATATTGAGTTGTTTAGCGAGTTTGTAATGGTGCCCGTCAATATCGACCAGGCGTTTTTGCATGCTTATTAAATCAATCGGGATCGGTTTATTGCTGCCATTAATAATGACCGCTTTATTCCGCATGCCTGACTGAATACAACGCACCACTTCACTGGCCATAATGGTGCCCTGAAAGATCTCTTCGCAGGTGGGATCACCATTGCGCAGCCCGTAACCCAGAATGGTTTTACGGATGCGCACGCCAATAAGGGGTTCAAGCTGTTTGATTAAGGTGTCGATCGCCCCCTGAAAACCGGGCGAATATTCACGGGTGTAGCCTTCCGAACAGAGGATGACCACGCTGTTCTGCTCAGCCAGTCGCCCGGTGATGCGCTGCGCCAGTTGTGGCAGCGGGATCTGGCACTCAGGAATTAACGCAATATCTGCGTTAGATTTAATCGCGGACTGCAGCGTTAATTCGCCGCAATAGCCGCCGAGTAATTCCAGCATAAAAACCCGGCCCGGTAAGGCGCGGCCGGTATTACGCAGTTTCGCCACCTCTTTTAATACCTGCTCGCAGGCGGTGGAAAATCCCAGCGTGTAGTCGCTGCCGAAAACATCATTATCAATGGTCATGCCGACGCCGAAACAATTCACGCCATACGCCGACAGGGTATGGAGAAATTGCAGCGACCCGTCTCCGCCCGCCATAATTAATATGTCAATCCGGGCGTTTTTCAGCTGGCGCGCAATTAACTCATATTCGCTGCGCACCAGTTTCTTTTCAGTGCGTCCCGATTGCATAACCGGAATAGAGGCGATGGAAAAATCGAGCAGATCGCGCTGGCCTATCTCACGATGATTATTTTCCAGCAGGCCGGGAATACCGCCGTCAAATATCACCATCTCCGCCTGTGCCATGCGTCCAATCTGGAAGACAAAATTATTAATGCCGGTAACGTCACCGCCACTGATCACCATTCCAATTCGCATCACCCTCACCTCGCTGGCTTATTCTGCTGAAGGGTATTCTTCCGGTTAGCGGGGTTGCTATTTGCAGAGGAGATCACAGTTACGCGCGGTTTTTCTCAGGCGGGAATATTGACAGTGCTCTTAACATCGCTTTATTTGTGATTTACCTCACACTATTCCAACTTATTGCGCTTAAGGCGAATCGATATAAATCATTGGGTTAGCAGATGGCGCGGGTGAACTGGCCAGAAAGCGGGAGGAGGTAAAATCGGCCATCAGAGCGGCGTTGCAGATTTGTGACTTTCACCTCATTTTTCCCGGTTTCGCAGAGCAGAAACCGCAATTAAGGTGCAGAAAGAAAATCCGCAGGCAGATGTTAATCAGATTCAGCATCTCTGTTGCGAACGAGTAGCATTCTTCGGTATAACCTTTCAATGCCCAAAGAAAACACAGCCTGACGATAATGATTTCTAAGGAAAAACCTTCACGCTCTTTGTGAGGGGTGACTTTCTCTTCTGCATCCGACGCCGCTATTCCGCACGGCAAAACCAATGTTCTCCGTGATGACAAACCGGTTCCCTGTGACCACATTTGACCAGGATCATACGCATGGAAATAGCTATCCGTACCCCTCTCGTTCACTCCCTGCCACTGAGTCAGCTCAGCGGCAGCAACGTCTGGCTGAAAATGGAATCGGCGCAGCCAACCGGATCGTTTAAACTCAGAAGCGCAGGCCATATCTGTCAATACTACGCGGCACAAGGCGCTAAGGCGTTTGTCAGCTCCTCTGGCGGTAATGCGGGTATTGCCGTGGCGCACAGCGGCCGCAGACTGGGGCTACCGGTCACGGTGGTGGTGCCTGAAACGACATCGGCGCGCGCCAGACAGCTTATCGAACAGGAAGGTGCGAGACTGATCGTACACGGCAACGTCTGGAGTGAGGCTAATGCGTACGCGTTATCGCTGGCGTCGCACGAACATATCTACATCCATCCCTTTGACAATCCGCTGCTGTGGGACGGCATCAGCACGCTGGTTGATGAAGTGATCAGTGAGGGGTTGCGGCCGGATGCGGTAATCCTCTCCGTGGGCGGCGGCAGTCTGCTCTCCGGCATTGTCCTGGGTCTGGAAAGGCATCAGCTCAGCCATATCCCCATTTATGCGGTTGAAACTGAGGGAACCGCGTCGCTTAACGCCGCGCTGGAAGCCGGTGAGCGGGTCACGCTGGACCGGGTCAGCGGTATCGCCACCACGCTGGCAGCCAGTCAGGTGTGTGAAAATGCGTTTAACGTGGCATGCCGGGCAGATGTCAGGGGAAAGGTTGTGACAGATGAAGAGGCTGTTAATGCCTGCCGCCGCTTCCTGGACGATCATCGTGTTCTGACCGAACCAGCCTGTGGCGTCTCATTATCGATGCTGTATGACGGGAAAATTGGCTTTAAACCGGATGATAACGTGCTGGTTATCGTCTGTGGCGGGGCGTCCGTCACCCTGGCGAGCCTGCAGGGCTGAGGGATTAAAGGGAAAAGCGATGGCGCAGCCAGAGGGGCTGCGCCAGCCGTTTGTTACTTCGCGTAAGCTTCAGTAGACAGCGTCAGCGTAACGTCGTCGCTGACTGCAGGGACATATTTGTCCAGCTTGAAGTCAGAACGCTTGATGGTGCCGGTGGCGTCAAAACCAATCGCCTGCTTCTTGACCATCGGATGCTCGCCCTGCTTGTTCAGCGTCGCGTGCAGCGTCACTGGCTTAGTGATGCCTTTCAGGGTCAGGTTACCTTCAACGTCAAATTTGTTGTCGCCCTTCGCAACGACTTTGGTGCTGTGGAAGGTCGCAGTCGGGTATTTGGCGGTATCGAAGTATTCAGCACCTTTGAACTCTTTGGTCAGCGCGGCAACGTGGCTGTCGATTTTGCTGACTGGCAGGGTCACGTCAACGCGTGAGGCCTCAGGATGATCTTTATCAAACACCAGCGTACCGGTTGCATCCGGGATATCCGCGGTAGGATTGGAGAAGCCAAAGTGGTTCCAGGCAACAATTACCGACGTATGCTCAGGGTTCAGCTGGTAGTGCATCGCCTCGGCCTGAGATAACGGAGCGTAGAGGGTAGCAGCGGCTAACAGGGGCAGTGCAATACGTTTGAAGTTCTTCACGGTCAATTCCTTATGCGGACAAAAGTGAATTGAGTGTGGTCCAGTTTTCCCGGAATAGACAGTGAAGAGATTTGTCGGTAATTTTCAAATAAATTCAGCAACCTTAAAACCGGTCATTACGCATTCGCGCCGGTGAACAGCACCCGCCAGCGGCGGCGATCCTGAATCAGCGTGCGGTGCAATTGCTGTAAATCTGCAAGGGTCAGCGCCGCAATCTGCGCCGCATCCGGTTCTGCCAGGCCATTTTCACGGCGCAACAGGGCCAGTGGCTGCTCAGCCTGCTGGCTCAGCAGTCGCGCTTTCAGGGCCACCAGATCACATCCCGCCAGCGTCTCGTTCAGTGACCGCAGGAAGTTACGGCAGTAGCGCAGCAGTGACAGTGCACTGTAGTCGGGCGACTGCAGCGCAAATAACACCCCATCTTCATCGGCACAGCGCATATAGCGACTGCTGACCACATAACCTATCGGCTGCTCAACGCGGTAGCGCTGGAAAAAGCGTGGCTCGTAGATCAGTGCCAGCGCGCGCAATGCCGCCAGCTGTTCAGGACGCTGCAGCGGAATAAACAGCAGCAGCGCGTTGTCTGCACTAGCGTGCGGCAGGCGCGTCATGCCGGTCTGCGTGGTCATACGCGTGGGCGGCGTAACAGGGTTAACCGGCAGCGACAGCGCGCTCAGCCGCCGGGCAATCACTGAGTGCAGCATCGCATCGCCGCCCTTCAGCGCCGCCCGCCAGCATCCTAGCGTAACGTTGGCTGCCAGCTGATAAGGCAACTGTCGCAGCAGCGCGCGGATAGCGATGCTCTCCACAGGCGCGGGCCGGTTTGCCTCAATGGGTAATGTCAGGGCGGAGACAATCTGGCTCAGCGCCTGGTCAGCGACCGCCTGATCCGATAGCCGGACCGTCAGTTGCCACACACCTTCCACTTCCTGCCAGCTGCCGTGACCGCCCTGATGACGCAGCGCCGCAAACAGCGGACGCAAGCGCCGGCCCAGCGCTTCGCCCGCCTCCGCAGTAAAGGTTGACCAGAACTCCGGTCGCAGGATCAGCGTTGCCTGCGGGTCGTCTGACGGATGATGCGGCAATGCCACCGCCTGAGCGGGCAGCGGCGCAGGCGTCGCAGTGATGTCGAGCGGATAGAAGGTGAAACCGGCAGCGGGCAGCGCCTCCGCCGGGGCGGGCTCACAGGCCGTCAGCGCCACAGTGAAGCCCTGTGTGACGATGTGTTCCATTGCCGGTTGCGACGAACAGAACAGCAGTGTGCCAGGCGCACTGGCGAGGTTTTCCAGCAGCGGCTGCAACGCAGGCAGGTTTTTGTCAGGTGCGAAACCGATAGCACGCTGACGCAACTGCTCCATCGGTGACAACGTCACAAATTGCTGCTGTGCCAGCTGATAATAGTGCTGATGCTGCTGTTCATTCGTCTGGCGCAGCGCAGCGATGTAACCGTTAACCAGTTGATTTACCTTCGCAGGCTCACTGGTTTCGATACCCAGCGCCAGCCAGTACGCATCTTCAGCCTGATAAATCCATTTCAGCTCCAGCGCCTCGGCCAGCCCCTGCTCACGCAGGGTTGCCAGCAACGAGCCGGGCGCTTCATCCAATAAAAACTCACGCCACAACGTGACACCGTCACTGCTATCGAGCAGCCAGCTGCGCCATAGCGCTGCCTGAGCTGTTTCCGCCAGCTGCCAGCAGGTATCGCTATTGAGCTGCGGCGGTGCCAGCTCCTGCCGCCACTGACCGGCAGGCAGTGCGTCAGCAAACTGACGCGCCAGCTGTTCCAGCTCATCCAGCGAATGCGGTCCCTGCAGCCAGAGCCGCATATTGCTGGCAACGTAGTAGCGCTGGTGGAACTGCCGCAATGCCCGTTGCAGCGCAGAGAGCTCGTCGCCAAAGCTCGCCCGGCTGCCAATATGGAAGCGCTGAAATTCAGCGGGGGTGGCAGCTGCGTGCAGTAATGCCGCTTCGATGCGGGATGGCTCATGACGCTGCAACAGCTGATATTCCGCGTCGATGACCGCCACTTCCTGAGCGATCGCCTGATTATCGAGCAGCGGAGAGACCAGCATATCCTGCAGTCTTGCCAGCCCGTCTGCCAGCAGCGACGGCGTGACCTCGAAAAAGTACGCGCTACGCCGGGCCAGCGTGGTGGCGTTAACCTTCCCGCCCTGCGTCTGGATCCAGCTCATTAGCCGGCCCTCATCGGGCCAGCCGCTGCTGCCGGTGAACAACAGATGCTCCAGCAGATGGGCCAGTCCGGGCCAGCGATCCGGCTCGTCGTGACTTCCGGCCCCTACCTGAATCAGGGCGGCGGCCTGGCTGGCATCGGGCTGATGCACCAGTTCAACCGTCAGACCGTTTATCTGCAGGCCGCGCGTGCTCATCAGAGGTTCCGGGTTTTATAAATCAGTTGCGAGTTGCTGCGATTGCGGAACTGCAGCTGACCAATTTTAATGTCGCTGCAATCCGCCTCCCGCCGGGCTTCGAGAATTTTGCCGTGATGAGGTGATTTACTGCACACCGGATCGGTGTTGTCAGCATTGCCGGTCAGCATAAAGGCCTGACAGCGACAGCCGCCAAAATCTTTCTCTTTCTCATCACAGGAGCGGCACGGCTCCGGCATCCAGTCAAAACCGCGATAGCGGTTGAAGCCGAACGAGTTGTACCAGATATCGTCCAGGCGCTGCGTCAGTACCGACGGAAACTCGACCGGCAGCTGGCGCGCACTGTGGCACGGCAGCGCGGTGCCCTCTGGTGTGACGCTCAGGAAGATCGCCCCCCAGCCGCCCATACAGGGCTTAGGTCGCTCTTCGTAATAGTCAGGCGTCACGAACAGCAGGTTGGTGAGATTGCCGCTGTCGCTCATCCGCTCACGATAGCGGCTGACCACCGCTTCCGCCTGAGCGATCTGCTCACGCGTCGGCAGCAGGCCTTCGCGGTTGAGCTGCGCCCAGCCGTAGAACTGACAGGTCGCCAGCTCTACGTCATCCGCTTCCAGCTCAATGCAGAGGTCGATGATCTTATCAATCTGGTCGATGTTATGGCGATGCAGCACAAAGTTCAGCACCATCGGATAGCCGTGCGCTTTTACCGCTTTCGCCATCTCCAGCTTCTGCTGAAACGCTTTCTTTGACCCGGCCAGCGCCGCATTCAGGGTTTCGTCACTCGCCTGGAAACTGATCTGGATATGATCCAGACCCGCCTCGCTGAACGCATCCAGCTTCTTCTCCGTCAGGCCGATGCCCGAAGTGATCAGGTTGGTGTAAAAGCCGAGATCGCGCGCCGCTTTGATCAGCTCCGGCAGATCTTTACGTACCAGCGGCTCGCCGCCGGAGAATCCAAGCTGGACGCTGCCCATGGCGCGCGCCTGACGAAACACCTCAATCCACTGCTCCGTGCTCAGCTCCTTCTCCTGCTGCGCGAAATCCAGCGGGTTGGAGCAGTAGGGACACTGCAGCGGACAGCGATAGGTCAGCTCGGCCAGCAGCCAGAGCGGCGGATTCACGCCAGGTTTAAGCGGGGTCACGGAACTGTATCCACTTCTGTTCATAGGCTGACTGCAGGAACTCCAAAACGTCCGGCCCCACGCCGCCCGCCTCCGGGAAACGGCTATCCAGCGTTGCGATAATCGCGGCGATATCCTGTTTGCCATCCACCAGCTCAAGAATGGCGGCGGCAGTTTCGTTCAGCTTCGCCATGCCTTCGGGATAGAGCACCACATGGGTATCCTGGGCGGCTTCCCACTGCATACGGTAGCCGCGACGAAACGCGGCAATCGAGTTTTCATTCATCTGTTATACCAGTCGGGTGGTGTGCCACGCCGCCTTGTCGGTGACGGTGTGATAAGGCGGACGTTTCAGCTCATAAGCCATGGTCATGGCGTCCAGCATGCTCCATAAAATATCGAGCTTAAACTGCAAAATTTCCAGCATCCGGTTCTGCGTTTCCGCGGTGGTGAAGTACTCCAGCGCCAGCGCCAGGCCATGCTCTACATCGCGGTTTGCCTGACCCAGGCGACTGCGGAAGTAGAAATAGCCCTCTTCTTTGATCCACGGATAGTGCTGCGGCCAGCTGTCGAGCCGCGACTGGTGGATCTGCGGCGCGAACAGCTCGGTGAGTGAGCTGCAGGCCGCCTCCTGCCAGTTGGCACGGCGGGCGAAGTTGATATAGGCATCGACGGCAAAACGCACGCCCGGCAGCACATGCTGCTCTGACAATAATTCTTCGCGCGTCAGCCCGACCGCCTCGCCCAGCCGCAGCCAGGCCTCAATGCCGCCCTCTTCGCCGTTGCTGCCGTCGTGGTCGAGGATGCGCTGCACCCATTTACGTCGGGTGGCGGGATCCGGGCAGTTAGCCATAATCGCCGCATCTTTCAGCGGAATGGTGGTCTGGTAATAGAAGCGGTTCGCCACCCAGCCCTGAATCTGCTCCCGCGTGGCCTGACCGTTATGCATCGCGATGTGATACGGGTGATGAATGTGGTAGTAAGCGCCTTTGTCGCGCAGGGCCTGTTCAAAAGCCTGCGGCGACAGCGTGTCAGTAATCTGCATGATTTAGCCCTGAAGATGAATCGCCATTCCGTCCCAGCTCACCTCTATTCCCTGCTCCGTCAGAAACTGACGCTGGGGTGACTGCTCATTAAGGATCGGATTGGTGTTGTTAATGTGGATCAGAATTTTGCGTTTAGCCGGCAGCGACGCCAGCAGCGCCATCAGCCCCTGCTCTTCCGCCAGCGCCAGATGGCCCATCGCCTTGCCGGTGTTGTGACCCACGCCGGTAGTCAGCAGCTCATCATCCTGCCAGACGGTGCCGTCAATCAGCAGGCAATCCGCTTTTTGCAGCCAGGGCAGGATCACCGCATCCGGCTCGCCCAGACCTGGCGCGTAGAGCAGCGTCTGGCCATTCGCCCGGTTTTCAATAAACAGCGCCACGTTATGGCCCGGCAGCGGCCGGTCGCGATAGGGCGAGTAAGGCGGTGCATTACTGATGATAGGAATCGCGGTGAACTGCAAATCGGTGCAGACATCGACGCTGAACGGCGTCAGGGGCGCAATTGGCCGGTGCTGTAAACCGCCGTTCCAGTGAGTCAGCATTGGAAAGATCGGGAAGCCGGTACTAAGGTCAGCATGCACTTCCGGCGTGCACCAGACCTGATGCGGACAGCCCTCACGCAGGCTCAGCAGCCCGGTGGTGTGATCGATCTGGCTGTCGGTGAGGATAATTCCCCCGATCGCCGTGCCGCGCAGTACGCCCTTGCGGGTCAGTTCTGGCGTGTGCAGGATCTGCTGGCCGATGTCGGGTGATGCGTTACATAACACCCAGTCTTCACCGTTATCGCTGAGGATAATCGACGATTGCGTGCGTGCCTGAGCCTGAATGGTGCCATTACGCACGCCGTGGCAGTTGGCGCAGTTACAGTTCCACTGCGGAAACCCGCCACCCGCGGCTGAGCCGAGGATTTTGATAAACATAGAGGAAAACCAGAAGTTGAAAAAAAATGCCCGCTCAGAGGGCGGGCAGAACGATTAACGGTTGGAGATGTAAAGAGTCACTTCCAGACCGAGACGCATATCAACGAAAGTTGGTTTTTTCCACATGAGTTAATTCCTCTTGGTTAACAGTAAATGTGCTGTCTGAAATCGGCGTGACGGCTGTTAAATGAGAGCACCGTCACAATTTCCAGGCAGATGTTGCGCCAATGGCGCGTCGGGATCAAGCCCGGAACGTAAGGAAATTGTTATCACAGCCCGGTCAGATGTAAAACCCGCTGCCAGTTTCCCCATGCCAGCTTCTCTGTCAGTCTCTGATCATAGCCCGCTTCCTGAAAAGCGGCGAGCAATCGCGGCATTCCGCTGACATCGCCCAGCGCGGCCGGAGGGGTAATCCCGTCGAAATCAGAGCCAAAGGCCACATGGTCGCTGCCCATTATCTTCAACAGGTGATCACAATGCTTAACAATTTCTGTTAATGGCGTGTCAGCGTCGCGTTTTCCATCGGCGCGCAGAAACGCATTGCCGAAATTAATGCCAACCAGACCGCCGCTGTCGCGGATCGCCACCAGCTGGTCGTCGGTCAGATTGCGCGGCTGCGGGCAGAGCGCGTGCGCGTTGGAGTGGCTGGCGACCAGCGGCGCAGGGGAAAGCCGGGCGGTCTCCCGGAACGTCTTACTGTTCATGTGCGACACGTCGATCATCATCTTCAGCTCACCCGCCTGCTGAATCAGTTTTTCACCGGCCGCGGTCAGCCCCGGTCCGGTATCGGGCGTGCCGGGAAAGGAGCCGCTGACGCCTTCACCAAAGCGGCTGCGCAGATTCCAGAATGGCCCGATACTGCGCACCCCCGCCTGCCAGAAGGCGCGCAGTTGTTCGCCCTCTTCGTCCAGCGCGTCGGCACCTTCAATGTGCGCCACCATCGCCAGCACGCCTTCCGCGCGGCAGGCGGCAATCTCGTCACTGCTGCGGCAGAGTCGCGCCCGTCCGCCTGACGCATCGGCCAGCTGCTGCAGGATATCGAGCTGCTGCCACATGATTTGCAGCGGTTCATACGGCTCATCAGCGCGGGCCGGTACAGCGCTGGCGATGTACGCCTGCGGCGGTACAAAGATCGCAAACAGCCCGCCGCCCATTTTGCCCTGCTGAATGCGCGGAAAGTCGAGATGACCCCGTTCAATCCCCTGATAAAATGCCTGCGCGGGCGCATCGCGATGATGCAGCCAGAGGTTGAGCAGCAGGTCGTTGTGGCCGTCAAAAATCAGCATAAGTGTTCACCCGGATAAACAGGCGACCATGCTAACCCTGCCTGGCGGATTCATCAAACAGGAGCGCACGCAGGGTGTTGTCACTTTTGCGCGTCAGGTTGTCAGCATTGCGCGCGCGGCCCACAGAGCGTGTCGGCAGACTGGTAAGAAAACACAAGGAGATTCCTATGCTGACCCAACCTGCTGATAAATATCGTTCCTCCCCGGTCGTCACCCTGCCCGACCGCCAGTGGCCGTCGCGCCAGCTGACGCAGGCTCCGCGCTGGCTCTCGACAGATTTGCGTGATGGCAATCAGGCGCTGGCAGAGCCGATGGATCGGGAGCGGAAGATGGCCTTCTGGGACCTGCTGCTGCGCTGCGGGTTCCGCGAGATTGAGGTCGCCTTTCCCTCGGCGTCACAGACAGATTTCGATTTCGTGCGTGATCTGATTGAGCAGCAGCGCATCCAGGATGAGGTGACGTTACAGGTGCTGACTCAGGCGCGCGAGGATCTGATTGCCCGTACGTTTGTGTCATTACAGGGTGTGCCGCGCGCCATCGTACATCTTTACAACGCCACCGCACCGCTGTTTCGCGAGCGGGTGTTTAAACAGAGCAAAGCGGAAATCGTGGCGCTGGCGACGGCCGGTGCCCGGCAGATCCGCGCGGAATGCGAGGCGCAGCCGGAGACCCACTGGACCTTTGAATATTCGCCTGAGACCTTCTGCTTTACCGAGCCGGAGTTTGTGCTGGAGATCTGCGAGGCGGTGGCCGATGTCTGGCAGCCTGACGCGCAGCGGCCAATGATCATTAACCTGCCCGCCACCGTGGAGGTGAATACCCCCAACGTCTATGCCGATCAGATTGAGTTTTTCTGCCGTCACTTCAGCCGTCGCGACGCCGTCTGCATCAGCGTACATCCGCACAACGATCGCGGCACCGGCGTCGCCTGTGCAGAGCTGGCGCTGCTGGCGGGCGCTGACCGGGTCGAAGGCTGCCTGTTTGGCAACGGCGAACGCACCGGCAATGTGGACCTGATAACGCTGGCGCTCAATCTCTATACCCAGGGCGTTTCGCCGCAGCTCGATTTCAGCCAGATGCATGAGGTGATTGAGGTCGTGACCCGCTGCAACCAGCTGCCGGTTCATCCCCGTCACCCCTATGCAGGCGAACTGGTCTTCACTGCCTTCTCCGGCTCTCATCAGGATGCGATTAAAAAAGGATTCGCCATCCGTGCCGAACAGCAGGAGAAAGAGTGGCAGATGCCCTACCTGCCTTTGGATCCAGCCGACATTGGCTGCAGCTATGAGGCGGTGATCCGCGTGAACAGTCAGTCCGGAAAAAGTGGTGCCGCCTGGCTGCTGGAGCAGAATCACGGGTTGCAGATGCCGCGTGCGCTGCAGCAGGATTTCAGCCGCTGTGTTCAGCTGGAGACGGACCGGCACGGCGGCGAAATGACGCACTATGCACTATGGCAGCTCTTCTGCCGCCAGTATGGCGTGACGCAGCCTGCGGTGGCATTGCAGCGGGCTGACAGTCAGAGTGACAGCGGCGGACAGACGCAGATCATCGCCAGCGTGCTGGTTCAGGACCGCTCGCTGACACTGACCGGCAGCGGCAACGGTTGGTTGTCGGCGGCGGTGAATGCCCTGCGCAGCGCGTTTGACCTGCAACTGACCATTGAGGATTATCATGAGCATGCGCTGGGACGGCGCAGCGACAGCCGTTCTGTGGCCTATATCAGCTGCGTGGATGCCCGGGGTGTACGGGTCTGGGGAGTGAGTATCGACAACGATACGGCCCGCGCCGCGTTGCAGGCGCTGCTCAGCGCGGCAGGCCAGATTCTGCAGGCGGGAAGTAGTCAGTGGGCGCAACGCCCAGCAGACGACGAAACATCGCACTAAATGCGCTGGGGCTTTCATAGCCCAGTTCCAGCGCCACCCGCAACACGGAGTCGCCCTGCGCCAGCCGCGTCAGAGCGATTGCCAGGCGGGCACGTCGCACCCAGTCGCTGAACTGCAGTCCGGTTTCGCGTATGAAATGACGGGCCAGCGTGCGGCCCGAGACATTCATCTGAGCGCTGGCACGCTCCAGCGTCCAGCTTTCACCGGGCGTCTGCTGGATCTGCTCGCACAGCGACTGTAACCGTGGGCTGTCGGGCGTCGGCAGCGCAAACGGCAGCACATCCATGCCCCGAACCTCATCCAGAATCAACTCCATCACCCGCTCGGCCCGGCTCCCGGCGCTGTACTGCTCCGGCAGGCTCAGCGCCGTGACAATCAGCTCACGCAGCAGCGGCTAGATCTGCACCACCTGACAACTGGCGGGCAGATCGGCGCGCGCCAGCGGATCGATAAACAGCGTACGCGCCGCGACGCTGCCGGTAATGTGCAGCGCATGGCGGGTAAACGCGGGCAGCCAGACGCCGCGACTCGGCGGCACTATCCAGCTGCCGAACTCCGTCTCGACCCGCACCACGCCGCTCAGCGTGTGGATCAACTGGGCGCAGGCGTGATGATGCCAGGGTTCACTGGCACCGTGCAGGTAGTCGTGCGCCAGTGGCACCAGCGGGCGCGTGCTGAAGTCAAAATGCTGCTGACTCATTGCGCCTTCAGATAGCGGTAGATGACCGCCAGATCCTCTTCACCGTGGCCGGCGTCCACCGCCTGCTGCCAGAGCTGCGCGATGTTCTCCAGCGCCGGTAAGGGTGTTTCAGCCGCATCCAGCGCCAGGCGGGCATCTTTCAGCGCCCAGATCAGATGCATCTGCGGCGTGTAGTCGTCGCTGGCGATCATCCCAAGCTTCATCTTCGCATACGGCGCGGCCAGCGGACCGCCCTCCAGCACCTGCCAGAGATCGTCGGTTGAAAAGCCGAAATCCTCTGCCAGCCGGGTGCTCTCCGCCAGGCTCTGCATCATGCCGATCAGCCAACTGTTAATGACCAGCTTCATCCGGGTGCTTTTGCCCGCCTCGCCCAGCCACTTTGTCCCTTTGCTGATGGCGGCAAACACCGCCTCTGCCGCCTGGGCACGGCTCTGATCGCCGCTGGCCAGCACCAGAATCTGTGCGTTTTCTGCGGGTGCTTTGGTGCCGGAAACCGGCGCGTCAATGAACAGCAAATCCGGTCGTTCCGCTGCGAAAAAGCCGATCAGCGCATCGGTTTTTTCCACGCCGATGGTGCCCATCTGACACAGCGTTGCACCCTGCTTCAATGCCGCTTTAGCCTGATGCAGCACCTGCTCTGTGGTGTCGCCGTCGGAGAGCATGGCGATGACCACATCGGCTTCACGCACCGCCTCTTCCGGTGAATCAGCCAGCTGCAATCCGGCGTCCAGCAAATCTTCGCCGCGCGCGCGGGTGCGGTTCCAGCCGTGTACGCGAAAGCCTTTTTTCAGCAGGTTGGCGGCAAATGCGTGCCCCATTGCGCCTAATCCCAGAACCGCCACTTCAGGTTGTTTCATGCTGACTCCCATAAGTTTGTGTCTGCATCCGTCAACGCTGGATGCCTTATTACTGCAAAAGATGGATTCCAGCCTGGCGGTAAACAGCGAAAAAATCCAGCGTGAAACGGTGTACCCCGGCACCCCGAAGCCTTACCATATGCGGCAATTGTTCCACCTGGTTCATTTACGCTTCTTTTTTCAGGCCTCTGATAATGAAAATACTCTCTCTGCGTCAGGCGACGCTGCTGATGTTGCCTGCCATTTTGCCGCTGCCGCTGCTGGCGGCAGACAATGACAATACCCTGGTCGTGACGGCTGCCCCGCCGGAAACGGGCCTTAACGAGCTTGATACCCCCGCCGCCCTGAGTGTGGTCAGCGGCGACGATATGCGTCAGGCGGCACCGCGCGTGAACCTGTCGGAAAATCTCAGCAGCGTGCCGGGTCTGCAAATCCAAAACAGACAGAACTACGCACAGGATCTGCAGCTGTCGATGCGCGGCTTTGGCTCCCGCTCAACCTACGGCGTGCGCGGTCTGCGCATCTATGTGGATGGGATCCCGGCCACCATGCCGGACGGTCAGGCACAGACCTCCAACATTGATATCGGCTCGATTGATCATGTCGAGGTACTGCGTGGCCCCTTTTCTGCGCTCTACGGCAACGCCTCGGGCGGCGTGATCAACGTGACCACTCAGCAGGGTCAGCAGCCGACCACGCTGGAAGCAGGCAGCTGGTACGGCAGTTACGGCAGCTGGCGCAACAGCGTCAAAGCCAGTGGCGCGACCGGTGATGGCACGCACGCCGGGGATGTGAACTACACCGTCTCCGCCTCCCGCTTTACCACCCATGGCTATCGCGATCACAGTTCTGCGCAGAAGAACCTCGGCAACGCCCGGCTTGGCGTGCGTATCGATGATGTCAGCACCCTGACGCTGCTGTTTAACAGCGTGCACATCGACGCTCAGGATCCCGGCGGCTTAACCGAGGCACAGTGGCGTGACAATCCGCGCCAGGTGGTCAGCAACGTTACGCTCTACAACACCCGTAAAACGGTGGATCAGACCCAGGGCGGCCTGCGTTATCAGCGCCAGATGAGTGAAAACGATGACCTCAGCGTAATGCTCTATGCGGGAGTGCGCGAAACCACGCAGTTTCAGTCCATTCCCGCCGCCGTTCAGCGTAATCCGTCCCATCCAGGAGGCGTGATCGACCTGACCCGCCACTATCAGGGCGTCGATACCCGCTGGACCCATCGCGACACGCTGCTGTCGATTCCGGTGGCGGTGACCGGTGGACTCGACTACGAAACCATGACCGAGCGCCGCAAAGGCTATGAAAACTTCACGGTCAGCAACGGCGTCACGCAGCTGGGCGAACAGGGCAATCTGCGCCGCAACGAGCGCAACCTGATGTGGACGCTCGATCCTTATGTGCAGACCAACTGGCAGCTCACCGATAAACTGTCGCTGGATGCAGGCGTGCGCTTCAGCACCGTCAACTTTGACTCCAATGACTTCTATATCCGGCCCGGTAACGGCGACGACAGCGGTGAGGCGCGCTATCACAAGTGGCTGCCCGCGGCGGCGCTGAAGTACGCCTTTGATCCCAGCTGGAACGCGTGGATCTCGGCCGGACGCGGCTTTGAAACTCCAACTATTAATGAGCTTTCATACCGTTCAGATGGCGCAACCGGCCTGAATCTGGGGCTGAAACCGGCCACCAGTGACACGCTGGAGATCGGCAGCAAAAAACGCATCGGCAATGGCCTGATCAGCGCGGCGCTGTTCCAGACCGATACCCGCGATGAGATTGTCGCGGATGCCAGCAGTGGCGGACGCACCACCTATAAAAATGCCGGTCAGACCCGCCGTCGCGGTCTGGAGTTAAGCCTGGACCAGCAGTTTGCCTGGGACTGGCGGCTGAAGATGGCCTATACGCTGCTGGATGCGCGCTATCGCAGCAACGCCTGTGGCAGCGACAGCTGTGACGGCAACCGCATTCCTGGCATTGCGCGAAACATGGCGTACGCCGGACTCGGCTATCTGCCGGAACAGGGCTTTTACGCAGGCAGTGAAGTGCGTTATCTGAGCCAGATCGCCGCTGAAGATCAGAACAACGTGAATACGCCGTCCTACACCGTGGCGGCGGTAAATAGTGGCTATAAGTGGCTGGTGGATAACTGGACGCTGGATCTGTTTGGCCGGGTCGATAACCTGTTTGACCGGCACTATGTGGGTTCAGTGATTGTGAATGAGAGCAATGGTCGCTACTTCGAATCGGCACCGGGCCGCAACTACAGCGTCGGCGTGACGCTGGGTTACGCCTTCCGCTAAACCTATCCGGGCCACCCTTGCGGTGGCCCGAATCTTACTGTCACCCGTTTATCAGGCGCGGGATTTCAGCTGCGTCACAATATCCTCACAGCTGCCGGTTTCACCCAGGCGCGGGAAGATCAACTTCACACTATTGTTGTGCGTATCCATATTGAGATCGGTCATCGCATCGGTCGCCAGCGTGACGTTGTAACCCAATTCATACGCCTGGCGCGCAGTAGACTCCACGCCGATGCTGGTCGCGATACCGCAGATCACCACCTGAGTAATGCCGCGCTTTTGCAGTTCCTCATGCAGTGACGTGTTATGAAACGCGCCCCAGGTTTTCTTGGTGACGGTTAGATCATTCTGCTGCGGCGTCATCGCCGGCACCAGCGTGGCCCAGTCGGCAGGCAGGTCGCCGCTGTGACGCGCCTGCTCGTTACGGCCCGGTGCCCCACCGGCCACGTTAACCAGCACCACCGGCAGGTCGTGCGCGCGAAACGCCTCAGCCAGAACGGCACAGCGTTCGATAACCGGCTGCGGTTCATGAACCAGCGGCAGCGCTACGATGCCGTGTTGCAGGTCGATAACAATCAGCGCAGTTTTTGCATCAAGTGTGGTTACAGCCATGTTGGATCCTCGGGTTTAATATTCAGTGAGTCGTTTCAGAAGAGGGAGAACGTCGGTCAGTTGCTGCTGCTCTGCCGGGCTGAGCCGCGCGTCGAGCGTCCGGACCAGCCAGTCATCGCGCATTGCGCGACTCGACGTAATCACCGCCAGACTCGACGCGGTGGGCAGATAGCGGGTTTTACGGCCATCATGGGGATCGGGCTCGCCCGTGATTAATTCTGCCGCCACTAATCCGGCGACGGTTGTCCCCATCGACTGGGTGCGTACGCCCTCGGCGGCGGCCAGTTGCGTCACCGTCATCGCCCCGTCGCGCACCAGATGCCCCAGCACCGCCACCTGCGACCAGGTGAGTTCGCCAGGCGGTGCCGACTCGCGCAGCCGGCGGCCCAGCTTGCCCACCAGCATGCGCAGCGTGGCAGCAGATTCAGTCAGATCGCGCATTTCCCGTCTCCATCGATAAGCAAAAGTATAAAGATACGAAGGTAAACTGTGTAGTTTGCTGCGGTATCAATTTGTAACGTCCGGACGCTGCAGATAGTGAATCAGGCTGTGAAAGCGCAGCGGCGTGCTGAGCGGGTTGCGGTAGCTGTGCGGCACGTCGGCACTGAACTGAAACGCCTCGCCTTTTAGCAGACGCCGCCAGCGATCATTGACCCCCAGCAGCAGTTCACCCTCGATAACCACCACCTGCTCCACGCAGCCCGCTTCATGGGGCGAGGAATGGCTCTGAGCGCCCGGCGCCAGCTCCACTGCCAGCAGATCAAACCGCAGTTGCGGATCGTAAGGCAGCACGGAGCGCACCGACATGTCAGCGTTGGGCTGACTGAATCCGGGTAGGGTGCCGGCAGGTAACGCGCTCCCGTCGATAAAAAAGGAAAAGGGAACGTTGAACCCGGTAGCAATCTTCCACAGCGTCGCCACTGTCGGACTGGATTCACCCCGCTCAATCTGCCCCAGCATCGCTTTACTGACGCCAGTGCGCTCCGCCGTCAGCGTCAGGCTCCAGCCGTTGGCCTGGCGCAACTGTCTGAGCGCACCGCTCAGGTGTTGCTGTAAATCTGCCATTTTTTCTCCTGCGTTCTCGTCACCCTGGCAGGTGACGTTATGCCGACAGTGTAACACTTGTGCGTTATAGCGCACTATGCGAACATGTGCGCTATAACGCACAACCTCATTAAGAGTCTGACCATGACGAGAGCCGAACCGTCCCGTTTTACCCTGCCGATGCTGGTCTCCGGCTTTGTTGCCGTGCTGGTGGGCTACAGCAGCAGCGGCGCGATTATTTATCAGATGTTTCAGGCGGCAGGCGCCTCACCGGCGCAGATTGGCGGCTGGCTGTCAGTGCTGGGTCTGGCGCAGGGGATGGTCTCGCTGGGTCTGTCATTGCGCTACCGCATGCCAGTGCTGGCCGCCTGGTCCACGCCGGGTGCCGCGCTGCTGGCAACCAGCTTTCACGGCGTTTCGCTGAATGAAGCGGTGGGCGTGTTTGTTTTCGCCAACCTGCTGATTGTGGTGTGCGGCGTCACCGGCCTGTTTGCCCGGCTGATGAACCACATTCCCGCCTCGCTGGCGGCGGCGATGCTGGCGGGGATTCTGCTGCGCTTCGGGCTGCAGACCTTTGCCGATTTGCAGAGCAATTTTGTGCTGTGTGGCAGCATGTGCCTCGCCTGGCTGCTGGCCCGTCGCTGGCTGGCACGCTATGCCATTCTGGTGACGCTGATGGTGGGGATTGCCGTGGCAATGGCCCAGCATGCCATCCACTTTCCGCCGCAGTCGATGATGCTGGCGCTGCCGGAACCGGTAATGCCGCACTTTACCCTGACCACGCTGCTGGGGATCGGTGTGCCCTATTTCCTGGTGACCATGGCGTCGCAGAATGCCCCCGGTATCGCGACGTTACAGGCACATGGCTATCGTCCGCCGGTCTCTTCTCTGATGAGCTGGACCGGTGTTACGGCACTGCTGTTGTCGCCGTTTGGCGGCTTTTCGGTCTGCGTGGCGGCGATTACGGCGGCGATCTGCATGAGCGATGAGGTCGACGCAAATCCTCAGCAACGCTGGCGTGCCGCAGCGCTGGCCGGGGTCTTTTATCTGCTGGCGGGCGCGTCCGGTGCGCTGATCGCCGTGCTGTTCAGTGCCCTGCCCGCCGTGCTGATTGAGGCGCTGGCGGGTCTGGCTCTGCTGGCCACGCTGGGCGGCAGCCTGCATCGCGCACTCGATGTGCCTGCCGAACGCGACAGCGCACTGATCACGTTTCTGCTCACCGCATCAGGCGTCTCTTTACTTGGCATTGGCCCTGCCTTCTGGGGACTGATCGGCGGCGTTATCGCTCACCTGCTGCTGGTGCGTAAATCCACCTGATTGCGTGATAGCTGCTGAAATATCGGTTATTTTTCCGCCCGCCGGTGAAAAAAACACTGGATTTACCTCCTTTTCTGCCGTTTGATTTGTCATTGCCCCGCGTAAAATCAACCTAATCGTCGATAACACGCGATTTTCTGCCTCAGACAACGACCGATAAGGGCCCAACAGGTGGCAAAAACTTTTCTGCGCAGCGGTAATTTAGATGCAGTTCTGGCATTAGGTGAAAATGGCCAGCCGGTCTACGCCTCAGCACTGCAAATTCGTGAAACCCTGCGCCTGCGCCGTCAGAGCGGACTGGCAGATTGCCTGGCCATTCCTCAGGCCAATGAACGGGGCGATCGCCTCGACTGGTATGCCCCTTTCAGCGGCCGGGTAAAATCCTGGCTGGGCGCCAGCGATCATGAACGTCGGGTGGCGCTGCAGCAACTCACCGCCTGCCAGCAGGATATGCAGGATCTCAGTACGCGCGCGCGCGCGGCAGAGAACCCATCGATGCGGCTGTTTGGTGCGCTGCTGAGCAAAACCCTGCAATTTCCCGACCAGCAGTATGTTTATCTGGTTGATGGCAAACCGGTCATTACCTTCTGGGGCTTTGTCGATGCCCAGGCACGCAGCCGCGACGATGCGCTGGCCTGCCTGCGTGACACGCTGGAGGAGAATCTGCCGGTGGCGCTGGTTGAACCACTGCCAGAGCTGCCTGCCGCACCTGTTGCCGCCGAGCCGGTCATCGTCGCTGAGCCTGAACCTGCACCTGAACCTGAAGAGGAGCCGCTGCCGGTCGCGGCAGCCGCTGAGCCTGAGCCGGTTGCACCCGTGGCGGCTCGTCGCCGTTTCCGCGTCTGGTATCTGTTACCGCCGGTGGCGATTGCTGCCGCCGTAACGGTGGCCGTGCTGCTGCATCGTCCTGAGCCTGTCGCCACGCCAGTGGCATCAACGAAGCCAGCAGCAGCCCCTGCGACTCTTTCCGCGCCCGCCGCGGTTTCCACCCCAATACCTGCGGCGAGTCAGGCCCCGGCGGCGGCCACACCTGTTGCTACACCGTCAGCGACGACACCGGCGGAGACAGCCACAGCCGAGAAACAACCTGAGTCGCAGCCGCAGAAACCAGCCAGCACTGGCACTCCCGAAGCCGCACCTGCCGCTTCATCTGCTACCCTTGCCAGTGTGGTAACCCCGCCGGTTCCGGCTAAACCTGATGATTTGATTGTCACGCCGGACGCCGTCCGCGAAGGTCAGGTACAGGTAATTGATGGCCGCTGGCGCGTGACTATCGACCAGATGCCGACGCCAACCGGTAAGCCGCCGGTGATGCGCTTCCAGTTCAAAAATGGTAAAGGCAGCGTGCAGGTCGCGCAGGGTAATACCAGCTGTAAAGCGGATGTCAGCGCCGCTATGACCAGCGCCGGTAACCTGGTGATTGAGAGCCGCTACACGGCGAAGTGCCAGAACAATTCGCGCTACCGTATGCCACTGCTGGTCTGCCATGCGAGTATGGGCGCCGCCGTGTGTGAAGCACAGTATGCTGAAGACCGGGTCTTCCCGATGACGATTAAGCGTGAGAGTAAATAACGATGCTGGCTCCCCTGATCGATGACAAACAAAAAATTTCGCTGATTGAAAATAGCGGTGTGCAGTTTCTGGATTTTGGCCTGCAACTCTCAGCTACCCAGGCGCGCCGTCAGTTTGTGCGCCAGACCGCTAACGGCCCGCTGCTGCGCCTGAACGTCGATGGCAACAGCGGTAAATTCATGCTCTACCCGGAAGATGGGGGTGCTGCTGAAGTGGTGCGCCCGGAGTCCGATATCGCCCTGGCAGACTCGCTCACTCTGCTGGCTGCCTGCTGGCTGCCGCTGCCGATGCTGCGCTGCGCCAGCGGCCGTCGTTTTATCGGCGGCCCGGAAAACTGGGCGCGGATGCGTCTGGTGGCCCTGCCCGCGCCCGATGCGGCAGGCAATACCCATCGCGTCACCCTGGCCTTTGATACCCGCTGTGTCGCGGAACAGGATGGCGGTGAACAGCTCGGCCTCAGCGCTGCCGATGCACAGAACGGCGTGACCTTTGCGCTGGCCTGGCACAACTACGAGCTGGGTGATTTTCTTGACCTGACCTGGGTTGACGGCTGGCTGCGTGAATCCTTTACCGACCGCGTTTCCGATCGCCGCGAACAGGCGATTAATCAGGCCCTGCGCGAGTTTGAGTATCAGGCGCACTACCTCAATCTGCTTGAGCTGCTGGGCGAGCAGCTCGACCTCAGCGAGATCCACATCCAGGCCGCCACGCTGCAGACCCCGGCGGTCAACGTCGATATCATTCTGGATGTCGGCAACTCCCATACCTGCGGCATTCTGGTGGAAGATCATCCGGAAGAGAGCAATGGCCTGAAGCAGACCTATGAGCTGCAGCTGCGCGATCTCTCACAGCCGCATCAGGTTTACAACGAGCTGTTTGACAGCCGTCTGGAGTTTGCTGAGACGCGTTTCGGCAAAGCGAACTTCTCGCTGGAGAGCGGGCGTGAGCAGGCCTTTATGTGGCCGTCTCTGACGCGCGTGGGACGCGAAGCAAGCCGTCTGGCCCTGCAGCGTGTGGGTCTGGAAGGCAGCACCGGCCTCTCCAGTCCGCGTCGTTACCTGTGGGATGAAGCCCGTTATCAGCCAGGCTGGCGTTTTAACACGCCTGGCGATCAGGCGGAACCCCTGGCCTATGCCGCCCCCTTTACGACCCTGCTGAACGACGAAGGCCAGCCGCTCTCTTCGCTGGCACCCGACGATCGTCTGCCGGTCTTTTCACCGCACTACAGCCGCAGTTCGCTGATGACCTTTATGCTGTGTGAGCTACTGGCGCAGGCGCTGATGCAGATGAACAGTGCAGCACAGCGTCAGCGTATGCCGCAGAGCCACGCGCCGCGTCAGTTGCGCCATGTGATCCTGACGCTGCCGTCAGCGATGCCGAAGCCGGAGCGCGAAATTTTCCGCCGCCGGATGCAGGAAGCGCTGGCGCTGGTCTGGAAAGCGGAAGGCTGGCTGGCGGACGACGATGATCTGTCACCTTCGCTGCCGCGCCAGAACCCGAAACCGCTGCCGGATGTGCAGATGGAGTGGGATGAAGCGACCTGTGGTCAGATGGTCTGGCTGTTCAATGAAACCCAGGTCAACTTTGCCGGTCGCGCCGAAGACTTTTTCAGCAGCATGGCCCGTCCCGATCGTCCGCGCGAGGCCGACGAACTGCCAGGCAAAAGCCTGCGGATCGCCTCGATTGATATCGGCGGCGGCACCACCGACCTCGCCATCACGCAGTATCGTCTGGATGATGGTCAGGGCAACAACGTCAAAATCACCCCGCGGCTGCTGTTCCGTGAAGGCTTTAAAGTGGCGGGCGACGACATTCTGCTGGATGTGATTCAGCTGTGGATTTTACCGGCGCTGCAACAGCATCTGCAGAAAGCGGGCCTGACCCTGGCGGAACCGCTGATGAACAAGCTGTTTGGTCACGACAGTCGTATGGACGGTCAGGCGACCCTGCGTCAGCAGGTCACCTTACAGCTGTTTATTCCGCTGGCGCAGGCGGTGCTTGAGCGTTATGAAAACTGGGATCCGCTGGAGAGTCACGCCGAGATCAACGCCCTGTTTGGCGAGCTGGTCGATCAGCCACCGGGCGAGGCGGTGCTGGCGTTTGTTAACGGCGAAATTCAGCGCGAACTGGGTGGTAACAGCCGCTTTGACCTGCTGCAGGTGCCGCTGGTGGTGAGCCTGTCGCAGCTGCACGGCGAATTTATGCAGCACCGCATGGCGATTATTCCGGCGCTGCGCTCCATGTGTGAAGTGGTGTCGCTCTATCAGTGCGACGTGCTGCTGCTGACCGGTCGTCCGTCGCGCTTCCCTGGCATTCAGGCGCTGGTGCGCCATCTGCAGCCGCTGCCGGGCAGCCGTATTCTGTCGCTGGAGGGCTATCACACTAGCGACTGGTATCCGTTTAACAAACATGGCCGCATCGATAACCCGAAATCCACTGCGGCGGTCGGCGCGATGCTCTGCCTGCTGGCGCTGGACCTGCGACTCAGCAGCTTCTGGTTCCGTGCCGGGGATTTTGAACCCTATTCGACCATTCGCTACCTTGGCATGCTCGATGAAAACCAGGCGCTGACGGACGAGAATCTTTGCTACAGCGAAATTGACCTCGACGATCCCGGCTATGCGCTGGATAAAAAGAGCAGTTTCCGTATTCGCGGCAACGTCTGTCTCGGTTTCCGTCAGCTGGATAATGAACGCTGGCCCGCCTCGCCGCTCTACAGCCTGACGCTGAACGACGCCACGCTGGCGCGCAAAGTAGCCGGTGAAAGCGTGCTGCGCATCCGTCTGGCCGTCAAAGCCGGTCCCGACGCCGCCGGCCCGGAAAGTCTGGTGCTGAGCGATGCGCGCCTGGACGATGGCACCCGCGTGCCGCTGGAGCAGTTAAGTCTGAAGCTGAATACCCTGTCGGCGACCGGCAATGCCAATGCGCAATACTGGATTGACAGCGGGAGCGTGTGTAAACGATGAAAGCGTTAAAACCCCGTCAGCCGCAAACGCTGGCAAAACGTCTCAGCCTGCTGCAGGACGCACTGAATAACAGCCTGAACTGGATTGAGACCACCCGTGAGCAGTCGCCGCGTCTGGCGCTGGAAGCAGAAACCCTGACGCTGCAACTGCGCCAGGCGCGCGTGCAGACTCAGGCGCTGGCGCAGCAGGTGGCGCGTCCGGTCACGCTGGCGCTGTTTGGTCAGTCCCAGGCGGGTAAAGCCTGGCTGCTGAACGAAATGGTGGCCGATGCCCAGGGCCAGTTAGTGACCCGGATGGGCGATAAACAGCTGAGCTGGTTCCAGCATATCAATCCCGGCAACCTCGATTTTGCGACCGCCACCCGCTTCAGCCATCAGCGCGAGCCGCTGTCAGGCGAATGGCCGGTTGAACTGACGCTGCTGAGCGAAGCGGAACTGGTGCGGCTGATGGTCGCCTGTGCCAGAGCGTCCACGCCCGACACCGCACAGATCGACAGCACACTGCAGCGCCTGCAGCGTCATCGCCTCGCCACGCCGCTGGCCGGTCTGGAAGGCGACGCGCTGGTCACCCTCTGGTCCTGGAGCCGCCGCCGCCCGCACCACGATGCGCGGCTGGATCGCCATTTCTGGCCGCAGGCCGTTGAGCTGGCGCCCTGGCTCAGCGTTGACGATCGGGTGCAGCTCTTTTCATTGCTGTGGCCTGCTCAGCCTGCCCTGAATGAAATGCTGCGTACCCTGCTGCACCTGCGTCATCAGCTGCGTAACAGCAGCCGGGTGCTCGCCCCGCTGAGCCTGCTGACCGACGCATCACTGTTGCCCGCCGAGCAGCTGATTGTGCCAGGCAGTGAACAGGATCAGCAGCAGTCAGTGGAAGTCTGCCCGATGAACGGTAATCGCATCGGCAAGGCGCAGAACGTGCCGCTGGGATTACTGGCGCTGCTGACGCTGGAGGTGCTGGTCCCGCTGAGTTCCACACCGCGAACCGCGCTTTATGATGATGCCGATATGCTGGAGCTGCCCGCGCCGGGCCAGTCCAGTGATGCAGCAACGCAGGAAGATCGCCAGCGCCTGCAGCAGCAGGATCCGCTGCGTGCTCAGCTGCTGGAACAGAAACGCGCCCTGCTGCCTGGCTTCTACGCCGCGCGGCAGGCGATTGATTTGCTGCTGGTCTGCACTGCCGCCAGCCACCGTCAGGATGCCGATCTTGCCAGCGAAACGCTGCGCGAATGGCAGCGTCACCAGCCTGCCCAGGAATCCGCAGAGAAACCGCGTCTGATCTGGGCGATTACCCCTTTTGATGCCCGTCATCAGCAGGTCAACGTAGATGAGGCGGTTCAGCGTCAGATGGGACAGCCCGGTCAGCACTGGGGATCGATGCTGGCGCTGGATCGCGCAGGCGTCGACCGCATGGCGAGCTGGTTGCTGGAGGAGATGCAGCCGGAAGCCCGCCGTGACATGTTGCTGGCTCAGCTGGCGCAGATTCAGCACACCGTGGTGGAGCGGCGCCTGCTGCCCTGGACCGAAGCGGGTGCCAGCCCGGAGCAGGCGGCACGCAAACAGAATATCGCCGATACGCTGCTGAAGTGTTTACAGCATCGCACCGGCCTGCATGGCGAGCTGCTGGAGCGCCTGCAGCCGCCGCGTGAAGCGCTGCGCCAGCTCTGGCTCAATCAGTCAGCCCTGCCAGGCAGCAAGCCGGCCACGATTCAGGCACCGGAAAATCAGTTTGGTATCGGCTTTGAATTTGACCTGTTCAGCGAGAGTCCGGCGGAAGCGCCGGTTCAGCCGCGTCAGAGTCTGCAGAGCACCCAGCAGTATCCGCGTCAGGTGCTGCTGCTGTGGCTGGATCATCTGCGTCAGCTGCCGGAAAACCGCAGCCTGCTGGCGTTGCTGAATGTGGACAAGGCGACGATGGAGTGGCTGGTTGAAGAGTTAATCACAGCCGGTTTCCGCACTGATATCGCGCAGAAACTGCAGCAGGCGCTGCATGAGCCGGATACCCAGAGCGTCAGCCATGAATCCCGCGCCGATCGTCAGGTGACGCGGGCGATGACGGTTCTGGGGGATTTTGTGGCCTGGCTCGGCTTTTTACAGCGGCCTGAATCGGAACGCCCTGCCAGCCGGGTTAACCGGGGTCAGGTGATTTTCTCCCGTCCGCCGGCGCCCAGCGTGAGCTTCAGTGCCGGTCAGCGCCTGACCAAACTCTCTGCTGCGCCGGCCAACCACACCGCCTACTATATCTACGACTGGCTGGTGGGGCTGAATCAGGTGATCATTGAGAATAATGGTTACACCGGCGGCGGCGACCTGCCGCTGGCGGCCCGCGAAGCGCTGATTGCGCTCCTTAAGCCCCTGCGTACTTAATCGATAATCAGGCGCAGTTCGCCCTCCAGCGACTGCGCCGCCTCTTCCAGCAGCGCCAGCACCGGCGCTAAATCGGCCTGATGCGCAGCATAGTGCTGCAGCCACATCGTGGCAGGCAGCGCCATACCGCCCGTCAGCCAGTCCCACAACGCATCCAGATTATGTCCGAAGCTCTGCGGGCAGCCGCTCTGCTCAGCAAACTGCTGATAAAAGGCCGCACGCGTGGTGAGCTGACGCAGGTCAAAGGTCAGGTTAAGCATGTTCAGGGTACCTGTCTGAAGCTGCGGTAGTGATCGGTGGAGAGGAATACCAGCCCGTCAGAGGAGTAAACCAGGCGATCGGCGTCGCGGTGACCGCAGCGATAATTCACATCCGCTTCATACCACTGACGGCCCGCACGCGCGGGCAGCCGCTTTTCACGGTTGCTAAAGCGATCGCCGCCGATAGCTCTGCCCGGCAGCACCTCGCACAGATTGCCTGTGGCCGGATTCCAGCCACGCTTACGCGCATCACTTTTAGTGAGGTAGTAGTCCGGCAATTGCTGATGCTGCAGCACCCAGCGCGCCACGGTATGGGCGTCAGTCAGGGTGGCGATATCCGCCTGCGCAGGGGCTGAAACGGTATTCAGATATGGTTTAAGGCCGTAGAAACAGGCCGCGAGGACAAGAAAAAGTCCAATCCAGAGTTTTTTTGACATGATGGCATCCGTGACGACAGGATGCAGATGATACCAGTTTTGCGCCCGGAGAAAAGCGCGGGCCAGACAAGCTGGCCCTGGCGAGGTTATGCGGCGTGCGATTCCCCGCTATGACGACGCCATGCACCCGGCGCGACACCATACTGACGTTTGAAGCTGCGGTTGAAAGATTGCTGAGAGTCGAAGCCTAACGAGATCGCCACATTGAGAATCGGTTCATCGGTGCTGGTCAGACGATCGGCTGATTTCTTCAGCTTCTTAACCCGGATGTATTCACCCAGTGGGTAGCCGGTATGTTCTTTGAACATACGCTGCAGGTGCCATTTGGAGTAACCGGCGCGTTCTGAAACCGTATCCAGGTCCAGACGTGCTTCAATGTTGTTATCAATCCAGTCGATTAAATCGTGAATAAAAGCGTCACTCATCATTCCAGTCTCTCCCGTCGCTGTAGCGAAAAGTATTAGTATCAGTTGCAGTTACACTTAAGGGTGGCTGACTATGCCATTTAATGCAAGTTTTATTAGTACATTAAATGCCGCACTGTTTGTAGGGTTTTAACGCAACGGGTCAGGCTTTCAACGCTCTGCCCAAAACCGCACATAAAGTGTATCTGTTATTCTTGCAGTTGCCCGCGACGCAAGCCTACACTCCCTGCGATTAATTGCAATATTAAAAGTTGCAAATATTGGCCTGCAGGTCGTCTTTTATATCTATCGCGGAATAACAACAATGATTACGAACCGGGTTCGTCAGGGTTTAACCCTCTTAGGGATGGTACTGCTCATCACGCAACTGAGCGGCTGCGATAAAGGTGTGGCGCAAAACGCCCCGCCGCCACCGCCTGAGGTGAGTGCCGCGCCGGTGCTGATCAAGCCGGTCAGCCAGTGGGACAATTTCAATGGCCGGGTGGAAGCGGTGCAGAGCGTTCAGCTGCGGCCGCGCGTCTCGGGCTATATCGACGCCGTTAACTATCGCGAAGGCGATGAGGTCAGAAAAGGTCAGGTGCTGTTTACCATTGATGACCGGAGCTACCGCGCGGCGCTGGAGCAGGCCAAAGCGGAACTGGCTCGGGCGCGCAGTCAGGCCAGTCTGGCCCGCAGCGAATCGGGCCGCAGCGAGAAACTGATTGGCACCCAGGCGATTTCCCGCGAGGCGTGGGAACAGCGTCGCTCTGCTGCCAGCCAGGCGCAGGCCGATGTGCTGGCTGCCGAAGCCGCGGTCGATATGGCGCAGCTGAACCTCGATTTCACGCGCGTCACTGCGCCGATCGATGGCCGCGCCAGCCGGGCGATGATCACCGCCGGTAACCTGGTGACCGCTGGCGACAGCGCCAGTGTGCTGACCACGCTGGTGTCGCAGCAGCAGATGTATGTCTACTTCGATGTCGATGAAAACACCTTCCTCAACTATCAGGCGATGGCGCGTCAGGGCCAGCAGCGCCATGCCCTGCCCGCTGAGATTGGGCTGGTCGGCGAACAGGGTTTTCCGCATCAGGGCAGGATCGACTTCATGGATAACCAGCTGACCGCCAGTACCGGCACCATTCGTATGCGTGCCCTGCTCGACAATCAGCAGCGTCAGTTCACGCCGGGTCTGTTTGCCCGTGTGCGTCTGCCAGGCAGCGCGCAGTTTGAAGCGGTGCTGATTGACGATAAAGCAGTCCTGACCGATCAGGATCGCAAATATGTCTATGTCGTAGACGGTGAAGGTAAAGCGCAGCGGCGCGATATCCAGCCCGGCGCAATGGTGGATGGCCTGCGTATCGTTAAATCGGGTCTGCAAGCCGGTGACAAGGTCATCATTGCCGGTCTGCAAAAAGTATTTATGCCCGGCATGCCGGTCACTGCTCAGCAGGTCGCCATGCGTGCGGCAGCCGCTCAATAATTCGAGGCCGCTATGGACTTTTCCCGCTTTTTTATCGACCGGCCTATTTTTGCTGCGGTGCTGTCGATTCTGATTTTCGTCACCGGCATGATTGCCATCCCGCTGCTGCCGATCAGTGAATATCCCGACGTTGTGCCACCCAGCGTGCAGGTGCGCGCCGAGTACCCAGGCGCTAACCCGAAAGTGATTGCGGATTCCGTGGCGACGCCGCTGGAAGAGGCGATCAACGGCGTCGAAAACATGATGTACATGAAGTCAGTGGCCGGTTCGGACGGCGTGCTGGTGACGACCGTGACTTTCCGTCCGGGCACCGATCCCGATCAGGCACAGGTGCAGGTGCAGAACCGCGTGGCACAGGCGGAAGCCCGTCTGCCGGAAGATGTGCGTCGGCTGGGTGTTACCACCCAGAAGATGTCGCCCACGCTGACGCTGGTCGTGCACATGTTCTCACCGAACAATACCTACGATTCGCTCTATCTGCGTAACTACGCCACGCTTAAGGTGAAAGATGAGCTGGCGCGCCTGCCGGGTGTCGGTCAGATCCAGATTTTTGGCGCAGGTGAATATGCGATGCGCGTCTGGCTTGATCCCAACAAAGTCGCGGCGCGTGGTCTCACTGCCTCGGACGTGGTGACGGCGATGCAGGAGCAGAACGTGCAGGTCTCTGCCGGTCAGCTGGGCGCGGAGCCGCTGAAAAAGCAGAGCGACTTCCTGCTGTCGATCAACACTCAGGGCCGACTGGAGAGCGAGCAGCAGTTTGGCGATATCATCCTGAAAACCTCTGAAGATGGTTCGCTGGTGCGGTTGCGCGATGTGGCGCGGATTGAGATGGGATCAGGCAGCTATGCCCTGCGCTCTCAGCTGAATAACAAAGATGCGGTCGGTATCGGTATCTTCCAGGCGCCGGGCGCTAACGCCATCGACCTCTCCAATGCGGTGCGCGCCAAAATGGATGAACTGGCAACCCGCTTCCCTAACGATGTGAAATGGGCTGCGCCTTACGACCCGACCGTGTTTGTCCGCGACTCCATTAAAGCGGTAGTACAGACCCTGCTGGAGGCGGTGATTCTGGTGGTGCTGGTGGTGATTCTGTTCCTGCAGACCTGGCGTGCCTCGATTATTCCGCTGCTGGCGGTGCCGGTTTCGGTGGTCGGTACCTTTAGCGTGCTCTATCTGCTTGGCTTCTCGCTTAACACGCTGAGCCTGTTCGGGCTGGTGCTGGCGATCGGTATCGTGGTGGATGACGCCATTGTGGTGGTGGAGAACGTCGAACGTAACATCGAGATGGGGCTGTCGCCGCGCGCCGCCGCGCATCAGGCGATGCGCGAGGTCTCCGGACCGATCATCGCCATTGCGCTGGTGCTGTGCGCGGTGTTTGTGCCGATGGCGTTTCTCTCTGGCGTGACCGGGCAATTCTACAAGCAGTTCGCCACCACGATCGCGATCTCCACGGTGATCTCGGCGATTAACTCGCTGACGCTCTCGCCCGCGCTGGCGGCGATGCTGCTAAAAGGACATGATGCGCCGAAAGATCGTCTGACGCGCATCATTGATGCGCTGTTTGGCTGGCTGTTCCGTCCGTTTAACCGCTTTTTCCAGCGCAGTGCGCACGGCTATGAATCGCTGGTCGGCCGCACGCTGCGTCGCCGTGGCGCGGTATTTGGTGTCTATATACTGCTGCTGGCCGGTGCCGGCTTTATGTTCCACACCGTGCCGGGTGGTTTTATCCCGACCCAGGATAAGCTCTATCTGATTGGCGGCGTGAAGATGCCGGAAGGCTCCTCACTGGCGCGCACCGATGAAGTGATTCGTAAGATGAGCGAAATCGGTATGCAGACCGATGGCGTCGCCTATGCGGTGGCCTTCCCCGGCCTGAATGCGCTGCAGTTCACCAACACCCCGAACAGCGGAACGGTGTTCTTCGGCCTGAAGCCGTTTAATGAGCGCAAGCACACAGCAGCGGAGATTAACGCAGAGATCAACGCGAAAATCGCGCAGATCCAGCAGGGCTTTGGCTTCTCGATTATGCCGCCGCCGATTCTGGGGCTGGGTCAGGGTTCGGGCTATTCGCTCTATGTGCAGGATCGTGCCGGTCTGGGCTATGGCGCATTGCAGACGGCGATTAATACGCTGTCGGGCAGCATCATGCAGACGCCCGGCATGCACTTCCCTATCTCCTCCTATCAGGCCAACGTTCCACAGCTTGATGTGCAGGTTGACCGGGATAAAGCCAAAGCTCAGGGCGTGTCGCTGACCGCGCTGTTCAGCACGCTGCAGACCTATCTCGGCTCGTCGTACGTGAATGATTTTAACCGCTTTGGGCGCACCTGGCGCGTCATGGCGCAGGCGGATGGGGAGTTCCGCGACAGCGTCGAGGATATTGCCAACCTGCGTACCCGCAACGACCGCGGTGAGATGGTGCCGATTGGCAGCATGGTGAACATCACCACTACCTACGGCCCCGATCCGGTGATCCGCTATAACGGCTATCCGGCGGCGGATTTGATTGGCGATGCCGACCCGCGCGTGCTCTCTTCGGCGCAGGCGATGAGTCAGCTGGAAGCGATGTCCGGTCAGCTGTTGCCTAACGGTATGAACATCGAGTGGACCGACCTGAGTTATCAGCAGTCAACCCAGGGTAATACGGCGCTGATTGTCTTCCCGATGGCCGTCCTGCTGGCGTTCCTGGTGCTGGCGGCGCTGTATGAGAGCTGGACGCTGCCGCTGGCGGTGATCCTGATTGTGCCGATGACGATGCTCTCTGCGCTGTTTGGCGTCTGGCTGACTGGCGGAGACAACAACGTCTTCGTGCAGGTCGGACTGGTGGTGCTGATGGGCCTCGCCTGTAAGAACGCGATTCTTATCGTCGAGTTTGCGCGCGAGCTGGAGATCCAGGGCAAAGGGATTATCGAAGCGGCACTGGAAGCGTGTCGCCTGCGTCTGCGTCCGATTGTGATGACCTCCATCGCCTTTATCGCCGGTACCATCCCGTTGATTCTGGGTGAAGGCGCGGGTGCAGAAGTGCGCGGCGTAACCGGTATTACCGTCTTCTCCGGCATGCTTGGCGTAACGCTGTTCGGCCTGTTCCTGACACCGGTGTTCTACGTCGCCCTGCGTAAGCTGGTGACGCGCCGGTCAGGTAACGCGGAATCAGTGACGGCGTAAACCGTAAACGTTAACAGGGGCGATCGGCTGATCGCCCCTTTTTTTTGTCTGAGATTGGCAGCATGTTGATTAACGCTGCCTTAATTTTTCATTGAGCGTTTCAATGATAAACGCATTCAGCGAGGTTTCATTTTGGGCCGCAGCCTGCGACAGCCGCACGCCCAGCGATTCAGGATAGCGCAGCGTAAAGGTCTTGATTTTTTCCTGCTCGGCATAGGGATGAATGCCGGAGGCAGCGCAGTCTTCCAGGTACTCGCGCAGCGAAATCTCCCCCTTCTTTGTGCAGACCCTGCACGCTGTCAGAGACAAAATCACAGTAGCCTGACAGGCCGGTAAAGCGTCCACGGAACAGGTTGATTTCGGGAACGTAAGTGATGACTGCGGGTTGCCCTGCGACATTAGCCAGATCAGAATAATTATCCATCTTAAACTCCTGCATTCTGCTTGCGGGCAGATAATCAGGTGCGAATCTCAATTCGGGCTTTTCGTCCCAGTTGCGCCAGCGCCATCTCCACTTTTTCAACTTTCGATGAGTGCTCAACATCCAGCAGTCGATCAACCTGTGGGCCATTCACGCCCAGCTGGCGTGCCAGATCGACTTTACGAGTGCCGGTTTCAATCATTGCGTTATAAAGTGCCGCTTTCATCGCCACCAACACAGGTACGGAGACAATGTATTCACCTTCCAGCGGTTTACTGGCGACCGGAATCGGACGACGGGTATCCATCTCAAGAGAGATAGCCGTCACCAGTCCATCTTCGGCTTCTGACAGTGCTTCCTCAACGGTGGCGCCGACGGAATGCAGTAACGGCAAATCACGACACGAGACCTCATAGGTATCGGTTCTGGCGTCATGGGTTAAGCTGACGGCATAATTAAACATAGGGTTACCTCTCTGATCGGGCTCACAGGCCCAGATCTTTTAAAATTTTTCTGCGCGTACCTTCAGGCATTTCTTTCGCTCCATGATCCGGAAAAATGGATTGCCTGTCGCCCAGGAAGACCTTGAAATGGCTGCTTCCACTGCGGTGCTTAGTAAAAATAGCGCCCTGCTGAATGAGCCAGCGTCTGAATTCACTGTACTTCATCGCGTTCCCTCGCTGTGTATAGCAACAATGATAACATTATTGATAACTAATAAAACATTAATGTTGTATTTTATTACTGGTTTTCAAGCGCCCATTATGTTCCGTGCGATGACCAAAATCAGAAAGATGGGTATTAATCTAAGGCGGATTTGAGGCAGGACGTCACTGATCAGCACGCATAAAAAAAGCCGCAATCAGCGGCTTTTTTTGCAGAGTTCTTCACTCTCTTCGGGTTCAGGTTCCGGTACGGCGGTGCAGTTGCTGGTGTCGCGTTTCTTCAGCTCGTTCAGCGCGTCGGCCACGGTGCGTTTTGCCAGCACATCCAGCGACGCCTGCTCGGCTTCGTCGGCTATCGACTTGAAGTACCAGCAGAGGTTGGCACTGACCAGACAGCGCGGCGCGACATCAGGACGCGCGGCCCAGATCTTTTTGTCTTCGATCACGGAGACATAGATATCCCGCAGGGTAATGTCCGCAGCAGGACGGCCGAGATGAATCGAACCGGTACGGCCCAGCGTGGAGACGATAATGCCGTCACGGGTCAGCGGGACCATTAATTTTCGGATGAAACTGGGATTCGCTTCCAGCCCGTAGGCCAGAATCGCGCTGGTAGAGCGTTTACCCATTTGCTCCGCCATCGCTACGCTCAGAACCATTTGCAAAGCTGTCGGGAAGCGGTAATCAAGCATTTCTTTATCCTGAGTTGCGGTGCATCTTATTGTTTTATTGCCGCATAAGTGAACAATCAATGAGCAATAAATATAACAAACACTGTTGCTTTTTTGAAGCAAACCGGCAATGACAAGGCACGTATTCACCAAAGGCGGAGGCCTGATAGCACAAGGTGCTTACCCTGCTCCTCATCCTCATCCTTATCCTGCCGCACACGGTGAGCAGTTCGGTCATACCGTGGTGACCGCTGCCGCCGGTAATCGCTGCTTCAGCGCCATAACCAGCACCACGTTAAAGACTGCTAAAGCGCAAAGCAACCACAGCGTCGCCGATGCCCCCATCTTTTCAAACACATATCCGCCAATCAGCGGCGTCAGTGCCTGTCCCATTAGCGCCGGGCGGGCCATTTTCCCCACCACAATCGCGTAAGACTCTGGTTTGACCATCGCCAGCGGTAAAGTTCCACGCACGATGGCGCGTAAACCATTTCCTGCGCCATACAGCACCATGCTCAGCAGCGCCATCTGCGGAAAGAGAGCCAGCAGTAGCAGGCCCAGCGCCACCAGTCCGACAGAAAAAAAGGTGGTGCGGATCGGATGACTGCGTTTGAAAACAATATCGACGATGCGCGAACCTACCTGACACGGGCCGAGCACAGCGCTGATCGCCAGCGCCGACGTCAGCGTATGGCCACTCGCCTGTAACAGGGCGATAAGCTGCACGGAAATCGCCGTCATGATCACCGACGCCAGGGTAAAAATGGCGCACAGCAGCCAGAACAGCGCAGGTTCAATCTCCGGCGTAGTAGAGTGTTTAACCGCCCTTTTCGCAGGCGGTTTAGCATGAGTTGCCGGTAAGGCAAACAGATAGGCAGGAAGCACGCAGACCACCATCATTGCCGCAATAATCAGTGACGCATCCCGCCAGCCAAATCCATGAATCAGCAACGCCGTTCCCGGCCAGACCAGCGTGGTGCAGAAGCCTGAAATCAGCGTAATACCGGTGATCGCCGAACGCGCCTGACTGCCATAACATGTACCGAGTGTGGCAAACAGGGCATCGTAGAGGCCCATCGCCATCCCTGTGCCGATGATCACCCAGGCAAACAGAAACAGCGGCAGCGAATCGCTGACCGCCATCATCACCAGCCCTACTGCCATTACCAGACCGCTCAGCGCCAGCAGCAGACGACCACCGGTACGGGCGATAATCCTGCCGGCCAGCGGTGACAGCAGGCCTGACACCAGTATCCCCGTCGAGAGCGCGCCGTAGATCCACTGCTGCGACCAGCCCGTCTCAGTTGCAATCGGGTTCGCCATCACCGCCATCAGGTAGAACGACCCTCCCCAGGAGAGGATCTGCACCAGGCCCAGGGTGAAAATGGCGGCGATACCGGGTTTATTGTTCTGACTCACAGGCGATCTCTTCATTAGCAGGCGAACCGTTTTTATAACATGTTCTGTCAGAAGCCAGAATGCGGGACGCTCTTTTCACTGGATAGGCAGGCAGGCCGCACGTTTTTAATGGCATATTTATAGTATGTTGTAACTATAAAGTACTTGCATCCCTGACAGGCATCTGCCACATTGTGGACGTTGTAACTATGGAGGCACAACATGACGCGCTACGATTTAGTGGCTGATATGCATCAGTGTGTAAACGACCTGGAACTGGCGCTGGGCGAGCTGCGTCAGCAGATTGAGGCTCAGCCTTTGCTCATCACCCGCGTCTTCAGCCTGCCGCCGGTAGTGAAAGGCCGCGAACATGAAGCGATTACGCAGATCACCGTCGAGCAGCATCTGGGCGACAGCGCGTTAAAAATGGCGCTGGACCACTACTGCCGTCTGTTTATGCAGCATCAGTCTGAACAGCTGAGCACTAAGGCAGCCGTGCGCCTGCCTGGCGCACTCTGTATCGAATGTGATGAGCAGCGCGAAGCGGAGATCCGTTCGCTGGTCGACCTCATTAATCAGCTTAAGGCCCGGCTGGAGCAGTTGATTACGGTGGACTCCGGCCTGCCGAGCGAAGCGCGTTTTGAGTTCGTCCACCAGCATTTACGCGGCCTGATTACCCTGAATGCCTACCGCACGATCACCCTGCTCAGCGCCCCTGACAGCCTGCGTTTCGGCTGGGCCAACAAGCACATTATTAAGAATCTCAAGCGCGAAGAGGTGATCGCCCAGCTGGAAAAAAGCCTGAAGGCGGGACGCGCGCAGGCACCGTGGTCACGTGAACAGTGGGCGGAAAAAGTGCAGGAGGAGCTGGCAAGCGTGCGCGCCCTGCCCGCCTCGGCACGGCTGAAAATCAAGCGTCCGGTGAAAGTCCAGCCGGTCGCACGCGTCTGGCGCGCGGACGAAAAAAAACAGACCCAGCTGGCCTGCCCGTCACCGATACTGGTGATCTGCCGCGATCGCAGTCAGGTTCCGGTACTGGGCGAGCTGCTTAATTATGACGCGGATAACATTACGCACCGGCATAAGCCCGCTGCTGAACCACTGAATCTGCTGATACCCCGACTGCATCTGTGGGTCGATTGCCCGATATAAAAAAAGGCCAGCGCATGCTGGCCTCTGACGTCTCTCTGACTTTATGACTTCATGCTGCCGACCATCTCTTCCGGACGGACCCAGGCATCAAACTCCTCTTCAGTGAGATAACCCAGTTTCAGCGCTGAGCCCTTCAACGTCAGCCCCTCTTTATGCGCCTTCTTGGCAATTTCAGCCGCTTTGTCATAGCCGATGTGAGTGTTCAGCGCCGTCACCAGCATCAGCGATTCGTTCAGCAGTTGATCGATGCGCTCACGCACCGGCTCAATGCCGACGGCGCAATGATGATTAAAGCTGTCCATGCCATCCGCCAGCAGGCGAATTGATTGCAGGAAGTTATGGATCACCATCGGACGGAAGACATTCAGCTCAAAGTTACCCGACGCGCCGCCCATGTTGATCGCCACGTCGTTACCCATCACCTGACAGCAGAGCATGGTCATCGCTTCGCACTGCGTTGGGTTAACTTTACCCGGCATAATGGAGCTGCCGGGTTCGTTTTCCGGAATGGCGATTTCGCCAATGCCGCAGCGCGGGCCGGAAGAGAGCCAGCGCACGTCGTTGGCGATTTTCATCAGTGAAGCAGCCAGCCCTTTCAGCGCGCCATGCGCATGCACCAGCGCATCACAGGTTGCCAGTGCCTCAAACTTGTTTGGCGCAGTGACAAATGGCTGCTGCGTCAGATCGGCCAGCGCCTTCGCCACGCGCACCGCATATTCCGGATGGGTGTTCAGACCGGTGCCCACTGCGGTTCCTCCCAGCGCCAGCTCCGCCACGTGCGGAATGCTCTGTTCGATATGCTTGAGGTTGTGCTCCAGCATTGCCACCCAGCCGGAAATCTCCTGGCCCAGCGTCAGCGGCGTCGCATCCTGCAGGTGAGTACGGCCAATCTTAACGATGTCTTTAAAAGCGTCAGACTTCTGGCTAAGCGTCTTTTTCAGTACCTGGATCTGAGGGATTAACTGTTCGCGCAGCGCGATAACGGCGGCAACATGCATCGCCGTCGGGAAGACGTCGTTGGAGCTCTGGCTCTTGTTCACATCGTCGTTGGGATGGACCAGGCGCGACATCCCGCGCTCACCGCCAAGAATTTCACTCGCGCGGTTTGCCAGCACCTCATTCATGTTCATATTGGTCTGGGTGCCGGAGCCGGTCTGCCAGATCGCCAGCGGGAACTCATCCGCATGTTTATCCGCCAGCACTTCATCCGCCGCGCTGACAATCGCATCGGCACGATCGGCGGGCAGCAGTCCCAAATCGCGGTTTACGCTGGCCGCGGCGCGCTTGGTCAGTGCCAGCGCATGCACCAGCGCGGTCGGCATTTTTTCGGTTGAGATACGGAAGTGTTCCAGCGAGCGCTGCGTCTGCGCGCCCCACAGTTTGTCTGCCGGTACATCGATGGGGCCCATTGAATCTTTCTCAATGCGGTTGCCTGCCATGAATACGTCTCCTTCACCTTGTTTTTAAAAGAATGACCGCCAGGTCGTTACAATCAACTGTCGGACAGTCAGGATAGTAATACACAATAATTTAACATTATCAGAGCTTAGCGTCCTTTTGCGCTGGATATGTATTTTTACCGGTAGTTTCTGCTTTAATAGCCGCAATAATTTCCCGTGATAAAGGGTTAAACAATGCAAAAAATGAACAATTCGCTGCAAAATTACGCATGGGGCAGCAAAACGGCGTTGACTGAGCTTTATGGTATTGCCAATCCCGAGGGTCTGCCGATGGCAGAGCTGTGGATGGGCGCACATCCGAAAAGTCCCTCAACTGTGATGGAACAAGGCAGCGCGCGTTCTTTACGAGACGTGATTGATGCGGCGCCCGCCGCGATGCTGGGTGACGCGGTAGCACAGCGCTTTGGTGAACTGCCGTTCCTGTTCAAAGTGCTGTGCGCCGATCAGCCGCTGTCGATTCAGGTCCATCCCAGCAAACGTGCGGCCGAAGTGGGCTTTGCCCGTGAGAATGCAGCGGGAATTCCGCTGACAGCCGCCGAGCGCAACTACAAAGATGCAAACCACAAGCCGGAGCTGGTCTATGCGCTGACGCCGTTCCAGGCAATGAATGGCTTTCGCACGCTGACGCAGATGGTCTCCCTGCTGGAGCCGGTTGCGGGTGCACATCCTCAGATTGCCCATTTTTTGCAACATCCCGATCAGGAGACACTTGCTGCGCTGTTCTCCACCCTGCTGTCACTGGAGGGTGAAGCGAAATCGCTGGCGCTGGGCGTGCTGAAATCCGCGCTTGATGCGCAGCAGGGCGAGCCGTGGGAAACCATCCGCATGATTGCGGCTGAATACCCTGACGACAGCGGCCTGTTTTCACCGCTGCTGCTGAATGTCATCACCCTGCAGCCCGGCGAGGCGATGTTCCTCTACGCGGAAACCCCGCACGCGTATCTGAAAGGCGTGGCGCTGGAGGTGATGGCCAACTCTGATAACGTATTGCGGGCCGGTTTAACCCCGAAATATATCGATATCGACGAGCTGATGGCCAACCTGAAGTTTGATGAAAAACCTGCCAGCTCGCTGCTGACGGAGCCAGAGCAACAGGGTCATGCGCAGCGCTTTCCGATTCCGGTGGAAGATTTTGCCTTTGCCATCCATAACCTGAACGCAGAACCGCAATCGCTGGCGCAGCAGAGCGCCGCCCTGCTGTTCTGCATCGAAGGCCAGGCGGTTATCGCCAAAGACGATCAGCAACTGACGCTGAAACCGGGTGAATCCTGCTTCATTGCCGCCAGCGAATCGCCGCTAACAGTCGCCGGTACGGGCCGGCTGGCGCGGGTATTTAACGACTTAGGGTAGAGCGGCTGACGGAATCTCTGTTAACTGCTATTATTTCAACCTATTAGCTTTTAAACGCCTGCGGGCGTTTTTCTTCGGTCGCTGGGGTAAACCTGCGGCATAAGCGGACTCAAGGATAAGGACGAATCAGCAATGAAAAAGACCAATGTTGCCGTAGGTGTCATCATCGCACTGGGCGTAGTCTGGACTGGCGCGGCGTGGTTCACCGGCAAGCAAATTGAAAGCCACAGGGATGAGCTGGTGCAGAACGCCAATGCACAGCTGAACGCTTATGCCCCTAACAGCCGACTGAAGATCAGCTATCAGGACTATCAGCGCGGCGTGTTCAGCAGTAAGGTGAATCTGGTGGTTCAGGCCAATTCGCAGACGGAAGATAACCCGCTGCTGAAGCCGGGTCAGAGCATCATCCTGAATGAAACCATCGGTCATGGCCCTTTCCCGTTTGCGCAGCTGAAGCATTTCAACCTGATCCCGAGCATGGCATCTGTTCATACCGAGCTGGCTAACACCGATGCGGTGAAGAAGCTGTTTGAGCTGACCGGCAATAAATCGCTGATTAACGCAGATACCCGCATTGGTTACAGCGGCGCTACCGATACCGCGCTGCGTGTCCTGCCGGTTGACTATCAGAATGCGCAAACCGGCGAGCGTTTTGCCACCAATGGCGGCACCTTCAACGTCAGCGCCGATAATAAAGGCGATAAAGTGTCGCTGGACAGCGATGTGGATAGCCTCGCGCTGACCAGTAAAAACGAGATGGGCCAGCCGGTACTGTTCACTGTTAATGGTCTGAAACTGAGCGGCAACACGCATCTCAGCCCGGAAGGCGTGCGCATCGGCGATCAGTCGGTGGACATTGAGAAGGTGAATGCCAGCATCAATGGTCAGGACGCCCTGACGCTGCATAAAATGAAAGGCACCTCCTCTTTCGATAACAGCGCCGGTAAAATTGGCGGCGATATTGATTACAAAGTGGAAAGCGTTCAGCTGCAGAAGCAGGACTTCGGTCAGGCTGCGCTGAAGATGAAGCTGTCACAGTTTGATGCGCAGGCGGTCAAAGCCTTCTCCGATCGTTACAACGCGCAGATGCAGGAGCTGCTGACACAGCCTGGCGTTGCGGAAGATCCTATTCGCTATCAGGCAGGCGTGCATCAGATTCTGATGGCCAATCTGCCTTTGCTGCTGAAAGGCTCGCCATCCATCAGCATTGCTCCGCTGAGCTGGAAGAATGACAAAGGTGAAAGCACCTTTAATCTGACGGCCAGCTTCAACGACCCGTCAGCCGTCACCGGTGAAGCCCAGACTCTGAGCGCTATGGTTGACCGGGTACTGAAAAGCCTGGACAGCAAGCTGGTGATCAATATGCCGATGGCAACCGAAACCATGCACAAAGTGGGCCTGGCTGAAGGTTATCAGGCGGATGACGCCCAGAAGCTGGCGGATCAGCAGGTGAAAGGTCTGGCAGCGATGGGTCAGATGTTCCGCCTGACTCAGCAGCAGGATAACAACATCGTGACCAGCCTGCAGTATGCTAATGGTCAGGTGAACATGAACGGCGACAAGATGACGCTGGAACAGTTTATGTCCCGCTATATGCTGGGTATGCCGACCAGCGAAGGCATGCCGCAGTAAGCGCTGTCGTCCATCTATAGCGACCTTCGGGTCGCTTTTTTTATGCCTGAACGCTGATTTGCCCACCGGTTATGGGTAATTAAGCAGCATCCGGCGCGGCTGTTGCGCAAATAGCTGGCGCTGTTGCGCAAGATATTTTTATAATGCTCTGCACTTCACCGACAACTCAGCGAGTGCGCCATGATCGATTCTAAAATTCCTCTGACTGATATTCACCGCCACCTTGATGGCAACATTCGTGCACAAACCATTCTCGATTTAGGCCGCCAGTTTAATCTTGCCCTGCCCGCCTCAACGCTGGAGACGCTGCGTCCGCATGTGCAGGTCGGCCAGAATGAACCTGATCTGGTGAGCTTCTTGCAGAAACTCGACTGGGGCGTGAAAGTGCTGGGCGATCTGGATGCCTGCCGCCGCATTGCGCAGGAAAATGTTGAAGATGCCGCGCGCGCGGGCATTCATTATGCTGAACTGCGTTTTTCGCCCGGTTATATGGCGATGACCCACAACCTGCCGATTGCCGGTGTGGTTGAAGCAGTCATTGACGGGGTACGCGCTGGCCGTCAGCAGCACGATATCGACGTGCGTCTGATTGGGATTATGAGCCGTACCTTTGGCGAAGATGCCTGCCTTGCCGAACTGGAAGGTTTACTGGCCCATCGCGATCACATCACCGCGGTCGATCTGGCGGGTGATGAGCTGGGCTTCCCGGGCAGCGAGTTCCTGAGTCACTTTACCCAGGCGCGCGATGCTGGTTTCCGGGTTACCGTGCATGCGGGCGAAGCGGCCGGTCCGGAGAGCATCTGGCAGGCGATTCGTGAGCTCGGCGCTGAGCGTATCGGTCACGGCGTGAAAGCGATTGAGGATCGCGCGCTGATGGATTTCCTGGCGGAGCACCATATTGGTATTGAATCCTGCCTGACCTCCAATATCCAGACCAGCACCGTGCCTTCACTGGGGCAGCATCCGCTGAAGACCTTCCTGGAGCATGGCATTCTGGCGACCATCAATACTGATGATCCGGCGGTTCAGGGCATTGAACTGGCGCATGAGTATCATCATGCCGCACCGGCTGCCGGCCTGAGTGCCGCGCAGATCCGTCAGGCGCAGGAAAATGGTCTGACCATTGCCTTCCTCAGCGACGCTGAGAAAGCGGCTATTCGCGCCCGCGTGCAGTAATCCGCTCGTTGCAGCCATAAAAAACGGGCCGGATATCCGGCCCGTTTTTATAGTGCGTGTGCGAGGTCTGACACCTTCGCTGCAGGACCGAGACTGCGCAAAGAACACGGTCAGATCGGAAAGACGCAAAAGCCGCCATCCCTGGCAGGCTCGGCCCGCGCCGTCCTGGCGCGGGACGCTTTCCTCTTCTGACCGCGTTCCCTGCGAATTAAACTATTTAATCGCTTTTTGCTTACTGCGGTAAGCTCTCACCCATTAAACGCGCTTCAGCGACAGCGTCTGGCGTTTCTCGGCGGATTGCAGACCCAGTTCGATCAGCTCCATCACCTGAATCGCCTCTTCCGCCGTCACCGGATTATTACCGCGTCCGGCAATGGCATCGCGGATGCCCGCATAGTAAGCAGGATAGTTGCCCGGCTGGGTCAGCTGCGTGGTTTCGGTCAGGGCGTCGCCATCAACCAGCGTCAGCGTGCCGTCGCGCATGTCATAGCCCCAGTCCTCCTGCGGCGGGAAGTCGCCCGACTTCAGGCGATCTTCCTGCGGATCCAGACCATATTTAACGTAGCTGCCGCGCGTGCCGTGGACGGTGTAACGGGCGGATTCTGCCGCCACCAGCATGCTGGCGTGCAGCACTACGCGGCGCTGCGGATAGGTCAGGGTGGCGTGGAAGTAGTCGGTAGTCTGCGCGCCCGGACGCATTTCAGCCAGATCGACATTGATGGCGACCGGCGGGCCAAACAGCTGCAGCGCCTGGTCCAGCAGATGCGGCCCCAGGTCATACCAGATTCCGCTGCCTGCGCCCTTCATTTCACGCCAGCGATTGCGCACTTCCAGACGGAAACGGTCAAAATGCGATTCGAAATAACGCACTTCACCCAGAGAGCCCGCTTCAAGCAGGGATTTCAGCGTCAGGAAATCGCTGTCCCAGCGGCGGTTATGGAATACCGACAGCAGCAGCCCCTTGGCTTTCGCCAGCGCATCCAGCTCGCGCGCCTGTGACAACGTCACGGTAAACGGCTTATCGACCACCACATGTTTACCGGCATTCAGCGCCGCTTTAGCCAGCGGGAAGTGGGTGTCATTAGGGGTAGGAATAACAATCAATTGCAGAGTCGGGTCGTCCAGCAGCGCCTGAGGATCGGCCACCACCTTCACGGCAGGCCAGTCGGCGTGGACTTTGCTGGCATCGCTACTGGAAATGGCGGCCAGTTCGACGTCCGGCGTTCCCGCAATCAGCGGAGCATGAAACGTTTTACTGGCAAAACCGTAGCCGATCAGACCAACACGTAATTTATCGCTCATTTGGATTCCTCTCAGAGCCTGCCTGGCAGGCTCTTAGTTGATAACCTGATTGATTTAAGACTATTAACCAGGTGAGGACAAGGCGGAATCCCCCGAAAAAACTAAGAGATAGCACTTCGCGCCAGGGGCCAGGCCGTCTGCGCCGCCAGGCTGTCGTGCGCGTCCTGATTGCGGCGGCGGAAGTCGCTTGGACTGACGCCAACACGCTTGCGGAATACCCGTGAGAAGTAAAGCTGGTCGTCGTAACCCACTTCACGCCCTACCGAGGCGATCGGTTCCTGAGTGGTCTGCAGCAGCAGTTTCGCGCGGATAACGCGCTGATCTTCACGCCAGCGCAGCAGGTTGACACCCATCTGCTCGCGGAACAGGTGCGCCAGTCGCGACGGTGACAGGCAGACGTGACGCGCCACCTCTTCAATCTTGACCTCGCTGGCGAGATGGTTGGTGACATACTGACAGGCTTCGATGACGCGCGGGTCGCGGATCAACTGATGGCTGCGCGGATCCTCTTCAACGGCACGCAGCAGCAGCCGTTCCAGCAGGTTCATTGCCAGCTCTTCCGCAAAGCGCCGGCCGGAGTTGTGGGTCTGTTCGATACTGGCAAACAGGCGGTCAAATTCACCGCGCAGCGATTCCGGCAGCAGCAGTCGTCCCACGCCCTCCTGCTCATCCTGCCAGCGCAGCCAGTCGTGCCAGTAGGCGCGCGGACGGAAATAGACCCAGCGGTGGAACCACTGCGGGCTGTCCGGCGCGCGGCCATAGTAGTGAGCGGTTTTTGGCTGAAACAGCAGCATTTCGCCCGGTTCGCAGTCAAATGCCCGCTCGCCGTCGAATACCCGCCCTTTGCCTTTAATGGTGAGGTTCAGAATGTAGCCTTTCATGCCGTGCGGGCGATCGATAAAGAAATCGAGCGGGCCATCAGCGGTGATGGGCGTCAGCCCCGCCACCAGCCAGGCATTGAATGAATAGCCCGGCAACAAGGGGTTTTGCTGCTCGGCCGGTAATTCGCGGTGATACATAGTGACCTCACTCAGTCTGTTAGTGTTCGGATAGCCCGCAGAGGCGTTTGCTTCTGCGGGCCAACGGCTCCATCAGTCAGGCTTTTTTCTGTTTGTAACGGTCAAAAATCACCGCAGCTAACAGTATCAGACCGCGCACCACATACTGTGAGAATGGCGAGATATTCAATAAATTCATCGCATTCTCGACGGTGCCAAGAATTAATACCCCTGCCACCACGTAGGAAATCTTGCCGATGCCGCCCTTGAGCGACACGCCGCCCAGTACGCAGGCAGAAATCACCACCAGCTCATAGCCGATGGAGGTCATGGGCTGACCGCTGGTCATACGTGACGCCAGGATGATGCCTGCCGCCGCCGAAACCAGCCCGGAAAGAATGAAGATGATGATGCGGGTTCGCACCACCGGCACACCGGCCAGTCGCGCCGCCTCTTCATTGCCGCCAATCGCCAGGGTATTACGGCCAAAAGTGGTTTTGTTGAGCAGGAAACCGAAGATCAGCATGGTCGCCAGGGTCAGCCAGATGGGTGCTGGCACGCCAAGCCAGTTGGCAAAGCCCAGCTCAAAGAAGCGCTCATCTTCAATTCCGACCGCTTTACCGTCCGAGAAGATATAGGCCAGGCCGCGCACGATCTGCATGGTCGCCAGCGTGGTGATCAGCGCATTGATCTTGAGTCGGGCAATCACAAAGCCGTTGATAAAGCCGGTGATCATGCCGAGCACCAGACCGGCTACCACACCAATCCACAGGCTTTCGGTCATGTTGATCACCACGGCGGTCACCACACCCGCGCAGGCGATAACGGACGCAACCGACAGGTCAAAATCCCCGGAGGCCAGACAGAACAGCATGCCGCAGGCGACCATGCCGGACATCGACATCGCCAGCCCTAAGCCTTTCATATTGATAAATGAACCAAAGTTCGGCACAAAAATCGCACAGACAATAAACAGCAGCGCAAAGACAACCAGCATGCCGAAGTTGTCCCAGATGCGACCTAACTGCAGGCCGCCGCGTGAAGCGGGCTGCGGCGTATTTGAGGTCGTGGATGAAGCCATGATGATCTCCTGTCAGGCCACGGCGGCCGCTTGAGTGGTTTTGGGCATCGCCAGGCTCAGCGTCTGCTGCTCCGTGGCGTCGTCGTGCAGCAGTTCACCGGCTATGGCACCTTCACGCATCACCACGATGCGATCGGCCAGGCCCATGACTTCCGGTAAATCGCTGGAGGCGAACAGCACCGCAATGCCCCGGTTCGCCAGCTGATAAATCAGGTTATAAATTTCATGTTTGGCACCGACATCGATGCCGCGCGTAGGCTCATCCAGCAGGATCACTTTCATATCCTCGGAGAGCCAGCGTCCCAGAATCGCCTTCTGCTGGTTACCGCCGGAGAGGTTCATGATCAGCTGGTCGGCGCTGGGCGTTTTGATGTTCAGTGAGCGGATATGGCTGTCTGCGTTTTTGTTTTCCCAGCCATTTTTAATCAGGCAACCGGCGGTAAGATTGTGACGACGGGCGCTGATGTTGATGTTGTCGCGCACCGAATGCACCGGAATAATGCCCTCGGCTTTGCGGTCTTCCGGGCAAAGCATGATGCCCGCACGGATAGCGTCGATGGGTTCGCGCAGCGGCAGCGGTTTGCCGTCCAGAATCACCTGACCGCCACGCAGCCGCGTGCCGCCAAATAACCCTTTCAGCAGTTCACTGCGTCCGGCTCCGACCAGTCCAAACAGCCCGACGATTTCACCAGCATGGACTTTCAGCGAAATCGGCGTCCGCACGCCCTTTGCTTCGACCTTGTCCAGTTCAAGCCGCACGTCGCCTTTAGCGCGTGGTGAGTAGCCATAGATATCACCCAGGTTACGGCCCACCATCGCCTGCACCAGATCGTCGTGATGGGTGTTAGCCATGTCAGTAAAGGTCCGCACGTAGCGGCCATCTTTAAAGACGGTGATGGCGTCACTGAGGGCGAAGATCTCTTCCATGCGGTGTGAAACGTAAAGCACCACCCGGCCCTCCTCGCGGAGCTGACGGATAACGCGGAACAGGTTGTCGATTTCACGCGCCGACAGCGAGCTGGTTGGCTCATCAAAGGCGATAATGCGCGCGTTACGCGCCAGCGCTTTGGCAATCTCTACCATCTGCCACTGCCCCAGCGACAGGTATTTCAGCGGCATATCAGGGTCGATATCCATGCCGAGATTTTTCAGCTGCAGGCCCGCCTCAAAGCGCATCAGCTTACGATTGACCAGCCCATGTTTGTGCGGAATCTGACCGAGGTAGATGTTCTCCGCCACGCTCATTTCCGGCACCAGATGCAGTTCCTGGTAAATAATGGCGACGCCCGCGTCCAGCGCATCTGTGGTGCGCTGAAAGCTCATCGGCTTGCCTTTAATACGAATCTCACCGCCGCTCGGCTGATAACTGCCGCTGAGTATTTTTAACAGCGTCGATTTGCCTGCGCCGTTCTCGCCCATCAGCGCATGGACTTCACCGCCCCGGCAGTCAAAGGAGATATCCTGCAACGCTTTCACGCCAGGGAAGGTTTTACTGATGCCATGAAACGACAGAAATGCTGAATCAGTGTTCATGTTGGTCCTCACTCTTTCGCGCCACCGGCCTGTCAGGGCGGGCGGCGCGAAATCGGCTATTAAGGATGCCGGGCTGCGGACAGCCCGACAGGCTCAGGGTTACATCAGTCCTTTTTTCGCCAGTTCAGTTTTGAAGTTGTCACGGGTAATCAGCACCACATCGGTAACTTCGGTGAATTTCGGTGGCTCTTCACCTTTGCTGACCCAGTTGTAGAGCATCTGGCTGCTTTTGTAGCCGTGGATATCCGGGCTTGGCAGCAGCGAACCGTAGAAGCCGGTCGCTTTGTCTTTTGACAGTTCACTGATGGCATCGACGCCGTTGATGCCGATGCCGATGACGTCAGCCGCTTTGAAGCCCTGTCCTTCGGTGGCACGTACGCCGCCCAGCACGGTGTTGTCGTTCATGCCGACAACCAGCCAGTGTTTGACTTCAGGATGCTGAACCAGCAGGGAGTTACCGGCGTCAAATGCGCCAGGGATATCGTTAGATTTGGTGGGAACCTGGTAGATCTGGGCTGCCGGGAAGCCTGCGGCTTTGATCGCGTCCATTGAGCCGCCGGTACGACGACGTGCGGTATCAAGTTCGTTCGCGGTTATCGCCATCACGCCGGTGGTTTTTACATCCCAGCCGCGTTTCTGCATCTCTTTATAGAGTTCCTGACCCTGGCGCTCACCAATTTTAGTAGCCGCCATCATCACCAGCGGCACGGTGTCCATTGGCTTGCCTTTGGCGGTGACGAACTGGTCATCCACGGCGATGACTTTCAGACCGTAGCCACGTGCTTTCGCCATGATGGCCGAGCCGAGTTTCGGATCGGGGGTACAGATGACAAAACCTTTCGCGCCGTTGGCCGCCAGGCTGTCGATGGCATTCAGGGTTTTTTCACCATCCGGCACGGCAATTTTGATGACATCAAAGCCAAGATCTTTGCCCGCTTTGTCGGCGAATTTCCATTCAGTCTGGAACCAGGGTTCCTCTGGTTGCTTGACTAAAAAACCCAGCTTCATGGTCTCGGCGATAGCGGATTGTGACATAACCGCTGCCAGGCCGATGGCCGCGAATGCTTTAGTGAATTTATGCATGATGCTCTCCGGTACCAGGTTATTTTTCGCTGCTAATAACGAATCGGTGTAAACGCTACCAGTTAATTTTCTTATGTGGGTACAGCCATAAATCAGTGCGTTAGGCTGGCATGTGCTGACAGACTGTCCAGACGCTGGGCTAGTTTTAGCGGTATTAGCGAAGAAAAATGTAGAGCGGTATCACACATTAAAATCACGACAAAATGATCCATATATTCAGCAAATTTAACCGGAGCGTAACTTTTGCAATGGATCACAAAATCACTGCCGATGACAGAAAAGTGCATATTGTCAGCCAGCGATGACTAACTGTTCCGGCGCGCTGAACCCAGGATACAGGAGTTAACTAACTACAGGAGATTCCGATGCGTGCTGGAGCCATCACACTTGGGCTAGACTTTGGTAGTGATTCGGTGCGTGCGCTGGCCGTGGATTGTCATAGCGGCAAAGAGCTGCAGAGTGCGGTGTGCAGCTACCCGCGCTGGCAGCAGGGCTTATACAGCGATCCGCACATGAACCGTTTTCGTCACCATCCACAGGATTACATCGACGCCATGGAGCAGGCGCTGCTCGGCGTGCTGAATGCACTGAGCGACGATCAACGCGCCGCCGTGATCGGCATTGGCGTTGACAGCACCGGTTCAACCCCGGCGCCCATCGACCGCGACGGCAACGTGCTGGCGCTGCGCCCGGAGTTTGCGGAGAACCCCAACGCGATGTTTGTGTTGTGGAAAGATCACACGGCGATAGAAGAAGCCGAAGAGATTAATCAGCTGTGCCACAGCGGCCGCTTCCAGGATTACAGCCGCTATATCGGCGGCATTTATTCTTCGGAGTGGTTCTGGGCCAAGATTCTGCACGTGTCACGTGAAGATGCGGCCGTGCGTGAGGCCGCCGTTTCCTGGGTCGAGCTGTGCGATTGGGTACCTGCCCTGTTAAGCGGCACGACCGCGCCAGATAAGCTGCGCCGTGGTCGCTGTGCGGCCGGGCATAAAGCGCTGTGGCACGGCGACTGGAACGGCCTGCCCGATGTCGATTTCCTTAATGCACTCGACCCGCTGTTAACCCAGCAGCTCGACTCCCCGTTATTCACAGAGACCTGGACCGCGGATCTGCCGGTCGGCACGCTCAGCCCCGAGTGGGCGCAGCGTCTGGGCCTGACGCAGACCGTCACGCTTTCCGGTGGCGCATTTGACTGCCATATGGGCGCAGTCGGTGGCGGAGCTAAACCTTATACGCTGGTGAAAGTGATCGGCACCTCCACCTGCGACATCCTGATTGCTGACACAGAAAAGGTCGGCGATCGCGATATTAAAGGCATCTGTGGTCAGGTCGATGGCAGCGTCGTGCCCGGCGCTATCGGGCTGGAGGCCGGTCAGTCTGCCTTTGGTGATATCTACGCCTGGTTCAGCCGTTTACTGGGCTGGCCTTTACAGCTGGCGGCGCAGCAGCATCCGGAGCTGAAGCCTCAGCTGGCGGAGATGCAGAAAAACCTGATTAAAGATCTGACCGAAGCCTGGGCCGCCAATCCGCAGCTCGACCATCTGCCGGTGGTGCTGGACTGGTTTAACGGTCGCCGCACGCCAAACGCCAATCAGCGTCTGAAAGGGGTAATTACCGACCTGAATCTGGGCACCGATGCACCCGCGCTGTTTGGCGGTCTGGTCGCGGCAACCGCGTTTGGCGCACGCGCCATTATGGAGTGTTTCGAGCAGCAGCAGATCCCGGTCGAGAGCATTCTGACCCTCGGCGGCATTGCGCGGAAATCTCCGGCGATTATGCAGGCCTGCTGCGATGTGATGAACCGGCCACTGGATATCGTCGCCTCTGACGAGTGCTGTGCGCTGGGTGCGGCCATTTTCGCCGCCGTCGCCGCCGGTGTTCACGCCAGCGTGCCCGATGCACAGCAGGTCATGGCCAGCCCGATTGCCGTGACGCTGCAGCCCGATCCGGCGCGCGTCGCACGCTATCAACAACTTTATCAACGCTATCAACAATGGTGCGTGACGGCAGAACCGCAATACGCCGCCCGCCCCGCTTCCGCTACGAGCCTGGCCCAACAGGCGTAATTGTTGCAGGCAGTCTGGACACGGACAGCGCGAAACAGCCAGCGTACACGGAGTACGTGAGGATTACTCGCTGTGCTCGCCCCTTCAGGGCCGCACTTCAGGGCGTTCAGGTTGCTAAAGCAGCCTGTGTGAGCACTGCCCGGGTTCAGACTGACAAATAAATTAGCCTGCTAAGGTAGGCGCTAAGTAAAGGAGTGGTTTTATGGAACAGTCAAACAGTTACAGCGTGTGGTTTGTCATCGGCACGCAGCACCTCTATGGGCCGGAGACGTTACGCCAGGTTGAACAGAATGCACGTCAGGTCGTTGAGGGGTTGAATCAGGCCGGTTTACCCGTGCGTCTGGAGCTGAAACCGCTGGTGAAGTCACCGGATGAAGCGCTGGCCCTGTGTCGCGACGCCAACTATGACAAGCAGTGCGCCGGGATCATTACCTGGCTGCATACTTTCTCTCCAGCAAAGATGTGGATTGGCGGCCTGAGCGTGCTAAATAAGCCGCTGCTGCAATTCCATACCCAGTTCAATGCGGAGATCCCGTGGGACAGCATGGACATGGACTTTATGAACCTGAACCAGACCGCGCACGGCGGCCGTGAGTTCGGTTTCATCGGCGCGCGCATGGGCCTGCAGCACAGCGTGGTGACCGGTCACTGGAAAGATAGCGCCAGTCAGCAGCGTCTGGGTAACTGGATGCGTGCAGCGCTGGCAAAACAGGCCAGCCAGCAGCTGAAAGTCGCCCGTTTTGGCGACAACATGCGTGAAGTGGCCGTGACCGAAGGCGATAAGGTTGCCGCACAGATTCAGTTCGGCTATTCAGTGAATGGCTGGGGTGTAGGCGATCTGGTTGAGGTGATCAATGGCGTCAGCGATGGCGACGTAAATGCGCTGATCGACGAGTACGAAAGCCTGTATCGCTTTACCGATGTTGCTGCATCTGGCGGCGAAAAACGTCAGAACGTGCTGGATGCCGCGCGCATTGAGCTGGGTCTGAAGCGTTTCCTGGAAGCGGAAGGCTGCCACGCTTTTACCACTAACTTCCAGACGCTGCACGGCATGACACAGTTGCCCGGTCTGGCGGTTCAGCGTCTGATGGGTCAGGGTTATGGCTTCGCCGGCGAAGGTGACTGGAAAACCGCTGCGCTGCTGCGCATTTTCAAAGTGCTGGCTGGCGACCGTAAAGGTGGCACCTCATTTATGGAGGATTACACCTATCACTTCTCACCGGGCAACGATCTGGTGCTGGGCTCGCACATGCTGGAAGTCTGTCCGTCGATCGCCATTGAAGAGAAGCCGTTGATTGATGTGCAGTTCCTCGGCATTGGCGATAAAGCCGACCCGGCGCGTATGATTTTCTCAACACCAGCGGGTCGCGCGGTTAACGCCAGCGTGATTGATATGGGTGACCGTTTCCGTCTGCTGGTTAACGTGGTGGATGCTATCGAGCAGCCAAAACCGCTGCCGAAGTTGCCGGTTGCTCGCGCACTGTGGAAAGCGCAGCCTTCACTGGCGACCGCTTCCGAAGCGTGGATTCTGGGCGGCGGTGCGCACCATACCGTGTTCAGTCAGGCGCTCACGCTTGAGGATATGTATCTGTACGGTGAGATGAACGATATCGAAGTGCTGGTGATTGATGAGCACACCACCTTGCCAGCGTTTAAAGATGCGCTGCGCTGGAATGAAGCGTATTACCGGTTGAAACGTTAATAGGTGATTAAGCGGCGCTTTAGGGGTTCTGAAAAGATACTGCTTCAGGATTGATAAAGTGCCGTTTTTTAGAAAATAAGTGCTATTCAGTCGGGAATGGCGGGCGTTCCGTAAAGTCGCCGTAAATACATCCCTGTAGGCTCGGCCGCCGGACTACTCGCCTCATCCATGAGGCTCGCCCGCAAGCGGGCCAACGCTTCGCGTTGTTCAAAAACGCTCCCGGCGTTTTTGTCCATGCGGCGGACGCTTTACTCCACTGCCCGCCATCCCCTCCTTTTTGTGATACCTGAGCGAAAATTTTCAAAGTTCAAAACATCTAGTCTGTAAGCAAAACCTCCTGCGGCGGACGCTTTACTCCACTACCCGTCATCCCCTCCTTTTTGTGGCACCTGAGCGATTTGTTTTAAGGCTCCGACCATTCCTGGCAGCAATTAAAAATCTCATGTACCAGACGCCTTACTTCACTGCTGATTTTAGCCTGCTTAATCTCAACTTTGCGTTCGCACGTTTAATTACAGCAATGATCAAGCCCAACCGGGAAGGAATGGTATGCCTGAAGAGCAAAGCGTCCGCGCCAGGGATGGCGCGGCCGATCCGCATGGATGCGGGAACCCTTTGCGATCAGGCATACCTTTCCTGACCTTACACCTGAGTCCCATAGCGATTGTTTTCCCGGTAATACATAAGAGCACCGGTCTCTTTGCTAAAACTCAACTCTTTCATCATCTTGCACTTTCCTCCACCAGCCTGTATTGCTATATACCTGATAAAAAAAGGTTAAAGCGCCATGCAAATTGCCGATCTGAACCAGCATCCCGACTACGCCTCACAAACTGCACAACTGCTGCATACAGAATGGTCACATCTCCCTGCATGGTCGGATCAGCCCACTCTCCTTACGCGTTTAACAAAACGGAATCAGACCGGCTCGTCGGAATTTACCCTCGTCGCCACATCGGACGGCGAAAAGGTTATCGCGACCTGTAGCGTCATCCGTTTTGAACTGGACGACATCGCGGCAAGGGAATACTGGATTGGCGAAGTGGTGACGGATAAAAAATTCCGGGGCCGGGGCGTGGCGAAAGCCTTGATCCAGCAGGCGATTGCCCGGGCAAAACAACAGCAGATTGGCGAGCTCTGGCTCTATACCCCCGATCAACAGGCATACTATCAGCGTTCAGGATGGCGGGCGGTGGAACAGCGGCAGGTAGCGGGTGAAGACGTCACGGTGATGGTGCTGCATCTGGCACAATAAATGGCGGCTCCTGAGAGCCGCCATTCAGCCATTTATTCAGCCAGGGATTCGCTTAACCGGTGCGTTCTGCTGACGATCCCAGATCACCGTCAGTAACCGCTGCAGCGCGATAAATGCGAACAGCAGAATCCCGATGGCGATCTTGGTCCACCACGAACTCAACGTGCCGTCAAAGTTAATCCAGGTCTGGATCAGCCCCTGAATCAACACACCAAACAGCGTGCCCAGCACCGTCCCAACACCACCCGACAGCAACGTGCCACCGATCACCACCGACGCAATCGCATCCAGCTCCACACCCAGCCCGGCCAGCGCATATCCTGCCGAGGTATAGATCGAGAACACGATGCCAGCCAGCGTCGCCAGCGTGGTGGAAAGCATATAAATCTTGATGGTTGTGGCTCGGGTCGAAACGCCCATCAGCTGAGCCGATGTCATATTGCCGCCGATGGCGTAAACCCGGTTACCAAACCGCGTACGGTGCGCCAGAATAATCCCGCCTAACACCACCACCAGCATAATCACCGCCAGCAGACTGAGACGCCCTCCGCCCGGCACTTTCCACGCCAGACTGGACAGCAGGGTGTAAAACGGATGATCGATGGGAATCGAATTCTCGGACACCAGATAAGAACAGCCGCGCAGGAAAAACATCCCCGCCAGCGTAATGATAAAGGCCGGGATCTTCAGGGCATCAATCAGCCAGCCCATCATGGCACCGAACAGCGCACCCAGTGACAGAATCAGCGCAAACGCCAGCAAGGGATTGATATGGAAATCACCAATTGCCCGCGCCAGAAAAACGCCGGTAAAGGCGATCACCGCGCCAACCGACAGATCGATACCACCCGACAAAATCACAAAGGTCATGCCGACGGCGATAATCCCGAGGAAGGCGTTATCGGTCAGGATATTGCAGATGACCCGGGTTGAGGCAAAGCCCGGGAACTGACTCAGACAAAACAGGTAACCCGCCACAAACACCAGCAGCGTGATCATCAGCGGAAGATGACGTTTAATCATGTCGGGCGTCTCCGTTTCAACATCGCAATAAAGCGCGGTGACTGCAGCAACAGCACACACATCACCACCACCGCTTTCACCACCTGATTCAGCTCCGGCGGGAAGCCGGAGAGCAGAATCCCGGTATTCATCGACTGAATAATCAGTGCGCCAATCAGCGACAACACCAGATTAAAGCGGCCACCCATCAGCGATGCACCACCAATCACCACGGCGAGAATCGCATCCAGCTCCAGCCATAAACCGGCGTTATTGGCATCCGCGCCGCGAATATCGGCCGCGACAATCAGACCCGCAACGGCGGCACAGACGCCACTGATCGCATAAGTCGACATCACCACCAGCCAGCCGGTTACCCCCGCGTTGCGGGCCGCACGCAGGTTAATCCCCACCGCTTCGATAAACAGACCCAGCGCGGTCTTGCGCGTCAGCAGCCAGACCGCCAGCGCCACCACCAGCGTGATCCAGACCGGCACCGGCAACATCCACAGCGAGCCGTTACCAAACCAGCCAAGGCTGTCACTGTCGAACGTCACAATCTGCCCCTGCGTAATCAGCTGCGCGATACCGCGCCCGGCGACCATCAGAATCAGCGTGGCAACAAACGGCTGAATACGCAGCAGCGCCACCAGCACCCCATTCCACAAACCACAGGCTAAACCGGTTCCCAGCGTGCAGAGAATAATAAACGGCACACCGTGTCCGGCGACGGTCAGTGTGGCGGCGGTCGCGCCCGCTATCGCCATCACCGCCCCGACGGAAAGATCGATGCCGCCGGTCGCGATCACCAGCGTCATGCCAATCGCCAGCAGGGCAACCGGGGCCGCACGGTTAAGAATATCGATCGGGCTACCGAACAGACGCCCATCCTGCAGGTGCACGGCAAAAAAGTTATTGGCTACCAGACTGTCGATCAGCAGCACCAGCAGCAGCGCGGCAATTTGCGGCATCCCTGGCGGGAACTTCAGCTTACGACGTGGAGGTTTTTCAGATGTCATAGGAGACTCAAACATGTTTAGCTCCTCCGTCCGCGATAGCATTGACGATCGACGCCACCGAAAGCTGCTCCAGCGGAATTTCGGCCACCTGCTTCAGATCGCGCATGATCAACACCCGATCGGCATAACCGACCAGCTCTTCGAGTTCAGAGGAGATCACCAGCAGCGCCAGACCATCGGCGCAGAGGGATTCAATTAAACGGATAATCTCGGCGTGTGCGCCTACATCAATGCCGCGCGTCGGTTCGTCGAGGATTAAAAACTGCGGTTTAGTCACCAGCCAGCGCGACAGCAACACCTTCTGCTGGTTGCCGCCCGATAACAGCTCCACCGGCTGCTCGGCGTGCGGCGTGCGAATACCCAGGCTCTTAATAAAACGATCGGCAATCGCCTGCTGCTCGCGCTTCTTAATTGGCCGTAACCAGCCGCGCTGCGCCTGCAAGGCCAGAATAATATTTTCGCGAACGGAGGCCGCGCCGATAATCCCATCCGTCTTCCGATCTTCCGGGCAAAACCCCATGCCGAGCTGCGAGGCTCTCGCCGGATTAGTAATCTTCTGCACTTTACCTTTGATCTTCGCGGTCCCGCGATCGGCCCGACGAATACCAAACAGCACTTCAGCGGTCTCGGTGCGGCCTGAACCCAGCAGACCGGCCAGGCCGACGACTTCACCGGGACGCACCGCCAGGTTAAAGGGTTCGATGGTCCCCTTCCTGCCGTAATCTTCAAACGACACCACCGGCTGATTACTGCGCAGCGTGCTGCCCTGACGCTGTAATGCAGTCTCCAGCAGCTCACGACCCAGCATCAGCTTAATCAGTTCAATCTGCGGCAGCGTGGCGGTATCGCGAGTGGCGATAAACTGCCCGTTACGCAGCACGGTAATCCGGTCAGTAATGCGGTAAACCTGGTCGAGAAAGTGGGTCACAAAAATCAGGCTCATCCCTTTGGCTTTCAGCTGCGCCATCAGGGTAAACAGCATTTCGACTTCGCTGGCATCCAGGCTGGCTGTCGGCTCATCGAGGATCAGCACCTGGGCCGAAAGATCCACCGCGCGACAGATGGCAACAATCTGCTGCATCGCCACCGAGTAGTGACCCAGCGGACGTGTCACGTCGAGGGCAAACCCGTAGTTTCGCATCAGCGCATCGGCATCACGCACCATGCGGCGACGGTCGATCATACCAAAGCGACGCGGCTCTCGACCAATATAGAGGTTATCTGCCACCGACATGTTCGGCAGCATATTCACTTCCTGATAAACGGTCCCGATGCCCATCTCCTGCGCCTGCGCGGTGTTATGCGGGGTAATCGGCTCACCATTCAGGGTAATCGTGCCGGCATCACGGCTGTAAACGCCGGTCAGCACCTTAATCAGGGTCGATTTGCCAGCACCGTTTTCCCCCAGCAGCGCCATAATCTCCCCTTTGCGGATATCAAAGGAAACATTGCTCAGCGCTTTAACGCCGGGAAACCCTTTGCTGACGCCGCTGATGGATAACAGCGGTATTTCATTTTGCGTCATCATTCTGCTCACTCCGCCTTACGTCATGAAAAACCGCCCCGGGGGGCGGTCTGCGGCTGGTCTGGGGCGGGTCTGCGGATCAGTAACCCATACCATTTTTCTTATCCAGCTCCGTCTGCGCGTCAGCAGGCAGGAACAGCTTTGACTCGGTCTTGATGACTTTAGGTGGCAGCGTGCCATCTTTTTTGAATTTCTCCAGGGCATCAAACGCCGGGCCAGCCATGTTCGGCGTCAGCTCCACGTTAGCGTTGGCTTCACCTGCCAGCATCGCTTTGTAGATATCCGGCACACCATCAATTGAGCCGGTCAGAATATCTTTGCCCGGTTTCAGGCCCGCTTCTTTAATCGCCTGAATGGCACCGATCGCCATATCATCGTTATGTGCGTAAACCATGCAGATGTTTTTGCCGTTGTTCTCAGCCTTGATAAAGCTCTCCATCACCTCTTTACCCTTGCTGCGGGTAAAGTCACCGGACTGCGAGCGGATCACTTTAATGTTTGGATGGTTGCTGATCGCTTCAGCAAAGCCTTTCTTACGATCGATTGCCACGCTGGCCCCGACGGTGCCCTGCAGTTCCACCACGTTACACTGCTTGTCGCCCACGGTTTTCACCAGCCAGTCGCCAATCAGTTTGCCTTCCAGAACGTTGTCCGCCGTCACCACGGCCTGATAGAGCGATTTGTCTTTCACCACGATGGCGCGGTCCAGCAGGTAAACCGGGATTTTGGCGTCTTTGGCTTCTTCCAGCACCGGCTCCCAGCCGGTCTGTACGACTGGCGCGATGAAAATGGCATCAACGCCCTGGGCAATAAACGAACGTACTGCCTTGATCTGATTCTCTTGTTTCTGCTGCCCGTCGGCGATTTTCAGGGTGATTCCGCGTTTTTTGGCTTCGCTTTTCGCCACGCTGGTCTCAGCCGAACGCCAGCCAGATTCCGAACCGACCTGCGAGAAGCCGACCGTCATATCTGCAGCGAGCACCGGGCCGGTTAACGCGGCGCTGACCAGCGTGGTCAGAAGTAAACGTTTCCACATAGTTTTTAATCCTCTGAAAGGCGTTTGCTGTTTAGGGTAGAGAGCCTGCTTAGACTGGACTAAAAAAGCGTGCATAATGGCGACACACTTCACAAAACAGAGCAATTTAAAGGAGTTACGTGAAGCCGGACGGGTTCGCTGGCTCGCGCGTTATGGATAAAACGGCTGAGTAATAAAACAACGCTAGTTAAATAATTGTAATAAACAGAATCGCTTATGCTTAACGTCACTGGAAACGATTACAGACAGGCGTACAAAATGGGTTATCCGGTCTGCGATGAACAAAAAATGGGTTTTGTGATTGCCCGCACAGTCGTTCACGCGTGCTGATTGGGCGCGAAACGTTTCTATGCGTGTGGTTTCAAAAGGATTAATTTTTCTGCCCTGAAATTGTCACAAAGAAGGCACTGACGCAGCGGCTGGCATGAAGGGACGAAAAATGATATTTAAGATGCGCGTTTAACGCTGCATTCCGGCATGGATATCTGTGAGCTGGTACGCTGTTTAAAAGCATCGCGCGGGCAGGCTGGCAGAGACAGCATTGAAAATAGGAGATTTGGACTTTTAGCGGCTGATAAGGTGCTTTAGTCTGATTTTCGCTTTTTTTAACCCGTCCGATCTGGACAGCCCTGGCTTGCCCCCTATACTGAGCACTCCTTTGTACTTCTATCTGTTATGGCAATGATGACTGCGCACGATTACCTGCTTAAATTCCGCAAAGTAAATAATTCAGACAGTCTGGAAAAGCTTTTCGATCACCTTAACTACTCCCTTACAAATGATATGGAAATCATCAATATGTATCGGGCTGCCGATCATCGTCGTGCCGAACTGGTTTCTGGCGGACGGTTATATGATCTTGGCTGTGTCCCTAAAACGGTGTGGCGCTACGTGGTCTGATTTCCGGCTGATTAATCGCTCTCTTTACCTCTGACCTTGTCCGGATGGGCGTGCCCCTCTGGACATGTTATTCTGCTGCGCTTCGATTCCCCGAGACAGGAATAACCACATGAATGAACAGGTTGCTGCGCCGCGTATTGGTGGCTGGCTTTTGCTGCCGCTGGCCTGGCTGATAATGACCCTGTTAACCACCGTTCTGGTGCTGGCGATGTATCTGACCCCCCTCTTTAATCCGGAATGGCGTGTGGCGCTGTTTTCACACGGCAGCACTCTGCTCTCTTACTGGGCCATTTCGCTGCTTACCGCCGTGGCGGTCTGGGCCTACAGCCTCTGGATCAGCTGGCTTTTCTTTAAGCGCTCGCGCCGTTTGCCGCGCCACTATCTGCTCTGGCTGCTGATAACCGTGCTGCTGGCGCTGAAAACCTTTGCCTTCACGCCGGTTGCCGATAGCCGTGCTCTCCAGACGTTACTGCTGTCACTGCTCGCGGCGGCGATATTTGCGCCCTATTTCAAACGCTCAAAGCGGGTAAAAACCACCTTTATCGCGCCGTAACGCTGTGAGTTATGTCAGGAATTTAATTCTGAGTGCGGTCTGCCGCCTTGCGGGAGGCGCGGGTGTTGAGATACGCCGCGCTATCAATGATAATAAGCCGCTTTCCGGCTCCCAGGCGAAAAAATGACCGATTATCTGCTTCTCTTTGTTGGCACCGTGCTGGTGAATAACTTCGTATTAGTGAAGTTTCTCGGCCTCTGTCCTTTTATGGGCGTTTCCAAAAAACTGGAAACGGCGATTGGCATGGGCCTCGCCACGACATTCGTGATTACGCTGGCCTCTATCTGCGCGTGGCTGGTCAACCATCTGATCCTGCTGCCGCTGGATCTGGTCTATCTGCGCACCATGGCCTATATCCTGGTGATCGCTGTCGTCGTACAGTTCACCGAAATGGTGGTGCGTAAAACCAGTCCGTCGCTCTATCGTTTACTGGGTATCTTCCTGCCGCTGATCACCACCAACTGTGCGGTGCTGGGCGTGCCTCTGCTGAGCGTTAACCTCAACCACACCTTTATGCAGGCCGCGCTGTATGGTTTCAGTGCCTCTATCGGCTTCTCGCTGGTGATGGTGCTGTTCGCCGGGATGCGTGAGCGTCTGGTGCTGGCCAATGTGCCTGCCCCGTTTAAAGGCAACTCCATTGCCCTGATTACCGCGGGCCTGATGGCGCTGGCGTTTATGGGCTTCAGCGGTCTGGTGAAATTCTGATGACCGCGATCTGGATTGCTGTTGCCGTATTAAGTGCCCTGAGCCTGGTGTTCGGCGCCCTGCTGGGTTACGCCTCGCGCCGCTTTGAGGTCGAAGAAGACCCTATCGTTGAGCAGATTGATGCCATTCTGCCGCAGAGCCAGTGCGGCCAGTGCGGCTACCCTGGCTGCCGTCCCTACGCTGATGCGGTCGGCAACAACGGTGAAGCAATCAATAAATGCGCGCCGGGCGGTGAACAGACCATGCTCAAGCTGGCTGCGCTGCTTAACGTTGAACCGCAGCCGATTGATGGCGATGAAACGGCAAAAGAGCCGGTGCGTACTGTGGCGTTTATCGACGAAGCCAACTGCATTGGCTGCACCAAATGTATTCAGGCCTGTCCGGTGGATGCGATTGTCGGCGCAACCCGCGCCATGCACACCGTGCTGAGCGATGTCTGCACCGGCTGCGATCTCTGTGTCGCACCCTGCCCGACTGACTGTATTGAAATGCGTCCGGTCGCCACCACGCCAGCTAACTGGAAGTGGGATTTGAATACCATTCCTGTACGGGTGATCCCGGTAGAAACTCATGCTTAATCTGTTTAACTTCCTGAAAAAAGAGAAGGTCTGGGATTTTCAGGGCGGTATCCATCCGCCGGAAATGAAAACCCAGTCCAACGGCACGCCGCTTAGCGAACTGCCGCTGCCGCACCGGTTTATTATCCCGCTGAAACAGCATATCGGCCATGAAGGTGAGATCTGCGTTGCGCCCGGCGAGAAAGTGCTGCGCGGTCAGCCCCTGACCTTTGGTACCGGCCGCATGCTGCCGGTCCATGCGCCCACCTCTGGCGTGATTGAGGATATCGGTCAGCATATGACCGCGCACCCGTCGGGCCTGTCCGAACTTTGCATCTTCCTGACGCCGGATGGTGAAGACCGCTGGATGCCGCTCGATCCGCTGCCAGACTACCGTCAGCATCCGCGCGCCGACATCGTGCAGCGAATTCACGATGCGGGCATTGCGGGTCTGGGCGGCGCGGGCTTCCCGACCGCCACCAAACTGAAAGGCGGCCTGCGCGGGGTTAAAACCCTGATTATCAATGCGGCAGAGTGTGAACCTTACATCACCGCTGACGATCGCCTGATGCAGGACTACGCCGCCGAAGTGCTGGAAGGCAGCCGCATTCTCGCCTGGGTTTTACAGGCTGAGCGGGTGTTGATTGGCATTGAAGATAATAAACCTGAAGCGATCGCCGCGCTGAAACAGGCGCTGGGTAGCGAGCGCGATCTGCAAATCAGGGTGATCCCGACCAAATATCCTTCCGGCGGTGCCAAGCAGTTGACCCGCATTCTGACCGGCATGGAAGTGCCACACGGCGGACGCTCAACCGATATCGGCGTGCTGATGCAGAACGTCGGTACCGCCTGGGCCGTTAAGCGGGCCATCATCAACGGTGAACCGATCACCGAACGCGTGGTGACACTGACCGGCGAGGCGATTGCCCAGCCGCGTAACGTCTGGAGTCGTCTTGGCACGCCAATCAGCCATCTGCTGCATCAGGTCGGATTTACGCCTGCGCCGCGTCAGATGGTGATCATGGGCGGTCCGCTGATGGGCTTTACCCTGCCATCGCTGGATGTGCCGGTGGTGAAGATCACCAACTGTATTCTTGCGCCCTCTGCCAGTGAGATGGGCAACAATGACGAAGAGCAGTCCTGCATACGCTGTTCCGCCTGTGCCGATGCCTGTCCGGCCAAACTGCTGCCGCAGCAGCTTTACTGGTACAGCCAGGGCGGCGATCACGATAAAGCGCGTGCCCACCATATCGATGACTGCATCGAATGCGGTGCCTGTGCCTATGTCTGCCCGAGTAATATCCCGCTGGTGCAATATTACCGTCAGGAAAAAGCGGAACTGCGCGCCATCGATCTGGAAGCGAAACGCACGCTGGAGGCCAAAGCCCGCTTCGAAGCGCGTCAGGCGCGCCTGGAGCGTGAAAAACAGGCCCGTGAAGCGCGTCATGAAGAGGCGAAACAGCGAGTTGCCCGCACCGATACCAGTGAGCTGGCAGCAGCCAAAGCGCGGGTGAAAGCCCGTCAGGCCGCTAAACCGGATGAAGCGACGCTTGAAGCGCAGCGTGAAGCCCGCCATGCGCAGGCGCGTCTGCGTCAGGCTGAGGCGCAGGCTGAAACCCAGCCGGTAACGCGTCAGTCAGTCGATCCGCGTAAAGCGGCGGTTGAAGCCGCGATTGCAAGGGCAAAAGCGAAGAAAGTCTCACCGGCTGATACAGCAGCTGACGCCAGTGTCGATCCGCGTAAAGCCGCCGTCGAGGCCGCTGTAGCGCGCGCCAAAGCGAAGAAAGCGGCTCAGGCGGAAAGCACTCATGCGACGGCTCCGGCTGCATCGGAGAGTGTTTCAGAAGCCGCACCAGACGCCACTGCTGAAACCGACCCGCGTAAAGCCGCGGTTCAGGCCGCTATCGCCCGCGCCAAAGCGAAGAAAGCGGCTAAGGCGGAAAGCGCTGATGCGACGGCTACGGCTGCATCGATGAGTGTTACAGAAGCCGCCGCCGAAACCGATCCACGTAAAGACGCAGTACAGGCCGCTATCGCAGGTGCCAAAGCGAAGAAAGCGGCACAGGCTGAAGGCGCTGATGCGACGGCTACGGCTGCACCGGAGAGCGTTACAGAAGCTGCCACTGAAACCGACCCGCGTAAAGCCGCGGTTCAGGCCGCTATCGCCCGCGCCAAAGCGAAGAAAGCGGCCCAGGCTGAAGGCGCTGATACAACGACTCCGGCTGCATCGGAGAGTGTTACTGACGCTTTGCCGGACGCCACTGCTGAAACCGACCCGCGTAAAGCCGCGGTTCAGGCCGCTATCGCCCGTGCCAAAGCGAAGAAAGCAGCTCAGGCGAAAGGCGCTGATGTGACGGCTCCGGCTGCATCGGAGAGCGTTACTGACGCCGTGCCGGACGCTGCTGCTGAAACCGACCCACGTAAAGCCGCGGTTCAGGCCGCTATCGCCCGTGCCAAAGCGAAGAAAGCGGCACAGGCTGAAAGCGCTGATACTGCAGCGTCGCAGAGCGTGACTGACGCCGCGCCGGACGCTGCTGCTGAAGCTGCACCGGACGCCGCCGTGGAAACCGACCCACGCAAAGCCGCCGTTCAGGCCGCTATCGCCCGTGCCAAAGCGAAGAAAGCGGCGCAGGCTGAAAGTGACGCCGATGCCGCTTCGCGTGATGCCGCAGCGCTCGCCACCGCCGCACACTTTGCAGTAGAGAAAGCGGAACAGGCGCAGGAGCAGGCAAATAACGCCAATGCTGAACCTGAACAGGCACCTGAACTGAATCAACCTGATGATGCGCGCAAGGCCGCTATTGCCGCCGCCATCGCCCGTGCCAAAGCGCGTAAAGCGCAGTCGTCTACGACGCTTGAGGATTAAATGGCTTTTCGTATCGCAAGTTCTCCTTATACCCATAACCGCCGCAGTACCGGCAACATCATGCTGCTGGTGGTGCTGGCGGCGGTGCCAGGTTTTGCTGCACAGTGTTATTTCTTTGGCTACGGCACCGTTTTACAGGTCTTACTGGCGACCCTTACCGCCTGGCTGACCGAGGCGGCGATCCTGCGTCTGCGTAAAGCACCGGTTGCCAGCACGCTGGCGGATAATTCGGCGTTGCTGACCGCCATCCTGATCGGTATCAGCCTGCCGCCGCTGGCCCCCTGGTGGCTGGTGGTGATTGGTACGCTGTTCGCGGTGGTCATTGCCAAACAGCTCTATGGCGGACTGGGCCAGAACCCGTTTAACCCGGCGATGGTTGGCTATGTAGTGCTGCTGATCTCCTTCCCGGTGCAGATGACCAGCTGGCTGCCACCTGACACGCTACAGGCGATTAAACCCGGCCTGATGGACAGTCTGAGCATGGTGTTCCAGGGCCACACGCTGGCGGGTGACACCATGCAGCAATTGCAGATGGGTGTGGATGGCATCAGCCAGGCGACGCCGCTGGATACCTTTAAAACCGGCTTACGTGCCGGTCACAGTGCCGAACATCTGCTGGCGCAGCCGATTTACAGCGGCGTGCTGGCCGGGCTCGGCTGGCAGTGGGTGAACGTCGGTTATCTGGCGGGCGGCCTGTTCCTGCTGTGGAAGAGTGCGATTCGCTGGCATATCCCGGCCGCTATGCTGCTGTCACTGGCGTTCTGCGCCACGCTGGGCTGGTTCTTCTCACCGGAATCACTGAACAGCCCGCTGATTCATCTTTTCTCGGGCGCCACCATGCTGGGGGCGTTCTTTATCGCTACGGACCCGGTAACCGCGTCGACCACCAATCGTGGTCGTCTGGTCTATGGCGCGCTGATCGGCCTGCTTGTCTGGCTGATCCGCAGCTTTGGCGGCTATCCTGACGGCGTGGCGTTTGCTGTGCTGCTTGCCAACATCTGCGTGCCGCTCATCGATTACTACACCCAGCCGCGCGTTTACGGCCATCAGAAGGATTAAGCGATGCTGGAAACGATTCGCAAAAATGGCGTCACGCTGGCGATTTTCGCCGCGATTACCACGGCCGCTACCGCTGTGGTGAATACGGTCACCAAACCGACGGTAGAGCATCAGACCCAGTTACAGCAGAAAAATCTGCTGGATCAGGTGGTGCCTGTCGAGCTGTATGACAACAACATCCAGCAGGATTGTTACGTTGTCACAGATACAGCGCTGGGTAACAGTGCGCCGCATCATCTCTTTCTGGCGCGTAAAGGTGGCAAACCGGTCGCGGCGGCACTGGAGACAACGGCGCCTGACGGCTATTCTGGTGCGATACAGATGCTGGTCGGTGCCGATTTCCAGGGTAAAGTACTGGGCGTGCGCGTAATCGAACACCATGAAACGCCTGGCCTGGGCGATAAGATCGAACTGCGCATCTCTGACTGGATCAACAGCTTTAATGGCAAAGTGGTTCAGGGTCCGTCTGATAAAGCCTTTGCGGTTAAAAAAGATGGCGGTGACTTCGATCAGTTTACCGGCGCCACCATTACCCCACGCGCGGTGGTCAATGCGACGAAACGCACCGCGCTGTTGATGAAAACGCTTCCGGAGAGACTCTCTTCGTTACCGGCATGTGGAGACACAAATGAGTGAAGCTAAAAGTCTGCTGGTTGGTGGATTGTGGAAGAACAACTCGGCACTGGTGCAGCTGCTGGGTCTCTGCCCGCTGCTGGCGGTCACCGCGACCGCCACTAACGCGCTGGGTTTAGGCCTTGCCACCACGCTGGTGCTGACCCTGACCAACAGTTTTATTTCCGCCTCGCGCCGCTGGGTCCCATCGGAAATCCGTATCCCGATTTATGTGATGATCATCGCCTCGGTGGTGAGCTGCGTGCAGATGCTGATCAACGCCTATGCCTACGGTCTTTATCAGTCGCTGGGGATTTTTATCCCGCTGATCGTGACCAACTGCATCGTGGTGGGCCGTGCTGAAGCCGTCGCCTCTAAAAGCAGCATCCCGCTCTCGGCGCTGGATGGCTTTGCCATCGGCATGGGCGCAACCTGCGCCATGGTGGTGCTGGGTTCGCTGCGCGAAATTATCGGCAGCGGCACGCTGTTTAACGGTGCCGATCAGCTGCTTGGCCCGTGGGCGAAATCGCTGCGTATCGAAGTGGTTCATTTCGACTCACCGATGCTGCTGGCCATGCTGCCGCCTGGCGCGTTTATCGGCCTGGGCATGATGCTGGCGTGCAAATACCTGATCGATCAGAAAATGAAACAGCGTGCAGCGCTAAGTGCTCAGGCGGCTGAAACCGCTGCGCCTCAGAACGCCGTCGGGAAGCCTGTGTGAATCATACCAAACGCACCGAAATCCTTCACCGGCTGCAGCAGAACAATCCGCATCCGACCACCGAGCTGAACTTCAGCTCGCCGTTTGAGCTGCTGATTGCGGTACTGCTCTCGGCGCAGGCGACCGATGTCAGCGTGAACAAGGCCACCGCAAAGCTCTATCCGGTGGCCAACACGCCCGCTGCGATGCTGGCGCTGGGCGTGGATGGCGTAAAGGAATACATCAAAACCATCGGCCTGTTTAACAGCAAAGCGGAAAATGTGATTAAGACCTGCCGCATTCTGCTGGAGCAGCACAACGGCGAAGTGCCGGAAGATCGTGCGGCGCTGGAAGCCCTGCCCGGTGTAGGCCGTAAAACCGCTAATGTGGTGCTCAATACCGCCTTTGGCTGGCCGACGATTGCCGTTGATACCCATATTTTTCGCGTCAGTAACCGCACGAAATTTGCGCCGGGTAAGAATGTGGAAGAGGTGGAACAGAAGCTGCTGAAGGTGGTTCCGGCTGCCTATAAGGTTGACTGTCACCACTGGCTGATTCTGCACGGCCGCTACACCTGCGTGGCGCGCAAACCGCGCTGCGGCTCCTGCCTGATTGAAGACCTCTGCGAGTATCCCGACAAAGTTGAGTGATTTGATAACTGACCCGCTGCGGCGGGTTTTTTATTGTCTGCCTGTGCCCGCTGCGTGACGTCTTCTGCGCGATCCCCCCTTTTCACCACGCTTTCTGACACGAAGGAATACCGGCACAGTTTGTCGGGTTGTTACATTGATGTTGATGATGGAAAATCGCCGCCCCTGACGATAAGAAAATGTTATGACACGGTGAGTAACGTAATGAAGAAAAGTCCTTCTGCTGGAAGGTATCCCCTGCGCCTGTTTCTGGCGCGGCTCTGGCCACATCCGCTGGCAGTGAGTAAAAAGCATATGGTGATCGCCGGACTGGGTGCGGGCATTGGCCTGGTGCTGACCAGCCTGCTGAGCCACTGGATGCTGGGCGAACTGAACCTCTGGTTTGTCGCCCCGGTTGGCGCATCAGCTGTCCTGCTTTTTGGTTTGCCTGCCAGTCCGCTGGCGCAGCCGTGGGCAATCGTTGGCGGCAACAGCCTGTCAGCGCTGGCAGGCGTCACCGTCAGTCAGCTGATACCCGATCCGGCCATCGCCTGCGGCGTCGCGGCCTGTGTGGCGATCCTGCTGATGTTCCAGCTGCGCTGTCTGCATCCGCCGGGCGGCGCGGTGGCGCTGACCGCTATTCTGGGCGGGCCATCGGTGCAGCAGCTGGGTTATCAGTTTGTCCTGACGCCAGTTCTGCTCAACTCACTGACGCTGGCTCTGCTGGCCCTGCTGTTCAACAATCTGGCCGGTCGCCGCTATCCGCATCCGCTGGCCCCTGAAGAAGTCAAACCCGAGCCGGTTGACGTGCCGGTCCCGCTGACGCGCGCCGATCTGCATCAGGCTTTACAGGGCGGCGAACTGCTGGATATTGACGAAGATGATTTGCAGGCACTGCTGCTGCGTGCGGAAGAGATTGCCCAGCGTCGTCAGTTTAGCGGCTGAAGCCTGCCTGCTGTTGACGCGTCCCGTTCTGCCGGCACACTCCGCGTGGCCGAATGACACACACAAGGTTGATCGCTGCCACAGTTTTGCTCAGCCGCTTCGCCTCGCCTTTCCGGTAACATCCTGATAACACACCCCTCCAGGCCGGACGCCCATCCGGTCCTGGGCGGATGCCTATAGAGCCCGCCTTTTCAGCGCCCTACACTTTGCTCTTCTTTACGTTTCTTATGAGGAAGAACGATGGATAGCGCCTTGTCCCCGCAGCACGATGAGCTGATCGCCTCCGCCATCAAAAAATTCTTCACCCATATCATCCCGATGCTGGTGGTGATGCTGATCATTAATCAGATCGACCGCGCCAACATTGGCTTTATTAAAGCCGAACTGCGTACCGATGCCGGGATCAGCGCCGCCGCCTTTGGTCTGGGTGCGGGCCTCTTTTTCATTGGTTATGCGCTGTTTGAAGTGCCGAGTAATCTGATGATGAAACGCTTTGGCGCACGCGTCTGGCTGACACGCATCATGATTACCTGGGGATTGGTGGTGGTCCTGACCGGATTCGTCACCTCACCCATTCAGTTTTACCTGCTGCGCTTCTTACTCGGCGTCGCCGAAGCGGGCTTCTTTCCCGGCGTGCTGTTCTATTTCCGTCAGTGGGTGCCGAATGCCTGGCGCGGCCGGGCTACCGCGATGGTCCTGAGTGCCACGGCTGGCGCCTTTCTCTTCTCCGGTCCGATCACGGGTGCCATCCTGATGATGCACAACTTTCTGGGGATAGCGGGCTGGAAATGGGTGATGTTCCTTGAAGGCGGCGCCTCGGTGCTGGTCGGGATCCTCGCCGCCTGGGTGCTGGTATCGCGTCCTGCTGATGCGCGCTGGCTGAGTGATGCAGAGAAACAGGCGCTGGTGCAGCAGCTGAACAGTGAAGAGGCACAGCGTGACGCGCTTAATCGCGAGCCGGGCAAAATGTCGCTGTTACGCAATCGCAGCCTGCTGTTCTTCTGCGCAATCTTCTTCACCATGACCATGACCGGTTATACGCTGGTGTTCTGGCTGCCGCAGATTATTCAACGCATTCAGGGATTCAGCAGTTTTGGCATCGGGATTCTCACCGCCGTGCCCTGGCTGTGCGCCATTATCGCCATCAACCTGCTGAGCCGCTTTTCAGACCGCCACCGTGACAGACTCGATAAAGCGCTGGGCGTTGCCATGCTGGTCGCCGCCTGTGGCACCTTTATGGCCACGCTGGGTTCCCCGTGGTTTGGATTCCTTGCGATGATCGTGGCCTGTATCGGCTCCAAAGTCAGCGCCACCTTTTTCTGGCCGATGCCGCAGGGAGAACTGCCCGCCTCGATTGTCGCACCGGGCATTGCGCTGGTGAATTCTGTTGGCAATCTTGGCGGCTTCTTCGCACCGACGGTGTTTGGCTATCTGGAGATGAAGACCGGTTCCACTACCGGCGGCCTCTATGCGCTGACCAGCGTTTCGCTGCTGACCGGGCTGTGGCTGCTGCTGCGCCGCAGGCCATCCCCGCCTTCCCTTGATCCTATGGAGAATCACCATGTCAGACAGTCCAGTCATTAAAACAATGCGGGTGGTGCCGGTCGCCGGGTATGACAGCATGCTGCTGAACATTGGTGGCGCGCATAACTGCTACTTTACCCGCATCCTGGTGATCCTGACCGATTCCGCAGGCCGTACCGGCGTTGGCGAAAGTCCCTGTCACGCTTCGACGCTGGCGCTGCTGGCACGTTTTCGATCGCAGATTGAGGGCAGCGAACTGATGCGGCTGAATGCGACGATCGCCACGCTGTTTGCCAGTGACGCACGCCATCAGCAGACCGCGCATACCGATGACATCCACATTCCGCAGATGAACCCGGAGAAGTTCTACAACGCCACCGCGGCGATTGAAGCGGCCCTACTTGATTTGATGGGCCAGCACCTGAATCTGCCGGTTGCCGAATTACTTGCCAGCGGCAGGCAGCGCGATCGGGTGCCGGTGCTCGGCTATCTGTTCTATATCGCCGACCGCAACCTGACCAGCATGAACTATCAGACAGGCCAGTCTGGCGGTGATGCCTGGCTGCAACTGCGCCATGAAAAAGCGATGGATGCGCAAGGCGTAGTGCGGCTGGCTGAAGCCGCAGCGGAACGCTATGGCTTCCGCGACTTCAAACTCAAGGGCGGCGTACACCACGGCGAAGTAGAGGTAGAGACGGTCAACGCCCTGCTGCAACGCTTTCCGCAGGCTCGCGTCACGGTCGACCCCAACGCCAGCTGGTCGCTGGACGAAGCCATTTATTATGGTAAACAGCTGGCGGGCCGCATTCCCTATCTGGAAGATCCCTGTGGCGCGGAACAGGGCTACTCCGGCCGGGAAACGCTGGCCGAGTTTAAACGCGCCACCGGTATTCCGGTCGCCACCAATATGATCGCCAATGACTGGCGACAGTTGCAGCATGCGTTACAGCTCAATGCTATCGACATTCCGCTGGCCGATCCGCACTTCTGGACGATGCGCAGTGCGCATACCGTGGCGCAGCTCTGTCAGGAGTGGGGGCTGACCACCGGCTGCCATTCAAACAACCACTTTGATGTGTCTCTGGCGATGGTGGCGCATCTGGGGGCGGCTGCACCCGGCGATCGTCTGACGGCCTTTGATACGCACTGGATCTGGCAGGATGGACAACAGCTGACGCAGCATGCGCCGCAGATTCGGGATGGGCATCTGGAACTGCCAGAGGGGCCTGGGCTGGGTATTACCCTGAATATGGAACGGGTCGAAGCGGCACATGCCCTCTACAATTCGCTGCCGGATAAAAATCGTAACGATGCGCTAGGCATGCAGTTTCTGATTGATAACTGGTCGTTTAACGCCAAACGCCCGGCGCTGCTGCGCTGAAGAACAGCAGCCTGTGACAGTGTCACAGGCTGCCCACTTTCTAGCGCTGCGCCAGCGCCGCCTGCATCCAGGCAATCACCAGCGGAGACTCTTTTTCCTGCAGCGCAGCGCGTTCTGACTGGAACAGGGTGGCAACAAAGAAAGGATGATCCGGCAGCTCCACACCGCGTACGTCCCCCGCTTCATCCCAGGCAGTAATACGCAGGGTGTTATCGCCCAGCGCCGCGCTGAATTCCGGGTTGACGCCAAAGTTACAGTGATAGCCTTCATCGCTGTCCAGCGTGCCGTAGGCCGCAGCAATACGTGAACCGGGTTCGAACCTGACCGCGCCGCGCTGCTCCACCAGCGAGCAGCTCAGCGGGGCTATGACCATGCGCCCGCCGGTGTCGGTTTCGGCATGACTCGCATCGTGCCAGCCCAGTACATTGCGCGCATACTCGATGACCGCATACTGGAATCCCCCGCACGACCCCAGGAAAGGCTTTCCGCTTTCCCGCGCCCAGCGAATGGTGTCAAAAACGGCCTCATCATTATGGTAGGGACTGCCAGGCACGACCCAGACCGCGTCACTGCGCCTGAGGTCGGATTCAGCGAGTTTTTCGCTGGCAATCCATTCAGCTTCAACCGTAATGTTCAGCAAGCGGGCAGCACGTTCAATAGCAAGAGGAATGGCCTGATGGGCAACCGCATCGGCGCGGTAGTCACCAGCCAGAGATAAACGCAGGGGGGACGACATAAACAGATCCTTCTCGGGGAAATTGAGAGGTTACAGGAATGTTAATTTCAAGTCGAGCATCCTGAACGCCGCGTCATAATGCTGCCACTCGGTACAGAGACCATCACCCCTTCACCAGAGCCTGCTCCCCATTTCTTCTGCGGAAACTTTTTGCCGGTTTATGCTGCCGGCAGGCTTTTCAGCTTCCCTGCGCAGCAACGCAATCGGTTTCTTGTTTTGCTTTCTGAATTAAATCGCGGGTTTGTGCTCTCGATCAGCAATTGTATGCTTTGCCGCCAAAGGGGACGCGTTAACGTTTATTTTTTCGTCACATTGCCTGGATAATGGCCTGAAACCTCCTGTAAATGCTGCTGATAAAATCTGCGGCAAACGTTTCATCTGAATTATTCTCCATTAGCAGTTAATGTTAAATTCATCCAGCGCCTCGCTCGCATTCAGTTGATTTATACTGATATGCTCTTTTTCATCAATATTAAAATCTGATCAACAGTTTGTTATAAGGTTTTTAACCCTGGATTATCAGCTCAGGCCGGTTGTCAGAAAATTCTTGCCCTGTCGCCCGTAATCAGCCAAATTAGTCGCCGCTTTTCCCTTCTAATAACAATCTCGCGCATGAAAAACTCACATGACGCGGACTTAATTGCTGTCCCGAAACAGGGTATGAAAAAACTGAGGTACATGTGTCAACTGCAAACAAACACACTGATGAGGCTGTCAGTCTCAATGCGTTTAAACAGCCGAAGGCGTTCTACTTAATCTTCTCGATTGAGTTATGGGAACGTTTTGGCTTCTATGGCCTGCAGGCCATTATGGCGGTTTACCTGGTGAAGCAACTGGGATTGTCTGAATCAGACTCCATCACCCTGTTCTCTTCATTCAGCGCGCTGGTTTATGGACTCGTCGCCATTGGCGGCTGGCTCGGCGATAAAGTGCTGGGCACCAAACGTGTGATTGTGCTAGGCGTGCTGGTACTGGCACTGGGTTATGCGCTGGTAGCATTCTCCGGTCATAACGTCAGCATCGTCTATATCGGTATGGCGACCATCGCCGTGGGCAGCGGACTGTTCAAAGCGAACCCCTCTTCGCTGCTCTCCACCTGCTACGACAAAGATGATCCGCGTATCGATGGTGCCTTCACCATGTTCTATATGTCGATCAACATCGGTTCACTGTTTTCGATGATGCTCACCCCGTGGTTAGCGGCGAAATATGGTTACAGCGTTGCCTTCTCGCTGTGCGTTATCGGTCTGATCATTACCCTCTTTAACTTCCTGTTCTGCAAACGCATGGTTAAGGATTACGGTTCTAAGCCCGACTTTGCACCGCTGCAGGTCGGAAAACTGCTGATGACGCTGGTTGGCGTTGTAGTGCTGATCGCACTGGCGAACTGGATGCTGCATCATCAGGTCATTGCACGCCTGGTGCTGGCTGTAATTGCGCTGGGTATCGTGCTGGTGTTTGCCAAAGAGGCCTTTGCACTGCAGGGCGCAGCGCGCCGTAAAATGATTGTGGCCTTCCTGCTGATGGTCGAAGCGATTCTGTTCTTCGTGCTCTATATGCAGATGCCAACGTCACTCAACTTCTTTGCTATCCGCAACGTTGAGCACACGATTCTCGGCATTACCTTTGCGCCCGAGCAGTTCCAGGCGCTGAACCCGTTCTGGATCATGCTGGCCAGTCCGCTGCTGGCGGCGCTCTACAACAAGCTGGGCGATAAGCTGCCGATGCCGCATAAGTTTGCCTTTGGTATGGTGCTCTGCTCCGCTGCGTTCCTGGTGCTGCCGGTGGGCGCGAAGTTTGCCAGCGATGCCGGTATCGTTTCTGTTAACTGGCTGATCCTGAGTTATGCGCTGCAGAGTATCGGTGAACTGATGATCTCCGGCCTCGGCCTGGCGATGGTTGCGCAGCTGGTGCCTCAGCGTCTGATGGGCTTTATCATGGGCTCCTGGTTCCTGACCACCGCAGGCGCGGCGGTCATTGCCGGTAAAGTGGCCAACCTGATGGCGGTGCCTGAAAACGTGACCGACCCGCTGATTTCGCTGGCGACCTACAGCCGCGTATTCCAGCAGATTGGTATCGTAACCGCTGTCATCGCTCTGCTGATGCTGATTACGGCGCCGTTGCTGAACCGTATGACGCAGGATCCTGACGCGAAAAAATAACGTGCAGGCGTCATCGCTGCCGTGACACGAATCAGCCGGGCTCTGCCCGGCTTTTTTTATTGCTGACCCTTTCCCCTCATCGATCCCTGATCCTTATCACTGGTAATTCCACCCTGAGCCTTTACTATGCTGTGATCCCATTGCAACAAGGAGTACATGGTCATGAAACTGTTTTGCAAAGCAGGAGCCTGCTCTCTTTCTCCCCACATTGTTATGCGCGAATGCGGGCTGGACTTCACGCAGGTGAGTGTTGATCTGGCCACAAAACTCACTGAACGGGGCGATGATTTCCGCCAGATTAACCCTAAAGGCCAGGTGCCCGCGCTGCAGCTCAGCGACGGCACCGTGCTGACGGAAGGTGTTGCCATTGTGCAGTACCTGGCAGATCTCAAGCCCGATCGCCATCTGCTGGCACCGGTCGGCAGCCTGACGCGTTATCACACCGTGGAGTGGCTCAGCTTCATCGGCAGCGAGCTGCACAAAAGCTTTGGGCCGCTGTTTCGTCCCGGTTACTCCGATGAGGTGAAAGCACAGACGCGCAGCCAGCTGGAAGCGAAATTCCGCTATGTCGATGCGTCACTGCGCGACAGACAGTGGCTGATGGGGCTGCATTTCAGCGTGGCGGATGCGTATCTGTTTGTGGTGACGCGCTGGGCAAAAGCGCTGGGACTGGATCTGTCCGGCTTTACGGCGCTGGAGGCGTGGTTTGATCGCGTTGCCGAACGTCCTGCGGTGCAGGCGGCGCTGAAAGCGGAAGGCTTAGCCTGAGTGAACAGGGCCGGTTAACCGGCCCTTTTGCATTACAGCTTTTCTGCCGCGAAATGCTGCGTCGGACTGGCAATGGCATCCTGGGCCGCCACCAGCTGCAGCTCATACTCGCCCATCTGATGGGTTTTCAGCATCACCTCATAGACCGCCGCAGTGACGTGCTCCAGCGCATCCTGCAATGATTTGCCGTGCAGCAGATTCACCAGCAGCAGACCGCTGGTGAGATCGCCCACGCCGACCGGCTGACGCACACCAAAATCGACCAGCGGACGGCTGATGTGCCAGGCGTCTTCCGCCGTTACCAGCAGCATCTCAAAGCGATCGCTGCGACGACCGGCGCGCGCCAGGTGCTTCACCAGCACCACGCGTGGTCCCTGGGCAATCAGCGCCCGCGCCGCATCGACTGCTGCGTCGACGTCGGTAACGGTGCGTTCGCTCAGCATCTCCAGCTCAAGCAGATTCGGGGCGATAATGTCGCTGGCCGGCATCGCCATTTTGCAGTGAAACTCCGCCACGCCGGGTGCCACGATGCAGCCTTTCTCGGGGTGACCCATCACCGGATCGCAGAAGTACCAGGCATTCGGGTTAGCTGCTTTGACCTGCCGAACAATCTGCAGAATCTGCTCGCCCTGCTCTGCCGAACCCAGATAGCCGCTCAGCACCGCGTCACAGGTCTTCAGGCGGTCAATATCCGCAATACCTTTAACGATGTCGGTTAAATGCGTTGCAGGCATCACCGTGCCGGTCCAGTGGCCATATTGTGTATGGTTGGAAAACTGCACGGTATTCAGCGGCCAGACGTTTGCCCCCAGGCGGCGCATCGGAAACTCAGCCGCCGCGTTACCGGCGTGACCAAAAACAACGTGCGACTGAATCGCTAAAATATTTTTCACTTGTTTGCCCTGTCCTGCCTTGCCATAAAAAAGGGCCGGAAACCGGCCCTGAAATCTTACTGCCAGTTAATCAGGCAGTAATGTTTCTTGCCGCGACGCAGCAGCGTAAAGCGGTTAAACAGTTTGTCGCTGTCGCTGAAGCGGTATTCCGCATCAGACTGCTTTTCACCATTCAGAGAAACGGCATTGGAGCCGATCATGGTGCGTGCCTGACCGCGAGACGGCACCAGCTCAGCTTTCACCAGCGCCTGCTGCAGATCGTCGTCAGCGCCCAGCACGATAGTGGGCATACCATCCTGCGCCAGCTGTTCAAAATCGGCTTCGGTCATGTCGCTTACGGAGCCTGAGAAGAGGCTGGCCGTAATACGTTTTGCCGCCGACAGACCCGCTTCGCCATGCACCAGACGCGTTACCTGCTCAGCCAGTACATACTGCGCACGTGGCGCGGTGCCGCTGTTTTTGTCCTCTTCTTCCAGCGCGTTGATCTCTTCAATGCTCAGGAAAGTGAAGAACTTCAGGAAGCGATAGACGTCAGCATCCGCGGTGTTGATCCAGAACTGATAGAACTTGTACGGGCTGGTTTTCTTCGCATCCAGCCAGACTGCGCCACCTTCAGTTTTACCGAATTTGGTGCCGTCAGACTTAGTGATCAGCGGAACGGTCAGGCCAAACACCTGGTTCTGATGCAGACGACGGGTCAGGTCGATACCGGAGGTAATGTTACCCCACTGATCGGAACCGCCAATCTGCAGCGATACGCCGTGACGCTCGTTCAGGCAGGCAAAGTCATAGCCCTGCAGCAGATTGTAGGAAAACTCGGTAAAGGAGATACCCTGATCGTCACGGTTAAGACGCTGCTTCACCGCTTCTTTATTGATCATCTGGTTAACGGAGAAGTGTTTACCGATATCCCGCAGGAAGGTCAGCACGTTCATGCTGCCAAACCAGTCGTAGTTGTTGGCGGCGATGGCGCTGTTGCTGCCGCAATCGAAGTCCAGGAATGGCGCCACCTGCTGGCGGATCTTCTCAACCCATTCGTTGACGGTGTCGCTGGTATTAAGTTTACGCTCTGCGGCTTTAAAGCTCGGGTCGCCAATCAGGCCGGTTGCACCCCCGACCAGCGCCACCGGCTGATGGCCGGCATCCTGAAAACGCTTCAGGCAGAGCAGCGGTACCAGATGGCCCAAATGCAAGCTGTCAGCAGTGGGGTCAAAGCCGCAATAGAGCGAAATTGGCCCCTGCGCCAGTTTCTCTGTTAACGCGTCTTCATCCGTCACCTGGGCGATAAGGCCCCTCTCCTGCAATTGTTGTATCAGGTTACTGCTGGTCATTACTGACTCCAAATTGATCAGACTGCACCTATGCTGGTACACAGCTTTCCGCTGAGTTGCGGAATCGAAAAAAATGAGGGCTATAGCATAAAGCGCTGACGCCTTCTGTGCCAGCGCTGATAGGGGGAAATCATGCAGATTCAGGGTGCCAGACGGTCGATTTTCCAGCCGTCGTGATCGCGCTGATAGATGAAACGATCGTGCAGACGATGTTCGCCTCCCTGCCAGAACTCCACGGTGTGAAATTTCACCCGGTAGCCACCCCAGAAGCTGGGCAGCGGCACGTCGCCCTGCTGGAACTTCTGCTTAAGCTCAAGGAACTTTCCTTCCAGAATGCCACGGGCCGAAATCCGGCTCGACTGCTTCGACACCCAGGCCCCAATCTGGCTGTCGCGCGGACGGCTGTGGAAATATTTCAGCACCTCCAGCGGCGACAGTTTCTCCACTTCGCCCAGTACCATCACCTGACGCTCCAGGTAGTGCCACGGGAAGTGCAGGCAAATGCGCGGATTGTGCGCCAGCTGCAGCGCCTTGCGGCTGCCAAGGTTGGTGTAAAACACCATGCCCTGCGCATCGAAGTGTTTCAGCAGCACGATGCGCTGCCACGGCTGGCCCTGCTCATCCACGGTGGCCACGGTCATTGCCGTGGGATCGGGCAGTTTTGCTTCACACGCCTGGCTCAGCCACTGTTCAAACAGGGCTATCGGATTATCCGGCAGATCCTTACGACGCAATCCGCCGCGGGTATATTCGCGCCGCAGATGGGCAATGGTGTGTAGCGTTTCGCTGTCGCTCATAATGCTCGCCTATTCAGATAAAGAGTCAGCTGGCAGGTTGCAGCTCACAATCGTTCACGACGATTTTATCGTTACGTTCGATAAATGCGCCGTTTCCTTTGGACCAGAACACATAGTTGTTGTCGCTGTAGCGTGCGCCGGAAGCGGATACCGTCTGCTTCAGCGTCAGCGGCTGGCCATCCATAATGAAGCTCACCTGCTCTTTCGCCTCATCCAGCGTCACGGTCAGGGGCAGGGTTCCGCAGCGATAGTGCAGGGTCTGCGGCGACGGTGGCTGTTTATGCATCAGGCTACAGCCCGAGAGCAGCAGCACCGCGGCAACGGTTAATCCTTTCAACATAAGCGGGTCTCCTTCACGAGTGAAGCTGGCATTATAAGAAGGATTTGGCGCGAAGTAAGTGGGAATCCACGCCAATCTGGTGGATGCTGTCAGGCAGCCTCAATTATTGCGCGTTTTCAGGCGGTTGTCTGAATGCACAGGCCGCGTTCTCAGGCTACGCTCTATAGATCTTAAGCGAGGAAAACAAACATGAAATTTGATAACGAAGATGCATTTAAGCTGGCCGTGGCGTTTATGAACCACAAAGAGAATGCCACCGTCGCCAGCAGCTACTTTAAAACCTTTATCGACACCTACCAGAAATTTGACCGCTGGCTGAGCGCATCCGATCCGGTCAGCGCCATGAAAGCGGAAAAAGCGGCAGCCAAAGCCGGCGAAGACTCCCTTCTTTGATCCCTTTCCTTACTGGCCCGATAGTCATCAGGATATCGGGCCTGCGGACATAATCAGCTGTTAACGCGGGTACAGACGATTACCCCAGCGCGACTCTGGCTTTAACAAAGAATAGCTGTTCCGGCTGCTGTGCTTATTTCCTGCATTGGCGTCACGTTTATTCCGGCCCGGTAATGCCGCTGTTAAAACGGCATAAACAGTCGTGCACATTTGCAATAAATGCTATTCCCTGCCGTCATTCCCCAGAATAATCGCTACACCCCCCTTTTTTTGTCTAAAAAACCGGCAGCGAAGCGTGACAGGACCAGCAAACTCTATAAAGCCGTCTATGCTGTAAACGTCTGGTTATACTTCATGGAGTTGAAAAAAATGAAAATGAAATCCCTGTCAGCCATTGCTTTGCTGGCGCTTTCTTTAGGTACGCTGGCAGGCTGCGCCTCGAATCAGTCGATTAAGACCACTGATGGCCGCACTATTGTCACTGATGGTAAACCGCAGATCGATTCAGATACTGGCCTGGTTTCTTATCGCGATGCTCAGACAGGAAAAACTGAGCAGATCAATCGCAATGAGATCAGTAATATGAGTGAACTCGACAACTAATATAAGGTGAATAAGATGAAAAAAGCGCTGATTTTACCTCTCGCCGCATTGATTGGTATGACCGTATTAACCGGCTGCACCCGTACCAGTTATGCGATTCAGACTAACGATGGACGCACCATTATTAGTGATGGCAAGCCTTCTGAGTCAGATGCTGGCCTGCTGGCCTACACTGACGCCAATGGCGTGAAGCAACAGATTAATAAAGCGGACGTTAAAGCGGTCTCTGAAGTACCGAAGAAATAAACCGGGCACGCTCGTCCAGTTAATAAAGCCGCCCACGGGCGGCTTTATTTTTGCCTGCGCTTAGCACGGCATGTGGCACGACTGAATTTCCCTTACACCTGCCGATTCTAATCAGAAATATCCGTTATGCTTTGGCAATAATATGGCAGGCAGCATAACAATAACCGCGATTCACCTGCCTGTTGCTTATCTGAATTTCAGGCAACCACTATCCTTTTTAACCAGCTTAATAGCTCACGCTGCTTTACCCGTAAAACAGACATCTTTTTTTATTGTTTTTTATTAGAGACTTATCGCTTCGCTTAAAGGTTCATTTTATTTTTAAAAATTTAAACCGCGTTTATCGGCGGTTTCCGATCTTTTAGTCCGGATTGCCTTTAACTAGACTATTCATATCGTTATTCAATCGGGAGGTCGCTGATGGTTTACCATGATAAAACAATCGGTCATAGGATTCTTGGTGAAGCCGCAATCAATCTGGCGTTTGAAGAGCAGGAGATTACCCTGGTATCACTGATTCGCCAGCTGAGTGAAATGGCTGAAAACGAACGCAGCGATGAGCGCGTCGCGCAGATTGCTGATGCACGCAACTGGCTCAAAGGCTTTATCGAGGCCTCAACGCGCGACCGCGCCGAATTAAACTGGCTGGTCGAGACCGGACAGGCGCCGGTCTTCCTTAAAGATTATCGTTAATGATGGCGCTGTCGGTTCAGGGTGCCAGGCCTCGCCTGGTGCCCTTCCGCCTTTCCCTGCACCACGCCAGTTTTTGCATTTTTCCTGTTTATCACTGAACGCTATGCAGATAGCACAAAAACTCCCTCTTCTGCGCTGAAATAGCTATACAGGCTCGCTTTTTTTGTATAACTTTGCCGCGAACCGATCGTTTTTCCATCACCTGACAGGAAATTACCCATGTACCCGAACCAGAGACTGCCGCGGACGGCAGACGATATTGCCCGTTATTTTAATGCGGCAAGCCTGCCCTCACAGCAGGAAACGCTGGGCCAGGTGGTGGTGGAAATTCTGCATGCGGGCGGGAACGTAAACCGTAAAGCGATCTGCACCAAACTTCTTCGTCGGCTGGAAACAGCGTCTACGCTGGAAGATGAGCGCCACTACCGTGCTCTCATCAGCCTGCTGTTTGGCCGTTAAGCAGCAAACGCTCTCTGCCAGCGACTTCCGTTAGTGCGCCAGCGGTTCCCCGCTTTCTGTCACCTGCTGTTGCAGCGGATGTTTCGCTGCGCGGGTTTCAAATCCCCCCTGGGCAGCAAAAACAGAGCAGCCAATAGCGGCTACGAGTGTCAGTAAGATTGAGGTTTTCACGAAGCAGGCCTTAATTATTACGCTACAGAATAAAACGTAAAAGCCTGGCACATAAACAGCGCCGGGAAAAGCGCACTGCAGACTTTCTCTGTCCGACAAAACGCGGGCGGAGAAATGCCGGTTTATTGATTGACCCGCCCCGTAACGATTACCCCAGTACTTTTAATGCCAGCGCCAGCGTCTGCTGTTCGTTGCTCACATCGCTGACCTTGCCTGCCACCCGCATACCGTATGCAATGCAGAGGATTAGACCGGCTGCCGCTTCACTGTCCAGCGTGTTATCGATTGAACCATCCCGTTGCCCCAGCTCCAGCAGCGAGACCAGGAAGCGCTGATTACGCCGGACTACTTCATCAATACGCTGCGCCAGCGCCTGATCCATCGTCTGCAGCGCAATGGCGCTGGCGACGACCAGACAGCCGCGCCGCCCTTCGATAGCACGCGCCGAGTCGAGATAGAACTGCAACAGCTCGGTTATTTTTTCCCGTCCGCTGATACAGGGTGCCAGACGACGGCGCAGCTCGGTATTTCTAAGCAACAGATAACGTTCAAACACCAGCAGAAAGAGCGAGCGCTTATCTTTAAAGGCCTTATAAATGCTCCCTGCGGAGAGGTTCATCGCCTCACCCAGATCGCTTATTGATGTGGCGTGATACCCTTGTTGGCGGAAAACGATCATGGCGTGATCCAGAGCCTGTTCAATATCGAACTCTCTGGGACGTCCCCGCTCTTTGTTTTTATGCGCTGTCGCTGTCGTGATCATTGTTACCGGTCTGGGAGGTACGTTCCTGTCAGAATCAGCCCGGATTCTATCCCAGGCACGGGTAACAAGTATAGATAGCGGCGATCGGCCAGCGACCTGACACTGACGGATGTCCGTTTCTGTCGCCTGATGATCAAGGGAAATAATCAGTTGTGCCCTGCAACCCGACACAGGTTACAGGGCAAACCGGTCACGACTCATTCAGATAATAACGCGGTCTCTTTGCGGCGATCTGCCCGTTGCTGCCTGCGTTGCTGGGCGTTTATTTTGATGAGCCATAACATAAACTGCTTAATAAGCAGGCTGGCGTGGCTCTCATTGTCAGCAAAGCATAAAAAGAGTCGGGTTTTGATATTGCTGTTGTCGTCGACCGCATAAATCTCATAGTCGTCGTGGTGGCGGGATTGAATGATTGCTGTGAAATGTATTGCAGGCCAGAGCATTACTCCGGCTTCAAACTCTCTGAAATCCATTATATTTACCTGGTTATTTTTTAAAATGCCCGATGAAAAACTACTCAATCGGGCCAGGCAAAGCATAACTTCCAGTCACTTTAATCGCGTGATAAAAAAAGCTTTTAACAGACGCTGCTACGTCAGCAACAGAGGAGGCCGGACCCGCGCCTACTTAACCGCCACCACCGGCAAATCCGCTACCCGTGTGGTATAGGCAGGTGACAGCATCTCGCGCTTCATCGCCCAGACCTTGTTGATCCCCTGCCCGGCAAACCACAGCTTTCCGCTGCCGGTTTTGTTAATTTTATCCATCAGCTGCATCAGCTCCTGGCTGTTGCGGCGCGGCTGATGCTCATCAAACAGATCAAGCTGGGCCACGCCCTGACTGAAAAAATCCCCCAGCACGATGCCCGCCTTGATATAGCGATATCCCTTAATCCAGATGTTATCCAGACACGCCATTGCAACGTTGATGATGTCGCGGGTGTCCTGCGTCGGGATCAGCAACTGGCCGGTGGACTGATTGCCATAAAAGGGTTCGTCAGTTGCGTGCGGGCTGGTGCGCAAAAATACCCCTATCTGACGGCAATACTGGTTCTCACGACGCAGTTTCTCTGCCGCGCGCTCCGCATAGGCACAGACGGCTTCGCGCATCTGGTCATAATCGGAGATGCGGCTGCCAAACGAACGCGAACACATGATTTGCTGCTTATCCGGTGTCACTGACTCCAGTTCCAGGCAGGATTCGCCACGCAGTTCCCTGACGGTACGCTCCATCACCACGCTGAACTGTTTGCGAATAGATTCGGTGCTTTGATCGGCCAGATCTTTCGCCGTCATAACGCCCATGGCGTTAAGCCGTTTGCCGATCCGGTGCCCCACGCCCCAGACGTCAGCCACATCGATCAGTGCCAGCAGCTTTTTCTGTCGTTCGGGGTCCGACAGATCGACAATGCCGCCGGTTTTGCTCCACTTTTTGGCCGCAAAATTCGCCAGCTTGGCCAGCGTTTTGGTCTGTGCAATGCCGACGCCGACGGTCAGATGGGTCTCTTTGCGGATCCGTTCTTTGACCTGACGGCCAAAAGTCTCCAGCGCCATGCAGTTCTGCACGCCGGTGAGATCCATAAACGCCTCGTCGATCGAGTAGATTTCTACCGAGGGGGCCATCTCTTCGAGGATGGTCATCACCCGATGGCTCATGTCGGCATAGAGCGCATAATTTGAGCTGAAGACCTGTACCGCGTGACGCGTCAGCTCTTCGCGCATTTTAAAATAGGGCGCGCCCATTTTAATGCCGGCTTTCTTTGCCTCGGCGCTGCGCGCAATCACACAGCCGTCATTGTTGGACAGCACCACCACCGGTTTGCCTTTCAGATCCGGCCGGAAAACGGTTTCACACGACGCATAAAAGCAGTTCACATCGACCAGCGCGAACATGGTCAGTGCGTCGATTTAATAACAAAGGTCACAACACCAAACACCTCCAGCGCATCTTCAGTCTGGATAGCGATCGGTTTAAATTTGGTATTCATCGGCATCAGTTGCAGGCAGGGATGAAGCTGAAGACGTTTAACGGTAAATTCACCGTCGACGGCGGCTACCACGATATCGCCGTGTGAGGCGGTGAGCGAGCTGTCGACCACCAGCATGTCACCATCGTTAATGCCCGCCTCAATCATCGACTCGCCGCTGACGCGAACAAAATAGGTGGCGCTGGGATGCTGCACCATCAGCGCATTGAGATCGATACGTTGTTCGACATAATCCTGCGCCGGGGAGGGAAATCCACACGGCACACGTTCGATATAAAGCGGTAAAGGCATAACGGCGCGAATGTCCGCAGGTTTAATGAATTCCACAATTTCACTCCTTTCTCAGATTACTGTATATAAATACAGTAATAGCTAATCCCCCATTTAATCAAGTGACACGGAACATTTTTAGGCAAAGGAGTTGATGGTAATGCACTTTTTTACCCCTCTTTTTTCTCACTGCTGTGAGAGTAAGCAGAAACGGGTTACTTTTGCCGCAGTACGGGAATATCAGCGTTTTTTTCTTTCAGTAACTAATCTTATAAATTCACCCGCTGATTATTTTTACTTAAGGAAAATCTGACAACGACTCTGTGGCATTCGCTGAGGTTTGAATATTCAACGCGGGCTGGTTATTCTGCCTTTTTTAAGGCCTGGAGGGGTTATGGCAGACAACGATCGAATTAAACATCTGGAAGAGGCAGTTGCGCAGTTAACGGTTGAGACCACGGTATTAAAAGCGATACTCGGTCAGCAAATTGCGCTGAATAATCTCAACTACAAAGGGAAGTTTGACGATGTGCTGGCCGCCCTGGCAAAAGAATATGCCGAACGCGGTCTGGAGGAAGGCAACAATCAGGCAATCCATGACGCCCTGCGCCAGTATATTAAATATGAGCCACCCGCAATGGAATAGGACTTTCCGGCAGCGTCCGCTCACCGGACGTTACCGGCTCCTGAACACTGCCATCCCCTGACCTGCCCCGTCCCCGGGTTAGGGTTTACGCCTGGCTATCACTCTCCAGCGCATCCTGAATCGCATCGGCCAGATTACCAATTTCATTCGCCACGGCCTGCAGGTCCCAGGAGGCTTTTGAGCCGGTTGCTGACGTTGAAGCGCTGACGGACTCCTTTGCCACTGACAGCGCCGCTGCTACAGCCACTGAACGTTTATGTTGTTCCTGAGTCACGCCCGCAGGCGGAATCGCAAAATAGTCGTGAACCATGATCATTTCCTTGTGATGAATAAGGGCTCAACCTTAGCCTTCTGCATCAGGTGTGGGAAGTGAATTATGTGGCATGACCTGTCAGGCGGACAGGATTGCAGCAGTCGTATTGCGTTGTCCGTTTTTCCTGCGCCAAAAACCTGTACGGCCTGTACAGGTTTTTGGCTGAAATGTCTGGCTGAATGGCTATTGTATCGTTTTCGCACGGCGGAAAAAGAGAGGCGTTACGCACCAGCGGCCGCTATCATCCTGCGAAAAAAATCCTTTAACACCCTGAATTAACTCAGATAAAGACTGAAAACCCGACACACTTCCGTTGTCTGCCTGCCCCTCAACACCTCTGACCAGTGATCTTTTGTCAAATTTTATTGTACAACTTTGCCATTCTTGTATAACTTTATCTCGTGATGTTAAATCACTTGTAACGAAAGGTGCTTTGCACCGCATCTGAAGGTGTTGTGGATTTCCACCTTCAGATGCAATTTTTTTTGCGTCAGCCGGTTACCGGATCTGAATCAACGCATACTCCCCCAATTTCTTATGAGGCCTGACATGCAAACAACGATGAATACAGAGTCTCAGATTTCTGATTACTTCATGAACTCTGGTACAGCGCTGACGACTGAAAAACAGGTTATCGCCGCGGTCCATGCTGAACTCGCACGAGCCAAAGCCCATGTCTCCGATAAAGACATCGTGCTGGGCCTGATTCACCACCTGGAGAGCGAGCGCGACGTGGTTAAGCAGGATATTTACCGTCAGGCTCTTGAACATGTTCTGCAGCGTGCAACGGCTACCAGCGAAAGCTAAAAACCTGTGTCTGTTATGACGGAACGCGAATTAGCACGGATGCTTTTCCACTTCGGAATCGGCCCCTTTTAAAGGGGCTTTTTTATTGCTGCTGCACTGCATCACCCGCCTCTTTTTTACCTCCCGCATTGCCTGCCCTGCCGGACCACATATAGCGCTACTATTTACCGTTTTTGCCGCTTATTTCACCTTAAATTGCGATTAATTGCTCTCGGTTCGCTTTATTTATCCAATATCTGTGTCCAGGCTTTTTCTGCATCCACTGCAAACACAGACGAGGAAAATAATCATGTTTCATCATTCATCAAAACTTCAATTCCCGGTTCGTGTAGAGAAGCCCGATCCAGAGTTTGCCATGCTGTTACAGCAGGCAATCGGCGGCGTCGAAGGTTAGATTCGTGTAGCGATGCAATACTTTTTCCAGGCGATGGGCGCGCGGGGCGATGCGCGGATTCGGGATCTGCTGATCTCGACCGCCACCGAAGAGCTGAGCCATATCGAAATGCTGGGCTACGCCGTAGCGCTGAACCTTGAAGGCGCGCCGCTCTCTTACCAGGAAGCGTCAGCGAAAGATCCGGTCGTTAATGCAATTCTGGGCGGCATGAATCCGCGCCATATCCTCTCTTCCGGTCTGGCGGCAATGCCGGTGAACGCCAACGGCATGCCGTTCGACATGAGCCACATCTACGCCTCTGGCAACGTGGCGGCCGATATGCTGGCTAACGTCACCGCAGAAGCCACCGGCCGCGTACTGGCTACCCGCCTCTACAACATGACCGAAGACAAAGGCATGAAGGATTTCCTCTCCTTCCTGATCGCCCGTGACACCATGCACCAGCAGCAGTGGCTGGCGGTAATCGAAGAGATGGGTGGCCTGAACGCGTCACTGCCGATCCCGAACAGTTTCCCGCAGGAACATGAGGCGCAGGAGCACTCTTACTACTGCCTGAATACCTCGCTGGATAAACCGCTGCCGGAAGGACGCTGGAGCAGTGGCCCGGCTTACGATGGTCATGGTCAGTTCAGCGCGAAACAGCAGCCCGAGATTCTGGGTGATGAGCCGCTGCTCGGCAATGCCCGTCCCGGCTCCGGTGCGCAGTCAGAGCAGATTGACGGCGTTACGCCACCGAAACCTTAATTACCCGCCTGTCAGGGATCGATGCCCTGACAGGTTTTTCCCATCTTTTTTATGGAGGAGACGTCATGTCATCCACTCAGCGTCCACAACCCCCTTTCGAAGAGCAGCAGCAGACGTGGCCCGGCAGCACCGCCGCGATGCAGCCACAGCCCGATCATGGTGAAGAGAGTTATCAGGGTTCAGGCCGTCTGGCGGGTAAAAAAGCGATTATTACCGGCGGCGATTCCGGCATTGGCCGGGCCGTGGCGATTGCTTTTGCCCGGGAAGGGGCTGACGTGCTGATCTCTTATCTTGATGAGCATGAGGATGCGCAGGATACCGCCCGACTGGTTGAGGCCGCCGGTCAGAAAGCGGTTTTGGTGCCCGGTGACATTACCGATGCGTCACACTGCAACGCGCTGGTCGATAAAGCCGTTGAAGCCTTTGGTGAAATTAACATTGTGGTGAATAACGCGGCGTATCAGATGACGCGCGAATCGCTGGATGAGATCGGCGACGACGAGTTTGATCGGACGATGAAGACTAATTTGTACGCGATGTTTTACATCACCAAAGCGGCCACAAAACATATGCCTGCAGGCGGGTCGATCATTAATACGGCCTCGATCAATGCTGACCAGCCGAAACCGAAACTGCTCGCCTATTCCGCGACTAAAGCCGCCATCGTTAACTTCTCCGGCGGCCTGGCAGCCCTGCTGGCGGAGAAAGGCATCCGTGCCAATGCGGTCGCACCCGGTCCCATCTGGACACCGCTGATCCCGTCGACCATGCCGGTTGAACAGGTGAAAAACTTTGGCAGTGAAGTACCGCTGCAGCGTGCCGGTCAGCCTGCTGAGCTGGCACCCACCTATGTGATGCTGGCCAGTGATGAAGCCAGCTACATTTCCGGGGCGACCATCGCCGTTACGGGCGGCGTCGCGATTATTTAACGTCCGCCGATTCCCTGGCCCCTTCGGCCAGGGGATCCTTTAGCAGCTTCTGCGCGACGCCCCACTGCCAGAGCGGTTCCCGCGCCAGATTTTTCATTTTCACTTCGCACATGATGTCGAAAGCCTGAAACGACAGCGCCCACCCATTCAGCGTCGGATTGAAGAAGAAGTCAGAGTGCGCCCGCAGTTTGCTTTTGCTCACGCCCAGCTGCTGCTGATCGGGCCAGCCCTCCTGCGGAATAATCCCCTCCTGCGAAATCGAATAGTGAAGCACCGGTCGCACGCCGCGCCAGGAGTCGATTACCCTGGCCACACGCGCGTCATCCGGCTGAATAAACTCGCTCTCTTTCACCCAGTGATGGTGGATATCCAGCACAACCGGACAGAGGGGGGCCGCCTGCAGCACATCATCCAGCGAGCAGGAGATCTCATCATTCTCCACCGTCAGCATCAGCCGCGCCTCCGGGCTGAGCTGATTAAACGACTGCTTAAAGCCGTCGAACCCCGCCTTACCGTTCATATGAATGTTGATTTTAAAATCCTGGAAGGTCTTACCGTAGCCCATCAGACAGGCGCAGAGCGTGTGATACTCCACATCCTCCAGTGCGCGCACCACCACATCGGGATTATCGGAAGCCAGCACGGTATATTGTCCCGGATGGAAGGAGAGCCGGATATCATGTGCCCGTGCCAGCTCGCCACAGCGGGCAAACAGCGGATAGAGCTCAGGCAGGAATTCCGCAAACAGCGGCGTCGCTTCGGGCACCGTGTAAAGTGGCAACAGATCGCTGCCGATACGCATCATTCGCAGCGGCGGCGGTAAGGTGGCCAGATGCTCAAGCGTCAGATAGAGGTTATTGAGATTAGTAACGGTGATCTCATGAACCAGCTGATGACGTTCAGCGTGCGGTAAACTCAGAAATCGTTTACGGGTGGTCGCGCGAAACGGGAAAAACTGTTTGCCATCGCTATTGAGATACTTACATGCAAAGCCTAATTTCATGACTGCTCCTGATTAATGCTTATCAGAAGTGTAACAGGCCTCTGGCGACCAGCCAGTCGCGGGCCACAGCAGCAGACTGAATAATGACAGGGAGAGAGACTATGCAGGGTCACGCGATCCAGCGCATCGCTATCGACGCGGCTGAACGGCTGCCCGCCGCCGAATCAGGCTATCCATTCGGGCCGGAACATCAGGTTTATAAAGTGTGTGGAAAAGTGTTTTTACTGCTGACCGAACTGCGGGGCGTGCCGATTATCACCCTGAAATGCGAACCACAGCAGGCGGAGCTGCACCGGGTGATCTATCCCTCCATCACTGCCGGTTACCATATGAATAAGCGCCACTGGATTACGGTGTATCCCGGCGACGGTCTCTCGCCAGGCCTGATTCAGCAGCTGGTTGAAGAGTCATATCAGCGGGTGGTGCGCGGCATCCCCGCCTCACGCCGCCCGGTGTGGGTGGGATAAAGGCGGCGGAGAGGATGGGCGTTATCCCGCGTCAGCGAGAACGTGTATTTAATGGCAGGGATAATCCAGATCAGGGGCAGAATCGGTTCCTGCCATCATCTGTCGGTCAGAGGGAGATCTGAGGATTTTCAACGCCACAGGCACGGGCATAGCGGGCGAGTGTTTCAACTGTGGCTTTATCTGCGCGGCGTTCGGTGCGTGAAACCGCAGAGGGACTGACACCGAGAGCCTCCGCGACCTGGGCGCTGGTCATTCCCGCACTTTCACGCCATCTGGCTAACTGCTCGCGCAGATGCTCTGCCCTGACTTCAGCCTCATAATGCTCACGAACAACCGGATCAGATAAAATTTCTTTGCGGGCCGTCGTCCACGAAACTGATTTCTTACTCATCGTTCAACATCTCCTCTAAACGGTGCGCCGCGGCGATCATGACTGCTGAGCTGAGCATAACCGCTCTGTACCCGCTGTGACCAGCGGGTCATCAGCCCCGCCCTGGCACTCAGTGGTGCAGCATCTCATCCACCACTTGTGCGTTCGTCATCTGGTAAGGGTAATAGGTTGGCCAGTTGTCCATCTCCGCCAGCAGGGCCTGCTGAGACTGGTTGCCCATAAAAATATGGAAATGGGCGGACTTTCGCGGCCCGATGGTGTGGTCGCTGAACTGCACATATTTCGGCGCCTGACTGCTGGCGTCCTGGCACTCGAACAGGTAGCGCACCCCTTTCTTCCCGGACGTATAGGTCAGGATTTTGTGGCCTGCATAGTGATAGTGGCAGGCGCTGACCTTATCGCCGACGTGGAACTCCATCACGCCATTTTCGATCCCAATGGTTTCGACGTCGGTAGCATAGCCTTTGCGATAATAGGCCTTGTACTGTTCTGCCGTTTTACTGTTGTCCTGCTGCGCTTTCTTCTGCCAGACCGGGTCCAGTTCGCCGCTCTGCAGCAGCGGATAGACCGACTGCCAGATTCCATCCCAGTCAGAGAGCGGACGATCTTTCACATCGCTGTCAGCGAAAACCCCTTCAGCCGCCTTCTGCTCCATCGCTGACAACGGTTTTCCATGGGCATGCGTACCATGTGCCAGCGCCTGCTGACTGATTAACAGCGCGCCGACGATTCCCATCCATTTACCTGCATGATTTTTCAAAGCCCGATCCCCGATTAATGTAACAGCCAGAAATGTTATGATATAACATTTCACAATTCAACCCTGATGAACACTTCCCGGCATTAATTTTATTTAATGGTCAGGGGCCTCTTCTGGTACATCCCACTCACCGGTAACAAGCGGAACTGTCGTGACATAAAAGTGGGTTGTTACTATAGCGGGCGCGGACTGACAGGCCGCTAAGCCAGACGGCACAAGGCGTGAATAAGCGAAGCGATAATGAGGGCTGAGAGATAAGCGTGCGTTTTGAACCCGATAAAAAAGGCGCTGCGGGGTGGTTTAAATCGCGGATTTAACCTCAGCATTGTTCAGGTTGTTCTATATTTAGTGTCGCCGAACGTAAAATAACAGCTGGAGCATGGATTAATGTCGAAAGAAACCGAGAAGAAACCCCTGAGCGAACGCGCGCCGACCACCGGCCCGGAATCATCAGAGCCGGGGCTGGGATCGCTGGCACCGAAAGATGGTTCACATCAGCCCCCAGCCGAACCGACCCCGCCAGGCAAACAGCCTACCGCCCCGGGCAGCCTGAAAGCGCCACAGACACACAACGCCAAACTTGACCAGCTTGAAGCCAGCCGCAAAAACGGCACCGACCGCCCTCTGACCACCAACCAGGGCACACGCATCGCCAACGATCAGAACTCACTGCGTGCCGGTTCGCGTGGTCCGACCCTGCTGGAAGACTTTATTATGCGTGAGAAGATCACGCACTTTGACCATGAGCGTATCCCGGAGCGTATCGTGCACGCCCGTGGCTCTGCCGCACACGGCTATTTCCAGCCTTATCGCTCCCTGAAAGATCTGACCAAAGCGCAGTTCCTCAGCGATCCCGAGCAGACCACCCCCGTCTTCGTGCGTTTCTCCACGGTTCAGGGCGGCGCAGGTTCTGCCGATACCGTGCGAGATATCCGCGGTTTCGCCGCCAAGTTCTACACCGAAGAGGGTGTGTTTGACCTGGTCGGCAACAACACGCCTGTGTTCTTTATTCAGGATGCGCACAAATTCCCTGACTTTGTGCACGCCGTGAAGCCAGAGCCGCACAACGAAATCCCGCAGGGCCAGAGCGCCCATGACACCTTCTGGGATTACGTCTCTCTGCAGCCGGAAACCATGCACAACGTTATCTGGGCGATGTCTGACCGCGGTATTCCGCGCAGCTATCGCACCATGGAAGGCTTTGGTATTCACACCTTCCGCCTGATCAACGCCGAAGGCAAAGCGACCTTTGTCCGCTTCCACTGGAAGCCGGTGGCCGGTAAAGCCTCGCTGCTGTGGGATGAGTCGCAGAAACTGACCGGTCGCGATCCCGATTTCCATCGCCGCGATCTGTGGGAAGCGATTGAAGCGGGTGACTTCCCGGAATATGAACTGGGTCTGCAGCTGATCCCGGAAGAAGATGAGTTCAAATTCGACTTCGATATTCTGGATGCCACCAAGCTGATCCCGGAAGCGCTGGTGCCGGTAGAGATCGTCGGCAAGATGGTGCTTAACCGTAACCCGGACAACTTCTTTGCCGAAACCGAGCAGGTGGCGTTCCACCCAGGTCATATCGTGCCGGGTCTGGATTTCTCCAACGATCCGCTGCTGCAGGGTCGTCTCTTCTCCTATACCGACACGCAGATCAGTCGTCTGGGCGGACCGAACTTCCATGAGATCCCGATCAACCGTCCGACCTGCCCGTACCATAACTTCCAGCGTCAGGGCATGCATCGTCAGGATATCGACACCAATCCGGCAAACTACGAGCCGAACTCGATCAACGACAACTGGCCGCGCGAGACCCCACCTGCTGCAACCGGTGGCGGCTTCGAGAGCTATCAGGAGCGGGTTGAAGGTCATAAAGTGCGCGAGCGCAGCCCGTCGTTCGGTGAATATTATGCGCAGCCGCGTCTGTTCTGGAACAGCCAGACAGAGGTTGAGCAGCAGCACATCATTGGTGCCTACTCGTTTGAGCTGAGTAAAGTGGGTCGCGCCTATATCCGTGAGCGCGTGGTCGATCATCTGGCACGCATCGATACTAAGCTGGCGCAGGGCGTGGCGGATAACCTTGGACTTGCGCTGACTGATGAGCAGCTTAATATCCAGCCGCCGGCAGCGGTGAACGGCCTGACCAAAGATGACAGCCTGAGCCTTTATGCCATCCCGGATGGTGAGATTAAAGGTCGTCAGGTGGCGCTGCTGCTGAGCGATGGCGTGAAAGCCGCTGATGTGCTGGCGATTCTGCAGGCACTGAAAGCGGAAGGTGTGCACACCAAACTGCTGGCACCGCATATGGGCCAGGTGCGCGCGGATGACGGTTCAGTGCTGCCGGTTGATGCCACCTTTGCCGGTCTGCCTTCTCTGACCTTTGATGCGGTCATTGTGCCAAATGGCAATATCGATGCTCTGCTGCTAAGCGGCGATGCCCGTTACTTCCTGCTGGAAGCCTATAAACACCTTAAGGTGATTGGTCTGGTGGGCGACGCACGTCGCTTTAAAGCGCAGTTCGGCCTGGAAGATGCCGATCAGGAAGAAGGCATTGTGCAGGGCGACTCCGCTGAGATCGCGCTGATGTCGGAGTTCACGCAGGCGATGAAAGCGCACCGCGTCTGGTCCCGCAGCCAGAAGGCACAGTCCGTTCCGGCCTGATGCGTTGAGTAAATAAAAAACCGCCTCCAGGGGCGGTTTTTTTATGGCTGCTGATAAACCTGAATCAGGGTAAATCTGGCAGCAACGGCCAGACTCAACGCGCTGGGAACACGGACAGAAGAGGAAAGCGTCCCGCGTCAAGGACGGCGCGGGCCGAGCAGTCATGGATGACATCTTTTGCGTCTTTCCGATCTGACCGTGTTCCCAGTACAGGCACGATCACACAGCCAGAAATCGGTTCACCCTTATTATCAGAAGGTCTGCCAGTTCTCATTGTCTGTCACAGCGACAGGCTGACGTTTTGGCACAGCAATCGCCTTCGCAACCGGCGCGGCAGAGAACGCTGCGTGCAGCGTGCCGGTTTTGAATACCGACACCGTTTTACGCAGGTAGCTCGCCTGCTCTTCCAGCGAGGCGGCGGCAGTGGCGGACTCCTCCACCAGCGCGGCGTTCTGCTGCGTCACCCCATCCATTTCTGAGACCGCAATGCAGACCTGCTCAATGCCCCGCGTCTGTTCGGTCGAGGAGGCCGCAATCTCTTCAATCAGCTGCGTCACACGACTCACCGACTTCACAATGCTCTCCATCGCGGTGCCCGCCTGTGCAGCATGACCGGCACCGGTTTTGATCCTCTCCGCTGAGCGGTCAATCAGTCCGCGAATTTCCTGTGCGGCGCTGGCGCTGCGTCCGGCCAGCGAGCGCACCTCACCCGCCACCACCGCAAATCCACGCCCCTGTTCACCGGCACGCGCGGCTTCAACCGCAGCGTTCAGCGCCAGAATATTGGTCTGGAAGGCGATGCTGTCGATAATGGCGATAATACCGGCGATCTGATTCGAGCTTTCGCTGATCTGATCCATGTTGGCAATCACCCGGGCAACGGTCTCACCGCCCTGCAGTGCCGTAGCTGACGCCTCTTTCGACACCGTGGTCGCCTGCTGTGCATTGTCTGCGTTGAGCTTCACCGTCGAGGTGAGCTGCTCCATGCTGGCGGCGGTCTGTTCCAGCGCGGCTGCCTGCTGCTCGGTACGGGAGGAGAGATCGGTGCTGCCAGCAGAAATTTCCGCGGCACCGGTGAAAATAGAGCGGGTGGCGTCATCGACCGAAGTAATGGTCACGACCAGCGCATCACGCATCTGCTGCAACTCCTGAATCAGCTGGCCCATCTCGTTGCGGCCCTCATGCTGAATCGCAGAGGTTAAATCCCCGGCCGAGATAGCGCGCATGTGAGCGGTCAGTCTGGCCAGGGGGTTAATCAGCAGCTTCTGCAGCCCCACCCAGACTGCCACCCCAATCACGCCGGTGATAAGGCCGATGGCCAGCAGCGCCCAGAGTGCATCCGTCAGGCTGCGCTGGTTGTGCAGAGAGGTATCTTTCATCAGCTGGATGTTCACTGCACGCCAGGCCTCATAGGCCGTGTCGAGCTGATCCTGTGCCGCCTGCGCTTCAAGGTTGCCATAGGCCGGGTAGTTGCCCTGCTTCAGAAAGGTGACAGAGGCCAGCATGGTGTCACGCATCTGCTGATAAGCAGTCTGAACCTGCGTCGACTGGGCTTCACTCTGTCCTGCTTTACGCGGCATCGCCTGCCACGCTTTAAAATCTGCATCCGCCTTTTCCGCTGACTGACCCGCCTGCTCCAGCAGCGCCGCCATCGCCGCCAGCGATTTAGGGTCCTGCTGATTTTTCAGGAAACGGATCGCCACGCGGTTGATGGTGACGCGGGTTTTAATCAGGGTTTTCACCGCATCACTCAGGTGCTGCTGCTGCAGCGTCAGCTGCTCGGCCGCCACGAAGTTTTTGTCGGCTTTTGACACACCGTTGTAGAACAGAAATCCGGTCAGGGTCAGTAACGTAATAAAGACGGCCAGCACCGCCAGAATACCGTGAGTTATTTTAAGATTTTTAAGCATGTCCGCAGACTCATATCAGAGAAGATAAAGCTGTTATCGGCCAGCGAGGAATTTATCTGAGCGCAGTCGCAGAGAAGCCTGCTCTCCGCACCACACCGGATGCTGCCAGCACGTCGTACTGCGCTGAAAAAAGGGTGTGACGCCGCCTGAACGCATTCGGCGCTTAACAAGCGACCCCGTGCTGTGGTTGAATTCGCCCCTTACATTTTTCGCACGTGGTTAACATGCATTACATTCAGAGTCTGATGAGTTTTATTGAGGGAAACCGGGTGCTGTCGATCGGCTTCAGCCTGCTGCTGCTGATCATGGCCGGAATGGTCACTCACCTGATCTGCAAATTTTTCATCGTCAAAGTGATCAGGAAGGTCTTTTTCAGCAGTCATAAAAAAGACGTTCCGCTGGATAAAGATGTCCGCCTCTCTCAGAAGCTGTCAAATTTTGTGCCGGTGATTGTGGTCTACAATTTCCTGCAATTTATGCCCGGCCTGCCTGAAAATCTGAAAGTGGCGATTCAGACCATCTGCGGCATTCTGTTTTTTGTCTATCTGTCGATCTTCTTCAACGAAGTGCTGGAGATTGTTAACAACTCCTACTCGCGCAAATCGAAGCGTAAGAATCACTCGATCAAAGGCTATATCCAGATTGGCAAAATCCTGGTGCATATCATCGCCGCGATCATGATTCTGGCGATTATGTCCAACAAGTCGCCCGCGATTATTATCTCCTCGCTGGGTGCGGTCGCTGCGGTACTGATGCTGATCTTCCAGCATACACTGCTGTCGCTGGTGGCGAATATTCAGCTCTCCTCCAACGATGTCCTGCAACTGGGCGACTGGATTGAGATGCCGGACAGAAACATCAGCGGCGAGGTGATCGATATTGCGCTGCATACCATCACCATCCGCAACTGGGACAACACCATCTCGCGCATTCCGACCAAGAACTTCCTGACCGAAACCTACACCAACTGGCAGGCGATGTTCTCCTCGGGCGCGCGCCGCATCATGCGCAGCTTTTATCTTGATCAGAAGTCGATCACCTTTGTGAATCAGGAGATGCTGCAGGCGATGAGCCAGCTCCGCCTCGCGGGCGAAACGATCACTGAGCTGCTGGATGGACGGGATATCAATGCCGTCGGCGACCGCTGGTTTATGGAGAACGGCATCACCAATCTGATGGTGTTCCGTAAATTCCTGAGTGCCTGGCTGGCCCAGCGCGATGACATTATGAAAGAGATGTATATCGTGGTGCGGCCGCTGAAGCCGTCGCCGGATGGGCTGCCGGTGGAGATCTACTGCTTCACCTCATCCATTTTCTGGGCCGATTATGAAAATACTCAGGCGGCGATTTTTGAGTATATCTATGCCATGTCCCGGTTCTTTGAACTGCAGATTTACCAGCATCCGGCCGGGTCTGATTTCGCCCGTCTGGCGCAGCCGCGTCCCGTCAGCGGAGAGGCAGAGCCAAACGGCATGCCGTAAACCGTGACCTGCTGTGGCGGTCCCGCACCGCCACGGTAGCTCGCTGTGGCTCAGATCATTAACTTTTACTCAGCGCATAGTTCAGCACTTTGTCATTCTTCATCTGCACGGTCAGCGTCTGCCCTTCGGTAGTGTTCAGGGTGCGCGCCTCACTGTAGGTCCACTTCAGCAACCGCTGACCGTCCGGGTAAGGCGTCTCACTGTCAGGCTGACCAAACAGCGAAATCAGCTGGGCTTTGGTCGTCTGACCGGCATGAATGTGCTGCAGATTACGGTTGTCCAGCCGGTGTCCGACCCGGTTAGAACAGGCGGAAATCAACAGCAGCAGCGTGACTAACAGAACGCGTTTCCTCACGTAATATCCTTTTGAAATGTTCAGCGCCGCAGATCCTCCAGCGTGACCTGCGCGATCGCGCTTAAGCTTATAGCGAATCCGCGCCATCCGGCAGGATTTTCTGGGCCTGCCCCCCATGATTTCCCCCGGTCAGAGGCCGATTCAGAGCAATTAACGCAAATTAATGCGCCTGAACGGCCTGCCGCCCTGCGACTGCAACATCTTAGTCTATGATTACTCTCTGTATGCCGCGTGGAAGCGGTCTCACTTTTTCCTTCCCGCCGCATCACGCTGAATACCAGTCCAGCTTCCTGGCTGAAGAGGCGCGCCAGCCCACCTGGCATCCGGGTCTCACTGATTGCTTTACGATTTTTTGACGCTTACGTCATCGACATCCTATTCGCGCGGTGGTCACCATCGCGTATTTCCAGGCTAAATGAGGCAACTGAATGGAATCCAAATCTTTTTCTAAAAGTTGGGGCGCTGAACGGGTTGCCAGTGACGAGGTGCGTTTCCGCCTCTGGGCAACCGGTCAGCAACGCGTGACGCTGCGTCTCGCCGGTAAAGATATTGAGATGACACCGCAGGCTGACGGCTGGTTTGAAGCCCAGGTTACCGGTGTGGCGGCGAATGCCGAATATGATTTTGTGCTGGCGGATGGCACGGCCGTGCCCGATCCCGCCGCCCGCGCCCAGAAAGCGGAGGTTAACGGTCCCTCACTGGTGATCGATCCTGACGCGTATCAGTGGCAGAACACCGGCTGGAAGGGTCGTCCGTGGACGGAGTCAGTGGTCTATGAACTGCACATCGGCACCTTTACCCAGGAAGGCACCTTCCGGGCGGCGATAGAGAAGCTGCCGATGCTGGCCGAAACCGGCATCACCATGATTGAAGTGCTGCCGGTATCGCAGTTTGGCGGCAATCGCGGCTGGGGCTACGATGGCGTGCTGCTCTATGCACCGCATGCGGCTTACGGTTCGCCGGATGATTTTAAAGCCTTTATCGATGCGGCACACGGTCTCGGCCTGTCGGTGGTGCTGGATATCGTGCTGAACCATTTCGGCCCGGAGGGCAACTATCTGCCGCTGCTCGCGCCGGACTTCTTCCATAAAGAGCGCCAGACGCCGTGGGGCGCCGGTATCGCCTATGACGTTGATGCGGTGCGCCGCTATATCGTGGAAGCGCCGCTCTACTGGCTGCAGGAGTTTAATCTGGATGGCCTGCGCTTTGATGCCATCGATCAGATTGACGATCCCAGCGAAAAGCATGTGCTGATTGAGATTGCCGAGCGCATCCGCGCTACCATTACCGATCGCCCCATTCACCTCACTACCGAAGATTGCCGAAACGTCACCTTCCTGCATCCGCGCGACGACAACGGAGATGCTCCGCTGTTTAACGGCGAATGGAACGATGACTTCCATAACGCCGTACATGTGCTGGCAACCGGTGAAACCCACGCCTACTATCAGGACTTCGCTGACCAGCCGGCGCAGCGGGTAGCGCGGGCGCTGGCAGAAGGCTTTGTCTATCAGGGCGAAGTCTCAGCACAGTCGGGCGAGCCGCGCGGCGTGAAGAGCAGCAGTCAGCCGCCGGTCGCCTTTGTCGACTTCATCCAGAACCATGACCAGACGGGCAACCGCGCGCAGGGCGAAAGGCTGGTCTCGCTGGCAGGGGCAGAGCGGACGCAGGTGCTGCTGGCCATGCTGCTGGTCTCGCCACACATTCCGCTGCTGTTTATGGGCGAAGAGTATGGCGAAACCCGACCATTCCTGTTCTTCACCGATTTCCACGGCGATCTGGCTAAAGCGGTGCGTGAAGGTCGCGCCCGGGAGTTTGAAGGCCATGCCGGTCACGGCGAAACGGTGCCGGATCCTAACGATGTCACCACCTTTGAACAGTCGAAACTCGACTGGCAGCGCACAGAAACGCCGGAAGGTCAGCAGTGGCTGGCACTGACGCGTCATCTGCTGGCGCTGCGTCAGGAACATATCGTGCCGCTGCTGCAGACCGCTGGCGGTGATGCCGGTCAGGTGGTGAAAACCGCAGACGATTTCCTGGCGGTGCGCTGGGACTTCCCGCAGGGCACGCTGTCACTGGCGTTGAACGTCGGCGACAGCACGCAGCCGATTCCCGATTTGCCGGGTGAAACGCTGTTTGCCTGGCCGCAGACCGCAACCGAACTGATTCCCAACGCTATCGTGGTGCGTCTGGCTAAGAGAGAAGCAGAATGACTATTCCAACCGCAACGTACCGCATCCAGTTCCGCAACGGCATGACCTTTGACCGTGCGGCGGCGCTGGTGCCCTACCTGAAACAGCTGGGCATCAGCCATCTTTACGCCTCGCCGATCTTCAGCGCCACCGCTGAATCAACCCACGGCTATGACGTGACCGACGTAAACCAGATCGAGCCATCGATTGGTGGCCGGGAAGGTTTTGACCGCATGGTGGCCGCGCTGAAAGCGGCCGGGCTGGAGCTGATCCTCGACATCGTGCCGAATCATATGGCCGCCTCGCTGGAGAACCCGTGGTGGCACGACGTCATTGAACATGGCGAACAGAGTCGCTATGCCACTTATTTCGATATCGACTGGTCTCGTCGCCTGACGCTGCCGTTCCTCGGTGACACCTTTGAGGCGGTGCTGGAAAACGGTGATATCAGCGTGCAGCGCGATCCGCAGACCGGCAAACCAGCGCTGGCCTACTTCGACAATTTCTATCCGCTGAAACCTGAGACCTGGCAGGATCGCGAAGAGGCGGTGCTCGCCCTGCGCGACGCCGCAGAGATCGCCGAGCTGCACGACCAGCAGCCGTGGCGACTGATGTCCTGGCGCGATGCGCCCAGCGACCTCTCCTATCGCCGCTTCTTTGAAGTGACCGGTCTGGTCGGCGTGCGCGTGGAAGACAAAGCCGTCTTTGATGCCGCGCAACAGCTGATCCTCGAACTGGTCCACAGCGGCGCGGTGCAGGGATTGCGCGTCGACCACGTGGATGGTCTGGCCGATCCGCGCGGCTATCTGGAGCAGTTACGCCAGGCTGCCGGTCCCGACTGCTATCTCACCGTGGAGAAAATTCTTGGTGACAATGAACAGTTACCGGACGAATGGCCGGTTTCCGGCACCACCGGCTATGAGTTTATGGCCGCGCTCGCCAATCTGCTGGTCGACAGCGCTCGCCTGAGCGGACTGCGTAAAGCCTATCAGGCCGTGATTGGCAAAACCGTCGACATGAAAGCGGAGCTGCGTGCCGCCAAGCTGCTGATGGCGAACCGCAACTTTGCCGGTGAATTTAACCGCTTACTGCAACTGGCACTGAAGATTGCCGCTGCAGAGGGCACGACTCAGCCGGAAGCGGAGCTGAAAAATGCGCTGCGTGAGCTGCTGGTCGCCTTCCCGGTTTACCGCACTTATGGCACGCCACAGGGCCTGACGCCCGCCGATACCGCGCTGCTGGACCAGGTGGTCAGCGAAGTGAAAGCCAGCGACCACGCGCCGGACACGCAGGCGCTCGATTTCCTGACCCGCATTCTGCGTGCAGAGCTGGGCGATTCCGCCCGTGACGATGCCACGCAGTTCCGCACCCGCTTCCAGCAGCTGACCGGCCCGCTGATGGCGAAATCGGTCGAGGACACCCTCTTCTTCCGCCAGCACATGGCGCTGGCGCTGAATGAAGTCGGCGCTGAACCGCTGGCACGCCACTTCTCGCTGGATCAGTTCCATTCAGAGATGCAGGCGCGGCGCGAACATCAGCCCGATGCGCTGTCGGGTACCTCAACGCACGACACCAAGCGCGGCGAAGATGCCCGTGCGCGGCTCTATACCCTGACCGAAGCGCCACAGCGCTGGGCGGAGTGCGTCAGCCGCTGGCGGGAGATGAACAAAGATCACGTCGTACGCCTGAAAGATGGCCCGGCACCGGAACCGGCCGTGGAGTGGATGCTGTATGAAGCGCTGGCCGGCGTCTGGCCGACCACCCTGCAGCCGCAGGATGCGGAAGGTCTGGCGGCGCTGGAAGCCCGCTTTGTGGTCTATGTTGAGAAAGCGATGCGTGAAGCCAAACTGCGCACCGACTGGGCCGACAATAACGATGACTATGAAGAGGCGGTGCTGAGCTATGCGCGTCATCTGCTTGCGCCTGGCAACAGCGCCTTCCTGAATGATTTCTGCCAGTCGCTGCAACCCTTTATGCGTGCCGGCCTGGTCAACAGCCTGACCCAGACCGTGGTGAAGCTTACCGCACCAGGCGTACCCGATATTTATCAGGGCAGCGAGGCGCTGGACTTCAGCCTGGTCGATCCCGATAACCGCCGCGAACCCGATTTTGATGCGCTGGCGGCGATGCTTAACACGCCGCAGCAGGACGGCAGTGAGGCGCACTGGCTGCGCGGTCAGGTCAATCAACAGGCCATTGTGAAGCTGTTAACGCTGCGTCAGCAGCAGCCAGAGCTGTTCCGCCACGGTGACTATCTGGCGCTGTCGACAGAGGGTGAACATCAGGACAAGGTGCTCGCTTTTGCCCGCACCCGTGAGGATCAGGCGGTCATCGTGATTGTCTCACGCCGGGTCTTTAACTCACTGCCGGAGAATCTCGATCAGCCGCCCGAGGCGCGCTGGGCTGATACCCATATCGCCCTGCCCGCCTCGCTGAGTCAGCGCCGCTATCAGGATGTGCTGAGCGGTAAAACCCTTGATGCAGGCGACAAGCTGCCGCTGACAGAACTGGCGTCGCAGTGGTGCGCCGTGCTGGTGGCACAGTAAATTTCGGGAAGAATTTAGTTTATTACGCGTCAATCTGTTCACTGAATAACGAGGCATAAATGTCAAACAGTCAGCGTTTTGAAATTACGGCGGGTTACAGCCATTTGCTGGGGGCCAATTTTGATGGTCAGGGCGTGAACTTCGCCCTGTTCAGCGCCCACGCCGAGCGGGTTGAACTCTGTCTGTACGATCCCAGCGGTAAAACGGAAATTGCCCGGCTGGAGCTGCCGGAATATACCCACGAAGTGTGGCACGGCTATATTCCGGGCCTGAAGCCCGGCGCGCTCTATGGCTATCGCGTCTATGGCCCTTATGACCCGGAAAATGGTCACCGTTTTAACCCGAACAAGTTGCTGCTCGACCCGTACGCCCGTGAACTTGCGGGCGACATCGCGTGGAACGAGGCGCACTTCGCGTACGATCTCTACCATGACGATAAAGATCTGACGTTCGACACCCGTGACAGCGCCCCGTTTACGCCTAAGTGCCGGGTGATCGACCCGAATGAATTCGACTGGCAGGATAAAAACCGCCCGAATGTGCCGTGGCCGAAAACCGTCATTTATGAAACCCACGTGAAAGGCTTTACGCAGCTCAACACCGCACTGCCGCCGGAGCTGCGCGGCACCTTTGACGGTATGGGTCACAAAGCAACCGTCGACTACATCAAAAGCCTGGGCATTACCTCCGTCGAGCTGCTGCCGGTGCACTGGTTCCCGGACGATCAGCATCTGCTGGATAAGGGACTGAAAAACTTCTGGGGCTACAACACGCTGGGCTTCTTTGCGCCCGCGACCCGCTACTTCGGGCCACGCGGCATTCAGGGCTTCCGTGACATGGTGCGCGCCTTCCATGATGCCGGTATTGAGGTCATCCTCGACGTGGTCTACAACCACACCGCCGAGGGTAATGAGTTGGGCCCGACGCTGTCGTTTAAAGGCATCGATAACTTCTCCTATTATCGTACGATGCCCGACCAGCATCGTTACTACATCAACGATACCGGTACCGGCAACACCGTGAATACCTCGCATCCGCGCGTGCTGCAGATGGTGCTCGATTCGCTGCGTTACTGGTCTGAGTCGATGCATATCGACGGCTTCCGTTTCGACCTCGGCACGATTCTGGGCCGCGAACCGGATGGTTTCGACCCGCGCGGCGGCTTCTTCGATGCCGTGATGCAGGATCCCATTCTGTCGCAGAAAAAGCTGATTGGTGAACCCTGGGATATCGGTCCGGGCGGCTATCAAGTAGGCAGCTTTCCGCCCGGCTGGGCAGAATGGAACGATCAGTACCGTGATACGGTGCGTGACTACTGGAAAGGCAACAACGTCTCCACCGACTTTGCCGCCCGCCTGCTGGGTTCCGGCGATCTCTACGACCAGCACGGTCGTCGTCCGTGGGCCAGCGTCAACTTCATTACCGCCCACGATGGCTTCACGCTCAACGATCTGGTGTCGTACAACGACAAACATAACGATGAGAATGGCGAAGACAACAACGACGGTCACAACGACAACCGCTCCTGTAACTACGGCGTTGAAGGCCCGACCGATGACGAGGGCATTAACGCGGTGCGCGAGCGTCAGAAGCGTAACTTCCTCGCCACGCTGATCTTCTCTCACGGCACGCCGATGCTGCTGGCAGGCGACGAGTTTGGCCGCAGCCAGATGGGTAACAACAACGGCTACTGCCAGGACAGCGAAATCTCCTGGGTACACTGGGACAACCTGCCAGAGTCCGCGGAGGCGCTGCGCGAGTTCACCCGTCAGATCCTGACATTGCGTGCTCAGCAGCCGTTGCTGCGCCGTGAAAACTGGCGTGACGGCATGGATATCAAGTGGTTTAACGCCGGTGGCGGCTTCCAGCAGAGTGAGCAGTGGGATGAAGGCTCAACGCTGGGCGTCTATATCGGCCGGCCGGATCTGCAGACCGAGGAAGGCATCTGGCATGACGTTCTGATGCTGCTTAACCCGTTCGAAGGCAATGTGCCCTTCCGCATTCCGCAGTTTGGCGAAGGTGGCTGGGTGCTGGAGCTGACCACCAGCGATGTGGCGAAGCGGGGTCTGGTGATCACTAAAGAGAAGGATTTCGAGCTGGAAGGACGCAGCTTCGCCCTGTTCAGACGTCCCTAGTCGCTGAGCAGGTTAACAATCCGGCATCAGGCGCAGCGCATTTCGCGCTGCGCTTGTTTTTTTGCCGATCGCTGCCAGGCTTAACCGGTTGTTAACAGTAACAATTGATGCTGATAAGGAGGCATAATGTCCAGATTTACACAGAAAGTTGTGGTTGTGACAGGTGCCGGATCCGGCATTGGCGAAGCCAGCGCGAAGCGTTTCGCTGAAGAAGGGGCATCCGTGGTGCTGGTGGGACGCACCCGCCAGAAACTGGAAAAGACGCTGGCTGAAATGACGGCGGGCGATCATCTGGTGGCGGCCTGCGACGTCTCAGAGGCCGGACAGGTTAAACAGCTGTCAGAAACGGTGCTGAAGAAGTATGGCCGTGTCGACGTGCTGGTGAATAATGCAGGCGTTATCGTGCAGGGCCGTATCCATGAAGTCGACCTCGACGCATGGAAAACCCTGATGAAAACTGACCTTGATGGCGTTTTCCACGGTGTTCACTACTTCATGCCAGCGCTGCTGAAGAGCAAAGGTAACGTCGTCAACATTTCCTCCGTTTCCGGCTTAGGCGGTGACTGGGGTATGAGCATCTACAACGCCGCTAAAGGGGCGATTACTAACTTCACCCGTGCGCTGGCGATGGATTACGGTGCGGATGGCGTGCGGGTCAATGCCATCTGCCCCGGTTTCACCTTTACCGATCTGACCGAAGATGCCAAACAGGATCAGGAACTGCTGGAGCGTTTTTACGATCGCATTCCGCTGCGTCGTGCCGGTGAAGCGGATGATATCGCTCGTGCAATTCTTTTTATTGCCAGCAATGAAGCCAGTTATATTACCGGCGTCAATCTGCCGGTTGATGGCGGACTTACCGCCTCAAATGGCCAGCCTAAACAGGCATAAGTATCAGGGCAGCGTATTACGCTGCCTTTTTTATTCTGAACGCCCCGCCGTGTTAATTCCCTTTATTCTCTTTTACTGCTGCCATTTAATTTCAGTGAATTAATGTTTTGGCGTATGGCGGGTTGGCGTTGCCGCGCGCGCCGGTTTAATTGCCGTACTGGTACTGGTCGGGCAAATAAAGGTGCTCAGGCAGGCATTACACAATATGGCATTAGCGTGATGGACTTTCGCCACCGCCAGCGCCTGCTGTCGGGTATAAAGCGAACCAATAAAAACGCGTTTATCGTTCTTTGACAGATTAACGCAACCTTCTTTGTGTAAAATCCATCCACCCATGGGACGCGGGCACAGATAATAATAGCTGGCTTTGAGCATGGTAGTCATCCTGATAGTTGCTGTATGTGTCGTAAAAAACGAACCAAAATTCGTAAGAGGTTTTATTTGTAATCTGAAGCTTTATTAAACTAACTGAGAATTATCCCTAAAACCACTTTATTGCGTAACTCAAACCGACTTTGAGAATATGCCCTTTTCGGCCCCTGGTATCGCTTCAGTCATTCAGCGCGCTTAACGTTCCCGTCCCGGTTTCCAGCCCCGCTTTCATTTAAGGTACTAATGCATCAGTAAAAAAATTAAATTCAGATTAATCGTTACAAAACAGAAGGTTGATTAGACTTCCGCTGTAAACGGCCAGATATGTTACGGCAGTTATGATTAGAGCCGCAACAAACGACATTAACCGCCGCAGGGGTACTTATGAGTATTGATAAACTGAGGCTGAAAAAGCGTGAACGCGGCAGAGCGCTTCTCGTTTAGCGAAGCGCTAAGACATGCAGAGTCGGGGGTTTATCAATAACGGCGGGCGTAATTAACGGCGACTGGCTTGAAAAAGTAAAACGATCGGTTTACTTTTAAAGAATGAAAAAGAGAGATGATATCCTTCAGGCCGCCGAGCGGCTCTTCTATACCCACGGCTTTCACGCCACCAGTACCGATCAACTCTGTCGCGAAGCGGGCGTTTCGACACGCACGCTTTATCATCATTTCGCCTCCCGCGAAGCACTTACCGCCGCGGTGCTTGACGCCCGCGAGCAGCGCTTTATGGCGGAGTTGCTGCCAGCGCAACAGCCTGAGGCAATCGCCCATCTGTTTATGGTGCTGGGTGAGTGGACGACGTTAAACGGCGCGCGTGGCTGCTTCTTTCTGAAAGCTTGGGGGGAATATGCCGAGCGGGATAGCGGGCTGGCATCTCAGGCACTGGCCTTTCGCGCCACGATGCGCGCTTACATTACGCAATGCGTGACGCATCTGGGCGGCGACGTTAATCAGCAGCTGAGTGATGCCATCTGGATACTCTTTGAGGGAGCGATTACCACCGCGCTGATTACCGGTCCTGCCGCTGTACGACAGGCGGCACAGGTCGCCAGCCAGTTATTGCAGCGTGGTGCGGTCAGATGAGGTCACCCGCCGCGCTGGCGCTGACCGGCTTTAGCCTGATTGCTGTGACTTACGGCATGGCGCGCTTCTCGTGGGGATTGATGCTGCCTTCGATCTCAACCGATATCCCGTTCAGCCCGCAGCAGGCGGGCTTGCTGTCAGCCTGCAGCTTTGTGGCCTACTGCCTCACTATTCTCACCGCGGCCGCACTGGCAGACCGCTATGGTGCCCGACTGACCGCCCTGCTGGCGGCCCTGAGTGCCGCAGCAGGGCTGCTGCTGCTTGCCTGCGCCTCCTCACCGCTACTGCTGGCGACAGGACTGTTTGTTGCCGGATTGAGTTCAGGGCTGGCCTCGCCTGCTCTGGCCGCGGCTGTCAGTAACCGGATTGCGGCTGCCGATCAGCCGCGCATCAATACCCTGATCAACGCCGGCACCAGCGCCGGTATCATTCTGACCGTGGTGATCCTGAGCGTGCTGCCAGGCGGATGGCGGGCCGCCTGCCTGCTATTCGCCCTGCTGTCACTGGCCTGTCTGCTACCGGTGATGCGCGTGCTGTCGGTTCATGCTGCCGGCAGCGCTGCTAAAGCGCGACGCTGGCACCAGCGTCTATACCGTCGCGCTATGCGCCGGCTGATGGCCATAGCGCTGGTTTCAGGTCTGGTCAGTGCGGCCTGGTGGAGCTTTGGGTCGGCGCTGCTGCGCCAGCATGTCGGCGTTGATGCAGAGACCGCCCGTTTACTCTGGCTGGTTGCCGGAGGTGCAGGCATTGTGGGTGCAGCAACCGGCCCGGTCGCTGCCCGTATCGGGCTGAACGCGGTTTACCGGCTGTCACTGTGCGGAATGGCATTGCCACTGCTGGTTCTGGCCTTCAGTCACGGTGAATCTACCGGTTTACTGGTTGCGGTGGCCTGCTGCGGCGCAGGATACGTGACGCTGTCGGGCGTATTGCTGGTATGGGGAGCACAGGCCACGGCTGAAGAGCCCGCGACAGGCGTCGGTATCCTGTTTTTTATGCTGGCAGTCGGTCAGGTTGCGGGCTCTCTGCTGTTTGGTCAGCTTTACGCCGCGCTGGGTGCCGGTACGGCATTAACGCTGTTTGCGCTCAGCGCCCTGCTCCTGCTGTTTATTACACCGTCGCATAATAGTGAAGCATCAGATTAATAGGCCGTAAATAACGAACATCGTCGTAAAGCGTGGCGGGAATTAACTGATAATGTTATTTACCCGACAGCGTGAAACAGAACTGCCCGGCTCATCAGAAATGAAAATGTCACTTTTATAATTAAGCGGATAAAGGCCGCACTGAAGCTTTTCAGATCGCGCGGATATTTTTAATCCGTGGATTCACCTTCTGCTGAAGTAAATCTTCAGCGGGACCCAGATAATAAGGCACCGCACACTGCTTACCATCTTTGGTAAAAATAATCTGGTTATCCTGCAGGAATAACGCCGTAAAATGGCCCAGCACGACGCCATTTAATTCGAAGCAGTGATTTCGTGCTGCACGCAGCCCCTGCTTACTATTCAGAAAATCAACAAATCGCATCACGCTGCGCCTCCCGTTAATTAATTCACCCTATCGGAACGGCACAGATAATAGCCTTAACTCCGGAGCGGATCATCCGGCTGACGCTGTTTTCAGAATAGGCTTAACCGCCATTCAGAAGCGGGACTCAACCGGCGGGGATAACTATTCCCTTTTCACCAGGAATAGTCCTGGAGGAAGCGCCCGTAATAAAATTGCTGACGCGCACGAGATTTATATTGCGCGCTCTGAGCGCCCGCTATACCGTTGTTTTTCAACAGGTGCAGACGATCAGGGCAAACCTCATGATGGAAATTTTTGATGCAGATGAACGCCACATCCCGGCGATTCAGCAGATTTACGCCTGGCATGTCCTTAACGGCACCGGCTCATTTGAGACCGTGCCCCCTGACGCTGCAGAAATGGGCGAGCGGATGCGTAAGATACAGCAGGCGGGGCTGCCGTGGTTCATTGCTGTCAGCGACGGCGACGTACGTGGATTTTGCTATCTGGCACCTTACCGCCCGCGCCACGCCTACCGCCATACGCTGGAAGACTCGATTTATATTGACCCCGGCTTTCAGAAGCGCGGTGCCGGTTCACGTCTGCTGGAGCATGCCATCCAGTGGGCGGAGCAGAAAGGCTACCGCCAGCTGATCGCCAACGTCGGCGACAGCGAGAACCGGGGTTCGATTGCCGTGCACCAGGCAGCAGGATTTGAGATGACAGGTATCCTGCGCTCGGTGGGGTTTAAACAGGGCCGCTGGCTGGATACCGTTTTTATGCAACGTTATCTGGGAACAGGCGATACCACGCCGCCAGTAGACTAAAATATTAGCGTCAGATTAAGAAAGTCATACTGGCCCTCGTTTTCCCCAGGATAAGCTTCTGGTAAGGTGCCTTAACAAAAAATAAAAAATTCCGGAAACCTTTATGTTGTCGACAATCATCTATCGCAGCCACATCACTGAACATGTGCAGCTCGAGACCCTGAATGATTTGGCGCGGAAAGCGAATAAAATCAACAAATCGTCCAGTGTCACCGGAATTTTACTGTTCAATGGCACGCATTTTTTCCAGCTTCTGGAAGGCCCGGAGGCGGCGGTAAAGGCGGTCTATAGCCGGATTTGCCAGGATCCGCGCCACCACAATCTGGTCGAACTGCTGCGCGATTACGCCCCGGCGCGACGTTTTGGTCATGTTGGTATGGAGCTCTTCGATCTGCGTCTGCACGATCAGGAAACCGTGCTGGAGTCAGTGCTGGCAAAATGCACCACGAAATATCAGATGACCTATGCCGATCGCGCACTGCAGTTCCTGCGCACCTTTGTAGAAGCACGCGAAAAAGAGAACTATTTCGAGATCCCTGCAGCAGGCGGCTGGACGTTTATTCGCGATGAGACAGAGCAGCGCGAAGGCGATGCGGCGCTGGTGGCTACGGATGAAGTCAGCTTTGCGTTTCAGCCTATTGTTGATCCCTTCGCCTGCGAGATCGTTTCACTGGAAGCACTGCTGCGCGGTCCGCAGGGAGAATCGCCGCTCGACTATTTTGCCCGACTGACACGCGAGCAGCTTTATCAGGTCGATCTGCAGTCGAAAAAGATCGCTTTTGCTCAGGCGAAGAAGCTGGGGATTGAGGGGATGACCCTGTCGATCAATCTGCTGCCGATGACGCTGGTAGAAGTGCCCGACGCCGTCCCCTTTTTGCTGGATGAGATTGCTGCCCAGGGGCTGGTGCCCGAGCAGGTCATGGTTGAGTTCACCGAGAATGAAATCATCTCGCAGCCGGAAGCGTTTGAAGCCGCCATCAGGCAGCTGAAAGCGGCCGGTATCAGCCTGGCGCTGGATGATTTCGGTGCCGGATTTGCCGGGCTGTCGCTACTGACCCGCATTCAGCCCGACAAAATTAAGATCGATCGCGCCATCATCTCTGACGTGCATAAAAGTGGGCCGAAACAGGCGATCATCCATGCCATTCTGAAATGCTGCGCCTCACTGGAGATTGGTGTGATCGCCGAAGGCATTGAACAACCGGAAGAGTGGATGTGGCTGGAAGCCGCGGGCGTAACCCAGTTCCAGGGATTCCTGTTCTCTGAGCCTGAACTGAATGGCGTTGCGGCCGTGGCCTGGCCAGAGCTGATTTAACCTCCTGCGATTTGGATGATTTTACGCCTCCCTGCCTTGCTGGATCACCCGGCGGCTGCTAAATAATTAACAGCGCCGGAGGATCATCTTTCTGTCATCTTCCCGCGTCACAGTCAGTCATGACCCCATCAGTGATTAAATGTTTAGCAGTCAGATGTTCAGTGTTTAGGCCAGCGCTACGCGCCATGCGTGCGACGTGACTCCAGGGACAGCATTTGAGGAACTGAATGAAGCAAATCATCCGCGGTGATAAAGAACCCTCCCATATTCTGGCAGCGACCCGTGCGCTCGAAGCGCACTACGCCCGCTACGGTGAAGGTAATAAGTACCATCCCATCATCTATTCCATCGCCTACCGCAGCCGGTTTTATCAGGTTGAGGTGATTACCCGACGTGAAACCATGGTTGCCACGGTGATTACCGGGGTTCGTAATCTGACGCATCTCTCCGGCGCTGCCTGACGGCCGCCTGCTCGCCTGCGGGGGCATACTGTCCCCGCATCCCCGCTTAACGCCGGTAGAGGGAATTGGCCGGATAAATTGCGCCTATCACGCTTTTCTCCCGTGCGCCCGTCACCGCAGGCAGATTGCCCGGCAGACCGGAGAGCGTACGAAACGCCAGCCAGGCAAACGCCAGCGCTTCCATGTCATCACCACTGATACCCGCCGCATCGGTGGTCGCCACTTCCGTTCCGGGAAGGTGTGCTGCCAGCCGCGCCATCAGCAGCGGATTGCGACTGCCGCCGCCGCACACCAGCAGACGATCGCAGCCATCATTGAGTAACACCTGCTGTGTAATAGTGATGGCGGTCAGCTCTACCAGCGTGGCCTGCACATCCTGCGGTGCCAGACCCGGGAAATAGCGCAGATGCTGCTCCAGCCAGCCCAGATTGAAGTGTTCGCGCCCGGTGCTCTTCGGCGGCGGCAACGCAAACCAGGGTTCGCGCAACAGCGCCTCCAGCAGAGCCGGGATCACCGAGCCGCTGCGCGCCCACTGCGCATCTTTGTCATAAGGCTGACCCTGATTGCGCCATATCCAGGCGTCCATCAGCATATTGCCGGGACCGGTATCGAAGCCGCGCACCGCCTGTCCAGGGATCAGCAGCGAGAGATTGGCGATGCCACCAATATTCAGCACCATGCGGCGTTCTGCGGCATCCATCAGCAGCGCCTGATGAAAAGCAGGCACCAGCGGCGCGCCCTGCCCGCCCAGCGCCATGTCACGGCGGCGGAAATCACCCACCACGGTGACGCCGGTTGCCGCGACGATCTGATTATTGTCACCAATCTGCAGCGTATTTGGCGCGTCACTCTGGGGCTCATGCCAGACGGTCTGACCATGACAGCCAATCGCCGTGATATCGCTGGCCTCCAGCGATTCGCGCTTCATTAATGTCAACACGGCTTCAGCGAAGAGCTGGCCGAGGCGGGTATCAAGCTGGCCGAGCTGTGACAGGGTCAGGGACTGTCCCTGGCAAATCTCCAGAATGGCCTGACGCAGCGCAGGTGGCATCGGATGGCAGTAACTTGCCTGCTGCGCCACCATATTCTCATCAATGGCGGCCAGCACCACATCCACGCCATCCAGGCTGGTGCCTGACATTACCCCGATATAGCGTCCTGATTTCATAACCATTCCTTACTTCCGGCGGGAAGTGCGATTCATCTGCGGCTAGCCTGACAAATAATGATCGCTAATTCTATGATTAAATTCTTTTTATCCGATCGTGCTGACCCGTAACGTGACGGGACTATTTTTAAACGACGATTGAATTATTGTTGATCTTACATAGTCTATGCTTCGTCCAACCGTGTTTTATTCGGACAGGGATTAATTTGCCAGTTTTGTGTCTTATACTGTGTGCAGGATATAGCGATAAACGTGGCGCCTTCTCGACTAAAGGAGTTTCAAATGATTAAGCGTGTAATTGTGGTCGCTCTGGCCGGTGCGATGCTGGCAGGTTGTAGCAATACCAGTACGCTGTCGGGTGACACCTACAGTGCCAGTGAAGCCAAGCAGGTGCAGAGCGTGTCGTACGGTACGTTAGTCTCTGTGCGTCCGGTGAAAATCCAGGGCGGTGATGAGAGCAACGTCATCGGTGCAATCGGTGGTGCGGTGCTGGGTGGCTTCCTGGGTAACACCATTGGTGGCGGCACCGGACGTAGCCTGGCAACAGCCGGTGGTGCGGTTCTGGGTGGCGTAGCAGGCCAGGGTGTTCAGGGCGCAATCAATAAAACCGATGGCGTTGAGCTGGAAATCCGTAAGGATGATGGCAACACCATCATGGTGGTTCAGAAACAGGCCGCCTCGCGTTACTCTGTTGGCCAGCGTGTTGTTATGGCGTCCAACGGCAGCCAGGTGACGGTTTCACCTCGCTAATGCTGCAAAACAAAAAACCGACGCCCGGGCGTCGGTTTTTTTATTTCTCTTTGTGCTGAAGTTCGAGAATGTTTTTCTCAAGCCGGGCGATCAGCGTCACCATCTGACTAATCTCTTCCCGACTGATGCCGGACAGAATGTCATCCCGCGTCTCATCAATCACACTCTCAACCTGTTCGATAATCGGCTCCGCCTGCTGCGTCAGCTTAATGCGCTTGGCGCGACGATCGTTGGCGCAGGTCGAACGGGTAATCAATCCTTTCTCTTCCAGTTGATCCAGCGTCCGCACCAGTGAAGGCTGTTCAATACCAATCGCCTTGGCTAACTGAATCTGCGACTGTTCGGGCGGCAGTTGATGAATATTGTGCAACGTCACCCAGTGAGTCTGAGTCAGCTCAAGCGGCTTGAGCCGCTGATCAATCAACGCGCGCCAGATGCGCACCAGGCGAGATAAATCCGTTCCGAGGGGCGTATCCATTTCATCTCCTTATAATTAGCTTGCTAGCTATCAAGCCAGATTTTACACTATTCTGCGAGTTTACAGGACAAATTACAAATCCCGGACCAGGCTAGGATTACGCGGCAGCGCGTTCAGTCTGCCGTTTGGGTTAACGAAGGATGTTATCACGTGCTCACTCCTGCTTTTTCAGGTGCGAAACCGCTAACCGATCTGGTCGTGGGCGCCTCGCTTTTTTTCCCGCCGATTTTCAAAGCGGTGCTGCTCGGCTTCTTTTTCTGGCTGCTGATTCACCCGCTGGTACGCGGCTGGATCTACTCCGGCGACGTCTGGCATCCCACCCTGTTTGATCTCTCCCTGTTTGTGCTGTGCGTTACCGCCGCACTCTGGCTCATCGGTCACGGATAATCGATATGAAATTTAACGCGGTAAAATACTTTTCAACGCTGATTGTGTTTGCGCTGGCGCTGCTGGCCGGTGGCTGGCTGTGGAACTACTACATGCAGTCGCCCTGGACGCGTGACGGGAAAGTGCGGGCAGAACTGGTGGATATTACGCCTCAGGTGTCGGGCCGGATTACGCAACTGAAGGTCAGAGACAATCAGTTCGTGCATCAGGGCCAGCTGCTGTTAACGCTGGACCCGGTGCCATGGCAGATTGCACTCGACAACGCTGCCGCCCAGCTCAGCAAAGCGCAGGCGGACCTGGCGAAAGCGCAGCATGAATATCACCGGCGCAGCAGCCTGCCGCGTAACATCATCTCCGCCGAGGATCTGGATGCGGCACGCTTAAGCGCAGAAGCCGCCGCCGCCAGTGCCAAAGCCGCGCAGGCGGAGCTGGAGCGGGCACGCTGGAATCTGCAGCAGACAACGCTGACCGCACCGACAGATGGCTGGATCACCAATCTGACGCTTCGTCCCGGCAACTATGCGACAGCGGGGTCGCCCCTGTTTGCGCTGGTCGACAGCCACTCTTACTACGTCATGGGCTATTTTGAAGAGACCAAGCTGCGCCATATTCACGCTGGCGCGGCGGCTCAGGTGGTGCTCTACAGCAATGGCATGCGGCTGCAGGGCCAGGTGGACAGTATTGGCCGCGCTATCTATGACCAGAGCATTGAGACCGACAGCGGTCTGGTGCCCGATATCAAACCCAACGTGCCCTGGGTGCGGCTGGCGCAGCGGGTGCCGGTGCGCATTCGTCTCGATCCGCTCCCGGCTGATGCCAGCCTGGTTGCGGGCACCAGTTGCACCATCACAATCCAGCCATGAATGTTCAGTGGCTGGCCTGGGATCAACTGCCCTGGATTAAGGCGAACGGCGGTCAGTGGCGCTATGCGTTGCGGAATGCTATCGCGATGTGTCTGGCGCTGAGCATCGCCTATGGCCTGGATCTTGATGAGCCTTACTGGGCGATGACCTCCGCCGCCGTGATCAGCTTTCCTACCGTGGGCGGCGCGATCGGTAAAAGTCTGGGCCGCATCGTCGGCAGTCTGCTCGGGGCCACCGCCGCGCTGTTGATTGCCGGACATACCCTGAATGAGCCCTGGCTGTTTACCTTTGCGATTGCCGGCTGGCTTGCGCTCTGCACCGGCATTGCAAACCACTACCAGAACAATGTCGCCTACGCCTTTTCGCTGGCGGGTTACACCGCCGCTATTATCGCCTTCAGCAGCGTCAATATCACTGATATCACCTCGCTGTGGACGATCGCCCAGGCACGCGTCTGTGAGGTAATCTCCGGTATTCTCTGCGCCGGTTTGATGATGATGGTGCTGCCAAGCACCTCCGATGGCGAAACGCTGATTACCTCCCTGAAACAGATGCATGCGCGATTGCTGGAACATGCGGTATTACTGCTGCAGCCCTCGGCCAGCGATACCATTCGCACCGCACATGAAAACGTCATCAGCCAGATCCTCACCATGAACCTGCTGCGCATTCAGGCGTTCTGGAGCCACTACCGTTTTCGCCGACAGAACAACGTCCTGAACTATGTGCTGCACCAGCAGCTGCGACTTACCAGCGTGCTCTCCAGCCTGCGCCGCATGCTGCTCAACTGGCCTGACGCGCCAGAGGCGCTGTTTGAGGCGCTGCAGCAACTGCTGGCGGAGCTGGCAAAACCGGCATGTGATAAATATCGACTGGCGCAAATCCTGCGCAGCGTGACACCCGCAGCGGATGGCGACTACCGGCAGCGCGCCTTTTGTCAGCGGCTGCGCTACTTCTGCTGGATGTACCTCAACGTGCTGCGCTGGATCCGCCTGCTGGATCGCGCCGATGCCGATACCCGTTTTCAGCCGCCGCCGGTTCCGGCGCTGGCGCGTGACAGTGACAGTGCCGAAGCGGGCTGGAGCGCCCTGCGCACCTTCTGCGTGATCGTCCTGGGCTGCGCCTTCTGGATTAACACGCAATGGTCTTCCGGAGCCTCGGCGCTCACCCTGACCGCCATTGCCTGCGTGCTCTATGCCTCTGCTCCCTCACCCGGCGGCAGCGTGACGCTGCTGCTGAAAACGCTGCTGTGGCTGTTTGCATTTAGTTTTGTGATGAAGTTTGGACTGATGGTGCAGATCGGTCAGCTATGGCCGTTTTTACTGTTTCTGTTTCCGCTGCTGGTGACGCTGCAACTCTTCAAGCTGCAGCAGAAACAGCGCGCCGGGATATGGGGGCAGTTCATCGTCTTTATGGGCTCGTTTATCGCGGTGACTAACCCACCCACCTGGGATTATCAGGACTTTTTTAACGATAACATCGCCAAAGTCTGCGGAGTGCTGCTCGCCTGGCTGGCGTTTCAGATTCTGCGGCCCAGCTCCGATGCGCGGCGCAGCCGGCGGCATATCCGGGCACTGCGGCTGGCGTTTCTCGATCAGCTGCGGCAACGACCCCGGCTCAGCGAGAGCCGCTTTGAATCGCAGATTTATCATCGCATCAGCCAGCTCAGCCATAGCCGGGATGAGCAGGCGCGCGTCTGGCTTCTGCGCTGGGGCGTGGTGCTGCTCAACTGTTCGCATATCGTCTGGCAGCTGCGTGAATGGCGCGCCGGTTCAGCAACGCTGATGGCGTTTCGCGATAACAGCCTGCAAAATTTACAGCAGATTATCAGCAGCCGCGGCGTACGGCACAGTTCGCTGGATCAGATGCTGACGGAACTGGAAGCGACCATTACCGCGTTACTGGCGCTGCAAAACAATGAGGCCAGCGAACTGGCGGGGATTATCTGGCGATTACGCTGTTCGCTGGCACAGCTGAAGCAGGCTGTGCCGGAGTGATTACTGGCAATACTGCTGCTGTTGCCGGTTAAAATCATCCTGCAGCTGTTGCAGCGTTTTATGGCCCTCGAAGCGGGTTTTATCCATCTCGGTCATCGGTTCAATCACCAGCGCTTTCTCATCAGGTGAGAAGATAAAGCGACGCGTCAGTTCGGTGCCGGTGAAACTCTGGCCGTGAATGCCGCCGCACACCATGGTCATGGTGCGACGATAGATCGTGGTGTCAGTGAAATTGGTTTCAGTGGCGCTGCGAAAAACCTGATCGCACCCCTGCGCTTCCAGCTTGCGCACCATGTTGCGACTGAGCCATTCACGACCTTTGGCGATCTTTTCACAGGTGACACGCATCTTGCTGGTATCAATGGTGCGCTGAAGCTCCCGTCCGGTTTCAGTGACCAGCTGCGTATCATTGGGTTTATCGCATCCCACCAGCAGCAGACACAGCAGTAATGCACCCTTGAGTTTCATTTTCCCGCTCCTTTCCTCATCACGCTTTCTTACCTGAATCAATATCATAGGGGGGAAATGACGGGGATGGTATAACAATTCATAAACAGGCGGGATAAAAAGGGCGGCTATCGCCTGCCGCCCGGAAATTCAGATAACGCCGCAGGCATAACGCGCCCCGCCGCCGCCCAGCGGTGCAGGATGATCAGCATGATTATCTCCGCCGGCATGCACCATCAGCGTTTTGCCTTTGATCTCTTTTAACGACTTCAGCCGTGGCGCCAGCACCGGATAGGTGGCACTGCCTTTCTCATCGACATAGATCGCGGGCAGGTCGCCCAGGTGACCTTCAGCATACGGCCCCAGATGTTTGCCGCTGTTAGCCGGATCCAGGTGACCGCCAGCCGCACCGGCGGCGACCACTTTCCCCTCAGATTCACCCGGCTCACAGCTGCCTTTAGCATGGACATGAAAACCGTGAATGCCCGGCTTCAGTCCCTGCAGGTCCGGCGTAAACTGCAGACCATACTGGGTCTCGTCAATCTTAACGGTGCCTAGCGATTTGCCAATCCCTTCAGCGGTAACCTGATGGATTGTAACCTGCTCGCTGGCAGCCTGTGCTGAGCCGCAGGCGATCAGCGCAAAAAGCGCAACTGCTTTCATTTTCATGGTGACTCCATTTGTATCCCAGGGTTTGAGATAAGTCTGGTCGCTGTTGCACTATTTTGCCGAAGATTGACGCAGTTTTACGCTTCAGGGCACATCAAATCCCAGCGCCGCTTTGCGAATACGGAACCACTGCTGCCGCGACAGGGATAAATCCAGTGCTCCGGCGGCTTCGCTGACGCGCGCTGCTTTGCCTGAGCCGATGATCGGCAGAGGCCGCGACGGCAGCATCAGTATCCAGGCATAGACCACCTGCTCCAGACTGGTGGCACCGGTTTCCTGCCGCACCACCTCCAGTTCATTACGCAGGGGCTGGAAGTGAGGATCGTTGAACAGACGTCCGCCGCCGAGACAGGACCAGGCCATCGGACGAATGCGCAGTTGCTGGCACTGATCCAGCGATCCATCCAGCAGTACGCTCTGCTGCACGGGTGAAATCTCCAGCTGATTCGTGACCAGCGAGAACGGCAGACGGGATTGCAGCAGTGAAAACTGGGATGGTGTGAAATTCGAGACGCCAAAATGCAGCACCTTGCCGCTTTGATGAAGTGCCATAAAGGCTTCAGCCACTTCGTCAGCCGCCATCAGCGGATCGGGGCGATGGATCAGCAGCAGGTCGAGACGATCGGTGTGGAAATGGCGCAGCGAGTTTTCAGCACTCTGCAGGATATGATTTTTGTCGGTAATGTAGTGGCCAATCTGATGTTCAGGCCGGGCGCGGGTGGCAATGCCGCATTTGGTCACAATCTGAAGCTGATCGCGCAGTCCGGGAGCCAGCTTTAGCGCCTCGCCAAAGGCCGCCTCACACTGGTAGTCGCCGTAAATGTCAGCATGGTCAACGGTGGTAATGCCGAGCCTCAGATGGTGCTCAATAAACGCAACCCGCTCCTGCGGCGACATGCCCCACTCCATCAGACGCCAGTACCCCATAACCAGCGGTGAAAAATCGGGGCCCTGTAAAGCGATGGCCTGCGGTTCTAACATGACGTTCTCCCTGTTGCGCGTTGGCTGTAATTAGTGTGTCAGAGAGTATAACGGAAAGCGGAAAGTCGTCAGAATAACTCCGGCTGTTGTGGCTCGGGTGGCTCCTCGCCTTTCTGCTGCCGCTGCAGGCGCAGACGACGCTGCTGACAGAGACGAATGACTTCCCGCTTTTGCGCATCGCTGAAGCGCAGCCAGTTGAACCGCTCATCGCGGCTGCGTAAACATCCCAGGCAGTAGCCGCGCGCATCGGTCTGGCAGATGCCGCGACAGGGGCTGGGAACCGGGAAAAACTCAAGCTGCTCGGCCACCATGACTCCGGATTAACAGAATAAACAGTCCAGTAAAAAGCGTAGCCTGGATGCGCAGGAATTAAGCTTTGCCCCGTCAGAATTATCCTTTTCTCTCACGGGTGAGTGAACACTCTGTGCCAAATGCACGGTGCAGCGTTGCATTAGACCAACCGGTCTACTACTCTCTCTGCCATGAATAAGACGCTACAACGCAATGAAACCCGTGAACACCTGCTCCAGACAGGTGAACAGCTCTGTCTGCAACGCGGCTTTACCGGAATGGGCCTCAGCGAACTGCTGACGCAGGCGGCGGTGCCGAAAGGCTCCTTCTACTACTATTTCCGCTCTAAAGAGGCGTTTGGCGTGGCGTTACTGGAACGCTACTTTGCGCGTTATCTGCAGGATGTTGAGTTACAGCTCAACCAGACAGACGGCACATCGCGTGAACGTCTGCTAAATCATTTTCGTGCTGCGGTTGAGCTGTTTGTGCAGCAGGGACACATTGTCGGTTGTCTGGGCGTCAAAGTTTCTGCTGAGGTCTGCGATCTCTCTGAGCCGATGCGTGATGCACTGCAGCAGGGTGCAGGAAAGATTACCGCGCTCTATGCCCGGACGCTGATTGCCGCAGAGCAGCAGGAGTCGCTGAGCCTGCCGCAGCCCCCCGCGCAGATGGCAGAGTTGCTGTCGCTGCTGTGGCTTGGCGCCAGTCTGCAGAGCAAAATTTCCCGCGAGGCGCAGCCACTGCGTCTGGCACTGAGTACCATCGAACAGTGGCTTAAAAGCCACTGATTTTTAAAAAACGTGTTTGTAGACGACTGGTCTACTAATCAGGAGCTATTATGGCGAGTACCCAGCTGTTTCGTCCGCTGAAAGTCGGCGCAATTACCGTCCCAAACCGCGTATTTATGGCACCGCTGACCCGTCTGCGCAGCATTGAGCCAGGCGACATCCCTACCCCGATGATGGCGGAGTATTACCGTCAGCGCGCCAGCGCCGGTCTGATTATCACCGAAGCAACCCAGGTCTCTTTCCAGGCAAAAGGCTATGCCGGTGCGCCAGGCTTACATACGCAGCCACAGATTGCCGCGTGGAAAGTGATTAACGAAGGTGTCCATCAGGCGGGCGGTCATACCGCCGTGCAGTTATGGCACACCGGTCGTATCTCGCATAACAGCGTGCAGCCGGAAGGCAAAGCACCGGTAGCGCCATCCGCCATTGCTGCGGGTACGCGTACGTCACTGCGTGCTGAAGATGGCAGCGTCTATCGCGAAGACACCTCTGTACCGCGCGAACTGACGGTGCCAGAGATCCAGCAGATCGTGGCCGATTTTGGTCAGGCTGCGGCGAACGCACGTGAAGCAGACTTCGACCTGCTTGAGCTGCACTCCGCGCACGGCTACCTGATGCACCAGTTCCTGGCTCCGGGTTCAAACCAGCGTACCGACGAATATGGTGGCAGCATCGAAAAACGCGGTCGCTTTGCGCTGGAAGTGGTCGATGCGGTGATCGCCAACTGGTCAGCCGATCGCATTGGTATCCGCGTCTCGCCTATCGGCAGCTTCCAGAATCTGGACAACGGTCCGGATGAAGAAGAAGCGGCGCTGTGGTACATCGGCGAGCTGGCAAAACGCAACATCGCCTATCTGCACCTCTCTGAACCAGACTGGGCCGGCGGCAAGCCTTACACCGACGCCTTCCGTCAGAAAGTGCGCGATCTCTTCCCGGGCGCCATCATTGGTGCCGGTGCTTACACCGTTGAGAAAGCGGATAATCTGATTGGTCGCGGTCTGATCGATGCGGTTGCGTTTGGTCGTGATTACATTGCTAACCCGGATCTGGTTGAGCGTCTGCAGCAGGATGCCCCACTTAACCCACAGCGCCCGGAAAGCTTCTACGGCGGCGGCGCGGAAGGTTATATCGACTACCCGACACTGTAATCTGTTTGGGCTGCCGTCCGGGACGATGACGGCAGCCATTATTCAATGGCGATTTTCGTCGCTATACTTAGCGCCTGGGTCATCCGGCGATGGCGTTTTATTTAAAAGAGGATGTTATGCGTTTACTTCATACCATGCTGCGCGTTGGCGATCTGCAACGTTCAATCGATTTCTACACCCGTGTGCTGGGCATGCGCGTGCTGCGTCAGAGCGAAAACACCGAATATAAATATACCCTGGCGTTCGTAGGCTACACCGACGAAAGCGAAGGTGCGGTGATCGAGCTGACCTACAACTGGGGCGTTGATAAATATGACCTCGGCGATGCTTATGGTCACATCGCGCTGGGCGTCGATGACGCAGCAGCAGCCTGCGAACGTATCCGCAAAGATGGCGGCAACGTGACCCGTGAAGCAGGCCCGGTTAAAGGCGGCTCCACCATTATTGCCTTTGTTGAAGATCCCGATGGCTACAAAATCGAGCTGATCGAAAACAAAGATGCCGGTAACGGCCTGGGCAACTAAACCTGCCTCTCAGCCCGCCTGACCCGGTGGGCTGAATCCCTTTCTCTGCGCTTCATCTGCTGCACCCGTCCCCGTTTTTTGCCATAATACGCGCTGCCCTTTTTCTGCAACGAGATCCTGATGTCTGAATCGAATTCCCCTAATGCACTCAATCAACGTTTCCGTGGCTTCTATCCGGTGGTGATCGACGTTGAAACCGCCGGTTTCAATGCGCAAACCGATGCGTTACTGGAGATTGCCGCTATCACGCTGAAAATGGATGAAGAGGGATGGATTCAGATTGACCAGACGCTGCATTTCAACGTCGAACCCTTTGTCGGATCGCTGCTGCATCCGGAAGCGCTGGCCTTTACCGGTATCGATCCGAGTAATCCGCTGCGCGGCGCGGTAAGTGAATATGAGGCGCTGCACGCCATTTTCAAAATGGTGCGCAAGGGCATTAAAGACAGCGGCTGCAATCGCGCCATTATGGTGGCGCACAATGCCACGTTTGATCTGAACTTTATGTCAGCGGCAGCAGAACGTGCCAGCCTGAAGCGCAATCCGTTTCACCCGTTTGCCACCTTTGATACCGCAGCGCTGAGCGGACTGGTGCTGGGTCAGACGGTGCTGGCGAAAGCCTGTATTGCGGCGGGAATGGAGTTTGACAGTACCCAGGCGCATTCAGCGCTCTATGACACTCAGCAGACAGCGACCCTGTTCTGCGAGCTGGTGAACCGCTGGAAACGGTTAGGTGGCTGGCCTCTGCCCTTCGCCGGGAGCGACGCAGACGCCACGACATCTGCATAAGGGATGCCACAATGAAAGAGGCCGACATGATGTCGGCCTTTTTTTATTCTGCTTCTTTAAACTTTTCTGCAGTCTCTTTGATCAGCGTCTGCAGTTCACCACGCTGTAACATCTCAACGATGATGTCGCATCCACCGACCAGCTCGCCATCGACCCAGAGCTGTGGGAAGGTCGGCCAGTTGGCGAATTTCGGCATCTCGGCACGAATGTCCGGGTTCTGCAGAATATCCACGTAAGCAAAACGCTCACCGCAGGCTGACAGCGCCTGCACCGCCTGTGCAGAGAAACCGCAGCTTGGCAGTTTCGGGGAACCTTTCATGTACAGCAGGATCGGGTTTTCTGCGATCTGGCGCTGAATTTTTTCTACAGTACTCATAATTGCCTTCCTTAATTCGTTACTTCGTGTTTGTTTATTGTAGCGACTTCGCAGCGTGACTGAAAATGAGATTTTGCTCGCTGCCCGATTAAATGACCATCATTGTTAAGTCCCGCGCGCAGGACATTTAACTTCAGGTATTAACAGCTGGTAACAGTTTAATAATTCGTAATAATTCCGTTGGTATAACATGCTGAAAATGTTCATTTTCAGTGCAATCACGTGGTCTGCAAAGATTAACATTAAAAGGCATTACAGTTTTAGGCGAACTGGACTAGAATGGCCTGGGCACTGATCCTGGATCAGATTAATCTCAACTTTGTCGCGGTGCGTAGTGGCCCTGACAACTTAACTAATTAATGGACTATGCGTTTAATCATTACGCTTTTTATGCTGGCCTTTGCGCAACTGTTTTTCAACATCGCCGCTGCGTCGCCTCACGCGCCGGTGAACGTCAGTACGCATAAAGCAGAGAAAAAGAGTGCGCGCGACGATGAACGCCGCAAGCGTCGCCCGGTAAAAACGGTGACGAAAAAAACTCGTCTCAGCCCTGATCAAAAACTTAAAACGAAAAAACAGAAAAAAGTCGAACTCACTGCAAAACAGACGCCTGCTAAGAAGACCTCGCTCAAAACCGCCCGTATCAGCAAAAGCAAAGAAAAAAATAAAGAGAAGAAACGCTATGGGCATCAGCGCCAGCTGAAAACCGCTGAGGTCACCACCCGCGAGCCAGGCACGATTAAAATGAGCAAATCCCACCGCCAGCGCTATCAGAAGGCGCGTGAGACCGCAATGACCAAGCTGATGGGGCAGTTGGGTAAACCCTATCAGTGGGGCGGCACCTCTCCACATACCGGTTTTGATTGCAGCGGTCTGGTCTGGTATGCCTATAAAGATCTGGTGAAATTTAAGATCCCGCGTACCGCTAACGAGATGTATCACCTGCGTGACGCCGCGCCGATCAAGCGTGAGTCGCTGGAGAAAGGCGATCTGGTCTTCTTTCGTATTAATGGCCGCGGCACAGCGGACCACGTCGGCGTTTACCTGGGCGATGGCAAGTTTATTCAGTCGCCGCGTACCGGCAAAGATATTCAGATCAGTGCATTAGGGGAAGATTACTGGCAGCGCCACTATATTGGTGCCCGTCGGGTGATGACGCCGAAAACGATACGCTAAGCAGCAGAACAGTCAGAAAAAAGCCGGGATAATCCCGGCTTTTTTTATTAGTGCAGAATGGCAGTAAAACTAAAGGCCACGATCATCAGCAGACAGCCGACAGTGGTCATCAAAGCCAGTTTCAAATCGGTACTCATTGCTTGCTCCTTAGTCACACACTTTGCAGGGATATAGCATTTTCCCACAGGGTCCGGTAAAAATCTCGTTTTATCCGTTCAGCCTTGTTAGAATCCCGCCTTTGTTGCGCAACGCGCGCAACCCTGATTCCGTTTGCGCATCTTTTCAGGCGTTTTTTCTCCGCCAGCGGCCTGTTTACCGGCCAGAAAAGCCGCATTTTTGCGGAAAAAACCCTGAGCAGACGCAAACGTTTAACATTACGCTTATCATAGAGTTAGGTAAGCACTGGAGTCCGATTTTCATGGCAACAATTAAAGATGTGGCGAAACGCGCTGGCGTCTCAACGACCACCGTTTCGCACGTCATCAATAAAACCCGCTTTGTCGCTGAAGAAACACGCGAGGCGGTCTGGCAGGCAATTAAGGAACTGCACTACTCGCCAAGTGCTGTGGCGCGCAGCCTGAAAGTAAACCACACCAAAACGCTGGGCCTGCTTGCCACCTCCAGCGAAGCGCCCTATTTCGCTGAAATTATTGAAGCGGTTGAAAACCACTGTTTTGACAAAGGCTATACGCTGATTCTGGGTAATGCGCATAACGACCTGCAAAAACAGCGCGCCTACCTCAGCATGATGGCGCAGAAGCGCGTCGATGGTCTGCTGGTGATGTGCTCTGAGTATCCGGACGATCTGCTGCAGATGCTGGAAGAGAACCGCAATATCCCGATGGTGGTGATGGACTGGGGCGAATCGCGCGCCGACTTTACCGATACGGTTCTTGATAACGCCTTCCAGGGCGGCTATCTGGCGGGACGTTATCTGATTGAACGCGGACACCGTGATATTGGTGCTATCCCCGGTCAGATGGAGCGCAACACCGGTGGCGGACGCCATGCCGGTTTCCTGAAGGCGCTGGAAGAAGCGGGTATTCAGCCGCGTGCCGAGTGGATTGTGCAGGGTGACTTTGAGCCGGAATCAGGCTATCAGGCGATGCAGCAGATCCTGTCGCAGAAGCAGCGCCCTACGGCGGTGTTCTGCGGCGGTGACATCATGGCGATGGGGGCCATTTGCGCGGCCGACGAGATGGGTCTGCGCGTGCCGCAGGATATTTCGGTCATCGGCTATGACAATGTGCGCAACGCCCGCTATTTCGCCCCTGCCCTGACCACGGTGCATCAGCCTAAAGCCCAGCTGGGTGAGAAAGCGCTGGATATGCTGCTTGACCGCATCACCAGTAAGCGCGAAGTATCACAAACGATCGAAGTCCATCCGACGCTGATTGAGCGCCGTTCAGTGGCGGATGGTCCGTTCCGCGACTATCGCCGCTAATCCTCGCTTAACCACTCCTGATTAAGCGTTTGCGCATCACCCAGATAGCTGAGCAACCAGCCTGTTGCCGGTGATGCGCGATCTTCTGCCCAGCTGACGCAACAGGGGCTGTCCGGAAATGCTACCGGCAGCGTCAGTTCAACCAGCTCGCCGCTGTCGAGCAGTGGCCTGGCCAGATGACCCGGCACCATCGCCACACACAAGCCTGCCTGCACGCATTCCAGTCCGGTTTGCCACTCCGGCACCACCAGCCTGCGCTGGTTATCCAGCGTCCATGTCATACGACGCGGCAGTGCGCGTGATGTATCTTCCAGCACCAGTGACGGCCAGCTACGCAGCGTGTCATCATCGATCTGGCTCGCCTGCGTCAGAGGATGATCGGGCGCGACCACGCAGCGCCAGTTGAGCGTACCCATATCGCGAAACGCAAACCGTCCGCCTACCGGAATCGCCTGGGTGGCCCCAATCGCGACTTCCACCCGACCGTCGGCCAGCGCATCCCAGACGCCGTTAAAAACTTCATAGCTGATGATCAGTTCCATATCGGGAAAGTGGCGATAGAAGTCTCTAACCAGCTGCCGGGTGCGCTGAGGTTTGGCGATACGGTCAACGGCAATGCTGAGCTGCCCGCGCCAGCCGTTGGCCAGCTGCTGACACTGCCGCCGGGTGGCAAGCATTTTTTTGATGACGCTGCGCCCTTCCCGGACAAAATGTTCGCCTGCTGGCGTCAGCACCACTTCGCGATGCTGGCGTTCGAACAGCGGCACTGCCAGCCAGTTCTCCAGCTGACGCACCGTGTAGCTAATGGCAGAGGGCACCCGATGCAGCTCCTGCGCGGCGGCGCTGAAGCTGCCCCCGCGGGCAACCGCGTCAACGACCTCTAATGCATATTCTGACCACATAATCTGCCTTCAAAAATTTTAACAGCAACCGGCAAATATTACCGTTTCACAGCGGCAAACGCACCTTTTAAACTCTGCCGCGTTTATCCTGCAAAAATGAGAATGAGATGCTGTCGAATAAAGGATTTATACCCTATCTTGCCCTGCTAAGCATGCTCGGCTTTTTAGCCACTGACATGTATCTGCCCGCCTTTGGTGCGATGCAGCAAACGTTTAATACCTCGCCGGGCCTGATCAGCGCCAGTATGAGTCTCTTCCTGGCGGGCTTCGCCTGTGGTCAGCTCTTCTGGGGACCGCTTTCCGATCGCATTGGACGTAAACCGGTGCTGCTGGCCGGACTGGCCATGTTTGGCATCGGCTGTGCGGGCATGCTGTGGGTGAATGATATCACTCTGATGCTGGCGCTGCGCTTTGTGCAGGCGATTGGCGTCTGTGCTGCGGCCGTGAGCTGGCAGGCACTGGTTGTGGATCGCTATCCTGCCGCGCGCGCTAACAAAGTCTTTGCCACGATTATGCCGCTGGTTGCGCTCTCCCCGGCGCTGGCCCCATTGCTGGGTGCCTGGCTCATCGGCCATTTCCACTGGCGTTCGATTTTCCTGGTGCTGACGCTGATTGCGGTGGCGTTGATTCTGACCACGCTGCGCCTGCCCACCGTACGCCAGGAAGCACGCGAGAAAGGAGCCCAGCCTGGTTTTTTCACCCTGCTGAAATCACGGGTTTACAGCGGCAACGTGCTGATCTACTCCGCCTGTTCAGCCAGTTTTTTTGCCTGGCTGACCGGCTCGCCGTTTATTCTGGCGGATCTGGGCCTTTCACCCGCCGATATCGGCCTGAGTTATGTGCCCCAGACGCTCGCCTTTTTGATTGGCGGATTTGGCTGTCGCGCCCTTCTTAACCGCTTTAATGGCGCTCAGCTGTTACCGTGGCTGCTGGGCATTTACAGCCTGAGCATTCTGGCGCTGTTTGCTGTCGCGCTGTCAGGCGGCAGCACGCTGGTGAGCCTGATGGTGCCGTTCTGCGGTATGGCGCTGGCTAACGGTGCGATCTATCCAATTGTGGTTTCCAGTGCACTGACACCCTTCCCGCACGCCACCGGTAAAGCGGCTGCATTGCAGAACACCTTACAGCTAGGACTCTGCTTCGCTGCAAGCCTGGCAGTCTCTGCCGGATTAACGCATGCACTGTTTACCACTACGCTGATGATGACGGTGACGATTCTGCTGGCGCTGGTGGGTTACGTCATGCAGCGCACTGCGAGCGCACAAACTGTTGTTGCCTCCGCGCAACCTGCCTGCCAGGATAATCACTGACACACTGACTTTTTCGTTAGCATCCTAACAATAAGTCATTGAATATTGACCCGCGTGAGCATATACTCATCCGGGTCAACAAATCTGTAATAAATCAACAATATAATAACGTAATAATCTGATTGGCACCCTGTTGCCGGGACGGTATTCGCGCGCGTTATTCTTACCCTGACCGACCTGCTGCAGGCTATTCCAGTCCTCTGTATCACACAGTCAACCGGTGTGCGGATTCATCCGTACCGTTTCTCAATGCCTGACGAAATTGACTACTCTTTGTTCAGGTTCAGATTGGACAGGTGGTGGAAAAGCTATGAGTTCATCTTATGCAGAAGCAGTGAGCCCTGAAGAAAACCATTGGTATCGCATCGTCCACGAGATGCTGGAAAAAGCGGATATTGAAATTAATGGTTCACGTCCCTGGGATATTCATATTAATCATCCCGGCTTTTTTAAGCGTGTTCTGCAGGAGGGATCGCTTGGGCTCGGTGAGAGCTATATGGATGGATGGTGGGAGTGCGACCGGCTGGATATTTTCTTCCATCAGGTGCTGAAACATAAACTTGATCAGCAACTCCCGCATCACTTTAAAGATACGCTGCGCATTGCCGCTGCCCGCTTAACCAATCTGCAGTCGAAAAAGCGGGCCTGGATTGTCGGTAAAGAGCATTACGACCTGGGTAACGATCTCTTTTCACTGATGCTCGATCCCTATATGCAATATTCCTGTGGCTACTGGAAAGAAGCCACGACCCTGGCGACGGCGCAGGAAGCCAAGCTGGATATGATTTGCCGTAAATTAGCGCTGGAACCCGGAATGTCGCTGCTGGATATCGGCTGTGGCTGGGGCGGACTCGCGGAATTTGCCGCACGTCATTATGGCGTCAACGTGCATGGCGTGACGATTTCCGCCGAACAACAGAAACTGGCGCAGCAGCGCTGTAGCGGATTAGACGTCACGATTCTGTTGCAGGATTATCGCGATCTGAATGAGCAGTTTGATCGCATCGTTTCAGTAGGCATGTTCGAGCATGTCGGGCCGAAGAATTACGCCACCTATTTTGATGTGGTCGATCGTAATTTAAAGCCTGACGGAATTTTTCTGCTTCACACCATTGGCGCGATTAAAACCGATATGAGCGTCGATCCCTGGATCGACAAATATATCTTCCCCAACGGCTGCCTGCCTTCAGTGCGTCACGTAGCGGATGCCAGCGAGCCGCATTTTATTCTGGAAGACTGGCATAACTTTGGGGCCGATTACGACAAAACGCTGATGGCCTGGCATGAGCGCTTTTTGCAGGCCTGGCCGGAGCTGGCTGATAACTATGGCGAACGCTTTAAGCGGATGTTCTCCTATTATCTCAATGCCTGTGCCGGCGCCTTCCGCGCGCGCGATATTCAGCTGTGGCAGATTGTGTTCAGTCGCGGTGTTGAGGGTGGATTACGGGTGGCGCGGTAGGGAGTGTCAGTTTGTTAAGAGGGTGATCCCGTGCTGAAGGTTTTAAAAGACTGGCCTGTTTTGAGAGTGGAACTGCACAGGGAACACAGTAAGATCGGAAAGTCGCAAAACCCGTCATCCCTGACATGCTCGGCCCGCGCGATTACGCACCTCATCCCTGAGGTGCGCCCGTTGCCGGGCCAACGCGTTACGTTGTTCAAAAACGCTCCCTGCGTTTTTGTCCCAGTTGCGGAACGCTTTCCTCTTCTGACGGTGTTCCCTGCGCTTCGGGCTATTATACCGCTGCCAGAATCACACGATTTGGCTTTCCAGCAGTCTTTGCGGGTTGTTAACTCTCGGCGGCAGGCTGGCCGGTCAGCATACTCATCGCCGCCGCGGCATCGCGCTGGGCTAACACCCGCTCAACGGTCTCTACGATTGCCTGTGTGTGCGGATCGATCTCAATGTTGACCCGGTCGCCAAAGGTCTTCGCGCCCAGAGTCGTGCGCTCCAGCGTTTCCGGAATCAGATAGACGCAGAATTTGGTCTTTGTCACATCACCTACCGTCAGGCTGATGCCGTCGATGCCGACGAAACCTTTATGCAGAATATATTTCATCTGCATCGGATCCTGGATTTTAAACCAGACTTCGCGATTGTGTTCTGACTGGATAATCTTGCAGATTTCAGCGGTGGTCATAATATGACCTGACATCAGATGACCGCCTATTTCGTCGCTGAATTTCGCTGCACGCTCAATATTCACCACATCGCCCTGGCGTAAATCACCAAGGTTAGTCACGCGCAATGTCTCTTTAATTAAATCGAAACTGACGCGGTCACCTTCGATTGCCGTTACGGTCAGGCAGCATCCGTTATGGGCTACGGATGCGCCCAGCGCCAGGCCTGGCAGGAGCTCTTCCGGCAGTCGGACAGTGTGGGTACGAAACAGTTCTTTTTCTTCAATGGACACGATTTCTGCGGTGCCCTGCACAATACCGGTAAACATAGTCTTTGCCTCTGCGAAGTTTACGCTAGTTTATCACAGCTCCGGTCGGCTGATAGATTTCACCCCACCTCACCCCATTAATGGGGTTCAAAACTCATTGTGTGACAAAGATTGGCGAATTCTGTTACCCCGGTTACACTGGTTCGCGCTATTCCCCGGGCTTTTCTGCCCTTTTAATTCATTCAATAAGTCAGGTGTTAACGTGCAGAAGTATTTAACAGAAGCGCGTCAATTGCTGGCCCTTGCGATTCCGGTCATCCTTGCTCAGGTGGCCCAAACCGCAATGGGATTTGTGGATACCATTATGGCCGGCGCAGTCAGCGCCACGGATATGGCCGCCGTTGCTGTCGGCACCTCTGTCTGGCTTCCGGCCATCCTGTTTGGTCATGGTCTTCTGCTTGCATTGACGCCCACCGTTGCGCAACTCAACGGTTCAGGCCGCCGCGAACGCATCGGCGAACAGATCCGCCAGGGCTACTGGCTCGCCTTTTTTGTCTCGCTGCTGATTATGGTGCTGCTGTGGCACGCGGGTTATCTTATCCGGGCGATGCATGACATCGATCCCGCGCTGGCGCTTAAAGCCGAGGGCTATCTGCATGCCCTGCTGTTCGGCGCGCCAGGCTATCTCTTCTTTCAGGTGCTGCGAAATCAGTGCGAGGGGCTGTCGAAAACCAAACCCGGCATGGTGCTGGGTTTTCTGGGCCTGATGTTTAACATCCCGCTGAACTATGTCTTTATCTACGGCCACTTCGGCATGCCAGCGTTGGGTGGTGTCGGCTGCGGCGTGGCAACGGCATCGGTCTACTGGGTGATGTTTATCTGCATGCGCTTCTGGGTACGCCGGATGGGCAGCATGCGCGATATCCGGATGGAGAGTCGCTGGTCGCCGCCTTCGCGTCCGATTCTGAGCCGCTTAATGACGCTGGGATTGCCGGTGGCACTGGCGCTGTTCTTTGAAGTCACGCTCTTTGCTGTTGTCGCCCTGCTGGTTTCGCCACTGGGCATCGTTGACGTGGCTGGCCACCAGATTGCGCTGAACTTCAGTTCACTGATGTTTGTGATGCCGCTGTCGCTGGGCGTCGCGACCACCATCCGTGTCGGCTATCGCCTGGGGCAGGGCTCCACCGAGCAGGCAAGAGTCGCCGCCTGGACCGCCCAGGGTGTGGGCATCAGCATGGCAGCGCTGACCGCGATTTTTACCGTGACGTTTCGTCATCAGATTGCCCTGCTCTATAACGACAACCCCGAAGTGGTCACACTGGCGGCGCAGCTGATGCTGCTGGCAGCGATTTATCAATTCTCAGACTCGATACAGGTGATTGGCAGCGGGATTCTGCGTGGATATAAAGACACAAGGTCCATTTTCTTTATTACCTTTATCGCTTACTGGCTGCTGGGACTGCCCGCCGGGTATCTGCTGGCGCTGACCGACTGGCTGGTGCCCCGGATGGGACCAGCGGGCTTCTGGTGCGGCTTTATTATCGGTCTGACCTCAGCGGCGGTCATGATGATCTGGCGCATCAGACGCTTACAGCGGTCACCTGCGGAAATCATCCTGGCGCGCGCGGCGCGATAACCGTAAAAGCGGGTTATTTATGGCCCGCAATGACGAAAAAAACGACGGTTAGCACAGTTGCTGCTCAGTCATGGCGAAAAAACTATTTTCCCCTTGCCAGGCTTCTGCGCTGCCGTTAATATTCGTCCCCGCTGTCGCCCTGACAGCATGTTGCGCTCTTAGCTCAGTTGGTTAGAGCACCACCTTGACATGGTGGGGGTCGATGGTTCGAGTCCATTAGAGCGCACCAAGTGCGTCCGTAGCTCAGTTGGTTAGAGCACCACCTTGACATGGTGGGGGTCGGTGGTTCGAGTCCACTCGGACGCACCAATATTCAGTATGCGCTCTTAGCTCAGTTGGTTAGAGCACCACCTTGACATGGTGGGGGTCGATGGTTCGAGTCCATTAGAGCGCACCACTTTCAGAATTTCTTCAGCTTGCGCAACTCTCCCTTTTATTGATCTGCATCGCTTCCCCCTCTGCTTTTTGATTGGTTTTCGCATACTTAGCGTCTATACTGTCCCGCGTTGCTTACTTGAAAGGTTTCAGCGATCACGTGCTTACTGCGATAACTCAAATGATTTGCGCAACAACAGCGTGGTGGTTACCAACCGTAACCGCACAACTTCCCTGCACGCCTGGCCTTCGTCACCTATTCTTACTCAGTACTGCCCATTTCAGTCTCAATCAGAATTTTCACTTCGATGCGCTGCCATCGGATTTCGCCCTTATTCATCCATCACAACTTACAGAAAATCCGTCATGAAAAAGACTAAAATCGTTTGTACAATCGGCCCGAAAACCGAATCCGAAGAGATGCTGACTCAACTGCTTGAAGCGGGCATGAATGTTATGCGTCTTAACTTCTCTCACGGCGACTACGCTGAGCATGGTCAACGCATTACTAATATGCGTGCCGTCATGCAAAAAACCGGTCGTCAGGCGGCTATCCTGCTGGACACCAAAGGCCCTGAGATCCGCACCATGAAGCTGGAAGGCGGCAACGATGCGGCGCTGAAAGCAGGCCAGACCTTTACCTTCACCACCGACCAGAGTGTGATCGGCAACAGCGAGCGCGTTGCGGTGACCTACCCGGGTTTCACAGCCGACCTGAAAATTGGTAACACCGTGCTGGTCGATGATGGCCTGATTGGCATGGAAGTGACCGAAGTCACCGAAAATACCGTCGTGTGTAAAGTCCTGAACAATGGCGATCTGGGTGAGAACAAAGGCGTTAACCTGCCGGGCGTCTCCATCCAGCTGCCTGCACTGGCTGAAAAAGATAAGCGCGACCTGATTTTTGGTTGTGAGCAGGGCGTAGACTTTGTCGCCGCCTCGTTCATCCGTAAGCGTTCAGACGTGCTGGAAATTCGTGAGCACCTGAAACAGCACGGCGGTGAGCATATCCAGATCATCTCTAAAATCGAAAACCAGGAAGGCCTGAATAACTTCGACGAAATCCTTGAAGCGTCTGACGGCATCATGGTTGCGCGTGGTGACCTGGGTGTTGAGATCCCGGTTGAAGAAGTGATCTTCGCGCAGAAGATGATGATCAAAAAATGTAATAAAGCACGCAAAGTGGTTATCACCGCGACGCAGATGCTTGATTCAATGATCAAGAACCCGCGCCCTACCCGCGCAGAAGCCGGTGACGTGGCGAACGCAATCCTCGACGGTACCGATGCAGTCATGCTGTCTGGTGAGAGCGCTAAGGGTCGTTATCCGCTGGAGTCGGTCACCATCATGGCGACCATCTGTGAGCGTACCGACCGCGTCATGAAGTCACGCATCGACAGCCAGAGCGACACCCGCAAACTGCGTATCACTGAAGCAGTCTGCCGTGGTGCGGTAGAGACGGCTGAGAAGCTGGAAGCACCACTGATTGTGGTCGCGACCGAAGGCGGTAAGTCTGCTAAAGCCGTACGTAAATATTTCCCGAACGCCACCATTCTGGCACTGACGACCAATCAGACCACCGCACGTCAGCTGATCCTGAGCAAAGGGATTGAGACGCGTCTGGTCACTGAAATCGCCTCAACCGATGATTTCTATCGTCTGGGTAAAGAAGCGGCGCTGGAAAGTGGTTATGGTCAGAAAGGGGATGTTGTGGTGCTTGTATCAGGTGCATTAGTACCAAGCGGAACTACCAACACCGCCTCTGTACACGTACTGTAAAACTCTTTTTTGCCATTATTTTAAAGCGCCTTAACGAGGCGCTTTTTTTATTTCTGCTTAAACCAAATCCCGGAAAATTCCAATCGAAAATAACTATTCAAATACTCTTAATATTAAGGTTAATCCGATTAAATCTCTCTGTTTTCGCTAAATTTTTTTATCATATTCTGGGATTCGCTGCTTCTTTGAGCGAACGATCAAATTTAAGCATCTTCTCATCAAAAATTTATTCTCAACTTAAAAAGCTTTGTGTAATACTTGTAACGCTACATGGAGATTAACTCAATCTAGAGGGTATAAATAATGAATCGTACTAAACTGGTACTGGGCGCGGTAGTTCTGGCTTCAACTCTGCTGGCTGGTTGCTCAAGCAACGCTAAAATCGACCAGCTGTCTTCAGACGTTCAGACTCTGAACGCTAAAGTTGACCAGCTGAGCAACGACGTGAACGCAGTGCGTTCAGACGTTCAGGCTGCTAAAGATGACGCAGCTCGCGCTAACCAGCGTCTGGACAACCAGGCTCACTCTTACCGTAAGTAAGAGTTCTGGTTTAAAAATGGCGCCTTTAAGGCGCCATTTTTTTTGCCCAAAATTCAGTACCCTTTCAGGCACTCATCCTTTCAGGGCTGCGCAGCTTTACCTTCGGCCTGCACATCCGGGCTATTCGCGTCTGCAGAGGCACTCTCCAGCCCCGCAGGCGGCACGGTATCACTCTGCACCGGCTCGCCACTGCTGACCAGTACAGGCATGCCTGAGCGTCGCGTTAAGCTGGCTTTAATCAGCGCGCTATCGCTCTTCTCACTCTTCATGAATTTCTTCAGGTCACTGCCGATCGCAATGGGCATAGTCTGCGGATCGTCTTTATCATTGCGCGACAGCGGCTGATGCACTTCCACGTAGCGTTTTCCATCCGGCTCCACCGCGTACTTAACCGGCTGATTGATGATCTGAACACGCGTCCCTTTTGGCGCAGCGTTAAACAGCGCTTCTATGTCCTCTGAACGCAGACGAATGCAGCCTGAACTGACCCGCATGCCGATGCCAAACTTCGCATTGGTACCGTGGATCAGATACTGGCCGGTGCCACGTGCCAGACGCATGGCAAACTGCCCCATCGGGTTATCCGGTCCAGCGGGTACCACGCCAGGTAATGTAATGCCCTCTTTGGCGTAACGCTTGCGGATGTTCGGGGTGGGCGTCCAGGTGGGATTCGGGATTTTCTGGCTGATCTGCGTCACCATGACTGGCGTTGCCGCCCCCAGTTGGCCAATGCCGATGGGATAGACGATGACCTTATCTTCCCCTTTGGGATAGTAGTAGAGACGCAGCTCGGCCAGATTCACCACAATCCCTTCGCGCGGCGTATCAGGCAGGATCATCTGCAGCGGCACCGTCAGCTGGGTACCCGCTTTGGGCAGCCAGGGATCGGTACCGGGATTCGCCTCCAGCATGCCCAGTAGCCCGACCTGGTAGCGGGCCGCGATTGATTCCAGGGGTTGTTTATCATCAGGAACCTGAGTCAGAACGTTTTCGCCAATCAGGCGACTGTCAGGCGGTGGCAGCGGGTATTCGGTGGCGAATGCGGGTGCAGAGAGCCCAAAGCAGGTCAGCAGCAATGCACCGGCTAAACGTAAAGCAGGTTTCATGCAATTTTCTCGTCAGATAAAAAAACAGACGCCGGATGGCGTCTGTCGAGTGTAACTTAGCTGAGGTTCTGAGCGGTATGGCGAATAGACCGAATCATCGCCTCCAGCCCCTGTGACCGGGTGGGCGTCAGGTGCTGCACCAGGGCCAGCTCGCCAAACCAGTGGCGAACATCCAGCGCCAGAATTTCGGCGGGTGGCAGGTTCTGATACAGACTAAATACAATAGCAATCAGACCTTTAACGATAGCGGCATCGCTGTCACCTTCAAATGCGATGGTGCCATCTGCCTGCGGGGTCATTCTGATCCACACCTGACTCTGACAACCCGAAATCGCGTTTTCCGGCTGGTGTAATGTTTCAGAAGATTCCGGAAGCTTTGAACCCAGTTCGATAATGTAGAGGTACTTCTCTTCCCAGTTAGCGCAACGGTTGAAGTTGCGAACCAGTTTCTCTTTTTCAGGCAAATTCGCCATCAGTGACTCCGTAAAAACTGTTCAGCCGCCCAGCAGACGATGAATACGCGTCAAACCGGCAGCCAGACGATCCACTTCCTCTTCACTGTTGTAGAAGGTGAAGGAGGCACGGCACATCGCCGGGACATTGTAGTGCTGCATCAGCGGCATCGCACAGTGATGTCCGGTGCGGATGGCAATACCGTATTGATCCAGGAAACTGCCGACATCGAAGGCATGATGTTTGCCCAGGTTGAAGGCAATAACACCGGCACGTGACTGCGGGCCGTAGATCTGAATATCCGGAACGGTGCCCAGCTTATCGAGCGCATAGTTCATCAGTGCCGTCTCGCGCTGATGAATGGTATCCAGTCCCAGCGCCTGCACATAGGCCATCGCCGCGCCAAAGCCGATAATGCCACCGGTATTCGGTGTGCCTGCTTCAAAACGCCACGGCGCACTGTTCCAGGTGGTGCCGGTGGGCAGCATGACCTGACCGATCATCGAACCGCCGCCTTCCCACGGTGGCATCTCATCCAGCAGCGCTTTGCGCCCATAGAGAATACCGACGCCATTCGGACCGTAGAGTTTATGGCTGGAGAAGACGTAGAAGTCGCAGCCAATATCCTGCACATCCACTTTGTCATGCATCACGGCCTGCGCGCCATCCACCAGCGTAATCACGCCAGCGGCTTTTGCCTGGGCAACGATGGCTTTAACCGGGTTAACGGTGCCGAGCACGTTTGACACGTGCGTCACGGCCAGCAAACGCGTGCGGCTGTCGATCAGCCCCGCCAGTTGCTCCAGCGCCAGTTCACCGTTGTCATTTAAGGGCAGCACACGCACTTCTGCGCCAGTACGCTGCGCCAGCATCTGCCACGGCACGATATTGGCGTGATGCTCCATCTCCGTGATGATCAGGTTGTCGCCAGACCTGAGGTTACTGCTGCCCCAGGTATTCGCCACCAGGTTGATGCCTTCGGTGGTGCCTTTAACGAAGATAATCTCTTCCTGGGACCCGGCATTAATGAAGCGGGCAGCCTGATCGCGCACGTTCTCCATATCACTGGTCGCCTGCTGGCTCAGCGTATGGATACCACGATGCACGGCCGCATAGCCGTGCTGATAGAAATGACTCTCGGCGTTAATCACCGACAGGGGACGCTGTGCGCTGGCTGCACTGTCAAGATAGGCCAGCGGATGACCGTTGACCTCACGCTTCAGGATAGGAAAATCAGCCCTGATGCGTTCGAGATCGAAGTTCATCATACGTCGCCTCCGGGAAAACGTTGTGCGATACGCTGCAGTACGGCCTGACGCATCACTTCATTTTCAAGTGTCTCGGTGAGTTCAGCTGCAAACGCATGAATAATCATGGTCTGTGCCGCATCCTGCTCAATACCGCGAGAACGCAGATAGAACATCTGCTCATCGTCGATACGACCAATGGTAGCACCGTGGCTGCATTTAACGTCATCCGCGTAAATTTCGAGCTGCGGTTTGGTGTCGACTTCAGAAAGCTTGCCCAGTAACAGGTTGTTATTGGTCATCTGCCCGTCTGTCTTCAGCGCATGCTGTGCCACTTTGATATGACCATTAAAGACCGCACGTCCTTTGTCACGCACGATGGTTTTATGCATCTGGCGGCTGACACAGTGGCCTTTGTTGTGCTCCAGGTAAGTGCGGGTATCCGCCACTTCCTGTTTCACCGGCAGTACCAGGCTGTTAATTGCCAGCGTGGTATTTTCGCCATTCAGCTGCGTACTGGTGTTGTGACGCGACAGGCCCGCACCCAGCAGGAAGCTGGTGCTGCTGACCTGGCCATCGTTGCCAATCACCAGATCGTTATGCGCAAAGTGATAGCTGGCGCTGCTTTCAAAGGCGAGCTTGGTGTGAGTCAGTTTCGCATTGTCACCGATCGCAAAGGTAAAGCGCGTGCCAGTGAAATGGGCGCGCTCATCCAGAGAAACGTAGTGCTCAATGACCTCCGCTTCGGCACTCTCTTCCAGCTGCAGGTGATGGCGGTAATGAACCGTGTTCATGCCCGTCTGCTGACCGCTGGTGATGTGCAGCAGATAGACCGGACGTGCAGCGGCTTTACCGCGTGCCAGACGCAGGGTCGTCACCTCTTCTGCCAGGCTCTCAGTCAGATGCAGGAAGACTTCCGGCTGAACCGCAGCGGGCAGCGGACGGCGCTCGGCGGCCACGCTGTGCTGAACCTCAAACAGTTCGACGTCGCGGCTGCTGAAGGCGGGCTGGAACTGACCATCGACATACACCAGACGGATTGCATCCAGCGGCAGCGCCAGTGCATCAACCTGTTCAGCGCTCAGGGTCTGGGGCGCATCGGGCAGCACAAACTGCTGGGACAGCAGGGTGTCCAGCGGGGTGTACTTCCAGTTTTCATGCTTGCGGGTTGGCAGACCAACACGCATCAGTTGCTGCCAGTGCTGCTGTGCCTGCAGAGAACGCACGTCACCGCGCGATTCAAACAGGTGATGCCACTGTTGCAGCGCAGAATCACTCTTCGTCGGTAAGCCAGCCATAACCTTGCTCCTCCAGCTGTTTCACCAGCGAGAAGTCGCCAGATTTCACGATTTTGCCCTGATACAGAACATGAACGAAGTCTGGCTTGATGTAATCCAGAATACGCTGGTAGTGGGTCACGATGATAAAGGCACGCTTCTCATCACGCAGGCTGTTAACGCCATTCGCGACGATTTTCAGCGCATCGATATCCAGACCGGAGTCAGTTTCATCCAGGATGCAAAGCTCAGGTTCAAGCGCCGCCATCTGCAGAATGTCGTTACGCTTCTTCTCACCACCGGAGAAGCCAACGTTAACAGAACGGGTCAGCAGATCTTCCGGCATCTTCAGCAGATGAATTTTCTCTTCAATGAAGTCCTGGAAATCAAAGCGATCCAGTTCGTCCTGCTGGCGATATTTACGCACCGCGTTAACCGAGGTTTGCAGGAAGAACTGGTTGCTGACGCCCGGAATCTCTACCGGATACTGGAAGGCCATAAAGATGCCTTCACCGGCACGCTCTTCAGGGGCCAGTTCCAGCAGATCTTTACCTTTGAAGCTGACCGAACCGCCGGTCACTTCATAATCTTCACGGCCTGCCAGCGTCGCTGACAGCGTACTTTTACCGGAGCCGTTCGGCCCCATGATGGCATGCACTTCGCCCGGTTTAATTTCGAGATTCAGGCCACGCAGAATGGCTTTATCTTCAACACTGACCTGCAAATCTTTAATGCTTAACATTCTTATTCCTTCACATTGCTTCCGGCAAGGCGTGTGACGGCATCAGCCCACACTGTGCTCAAGGCTGATGGCTAACAATTTCTGGGCTTCCACAGCAAATTCCAGTGGCAGCTCCGAGAATACGTCTTTACAGAAGCCGTTCACGATCATCGAGATGGCGTCTTCTTCACTGATACCGCGTTGCAGACAGTAGAACATCTGATCTTCGCCGATACGTGAGGTCGTGGCTTCATGCTCAAGCTGGGCGGTATTGTTGCGGGTTTCAACATACGGGAAGGTATGTGCGCCGCAATCAGGGCCGATCAGCATTGAGTCACACTGCGTAAAGTTACGGGCATTGGTGGCGGTTGGCATGATTTTCACCAGACCGCGATAGGTGTTCTGACTTTTACCGGCCGAAATCCCTTTAGAGATAATGGTCGATTTGGTGTTTTTACCAATGTGAATCATCTTGGTGCCGGTATCGGCCTGCTGACGACCGCTGGTCAGTGCCACCGAATAGAACTCACCCACCGAGTAGTCCCCGCGCAGAATGCAGCTCGGGTATTTCCAGGTGATCGCTGAACCGGTTTCAGACTGGGTCCAGGACATCTTGCTGTGGTCACCTTCACACAGCGCACGCTTGGTCACAAAGTTGAGGATACCGCCCTCGCGTTCGCCGCCAGGGAACCAGTTCTGAACGGTCGAATATTTCACTTCAGCATTTTTATGGATGATCACTTCTACCACGGCGGCATGCAGCTGATAGCTGTCACGCACGGGGGCTGAACAACCTTCGATATAGCTGACGTAGCTGTCTTCATCGGCAATCAGGATGGTGCGTTCAAACTGACCGGTTTTCGCCGCGTTGATGCGGAAATAGGTCGACAGCTCCATCGGGCAGCGCACCCCTTTCGGGATATAAACGAAGGTGCCGTCAGAGGCGACCGCCGAGTTCAGTGCCGCAAAGAAGTTATCGTTAGCCGGAACCACCGTACCGAGATACTGCTTCACCAGCTCCGGGTGTTCCTGAATCGCTTCGCCGAATGAACAGAAGATAATCCCCTGCTCCGCCAGCTTGCCGCGATAGGTGGTTGCCACAGAAACGGAGTCAAAAATGGCGTCAACCGCCACTTCCCGTCCTTCACGTACCGGCACACCCAGCTGATTAAAGGCGTTCTCCACTTCCTGCGTCAGATAGTCGCTGGCTGGCGCACTGCCGGAAGCCTGGGTCACACCCGGCTCTGAGGCACAGGTGTCATCGCAGTTACCGCAGGAGGGGGCGGAGTAGTAGCTGTAATCCTGATAGTCGAGTTTTTCGTAGTGGGCTTTCAGCCAGTGCGGCTCTTCCATTTCAAGCCAGGCACGAAACGCTTTAAGACGAAACTCCAGCATCCACTCTGGCTCGTTACGCTTGGCCGAGATCGCCCGCACCACATCTTCATTGATGCCGTTGGCAAATTCTTCGGTCTGCAGTTGGGTAAAGAAGCCCTCTTTGTAGTTGAGCTTGCCTTCCCAGATTTGTACATCGTCAGATGTTTCGCTGTGTCGTGACATATTTCACTTACTCGACGCCAAAGCTCTCACCGCACCCGCAGGCGTGCTGAGCTTTAGGGTTATTGAATTTAAAAATCTGATTCAGGCCTTCACGAACGTAATCCAGTTCAGTGCCATCAACGAATGGCATCGCCTGTAGTGGCACAAACAGCGTTGCGCCGTGGAATGAGAACTGCAGATCGTCTTCGACGGGTTCTTTCACCAGATCCATGACGTAGCCGAACCCGGCGCAGCCGGATTGTTTTACGCTCAGACGCAGCCCCTTGACTTCAGGGTCCTGAGCCGCCAGATTGAGAATTTGTTGCGCTGCGGTTTCAGTCAGCGTCAGACCTTTCCAGACAAAATCGTCGGGTGAGAAAGAGTCTGTATTAACAGATGCCATGTTGATACCTCTTGAGTCCGGACCTTTTCAGGCTATCCCCCTATGGTAGTGATCTGAACAATCACTTCAACCTCTTGTTTTGCAGGGATAATCATCTTGTGCTGTTTTATTTGCTCAATTATTAAGCATAGCTGCTTCCGTTCATCCTGTGTGAACAGAGTCAGCCACAATAAGCCAGTGATAACCTATTAATAAATCACTCTATTTGAAATAACCATTTTTGATAAAAATGCTTATTGATAGGTTACGCCTTTCTCTGATGTAAACAGATTGTTATTTCCGATTATACCGACAGGCAGGATAAATCGATAAATTTTTCTGTCCTGCAATTGCAATCCCGACATAGATGAATATGATAATTATTATCATTAACATTCAGGGTGATGCCATGATGCTTTCTGTCTCCGCCTGGCTGCAGCATAAAATCGACGAATACCAGTTTTCGGTGCGTGATATCACCGTCGACTTTTATATGGCGCAGGCAAAACTCGACCGGGCCGACTGCACGATTCATCAGCTGCGTCAGTTTAACGATGCCTGTCAGGATATGGCAGAAGTCTGCCAGTTGAACGGTGACGACCAGAGTTACCTTCATGCGATGGGTAAACTGCATCACCGGCTGGTGCAGGAGATGGGAAACAACGATCGCGATCGCCTGTTTCGCCTTCAGGCCTATCAACTGGCGCGATTGTCCCTGACCCGCCTCTGCCATCAACTGGCCATGGTCGGAGAGTGGAACAAAGCCACCGTGCTGCAAAGTGACTTCGTGCGTCACGCAGGCTGGATATTCTAATCCAGCCACGGCGTGACGTCGCGCACAATTTTTTTACATTAGCGTTAACAATGCCTGAAGCGGATGGCGCATGCCGTTGCCTTCCACACGCTTGACCTGGCTGCGGCATGAGTAGCCGGTGGCCAGACAGCGCTGGCGCGGCAGTCGCTGAAGCTGCGGATGCCAGGAGAGCGCATAGATCCCCAGCGAGTTTTCGAGGTTCTGACTTTCGTGGCCATACGTGCCCGCCATGCCGCAGCAACCTACATTGATGTTCTCCAGCTTTGCGCCAAAACGGGAGAATATCGCCTGCCACTGGTTGGGTGCTGAAGGCAGCGCGGTTACCTCGGTGCAGTGCGCAAACAGATACCAGGACTCCCCGCCCGTGGCCTGCACTTCACGTTCTGCCAGGGCACGCTCTAACCATTCATGCACCAGCAATACGCTGAAGTCGCCGCGCGATTCACCCAGCGTCTGACGATACTCATCGCGATAGCAGAGCACGGTAGCCGGATCGACGCCGACCATCGGCAGTTCCAGTTTGGCGACCCGATTAAGAAAATCGGCGGTACGGGCTGCCGTGCGGGCGAAACGTTGCAGGAAGCCTTTCACGTGCTGCGCTTTACCGTTTGGCGAGAAAGGCAGCAGCACCGGGCGATACCCCAGCTTCTCAATCAGCCTGACAAAATCGTTCACCAGCTGTGCCTCATAGAAGCTGGTAAAGGGATCCTGTACCACCAGCACACAGCTGGCGCGCTCCGTGGCTGACAGTCCTTCCAGCTGTTCCAGCGTCATGTTCATGGCGGGATGACCGCTGAGCTGCTGTTTCAGGTTAGGAGACGAAAGCAGCGGCAGATCGACCATGCCGATATGCGTTTTGCTTAACTCTTTCACCCACGGCTGGCGCAGGAAAAAGTTAAATACTTTTGGCGCCTTCGCCATCAGAGGCGCATAGCCTTCGACCGCTGCCACCAGGTGATCGCTGACCGGGCGCAGATAACGGGTGTGATAGAGCTGCAGAAAGCGCGAACGGAATGCGGGCACGTCAATTTTAATCGGACACTGGGTGGAGCAGGCTTTACAGGCCAGACAGCCGGACATCGCCTCTTTCACCTCGTGCGAGAAGTCATACTCCCCTTTGCTGGCGTGCCAGCTGTTGCGGGTACGGGCGATCAGCCCGCGTAGCGACAGGCTGTTTTCCGGCAGCTGCTTTTCCAGTGCCAGCGGATCGACGCCCTGCCCGGCCAGCAGTCGCAGCCATTCCCGCGTCAGCGTTGCCCGCCCTTTTGGCGAGTGAATACGGTTGCGGGTGATCTTCATTGACGGGCACATCGGGCTGCGGGCATCAAAATTGAAACATAACCCGTTGCCGTTACACTCCATCGCTCCACGCCATTCATCCCGGACCGTTAACGGAATCTGCCGATCGAATGTTCCGCGCTTCACCGCATCGACCTGCATCATTTCGTCGTTGCTGTTAAAGGGCGTACAGATTTTGCCCGGATTCAGGCGGTTAAGCGGGTCAAAGGCCGCTTTGATGCGGCGCAACTCATTAAAAAGCGTCTCGCCGAAGAATGCCGGACTGTACTGGGCGCGGAACCCTTTACCATGTTCACCCCACAGCAGGCCGCCATAGCGTGCGGTCAGCGCTACCACTTCGTCGGAGATCTGTTTCATCATCATCTCCTGCTGCGGATCGCACATATCCAGCGCCGGACGCACATGCAGGACGCCTGCATCGACGTGACCAAACATGCCGTAGCTCAGGCCGTGGCTGTCGAGCAGCGCGCGAAACTCGACAATGTAGTCCGCCAGTTTTTCCGGCGGAACGGCGGTATCTTCGACAAACGGAATTGGTTTAGCCCGGCCTTTCGCATTTCCCAGCAGGCCCACCGCTTTTTTACGCATGTTGTAGATGCGCTCAATGCCCGCCAGATCGTTACAGAACTGATAGCCAATCACGCCGCCCTGCTGCTGCTGCATCAGCGCATCAAGCCGGGCACACAGTTTTTCGATCTGCTGATCGATGAGTGCGGCGTTGTCACCGGCGAACTCAACGATGTTCAGACCCAGCATCTCTTTATCGGGTACGTCAGCAATCAATTCACGCACCGAGTGCCACACGATATCTTCCCGCGCCAGGTTCAGCACTTTGGAGTCAACGGTCTCAACTGACAGCGCCTGCGCGTCCACCATAAAGGGCGCGTTACGCAGGGCGGAATCGAAGGAGTCATATTTAATGTTTACCAGCCGCCGCACTTTCGGCAGCGGGGTGATATCGAGACGCGCCTCAGTGACAAAAGCCAGCGTGCCCTCAGCGCCACACAGCAGGCGCGTCAGGTCGAAGGTTTGCATATCGTCGCTGAAGACGTGGCGCAGGTCATACCCGGTCAGGAAGCGATTCAGCTTCGGAAACTTTTCCAGAATCAGATCCCGGTGCTCGCGGCAGCGCGTCAGCACCTGCTGGTAAATACGGCCTTCGGGGGTGGCCGTCTGCGCCAGCGTTTCAGCCAGCGCGGTGGCCATTGGCCGCGTATCAAGAATATCGCCGCCCAGCAGCACGGCGCGCAGGCCCAGTACATGGTCTGAGGTTTTGCCATAGACCAGCGAACCCTGACCCGACGCATCGGTATTGATCATGCCGCCCAGCGTGGCGCGGTTACTGGTGGACAGTTCAGGCGAAAAGAAAAAGCCGAAAGGCTTCAGCCAGGCATTCAGCTGATCTTTGATGACGCCAGCTTCAACCCGTACCCAGCCCTCATCGGTATTGATCTCCAGGATGCGGTTCATGTAACGCGACATGTCCACCACAATGCCCTGATTCAGCGACTGACCGTTGGTGCCGGTGCCGCCGCCGCGCGGGGTAAACACCAGGCTGGCAAAGCGTGCTTCTCCGGCCACGCGGGCGAGCAGCGCAACGTCCGCCGTCGAACGCGGAAAGAGCGCCGCGTCGGGCAACAATTGATAGATGCTGTTATCGGTGGAGAGTGAAAGACGATCGGCATAGCTGGTCGCCATGTCGCCGGTAAAACCCTGCTCTTTCAGCGACTCAAGGAACGTCAGCACCAGTTGAACGAGGCCCGGTGCCTGCGAAATCTGTGGGATCATGATTGTCTGACCGAAGGTGTTGTAAACGTTTGCGTTTATACGTGAGCGATTTCTCGTTTTATCATATTTTTTCTGCGGCTGCCCTTTTTTCAGAAAAGCCAAAAACCTTTCTCCGCGACGCTGTTTAAACCCTGGCAAATAGATCATGATAAAAACGGGCATCCGAATGCCCTGAAATGAAGGATTAAGACGAGGTTATGAGTCAATGATGAAAAGCCAGTACCGGGATATGGATTTACCGCAAATACTCTTCACCCTGATGTTCATTCTGCTGCTGATTGTCGCCTGTTTATGGGTGGTGCAGCCGTTTATTCTGGGCTTTGCCTGGGCCAGCATGGTGGTGATTGCGACCTGGCCATTGATGCTGAAATTCCAGCGCCTGTTGTGGGGACGCCGTTCGCTGGCGGTGATCGTGATGACCATGCTGCTGTTGCTGCTGTTTATCATTCCTATCGCACTGCTGGTCAGCAGTCTGATCGATAACAGTGCCCCGGTCATCGCCTGGGTTACCCAGGGACATACGATGCCGCAGTTGCTGTGGCTCAGGGATGTGCCGATGGTCGGCAAAAAGCTTTATGTCAGTTATGACACGCTGGTGGCGAGCGGCGGTGCCGGCATCATGGCTAAAATCCAGCCCTACATTGGCCGGACTACCGGCTTTTTTGTCGCACAGGCCGGTCATTTCGGCCGCTTTATGATCCATCTGGGCGTGATGTTGCTGTTCAGTGTGCTGCTTTACTGGCGCGGCGAGCAGGCTGCCCAGGGCATCCGTCACTTTGCTTTCCGCATGGCGGGACGACGCGGTGATGCCGCCGTGCTGCTGGCGGCACAGTCCATTCGTGCCGTGGCGCTTGGCGTGGTGGTGACGGCGCTGGTGCAGGGCGTGCTGGGCGGTATCGGTCTGGCGATCTCCGGTATCCCCTATGCCACGCTGTTAACGGTGCTGATGATCCTCTGCTGCCTGGTTCAGCTCGGCCCGCTGCTGGTGCTGGTCCCGGCTATTATCTATCTCTACTGGAGTGGCGATACCACCTGGGGAACCGTGCTGCTGGTCTGGAGTTGTGTGGTGGGTACGATGGATAACGTCCTGCGTCCGATGTTAATCCGGATGGGTGCGGACCTGCCGATGATCCTGATCCTCTCTGGCGTAATAGGTGGCCTGTTTGCCTTCGGCATGATTGGTCTGTTTATCGGCCCGGTGGTGCTGGCCGTTTCCTACCGTCTGGTTTCCGTCTGGGTGCATGAAGCACCCGCGCCAGACAATGATCCGCTGGCCGTGGCTGATGCGCTGGCCGATCACGATGGCACCCCGCCAGCCGTCTGATTCACAGCAATGACACGCTGTGTCACTCTACCCCGTAAGCATTGATTAGTGCGGTTAATGATGATTAACCGCACCCCTTCTCAGAGACTCGTCTAATTTTGTTTTCCATTAGCGATTTTTAAGAAAAAAGCCATCTTTGGCCTTTATTTGACCTTTCTGGCCTAAAAAAGATTACTTTCTGCACTGTTTCTTAAGTCAAACGGCGAAGTAAAGGTGACAAAAGATTATCGGCTTTAAACTAATAAGAGGATTCTTAAAGACGCCAGCCAGCGGTATGAATAACATGTTTCCTATGTTCGAAATCAAGCTATTGATTTTCAGACAACCTGATTCCCCTGAGTAGAGTAAAGAATTGCTGTGTGTAGTCTTTGCCCATCCCCTGTGATGGGCTTTTTTTTTGCCTGAATATGACCAGCTATAAACAGAAAAAGGCCCGCAGTGCGGGCCTTTCATCATTTCTGTAAGTGTTGTCAGGCGGTTTTATTTAACTGTGCCAGACTCACCCACGTTTCCACTACGGTATCCGGGTTCAGCGACAGGCTATCAATGCCCTCTTCCATCAGCCATGCGGCAAAATCCTGATGATCGGACGGTCCCTGCCCGCAGATGCCGACATATTTACCCTGCTGCTTCGCGGCCCTGATCGCCATGGAGAGCAGGGCTTTCACGGCTTCGTTACGTTCGTCAAACAGCGCAGAGACGACGCCGGAATCGCGATCCAGCCCCAGCGTCAGCTGGGTCATGTCGTTGGAGCCGATTGAGAAGCCATCAAAGTGCTGCAGGAACTGCTCTGCCAGCAGCGCATTTGACGGGATCTCGCACATCATGATGATCTTCAGCCCGTTCTCACCGCGCTTCAACCCCTGCCGGGCCAGCTCTTCCACCACGGCCTGCGCCTGATCCACCGTACGCACAAACGGAACCATAATTTCGACGTTGGTCAGGCCCATCTCGTTGCGAACCCGTTTTACCGCTTCACACTCCAGCGCAAAGCAGTCGCGGAAGTTATCCGCCACATAGCGACCTGCGCCACGGAATCCGAGCATCGGGTTTTCTTCTTCCGGCTCATAGCGTTCGCCGCCAACAAGGTTGGCATATTCATTGGTTTTAAAATCGGAAAGTCGGACAATTACGCGTTTCGGTGCAAATGCCGCACCAAGCGTGGCAATTCCCTCCGTCAGGCGAGCGATGTAAAACTCCACCGGATTATCAAATCCTTTCATCATTTTACGGATCTGCTGTTGCAGTTCCGGCGTCTGCTGATCAAATTCAAGCAGCGCTTTCGGGTGGACGCCAATCATCCGGTTAATAATAAATTCCAGCCGCGCCAGGCCAACACCTTCGTTCGGCAGACAGGCGAAATCGAAAGCACGATCGGGGTTACCTACGTTCATCATAATCTTCAGCGGCAGTTCAGGCAGCGAATCGACCTGCGAACTGGTGACGTCGAAGTCGAGCAGCTGATCATAGACGTAGCCGGTGTCGCCCTCGGCGCAGGAGACAGTGACCTGATGGCCCTCTCTCAGCCGATCGGTGGCGTCGCCACAGCCTACTACCGCCGGAATCCCCAGCTCACGTGCGATGATCGCCGCATGGCAGGTTCGTCCGCCGCGGTTAGTGACAATGGCTGATGCTTTTTTCATGATCGGTTCCCAGTCCGGGTCGGTCATGTCCGTTACCAGCACATCGCCTTTTTCAATGCGGTTCATTTCGCTGATATCGTGGATGACTTTTACTACGCCTGCGCCGATACGATGACCGATGGCTCGCCCTTCAACGACGACGCTGCCCTGCCCCTGCAGCGTATAACGCTCCATCACCTGGCCATTTGAGCGCACGGTTTCAGGACGCGCCTGAACAATAAACAGCTTGCCGGTGTGGCCATCTTTGGCCCACTCAATATCCATCGGCCGCTGATAGTGCTGTTCAATCAGCACTGCCTGCTTCGCCAGCGCCTGCACTTCCTCATCGTTCAGGCAGAATCGGTCGCGTTCGGCCTCAGGCACATCTTCGATGCGTACCTGTTCGCCATGCGCCTGAGAATCGGCATACACCATGCGCACCTTTTTCGAGCCCATATTGCGACGCACGATAGAGGGACGATCGGCCGCCAGCGTTGGCTTGTGAACATAGAACTCATCCGGGTTAACAGCGCCCTGAACCACCATCTCGCCCAGTCCCAGCGCGGCGGTGATGAAGACCACCTGATCAAAGCCGGACTCGGTATCAATGGTGAACATCACACCTGACGAGGCCAGGTCCGAACGCACCATGCGCTGTATGCCAGCAGAGAGCGCCACGCCACGATGGTCGTAGCCCTGATGCACGCGGTAGGAGATAGCACGGTCATTAAACAGTGAAGCAAAGACATGCTTGACCGCCACCATCACGGCGTCGATACCCTGCACATTCAGGAAGGTTTCCTGCTGGCCGGCAAAGGAGGCGTCGGGCATATCTTCGGCGGTGGCAGAAGAGCGGACGGCAAACGACGCGGCCGCATCATCGGCAGAGAGTTGCTGATAAGCGTCCAGAATGGCGGACTCCAGTTCCGGCAGAAACGGCGTTTCCACCACCCACTGACGAATCTGTTTACCCGCTTTTGCCAGCGCATCCACATCATCAATATCGGTCTCATCCAGCAGCGCATAAATTCGCTGGTTCAGCCCGCTTTGATCGAGGAACAGGTTAAAGGCGTACGACGTGGTCGCAAAACCATTGGGCACGGAAACGCCCAGCGACGACAGATTCGTTATCATTTCACCTAAAGAGGCGTTTTTGCCGCCTACCCGATCAACATCATGCATACCAAGCTGGTTATACCAGAGCACCAGTGGCTGTTCCTGAGTGGACATCGCGCTTATCCTTTATCAATTATCAATGAATGGACACAGAGAGTGAGCTGTTTTCAGCCTGGCATATCACCCCATCAATAACGATCTGTTGAATCGTTAAAGCAGAATTTCAGCCGCAGTTTCGGAATTGTGAGCGGATTATTTTGCTGTTGCGCAAAGTCGCTAATTTTCGCTAACTGACTGATGTGACAGTAAATGGCAGATTTTCAGCCACTTAAGCATTCTGTTTTGTTGCGCAACAGACGCAGGGCTATTTGTAGCCCGATTGCGGTTTGAAAAGAATTCCGGCGACTCGAAACGCCTTTTCATTTTTATTAGCGTGATGAAACTGCAGACAAATAATCCGGACAGACATTCCAGAAATTAAAATCAGAGATGATTTATTAAGTCGCATCGCTCATGCTGATGGCTCACTCCTGGCTGAGGCTGAATTCATTATGACAACTGACAGAAGCGTTTTTTATATCTCCGATGGCACAGCGATTACAGCTGAAGTCCTGGGCCATGCGGTGCTGTCGCAGTTTCCGGTCAATATCACCAGCCTGACGTTGCCATTTGTGGAAAACGTCCAGCGGGCGCTGGCGGTTAAAGCCCAGATAAACGCGCTCTATCAGCAGAGCGGCGTGCGGCCGCTGGTGTTCTTCTCCATTGTCACGCCAGAGGTGCGAGACATTATCGTGCAGAGTGAGGGGTTTTGTCAGGATATCGTGCAGGCGCTGGTGGCTCCCCTTCAGCAGGAGCTGGGCTTATCGCCTGCGCCGGTGGCACACCGCACCCACGGACTGGACGCCAGTAATCTGGGGAAATATGACGCACGTATTGCGGCGATCGATTACGCCCTGGCGCATGATGACGGCATCTCGCTGCGCGGGCTGGAAGATGCGCAGGTTATTCTGTTAGGCGTTTCGCGCTGTGGCAAAACACCCACCAGCCTCTATCTGGCGATGCAGTTTGGTATTCGTGCCGCCAACTACCCCTTTATTGCCGACGATATGGATAATCTCAAACTGCCGCCCGCGCTGCGCGCCCATCAGAATAAACTGTTCGGGCTGACCATCGATCCGGAACGGCTGGCAGCGATACGGCAGGAACGGGCGGAAAATACCCGCTACGCCTCAATGCGTCAGTGCCGGCTGGAAGTAGGCGAAGTCGAAGCGCTGTTTCGTACCCATCAGATCCGCTATCTCAACAGCACTAACTACTCGGTCGAAGAGATTGCCACCAAAATTCTCGACATCATGGGCCTGACGCGCCGTATGTACTGAAGGGGAATCGGATTGAAGATGTAAAGCGCCGCTGCCGTGGGTTTTGATTTCATTATCAAATCACGGGTTGAATTCGCAGACTAATGGTTTATTGTGACCACCATCACTTCCCGGTATTTCACCGCTGCGAAGAACCGTTTTCGAGAAACTCATGAACAAAACCGACGAACTGCGTACCGCACGCATTGGTAGTCTGATTACCCCCGCCAGTCTGGCGGCTGAACATCCTGTCTCCGCGGCGATTGCCGACAACGTCACCGCTGCCCGTAAACGTATCGCCCGTATATTGACGGGTGAAGATCCCCGCCTGCTGGTGGTGATCGGGCCCTGCTCGCTGCACGAGCCGAAAGCAGCCCTGGAATATGCCGCGCGTCTGAACGCGTTACGCAGCCGCTATGAAGATCGGCTGGAGATTGTGATGCGTGCCTACTTCGAGAAGCCTCGCACCGTCGTAGGCTGGAAAGGACTAATTTCCGATCCGGACCTGGATGGCAGTTACGATGTGAACCGGGGTATCGGCATCGCCCGCAAGCTGCTGATTGATATCAACGCGCTGGGCCTGCCCACCGCCACAGAATTTCTGGATATGGTGATCGGCCAGTTTATTGCTGACCTCATCAGCTGGGGCGCGATTGGCGCACGTACCACCGAAAGCCAGATCCACCGCGAAATGGCCTCAGCCCTCTCCTGCCCGGTCGGCTTTAAAAACGGCACCGATGGAAACGTGCAGATCGCGGTGGATGCGATTCGCGCCGCACGCGCCAGCCATATGTTCCTGTCGCCGGATAAACTGGGCCAGATGACTATCTACCAGACCAGTGGCAACCCGCATGGTCATGTGATCCTGCGAGGCGGTAAACAGCCTAACTATCATGCCAGCGATGTCGCCGCCGCCGCGGAAAGTCTGGCGGCCTTTAATCTGCCGCAGCAGCTGGTTATCGACTTCAGCCACGGCAACTGTCTGAAGCAGCATCGTCGTCAGATGGATGTGGCGGCAGAGGTAGCTGAGCAGATTAAATCAGGATCGCGGGCCGTTGCCGGTGTAATGATTGAAAGCTTCCTGGAAGAAGGCAATCAGAAAGTGGTAAGCGGTGAACCGCTGGTTTATGGCCAGTCGATTACCGATCCCTGCCTCGGCTGGCAGGAGAGCGAACAGGTGCTCGCCCTGCTGGCCGAGGCGGTTTCTCACCGCCTCTGAGTCTTTATTAGCTGGAGCAGCTCACCTCTAAGGTTTTGCCCCAGTCTGGCGGCCGCTGACGATACTCAGCGGCTGTCTGATCACTGAAGGGCTGCTGTAACGCCTGATGCAGACGGGCCAGCGCCCCCTGTTCTCCCCGCTCCGCCTCTTCAATCGCCTGCTGCGCCAGATAGTTGCGCAAAATCACCGCCGGATTCGCCGCCTTCATCACAGCCTGACGCTCCGCATCGCTAACCTGCTCATCCACGAGACGATTGCGGTAGCGCTGATACCAGCCATCAAACGCCTCACGATCGATGAACTCGTCGCGCAGCGGTGAGCGGCTTTCAGCCTGTTGGGTTTCACTCAGCAGCCGGAACGTCAGGGTGTAATCACTGTGCTCCTGCGTCATCAGCGCCAGCAGATCGGTCAGAATCTGATTGTCGCTGCTCTGCTGCGTCAGCAGACCCAGCTTCGCCCGCATCCTCTCACCCCAGACCCGCATCAGTTCAGGTTCATAGGCGCTCAGCGCCGTTCGCAACTGCTCAGTGGTCAGCAGACCCGACAGCGCATGCGCCAGCCGGTTAAGATTCCACATGCCAATCATCGGCTGATTTTCAAAGCTGTAGCGCCCCTGATAGTCGCTGTGATTGCAGATGAAGTCAGGCTGATAATCATCCAGAAAACCAAACGGGCCATAGTCGATGGTCAGGCCAAGAATCGACATATTGTCAGTATTCATGACGCCATGCGCGAAGCCCACGCTCTGCCATAACGCAATCAGGCGCGCGGTGCGTAACACAATGTCGGTAAACCACTGTTGATAGCGGTCCGCTTCCTCTTCCAGATGCGGCCAGTGATGACGAATGGCGTAGTCGGCCAGCTGCTGCACTTTCTCCTGCTGCTGGCTGTAAAAAAAATGCTCAAAATGACCGAAACGCAGGTGGCTCGGTGAAATGCGCATCAGCATCGCGCCACGCTCAGTAGTTTCGCGGTAGACCGGCTCATCGCCTATCGACAGGGTCAGTGCGCGCGTGGTGGGGATACCCAGATGGTGCAGCGCTTCCGAGGCGAGAAACTCACGGACGCTGGAACGGATCACGGCACGACCATCGCCCATGCGGGAATAAGGCGTCAGGCCTGCACCCTTGAGATGCCAGTCAAGTTTGCTGCCATCATCCAGACGCTGTTCACCCAGCAGGATACCGCGCCCGTCACCGAGCTGACCCGCCCAGACACCAAACTGATGGCCACTGTAGACCTGCGCCAGTGGCTGCATGCCGGGCAGCAGTGCCTCACCGTGCCAGACATCGTGACCGTGACCTTCAAAGAGCGCGCTATCGAGCCCCATTGAGGTTGCAAGCGGTGCGTTGTGATACAGCAGGCGTCCGCCTGCCAGCGGCGTGGGGTTCAGCGCGGTATAACACCCGGTCAGCTCACGGAACCAGGTGTTGTCAAAAGAGGCCTTGCCTGCGGACATTGTTTCTCCCATGCGATACTCAGCGATACGTAGGTTAGTCCTTTAGTGTAACGCTGATAGCAGGGATTAACAGGTTCTGTCAGCCGGGATGCTGAGAGGAAGGCATGCGCTCGTCGGCACAGAGCAGTGAACGCAGTGCGTCAGATTTTACCACCGGGAAGAGCGCACCCTGAAAATCGGTACCATTCAGCTGGCTGACTTTATCGAACAGCACTTCGTCATCAATGCCGCAAATAATCAACCGGTCACAATGGGCGCGGAAATTATCAATAATGCTCTGAATAAATGGCACAAATGAAGCGCGTTTTGCCAGCGAGTGAATAAACTCTTTATCCAGACAGATGCAGCTGAATAAATTATCGTAGACCGCATTAGAGGGTGTTTTGCCCGCGCCAAAATGAGAAAGCGCTAAATTAAACTCAGCATGCAGGCTCGCCAGCAGCGGATTATTCTTGCCCAGTTTGAGTTGCGGAAACGTTTCAGTGATATTCAACAGAATGAAGGGAAGCTGTTTTATTTTGCGCATGACTAATTCACTGGCAAGCAGCGTCCGGGCCATGCCTTCATCAATACGGATAAAGGCTGACACGGAATGCGCTTCAAATAATCCGCGATTCTGCTCCAGCAATCCAATCTGGCTTTGCAGCAGGCGTAACTGCTGCGACTCATCAAGCTGGGGAAGCAGCAGATCCTGAGGCAGGGTGATGGGCGCACTTTCATGCACAAACTGCGTTACCAGCTCGACAGCGGTCAACCGTCCGTCAACATCACAGACAGGATAAAACCAGATTTCCGACTGATAGTCGGCCGAGAGATGAATTTTCATTTTAATGCCAGAATATGCGGCGATAGGGATATCGTATAGGAATGGTCAGCCGCAGGCAATAGTGCCAAATCATTGAAGAGACGACCTTCTTTACGCTTCCATTGCCGTTTGGCAACAGCCGAACACGCTTAAGCCAAATAGTAGTGATAAAACACCGGTTATTAGTGGAATAAAATCAGCGATTATTCTGTTTATTAAAATCCCCGCCCTAAACGTTCATTTAAAATAAAACTTTTACTCGTTGTTTTAACTCTATTTAAAATTGGACTTAAGTCTGATTTCGCGAAGCTGCTGTTAAATACGGCGAGCCTGCCAGAACACTTTTCGCCAGTAGACATTGTCGAGTGAGGAGCGAATGACGCCCTGACTGGTCGAGGCGTGGATAAAAGCATTATCGGTATCATAGATGCCCACATGCAGGCCATTTTCACCGCGTCCGGTTTTGAAAAAGACCAGATCGCCTGGCAGCAGTTCATCTTTGCTGATGCGGGTGCCAATATCGCTTTGGGCTGAGGTGGTGCGCGGCAGTTGCAGTGCAAATTTATCGCGGAAGGTCAGATAGACAAAGCCGGAGCAATCAACGCCGTTACGACTCATGCCGCCATAACGATAAGGCGTACCGCGCCAGTGACCGAGCTGATCGTTCAGTTCCGCTATCACGGTGATTGAATCGGAAAGACGGCCATTAATCGGCGGGGCGTGATGACTGCATCCCGTCAGCAGCAGAACTAAAATCAGCAAACCCAGGCGCATCGCCAAATGTCCTTATCAGAAGTTGCAACCGGCATAATGTAGCGGTAAAGCCCGCCAGGTAGCAAGTGTCAGGGCAGAACGGTCAGCAGCGTGCGTCCTTCAAGTTCAATCTGCCGGAAAGCAATCTGGTAGAGCGGTGTCAGGCGCTGCGGCGTCAGAACCTCTGAAGGTTCGCCCTGCGCGATCACCTGCCCGCTATCCATCAGCCAGACCCTGTCTGCCTGCTGCAGGCTGTGGTTAAGATCGTGACTGCTGGCGACAACACTAACACCCGACGCACACAGCGCCGCAATCAGATCGTCCACCGCTTTTTGCTGGCCGATATCCAGCGCCGTCAACGGCTCATCAAGAATCAGCAGCCGCCCGCAGGGGTTGATGTGAGGATCGATCTGAGCACAGACGGCTGCCAGCCGGACGCGCTGCCATTCCCCGCCGGAGAGCCGGGTCAGTGAACGCGATAACTTATCCTGCAGCTGAAGCCGCTGCAGCAGCATGCTGAGACAGGCATCGGCCTGTGGCCCCACCGGTTTCAGGTGCAGACGCAGATAGTGCCAGACCGGCATCTGACTCAGTGGGGCCTGCTGCTGTGGCAGCCAGCCGCGCACCCTTGACAGTGCCGCGCCGTTCCAGTTACTCAGCGGCTGTTCATCCAGCAACACCCTGCCGGAGGCGGATTGCAGCCCCGCAATGACACTCAGTAAGGTGCTTTTACCGGCTCCGTTCGGGCCTGCAATGTGCAGCAGCTGACCGGCGGCAAGCTCGCCGGTCAGTGGCAGCAGCCGTCCGGGGACGGCGGACTGTTGCAGGCGCAACAGCATCTATTTTGCCAGCGCCTGTTTAATCGTTTCCAGAATGATGGGATCTTCCGGCGTCATGTCAGGTGCAAAACGCTGGATCACACTGCCGTCACGGCCAATCAGGAACTTTTCAAAGTTCCACAGGATGTCGCCCTGCTCTTTTGGCGCGCGCCCTTTACTCTCCATACGCTCGTAAAAACCGCTGCCTTCCGGACGCACCGCGTCAGGCCGGGCCGCAATCAGCTGCGCATAGAGCGGATGCCGCGCCGGGCCATTAACCTCGGTTTTGGCAAACAGCGGGAACGTTACGCCATAGGTGGTACTGCAGAAAGTTTTGATCTCCTCACTGCTGCCCGGTTCCTGCTCCAGAAACTGATTGCAGGGGAAGCCGAGGACGCTGAAGCCCTGATCCTGCCAGGCTTTCTGCAGATTCTCCAGCTCTTCGTATTGCGGCGTCAGGCCACATTTCGAGGCAACGTTGACGACCAGCAGGACTTTGCCCTGCCACTGTGACAGCGTGGTTTTTTCCCCGTCGAGCGTAACCAGTTCAGTCTCATAAATGTTCATGCTTTTTCCTGTAATGGATGCGGTTGTGGATGCAGAGCAGCCAGCCGAAGCTAGCGCGAAGATTTCACAAGTAAAATAATAAACAGTGGCGCGCCCAGTGTCGCCGTCACGACGCCTATCGGCAACTCCGCTGACGTCAGTGCCAGACGTGCTACGATATCAGCGGCCAGAAGCACCGCTGCGCCCGCCAGCGCCGATGCCGGCAGCAGATAGCGATGATCGCTGATGCCGCTCAGACGCAGCAGATGCGGGATAACCAGCCCGACAAAGCCAATGGCGCCAGCTATCGCGACGCTGATGCCCACCAGCCAGCCCATCGCCAGCACCAGCAGGTTACGCCAGAAGAAAAGTGACAGCCCGAGCTGACGGGCGGACGTCTCGCCCAGAGCCAGCAGATTGAGAATCGGCCCGGTCGCCCCCAGCGCGAGCATCACCGGCAGCAGTGCCAGCATCATCCAGCCATAGCGCCAGTCAATGCCGCTGAATCCCCCCATCATCCAGTACATCAGCTGACGCAGATCGAGACTGGTGCTGAAGTAGACCGCCCAGGTCATGATGGCACTGCAGATAATCCCCAGCGCCACGCCAGTCAGCAACAGCCGGGTGACCGAGAGCTGACGATGGGCAAAATGCAGCAGGATTAGCGTAATTATCAGCGCACCGGCCATCGCCGCCAGCCCCAGACTCCACAGCGAGCCGCTGCCTAGCAGAACGCCGAGCACCAGGCCGATACCCGCGCCGTTCGAAACGCCGAGCAGACCTGGCTCCGCCAGCGGATTGGTAAACAGCGCCTGCATCACCACGCCGCATACCGCCAGCGACGCCCCCACCAGGACGACCGCCAGACTGCGGGGCAGCCGCAACTGCCAGACAAAGAGCTGTCCGCTATCGCTGAACCACGCAGAGGGCGCGATCCAGCTGTCCCCGGCACAGAGGCTGAGACAGAGCAGTGCAGAGAGCATAAGGGCGAGCGCAATCAGCCATTTCTGGCCGCGTTGATCGGCCTGGCGCGCGAACGTATCGAGCAGAGACATAAGCGGGATTAGCTGGGAAAACAGTGATTTGATTGTAGAGGGATTGGTGAAAAAAGAAAGGCTGATGAGGCGGTCTGCACCGGGATGACGTGAACATTAACGAGCACAGGAAGCAGAATCCCTGTTTAACAGAACCATGAAAAAAGGCCGCTTTCGCGGCCTTTTTGAAACGCTGAAATTCAGTCAGTCTCTTTGGGTGTAGCGTTCTCTACGCGGCTTTTCAGCTTCTGTCCTGGACGGAACGTTACTACGCGACGCGCAGTAATCGGAATATCTTCACCCGTTTTCGGGTTTCTGCCAGGACGCTGGTTCTTGTCACGCAGGTCAAAATTACCAAACCCAGACAGTTTTACCTGTTCTCCATTTTCCAAAGCGCGACGTACCTCTTCGAAAAACAGCTCTACTAACTCTTTGGCATCGCGTTTGCTCAGCCCGAGTTTCTCAAACAGGTACTCTGACATCTCAGCTTTTGTAAGCGCCATAGGTTCAATCCCTCAAGGTTGCCTGGAATCGCTCTTTTAATGCCGCAACGCATTTGCCAACGGTCGCGGCAATCTCCTCTTCTTCGAGTGTCCGGCTGGTATCCTGCAAAATCAGGCTGATTGCGAGGCTCTTGTAGCCCTCAGAAACGCCCTTACCGCGGTACACGTCAAACAAGTTTACGCCAACTACCTGATTTACGCCAACTTTCTTACACTCCGCAATGATATCTGCTGCAGGGACGTTTTCAGCCACTACAACGGCAATATCACGGCGGTTCGCCGGGAAGCGAGAAATCTCGCGCGCGTCAGGCAGGACGCGGTCTGCGACCTTATTCCAAAGCAGTTCAAAGACTAAGGTGCGGCCATTGAGATCAAGCTTACGTTCCAGCTCAGGATGTACAACGCCGATAAATCCGATATGTTCATTACGCAAATAAATCGCCGCGCTCTGTCCTGGATGCAACGCCGGATTCGCCTCAGCCCGGAAGCTAATCTCATCCAGTTTGCCGGTTAAATCGAGCAGCGACTCTAAATCGCCTTTCAAATCATAGAAGTCAACTGTCTGACGCGCCAGATCCCAGTGCTCTTCAACGCGGTTGCCGCTGATGACGCCAGCCAGCATAAGATCCTGACGGATACCTAAATCCGCCTGCGTATCTGGCACAAAGCGTAAGCCGCTCTCGAACAGACGTACACGGCTCTGCTGACGGTTCTGGTTGTAGACCACCGCACTGAGCAGACCGGTCCAGAGTGACAGACGCATGGTCGACATATCACTGGAGATCGGGCTTGGCAGTAACAGCGCCTCTTCACCCGGATGCAGCAGCTGCTGGATTTTCGGATCGACGAAGCTATAGGTAATCGCTTCCTGATAACCTTTATCCACCAGCAGGTTTTTGGCGCGTTTCAGCGACAGATTCGCTTCACGGTGACGGGTCATGACCAGACCGGCCTGAACAGGCACATCAGGAATATTGTTGTAGCCATAAATACGGGCCACTTCTTCGACCAGATCTTCTTCAATGGCCATATCGAAGCGCCAGCTCGGCGCGACGGCCTGCCACTGCCCCTCACCTGCCGTCACGTCACAGCCGAGACGCGTCAGAATGTCGGTAACCTGCTCATCCGCAATCACGTGACCAATCAGACGGTCCAGCTTTTCGCGACGCAGCGTAATGGTCGCCGGGACAGGCAGGGCTGCCTGATGGGTCTGATCGATGATCGGGCCTGCTTCACCGCCGCAGATGGACAGCAGCAGCTGGGTAGCACGCTCCAGCGCGGTATGTTGCAGCGCCGGGTCAACGCCACGCTCGTAGCGATGAGACGCGTCGGTATGCAGACCGTGACGACGGGCGCGGCCGGTGATAGAGAGCGGATCAAAGTAAGCGCACTCGAACAGGATGTTCTGCGTTTCGCCGTTCACACCCGAATGTTCGCCACCAAAGATACCGGCCATCGCCAGCGCTTTCTGATGATCGGCGATCACTAAAGTATCACTCTGCAGGGTGGCTTCAGTGCCATCCAGCAGCGTCAGCTTTTCGCCCTCTTTCGCCATGCGCACCACGATACCGCCATCAATACGGTCAAGGTCGAAGGCGTGCATTGGCTGACCCAGCTCCAGCAGAACGTAGTTGGTGATATCGACGACCGGATCGATAGAGCGAATGCCGCAGCGACGCAGCTTCTCTTTCATCCACAGTGGCGTAGCTGCCTTAACGTTAATTCCTTTCACGACACGGCCCAGATAGCGCGGACAGGCTTCTGGCGCGTCAATCTGAATCGGGAACGTGTCGTTAAGCGTCGCCGCAACCGGCTGCATCTCCGGCACGTTCAGGGGCAGACCGTTGAGCACGGCAACATCACGGGCGATACCGATCAGACCCAGACAGTCAGCGCGGTTAGGCGTGACGCTGATTTCGATGGTGTTGTCGTCCAGCTGCAGATAAGCACGGATATCGGTGCCAACGGGCGCGTCAGAAGGCAGTTCGATAATACCGTTGTGATCGTCGGAAATACCCAGCTCGGAGAACGAGCAGAGCATCCCTTCAGAGGGCTCGCCACGCAGTTTAGCCGCTTTGATTTTGAAATCACCGGGCAGCACAGCGCCGACGGTCGCGACGGCAACTTTCAGTCCCTGACGGCAGTTCGGCGCGCCACAGACGATATCCAGCAGGCGATCGCCACCGACGTTGATTTTGGTGACACGCAGCTTGTCGGCATTGGGGTGCTGACCGCACTCAACGACTTCACCAACCACAACGCCGTGGAACGCACCGGCGACGGCATCAACGCCGTCCACTTCCAGACCGGCCATGGTGATTTGTTCAGACAGCGCAGCGCTGTCCAGGGCTGGATTTACCCATTCGCGTAACCAGAGTTCACTGAATTTCATTGGATATCCTGCCCTTACTTAAATTGTTTGAGGAAACGTAAATCATTTTCGAAGAAAGCACGCAGATCGGTCACGCCATAGCGCAACATGGTCAGACGCTCCATGCCCATACCAAAGGCGAAACCGGAATAAACTTCCGGATCGATGCCGACGTTGCGCAGCACGTTAGGGTGCACCATGCCGCAACCCAGCACTTCCAGCCACTTACCGTTTTTACCCATAACATCCACTTCTGCCGATGGCTCAGTGAACGGGAAATAAGAAGGACGGAAGCGAATCTGCAAATCTTCTTCGAAGAAGTTGTTCAGGAAATCGTGCAGCGTGCCTTTCAGGTTGGTGAAGCTGATGTTTTTATCCACGATCAGCCCTTCCATCTGATGGAACATCGGCGTGTGCGTCTGGTCGTAATCGTTACGGTAGACGCGGCCTGGCGCAATAATGCGGATAGGCGGCTGCTGAGCCTGCATGGTACGGATCTGCACGCCAGAGGTCTGCGTACGCAGCAGACGCGTGGCGTCGAACCAGAAGGTATCGTGATCGGCACGCGCCGGGTGGTGCGCAGGAATATTCAGCGCATCGAAGTTATGATAATCATCTTCAATTTCCGGCCCTGTTACCACGCCAAAGCCTAACTCGCCAAAGAAGGTTTCAATGCGATCCATGGTGCGGGTGACCGGATGCAGACCGCCATTCTCGATACGACGACCCGGCAGAGAGACATCAATGGTCTCTTCAGCCAGACGGGCATTCAGCACCGCGGCTTCCAGTGCATCTTTACGGGCATTCAGTCGATCGGTAACCTGCTGTTTCGCTTCGTTGATTACCGCACCCGCTGCAGGACGCTCTTCTGCTGGCAGCTCGCGTAGCGTCGTCATCTGCAGTGTCAGATGTCCTTTCTTACCCAGGTATTCGACGCGCACCGCGTCAAGGGCGGCGATATCCGTCGCCCCGTCGATGGCCGCCGTGGCGCTGGCCACCAGTTCTGCGAGTTGGGACATAGTTTCCTCTTTTTCCAGTCAGGCTGGTCAGTTCTCGTTGGGACCTGCCGGTCCAATATGCTAGCGCCAGAAACAAAAAAGCCTCCACGAGGGAGGCTTTTAGCGCGATTTTTCGTTTCTTCTCTTATGCGCAAAAGCCCCCGAATGTCAGGCGCTAAAGTAAAAAAAGAAACGGAAAATAGCAGCATTCATGCTTGCGGTTACCTTGTCATGCGATACAGGGGGTCTATTGAAAAGCTCAGCGACGAAAATGTCAATCTTTTGCGTAAGTTACAGGCAATAAAAAAGGGAGCAAGCTCCCTTTTCCATCTGACTTACGCCAGGGCTGATTTCGCTTTTTCGACCAGTGCAGAGAATGCCACTTTGTCGAATACTGCGATGTCGGCCAGGATCTTACGGTCAATCTCAATGGCTGCTTTTTTCAGACCATTGATGAAACGGCTGTAAGACATGCCGTTCTGACGCGCCGCTGCGTTGATACGCGCGATCCACAGCTGACGGAACTGACGCTTACGCTGACGACGGTCACGGTAAGCATACTGACCAGCTTTGATAACAGCCTGGAAAGCAACACGGTAAACACGTGAACGTGCACCGTAATAGCCTTTAGCTTGTTTTAAGATTTTTTTGTGACGTGCGCGAGCAACTACACCACGTTTTACACGAGCCATTTAGCTCTCCTGTTTAATATTCTGAATTAATAAAAAAAATTTACTTATGCGTACGGCAGGCAGGCAATAACCAGACCCAGATCGCCTTTTGACACCATGCCTTTAGGGCGCAGGTGACGTTTACGCTTAGTAGATTTTTTAGTCAGAATATGACGCAGGTTTGCGTGTTTACGCTTGAAGCCGCCAGAAGCGGTCTTCTTGAAGCGCTTAGCCGCGCCACGTACAGTTTTAATCTTTGGCATTTTAAAAATATCCACTTCGCATTGTTAATAACATGACCCAGACAGGCGAACAGATAACCGCTCAGCGCGAACGCTGCGCGGTTATTGCTACTTGAAAGCCTACTGTTTCTTCTTAGGAGCGAGCACCATGATCATCTGGCGGCCTTCGATCTTCAAAGGGAAGGATTCGACAATGGCCAAATCCAGATCTTCACACAGGTCTTTACGGACGCGGTTAAGCACTTCCATACCGATCTGCTGGTGCGCCATCTCACGACCGCGGAAGCGGAGCGTGATTTTGGCTTTATCGCCATCTTCCAGAAAGCGAATCAGGTTGCGTAGTTTGACCTGATAGTCGCCATCATCGGTTCCAGGACGGAATTTGATTTCCTTAACCTGAATAACTTTTTGCTTCTTCTTCTGTTCCTTAGAAGATTTGCTTTTTTCATAGAGGAACTTGCCGTAATCCATAATACGGCAGACCGGCGGTTCGGCATTCGGGCTGATTTCGACTAAGTCGCCGCCCGCTTCCTCGGCTTTTTCCAGAGCTTCGCGTAATGTGACAATGCCAATCGGCTCGCCATCCATGCCCGTTAAGCGCACTTCAGTTGCGCGGATTTCACTGTTAATTTTGTTCGGACGCGTCGGTAGTACTCGTTTTCCGCCTTTAATACTTTATTCCTCCAATTGGTGAAGATTTCGGCTGCGAATCTCTTGTTGAAGTTTCTCAACAAACAGATCGACATCCATCGATCCCAGGTCTTTACCACGGCGGGTGCGAACGGCAACTTTGCCAGATTCCACCTCTTTATCACCGCAGACCAACATATAAGGGACGCGACGTAATGTGTGCTCGCGGATTTTAAAGCCTATCTTCTCATTTCTCAAGTCTGCCTTCACACGAATGCCAGCATTCTGCAGCTTACGCGTCAAAGACTCAACATATTCCGCTTGTCCGTCGGTAATATTCATTACCACAACTTGCAGCGGTGCCAGCCAGGTTGGGAAGAAACCGGCGAATTCTTCGGTAAGAATACCGATGAAGCGCTCCATCGATCCCAGAATCGCACGGTGAATCATCACTGGCGTCTGACGGTCGTTGTTTTCACCCACGTAGGTTGCTTCAAGGCGTTTTGGCAGGGAGAAGTCTAGCTGAACTGTTCCGCACTGCCAGGCGCGATCAAGACAATCGTACAAAGTGAACTCAATTTTAGGGCCATAGAACGCGCCTTCGCCGGGCTGGAACTCAAACTCAATGTTGTTTTCGTTCAACGCAGCGGCCAGGTCTTCCTCGGCACGATCCCACATCTCATCTGTACCAATGCGCTTATCAGGACGGGTGGATAACTTCACCACAATCTTTTCAAAGCCGAAGGTGCTGTACATGTCATAAACCATGCGGATACAGCTGTTCACTTCGTCACGCACCTGCTCTTCTGTACAGAAGACGTGTGCATCATCCTGGGTAAAGCCGCGAACGCGCATCAGACCGTGCAGCGCACCCGATGGCTCATTACGGTGACAGCTACCAAACTCTGCCATACGCAGCGGCAGGTCACGGTAGGATTTCAGACCCTGATTAAAGATCTGAACGTGTCCAGGACAGTTCATCGGTTTGATGCAGTATTCACGGTTCTCAGATGAGGTGGTGAACATTGCTTCTTTATAGTTTTCCCAGTGCCCGGTTTTTTCCCACAGGACGCGGTCCATCATGAACGGACCTTTCACTTCCTGATACTGGTACTCTTTTAATTTGCTGCGGACAAACACTTCCAGCTCGCGGAAGATAGTCCAGCCGTCATTATGCCAGAAGACCATACCAGGTGCTTCTTCCTGCATGTGGTAGAGATCCAGCTGCTTACCAATCTTACGATGGTCACGCTTCGCCGCCTCTTCCAGACGCTGCAGATAGGCTGCCAGCTGCTTTTTGTCTGCCCATGCGGTGCCATAAATACGCTGCAGCATTTTGTTGTTGCTGTCGCCGCGCCAGTAGGCACCGGAGATCTTCTGCAGTTTAAAATGATGGCAGAACCGCATGTTCGGCACGTGCGGACCGCGGCACATGTCGACATATTCTTCGTGATGATACAGGCCAGGCTTATCGTCATGGCTGATGTTTTCATCAAGAATGGTGGTCTTGTAGATTTCGCCGCGCGCCGCAAAGACGTCGCGTGCTTCCTGCCAGCTGACCTTTTTCTTCACCACATCGTAGTTGGTTTCAGCCAACTGATGCATGCGTTTTTCCAGCAGGTCGATATCTTCCTGGGTCAGGGTACGATCGATGTCGACATCATAATAGAAGCCGTTATCAATGACCGGGCCAATCGCCATTTTGGTATCCGGCCACAGCTGTTTAATTGCGTGCCCTAACAGGTGCGCACAGGAGTGACGGATGATTTCCAGACCCGCTTCATCTTTTGCGGTAATGATCGCAACAGCGGCGTCGTCGGTGATGGGATCAACAGCATCAACCAGTTCACCGTTAACACGGCCAGCGATACAGGCTTTCGCCAGACCCGGACCGATGTCCAGCGCAATATCCATGACACTGACAGGGCGGTCAAACACGCGCTGGCTGCCATCAGGAAGCGTAATTACAGGCATTTCATGTCCTTATTTGCAGTGGTAAGCCACACGAAAGCTTACATGCAACGTAATGTAAAATGAGTGACCTGGCGTGATATCAGACCCACATTGTCGGAATGTCGCCAGGATTGCAGTGCGGAGCAGATGATAGCAGTTTTCGCCGACGAGAAAAACCATCCCCTTTTCGCTAAGCCATGGAGCGAACAAAAAAAAGCGGCCTGACACACAGTGTCAGACCGCCGGGCATGGCGCAGGCAAAAATGCGCTTACATAGCGTAAGAGAGCATGATTGAGGTTTTGGTGTCGGTGCGATCTGGCGCAGACTCAGCCGGATTGTTGTTCCAGGTGACGTTGTAAGCCAGCTTCAGCGCGAAGTGGCTATTGATAGCGACCTGCAGGCCGGTTTCAGAGTTCACCGTGGTGTCTTCACCGAAGCTGCTCAGCACGGATACGCCCTGAATAAATTTGGTGGTATCGGTCAGCTGCCACTGATAGCTCACAGCGCCATAGCCCAGCGCCTTGGTCTGATGACCGCCAGCGTGGTAATCGTCATAACGTACACCCGGACCAAATTCCGCACGCAGCGAGTGCACCGGACCGTTCAGGATCTGACGACCGTAACCGGCAGTCAGCACGTCACGTGAATCGTAACCATTGAAACGATCGCTTAACCAGCTCGCCTGGCCAAACAGGTAGTCATAGGAGTTGAGGTTATAGCGTGAACGACCACCGATGTTGTACGTCTCTGAAGAGCGTTCATCATTTGACGAGGTGTTCGCTGCGTTACCCCACAAGCTGTAGGCCATAGATGACTGATACCAGGTCATATTGGTCTGAGCAGTCAGCGATGAACTGGTGGTGTTACCGGTTTGCGCCAGGTATCCCGCAGAAGCAGAACCTTCAAATGGCTTTTTAGCCGTGGAAGGGTCATCCATTGAGGTGAATACGGCGTTATCGGCCAGTGCCTGGTGACAAAACGCTCCGGCGGAGAGCAAAAGAACAGCAGACAGCTTGTTATAGGCTTTCATTAAATGTGATCCGTGCGACTGTTTAAAAAACGGAGAGTCTGAAGCGTTTTGCCGGGCATTCAATGCAATTTACGGTAAGTTTTGTAAAAAATTATTAACTTACACAAAATGCCTGGAATCACCCTGACAACCCATGTTAATTGGGAATCATCTTATTAACGTCGCGCATTATAGTGCTGCCCAAATGAAAAGCCAGACGTAACGGCAGAAAGATTTTTACGTCATGGGCAGGGCTCCTGACACTGATTTACGCTGTGCGTCACGACAGATACCCAGCATCTCTTTCATAATTCGCCTGAATTTTCACCATAGTCTACGCTCAGTTCAGTTTCTCTTTCCCGGAGGTGCCTTATGAGCAATACTGCCCTGACCCGCTATATCGTGGCCTTTCATTATCAGGAGTCGGGATTAAGTGACATCCTGGAGCTGACCAGCGCGATGACCGCCGCCGGTTTCACCACCACGCTGGCCGATGAAAATGGCCATCCCCATGAGCTGGGCACGAACAGTTATGGCATTGTCAGTACGCTGGACGCTGAGGATCTGCGACAGCAGGTTGCAGCTGCCGGTGAAAACGCCCTGGGTCAGAAACCGGATGTGACTGTCATGACCTTTGAAGAGTATCTGCGGGACACTGCCAGTCATCGCCCCGCCACCTCAGCGCCGGAATAAAAAGGTGCAATCACGCAGGTTTTAGTGAATATTCAGGCATCAGCATCGGACTTACGCAGCGAACAACGAGGATAGCCCTATGTGGTCAGCCATCAGTCGTCTGTTAAGCGAGCAGTTAGGCAACGCCGAAATCACTCAACGTCACGCCCTTGCAGGTGGTGATATCCATCCCACCTGGCATATTCGCTACGGTGACCATGATGTCTTCGTTAAAAGTAACAGCCGCGAGATGCTGTCGCTTTTTACGTGGGAAGCCGACCAGCTTGCCTTGCTGGCGCGCACCGGCACGGTTCGGGTGCCAGAAGTGTATGGTGTGGGTCATCATCGCGAGGAAAGCTTTCTGTTGCTGGAGTACATCAGGCCACAGCCCTTTGATGAGCAGAGTGCATATCAGCTGGGTCAGCAGCTGGCGCACCTGCACCAGTGGAGCGAACAGACGCAGTTCGGCCTCGATTTCGACAATAACATCACCACCACGCCCCAGCCCAATAGCTGGCTGCGGCGCTGGTCGGTCTTTTTTGCCGAACAGCGCATTGGCTGGCAGCTGCAGCTGGCGGCCGAAAAGGGGATTCAGTACGGGGATACCGAGCTGATTATCGCCTCCGTGCAGCGGGTGCTTGCGTCACATCATCCGCAGCCGTCGCTGCTGCATGGCGATCTCTGGCCCGCTAACTGCGCCAGCAGCGGCAATGGCCCCTGGCTGTTCGATCCCGCCTGCTACTGGGGCGACCGTGAGTGCGATTTAGCCATGCTGAGCTGGTACCCTGACCTGCCCCGCCAGATTTATGACGGTTATCAGGCCGTGTGGCCCCTGCCGGATGGTTTTTCGCAGCGTCTGCCGGTCTACCAGCTCTACTATCTGCTGAACCGGGCTAACGTGTTTGGCGGGCACTGGCCTGGCGATGCGCAGTTCGCCATTGGCCAGTTGCTGGATGAGGATGCGCTCGGCACCCGTCAGGCCAGGCCGGCCTGACGGCGTTCACGGTCAGATAAAGCCCAGCAGCGACAGCGCAAAATATCCGGCTATCGCAATCACCACTGGCAGGACATAAAGCGGGAAGATCTGCAGGAAGATGGTGTGACGAGGAACGCGCACCTTCTCTTCCAGTTGCTGACGGCTGCGTCCTTCACTGCCCTTTGCCTGCTCCAGAATCATCTGATCTTCAATGCCCTCTTTGACGTGACGTGCCTGCCGTCCCATCCGCGCGCCTGATGATTCCAGCGCCAGCCCGACAAAAATCAGAATGTAGATCAGCCAGAAACCCAGATTCATCTGACCGTTAAATTCCGGTACCGGCGAGTTATGCCAGAAAACGTTCAGGAATGGCGTGTTGAAGCGCAGCATATCGACAATGACATGGACGAAATCAAGCATAACGGCGTCAATGCCCGGCTGCTTCTCGCTGTGCTTAAACATAAAGCTCAATACCGAAATAATGGTCGACAACAGTGCCACTAAAAAGAGCACCCAGCCCACCACGCGCTTAAGGATGGCGATACGGCCAGCCTGTTGATAGGTCATAATATCTCCTGAAACTGGAATCCAATTTGCCGTCAGTCTACCTGCCAACGGAGAAATTTCCCAAATAAAGCGTGGTCAATCGGATGAAGCATGCGTCAGCAGAGAATGATGTTATGGTTAAACCGACTTTATTTATAAGGAGACCGCTGATGACCTGGCACCGCCCTGTCCTTGCTGCCCTGTTTGATATGGATGGCTTACTGATCGATTCTGAACCGCTGTGGGATCAGGCTGAACTGGATATCTTTTCAACGCTGGACGTCGACCTGTCACGACGCAGTGAAATGCCCGATACCCTTGGCCTGCGCATCGACCAGACTGTGCGGATGTGGTACGAAACGCTGCCCTGGCAGGGCCCCTCTCAGCAGGAGGTTACTGACCGTATTATTGCGCGCGCCATGACGCTGGTGGATCAGACGCGGCCGCTGCTGCCTGGCGTGGAAACGGCGCTGCAACTCTGCCAGGAGCAGGGAATGAAAATCGGCCTTGCCTCAGCATCGCCGCTCATGATGCTGGAACAGGTACTGGAGATCTTCAACCTGCGCCGCTATTTCGATGTGCTGGCTTCAGCAGAAGCACTGCCCTACAGCAAGCCCCATCCGCAGGTCTACCTTAACGCCGCCGCCAGCCTGGCGATTGATCCACTCAACTGCGTCACGCTGGAAGACTCTTTCAATGGCATGATCGCCACCAAAGCGGCCCGCATGCGGTCGATTGTGGTGCCCGCCGCTGAACATCGCGACGACCCGCGCTGGGCGCTGGCAGATGTCCGGCTGGACAATCTGACCCAGCTTAGCCTGCAGCATCTGCAGGGATAACAAACAGCCCGCACATAGCGGGCTTTTTTTTGCCCGCTGCGCCTGCCGGTTGATCTACTCCGCAAAAAATAAAACAACGTTTCATTTTTATTGAATTCCCATCCCGCTCTGCCTAAGATGCCCGAAGCGTCCCCATTCGGGGCATGAATAACCTGACCTGCAGAGAGGCCTGAGATGGACGTTCGCCAAAGCATTCACAGCGATCACGCTAAACAGCTCGACACTGACGCGCTGCGCCGCGAGTTTCTGATTGAGACGATTTTTTCCGCTGACAATTACACCCTGACCTACAGTCACATCGACCGCATCATTATTGGCGGCGTAATGCCGGTTAATAACCCAGTCACTATCGGTGATGAGATAGGAAAGCAGCTGGGCGTCAGTTACTTTCTTGAACGCCGCGAGCTGGGCATGATCAACATTGGCGGCCCGGGTCTGGTTGAGGTCGACGGTAAAGCCTGGGAGATCGGTCATGAAGAGGCGCTTTACATTGGTAAAGGTGCGCGCAACCTGCTGTTCCGCAGCCTGAACCCGGCCCAGCCCGCTAAATTCTATTACAACAGCGCACCCGCACACTGCACCTTCCCTGATAAGAAGATTACGTTACAGGAAGCCGCAACTGCCACGCTGGGTGATGCTGCTACTGCCAATCGTCGCACCATTAACAAATTTATCGTGCCGGATGTGCTGCCCACCTGCCAGCTCACCATGGGCTTAACCCGACTGGATGAAGGCAGCCTGTGGAACACCATGCCCTGTCACACCCATGAACGGCGCATGGAAGTCTATTTCTACTTCGATATGAGCGAAGAGAGCGCGGTCTTCCACATGATGGGAGAACCCCAGCAAACCCGCCATCTGCTGGTACATAACGAGCAGGCGGTCATCTCACCCAGCTGGTCAATTCATGCCGGCGTCGGCACCCAGCGTTACACCTTTATCTGGGGCATGGTGGGTGAGAATCAGGTCTTTGATGACATGGACCACGTCAAAATCAGCGAAGTGCGTTAAGCAGAGGAGAAGCATAAATGGTACTGAATACGTTTGATTTAAAAGGCAAAGTGGCAATGGTGACCGGTTGTAATACCGGTCTGGGTCAGGGTATGGCTCTGGGGCTGGCTCAGGCTGGCTGCGACATTGTCGGCGTTAACCGTTTCGAACCTGACGAAACGCAGCGTAAAGTTGAAGCACTTGGCCGCCGTTTCTGGTCGATATCGGCTGACCTGATGAAATCTGATGTTGCGTCGCAGGTTGTTGAGCAGGCGGTCGCAGCCGCGGGCAGAATTGATATTCTGGTCAACAACGCCGGGATTATCCGTCGTGAAGATGCACTGAACTTCAGCGAGCAGGACTGGGATGATGTGATGAACATCAACAGTAAAACGGTCTTTTTCCTGTCACAGCAGGTAGCACGGCAGTTTATTGCTCAGGGTAACGGCGGCAAGATTATCAATATCGCCTCTATGCTGTCGTTCCAGGGCGGCATCCGCGTGCCTTCATATACAGCGTCGAAAAGCGCAGTCATGGGTTTGACGCGTCTGATGGCAAACGAGTGGGCGAAGCATGGCGTTAATGTTAATGCGATTGCCCCAGGTTATATGGCTACCGATAACACTGAACAGCTGCGTAAAGACCAGGCCCGAAGCGATGAGATCCTGGGGCGTATCCCGGCAGGACGCTGGGGCGTGCCTGATGACATGATGGGCCCGGTAGTTTTCCTGGCCTCTTCCGCGTCTGACTACGTTAATGGCTATACACTGGCGGTAGATGGCGGCTGGCTGGCCCGTTAATCTTTCTGGCAGAACGGGCGGACAGTGTTTCATCGCTGTCCGTCTTGTTAAAAATATTCATGCTTCGTTACAGCGTCACATGTTCTCATTTACTGGATAAATCCCTATACTGGATGCATCGACAGCTTTCTTTGCAACCAGGTTCTATCATGACGGGCGAAGGCCACATCATTTTTGCCATTGCCAGCGCTATTTTTGCCAAACGTGCTGAGCTGACACCCGTACTGGCGCAGGCCGACTGGTGGCATCTCGTTCCTTCAGCCCTGCTGACATGCCTCCTGCCCGATATCGATCACCCCAAATCTCTGCTGGGACAGCGACTACGCTGGCTTTCTCATCCTATTGCGCGCGCGTTTGGCCATCGGGGCTTTACCCATAGTCTGCTGGCAGTGGCGGCCGGTTTATGGCTTTTTCAGATAAACCTGCCCCAGTCGTCGCCGATACCGGCAGACGTACTGCAGGGTCTGACGCTGGGCTACCTCAGTCATATTGTGGCCGATATGCTGACGCCCGCCGGGGTTCCGTTGCTGTGGCCCTGCCGCTGGCGCTTCCGTCTGCCGATTCTGCGCAGTCAGAAAGGAAATCAGCTTGAGCGGGCATTATGTCTGGGACTGGTAGGCTATGCGCTGTGGTTCCCGGTCGGCATGCCATCTTTTGGTGCAAACGGCTGGCCGGCTCAGCTGTTTGATACGCTACAAAATGGCGTCGGACGGTTAATTTCCAGTCATACTGCGCAATAAATCCGCACAAAACGCCATTAAGTTATAAACCATGCCATTTGGATATAAGGCACCCTCTCCGCCTGCTGTTACCATTCCCGCTGTCTTAATTCGTGATTAACATTATGCGGCTTTCCCGGGTGGGAAGGCCGCATTACTCTGGAGTTTCAGTATGGACCTTCCTCTTACGCTCAATATCGTGGCCTTTGTGGTGCTGCTGGTATTGCTCTCCCGCTTCAGCCGTCAGAACTGGAGCCTGTCGAAAAAAGTGCTGACCGGTCTGGTGATCGGCGTGCTGTTCGGCCTGGTTTTGCAGTTGATCTACGGCGAAAACAGCGCAGTGGTAAAAGAGTCTATCAGCTGGTTTAACATCGTCGGTAATGGCTATGTCCAGTTGCTGCAGATGGTGGTGATGCCGCTGGTGTTCGTTTCTATTCTGAGTGCGGTGGCCCGTCTGCATAACGCCTCGTCGCTGGGGAAAATCAGCGTACTGACCATTGGCGTACTGCTGTTTACTACCGCGATTTCCGCGCTGGTCGGCGTCTTCGTCACCGGCCTGTTTGGACTGAGCGCGGAAGGTCTGGTACAGGGTGTGCAGGAAACCGCGCGTCTGAGTGCGATCCAGAGCAACTATGTTGGCAAAGTCTCTGACCTGAGCGTGCCACAGCTGGTGCTCTCCTTTATCCCGAAAAACCCGTTTGCCGATCTGACCGGCGCTAATCCAACTTCGATTATCAGCGTCGTCATCTTTGCCGCCTTCCTGGGTGTGGCTGCCCTGCAGTTGCTGAAAGATGATGAAGTGAAAGGTCAGCGCGTGCTGGTCGCCATCGACACGCTGCAGTCGTGGGTTATGAAGCTGGTGCGTTTAGTGATGAAACTGACGCCCTACGGTGTGCTGGCGCTGATGACCAAAGTGGTTGCCGGTTCAAACCTGCAGGACATCATCAAGCTGGGCAGCTTTGTGGTCGCCTCTTACCTCGGTCTGGCCATCATGTTCGGTGTCCATGCCCTGCTGCTGTCGGTGAATGGCATCAACCCGCTGCGCTTCTTCCGTAAAGTGTGGCCGGTGATCACCTTCGCCTTCACCAGCCGCTCCAGCGCAGCGAGCATTCCGCTGAGCGTAGAGACGCAGACCCGTCGTCTTGGCGTGCCGGAGTCGATTGCCAGCTTCGCGGCATCCTTTGGTGCCACCATCGGCCAGAACGGCTGTGCCGGTCTCTATCCGACCATGCTGGCCGTGATGGTTGCGCCAACCGTCGGGATCAACCCGTTTGACCCGTTGTGGATTGCAACCCTGGTCGGGATCGTCACGCTGAGCTCTGCAGGTGTGGCGGGTGTCGGCGGCGGTGCCACCTTTGCCGCCCTGATTGTTCTGCCTGCGATGGGCCTGCCTGTTACCCTGGTGGCGCTGCTGATCTCCATTGAGCCGCTGATTGATATGGGTCGTACGGCACTGAACGTCAATGGTTCGATGACCGCCGGTTCTCTGACCAGCCGCTGGTTAGGTCTGACCGATAAACGCGTACTGGAAAGTGACGACAACGCCGAGCTGGCGCACCGTTAATCTGCTGTAAACCTGGCGCGCCCGCGCCAGGTTATTTCCGCCCTTCCTCTCCATAATCCTCCTCATTGATGGCGACGCCGTTAAGAAAGCGTTAAGCATGGTAAACAGGCGAAAAATCGCCGCTTTAGTGCTTGTCTTTACCCGGTAAAAAGCGAATTCTGCATCCAGTCTTATGAGGAGGACATCCGATGAAAAAAATTATTGCCTCGCTTCTGACGCTGGCGCTGTTGACGCCCACGCTGGCTTTCGCCCACCCTGGCGACTGGGGCCCGGGTGGATGGGGCCGACATGGCGGACCCGGCCCCCACTGGGGCGGTCCTGGGCCAGTGCGTTTTTTACCTGAAGCCGCTACCGCGGTGCTGATTGGCGGACTGACCTACTACCTGCTGAACGGCAGTTATTATCAGCGTCATGGCGAAGAGTATGTGGTGGTTGAGCCGCCAGCAGAGTCGCGGGTCAGCAGTGAAATGCGGGTACTCGACTTTAATGGTAAACGTTTCTATGTGCAGGACGGCCACTACTACCAGCGGCAGATAGACGGCGATTATGTTGAGGTGCCGCGTCCGGCGGGATTGTAGTCCGCGCCACAACGAAAAACGGCCCGTCATGACGACGGGCCGTTTGCTATTCAGGAGTGCTACGTATTACTGCTGAACCTGCGGATCGGTGTCATATTCCGCACAGCTCTGGAAGCCGTAGTTCATCACACGGCCAGTGTCGTTATAGCTCACGAAGTAAGTCTGTGCTTTACCGTCGCGCTGACCCAGTACGTAAGTCTGGCAGGTGCCGCGCGCGTGAACCATGGTGATTTCAGTAGACGGCGTACCGGCGATCTGACGAACCTGATCGCGGGTCATACCTTTTTTAACATCCTTAACGACTGGCTTAGTCACGTAGCTTTCAGCACGATCGTAAGTCGTACAACCAGACAGTGCAGCCAGCGTCAGCGCCGCAGCGATACATCCCATCACTTTATTCATCTTGTTGTTCCTCATTGATTGTCCATGTGGAAACAAGCCTGGAACATAAATGCTGATTTATCAAGTTTATGAGCAACAATTCATGGCATGGCAAATGTCAGGATATCGTAAAGAAGGCTGTTTTGCTGTCAACGCAGACGTATACTTCCCCGCAAAACAGACACCCTGTAACGATTCGTTTTCAGACCCATCGGCCATCATCAGTGAGGGCGTTGATCAGTGTGATAGCGGCGTTACGGGTCTCTGCAATTTACTGCCTTGCCCGCTTTCTGTTCACCCCACCGCTGACGACTCCGAGGATAAATGACCCCTGTACATTCTAACCGCCTGGTTTACGCCATTACGCTCGGCCTGCTGGCCGCACTGGGTCCGCTCTGCATTGACCTCTATCTGCCCGCACTGCCACAAATGGCGCAGGATCTGCACACTGAAACCGCAACCGCGCAGCTGAGTCTGACCGCCGGTCTGCTGGGTCTGGGCGTTGGCCAGCTGCTGTTTGGCCCGATGAGCGATAAGTTTGGTCGCCTGCGCCCGCTGACCCTGTCACTGGTGCTGCTGTTTATCGCCTCAATGGGCTGTGCGCTGGCGCAGGATATTAATCAGCTGCTGCTGGCACGACTGTTCGAGGGACTGGCTGGTGCAGGTGGTGCAGTGCTGTCACGGGCGATTGCGCGTGACATGTATAGCGGTCATGAGCTGACGCGCTTCTTCGCGCTGCTGATGCTGGTCAACGGTCTGGCGCCGATTGGTGCACCGGTACTGGGGGGTGTGCTGATGACGATAGTCAACTGGCGCGGCATCTTTATGGTGCTGGGCGGCATTGCCATTCTGCTGATCCTGCTGGCACGCTGGAAGCTGCATGAAACGCTGCCAGACGAACGGCGCAGTAAAGGATCGATTTTCTCCGCTTACGCCGCGCTGGGTCAGGTGATAACCCATCGCCCCTTTATGGGCTTCTGCCTGACGCAGGGCTTTATGATGTCCGGGATGTTCGCCTATATCGGTGCCTCACCGTTTGTGCTGCAGCAGATTTATGGCCTGTCGCCTCAGGCCTTCAGCTTCTGCTTTGCGGCCAACGGTTTTGGTCTGATCATTGCCTCGCAGACCAGCGCCCGTCTCTGTCCGCTTTGGGGCGAGTATCGGGTGCTGAAAGGCGGGCTGACGCTGGCCTTTGTCGCCTCCAGCCTGCTGCTGCTGACTGCGCTGCTCCATGCACCGCTGGCACTGCTGCTGGTCGCACTGTTCTTTACCATCGCCAGTAATGGCGTGATCGCTACCACCGCCTCATCACTGGCGATGCAGAGTCAGGGCCACCGCGCGGGCAGCGCCTCTGCGGTGATTGGCGTCACCATGTTCACGCTGGGCGCGATTACCGTGCCGATCACCGGCATCGGCGGCACCTCGGTACTGAGCATGTGTGCCACCATTTTCGGCTGCTTTATGATGGCAATTCTGATGTTCAGCGTGCTGGCGAAAAAACCGCTGCCGCAGGTAAAAACTCACTGATTTCGCAACGTTAAGCCGCAATCAGTTGCCGCTTAAGCTTGTTGTTTTGGCGAAGGCACGTTAGCTTTATTAAAACGTTCGCATCGAGCCGACAGGCCACTGACCTGAGGAGAAGTTCATGTCACTGCAGCAGGAAATTATTGAAGCACTGGGTGTGAAACCCGCTATCGACGCCGACCAGGAAGTGCGCGTCAGCGTCGATTTTCTGAAAGCCTACCTGAAACGTCACAGCGGACTGAAAACGCTGGTGCTGGGGATCAGCGGCGGTCAGGATTCAACGCTGGCGGGTAAGCTGGCGCAAACGGCGATCAGCGAGTTGCGTCAGGAGAGCGGTGACAACGACTATACCTTCATTGCCGTGCGTCTGCCCTATGGTGTGCAGGCGGATGAGCAGGATTGTCAGGACGCGCTGGCTTTTATCAAGCCTGACCGTTCGCTGGTGGTCAATATCAAAGAGTCAGTGCTCGCCAGTGAGCGCGCGCTGAAAGACGCAGGTATCACGCTTTCTGACTTCGTGCGCGGCAACGAAAAAGCGCGCGAGCGAATGAAAGCGCAATACAGCATTGCCGGCATGACCAAAGGGGTAGTGGTTGGCACCGATCACGCGGCGGAAGCGGTCACCGGATTCTTCACCAAGTATGGCGATGGCGGCACTGACATCAACCCGCTGTTCCGCCTGAACAAGCGTCAGGGCAAACAGTTGCTGAAGCATCTTGGCTGCCCGGAACATCTCTACCTGAAGAAGCCGACTGCCGATCTGGAAGATGATCGTCCCGGCCTGCAGGATGAAGTGGCGCTGGGTGTTACCTACGAGATGATCGATGATTATCTGGAAGGGAAAACCATCAATCCTGATAACGCCCGCATCATCGAAGGCTGGTATCTGAAAACCGAGCACAAACGTCGCCCGCCGATCACGGTATTCGACGACTTCTGGAAGTAATCCCGCGCCTCCTTTGCCCTGGCAAGGGAGGCTTCTCTCACTCACCTTGTTGATCGCTGTATGCCTGCCACCGTTTCGCGCGCCACCCTTATCGGGCTTATCGCCATTCTGCTCTGGAGCACCACCGTCGGCCTGCTGCGCAGCGTCAGTGAAGCCTTTGGTGCTACCGGCGGCGCGGCGCTGATCTACAGCACCACCGCCATGCTGCTCTGCCTGACGCGCGGCCTGCCAAAGCCCGGCGCAATGCCTGCAATCTATTTATGGCTGGGCGGCATCCTCTTCGTGGGCTATGAAATCTCTCTGGCGCTGGCTATCGGGCTGGCCAGCGATCGCAGTCAGTCGCTGGAGCTGGGGATGATTAACTATCTCTGGCCCTGCCTCACCATCGTGCTGGCTATTCCATTTAATCAGCAACGTTTCCGCGTCTGGCTCTGGCCCGGACTGCTGCTGTCGCTGCTGGGGATCGTCTGGGTGATGAAAGGCAGCGGCAGCGGCTCGCCTGCGCTGCTATGGCAGAACATGCTGCGCAATCCTGTCGCCTATGCACTCGCCTTTATCGCCGCCCTGACCTGGGCGCTCTACAACAACGTTACCCGCCGCTTTGCCCGGGGTTCGAACGGCGTTACGCTGTTTTTTATCCTGACCGCGCTGGCGCTGTGGATCAAATATGCCATCAGCGATCGTTCTGCGCCGATGACCTTTGCGTTGGTCCCGCTGCTGGAGGTGCTGTTTGTCGGCCTCTCTACCGCCATCGCCTACTCCGCCTGGAACCACGGGATTCAGCAGGGCAATCTGACGCTGCTGGCCACTGCCTCCTACTTTACGCCGGTGCTGTCGGCCCTGCTGGGGTCGCTATGGCTTGGCCTGACGCCGCCGCTGGCCTTCTGGCAGGGGGTCGCGATGATTACGCTGGGTTCGCTGATCTGCTGGCTGGCAACACGGCGTCTTTAACCAGACGGCTGGCGATCATTTCGCCTGCCTGTTATGCTGTATGGACAACCAGTAAGTGGAGTCCATTTTGGCCAGACGTGCTGCCATTCTTCGCCCCGAACCTGACGCGAATACAATTTATCAATATCCTGAACACCTGCGTGAATGGCTGGAAGGTCTGCCGAATCACCCTGGCGTTTATACCTTTCACGGCGAAAGTGAGTCGCTACCGCTCTATATCGGTAAAAGCGTCAATCTGCGTTCGCGGGTGATGTCCCATTTTCGCACCCCTGATGAGGCGAAAATGCTGCGTCAGTCGCGGCGAGTCAGCTGGATCCCTACCGCAGGCGATCTTGGCGCCTTGCTGCTGGAAGCGCAGATGATCAAAACCCAGCAGCCACTGTTTAATAAGCGACTGCGCAAAAACCGGCAGCTCTGTTCGCTGCAGATTACCGATGGCAAACCCAATGTGGTTTACGCAAAAGATCTCGATTTCAGCCAGTCTCCCAACCTGTTTGGTCTCTATCGCAGTCGCTTTGCCGCCCTTGAACGACTGAAGCAGCTTGCGGATGAGTATCAGCTCTGTCATGGCCTGCTGGGTCTGGAGGCGCTGAGTGCGGGACGAGGCTGCTTCCGTTCAGCACTGCGCCGCTGCGCCGGTGCCTGCTGCGGTAAAGAGCCGGTCAGCGATCATCAGGATCGTCTGCTGGAAGCGCTGGAAAATGTCCGGGTCTTTTGCTGGCCGTGGCAGGGTGCCGTAGGTCTGGTGGAGGAAGGCAAAGAGATGACGCAGATCCACGTCATCGACCACTGGTTCTATCTCGGTTCGGTCAGCAGCATGGATGAAGCCAGAAAACTGCAGCGACCCAAAGGCGGTTTTGACCACGACGGCTACAAAATTCTCTGCCGCCCGATTCTGTCGGGTGCCTACCCTATTCTTCCGCTATAAAAAAAACCGCCGATGCTGTCCACTATTTTCAGTGGACAGCGTCGGCGGTCTCAGGCCATTGGCTTAATTAAGGTTATTCAGCCGGTTCTGCTGGCGGTGCCATTTTTCCTTCATGCGGGCCTTTCTCAGTCAGACGCTTTTCAAAGTTCGCGTTGTACTGTTTTTTCTGCTCCGGCGTCAGCACGTTATAGAGCTTGTTCTGCGTTTCCAGCATCTTCAGCGCATGCTCTTTCGCATTGGCGGACATTTTTTCTGCCTGCGCTTCTGCTTTGCTCTGATCAAAGCTGTCAGAGGCAATGATGCTGTGGGCTGCGCGACGCTCATCCAGCGACGGACGCTGCATATCTTTGTGGCTCTCTTTCATGATGTCGCGCATCTGCGTTTTCTGCGCGTCGGTCAGGTTCAGACCTTTAAACATCATCTCCGGGCCGTGACGCATTGGCGGTTTGTGCATCGCTTTTTCGCTGCCTGCTGGCGGTGGAGTCAGGTTATCTGCTGCTGCATGGACGGCGGTGGCTGCACCAAACGCCAGCGAAGAAGCCAGTAAAAGGGAAGTCAGTTTGCGCATAATCGTGTCCTTATAATTCATGATAATGACGACAGCACTCTGTCGCGTCTTCGGAAACAAGCATACGACGCTGAACGTCAACTACTCAGAGCCTGAGTAAAGCCGTGAAAGCATAAAAGATAAAAATCGGGCAATCATGAAGAGAATAAGAAGAAAGGCGTGAGGAATTGAAAACGTTTATGAATTTACAGCGAATTTCGCAGAAATCATGGAGGAGTGTAATGGTTACGACAGGAAAGCGGAAGGCTCTCACCCGCTTTTCCTGCCGATTTTTTAGCACCGATGAGCGGCGCCGGTAACTTCAGGCCTCAGACCGGCAATGCCTGGGTCTGTTCGCCCTCTTCTATCAGCATCAGCCCGGCACGCAACCCGGCTGCTACGTTGGGGTTCGGGAACAGCACATATTCCCGTGCCTGCTGCACGTAATAGCGGGTGTTGCCATCTTCCGCCAGCAACGTCCCCTGTGGAAAGGCGGTAAAGTTCAGCGTTTCCGGTGACATATGCAGCGTAAAGTGCTCACTCAGCCGGGTGATCTGCTGCGCGACCCGATAATGGCGCGGCTTAACCGTAGTGACGGGCATGGCTTCACCATAGAGTAATGATGCCAGCGCCTGCTGTGCCGCACTGAACTGACTGAGATCGTTCTCGCCAAACGGCAACGCTTTGCCCAGCTCCAGGGTGCAGCTGGCCGCACCGAAGTGCTCGCAGCTGAAATGAGTAAAGGTGCCGCCCGGCGCACGATGAAATACCAGCGCTTCCAGACCGGCTGCGGCCAGCCAGTCGAGAAATCCGGGCGGCCAGGGGCGCTCGTTATGCGGCATCACGCCGAACTGAGGATGGTAAGAGCCGCGAATCGCCGTGTGCATGTCGAGATGCCAGCGCGTCTCATCGCACTCGCCCAGCTGCCAGAACGTTTCCAGCGTCTGCTCCAGCCGCAGCACGCGGCGGGCCTCATCGCCATCGTCAATCTGCTGCCAGCGTCCGCCAAACAGCCGGTTGATGTCATAGCGCACATAGCGCTTGCCGGCCCGCAACGCTGATGGGTTACCCAGAATCACCAGCATGCGCTGCTGCAGCGGTTTTTCGCCGCGCAGCAGGGGATTAATCAGCTGGTTCACGATTTCAACCGGGGCGGTTTCATTACCGTGGATCCCGGCGGAAAGCACCAGCGCCTGTTTAACCGGCACCGTTGGCTCCATTAACAGTATGCCGTGATACAACCACTGCCAGCGAAGATGCGCCGTTTCACCACTACGCTTACGCGGTACTTCGCCGGAGAGCGTTTGCTGTAAAAAGTCCTGCATCGTTCCTCCTTTTCGCCCTGAGCAGGCGGCAGCCTGAGCTGCCCCCTCCTTCACTGCTGAAATGCATATACATTTCCTAAGTCTAGCAGCTTCGTCAGTTCATCCAGCGCGTCACGTCCCTCACGCAGCAACTGCGGGTCGACCAGGTCGGCCTGGGTCAGGCGATCGCGGTAGTGACGGTCAACCCAGTGATTCAGCGTATTGAAGAGCCTGTCGTTCATCAGCACCGCCGGATTGACTGCCTGCTGCTCCTGAGGCGTCAGCACCACCCGCAAACGCAGGCAGGCCGGGCCTCCCCCGTTATACATGCTTTCGCGCAGATCAAACACCTTCAGGGCTTTCAGTGGCGTGTCACCTTCGACCTGTTCGCACAGATAGCGCCAGACACCCGGATGCTGACGTGACTCTTCCGGCAGCACCAGCATCATGCTGCCGTCAGGACGGCTAAGCAGCTGGCTGTTAAACAGATAGGTCTCTACCGCCTCTTTTACCGAGACCCGATCTGCTGGTACTTCCAGTGCCACAAAGCCGGGCACGCGCGCCCGAAGCTGCGCCAGCAGCTCAGGCTGATTAACAAAGGCGTGCTGATGACAGAACAGCATCTGCTGGTTGCTGACCGCAATCACATCGTTATGAAACACGCCCTGATCGATCACCGCAGGATTCTGCTGTGCGAACAGCACGCTTTCGGGCGAAAGCTGATGCAGACGGGCCACCGCCTCGCTGGCCTCACGGGTCTGTCGCGCCGGATAACGCTGCGGAGCGTTGCCCTCATGGCTGCTGTCGCGGCCATAGACAAACAGCTGCACGCCGCGCTCGCCATAGGCGCCGCCGAGCCGGTTGTGGTTAGCCGCCCCTTCGTCACCAAACATCGCCACTTGCGGTAGCGCATCGTGCACCGCAAAATGGCGATCGTCGCGGAAGATGGAACGCAGCAGCCAGGCGGTTTCCGGCGCTTCCATCGCCCGGTGGAATTTGTTGTTAAGGTTTGCCACCGTCAGGTGAACCCGGCCATCCAGGCTGTCCGCGGACGGCGAAACCGTAGCGGCATTGGCGACCCACATCGCCGACGCTGAGCTGCAGGCGGAGAGTAATCCCGGCGCAGTTTTCCCGGCTGCCGCCAGCACCTGCTCATCGCTGCCGCTGAATCCGAGCTGACGCAGCGCCGCAATATTGGGCCGCTCATGTGGCGGGATCACGCCCTGCACGTAGCCCATATCGGCCAGCGCTTTCATCTTCAGCAGCCCCTGCTTTGCCGCCAGACGGGGATTCGAGGGCTGCAGCTGGTTGCGGGTTGAGGCTTCATTACCAAACGACAGCCCGGCATAGTGGTGCGTTAATCCCACCAGTCCATCAAAGTTGGCTTCAGTTGCCTTCATGATGTTTTCTCCGGCGCGGAGAAATCCAGGCCCGGCGACAGCGTAGCGGGCAGCGTCAGGTCCGGCGTCTCCAGTGAGGCCATCGGCCAGGCGCAGTAATCCGCCGCATACCAGGCGCTGGCACGATGGTTGCCCGACGCCCCAATGCCGCCAAACGGTGCCGTACTGGCTGCGCCCGTCAGCGGTTTGTTCCAGTTGACGATACCGGCACGCGCTTCCAGCAGCAGCTGATCGAACTGCTGGCGCGAAGGCGAGATTAATCCGCACGACAGGCCGTAACGGGTCTGGTTCGCCAGCGTAATCGCCTCATCAAAGGTGTCATAGCGGACGACGCCCAGCAGCGGGCCAAAGACCTCTTCATCCGGGATGCCCTGCACACCAGTTAAATCGATAATGCCTGGCGTCAGTATGGCGCTGTGGCGATCCGGCCAGCGCATCACCAGCAGCACTTCGCCACCCGCCTCCACCCGACGTTGCCACTCACCCATAATCTTCTCTGCCGCGCCGGTAGAGATCACACTGCCCATAAAGGGTTGCGGCTCAGCATTCCAGGCGGCCGGTTGCAGTCGCCCCGCCACCTCAGCCAGCCGCTGCAGGAACGCATCACCCGCCTCGCCACGTTTAACCAGCAGACGCCGGGCGCAGGTGCAGCGCTGACCGGCAGTAATAAAGGCGGACTGCAACGTGATGTTGACGGCCGCATCCAGGTCAGCAGGGTCTTCTACAATCAGAGCGTTATTGCCGCCCATCTCCAGCGCCAGCATCTTCTCAGGCTGACCGGCAAACTGGCGATGCAGCTGATAGCCGGTATGGGCGCTGCCGGTAAATAGCAGGCCATCAATCTGACTACAGGTGGCCAGCGCCTGACCGGTTTCACGTCCGCCCTGTAACAGCGCCAGCACGCCAGCTGGCAGGCCCGCGGCCAGCCAGATCTCAACCGTTTTCTCGGCGGTCAGCGGCGTCAGTTCACTGGGTTTAAAGACCACGCAGTTGCCCGCCAGCAGCGCCGGAACGATATGCCCGTTTGGCAGATGACCGGGGAAGTTATAGGGACCAAATACCGCCAGCACCCCGTGCGGACGATGGCGCAGCGAGCTTTCGCCTTCATGCTGCTCACCGGTGCGGCTATGGTACGCCTTCACCGAAAAGCCGATTTTATTGATCATCGCGCCGACTTCAGTCAGCGCTTCCCAGCGCGGCTTGCCGGTTTCGCGGGCGATGGTTTCTGCCATGTCTGTTTTGTGCGCTTCAAGCCCGGCGGCAAATTTCTCAATGATCGCCTGCCGTTCCGCCAGCGGGCGTCTGGCCCAGGCCGGAAAGGCGGCGCGCGCCGCGTCACAGGCCGCCGTGACCTGTGCGGCCGATGCCGCCTGGCCCTGCCATAGCGTCTCGCCGCTGACCGGATCCGCTTTGGTCAGGATCTCCGCGTCGCCGCTCAGCCATTCTCCCTTTATCAGGTGCGTCATGCTGTTTTCTCCTCTTTGCAGAGCGTCACCACGCGCAGGCTGTCGCCCGGCTGGCAGTGAAGCGCCCGCATCTGTTCATCCGTGAGTTGCACGCTGTCGCTGTCGGCATGGGCCGGGATCAGCGCCACACGGAACTGGCAGTAATGGTTATTGGCAACCAGGCAGAGCGGCGCATCAGCCGGATTTTCGCCTGGCTCTGCGCTGCGCAGACGGCTTTTGCGTACGGCGCGAATGTGGTCGATATCGCACTCCAGCGTCGGGCCGCCATCAAAAATGTCGACATAGTTAAGGTAGCGGAAGCCCTCTGCCTCCAGCACGGCACGGGCCGGTGCGGTGTGTGGATGCACCTGTCCGATGACGGCCTGCGCCTCTGGCGTCAGGTAGTCGATATAGAGTGGATGCTTCGGCATCAGCTCCGCGATAAAGGACTTCTGGCCGGTGCCGCTGAGGAAATCGGCCTTACTGAACTCCATTGAGAAGAAACGGCTGCCGACGCTCTCCCAGAACGGCGAATGGCCCTGCTCATCGCTGACGCCACGCATCTCAGCCACCACCCGGTTGGTGAAGCGTTCACGGAAACTGGCCATAAACAGGAAGCGGGACTTCGACAGCAGATAGCCGTTTTTGCCGTCACGGTAATCGGGATCGAGAAACAGCGTGCAGAGCTCACTGCTGCCGGTGTGATCGTTACTCAGCGACAGGGTGGGCAGCGCGGCATAAACATTCAGCTCTTTCGAAGCGTGCACCTGGGTGCCGACGCGAAAGTTGTACCAGGGATCCTGCAGGCCGACCGCCACCTCAATGGCACAGATGCCCACGGCGCGGTTATCTTCACTGTCCGCCAGCACGAAGACATAGCCCTGCTCTGCGCGCGGCAGCGTATCCTCCCAGGTCTGCAGCGATCGATCGATACGCGCCTGTAACGTGGCGCTATCAACGGGCAGCGAGGTCAGCCCGCCGCCGGTTTTACCGGCCAGCGCCATCAGCTGGCTTAAATCATCGCGTTCAACCGGACGGATTACCATCATGATGCGGACCCTCGAACCAGGCGTTCACATACCTCAGCAAAGCGTGCCATGCCGAGCTTCACTTCCTGCTCACTGATATTCAGCGCGGGGGCAAAACGGACCACGTTAGCCCCGGCAATCAGCACCATCACGCCCATCTCAGCGGCGGCCAGATTGATCTCTTTGGCTTTACCGGCAAAGTCATCGCTGAGCACCGCGCCAATCAGCAGACCCAGACCGCGCACCTCTTTAAACAGATGCAGGCGCTGATTGATCTCATCCAGGGCCGCGACAATCCACTCGTGACGCTGCGTGACACCCGCCATCATGTCAGGCTGGTTGATCAGCTCCATCACTTTACCGGCGACCGCGCCCGCCAGCGGATTGCCGCCATAGGTGGTGCCATGGGTACCGACGCCCATCACCCGCGCCAAATCGTCGCGGGTCAGCATCGCCCCTATCGGGAAGCCGCCGCCCAACGCTTTGGCGCTGGTGAGGACATCCGGCGTGACGCCATAATGCATATAGGCGTAGAGCGAACCGGTACGACCCACGCCGCTCTGCACCTCATCAAAAATCAGCACGGCCTGATGCTTATCACAGAGTTCACGCAGTCCACGCAGGAACGCCGGATCGGCAGGCAGCACGCCGCCCTCACCCTGGATCGGTTCAACAATGACGGCGCAGGTATGGTCATTAATCAGTTCAGCGGCTGCAGCCAGATCGTTAAACGGCGCATGCTGGATCTCAGGCGGCAACGGCGCAAAATCTTTTGAATAGGCGGGCTGACCACCGGCTGACACGGTAAACAGGGTGCGCCCGTGAAACGCATTCTTAAACGCCACGATACCACTTTTATGCGGGCCGACACGGTCATGTGCCACTTTACGGGCCAGCTTCAGCGCCGCTTCGTTCGCTTCCGCCCCGGAGTTACAGAAGAACACCCGGTCAGCGAAGGTGGCGTCGATCAACTGCTTCGCCAGACGCAGGATCGGTTCGTTAGTGTAGCCATTACCGGTGTGCCATAACCGTGCGGCCTGTTCCTGCAACGCCTGCTGCAATGCCGGATGCGCATGCCCTAACGCATTAACAGCGATGCCACCGGCAAAATCGATGTAATCTTTACCGTTTTGATCCCAGACGGTGGAGCCTTCTGCGCGAACCGGTATAAAGGTCGCAGGTGCATAAACCGGCATCATCCATTGATCGAAATCGTGACGTGAAACGTGCAGTGCCATAACCCACTCTCCTGCTTTACTTTACCGGCCAGGTAAAGCTTATGTTTTAAAATTGTTAAAGGATGTTGTAGTGCAGCCCTACTGTAGAGTGCAGTTAACGTGCCAGCCAGAGAATAAATGCATAAAATGGTCTTCACAACGGAATATCAATGGGTTACACACTGACAATATTCACTTAATTTGCATATATAGTGAATAATTGTCTGATTGCAGCGGCAAAGCCGGGTTTTAAACAGCAGAATTATGCATTCGCGGGATGAAATATCGCTTTTGTGATCGCTGATAAATTATCTCTCCATAAAAACCCATTTCCTGCCCTGTTTTAGCGCAGTTTGCCTCTCACTGGTGCAGCGGTGGTCGCCGGATTTTGCCTGAACTAAGAGCGCTAAAAAGCAAAACTTAACAAACTATTTTCATTTATCACGTCGGGCGGATTAATTTTCCCATCTTTTATCGATTAATTAATGAGCAATGTGATGGCACTTTAATCAGTGTCGTGCAGATTATTTCTGTCGTGATTATCGGGCGGGAAATAATATTTCTGACAAGATGAACAGATATTAATATGCAGACTAATGATTAGAAGGTAATCCTTGTGGAATTATCACTTTCATAAAACTCACTATAATGAATACAGAGAGTGACGTGATTCAATTATATACAGTTAACTTATGGATTATAGTGTGTTTTTTTAACTAATTTATTGATTATAATGTAATTTCACACCATGCCCCTTAAGGTTTTATTAGAAGAAAATCTTATTACCTTGTCATTTAATCTTCTGTCCCCCGCTGTTATTCATTAGCTGAATATAGACATCACATTTTGTTACTTTTATTACGCTTTGTAATTTTAACTTTTTGTGTCATTTTCATTTCACCCCGAAACAGGGGAATAATAATTAATGAATACAGGGTAATAATTAAATGATGAAGCGCACTTTACTGACGGCTATTATGCCGTTACTGATCGGTCTTTCTTCCGCACAGGCCGCAGAAATTTATAACAAGGATGGCAATAAGCTGGACCTGGTCGGCAAGATTAACGTGTCACACCTTTTTTCCGACGACGATAACAACAACGGTGATACCTCTTCTTATGCCCGTTTTGGTTTCAAGGGCGAGACGAAGATTACCGATCAGCTCACCGGTTATGGCTTCTGGCAGTATCAGTACAGCCTTCACAACTCTGAAGGCAGTGACGCACAGGCCACCAACCGTACCCGTCTGGGCTATGCTGGCCTGAAATTTGGTAAGGCCGGTGCGCTGGATTACGGACGTAACTATGGCCTGGTCTATGACGCGCTGAGTTACACCGATATGCTGCCGTTCTTCGGCGGCGATTCCGGTTATACCGACGCCTTCCTCTCTGGCCGCTCAACCGGCGTGCTGACCTGGCGTAACAGTGATTTCTTTGGTCTGGTAGACGGGTTAAACCTTGCTGCACAGTATCAGGGTAAAAACGACCGCAGCAGTAACATCGACGGCGTGCGTCGTTCGAATGGCGATGGTTTTGCCCTCTCCGCGTCTTATGACTTCGATTTCGGCCTGAGCTTCGCTGGCGCGTTTGCCAGCCTGGATCGCACCACGGCGCAGAACGCAGCCGCACGCGGTGAAGGCGAAAAAGCCCAGCACTGGGCAACCTCAGTTAAATATGATGCGAACCAGGTTTATCTGGCCGCAATGTACGGCGAAACGCTGAACGCCACGCCGATCAGCGGCGGCTTCGCCAACAAAGCGCAAAACTTTGAAGCCGTGGCGCAGTATCAGTTCCTGAACGGCTTCCGTCCATCCGTGGGTTACGTCTCATCGAAGGGCAAAGAAATTGAAAATATCGGCGATGCCGACATTATTAAGTACACCGCCGTGGGTGCCACCTACTACTTCAACAAGAACATGTCGGTCTATGGTGAATACCGCATCAACCTGTTGAAAGATAACAACCCGCTCGGTCTGGCGACCGACGACATCACCGCGCTGGGTCTGATTTACCAGTTCTGATGAGACAGCAGGCCCGGTGCTTCCTGCCGGGCCTGTTTACTGACTCACCAGACATAATCCGTTCTCACGCCGGTTTAGCCCAGCGCCCTGACTAAGTTAACCGCCACAGCCTCTTCCTGCATCAGCTCTTCCACGTTGGCCGATGCCAGCAGCGTGGTTGCCTGCCCGGCAGGCACCGGACGGCTGAAAAGATACCCCTGACCATAATCACAGCCGCGTTTTCTCAGCCACCGCAGCGTGGCGACATCCTCGATGCCCTCTGCCGTAATCACCACATTCAGCCCCTGACAGAGCGCCAGCAGCGTTTCCACGACTTTACGCTGCTCCGACCCGGTCACAATTCCGGCAATAAACGTCTGATCAATTTTGATTTTGGTAATGCCCAGACCCAGCAATACGGAAAGGTTGGAATAGCCAGTGCCGAAATCGTCCAGTACCACGCCGATACCGGCCTCTTTCAGCAGGCGGATCGCCTCGCGGGCATCATCAGAGATAGCCATGACGTTCTGTTCCGTGATCTCCAGTTCCAGCATGACCGGTCCGGCATGCTGCATGATGCGGGACAGACAGGTGGTCAGCGACGGTCTCAGCAGCTGCTCCGGGGTAATGTTCAGCGACAGGCAGAGCCCGGCAGGCCATGCCCGTGTTGCACTGACCGCATCCTGCAGCAGCGCCACGGTCATGCTGTCCATCAGCCCCAGCCGTTCCACCACCGGCAGAAACTCAGCGGGTGAAACCGTCTGCCCCGACGCGGTGATCCAGCGTGCCAGTATTTCAAAGCCGGTAATGTTTCCGCTTCGCAGCGACACCAGCGGCTGCAGAAAGGGAACGATGGCGTGGCCGCTGACGGCAGCAACGACCTCCTGCTCCAGCCTTTCCCGCTGGCGAAAGCGCAGCTCCATGTCTGGTGTGAATCGCGCCAGATGAGAACGCGTGTTCTGTTTAGCTTCGTACAGCGCCAGATCCGCCGCCCGCACCACATCGGCCTGCCCGGTGCAGGCTGAACTGGCAATGCCTGCAGAGAGACTGAGGAAGGTATGCGGACCGGTCCGGATGGATGCCGCATGCTGACAAAGACTTTCCGCGGCGGTCAGCGCCTGCTCAGCCTGCGACGCCGCGGTTACGATAGCAAACTCATCCCCACCAATGCGAAACACCTGGCTCTGCGTGCCCGCCGAGGTGGTCAGCAGCCCGGCCAGCGCAACCAGCGTGGCATCGCCCTGACGATGACCGTTCAGGTCATTAATACTTTTGAAATCGTTGATGTCGAGCAGCGTCAGGGTATAAGGCACCTCGCCGGTATTCAGCGCAGCAAGGTGTGCGGTGAATGATCGGCGATTCATTACGCCGGTCAGCGCATCCGTGCCGGCCAGCCTGAGTGCGTTTTTTTCTGCACTCAGTGATTTGCGGATCAGATTCACGATAAACAGCGCCGGAATAATCATTGCCAGCCCGGCAAATGCCGTCGCAGTCAGGATAAACCGCACCCGCTCACTGGTTTCGAAATCGGGATCGTAGCCCAGGCCCAGCAGGCTGGAAATCCGCGCCTCAAGCCCGAATTCCCACAGTATGGAGAGTAAAATGATGGTCGCAATATTCAGCACTGCGAGCCAGAAAAGTTTCAGGCGCATGCGTTCATTCCCGGTGATGGAGAGTGTCAGAGTGTTGTTTTAATTATCAGTAAAAACCCGGGGTGTATTTCTCATAGCCTGTCAGCTTAACTGCCGACGATAATCACCCCTCCGCTATTTCTGCTCATAGAAATCACGCGTTCTCACCCGCCTCGCGCCAGCACAACAGAAGACCTGCTCTGCGCGGCGCGTGCCGGTGACGTCATCAATATCGATGAGTGTTCTATCGGCAGCGGCGGCCAGATTAACAGGCCGGTCCGGTTATATTTATGCATTACGACGGTTTCGACGGGTTATGCGACCGGGAAGGTGGGACACCACACAGCGCATCAGGACATACTAAGTAAGGGACGTGAACTTACGAATTAACAAGAGTTTGCCCTGTTATTGCTGCTGTAAGTCGTTGCGCAAATTTGCGTGAAAAAGCCTGGAAGCACGACACTTTTTTATTTATTACCGGCGGTCTGACTGCATGGGAGACATTCCGGCAGATCGTAATTTTGTCGCACAAAACTAAATAGTGCTCAATTTAGTTAAGCACAACCCTACAGAACCCTCTCCGGCTGCCGATACCGGGTTACACAACGAACTCTTCCGGAAGAACGATGAAAATCTCAACGCGCCTTAGCGCAGGTTTTGGCCTGCTGATTTTGCTGTTTATTATTTGTGCCGGTACCGCGATTCAGGCGCTGAACAGCGCCCGTAATAGCATGGACGAGGTGGTCAATGTCCGGCTGAAAAAGTACCAGACCGTGCTGGATATGCGTGGCGGCGTGCGGGATATGGCCATTGCGGTGCGTAACCTGGCCCTGATGACCGACCCTGTTGCGATGAAGCCAGAATGGGAACGTCTGCAAAAACAGCGGGCGCTTTACATCAGCAATCGTGAAACGCTGTCGCGCATGATGCAGACTGACGCTGGCCCCGCGGGACGCGAGGCGATGAGCAGAATTGAATCTGCTGAAGAGGCCGCGTTATCCACCCTGATGAACGCCGGGAAGCTCGGGCTGGAAAACCGTCAGCAGGAGGTTACCGACTATCTGTTAACCGTAGCGCGTCCTGCGCAGCAGACTCTGCTTAAAGCGATCAACGATCTGACTGAGCTGGAGATGCGCAACAGCCGGGATGCGGTGGTGGAAAACGGGAACGCTATCGCCCGCACCACCTGGATACTGATCATCCTGGCAGCGATCTCCGTGCTGGCTGCGGTCGCCACCTGCGCGTTTATTGTGCGTATGCTGATGCGTCAGCTGGGCGGTGAACCTGTTCAGGCACAGGCGCTGGCTGCCGCGATCGCGGCTGGCGATCTCACCTCCGCAGTTACGCTGCGCGGTGGCGACAGCACCAGCCTGCTTGCTTCGTTAAGCGGTATGCAGACCAATCTTCGCGGGCTGGTAACGCAAATCAAGGATGCTTCCGCTTCGGTGGCGCTGGCGGCCGATGAGATTTCCCAGGGCAACAGTGAGCTGTCATCCCGTACCGAGCAGCAGGCTGCTGCGCTGCAGGAAACCGCAGCCAGCATGGAGCAGCTCACTGCCACGGTAAAAAGCAATGCGGCAGGCGCGCAGCAGACGGCGGGTTCAGCGCGTGAGGCCGCCACACTGGCTCATGCAGGCGAAGCGGATGTTCAGCGCCTGTCAGAAACCATGCATGACATTTCGCTGAGTGCCGTGCGGGTGCGTGACATTACGTCGGTGATTGAGGGCATCGCTTTCCAGACCAATATTCTGGCGCTTAACGCCGCAGTAGAAGCAGCACGTGCCGGGGAAGACGGTCGCGGATTTGCCGTGGTCGCGGGCGAAGTCCGATCGCTGGCCCAGCGCAGCGCCACTGCGGCACGCGACATCAAGCAACTGATTGAGCAGGCGGTGACGCAGGTCGAGGAAGGTGTCACGGTGGCCGCAGGAACGGGTGAGCGCATCCTGAAAATTGTCAGCCGCGTAGGTGAACTGGCCGATGCCATGGACAACCTTTCACTCTCCTCCGGTGAACAGATGCAGGGTATTTCCCAGGTCAGCATTGCGGTGAGTCAGATGGACGGCGTCACGCAGAATAACGCCGCGCTGGTAGAAGAGTCCTCTTCTGCGTCACAGTCCCTGCTGGCGCAGGCGCGCGACCTGCGTGGCATGGTCGGGACCTTCACCGTATGAATCTTCCCGGCGGACACCGTTCCGCCGATACGGCTGATCTTATCAGCCGCATCAGCGGGCTAAAACAGGATGTGGATATTCTGCTGCAGCAGCTCAGCGAAGGGGAGTATCTGAGCGTGGATACCTTCGCCAATAACTGGATACATCTGACCGAGCTTTACAGCCGGATTCAGGCGCACATGAGTGACCGCGCCCTGATGGATAAACTGGTGCGCAGCGACCTGCTACTGGCCGCTGACCTGCTGGCAGTAGGAAGAATGATTGCGGTCATGGATAACTTTCTGCGCTGCGCGGTCATTACCCGATGACCGGATCGTGGCGCTGACAGTGTGCGACATTCGCATCTGCGTTAAACGCTGAAATATTGCGGCAAATATCAGCCGTTTTGCCCCTGGCGCACGTTGTGTGCCAGGGGCTACTCCCGGTTATGTTGACTTCAATTTAATTTGACTCAATACTGAGCCACCTTTCACCCGGAGGCGCAGCCAACGGCTTTTCCTCTCGCCGCGAAAGCGCCTGTAAGTTGGATGTCTGACACCCGACAAGAGATGCTGCCGCAGTCCGCATCTTCCCGATACACGCTTAGCAAGACTCCAGGGCTGACAAGCCGCCGGTGGTCTGGCTCTCCTGCCCCGGACTGAGAATGAGTAAAGATATGAATGATGAAACCGTGGGGATCGCTGATACTTCTCCCGCCAATGCAGCGCCTGAAACCATCGACCAGTTTCTCTGCTTTGCGCTCTACTCCGCATCGCTCGCCATGACAAAGCTCTATCAGTCGCGGCTGAAACCGCTGGGGCTGACCTATCCGCAGTATCTGGTACTGCTGGTGCTGTGGGAAAAAGATGGCCTGACCGTCTCCGATATTGGCGCGCGCGTCCGGCTGGATTCCGGCACGCTCAGTCAGCTTCTGAAGCGGCTGGAGAGCGCAGGCATCATCTGTCGGCAGCGTGACACCGGGAAGGATGAGCGCCGGGTTGTGGTCTCCCTGACGGAACAGGGGCACCAGCTCAAAGTCGCGGCGGCGGGCGTCCCGGCCGATATGGTCTCCGTAATGGATACCGCCTGCAGTGAGCTTGGTGAACTGACGACCCAGGTTGCCACGCTGCGGGAAAAACTGCTTAAGGCCCTGCCATGAAGCTGGCTTTTGATAAACGTGCGGGCAGGCTGAATCACCGAAGCGTTGTCCGTTCAGATGCTTTTCAGCAGAATTGCTGCACTGGAGTTTCTTTTGAGCACCGATAAACCGGCGGATATGGATGATGTCCATGCCGTGGTAGGACAGGCTGTTTCCAGCCTGCTGAAGTCAGGCAAGACGGCAGGCATACAGGAAATCATCGCGTTTCTGAAACAACAGGAAGCGCGATCGGTCAACGGTCAGAGAGAAGTCTACGCCAGAGCCGTTCGTGTCGTGACGAAACTGGTTAACTGACCCTGCCGGGCTGAGCGACGCTTTTAAGATAAGCGTCACATCCGCCGTTCCTTATTCTCCTGTTCGTAACAACGCCGGACCTGGCCCAATGAATCCCTGTTCTTCAGGGCCACGCCTTCACCGGCCCTGTTTATCCGGCCGGTTCAGACGTCGTTATTCGCTATGCGCCGCCCGGGCAACGTCTCTGACGGCGCTTTCAACCCGCTCTGAATCTCTCTGAATGCTGGCGATCACGTCTCCCGCCTCACGCATCAGCAGTACCCCCTGACCGGTGTTCGCCAGCGAAGTTTCAATTCCCCGCAGCACCTCTCTGGCCAGTTGATTATTCCCTGCTACCACCCGCTCAATCTCTTCGGTCGCACTGCTGACGCTGGCCGCCAGGCTGCGAACCTCTGCCGCCACGACGGCAAAGCTGCGGCCCGACGTGCCTGCGCGCGCCGCTTCAATGGCGGCATTCAGTGCAATAAGGCGGGTCTGCATGGCAAAGCGCCGGATGGTTTCAACCATGCCATCAATGCTGTCAGACTGGCTGTTCAGGCGCGTGACGTCTGCCGACACCACGCTCATCTCTTCAGCAATCCGGCTGATCATCTGAATGCTGTTGTCGATAACATCCGCGCCCGCCTGTGCACTTCCCCGCGTCTGGACAGCCATGTTCCAGGCATTTAACGCCGCGTCATATTCCTGCTGATTACGCAGCACCTGTTCCGTCACATCGGTGGCGAATTTAACAATTTTAGTAAGCTGTCCATCGCTGTTGAATACCGGATTGTAAGTGGCCCTGAGCCAGAGCGGTTCGCCACGCCGGTTAAGACGGGGAAACTGGCCTGAAAAGAACTCGCCCTGATTCAGCCTCAACCAGAACTGCCGGTACTCCTCACTCTGAGAGAGTTCATCCGAACAGAAAAGCCGGTGATGCTTTCCTGTGACTTCAGCAGCCTGATAGCCGGTAGCCTTAAGGAAGTTATCATTTGCCTCCAGCACGTGGCCGTCAGGACTAAAGGCGATCACGGCCATGGAGCGGCTGATCGCATTGATAATCGACTCCTGCTCCAGTGATGACTGCATTCTCTCTGAAATATCCGCGGCTATTTTCACGATTTTGAATACCCGTCCGCGCCGGTCAGTCACCGGAATATAGCTCGCCTCCAGCCAGACTGGCCGCATGCCGTTAGCCAGCCGCAGATATTTATCACTGAAGCTTTCACCTGCCGCCAGACGCTGCCAGAAACGACGATATTCTGGCGAGTTCACCAGCGCGGGCGGACAGAACATGCTGTGGTGCTGACCGACAATTTCGTCCGCCCGGTATCCCATGGCCGCCAGAAAGAGCGGGCTGGCTTTCTGAATAATGCCCTCAGGCGTGAACTCAATCACGGGCATAGCGCGCCCCAGCGATCGGAATGACGCGGCGGCGTGCAGGCCACGCTGACGGAGAAAAGAAGGGACAAGATATTTCAGTAAACTCAGGCGCATCAGCAGGACCAGTAAGCGGTGGAATTGCTTTTGTTATCGGCATTTTGCCGGCGTCCCTTACGCATCGCTGCAATAGTTGCGGCTGATGATTGCAACATGATGTTACTACTGACACATAAGCCTGACGTTAGCCTGTGATCACTTCTGGTGGACGTGCCATGCACCGCGCCGGCCGGATTTACCCGCCAGAGCGCCGTGCTGGCAGGTGTCCGCTAGAGCGCCGTGCCGGTGGGTGCCATTAAATCGTAACGATCGTTCTGTGGGGATGCATCCATGGCCATCGGCGGCTCAATTTTCAGGGTGATCCAGTTAGAGGTGACACGCTGCTGTTTGCTGTCCTCAAGGGTGACCGACAGCCGGTATTCGTTGCTGGCGTCTGGCGACGGATCCCACTGCGGTAAGATCACACTCCAGCCCTGCGGATCGGCGTTATTAGCCGGTGGCGTCAGGCTCAGCGCCTGCGTGTTACCCTGCCAGCTTACTGCCTTGATGTCATTGCTGGCGCGCACCTGCAGCTTCAGCGGCAGGCTCTCGCCACTGCTTAACTGCCAGGGAGGTGTCGCCAGGAACACCGACAGCGTTTTACGCTGACGGAATGCGAGCACCGGCGTATCGCTGCGGGTCACGGTATCGTAACGGCTGCCGCGCAGGGAGCGCGCTTCCGCGACGTTACCGGCATCAAGCTGACGGCTAAGCGCCACGCCAAAGCGGTAGTTCAGTTTCAGCCCCAGCTGATCCTGGCTTTCACCGGCACTGCTGGTTTTGTGGGTGGCAGACAGCGTCACCAGCGGCACCGGCGTGTAAGAGAGGCCAAACGACATAGCGGAGGGATTGTGATAGCGGTTGCCGCTGTTAAACAGATCGACATTCTCACCCAGATATTGCTGATAGCTCACCGAGACGCCCAGCTGACGATAAAAGGGCAGATAGCTCTGGCTGGTGATGTCATAGCCGCGCGCCATGCGCTGCTGCTGCGAGTTGCCCAGATTTTTCCAGCCGGAAAGCGGCTGATAGTAGTTGGCAGAGAAACGCATCGAATCACTCCAGGCCTCAGTCCCCACCGAGGCGCGCTGCAGTCCGCTGCTGAAGACATGATCGACAAAGCCGTTGTAGCCCAGCAGCCAGTTACCGGCGTCCCAGCGTTGTCCCAGTCCCGCATTGCCGACCAGACCCTCGCCGGTATCATGCAGGCCAAGCTGGCTGAAGGTAAGCAGGCTGTTCTCGTCGGCCAGTGCGCTGAAGAGATCGCCGCCCGTGCCGGCAAAGTTGCCGTTCATGTCGACTTTCAGATCGAGCTGCGCGGTGCCGTAAGGGGAAAGCAGTGACTGCCCTTCACTCTCGACCCGGTCGGCCACTTCATCGCGCAGATGATTGAAGGCCCAGACGCCCGCCTGCTGGCCAAACGTCACATTGCTGTCGCTGTTGTTACTCGCCTCACCGATGCTTTTTGCCACGGCTGCCAGCTTTTTGCTCCACGCTTCATCCTCGTCGCGGGTGCTGCCAAGCGTCGGCAGCGACTCACTGTAGCGCGCAGGATTGTCGAACGGCGTTTCTGACACTGCCGTTTCAGTCTGAAACGCGCGGGCGCTCTGCAAGGCAGAGAGCGACAGCGCAATCAAAGAGAGAACCCCTGTTTTCCGTATCATGTCACCCGGCACGTTGATTGATTTGTTGCTGCGATAAAGTCAAATTCATTGACAGTTACCTTAACATATTGTGACGGCGATGCAGGACAGCAGAGGAAAATTGTGCATATACCAGAAAAGTCTGGCACAAAAAAAGGCCTGCTGTGCAGCAGGCCCGGGGTTATCTCTGGCATCCTCAGGAGAAGATTAAGCCGCCATCCACGTTAATTGTCTGTCCGGTGATATAGCGCGCATCGTCTGAAGCCAGAAACGCCACCAGCCCGGCCACATCCTCCGGCTGACCGGCACGCTTCAGCGGAATGTTTTTCACCCACTCCGCCATCAGCTCACCTTTGCCGTAGGTTTTCTCCTCGCTGCTGAGGATCTCGCCCCAGACGCGATCGTTGTAATCCCACATCTCACTCTCAATGATGCCGGGACAGAAGGCGTTGACCGTAATGTCCCACGGTGCCAGCTCCAGCGCCAGACTCTGCGTAATGCCGATGATCCCCATTTTGCTGGCGGCATAGTGCGGCGTGTAGATAAAGCCCTGTCGTCCCTGCCCGGATGAAGTGTTAATCAGACTGCCGCTGCCCTGCTTCACCATATATTTCGCCGCTTCACGACAGCAGAGCCAGACGGCAGTGGTGTTCACGGCCAGAATCCGTTCAAAGTCGCTTTTCGGCATGGTGTCGAAGCGGTCAATGGTGATCACGCCAGCATTCTGAATCGAGACGTCAATCTGACCAAAGCGTTCAAAGGCCTGCTGATAGAGCTGCTGCACCGCCGCTTCATCTGTGACGTCGACCTGCAGCGCCAGAATCTCACTGCCATACTGCTGCGAAAGCTGGTCAGCGGTGGCAAAGACCCGATCGGCATTCGACACCATCACCAGCCTGGCCCCATCGCGGGCGAATCGCGCCGCGATCCCGGCACCGATGCCGCGACAGGCACCGGTAATCACTACTGTTTTTCCACGTTGTTCGCGGCTCATAATCGCTCCTGTTAACTGTGACGGATATCAGTGAGAGGCACTGCCTGCTGCTTTTTTTCATGGCGACGCAGCAGCACCACTTTGCTTTGCAGACGTTGCTGGAACTGGTCGATCACGACGGCTGTGACAATCACCAGACCTTTAATCACCATCTGCCAGAAATCGCTGACGCCCATCATCACCATGCCATCCGCCAGGAAGACGATCACGAACGCGCCAATAATCGAGCCGGACACCCGCCCACGCCCGCCCGCCAGCGCCGTGCCGCCCAGCACCGTGGCACCGATGGCGTCCATCTCAAACATGTTGCCGGTCATCGGGTGTGCGGTCTGCAACTGAGACGCCACCACCAGCCCGACCAGACCAGCGCAGAGGCCGGAAAAGGCGTAAACAAAAATTTTCACTTTGATAATCGGCACGCCCGCCAGCCGCGCGGCGGACTCATTGCCGCCAATGGCGTAGATGTAACGGCCCAGCGGGGTTTTGCGCGTCAGGTAGAGGCCAAGCAGTAAGAAGCCGAGCATCAGCCAGATCGGCAGATACACGCCCAGCACGGTACCGGAACCCAGCAGGGCAAAACCGGTGTTGCCCAGCGCGGGCATCCCGACCAGATTGGCGTAGGTGCCGCCGTCGTTGAACAGCAGTGCCGCACCGCGCGCCACATACATCATGCCCAGGGTACAGATAAAGGGGGCCACGCCCAGTCGGGTGATCACCGTGCCGTTAATCAGCCCCACCAGCACGCCAAAGATCGCCACCACCAGAATCACTTCAGGCACGTTGAGAAACAGCGTATTGCCGCCCCATAACGGAATGCCACTGGTCAGCAGCGCACCCGCCACCATGCCGCAAATCCCGGCGACCGCGCCTACCGAGAGATCGATACCGCCGGTGAGGATCACCAGCGTCATCCCTATCGCCAGCAGCCCGGTAATGGCGACGTGCTGCGTCATAATCAGCAGGTTAGAGGGGGTCAGAAAGTTCGGCACCATCACGCTGAAGAAGCCGACCACAATCAGCAACGCAATAAAGGTGCGCGCCTTGAGCAGGTACATATAAAGCAGATATTTTTGGTTCATGACATTCTCCGGCCAGCTTAGCCCAATGGGCCAGGCGCTTAATCCTGCGGGGTTGATGCCGCGATCAGATGTTCTCTCGTTGCCGCTGCGCGGGGCAGATCGGCCGTTATCCGGCCATCGGCCATCACTAAAATGCGGTCCGCCAGCGCCATCACCTCATCCAGCTCTGACGATGAGAACATCACGGCCAGCCCCTGTTGCGCCAGATTGCCAATCAGGTGATAGACGTCGGTTTTGGCACCGACATCGATGCCGCGCGTCGGCTCATCCAGCAGTACCACCTGCGGCCCGGTCATCAGCGCCTTACCCAGCACCACCTTCTGCTGATTACCGCCACTCAGCGCCGTGACCGGCAGATCGGGATCGCTGACTTTAATCGCCAGATGGCCGATCATCTCACTGACCCGCTGCTGCTCCCGCCCCGGATTCAGCAGCCCCAGCGCCCGACGAAAACCGCGCAGGCTGAAGTCAGAAAGCGTCATGTTGGCAGTAACCGACATCAGTTCAATCACCCCTTCGCCTTTACGATCTTCGGGCACCAGCGCGATGCCGCTTTTCAGCCGCTGCTGAAAACTGCGTTTCGCCAGATCCTTACCGGACAGCCGGACCCGGCCCGACTGACAGGACATCAGCCCAATCAGCCCCTTAAACAGCTCCGTGCGTCCCGCGCCCAGCAGGCCATAAATGCCGATCACCTCGCCTTTACGCAGGCTGAAACTGACCTCATTCAGCTTGTAGCCGCCGTTCTGATGCAGCGCGGTCAGCCCCTCAACCTCCAGCACCGTTTCCCCTTGTGGCGCAGGCTGATAGTCGAACTGTTTTTTCTTATCGCCCACCATCTGGGCGATAATCCACGGCACGCTGGCGTCGCGCACCTCGCGCTCACTGATAAAGCGCCCATCGCGGAAAATGGTGATGTGATCGCCAATCTCCATCAGCTCTTCCAGCCGGTGTGAGATATAGATAATGGTGACGCCGCGCCGCTTTAGCTGGTCGATGACATTGAACAGCACTTTCACTTCCGACTGGCTCAGGGCGCTGGTGGGTTCATCCATGATCAACACCCGGGTATCCTTCGACAGCGCCCTGGCAATCTCCACCAGCTGCTGATGCCCGATGCCCAGCTCGCCCAGCGGCGCATAGGGATCAACATCAAGCTGCAGCCGCTGCAGTAGCGACTTCGCCAGCGCGTACTGATACTTTTCATTGATGACGCCGCGCTGGAAAAACTCGTTGGCGATAAAAATGTTGTCCATCACGTTCATGTTGGGAAACAGATTCAGCTCCTGGAAAATGATGCTGATCCCCTGCTTCTCCGCCTGATGGGTGGAGTTCAGCGAGACCACCTGGCCATCCAGCAGGATCTCGCCCGACGACGGCGTTTCCACCCCGGCCAGCATCTTCATCATGGTGGACTTACCGGCCCCGTTCTCCCCAATCAGCACATTCACTTTGTTGCGATAAACGCGATAGCTGACCTGATCGAGCGCGGTCACACCAGGATAGAGACGCGACACGTTGCGCGTTTCGATAATCACGTCGCCGGACGTTTGCGGTTGCGGATTTTGCATCTGCCGCTCCTTATTGCCGGGTGATGGCAGCCGGAGTGATATCCGGCAGCTGTTGCGGAATGTCCCAGCTGCTGAACACGCCAGCAACACTCACTTTGTCGCCGACCTTCGGCGCGAACTGCTGCATCAGGGTTGAGGCGTGCTGGTTGATCGCCTTGCCGTAATCACCAAACAGCACCTGATCGTTGAAGTCCTGATAGCTCGCGCCTTTATAGACATCGCGCAACGCCGTGCCACGAATGATTGGCCCGACCTGGATAGTGACACTGTCACCTGATTCATCCTTCACGGTCATCTTTCCGCTGCGGGAAGTGGTATTAACAGCCGTTACCTCGCCGCGAACGGAAACGCTGAAGACACAGGGATTCTCAGCCTGACTGCGATAGCCGTAGGTCTGGCAGGCGCTGTCAAAGTCTTTGGCAGATTGCAGCGACGACATCAGCGTCGCCAGCGGTTTAGCCTCGGCCCGGACCTGCGGCACCAGCTTCTGCTGCCAGAGCTGGTCGATGTTGGCCATCTTCGGATTGGGGGGATTCTTCAGGTCAGCCAGCTCCTGCTGCGACACAATTTTGCAGCCACCTGACAGCATGACCACCAGCGTCAGCCAGACTCTTCGTGACATCTTCTTCTCCCTGGCGCCCGCTTTCGCAGGCGCGGCAGCGGTTAATTACGACTTGTAGTTAAAGTCCTGGACGCCTTTGGCGTTTTCCGGAGTAATCAGAATGCCGCGGAACATCACCCGCTGTTTTTCCGGCTTCACGCCTTTCTGAATGAAGTTATCGAGATCGGTCACACCTTCGGCGGCGATCGCCTGGGCCTGCAGCATCACCGTGGCTTTCAGCGTGCCTGCTTTCACCGCATCGCGTTCATCATTGCTGCCATCAATCCCTACCACGATCACATCGTTGCGACCGGCGGCCTTGAGTGCCGCAATCGCGCCCAGCGCGACCGGACCGTTACCGCAGATCACCCCTTTCACATCGGGATGCGCCTGCAGGATGCTGTCCATGATGCGCTTGCCGTCGATCAGAGTGCCTTTGGCATCCTGACGCGCCACGCTCTGCATATCGGGATATTGATCCAGCACCTGATGGAACGATTTTGAGCGGGTCACACAGTTATTGTCGGCCAGGTTACAGGCGAGCTCGGCGTATTTGCCTTTTTCCCCCATCTTCTCGACAAAGACGTTGGCCACATCGGAACCCGCCTGGAAGTTGTTGTGGGTGATCTGCGCCAGCGCCACGTCATCCACCGGGATTTCACGGTTGATCAGCACCACCGGAATCCCGGCATCTTTGGCTTTTTTGATCGCCGCCACGCTGGCGGTGGAGTCGGCGTTATCCAGCACGATACCCTGCACTTTCTTACCAATAGCGGCGTCGATCAGTTCGCTCTGCTTCTTCACATCTTCGCCGTGCGACAGCACCGTGGTTTTGTACCCCAGCGCCTGTGCTTTGAGATTGGCGCCTTTGGCTTCAGAGGCGTAGTAGGGATTATCGAGTGAGTTAACCAGAATCATAATGGTGCCTTTTTCGGCGGCCAACGCCGCCTGAGAAACCAGACAGGCAGCCACGGCAGTGCACAGCAGGGTACGGTTTTTCATGATGTTCTCTCTTATCGTTATGGCAGGGTATGAAGTCCCGGGTGTTGGGTTGGCCTTACCAGATGGTGAAGCCACCATCGATCATCAAATCTGCGCCGGTAATCATGTCGCTGCCGTTGCTGGCGAAGAACAGCACGGCGGCGGCGATCTCATCGGTATAGGCAAAGCGACCGAGCGGAATCAGCTTTTTCATCTGCTCGCCTTTCTCGCCGCGCCAGGCTTTCTCGCCCATCGGCGTCAGTACCACGGTGGGCGACAGGGTATTCACGTTGATGCGGTGCGGAGCAAACTCTTTGGCCATCACTTTGGTCATGCCCAGCAGGCCCGCTTTGGCGGAGGTGTAGGCGACATGGTTGTCGATCGCGATGGACGCCGCCTGGGAGGCGATATTAATAATCTTGCCGCCCGCACCGGCACGAATCATCAGCCGTGCGGCCGCCTGCGAGCAGAGGAAAGGTCCGGTGAGATTTACCGCGATCTGCTTCTGCCACTCGGCAAAATCAGTCTCAATCACCGGCTGCAGCATCACGTAGCCTGCGCAGTTGACCAGGATATCGATCCGGCCATAGTGGGCAACCACCGCGTCAAACGCCTCTTCCACCGACGCGGGATCGGTAACGTCACAGCAGACAAACTGCACCCGATCGGCCGCGAAGTCCGCCTGCAGACTGGCAACTTTCTCTGCTTCAAATGGCGGATAGAGCAGTGCCAGACGCGCGCCCTTCTCCAGCAGCATGCCATTGGTCGCCATCGCGATGCCGCCCAGCCCGCCGGTCACCACCGCCACCTTACCGGCCAGGTTCATTGCGGTATCCACGCCGTAGCGCAGGTTTACGTCATATTCACCACTCATCCCACTCTTCCCCTCATTTTTTTGCTGATGCCGCTGACTCAATCATTTTCGAACAAAAATATAAGCTATCGAAAAGAAATGATATGTGGGGCAGATCAAATTTCGACCATCTGCCGTTCAAAGCGGCTTATCTGATTGAAAAGACGTGATCTAGCTTCCAGTCCCGAAATAAAGCCTGCCGACTGCAATCCGGTAACCCTGAGAGATTCAATAACCTGCGGATTATTTGTTTTCGTTCGAAAATCAAAGGCAATTCAGGTCATCTCGCATTCATAAAAATGGCGCGTTAAACTCAGCCACAGAGACCGTGTTCGCCCAAGCCATCAGGTTACTGGAAAAGGGAGCATTTCGATTGAAAAGCAAAAGTGAGCAGTTCGCTGACATGCAGCAACGCCGCGAGAAAATTCTGGAGATGATCCGTGAGGATGGGACGGTCACGGTCAAAGCGCTGACCGAGACCTTTGGACTGACTGAAGCCACATTACGCAGCGACCTGCGCATGCTGCAAAAACAGGGGTTTGTGCAGCGCTATCACGGTGGCGCAACGCTGATGACGGGCAAGCAGAATACCGGCGCGATGCTGCTGGAGCGGCAGACCCATCTGGAGGAGAAAGAGGCGATTGGCCGACTGGCGGCGCAGCATATCGAAAATGGCGACACGGTGATTTTCGATTCCGGTACCACCACCACCGCGATTACCGACGCCATCAGCCATATCCGCCGCTTATCAGTGGTGACCACCGCGGTCAATATCGCCCTGAAACTGGGCGGCGAGCCGGGCATCAATATCCTGCTGACCGGCGGCACCTTTAAATTTCCGACGCTCTCCACCTCGGGCGAGAAGGCGGCCAGTTTTTTTGAAAATGTGCTGGCCGAAAAACTCTTTCTGGCCACCGCCTGCATCTCACCGCGTCTGGGCCTGAGCTTTCCCAGTGAAACGGACATTAAAGTCAAACTGGCGATGATCAAATCCGCCAGCACGGTTTACGTGGTGGCGGACTCCAGCAAAATCGACAAGGTGTCGATGTTCGCGCTGCCCTGTGACTGGAGCAACATCCACTATCTGATCACCGACAGCGGCATCAGCGCCGCGCAGGTTAAAGCGTTTGAAGCCTTAGGCGTGAAAGTGCTGGTGGCCCCGCTGCCGCTGAAGCGGGCGATGTAATTGAGCATCATATGCGAGCCAGGGAGGCGACCCAGCCCGCAGGGATGCGGGATTCTTTAGCGGTCAGGCAGGCTTTTCCTGCACGACGCACCGTCCTGCCGCAACATCATTACCAGACTCACCTGAACCCTGAGCTACATCACCTGGATACACTCTGTATTGTGGCAACCTGAATCTCTAATGTGTATCGGAGACGATTTAAATGATTCGAGGAAATGTCCGGCGCTGGGGTAATTCTCCAGCGATACGCATCCCGGCGACATTAATGCAGGCACTCAATCTTAGTATTGATGACGAAATCAAAATCTATCTGGTTGAAGGAAAACTCATCATTGAGCCTGTAAAACAGGAAATGAGCTCTTCTCTTACAATGCTGCTTAAAGGCGTGACAGATGAAAATCTGCACGGCCATATCGCGTGGGGAGAACCTGTCGGCAAGGAGATTTGGTAAATGCTGAGTCGTTTGGTCCTGATACATTTGTCTGATGTAAAGAAGAACCCGCTCAGGAAAATATCAGTTATATCAGTCGGTTACATGATTAATGGGCGTTACGACCGGCAAAGACAGCTCAATCAGACACGAACCTCAGGAACCGGCAAGTGAGGAGAATGGAAAACCGGTTGCCTGAACGACGCTGCGAAGCGTTTTCAGGGTTGGATTACCGGTCGGAGAGAGTGTGCGATAGAGCGATTCACGCGAGACGCCGGCTTTCCGGGCAACCGTGGCCATTCCTCCCCGAGCCTCGACAACATGGCGTAACGCCAGTAAAAAAGCTTCCTGACCACCCTCTTCGTCAATATCCAGAAATGCCTGATGCAGATAAGCCTGAGCAAACTCCGGATCTTCCCGAAGAGCATCTACCATGACGTCATCATATAAACGTTCTTTAGCCACACATCACCTCTTTAAATAATCTTTAAGGCAATCAATAGCCTCATTGATATCAGCATCCTGCGTTCGTTTATCACCCGCCATAAGCAACAAAATTATCTCCCCGGCAACAAGGCTGTAATAAACGCGATAGCCGGCCCCCTGATCAATTCGCAACTCCCAAACCCCATCCCGACAGGGCTTGTGATCGCCAAAGTTATCAGAGGCCATCCGGTTAATCCGGGAAGCAATTTTCGCTTTCGCAATGGGATCACGGAGCTTTTTAAAAAACTCAGCATACAGATCCTGTCCATCTGCGGTGATGTAAGTCCTTATTGTTTTCATCGGAGATGACTTTAGCTTAAAAGCTACAGTTCAGCTACATTTTTAAACTCACATCACCCGCACCAATGCCACCCGTGCAGGAATGGCCTGCCTGAAGAGCAAAGTGTGCGAGTGCGGGAGGGCGAGCCAATCCGCAGGGATGCGGGATCCCTTTGCGATCAGGCAAGCTTTTCCTGCACGACGCACCGTACTTCCTGCACGACACAACGGCTCTTCAAACCATTCCTGCCTTCTCCCCCAAACCGACCTGCACCTAATCGCGACCCGCATCAGCCAAACCCCGCACCAATGCCAGCCGTGCAGGAATGGCCTGCCTGAAGAGCAAAGTGTGCGAGCCAGGGAGGGCGAGCCCAGTCCGCAGGGATGCGGGATCCCTTTGCGATCAGGCAGGCCTTTCCTGCACGACGCACCCTGCTTCCTGCACAACGCACCCGACTTCCTGCACAACGCACCCGACTTCCTGCACGTCGCACCGGCTCATCATCGCATCCCCCCGCACCTGCAAATCCGCCCGATAAAACCGCACGACCTCACCCACCACCAGCAGCGATGGCGACACCGGCTGATCCCGCGCGACCGTCTCCGCCAGGCCACCCAGCGTGGTAATCAGCACCCGCTGGTCCGGCCGGGTGCCGTTCTCAATAATTGCTACCGGCGTCGCCGCATCCCGTCCCTGCGCCTGCAACTGCGCACTGATCGACGCACTCCAGCTCAAACCCATATAGAACACCAGCGTCTGATTCACCGCTGCCAATGCGGCTGCATCCAGCTGCGGCTCGCCACTCCGGCCATGCCCGGTAATCAACCGCAGCGACTGCGCACAATCCCGATGCGTCAACGGAATCCCGCTGGCGGCCGCACAGCCCACCGCCGCTGTAATTCCTGGCACCACCTCACAGCGGATCCCGGACTGCTGCAGACTCACCATCTCTTCGCCACCGCGCCCAAAAATAAAGGGATCCCCTCCTTTCAGCCGGATCACATTGCGTCCGCTGCGCGCCAGATCTACCAGCAGCTGATTAATCTGCGCCTGCTTCAGCCCATGCTGCCCCGGCTGTTTACCCACATCAATGCATAATGCGCGCTCCGGCACCTCCGCCATCACGGCTTCACTCACCAGCCGGTCATACACCACCACTTCAGCCCGCTGCAGCAACCGCAACGCCTTCACCGTCAGCAACTCCACATCGCCAGGGCCTGCGCCCACCAGCCACACCGCACCCTGCTGCTTTGCTACACCGGCCGGAGCCAGTAACTTATCCAGAGAATCAATTGCTCGCGTCATCATTCCTCCACAACCACGTCGGACAGCAACAACTGCTTCAGCTCCGGAATACAGGAGCCGCACTGCGTGCCGCACTTCAGCTTCTCGCCCAATGCCTGAGTGCTGCGACACCCCTGCGCTATCGCCTGCAAAATCGTCTGTTCACCCACCGACATACAACTACAGATAATCCGGCCCGCTGCACTGCGCTGCATCGCCTGACCTGCCAGCACGCTATGCCGCCCGGCAGCATCCTGCGGCGCATCCGCAAAGGCCGCCGCGACAAATGCGCTATCCAGCGATGGCAACGCGCTACCGGCATAGAACGCCAGCTGCAACTCACCGTCACGCCATGCCAGCAGCCGGTAATCACGGCCGCTGCCTGTGGCGACCTGCAGATAACAACCTGACAAATCCATCTGCCCGGCCAGCCACGCCTGCGGTGATCCCTCGCCCGCGACCGCATAACGCTGCACCGCCGCATAGGGCGCACGCGACCAGTAACGCAAACCTGCGGGCTGTGTCATCCCGCGCTGCCACAACCAGCCCTGCCAGCTCACCGCCAGCGGCAGAATCCGCACCGGCGTCTGCTTCAGCGCAGGCTGCCCTGAAAACGGACAGGCGCGGGCGGCGACCAGCATATCGACGTGACTCTGCTGACTGAACTGCCGGTTCCAGTGCATCGGCACAAACAGCTCGCCGCGCCGCATCCCGGCATCAGCGCGCACCCGCGCGCTGATCCAGCCCTGCACCGACTGCACCCGCGCCAGACCGCCCGCCGTCACGCCATACTGCGCGGCATCAGCGGGATGCAGCGCCACAAATGGCTCATCACAATGCTGCATCAGACGCGGCACCAGCCCGGTGCGCGTCATGGTATGCCACTGATCGCGCACCCGACCGCTGTTCATCAATAGCGGATAAGCCGCATCACGCGGAGTTAAGGTGGGCGTGGCCGGGACAAGCAGCCGGGCTTTGCCGTCCGGGTGAAAAAAGCGGCGATCGCCAAACAACCGCGCACAGCCCTGCGGATGAGCAGCATTTACCGGCCACTGAACCGGACGCAGCGCATCCCATTCGGCCTGGCTCAACTGCGCCAGCCCGCTGATATCAAACGCCCGCTGGCCCTGGTTCTCAAAGCCCGACAGCGCCGCGTGCTCGCGGAAAATCTCCGACGGATGCTGCCAGTTAAACCCCTCACGGAACCCCAACCGCTGCGCCACCTGGGCCAGCAGCCACCAGTCAGGTCGGGTATTACCTGGTGCGGCGGCAAAGGCGCGCTGCCGCGAAATACGCCGCTCTGAATTGGTCACGGTGCCGTTCTTCTCGCCCCAGCCCTGGGCGGGCAGCAGAATATCGGCAAAGGCGCTGGTATCGGTCTGCGCCATCACATCTGAGACAATGACCAGCGGACAGGCCGCCAGCGCCTGCGCCACACGATTGCCTTCCGGCATCGACACCGCCGGATTGGTGCCCATAATCCACACCGCCTTCACCTCGCCTTCAGCAATCGCCCTGAAGAGTTCCAGCGCCATCAGCCCCGGCTGGCGGGCCATCGACGGGCTGCGCCAGAAACGCTGCACCCGATCGCAATCCTCGTCAGTAAAACTCATGTGCGCCGCCAGCTGATTCGCCAGACCGCCCACTTCGCGACCGCCCATCGCATTTGGCTGTCCGGTCAGCGAAAAAGGCCCGCAGCCCGCACGGCCTATTTTGCCCGTCAGCAGATGCAGGTTAAGGATCGCCTGGTTATTGTCGCTGCCGGTGGCGGACTGATTGATCCCCATGCACCACAGCGTCAGCACCCGATCGTGCTGGCTGAACAGCCGGAAAAAATGCGTCACCTGCTGTTCCGTTAAATCACAGGTCTCTGCGACCCGCGCGACATCCCACTGCGCGGCGGCGGCCAGGGTTTCACTCACGCCATTCAGGTGCGGCAGCATGCTGGCATCAAGGCCATCGTTCTGCGCCAGCCAGTGCAGCAGCCCGGAAAACAGCGCCGAATCGCTGCCGGGCCGCAGCGGCAGATGCTGATCGGCCTGATCACAACTGGCTGTGCGGCGCGGATCGATAACGACTATGCACATCGCCGGTCGCTGCTGCTTCGCCTGCATCAGCCGCTGCCAGACCACCGGATGTGCCCAGGCAGCATTGGAACCTACCAGCAAAACCAGCTCGGTCTGCTCCAGATCCTCATAACAGCAGGGCACCGCATCCGCCCCCAGCGCCCGCTTATAACCGACTACGGCTGATGCCATACAGAGCCGCGAATTGGTATCAATATTGGCAGCGCCGATGTAGCCCTTCATCAGCTTATTGGCGACGTAGTAATCCTCGGTCAGCAACTGGCCGGAACCGTAAAACGCCACCGCCTGCGGGCCATGCTCATCAATCACCGCGCGCAATCCTGCCGCCGCCGCATCCAGCGCGGCGTCAAGGCTGACCTGCTGGCCGTTAACCTGAGCGGTAAGAAGACGCCCCTGTGGCGTCAGCGTCTCACCCAGCGCCGCGCCCTTAACGCACAACCGGCCTGCGTTAGCGGGATGATGCGGATCGCCGATCACCGTTGCCTGATGATTGCCCTGCGGCGTGACGCAGACGCCACAGCCGACGCCGCAATAGGGACAGGTGCTGTTCATGATGCCTGTGCCAGCGGATTTTGCGGGCGGTTTGCCAGCCAGATCTGCCCCGCTTCGAGCTTCACCGGCCAGCAGCGCAGCTGATGCTGCGGATTATCCAGACTCTGTCCGTCACGCAGCCGCACCCGCTGCTTGTAGAGCGGAGAGATCACCACCGGCTCGCCGCCGACGTCACCCAGAATCCCGCGCGACAGCACGCTGGCATCGCTGCCAGGCTCACGATCCTCCAGCGCATAGAGCGCGTCGCCAAAGCGGAACAGCGCAACACGCTCGCTGCCCAGTCTCGCCCCGATCCCTGCTTCAGGCGGAATCGCCTCCAGTGCGCAGACGGCGCTCCACAGCTCAGCGGGCAGCTGCAGCAGCGGGCGCGCAGCCACGGCTTCAGGCTGCCGCTGGCCGCGTACCCGGCTGTAGTGCAGGGTTTCATCGGGCTGCTCGCTGTTGATCGTCGGCGTAAACAGCGCGAGCCGCGACGGGTCCGCCAGCGTGGTCTGCCACTCACACTGCCAGGCGTCAACCACCCGCTGCATCTCCTGCTCCAGCGTCTCGCCCAGCCCAAGGCTGTCCTCAATCACCACCTGGCGCAGGTAATCAAGACCGCCTTCCAGATTGTCCAGCCAGACGCTGGTGCGCTGCAGACGATTAGCAGTACGGATATAGAACATCAGCAGGCGATCGACATAGCGCAGCAGCGTGGCGTCGTCGAGGTCGCTGGCGAACAAATCGGCGTGGCGCGGCTTCATGCCGCCATTGCCGCAGACATAGAGGTTCCAGCCCTTTTCGGTGGCGATCACGCCGATATCTTTGCTCTGCGCTTCCGCACACTCGCGGGTACAGCCCGAAACCGCCATTTTGATTTTGTGTGGGGCGCGAAGTCCCTTGTAACGGTTCTCCAGCGCGATGGCGAAGGCGGTCGAATCCTGCACGCCGTAGCGGCACCAGGTCGATCCGACACAGGACTTCACGGTGCGCAGCGACTTGCCGTAGGCGTGACCGGTTTCAAAACCGGCCTCAAGCAGCGTCTGCCAGATAGCGGGCAGCTGATCAAGGCGCGCGCCAAACAGGTCGATACGCTGCCCGCCGGTGATTTTGGTGTAGAGGTCATAACGCGCGGCCACTTCACCAATGGCGATCAGTCCCTGTGGCGTGATTTCGCCAGCCGGGACGCGTGGCACCACCGAATAGGTGCCATCTTTCTGGATGTTGGCGAAGTAGCGGTCGTTGGTATCCTGTAACGGCAGGTGCGCCGGTTTCAGCAGATAGTCATTCCAGCAGGAGGCAAGAATCGACCCCACCAGCGGCTTGCAGATCTCACAGCCCTTCCCCTGACCGTGCGAGGCCAGCAGCGCCTCAAAGGTTCTGAACTCACCGGCCCGTACCAGGTGATAAAGCTCCTGGCGTGAATAGCTGAAGTGGTCGCAGACATCTTTTTTCACCTCGACGCCGAGAGTTTCCAGCTGAAACTCCATCACCTGTTTCACCAGCGCCGCACAGCCGCCGCAACCGGTGGCCGCTCTGGTGCAGCTTTTGATGCTGCTCATCTCACCGCATCCGCCTTTCACCGCTGCGCAGATATCACCTTTGCTGACGTTGTGACAGGAGCAGACCTGGGCGCTGTCGGGCAATGCCGCGACGCCCGGCACTTTCGGCGCACCGGCCAGCGCAGGCAGGATCAGGCTCTCCGGCGCGGCAGGCAAGGGTAAAGCGTTGAGCATCATCTGCAGCAGCGTGGCGTACTCGCTACTGTCCCCGACCAGCACGCCGCCCAGCAGTCGGGTGCCCTCCGCAGAGACCACGATTTTCTTGTAAATGCCTTTTGGCCCGTCGGTCCAGTGATAGTGCTGGCTGCCCGGCGTGCGGCCATGGGCATCACCGAACGACGCGACCTCCACGCCCAGCAGTTTCAGCTTAGTGCTCATGTCCGCGCCGCTGAAGGCAGCCGGTTCAGCCGCCAGATGTCCGGCCAGCACCCGTGCCATCTGATAACCCGGTGCAACCAGCCCAAAGATCTGGCCGTTCCACAGCGCGCATTCCCCAATGGCAAACACGTCGTCATCACTGGTCTGGCAGCGATCGTTAATCTCAATGCCGCCGCGCGGCCCGAGCGTCAGGCCCGCCTCGCGCGCCAGCTCATCGCGCGGACGGATACCGGCGGAGAACAGCACCAGATCGCCAGGTAAATGGCTGCCATCGGCAAAGCGCAGCACCACGCTGCCGTCGGGCTGACGCTCAATCAGCTCGGTCTGTTTTGAGGTATGAACCGTCACGCCCAGCGCATCGATCTTCTGACGCAGCATCAGCGCCCCACCCTCATCGAGCTGCACCGCCATCAGGCGCGGCGCGAACTCCACCACGTGCGTCTCCAGCCCGAGCTGCCGCAGCGCATTCGCTGCCTCCAGACCCAGCAGGCCGCCGCCAATCACAATCCCGCGCTGGCTATGACGGGCGCAGGCGGCAATGGCATCCAGGTCATCCAGCGTGCGATAGACAAAACAGCGTTCGCCGTCGTGGCCCGGCACCGGCGGCACAAACGCGCGTGAGCCGGTCGCCAGCACCAGCTTATCCCACGCCAGCTCATTGCCCGCGCTGTCACGCAGGCTGCGCTGCTGGCGGTCGATCGCCACAACCGTGCAGCCGCTGCGCAGTTCAATACCTTGCAGGGCAAAGAAGTCCGCGCCCACCAGCGACAGATCGCCGGCCGTTTTGCCGTTGAAATAGTCCGACAGATGCACGCGATCGTAAGCCTGCTGGCGCTCCTCGCCATAAACCACGATGTGATAGTGCTGATGCAGTTCGCGGGCAACCAGCTGTTCAAGAAAGTGGTGACTGACCATGCCGTGACCAATCACGGCTAAAACCGGTTTACTCATCTCAGGACTCTCTGCAGCCTGTGGCTGCGGTTCAGGTTGATCGTGATCGAACAGGGCATCGAGCGTGACAGAGTCGGCGCGCTGCAGACGTTCCAGCAGCACAGGGCCCTGCCGGGTGTCGCCGGAGAGCAGTACGCCACAGAGGCGGCCCTGACGGAGAAAAAGGCGGCGGTAGTCGCCGGAGAGCGGATCAAAACTGCTGATGGAGGGTGCCTCGCTGACGTCGCCGGCGCTGAACAGCGAAATGCCGCTGACTTTAAGCCGCGTCGCCAGCTGCTCACTGACGAAATCTGCCAGCGGCGATCCCGCCAGCTGCGCCGCCAGAATCTGTGCCTGCGCCAGGCAGGGCGCGACCAGGCCAAAGGTTTCGCCCGCGATTTCGCAGCACTCGCCCACGGCGTAAACCTCGGGAATGGCGCTGCGCAGCTGACCATCGACCAGAATGCCACGCTGACACTGTAGCCCTGCCGCCTGCGCCAGCGTGATCTCCGGCTGCACGCCGATGGCAATGACCACCTGCGTGGCGGCCCAGTGACGCCCGCAGGTCAGCGTTACGCCCGCCTCATCAATCGCCGTGAACCCACTGTTGAGTTCGCAGCGAATGCCGCGCTGTTCTAATGCCGTCAGCAACAGCTCGCCCGCTTTGGCATCCAGCTGGCGATCCAGCAGCCAGGGTTTGTGATGCACCAGCGTCACCTCACGGCCACGGGCGCGGAGTGCCGCCGCCGCTTCAATGCCGAGAAAGCCGCCGCCCAGGATCACCACCGGTCCCTGGCCCGCCAGCAGTCGCCGGACGTCGGCGATGCTGCGAAAACCCATGACGCACTCTGCGTCGATGCCGGGAATCGCGGGCAGACGGGGCTGCGATCCGGTGGCAAACACCAGCCGATCCCAGTCGAGCTGGCGCTGATCGGTCTGCACCGTCCGCGCCGCCAGATCGACCTGCTGCACGGTTTCACCGTTCAGCAGCGTCACGCCGTGCCGCTGATACCAGTCGCGATCGTGGATCAGGGTGTCACTGAAGGACTTTTCACCGGCCAGCACCGGCGACAGCAGCACGCGGTTGTAGTTGCCGTGCGGCTCGCGGCCAATGACCGTGATGGCGTAACGCAGCGGCGCGAGCTGCAGCAGGCTCTCCACCATCTGCATTCCCGCCATGCCATTGCCTATCACCAGCAACCGTTGCCTCATGGTCTGCTCCTTAGGCTGCTGTGGTCTGTTTTTCATAGAGGAAATGCAGCACTTTCTGGCGCAGCTGGTGATAGCGCGGCTCATCCGCCAGCGCGACCCGCGAGCGCGGACGCGGCAGATCGACGGTGAGGATCTCCCCGACCTGTGCCGCCGGGCCGTTGGTCATCATCAGCACCCGATCGGAAAGCAGCACCGCTTCATCCACGTCATGGGTGATCAGCACAATGGTGGTGTTCAGCTCCTGCTGAATGCGCATCACGCTGTCCTGCAGGTGGGCGCGGGTTAAGGCATCCAGCGCGCCGAATGGCTCATCCAGCAGCAGCACGCGCGGCTTCATCGCCAGCGCCCGCGCAATGCCGACGCGCTGCTTCATGCCGCCGGAGATTTCGCCAGGCCGCTTGTGCATGGCGTGACTCATCTGCACCCGATTAAGGTTGTGCTCGATCCAGTCGCGCATCTCCGCTTTGCTGAAGCGCCCTTTAAACACCTGCTGCACCGCCAGTTCGACGTTCTGAAATGCCGTCAGCCACGGCAGCAGCGAATGGTTCTGAAACACCACCGCGCGCTCCGGGCCAGGTCCGGTGATTTCGCGGTTATCACACAGCAGCACGCCGCTGCTGGGACGGGTTAATCCGGCAATCAGGTTCAGCAGCGTCGATTTGCCGCAGCCGGAGTGGCCGATCAGGCTCAGGGTTTCCCCTTCATGGATATCAAAACTGACGTTGTCCAGTGCCAGAAACTCGCCGCTGGCAGTGTTGAAACGCTGGCTCACCTGCTGAACGCGAATAATGTGTTGCATGGTGTTCTCCTTATTTTTCCCAGCTGAAACGACGGACCAGCAGCATCAGCGCCTGCTCCAGCAGCAGCCCGACGACGCCGATAATCAGAATGGCGATCAGAATGTTTGCCACGTTGAGGTTGTTCCACTCGTTCCAGATCCAGAAGCCAATCCCCAGCCCGCCGGTCAGCATTTCGGCGGCGACGATCACCAGCCAGGCGATGCCGATAGAGAGACGCACCCCGGTAAGCACCGCAGGCAGCACGGCGGGCAGCAGGATCCGGCGCATCACCGTCCATTCAGAGAGCTGTAGCACCCGCGCCACGTTGAGGTAATCCTGCGGGATGCGCTGCACCCCTTCGGCGGTGTTGATGATCATCGGCCAGATCGAACAGATGAAAATGGTCCAGCTGGCAGCAGGTTCGGCGCGCTGAAACAGCAGCAGTCCAATCGGCAGCCAGGCCAGCGGACTGACCGGACGCAGTAAGGCGATAATCGGATTGAACATCCGCGCCATAAAGGTAAAGCGCCCCAGCAGAAAACCGGCCGGAATGCCCACCAGCGCGGCGAGGCCGAAGCCGATGGCGACGCGCTGCAGCGAGGCCAGCACGTTCCAGCCGATGCCCTGATCGTTGGGGCCATTGCTGTAGAACGGGTCAGCGAACAGCACCTGCGCGGCCTGCCAGGTGGCATACGGCGAAGGAAATGAGGGTTCGGACAGCGCCGCGAGCTGCCATACCAGCAACATCAGCAGCAGGCCGCCCGCGGCGGGAATGGCGCGCTGCAACAGCGGACGCAGCCGCGCCGGACGAATCGCGGCTTTCGGGGTGATCTGTAGCGGAATAACGGTGGCACTGCCGGGGGTTTGATCCGGCTGCGCCAGGGCGCGCGCGTCAGTTTTCATAGCAACCTCTCTTAACGTTTGATAGCGAAACTGGCGGCGTAGGCGGCAGGATTGCTGCCATCCCAGACTTTGCCGTCGATCAGGGTGCTGCTGCGCATCTCACTGGCGGGCAAGGCAATCTGCCCGACGGCGCTGGCGGCCTGTTTATAGATGTCGATGCGGTTGATCTGGCGGGCCACGGCGAGGTAATCGGGATTGCTGGTGAGCAGTCCCCAGCGTTTCATCTGGGTCAGAAACCACATGCCATCCGAGAGCCACGGAAAACTGACGTTGCCGTTGTCGAAGAAGCGCATCGGATGCGCGTCCTGCCACGACTGTCCCAGCCCGTTCTCGTACTGACCAAGCATCCGCCCCTGCAGCGTCTCCACTTTGGTGTTGATCCAGGCTCGACCGGCTAACACCTGCGCGGTTTCACGGCGGTTATCGTCTGAGGCATCGATCCAGCGCGCCGCCTCCAGCACCGCGGCGGTTAGCGCGCGGGCTGTGTTGGGATTCTCTTTCACCCACTGCGCGCGGGTGCCGAGCACTTTTTCCGGATGCTCCGGCCAGATCTGCTGGCTGGTGGCGGCGGTAAAGCCGATGTTGTCGCTGATGGCACGCTGGTTCCACGGCTCGCCGACACAGTAGCCGCTCATGTTGCCAATCTTCATGTTCATCACCATCTGCGGCGGCGGCACGACCACGGTGCGCACATCGTCAAACGGATGAATGCCGGCATTGGCCAGCCAGTAGTAGAGCCACATGGCGTGCGTACTGGTGGGAAAGGTGTGGGCGAAGGTCAGGCTGCCTTTGGGGCTGCCATCAACGGCTTTTTTCAGGCTGGCCGCATCGGTAACGCCACTGGCTTTCAGCTGGTTCGACAGGGTGATCGCCTGGCCGTTATGATTGAGCGTCATCAGGTTCGCCATGTCGTGCTGTGGCCCCGCTACGCCAAGCTGCAGCGCGTAGATCATGCCGTAAAGCACATGGGCCGCATCCAGCTCGCCGGAGGTCAGTTTGTCGCGCACCGCCGCCCAGCTTGCCTCTTTGCTGACCTGCAGTGTCAGGCCATACTTTTTGTCGAAGCCTTTTACCGACGCCATGACGACCGGCGCGCAGTCGGTGAGCGGGATAAAGCCGACCCGCACCTGCGCCTTTTCTGGCGCATCGGAGCCTGCTGCCCAGACTGCATTTCGTAATCCCGGCACGATCCAGGCCGCACCCAGCGCTGCACCGGAGATCAGCGCCTGACGTCGTGTCAGTGAAAATGGCGTTTTGCTCATCATGTTGCCCCTGAACAGAAATAAAAAAAGGCGTCCTCCGACAAGCCGAAGCCTGCGGATGGACGCCTTTATCCAAAGCACTGACCCCACCGCCATTGGCGGGAGCAATGCGTACTCTCTGTAAGGTTAAAGCAAAGGGTGTGCCAGATCGCAGAAGCCGCGTTAAAGCCGACGTGCGGTGATTCGCTGCTGAATAATTAACCTTTTTTGCACGTTTCTGACGCAGATCACGCACAAAGGTTGTGCAGCTACCTCGTCCGGGTTAGTTGCTCAGGGTCTTCGCGACGGCCAGCACCGCCTGCGCGATCTCCAGTACGCGCTTATTCTGATTCATCGCACTTTTGCGCAGCGCCTGCCAGGCGGCCTCTTCGGTGAACCCCTGCTGCTGCATCAGCCAGTGTTTGGCCTGATCGATTACCCGTCGCTCGTCGAGTGAAGCGCGCATCGATGCCAGCTCATCCGCCTGCTGCTGCAGGCGCTGCGACTGTTCACCAATCAGCGACAGCACCGAGCGCCCGAGCTGCGGGGCCAGCCCGTCACTGCTGAGCGTTAACGCGCCGGGCAGCCAGTCAGCTCCGCAGACGTAGAGCGAGAAGTTGCTGTCACCCTGCACGACCGGCGATGCCGCCTGTTGCTGCGCCTGCTCAATCGCCTCACGACAGCGCTGCATCAGCGTGGCCGTCAGGGCATCCTCCAGCGTTTTCATCTGGTCCAGACGGTCGGAGAGCAGGGAAAACCACTCCAGCGCGCCGGTTTCATCATACTGGCTACCGGTGCAGGCGATGCGCCGCAGCCGTTCGATATCCCGGCTGGCCTGAGACAATGGCTGCCAGCTTTCACAGGCGGCGCTGTCGGCAAACTCCCGGAAGGTGGTAAAGCTCTGCTCCTGAGCCGCAATCAGCGCCACCATCTGGCTGCGCTGCTCAGGCGTGAAGTGCCGCGCCGCAAAGCCGGCTGAGCCGACGGCCCGCTCCTGTCCGGCCAGCTCTTTGCCCTGCATAAAGCTGAACAGCGCGATCAGTGCACGCGAGATATCGGGATCGCTGGCGGTGTCGGCTGCCTCAAAAACCAGATTGAGTAAGGTGCGGATAACCTGATTAAACGCCGCCATCGCCGTCGCCTGATCCCGCTCATGCTGGCTGATTTGCTGACGCAACAGCGGTAATCCCGCCAGCGCCTGCAGGGCAGCCGCAATCAGGTTGCAGAAACGACTGAAGCCGGGCTGTGCGGTGGCGGGCGGCAGCGCCTGATAGAAATGGTGCAGGCCGGCGCTGACCTCCTGCTGACGGGCGTGACGCTCGGCGCTGAACAGCGTGCCACCGGAGCAGATCCAGAGATTGTTTGCGCCGCGTTCCCGCTGCAGCCGATGAACCAGCTCACTGACGGCAGCCATCAGTTCGCCGGTCTTAAGCAGCCGTTGCAGGCTGGCAATATCGCTGTCACGCGATGCCTGCAGCCAGATCAGGGCATCCATGGTTCACCTCTCCGCCGTTAAAACTTTTCTGAAGCAAAAGGCGTGCCGCTTTCCGGAAAAAAGGCGGGCATATCCGGCGCGTAAATTCTGATTTTGATAAGATTCTTTATGTGAAGAGATAAATTTTATCGGTAACGAACGATTAGAAAGGCTTAATAGTTTCCAATCGGATCCATTGCATGTCAGAATGCGCGGCAATGTTCTCAACCAGTTTGTCTCTGCGATAATTCAGTTCGCTTTAACTATCACATTGTCTGGCGCTTTTCTTATATCGCAGCCTGCCCCGAAAGCGCCTGCTATCACGCATCGCCAGTGGGTGCAATGGTTTGAATTCTCAAAAGTCTTAGGTAGACTAAACGCGTAACTATCCTGATGTAATCTGAACTTTTTTTGAAAAACAGACTTTCGGCACGATGCGGCGCGAAAAACAGCGCCTCCTGCATCGGGCCTGGCAATATGCAGATACTTTGATGAGATCACGAGGAACATGGTGAAAAAGAGTCTTGCGTTAACGCTGCTGGCGGTGCTTACCCTGGCAGGCTGTAAGGCCCCGCCGCCGCCCGTCACTGACGATACGCTGGTCACCAGCGAAATTAACGGCGTCAAACTGGTCCATCGACACGCTGTCGCGGCACCGACTGAATTTGAGCCGGTCAATCAGACCTGGCGGGCGCTCTATGGTGCCTCGGTCATGACCTCACCGGATTACGGCGGCAAAGTCGTTCGCTATCTCGAAACGGGTAAACCGTTTGAAGTATTGGGTAATGTGGAGCACAGCTGGCTGGCGATTGCCGATCAGGCTGATGGCCCGTTGATTGGTTATGTACCGTTAAAAGCGGGCGTAGAGAGCAGTCGTTACGATGCCACGCTGCAGAGCGATCGTCCCCGTCCGCGGAAAGCGAAACAGGTCTGTGTGGCTGTCGGCGGCGCGAGTAAAGCCTGTCGGACTAACGATACCGCGACCTGGATCTTAGACTGAATATGAAATCCGGCGCATATTGCCCGCAGCACCGTCCTGTGCTGCGGGTACAGGGATTTGCCATTGGCTGGAAGATCACGAATTAATGACTGTGGAATCCCCTGCGCGTGAGGCGACCCCCTCAGGCAATGAGAATCTATTACTTCAGGCTGCGGCACCACTGCTGAATGCGGTGGTGCAGATTCGTCGGGCAGCCACCCATGACGACCCTGCGGGTCTGCGCCAGTCTCTGATCGATGAAATTCGCCAGTTTGAACAACGCTGTAAACAGGCAGGGCTGCCGTTTGAGATGATTATCGGCGCGCGTTACTGCATCTGCAGCGCGCTGGACGAAGCCGCAGCGCAAACCCCCTGGGGCACGCGTGGCGTCTGGTCGGGCAACGGTATGCTGGTGACCTTTCACAATGAAAGCTGGGGCGGCGAGAAATTCTTTCAGCTGCTGTCGCGCATTTCACAAAGTCCGCAACAACATCTCTGGCTGCTGGAAGTGGTGCAATATTGCCTGCTGCTGGGCTATGAAGGCCGCTATCGCGGCAGTGAAAATGGCCGCGCCCAGTGCGACGGTATCCGTAAGCGCCTGAAAAGCCTGATTGACGAGACGCGCGCCCAGCGTCAGACGCCGCAACCCCCGCTGGTCGAGGTGCATCCGCTGGTCAGTACCCTCGCCCGCCCGATGGTGCCGCTCTGGGCCTGCGCCATGCTGGTCGCGCTCATCGGCTGCCTGATCTACAGCGGCCTGAACTGGCGGCTCGGCAACGCTGCCGAACCGCTGCTGCGCACCATCTATCAGACCCCGCTGCCGCAGATTACTGCAGGCCGCCGTCCCTCTTCTCCGCAGGCGCTGCTCGATCTGCGTCAGCGACTGAACGATGTGATCGCTGCCGGGCAGCTCGAAGTCAGCGATGGTGCCTTTGGCAGTAAAGTGATTATTCCCGCAGACAAACTGTTTGCCGAGCAAGGCACGGTGATTAACCCGGTGGGCCGCGCGCTGCTGGCCCGCGTCTCAACCGCGATGAAAGATGTCAAAGGCACCATTCTGGTGTCCGTGTTTACCGACGATCATCCGGTGGATAACAGCCGTTTTGCCTCCAGCTATGAGTTCTCATTCGCCCGCGCCCGTGCCATCACCCAGCTGTTGCAGTTGCAGCTGGAGGACGGTCATACGGTACGCTCTGAAGGCCGTGGTGACAGCGACCCGCTGCTGCCCAACGACAGCAGCGAAAACCGGACCCGCAACCGCCGCGTTGAGATCACCCTGTTTGCCGCGCCTGAAACGCTCAGTAATCATCAAGGAGCACAATAATGCGCGCTTCCCTTCGCCTGCTGTTAACGCATCGCCTGCTGTGGAGCTTTATTGGCGTCACGGCGCTGAGCTGTCTGGTCTGGATGCTGGGGCCGTTCTGGACATGGGGCGAGTCGCGTCCTCTGGAACCGGTGCTCCCTCGCCAGCTCACCGTGAGCGCGCTCTATTTTCTCTGGATCCTGTTCCAGCTGATCCCCTCACTTTATCGTGCCTGGTTTAACAGCCGCTTACTGACCCAGCTTCAGCTGGCGGGCAACGACGATCCGGCGGAACGTCAGATGACTGAGGAGCGGCTTAATCAGCGCTTCAGCGAAGCAGCGATGCAGCTGAAACGCACCCAGTTTGGCCGTCGTCACAGCGGCAATCTGCTCTCGCGCTTTAATGCCAATTATCTCTACCAGTTGCCCTGGTATCTGGTGATGGGTGCGCCCGGTGCCGGTAAAACCACCGCGCTGTTTAATGCGGGCCTCGATTTCCCGCTGACCGATACGCTGGGTAAACAGGCGATTCGTGGCGTCGGCGGCACCCGCAACTGCGACTGGTGGTTTACCGACAGCGCAGTACTGATTGATACCGCGGGGCGGTATGCGCTGCAGGAGAGCCAGCGCGTGCGCGATGCCGCGGAGTGGCACAGCTTTATCAATCTGCTGAAACGCTATCGCACCCGCCAGCCGATTAACGGTGTCATCATGACGATCAGCGTGGCCGATCTGCTGAGCGATTCTGCCGAAGCGCGTTTTGCCCAGGCCAGCGCGCTGCGTGAGCGAATGGCGGAACTGCATCAGCAGACCGGTATTCATTTCCCGGTCTATGTGATGGTCACCAAAACCGATTTGCTGAAAGGTTTCATGAGCTACTTTGGCAACATCGATAAAGCGCGGCGTGACGCTATCTGGGGCTTTACGTTTAACCGTGAGATGGGCAAGCCGCACAAAGATGACTGGCATCATCATTTTGGCCAGCAGTTTCAGCGGCTGGAAGAGCAGCTACAGCAGCAGCTGGCGGAGCAGATGACCCAGGAGCGCGATCTGAATGAGCGCGCTGAATGCTTCCTGTTCCCGCAGGAGTTCGCCTCACTGCGCCCGCTGCTGAACGAGTATCTCGATATCGTCTTCTCTGATCATCAGGACGCCGTTGCCTGGAGCCCGCGCGGCCTCTTCTTTACCAGCGGCACGCAGGAAGGCCTGCCGTTTGATCGGGTGATGGGTGAACTGAGCCGTAAACTGCAATTACGTCAGGCGGGCGAACATTCAATTGCCGCCTGGGACAGCGTTAACCGCAACAGTCCGATTCCCGGCAACAAAGGCCAGAGCTTCTTTATTCGTGACCTGCTGAGCGATCTGATCTTTAAAGAGAGCGGACTGGCGGGCAGTAACCGCCGCTGGGAGTATCGCAATCAGCTGTTCCACTGGATTGGCTACGGCGTGCTGGCAGGCGCGCTGCTGATTGCCTCCAGCCTGTGGAGCATCAGCTACTACCAGAATCAGCACTATCTGCAGCAGGTGGCCGCACGGGTGCCGGCCATTCGTGAGCAGAGTCAGCAGGTGATTCATCAGCCTGCTGATAATATTTTTGATCTGCTACCCTTTCTGAACAACCTGGTGAAGCTGCCGCTGTCGGAACGTTTTTCTCTCGATAATCCGCCGCTTACTATGCGGGCTGGCTTATATCGCGGCACCCAGGTCAGCGACGCCGCCTGGGTGCTTTATCAAAACGCGCTTAAGTCTTTGCTGCTGCCGCGCGTGGCCCAGCAGATCACCAACATTCTGCGCAACGATCCGGGTGATGATAACGCCTACAGCCGCAATGCGCTGCGCGCCTATCAGATGCTCTATCAGCCGCGCAATTACGATGGCGAATTTTTACGGGCCTGGCTGCTGCAAAACTTACAGCGCTCGCTGCCCGATACGGTCAGTGCCCGCGATCTGCAGCAGCTCGACTGGCACCTGAGCCAGCTGCTGGATCAGCAGATTCAGTCATCGCCTTATGCGCGTGACAATGCACTGATGATGCGCAAGCTGGCAGACAATCTTAAAATCGCGGGCCAGGCGGGCAGCGTGCTGGCGGCAGCACCGCTGCACCCGGCCGCGCGATCACACTCGCAAAGCGAGTAATGGTGAGGTGAACATGGCTGCTTACACCGCCCCCGGCTGGTATGGCAAGCTGCCGTCGACCGGTGACTTTCTGCACCGTCGTCTGAGTGAGCAACAGATTAGCCCGTGGAATCACTGGTTCCAGCAGGGATTAATGCACTGGCATCAGCAGGCCTGGTCATACAGCGCGAACTTTCTTCACGCGCCGGTATGGAACTTTGTCCTGCCGGTGACCGCGACCCGGCAACACGTACAGATGGGCTGTCTGCTGCCCTCCTGTGACCGCGTCGGCCGCGCCTGGCCACTGCTGGCACTGCACAGCTTTCCGCTGGCGCAGTGGCATCCGGCTCAGCTGACCATCTCCGGTGACTGGTTTCAGGATCTGGGCGCAACTCTGTTACGGGCGGTTCAGACGCCGCTGGACGGCGAGCAGTTAGAGCAGCAGATACAGGCGCTGCCGCCGCTGCTGGTGCCCGCCCGCAAGCCCTCAGAAATTATGGATGTGATCGGTTTTCAGGATCTGCCCTGCACGCTGAGCTGGCGTGAAGTGGCCGAACGTTTCGACCCTCAGCAGCATATGAGCTACTGGTGGAGTAATCGCAGTGATGGTTTTGCCCATGCGACCCACAAGCACAGCGGCAACCTCACGGCGCAACTGTTTTCGTTACTGTTTAACCCGGCGGCAGGTGCACAGCCGGGACGTAATGGCCTCTATCCTCCGATGTTCGAGTGAGGCCGGATGCGTTTGCCGTTCAATCTGGGATAACTCATGCAATTTACCATCGTGCAATGCACTACGGATGTTCCGGTCAGAAGCGTCGCGTTTCAACCGCCTGGCGGCACTATTGGCCGCAGTCAGGACAACGATCTGGTGCTGCCGGATGAGACGCGGGCTATTTCGCGCCTGCAGGCGCTGGTTCACCTGTCGCATGACGGGGAGTGCCGGCTGACCAACCAGGGCAGCGTAACGCCGGTCGAGCATAACGGCATTACGCTGGGTCGCGGCATGCAGGTGCTGCTGAAGCACGGCGACGCCTTGCGCATCGGTGATTATGCGCTGGAAGTGCGCGATCCCGCCTGCCAGAACGCGCAGAGCGATCCGCTGGCGCTGTTTGCGGGTGACAGCGCCCGGCCTGCGAATCCTTTGGGCATTCACGAACATCATGAGGTTGAGGATCGGCTGCTGGTCAACGACGTGCCGCCTTCACGACACGAGCGGCACAGTGATGCGCGGCTGGCGATCGATCCGCAGGCCAGTGAGCCGCGCCGGGCGCTGGCGGCACAGCCGGTAGATCAGGATCGGCTCATCGCCGCTCTGCTGGACGGCATGGGGCTGAGCAACGGTCACGCCACGCCGGTTGACGAAGAGCAGATGCGCATTACCGGCCGGATGCTGAGCCTCTTTTCTCAGGGCACCGTGGCGCTGCTCTCATCACGTTCCATTCTCAAACGGGGCGTGAAAGCGGACATGACCATGATTCTGAATGAGGCCAACAATCCGTTCAAGATCCTGCCCTCCGGCAAAACCGTGCTGATGCAGATGTATCAGAGCCAGATGCCCGGCTTTATGCCGCCGGAGCAGGCGGTGCGCGATGCGCTGGTCGATCTGCAGGCCCACCAGCTGGGCATGATTGCCGGAATTCGCGCCATTATTGCGGCGATGCTGCAATCCTTTAATCCGCAGCGGCTGGAAGAGCAGGCGCGTGCCGATGGCCTGGTGTCAAAACTGCCGTTTTCCACCGCGAAGAAAGCGGCGTTATGGGACTACTTCATGCGGAATTACCAGCGTACGGCCGGTGAGATAGAAGATGATTTCCATACGCTGTTTGGCGAAGCTTTCCTTCATGCCTACGACATGGAAGTGAATCAGTATAAAGATTCTCAGACGCGGGTGGACGACGCATGAAAATCGTTTTTGCCAGCCGCTGCCAGCAGGGGCTACGCGATGAGAATCAGGATCGCACAGGTGCCGAGCTGGATGAGCGAAAAGCCTGTTTTGTGGTCTGCGATGGCGTGGCCGGGCTGCCCGGCGGCGAGATGGCGGCACAGCTGGTGCGCGACACGCTGCTAAGCCAGATACAGGCGAATACCGACTTTACGCCGGAAATCACCCACCAGGCGATCGAACAGTGCCGCTTAGCGCTGCATGAGGCACAGGGTAAAAATCCGAAATATTCCCGCATGAGCACCACGCTGGCAGCCCTGTTTATCGACCGCCAGAAACAGCGTGCATGGTGGGCGCATGCCGGTGACAGCCGGGTTTACCACTTCCGGCGGGGCGTGCTTCACGAGGTGACCCGGGACCACAGTCTGGCCCAGCAGCTGAAAGAAGCGGGCTATGAAAATACCGGCATTAACAGTAATTTACTCTATAATGCGCTCGGCGCTGAGCCGCCTCGCTTAGTCAGCTTTTCGCAGGAGATTGCGCTGGAGGATGGGGACGCTTTTCTGGTCTGCACCGATGGCTTCTGGCTGAATCTGAACAGTAGTGAAATGGAACAGGCGCTGCGCATGGTGAATGCCTGCGAAGAGTGGCTGGCTCTGATGGAACAGGCGGTAAGCCGCAACGTTAAGAAAGATAATCTCAGCGCACTGGCGGTCTGGATTGGTGAGCCGGAGGAGGCAACACTGCTCTATTCACTGGCTGATTCGGCGCGCTTTCTGCCGCCTCGTTTTTGATTCCAAGGATCCTTATGAAACTGTGGTTGCCCGGCATCATCACTCTGCTGATTGCCTTTAACGCCCAGGCTGAAAATTATCGTGTGGTCTACTCCCCCAGCCTGGCGCTGGAGGTTTATATCGATAATGTGGTGAGTAAAGCGCCTGACGACTGGTGTAAAGAGACGCTGCCGCTGCGTATCGTCTCTGGCAAAAGCAAGGATTCGGCCGTGCTGACCACCTTTTTACCGCGCGTGGGCACCCTGCTCGCGAATCAGTGCGGCTTACTGGATGAACTGCCCTGGCAGATGACCAACAAAGAGGGTGGCGTCCTGGCCAGCGGCAGCGCCAGCAAGTTGCAGAACTGGCGGCCGATTGTGATGGCGGATGCAACCGCCAGCGCCAGTGACAGCAATGCCGCCCCGCTCGACCTGTCACGGCCCGCCAACAGCACGCCGCTGCAACATTTTGATCTCCCCAGCGGCTGTCATTTCCGCACCGCCTGGGATGAGAATGCGCAGACCCTGTTTATCCCGGATGTCAGCAAGCAGCAGTGCTCGCCTGACGGCTGGGCAGAAGGCAAAAGTGAACTGACGCTGGCGACGGCGGATCACCCGACGCCGGTTGCGGTCACCTTTTATCAGGGTTACCCCATCGCCAATCTGACCATTCCGGACAGCAAGCTGGAAGTCATTGCCGCGAATAATCAGCGCATGATTGTGACACGCCCGGATACGCCGGATAGCTGGCTGGTGCTGCCCTTTGATGCCCGGCAGCATGTCTGGCGCTTCAATGGTGCGCTGTTAATAAAGATGGATAAGAATGCTGCGCAGCAGGATGCTGACGCTGTGAAATCGCGAGTCGATACATTGCGCAGCCAGTGGGCGCCCTATTTCATGCCACAGCAAAAAGTGAATGTGTTACTCATCGACACCCTGCACGCGGATCTGGTTGATCCTGCCATTGGTGCCTGGCGTAACATCAATTAATTACCGCGCAGCCTGACGACCAGGCCGTGTACAGAGAGTTCACTATGTCGGCAAATGATAATCCGAAAACCGTTCCGAATGCCCTGCCTGACGGATACCGTTTTAATGAATTTGAGATCAAGGAAGTGATCGGAGGCGGCGGCTTCGGCATCGTCTATCGCGCGTGGGATCACCAGCTTGAACGTACTATTGCCATTAAAGAGTATATGCCCGTGTCGCTGGCTGTCCGTGCCGCCGACTTAACGCTGGAGCTGCGCGGTGAACGTTTCCAGAAGCTGTTTAATGCCGGGCTGACCAGCTTTATTCAGGAAGCGCGTCTGCTGGCTCGCTTCAATCATCCCGGTCTGCTGCACGTGCTGCGCTTCTGGGAGCAGAACGGCACCGCCTATATGGGCACGCTTTACTACAGCGGAATGACGCTGAAAGAGTGGCAGCTGACCAGCCCGGCCTCGATCTCTGAAGCCTGGATCCGCCGCCTGCTGCCGCCGCTGCTGGGAGCCATCAGCACCATCCATCAGGCCGGCTATCTGCATCGCGACATCTCGCTTGATAATATCCAGATTCAGGAAAACCAGCTGCCGGTGCTGCTGGATTTCGGCTCGGCGCGTAAAGAGATTGGCAACCTCTCTGACGAAACCGAAATCATGCTTAAACCGGGCTTTGCGCCGATTGAGCAGTACAGCGAAGAAGGCGAAGTCGAACAGGGACCGTGGACCGATATTTATGCGCTGGGCGCGGTGCTGCACAGCCTGATTACCGGTAATCCACCGCCAGTCAGTGTGGTGCGCTGTATTGAAGATAATTATCAGCCGCTGGTGGAACGTCAGCCAGAAGGCTACTCGCTGCCGCTGCTGCATGCCATTGACTGCGCGCTGGCCATGAAACCCGGCGATCGTCCGCAAACGATTGACGCCTTTGCGGCGCTGATTGATCTGCCGGTCAGTGATGTGGAAGCCGTGGTAAACAGCTTCCCGGTGCCGGGCGAGCCGCCTGTGCTACCCATCGAGGAGCCGGTTGAAGCGGCCCCGCCGGTGGTGATGGCAATGAATCACGCTGCCGCGTCAGCGGAGCCGGTAACGCCGCGCACGGTGCGGCGGCTGTCGCCAGGCTTGCTGGGGCTGGCTGCCGTGGCGCTTCTGGCCGTGGTCGTCACCGTCTGGCTGGCTAATCGCCACAGTGCCACACCGGAGGTCGTTAACAACCCGGCAGCCGCGACGCAGGCACCTGCATCAGCTCCGCCGGCAGCCGCCGTGCCTGCTGCCCTGGCGACGGTTTATCTTAAGCTGGAAAGCGGTGAAAGCGTGGTGCTGAATGGACAGCCGGTTGAGGTCAAACCCGGCAGCAGCGGCTTTGCGGCGCTGAATCTGGCGGCAGGACAGTATAAAATTGATGTCAAAAATGGCAGCGAAATGCACACGCAGTCCCTGACGATTGATAAGCCGGGCACCTGGCTGATAAATCCGGATAACTAATCCCCGGATCGATCGTAAAAGGGCGCGACATTGTCGCGCCCTTTTCTTTGCGGCCGACCCTGCTCAGGCCTGCCTGAGGCAGGATTGCTGCAGCGTCCGCACCTGATGCGCCAGCCGGCTCAGACTCTCTTCTTCCATGCCGCGCCGGGTCAGTTCTTCTTCCAGCGCAAACAGATACTGTGCATTCGATCCCAGCGGGCCACTCGCTGCGGCAATTAAAGGCGCAATCGCCTCCGGGCAGGAGTCCGATTCATAGAGCGGATGGCGCGGGTCCATAATAAAGGTCAGCGCAGTGACGCTGCGGCCATCCTCCAGCTGTAACTCACACCATGTCGGTAAATAACAGCCGGTGATCATTTCCCGCTTCCACAGCAGCGCCAGCTCTTCATGTAACCGCGCTTCCGGCAGACGAAACGCCAGTCCCGTCGTGCGGCCACCCTGCTTCAGCGCCAGCATGCGGCCAGGATGCGTGGCGGTGCCACGTCCGGCAATCAGCCGCAGACAGAAAGCGCGATGCCAGCCTTCCAGCGAACCGGATGCGACTTCGTCCGCCTCAAAAATCGGGTTCCACATCAGCGAGCCGTAACCAAAGATCCAGACCGGGCTGTGATCGGGACGGCAGGCCAGCGTGGCTGCCAGCGAAGCCGCGCGCTGCTCGCAACTCCAGAGCAGCGTCTCATCGATATCCCCGAATGACGTTTTACAATCCGCTTTTAACAGAAATTCCCGGGTAAGCAATGCGACCTCCTCGACTTCAACAGCGTCCTGCAGAATGGCTCCTGTAACATGACGTCAAAACGGCACTGCGTTTCGATCATCAAATTGACATTAATCTATTTACGCGCGGGGTTTCAAGCGTGATTCCGGTCGCAGGTTAAAAAAAACCAGATAAACCTGATAGCGCAGATGAAAAAAAGGACCCGATACTCCTGGCCCTTTACCGCAAACCGGCTAGCCGCCGGGTTAACGTTTAGGGTGCCACTTATCATCATCGCCTTTTTCATACTCTTTCTTCACGGCGGCCCAGGCGACTTTATGCGCGACCTCTTCCCGTGAATCATCGCCGCGGCGATCTTCAGCCTCTTTATACTGATCCCATGCGCTGTTAAAGGCCTGCTGATAGATATCCTGCGCGTGTGCAGGAAGCACGTGTTTTACATTGTCAGGTAAGTCGGCTCGGTTAGCGTAAGGCATAACGGCTCCTCAGTTTATGGATTCACACTAAGCCTGGCGCAGGACAGCAAAAATACAAACAGCGACTTATTAGCGCTTCAGATGAAAAAGCAGGTGCTGACCCTGCAAATCATAATGATAAGCCAATTTTCCGGCAGAATGAGACTAGATAGGTGCATAAGTCATAATTGTTGTAGACTGATTACTATTGCAATATTTGAGATAACGTCAGGTTAATACCCCTTCGGCACTTTATTGCATTTAAGTAAAAAGCAGTAAATTTTTCCCGCCCGGGCCGGTGAAAAGATAAACTGCGCCCTGCCTTAAAACTGATTATATTTCTAACAGCAGCATACGCTGCGTCCGGATAATCATTAACCAGAGAGGATGGTGAATGCCTTCACATGAAAAAACACGTCACAAGGAATTCTCGCTGATATTTCCCATTATCACGCTGGGTATACTCTATTTTTTTGGTGCAAATACCTCATTTCCGGTCGTAGTCGGTATTAACTTACTGGCGCTGGTTGCCATTCTGAGCAGCGCATTCAGCGTTGTGCGTCACGCTGACGTGCTGGCCCATCGGCTGGGTGAGCCTTATGGCTCGCTGATCCTGAGTCTGTCGGTGGTGATTCTGGAAGTGAGCCTGATCTCCGCGCTGATGGCGACCGGCGATGCCGCACCCGGGCTGATGCGCGATACGCTTTATTCGATAGTGATGATTGTGACCGGCGGGCTGGTAGGTTTCGCGCTGCTGCTGGGCGGTAATAAATTTGCGACGCAGTACGTTAATCTGGCTGGCGTAAAGCAATATCTCATCGCTATCTTCCCGCTGGCGATTCTGGTGCTGGTGTTTCCCAACGCGCTGCCGGGCGGAAATTTCTCGGTGACGCAGGCGCTGCTGATTGCGGCGATTTCCGCGGCGATGTATGGCGTATTCCTGCTGATTCAGACCAAAACGCATCAGAGCCTGTTTGTCTATGAGCATGAAGATGATAGCGATGATGGTGATCCGCACCATGGTAAGCCCTCGGCGCACAGCAGCGTCTGGCACACCGTCTGGCTGATCGTGCATCTGATTGCCGTTATTGCCGTGACCAAAATGAACGCCAACACGCTGGAAAGCCTGCTGACGGAGATGAATGCACCGGCACAGTTCACCGGTTTCCTGGTGGCCCTGCTGATCCTCTCCCCTGAAGGTCTGGGCGCGATTAAGGCGGTGCTGATGAATCAGGTGCAGCGTGCCATGAACCTGTTCTTTGGTTCGGTGCTGGCAACCATCTCCCTGACGGTGCCTGCGGTGACCATTATCGCCACGCTGACCGGACAGGAGCTGATATTCGGGCTGGAGCCGCCGCAGATGGTGATTATGATGGCATCGCTGATCCTCTGTCAGATCTCCTTCTCAACCGGCCGCACCAATGTTCTGAACGGTGCTGCGCATCTGGCGCTGTTTATTGGCTATCTGATGACTATCATGCTGTAACGTCACCGGATTTCAGGCGAAAAAAAAGAGCGATTAATCGCTCTTTTTTTGTCGTTAAAAACTCAGGTCAGGATGAATCTGACAGCAACTGATGAACTGAACGTGAAGGGAACAGGGGCAGAGGAGAAAAGCGTCCCGCGCCATGGACGGCGCGGGCCGAGCGGCCATGGATGGCTTTAGCGTCTTTTCGATCTGGCCCTGTTCTCTGAACTGGCTCAATTTCACAGCGAATCGAGCCGGAATTTCACACAATCTTATTAGGCGATTCAGTGCTTTTTTGCAGCAAACTTACTTGCTGGTATCGAGTTCCGGGAAGCTCTTCACCAGATCGTCAATCGCTTTCATCTGCACCAGGAACGGCTCCAGCTTATCCAGCGGCAGCGCGGATGGGCCATCACACAGGGCGTGCTCCGGATCCGGATGCGCTTCGATAAACAGACCGGCAATGCCGACCGCCATACCGGCACGCGCCAGCTCTGCCACCTGCGCACGACGACCACCGGATGCCGCGCCAAACGGATCGCGCGTCTGCAGCGCATGGGTCACGTCGAAAATTACCGGGCTGTTTTTGGTGACTTTCTTCATCACGTTAAAGCCAAGCATGTCGACAACCAGATTGTCATAGCCAAAGTTGCTGCCGCGATCGCACAGGATAACCTGCTCGTTGCCGCCTTCCGCGAACTTATCCACGATGTTGCCCATCTGACCCGGGCTGACGAACTGGGGCTTCTTCACGTTGATGACCGCACCGGTTTTCGCCATCGCTTCCACCAGGTCAGTCTGACGCGCCAGGAAGGCCGGCAGCTGAATCACATCAACCACTTCGGAGACGGGCTGCGCCTGTGCCGCTTCATGGACATCAGTGATAATCTTCACGCCAAATGTCTGCTTCAGCTCCTGGAAAATCTTCATCCCCTCTTCGAGGCCTGGGCCACGATAAGAGTGAATAGAGGAGCGGTTCGCTTTATCAAACGACGCCTTAAACACGTAAGGAATACCGAGTTTATTTGTCACGGTGACATAGTGCTCGCAGATGCGCATCGCCAGGTCGCGCGACTCCAGCACGTTCATCCCGCCAAACAGTACAAATGGCAGATCGTTTGCAACGTTGATATCGCCAATACTCACGACTTTCTGTGTCATGCCCTTTCCTTTTCAGTGGGTCCGCTTAGTGCAGCGTGACCTGTTTTTGTTCGATTGCGTGAATCTGAACTTTGATCATTTCGCTGACCGGGTCTTCAGGACACTGCTCAACGAAATAGTTTAAATCACTCAGGGCGATATGTTCGCACTCCAGCTGCGCGTAGATCAAACCGCGATCGCGGATTTCATAGGGATCATCCGGATCGATACGCAACAGCACCTGACTGACGTTCAGCGCCAGCTCCATCTTCTGCTCTTCCATCAACGCCGCTTTCAGCGTGTCGAGCATCTTGCGCATCACGGTGACGGTTTTGGCTTCGTCGAGATCATCGTCATACAGACGCGCGGTGGGGCTGATATTGCCTTTCAGCCACACCTCCAGCGTATGCCGGTCAAGGGTTTCACCATTGAACGGGTTAATCATCCACTTGTCGCCATCAATCCAGTCGGCGCGCAGAATCAGCTGCGTCGGGAAGATCACCGGCATCAGCGGCAGTTCCAGCTCGGCGGCGATGTGCAGCAGAATCACACCCAGTGACACGGCGGTGCCCTGACGGGTCTTTAAGACATTGTCGATCCAGAGCGCATCAGAAAGTTTGTAGACGCCGCTGGCGCCGCAAAATCCCCACTGGCGATAAAACAGCTCAAGCAGCTTTTCGAGCTGCATGTCAGCATCTTCGATATCACTGACATAGTCACGCGCTTCGGCGACTAACGCCGCAAGCTGCGCTTCCACCGACACCGCCGGGAAATCGGCGCGGATGGCAAGCGTGGCACCAATCACCGCTTCACACAGCGGTGTCTGGCTGAAATCTAATTGTTCGGTCGAGGTCATGCTATCCCCATAACGGCATTTTGGTCAGCGCCAGCGTAATGATGGTCACCAGGGCGATTAACGCCACCAGAAAAGCGATCCAGCGGGTGCGATCAGTGCGTGGACGGCGACTCAATGCCACAAATCCTAAGGCGATGTAGATGATAACCGCTAAAAGCTTCTCCGTCAGCCAGCTTCCTTGTGGCGTGAAGGGATAGAAGTGGGTAATCACCACCAGCAGGACGCCGGTCACCAGTAACAGGGTGTCGTTGACGTGCGGCACAATGCGGACCCAGCGTTTTGTCATCATCGCCGAACCACGGCGTAGCCAGTAAAACCGCAGCAGGAACAGCGTCACGGTCAGCACGACCGTTAAGATATGCAGATTTTTAATCAGGGGATAAAAAGCAAACATCATGAATCCTTTTCAAAGCGCTTTTATGAAGGGAACTGGCCCAGCGTCACACGCGGATTACCGCCGTAATCCCTGACGGTTTCAACGGCGTCATAGCCATTATTCCGCATCAGCGTGGCCACCGCCTCACCCTGCTGCCAGCCATGTTCCAGCAGCAGCCAGCCACCCGGCAGCAGCCACGCGGGCGCCTGCTCAATCAGCGTGCGCAGATCGGCCAGCCCCGCTTCATCCGCCACCAGCGCGCTGCGCGGTTCGAAACGCACGTCGCCCTGCTCCAGGTGACTGTCGCTGGCATCAATATAAGGCGGGTTGCTGACGATAAGCGTAAAGCGCTGCGGCGTCAGCGCCTGAAACCAGTGACTGAGCAGAAAGGTGGTATTAGAGAGGTTGAGCTTTTCTGCATTGCTGCCTGCCAGCTCAACGGCGGCTTCAATGCGATCCACGCCGGTCACCTGACAGTCGGGCCGCTCGCTGGCCAGCGCCAGCGCAATCGCCCCGGTGCCGGTGCCCATATCCAGAATGGTCGAGGGAGTCGCGGGCAGATGCGCCAGCGCCTGCTCAACCAGCAGTTCGGTGTCCGGGCGCGGGATCAGCGTGGCGTCACTGACACGTAACGGCAGCGACCAGAACTCACGCTCGCCTACCAGATGCGCCACCGGTTCACCCCGGGCGCGACGCGCCAGCAGGCTGTCCAGCTGTGCGAGTTGCGCATCGCTGAGCACCGTTTCATCGAAGGCAATTAACCAGCTGCGCGATTTGCCGGTCACGAAACCTAACAGGATCTCTGCGTCACGCTTCGGACTGTCACCACCACACAGCGTGGCGACCGCCTGCTTCAGCCAGTGACGAATATCCATTAATCCTGACCAGCCAGTGCCGCCAGCTGATCCGCCTGGTACTCCTGCACAATTGGCTCAATCAGGCTGTCGAGTTTGCCTTCCATTACTTCGTCCAGACGGTAGATCGTCAGATTGATGCGATGGTCAGTCACGCGGCCCTGCGGGAAGTTATAGGTACGGTTACGGTCAGAACGATCGCCGCTGCCCAGCAGGTTGCGGCGGGTACTGGCCTCGGCGGCGTGACGGCGTGCCATCTCTGCCGCATGAATACGCGAACCCAGCACCGCCAGCGCTTTGGCTTTGTTTTTATGCTGTGAACGTTCGTCCTGACACTCCACCACGATGCCGGTTGGCAGGTGGGTAATACGGATCGCGGAGTCGGTGGTGTTAACGTGCTGACCGCCTGCGCCGGATGAGCGGAAGGTATCGATCTTCAGGTCACCAGCGTTGATTTCCGGCAGTTCCGCTTCCGGAATTTCCGGCATCACGGCAACGGTGCAGGCTGAAGTATGAATACGGCCCTGGGATTCGGTCTCCGGCACGCGCTGCACGCGGTGTCCGCCTGATTCGAACTTCATGCGGCCATAGGCACCGTCGCCGGTGACGCGGGCAATCACTTCTTTGTAACCGCCATGCTCGCCTTCGTTGGCGCTGACGATCTCCACCCGCCAGCGACGCGCTTCGGCATAGCGGCTGTACATGCGGAACAGATCGCCGGCGAAGATCGCGGCTTCGTCGCCGCCCGTTCCGGCGCGTACTTCAATAAAACAGGCGCGCTCATCGTCGGGATCTTTCGGCAGTAACAGCACCTGTAACTGCTGCTCCAGCGCTTCGCCCTTCTCACGCGCTTCCTGCAACTCTTCCTGCGCCATATCGCGCATTTCAGGATCGTCGAGCATCTGCTGCGCCGTTTCGATATCTTCCTGAACCTGCTGCCAGTCGCGGAAGCAACGGGTCACATCGGTCAGTTGAGCATATTCGCGTGACAGCGCACGGAAACGCTCCTGATCGGCGATCACGCCAGCATCACCCAGCATCGCTTCCACTTCTTCGTGGCGCTCCTGCAGGGCTTCCAGTTTGGCAACTATAGAGGTTTTCATTTAAATGTGGGATTCCCGTAAACAGGTGGCGACAGCGTTGTGCCTAATCGAGACCCAGGCTGTCGCGTAAAATCTGCAGGCGTTCATTATCGCCGTCGCGGGCGGCCTGCTGAAGTGATTTGGTTGGAGCGTGTATTAAACGGTTAGTCAGCTTGTGCGCCAGTTCCTGCATGACTTTCTGCGGATCGGCACCCTGCTGCAGCGCCTGCAGCGCACGGCCTTCCAGCTCAGCACGGATATCCTCCGCCTGAGAACGATATTCACGGATGGTATTCACCGCGCCCTGTGAGCGCAGCCACGCCATGAACTCGCTGCTTTCCTGAACCACGATGCTTTCGGCCTGAACCGCGGCCGCTTTGCGCTGCGCCAGGTTCTGCTCGATGATCGCCTGCAGGTCATCCACGCTATAGAGATAGGCGTTAGGCAGATCGCCCACTTCCGGCTCCACGTCGCGTGGCACCGCAATATCGACCAGCAGCATGGGTTTGTTACGTCGCGCTTTCAGAGCGCGTTCCATCATCCCCTTACCGATAATCGGTAGCGGACTGGAGGTTGAGGAGATAATAATGTCGGCTTCGGCCAGGCGGGCATCAATCTCCGCCAGCGTAATCACCTCTGCACCCACTTCCGACGCCAGCGCTTCAGCACGCTCGCGGGTACGGTTCGCGATGATCAGATTTTTGACCTGATGTTCACGCAGATGACGTGCCACCAGCTCAATGGTTTCACCCGCGCCAACCAGCAACACATTAACGGAGGAGAGGGATTCGAAGATTTGGCGGGCCAGCGTACAGGCGGCAAACGCCACTGACACCGCATTGGCACCGATATCGGTTTCCGTGCGCACGCGTTTGGCGACAGAGAAGGTTTTCTGGAACATGCGTTCCAGTTCACTGCTCAGCGCATGACCACGTGAGGAGTCGGCAAACGCTTTTTTTACCTGACCGAGGATCTGAGGTTCGCCCAGCACCAGTGAATCGAGTCCGCTGGCGACGCGCATCAGGTGGCTGACCGCCTCGTTATCCTGATGCCAGTAGAGGCTGTTGCGCACATCCTCTTCATCCAGCTGATGATAATTGCATAACCAGCTCACCAGACGCGCCTGTAAATCGGCCTGCTGCTCTACACTCAGGTAGAGTTCCGTCCGGTTACAGGTGGACAACACCACGCCGCTCTGCACCATTGGCTGTGATAACAGGCTGTTCAGCGCCTGCTCAAGCGTCTCCGGCCCGAACGAAACGCGTTCGCGCAGAGCAATGGGGGCAGTCTTGTGGTTGATTCCGAGAGCGAGCAGCGTCATGGCGGTTTTGGTTGGGATGTCCCAATAATGTCAGGGTTTTGTGAGGCGCATTCTACAAGATGCGGCAGATCAAGAAAAGCCATACAAAGGCTATGACTGTAATAAGATTAACCTGTTCGTGCTCAATTTGCTGCATAACAGCATTGACGGTTAAAACCGGGACGGTTAGCGTTATCCGTTACGAATAATAAATGTGTCCGAGGAGATGACCACTTGATGCTTAATTCACCACGCAATCTGTTGCGCCTTTTGCCCCTTGCCAGCGTGCTGCTGGCGGCCTGTAGCGTCAACAAACCGCAAGGTCCCGGCCCCAGCGTTACCGCGCCACAATGGCAACAGCATCAGCAGGCGGTCTCAAAGGTCACGCACTACCAGACCCGCGGCGCCTTTGCCTACCTCTCTGACAAGCAGAAAGTCTACGCTCGCTTCAACTGGCAGCAGACCGCACCCGATCGCTATCGCCTGCTGCTGACCAATCCGCTCGGCAGCACCGAGCTGCAGCTCGATGCGCAGGGCTCGGTAGTGCAGATCGTCGATAACAAAGGCAAGCGCTACGTCAGCAACGATGCGCAGAAAATGATCTCGCAGCTGACCGGCATGAACATTCCGCTGGCGAATCTGCGTCAGTGGATGATGGGTCTGCCGGGCGATGCCACGGATTATAAGCTTAACGATAGCTATCAGCTGAGCAGCCTCAACTACAGCCGCGACGGTCAGAACTGGCAGGTTTCGATTGCGGGCTACGACAGCAAGGTTACCCCGCCGCTGCCGTCCAGCCTGGAGCTGAAAGAGGGCGACCAGCGGATTAAACTGCGTATGGACGGCTGGACCGTTCAATGATCACCCACTGGCCTGCCCCGGCAAAACTGAATCTTTTTCTCTACATCACTGGCCGTCGTCCCGACGGCTATCACAACCTGCAGACGCTGTTTCAGTTTCTCGACTACGGGGATGAATTGCAGATTAGCGTCGATCACAGCGATTCTGTTCAGCTGTTAACGCCGGTGCCGGGCGTCGCAGATGCGGACAACCTGATTGTGCGCGCCGCGACCATGCTGAAGCAGGCGGCACAGGACAACCATCGCCTGCCCGCACGCGCAGGTGCGCAGATTGCTATCGAGAAAAGGCTGCCTATGGGCGGCGGCATCGGTGGTGGCTCTTCTGATGCGGCGACCGTGCTGGTGGCGCTGAATCATCTGTGGCAAACCGGCTTCACACCGGATGAGCTGGCGGCAATCGGCGTGAAGCTGGGCGCGGATGTACCGGTCTTTGTGCATGGCTTTGCGGCCTTTGCAGAGGGTGTGGGTGAACAACTTCAGCCCGCAGCGCCGGAAGAAAAGTGGTATCTTGTCGCCCATCCTGGTGTGAACATCAGCACACCCGTGGTATTCAACGACCCCGGGCTGACGCGGGATACGCCATCGCGCAGTTTATCGACGCTTTTAGCCTTACCCTTCACCAATGATTGTGAAGCAGTGGTAAGAAAACGTTTTCGTGAGGTTGATGCGCTTGTTTCCTGGCTGCTAGAATACGCGCCGTCACGCCTGACTGGCACAGGCGCTTGTGTGTTTGCTGAATTTGACACCGAGTCCGCCGCCCGCCAGGTGCTGGAGCTTGCCCCGAATGGGGTACGCGGATTTGTAGCCCGGGGCGTTAATGTCTCGCCGTTACAGCGTACCCTGCGAGGCGATTAGCGAATGCGTGACAGTGTCACCCCGTTCCAGACACTGCACGTTTCGCATTAACACACCCGTGTGAACGTCTATGACCGTACGCGCCGGTTACAGTCATGCCGTTCATTCTCTGGACGCAAAGCCTGAGGTTCTTCTCGTGCCTGATATGAAGCTATTTGCTGGTAACGCCACCCCGGAACTAGCACAACGTATTGCCAATCGCCTTTACACCAGCCTGGGAGACGCCGCTGTAGGCCGTTTCAGTGATGGTGAAGTGAGCGTACAGATTAATGAAAATGTACGCGGTGGTGATATTTTCATCATCCAGTCCACCTGTGCTCCCACCAACGATAATCTGATGGAACTGGTTGTGATGGTCGACGCGCTGCGTCGTGCTTCTGCTGGTCGTATTACCGCAGTCATCCCCTACTTTGGTTATGCCCGTCAGGACCGCCGCGTGCGTTCCGCGCGTGTGCCTATCACCGCAAAAGTAGTGGCAGACTTCCTTTCCAGCGTCGGTGTTGACCGTGTTCTTACGGTTGACCTGCACGCCGAGCAGATCCAGGGCTTCTTCGACGTCCCGGTTGATAACGTATTTGGCAGCCCGATCCTGCTGGAAGATATGATGCAGATCGGTCTGGAAAACCCGATTGTTGTTTCTCCCGATATTGGTGGCGTAGTACGTGCCCGTGCTATCGCTAAACTGCTGAACGACACCGATATGGCTATCATCGATAAACGCCGCCCTCGCGCGAACGTTTCTCAGGTGATGCACATCATCGGTGACGTTGCTGGCCGCGACTGCGTGCTGGTCGACGATATGATCGACACCGGCGGCACGCTGTGCAAAGCGGCTGAAGCGCTGAAAGAACGTGGTGCCAAACGCGTATTTGCTTACGCGACCCACCCGATCTTCTCCGGCAATGCGGTTGAAAACCTGCGTAAATCTGTACTCGACCAGGTCATCGTCTGCGATACCATCCCGCTTTCTGACGAGATTAAGTCACTGCCGAATGTGCGCACACTGACCTTATCTGGCATGCTGGCCGAAGCGATTCGCCGCATCAGTAACGAAGAATCGATCTCGGCGATGTTCGAGCATTAATCTTCGCGGAACCGGGCCCTGTGCCCGGTTTTTTTATCTCTGCCGTCTGGATTAACGCGCTTTTTTTTCTGACTTTTCCCCGATAAATTTCCTTTTAATCCCCTATTTTCAACGCCACCCACTCTTTTACTAAAACGCGATGTTCCCCTGCTTCTGCCGTTTAGCGTTAAGTGGTAATTTGCTGCGCATTTCCCATCAGAATTCAGCCACCATGAGCCTCGATATCTACACATTGTTTGTCTGCGAGCTCTATGTGCTGGGGTTTCTGAGCATCATTATGGTTTTTGCCTGGGTCGGGTCGCACTATGACCGCGTTCTTGGCTTCACCTGTCTGTCACTGGTTTTCACCCTGATTGCCGTATTCTTAAGCAGTCTGCGCAGCAGCGGCCTGCATTTCCTGCCGGTTGCGGTGGGCAATGTGTTAGTGATGCTGGCTTATGGCGGATTATTAAATGCGTTCCGGCGCTTCTGCGGTAAACCCATCGGCACGCACTGGCTATTGGGTGCCCTGCTCTGGGCACTCCTCTGCTACTTTCCGGCGTTTTATCACAGCTTACCCAAACGGGTACTGGTATTGTGCATCGCCTGCGTCGCCTATACCGCCGCACTGATCCAGCTGGTCTGGCAGGCGCGTGACACGCTGAAAGCCACTTTCTGGCCTGCCCAGTTGCTGCTGTGGATCCACCTGCTGTTTCATCTGGCGCGTCTGTTTCTGGATAGCGCCATTCCCAGCACGCAACCTGGGGCGATTGGCGGGTCGGATTTCTCGGTTTACGTGATTCTGGAATCCATTCTGTTTGTCATCGGCCTGACGTTTACCATTCTGGCCATGGTGAATGAGCGGATGCAGATCGCGTTAAAACACACTTCCCTGCACGATCCGCTGACCAGCGTCTGGAATCGCCGTGCCTTATTTACTGAAGCAGAGAAAATAGTGGCGCGCTGCCGCCGTCAGAACCGGCCGTTCAGCGCGATACTGTTCGACCTCGATCATTTTAAAAGCATCAACGATCGGTATGGCCATCATCAGGGCGACCAGATTTTGATTCACTTTTGCGAAATAGTCAGAGGATTGATACCGGCTGAGGGGCGTTTTGCACGACTGGGCGGAGAAGAGTTTGCGGCCATCATTCCGGCGGGAGCACGGGATGCAGAGGCATGGTGTGAGGCGATCCGGCTGGCGGTCTGTGCATCGCAACCCAATGAAATTGCTTATTCAGTCAGCATTGGCTTTGCCACGGTCACGCAGGGACAGCAGGATTTTGAGAGTTTACTGGCGCTGGCAGATGCGGCGCTCTATCACGCCAAAGCCAGTGGCCGGAACTGCACTGCGCAGCATCCGGTCCCGGCAGCCATCAGTTAGTGGTGTGAATTGTGTGACCGGCGGCAGCGATTGTCATAACGACGATGCCAGTAATAACGATCTTCCACCCTTTCACGACCACTCAGACCCGCTCCCACCAGCCACAGCAGTGCACCGATAAAGATGCCTAACATCGCGGCCTGCGCCAGCAACGGCGGCAAATCGAGTGTCGGCAGCTGGTTCATGATTGAAAACCCAACACCCAGCACCATTGTGACTAATCCCAGTACCATCAAGCTGTTACCCGCTACGCGGCAGTGTTGATGTTTCATGCTGCACCTCCATCCATATGAGTTAATAACCGCACACAATGTTAAGTGCCATAAGTTTAGGCAATGGCTGGGGTCCACGTTGCGGACTGGATCACACATCAGCTATAAAGAATGACCTGGCCCTGAATGCAGCCTGTTGATTTAGATAGAAAATGATTAATCACCGTTCTGAACCATTTCAATGCTTGTGCTTTGTCATCTCGCCTGTGGCGAAGTAAACTAACGCCCTTTCGCGATAACAGCAGGATAATCATTGTGAGCAGCATTAAACTGATTGTGGGACTGGCCAATCCGGGCGCTGAATATGCCGCCACACGCCACAATGCGGGTGCCTGGTATCTGGATCTACTGGCTGAACGCCACAATCAGTCACTGAAAGAGGAAAGCAAATTCTATGGCTACACCGCCCGCCTGGCGATAGCCGGTGAGGATGTGCGCCTGCTGGTGCCGACCACCTTTATGAACCTGAGTGGTAAAGCGGTGGCGGCGATGGCGACCTTTTATCGCATCGCGCCAGAAGAGATTCTGGTAGCGCATGATGAACTCGATTTGCCGCCCGGTGTGGCAAAATTCAAGCAGGGCGGCGGCCATGGCGGCCATAACGGCCTGAAAGACATCATCAGCAAGCTGGGCAACAACAATAATTTCCATCGGCTGCGCATCGGTATCGGGCATCCCGGCGATCGCAACAAGGTGACCGGATTTGTGCTGGGCAAGCCGCCCGCCAGCGAGCAGAAGCTGATTGATGATGCCATTGATGAGGCGGCGCGCTGCACCGAACTGTGGCTGAAAGAGGATCGCATCAAGGCAATGAACCGGTTGCACGCCTTCAGGCCTGCTTAAACGCCCGAATCGTCGTGATTCCGTGTATAATGCGCGAAATTTTTCCATTCGTCTCCGACAGTCCGCCCTCTGGCGCGCTGTCCATCCAGTTATAAAGGGTATCAAACCATGGGATTCAAATGCGGTATCGTGGGCCTGCCGAACGTCGGTAAATCCACTCTGTTTAACGCGCTGACTAAAGCGGGCATCGAAGCGGCTAACTTCCCGTTCTGTACCATTGAGCCAAACACCGGCGTGGTGCCCATGCCTGACCTGCGTCTGGACCAGCTTTCTGAGATTGTTAAGCCACAGCGCGTGGTGCCGACTACCATGGAATTCGTCGATATCGCGGGCCTGGTGAAAGGTGCATCCAAAGGTGAAGGCCTGGGCAACCAGTTCCTGACCAACATCCGCGAAACCGAAGCGATCGGCCATGTAGTGCGCTGCTTTGAAAACGACAACATCATCCACGTCGCGGGGAAAGTGAACCCGGCGGAAGATATTGACGTCATCAATACCGAGCTGGCACTGTCCGATCTGGAAACCTGTGAGCGTGCGATTCAGCGTGTGCAGAAGAAAGCCAAAGGCGGCGATAAAGATGCCAAAGCCGAGCTGGCTGCGCTGGAGAAGTGCCTGCCACATCTTTCTGAAGCGGGCATGCTGCGTTCACTGGATCTGGATGCTGACGACAAAGCGGCCATCCGCTATCTGAGCTTCCTGACCCTGAAACCAACGATGTACATTGCTAACGTCAATGAAGATGGTTTCGAGAACAACCCATACCTGGATCAGGTGCGTGCGATTGCTGAAGCAGAAGGTTCAGTCGTTGTGCCGGTGTGCGCCGCCGTTGAGTCGGACATTGCCGAACTGGAAGATGAAGATCGTGAAGAGTTCATGGCAGAACTGGGACTGGAAGAGCCGGGCCTGAACCGCGTTATCCGTGCCGGTTACTCGCTGCTGAACCTGCAGACCTACTTCACCGCTGGCGTGAAAGAAGTGCGTGCCTGGACCATCCCGGTTGGCGCCACTGCTCCACAGGCAGCCGGTAAAATCCATACCGACTTCGAGAAAGGCTTTATCCGCGCCCAGACTATCGCGTTTGAAGACTTCATCGCTTACAAAGGCGAGCAAGGCGCGAAAGAAGCCGGCAAAATGCGCTCAGAAGGCAAAGAGTACATCGTGAAAGATGGCGATGTGATGAACTTTTTGTTTAACGTCTAAATAAAATGTGTTGTCTCATGAGGCTTCAACGAATCTCATGAAGACGCGAAAATATTTAAAATCCACGCCCTGGCGTGGATTTTTTATTTCATAAAGTCTGACTTCATTTCGTAACAACGCAATCAAAAATGAGTACATGGATGAGTACAATATTCTTCCACATTCATTTAAGTGAGTTCAAGAACGATATTAAAAATAAACAAGGCACCGTTATGCTCACAAATAATCACTGCCGCACTACCCAGCCGAAATAAAAAACCATCGACTCAAGGATTTCAGCGGTCTTTATCTCGAAGTAAAATTCAATGGCAGTAAGGCAAGATACTATCAGTTTAAAAAGCGGTAAATCCAACATATTTGCGGTGGGTGAGCACCCGACGTTTAAACCAGCCTAAACTCGCGATAAATGCAATCAAGCATGTAAAGTAGGTATATTGTTTTTCAAATAGAAATATAATAAAATTTAAATTCATTTCTCCGATAGCATTTATTTTGACCATAAAATATAACATCAAATGACAAGTTATATATCTCAAAAAACCAAACCATAGCATCTTCTTGGAATATTTAAAATGAAAAGATTTTTTATACTCACTTTAAAATGGCTGTATGAAAAAAGGCATAATGTCATTACATTTGCAGCATATATGATTATTGCTGCCCTCCTATTAAGGCAACATGTTTATTGTGCTTTTGTACTGATGTTTTTAATCAGCCTTAAAGAAATTTACCCCATCAGCAAAAAATTAATAATAATAACTAAAAGTGCATTCATGATAAAATTTTACAATATCTTTATTTGGTTTTTATCGTATATCTTATCACTTAAAATATTAAGTTACTCAATTGGTATAAGCGAGGACAAGTTAAAATATGCACCTGCAATTATGGCGATACCTATGTCCATCATATTAGTTTATATACTAATAGCCTTTATTTCTCTTTTTTTGTTATTATCAATACAGGTCTTAGCTCAACTATCCTTTTTCATGACCGCCAATTTAAAAAATAAAATCACAAGTTCAGAATATTATATTTTCGCAAGTAGGTTTTATTTTCTAATGATTTTACTTATTCCCTTCTCAATAGGCGCTGCTTATATTTCACCCTATTTTATAAGACTGGCGTTGCTTGCAGATTCAACGTTCATATCGGACTGTGGTGCAAAAGAGAAAAATAGAACTTATTTAAGGGTTGATGATAAATCCTGCCTAGCATTTGATTTAAACTGGTCAGTGTTCACTAAAACACCAAAAAAGATAATAATTGATGAAAAAAAATAAGTATTAAAATGCTGTAAACCATGTGCTTCTATTTTTTATATTCAGTGGGCTTAATAAAATTAAGCCCTTCCATTGACGTTACCCAAGACTTGCCATTTTTTGTTTAAGAGAAAATTCAAGCCCCTCCCGGAAACGCACCTGTATCATTTTTCTTGCATCTGATAAAGATTTATCACCCTCACGGAAAGAGGATATTTCTTCCTCAAGAATATTAATAAGAATATCAACATTGCATGATGGATATTTGCTAATCATATAAACTAAATAATAAATTTTTTGCTCCATAAAAACGACATCAGGCCGATTATAATATGCTGCAATTGAATTTTTATATTTATTGATAATTTCAAGTGATTCGGAAACATCAAAGCCATTTAAGAAAAGATCATCATAATATTTACTGAAAATGTATTGCTTATGATTTGATGATTTATCTGGCTCTCCTTTTTTAATCGCTAACAAAAGCTGACCAAATTTCTCCATTGTGATTTGATAATTGTAATTTTTATCGCTATCGCCTATATCGCCACTCTTCCTAGAATAAAGGATGTCATAATTAGATAAATAGTTTTCAATATCGATCTGTTCTGAACTTAAAGATTTTAGATCGGCGGTTGAAATTGAGTTTTGGCTGTTTGTATATTCCGCAATCTTATTTATCGTATTGTCATTGCCGCTAGATGAGAAAATTCTCACAAGAATTTCACATTCATTAAGAATATCAGCTATATTTTTTTCCGACTCTTTATTAAAATCGTGAATAGTCCTTAATGTTTGCCCACCATTCAAAACCTGAAAATCATTTATCCTCATCTTTTGCTTTCTGTTACCATTGATACCTTCAGAATGAATTTCTTTAGCTACCATTGTAATGCCATTATTATACATAAATAACTTTGACGGACTATTGCTTAGTGTTTTCTTTATGTTTACATTATATTTTGAGTTCATAACAAAACCACGAACATTATCAAACAAAACACCATAATCTAATTCAGTTTTTGATAAAGGATGTATATCTTCAATATTATAATCATCTCTTAAAGAAGAATTCCTTGAAGTAATTCTTATTAATTCACTGGCTTTCATTCTAACTATATAGGATTTTGAAGATGACAACTCATGCTCAACATAAGGCATAATACAATTTGAATCGAATAGTATTGATGCGCATATTGGCTCTGGCCTTAAAGACATCATATCTGAAATATAATCTAATGATATTGACTTCACCTCAAGATCATATATATCCCTCAGTCTATCCAAGTGAGGATCGTTTAGCCGTATGTTATTACTCTCATTACTTACTGCGTAAAAAGTTATTTTCCATATATTATTGCCATTTAATAACTCGATAATTCTTTCTAACGAATCCTTTACTTTTCCATTGACACCAGATAAATTTTCAGTTTCAATTGCGTTGAAATACTTCGAGCTTATAAAAGGATCATTAATAGCTTGGGTAGATGTTGCGCTAAACTTTTCTCTGTATTTAAAGTTGAAGAGGTTTATCTCTTGATTTTCGTCATCAAACAGGACAGCATCAATACCAAGATCATCATGCCCCACGCCATAAACAATATCATTAAAATCAGAATCAATAATACATTGTGAAAGATCAACGATATCTTTCCCTCTGCCAAAAGACTCTAAAATAAAAAGATAGAACCCAATCCTGCGCTTATCAATTACTTTTTCTTCTGATAATACTTTTTTAATGGGAATCGTTTTTGTAAGAAGATTATAATACTTCTCACATTTAACATTCAAATTTTTAAACGTATTTAATCCTGCCATCTTAACCACCTCTATCCATAACAATTGGGTTAACTATACACCTGAAATAACAAAAAACAAAAAACTTAGCACTTCACTTTAATGTAATGTAGGAATTAATTTAAAGTAAAAGCATTAATAATATAGTCAAGAAGTTTAGTTGAAAAAAAACACTCAAATAAACTATAGCAGAACTTCTGCTGTCAATTACATAATCATTATTCTTATCTAATAAATTCATTATCCATTTCAATCAGCTTCCATGCCATATTTCCGTTATAATGGGTGTTGAACACCCTATCTCCGATGTCATAAATGACTCCCAGTTATATTGACTTCCTGCCCTTTCTTGTATTTCATGATTTCTTCATACTGATCAACGCAGTAAGATACCAGAACAGCACCACCACAGTAGCTGGTTTCAGATGTTTGAAAGATGATATCGTAGGTTTTATGATCACGCTGTACACCTCATTTAACTTTGTTGGCTTATGGGATTTAGCAACCCCTTGAAGTCTGAAAGATTCCCTAAAATCCACACCGTAGCGTGGATTTTTTCATTTCAACGCCGTCTCAATAATCTCTGTCCGCACATTCCAGCAACGCTGGAATCATCACCTTAAAAAAGGTCTGTTGTTCCAGCTCCGCTCTTTTATTCTCCAAAACCCGGTGAACAAATCTGATGCAACTTAAGCGCCACCCTCTCACCTGCTCTTCACCCGAAATCGGCACGTATTCAGCCCCCCATGAACTGCGTCTCACACTGCCGGGCTATCTCCCACAGTCTGTTACGGATCACCTGCTTCAGTTGCAGCGTAGACTGCGACTGAGGCTGGTCACGACGGCTGATCAGCATTACTTCAAACGGCAGAGGTTGCGCGATGGGCAGCAGCTTTAGCTGTTCGGCATAGCGACAGGCGGTGAAGAGGTCCACGACGCCCACGCCGCCGCCTGCAAGCACCATATCTGCAATGACCGAATAGGTTTTGATCGATAACGACACGGCGGGATTCAGTTTCTTATCACGCAGCGCACGATGCAGGACGCGTCCCAGAGGATCCTGCGCCTGCATCATCAGTAAATTATTGTCGCATAACCATTGCAGCGTAACGGGTTCATGCCGGGGATGATGACGCGGTAGCAGCGCCACCATGGAAGACTGAAAAAGAGGTTCAGCCAGCAAATCCGCATCGACCTGCTGACCGAAGACCAGCGCGAAGTCGAGCTGATTGTCCAGAATCATCTGGCATAAGGTACTGAAGTGCTCGGTGACCAGTTCGACACTGACCGAAGCCATCTGTTGCCGCCACGTGACCAGCGCCGGGGCCATCACCATCTGACCAAAGGCGTGAGCCGCGCCAACGCGCACTAACTGCCCTTCACCACGCCGCAGCTGTTCGGTGAGCTGGGTAATGGATTGCAGGCGCTGGCAGAGATCGTCGATTTCAGGCAGGAGTCGTCGCCCTTCTGCTGTCACGCTCATTCCCTGTATACGTCGCTCAAACAGCGCAAATCCCAGTTGCTGTTCAGCGTGATTCAGCACACGGCTGATATTCGGCTGCGACACATTCAGCAGCCGCGCCGCTGCGCTGATGCTGCCGGTCTGTACGATGGCCTGAAAGACCTCTATATGGCGGAGCCGCATGATGATTTACCCTGGATGGAATACCGGACCCGGAGGCCTCTCCGACAGGCTGCACCGGCGGAGAGTGAAAGTAATTGTTCCCCTGTTGCAAAAACTGTACCGCAAAACCAGCGCAGGCTCAGCGACCTGTCACGCACCTTTTTGCATCCGGCAGTCCCGTCTGAAGCCTCTACAGAGAGCGGGGCTCGCGCTGCCGTGGTGCAGCTTTGGTTCAGAAGTATGGGTTCATCAGGCTGAAGCCAGCAGCGATCCTGACTCGTCCGGGGGATGGGGCATATGTACAGATATCAGGCGAAAAGAAAGGCGGGATAAACGGGCTGACGTTACAGGCAGCCCTGGAATGATGTCGCTACGACTGGGTACTCGCCAGATAGGAGAAGGCACTGAGTAAGCTGATTAACGTCTCCATCTTCTCCGCCTGATAGCCCACGGTAACGGCGTCAAGGCGCGTGACGCCAGGGATCAGGCTGAACAGATCGGCCAGCACCGGTTTTGTGGCCTGAAGCCGCATAGCGTAAGGCGCTGTAAGGCGGGTCGTGTTCACCTGAGAAGGATGCTGCAGTGCAGCGCTCGCTGCGGCCGCGATCGCACGCTGTGCCGCCAGTGGACTGATGGATTCCGCGCAGGTATGCGAAATGGCGCGTTTTACACAGACATAATCGACCGCCGGGTAGTGGTCCGCTATCCAGCTCTGTAACTGATCGTCGCCGGTGACCAGCAGCAATGGCGTACCCTGTTCAGCGGCGGCGGCGGCATAGATATCGGTTTCGCCCATCACCAGGCCATTGATATGGATTCGCCAGAATGCCCGACCGTTAATGGTATGCGCCAGTACGCCGGATTCACCTGCTGCACTGTGAAACCCCACCAGAAACAGTCCGTCGAACCGCTGCTGTTCTATCCCTTCCACCATCGACAGGCAGCGAGGTTTGCCCTGCACCAGTCGGGCGCGGGGATCGATATTTTCCGCACGTAAATTGGTCATCTGCGCATGGCTGTCTGCTACCACCACTTCCGTTGCCCCGCCTGCGAACGCCCCCTCAATCGCGGCATTCACTTCCTGCTCCATCAGACCACGGGCGATCTGATGCTCCGGGTGACCAAGTGTACACTGCTCCGGGCGCATGACGCCCGCAATACCTTCAATGTCGGCCGAGATAAAAATTTTCATGAGGTTAACCTGTCCAGAATCTGCGTCAGTGAGGGGCGATGGTGACCGCGAAAGCCGGTAACGGCCTCGGCGCTAAGTAAGGCATCCAGTACCGCCTGTTCAGTTGCATCTGCTGCCGCGGCAAGCAGCGGCTCCAGCGTGTCGTCCTGCGGCGGTTGCGGCAGCGGTTGCGTGGAAAACGCCACCGCGATATCCCCTGAGCCGTGGCCCCAGTAACTGCCCAGCCGTCCCAGACCGGCACCGGCCCGCTTCGCGATGCGCTTCAGCTGACGGGCATCCAGCGGTGCATCTGTGGCCATAATGATGATGACAGAACCGGCATCCAGCTGCGATGTGTGCCCCGTCAGCAGCGGCGCAATCATCTCCCCCGCCCGCACGCCATCGATCGTTAAGGCTTCCAGTGCGCCGAAATTGGCCAGCACCAGCACGCCAAGCGTGGCGCTGAGCGAGGGAATCACCCGCGAGGCGGTGCCGATGCCCCCTTTCAGGCTGAAACAGCTCATCCCGCGTCCCGCGCCGACGCTGCCGCGTGCGAAGTCAGCGGAGGCCGTCTGCAGCGCCGCCTGCGCCATCATCTCACTGACAGCCAGCGCCTGAATATCATTCAGCCAGCCATCGTTGCACTCCAGCACCAGCGGGTTGACCGTGGGTAACGTTCGTCCCAGTTCCGGGTTACGACGGATAGCCTCCCGCACCAGCGCGGTAAACAGCGTGCCGACCGCCAGCGTGTTACTGAGCAGAATCGGCGTCTGAAGCACGCCAAGTTCCTCTATCTGCACCAGTCCGACGGGTTTCGCAAAGCCGTTCAGGACCTCAGCTCCGCACGGCAGCGGTGTGATAAACAGATTGTCGCCCGGCGGTACGATAGCGGTGACGCCCGTCTGCTTTTCACCTTCATTCAGCGTGTCATGTCCGACACGCACACCCGCAACATCGCTGATGCGATTCGTGGGTCCGCATGCGCTTCGCGGTTGCCCAAGCTGACGCCTGTCACGCCAGCGCTTCAGCAGCAGGTCGCGCTGCAATTGTTGGAAATCCATCGTCAGCCCTTGAGTTTAGGATCGAGCGTGTCACGCAGTGCGTCGCCAAGCAGATTAAATGCCAGCACGGTGATAAAGATCGCCAGCCCCGGAAATACGCTCATGTGCCAGGCACCGGCCATCATCATGCTACGGCTCATTGCCAGAATATTGCCCCATTCCGGCACGTCTGGCTCCGGGCCCAGTCCGATAAAACTCAGACCTGCCGCCGTCAGAATACTGGTGCCGATGCGCATAGTGAAATAGACAATCACGCTGGAGAGCGTGCCGGGCAGAATATGCCGCAGAATAATCACGCGGTCTGGCGCACCGGCACAGCGCACGGCTTCAACATAGGCAGCCTGCTTCAGAGAGAGCGTCGACGCCCGCACGATACGGGCAAATACCGGTACGCTGAAGACCGCAACCGCGATAATGACGTTGTTCAGACCCGTTCCCAGCAGCGCCACTACCGCAATGGCCAGCAACATGCCGGGAAACGCGAATAGGACGTCGGCACCGCGCATGATCAGCATATCGATCCAACCGCCGTAATAGCCCGCCAGTAAACCCAGCATCACCCCGACCAGCATGCCCATCGTCACGGACAGCACGCCGATATAGAGCGAGATACGCGCCCCATAGATAATGCGGCTGAGCAGGTCGCGCCCCAGCTCATCGGTCCCCATCCAGTGTGCCGTGGAAGGCGGCGACGACAGCGCCATCCAGTCCGGGACCATGGGATCCCAGGGTGCCAGCCAGGGGGCAAAAATCGCCACCACCATTAACAGCAGCACAAAACCACCAGAGACCAGCGCCAGCGGGTTACGCACAAAGGCATGCAGGAAATCACGCCACGGCGAACGAATGATCTGAGGCGGGTTTTCGGTCAGCGATTGACTACTCATTTCGGCTCCTGTCGCAGACGAATGGTCGGATTGACCACCGCGTAAAGCAGATCGACCAGCAGATTAATGACAATAAACTCAAACACGAACAGCATCACCAGCGCCTGAATCACCGGCTGATCCTGCGCTTTGATCGATTCAATCAGTAACCAGCCTAATCCCGGCCAGTTGAAAACACTCTCCACGACGATGGATCCGCCCAGCAGAAAACCGAACTGCAGACCCAGCATGGTAATCACCGGGATGAGCGCATTGCGCATCACATGTTTCCACGTCACCAGGCGGTTGCGCAGCCCTTTGGCTTTAGCGGTACGCACGTAATCTTCCTGCGCCACCTCCAGGAAGGCCGAACGGGTAAAGCGCGCCATGACCGCTGCCACCGATGAACCCAGCGTGATGGCGGGCAGAACAATATCGCTGGCCCTGTTAAAGCCGCTGACGGAGAACAGCCCGAAAGGCATCGCGACGAACTGGATCAGTAGCAGCCCCAGCCAGAAGGCCGGCATCGAAATGCCGCCGACCGCTACGCTCATCAGCGTCCAGTCCTGCCATTTCCCCCGTTTCAGGGCCGCCATCACGCCAAACAACAATCCGAGCATAACGGACCAGGTGAAACCCGCTAAGGCGAGCCACAGCGTCGGCATAAAGCCCTCCCTGATCACTTCCTGCACCGGTTGCTGGGTGCGATAGGTCGTGCCCAGATCGCCCTGCAACAGGCTGCCGATCCAGTGGATATACTGCTGCGGCAGCGGGTCGTTCAGCCCGAGATGCTGACGCGCCGCCTCGACCGCCTCAATGGGCGCATCCGGTCCGGCATAAATGCGCGCCGGATCGCCCGGCATGAGCTTGATAAAACCGAAAACCAGCAACGAGACCACCAGCAAAACCGGGATCATCTCCAGCAATCGGCGAAGGATGTATGCAAACATGCCATTCCCTGAAATGAGGTGCGACTGGCCTCCTCACGTCCCCGACCGGTTCCGGACAGGGGACGATGAAGAAGGAACCGTCTTATTTAAAGGACGCCTGAGTGAACAGCAAATTGCCGTCAGGCAGCATCGAAACGCCGCTCAGCGTGTTGCGCTTGCCCACCAGGTTGTCTGGCGTGCCAAGGAACGCCACCGGTGCCTCTTTCCACAACACCGTCTGCGCCTGTGCATAGGCGATGCCGCGCTTTGCCGGATCGGCGGTCGCCAGTCCGGCCGCAATCGCTTTGTCTGCATCCGGGTTGCTGAAGTAGGAGACGTTGTAGGAGGTCGGCACCCAGGATTCGGTGGCAAACAGCGGACGCAGCGCCCAGTCGGCGTCGCCTGTAGAGGTCGACCAGCCGCCATAATAGAGGTCAAACTCCGCCATTTTCGGATCCTTTACGCCCCACAGCTTCGCGTTGCGCGTGCCGGAATCCATCGGTGTTACGGTGGCACGAATGCCCACGGTGGCCAGCTGCGCTTTCAGCACCTGTGCGGCACGGACGCTGGCCGTGGCATTGGTCACCCAGAGCTTAAGATCCAGACCATTCGGATAGCCCGCGGCTTTGAGCAACGCTTTAGCCTCGTCCGGTGCATAGCGATAGTCAGGGTCGGTTTGTTTCTGATAAAACTGCACCCCTTCCGGCATCGCGGAGGTGGCCGGTTTGCCCAGTCCGGCAAAGGCCACTTTCAGCCACAGATTACGGTCAATCGCATAGTTGATGGCCTGACGCACCCGCACATCGGCCAGCGGCTTATGCTGCGTGTTGATCGCCATGTAGTAGAGATAGATGCTGGGGTCGCGCTGAATCGAAAGGTGACTGTCCTGCTTCACCGCCGCGATCAGGTCTGACGGCAATGGCCAGATGGCATCCACCTGCCCCGATTTTAACGCGGCGACGCGGGTCGCATCTTCCGGACTCGGCGAGAAGATCACATGGTCGACTTTAGGCCATCCCTGCTGCCAGTAACCATCATACTTTGCCAGAGTGACCGCTTTGCCCGGTGTCCAGTTGACGAATTTAAACGGACCGGTTCCCACCGGATGCAGCCGCAACTGCGCTTCGTCCGGATATTGCTTAAGAACGGACGGGCTCCACATCACCGCCGAAGGATGCGCCAGCGTGTTGATAAAGGCGCCGAACGACTGATTGAGATCGATTTTTACCTGGTCGGGTGCCAGCACCGTGACCTTATCGATCATCTTGTAGAGGCTGTTACGCTTCAGCCCTTTTTTCTGGTCTGCCAGCCGATCAAGGTTAGCTTTGACAGCGTCCGCATCAAACGGGGTACCGTCCTGAAAGGTGACGCCTTTGCGCAGCGTCAGCGTAAATTCGGTGGCACTGTCATTGGAGGTATAACCGGTCGCCAGCCAGGGCTGCAGCTTCATCTGCGGATCAAACTGGAACAGCCGCTCAAAGATGCCGCTCTGCACCGAGTAGCTGACATTATCCGAGGTGTCGTGCGGATCCAGTCCCGTAATATCGGCATACATGGAGATGCGCAGATCCTGTGCCTGCGCAGTCATGACCAGCGTCGTCGTCAATGCGAGGGCCAGCGAAGTACGGCGAAACAGCGTTTTCATATATTCTCCTGGGCGTTGAGGATAATTACAATGCAATGCCGTCAGCGACCCAGTGCAGGGGCGCAACCTGGCGATAACGGGGTTTAGTGACCGTTTCGCCCACCTTACGTAACGGCGAAGGGATTTCGCTGTCATCGAAAAGACGGGGCTGACGGTTCTCTGGATCGGCGACCGGCACGGAGGCCAGCAGACGCCGGGTATAGGGGTGTTGCGGCTGATTAAAGACCGACTGGCGCGGGCCAAGCTCGACAATCTGGCCGAGGTACATCACCGCGACGCGATTCGCAATGCGCTCGACGACCGCCATGTCGTGAGAGATGAAGATCCATGCCACGCCCGTCTGCTGCTGCAGGTCCATCATCAGATTCACCACCTGCGCCTGAATCGAGACGTCCAGGGCTGATACCGCTTCATCCGCAATAATCACTTTCGGTTTCAGCGCCATGGCGCGGGCGATGGCAATACGCTGACGCTGACCGCCAGAAAATTCGTGCGGATAACGACGCGCGTGCTCAGGCAGGAGGCCGACGCTCTTGAGCAGCGCATCGATCTGTGGAGAAGCCTGTTCAAGCGAAGAGACCATGCCATGTAGCAGCAACGGCTCGGCAATGGTGAACCCAACTGTCAGACGGGGATTCAGAGACGCATAGGGATCCTGAAACACCATCTGGATTTCACGGCGCAGCGGCTGGAACTCTGCCTCTTTCAGGTCAGAGATCTCCTTTCCTTCAAAATGAATGCTTTCAGCGTCACTGTTGATGAGGCGCATCAGCGCCCGTCCGGTTGTCGATTTGCCGCAGCCGCTTTCACCCACGATGGCCAGGGTTTCACCCGGCCACAGCGTGAAATCAATCTGCTCCACCGCATGCACATGATGCGTCAGGCCCGATAAAATGCCGCTGCGAATCGGGTAATAGACTTTCAGCCCACGCACATCCAGCAGCGGTGCCGTGTCATAGCGAGCGGTTTGCTGTTCGCTTTGCGCAGCATCCCGCGCACCAGGCAGAGGAAAGCGATGCGGCCATGCGTGCTCCCGCATATCGCCGAGTCTGGGTACGGCCGCCAGTAACGCTTTGGTATAAGCGTGCTGCGGGGAGGCAAAAATCTCAGACACGGTTCCCTGCTCGACCACTTCGCCACGCAGCATGACCACCACGCGATCGGCGATTTCCGCGACCACGCCCATATCATGGGTAATAAACAGCACCGCCATCTGTTTCTCACGTTGCAGCTCACGCAGAATATGGAGAATGCGCGCCTGTACGGTGACATCCAGCGCAGTGGTAGGCTCGTCGGCAATCAGAAGTTGCGGATCGCAGGCCAGCGCCTGCGCAATCATCACACGCTGCCGCATGCCGCCGGACAGCGAGTGCGGATAGCTTTTCATCACGCGGTCTACATCGGCGATACGCACCTGTCGCAGCAGTTCACGTACGCGGGCATGGGCCTGTTTTCTGTCGCACTGCTGATGATCGCGTAATGCCTCGGTGAGCTGATCGTCAATGCGCAGCACCGGATTCAGCGAGGTCATCGGCTCCTGAAAGATCATCGCCATTTCATTGCCACGCAACGTGCGGCGCTGTGCTTCGTCCAGGGTTTCTAACGCGTGCAGGTTTCCGCTGCGATCACGAAACTGCATGCTGCCGCGATCGACACGTCCATTGCCGGACAGCAGACCCATCACCGCCAGCGACGTGACCGATTTACCTGAACCGCTTTCACCCACCACGGCGACAATTTCACCCGGATTAATGGCAAAGCTGATGCCCTTGAGTGCCTGATTCTCACCGCTGCGTCCATGAAATGAGACGTTAAGGTCCTGAATCGCCAGCACGGGAGATGGCGAGGCCGCGCGGGTTGCCGGGGAAGTACGTTGTGTGTCCGTCATCGTCGCCTCAAAGTGTTATAGCCAGATACGGCCCTGGGAGTAGCTCAGAAAAGGAGAACTGTCGGCGGCAAGCCAGATGGGGCCGTCCAGATCAACGAATTCAGCGTTAACCGCGACGGGCAATGCCGCCTCCATCGCCAGTGACGAGCCCAGCATGCAACCGACCATGATGCGCATTTTGTGGACGCGGGCTTCTTCCACCATCGCCAGCGCTTCGGTCAGGCCACCGCACTTATCCAGTTTGATATTGACCATCTCGTAGCGGTCGCGTAATCCGGCAATATCCGCCCGCGTATGGCAGCTCTCATCGGCACAGACCGGTATGGGATGCTTAAAGCGTTGCAGGTCATGATCCTGCCCCGCGGGAAGGGGTTGCTCCACCATCGCGATGTTGAAGGTTTTCAGTGCCACCAGCAGGCTTTCCAGTTCCAGCCCCGACCAGGCTTCATTGGCATCGATAATGAGCGTGGCATGCGGTGCCGCCGCGCGGATCGCCGCCATTTTTTCCAGAATCTCACTGCGGTCGAGCTTAATTTTGAGCAGGATGGCACCACGTGAGACGGCATCTGCCGCCGCGATAGCCATGTTTTCCAGCGTATCAAGGCTAAGGGTCTCTGCCGTCACCACCGACGGTGGCTGAGCACATTGGCTCTTTTGCCACAGCGTCTGATTCGCCCGTGCGGCATCAAGTCGCCATAGCGCACAGTCCAGCACGTTGCGCGCAGAACCGGCCGGTAAGTGGTGTTGCAGATCGTGACGGCTCAGGCCCGATTCCACCTCAGTACGAATCGCTTCGAGCAGGGCCTGAACGCTGTCGGGCGTCTCATCGTAGCGGGCCGTCGGGGTACATTCGCCCTGCCCGATGAACCCGTTTTGTTCCAGCGTGACCCGGACGACCGTCACGGCGGTGCGGGTACCGCGTGCGATAGCAAAGGGTCGCGCCAGCGGCAGCTCCACCACCTCAATCTGCAACTGTCGCATTTCAGCCACGCTCCTGAAGCAGTGCGGCGATCTCATCAATACCAAAACGCACAGGATCCGTAGCCGGTAAGCCGAACTCCGCGCTGATTTCGGCGCAATAAGCGAGCGCCTCTTCTTCACTGTAACTGGAGGTGTTGATCGCAAAGCCCGCCAGCTGAACAGACTCACTGGTCACTTGTGCGGCACGCAGATTGGCTTCCACGCACGCCTGCAGGCTGACCATTGGCTGGTGTGGCAGATGACGCATATGAGGACGTCCCATTTCATGGCACATGACCAGCCAGTGTGGTTGCGCACCGTGCATCAGCCCCATGCTGACGCCCGCATAAGAGGGATGGAACAGCGAGCCCTGCCCTTCGACGATATCCCAGTGATCAGCGTCATTCGCCGGTGACAGCGCTTCTGCTGCACCGGCAATAAAATCAGCGATGACCGCATCCACAGCAATGCCCTCTCCTGCGACCAGAATGCCGGTCTGCCCCGTGGCGCGAAAATCAGCCTTCAGGCCGCGCGCACGCATCGCCGCTTCCAGCGCCAGGGAGGTGTACATCTTGCCTACTGAGCAGTCCGTGCCGACGGTCAGGATGCGCTTACCTGTGCGCTTCTTGCCGCTGCCAACATTAAGCGCCGGACGCATATGACGCAGGTCAAACAGCTCGACGCCAGAAGCCTGCGCCAGCGCGACCAGTTCCGGCTCATCCACCAGCCGATGGTGCAGACCACTGGCAACATTCATGCCTGCTTTGATGGCGCTTTTGATGGTTTCCAGCCAGTGCGCTGGCAGATAGCCGCCGGCATTGGCCGTACCCAGCACCAGGGTTTTCGCACCGCGCGCTTTGGCACCGGGAATATCCAGTTCATCCAGACCCAGACTGACCGTGCAGCCCGGCAGTTTAATTTCGCCAACGCACTGCTCAGGCCGCCAGATATGAATACCGCGCGCCGTTTTTGCCGCAAGGGGATCGGTAACATCGCCAAGAAAGAGTAAATAGGGTTGTGGGATTAGCATGTTGTCTCTCGTTTCAGCCAAAAGATCAGGTTCTGAAACCACTATTTCATGCGTTCTGAAAGGTGACGAATGCTTGTTTAGCAGGAGGGTATAACGGCAGGTTATAGCCAGAGGTAATAGTGATGATGGGTGGGTTTTTCAGGGGGTTTGGGACAGGGAATGAAGTAAATGGAGGGGTGGGTCATAGGAAAAAGATTGTGTTGGAGGTGGAGAGATGGATATGGGCAAGGGGAAAAAATGGCTTACGGAGTAACTGACGCCGGGCCGCTGGTGAGAGCATTCATGACGAATGCCAGCGACCCTGCCGGGTTATATCAGCGAATTACCTACTGAAATACAGGATGTCAGAATTAATCCGTTTCTTCCGGTGCAAGGTGAAACAGCTCTTCTGCCATCGAAAGAATTCTGTCTTTATCGACTATTTTATTAACCCATTCCTGAGGAATGCCTGACAGTCCATACAATGCGCCCGCTAGCTGACCTGCCGTCGCCGCTACACTATCAGCATCATCAGCAAGATTTGCCGCCAGCAGAATGGCATCTTTGAAATTGTCTGTATGCCAGACGGCCCATAATGCTGCTTCCAGGGTGTCGATGACATAGCCAGAAGAACGGATTTGATCACGATGCTTTTCTTTATATTCACCGGCATTGATGATCAATACACGTAATGTTGATCCCATAAGATGAGGAGCAAAGCTCTCACTCTTACTGTAACCATTTAAGATGTAATGAAGCATAACATTAAAAAAGCGACAGCTATCTATAGACTCTGCGGCACAATGTGTAGCCTCACTCTGTAGTATCGCATCTCGCCAACCGGCAATAAACGATTTCCTTCTGAAAATAGCAGTAGGTGCATGGCGAATTAATGCTGCATTCCCTGCAGTCTCAGGAGAAGTATTCCCCATCCAGGTTGGTCCATGAAGGACAAACTGCTCAAGTGCATAGCGCGTTGTATTACCTATATCAAAGCATACGCCATTAGAACTATTTGTCCCATCCTTATACCAGTTGAGTAGCTTTTGTCGGAACAATGTAATATCACATTTATTGCTTTCAATATAAGTTTCAGCGAGACACAGCGCCATTGAGGTGTCATCAGTCCACTCACCGGGTTTAAGAGAGAAAAGTCCCCCGCCAACCATGTCATCAACGCGAGCTTTATCTCTTGGCATAAATTCTAGCGTTGTGCCTATAGCGTCTCCAACCGCCAACCCCATTAAAGCGCCCTGACATTTATCTAATGCCTGTTCATCAGTAATTTTCTGAGGTAAAGATTTTGCCCATTCTGGCTTGAGAGCGTCCTCAGGTTTAGCGCGTAAAGGTTTTTGTTCATAAGACATTCTATTCATCAACTGCCGTGACGCCTGGGGTATTAAATGAGCGTAACGTCTGGCATAAATGAAAAGCACATCATCATCAGACCTAAGATCAATCATAGAACCTTCTTATAAATTTACATCCTCAACAAAATTGAAAGAACACAACCAAATGAAATTAAATAAACAGGAATAAATTTTATATCATCACCGCATTTTATTTACTTACGCTCTTATTAAACATAAATATATCAATACCCATTTAATTCCGGGGTTTTAAATATCTTTTTTTACGTTTTTCATATTCTGGATCGGTTTGATGAGGAAGGCTAACTTTTAGCCCAGCACCTATTTGAGAGGCAATATAATTTGCGTTTGAAAGATGTTTAGCAAGCTCTGGGTCAGTTGTATCAAACTCTTTGGAAGCCAGACTCCCCAGATTCATACTATGCAGAACACTTTTATCATTTTCTTCACCAGTTAATATTTTTTTACATAAACAAGCTGTTTCAGAGCAACCTGAAAAACTGTAAAATCAGGCTTATCTAAGGCTCTTTGATTAGTGATATCAATAGCATCGTTAATGTAGTCAAGAGCGGTATATTCTCCTTTATTTATCATAACCAAAATGTATCATTCTCGTTTGAGAGCAAAGGCAGATCTAAATTAAAAATTACTAGTCCCAACTTGTTTATATATAAAGACCAACCAAAAGCTCACTCTATAGTAACTTAATATAAAAAACCATTAGAATTAACCCTTAACACCAAAGTCAAGATAACCCTCTGCAGTAATAGCAAAACACCAATTCGCTCCCTCATCAAAAAAATAATGATGCTGAGGGATGTTATCTATTACATAGATCACAAAAGACAGGAATATTTTCGAACCAAGCGAAACTGCAAAATCAAGCGACGAGTCATTAACATAATAAATTATCTCACCCTCATTTATAAATTTATATAACCCACTTTCTTTAATGAATTCTTCAACTTCTTTTTCAATTTGGGTAGATTTGAAATCAATCGGCTTATCAATATGTAACTCCAAACACTTCCAGTCTATTTTTGAGCCTTTCCAATTAAACGACTCAGAGAGCACATCAGCAATTGGCTCCCATTCATTAATTATTGTTGGCTTGGGATGAAAATTATCCATCGCCAACAATACCTCTTGCTCTAAATTCATTTTCCTCTCCACGACTTTGACGGTAAGTTAAACAATTTTTATAGTCTTTTCACTGATGATTCTGTCGCTTCAAAAAGATAGTGTTCACCTTTTTCTTTTCCACTGAATACATTTATATGAGCGCCGCTACGCTCGTCATACTCGATTCTAAATCCAGTTTTGCCGTCAGCGGTTGTCATTCCTACAGGCTTGCCTTTAGTAGCGCCGAATTTTCCAGTATTAACTTTCTCAGCCTTAAAGCCTCTTTCTTCAAGCCATTTTAATGCTTTGTTTCTAGCTTGTTCGTAACTATCTTTACATCTACTCAACCCCAGCGGATCCACCCAGCTCAGCGGATTCGGCGCATACTGATAAAGGTTAACCCCGCCAGCAAGCCCTATCGGATCCTGGCTCACAAACCTGCCCGCATCCGGATCATAATAGCGAAAGCGGTTATAGTGCAAACCTGTTTCCGCATCGAAATACTGACCCTGATAGCGCAGCGGCTGCCAGACCGGTTCTGCATTCTCCACTGCGGCCTGCTCTGTGCGCAGCGTATTACCCCAGGCACGATAGACGGCACGCCAGACCACACTGCCATCAGCACCGGTCAGCTCTCGTGGCAGACCAGACACATCGTTGTGATACCAGTTAACCTGAGCTTCATGCTCCGTCTCGCCCTGCTGCAGACTGATCTGCGCCAGGGGAGCAAAGCTGTCATCCTCGTGAATCCGGAGGTGCTGACGCGAGCCTCTCACCTCACTCAGCAGGCGATTGCCTTCCCAGATAAAGCGCGTGATACCAAAAGCATCGCGTTTCCAGCTTCGACGTCCAAACGCATCATAGCCGTAGGTGGTTCGCTGCTCGCTTCCGTTTCGGATGCTCAGCGATTCGGTCAGCTGATGTTCAGCGTTTATCTTCATAAACCCTGAGTCGGTTATCCTGGTGTCACGATGCTGCTGATCCTCAACGATCTCAGCATGGCCTCGTTGCATGAGGAAGTGGCCCGCTACGTTCAGAAGAAACGGGACATATTACCGGGAAGTCGCTGACTGAGATGAGATTTGAGGTCGGTCAAAAGGAAACCATGAAGGTTGAATATGGGTGACTGATTCTGACCGCAGACAGCTAAAATTAAAAAGACAGAAGGATCGTTAAGATCGCTTCCGTTTTATTATTCATTCTCAATTTCGTTTATCCAGTGGCGAAGATCATCATCCGTATATAAAAAATCCCGATCTGAAGAAGGTAAATCCACAGCTCCTAGCAATTTTAAGTATTTTAAAATAATGGGATCTTCTAATCTTAATGAGTCATCATCAAAAATATTAAATGCCCATTCAGACACATCATCTCTCTTAGCATTACCTGCCAATATATCTGATATTTTATCAATTATATCAATACGTTGAATTTTAATACTCAAAAATCACCTCCTTCCTTTATAATTGCCATCAATATCAAATATATGATGGTTCTTCTCATGAGTAACAGGTTTTGGAGCCACACTTCTTATATTTTCAGCATGGTCTACCGTTTCATACCATGTACGTTTATTACCTGTAGAAGGATCCCATTCTCTGACTAACCTAGCACCTTTCATCTCACCTGGGTTTCGAGATGGTTTTATGTCGTCATAAAAACGATAACGGCCATTCTGTAATTTTTTTACGCCCCCAGCACCATATTTTTCATGTTGGGTATAATAATCTTTAAGCTTCTGATAGTCCGCTGCATTGTGAGCACTATTATCTTTCCCTGCCGAACATTTAGTAAGACCCAGCGGATCCACCCAACTCAGCGGATTCGGCGCATACTGATAAAGGTTAACCCCACCAGCAAGCCCTATCGGATCCTGGCTCACAAACCTGCCCGCATCCGGATCATAATAGCGAAAGCGGTTATAGTGCAAACCTGTTTCCGCATCGAAATACTGACCCTGATAGCGCAGTGGCTGATAAACCGGCTCTGTATTCTCCACTGCGGCCTGCTCTGTGCGCAGCGTATTACCCCAGGCACGATAGACAGCACGCCAGACCACACTGCCATCAGCACCGGTCAGCTCTCGTGGCAGACCAGACACATCGTTGTGATACCAGTTAACCTCAGCTTCATGCTCCGTCTCGCCCTGCTGCAGACTGATCTGCGCCAGGGGAGCAAAGCTGTCATCCTCGTAAATCCAGAGGTGCTGACGCGAGCCTCTCACCTCACTCAGCAGGCGATTGCCTTCCCAGATAAAGCGCGTGATACCAAAAGCATCGCGTTTCCAGCTTCGACGTCCAAACGCATCATAGCCGTAGGTGGTTCGCTGCTCGCTTCCGTTTCGGATGCTCACCGATTCGGTCAGCTGATGTTCAGCGTTCCAGATAAACCGCTGGTCTGTGTGGCGGCCACTCTGTTTGCGCGTCACATTACCAAAGCCGTCATAGGTCCAGCGTTTATCTTCATAAACCCTGAGTCGGTTATCCTGCAGGGGCTGCGCCTGCGAATCACTCAGCAGATTGTGTGCCGGATCAAAGGTGAAATGCTCATCACGTGCCCGCGTCATCCGTCCCAGGGCGTCATATTCGTAGCGATAATCGCCCGTGTATTTGTCCGTCATCTGCGTCAGCTGGCCATCGTGCCGCCAGACATACTCGCGTGCCACCGCTGACTGCGCGCCACGGCCAGCACGCTGGCTTATCAGCCTTCCCATCTCGTCGTGCAGATATTCACTGGTGATTGCGCCCTGGGTGCGATGCACTTCACGGTGCATAACGTCACGTTCGCTTTCACTGATGACCCGGTTACCAAAGTTAACCTGGACCCGATGTCCGCTGCCGTAGTAAAAATGCTTTAGTTCCCGCCCATCCGGTAAGATAGTGTGCGTCCGGTTACCCAGCTCATCATAGCTGTGGCGCAGTTCGTAACGGTGACCCCGAACCAGCGTCCGCTCAGCGAGTAACTGCCCGGCATCGTCCCATTCCAGCTCAGAGCGACCGCCGTGATTGACACCTGCAGTCAGGCGTCCCAGTGCATCGTAACGATAGCGGGTACGTTGCCATGTGGCATCTCCACCGCGCGACACCAGTTTCTCCAGCAATCGCCCGGCGGGATCCCGTTGGTAGTAGGAGTGGATTACCTGCCCGCTGCCATCGCCTTCTTCAATACGAGCCAGCGGCCAGCCACTGTCATCATATTTATAACGCGTTTTACAACCATCAAACCCGCGCTCCTCCACCCGGTTATTCCGGGCATCGTAGCGAAAGGTATATCGCGCACCGTTCTCATTAATCAGTATGGTCAGGCGACGGGCCAGATCGTATTCGTAGCCAATGCTGTGGCCGAGTGCATCAGTGCGTGATAGCGGCAAGCCATCAGCAGCCAGCGTCCAGCGCGTAACCTGCCCCAGAGGATCCTGCCAGGAAATCAGACGTTTCCAGCGGTCAAACTCAAAGCTTTCCGTTCCACCATCGGCATGCACAATACGCTGGGGCAGGCCATTCCATTGGTTATAGAACCGGGTATGATTTCCTGCCGCATCCGTCTGCTGCTTCATCCAGCCATATTTGTCATAGTCAAATGTCGATGTGCGACCTGAGCAATCGGTATGACTGATAAGAAAGTTGGCCTGGTTCCAGCATAACGTTTGTATGCCCGCCGCAGCATCACGTACCCTGACCAGATTGCCACGGTCATCATGGTTGTATTCTGTAATGCGTCCTATCTCATCCGAAAAACGGATTAAGTTTCCTGCTGAGTCGTAGATAAATTCACGTGTGCCGCCCAGCATGTTGATCACACGAACCGGCGTGTTCCAGCGTTCGTGATAATCAAAACGTGTAGTCTGACCATCTGGCTCAATGATGGCCGTACAGTTGCCGCGTTCATCATAGCGGTAGCGTGTAATTCGGCCGCTCTGGTCGGTGAGTTGTGTCATCTGACCGCGGGCATTACGTCTGATACGAATATGCCCTTCCATCGCATCCTGATAGCCAACCAGTTCCTTATTGTCGTCAAAGTCATAGCGTGTCACGCGTCCCAGTGCATCAGTGACCGTTGTAGTCTGACTGCTATATTCAAAACGCCATTCCCCGCCGAGGCTGTCGCGATGTGCCAGTACCTTTCCTTCAGGAGCATAGGTGTCATAGTGATAAAAACACTCCATTTCGCCCGCGCGGCGATGCGCCACCATAATATGGTTACGGTACCGGAATTCACGCAGCACCTCGTTGAGCTCATTGCGCACGGTAATCAGGTCACCCTGAGGTGAATAATCGTAGCGGCACAGAATTTCGGCATTCAGAGGATCAGACGGATAACAGACGCTGACGCTGGTGATACGGAAAAAAGCGCTCCCCGTGTCCGATTCAAACTGAGAGAAGTTGATATTAAAACGACGTCCGGCGCTGTCTTCAATCTGCACCGGCAGATGCAGAATGTTGTAACGAATAATAAGGCGGTTGCCGTGACGGTCGCTGATGGCGGATAGCAGCCAGCGGTCAGATTCAGCTTTATGTGTAAAGTGCCAGTGCTGACTTTCATCTGCGTCGGAAATGCAGAATTCCTCTGCCTGTGGCTGTGAGATATAGAGTTGTTCGTAACGATGAAGTTGTGGCCTGCGTCCTGTATCAGGATAAGGAAACTCTATTTCGCGCCCCTGCTCATCGATCAATATCAGCAGATGATTTTTCTTACGCACTTCCTGTGAGATGGGCAGTGACCAGCCCTGTCCCAGCCAGCCATTGCCGATTTCATCGGAAAAATAGTAGCGTTGCCAGTTAAGAGGGACCGAGGCTGGAAAAGAGAAATCATTATCTTCAGGGCCGAACAGCAGTTTGATACCCAGTACAGGGTTAACCGGACTGCCAATCGCCATATCGACTTGCGGCAGAGGCCTTGCCGGAATTTTGCACGGCTCAGTCTTTTTCTGCGCATGTCCTTTGTCACTGCCTCCCTTTTCGCTACCCGCTTTCTTAGCGCTGATAGCTTCATTAGCTTCTTTTTTAGCGGCTTTAGCTTCAGCTTTAGCGGCGGTTGTTTCAGCTTTGACGGCTGCTTTTTCTGCCAGTTCAGCACCTTCTTTTACAATACCCTTGCCCACTTTCGCGGCTTCTACTGCTTTACCAGCCTTTGCTGCCAGCTTACCGGCTTTAAACGCTGCCCCACCACCGGGTACAAAGTTAGCCGCCGCCGATGCAGCTGAAAGTGCTGCGTTACCATAATCGCCTTCTGCGGTGTAAATTGCAGCATTCGCGCCATCAGCCACCGTGCCGACAATTGGAACTGCGCCTAACACGTCCAGACCGGTATGAACCCAGTCGCCATAACTGCTCCACCAGCTTTTCTTTTTCGGCGGGTTGGCACTGCCCGCCGCCACATGGCCTTGTGGCGCAGGCGCATATTGTAATTTACCAATCGTATTTCCGGTTGCCATTGGAGCTCCGTGCGAATATTTACAGGATGAAGAATAAAGGTATTGATAAAACGAATTTAGCCGGAAATTAGATGATCACATCAGGCGGCGCGATAATATGAAAAGTCAGCCCAGTCTGCATTTAATCATTGCGGGAGCGAGGTGAGAATAAAAGCGCAGTAACCAGAGTTTGCCACAAAGGCTAGCCGATGCAGAATCAAAGAACTTATTCCGAATAGTGACAGTGACGCTGTTTTTGTAGTCTGACTATAGTGGTATGGGTTAGTTGCACTAAAATAGTCTGACGATTTTAGTGCAACTAACCCATACCACTCAGCCTGTCCCAAAACCCTATCGGTTTGCTTGTGCCAGCGCTTTTATCTCTTTCAACTTATCAATAGCTTTTACATTATCTTTATTTGTATTACTCATTACTTTATCCAGTAGCTGATTAAAAGTTACATTGTTAACATCAGTAATATTTGCATCGGCGCCATGATTGAGAAGGTATTCAACCTGATCATATTGTTGACCATACAGACCTTGAAAAATTGCCGTTTGACCTAAGCTATCTTTTGCATTGACATCAGTACCAATCTCTACAAGATATTTCAGAGTCGGGAAGGCTTTTTCATTAGTTGCATAAAATATTATCGGCGTGCTGTCAAATCTCGCATTTTTATCCATCCCTCCTTTAATCAATGCTTTGACAAAAGCAGGATCTGAATATCCCGCTGTGTTACTTGCCACAGAACCCATATCGGCAACGTATTGAACAGGATCGGCGCCATGCTTTACCAGAACACTCATTACATTGAGTCTGTTAACGTCCTTTTTTGAAGCTTCACTGAGGGCATAATACAAAAGCGTCAAATCCTTCTCGCCAGGTTTATTAAGATCAGTCTGCGTTGATAACTTTTCCACCTCATCAACATTACCATCTTCAATTGCCTGCGCGAGTTGTAACTGACTGCCTGAGAAATATTCTTCCGGATGGATCTTTTTCATATCACCACAAGCCTGTAATGTTAAAAACGAAAATAAAAAAGGCAAAAAAATCATCTTTCTTAGAATGTTCAAATTTTTCCTCCTGTAATCGTTGCTATATCGTGGCTCTTTTCTAACTCCAGACAATGTATCACCTGCTCCATGCCGTGCAACGTGACAGGATTGCCTTCTCCGCCGGATAGATTGTGCCTGATACCTACAGAGTCAGGCGCCTTTCCTGCAATATAAGCTTTTAACATAGCCAGCCCTGGCCCATACTTCATTCCAAACTCCAGCAACCTTCCAGGACTATTCTCCTGAACATCAGTCAGTATCTCTCCTTTCACTCTGAATGCATCGATATTCTTTGCATCCCCGGAACCCGGTGAACCGGAATATCGTGAGACAGTATTCTGGTTTAATCCTGCAGCATTAAATGTCCATCCTTTAACCTTCCCCGCTTCTGACGCAGAAGATGCTAACCCACCGCCCAGAGAGTGCCCTACAACATCAACGTTATCCGCTGTAGATAAACGCGAGCCGATCTTAACCGCCTGACTATAATAGCCCGTTTCTTTGTCAACTCCCTGATTGAAATTCGCCTTCCAGTCTTCAATCTCACTCTGCCTTGTACCTCGGAAAACGACAGATGTTTTCATATCATCACCAAATACAGCCGGATCCGGCGCATAAACTCTGGCTCTGAACCCCGGAGCCCCGTCAGCAATAAGATTTTCAGGTTTCAAATTTATTTTACTTAATGCCTCTGAATCATTACTTATATCAGTCCATCCTTCAGGCATACCGGGAGTTGGTTCCGATGGATCTCCTCCATCATAAATCACTGAGGCTAAACGAGCTTTTTCAACGGCGGTGTTATCCAGTTCGAGACGATTTGCTGCAGCCTGCACATCCTTGTTGCTACTGCTCTTTCCTAATTCAATCAGATGCTTACGATATTTCCATCGTTGACTTTTGGACATTCCGAGCATGCCTGGCAAGAAACTGCCATTCATGAAAAACATATCCTGAACTCTGATAATTCTGAAACCGCCTATGTTGGTATCAGGACTGTGTTCAATCGGCCAACAATTGCCCTCCACCGTTCCGCTGGTAACACCCTTGTTAGTTCCTGCTGCATCTCCAATCGTTTTGGGCACAAAACTTTGATTGAATACAAAGGCAGGATGCCCATTAAATTTGACAGAATTGATTGTGGACGCAGATGAGCCAAGCGTGGTCTGTACAGGATAGGGGACGGGAGATTGCGATCCCGGCGTAAAACAAAGGTCAGGTGCCATGCCTACTACTTTGTATGCACCATCTTTACGGGCAGCGTAATTTTCAGCCATTCGTTTTCACCTGGTGTAATTTCGCCAACAGACTCGGTGGTAACGGCACAAACTGGCGTGAAGCAGAGTGACTATTATGGCTTGCGGCAAGCTCCAGCTGTTGCTGGCGTTGTTCCGCTTTGATGAAACGCAGTTCGGTCATGGCCGGCTCCATAAGTTCCGAAATTACAGTACGATAGCTACAATGTACTTTTCGCTCATTCAGGTCGATAACCAGCGTATCAAGGACCATATCTTTTGCCACTCCAGCCCCTTTCTCCGTGGTAATAAAGACAAAAAGTGACTCCACGGGGACCTGCAAATGAATTTGCTGATTCTCAATCTCACGGGATGAAATAAAATAACGCAGCGTTACAGGTACACTTTTGAGTGGTTCCGGTAGGGGAAATTGCATTAAGGGATGCGCGCCATTCCAGTAAGCAAAGTTAAAATCCTGCGGCAGCAAAGGATGACGGTCTTTTCGCCATTTTTCATCGTAGCGTCCAGCCAGTTCAATCCTTCCTTGCCAGCCCCGTCCAAAAAAGCCAAAACCCGCAGGTGATGACTGTTGATCAATTTTTTGTACTGGCTGTGTTGGCCACTCGATCTGTGGGGCAGTCAGGCGCTGGGCTTTCAGGTTTTTCAGTACTTCGGGAGGATACCATCCCATCCCAACACTGTTTACCGGAGAGGCAATAATTTTTTCACCTTCTGAAGAGTAGAATCCCCCCGCGGCGTATTCATAGCGAAGATCCAGCGATGTTATCGGTTGAGATTCACTCAGCTGCCAGGTCGCAATCATCTTTCGCCATTCACGCGGCCCATTAATTTTGATGAGACGGGTAAAATCCCCTAACTGAACGCCAGCGGTAAAACTTTTTACTGGCTTATCTTCAGGTGCCCAGGCCGTCGCATTAATGACCACATCCATACGTGGTTTATAGGGGGCCAAATCGCTTTCAAATCGGACACTACTCCGGCCCTGCTCAGCGAAATAGCTGTCCTGCTCAACCAGCTCACCCTGATCCTCACAGAAAACCAGTTCGCCACTTTTTATATCCAGATCATAGCTAAGACGGGCAACGACTGTTGAAAAGCCGTGGTCGTGTTGATCTAAGGAATCAAAGAGTAATGCAGGAAAGGCTGTTAAATTGGCAAAGTTTTCCATAATCAGTTGATGTCTATCTGTGTTCCGTCGATATCAATCACCTTCTCACCAACCAGCTTGATTTTATTCGCGCTGATGGTAATGGTGCCATTCTGCTCAAGCACAATCATCGATTCGCCACATACCAGGGTGATTTTGTCTTCCGCACTGAACTCTGCATTTGTTCCGGCAGAAAGTGCGATATCCCGCCCGGCATTGAGCGAATATTTCATAGCGACATTGTGCATCTGCATTGCGCCGACATTAGTCATCCAGCCAGCGCCGACATTGAGCACATAGGCTGCCCCGATATTTGTGTTCTGCGCCAGGCCGACATTGAGCATTGATGCCAGAGCAATCGTTTCAGTTTTCGCCTGATCCACTTTCAGTGTCTGATTGCCATTTATCGTTACCGACTGATTCTGGCCAATCCGCACTTTCTCATTCTGATCGACCGTTTCGGTGCGATTGCTATGCACGGTGATGGTTTCATTACCATCCACCGTCTCAGTGCGGTTCTGATGAACAGTAATGGTTTCATTCTGATCGACTGTTTCAGTGCGGTTTTTCTTCACCTCGGTGGTTTCATTGCCGCCGATGGTTTTGGTCCGGTTGCTGCCAACACTGTGGGTTTCATTGTTTTCCACCTCAGTGTCCATGTTCTTTTCAGCATGCAGCCAGACCTGTTCCTCACCCGCCTTATCCTCAAACCTCAGCGCGTTCGCGGTGTCCGCCGTGCCATCCTTCGACCGGCTCAGAAAACCCATCTGCGTCGCTGCCGCTGGCAGCGCCCACGGCGGCATGCTTGCCTCGTTATACACGCGGCCGATGATCAGCGGACGATCCGGGTCGCCGTTAATAAAGTCCACCACCACTTCGTCGTTAACACGCGGGATCTGCACCCCGCCGAACCCCTGACCGGCCCAGGCGCTGGAGACGCGCACCCAGCAGGAGCTGGTGTCGTCGCCCTTCGCCAGCCGGTCCCAGTGAAACTTCACCTTTACCCGGCCATAGCGGTCGGTCCAGATCGACTCACCTTTCGGCCCGACCACCTTCGCGGTCTGAGGGCCGTGCGTTTTCGGCCACGGCGTCTCCGGCGGCGTGCGGTACGTCACCGACGACGGCAGCACCGTGAAGCTGATGTTGTGGCGGCTGTCGCCGGTATCGCCACTGGCGTAACTGTTCTCGGCGAAGTCATAGGTTGCTGAAGTGACCAGGTACTCGCCGTTGTCGCTGAAGTGCGGAGCGTTAATGATGGAGAAGGTAAAGCCCGGCGTGATGCCGGTGGCCGTGCCCGACCCGCTGACGCTGTGGTGCTCGGCCTGCCACACCTCCTGGCGGATGCGCGCGTAAGACTCACCGTGGCTGTGGTCGACAAAGTGACCCGGCCAGTCATAAACGTCCACCGAGCCCGGCACCGGCGACGCCGGGTTCTGCCGCGCCTGCAACATCCACGCGTTCGGCTTGCGGAAGTCGTAGTCGTCGGTACTGTAGATGCCCGGCGTCACGCTCTCGGCCAGCGACCACTGGCTGATGCCCTCTTCCGTGACCACCCCGCCCGACGGGGTGACGTGATAGGCGATGGTCTCATAGCCCGGAAACGCCTGATGCTGGTCCGGCGCGTCGCACAGCACCAGCGTATGCTTGTCCGCCTCGTGGCGGAAGAAGTAGTAAATCCCCTCCAGCTCCATCAGGCGGCTGATAAAGTCCAGGCTGCTCTCCTGATACTGCACGCAGTACTCCCACACCCGGTAGTTACCCGCCAGCCGCGTCTCAACGTTGACCGCGTACTCCTTCAGCAGCGTCTGCACAATCTGCGGCACCGTCTGGCTCTGGAAGATGCGCAGGTTGCGGTCACGCCGCATCGGCCACAGGTCCGGCTCGACCGTCAGCTGGTAGACCGCGTAGCGCGTGCCGCTCAGCTCCTGGCTGCGCACCGCCACCCGGGTGATTTTGCCGTTGAGGTAGCGCGGACTCAGCGCGCTCATCAGGCCATCGGTCGGCAGCGAAAAGGTGACCGGCTTGCCCAGCAGGGCGTGACGGTCGATGCGCGCGTCGGTGGCCAGCAGTTCGGCGGTGAGTACAAACGGACGGGACAGCGTCTCGGTGCCCGTGAGCGTATGGAACAGCAGGCCGTCCGCCGGCAGCTGTGCAGTAATGCGTGAGAACATAAGTAATCCCTGACTATTAACTGTGTGGATCGAGTAACCAGAC